>NZ_CM143651.1:5000-3780000 GCF_055081105.1 Clostridium sp. CM038 | reverse complement strand
AGGTTCCCTCAGCGCGGTTGGAAATCGCGCGAAGAGTGCAAAGGCAGAAGGGAGCCTGACTGCGACACTTACAAGTGGAGCAGGGACGAAAGTCGGGCTTAGTGATCCGGTGGTACCTCGTGGGAGGGCCATCGCTCAACGGATAAAAGCTACCTCGGGGATAACAGGCTGATCTCCCCCAAGAGTCCACATCGACGGGGAGGTTTGGCACCTCGATGTCGGCTCGTCGCATCCTGGGGCTGAAGTAGGTCCCAAGGGTTGGGCTGTTCGCCCATTAAAGCGGCACGCGAGCTGGGTTCAGAACGTCGTGAGACAGTTCGGTCCCTATCCGTCGCGGGCGTAGGAAATTTGAAGGGAGCTGTCCTTAGTACGAGAGGACCGGGATGGACAAACCTCTGGTGCACCAGTTGTCACGCCAGTGGCATCGCTGGGTAGCTATGTTTGGAAGGGATAAACGCTGAAAGCATCTAAGCGTGAAGCCCACCCTGAGATGAGATTTCCCATAACTCGCACGTAAGTGCGGTGTTAGTAAGACTCCTGGAAGACCACCAGGTTGATAGGTTAGAGGTGTAAGCATGGTAACATGTTCAGCTGACTAATACTAATAAGTCGAGGGCTTGACCTAAATATATAATTAGAAATAAAGCGATACTTCAAGCGTAAGCGAGAAGACTAGTTCACTGTGCAATTTTGAGAGAATATTTATTTTCTCAATCTAGTGATTATGGCATGAAGGTAACACCCGTTCCCATACCGAACACGAAGGTTAAGCTTCAATGCGCCGATGGTACTGCAGGGGTGACCTTGTGGAAGAGTAGGTTGTCGCTAGGTAATGTTCCGCGATAGCTCAACGGTGGAGCACTCGGCTGTTAACCGATAGGTTGAAGGTTCAAATCCTTTTCGCGGAGCCATTTTTTAAAACATAATAACATATGACGGATATTAATAAATCTGGTGATTATGGCATGAAGGTAACACCCGTTCCCATACCGAACACGAAGGTTAAGCTTCAATGCGCCGATGGTACTGCAGGGGTGACCTTGTGGAAGAGTAGGTTGTCGCCAGGTAAATATGGATCTTTAGCTCAGCTGGTTAGAGCTACCGGCTCATAACCGGTCGGTCCGGGGTTCGAGTCCCTGAAGGTCCACCATATGTGGGGATATAGCTCAGCTGGGAGAGCACCTGCCTTGCACGCAGGGGGTCAAGGGTTCGATTCCCTTTATCTCCACCAAAGAACAGTCCAATATGGGCTGTTTTTTTTGTGGAGATAAATAAGTTGTTAGTAAAAAAACTGGGTTAAATCATCTCCTGTGCAGCGGTTGATTTTATTCCAAGATTGCAGCTCCGCAGGAGATGATTTAAGTGGATTATTAATGTTGTTAGAAATTCTATAATATAAAAATTCTTAATAACGTTTATAAATAAATAAAATGCTTAAATACAAACAATTTCTTATATACTTGACCATGCGTGTCAATATATATAAAACAAAGGATTATAATGAAAGAATGAGTAAATGGAGAATAACGTGGATATATAACAAAAAAAACAAATATACAACTTTATTATTATGATAAAATATTCCTTGTCGTCACAAACAAGTGGCACGATAAGCTAACTGTTGATAACTATTTAATATATTTTCAAATGAAAATAATTTTTAAAAAGTTGTTGACAAAACAAGAAATACCTAGTAGAATAGTAGAAGTCGTCACATGATGACAAAGCAAATTGGTCTTTGAAAATTAAACAGAGAAATAGGTAAAGATAGCGAAATAATATTTCGCTAAACCAGTTAATTACTTTAGTATAAAGTAAAATTTAGTCGTAAGACTAAAAGTATGTAATGAGCTTGCGTAACAACTTAACAGTTGTCGCAGATTAATCATTTCAACTAAAAAAGTGTAAACTTTTAAATTGAGAGTTTGATCCTGGCTCAGGACGAACGCTGGCGGCGTGCCTAACACATGCAAGTCGAGCGATGAAACCTTTCGGGGTGGATTAGCGGCGGACGGGTGAGTAACACGTGGGTAACCTGCCTCAAAGAGGGGAATAGCCTCCCGAAAGGGAGATTAATACCGCATAATATGTTTTGGTCGCATGATCGAAACATCAAAGGATTTTTCTTCGGAAAATTCCACTTTGAGATGGACCCGCGGCGCATTAGCTAGTTGGTGAGGTAACGGCTCACCAAGGCGACGATGCGTAGCCGACCTGAGAGGGTGATCGGCCACATTGGAACTGAGACACGGTCCAGACTCCTACGGGAGGCAGCAGTGGGGAATATTGCGCAATGGGGGAAACCCTGACGCAGCAACGCCGCGTGAATGATGAAGGCCTTCGGGTTGTAAAGTTCTGTCTTCTGGGACGATAATGACGGTACCAGAGGAGGAAGCCACGGCTAACTACGTGCCAGCAGCCGCGGTAATACGTAGGTGGCAAGCGTTGTCCGGATTTACTGGGCGTAAAGGATGCGTAGGCGGACATTTAAGTCAGATGTGAAATACCCGAGCTTAACTTGGGTGCTGCATTTGAAACTGGGTGTCTAGAGTGCAGGAGAGGTAAGTGGAATTCCTAGTGTAGCGGTGAAATGCGTAGAGATTAGGAAGAACACCAGTGGCGAAGGCGACTTACTGGACTGTAACTGACGCTGAGGCATGAAAGCGTGGGGAGCAAACAGGATTAGATACCCTGGTAGTCCACGCCGTAAACGATGAATACTAGGTGTCGGGGGTCGAACCTCGGTGCCGCCGTTAACACATTAAGTATTCCGCCTGGGGAGTACGATCGCAAGATTAAAACTCAAAGGAATTGACGGGGGCCCGCACAAGCAGCGGAGCATGTGGTTTAATTCGAAGCAACGCGAAGAACCTTACCTAGACTTGACATCCCCTGCATAACCCAGAGATGGGCGAAGTCCTTCGGGACAGGGTGACAGGTGGTGCATGGTTGTCGTCAGCTCGTGTCGTGAGATGTTGGGTTAAGTCCCGCAACGAGCGCAACCCTTATCATTAGTTGCTACCATTAAGTTGAGCACTCTAGTGAGACTGCCCGGGTTAACCGGGAGGAAGGTGGGGATGACGTCAAATCATCATGCCCCTTATGTCTAGGGCTACACACGTGCTACAATGGTGAGTACAAAGAGATGCAAGACCGCAAGGTGGAGCCAAACTCAAAAACTCATCCCAGTTCGGATTGTAGGCTGCAACTCGCCTACATGAAGCCGGAGTTGCTAGTAATCGCGAATCAGCATGTCGCGGTGAATACGTTCCCGGGCCTTGTACACACCGCCCGTCACACCATGAGAGTTGGTAACACCCGAAGTCCGTGAGGTAACCGTAAGGAGCCAGCGGCCGAAGGTGGGATTGATGATTGGGGTGAAGTCGTAACAAGGTAGCCGTAGGAGAACCTGCGGCTGGATCACCTCCTTTCTAGGGAGTAGATGTATTGACTTCGGTCGATGCAATAGAAGAATATTAATTTGTTCTTCAAAAATATCTATTGTAATTAATCGTACCTAGTTCTCTGTTTAATTTTGAGAGACTAATTTTATCTAACTCTTAGGAGTTAGATAATGAATAGTTTTTCTTAAAATGTTCTTTGAAAATTGCACAGTGAAAAAAGTTGTTTTAAAAAAATAAAAACTACGCAAGTAGTTTATAAATTGATTTAATACAATTTCGCAAAATTAATATAACCGTCTATGTAAATAGACAGAATCAAGGTCAAGCTACAAAGGGCGCATGGCGAATGCCTTGGCACTAGGAGCCGAAGAAGGACGCGTTAAGCTGCGATAAGCTTTGGGTAGGCGCAAATAGCCTGTGATCCAAAGATTTCCGAATGGGGGAACCCACATAGTAACAACTATGTACTGCATACTGAATAAATAGGTATGCAGAGGTAGACCCGGGGAACTGAAACATCTAAGTACCCGGAGGAAGAGAAAGAAACATCGATTTCCTAAGTAGCGGCGAGCGAAAGGGAAAGAGCCCAAACCCAGGTCTTTGATCTGGGGGTTGAGGATAGATCATAAATACTGCAATTCCTTAATTGAAGATAGCTGGAAAGCTGCTCCGCAGAAGGTAATAGGCCTGTAAATGAAAAGGAAAAACAGTCAGATCTAATCCAGAGTACCACGAGACACGTGAAACCTTGTGGGAAGCTGGGAGGACCACCTCCCAAGGCTAAATACTACCTAGTGACCGATAGTGAAGAAGTACCGTGAGGGAAAGGTGAAAAGAACCCCGGAAGGGGAGTGAAATAGAACCTGAAACCGTGTGCCTACAACCGGTCGAAGCACTTTATATGTGTGACGGCGTGCTTTTTGTAGAACGAGCCAACGAGTTACGATATGTAGCAAGGTTAAGTACTTAAGGTACGGAGCCGAAGGGAAACCAAGTCTGAATAGGGCGCATAGTTGCATGTCGTAGACCCGAAACCGGGTGACCTATCCATGGCCAGGATGAAGCGGAAGTAAAATTCCGTGGAGGTCCGAACCACGTTGGTGTTGAAAAACCATGGGATGAGCTGTGGATAGCGGAGAAATTCCAATCGAACTCGGAGATAGCTGGTTCTCCTCGAAATAGCTTTAGGGCTAGCGTCGATTAATTGAGTAATGGAGGTAGAGCACTGAATGGGCTAGGGGCTGACAACAGTTACTGAACCCTATCAAACTCCGAATGCCATATACTTTTATTTCGGCAGTCAGACTGCGAATGATAAGATCCGTAGTCAAAAGGGAAACAGCCCAGACCATCAGCTAAGGTCCCAAAGTGTAAGTTAAGTGGAAAAGGATGTGGGATTTCTAAGACAACTAGGATGTTGGCTCAGAAGCAGCCACTCATTTAAAGAGTGCGTAATAGCTCACTAGTCAAGAGATCCTGCGCCGAAGATGTCCGGGGCTAAAACTTACCACCGAAGCTATGGGTGTACACAATTGTGTACGCGGTAGAGGAGCTTTCTGTACTGGCTGAAGTCATACCGTAAGGAGTGGTGGACGGTACAGAAGTGAGAATGTTGGCATGAGTAGCGAGAGTTAAGTGAGAATCTTAACGGTCGAAAACCTAAGGTTTCCTGAGGAAGGCTCGTCCTCTCAGGGTTAGTCGGGACCTAAGCCGAGGCCGAAAGGCGTAGGTGATGGACAATCGGTTGATATTCCGATACCACCAATGGACGTTATTAGAAATGGGATGACGCAGGAGGATAAGATGTGCACACTATTGGATGTGTGTCTAAGCATTTAGGCGGAGCAAGCAGGCAAATCCGTTTGCTCTTAACGCTGAGATGTGATGGGGAAGGGAATTTATTCCCGAAGTATCTGATTCCACGCTGCCAAGAAAAGTCTCTATCGAGGATATTGGTGCCCGTACCGCAAACCGACACAGGTAGGTGAGGAGAGAATCCTAAGACCATCGGAAGAATTGTTGTTAAGGAACTCGGCAAATTGACCCCGTAACTTCGGGAGAAGGGGTGCCTACGTAAGTAGGTCGCAGAGAATAGGCCCAAGCAACTGTTTAGCAAAAACACAGGTCTCTGCTAAAGCGAAAGCTGATGTATAGGGGCTGACGCCTGCCCGGTGCTGGAAGGTTAAGGGGATTACTTAGCGCAAGCGAAGGTATGAACTTAAGCCCCAGTAAACGGCGGCCGTAACTATAACGGTCCTAAGGTAGCGAAATTCCTTGTCGGGTAAGTTCCGACCCGCACGAATGGCGTAATGATTTGGGCACTGTCTCAACAACACATCCGGCGAAATTGTAGTGCAAGTGAAGATGCTTGCTACCCGCGATTGGACGGAAAGACCCCGTAGAGCTTTACTGTAGCTTAGCATTGAATTTCGGTATTGTCTGTACAGGATAGGTGGGAGACTGAGAAACATGGGCGTCAGCCTGTGTGGAGTCATCCTTGGGATACCACCCTGACAGTACTGAGGTTCTAACTGGAGGCCATGAATCTGGTCACAGGACATTGTTAGGTGGGCAGTTTGACTGGGGCGGTCGCCTCCAAAAAAGTAACGGAGGCGCCCAAAGGTTCCCTCAGCGCGGTTGGAAATCGCGCGAAGAGTGCAAAGGCAGAAGGGAGCCTGACTGCGACACTTACAAGTGGAGCAGGGACGAAAGTCGGGCTTAGTGATCCGGTGGTACCTCGTGGGAGGGCCATCGCTCAACGGATAAAAGCTACCTCGGGGATAACAGGCTGATCTCCCCCAAGAGTCCACATCGACGGGGAGGTTTGGCACCTCGATGTCGGCTCGTCGCATCCTGGGGCTGAAGTAGGTCCCAAGGGTTGGGCTGTTCGCCCATTAAAGCGGCACGCGAGCTGGGTTCAGAACGTCGTGAGACAGTTCGGTCCCTATCCGTCGCGGGCGTAGGAAATTTGAAGGGAGCTGTCCTTAGTACGAGAGGACCGGGATGGACAAACCTCTGGTGCACCAGTTGTCACGCCAGTGGCATCGCTGGGTAGCTATGTTTGGAAGGGATAAACGCTGAAAGCATCTAAGCGTGAAGCCCACCCTGAGATGAGATTTCCCATAACTCGCACGTAAGTGCGGTGTTAGTAAGACTCCTGGAAGACCACCAGGTTGATAGGTTAGAGGTGTAAGCATGGTAACATGTTCAGCTGACTAATACTAATAAGTCGAGGGCTTGACCTAAATATATAATTAGAAATAAAGCGATACTTCAAGCGTAAGCGAGAAGACTAGTTCACTGTGCAATTTTGAGAGAATATTTATTTTCTCAATCTAGTGATTATGGCATGAAGGTAACACCCGTTCCCATACCGAACACGAAGGTTAAGCTTCAATGCGCCGATGGTACTGCAGGGGTGACCTTGTGGAAGAGTAGGTTGTCGCTAGGTAATGTTCCGCGATAGCTCAACGGTGGAGCACTCGGCTGTTAACCGATAGGTTGAAGGTTCAAATCCTTTTCGCGGAGCCATTTTTATTTAAAGTATACAAAGCTAATTATTAGCTTTTTTTTTATTTTTTGAAAAATTATAATAAATAATATACAAATTTTAAAAAATAGATATGAGCTTTAGTAATAACTTATATTTAGTTTAAATATATAATTAAGTATCAATAAATTTATTTTATTGATACTTTTATCTTTTTTAGAAAGTAATAATTATAAAATTCAGCTATATACAAAGGCTTTTTATTTAAAGGTAGAATATATGAATATATATCTAACGAAAAGCTAGGAGGTATCGTATATGAAAGAATATATAAGCAAAAATCTAAGAAATATAGGAATTGTTGGACATAGTGGTTCAGGAAAAACCACATTAATGGAATCAATATTATATTACACTAAAGCTATAGATAGATTCGGAAAAGTTAATGATGGTACTACAATTAGTGATTACGATATTGAAGAAAAGAAAAGAAAAACGTCTATTTCTACATCAGTGGCTTTAAGTGAATGGGGAAATATAAAATTAAATTTAGTAGATATGCCTGGATATTTTGATTATGAAGGAGAAATGATTGAGGGGCTAAGAGCTGTAGATATGGCAATGATAACTGTTTGTGGGGTATCAGGTGTAGAAGTTGGAACTGAGAAGGCTTGGGAATATATCAATGATCATAAGCTACCTAGAGCATTTTTTATTAATAAGCTAGATAGGGAAAATAGTAATTTTCAAGTTGCTTTGCAACAGATAAAAGAAACATTTGGAATATCCGCAGTACCAATTCAATATCCTATAGGTAGTGAAGAAAATTTTAGCGGCGTAATAAATGTCATATCTAGAAGGGCTCAAATATTTAATCCTAAAACACACGGGATGGAAGATAGTGATATTCCAGAAGAATTAATAGATAAAGTGGATGAGTGTAAACAGATGGTTATGGAAGCAGTTGCTGAAACAGATGAAGTTCTATTAGAAAAATATTTCAATGAGGGTTCTATAAGTGAAAAAGAAATATATCAAGGTCTTATAAAAGGAGCTTCTATGGGAGAAATTACACCTATAATGTGTGGATCTGCTTTACTTGGTATAGGAATGAATACGTTGCTAGAAGATATGGTTGAATGCTTCCCTTCTCCAATTGAAACAACTATGTACATTGCAAAAGGTATGAAAAACAATAAATATACGCAAGTCAAAATTGATGATATGGGTCCATTCTCAGCATTAGTATTTAAAACTATTGCAGATCCTTTTGTAGGTAAATTATCTATGTTCCGTGTTATTACTGGAAAAGCTAAAAGTGACACAATAGTATATAATACTAATAAAAATAAAGAAGAAAAAATAGGTGCTATGTATTTTTTAAAAGGAAAACAACAATTTCAAACTCGAGAAATTGCGGCAGGGGATATAGGTGCAGTTGCAAAACTTCAATGCACGACTACTGGAGATACTCTCTGTGATAGAGCGAAACTAATAATGTTTGATACTATGGAGTTCCCACAACCAGTTTTTTCAAGAGCTATTGTAACTAAAGCTAAAGGTGATGAAGATAAAATATCTAATGGATTAACAAAATTGTTAGAAGAAGATCCTACATTCTCAATATCTAGGAGCGCAGAAAATGCACAAACTATAATCTCAGGATTAGGATCTACCCACTTGCAGGTTATAGTTAGTAAATTGAAAAATAAATTTGGAGTTGAAGTATCATTAGAAATTCCAAAGATTGCTTATAGAGAAACAATTAAAAGAACTTCTGATGTCCAAGGAAAACATAAAAAGCAATCCGGAGGACATGGCCAGTATGGTGATGTAAAGATTAAATTTGAGCCTAGAATAGACGGTGCAGATGATTTAGAATTTATTGATGCGGTGGTTGGTGGAACAGTTCCAAGGCAGTATATACCTGCTGTTGAAAAAGGGTTAAGGGAATGCATTAGGCATGGTGTACTTGGAGGATTCCCAGTTATAAGACTTAAAACAACGTTACATGATGGTTCGTATCATGCTGTAGATTCTTCTGAAATGGCATTTAAAATGGCAGCGTCGTTAGCTTACAAGAAGGGCATTAAGGAATCAGATCCTGTTTTATTAGAACCAATTATGCATGTGGAGGTCACATGTCCAGAGGACTATATGGGCGATATTATTACGGATATAAGCAAGAAAAGAGGTAGAATTTTGGGGATGGAGTCTGTTGAAAGAGGTCAGAAAGTCATAGGAGAAGTACCTCAATCAGAATTATTTGATTATGCAACAGATTTACGCTCAATGACTGGTGCTAGGGCAAATTTTAGAGTCAAGTTTGAAAGATATGAAGAAGTGCCTCAGGATGGAATTGATAAAATAATTGAAGCTAGCAAGAACCTGGAATAGAAATAAAATAAAGAAATAAAACCATAGGTAGCTACGGTTTTATTTCTTTGTTTTAACGACATTTCAGAAGGAAAGTCTCCCAACTCATATAAGTGAGGGTATAAATCTCCTCCTGAAGTCGTCAATTCATCTTCTTCGAAGCTGTGCAGCTCCGCAGGAGATGATTTAATTATGAATTTTTAGGTATAGAAAAAGAATAAAAGTAAATTATAATAAATGCGCATATTTTGCTCAAAATTACAAAACCTAATGTGAAATATAGTAAAGAGGGGAGAATTAAATGTCTGAATATAAATTAGACATTCCTGGAGAAATTAACTTAAGTGATTACAGCAGCATTCATGATTATATGGGCATAATAGAGCGAAATGATAAGTTCACAATTATTTCAAAAATGAAAAATGCTGATGAAATGAAAATATTATGTGAAATGTTGGAAAATAATTCTTTTACCGTTGTAACACAAGGAGATAAAGAAAATGGCAAATATTACATCACATCACAAAAGGGAAGGTAAAGAGGAAATTAAGAGCAATTATGTAAGTGAGCTATTTGCATAATATATTTAAGAAGGCCATCACTATTAATGTTTGAATATTTTAAAAAAACAAATTAGGAAATAAAACTTTCCGAAATTTGTTTTTGATTTTATAGGAGTTATTAAATAGAGTACTGTGTTATTTATGCTTATTTTTTATTCTTATAGATAGTAAAGTATGAAACTCACTTCGATATTGGTGTTTTTAGGATAAAACTGGGTGCGATTGGTCATAATTAAAGGAAGAAGTAAATCCATTGCAAGTGAGGTGTTTTAACATGATGTTTAATAAATTTACAGAAAGATCACAAAAGATTTTAGTATATGCTCAAGAGGAGGCAAAGCAATTAAAGCATGGTTATGTAGGGACAGAGCATATATTGCTAGGAATTCTAAAGGATGAAGACGGAGTATGTAAAAAATCATTGGATGATATGAAAATTTCGTTTGAGGGAGTAAAGAAATTAGTAATGGAGTATGAGGGAGAAGGAGACATAGAAATGCGAAGTAGCGAGATACCTCTAACTCCAAGAACAAAAAGGCTACTAGAACTAAGTCTTCTGGAAGCTAGAAATTTGAATCATAATTATATTAGTCCAGAGCATATTTTGTTAGCCTTGATTAGAGAAGAAGAAGGTGTTGCATATACAATTTTGGCTAATTTAGGAGCGGACTTTAATAAACTTAGAAATGGTATACTAAATAATTGGTGTTCTGAAGATACTCCAAAAGGTAGTTTATCAAAAGAAAAGCAAAAACAGGGTACCCCAAACTTAGAACGTTTTGGTAAAGACTTAACTGAGATGGCAAGACAAGGTAAACTTGATCCTGTTATAGGTAGAGGTAATGAAACTCAAAGACTTTTAGAAATTTTATGCAGAAGAATGAAGAATAATCCATGCCTTATAGGAGAACCAGGCGTAGGGAAAACAGCTATAGCAGAGGGACTAGCACAAAGAATAGCTTCCGGTAGCATTCCTGAAATTTTAAAAGACAAAAGGGTTATAACTTTGGATATATCCTCAATGGTGGCAGGTTCTAAATACAGGGGGGAGTTTGAGGAAAGGCTTAAAAAGGTTATGCAAGAAATAGTCGTCGCAGGAAATGTTATTATATTTATAGATGAAATTCATACCATCATTGGGGCAGGAGGAGCTGAAGGAGCTATTGATGCATCTAATATATTAAAACCAGCCCTCGCTCGAGGAGAACTTCAATGCATTGGGGCAACAACTATAGATGAATACAAAAGGCATTTTGAAAAAGATGCAGCACTCGAGAGGAGATTTCAACCTATAATTGTAGGAGAACCAAGCAAAAATGAAGCTGTTGAAATATTAAAAGGATTAAGAGATAAGTATGAAGCACATCATAGAGTAAAGATTACGGATAGTGCAATAGAAGCAGCTGTTAGCTTATCACATAGATATATATCAGATAGATACTTACCTGATAAAGCAATAGATCTTATAGACGAGGCTGGTGCAAAAGTAAGAATTCAAAATTTAACTGCTCCAGAAAATTTGAAAAATTTAGAAGAAAAAATAGATGGAATTTGTAAAGAGAAAGCTGATGCTATATCAGTGCAGGACTTTGAAAAAGCAGCTAAGATTAGAGATATCGAAAAACAATTAAAGGATAAATTGTATAATTCAAAAAACAATTGGAAAACTCAAAATCAAGCGGATGAGCTAATAGTTACAGAGCTTGAAATTGCTAATGTGGTATCAAGGTGGATTAATATACCTATAGAAAAATTGACTGAAAAAGAATCGGAACGGCTACTAAAGTTAGAAGAGGTACTCCACACGAGAGTAATAGGACAAGGTGAGGCAGTGAAATCTATTTCAAGAGCTGTAAGACGTGCAAGGGTAGGGTTGAAGGATCCAAAGAGACCTATAGGATCTTTTATATTTTTAGGTCCCACTGGTGTAGGAAAAACAGAATTGTCTAAAGCTTTAGCAGATGCCATGTTTGGTGATGAAAATAACATGATAAGAATAGATATGTCAGAATATATGGATAAGCACACTGTTTCAAGGCTTATGGGTTCGCCACCAGGATATGTAGGTTTTGATGAAGGTGGTCAATTAACGGAAAAGGTGAGGAGAAACCCTTATTCAGTTATACTTTTTGATGAAATTGAAAAAGCTCATCCAGACGTAGTTAATATTTTGTTACAGATATTAGAGGATGGAAGGCTAACAGACGGAAAAGGGAAAACAGTAGATTTTAAAAATACAGTAATTATAATGACATCAAATGTAGGCGCGTCTAGTATAAAAAAACAGAGGTCTCTAGGTTTCGATATAAAGGATAATGAAGCAAGCTCTAAATATGAAAAGATGAAAGAAAATATAATGGAAGAGCTAAAACATTCATTTAGACCTGAATTTTTAAATAGAATAGATGACATTATCGTATTTCATTCGCTAGAACATGAAGATTTATATAAAATAGTAGGATTAATGCTTAAGGTAGTAAAAGAGCGTCTTAAAGATCTTGAAATTAATATTACTTTTGATGAGGAAACTAAGAAGCATTTAGCTAAGGCGGGACTTAATACTACTTATGGAGCTAGACCACTAAGGCGAGAAATAACTAATACTGTGGAAGATAAGCTTTCTGAAGAAATACTTAAGGGTAATATTAATAAAGGTGATAATGTAAGTGTTCTTATGAAAAATAGTGAATTGATTTTTAAGACTTTACATATTTAATGTTGTTTATGTGTAGGATATGCTTAAAAAACATAATTTTTTTTTACTTTCAGTTTATAACTAAACTTACAAATAAATAAAACTAAGGAAAACTGCACACAAGAGGTATACGGTTTTTCTTAGTTTTATTTAGGATATGCAATTATATTCTGTTATACACAACATATGAATCAGTTGTATCGCTAACTATTGGATTATGGTAATGTAATTCTACAATTTAAATAATAAAAGATTTTTCATAAACAACATAGGCACATTAATATTTTATATAAAAATGCTTATTTATTATCTATATATTTAACATTTTTAATTTCTGGCATAGATATATTCAATGATTTTAATGTATCTTTATTTATATACACTTCTGTTTCTTCAGAGATTTTAATTGGCATATTAGATATATCATTACCCTTTAGTACATCAACTGCCATGTTACCTGCTTCATATCCTAACTTATAATAATCTATTCCTACAGTAGCTAATGCTCCAGATTCTACGGAGCCTTTTTCCGATGCTATAACAGGTATTTTTGCCTCCAATGTATTTTTTACTATTATAGGCATGGATGACACTATTAACTGATCAGTTGGTACATATAAAACGTCTATTTTCGCAAGTAAGCTACTTATGGCACTATTAACTTCATTAGTGCTTGTTACTCCGGAAGTAACAATTTCATAACCTTTAGCTGCTTTTTTTAGCTCATTTACCTGTACTTGTGAATTTACTTCACTTGTATTATATAAAATTCCTATTCTTTTAGCATTGGGCATCAATTCCTTTATTAACTCCAATTGTTCTTTCACTGGTAAATAATCTGAAGTCCCAGAAACATTAGTTTCTGGCTTATCTAAAGACTTTATTATTCCAGCTTGCACAGGATCAGTAACGGCCGTAATTATTATTGGAATTTTTTTTGTAGCATTATATGACCCCTGTGCTGAAGGGGTAGCTATTGCATAAATTAAATCCTTCTTTCCAGATGCAAACTTTTTGCCGATAGTTTGGGTCGTAGTTATATCTCCTTGGGCATTTTGATAATCAATATCTATATTGTCTCCCTCCTTATAACCATTATCCTCTAGTGCTTTTATAAATCCTTCTCTACTTTGATCTAGTGCAACATACTCTACTATTTGACTTATACCTATTTTTATAACTTTCTTCTTTTCATTCGTTTTTGTACATCCGGTTAATATGCATGTAATTATTAGTGTAGTAGCTAACATTTTTTTCACAATAATACCTCCTTTATACCGCGTATTCAAATTTTTTCAATATACTTTCTATTGTTAATTTTTTCTTTTCGGATTCATTTAAATCTAAAATAACTTCACCTTTATGTAGCATTATTAGCCTATTACCATACTGAAGTGCATCCTTTAAATTATGAGTTATCATTAATGTAGTAATATTTTTTTCTTTTACAATCTTTTGAGTTAACTCCATTATCTCATTAGATGTCTTTGGATCTAATGCTGCAGTATGTTCATCTAACAACAGTAACTTAGGAGCAGATAGGCTTGCCATTATCAATGATAGAGCTTGTCTTTGTCCCCCTGATAAATAATTTACATTCACATCTAAAAGCTTCTTTAGATCTAATGATATTCCATTTAAAAGAGCTTCCAGTTCTTTAGTTTTATATCTAAGGCAATATTTAAAATTAATTAATTTACCCTTATTTAAAGCCAGAGATAAATTTTCTCTAACGGTCATGGATGGACATGTTCCTAAGGATGGGTTTTGAAAAACCCTGCTTACAATTCTTGTTACTTTATGTTCAGGCATTTTAGTTAAATCATTTCCTTCAAGAAAAATATTACCTGAGCTTTCTTTAACTAATCCAGAAATTATATTTAATAATGTGGACTTACCTGTTCCATTGCTACCAATTATGCTTATAAAATCCCCTTCGTTAATGTCTAAATTAATGCCCTTAAATAACACATTTTCACCTAAATAAGAATTATAAAAAATTTTTGATAAATCTTGTATTTTTAACATTTAATAACCACCCCCGTATAGATTTGTTACTTTCACTATTACTTCTACCACCAACTGTTATAAATAAAATTATTACAAAAGATGTGACCATTTTTAAATCCACAGGTGTAAGTCCAAAATTCATAGCTAAATATATGGTAATTTGGTAGATTAGAGTGCCTATAATTACACTACTTGTCTGTTTTATAAACTTGCCGTTTTTAATAATAGATGATCCAATGATTATAGAAGCTATACCTAAAATTAATGTACCTATGCCCATAGATATATCCGAAAATCCTTGATATTGAGCCATCATACTTCCAGAAAAAGCTATAAGTCCATTAGATATCATAAGTCCTAATATTTTTATTTTACCTATTTCTACGCCTAAAGATTTAATCATTTGTGGGTTATCGCCCACACCTTTCAATGCATATCCTAATCCTGTTTTTAAAAACATATCGATAGCAACTTTAAATATTACAACTAAGATTAAAGCTACAATTAAAGGGTTGAAATCATAAAAAATATTTTCATCATTAAAGAGGGCAATGTTTGCCTTTCCCATAATCCGTAGGTTTAGAGAATATAAAATTCCCATTACTAGAATGCCTGAAAGTAAGTTTGATATTTTAAATTTAACATGGAGTATTCCCGTTAATAACCCCGCTATACACCCAGAAGCTAGCGCAAGCACTGAGCCTAAAATAGGAGAAATTCCACTTTTTAAGGTTACAGCTATTATTGCTGCCCCTAAGGAAAAACTTCCATCAGCAGATAAGTCCGGAAAGTCCAAAATTTTATAGCTTATATACACCCCCAATACCATGATTGATAAAATTAAGCTTTGTACTAATATTCCTGTTGCGACTTCCATCAAAATCCTCCTTTGTAAAATTAAGAAAAGATATTTAAAATACAAAAAAAAGCCACATAGAATATCTATGTGACTTTTTTCATATAACTTATGAAAAACTTATAATCATAGTCAACATAGATACAAATCATTTGATGCAAGCATCAATGGACCTGTACCTATGTTTAATTTTTAGGTACAAATCCTATGTAAATTGGCGACTAAAGACAAATTGTATTTTTTGATTTAATAAGTTTTTCATAATTAATCTCTCCTTAAAAAAATATTATATTTATAATACCATTCTTATCTTTAATAATCAAGAATATTTTTTCGTTAAAACTATTTTATTATTTCGGTTTTATAGGGTGTACAACCTTATGCAAATATAAATAATATAATTTATTTTATTTGTAAGAATTTATTTAATCTTGTATAATATTATAATGAGACAAGAAGGCCTACTCAAATATTAAATGCTTCTAGTTTTTTTATTTAAGAGACTAGTTTAGAAAAAAATAAAGGGTTACTTTTTATAATTGTGATATTTATGTTAATGTAGTAGGGCGACTAAATTTAGATGGGACTTCTGGAGAGTTAGGGCTTGGTATTGTCTAGCGTGAAAAGTAAGGAAATAAAGCTCGACAAACAATTATTGTATAAGTGCGAAAAGAAAATTAATGCTAAGGATATTAATATTATAGGGACGGCTTCATTAAAAGATATTATAAGATTTTTTAATGGCACTATTTATTAAGTAGGGAGAAAAAGATGAGAGAAGAAAAAAGCAAGGAACTTATGAATATATTAAAAAGAATGGCCCCTGGAACGACGCTTAGGGAAGGACTTGAAAATATCTTAAGAGCTAAAACGGGAGGGCTTATTGTTTTAGGAGACAGTAAGGAAATATTAGACATCGTAGATGGCGGATTTCGAATAAATGCGGACTATAGCCCTGCTTATGTATATGAACTAGCAAAGATGGATGGAGCCATAGTAATAAGCAGTGATTTGAAAAAAATATTATATGCTAATACTCAGCTCATGCCAAGCCCTACAATACCCACTTTTGAAACAGGGACAAGGCATAGGACAGCTCAAAGAATAGCTAAGCAGACTGGGTATGCTGTTGTTGCAATATCACAAAGAAGAACCATCATAACTGTATACAAAGATGATATAAAATATGTTTTAAGAGATAGTAGTATTATTTTAGCGAAGGCAAATCAAGCTATTCAGACATTAGAAAAGTATGTTTCAGTTCTTGAGCGAGTAGTAAGTAATCTAAATCTTTTAGAATTTCAAGATTTAGCAACCTTGTTTGATGTAATATCAGCAATACAAAGAACAGAAATGGTTATGAGGATAGTTGGTGAAATTGAAAGGCATATATGTGAACTAGGGAATGAGGGCAGACTAATTTCAATGCAACTAAATGAGTTAATTAGAAGTGTTGAGGAGGATGGGATACTCTTAATAAGGGATTATTGTCAAAGTGGTATGGATTATACGCAAATATATAGCCAAATAGAAAATATGAGTTCTGAAGAGCTCATGGATTTAGATTTTATTTCTAGGATTATTGGATATATAGGTGTTCCGTTAGTAGATACTCTAATTTCTCCAAGAGGATATAGAATGCTTGGTAAGATACCTAGAATACCTGTAAATGTTATAGAAAATTTAGTTAAGCACTTTAGAGAATTAAAAACTACAATGGAAGCTTCTTATCAACAACTTGATAGCGTAGAAGGTATTGGGGAAGCAAGGGCTAAAGCTATTAAAAATGGGTTAAGAAGGTTAAAAGAGCAATTTATGTTAGATAAGCAAATATAGCATAAAATAAGTTTTAACTTATTTTATGCTATATTTACTAACGCATAGTATATTTACCTAAGGTACTTATTTTGTTATACTCTTTTAAAAGAATATCATATAAGTTTAAGTCTACAAGATTACATAAAGAAGCAATATAAAAAAGGTTGTTTCCTAATTCTTTTTCTAAGACTTCTCTACAGTTTTCACAAAGATTACCTAGCATGTGGGTATCAAGTGAAGCACTAAGAGTATCCAAATCTAAATCATCTATATCAGCAGGAGTATATTGCTTCTTTGCTTCCACGCCAATACAACCACAATTGGTAACAGACTTTGCAACAGCTCTGTTAACTCTAGCCTGAGACTCTTGAAGTTTGGTGATTATATCCAAAATACTTTTATGTCGTAATAGGGACTCATCCACAGAGTTTTGAAAATTATCAAAAATACAATCTTTCATTAAGTTCAACTCCTTTTAATCATTTAAGTAGCTATACTATCTTTATTATAGGATTTACATTACGTTTTTGTCAATAAATTAAGTACGCATTTAACCTTATGAATATATAATAAAGCAACAGGAGTTTTATTAATAGGGGGCGTGTTATGTTAAATATTGGCCAAAAAATATTTGTAGCATATTATGGTGCTGGGTATGTACAGAATATAAACAGTGAAGAATTGTATAATATAAAATGTAAATATATAAATATATATCTTTTATTAGATAATATGAATTTTATGATTCCGATAGATAAAATAGAGAAACATAAAATAAGAAACATTTCAAATAAAGTAGAATTAGAAACAGTTTTAAATACAATATCAAATAGGTCCAATTGTATAGAAAGTAATTGGAATAATAGATATAGATTTAACAAGAAAAAAATCCAAAGTGGTAATGCTCTAAAAATGTGCGAGGTACTTAGGGATTTATATTATTTAAAGAAGAAAGATATGCTTCCACCGGGTGAGTTAAAGATTCTAGAAAGAGTTGAAGGGATGGTAGCCAGTGAAATAATGTTAGTGTTTGAACTTAATATGGAACAAGCGTTAAACAAAATAAGGGATTTCGTTTAACAAATTGTTAATTCTAGGGTGCATTTTATTGAAATGCACAACTTTATAGTATATATTAGATAATAACAGGATATAAATCCAAATAAGTGTTAATAATTTAGAAGGAGGTGAAATTTTTTGTTAAAAAAAATTTTGAGAGGACTTTTTACAATCATAGGACTAATTTTGGGGTACTTAATAGGAGATATGCTTCTAAGCACAAGCTATTTAGGTGGGCTTAATTATTTAAAAAATGGTACAATTCAAGGAATAATATTCATTATTTTTTCTACTTTAATTTTTGGAGTTATTTTATTTCTAATATCTCCTATAATCGTATCTTTTATAATGAAGTTTATGGATCATGTGGAGAAAAGCACACAAAAAATGCCGACTTCTCAAATTATTTTTGGTACAGGAGGGGCAATAATAGGGCTTGTAATAGCATCTTTGTTTGCGGGATTATTTAAGTACCAATCTCTTATATGGAATATTATTGCAGTTATTTTTACTGTTATAATGGCAGCTTTAGGAGCAGATATTTGCGCTAGAAAAAGAGATGAAATATTATCCTTCTTTACAAGCATTAAAAGGAAAGATGGATTCAAAGATAAGAAAATCAAAGGATTTACTAATGAAAATCCTAAGGTGCTAGATACATCAGTAATAATTGATGGTAGAATATTTGATATTTGTCAAACGGGTTTTGTTGAAGGGCCACTAGTAATACCAACTTTCGTATTGGAGGAGCTTAGGCATATAGCTGATTCATCAGATGGGCTTAAAAGGAATAGAGGCAGAAGAGGATTAGATATACTAAACAAAATTCAAAAGGAATTAAATATAGAAGTTGAAATTTGGGAGAAAGACTTTCCCAATATTGCAGAAGTAGATAGCAAACTTCTTAAGTTAGCTCAAGTTTTGAATGGTAAAGTAATTACTAACGATTTTAATCTTAACAAGGTAGCTGAATTCCAAGGAGTTCCAGTTTTAAATATTAATGAACTTGCAAATGCAGTAAAGCCAGTAGTTCTACCAGGGGAAGAAATGAAAATTCAAGTGATGAAAGATGGAAAAGAATCGGGCCAAGGGATAGCTTATTTAGATGATGGCACAATGATTGTTGTTGAAGGTGGAAGACGATATATTGGTGAAAATATAGTTGTTATTGTAACATCAGTACTTCAGACGGCAGCAGGTAGAATGATTTTTGCTAAAAATAAGGATTCTTTGGTAAAAAGTTAGTCATATTGTGTGAGTAACTTTTTTATAAGTAAAAACGGTGCTATTGTACTTATTAATGATGGGTCTAGAACATTTATAAACGAATATGTTATAAGCCATTAGTGACAACTTAGATGATGGTTTTACTATTGACAGTAGCATATTTAATGTGTATATTGATTAATAACTATAAAAAATATTAAATCTAAATTAAATAGTAGGTTGAGAGACTTTCAAAGTTTTTAACCCGTTTCGGAGCTGTAGCAAAACTACCGGTAGCATAACCGTTAAAAAATGAGTACAAATTTAGGTGGTACCGTGATAAAGCTCGCCCTAAAACAGGGTGAGCTTTATTATTTTTTTGATGTTTTTTATTTTAAATGTGTATCATGTAAATAATAAATTCAAGGATAAAAGATATAAGCGGTAAAGATGGGCAGGACCTTAGTAAGTACATTGATATAGAAATACCTATAACGATAAAAAGTAGTAGCCGTGTTATAAGCCACCATACAATGGCTACTACCTTTTATCATAGAAATGTCTAATAATTAAAAAGGAGAATAAGCATGGAATTTAATATGCTAAAGGGTAAATTTACAGTAGAACAAGTTAAACAGATAAATCCACTAGTGCTTGCATTAGTTGGAGATGCAGTTTATGAGGTATTTATTAGAACCTATCTTGTGGAAAAAAATAGAAATATGAATGTTCATAAAATTCATATTAAAACAGTTGAACATGTAAAAGCACATGCACAAAGTGAGTATATGAAATTCTTTATAGAAAATTTAAATGAAGAAGAGCTCAGTATATTTAAAAGAGCTAGAAACTCTAAAAGTGGCACAACACCTAAAAATGGAGATTTAAATGAATATAAATGGGCTACGGGGTTTGAAGCTTTAGTGGGATTTCTATATTTAAGTGAAAAGAATGAAAGACTAAACTATATTTTCGAGAAGATTATAAACCACGATTTGGGGGCTGAGTAATTGTGCTTAAGGTTAAATTAATTGAACATACGCCTAATCCAGAAAAAATTATAGCAGCGGCAGCTAAACTTTGTTATAGTCAAGTTGGGGTTGATGAAATACTAGAAGATTTGAATGAACAAAAAACACAAAAGTTGTTAGATATGTTAATGACTTATGGCCATCATTCGCCAATAGAACATGTGAGCTTTACTTTTGCAATTGAGGGCATATCTAGAAGTTTGACCCATCAATTAGTGAGACATAGGGTGGCATCATATTCTCAACAGAGTCAGAGATATGTAAAGCTTGAACAATTTGAATATATAATTCCTCCCAATATTGAAAAAGATGAAGAAGCAAAAATAATATTCATAGAATCTATGAAGCGCATTCAAGAGGAGTATAATCAGTTAGTAGAGATATTGTGTAGAAATGAATTGGCTAATCTTTTAAAAGAATATTTAAAGGATGAAAAATTAATAAATACTGAAGAAATTGAGAAAAAACAATATACAATTATTAAGGGCAAAGCTGAGAAAAAGGCTATCGAAGATGCGAGATATGTATTTCCAAATGCTTGTGAAACTAAAATGATAGTTACTATGAATGCTAGAGAATTAATTCATTTCTTTAATCAGAGATGTTGTACTAGAGCTCAATGGGAAATACGTCAAATGGCAAAAACAATGCTGATGCAAGCGAGGATTGTAGCACCTGTACTTTTTAAATATGCAGGGCCAAGTTGTGTTAGTGGACCATGCCCTGAAGGCGGTATGAGTTGTGGAAAAATGATGGAAATAAGAAAAGAATATGAAGTTAAATAGATAAAGAGAGAGGTATTTGAAATGAGCGATAATAAAAAATATCAAGGAAATAGTGGATTTGGAAGTAGTAGGGAAGAGAAAACTGGAACAGGGTCTAAAAGGGTTAGGACGAGCGAAAAAGGTGCGAAAGAAAGTAGAGGGTTTTCAAGTAGTAAATATGATAAAGGTGGAGCGTCTTCCAGAAGATTTAGAGGTGACGAGCAGGGTACAAAAGAAAGTAGAGAAGATAAAGGCAGAGTAGGTAATAAAAGAAACAAACAAAGTGAAGAGAATGCACCAGAAAACAAAAAATTTGCTAGGGAAAGAACTGAAATAAGCCCTAAGAATAGCAATGTTAATAAAGAAGTTGAGACTAAAATCATTAGAGAGGATTTAGTTGAAGGAAGAAATACAGTTATAGAAGCGCTAAAATCAGATAGAACCATAGAGTACATTCTTATTGCCAAAGGTGATATGGTAGGATCTATAAGCGTGGTACTAGCATTAGCCAAAGAAAAAGGAATTGTTACGAAAGAAGTAGATAGAAGAAAACTAGATGAAATATCACAAACTTCATCACATCAAGGAGTTATTGCTATAGTAACACCTTACAAATATTTTCAATTAAATGACATATTTGAATATGCGCGAGAAAGAGGAGAAAAGCCTTTTATAATTATACTAGATGAAATTGAAGATCCACATAACTTTGGGTCTATCATAAGAACTGCAGAGGTATGCGGAGCTCACGGAATAATTATACCTAAGAGAAAAAATGTGGGAGTTACACCAACAGTGTATAAAACATCAGCTGGTGCAATTGAACATATGAAAATAGTAAAAGTAACTAATATAAATGCAACTATTGAAGAAATAAAAGGGCTCGGAGTATGGGTTTATGGTGCGGATATGGATGCCGAAAATTATGTTTTTAATACTGATTTAACTGGTGCGGTAGCCCTTGTTATTGGAAGTGAGGGTAGAGGCATTTCTAAACTTACAAAAGAAAAATGTGATGTTCTAGTAAAAATACCCATGGCAGGGAAAATAACATCTTTAAATGCATCGGTTGCAGGTGGTATAATAATGTATGAAATTATGAAGCAAAAGATTAAATGAGGTAAAAAGTGAAAACAGTTTTTGTTGATGGGTATAATGTTATAAATAGCTGGCCAAATCTTAAAAAGATTAAAGATTTTAGTTACGAATCTTCACGCCTGCAGCTTATTGACACTCTTCAAAATCACTCGGGATTTAAAGGGTATAAAATATTTATAGTTTTTGATGCACAAATGGTTAAAGGTAGCCTTCAAAAAAAAGAAAGACAAGGAAATTTAGTTGTGATTTTTACAAAAGAGGGCGAAACGGCAGATGATTATATTGAGAGAATGGTCAATAATATAGGACGAAAATCCGAAGTCTGCGTTGTCACGTCAGACTCGCTAGAGCAGCAAGTTACCTTTCAAAGAGGGGCCACTCGAATGTCTTCCATTGAATTTTATCACGAAGTAATTAGTACACAAAAAGAGATTCAAATAAATATCGAAAAAAGGCATTTAGGAAAAAGAAATTGGTTAGAAGAGAGAATAGATGAAAAAACATTAAAAAAACTTGAAAAAATACGCAGGAGCCATTGAATTTTCTTGACTATAGAAATTGCACTAAGGTATAATCATCTATATGACACATGTTTGGTGTGGAGGGGATATTTGTTGGAAAAAATCATTAGAGCTAGTATGGATACTTCATGCTTTGAAGAAAGATTGGATGAAGAAGTAGTCATTGAAGCACAAAATGGAAATGTTAGAGCACAAGAATATTTAATTAATAAATACAGGAATTTTATTAAAGCCAAGGCTAAGTCGTATTTTTTGATTGGGGCTGATAAAGAAGATATTTATCAAGAAGGAATGATAGGTCTCTATAAGGCCATTAGAGATTTTAAGGCAGATAGATTATCTTCTTTTAGGGCTTTCGCAGAAATTTGTGTTACAAGACAGATAATTACAGCAATAAAAACAGCTACTCGCCAAAAACACATTCCCCTTAATACATATATATCTTTAAATAAGCCAATATATGACGAGGAATCAGACAGAACATTATTGGATGTGTTATCAGGTGCTAAAATTACTGATCCCGAAGAGCTAGTTATAAGCCGTGAAGAAGTAATAAGCATTCAAAATGAAATTGGGGAAGTTCTTTCAGAACTAGAGATGGAAGTGTTGATGTCATACTTAGATGGTAAATCTTATCAAGAGATTGCTTGTGATTTAGATAGGCATGCAAAGTCTATTGATAATGCGCTACAAAGAGTAAAAAGAAAATTAGAAAAATGTCTAAGCAAAAGGTGAAAATACATTGACAAAAAAATAAACAGTAGTATAATCAATAATTGGTGTATAGCTTTAAGTTGTACGTCGGCGGGAGTAGCTCAGTGGTAGAGCACCAGCTTCCCAAGCTGGGTGTCGCGGGTTCGATACCCGTTTCCCGCTCCAAAATTTAATGCCCATATAGCTCAGTCGGCAGAGCGTCACCTTGGTAAGGTGGAGGTCACCGGTTCAATTCCGGTTATGGGCTCCATAACTATTAAATCCGTACAATACACTAGGATGAGTTTACTTGCACAAAAGTGTAATTATTTATATTGAGGAGGAATACAAAATGGCAAAGGCAAAGTTTGAAAGAAGCAAACCACACGTAAACATTGGAACAATAGGGCACGTAGATCACGGCAAGACAACATTAACAGCTGCAATAACAGCAGTACTCGCAACTAAAGGTTTAGCAGAAGTATCTAGGTTTGACCAAATTGACAAAGCACCTGAGGAAAGAGAAAGAGGAATTACAATAAATACATCACATGTTGAGTATGAAACAGATAATAGACATTATGCACATGTTGATTGCCCAGGACATGCAGATTATGTAAAGAACATGATCACAGGCGCAGCACAAATGGATGGAGCAATTCTAGTTGTTAGTGCAGCAGATGGCCCAATGCCTCAAACAAGAGAGCATATACTATTAGCAAGCAGAGTTGGAGTAGGATATATAGTAGTATTCTTAAACAAAGCAGATATGGTAGATGATCCAGAATTATTAGAACTTGTTGAAATGGAAGTAAGAGAATTATTAAGTGAGTATGACTTCCCTGGTGACGACATTCCAGTAGTAACAGGATCAGCATTAAAAGCATTAGAAAATCCAACTGATGAAGAAGCATCAAAATGCATAGCTGAATTAATGGAAGCAGTAGATAGCTACATTCCAACACCAACGAGAGCAACAGATAAAGCATTCTTAATGCCAGTAGAAGATGTATTCACAATCACAGGTAGAGGAACAGTTGCTACAGGAAGAGTTGAAGCTGGGATACTTAAGGTTGGAGAAGAAGTAGAAATCGTAGGACTTAGCGAAGATAAAAGAAAAGTTGTATGTACAGGAGTTGAAATGTTCAGAAAACTTTTAGATCAAGCAATGGCCGGAGACAACATCGGAGCATTACTAAGAGGAGTACAAAGAACAGATATTCAAAGAGGTCAAGTACTTTCTAAGCCAGGTTCAATACATCCACATGATAAATTTGTAGGTCAAGTATATGTACTTAAAAAAGAAGAAGGCGGAAGACATACTCCATTCTTCGACGGATATAGACCACAATTTTATTTCAGAACAACTGATGTAACTGGATCAATAAAATTACCAGACGGAATGGAAATGGTAATGCCAGGAGATCACATAGACATGAATGTTGAACTAATCACTCAAGTAGCAATGGATGAGGGATTAAGATTCGCAATCAGAGAAGGTGGAAGAACAGTAGGTTCAGGAGTTGTTACTTCAATAGTTAAATAATACAAACAAAAAAATGCATTATGAATTAGAAGAAAGAAAATTGTTTAATAAAAAAACACCTTGAACTAATTCATTGACATATGTATTAAATTGTGATAACTTATTTAAGTATAACAAAAATGCTAAAGATAGCTTAGCGCTTAATAAGTATGAGCTTTCTTAAATAGATGGAAAACCGGGAGGTGTAGATTGTGAGAGTAAAAGTAACTTTAGCTTGTACTGATTGCAAACAGAGAAATTACAATACAATGAAAAACAAAAAAAATAACCCAGACAGAATAGAAATGAAGAAATACTGTAAGTTCTGCCACAAACATACACTTCATAAAGAAACAAAATAATACAGCATTAAACACAAAACAGTAGGGATGTGAATAAAATGGCTGTTACTGGGAATGTTAAAGTAAAGGAAAAATCAAACCAAAAAGGTATAGTGAAGTTTTTCAATGAACTTAAGGCAGAGGCGAAAAGAATAACTTGGCCTTCAAAACAAGATGTTAAAAAGGCAACTTTTGCAGTGACAAGTTTTTGTTTTATTTTTGTGATTTTAATAGGTTTGTTGGATTATGGTTTTAAGAACCTCTATAAACTAATCTTTAAATAAGGTAAAGGAAGGAGGTAGGGGGACGGAATACTCCACCCCTTGAGCTATGGCAGATAAAGCTAAATGGTATGTTGTACATACATATTCTGGTTATGAAAATAAAGTTAAAGTCAACCTAGAAAAAGCGATCGAAAATAGAAATCTTGAAGAATATGTACATGACATTCAAGTACCTATGGAAGAAGTAGTTGAAGTAAAGGATGGAAAAAAGAAAATAACTTTAAAAAAGGTGTTTCCAGGTTATGTTATGGTTAAAATGCTTATGACAGATGAATCTTGGTATATAGTTAGAAATACCAGAGGTGTAACTGGGTTCGTAGGACCGGGTTCTAAACCGGTAGCTCTTACTGAAGATGAAGTTAGAACTATGGGTATAGCAGAAAAAACTATAGTTGTTGACTACGAAATAGGTGAGAATATTCAGGTGACATTTGGACCATTAGAAGGATTTGTTGCTTTAATACAAGAAATTCATTTGGAAAAGCAAAAAATTAAAGCACTTATAAATATGTTTGGCAGGGAAACTCCTGTTGAACTAGAATTCAATCAAATACAAAAACTAGACTAGATACTTAATAAAACGAAAGTTTTAGTAAGTGGGAGGATTTTTAATCCGTTTACCACAATATAGGAGGTATAAATTCATGGCTAAGAAAATAACAGGGATGATAAAACTTCAACTTCCTGCAGGAAAAGCTACCCCGGCACCACCAGTTGGACCAGCACTTGGACAACACGGAGTTAATATCATGGGATTCTGTAAAGAATTCAACGCGAAAACTTCGGATCAAGCAGGTATGATAATACCAGTAGTAATAACAGTATATCAAGATAGATCTTTTAGTTTCATACTGAAAACTCCACCAGCAGCAATATTGTTAAAGAAAGCAGTTGGATTAGAAAGCGGTTCTGGTGTTCCAAACAAAACCAAAATTGCTACAGTTTCTAAAGCTAAAGTAAGAGAAATAGCAGAACTTAAGATGCCAGATTTAAATGCAGCATCAATTGAATCTGCAATGAGTATGATAGCTGGAACAGCAAGAAGTATGGGAATAGTTGTAGAAGAATAATTTTAAATTAATTACGTGGGAGGTAAAAACCGTTATTACCACGAAGGAGGATACTATTATGGGAAAAAATTACATAGAAAGCGCTAAGCTTATAGATAAAAATGCTCTATATACACCAACAGAAGCTATGGAACTTGTGGTGAAAACATCTAAAGCTAAGTTCGATGAAACTATAGAACTCGCTGTAAGCCTTGGTGTTGATCCAAGACATGCAGACCAACAAGTTAGAGGTGCAGTAGTACTTCCTCATGGAACAGGTAAAACAGTTAAAGTTTTAGTTTTTGCTAAAGGCGAGAAAGCTAAAGAAGCGGAACTTGCAGGAGCAGACTTCGTTGGAACTGATGAATTAGTTGAAAAAATACAAAAAGAAAATTGGTTTGAATTTGATATAGTTGTTGCTACTCCAGATATGATGGGTGTTGTTGGTAAATTAGGTAGAGTACTTGGACCTAAGGGATTAATGCCAAATCCAAAGTCAGGAACAGTTACATTTGATGTTGCTAGAGCAATAAATGAAATAAAAGCTGGTAAAGTTGAGTATAGAGTTGATAAAACTTCTATAATTCATGTACCGCTTGGAAAAAAATCTTTTGGTGCTGACAAATTAGTTGCAAACTTTCATGCTTTAATGGAAGCAGTAGTTAAAGCTAAACCATCAGCAGCTAAAGGACAATACTTAAAATCAGTATCAGTTTCAAGCACTATGGGACCTGGAATAAAAGTCAATCAAGCTAAAGTATTAGACTAGTATTGACAAATAGGGTTAAACATGATACAATTTCCAGAGTGAAATAAATGATATTCCGTAGATAGTAGGTGCGAAAGCGTAAAAGACAACATGCCTACCGAGGATTCCTATAAGTATACTTGTATACATATATTAGGTCTCTTCGTGTCTACGGAGAGATTTTAATTTTTTATAAAGCAGTTAAAAACTGTTAGGAGGTGGATATATAGTGTTAAGCAATAATAGACAAGTAAAAGAAGCAAAAGTAGCAGAAATAAAAGAAAAATTAGCAAAAGCTCAAGGTGTAGTATTTAGTCAATATCAAGGTCTAAATGTAGAAGAAGATACGCAACTAAGAAAAAACCTTAGAGAAGTTGGGGTAGAATATAAAGTTTATAAAAACACTTTAGTTATTCTAGCGGCTAGGGAATTAGGAATTGAAGGTATAGAAACTCACCTACAAGGATCTATTTCAATGGCATTTGGATATGAAGATGCAACTGTTGCAGCTAGAGTTTTAAATGAATTTGCAAAAACTCATAAAAAATTAGAGCTTAAAGCAGGCATAATTCAAGGTAAAATATTCGATGGTGCCGAGGTTAATGCTCTTGCATCAATACCACCAAGAAATGTTCTTATTGCAAAATTACTTGGAAGCTTCAAAGCTCCATTATCAAATCTTGCATACCTATTGAATTCAGTTAAAGAGCAAAAGGAATCAGCTCAATAATATTTCAAATATTAAGCTGAACTACATAGCGATTTTTAATTGATTCAAATCATGCCTTTTTTAAAAGGTAAGTACAAAACAATATTTATATGAAAAAAATTCGGAGGTGCATTTATAATGACAAGAGAAGAAATTATTCAAGCTATAAAAGATATGAGTGTTTTAGAATTAAATGAATTAGTAAAAGAGTGTGAAACAGAATTTGGAGTGAGTGCTTCTGCACCAGTTGCAGTTGCAGGAGTTGCTACAGCAGCTGTTGAAGAAAAAACTGAATTTGACGTAATTTTAACTAGTGCAGGCGCTAGCAAAATTAAAGTTATTAAAGTTGTTAGAGAAATAACTGGATTAGGATTAAAAGAAGCTAAAGATATAGTTGATGGAGCACCTAAGGCAATTAAAGAAGCTATAAGCAAAGAAGATGCAGAAGCATTAAAAGCTAAAATAGAAGAAGTTGGCGGCGCAGCAGAAATAAAATAATTTTATCATAAACAGGGTACTTTTAGATAAGAGTGCCCTTTTTTAAAATGTTATGTTGACATAGAATTATACTTATGATAATATAGCGTAATGCATTAAAGCTAGTAGTTTAACGTTAAAAAAAGAAATTACTGGTTAATGTGAATTGAATTAACAAAAATGGTTATAATAACATAATAAATATGTGAATCCAAAAGCATAAGGTCCTAGGGGAAAGTGTGTTTTTGGTTATTTTAGTTTATACAAGGGGTGAAAGCTGATGGTACATCCTGTCCAATTAGGTAAAAGAACAAGAATGAGTTTTTCAAAAATAGGTGAAGTAACTGATATGCCAAATTTAATTGAGATACAGTTAGACTCTTATAATTGGTTTTTAAAAGAAGGACTTCAAGAGGTTTTTGACGATATAAATCCTATTCAAGACTATACTGGGAATCTTGTTCTAGAGTTTGTAGGATACAAACTTGATACAGATAACATTAAGTATACTGAAGAACAATGTAAGGAAAGAGATACAACTTACGCAGCACCGTTAAAAGTTAAGGTTAGATTGCGTAATAATGAAACAGGTGAAATTAAGGAACAAGAAGTCTTTATGGGAGACTTCCCACTGATGACACCACAAGGAACATTTGTTATAAATGGAGCAGAAAGAGTTATAGTAAGTCAATTGGTTAGATCACCAGGGGTTTATTACAATTATTCTGTTGATAAAACTGGAAAAAAACTTTACTCTGCAACGGTAATCCCAAACAGAGGAGCATGGCTCGAGTATGAAACAGATTCTAATGAAATTGTATATATTAGAATTGACAAGACAAGAAAACTGCCTATAAGTATTTTGGCCAGAGCTATGATGGATAATGGTAGCGATTTAGACTTACATCAATTATTAGGTGAAGAAGAAAGACTAAAAGCTACAATAGAAAAAGATAATACTAAAACAAGAGAAGAAGCTTTGATAGAAATATATAAGAGATTAAGGCCAGGCGAACCACCTACAGTGGATAGTGCGGTATCTCTTATTGATTCACTATTCTTTGATGCTAAGAGATATGATTTATCAAGAGTTGGTAGATATAAATTTAATAAGAAGTTATCAATTAATCACAGAATTGCAAACAAAATTGCTGCTGAAAATATTGTTAACCCTACAACTGGCGAAGTTATAGTTGAAAAAGGTCAAAAGATAGATAGAGAAGTTGCTCTAGAAATTCAAAACTTAGGAATTAATGTAGTAGATCTTCAAGTAGAGGATAAGGTGTTAAGAGTTATAGGAAATCACTTTGTTAACATTAATAAAGTAGTTAACTTTGATATTTCTGATCTTAATATTAGGGAAATGGTCCATTATCCAACATTAAAAGAGATATTGGATAATTTTAGTGATGAAGAATCAATTAAAGAACAAATAAAAGCTAATAAAACTAGATTAATACCTAAACATATAATTAAAGATGATATGTATGCTACAGTGAGCTACGAGTTAGGACTAACTTACGATATCGGTTATATTGATGATATTGATCATTTAGGAAACAGAAGAATTAGATCTGTAGGTGAACTTTTACAAAATCAATTTAGAATTGGTTTATCTAGAATGGAAAGAGTTGTCAAAGAAAGAATGACAATCCAAGACCAAGAAGGAATAACGCCTCAGGCGCTTATAAACATAAGGCCTGTAGCCGCAGCTATAAAAGAATTCTTTGGAAGTTCACAACTTTCTCAGTTTATGGACCAAACAAATCCATTATCAGAACTTACAAATAAAAGAAGATTATCTGCACTAGGACCAGGCGGTCTCTCTAGGGAGAGAGCTGGGTTTGAGGTTAGAGATGTTCATTACTCGCATTATGGCAGAATGTGCCCTATAGAAACTCCAGAAGGACCCAATATAGGACTTATTAATTCACTTGCGAGTTACGCTAAAGTTAACGAATATGGGTTTATTGAAACACCATATAGGATTGTAGATAAGAAAACATCAGTAGTTACAAACGAAATTGTGTATATGACTGCGGATGAAGAAGATGCATATCTAGTAGCACAGGCAAGTGAACCAATTAGCGAAGATGGTACTTTTGTAGATGAAAAAGTAACTGTAAGAGCTAAAGAAGAAGTAATGGTTGTTCCAAAAGAAGAAGTAGATCTTATGGATATATCGCCAAGACAGATAGTTTCTGTTGCTACAGCAATGATTCCATTCCTTGAAAATGATGATGCTAGTCGTGCGCTAATGGGTTCCAACATGCAACGTCAAGCAGTACCACTACTTAAATCACAATCGCCAATTGTAGCTACTGGAATAGAATATAGAGCTGCAGTAGATTCTGGTGTACTTCCGAAAGCTAAAAACGCCGGCACAGTTGAGTATGTAAGTGCTAACGAAATTAAGGTAAGAAGAGATTCAGATAGTGGATTAGATGTTTATAAAATTCTAAAGTTTAAAAGATCTAATCAGGGTACGTGTATAAATCAAAAACCTATAGTTAATAAAGGCGAAAAAGTTGAAGTAAATACTGTTTTAGCAGATGGACCTTCAACTGACCTTGGAGAAATAGCATTAGGTAAGAACATCCGTATTGGGTTTGTAACTTGGGAAGGTTATAACTATGAGGATGCGATGTTAATATCTGAAGAACTTGTTCGTGATGATATATTTACATCGGTGCACATTGAAGAATATGAATCAGATGCAAGAGATACAAAGCTTGGACCAGAAGAAATAACTAGGGATATTCCTAATGTTGGCGAAGATGCACTTAAAGATATAGATGAGGGCGGAATAATAAGAATAGGTGCTGAGATAAGATCTGGAGATATTCTAGTTGGAAAAGTAACTCCAAAGGGAGAAACAGAACTTACCGCAGAGGAAAGATTATTAAGGGCAATATTTGGAGAAAAGGCAAGAGAAGTAAGAGATACATCACTTAGAGTGCCACATGGCGAAGCTGGAATAATAGTTGACGTTAAAGTGTTCACTAGAGAAAATGGTGATGAACTTCCACCAGGTGTAAATGAACTAGTTAGATGTTATATAGCTCAAAAGAGAAAGATATCTGTAGGCGATAAGATGGCAGGAAGACATGGTAATAAAGGGGTTATATCTAGAGTATTACCAGTAGAAGATATGCCGTTTTTACCTGATGGAAGGCCACTTCAAATATGCTTAAATCCACTAGGTGTTCCTTCTCGTATGAATATAGGCCAGGTATTAGAGGTCCACTTAGGATGGGCAGCTAGTGAATTAGGTTGGCATATTGCAACGCCAGTATTTGATGGTGCGCTTGAAGAAGAAATTGAAGCGTGCTTGGAAAAAGCAGGATATAATACAGATGGAAAAACTGATTTATATGATGGAAGAACAGGAGAAGCATTTGACAACAGAGTTACTGTTGGATATATGTATATCTTAAAGTTACATCATTTAGTAGATGACAAAATACATGCTAGATCTACAGGTCCATATTCTCTCGTAACTCAGCAACCATTAGGTGGTAAAGCACAGTTTGGTGGCCAAAGGTTTGGAGAAATGGAAGTTTGGGCATTAGAAGCTTATGGTTCAGCTCATACATTACAAGAGATTTTAACAGTTAAATCCGATGACGTTGTAGGAAGAGTTAAAACATATGAAGCAATAGTAAAAGGCGAGAATATTCCAGAACCTGGTGTGCCTGAATCCTTTAAAGTTCTTATAAAGGAATTACAAGCGTTGTGTTTAAATGTTAAAGTTCTTACTGATGAATTAGAAGAAATTAAACTGAAGGAATCAGTTGATGATGAAATGGAAGAATTAAATTTAAATGTTAACATAGAAGGATCAGAAGATATAATTCCTGAAGCACCAACGGAAGAGTACATTGAGCTTATCGATGAAGATGAAGAACTGGACATTGATATAAATTATGATGAAATACCGGCAGAAGAATTTGGTGAAGACTTAGAATTAAATGATTTTAATGATGAACATTAATATGAAGGGAGGATGAACCCTTGTTTGAATTTAATAATTTTGATGCTATTCAAATAGGATTAGCATCACCGGAACAGATCAGAGAATGGTCAAAAGGTGAAGTAAAAAAACCAGAGACTATAAACTATAGAACTTTAAAACCTGAAAGAGATGGGTTGTTTTGTGAAAGAATATTTGGACCAATTAAAGATTGGGAATGTCACTGTGGAAAATACAAGAGAGTAAGATATAAGGGAATAGTTTGTGATAGATGTGGTGTTGAAGTTACAAAATCTAAAGTAAGACGTGAAAGAATGGGGCATATCGAACTTGCTGCCCCAGTATCTCACATTTGGTATTTTAAAGGAATACCATCTCGTATGGGACTTATTTTAGATATGTCACCTAGATCTCTAGAAAAGATTCTTTATTTTGCTTCTTATGTAGTATTAGATCCAAAAGAAACATCACTACTTAAAAAACAAATCCTTAGTGAAAAAGAGTATAGAGAAGCTATTGATAAATTTGGAAATGATAGTTTTGTAGCTGGTATGGGTGCAGAATCTGTGAAAGTACTTTTACAAGATATAAACTTAGAAGAATTATCTAAGGAATTAAAAGAAGACCTAAAAACGAGTACAGGACAAAAAAGAATCAGAAGTATAAGAAGACTAGATGTGTCAGAATCATTTAGAAAATCTAAAAACAAACCTGAATGGATCATAATCGATGTAATACCAGTTATACCTCCTGATTTAAGACCGATGGTACAATTAGACGGAGGAAGATTTGCTACATCTGATTTAAATGATTTGTATAGAAGGGTAATAAACCGTAACAATAGGCTAAAAAAACTTCTAGATTTAGGTGCTCCAGATATAATTGTTAGAAATGAAAAAAGAATGCTCCAAGAAGCTGTAGATGCATTAATTGATAATGGAAGAAGAGGAAGGCCAGTTACGGGACCAGGGAACAGACCTTTAAAATCTCTATCTGACATGTTAAAAGGAAAGCAAGGAAGATTCAGGCAAAATTTACTTGGAAAACGTGTTGATTACTCAGGCCGTTCAGTTATAGTTGTTGGACCAGAGTTACAAATGTATCAATGTGGTCTTCCAAAAGAGATGGCTTTAGAATTATTTAAGCCTTTTGTTATGAAAAAGCTAGTTGGAAGTGGAGTAGCGCATAATATTAAGAGTGCTAAGAGAATGGTAGAGAGAGTTATGCCTCAAGTATGGGATGTACTTGAAGAAGTAATAGCTGATCACCCAGTACTATTAAATCGTGCACCTACACTTCATAGACTAGGAATTCAAGCTTTCCAACCTATACTTGTAGAAGGTAGGGCTATTAAACTACATCCGCTTGTATGTACGGCTTATAATGCTGACTTTGATGGAGATCAAATGGCGGTACATGTACCTCTATCTGTTGAAGCTCAAGCTGAAGCAAGGTTCTTAATGCTTGCTGCACATAACATTATGAAACCATCAGATGGTAAACCGGTTTGCGTACCTACTCAAGATATGGTTTTAGGAGCTTACTATTTAACTATTGATAAAGATGGTGCTAAAGGTGAGGGAAGATCATTCTCATCGCCAGATGAAGTAATAATGGCTTATCAAGTAAAGGATATTGATATTCATGCTAAAATTAAAGTTAAGTTATTTGGCACCGTTGATGGTGTAAGTATAACTTCAATTATAGAAACTACACCTGGAAAACTAATTTTCAATGAAACTATACCTCAAGATTTAGGGTTTATTGATAGAAGCATTCCTGGAAATGAATTGAAATTTGAGATAGACTTCTTGGTAAGTAAAAAGAATCTTGGTAGTATTATTGATAAATGCTACTTAAAATATGGGCCTTCAGAAACTTCTAAGATGCTAGACAAAATAAAGGCTAAGGGATATCATTACTCAACAATTGGAGCAATTACGGTTGCTACATCTGACATGGTGGTTCCAGAGGCTAAAAAAGCATTGTTAAAAGATGCGGATGAAACTGTTGAAAAAATTGAGAAGATGTATCGAAGAGGATTTATATCCGAGGAAGAAAGATACCAAAGAGTAATAGAAAAATGGACTAAAACTACAGAAGATGTGGCAAATGCACTAATGGATAGTTTGGATAAATTCAATCCGATATTCATGATGGCAGATTCAGGTGCCAGAGGGTCTAAGAGTCAGATCAAACAATTAGCAGGTATGAGAGGCCTTATGGCTAATCCATCTGGTAAGATAATTGAGTTGCCTATTAGAGCATCCTTTAGAGATGGACTAAGTGTATTAGAGTACTTTATTTCAACACATGGAGCTAGAAAAGGTAACGCAGATACAGCACTTAAAACAGCTGACTCAGGTTATTTAACAAGAAGGCTTGTTGATGTATGCCAGGATGTTATCGTAAGACACGAAGATTGTGGAACGGATGAAGGTTTTGAAGTTTCAGAAATTCGTGATGGAAGTGAAGTAATTGAACAGTTAGTTGAAAGATTGACTGGAAGATATTCCGCTGAAGATATTATTCATCCAAAAACAGGCAAAGTAATAGTTCCTAAGAATGAGTATATGGATATTAAGTTAGCAGAAGAAGTTCAAAAGTCTGGTGTAAAAAAAGTTATGATTAGATCGGTATTTACATGTAAGGCTAAAATTGGAGTTTGTTCTAAATGTTATGGAATGAATATGGCAACGTCTCAAAAGATTAACATTGGCGAAGCCGTAGGCATAATTGCAGCTCAATCTATAGGAGAACCGGGTACACAACTTACAATGAGAACATTCCATACAGGTGGAGTAGCAGGATCAGATATAACCCAAGGTCTTCCAAGAGTTGAGGAATTATTTGAAGCTAGAAAACCAAAGGGACTCGCAATAGTAAGTGATGTATGCGGTAGCGTTAAAATGGAAGATACTAAGAAAAAGAGAGTTGTCATTGTAATTGGTGATGCAGGGGAAGAACTAAGTTATGATATACCTTTTGGATCAAGATTAAAAGTTGCAAATGGTGATAGAATTGAGGCCGGAGATGAGATAATTGAAGGTTCAGTTAATCCGCACGATATTTTAAGAATAAAAGGCGTTAACGGAGTTAAAAATTATTTATCGTCAGAGGTACAGAAAGTTTATAGACTTCAAGGTGTTGATATAAATGATAAACATTTAGAGGTTGTTGTGAGACAGATGACAAGAAAAGTAAAGGTTGAGGAATCTGGAGATACTGAACTACTTCCAGGGAACTTAGTAGATATATTTGCTTTTGAAGATGCTAATGCAAAAATTGAAGCTGAAGGTGGAGTACCTGCTCAGGGGAAAATTTCTCTATTAGGTATAACTAAAGCGGCACTTGCAACAGAATCATTCTTGTCAGCAGCATCATTCCAGGAGACAACAAGAGTACTTACTGATGCGGCTATTAAGGGTAAAATTGATCCATTGCTTGGATTAAAAGAAAATGTAATAATTGGTAAACTGATACCTGCGGGTACTGGAATGACAAGATATAGAACAATAAAAATCAATACTGAAGATGATGAAAAGGTAGAAATTGAAAATGATTTGGAAGTATAGGTTGTAACTAGTTGACAGGGTGATAGTAAAATGATAAAATACACCTTGTGTGTGATTTAAATCGAGTAGATGCATCTTAATTAGGTAAATCTTTTGATTATAATTGTGAAGGGGGTTAGAAATGGTAGGTAAAATTGTTGGTCAGAAAGTCGTTGGAGTTAAACAAACCCTAAAAGCGTTAAAGAATAGTCGGGGTAAAGTTTTGTATATAGCCAAAGATGCTGATAGTAGTATTACTGATCCTATTCTAAAACTAGCCAAGGTTAATTCCCTACAAATAATATTTGTAGACACAATGAAAGAATTAGGAAATCTTTGTGATATAGATGTTGCATCAGCAACAGCATTGCGTTTCGAAGATTAAATTAATGCTAGCAACTAAATAATATAGATATATCCATGCGGTAACATTGCCATTTAGTTATGTTACGCTGCATTGATATAAATGAAGAACAGCTTACAAAAATGAGGGGGTGAAATCATGCCAACTATCAATCAATTAGTAAGAAAAGGCAGAAAGACATTAGCAACAAAATCAGCTGCACCAGCATTGAAGAACTGTCCGCAAAAAAGAGGAGTTTGTACAGTAGTTAAAACAACAACTCCTAAAAAGCCAAACTCAGCATTAAGAAAAGTAGCAAGAGTTAGACTTACAAACGGATACGAAGTTACTGCTTATATACCAGGTGTAGGCCACAATTTACAAGAACATAGTGTTGTACTTATAAGAGGTGGAAAAGTTAAGGATTTACCAGGAGTTAGATACCACGTCATCAGAGGGACATTAGACTCTGCTGGAGTTGCGGGCAGACTACAAAGTAGATCTAAATACGGTACTAAGAGACCAAAGCAAAAAAAATAATGCTTTGAATTAAGGTGCAATGTCTTCAGCATTTATATATATGAAAATTTATATTTACATACATTTGCAGGAGTACAGAGTACTTTGCGGTAGAGATATCGAGTACCTATGAGTTAATTAAAATTGTTAAGGAGGGAAGTAAAGTGCCGAGAAAAGGATATATTGCAAAAAGAGATGTATTACCAGATCCTATGTACAACAGCAAAGTCGTTACAAAGTTAATAAACAATGTAATGGAGGATGGTAAAAGAGGAGTAGCACAGAAAATATGCTATGAGGCTTTTGACATAATCAAAGAAAAAACAGGCAAAGAACCTTTAGAGGTTTTTGAAGAAGCATTAAATAATGTTATGCCATTACTTGAAGTAAAAGCTAGAAGAATAGGTGGAGCTAATTATCAAGTGCCTATCGAGGTTAGACCTGAGAGAAGACAGACATTAGGACTAAGATGGTTGCTTATTGCTGCAGATAATAGAGGAGAGAAGTATGCAAGAGAAAAACTTGCTAACGAATTACTCGAAGCTGCAAACAATACTGGAGCAGCAGTAAAGAAGAGAGAAGATATTCATAAAATGGCTGAAGCTAACAAGGCTTTTGCTCATTACAGGTATTAATATTAAAACTGTTTTGGCTTTGCCAAGACAGTTTTGTCAAATTTAAAATCACTCGTTGACAGGAGGCGCAAATAGTGGGTAGAGAATATTCTTTAGAAAAATTCCGTAATATAGGTATTATGGCTCATATTGATGCTGGTAAAACAACAACAACTGAGCGTATATTATTCTATACAGGAAAAACACACAAGATTGGTGAGGTTCATGATGGTGGAGCTACTATGGACTGGATGGTACAAGAACAGGAAAGAGGTATAACAATAACTTCTGCGGCTACAACTTGTTTCTGGAAGGGTTATAACATAAATATCATTGATACACCAGGGCACGTAGATTTCACAGTTGAAGTTGAAAGATCTTTAAGAGTACTTGATGGTGCAGTTTCTGTATTCTGTGCAAAAGGCGGAGTAGAACCACAATCAGAAACAGTATGGAGACAAGCGACTAAATATAAGGTACCAAGAATGGCATATGTTAACAAAATGGATATAATGGGTGCAGACTTCTATCACGTTGTAGACATGATGAGAGAAAGACTTCATGCTAATGCAGTTCCAATACAGCTTCCAATAGGTAAAGAAGAAGGATTCCTAGGTATTATAGATTTAGTTAGAAATGTTGCAGAAGTCTATAGGGATGATTTAGGAACACAAATAGAAGAAATAGAAATTCCAGAAGATATGAAAGAGTTAGCAGAAGAATACAGATCGGCTATGGTTGAAGCAATAGCTGAACTAGATGAAGAGCTTATGATGAAATATCTTGATGGTGAAGAAATAAGTGAAGAAGAATTAAAAGCAGCATTACGAAAAGGTGTAATTAAGAATGAAATAGTACCTGTAATTTGTGGTTCTTCATATAAAAATAAAGGCGTTCAAATGATGATAGATGCTGTTATAGAATACATGCCGTCACCACTTGATATACCAGCTACCAAAGGACAAGATGTTGATACTGGTGAAGAAATGGAAAGACACCCAAGTGATGATGAGCCAATGGCAGCATTAGCGTTTAAAATAGCTACAGATCCCTTTGTTGGCAGACTTGCGTTTACAAGAGTTTACTCAGGCGTAATGAAAACTGGTACATATGTATTAAATGCTAACAAAGGTAAAAAAGAAAGAGTTGGTAGACTAGTTAAAATGCATGCTAATCACAGAGAAGAAGTTGAAGAATTACGTTCAGGAGAATTAGGTGCAGTAATTGGACTTAAAAACACAACTACTGGAGAAACTTTATGTGATGAAGATCATCCAATATTGTTTGAAACCATGGACTTCCCAGATCCAGTTATCCATGTAGCTATTGAGCCAAAAACAAAAGCTGGTCAGGAAAGAATGGGTATGTCTCTTGCAAAGCTTTCTGAAGAAGATCCTACTTTTCAAACTTATACTGATCAAGAAACAGGTCAAACAATAATTGGTGGTATGGGCGAGCTTCATCTAGAAATTATTGTTGATAGACTTCAAAGAGAATTTAAGGTTGAATGTAATGTAGGAAAACCACAAGTAGCTTATAAAGAAACAATACGAAAAGCAGTTAAAGCAGAAGGTAAGTACATTAAACAATCAGGTGGACGTGGACAATACGGTCACTGTTGGATAGAGTTAATACCAACTACTGAACCTTACTCATTTGAAAATTGTACGGTTGGTGGATCTATTCCAAGAGAATTTATATCTCCAATTGAGAACGGAATTAAAGAAGCATCAAAGAATGGTATTCTTGGTGGATACCCAGTTCTTAACTTTAAAGTTAAAGTAGTTGATGGATCATACCATGATGTTGACTCAAACGAAATGGCATTTAAGGTTGCTGGTTCAATGGCATTCAAGAACGGTATGGCAAAAGCAGATCCAGTTTTGCTTGAACCAATAATGAAGGTCGAAGTAACAGTGCCAGAAGAGTACATGGGAGACGTTATGGGAGACATTAATTCAAGAAGAGGTAGAATAGAAGGAATGGAAGCTCAATCAGGCGCTCAAGTAATTAGAGCAATGGTTGCATTATCAGAAATGTTTGGATATGCTACGACGCTTAGATCAAGAACTCAGGGTAGAGGAGTATACAGTATGGAATTTGCTGCATACGAACCAGTTCCAAAGGGTATTCAAGAACAAGTTATAGGAAGTAAATAACAAGCAAAATATAAGATAATATGCAAATATAAGGAGGAATAAAAAATGGCAAAGGCAAAGTTTGAAAGAAGCAAACCACACGTAAACATTGGAACAATAGGGCACGTAGATCACGGCAAGACAACATTAACAGCTGCAATAACAGCAGTACTCGCAACTAAAGGTTTAGCAGAAGTATCTAGGTTTGACCAAATTGACAAAGCACCTGAGGAAAGAGAAAGAGGAATTACAATAAATACATCACATGTTGAGTATGAAACAGATAATAGACATTATGCACATGTTGATTGCCCAGGACATGCAGATTATGTAAAGAACATGATCACAGGCGCAGCACAAATGGATGGAGCAATTCTAGTTGTTAGTGCAGCAGATGGCCCAATGCCTCAAACAAGAGAGCATATACTATTAGCAAGCAGAGTTGGAGTAGGATATATAGTAGTATTCTTAAACAAAGCAGATATGGTAGATGATCCAGAATTATTAGAACTTGTTGAAATGGAAGTAAGAGAATTATTAAGTGAGTATGACTTCCCTGGTGACGACATTCCAGTAGTAACAGGATCAGCATTAAAAGCATTAGAAAATCCAACTGATGAAGAAGCATCAAAATGCATAGCTGAATTAATGGAAGCAGTAGATAGCTACATTCCAACACCAACGAGAGCAACAGATAAAGCATTCTTAATGCCAGTAGAAGATGTATTCACAATCACAGGTAGAGGAACAGTTGCTACAGGAAGAGTTGAAGCTGGGATACTTAAGGTTGGAGAAGAAGTAGAAATCGTAGGACTTAGCGAAGATAAAAGAAAAGTTGTATGTACAGGAGTTGAAATGTTCAGAAAACTTTTAGATCAAGCAATGGCCGGAGACAACATCGGAGCATTACTAAGAGGAGTACAAAGAACAGATATTCAAAGAGGTCAAGTACTTTCTAAGCCAGGTTCAATACATCCACATGATAAATTTGTAGGTCAAGTATATGTACTTAAAAAAGAAGAAGGCGGAAGACATACTCCATTCTTCGACGGATATAGACCACAATTTTATTTCAGAACAACTGATGTAACTGGATCAATAAAATTACCAGACGGAATGGAAATGGTAATGCCAGGAGATCACATAGACATGAATGTTGAACTAATCACTCAAGTAGCAATGGATGAGGGATTAAGATTCGCAATCAGAGAAGGTGGAAGAACAGTAGGTTCAGGAGTTGTTACTTCAATAGTTAAATAATAATTTACAATGTATTTATAACCATCAATTGATGAATTTCAATAATAATAAAAGCTTTTATTATTAAGGAGAAGAGGACGCTCTTCTCCTTTTAAATACAATAAAACTTTTGTATAAATATAAGCAGGAACCACAAATATAAAAATTATGAAATAATAGTGAAAAAATACTTGTCAAAGCAAAAGAAGTGTTGTATACTTTAGAAGTTGTATTGTGGTAACAGTGATGAGGTAAGAGGTTGCCGGACTTCCGGGTAATTCTTCACCGAGCATGTCCTGATCTTGAATCGGACGACGGGGTTCCTACGATTGTTTCATGCATTTATTACATGAAACACCCGGAGCAGTTTACAGAACATCCGCTGTTGCACGTAAGAAGTAGAGCGTGCGATGAAAAGGAGGAAATAATAATGATAAAACAAAAAATCAGAATTAGATTAAAGGCTTTTGATCACAACATATTAGATCAATCAGCTGAGAAAATTGTTCAAACAGCTAAAAGTACAGGAGCTAAAGTAGCTGGTCCAGTACCGCTACCTACAGAAAAAGATGTAATTACAGTGTTGAGAGCTCCACACAAGTATAAAGATTCAAGAGAACAATTTGAAATAAGAACTCATAAGAGACTAATAGATATAATTAGTCCATCACCTAAAACTGTTGATGCCTTAATGAGATTAGACTTACCAGCTGGTGTTGATATCGAAATAAAACTATAAGCGTACATATAAGTGCGATTAAGCGTATAAGTATAATTACTGTACGTAAGCATTAAATTAATATTACTAACTGTTATGATCACTAATGTGGTCCGCTAATAAGTAGGAGGTGTATTTTCATGAAAAAAGCAATAATGGGTAAAAAACTTGGTATGACTCAAATATTTGATGAAAATAAAAGAGTTGTTCCAGTAACAGTTGTTGAAGCAGGTCCATGTGTTGTTATTCAAAAGAAAACTATCGAAAATGATGGTTACAATGCAATTAAAGTTGGATTTGGTGACATAAGAGAAAAGTTAGTTAACAAACCAATGCAAGGACAATTTGCTAAAGCAGGAACATCTTTAAAAAGATTCGTAAAAGAATTTAGAATGGAAGATATAAGTGCTTATGAAGTAGGTCAAGAATTTAAGGCAGATATATTTGCTGCTGGAGATAAAATTGACGTATCAGGAATATCTAAGGGAAAAGGATTCCAAGGTTGTATTAAAAGATGGAATCAGCATACAGGACCAATGAGTCATGGATCTAAATTCCATAGAGCAGTTGGATCAATGGGAGCATCTTCCGATCCATCAAAAACGTTTAAAAACAAACGTATGCCAGGTCATATGGGTAATGTTAGTAGAACAGTAATAAACCTTGAAATAGTTAAAGTAATGCCTGAAAAGAACATTATATTAGTTAAAGGTGGTATACCGGGACCTAACAAAGGCACAGTTGTAATAAGAAATGCTGTTAAAGCGTAACTTTAAAGAAAGGAGGATGCAGAATGCTTACATTAGATTTATTTAGTAAAGAAGGACAAAAGGTTGGAGATATTCAACTAAATGAAAATATATTTGGAGTTGAAGTCAACACAGATGCTATGCATCAAGTTGTAGTAGCACAACTTGCAAATAAAAGACAAGGAACTCAATCAGCTAAAACTAGAGCTGAGGTTCGAGGCGGTGGTATAAAGCCTTGGAGACAAAAAGGAACTGGTAGAGCAAGACAAGGTTCTATAAGAGCACCACAATGGATACATGGTGGTATAGTATTTGCTCCAAAGCCAAGAGATTACCGTATGTCTGTACCGAAGACAATGAGAAGAGTTGCTTTCAAATCAGCTTTATCAGCTAAGGTAGCTTCAAATGAAATGATAGTTATAGATAGTTTAGAATTTGACTCACCAAAAACTAAAGCAATGTTAGAGGTTTTAAAAGCTTTTGATGCTAAAAAAACTTTAATAGTTGTTGAAAAGTCAGAAGAAAATATCTATAAATCAGCAAGAAACATACCTGGAGTACAAGTATCACCAGTAAATAATTTGAATGTTTATGACATACTAAAGTATGAAAAATTCATAGTTACAAAGGATGCTGTATCTAAAATTGAGGAGGTGTATATATAATGAAGCTAACTAGCCATGATATTATAAGAAAACCGATAATTACTGAAAAAAGTATGGCTGTAATGGCGGAAAAAAAATACACCTTTATAGTTGATATTCATGCAAATAAAACTCAAGTTAAAAAAGCAGTAGAAGAAGTATTTGGAGTTAAAGTTGAAAATGTAAGAACACTAAGAAATATAGGTAAAACTAAAAGAGTTGGGGTTCACATTGGAAAAAGAGCTGACTTCAAAAAAGCTATTGTTACTTTAACAACAGAAAGCAAGACAATTGAGTTTTTTGATGGAATGTAATTATTAAGCAGGTATTGGCAGAGGCCAGATAAGCGAGAAAGAAGGAGGAAAGTCACATGGGAATTAAGAAATTTAGACCGACCACACCTTCAAGAAGAAATATGACTATGGCTGATTTCGCAGAAATAACAACAGATAAGCCATTAAAATCACTTCTTGTAAGCACAAAAAGATCAGGTGGTAGAAATAATCAAGGTAAAATAACTGTTCGTCACCGAGGTGGTGGAGCAAAACAAAGTTACAGACTAATAGATTTCAAGAGAACTAAAGATAATATTCCAGCAAAAGTTTCTACAATTGAGTACGATCCAAATAGATCTGCTTACATAGCTCTTGTTGCATATTCTGATGGTGAAAAAAGATACATAATTGCTCCAGTTGGATTAAAAGTTGGAGATGTAATTGTATCCGGTGCTGATTCTGATATAAAAGTTGGGAATACTCTTCCAATAATTAATATACCAACAGGTTCTACGATTCATAATATAGAACTACAGGTTGGAAAAGGTGCTCAACTTGTAAGATCAGCAGGTTCTTCAGCGCAACTTATGGCTAAAGAAGGAGAATATGCTCAAGTAAGACTTCCAAGTGGTGAAGTAAGATATGTTAGAGTAAATTGTAGAGCTACTATAGGAACGGTTTCTAATGTAACTCATGGTATTGTTAACATAGGTAAAGCAGGAAGAAAAAGACACTTAGGGTTTAGACCTACAGTCAGAGGTTCAGTAATGAATCCTTGCGATCATCCACATGGTGGTGGAGAAGGTAAATCTCCTATAGGTCACGCTAGTCCGATGACTCCATGGGGTAAACCGGCACTAGGATATAAAACTAGGAAAACCAAAAAATACTCTGACAAATTTATTGTCAAGGGAAAAAATAGAAAATAGTTTGAAGAGAATTTAAATTCTTTTTAAAACAATGGTTACGGTGTATGAAGGGAGGCCACAAAAATGAGTAGATCAGTTAAAAAAGGACCTTATGTACAAGAAGTTTTGTTAAACAGAATTAACGAAATGAATAAAAATGGCGAGAAAAAAGTAATAAAGACTTGGTCAAGAAGTTCTACTATTTTCCCGCAAATGATAGGGCATACTATCGCAGTACATGATGGAAGAAAACATGTACCAGTTTATGTTTTAGAAGATATGGTAGGACATAAATTAGGCGAATTTGCTTTAACTAGAACATTTAAAGGACACATTGTTAGAGAAAAAACAAGCAGAGTAAAATAGTGTGGAAGGAGGAGACAATCATGGAGGCTAAAGCTATAGCTAAATATGTGAGAACGTCCTCAATGAAAATCGGGATTGTTCTTGATTTAATAAGAGATAAAAATGTAAATGAAGCTTTTGCTATATTACAATACACTCCAAAAAATGCAGCTGAAGTAGTAACTAAAGTACTAAAATCAGCTGTAGCAAATGCAGAGAACAATTTAAATTTAGATATCAATAGACTATACGTTGCTAAGGCTTATGCATGTCAGGGTCCAACACTTAAGAGATTTAGACCGCGTGCACAAGGAAGAGCTTATAGAATAAGAAAAAGATCTAGCCATATAACTATTATAGTTACGGAAAGATCATAAGAAGGAGGGTTTTAGCGTGGGACAAAAAGTACATCCACACGGCTTTAGGGTTGGTGTAATAAAAGACTGGAGTTCTAAATGGTATGCAGATAAAAAGAATTTTGCAGATAATCTTGTTGAAGATTTTAAGATTAGAGAATTCTTAAAAAGTAAACTTTACACAGCTGGAATTTCTAAAATTGAAATTGAAAGAGCTGCTAAAAGAGTTAAAATCAACATACACACTGCTAAACCAGGAATGGTTATTGGTAGAGGTGGCTCTGGAATTGAAGTTATAAAGTTAGACATGAAAAAAATTATAACAGATAAGAATGTTTTAATTAACATAGTAGAAGTAAAACAAGCTGAAAACAACGCTCAATTAATGGCTGAAAATGTTTCTTCGCAATTAGAAAAGAGAATTTCTTTTAGAAGAGCAATGAAACAAACAATTCAAAGAGCTATGAGATCTGGCGTAAAAGGTGTTAAAATTTCATGTGGAGGAAGACTTGGCGGAGCAGAAATAGCTAGGACTGAACACTATCATGAAGGTACAATACCATTACAAACTTTGAGAGCTGATATAGACTATGGATTTGCAGAAGCAGATACAATATATGGTAAAATTGGCGTAAAAGTTTGGGTATATAGAGGCGAAGTTCTTCCTACAAAGAAAATCGTTAAGGAAGAAATAAAAGCGTAGAAGTGTAAGGAAGGAGGAATAAGACATGTTAATGCCTAAGAGATCTAAACATCGTAAGGTTCAACGTGGTAGAATGAGAGGAAAAGCTACAAGAGGAAACTTTATTGCATATGGTGAGTATGCATTACAAGCTATGGAATGTGGCTGGGTTAAAAGTAATCAAATAGAAGCTGCCAGAGTTGCTATCAATAGAGAAGTAAAAAGAGGCGGAAAGGTTTGGATAAAAATCTTCCCTGATAAGCCAGTAACTGAAAAACCGGCTGAAACTCGTATGGGATCTGGTAAAGGATCAGTAGAATATTGGGTAGCAGTTGTTAAACCAGGTAGAGTCTTATTTGAAATTGCAGGAGTAACAGAAGAAGCTGCTAGAGAAGCAATGAGACTTGCTTCACACAAACTTCCAATTAAAACTAAGTTTGTATCTAGAAAAGATTTTGAGGAAATGGGTGGTGAAGTCATTGAAGGCTAATGAATTAAAAGAATTAAGACAAAGTAATCCTCAAGATTTGCTAGTGAAAATGTCTGATCTAAAGGCAGAATTATTTAACCTTAGATTTCAGTTAGCTACAGGGCAACTAGAAAACCCTATGAGAATTAAACAAGTGAAAAAATCTATAGCCCAAATTAAGACCATTCTTAGGCAAGAAGAAATAAAAGCTTTTGAACAGTAAAACTGAAAGGAGGTTGCTCTTGTGGAAAGAAATAATAGAAAAACAAGAACAGGTAAAGTAGTTTCTGATAAAATGGATAAGACAATAGTTGTTGCAATTGAAACAAAAGTTCGTCACCCACTATACGGAAAAATACTTAACACAACAACAAAATTTAAAGCTCATGATGAAAAAAATGAAGCTAAAATCAATGATAAAGTTACAATTATGGAAACTAGACCATTGTCTAAAGATAAAAGATGGAGAATTACTGGAATAGTTGAAAAAGCTAAATAGTATTTCGGTCTAACAACTGAAAGGAGGGTATTTGATATGATACAACAGCAATCGAGATTAAAAGTTGCGGATAATTCTGGTGCAAAGGAAATTATGTGTATTAGAGTATTAGGTGGTTCTAAGAGAAAATGGGGAAACATCAGCGATACAATAGTTGCTAGCGTAAAAAGTGCAACACCAGGTGGAGTTGTTAAAAAAGGTGAAGTAGTTAAGGCAGTTATAGTTAGATCAGTAAAAGGATTAAGAAGAGCGGATGGATCATACGTTAAATTTGATGATAATGCAGCTGTTATCATAAAAGACGACAAAACCCCAAAGGGAACTCGTATATTCGGACCTGTTGCAAGGGAGTTAAGAGATAAAGACTTCAGTAAGATCTTATCATTAGCGCCTGAAGTTCTATAAGATAGGAGGTGTCTAACATGGCAGTTAAAAAAATGCACGTAAGAAAAAAAGATACAGTAATGGTTATATCAGGTAAAGACAAAGGCAAAATAAGCGAAGTCTTAGCTGTATACCCTAAAACTGGTAAAGTTTTAGTGAAAGATGTTAGTGTAATTACAAAACATCAAAAACCAAGCAAACAAAATATGCAAGGTGGAATAACTCACAGAGAAGCAGCTATAAATAGTTCAAAAGTTATGTTATATTGTACAAAATGCAAAAATGTAACAAGAATAAGTAGCAAAATTCTAGAAGATGGAACTAAAGTAAGAGTTTGTAAGAAATGTGTAGAAACATTTTAATTCCTGAAAGGAGGTTTAACATATGAGTTCAAGACTACAAGAAAAATATGATAATGAAGTAGTTCAAGCGCTAATGGAAAAATTCGGTTATAAAAATATAATGGAAGTACCAAAGCTTGAAAAAATTGTTTTAAATATGGGAGTTGGAGAAGCTAAAGACAATTCTAAAGTTTTAGATGCAGCTCTTAGCGATATGCAGATTATAGCGGGTCAAAAACCAATTATAACAAGAGCGAAGAAGTCAATAGCTAACTTCAAGTTAAGAGAAAATACTCCAATAGGTTGTAAAGTTACATTAAGAAAAACTCAAATGTTCGAATTTGCAGATAAATTAATGAACGTTGCATTACCTAGAGTTAGAGATTTTAGAGGAGCTTCTTCTAAAGCATTTGACGGAAGAGGGAATTACGCTATAGGGATTAAAGAACAACTTATATTTCCTGAAATAGATTATGATAAAATTGATAAAATTAGAGGAATGGATATAATATTTGTTACTACAGCAAAGACAGACGAGGAAGCAAGAGAGTTATTAAGATTCCTTGGAATGCCATTTGCTCAATAATAGGGAGGGAAACATATGGCACGTAAGGCTTTAATAGAAAAATGGAAAAAAGAACCTAAATTTACAACTAGAGCTTATACAAGATGTAGACTTTGTGGAAGACCACATTCTGTTTTACAAAAATTTGGTATATGCCGTATCTGTTTTAGAGAGCTTGCACACAAGGGAGAAATTCCTGGTTGCAGAAAAGCAAGTTGGTAATTAGAACATTCTAATGAAAGGAGGCACGAAAAATGGTTATGACTGACCCAATCGCAGATTTGCTAACACGTATAAGAAATGCAAATGTTGTTAGACATGAAATAGTAGAAATACCTTCTTCAACTATAAAGAAGGAAATTGCAAATATATTGCTTCAAGAAGGATATCTTAAAAACATTGAAGAGTATAATGATGGCGTTGTTCCAATGATGAGACTTGCAATGAAGTATGGTCAAAACAAGGAAAGAGTTATCACTGGACTTAAGAGAATATCTAAGCCAGGTTTAAGAGTATATTCTAAAAATGAGGATATTCCAAAGGTACTAAACGGATTAGGAGTTGCTATAATATCAACTTCAAAAGGTCTAGTAGCAGATAGAGATGCTAGAAAATTAGGTTTAGGCGGAGAAGTTATTTGTTACATTTGGTAATATAATAATTTTGATGCATAACAGTATTGAGTTATTATGTACATAGTAATAATAGATAATTCATGGAAAAACAAAATTGTTATGTGCCTAAAGTAAGATAGAGACTAAACAATTAAGAATTGGTTAGTATTTAAAAGGAACATACGAGACGTAGCAATTAATAATTGTTATGTGTCTAAAAAGAATACAGGAGGTGTAAGTATGTCGAGAATCGGAAGACTTCCAGTAGCTATACCTAATGGAGTGACTGTTGCAGTTTCACCAATGAATGTTGTAAATGTAAAAGGACCAAAAGGTGAGTTAACTCAAAGCATGAGTACTAAAATGAATATAGCTATGGAAGATAATACTGTAGTAGTTACAAGACCAAGCGATGTAAAAGAACATAGAGCTCTTCATGGATTAACAAGATCATTGATAAACAATATGGTTATTGGAGTAACAGAGGGATACCAAAAAACGCTTGAGTTAGTTGGTGTTGGTTATAGAGCTCAGTTAAAAGGCACTAAAATAACATTAAGTCTTGGATATTCACATCCAGTTGAAATAGATGCAGTTGCAGGAATCCAATTTGAATTACCTGATGCTAACAAAATTATAGTAAAAGGTACTGATAAACAATTAGTTGGAGCTGTTGCAGCAACAATAAGAGCTTGGAGAAAACCAGAACCTTACAAAGGAAAAGGAATTAGATATGCTGGCGAAGTTGTCAGACGTAAGGAAGGTAAAACAGGTAAATAAAGTAGGAAGGAGTGAATGATGTGTTCAAGAAGGAAGATAGACAAAAGTCAAGAGTTAAGCGTCATCTTAGAGTTCGTAAAAAGATCTCTGGTACAGCACAAAGACCTAGATTAGCTGTATATAGAAGTGAAAAGAACATATATGCTCAAGTAATAGATGATGTTGCAAGAATCACACTAGTTTCTGCTTCAAGCGTAGATAAAGCTTTTGAACAAAAGATAGGAAGCAATAAAGATGCTGCTAAATTAGTAGGAAAAATGATTGCTGAAAGAGCGCTTGAAAAAGGAATAGAAGAAGTAGTATTTGATAGAGGCGGATATGTATACCACGGTAGAGTGCAAATTCTCGCTGAGGGAGCAAGAGAAGCTGGACTTAAATTCTAAGAGAAGGAGGGAAACACATGAAAATAGATCCTAGCACATTAGATCTTAAAGAAAAAGTAGTTAATATAAACAGAGTTGCTAAGGTTGTTAAAGGTGGAAGAAACTTCAGATTCAGCGCACTAGTTGTTGTTGGAGACGAAAACGGACACGTTGGCGTTGGAATGGGTAAATCTGTAGAAATTCCTGAAGCAATTAGAAAAGGAATAGAAGATGCTAAAAAGAACTTAATAAATGTAGCTATGGTTGGAACAACTATTCCACATACTATTGATGGAAAGTTTGGTACTTCGGTTATACACATAATGCCAGGTGCTGAAGGTACAGGAATTTTAGCTGGTGGTCCAGTTAGAGCAGTTCTAGAATTATCAGGATTAAAGGATGTTAGAGCTAAATCTTTAGGCTCTAGTAATGCAAGAAATGTGGTTAATGCTACTATCGAAGGTTTAGCAGGTTTAAGAACAGTAGAAGACGTTGCTAAATTAAGAGGCAAGACCGTAGAAGAAATTTTAAGATAGGAGGGGAAAACCTTGGCTAAAGTTAAAATAACATTGGTTAAAAGCTTAATAGGTAGAAAGAAAGAACACATAGCTACAGTTAATGCTTTAGGATTAAAAAAAATAAGAAATAGTGTTGAGCACGAGGAAACTCCTCAGATCAAAGGTATGATAAACAAAATTATATATCTAGTAAAAGTAGAGCAAGTATAAAAAAGAGGAGGTGTTGACATGAAACTTCAAGATTTAAGACCTGCGGAAGGTTCCAAAAAATCTCCTAAGAGAATCGGTAGAGGTACTGGTTCAGGATGGGGAAAAACTGCAGGAAGAGGTCAAGATGGACAAAACTCTAGATCAGGTGGAGGAACAAGACCAGGATTTGAAGGAGGTCAGATGCCTTTATACAGAAGATTACCTAAAAGAGGGTTCACAAATATTTTTGCGAAAAAATATTCTTGTATAAATGTAGATAGACTGAATATGTTCGAAGATGGTACAGAAGTTACAACAGAATTGCTATTAGAGAGAAGAGTCATAAGAAAAGCATATGACGGAGTTAAGATACTTGGAAATGGTGATTTAGAAAAGAAATTAACTGTAAAAGTATCAAGATTTTCTAAAGGAGCAGCTGAGAAAATTGAAACAGCTGGAGGAAAAGTTGAGGTGATATAAATGATATCAACCCTACGTAATGCCTGGAAAGTTCCTGATTTAAAAAAGCGTATGATATTCACGCTACTTATGGTTGCAATTATGCGGATGGGTATTTATATTCCTGTTCCTGGTGTAGATGCTAGCAAACTTGTAGACTTAACTAGTAATGGTGGAACTTTAATTAGTTTTTATGATATGATGTCAGGTGGTGCATTAAGTAAATTTAGCATTTTTGCTATGGGTGCTGGTCCATACATAAACGCATCAATTATAATGCAGTTACTTGTAATAGCAGTCCCGTATTTAGAGCAACTTTCTAAAGAAGGGCTTGAAGGACGTAAGAGAATACAAGATCTTACTAGATATGTTTCAATAGTGCTGGGTGCTTTACAGGCCCTCGGTATGTATGCAGTTATTGCAGGTACTGGAGCATTCTCAGATACATCTAGTTTAGCCATATTTTTAGTGATACTAACGATGACTACTGCATCAACATTTTTGGTGTGGATAGGTGAACAAATCACAGGTAAAGGTATAGGTAATGGTATTTCATTAATAATTTTTATTAATATTGTATCTGGATTACCTTCAACGGTGTATAAAATTGCTGAACTTCAGAAGGCAGGCACTGTAAATTTTGTAGAGGTTATGATGTTTATTGTAGTTGCTATAGCATTATTAGTTGCAGTAGTAATAGCAAGTTTAGGTGAAAGAAGAATTCCAGTTCAATATGCCGGAAAAGCTGTTGGAAACAAGGTTTTTAAAGGACAATCAACTCATATTCCAATTGGTGTAACTGCATCTGGAGTTATCGGTATAATTTTTGCAATGTCAGTAATGACATTCCCAGAAACAATAGCACAGATTAAACCGACATCTTCAATTGCAAAGTTCATTGTAGGAAGTCCTTGGAGCATATTTGAAAGAAACAGTTGGAAGTATTCATTGGTGTATTTTGTATTAATAGTATTCTTTACATGGTTTTATACTCAGGTAACATTTAAACCAGATGAAATGGCTGAAAATATGCATAAATCATCAGGTTTCATACCAGGAATTAGACCGGGTGAGAATACAGCAACTTATATCGATAAGGTATTGACTAAGATTTCGATACTGGGAGGAACTTTTGCCGCTGTTATAGCAATATTCCCTATTTTTATAGAGGGATATACTCACTTTAAGGGAATATATTTTGGAGGTACAATGTTATTAATTATGGTGAATGTTGCTCTTGAGACTTTAAGACAACTTGAATCACAATTAGTAATGCGGCATTACCAAGGATTCCTTAAATAAATTATTACCAGGAGATGATACTATGAGAATAATCTTGTTAGGTCCTCCGGGAGCCGGAAAAGGAACGCAAGCAAAATCCATAAGTAATAAATTTTCCATACCACATATATCAACAGGGGACATATTCAGGAAGAATATTTCAGAAAAAACCCCTCTTGGAATTGAAGCTAAGAAACATATTGATAAGGGGCACTTAGTCCCAGATGAATTGACTATAGATATAATCAAGGATAGGTTAAATAATGAAGATTGTAGTAATGGATTTTTACTAGATGGCTATCCTAGAACTGTTAATCAAGGTGAAGCCTTAAAAACTTTATTAGACGGAAAGGGTAACACCCTTGATACAGCGTTATTAATAAAGGTGCCTAGAGAATTTATTCTAGGTAGAATGACTGGTAGAAGGGTTTGTCTTACATGCGGTGCTAGCTATCATATTACATTCAATCCGCCGAAAGTGGACGGAAAATGTAATTTGTGTGGAAGTGATATTGTACAAAGAGCTGATGACACTGAAGAAACCGTTAATGAACGGATAGACATATATGAGGCTCAAACACAACCATTGATAAAGTACTATGATGATAAAAACTTACTATCAGTAGTTGATGGGACGCTAGAAATTAACAGCGTGTTTGAAAGTATCTGTGGTATCTTAGAAGAAATAAAAAAATGATAAACATAAAAAGTGATATGGAAATTCAATACATGAGAAGTGCGGGTAAAGTGGTTTCAGAAGCTCTTGTAATAATTGAACAGGTAATAAAACCTGGAATAACCACTGCAGAACTGGATAAATTAGCTGAAGAGTTCATAGTAAAACAAGGTGCTAAACCATCTTTTAAGGGTTATTGTGGATTTCCAGCTTCCATATGTACATCTGTTAATGATGAAGTGGTTCATGGGATTCCATCTAACCGTATTTTACTTGAAGGAGACATAATTAGCATAGATTGTGGTGCCATATTAAATGGCTATCATGGAGATGCTGCTAGAACTTTTCCAGTAGGAAAAGTATCCAATGAAGCTACAATGCTCATTGAGGTCACTAAAAACAGTTTCTTTAAGGGTGTTGAAAAAGCTATAATCGGTAATAGATTATCAGATATATCTGCGCAAATTCAGTGTTATGCTGAAGGCCATAGATATTCTGTGGTTAGGGATTTTGTAGGTCATGGAATTGGTAAGTCAATGCATGAGGAACCAGAAATTCCTAATTATGGTGTTCCAAATAGAGGACCTAAGTTAGTTCATGGTATGGTACTTGCAATTGAACCTATGATAAATATAGGAAAGCATTATGTCAAAGTAAAGTCTAATAAGTGGACGGTAGTAACGCGAGATGGCAGTTTATCTGCACATTATGAAAATACTGTTGCTATTTTAAAAAATGGTCCTGAAATATTAACTTTGAACTAATAGAGGTGAATGATTTGGAGAAAAATAGCCTTATAGGTAAGGTAGTACATTCTAAAGCGGGAAGGGATATGCATAGAAATTTTATTGTGGTAGGAATACTAAATAACGAATATGTGTATATTTCTGATGGAGAGTTAAGAAAGATTGAGAAGCCTAAGAAAAAGAAGGTTAAACATCTAAAATTTACTCACACAGTAGCTGAGGAAATTAGAGATATAATTTTATCTAATAAAGAGGTTACTAATTCTAAAATTAAAATATTTTTGCAGTCTGCAGATATTGGTAAGGAGGTTTAATTACCTTATGTCAAAAGATGATATAATTGAAATGCAAGGTGTGGTATTAGAAACTTTGCCCAATGCAATATTTCAAGTTGAGCTTGAGAGTGGGCATAAAATATTAGCTCATATTTCAGGAAAGTTAAGAATGAATTTCATAAGAATATTACCAGGAGACAAGGTTACAGTAGAACTTTCCCCATATGATTTGACTCGTGGGAGAATAACTTGGAGAGACAAGTAATAAGGAGGGTTAGCTATGAAAGTAAGGCCATCAGTTAAACCTATGTGTGAAAAATGTAAGGTTATAAAGAGAAAAGGAAGAGTAATGGTTATCTGTGAAAATCCTAAACATAAACAAAAGCAAGGTTAATCGGTTTTATTTACAAATGATATTGAATTAAATATCAAAGCTAATATATTAATAAATGTTTATCATATCGTTTTTAATTATAGATGTGATAAATTATAACAACAATTACGTGGGAGGTGTAAACAGTAAATGGCAAGAATAGCAGGTATTGACCTACCAAGGGAAAAAAGAATTGAAATAGGTTTAACATATATATTTGGTATTGGTTTAACTAAATCACAGGGAATCCTTAAAACAACAGGAGTAAATCCTGACACAAGAGTTAAGGACTTAACTGAAGAAGAAGTTAATGAATTAAGAACATACATCACTAAGAACTTTATTATTGAAGGTGACTTAAGAAGAAGAGTTGCACTAGATATAAAAAGGTTAATGGAAGTTGGATGTTATAGAGGAATAAGACATAGAAAAGGTCTTCCAGTAAGAGGACAAAAAACTAAAACTAATGCTAGAACAAGAAAAGGCCCTAAGAAAACAATGGCGGGTAAGAAGAAATAGTAAGGAGGGAATGTAATGGCTCAAAAAGTTAAAAGAAGTAGAAGAAAAAAAGAAAGAAAAAATGTTGAGCACGGTTGTGCACACATAAAGTCTACTTTCAATAATTCCATCGTTACACTTACAGATGCAGCTGGTAATGCTTTATCTTGGGCAAGTGCAGGTGGATTAGGTTTTAGAGGATCAAGAAAGAGTACTCCATTTGCAGCTCAAATGGCAGCAGAAGCTGCTACAAAAGCAGCTATGGAGCACGGATTAAAGAGTGTTGACGTATTCGTTAAAGGACCAGGAGCAGGTAGAGAAGCGGCAATTAGATCACTTCAAGCGGCTGGATTAGAAATTACTTTAATCAAAGACGTTACTCCAATTCCACATAATGGATGTAGACCACCGAAAAGAAGAAGAGTATAGTACTTAATATAGTAATTAGTAGATTAATTAGTAGAGTAAATAGGAGGTGTAATTTGAATGGCAAGATATACTGGAGCTACTTGTAGACTTTGTAGAAGAGAAGGCATGAAGCTAAACCTTAAGGGTGATAGATGCTTTACAGATAAATGTGCATTTGCCAGAAGAGGCTATGCACCAGGACAACATGGACAGAGTAAGAAAAAAATGTCTAATTATGGATTACAATTGAGAGAAAAACAAAAGGCTAAGAGAATATACGGAGTGCTTGAAAGTCAATTTAGAAGATACTATGAAAAAGCTGACAAGTTAAGAGGAATAACAGGTGAAAACTTATTAAGACTTTTAGAAGTTAGACTTGATAATGTAGTTTATAGATTGGGTTACGGAAATTCAAGACAAGAAGCTAGGCAACTAGTAACTCACGGACATTTCTTAGTTAATGGTAAAAAGGTAGATATTCCTTCTTACAGTTTAACAGCAAATGAAGTAGTATCTGCATGTGAAAAGAGCAGAGCTACTGAGAAGTTTAAGGTTTTCATTGAAAACCCTAAAGCTTTACCAAATTGGTTAGAAGCTAACTTAGAGAAATTTGAAGGAAAAGTTTTAGCACAACCAACTAGGGAAGATATAGATGTTCCTGTTAATGAAACGTTAATCGTCGAGTTATACAGCAAATAGTCATTAATATAGAATCAGTTGCCCTCATAATAGGTTGCCAATTAAAAAAGAGGAGGGTTTATTATGTTAGAGATAGAAAAGCCAAAAATAGAATGTGTAGAAACAGCTGAAGATGGTTCTTATGGTAGATTCGTAATTGAACCATTGGAAAGAGGCTATGGTATAACTTTAGGGAATGCATTAAGAAGAATTCTTCTTTCTTCATTACCTGGAGTTGCTACAAGTGCAGTTAAGATTGATACAGTACTTCACGAATTCTCCACTGTTAAAGGTGTTAAAGAAGATGTTACAGAATTAATTCTAAACATCAAAAGCTTAGCACTTAAAATGGAGGGAGAAGGTCCTAAAACAATTTATATTGATGCTAAAGGACCTGGAGTAGTTACTGGAGCAGATATTAATACTGATGGAGATATAGAAGTCGTTAATACCGATTTACATATAGCAACATTAGATGATGATGCTAAATTATACATGGAACTAACTGTTAACAAAGGTAGAGGATATGTGTCTATGAGTAAAAACAAGACAGATGAATTGCCAATAGCTACAATACCAGTAGATTCAATTTACACTCCAGTTAAGAGAGTAAATTTTGCTGTTGAAAACACTAGAGTAGGCCAGATTACTGATTATGATAAATTAACTATTGAAATTTGGACTAATGGAACAATTAGACCAGATGAAGCTATTGGTTTATCAGCTAAAATCCTTATCGAACACTTTAAGTTATTTATGACATTAACAGATCATGCTGATAATGTTGAAATAATGGTTGAAAAAGAAGAAGATAAGAAAGAAAAAGTTCTTGAGATGACTATTGAAGAACTTGACCTTTCCGTTAGAAGCTATAATTGCTTAAAAAGAGCTGGAATTAATACAGTTCAAGAACTAACAGAAAGATCAATGGATGATATGATGAAAGTTAGAAATTTAGGTAAGAAATCACTTGAAGAAGTTGAACAGAAACTTCAAGCTTTGAGTTTGAACTTAAAACTAACTGAAGAGTAAGGAGGAGAACACATGGCACAATATCGTAAATTAGGACGCGCCACTGATCAAAGAATTGCAATGTTTAGAAGTCTTGCAACTAATTTGTTGAAATATGGAAAAATTGAAACTACAGTAACTAGAGCAAAAGAAACTAGAAAATTTGCTGAAAGAATGATAACTCTTGGAAAAAGAGGAGATCTTCATGCTAGAAGGCAAGCACTTGCATTTATTACTGAAGAAAGCGTTGTTAAAGATTTATTTGAGAATATTGCACCCAAGTATGCTGAGAGAAACGGCGGATATACTAGGATAATGAAAATGGGTCCAAGAAGAGGCGACGCAGCAGAAATGAGCATAATAGAATTAGTATAGTTTGAGAAAAGGGGATTAAGTGGGAACAAACTTAATCCCCATTTTCATATTCATATTTATAAACGTAGGGAGTGACACTTATGGGTGAAAAAATGGTTATATGTAATAAACTTGTTTATAAGTACCCTCGAAGTGAAGATGAACAACCTAAAGTAGCCATAGATGGATTAGATTTAGAGGTTAACAAGGGTGAATTTCTAGTAGTATTAGGTCATAACGGCTCAGGAAAATCTACCTTTGCTAAACATGTAAATGCACTTTTAATACCAACTGAAGGGGAAATCTATGTAGATGGATTGCAAACCTCTGTAGAATCTAATCTATGGAAAATTAGGAATGTAGCTGGCATGGTATTTCAAAATCCAGATAATCAAATTGTTGCAACGATTGTAGAAGAAGATGTAGCATTTGGTCCAGAGAACTTAGGCCTAGATCCTAAAGAAATTAGACAAAGAGTGGATGAATCATTAAAAAATGTAAAAATGTACGAATATACAAAACATGCTCCACATTTACTTTCAGGTGGTCAAAAACAAAGGGTAGCTATCGCTGGTATTCTTGCTATGAGGCCGAAGTGTATTGTTTTTGATGAACCAACAGCTATGCTTGATCCATTTGGGAGAAAAGAAGTTATTAGAACTATTAAAGAAATAAACAAAAAACATGGCATAACAATAATTTTAATAACCCACAACATGGAAGAATCAGTAGACGCTGATAGAATTGTAGTTATGGATAGTGGCAAAATCGTAATGAATGGAAAACCTAAAGAAATATTTAGAAATGTACCTGTTATGAAAAAAATAGGTTTAGATGTTCCAATGGTGACAGAACTAGCGTATGAACTTAAGCAAAGTGGTATTAATATAGAAACAGATATATTAACTATAAATGAGATGGTGAATGCATTATGTCAATTAAAATAGAAAACTTAACGTATATATATATGCCAAAAACTCCTTTTGAAAAAAAAGCTATAGATAATGTATCTATAGAAATAAAGCAAGGGGAATTTGTAGCACTAATTGGGCATACAGGTTCAGGGAAATCTACCCTAATACAACATATAAACGGACTGTTAAAACCAACATCAGGTAGAATATTAGTAGACGACATAGATATAACAAACAAAAATGTGAAATTGACAAACATAAGAAAAAAGGTTGGACTAGTATTTCAGTATCCTGAATATCAACTTTTTGAAGAAACTATTGAAAAAGACATTGCTTTTGGGCCACAAAATTTAGGCTTAGATAATGATGAAATAAACAAAAGAGTTCAGCGAGCTATGAAAATTGTTGGACTGGATTATGAAGAGTATAAGGACAAATCACCTTTTGAAATAAGTGGTGGTCAAAAGAGAAGAGTAGCTATTGCAGGAGTAGTGGCTATGCAGCCAAAGGTCTTAATTTTAGATGAACCAACTGCAGGACTCGATCCAAAAGGAAGAGACGATATCTTAAGTAAGCTTGTTGAATTGTACAACCAAAATGACATGACTATAATTTTAGTATCGCATAGTATGGAAGATGTGGCCAAGGTTGCAAATAGAATTGTAGTAATGGATAAAGGAAAGTGTATTCTAGACGGGTCGCCACAGAAGGTATTTAGTGAAATAGAATTATTAGAAAGTGTAGGTCTAGCAGTGCCACAGGCAACATACTTAATTAGGGAACTACGTAATAAAGGATTCGATTTATCACAAGATATATTTACCTTAGAAAAAGCTAAACAAGAATTGCTTAGAATATTAAAAAAGAATTAGTATAAATTTTTTGTATTAAGAAGACATCATATATAAAGCAGTAATATGTGCTTCTTTCAGCACAGTGGAGGAATTTGTATGATCAAAGATATTACAATAGGTCAATATATACCAGGGGAGTCTTTTGTACATAAATTAGATCCAAGATTTAAGATACTAATATCCCTTTTGTTTATTGTGGACCTATTTTTGGTAAATAATTTTATAGGCTATTTATTTATAATTATATTTCTTTTAGCCACAATAATAATAGCTAATTTGTCATTTAAGTACATTTATAATGGGTTAAAGCCTATTTTAGTTTTATTACTTATTACAGCAGTATTAAACATTTTTATGACTAGCGGGAAAGAGTTAAATTTAATTTTTCACTATGGGTTTATAAATGTTTATAAAGAAGGTCTAATAGTTGCAGCGTTTATGATTCTTAGACTTGTGTTTTTAATTATGGGAACATCAATATTGACATTAACTACATCCCCAATAGAGTTAACAGATGGCATAGAAAATCTTTTAAATCCATTTAAAAGAATAGGCGTGCCAGCCCATGAGTTAGCAATGATGATGACTATTGCATTAAGATTTATTCCCACTCTTATGGATGAGACTGATAAAATTATGAAAGCACAAATGGCAAGAGGTGCTGATTTTGAGTCTGGGAATTTGATAAGTAGAGCAAAAAGTTTAATCCCTATTTTAGTACCCTTGTTTATAAGTTCTTTTAGACGGGCTGATGAATTAGCAATGGCTATGGAATCAAGATGTTACAAAGGTGGAGAAGGAAGAACTAGAATGAAACAACTAAAGATAACAAAAAAAGATTATGTTGCAAGTTTTGCTTTTACACTGTTGTTTATTATTACTATTGTTAGTAGAACATAATATTCTACTAAAGTGCAAAGGATTATTAAATCCTAGGTATAAATAGAAAAGGACGTGGAATAGTGAAAAATATAAAGCTCATAATAGAATACGATGGAACAAACTATTCAGGTTGGCAAAGGCAAAAGCAAAATAATGTTAGAACTATTCAAGAAAAAATAGAGCTTGCTATTGAAGAGATTACAGGTGAAAAAACTCAAATTACGGGGTCTAGTAGAACAGATGCCGGAGTTCATGCAAAAGGGTATACAGGAAACTTTTATACTGATAGTAAAATATCTGCGGAAAAATTCACAGGAGCTATAAATAGTAAGCTCCCCTTAGATATTGTGATTTTACATTCTATTGAGGTTCCATATGAGTTTCATTCAAGGTATAATAGTAAAGGGAAGCGGTACAGTTACACTATACTTAATAGGCGAGAGTCTGTTGCCGTAGGACGTAATTACATATATAACCATAAAGAGATATTAGATGTAGATGCTATGAAACTAGGGGCGTTATATTTTATAGGTACTCATGATTTTTCTGCATTCAAAAATCTGGGCAGTTCGGTTAAAACTTCTGTACGAACTATTTCGCAACTAGATATAATAAAGGATGAAGAACTTATAAAAATATATATTGCTGCTGACGGATTCCTTTATAATATGGTTAGAATAATAGTTGGAGCGCTAATTAGGGTTGGAGAAGGAAAAATTAAACCTAATGAAATTAAAGATATAATTGAGTCAAAAGAGAGAGCAAAGGCTGGAAAATCTGCTCCACCCGGGGGATTATGTTTGGAGGAAGTTTTTTATTAAAATAAAAATCAATAAAATTCAAACAGCACGTGTAAAAACATTGACACACCCGGTAGAATGTATTATACTTATTAATGTTTGTATAAAATATCGTGTATAAGATCCACTAGCCCCGGATCTTTAGCATAGGAAGTTAATTGTTAAAAGTTCAGGGAGGGAAAATAATGAAATCATACTTAGCAAAACCACTAGAAGTAGAAAGAAAATGGTTCGTTGTAGATGTAGAAGGAAAAGTTTTAGGAAGAGCAGCTAGTCAAATAGCAGCTATATTAAGAGGAAAGCACAAACCAACATTTACACCACATGTTGATACAGGTGACTTTGTAATTGTAATAAATGCTGATAAGATAGTTTTAACTGGTAAGAAATTAGACCAAAAAATGTTAAGACATCACTCTTTTTATCCAGGTGGATTAAAAGAAGTTCCATATAGAATAGCAATAGTTAAAAAACCTGAGTTTATTTTTGAAGAAGCAGTAAGAAGAATGCTTCCAAAGGGACCATTAGGTCGTCAAACACTTAAAAAATTAACTGTATACAGAGGATCAGAACATAAAAATGAAGCACAAAATCCAGAACCACTAGTGCTTAAATACTAATTAGATTCGGAGGGAGGATACATAATGGCAAAGGTTCAATATATAGGAACAGGAAGAAGAAAAAAATCAGTTGCTAGAGTAAGACTTGTACCTGGCGAAGGTAAAATTGTTATAAACAAAAGAAACATAGAAAATTATTTTGGATTAGAAACTTTAATTCTTATAGTTAACCAACCTTTAGTATTAACTGGAACTAAAGATAAATTTGATATTCTAGTTAATGTAAATGGTGGTGGATATACAGGTCAAGCTGGAGCAATAAGACACGGTATTTCTAGATCTTTATTAAAAGCTGACGAAACTTTAAGACCAGAGCTTAAAAAAGCAGGATTTTTAACAAGAGATCCAAGAATGAAAGAAAGAAAGAAATACGGCCTTAAAAAAGCAAGAAAAGCATCTCAGTTCTCAAAGAGATAGTCTTTATAAAGTCAAAAATCCCTCAAACAATCATGTTTGGGGGATTTTTATTTCTTTTAAACTTATAAAATGATTTAAAATCACCTATAGATGACGAATGTTTAGAAAGTTATCTATTAAAAAAGACTATATGGATAATATCTATGTTGGTTCATATTCGCGGACCTCATTGAAAAAACGTACTTTTCGAATCTGTCATTTAAAATACTCCAATTTATATTTTCAATAAATGTAGAAATATATTTTTTCTTATCTGTTCCAAAATCCATGAAATATGCATGCTCATAAACATCCATTACTAATATGGGGAAAGATTGCCATACTGCTCCAGTATCGTGTGAATCGCTTCCTATTATGTGTAATTTGCTATCAAGCGAATCAATAGAGAGAACTACCCAACCTCTCATGGATAATCCTACATTTGTAAGATAGGAGATAAAATCATCATAGGTCGCAAACTGATTTATTATAGCATTAAATATGGGACCATAAGGGGTGTTACTTCCCCCAGTCATGTTTTCAAAATAAAGGTTGTGAAGCTTTACCCCATTCAGTGCATATGTTTCGCCCAGTTTTAAACTGCGCATTTTGGAATAAGTGGCATTGCTATCAGTATAATTACCGGGTATATAGGGAATGTTCCAAATTTCATTTAATTTGCTTACGTAACCCGAATATAGTTTGTAATGCTCATCTAGCTGCTTCTTGGAAAAGCCATTCACCGATTTAAAATCAAAAATGTAAGGCTTTAAATTGTACATTAGATCACCTCTATAAAATATTTTATTCCATTATATTTTAATTATATGATATGTAATGGAAATTTATTATAATATTATTTTATATGGATAGTTAAATCATCTCCTGTGGAGCTGCAACAGCTTTGAAGAAGCTGCATTGACGACTTTAGAAGGAGCTTTATACTCCCACTGAAGTTTTTATTTGTTAGGGTATATAACTACCACTTATAGAAGTGGGAGACTTCCCCTCTGGAATGTCGTTAAAAGTAAATACCTCATATGTTATGTTTGTGTTAAGTTTTTTAAAGTCTATGTTAAATATGTCGTAAATTACTTAACATAAAGTATAAACCTATAGTATTATTTGTGTGAATGATTAAAATACTTATAATACATTAGACATGGAGGAATTTTATGCAGGCTATAAATATGGTTATAGGCCTTTTCGGAGGCGTCGGGTTATTCTTATATGGAATGAAAATGATGGGTGATGGGTTAATAAATGCATCAGGTGAAAAACTCAAAAAGATATTTGATAAAATAACATCTAATCCTATTAAAGGTGTAGCTACAGGAGCTGCAATAACAGCAGTTATTCAAAGCAGTAGTGCAACTACAGTAATGGTAGTTGGTTTTGTTAATGCAGGACTTATGGACCTATATCAGGCAGCGGCGGTAATTATGGGAGCGAATGTTGGAACCACTATAACAGCGCAGCTAATTGCATTTAAACTTGATAATATAATGCCAGTATTTTTAGGAATAGGTTCTTTAACAATATTATTTTCAAAAGATAAAAAGGGTAGGGAAACAGGCAATATTATATTAGGCTTTGGTATTCTTTTCTTAGGAATGGAATTAATGAAGAATGCTATGTCTCCACTAGCCAATTCGCCAGCTTTTGCAACTTTAATAATGAAATTGGAAGGAAATACTATCTTAGCAATTTTAACAGGAGTACTTATGACTTCAGTACTCCAAAGTTCTTCTGCGTCCACGGGTATTTTAGTAGCATTAGCTTCTACATCAGCACTGCCACTCGGAGTGGCGGTACCAATTTTATTTGGTAATAATATAGGCACATGTATAACGGCTTTATTATCGAGTATAGGAACGTCTAAAACAGCAAAGAAAGCAGCTCTAATACATCTGTTTTTTAATATATTTGGTACATTAATTTTTATTCCACTAATAAACCCAGTAATACAACTTGTACAAGTTATAACACCGGGTGGGAGTATAGGTATAAAAAGACAAATTGCGAATGCCCATACAATATTTAATATAACAAATACCATAATTATGGTGCCATTTATTAGATATCTCGTTTTACTTGTTAACAAGATTATACCTGGAGAAGATGAAGTTGTAATAATGGGGGTTAAGTATATAGATGATAGATTACTAGAGACACCAGTTATTGCGGTTGGGCAAACATCGCAAGAGGTAGTTAGAATGGCTAACTTAGCAAAAGAAAATGTACAGCTTGCTATGGAGTGTTTTACTAACAATAACGAAAGTAATATAAGAACTGTTTATGAAAATGAAAAATTAATAAACTTACTTGAAGATGAAATTACATCATATTTAGTAAAGCTTTCATCAACACAATTATCGGAGGAACAAACTAAAATAGTAACTTCTATGTTCAATGTAGTAAATGATATAGAGCGTATAGGAGATCATGCTGAAAATTTAGTGGATTTAACTAGTGAAAAGATTCAAAAGAATTTGAAATTCTCAAAAGAAGCTATAGAAGAGTTAGATGGAATGTATAAATACATAGTAAATGCCCTAGAAATTAGTATTGAGAGTTTTGAAAACAATGATATTATGAAAGCAGAATCCGTTATGGCAATAGAAAGTAGAATTGACAGTTTAGAAAACGAATTAAGATCATCACATATAAGAAGATTAAATAGTAGCGGATGCGGGGCTACAGTTGGGACAATGTACCTAGATATTATTAGCAATTTTGAAAGAATAGGAGATCATGCAACCAATATCGCAGAAGTGGTAATAAACAAATAATCATAATTTATATAAGTGAAATATATTTACATATAACTTGAGGAAAGCAGAAAGCAGTCGCTATAATTTTTAGCGGGTGCTTTTTGTTTTCCGTTAAATTGTAAATATAAATACTGCATATAGATTTTTATAAAAAAGGATCTAAAGCAAATATGAAAATACTAATAAATCATCTGCAAGTTGAATAAAGTTAACATATATTAATAAATAAAAGGGTGGATGAATTGAGGTATAAAAATAACAAATTAGTAGCAATTATCATAGTAATCATTGTAGGGATGGTAGGCTTTATAGGCGTAAATCTAAGCTTTTCAAAAGAAACTATGAATGCTAGTAAAGGGAATAAAAAAATACTCATCGATGCCGGACATGGAGGGATGGATGGTGGCACAAGCTCTCAAAATGGTACTGTAGAAAAAGATATAAATTTAAGTATAGCAAAAAAGCTTAAAGAGAGCTTAAAAAAAGCAGGATATGAGGTAGTTATGACAAGAGAAGAAGATACAGGATCTTATTCAAAAAGTGGAACTATAAGGTCAAATTACAATGAAGATTTAAAAAATAGATGTGATTTAAAGAAATCAAGTAATTGTGATATGTTAATTAGCGTTCATTTAAATTATTTTTCACAGAGTAAATATTATGGAGCACAAGTATGGTACTCAGATTATAAAGATAGCGTTACATTAGCTAGTACAATTCAAAAAAACCTTAGGGTAGATTTGGATCCCAATAATAAGAGAATACAGAAGCCTGCTAAAAATGCTTACAAGTTATTAAGGGTGAATGACAATATGCCAAGCGTTATAGTGGAATGTGGATTTTTATCAAACAATGAAGAAGAACAAAAATTAAAGTCAGATGAATATCAAAGAAAAATTGCAGACTCCATAAGCAAATCTGTAGACGAGTTTTTTAAAAGTAATCCAAAAGAGTAAATAAGTATAATGGAGCAAGTTTGGACTAGTTTGAATAATAATACTTATTTAAATGTGGGTAACCTAAAAAGGCATATTATTTTAGAAATATGCTTTTTGGTTTGTAATTAAATTTTCATAATAATACAGCTTTGAAGATGACGATGAACAGATTTAAAAAGGATAATTTAATTGCTAATCGTAGGCTATAGAAGAGGTTTCATCAATAAAAGTCCACCATGTAGGGCCTGGCATTAGTGAAATAGGGTCTCCTTTTCGGTCTGTAATATTTATTTTAGAATTATTCTTCCTATCCCATTTAATATCTTGAGCTTTTCCGCTACAAAACAATAATCCGGTGCCACAAGATTCAGATGAAGCTAAGGTTTCATCATTTACAATGTTACCGTGTACAAATTGCACAATAACATTAGTTAGCTTTACAGGAGTATTATTATCATTATCAATGTTTAAGCCTCTATAATGATAATACTCTCCATTTTGATATAAAAAATTTGAAGATGAATCTTCATTAAAACTTATAAAAATGGAAGTTGCATTGATACCTTTAAGGGCTTTTGTTTCAACGTTATTGGAAAATTTTAATATTGGTAAATATGAATTACAATAATCTTTTAAATTAATTGTTGAACTAACATTTTTAGCACTTTCTTGGCTAAACATAGCTTTATAAGTAAGGCCATTAGACTTACTTAAAAACTCAAGGATCAAATCTGCATTACTAAGTCCCTTAATAGATGGTTCATTAGTAGTATTAATAAAAGTTGCAATTTTTTTGAGCTGGGCAGAATAAGTTTTAGAAACTCTTTCACCTGTATATTTTGGTGTAGTTATTTGATCATGTAAATTAAGGTAACAAATATGCATAGTAAACCTATAAACAAATAGTGAAAGAACTAATACTAAAATAGAACTTAAAAAATATATGATAAAAGTAAAATTTTTCTTTGCCATAAGGTCCTCCCATAGTGTCTATATATAATATTTTAATAGTCTTATTTAACTAGGAACAGGTCGTAAGTAGTAAAATTATTAGAAGATTAACGAGATTTTCTTTATTCAGAGAACCTCTTTATAATTAGTGGCATTAATATCATAATATGAAATAATTAAAATTTTAATACAAAATAATAATATATTTTGTATTATTATTAATCTAATTATATTAAAAAAAATAAATCCTGTGATATAATTAGATTAATCATAAGTACAATCAAAGTATAAGTAAGAATAAAAAAACACAATATAATAATGCTATAGTGAAAAAGATGTTAGGAACATAAAAATAAATAACAATACAAAGGTATTTCGGACATTTTTAAGATTTGGTTTGGGTATACTAATTCTGAAATGTGTATATAAATTTAGAAATTTTACAACAATGACAGTTATACAAAAAAAATTTAAATCCAACAGATTTAAGTTTGAAATATTATTGACTAGTAAAATAATAAGGTATACAATTAAGCTATAAATATACCCTGGTGGGGTATAATAATTGGAGGTAATAATATGATTAAAGAAGTTAATGATAAAAATTTTAATGAGGAAATTGGAAATTCAGATAATATAGTTGTAGTTGATTTTTGGGCGCCTTGGTGTGGACCTTGTAAAATGTTGACTCCAGTAATTGAAGAATTAGCAAAGGAAATGGGAACAAAAGTTAAATTTGCAAAAGTAAATGTAGATGAGAGTCCTATGATATCATCAAAGTATAAAATTTCAAGTATTCCAACAGTTATGGTATTTAGCAAAGAAGCAGTTAAAGAAACTATGGTAGGATTCAGACCTAAAGCAGACTTAAAGAAAATAATAGAAAATCATATATAAAATATTACAGCACTAAAAATGATGATTGATATGGTAATAAAGTTAAATAAAGTAATGTAAGTATTAAATAGAAATGTTTGGAGATAGATATTTTAAATTTTTATAATTTAAATAAATATCTCCATTTTCTAAGTGAAGAATTTTTATTTATCATAGGGACAAATAAGTAGAATGGCAGATACTAGGATAAAAACATAAGGAGGAGAAATTATGGGTGAGAGATATGATATAGCTATAATTGGAACAGGCCCAGCAGGCCTTGAAGCAGCTATTAGTGCTAAAATTAGAAATAAAAACATAATAATTTTTGGAAGCAAAGAATTAAGTCCAAAGCTAGTAAAAGCAGCAAAGGTAAACAATTTTTTAGGGTTCTATAACGTTTCAGGAAAGGACCTTAAGAATGAATTTGCAGCACATGTTGCTGCCATGGGGATAGGTATTGTAAATGAGAGAATAAATAATGTTTATGCCATGGGGGATTATTTTGCTTTGATGGTAAATGAAAAAATATATGAGGCTAAAGCAATAATTTTAGCTACGGGGATAGAATACACGAAAGCATTAAAAGGAGAAGAAGAGTTTTTAGGAAAAGGAGTAGGGTACTGTGCTACTTGCGATGCTCCATTATATAAAGGAAAAACAGTTGTTATAGTCGGATATAATAAAGAAAGTGAAGAAGAAACTAATTATGTAAGTGAATTGAGTGGAAAAACATATTATATCCCTATGTACAAAGGGGAATACGATTTAAATTCTAACGTGGAGATAATAAAAAATAAGCCTTTAGAAATAGTTGGTGAGGATGTGGTAACTAAGGTTATTTTAGAGAAGGGCGAGATAACTACAGATGGAATTTTCATGCTAAGAGATAGTGTGTCTCCTAGTCAATTGGTGCCAGGTCTTGAAATCGAAGAGGGACATATAAAAGTTGATAGAAGTATGAAAACCAATATAGAAGGATGTTTTGCAGCAGGCGACTGCATAGGTAAGCCATATCAGTATATTAAGGCTGCAGGTGAAGGATTAGTAGCAGCATTAAGTGCAGTTACCTATTTAGATAAAGAACATAAAAATAAATAAGATAGATGCTGACTATTTATTTTTATGTTATTAACAATAAAATTAGGTAGCTAACTGTAGTTAGAACTAGCTGTAGCTAGAATTAACTAAAGTGAGCTACCTGGCTGTAGCTTATAACTACAGTTTTTTTTTATTTAACTACAAAGAAAACATGATTTCCTATAGTTTTTACATTTGTTTTTTTTATACCTATCATCCACTGAGAAGTAGATATTTCAGGGTTATAAAAGAAAACAGCATTATATGTAGGATCTTTACCTTTTAATGCATCTAATACAGCAGTGTAACAAGCAGAATCGGGAATAACATTCGCTTTGCCATTGTGAATTATTTTCCCATCTTTAACACAAGAAAAAGCGTTTTTTTGATTTATAACACCAGAAATAGATTTTGGGAAATGACCATCACGAGCACGATTTAGTATAACGGATGCTACTGCGAGTTTGCCGATATCAGGTTCACCACAACTCTCGGCGTATACAACTTGCGACATTAAATAAATGTCGTTATCAGTAATGTAAATTGAGCTATTTGACTGTTTAAATACTGCGACTGCTTCTAGTTTATCGTTATATAAATCTTTAATTTCTGAATCAAATGAGTATAAATTTTTACCATTTACTCTTAAACTAGGCAATACTAATAATAATGTTAGCATACAAGATAAAAAAGCAAATTTTTTCATAGTATCTCTCCTTTTGCCTACGGAGTTAGCTGACGGGTTCGGGAAAGGTTTAACCTACACAATAAGTGATTCACCCCAAATGCTTGGTTCCTCCGTATTTTTTACTTCGGCTAATAATAGTGTGACCAAGAGTACGAAAATAATACGCTAAATTTTTATATTATAACGAAAAACAATGAAGTTATAAAATATATACGTATTTATTTATTATTCTTTAGCTGAGTATAGACTTTAATAAAATCATTATAAGAACGTTCCACTTGTGTAAATAGCACATTAGAAGAATTGTATAGAGCATCTAATGCGGCGGTGTCTACAGCCGTACTTAAAGTTTGAACTTTCTCACTTGTTAGCGCAAGTTTAAAATCCCTTAAATAGCTTTCCTGGTTATCTAATAAAAGTTTGAAGGATTCATAAGTAGTAATAGCCGCAGGAGGCACAGATAAACCTTTAAATGTAGTTTGCATTTCGCTTAATTTTGTAAAATCACTATCTACTAGCGACAAAAGGTCATCATAGGATATCTCTTTTTTTCTCGCTTTTATTACATTTGAGTAAAAATCAGTTTTAGCATCTAAAAAATCCACGGATAAGCTATCAGTTTTATTGATAAATTCCTGAGTTTGTTCCGATTTAATATCTGTTTCTTTTCTTATCATTACGGCGCTATAACTGTAATTAAGTACATTATCAATGAAGACTAAAGATGTTCTTGGCAGTGTTATTTCAATATTACGAATATCTACTAAGGAGTAAAAATTCATGCAATCATTTCTAAAGGTTTTAAGATCCTCCACGGATTTTTCTACATCTCGACCAGAAGGATTATTTAAAATTGCTAGTGTTTGTCTGTATATTAATAGGTTTTTGTCTAAGCCTGATTTTAAATTTTCATGATCTTTTTTATATTTCGCGGTAGGTTCTGAATTTGATAAATTATCGCGGAGCTTAGCTAAATCTTTAATAATACTAGGCAATTGTTCTTTGGCATAACCAACATCTATTGTTTGGCCACTATTAAACCGTCCTGTATTGTTATTAACCGTATTAATAATATTAATATTAGTTATTAAGGCAGTTTTATAGGAATCATATACCTTATTTATAGATTTGTAATAGATAGTTAAGGAAATACCTATGGAGATCATGATAATAGATAGAAAAAGTATGATTTTAAATGTTTTTCTTTTGTTATTAGTATCTATAATATCTACATTTTCTTTTTGCTCGTTCAAAAAAACTCACTCCCTTATTATTTGTCTTGTATTCATATATTAATTTAATACATATATTATTCTAGTTTAGTTACAGAATTATACTCTTAGAATGTAAAAGTGGTATATGTTGAATAAAATTACTTTGAAATGTGTGCTTAATTGTTATAATAAAATTAAATTATAATATATACTAATAAAGCAAATCATGGTGTATAATTGTAAATAGGAGTTTTAGTAGAGGGGTGTGGGCTTTATGGAAGTATTTAAATTAATGATAAGCACAATCAAAAATATAAGCATATTTTCAATTTTGGATATATTAGTGGTGGCGTTTATATTCTATAAAAGTTACATGCTAATGAAAGAAACAAGAGCTATACAGTTATTAAAAGGAATGATTTTTATTTTTGTGCTTATTCCGATAAGCCAATTGCTTAATTTAACAGTATTAAATTGGGTTTTAAATAAGACAATAACAATTGGTGTTTTGACTATTGTTATCATCTTTCAACCAGAAATAAGAAGGGCGTTAGAGCACATCGGAAGGACCGCTTTTGCTGATAAACACGTATTTGAAGATGAACAAATAATGGAGAAGGTTATAACTGAAATTGTCAATGCCGTTGAAATTTTATCAAAAAGTAAAACAGGGGCACTAATAGTAATAGAACAAAGGACAGGTATTGCAGAAATTATTAAAACAGGAACCGCATTGGATGCTGTAATATCTACAGCTTTACTAGAAAATATATTTGTAGTTAATACCCCCCTTCATGATGGGGCTACAATAATTAGAAATGATAGAATAATCGCGGCAGGATGTTTTCTGCCTTTAACAAATAATGATGTAATAAGTAAGAAACTAGGGACGCGGCATAGAGCGGCAATAGGAATAACAGAAACTTCAGATGCTCTAACAATAATAGTATCAGAAGAAACAGGAACTATATCTATAGCAATGAATGGAAGATTGCTAAGGAACTATGACAAGGATAAGCTTAAAAAAATACTTCTTCAAATAATAAAAAGAAGACAAACTAAAAAAATAACCTTAAAGGAGAGAGTAAAGGCATGGATAAAAACGGAAAACAAGAATTTATAATTAAAATTTGCTGCGTAATAGCTGCCTTTGCTTTATGGCTTTTTATATCAAGCACAGAAAATCCACTTACTGCTTATAAGCTTCAAAACATACCTGTACAGCTTTTAAATACAAATGTATTAACCCAGTCAAATCTCGTTTTAGTACCAGGGCAAGATTTAACAACATCCATAAATATCAAAGGGGCTAGTACTAGTATAATTTTGGGTAAGAAAGCAGAAGATTTCACATTAGTTGCAGATTTAAGTTCATATGCTCTTAAAACTGGAGAACAAATGATTCCTATTGAAATAAGAAAAAGCCCTAATAATATAACAGTGGTAAATAGTAATGGTCTTTTTATAAAGGTAAACTTAGATAAACGGATTGAATCTAATCTACCTATAAATGTAATTACAAGTGGAAAACCCAAAGAAGGCTTCTATGCATCTGAACCAGAAATATCCCAAAGTAATGCTAAAGTAGTAGGTGGGTCAAAGTTTGTAAATGTAGTGAAAAAAATATTAGTAGAAGTTAATATACAAGACGTGGAATCAAATATTGCAAAAACATACACGCTTAAACCAGTAGATGAAGAAGGTAAGGAAGTAAAAGGAGTGGTTGTAAACCCAGTTCAGATAGATGTTAAGATTCCTATAAGGAAGACTAAGTCTGTAGGAGTAACGGTGAAAACCATAGGAGTTTTGAATCCTAATTTTACGCTAAAGAGCATAAAAGTGCAACCAGAACGGTTTGATGTAACAGGAAGTGTAGATGCACTTAAACAAGTGGAAAATTTAAACACGGAAGCTATTGACCTAAGTAAAATAAACAAAAGTACTACGATGAATGTTAAAGTATTAATTCCAGGTGGATTAAGTTTAGTTAGTGGTACTGCTTTAGTTAAGGCTGAGATTAATTTAGATGAGGTAGTGAAAAAGAATATAGATGAGGTAGTGCAAAAAAAACTAAGTCAAGACATCAAATATATTAATTTAGATGAAAAATATCAAGTGAAACTCGAAAAAAATAATGACTCACTACTGGTTTCAGGTACGCAGGCCGTTATGGATTCTTTGGATTTGACAAAAATTAGCGCCGTAGTAGATTTAGCTAATTTAGTAGAAGGAGAACACTCTGTGAAAGTAGTGGCAAGTATGCCAGAAGGAGTAAATTTAATATCACAAGACCAAGATAAAATATTAGTAACTATTACGAAGAAACAAACGGAGGTAATGACAGGAAATGACAATAAGAGTGAATAACATAGTCCTAGATATAGACGATACTATAGATACTATAAAAACAAAGGCAGCAAAAATAATGAGAGTTGATGAGAACGAAATAAAAGATTTTAGAATAGCTAAAGAATCCATAGATGCTAGGAAAAAAAATAACATTAAATTTAATTATGCTGCTTGTATTAAAATGGATGATGAATTAAAAATTGTAGAGAGGGCAAATCATAAAGATGTTAAACTTGAAGAAGTTAAGTATAATGCTGAGTTTGAATTTGGAACGAGTGAGATGCAGCATAGACCTATAATCGTAGGAATGGGTCCAGCAGGTATGTTTGCTGGGCTTCTTATGGCGCAAAAGGGATACAAGCCTCTAATTATTGAAAGAGGAGAACAGGTAGAGCTTAGAACAAAAAGCATAAACAAATTTTGGACTAGGGCGGTGCTCAATACAGAATCAAATGTGCAATTTGGTGAAGGTGGAGCGGGAACCTTTTCAGATGGAAAGCTAACTACAAGAATAAAGGACACTAGATGTGACTACATATTAGAGGAATTTGTGAAAGCTGGTGCACCTGAGGAAATATTGTATATTGGCAAGCCTCACATAGGTACAGATGTGTTAAAAGAAGTTGTGAAAAATATAAGGGAAAGTATTATTAAACTAGGTGGAGAAGTAAGATTTAATAGTAAGCTTTCCGATATAAAAATTAAAGATAAAAAGGTGAAAAGCATAATAGTAAATGGGGAAGAGTTGCCTTGTGATAGCTTAATTTTAGCTCCAGGACATAGTTCCAGGGATACCTATGAAATGTTATATAAAAAAGGCGTATTTATGTCTAGTAAGCCATTTGCAATGGGGGTTCGAATAGAGCATCCTCAGGATATGATCAATGAAAATCAATATGGAAAATATGCTAACCACCCAAGGTTAAAAGGTGCTGATTACAAGCTTACTTATACAAGTGGAAAATCTGGAAGAGCAGTATATAGTTTTTGTATGTGCCCAGGCGGACAAGTAGTCTCGGCAGCTTCAGAGCAGGGATGCCTTGCAATAAATGGTATGAGTGAATATAAGAGAGATAAGGCTAATGCAAACTCAGCTGTAGTGGTATCTGTAGGACCTAAAGACTTTGGAACAGACGACCCACTTGCTGGTATTGAGTTTCAGAGGCATTATGAAGCACTAGCTTATAAAATTGGAGGATCAAACTATAATGCACCCGTGCAATTAGTTGGAGATTTCCTTAAAGGAATAGACAGTAACAAAATAGGGAGTATAAAACCAAGCTATACACCGGGATATAAATTTGCTGATCTTACTGGGTGTTTGCCTAGTTATGTAACAGATGCTATAAAAGAGGCTTTCCCTAAATTTGATTATAAAATAAAGGGTTTTGCAAGAGAAGACGCAGTTATGACTGGTATTGAAACAAGAACATCGGCGCCAGTAAGAATTGATAGAAATGAGGAATTACAAAGTATATCTCTAGAAGGATTATACCCAGCAGGAGAAGGAGCGGGATATGCGGGTGGAATAATTTCTGCGGCAGTTGATGGATTAAAAACAGCGGAAAGTATAATGAAGAAATGGAAACCTGAATAAGAGCTCATCCTTAGTAAGTGGCTTAGAGCGTGGTTCGTTTTCTAGCTTTATAAAATAATCTATATAGGCAGCTCCAAAAAAATTGACTAGCATACCAGCTAGTTATTTTTTTGTAACACCTGCCTTAAATCATCTCCTGGGTCGCTGAACAGCTATGAAGAAGATGAATTAACGACTTCAGAAGGAGATTTATACTCCCACTGAAGTTTTCTATTTGTTAGGGCATATAATTCCAACTTATAGAAGTAGGAGACTTTCATTCTGAAATATCGTTAAAAATACTGGAATAATTAATTTCTATGTTGAATATTTCAATTAATGATAATATAATGAATACAATGGAAGAAGGTGGTAAAACATGGCATGCAAAATATTAAGTAAATGTCCAGTTTGTAGCTCTAGATTAAAAGCAACTAGATTGAAATGTGATGGATGTAATACTGTGGTAGAAAACCAATTTGAATTATCTAGATTTGATTATTTAAATAGTGAACAGTTAAATTTTGTTGAAGTATTCTTAAAAGCTAGAGGAAACATTAAGGATATGGAAAAAGAGCTTGGCATAGAATATCAGGCAGTTACAGCAAAGCTAGATGAGGTTATTGAAGCACTTGGGTATACTTTTTTAAAGCAAAAACCAGCCACTGATAAAAAGGATGTATTAGATATGTTAGACAAAGGTGAAATTACTGCTGATGAAGCATTAATAATGCTAACAACATTTCAGAAAAAGGAGGGGAAATAATGAATGAAGAAATCTCAAGAATATTAAGAATGGTTGAAGAAGGTAAAATTAATTCAGAAGAAGCTATGCAGCTTATAGACGCTTTAAATGGAGAAAGTAAAGAATTTATTATTTTGGATAAAGTAGCAGCAAATAATAGCCACACTAAAGGCAGAACACATGCTAAAATGCTTAAAATAAGGATAAAATCTAAGGGAAATGACAATGCAAATATTAACATTCCACTGAAATTTGTAAGCGGTATGATAAAAACATTTGGAAGAATTCCAAACGTAAATGTAGATGGCATGGAAAATGTAGATATGGATGCAATGACTCAAAGTATATTAGATGCCATAGATAATGGAATGGATGGGAAAATTGTAGATATAAAAAGTGGAGATGGAGACGCAGTTGAGATTGTTATAGAATAAGTCAGCTTCTTAGAAGCTGTGAAGCTACCCAGGAGATGATTTAGCCCAACCCAAATAAGTGAGTTGGGCTATTTTTTTGATAAGTATATTGTAAAATACTGAGACTTTTTTTACAAATACTTATACCTGTAGTATAATATGATTAAGTTTTATTCATTTATGCAAAAAAAGCTTTGATATATATGTACATAAATAGTAAAATAAAACAATGAATTTTCCGCATAAATATAATTTAAGTTAGAAAGTAGTTTTCAGTGAATTAATATAAATAAAAAAAGGCCAATGAGGGTTTAAAAATAAAACACTAGCAAATTGATTAGTTGTTTTGTTTAGGATGACCTGTAATAAATCCATATAATATTGAGAAAGAGGTAGAAAAATATGAGTAGAATGTTCGGGACAGATGGAGTACGTGGTATAGCAAATACAGAATTAACAGTGGAGCTTGCATATAAGTTAGGAAGATCAGGAGCGTTTGTATTAACAAGCGGAGCTCATAAACCTAAAATTTTAGTAGGAATGGATACAAGAGTTTCGGGAGATATGTTAGAATCGGCCTTAGTTGCAGGGATTTTATCGGTAGGGGCAGAGGCAATATGTCTTGGAGTAGTTCCTACACCCGCTATAGCATATTTAACTAGAAAATATGGAGCAGATGCAGGGGTTGTTATTTCAGCTTCTCACAACCCGGTAGAATATAATGGAATAAAATTTTTTAACAACAATGGGTTCAAGCTGTCTGATGAATTAGAGGATACAATACAAGCAGTCATAGAAAGTGATTTTAAAGGAGTACCATCACCAATAGCAGGTGATTTAGGTAAGAAAACAGTTAATCACAGTGCTGTAGAGGATTATATAGAATTTGCTAAATCTACTATTTCAGGAGACTTAAAAGGACTTAAAATAGCATTAGATTGTGCTAATGGGGCTTCGCATATTACTTCAGTAAAAGCTACAAGAGATCTAGGAGCTGAGGTTTTAGTTATTAACAATGATCCAGATGGCATAAATATAAATAGAGACTGTGGATCTACTCATCCTGAGCATTTAATGGCTTTTGTTAAAGAAAATAATTGCGATTTAGGACTAGCGTTTGATGGTGATGCAGATAGATGTTTAGCTGTAGACGAGAAAGGAAATCTCATAAATGGAGATTTTATAATTGCTATTTGTGCTAAACACTTAAAGGATATTGGTAAATTAACTAAAAATACAGTAGTAGTAACAGTTATGAGTAATTTGGGCCTTGATATTGCGATGAAGGAAGAAAACATAACTACAGTTAAAACTAAAGTAGGAGATAGGTACGTACTTGAGAAAATGCAAGAAGAGGGTTATAGCCTAGGTGGAGAGCAATCAGGACATGTAATTTTCCTAGATTTTAATACTACAGGGGATGGACTTGTATCAGGACTTCAATTAGCCACTGTTATTAAAGAATCAGGAAAACCATTATCGGAGCTTGCAGCAATGATGACAGAACTTCCGCAAGTATTAGTTAACGCAACAGTACCTAATGATAAAAAGGACATACATGAAACTGATAGTGAAATAGTTGAAGAGATTAGAAAAATAGAAGAAAAATTAGATGGTTGTGGAAGAGTGCTTATAAGGCCTTCAGGTACAGAGCCTTTAGTGAGAGTAATGCTCGAGGGTAAAGTACAAAGTGAATTAGATGTAATGGCGCATGCTCTTGCGAAATTAATCCAGGAAAAAGCAAATAAGTAAGATAGTATAAAATTTCATGATTACTAAATAATATGGTAAATAACATAAATTATAGTAGAAAAAAGTAACTATTAAGTTAACTTATCATTAAAAGCATTGACGTTTAGGCTATAAAATGAATATAATAGACTGAAAGCTTATGTGAAAGGTTCATAAGCTTTCAGTTTACGTATTTGTGAATGTAAATATTATGGTAAAGGAGGATAGAGAGAATTAGATGATTTTAAAGCGCCAGGACTCATAATGAGCATTAGTAGTTATTATGCATTATGAGTTGACGAGGATGGGGAGTATCGAATCTTCGGCGGATGCCCCGCGGTAGCGCACTACCGTTAATGGTTGATAAAAGCGATTAGTGATTTTCGTTACAAGATCAATCTGGTGTTAAAACCTTTATAAATATTACGAATAGCACTAAAGGTAATAAAGCACTTTAGTGTTGATTTGTGTAAAATTTTAAATTTGAGAGGAAGATGAATATGTGCGGAATAGTTGGATATTTTGGGAAAAAACAGGCTTCGCCAATCTTGGTAGAAGGTCTTAGTAAATTAGAATATAGAGGATACGATTCAGCCGGAATCGCAATTATAAATGATGGAGTTTTAAGCGTTACAAAGTGCAAAGGAAGACTTGCAAATTTAGAGGCTCAATTATTAGAAGAGCCGCTTATTGGACAAGTGGGTATAGGACACACTAGATGGGCCACTCATGGTAAACCATCAGATGAAAATTCTCACCCACATACTAATGAAAAAGGAACTATTAGTGTAGTTCACAATGGGATTATAGAAAATTATATACGGTTAAGAGAATGGTTAATGACAAAAGGATATAAATTTACATCTGAAACTGACACAGAAGTAATACCACATCTTATAGATTTCTACTTTGATGGAAATATTGTTGAAGCGGTAATGAAGGCTACTACTAAAATGGAAGGTAGCTATGCAATAGCAGTAATATCAAGTGATGAACCAGATAAATTAGTGGCAGTAAGAAAAGATAGTCCGTTAATAGTAGGTATTGGCAAAGATGAATTTTTTGTAGCTTCAGATATACCAGCAGTATTAAACCACACAAGAGAAGTATATTTATTGGAAGATAACGAATTTGTTGTAATTTCAAGTGATGGAATAAAGCTTATTAATGCTGAAAACGAAGTTATAGAGAAAGAAGTATTCCATGTAACTTGGGATGCAGAAGCCGCTGAAAAAGGTGGATATGAGCACTTTATGCTAAAAGAAATCCATGAACAACCAAAGGCAATCAGAGACACAATGACTTCAAGAGTAGTTCTAGGAGAGCCAATATCTCTAGATAAAATAACTATAACTAAAGAGCAAATTCAAAATTTAAATAAAATATATATAGTAGCATGTGGAACTGCATACCATGCAGGAGTTGTAGGTAAATATGTTATAGAAAAACTTGCAAGAATACCAGTAGAATTAGATATAGCTTCTGAGTTTAAATATAGAGACCCAATAATGGACGAAAATACATTGATGATAGTTATTAGTCAATCAGGAGAAACTGCAGACACTATGTCCGCTTTAAGGCTTGCAAAGTCAAAAGGTGCTAGAGTTATAGCAGTAACTAATGTAGTCGGTAGCGCAGCTTCAAGAGAAGCAGACGACGTACTATACACTTGGGCTGGACCAGAAATAGCAGTTGCATCTACTAAAGCTTATGTAACTCAGCTTATAGCGATGTATATAATAGCATTATTCTTTGCTCAGAATAACGAAACATTAAGCGTAGATGAATTAGAAGAAATTAAAGCAGCTATGCTAGAGCTTCCAGAAAAGGCAGAGCAGGTGCTTAAAAATAAGGAAACTGTTCAAAAATTCACAGCGAAAACTTATATGCATAGAGATATGTTCTTTATAGGCCGTGGACTTGACTATGCAGTTGCAATGGAAGGTTCATTAAAGCTTAAAGAAATATCATATATTCATTCAGATGCCTATGCGGCAGGAGAGTTAAAGCATGGTCCTATAGCGCTTATGGAAGAAGGAACTATAGTTATAGCACTAGCTACTCAAGAAGAATTATTTGATAAGATGGTAAGTAATATAAAAGAAGTAGCTACTAGAGGAGCAAAAGTATTTGCTTTTGCGCCAGAAGGACACACTGAAATTGAAAAATCAGTATACTCCGTAACTTATATACCAAAAGTAATGGATATATTAGCACCAGTAATTTCAGTAATTCCACTACAATTATTATCTTACTACATGGCAATTCAAAAGGGTTGCGATGTTGATAAGCCAAGAAATCTTGCAAAATCAGTAACGGTGGAATAAGAAAAAATAGATGATACACAAACATGTGTATGTTTTAAGAAAGTCTTAAACTGATTGCTGTTTAGCGACATTGCAGCTCCGCAGGAGATGATTTAACGTATAAATTTTTAAAAATAAAGCATGAAAAAATATATGATAAATATATTTTTATTCATGCTTTATTTTTATGAGCAAAAAAAGTATATATTTTATTACACTTGTTCTTCATTTAACGACATTTCAGAAGGAAAGCCTCCCACTTCTATAAGTGGGAGTACCTACTATAAGTAGGAGTTACTTGCCCTAACAAATAGAAAACTTCAGTTGGAGTATAAATCTCCTTCCGAAGTCGTCAATTCATCTTCTTCAAAGATGTTCAGCTCCGCAGGAGATGATCTAATTAAATGTAACTGTAACCTTAAATAAATCCCCATCCTCAGTTATATTTAATTGTCCACCTTGGAGTTCTACAAAGCTTTTGGCTATGGCTAGTCCAAGTCCCGAACCTTCTGTGTTACGTGCTTTGTCTCCTCTTACGAATCTTTCCACTATGTCATTAACATTAAATTCAATTTCAATAGCTGTCATATTTTTCAATGTTATTTCAATTTTATCTTCTCTAGAAACAATATCAATGTAAACTCTAGAACCTTTCATAGAATACTTTGTTATATTGATTATAAGGGTTTCAAACACTCTAAACATACGCTGGCTATCCAAATGCAATATTACTTTTCCTTCTGGATACTTTGTTTTTACTACTAGTGATGCTGCTGATATTTTATCATCTAGTTCTAATAAGGTTTGTTTCATTAAGGCCACAACATCCACATCAACTAAATTTAAATTTATATTTCCACTTGTAGCCTTGCTCACTTCAAATAAATCCTCAATTAATTCCTGTAATCTTTGTGATTTCCTATCTAATGTATCTAAATACTCCTTATGCTTTTCTGCTGAAAGATTTTCATCCTTTAATAAATCTGTATAAGTAATAATAGATGTTAAAGGAGTTTTTAAATCATGAGATACATTGGAAATAAGCTCTGTCTTCATTTTTTGACTCTTTACCTCTTCGATAACTGCCTTTTTAAAGCCCTTTTGTATACTTTCGATTTCTTTCTTAAAATCATTGAATACACCTAAATTTTCTTCAATAGTTACATCTAAATTGCCTTCCGCTATTTTATTTGTAGCTTCAAAAAGCTTATTATATTTGTAGGTCATCTCATTATAAATTTTTCTTACCACCTCTCTCAATTTCATATCTTTATGATACTCTTAACTTTTAAAGATAATGTTGGGGTAATTCTAAAGATTTTCTAAAGACTTATCCCTATTCTAACTTTGAAAACAAGATTAATATATACTCGAGAAGTGACTCCAAATAAGAAGAGCAGAAATTCCACGTTTCAATCTCTTATGTGGAGTCACGCAGGAGAAAGTTATACGGGCGGGGAAAATAGAAAAAATAGTAAGTTAATTATGGTATGTAATGGTATAATTTATTAGGGTCGTCTCACTAGCGTAGAATATTATGCGATATCGCTTTATTTGAGGAGGATTATATGAAAATCAAATTAATTCAACCTGCAATGGTACAAAGACCTATGGATACAAAATTAAAAACAAGAATGTCTCCTTCGTTAGCTTTATTAACAATAGCAAATCTTACGCCAAAAGAGCATGAAGTTAATATTGAGAATGAAAATGTTGAAAAGATAGATTTCAATGAACCGGTAGATTTGGTGGTTATAACTGTTACTGTAGATGTTATGAATAGAGCAGTAGAAATATCAAAGGAGTTCCAAAAGCGTGGTGTAACAGTAATTGCGGGGGGGATACACATAACATCAGATCCAGAGGGAACTGTTGATAGTTTTGACGCAATAAGTGTGGGAATGGCTGAGAGAGTTTGGGTAAAGATACTTAAGGATAAAGAAAACAATTCGCTTAAAAAGATATATTATGATATGGAAAATATTTCCGGAGAAGAAATAGTATCACCTAATTATGATATTATTGATAATAAAAAATATTTATATACTAATATAATTAGTACAAGCAGGGGATGCCCATTTCAATGTGATTTCTGCTATAATAGTTGCAAAAATGTACTTAAAACCTATATTAATAGACCTATAGATGATGTAATTAAAGATATAAATAAATTAAAAACAAGACATATAATGTTTATTGATGATAATTTTGTTGGAAATCCAAAGTGGACAAAAAAATTATTAAAGGAAATGAAACCTCTTAAATTAAAGTGGAATGCAGCAGTTACTTCTAATATAGTTGACATGCCTGAACTATTAGATGAAATGAAGGCGGCAGGCTGTCAAAGCCTTTTTATAGGTTTTGAAAGTATAAATAGTAAGTCATTAAAAAGTATTCATAAAGTACAAAATAGTGTGAATAGATATGAGAAGCTTGTGGATGAAATTCATAAAAGAGGAATAATGATAAATGCTAGTTTTGTTTTCGGATTAGATGAAGATGATGCCTCAATATTTAAGAGCACATTAGAATGGGTAGTTAAAAATAAAATAGAAACGGTAACATCCCATATTCTTACCCCCTATCCTGGTACAAAGTTATACTTATCATTATTCGAGAAAAATAGAATAGTAGATTTTAATTTGTCTAATTATAATACTGCCCATGTTGTATATAAACCCAAGAGTATGACAGCAGAAGAATTATATAATGGCTATCTATGGATATATAAAGAGGTGTACACGTTTAAAAACATAATGAAAAGACTGCCGAAATCCAAAAAACAATGGATTCCATTTTTAACATTTAATTTTTGTTATAGAAAATTTGGAAAACTAACTGAGATCTTGTGCAATATAGTTTCTTTTAAAAATATAGGAAGATTTTCTAGCTGGTTGGCTTATAGAACAAAGTAGGTGGCGGAAACTAATAAAATTTTGAGAAAAGAAGGCAAACTCATAATCTTCCAATACGATTGTTTAAGAAAGGATTTGTATATAGGATATCAACGGTATGCTTAAATATAGCGGTAAAAAAAGAGGGGAAGTATTTTTAAATACTTCCCCTCTTTTAAAATAAAATATAATTACTGATTAATGACACTTCAGAAGGAAAGTCATTAATAGTGCAGCAGCGTAGGTGATGATTTAACGTTCGCGCTGGTTTATTGTGCAGGGGGTGGGGTTGGGTCTGGGGCTGGGGTTGGGGCTGGAGCTGGGTCTGGAGCTGGGGTTGGGGCTGGTGGTTGTTCATTTGCGGCTGCGTCTGCAGCCGCTTTGTCTGCAGCTGCTTTGTCTGCAGCTGCTTTTGCTGCGGCTTCATTTGCAGCTGCTGCGTCAGCAGCTACTTTGTCTGCTGCTGCTTTATCCGCAGCTGCTTTGTTTGCAGCATCATCGCTTGCTTTTTTTGCAGCATCATCGCTTGTCTTTTTTGCAGCATCATCGCTTGCTTTTTTTGCAGCATCATCACTTGCTTTTTTTACATCATCATCACTTGGTTTTTCTATGACTTTCTTTTCTGCTTTTATTTTACCATTTTCATTTAATTTGATATATAGAGTATTCATTAATACCCCATTTCTATCAACTACTGTATTAGGACGAGTAAAGTCTTTTTGTTCTAGACCTTGGTGTAGGTACTCCATATATTCTTTCCATATCTGACCTGGTTCTTGAGCTCCATACATGTTTTGTGGCGCTGGAATATCATCTCCTACCCATACAGAGGTTGTATAATAAGGTGTATATCCTACAAACCAAGCATCTTTTGATTGATCTGTAGTTCCTGTTTTACCTGCAGTAAAGGGATAGTTACTAAGGGCTAAATTTGCATGACTTTCTGTTTTTGTTAGTACACCCTTTAAAGTATCTGTCATAAGATAAGAGGCACCACTATCATACACTGTAGTTTGCTTATGTTTATTTTCAAATAATACTTCATTAACTATTGTATTTGTTATTTTACGTACATTAGTCGGACTTATAAATTCGCCGTTTCTTGCAAGGGTTGAATAACCTGAAGCCATTTCAACTGGCGTAACACCCTTTGTAAAACCACCTATAGCAATTATAGGGTAAATATCTTGAGGAGTTGTATATTTAAACTCCATGTTTTGTAAATATTTCAACGAATTCTTTACGCCCATTTCTCCCACTAATCTAACCGGGATAGTGTTTATAGATATCTCAACTGCATATCTTAAAGATACAGAACCTCTGTATTTAAAATCAACATTAGCGGGACCATTATCAAAGGCTTTGTCTTCATATTCACTAGCGGGAATGTAGCCTTTTTCAAATGCAGGGGTATATGCGATTAATGGCTTTATAGCGGAACCTGGCTGCCTTACACCTAAGAAGGCTCTGTTAAAGGTGTTACCATCTTGGCTTCTACCTCCAACTATAGCTACTACTTCTCCAGTATTATTATCTATAGTAACGCTTGCACCTTGCTTTTCATATAAATCTGTTTTGTTATTGGTGCTTGTATATTGAGCCAAATGACTATCTACTACACTTTGTAATTTTTCTTGTTTTGCAGTATCAATAGATGTATCTATTCTATATCCTCCACTAAGAAGTTGTTTTTCTTTAGACTCATATTCATCATTATACTTAGTGAAATAAGTGTTTCTATCATTATCATTACTAAAAGAATATTTAGAAACGAAACCATTTTGCTCCATTAACTTTAAGGTTGCATTGTGAACAGCATATTGAATATCATAGCTCATAGGTTCAGGTGCTGTACGAGGTTTAATATTTAATTTAATAACTTCTGCTTTTGCTGTATCAAAATCATTTTGTGAAATTTGTTCTAAGCTTAGCATTTTATCTAAGACTAAGTCTCTCCTCTTTATAACATTGTCCAGCTGAGTCACGGGGTTATAAACAGATGGATTATTAGGTATTGAAACAAGCATAGCTATTTGAGATAAATCTAAATCCTTATTATTCTTTTGAAAGTAAAATTGGGAAGCACTTTCAATACTATAGCATCCATTGCCGAAGTTTATATTATTTACATAAAACTCTAATATTTGATCTTTTGAATATCTTTCTTCTAATTTATTTGCTATAACAGACTCTTCCAATTTTCTCGACAAGGTTACGTCAAATGTAAGGAATACATTTCTTGCAAGTTGTTGCGTTATTGTTGAACCACCTTGTACGATAGCTCCCTTGGATTTTATATATACCCAGACAGCTCTCCTTATACCTTTATAATCTATACCACCATGTTTATAAAATCTTTGGTCTTCTATTGAAGTGACAGCTTTACCTACATAGGGATTTAAGTCTGCTTCTTTTGTGTAATAATATGTATTGGTCTTAAATTCTTTTAATAGTTTACCATTAGTATCAAAAAATTGTGTTGGTTTTCGGGTATTAAAGGAGGTTTCGTTTATGGTTTGTGCTATATTGTTAGCATCTTTTATAGTTGCCTCTATTTTAGGACCATATTTAATATAACCATATCCTAAAGTTATCGTAGCCGATACGAAAATTATTGCAGAAAATATCAATAAACCTTTAACGATTTTTTTCCAAAGTTTCTTTTTAACCGGTGCTATTTTTATGGGTTCTACATTTTGATTATCATCCATTAATATCTCCTCCTTTTTTTATTATACAAAAAATGTCCAGGGTTAGCCCTGGATGACCACGCTTCATACATACGTAAAGGGGGGGGCTTACTTGGTCGCCATAAGTATTTTCCTGTTTTTAGTCCTATATTCAATTGTTATTACTGAATTCTAATACTAGGTCACATAAAAGAGACCTTATGGGTCTCTCTTATACTATTAAAAAAGTGCTTAGTTTATGTGTGTATAATACAATTATTTTACAATTTTGTCAATAACACCAAGTTATATGATGTGATTTCTATTGATGTTAATTATTTCTTATTGGCATTTCAAACATTAGCCATACAATGTATCCTCCTAGAACAATATAATTATTACAATATATTATAACATAAATAATGTAACATGAATATTTATGTTATATATAAAGTATGAACAAAATATATATTATGATGAAACATCATTAGACAGTTGTATGATGTTTGGAGAAGGTGTATATAAAAACTTCTTTACATAGCATTCATATAGTGATATTATAAATCTAATTTAATAAATAAGTTAATTCTCATCAAGAGAGATAGAGGGACTGGCCCGATGACATCTCGGCAACCATCAGACGTATTGTCTGAATAGGTGCTAAATCCTGCGTTAATTTCATTGTAAATTAGCGGAAGATGAGAGAGGTGTCTTTGTAATTTTATACCTCTTTCATCATTATATAATGATGAAAGAGGTTTTTGTTTTTTTGAATAGATGTAAATAAAATTTAATAGTGTCTTATCAAGAGAGGTGGAGGGACTGGCCCTATGAACCCCGACAACCAGTATCATATTATGATACATGGTGTTAATTCCTGCAGCATTGCTGCAAGATAAGAATAAGTTTGGAAGTAGTGCCCAAGTTTATTCTTGGGCTCTATTTTTTTAGAGTGATGTTTAAAGAAAGGATCAAAAGGTAAAGATGAATTATAAGAAATGAAAAGGAGAAGGGATATCATGATTAAAGTTCGAGGTGTAAGTAAAAGTTTTTCAGGGGTTAAAGTGTTAAATGATGTTTCATTTACAGTGGAGGAAGGTGATATTTATGGTGTTATTGGTCACAGTGGAGCTGGTAAATCCACTTTACTTAGATGCTTTAATGGGCTTGAAACCTATGATACAGGTACCATTAATATAATGGAAAAAGGGGTGAAACAGCTAAGTTTGAAAGAACTTCGCGAGTTTAGGAAAAATGTAGGCATAATATTTCAAAGTTTTAATCTTATTAACAGTAAAAATGTTTTTGAAAACATAGCATTTCCACTAGAAATATGGGGAAACGATAAAAATTTTATTAAAAAAAGAGTAGATAGCTTAATAGAGTTAGTAGGACTTAAGGATAAAGCAAACACCAATGTAAAACAACTTAGCGGAGGGCAGAAGCAAAGAGTTGGAATTGCAAGAGCGCTTTCACTTAATCCGAAAATATTACTTTGTGATGAAGCTACCTCTGCACTAGATCCTAAAACTACAAAATCTATATTAGAGCTTTTAAGGGCTATCAATAACAAATTTAATATAACAATTATTGTAGTTACCCATCAGATGGAAGTGGTAAAAGAAATTTGTAATAAATTTATTCTTTTAGAAGGAGGGGAAATTAAAAGCCATGGCATTACCGATGAACTATTTATTAGGCCAACAAAGGAAATGCAAACACTTATGGGAGAGGAAGAATTACTGCCTAGCACGGGATATAACATTAAAATATTTTTTACAAAGGAAATTACCCAGAGTTGCCTTATAACATCAATTGCCAGGGAGTTAAATATTGATTTTTCAATAGTATGGGGCAGGCTTGAAAAATTTAGGGATAACGTAATGGGAAGTCTCATAATAAATGCAAGTAAAGAGAATAAGAAGAAGATATTAAATTATTTAGATGAAAAATCTATAGAGTGGGAGCTCATTAATTATTCTGTGCAGCTTGAGAAGCACAAGGGAGAGAGTATAAATGCTATTTAAAGATATTTTATTACCTGCACTAAAAGAAACTATATATATGGTAACATTATCCACGATTTTTACAGTTATTTTAGGGTTTATTTCAGCAGTAGGATTAATTATAACTGGACCTATTGGCCTAAGGCCAAACACTTTAATCTATAAAATCTTAAATTTAGTAATAAATGTACTTAGGTCTTTTCCGTTTATTATACTAATGATATCTATATTCCCTTTAACTAAGCTTATAGTTGGAACAACAATAGGTACTAATGCAGCTATAGTTCCTCTAACGCTTGGTGCAGCACCTTTTGCTGCAAGAATAATAGAATCTGCACTTTTAGAAGTGGATTATGGAATTGTTGAAGCAGCTAAGTCATTTGGTGCAAAAACCTATCAAATTATATTTAAGGTTATGTTAAAAGAGGCAATGCCGTCTATAGTTCTTGGAGTTACGTTAACAATAATAAACATTATAGGTTACTCAGCTATGGCTGGGACAATTGGTGGAGGGGGACTTGGAGATGTAGCCGTAAAATATGGTTACTATAGATTTAAGTCAGATATCATGATATACACTGTAATTATATTAATTGCAGTTGTGCAAGTAATTCAAGCCTTAGGAAATATATTGTACAGAAAAATGATTAAATAAGTTTTGAATTATAAAAATATTAAAAGAAAAATAAGAGGAGGAAATTAAAAATGAAAAAAATATTAAGCATATTATTAACAATAGTTGTGATTTTTACACTGAGTGGATGTGGAGCAAAAAAAGAGGCGGATGTAACTGAGAAAAAAATCATTAAAGTAGGTGCGTCACCAGTGCCTCATAAAGAAATATTAGAGGCTATAAAGCCGATTCTCGCAAAAGAGGGATATACTCTCGAAATAGTAGAATTTACTGACTATGTAACACCAAACACTGCACTAGCCGAGGGACAATTAGATGCTAATTTCTTTCAACATATTCCTTATTTGCAATCCTTTAGTAAAGAAAAGGGAGTGGACCTAGACTATACTGTAAAGGTTCATCTTGAACCTATGGGTGTGTACTCTAATAAATATAAAAAGCTAAGTGATTTAAAAGATGGAGCTAAAATAGCCATTCCAAGTGATCCTACAAATGGAGCAAGAGCACTTAGAGTGCTTGAGAAGGAAGGGCTATTAAAACTAAAAAGTGGAGATCTTATTTCTAAACTTGATATTACTGAAAATAAAAAGAATTTTAAAATAACTGAATTAGACGCTCCTCAGCTTCCAAGGATTTTAAAAGATGTGGATGCAGCAGTTATAAACTCAAATTTTGCAATAGAAGCCAATTTAAATCCGACAAAAGACGCACTAGCAATTGAATCAAAAGATTCGCCTTATGCAAATGTGCTTGCAGTTAGAAAAGAAGATAAAACTAAACCTCATATAGAAGCACTTTCAAAGGCATTAAATTCTCTAGAAGTTAAAAAAATTATTGAAGATAAATATAAAGGAGATATAATTCCTGCTTTCTAAAAAAAATATAAAACCATTAATCATTTTGCTTTGGGCGTAATAGTCGAAAGTAAGATGATTTTTTTATAGTAAAGCATAAAGTTTAACGACATTTTTATACTTTTATTTTTTAAAAAATTCATTTTATACCTTATTAGTGTATAATTACCGTATGCAAATAATTTTTGGAGTAATTAATTCTAAAATGCAAATAAGGATAACATTATAATATGGAGGTTTAAAAATGAGTGTATTATTTCAAGCAATAAATAATTTTTTTGATTTTATAGTTCCTATTGCGGATTTTCTATGGGAATTTCCAACTAATTTTAAGTGGTATCAAAACATCCCGGTTTTAGGTAATTTTGCCTTTGCAGTTATTTTACTTTTAGGAACAGGAATTTATCTTACATTTAAAACTGGATTTATTCAAGTTATGGCATTTAAAAAAGGAATTAAGATTCTTGCTACAAAAAAGGAAACAGATACTGGGGTTAGTTCATTAGCATCATTTTTACTAAGTTCTGCTATGCGTGTAGGTCCAGGTAATATTATGGGGGTTACAGGTGCAATATCTGTTGGCGGACCAGGGGCACTATTTTGGATGTGGGTTTCAGCTTTCTTTGGTATGTCCACGGCTTTTGTAGAATCTGTACTTGCACAGCTTTTTAAAGAGAAAAATGGCAAGGAGTTCGTGGGTGGACTTCCATTTTATGGTCAAAAGATTTTGGGAAATAAACGGTGGGTAGGTATTATACTGTCTTCACTTTTTATAATATATGCACTGTTTGTTATCCCATCTCAAGCTTTTCATTTATTTACAAGTTTCGGTTCAATAGCTGATACTATAGCTGGAAAAACCTTTGGACGTCAATCCACAGTTTATTATGGGATAGCAATAGTCTTAATAATTACTGTTCTTTTGACTGTAATTGGAGGAATAAAAAGAGTTACTGCAGTTACAGATGTACTGGTACCTATTATGGCAGTTATTTATACACTTATAGTTATTTTAATAATATTAGTTAACTTAGATAAAGTTCCGTATTTCTTTAAAGAAGTGATTGGTGGAGCATTTAAGCCCAATGCATTATTTGGTGGGGCATTTGGTGTGGCTTTAGCTCAAGGAATTAAGCGTGGGTTAATGTCCAATGAAGCTGGACAAGGAACAATTACAATGGCGGCTGCGACAGCGGAGAATAAACATCCTGCAGAACAAGGTTTTGTACAATGTCTAGGAGTTTTTCTTGACACAATGGTAATATGTAGTATGACTGGATTTGTTATTGTTATGGCACATGTTTGGACAGGTACTGCTGGAGTTGCATGGGAGAGTATAGAAGCATCTAAACTTACAGTTTACCTATCCTCAATCAAATACTTAGTTCCTGGTACTGCATTAGATGGAACAGTTACAATTATTGTTTCGCTATGCTATGGAATGTTTGCATTTACAACATTGCTCGGTTTAATATTGTTTGCAGAAGTCTCCGCAAATTTAATATCTAGAAATAAGAAATTTATTATGGGAATACGTTTGGTTGGTGCATTATTCTTTGTTCCATTTGGCGCATTAACAGTTCTTGCTGGTTTAGAACTTGCAAATTTATGGTACATAGGTGATTTTGTAAATATTGTTTTAGTTTATGTAAATGTTCCAATTATATTAATTGGGTCTAACTATGCATTAAAAATATTGAAAAATTATAAAAAAACCGATGGAACTAAATTCAAATCAAAATCTATTGGTGTTGATACTGATGTTTGGAAATAAGGTACATACTTAGAATAAACTTAATTAATAGGTAATTTAGTAAACTTTCTTAAAATAGTATGGATTAAAAGAAGCAAAGTATACTATTTAGGGTATACTCTAATAGAGGTAATTATTTTCTTTAAGTAGAAAAACAAGGAGGCATTTTATGAAAACATTAAAGGGTACAAAAACAGCTGAAAATCTTATGAAATCATTCGCAGGTGAATCACAAGCTAGGAATAGATATACTTATTATTCATCTATAGCGAAAAAAGAGGGATATGTACAAATAGCTAATATATTCATAGAAACAGCAGATAATGAAAAAGAACACGCTAAAAGATTTTTTAAGTTTTTAAATGAAAGTTTAAATGGAGAAGTGGTAGAAATTAATGCCACATATCCTGTAGGTCTTGGAGATACTAAAGCAAATTTATTGTCAGCAGCAAATGGAGAAAATGAAGAGTGGTCAGATCTTTACCCAGCATTTGCGAAAGTTGCACAGGAGGAAGGCTTTGATGATATCGCGTTTGTTTTTAGAAAAATTTCTGATGTTGAAAAGCATCATGAAGAAAGATATAGAGAACTATTAAGTAATATAGAAAATAATACAGTATTTAATAAAGAAGAATCAGTTATTTGGAAATGTAGAAACTGTGGTTATATTTTTGAGGGAAAAAGTGCTCCGAAAATATGCCCAGCTTGTGTACATCCTCAAGCATATTTTGAAATATTCTCTGAAAAATATTAATAGCATTTCAAATGATGCAGTATTAAAAATGCCGTAGCAACCTTCGTGGATTCTTAATATAAAAAATAAAAACAACCCCCATTTTGATTTAATTAATTTGGGGGTTGTTCTATATCACGCTTTGACTTGGTAGTTGTAATGTATAAATATTCAGTGTAAATTATTTAACGACATATATTAATGTAGCAAGAGAAGGGAAAATGTACAGTGCATTTACGGTTCAGGGGAAAGATAAAGATAAAATATATATTTGGTTATTAAAGGAAGGTTATTTTAAAGAGGGAGATAAGCTAATCCTAGAAAGTGGAATAGCAATTCCCGTAGTTCTATATATCAAGAATGGTAAGAATGGAATTGAAATTACCAATCATAAATATCCAGAGGATGGAATTGGCTATGAGAAAGGCATGAAAAAACGGTTTGCTTATTATGTTAAAAACACAATTGGTAGTAATTACAATGAACGTGCAGACAAACTTGAAAAAATTATAAAAAATAGATCTGATGAAGATTTTAAAAATTAAAATATAACTCAAAATATGAATTCAATAGATTTAAAGTAAACACTGAACTAAACTTGTATCAACAATGCGAGTATCGCTTTCAAGAAATTTTGGGTTTTTACTCAGTTATTTTGTTTTTTGTAAACTTTCAATATATTCAAGCATTATAGATTGATTCTTAACTAACATTTTTTGATCTTCAATTAATAAATCTATTTTCTTATGCAAATCTTGAACGATCAACTCTGATTTCAGATTTATTTTATAATCATTTTTTGATTTTATTCTATCTTTATCTTCCTGTCTATTCTGACTCATCATTATTACAGGTGCTTGTATAGCGGCAGTACACGATAGTACTAGATTAAGAAGTATAAATGGAAAGGGATCAAATGAATTCTTTAAGATGATATTTAATACTATCCATATTCCTATAATTGCTAATGCTGCAATTATAAAACCCCAGCTGCCTACTGATGCGGCTATTTTATCAGCCATCTTGTTTCCAAAAGTAAGAGTTTGTTTATGAGTAATCGTAGTATCTTTGGATATCTTATTTCCTATTAAGTCATGCAATAGATCTTCTTCAATATCGTTAAAAATCTCTCCTTGCTCTAATATTTCGTTTACAATTATTTCTGTATCTAAAGTATCATTTCCATTTGACATAGTAATACCCCCTTAGTTGTCTAAGTACCCCTATTTTAATAGGGAAATTGATATAAATTAAAGATATGTTCCTTTAGATTTTTCGCGTTGATTTATTAAGTATTTGCGAATTATGAAGTTTTTTATTTTCGTTGCTTCTTAGAATATAAATTCTATTTGGGTGATTATATCCCATAGATAGATATGAAGTTCCGTGATCTGTTGCCATTGTTAAGCCTTCACTTTCTCCTGCTTTATTTATAGGATAAGAGGTAATTATTTTACCCTCATAGTTAAATACTGTAACTTTATTATCTGTATATAAATAAATATACATCCCATCAACATCTAAACCTTGTGGAACGCCTTGATTAGGAATACGAAAGGTAGTCACTGTACTCATATCAGCTAAATTTATAATAGTAAACATAGGGGTTCCATTATCACCACCATTTAAAACGGTATGCAATATTAAATAATCATGGACATTATCTATTGCAAGTAATGCCGATGTTCCTAAACTTGAATAATTTAAATCAGCTTGTATTGTACTTGAATCATAATCAACTACATAAACATGAGTTGGATTAATGCCGCCTCCATTTGCAACATAAATTTTTCCTGTACTAGCTCTATATGCAATTTCGGCAGAATGACCCATAGCCATAGGGTCTGTTTCAGAGATTTTATTTCCTGTTAGATTATATTTAACTATTTTCCCACTTCCATTTTTTAAATCAAAACTACAATAAAAATATCCATTATGGAATGTAAGCCCTTGCATAACACCTGTATCTGGTAAATCAAATAGTAGTTCATATTCGTTTTTTTTAGTTGTAATAGGAATATGGTTAGATAATGGCTTATCGTAAATAGCATTTGATGAGTCTAATTTTTTTACCTTACAATTAATGGGATCCGTTGTATGCACAGCTACCTGTGCCGTCATTTTTAGTGCTTCTTTTGGCTTAATAGAACATTCTATTATAATAAAAAATAAAGCTAAGATAAATATACATATTTTACAAAATTTCATTTGAAAACCCCTTCCTTTTGCTTTGGGTTTGCTTAGCGATGCTGACAATATTAGATTATACTATATTGTTAAATAATTGACAACTGTGGGAATGTTAGGAAAGTCTCCCGCTTCTATATAATGAAAAATATTAAATAATCACATAGGAGCTATTGACAATAAATGCTATGTGACGTAGTATATGAGTAGATGTTCATGTACGAATTAGTAACAAAATAATATTCGGTTAGATCCCATTGTAACAAATGGGGTTTTAGAGACATACTATATGATTATAGGAACATATAAAGATACAAGAAATAGTAGGAGGGAAAAGAGTGGTTGATATATTTAAAGCATTAGCGGAAGAAAACAGACTTCGTATAATGGCACTTATTATTCAAGGTGAAATGTGTGTATGCGAAATCGAAGAGTGTCTAAATATGACGCAGTCAAATGTTTCACGGCATTTAACATCACTTAAAAAGTGTGGGATATTAGAAAGTTACAAAAAGGCACAATGGACATACTACAAAATAGATAATAAATTTATAGAGAAAAACCCAGACTTATTTGCTTATTTAATAAAGGAACTCAAACAGATATCTTGTTATAATAGCGATTGTGAAAAACGGGATAAATGTAAACTACAAAATTTATGTGATTGTAAAACACAAAGTTAACGACATTTCAGTACCACAGGTGATGATCTTAGGAGGAGTGATTAATTATGAGTGAAGTTAAAACACCAGAGATTGGATTTTTTCAAAAATACTTGACTGTTTGGGTAGCTATTTGTATGAGCGTAGGTGTGCTCATTGGCAAGTTTATTCCAGGGATTCCGGAATTCTTAAATAAGTTTGAGTACTCCAGGGTTTCCATCCCCACTGCTATACTCATTTGGGTAATGATTTATCCCATGATGATGAAGGTAGACTTTCAAAGCGTTAAAAATGTAGGAAAGAACCCTAAAGGGTTATATGTAACATGGATAACGAATTGGCTTATAAAACCATTTAGTATGTATGCAATAGCTTCATTTTTCTTTTTTGTAGTATTCAAAGCATTTATAACACCGGAACTAGCTACACAATATCTTGCAGGAACCATATTACTTGGGGCCGCTCCATGTACTGCCATGGTATTTGTGTGGAGCCACCTTACTAGAGGTAATCCTGCATATACTGTTGTGCAAGTAGCCACAAATGATTTAATCATTCTGGTTGCATTTATACCTATCGTGAAATTTCTTTTAGGTGTCAGTAACATCACAGTTCCTTGGAATACACTCATTTTATCAGTTGTTTTGTTTGTTGTTGTTCCACTAGTTGGGGGCATTTTAACTAGAATTACGGTAACAAAGAAAAAAGGCACAGAGTACTTTGAAAATACATTCCTCCACAAGTTTGATAATGCAACTACTGTTGGATTGCTACTTATGTTGGTATTGTTATTCTCATTCCAAGGTGAAACTATAATAAACAATCCAATGCACATTTTACTAATTGCTGTACCACTAACTATTCAAACATTTTTGATTTTCTTTATTGCTTATTTAACAAGTAAAAAATTAAGACTAACGCATGATATTGCCGCACCTGCTGGAATGATTGGGGCATCAAACTTTTTTGAACTTTCAGTTGCTGTTGCCATTTCTCTGTTTGGCATGGATTCTCCTGCAGCTCTAGCTACAGTGGTAGGAGTGTTAGTTGAAGTGCCAGTAATGCTGATTCTTGTAAGAATAGCAAACAAAACCAAGCATTGGTTTCCACAACCAGTAGTTCATAATAATTAAGAATATTAAAAATATTAAAAGTGATAATAATAATAAAAAGTAATAAAATAATAAAAAGTATTAAAATAATAAAAATGATTGGAGAGATTATTAATGAAAAAAATGCAAATATTTGAACCAGCTATGTGTTGCTCAACAGGACTTTGCGGCGTAGGCGTAGATCCAGAGCTTCTTAGGATTTCGACTGTCCTTAGTGCATTAAAGAAAAATGGAGTTGAGGTTGAGAGGTTTAACCTCACAAGTTCACCACAGGAATTTGTGAATAACAAAGTAGTTAATGACTTTATAAATGAAAAAGGCATTGATGGGTTGCCGGTTACTGTTTTGGACGGTGAAATCGTGTTAATAGGTAAGTACCCAACCAATGAAGAACTAGTTAAATTTCTAAATATAGAAATTAGCTTTTTAGGTCAAGAGCGAAAGACTTTCAAAATAAAAGTAACTCCTAAATCAGGGGATTGTGGCTGTTCTGGTGGGAAATGCTGTTAACGACATTTTAGAAGGGAAGTCTCCCACTTCTGTAAGTGGGAGTTACATGTCCTAACAAATAGAAAACTTCAGCGGGAGTATAAATCTCATCTGAAGTCGTTAATATGCAGCTCCGCAGGAGATGATTTAATAATGTAACCGAAGCGTATCAAATACAAGCCAAATTACAAAAGTACTTAATAATGAAGCTGGAGGTAAATAAACATGGAAATTTTTAATCCGCAAAATATTAAACTTACAAAATATTTATTTTACACAGGCAAAGGTGGTGTAGGTAAAACTTCAACCGCTTGCGCTACAGCAGTCATCCTTGCAGACAGTGGGAAAAAGGTGCTTCTTATAAGCACTGATCCTGCATCAAATTTGCAGGATGTTTTTAACACTGAGCTGACAAATAAAGGTATCCCAATTAAGGGAGTTCCAAATCTCGTTGTTGCTAATCTTGACCCAATTCAAGCGGCAGCCCAGCACAGAGAGAGCGTAATCGCACCTTACCGTGGTAAGTTGCCAGATGCAGTGCTTAAAAACATGGAAGAACAACTTTCTGGATCCTGCACTGTTGAAATCGCAGCGTTCAATGAATTTTCAAAATTCATAACCGATGAAAGATTGCAGGAGGAATATGACCATATTATATTTGATACTGCGCCTACTGGTCACACACTTAGAATGCTTCAATTACCATCGGCTTGGAGTAATTTTATTAGCGAAAACACACATGGTGCATCCTGTTTAGGCCAGCTTTCTGGTCTAGAGAGTAAAAGAGAAATCTATAAAAAAGCAGTAGAAACATTATCCGATGGAGAATTAACAACACTTATGATTATCTCTAGGCCTGAAATGACACCGCTTAAAGAAGCGGAAAGAGCATCAAAAGAACTTTCGCAGATTGGTGTAAACAATCAAACAATGATAATTAATGGTGTGATGAGTTCTTATGATGACAGTGTGTCCGAAAGGCTGTATCAAAAACAGCAAAAGTCACTTAAGGAAATGCCACAGGGACTTAAGGGAATTACTGCCTACATGGTACCCCTCAGGGCTTACAATATAACAGGGATGGAAAATGTCAGGGCACTTCTTACCAAAGATAATTATAGTGTCAGCAATGAAAAGATAAACGCTGAAACCATTCCTCAGTTAAAAGATGTTATTGAAGAACTGTATAAAAGCAACAAAAAGGTAATCTTCGCTATGGGCAAGGGTGGCGTAGGTAAAACTACAATTGCGGCGGCGATTGCTTTGGGATTATCGGCAAAGGGCAAAAAAGTACATCTTACCACAACTGACCCTGCAGCCCATCTCAAATTTGTTATTAATGAGAGTAGTAATATTACGATGAGCCACATCGATGAGCAGGCTGAACTTAAAAAATATAAGGATGAAGTGCTGTCTAAGGCAAGAGAAACTATGGCAGATGATGATATTGCTTATGTTGAGGAGGACCTCCGATCTCCATGTACACAGGAGATTGCAGTATTTAGAGCCTTTGCAGAAATAGTAGAAAAGGCGGTCGATCAGATCGTTGTCATCGATACCGCTCCAACAGGGCATACTTTACTGCTACTTGAGTCAACTCAAAGCTATAACCAAGAAATCAAACGCTCACAAGGCGATATTCCACAATCTGTGAAAAAACTGTTGCCAAGGCTCCGAAATGCTGATGAAACTGAAGTCATCATTGTAACTCTTGCTGAAGCTACACCTGTATATGAAGCAATTCGTCTTGAAGAAGATTTAAAACGTGCGAAAATTTCGACAAAATGGTGGATTATAAACTCATCACTACATGCGACAGGTACAACCAATAAATTGTTAGCCGCAAAGGCAAGCAATGAAATTGAATGGATTAACAAGGTTGATGCACATGCAAACGGTAAATTTGCGCTCATCGCGTGGAGCCCTGATGAAATTAAAGGTGACAAGTTAAATGAGTTATTACTATAAATTCTAGATATCAGGAACTTTGGTGGGATTGGTATTCATTTTCATTTGTCTAACTATTGATTTAATTTATTTGTGGAGTATAATATATTTATAAGATAGGTGATGGAGTTCACCTTAACCATTGCAATTTTGCAATTAATGACTCCTACTTAGTGGTTTATGCTAAGTAGGAGTCTTTTGTTTTGTAAAAAATATCAAAGAAAAGGGAGGGATTGTAATATGGCAATGAGTTTAGCGATTATAATTATTCTAGGACTAATGGCCAATAAATTATTTGAAAAATTAAAACTTCCAGGACTGATTGGAATGCTAATTTTGGGGGTGATACTAGGACCTTATGGTACAAATATAATAAGTTCGGATATACTTAGAATTTCACCAGATTTAAGAAAAATTGCACTTATTATTATCCTGCTAAGAGCGGGCCTTGGGATTAAAAAGGATACTTTAAACAAAGTCGGGGTTCCTGCCTTAAAAATGAGTTGCATACCTGGTATTTTTGAAGGGCTTAGTATTATGTTTATAGCAAGCTATGTACTTGGAATAACAAAAGTTGAGGCTGGAATGCTTGGATTTATAATAGCTGCAGTTTCACCAGCAGTAGTTGTTCCACCTATGCTTAATTTTATATCCAGAGGGAAAGGAGAAAAAAAAGGCATACCAACCATAATACTCGCAGGAGCTTCTATTGATGATGTTTTTGCGATAACTATATTTTCAACTTTCTTAGGTTCATATGGCGGTAAAAATGTAAATATACCAATGAAAATATTGGATATTCCCATATCTATTTTTATTGGAATAGCAATTGGTGTCATTGCAGGGATTTTATTAGTAGCGATATTTAAAAAATATCACATGAGAGATACTAAGAAAACTTTAATAATAATTGCTGCAGCAATTATGCTTACAGGAATTGAAGATGCTTTTAAAAATATAGTACCCATTGCAAGTCTTCTAGGAGTAATGACTATTGGGTTTATCCTTTTAGAAAAATACGCTAAAGTAGCTAATAGAATGTCATTAAAACTTAATAAGGTCTGGGTAATTGCAGAAATTTTACTTTTCGTATTAGTTGGAGCGAAGGTCAATATATATGTTGCCTCATCATCAGGTGTATTAGGGTTAATTATTATTGCAGGTGGACTAGTAGCAAGAAGTATAGGGGTATTAGTATCATTAATGGGTACTGATTTAAATGCAAGAGAGAGACTGTTTTGTGTGATCTCATATATTCCTAAAGCGACTGTGCAGGCGGCCATGGGCGCAGTACCATTAGCTGCTGGGGTTGAATCCGGAGAACTTATATTGGCAATTGCTGTATTGTCCATATTTGTAACCGCACCACTTGGAGCTATAGGTATTAAAGTAGCAGGGGAAAAGTTATTGCCAGACGACTAGATTTCATATTTATATTACTACTGTGTTAAATCATCTCCTGCGGAGCTGAACAGCTTCAAAGAAGATGAATTGACGACTCCAGAAGGAGATTTATAATCCCACTGAAGTTTTCTATTTGTTAGAGTAGGTAACCCACACTTATAGACGTGGAAAACTTTCCTTCTGAAATGTCCTTAAAAGACGTCCTATTTATAGATTTTAGAATAAAAATTAAACAATAATTGTTTTATTTTTAAAAATATGGTTAATAATTATAAATGGGTACCATAACTATTAACTTTATAAAAAAATATTATAATAAATACAATATAATATATCAATGAAAGTTGATTATATATGAACAATTATATATAATAGAGTGTAGGATAAAAATCATAATATATATAATAATATTATTAGTATTATACGAGGAGGAATGTAAATGAATATAGACGTAAACACGCCAACAGATGACCTGTTAAAAACATGGGCTATGTATTCACAAAAGCTTATCTACACTATGCTTGAAAAAGAAGAACTTGATGAATTTAAAAAAATAAAATTAGTCCTAGTAACAAAAGGAATTATTAATTTAGAAATACATAATGTTTATGACAAAGAATATATTTTGCACTACACTAAGCAAGGCGGTATATTTAAAAAGCAAATAATGTTAGATAAATAACTAACTTAGAATAAAATTTTTTAAGAAAATGACTAGTGATTATGCTAGTTATTTTCTTATATTTATATATTGAAATTTTAGAAGGAGAATGATGTTATGAAACTAAAAGTAGCATTTATATGTGTTCATAATTCTTGTAGATCACAAATGGCAGAAGCGCTCGGAAAGATATTTGGGTCATCTGTGTTTGAAGCTTATTCAGCAGGTACTGAAACTAAGCCCCAAATTAACCAAGATGCGGTAAGAATAATAAAGAATTTATACAATGTAGACATGAATGAAACTCATGCATCAAAATTAATAGATGATATACCAGAAGCTGATATTGTAATAAAAATGGGATGTAATGTATCATGTCCAATTATGGCACACAAGTATGAAGAAGATTGGGGTCTAGAAGATCCCACTGGGAAAGCTGATGAAGAATTTATAATAGTGGCGAAAATAATCGAAGAAAAGGTTAAAAGCTTAAAGAAAAGAATAGAAAATAACGAAATTGATCTAACAGCATTAAAGATGATAATTTAATAGCACCGTAGATGATGATTTAAGGTTGAGAAATTACTTCTCAACCTTTTTTATATAATAATTGGATATAATCAATTGTTATATGGTATAATTATATTTAACTAGAGTAAAGGTAACCATGGTTAATGTATTTATTAGGAAATTACAAACATTTTATTATTTTAACGACATTTCAAAAGGGAGGCTCCCACTTCTATAAGTGGAAGTTACGTACCCTAACAAATAGAAAACTTCAGTAGGAGTATAAATATCCTTCCGGAGTCGACGATTCATCTTCTTCAAAGATGTTTAGCTTCGCAGGAGATGATTTAACGTTTAGTATGATAAGAAAAGTGTTATAAAATATATAGTTAAATAAAGAGAGTGGTGTTTATATAATAAGCGGCGCTTTGAAATATAATTTTATTAAAAATATAAAAGAAAAGGTAGGTGAAAAACCTGATTTATGGCTAGGTAATAGGAAGAGAATACTTGGAATAGTAAGTTAATATTAGTATAGTGGTACTGACCTAAGTAGTTGAGTCCTGTGATACTGTCATTATGTTTAGTCGACAAAACGAAAATATTGGATGGATAGATTGCCAAATATTTAGGAATCAGGGAAGTATTGAATAATAATTATAAAAGTAAAGGTAAAAATAAAATTAGAGTTATTCCAATAGGTGGACTTGGAGAAATTGGAAAAAATATTACTGCGATAGAATACAAAGAAGAAACTATCATAATAGATTGTGGAATAGCATTCCCAGACGTGGATATGTATGGAGTGGATTTAGTAATTCCTGATATAACATATCTTTTAGAGAATAAAGATAAGATAAAAGGGATTTTTCTAACCCATGGTCATGAAGATCATATAGGCGCATTACCATATGTTTTAAAACAAATGAATGTTCCAGTGTATGGAACACGTCTAACGCTCGGACTTGTAGAAAATAAGTTGCAAGAACATGGAATATTGGCAGATTGCACCCTAAATGTAGTAAAATCGGGAGATATTATAAAGCTAGATAAAATCAGTGTAGAATTTATAAGAGTTAGTCATAGCATAGCAGATGCCTGCTCCATTTGTATACACACGCCTATTGGTAGAATTATACACACAGGTGACTTTAAGATAGACTATACTCCAATTGATGGAGAAGTTATCGATTTAGAGCGATTTGCAAAATTAGGTGGGCAAGGAGTACTACTACTAATGGCTGATAGTACTAATGTAGAACGCCCTGGATTTACTATATCTGAAAAAGTAATTGGAGAAACTCTAAATAAAATATTTTATAAGGCAGAAGGCAGAGTAATAGTAGCTTCATTTGCATCAAATATTCATAGAATACAACAAATTGCTAATGCTGCAGTTTCGAATGGAAGAAAAATAGCATTTAGTGGAAGAAGCATGGAGAGAATTTCTGAAGTAGCTATGAATCTCGGATATTTACATATACCGCCGGAAGCTATAATTACTGTATCAGATCTTCATAATTACCCTGATGATAAGGTAACAATAGTAACTACTGGTAGTCAAGGTGAACCGCTAGCTGCATTAACAAGAATGGCATCATCAACTCATAGAAGTATCCAAATACAAAAAGGTGATTTGATTATTTTATCTGCATCTCCTATTCCAGGGAATGAAAAGTTCATATACAATGTTATAAATGAACTATTCAAAAAGGGAGCTAATGTAATATATAATACTACAGAGGAAATTCATGTTTCTGGGCATGCGTGTCAAGAGGAATTAAAATTAATCCATACGCTAGTTCGTCCTAAATATTTTATGCCAGTTCATGGTGAATATAGACATCTTAAACAACATGCGTTGCTTGCAGAGAAATTAGGAATGGATTCTGAAAAGATTTTTATTGCAGAAACAGGACAAATATTAGAAGTATCCCCAAGCGAATGTAGAATAGCAGGAAGAGTTCAAACGGGAGCCGTAATGGTAGATGGACTTGGAGTAGGGGACGTTGGGAATATTGTTCTTCGAGATAGAAAGCATTTAGCAGAAGAAGGTATACTTACCGTGGTAGTTACTATAGAAAGAGAAACTTATAGTATAGTAGCAGGACCAGATATAATAACTAGAGGGTTTGTATATATGAAAGAATCCAATGAACTTATTAATGAGGCCAGAGACATTGTGAGAAAAGAATTAGAACAGTGCTTAAATAATAAGATTAAAGAGTGGGTAGTAATAAAAGCTAGTATCAGAAACGCTTTAGGCCAGTTCTTATATATAAAAACTAAGAGAAGACCTATAATTATACCAATAATAATGGAAATTTAAGAAAACTAAATTTTTATGTTCTTTATTTTTAACGATATTTCAGAAGGAAGTCGCCCACTTTTATAAGTGGGCGTATAAATCTCCTTTTGAAGTCGTTAATTCAGCTCCGTTGCAGCTGTTCAGCTTCGCAGGAGATGATTTAAATAAGTAAAAAAGTATGTATTATAATAATACATACTTTTTTTTATATACTTTTTGTTAAAGTCGAATAAAATGTTGACAGATTGCAAATACTTGGATATAGTATAAAGGTAAATGCAAATCATTTGCAACAAGCAACAATAATATAACAGCACTACAGGTGAAGGTTTAAGGAGTGAAAAAATATTGAGAAAAATTATTAATGCCATACTTTTAACATGTATGATAGGTACATTAGTTGGGTGTTCAAATGCTACAACCAGTAAGCAAAGTGACCAGTCAAAACTACAAGTGGTAGTGTCTTTTAATCCATTAAAGGGATTTGTGCAGGCTATTGGAAAAGATAAAGTAGAAGTGAGAACAATAGTACCGGAAGGTTCTGAACCACATGAATTTGAACCGAAAATAAAGGATATGGAAAACATAAGTAAAGCTAGTTTGTTCGTCTATACGGGATTTGGAATGGAATCCTGGGTAGATAAAACTTTAACGGCTATAGATAATAAAAATTTAGTTGTAGTTGATTCATCTATTGGGGTAAATCCAATAAAAAACGAGGGCGAAAAAGTTAAGGAGTATGGTCAATATGATCCACATATATGGCTGAGTCTAAGAGAAGCAAAAATTCAAACTAAAAACATAAAAGAAGCATTAGTTAAGGCTGATCCAAAAAATAAAGATTTTTATGAGAAAAATTTCCAAGAATTCTCAGGTGAACTTGATAAGCTTTATAACGAATATAAAGTAAAATTTGATGCGGTAACAAATAAGAATTTTGTTACAAGTCATGCTGCTTTTGGGTATTTGTGCAGAGATTTTGGTTTAAAGCAAAATAGTGTAGAAGGTGTATTTGCAGGAGGTGAGCCTACCCCTCAAAAATTAAAGGAGATAATAGATTTTTCCAAGAAAAATAAAATAAAAGTTATTTTTATGGAAGAACTTGCAAGTGCAAGAGTATCTGAAGCCATTGCAAAAGATTCAGGTGCTAAGGTGCAAAAAATATACACAATAGAAAGTAATGAAGGAAATAAAACATATATAGAGAGTATGAAAGAAAATCTATCCAATATATATAATAGCTTAAAATAATAATTAACCCCATCTTAGATTAATTAAGGTGGGGTTAATTAATTTTAATTTCTTAATGTTATCAGCAGATAACCTTATATACTATTTGATGTCTATAGTCTATTGTTTGTTCCTATTGTATAATTAAACTAACAAGAATTTAATATATAATTACAAAATTCACTGTTTGAAAAGTAGCACCTTTTATTGTAGAAGTTATGAACAAAAGCTCTAGTAAAAGGTCAGGCATAGAAAAGCTTGCAGGGGAATTAGAAATAAAGCCACATGAAATTATATGCATAGGGGCTTTAGGGAATGATAAACAAATGATTGGGTATGTAGGACTTGGAGTGGTAATGGGGAATGCCTTTGTGGAAATTAAAAAAAACGCTGATTATGTGATAATTGATCAGTTCTATCTTGGGATAGACAAGTTCTATCAAAAATAATATTAGCTACATTATGTATACATTATATATAGTAAGGTGGAGATACTATGTTTGCAGAGGAAATTGTAGAAAAGACAAACGTAGAGCTTACATAAAATGAAAGCGGGGTATAAATCTATGAAAAAAATAAACTTTGCGATAATAGGATATGGTGGTATAGCAAAAACTCACTTATTAGCAGTTTACGACGCTAACGTAAGGTTTTCACTCCCTTATGAGTTAAATTTAACACATATTGTAACTAGAAAGCCTACAAACATACCCATAAGTTGTGTGAGAAATGTTACGGACATTGAAGAGGTCCTTAAGGATGAACAAGTTCATTTTATAGATATATGTACCCCGAATGATTCACATTTTGATATTGTAAAAAAAGCAGCTGCGTATGGAAAAGCTATTTACTGTGAAAAGCCTCTAGCAACGAATATTTTTGATGCTATGGAAATGGAGAGACTTGTTAAGAAAAATAATATAATAAATTCTGTAGCCTTAGTTTATAGATTTATGCCCGCTCTCTCTCTATTAAAAAGAGAACTTGAAAAAGAGACCATAGGGAAGATTATAGATTTTAAAGTTAGAACTTATCATGACAGTTATTTAAATGAAAAGAAAAAGGGCACTTGGAGAACTGGGAAAAATTCTGGCGGAGGAGCACTACTGGATTTAGGTGTTCATTTAATTGACATGATACAATTTACTATGGGAGATATAGAAGAAGTAGAAGCGAAGACTAGGATTTATTTTAAGGAAAGAGCAGAGGTTGATGAAATTGCAAATTGTGATTTTACATTAAAAGATGGAACTTTCGGAAGTCTAGAGGTTTCAAGAGTATTTACTGAAAGAGAACAAACAGATGATTTCGTAGTTTATGGTAGCAAAGGTAGTATAAAAATTAATTTTAATAATCCTTATGAAATTGAAATATATAGATATGAAAGTAGCTCAACAGAAATTAAAAATGTAGCATCAGGAGATAGTCTATTAAAATATTATGCTGACAAAAGGAACTCCCTAGGATTTTTCCAAAATTGTCATACAGCTTCACTTATAAATTTTGCTAATAAAATTTTTAATAATTGCGAAGGTGGCATTGATGGCGATTTCTCAGATGCATTAAAATGCCAGAGAATAATTGATAAGGTGTATGGGAGATAGGCATTAAACCACTATAAACAAAACGGGATACTTAAAAAGCATAACATTTAATACCGCGCTACGTAGAAAAAAAACTGTTTTTGTGATATATTTATTAGCATATAGGTAAAACTTACAAGGTATGTGAGGTATACAAGGTATGAGAAGCATACAAGATATGATTAGCATAAAGTATGCTAGATTAAAAGGAAGGTGTCAAATATGGAAAATAAAACGACTTCATCAAATTTTATAAGAAATATTGTTAAGGAAGATATAGAAAGCGGAAAACACAAAAAAATAATTACTCGTTTTCCACCAGAGCCAAACGGATATTTGCATATTGGGCATGCAAAGTCAATTATTTTAAATTTTGAATTAGCAGATGAATTTAAAGGTAAGACAAACTTACGTTTTGATGATACTAACCCAGCAAAAGAAGACAAAGAGTACGTTAAATCTATAGAAGAAGATGTAAAATGGCTTGGATTCAAGTGGGATGATTTATTTTTTGCATCAAACTATTTTGATGAAATGTATAAACGTGCTGTATTATTAATAAAAAAGAATATGGCTTATGTGTGCGATCTTACAGCTGAGGAAATGAAAGAGTACAGAGGTACTTTAAGAGAGCCAGGTAAAGAAAGTCCATACAAAAATAGAACTGTGGAAGAGAACCTAGATCTATTTGACCGTATGAGAAAAGGTGAATTCGTTGATGGATCCAAGGTTCTAAGAGCTAAAATTAATATGAGTTCTCCTAATATAAACATGAGAGATCCAATAATTTATCGTATATCTCATGCGGTGCATCATAATACAGGAGATAAATGGTGTATTTATCCTATGTATGATTATGCGCATCCAATAGAAGATGCAATTGAGGGTATTACACATTCGATTTGTACTTTAGAATTTGAAGATCATCGTCCATTATATGATTGGGTAGTAAATCAATGCGAAATGGAAAGTAAGCCAAGACAAATAGAGTTCGCAAGATTAAATATAACAAATACAGTAATGAGTAAAAGAAATCTTAAGCAATTAGTAGACGAAGGAATTGTAGATGCTTGGGATGACCCACGTATGCCAACTATAGCAGGACTAAGGCGTCGTGGCTACACACCAGAAGCTATACGCAATTTTTGCAGAGAAATTGGCGTTGCAAAAGGTAACAGCACTGTAGATGGACAAATGCTAGAGCACTTTATAAGAGAAGATTTAAGTCCAAAGGCGCTTAGAACTATGGCAGTTTTAAGACCATTAAAAGTAGTTATTACAAATTACCCAGAAGCTCAAGTGGAAATGCTTGAAATTGAGAATAATCAAGAAAATCCAGAAATGGGAACTCGCCAAGTCTCATTCTCAAGAGAAATATATATAGAACGAGAAGATTTCATGGAAAATCCACCTAAGAAATACTTTAGATTGTTCATAGGTAACGAAGTAAGGCTTAAGGGAGCATACTTTATAAAATGTAATGAAATGATTAAAGATGCTGACGGAAATATATGTGAAATTCATTGTACTTATGACCCAGAGACTAAGAGTGGTAGTGGATTTACAGGGAGAAAAGTTAAAGGAACAATTCACTTTGTAGATGTAGTAAATGCAGTGCCTGCAGAATTTAGGTTATATGAGCCTTTAATTTTAGATGAGAAGCAAGAAGAAGGAAAAACTTTCATAGATCAAATAAATCCGGATTCTATAGAAATATTACAAGGGTTTATAGAACCAAATATGAAGAATTCAAAACCACAAGATAAATTTCAATTCTTCAGACATGGATATTTTAATGTAGATTCTAGATACACAACCGATGATAAAATAGTGTTTAACAGAATAGCATCTTTAAAAAGTTCATTTAAAATTAATAAATAAAAGTTAATAAAAAAAGCAAGTACAAGATTTTATCCTGTACTTGCTTTTTTTAATTATAATAGCTTAGTTTCTATTTCTTCTTTAATTCTTGAAATAAATGAGTCTAAAGAAGTTGCACCTTCATCACCATTTTTGCGGCTTCTAACAGAGACTTCATTTAGTTCTGCCTCTTTTTCACCAACTATTAATAGGAAAGGGGCTCTTTCATTACGAGCTTCACGAATCTTGTAGCCAATTTTTTCTGCTCTAAAGTCTGCAGAGGATCTGATTCTTGATTCCTTAAGCTTTGCAACTACCTTTTCTGCATAATCATGATATTTTTCAGAAATAGGTAATACCTTAACTTGTAGTGGTGCAAGCCAAGTTGGGAAAGCACCAGCATATTTTTCGATAAGCATTGCAAGTGTTCGCTCATAGCAACCAATAGAAGTTCTATGGATAACATATGGACGCTTTTTAACTCCATCTTTATCAATATAAGTCATGTCAAATCTATCTGGCAGTGCGAAGTCAATTTGCACTGTAATTATAGTATCTTCTTTACCATGAACATTTTTGAATTGAAGGTCAAGCTTAGGACCGTAGAAAGCAGCTTCACCGATAGCTGTTTTATAATTTATTCCTAAGTGATCTAGTATATCTTTCATCTTCGATTCAGTTTCTGCCCAAGCCTCAGGGTTGTTAATATACTTATCTTTATTTTTTGGATCCCATTTAGAGAATCTGTAAGTAATATCATTTTCGATTCCAAGTGTTTTCATTACATAGTTAATTAAATTTATAACATCTTTAAATTCTTCTTCTAATTGCTCAGGGGTAACAACTAAATGACCCTCTGAAATAGTGAACTGACGTACTCTCATAAGACCATGCATTTCACCTGAAGATTCATTTCTAAATAAAGTTGAAGTCTCCCCATATCTAATTGGAAGGTCACGATAACTCTTTTGATCTGCATTATAAATTGTAAATTGGAATGGGCATGTCATTGGGCGAAGTGCCATGACTTCTTCATTTTTAGATTCATCACCAAGGACAAACATTCCATCTTTATAATGATCCCAGTGACCAGACATTTTATATAAATCGCTCTTAGCCATAAGAGGAGTCTTAGTTAAAACATAACCTCTTTTTTCTTCCTCATCTTCAACAAAACGTTGTAATAATTGGATTACCCTTGCGCCATTAGGCATAAGTAGAGGCAAACCTTGACCTATAACATCTGATGTTGTAAAGAATTTTAGTTCACGGCCAAGCTTGTTATGGTCTCTTTTTTTAGCATCTTCCATCTTCTCTATATGAGCATCTAAATCGGATTTTTTAGTGAAGGCAGTTCCATATATACGGCTAAGCATCTTGTTTTTCTCGTTACCTCTCCAGTAAGCTCCTGCAACTTGAGTAAGTTTAAATGCCTTTACATACTTTGTAGACATTAAATGTGGTCCCGCACAAAGATCTGTAAATTCGCCATGTTTGTAGAATGATAATTTTGCGTCAACTGGTAGGTCTTCAATTAATTGAACTTTGAAATTTTCATCTCTTTCTTCCATAAAAGCAATAGCTTCATCTCTTTCAAGCTCGAATCTTTCTATTGGAAGATCTTCTTTAACAATCTTTTTCATTTCTACTTCGATTTGTTTAATTTCATCTGCTGAGAAAGAATCTTGTTTATCAAAATCATAGTAGAAACCCCCATCTATAGCAGGTCCGATGGCAAGTTTTGTACTAGGGAACAATCTCTTTACTGCTTGAGCTAAAATATGAGTAGCACTATGCCTAAAGGCTTTTTTACCTTCTTCGCTATCAAAAGTTAATATACTAACATCGCAGTCCTTAGTGATTTTATAACGTAAATCTACGATTTCATCATTAACCATTCCAGCACAAGCAACTCGTGCAAGGCCCTCACTAATATCTTTCGCAATTTCAATTACAGTCATTTCAGATTCATAAGTTTTAATTGAACCATCTTTTAATTTAATGTTTATCATATGTATTGCTCCTTTCTTTTATCTTATAGGGTTAAGTCATATTTGAGAAATAACACTAGCATAAATATTATGCGCAATTCTTTAAACCTATATTTTTATAAAACAAAAAAAACCCGTCCCAATTCTAATTATAGAATTGGGACGAGATTATAATTTCCCGCGGTTCCACCCAAATTGTTTATAAAATAAACCACTTAATAATTATAACGGAATTACCGGACTTTATTGAAGTCACTCAGAGGCAGTCTTCAGCCAATTTCATTTAAGAATACTTCCAGCTAAGGTATCCTTTCTCTGTAAATGTGCCATGGCTTACTTTTCTCTTCGTAGAATTAAATTATTATATTTATATTAATTATAGCACTTGCACTAAAGATGTCAAGGTAGCAAATAAAGTTATTTAGGCGTTTTCAACAAAATAAATAGTAGGTAAGATTTTCTATTTTACTACTTTAAATTGTGGTGGATAAGTATTTTCAGAGAGTACATCAAAGATGAAACCTTGATTTGTAAGACCCTCAATAATTTCAGGTAAGGCTTCAACTGTTGTGGTTTTTGGATTTAAATCATGCATTAATATAATGGCGTGTTTAGTCCGACTAGATTGAGTTAAAACTGATTCTATAATCTTATGTTTGTGCTGACAAAAAGCGGAAGCATCACTAGAATCAACATTCCAATCAAAGTATTTATAACCATCCTTATTCATTTCACTAATTACAGTGTTCATTATTTCCATGCCACCGTAACTGTGACTAATAGTATTATTAGAGCCACCAGGATATCTTAAAATATGACTAGGCTTTTTACCTGTAATTTCAGTAAGGAACGAATCTAATTTTTTTACGTCTTTTTTAAAATTATCTGGCGATGCATAAATACTATTATAATCATGACTGTAAGTGTGATTAGCTAAAGTGTGCCCATCGTCAGAAATTTGTTTATACAAAAATCTTGATTCAGGGTGACCATTTACAAAAAAAGTAGCCTTAATATTATATTTTTTTAGGACTTTTAAAATTTGTAAAGTGTTGCTAGATACCCCGTCATCGAAGGTTAAATAAGCTATTTTAGTATTATCTAATTTGGATTTATATAAGACTTCATCCTTTTTGATAGTACTTTCGAGGATCTTATTTTGTGATTTTAACTTCTTATTGTCCTCATGAATCTGAGCTATTTGATGCGACAATAAACTATGTTGATGTTCACTTGAAACTACGGTTACTTGGCTAACTGCGACTCCTAAAAACGAAGTAATGCATAAAGTAAAAATAGAAATTTTTACTATTAGGAGTTTTAATGAGTGCTTTTTTTCTATGATTGAAATTCTCATAGTAATACCTTCCTTTTTTATATTCATGTACATATATTATCTATATCAATTTGTAATAGGTTTAACGACATTTCAGAAGGAAGTCTCCAACTTCTATAAGTGGGAGTTACACCCCCCGAACACACAGAGAACTTCAGTGGAAGTATAAAGCTCCTTCTGAGGTCGTTAATACTTCAGCTCCGAAGGAGATGAGTTAAACCTATTAACTTTTTCTGAAACGCTAGAAGCTGTTTCAATCAATTGATAATTTGTCTTTGTTAAAGTCTGATTTTCACCTTTTAGAGAATCAAATTCGATTCTTAAAGATTCAATTTTGAGTTTATTAGCATTTATTTTACTGTTATTAAAAAAATAAAAAAATATTGAATTTAAAAATAGGACACTAACAAGCATTATGGAAATAATATTTTTCTTTTTCATTCTTATTCTCCTTCCTTGTAAAACTTACCAATCGACAATATTATACACTGCAATGTGTTATAACTCAACTTCTGCATTAATAAATAATGGATTTTTTTAATAAATAAGGTAATGTTTTTGCAGACAAAGTGGGGGACGGTTAACAATTATTAATATAATTGTTAACCGTTTTGTCAGGTTTCACGAGAAGTTTATTTTATGTAATGTTTCCCAATTGCATAAAAATGGACAATTTTCATAACAAATACATAAAACTGTGGTATATTTCTTAGGAAGTTATAAATTCTAAACAAATGAAGGGGATGTACTAATGAAGAATGCATTAAGAAATCTTGCAGTTATGATGATATTAATTTTTAATTCAAACGTAACTGTATTAGCTGTTGGACCAAATGCAGAGGTGCAGAAGAATGACTCATTATCTAAAATTGAAGGACAAAGAGAAAAAATCGAAATGAAAATAGAAGAATTTGATAATGAAATTCAACAAAACATGGCTAAAACAGAAGAGAATAAAGATAAAATATCTAAAACTGAAAAGGCAATTGAAAGTGCCGCAGTGGAGATTAATCAGGTTGAAAAAGAGGCTGAAAAAGAACAGAAGGTATTTAATAGTAGGATGAGAACCATGTACATAAACGGGTTTAATGGATATGCGAGCATAATACTTGATTCAGAGAGTTTCGGTGATTTTGTATCAAGAGTAGAAAATATAAAAACCGTTATAGAATATGATATAAAAGTAATGGATGAGTTTGAAGATACCAGAAAAGAATTAAATGAAAAACAGCAAAATTTAAACAAGACAAAGAAGGTATTATTGAGTTTACAAGTAGAAAATAAGCAGAAGTTAAATAAGATGATTGCAACTAAAGAATCACAAAACAAATTACTGGCTGAGCGAAATAGCAAGGAAAATCTTCTTCCAGGAGGGACAAGCAATCCACAAATATTAGCAACTAAAAACATAACAAAAGCAAAGGAAGCATCACCTCAATTTACACCTTCAAGAGGCGCAGCTACTCCATCAAGTAATGCTGTAATAGCCTATGCTTCTAACTTTCTTGGCACACCATATTTATGGGGCGGTACATCGCCATCGGGATTTGATTGCTCAGGATTTACGCAATATGTATATGCACATTTTGGAATATCTGTAGGAAGGACAACCTTTGATCAGATAAAGGATGGCGTACAAGTGTCTAGAAATAACCTTCAATCTGGAGATTTGGTGTTCTTTGGAAGTGTTGGTAATCCGCATCACATGGGTATTTATGTAGGGAATAATACATATATACATGCTCCTAGTACAGGAGATGTGGTTAAAGTTTCAGCTATGACAAGATCAGATTTTATATCAGCTAGACGAGTGAAATAGAAAGTACATAATTAAAAATAGTAAAGCATAAAATTTCTCCTTTGCGCCGTGCAAACGAAAGAGAATTTTATGTTTACCATACAACATAGTGGGGACGGTTAACAATTATTAGTTATAATTGTTAACCGTTTTTGAAGTTTTACGAGGAGTTTATTTTCACAAAATAATTCCAAATTGATAATCTTCACAACAACTACATAAGTTTTTGATAAATTTTTTCTATGATTATAATTTACTTTATCATATTACAAATATTAGTATCCATGATTACTAATAGCTCTTTATTAACCTTTGAATAGGATGAATATTGAATTTATGGTATTTTTAAAGACATTTTATTTGGATATCTTTATATTAGGATGAGTTTCGGTTATCATAGTAATAACAGCATTAGACAATTGATTTTTTCTTGCAGAATTTCACTTTCATATTATAATTCCTTTATATATCGATTATGCTAAACCTTAGGGGAATATAATAATGATCGGAATTTAATTTAAACAAGTAGGGACGGTTAACAATTATTTGTCTTTTAATTGAAGAAATAAGTGGGGACGGTTAACAACCTTTTAGCTTTTATAATATAAAAATGTGTAACTATCAACTATTAGGATTAAAGAAGGGGTAATTAAACATGGATAATATATTGATTATTGAAGATGAAGAAAAGGTTTCAGAAATATTAAAAGCATATCTTGAAAAAGAAGGATATAGAGTACATTGCACCACAAAGGGACTGGAAGGCATAAAACTTTTCGAAAAAATTGAATTCAGATTAGTTATTTTGGATCTAATGCTACCGGACATATCTGGCGAAGAGGTGTGCGGTGTGCTAAGAAAAATTTCTGAAGTGCATATATTTATGCTTACGGCAAAGGGTACATTAGAAGATAGAATACAAGGATTAAACCTTGGAGCAGATGAGTATCTTGTTAAGCCTTTCAGCCCGCGAGAACTAACAGCAAGAGTAAATGCTTTATTTAGAAGGATTAATGTAAATAAGTTTGAAACAAAAGTTTATAATAATGGAGATTTAGAAATTAATTATGACAAAAGAATAATTAAGGTACGCGGGACAGAAATAGCTCTTACACCAAATGAATTTGACATAGTGCATATTCTTTCATCTAACAGGGGAAAAGTATTCACAAGAGAGCAGCTTATTGAGAGAATAATGGGAATAGATTTTCAAGGTTTTGATAGAACGATAGATGTACACATTAAAAATATACGTAAAAAAATAGAAGAAGACAGTAGAAATCCTAAATATGTAATAACCGTAACTAGAATTGGTTATAAATTTGGTGGTGATTAATTTATGAGAATCATAAACTTTATGCGAAGTATAAAATTTACGCAAAGCATAAGAAAAAGGTTAAGTATTATTTTGGTATGCACCTCTATATTAGCGCTTTTTTTGTCTACACTTTTGGTGAATATAACAATATCAAGAACCTTCAACAGGTACTTAGTCGAAATACAAAATAAGAGGGATATTAGAATAGTAAAATATTTAGAAGAAGTATATAAAAAAAATGGTAAGTGGTCAGAAACTTCAGGAATAGAAATTATGCATGAAGCCTATATGAGTAGATACTGCCTTACTCTTAAGGATGAAAATAAAAAAGCCGTTTGGGGAATGAACGCTAATGACATAGTTAACAATACTAATATCACTATGCACGTCAAAAATGAAGGGGTTTATACTACAAGTACCTTTGAAATAAAATCTAAGGACAAGATTGTAGGATACATAGAAATAGGGCAATACGCACCAGTTCTATTATCCAAAGAAGATGTGGATTTTAAACTCTCAATAAATAAGAGTATTATTTTAAGTGTCGTACTTTCAATTTTAATAACAATATTAATTAGTCTTTTTATTTCGAAGCAATTCTCTACTCCGCTTAGGCAAGTTTCAAAGATTTCAGTCAATCTTTCAAATGGAAACTATAATGCAAGGGCAAATGATAAGAGTAGCATTTTAGAACTTGAAGATTTAAGAAATAGCATAAATACACTTGGAGAAAAGCTTCAGCATCAGGATGTCCTTAGAAAGAGGTTAATATCAGATATATCTCATGAAGTCAGAACGCCTCTTAATATTTTACAAAATAATTTTGAAGCTATGATTGATGGTATTTTCCCCGTAGATAATGAAAGATTGACTTATCTTAATGAAGAAGTTATTAGATTTGGAAAGCTTATAGACAACTTAAATGCATTAAAAGAGGTTGAAGGAGAAGAAATAGCATTAAACACGGAGAAAATTTCTTTGAAAGATATCATTTCTTCAGTTGTAAAAGAATTTGAATTAATAACAGAAAATAAGAATATTAACATGACCTTAGAGTTAAACACAAGTAAACAATGCAACATTTTAGGAGACAGAGATAAAATAAAACAGGTAATTATTAACTTGCTTTCAAATGCAGTTAAATTTACTCCCAAGCAGGGGAAAATTGATATTGCTTTAAAAGAAGCTGATGAAAAAGTAATATTAAAAATAGAAGATACAGGCATTGGTATTAAGGAAGAAGACTTACCTTATATATTCGAAAGGCTCTATAGGGGAGATAAAAGTAGACATGAAATGGAAGGCTCAGGGATAGGTCTCACTATTGTACGCAATATATTAACCCTTCATAAAGCAAATATAGAAGTGGAAAGTAAAGAAGGCGCGGGTTGCGTTGTAACTGTAAAATTTAATGGGGCTTTGTGATTAACCTCAAGAAAATAAAAAGTGGGGACGGTTAACAAACAATTAAACAAATGGTGAAATAGATAGGGACGGTTAACGAGTAATGAAAAGATGCATGTTTAAAAAAACATGTATTTTTTCATTGTTCAGCATATTTAAGAGAACTTGTTTTAATAATTTTATCTTTTACATTAATAGAAGATCATATTTATGTATGCTTGTCCAAGTATATTTGAATAAAATAACCATATTTTATTCTCTGAAAAATTTTCGTTTATTACAAATGGCTAAGCATAGGATTTAATAAAATCACCTATAATATTTTCGTATTTTTCGTCTGTTCCAATTAATTCTATACCGATAGTGCTTAATTTTGATACTCTAGCCTGCGTAATGTTCCCAAGTGTGTTAGATATATCACAGGATTTAAAGTTGCAGAGGCTTCTCATTAGAACAACTGTTAACGCTTTTGCTTTTACAAGTTTTCTGCTGTACTTCATATAAAGATGAACCTTTGATACGTTTAGTTTTGACGCTATAAATTCGGCTATATCCTCTGGTTTAAAGTTTCTTATAAGTATTTTCCTATCACTTTTATACTCTGTTTTTTCATCTTCGAATTCAAAATCAATTTCTTCTTTCAGCTTTTCTTCGTTGTCTCTAAAAACAAGGTTATAGTAATTTTTCCTTGCACTTTTAAGGCTATTTCCAAAAAGACTCATAATAAATCCATAATCAATTAATTTAAAAGAATCACGTCTTTTCCCTAAGAATATTGCTAGACTAGAAAATGCATATTTTTCAGGACAATCCTTATATTCCACTATGGCTGTAGGATTATTGTGTGTATATAGCGATAAGGTCTTTAAATACCTTTCATTAGCAACTATTATACTCTTAAACCTATCTCTAAAAAGATGACCTTCCCTTTTATGTTTTTTATTAAAATACATTGCATAAGAAAAATTTATTCCATGCATTACTTTTGATATGTCTGATCCGTTAGCATCAATTATTAAATGTAAATGGTTATTCATTAGGCAGTACCCATAAAGTTTAAAATCATATAGGATCTTATATTTTTTTATAAGGGATAAATACTTTTTCTTATCATCAGAATCCTTGAATAAATCTACCTCAGTGATACTTTTGCACATAATATGATATATAGATTGTTCACTTTTTAATCTAAAAGTTCTTGACATAAAAAATCATCCTTTCTCATAAGCTTTTCTTAAAATTATTGCCTATGGGTCAGGATGATATTCATATTCTAAAGTCAATAGTTTAAATAGTTGTTAACCGTCCCCGGTGTTGTGAACTTTTCTTTTTTTATTTTAAGTGACGATTTTAGCTTTAAACACATAATATAAAGCAAAGGCACATTAAAATAAATAACAAATCAGTATACGAGTCTATTCTAGCATAGTCTATTTTTCGTTATCTTTACTTGTTTTTTATTCTTGTGGGTCATAAGACAATATCAAGGCAGGTGAAAAAATGGAAACCTTAATAGTAAAACTAACAGAAATTGCAGTAGGGAAAAAAGTGCAAGTGGTAGAATTGCTCTCGGAAGGTTTATCAAGACAACGAATGCTGGATTTAGGGATAGTGCCAAACACCACTATCCACGTACTTAGGCAGAGTCCTTTTGGAGATCCAACGGCATATCTTATAAGAGATACTTGTATTGCACTGAGAGAAGAAGAAGCTCAAAATATTATAGTAAGAGACATAGAATTGTAGCTATTAGAATACAATGACTGTTAAATGTCATCTCAGGGCTAAATAGTTATAAATATAAATATTAATAGAGAAAGGAGAAAAAATGGGGCTAACTTACAGTTCTAGTAATAAGCAGGGATTAAAGGATCTTTTTAATGTAGAGAAATTAAAAGAAGAAGATTATGTCATTGCACTTGCAGGAAACCCAAACACGGGAAAGAGTACAGTGTTCAATGCACTGACTGGACTTCATCAGCATACAGGAAATTGGCCGGGCAAAACCGTTGTAAACTCCCAAGGGAAATATGGTCATAAAGGCACAGACTTTACTATTGTGGATTTGCCAGGCACTTATTCTCTTCTTGCAAGTTCTGTCGAAGAAATAGTAGCTAGAGACTTCATTTGCTTTGGAAAGCCAGACGTAACAGTGGTTGTTTTAGATGCCACGTGTATTGAGAGAAATTTAAACTTGCTTTTGCAGGTGATTGAGATTACTGATAAAGTAATAGCTTGTGTAAATATGATGGATGAGGCTAAAAGTAAAAACATAAGTGTAAATATAGAAGCTTTATCAAAGGAATTAGGTATACCGGTGGTGCCAACTACTGCAAGAAGTAATATAGGCATGAATATTTTAAAAGATACCATATATGATTTATGCACTAATAAAATTCATACCTGTCCCGTACAAATTCAATATCCTAAAAGTATTACGCAGCAGCAGCAACAGCTCACCCCAATGATTATCTCGATTTTTAAGGACAAAATTAATGCTAAATGGCTTGCATTAAGACTTCTAGATGGAGATGAATCGCTTTTAAATTCTATAAGCAAATTTTTAGGTTATGACTTAAGAAGTAATTAATAGGGAGGTGTAATTGTTGAATCTAAAGGAAGACGCAAATATTAAGGCGATTCTAAAAAAATCAAAACTTTTTAGAACACAAAACAATGAAAACATAAGAGACACCATTGTAGAAACTATTTATAAAACGGCGGAGGATATAACAAGAAAAACTGTTGTAAAAGACACTGAAAGGTTATTGTTTCAGCAAAAAATTGATGACATAGTTACCTCTAAAAAAACGGGTATCCCAATAATGATACTACTGCTAGCGGTGATATTTTGGCTTACAATTCAGGGAGCAAATTATCCTTCACAGTTTTTGTCAAAATTCTTGTTTTGGATAGAAGCAAAGATCAGTTTATTCTTTATCTATATACAAGTTCCCCTTTGGCTAAATAACCTTTTAGTACTAGGAGTATACCGAACTTTCGCCTGGGTAGTAGCCGTAATGCTTCCACCTATGGCAATATTCTTTCCTATATTTACACTACTTGAAGATGCTGGATATCTGACTAGAATATGCTTTAATTTAGACCATTCTTTTAAAAAAGCTTGCTGTCATGGAAAACAAGCACTAACTATGTGTATGGGGTTTGGTTGCAATGCTGCCGGGGTAATAGCCTGCAGAATAATTGAGTCGCCAAGAGAGAGGCTTATAGCCATTGTAACCAACAATTTTGTACCCTGTAATGGTAGATTCCCAACTCTTATAGCTCTATCAATGGTGTTTGTAGGAGTGAGTATAACGCCTGCTAGTAGGTCTGTTATAGCTGCACTGATGGTAGTGCTTTTAGTGCTTATAGGTATAGGGATTACATTACTAACATCCTATACATTATCAAAAACAATACTAAAAGGTATGCCCTCAAGCTTTACATTAGAGATGCCACCCTATAGAAAGCCTCAACTCGGAAGGGTATTATATACATCTATAATTGATAGAACCATGTTTGTGTTGGGAAGAGCTATAATGGTAGCTGTGCCCGCTGGTGCTATAACCTATATTCTTGGCAATGTCATGATTGGAGATATAAGTATACTAGCCCATGCAGCAAATTTTCTAAATCCCTTTGCGAATGCCATAGGTTTAGATGGCTTTATTTTGATAGCCTTTATTTTAGGATTTCCAGCAAATGAAATTGTGCTACCTATTCTTTTAATGGCATACTTATCTAAAGGATCCATGCTTCAATTTGAAAGTATAGATCAGCTTAGGGAGATTTTGCTAAACAATGGGTGGACATACTTAACACTCATAAACACAATGTTATTTTCACTATTGCACTTTCCGTGCGCCACAACAGTATGGACTATAAAAAAAGAAACCGGAAGTATAAAATGGACAATATTATCTGTATTAATGCCCACAGCCATTGCTATAATCATATGCTTTTGTACCACCAAAATTTATAGGATTTTCATGTAGTCAAAACAAAACCTTAAAACAAAACCTTAGGGACAGTTAACAACTAATTGAACTTTAGTCTGGTCAAAACCCCAGGGACAGTTAACAACTAATTAAACTTTAGTCTGGTCAAAACCAGAGGGACAGTTAACAACTAATTGAACATTAAACTGTCCCTCACAAGTATATATGAAAAAAATAAAGACTTTTGTTTTAACAAATCTTGCGAATTTGCTAAAACAAAAGTCTTGTTCCAAGTAAATCTTGCACCAAACCGGGCGTAAGCCAGTATGTCGATTTGATGTATAAGGCAAAGCCTTACGAACTACTCCCTTTCATTTTAAAGTAAAGATTATATTGATAAATCACTAAAAGGGTACCGTTAATGACTTCAGAAGGATAAATAATTAATTAATGGTTATTAACTATTGTTGAAATAATAATAAGCACAATTGGATCCAAGGAGGAATTCATTCTGAAGTGCCATTAAGGTATCCTAATATATTATATGTGCAAAAGGATAAGTTGTTACAGATATTTATACTATATGTAAAATTTATCCTAAAAATTATTATTAGCTGTTTAAAATGAATAGGAAGTAATGTATAATGTTATCAAATGGTAATTATTTGGAAGGTGGGAGTTAAAATGACTTATATAAAAAAATATGAAGAATGGTTAAATAATAAATATTTTGATGAAAAGACTCGAGAAGAATTAAGGGCAATATCAAAAGACAATAATGAAATTCAAGATAGGTTTTACATGGACTTAGAGTTTGGAACTGCAGGTCTAAGAGGAAAATTAGGTGCGGGACTTAATAGAATGAATTTATACATAATTTCAAGAGCAACGCAAGGGCTTGCGGATTATATTAAAGGTTATGGACAAGCATATATGGATAGAGGTGTAGCAATAGCTTATGATTGCAGACATTTTTCACTTGAATTTGCAGCTACAGCATCACAAGTTTTAGCAGCAAATGGAATAAAGGCTTATTTATTTGAGGAATTAAGGCCTACTCCAGAACTATCTTATGCAGTAAGAACGTTAGGTACTGCTGCAGGAATTGTTGTGACTGCTAGCCATAATCCTAAAGAATATAACGGATACAAGGTATATTGGGAAGATGGTGCCCAGATCTTATCATCTACTGCAAATGGTATAACAGAAAAAATTCAGAGCATTACAGATTTTAGTACCATAGAAATCATGGATCTTGAGGAAGCTAAGGAAAAAGGATTAATAGTAATGCTCGGGAAAGCAATGGATGATGAGTATATGGAGAAAGTAAAGGGACTAGCTTTAAGGGATAACATAGATAAAGATATAAAAATTGTTTATACACCTCTAAATGGTACTGGAAATATGCCTGTACGAAGAGTACTAAAGGAAAGAGGTTTTACTAATATAATAGTAGTACCAGAGCAAGAAAACCCAGATCCAGACTTTACAACCGTTGGATACCCAAACCCAGAGAATGTAAAAGCCTTCAAATATGCCCAGGAACTTGGTAAAAAAGAAGGGGCAGAGTTATTAATAGCTACAGATCCGGATTGCGATAGACTTGCTATAATGGTCAGAGATAAAAATGGAGAATATGTTGCCTTCAATGGTAATCAAACAGGGGCTATATTAATAAAATATGTTATAGAAGGGATGAAAGAAAAAGGCACGCTTCCTAGCAATGCGGCCATAGTAAAATCGCTAGTAACAGGGGATTTAGGCAGGCAAATAGCTAAGAAATATGGCGTGGAAACCTTCGAAGTACTTACAGGATTCAAAAATATTTGTGGTAAAATCAATGATTTTAAGAAAGATGATAGCCATGAATTTATATTTGGATACGAAGAAAGCATTGGGTATGTAGCTGGGACTTTCGTTCGTGACAAAGATGCAGTGATATCTTCCATGCTTTTATGTGAAGCCGCAGCCTACTATAAATCACAAGGGAAAACTCTAATAGATATATTAAATGAGATATACGAGGAATTTGGATATTATAGAGAAAACCTAATATCTCTAGTTCTAGAAGGCATAGAAGGACAAGAAAGAATTTCTAGAATGATGGAAGAATACAGAAAAGATAATCCAAAGACAATAGGCACTGCGAAGCTTACTAAATATATAGATTACGATATAGAAAAAGCTTATGACGTAATTAATGGTACAGAAGAATCTAGTGGAATTCCAGTATCTAATGTACTTAAATTCTACTTTGATGATGAGAGCTGGTATGCTGTAAGACCTTCAGGTACAGAACCAAAAATTAAAATATACATGTATTCAAAGGGAGAAACTTTAAAAGCTGCAGAAGAAAAATTGGTAGAAATGAAAGATATAATTATGGAAAAACTTCAAAGTACAAAATAAACATAAGAAACATATAATATATTAAAGGGATTCATGCATTGCGCTGAATGCATTCGGCTGCACTGCATGGATTCCTAAATACAACTAGATTTATCCCTAATGAATTTACAGTTATACTTGTCCCATAAAGGCTGACGAGAAATTTAAAATAGAATTTCAATAGTTTTATAGAGGCAACAATTAATAAATTGAGAAGGGGAATTTCAGTATGAGGATATTTAATGACATTTCAGAAGGAAAGTCTCCAATTTTTATAAGTGAGAGTTAATCACTCTAGCAAAAATAAAACTCCAGTGGGAGTGTAAATACCCTTCTGAAGTCGTTAATATGCAGCTCCGCAGGAGATGATTAATTTAGTAGTGATTATAATATCATTAATTTTTGTTGGGCTAGGTTTTAGCTTAAACTATAATGTTTTTAAAAAAATTAATGAATATAGTTTGAAATTCAAGGTGTTTTTTAGTCCTCAATTTCAGGAGAAATTAAATGAAAATTATACAAGTGCGGTTAAAATAATTGGAACAAGTGACATAGCATTAGGAGTAATGCTTATAATTTGGGTGTTTTTATTTGCAGCATTCCCTAACACTTTTAAAAATAATAATATTAGTTGTATTGTAATTGGTATTTTATCAATTATGAATCAGATTATATTAAATCTGAAACTTAAGAAGATAAAATAAACAATATTTTATATTGTTTCATAATTATTGTGGGAAAATTTATTGGCTTGTCGGAAATAGACAAACCAATTTTAGTGGTTTTTAAATTTAAAGATATCTAATTTTTAAATATTACCAGGTTACGATTGCTTATAATTTGCATTATGATTAGTAGGCAAATAAACCATAGTTTATTATGCATAAATGTAATATTATGACAAAGTTGAAAGGAGTGAAATTATGAGTGATACATTTATTTTGGTACTTATAGTAGCGGGAGTAGTGGGAGTAGTGTTAAATATATCAAGTACATCAAATACTATTAGTATGATGCGAGTTGACATTGCGCAAATGAAGAGAACTTTAAATATGATTGCGGATAAAGTTGGTATTCCGAGTGAAATAGGACTGCCGGGTGAAATGCGTGTGTCAGATGAAACAATGGCTGAATTAAAAAGCCTTATTTTAGAAGGCAAAAATATCAAAGCAATTAAAAAATATAGAATGGCTACTGGAATAGGGCTCAAAGAAGGCAAAGATTATATTGATGCTCTAAGTGAAAAGGAATTAAAATAGGTAATTTACACGTCTATTATGTTTCATAATTATTAGGGGGAAATTATTGGATTGTAATAAATAGACAAGCCAATTTTAGTATCTCATTCTGATACAAAGTTAAAGGATTTTAAGATTAGGGAAGCGATTTATATGTAATAATGTTAAAAATTTGAAATATATACTTAATTTTTGTATAATATAATAAAGACATAATGATTTAATAAATTGAAAGGAGTAGTTGTTTATGAAAATTTTTAATAAAACATATTTGGGTATTATTTTAGGCACTATTATAGGAATTATAAATGTTTTACCGATGATATTGCAAAAGGTAGCTTGGGATGCTAATATATCAACTTTTTTGACTTGGGTTATAGTGGGCTTCTTTATTTCGACAACAAAGTTGAATTTCCATGGAATTATAAAAGGAATTATTATTTCTATACTTATATTTACCCCCTCAACTATTTTTGTAATAGAATCTAATTTAACAGGAGCAATTTGGACTATAGTAATGACATTGATTTTCGGTGGTTTACTAGGGTATTTAATTGATAAACGTGAAAAACAACAATTCGTGAATTTGTAAAATATTGATTAAAGGAATCCTAAAATGGATACTTTAAAATTGGCATATTATCAACACTATGATTAAACATAGCCTAAATTTTAAATTTTTGAACCAACTCATTAAGTTTTTGTGCAAGCTGTGCTTGATTTTGTGATGCTTGTCCAATTTCATCTGACATGGAGCTTACAAATTCTCCATCCGCGCCATATTGAATGCTATTTACAGTTTCACGGATTGTTCTGCAAGTCTTCTTACTTTCTCAGCAACTACTTAAAACCTCTCTCCGTCTATTACATAAGCATAACTATTTTTAGCACTATATTTTTTAACTATATTTTTCAATTCTTCAAGTTTTAAATCAGCCCATCTTTTTTCAATTGATTCGACACGTAATAATCAGAAATTAAATTTGATATTCGTACAATTAATATAGCAATGATAATTAATGGATGTTTTATAGATTTCATCTTTAGACCCCTTTTTCTTGTATTTAAACATATTTAAACATATTTAAACATATATGTAATAAAAATATACTGAAACTGCGGCAAAGGGTTGCATTTATATAAAAATGTACTGAAAATTGCGTTAAAGGGTTGCATTTATATAAGAATGTAAAAGAATGACAAAATAAATGCAGCTATATGGATAATATGTATAATAATTATATATTTCAATCTTTTTCGTCAGTTAATTTAATTTTGCCTAATATACAAATATTTTAAGTTATTATGTGGTTAAATCATCTCCTGGGTCGCTTCAACAGATTCGCAGAAGATAAATAGCTTCGCAGAAGATAAATTGACGACTTCAGAAGTAGTGGTATACTACCACTGAAGTTTTCTATTTGTTAGGGCAAGTAACTCCTACTTATAGTAGGTACTCAAACTTATAGAAATGGGAGACTTTGCTTCTGAAATATCTTTAAACATTCAAGTCTAATATGTCCCGCATGGTATAATATAATAAATATAAAACGAACTATGTGGGGAAATTATATATAATAAATTAAAAGAAAGGACGTGTTTTTGTGAGTTTAAGATTTATATACGGGGGAGCTGGAAAAGGGAAGAGTACGTTCTGCTTAGAGGACATAGAAAAACGAAGTACCAAAGAAAGCAAAAAAACCTTAGTACTTTTGGTACCAGAACAATTTTCCTTTCAAGCTGAAAAAAATCTTATAAAAGTAGTTGGATCTACAGGAATAAAGAACGTCCAAGTACTTAGTTTTAATAGATTAGCGTACAAAGTGTTTAGCGAGGTTGGAGGCATAACCCGTAAACCTATGGATACTTCAGGAAAGGCAATGCTTATTCATAGCATACTTCAAAAAAAGAAAGATGAACTCAAGGTATTTAAAGGAGCGGCTAGACAAAAAGGCTTTGTAGATAATGTAGCTTCTGCAATTACAGAGTTTAAAAAATATAATGTTTCTGTTGAAGATTTAAATAAGACATTAGGCAATTTAGGGGAAAACACCTTGCTAGTAGATAAAATAATGGATTTATCTCTTATATACGGAGAATTTGATAATATTTTAAATAAAAACTATGTGGATCCAGATGACGATTTAACACGCTTAAATAGTGCCCTTGATGAATGCAATATTTTTGATGGTTCTGAGTTTTGGATCGATGAGTTTACAGGCTTTACACCACAACAGTATGGAATACTCGAAAAGCTATATAAAAAAGCTAGGAGGATAAATATAACGCTTCCATTAAAAAGCTCAGAGCATTCAAAATGTATGGAGGAATCTGATGCATTTTATTCCATTAAGTTTACAGAAAATAAGCTTTTAAGTTTAGCAGAGGATAGTGGGACAAGTATCGAAGCACCTATAGAGCTGGAAGGTAATAAAGAATATAAATTTAAAAACAATAATGAACTATCTTTTCTTGAAAAAAATTATTTTGCATTCCCATATACACCAAGTACTGAGAAATGTGAAAACATAAAGGTATTTAAAGCTCTTAATGGATACTGCGAGGTGGAACACGTGGCAAAGGATATCTTAAGACTATGCCGTGATGAGAATATAAGATTTAATAAAATAGCAGTAGTAACAAGAGACTTACCTTCCTATGAAAAGTTAATTAAAGCCATATTTACAGAATATAATATTCCATTATTTATAGATAAGAAAAAGGATATAACAAGTAACCCCTTAATTGTGCTAATAACCGGAGTCGTTGAGATTTTCACTAAGAACTTTAGCTATGAGGCAATGTTTAGGTATCTTAAAACAGGGCTTTTAGATATAGAAAAGCAGCATATAGACATACTAGAAAACTTCGTAATAGCAGCGGGCATAAAGGGCAAAAGAAAATGGACAGAACCTGATCTATGGCAGGAGAAAATAGAATACTATTTTAGAGACTACTATAATGATAAAGCTGGCATAGACGAAGCTGCATCACAAAGTGCAGAGAAACCTGTAGAAAAAGTTGCAGGTTCTCCTGAGGACAAAGCTGAAAGAATAGAAGCCACTATTAAAATTTTAAATGATACTAGAGAGAAAGTCATAAATCCACTACTACAATTCAAAGAAAAATTAAAAGGCGGATGTACCACCAAAAAAATATGCACAACTTTATTTGAATTTCTAGAAACTATAAATATATATAAAACAATAGAGGAGTGGATAGAAAATTTCAAAAGGGAAGGTGCGCAAGAGCTCGTTACCGAGTACAGTAAAATATGGAACTTAGTTATGGAACTATTAGATCAGATGGTGGAAGTCCTTGGCAATGAAACCCTATCCCTTGAGGACTTTGTAAAAGTACTATCCATGGGATTTAGTAAACATCAAATGGGAATTATTCCACCTGCACTAGATGGAGTAACTATTAGCAGCGTGGAGCGCATAAAAAGTCATGATATAAGTGCACTATACATTATAGGGGTAAATGATGGAGTATTCCCAATGGCAAACAAGGAAGATGGAATATTAACAGACAATGATAGAATGATCTTAAAAGAAAATGCATTAGAACTTGCAAATGACACAAAAACTGAGGTGTTTAATGAGCAGTATTTAATCTATGCTACGATAACCATCCCAAGTAAATATTTAAATATAAGTTATCCTATTGCAGATTATGAAGGCAAAACGTTAAGACCTTCTATTATAATATCTAGGTTTAACGCCTTATTCAAAGGTCTAATAGAAGAGAGCAATATAACTCAGTTTAGTGAAAGGCTACAAGAAACGAATGATATGCAGCAGCTGTGTGCTAAAGTTCCAACATTTAACGAGCTGATATTTTATCTAAGAAAATATTTAGAGGAGGGAGTTATATCGCCACTTTGGATTGAGATTTATAAGTGGTACCAAAAGGACCCTTTATGGCGAGAAAAAAGCAACACCATGTTTCAGGGATTTGACTACAAAAATGAAATGAAAATGCTTGAGAAAGAAAAAGTAAAACTACTTTATGGAGACAAAAATTATTTTAGCGTATCTAGAATAGAAAAATATGAAGAATGTCCCTTTGCATATTTTGTGCAATATGGCCTAAAAGCTAAGGAGCGAAAAACTTTTACATTTTCATCTCCAGACTTAGGCAGCTTTATGCACAGTGTACTTGATGATTTTTCAAAGCTTGTGGATAAAAATGAAATAAAATGGGCGGACCTTCAGCGTGAATGGTGTGAAAAAAATATAGCAAGTATTGTGGAAAAAGAAGCAGAGGAAGGCATAAGTGGCTATATATTGAACAGTACCCCAAGGTACAAGTACTTTACAGAGCGGTTAAAAAGAGTTTTAAAACGAACTATTATGGTGATAGTTGAGCAAATGAAAAACAGTGGATTTGAACCCTTTGGCTATGAAGTATCCTTTGGATTTGAAGATGGAGATTATCCACCAATAAAAGTAGAACTATCCACAGGGGAAATAGTAAATCTAGTGGGTAGAATAGATAGAGTAGATAAGTTAATTAATGAAGGAGAAGAATTTTACAGGATAATAGATTATAAATCTGGAAATAAGGATTTTAAACTATCCGATGTATATTACGGACTTCAAATACAGCTATTGACGTATTTAGACGCCATGCTTAAAAGTGAAAGAGCGATTTCTAAAGAAAACGAAATTTCAGAGGAGCCAATTTTCCCAGCAGGTATTTTGTACTTTAAAATAGATGACCCAGTAATAAAAGCTAAAAATGATTTAGATGAAGAAGAACTGGAAAAAGCAATAATGAAGGCTTTAAAAATGAAGGGGTTACTGCTAGCAGATACTAAGATAATTAGGGAAATGGATAGAAATATTGAAGGCGCATCTCTAGTTGTCCCAGCATCTATAAAAAAGGATGGGAAGTTAGGCTCAAGATCATCAGTTGCAACTAAGGAGCAGTTTGAAATGTTACTCCGCCATGTAAAGGAAAACCTAATAAGCACCTGTGAACAAATGTTAAGTGGAGAAATAGACATAAAGCCATATAAGAAAAAAGATGCTACACCTTGTGCTTACTGTGAATACACGGCTATTTGCCAATTTGATCCTACATTAAAGGAAAATACCTATAAGATAATAAAAGATAAGAGAGACAAGGAAATATGGGAACTCTTATCGTCAGTCGAAATTGAGCAAAATAGTGTAAAGACTCAAGAGATCGGAGTGGATGAGGAGTAATGTTAAAGAGTGAGAATGAAATTAAACATGTAAAAACAGGGGTTTCATGGACAGAGGATCAGAAAAAGGCTATCTATACTCGCGATTGCAACGTTCTAGTAGCTGCAGCGGCAGGCTCAGGTAAAACAGCGGTACTAGTTGAGAGAATAATAAAGATAGTAACAGATGAAGATCGGCCTACAGATATAGATAAGTTATTAGTGGTTACATTTACGAACGCGGCGGCATCCGAAATGAGGGAGAGAATAGCTGCGGCTATTTCAAAGGAACTTTATAAAAATCCACAAAGTAAACTACTGCAAAGACAGTTAACCTTATTAAATAAATCCAGCATTACAACTATTCACTCCTTCTGCCTTGAGGTTATTAGAAGCAATTTTCATATAGTAGATTTAGACCCTAATTTTAGAATAGCAGATGCAACAGAAGCAGTTCTTTTAAAACAAGAAGCTCTAGAGGAACTATTTGAGGATAGATATGTAGAAATGAATGATGAAAATGAAACCGAAGATGAAGATAGCGATTTATTTGTAGAAAAGGATACTAGCTCTATAAATCTAATCGAGGATTCTAGTTTCTTAAAACTTGTTGAAGCCTATAGTAATAATAAAGAAGATTTAGGCCTTAAGTCTATAGTGTTAAGCCTTTATAACTTTGCCATGAGTTCTACAAATCCAACAAAATGGCTACGGGGTTCTGCAGAGGATTTTAACATAAAAGATGGGTATAGTTTTAGTGATACCCCTTGGGCAAAGGTTTTAATGGAAGATGTTAAAATAGAGCTACTAGGCATTGAAAAAGTAATGATTAAAGCATTGAAAATCATAGAAAACAATGAAGCTATAGCATTATATTACGAAGTGTTCAAATCAGATTTAGAGTTAATTGCAGATTTAATAAGCGCTGAAAGCAATTGTTTTGAAAGCTTAGCAGAAGCGTTTGAAAATTTAAGCTTCCCAAAACTAACAACGATAAAAGCCTGCAAAGATAAGGAAAAACAAAAGGTAGTACAAGAGATAAGAAATAAGGTGAAAAAACAATTAGGTGAACTGGGGCAGCAAATAATGAATGCAAATTCAGAAACTGCGTTAAGAGATATAAAAACATTGTATCCACAAATGCTTGAGTTATCTAACCTTGTTATAGATTTGCAGGAAAAATATAGAGAAAAGAAAAAGGAACGTTCAATTATAGATTTCAATGATTTTGAGCACTACTGCCTTGACATTCTGATGGAAAAAAATGAAGAGGGCGAAGTAGTAATGGACGCTCAGGGAAAACCAGAACCTTCCGCAGTAGCAGTTGGGCTAAGAAATAAATACGAAGAAATTTTGATAGATGAATATCAGGATAGCAACATGGTGCAAGAAACTCTATTAAATATAATCTCAAGAGAAAAAATAGGTTTCCCAAATGTATTCATGGTAGGAGACGTAAAACAGAGTATATATAAATTTAGGCAGGCAAGGCCAGAGCTCTTCTTAGCAAAGTATAATAGTTATTCAAAAATTGACGGCGAAAAAACCAGAAAAATAACTCTATACAAAAATTTTAGAAGTCGTGGACCGGTTATAAATGCAGTAAATTATATCTTCAAACAAATAATGTGCAAAAACATTGGAGATCTTGACTATACAGATGAGGAAGCGTTGAATTTAGGAGCTCACTTTGATGAACTTGAAGGTCCTGGAGTAATAGGCGGAGCAGTGGAGCTACATCTTATTGAAAAGGAAGTTAAAGATGCAGGAGAAGAAAACGAAGGTGAAGAGGTCGAAGATGAGGGACGGTTAACAACTAATGGAACTGAAGGTGAGGGACATGGCAAAACAAATGAGGATGAAACCCCTACAAATATTGAATTAGAAGCTAGAATTGTTGCAAAAAGAATAAAAGAATTAATGCTACATAAAGATGAAAAAGCTTTTAAAATTTATGACAAAAAAATAAAAGGTTATAGATACGTTGAATATAAGGATATTGTAATATTACTTCGGGCCACCTCAAATTGGGCACCCTCATTTTTAGAACAATTGAAGCTAGAAGACATACCGGTGTATGCAGATACAGGCACAGGCTATTTTAGTACCATAGAAATTCAAATAATCATGAGTTTACTTCAAATTATAGATAACCCAAGACAGGATATTCCTATGCTAGCAGTTCTCCGTTCTCCAATAGGAGGGTTTACCTCAGAGGAACTGGTAGATATAAGAGTAGGTCAAAGGGAAGTAAGTTTTTATGAAGCAATGGTAAACTTAGAAGGCACTAAAAAATCAGAAAAACTCGGTAAATTCCTTGAAAAATTAAACCACTTTAGAGAAATTTGCACGTATATGCCCATTGATGAATTCATATGGCATTTATATACTAGCACTGGTTATTACGGTTATATAGGAGCCATGCCAGGAGGAACCCAAAGACAAGCGAATTTAAGAGTGCTTTTCCAAAGGGCAAGGCAATATGAAGAAACTAGTTACAAGGGATTGTTTAATTTTATAAATTTCATAAACAAGTTAAAAATAAGTAGTGGAGACATGGGCAGTGCTAAAACCTTAGGGGAAAATGAAAACGTAGTTAGGATAATGAGTATACATAAAAGTAAAGGGCTAGAATTTCCTGTAGTATTTCTAAGTGGCATGGGAAAAAACTTTAACTTAATGGATATAAATAAGAGTATATTATTTCATCATGAATTAGGCTATGGCCCAGATTTTGTTGATCCAATTAGAAGAATTTCTTATCCTACAGTTCTAAAACAAGCGCTTAAAAAGACAATAAAGATAGAAAGTCTTGCAGAGGAAATGAGGGTACTATATGTAGCTTTAACAAGAGCGAAGGAAAAGCTAATAATAACTGGGTCAATGAGAAATACAGAGAGAAATTTAACTAGAATGAGTTCTAGTTTAGAAGAGAATAGTGAAAAGCTAGGAGAATATGAAATTTTAAAAGGTAAAAGCTATTTAGATTGGATAGTGCCGGCGATAATAAGGCATGCAGACGGAAAACCATTGCGTGAACTAATAGAAATAGATGATAGTACAACGAATTTATTAAGTCATCCTGCAAGCTTTACGGTAAGGTTCTGGAATAGAGAAAACATAAAGAAAAACGACAATTATGAAGAAGAAATTACTGTTAGCTCACAGGAAAAGCTAACAGCACTTCAGGAAGAACCTACAGATGAGAAGTTCATCTTTGAAATAGAAAAAAGGCTAGGATTTATTTATAAATACGAAATGTCCACAAAAATGCCTACAGTACTTACAGTAACAGAGATTAAAAGAAAATTTAATGCAGAAATTACGGAAGGCGATTCAAACAATATGTACCAGCCAAAACTTATAAATAAGCCCAAATTCCTAGAAGAGGCGAAGGGATTAACCCCCGCAGAAAAAGGAACCGCTATGCATGCAGTGGTGCAAAGATTAGATTTAACTAAAGTGGCAACCACAAGTGAAATAGGATTACAAATTGAGACTTACGTTGAAAAATTGCTAATCTCAAAAGAAGAGGGCAAATCCGTCCGGGTCAATAAATTATTAAAGTTATTTAAAACAGATCTTGGACAAAGAATGATAAAAGCTTATAATCAAAAAGCTTTAAAAAGAGAAATACCGTTCCATATGGAAATTAAGTCAACAGATATAGATAAAAACCTCCCAATCGAAATATATGGAGAGGAAAAAATAATGCTTCAAGGAATAATAGACTGCTATTTTGAGGAAAATGGAGAGATAGTTTTAGTGGATTATAAAACAGACTCCTTAAAAAATGGAGATGTAAATCTCTTAATAGAGAAATATAAATCTCAGCTAGATTATTATGCAAAGGCAATTGAAGCAACACTTGGGAAAAAAGTTAAAGAAAGTTACCTATATTTATTCAGTAACGATGAAGCCGTAGAAGTTAAATAATCTTCTGTGAAACTGAAAAACTTAAAAAGGGGAGATACAAATGAGGATACTTCATACCTCCGATTGGCATCTGGGGAAGACTTTAGAGCAATACAGTAGACTAGAGGAACAGGAAGAATTTCTAGAAGAATTTATAGAAATAGTTGAAAAAAACAATATAGATTTAGTACTTATAGCTGGAGATATCTATGACAATGGAAATCCACCAGCAAGAGCTGAAAAAATGTTTTATAGCACACTTAAGGATATAACAAGTAGCGGGAAAACTGCAGTGTTAGTTGTGGCAGGTAACCATGATAATCCAGAAAGATTAGTTGCGCCGAGCCCTCTTGCATACGGTCATGGGGTGGTACTTTTAGGAGAACCAAAGAGTATAGCAAGGCAAGGCGTATTTGGAGAATTTAACAATGACGGAAAGTGTGATTTTGAAATAATAGAAAGCGGCGAGGGGTACTTAGAGCTTAGTATAAGAGGGGAAAAAGCAGTTATTATAACACTACCTTATCCAAGTGAAAAAAGGTTAAATGAAGTACTTTCAATAGAGATTAATGATGAAGAGAGGCAAAAAAGCTATTCTGACAGAATAGGAGAACTGTTTGAAAATATATCTGATAAATATAGGGAAGATACTGTAAACCTAGCAGTGTCACACCTCTATGTTATGGGTGGAGAGGAAAGTGGGTCAGAGAGAAGTATACAACTAGGGGGAAGTCTTTCAGTTTCACCATCTAAATTCCCAAAGAAAGCTCAGTACTCAGCCTTGGGTCATCTTCATAGACCACAGAAAGTGCCAGGAACTAAGGGGATGATAAGATACTGCGGATCCCCAATTCAATATAGCAAAAGCGAAATAAACTATAGCAAGGGAGCGTACCTCGTAGATGTTAAAGCTGGGGGCGAAGCGGAAGTCTCACAAATAATGTTTAGAAACTACAAGCCTATAGAAGTATGGAAATGTAACAGCACCGAGGAAGCGATAGAAAAATGCAAAAATGAGGGCGAAAGAAACATTTGGGTATACCTTGAAATAAAGACAAAAGAAATAATAAGCACCGAAAACATAAAAGAAATGAAAAGACTTAGACCTGATATAGTTTCCATAGAGCCAATACTTGAGGGGATAGAACGCGAAGCAGATTTAGAGGAAAGCCTAAGGGAAAAATCCATGGAGGAAATGTTTAGAGAATATTTTACAAAGGCAAAAGGTGGGCTAGAGCCATCGGATGAAATTATAGAATTATTTTTAAACATAGCATTAGATGAAGAGGAGGAACCCAAAGATGAAACCAGTAAATCTTAAAATAAAGGGGCTAAATTCGTTTGTACAGCAACAAACTATTGAATTTTCAAAACTTACGGAAAAAGGACTTTTCGGTATCTTCGGTCCAACAGCTAGTGGTAAATCCACAATTTTAGATGGGATAACCATAGCTCTTTATGGAAAAGTATCCAGAGACACCAAAGAGTTTGTAAACACAGAAACAAATGTAGTAGAAATAAGCTTCGATTTTGAAATAGGACTAGGGGAAACCCGAAAACTATATAGAGCAGAAAGAAGCATAAAGAGATTAAAAACTGGAAACTTCAAAACTGCTTATGCAAGGCTTATAGAAATAAATAAGGAAAATGCTGATGAAAACAAGGTACTAGCAGAAGGACCAAAGGACATCGACACGAAAATCATAGAAATAATAGGACTGAAAGTTGAGGATTTTACAAGGTCGGTCGTGTTACCTCAAGGTAAATTCAATGAATTTTTAAAGCTTACAGGAAAAGAAAGAAGAAATATGCTAGAGCGAATATTCGCCTTAGAAAAATACGGCACCAAGCTTTATGAAAAAATAAGATCAGTTAGAAATGAAAACCTAAAGACTCAAACTATGATTCAGGGAGAAATGAAGGGATATGAAGATGTAGGTGAAAAAGGTCACAATGAAATAAAATCCGTACTAGATGGTTTAAAGCAGGAAGAAAAACATATTAAGGCTGATAAAAAAACTGTGGATAAAGAGTACGAGGAATATAAAACTATCTGGGAGCTACAACAAGAAAAAAGCCAGTATGTAAAAAAAGGAGATTTGTTAAATAAACAAGCCTCAGAAATAAAAGATAAAAAAGAAAAATTTACGAGGGGAAGTTCAGCATTAAATGTAAAACCCTATATTGACAATGTATATGAAACTAAAAAAAGATTAGCGATAAACAAGGATACACTCCAAAAACTAAGCAGTGCTTTTTTAGTTGTATGTCAAAAGCTCAATATTACAAAAACTTCTTATGATAAAGCATGGACTGATAAAAACAATAAACTTCCTATTTTAATTGAAAAGGAAGTAAGCCTTAAACAAGCTGCAAATATTGAAGAGAAAATAAGCTATCTAGCGGGGGAAAAAGATATCCTTTTAAAACAGCATAAAGAGATTAGAAGCAATATAAGTGAGAAAAATCTAAAGAATGCAATTATTGTTACTAATAAGTCAAAAATAGAAAATCAATTGGGAGTTACTGAAGAAAAACTAAGTGGAATAGAAATACCACCAGAATATAGAGAAAAACTGCATAATGCCTATAACAGTGAACTAGAAGTTTCGGCCGCAACGAAAAGTGTACAAGAGCTTAAGAAAAAAGGGGAAGATTTAAAGAAGGGTGCACATACCACAAAGTTAATGCATAGAGAAGCTATTATACTTAAGGAAAGAAAACAAAATAAACTAGTTCTTTTAGAAGAAAAAAGTAAGAAAATAGCAAATAATTTCCCGGGAGATAATAATTTGTTGCTAGAAAAACAGGAGGCCTATAGTTCGCTACGGGATACCCTAGAGAAAGCTGTAGAAAACCATAAAATAAAGGGTGAACTACAAGGGAAATATAGAACTATTAACATTGAAACCGAAAAAGGTAGGTTAAATCTAAAAAATGCAGAAGAATCTATAGAAAGTGTGAAAGCTCAGCTTAAAATTATAGAAGGTGAGATAAAGGAAGTAGAACGAGCTAACATGGCAGCGGTTTTAGCCTCTAGTTTAAAAGAGGGTGACGAACTTGGTAAGCCAAGACTATGCCCAGTGTGTGGGTCGGAGCATCATCCAAAAGTAGCAGAGCTAATAGTAAATACTGGTTTAGAAGCTAAGAAAAGTTTAAAGCAAAGTGGAGAGTTAAACTTAGAAAATTTATCTAAAGATTATCAAAAAGAGCAAATAAAACTTGTGAGGTTAATAAGTGATGAGGAGTATATAAATAGCCAATTAGAAATAGTTAATGTTAAGCTTCACGACATAAACATTGAGGAGCTTCGCCGCGAGAAAGATGCAAGAGAATCCTCATTAATTCAATTTAAGGAAAACTTAGAAGTCTACAACAAGCAAAAAACTGAGATAGACTTAGAGCTAAATAAGCTACGTGATGAAAAAAGCAAAGTAGATATGGAAGAAGTAAAACTTGGAGAAGGTTTAAGAAAAGAAAACGAAGCGCTAATAGTAATAGATGAAGAGTTGTCTATTGCAGAAGGCAGATTAAAGCTGCTGCGCGAAAAGCATGAGCTTTTAAAAGTAGATTTGCTTAATCAGGAGAGTTCATTTAAGCAAAATCAAAGTGGTAGTATAACATCAGTATCCATAAAGGAAAAAATTCAGCAACTTAAAGATATAGACAATGAGGTAATAAAACTAACTGCCATGGCAAGGAAGCTTCGAGTAGAGCTAGTAACATTAGAAAAGGAAGCATCTGACGTAGACAAGTGCTTAAGGGATCTTACCACTTCAAAAACGGAAATAGAAACCAGCGGTAAGGAAAAGAAGGCAGAAATAGACCGTTTGACTATCCAAATAGTTGAACTCTGTGGATTTACCCCAGAGATGGATCGTACACCTAAAATTGAAATAGAAAAGGTGAAAAATGAAATAAAGGATATAACATCAATTGAGGCTAGTTTAAAAGATATTTTAGAAAAAGAAAATATAGAAAAGCAAAGATTAGACACTCAAAAAACCAGTGAAGAAAACAAAAGCGAAATGCTTTTAAAGATGCTAGAAGATGGAGAAAAAAAATTAGACATAGCTCTTAAAGAAAATTCCTTTGAAAATGCTGAAATAGCTTTTCTTTATTTAATTTCAAGAGGAGACTTGTTACTAATTGAAAAAGAAATAAAACAGTATGAAGAGTCTAAACGTAGCATAATAGATAATTTACAAAGATTAGAAAATTTACTTAATGGAAAAGAAATAGACGCTACACTCTTTGAAGAGGTAAAAGAAAAAAGAGAAGTACTTGGGAAGATTTTAGAAGAAAAAACCAAGGCAATAGGAGCGCAACATAGGGCCCTTGAGGAAATGGAAAGAAAGCTACTAGAAGTTAAAAACCTTATAATAAAGAGAAGCGCTATAGAACACAAGCTTAGTCTTTTAAGAGAAATTGACACGTTAATTCAAGGGAATAAATTTGTGGAATATGTTGCTATGAAGCAGCTAAAATACATATCTATGGAAGCCTCAAAACGATTAAAAGACATAACAAGAGGACGTTACGCATTGGAGCTTGATTCTGATGGAGCCTTTGTAATGAGAGATGATTTTAATGGAGGAACAAGACGTGAAACCAATACATTGTCCGGTGGAGAAACCTTCTTAACTTCATTATGTCTTGCGCTTGCGCTGTCTTCACAAATTCAGTTAAAAGGGAGTGCTCCACTAGAGTTCTTCTTCTTAGATGAAGGATTTGGTACACTAGACACGAATCTTCTAGAAGTAGTAATGAACTCACTTGAAAAACTTCATTCAAGTACATTATCTGTGGGAATAATAAGTCATGTGGAGGAGCTTCGCAGTAGAGTGCCTGTAAAACTAATAGTTACGCCGTCAGAGCAGGGACAGGGAGGAAGCAAGGTAAAGCTAGAGTATACGTAAGAGTATGAAGTTTCTCCTGTATGAATTGAAATAAGAGCTTGAAATGTGACATTTGATTAAGAAATTCTAATATAATTAGTATATAAACAAAGTATAATTTAGTAAACAATTGTTTTTAGTTTAGAATATTATTTTATTGGGAGGTAATAAGTTGAAAAAATTAAAAGTTAGTAAGACATTAATTTCATTAATTGCTCTTATATTATCAGTTTTATGCATATTTAATATCATTAACAGTGGAATTGCAATGTCAATTGTATTTCTATTATTAGGTATCATGAGTATATTAGATGGGTATTCCTCATATATTAAGAATAATAAAGGAGAAGCAACTTTTTTATTCTTAAGTGGATTATTCATAATCTTTGTTTCTGTATTTACAAAATTTTTTAGGAATGTATAAGTATAATTTTTAGTAGCCTATACGCGTTTTCCTTAAATAATTCATTAATCGTATTTTTACAATATTTTAGCAATCATAAAATATTATATTTCATAATGATTAGGGAAAAGTTTATTGGCTTGTATTAAATGGACAAGCCAATTTTAGATGTATTATCATCATTATTGTCTAACATAGCCAATAAATAAAATTTAACTAAATTTAACTATAATCTAACTAAATTGAACTGAAATTTAACTGTTTTGCACTTCATGACAGCTTAGTTGGCACTACGCCTATAAAGAACAAGAAATAAAAGCTCCTGGACCACCAGGAGCTTAACTAACGCCTAAACATATAGTTAAGAAATATTTGGAATTCAAGCAGAGATATACAACTATATTAATATTTACCATATAATGTTAATATAAGAGAGTGTTATTTATACGTTAAACTAATGGTTAGGAGGGGTTTTTACTATATGGATAAACGTAAAATAGTAAAATATTTCTGGTTCTGTTTAGAACAGGTTTTTTATGGATATTTGATCTGGTTGCATATGTCATTTGTATTAATACTAGCTTCATCCTATGTAACAAAAAATTATCTTATGGGTATGGTGGTAATATTTTTTTTATACACCCCTTTCCAGGTCTTTATTCATAAAAACTCTTATGGAGTTAAAAAAACTCACTTTAATAAAAATATAAACTTAATACAAGTTTTAATGCAAATGCTTATTTTTTCAGTTCTAATGTTAAATTTTGGAGATGCTATTTCGTTCTTAAAAAACTGGTGCAAATAGAATTTGCACCAGTTTTTTGTAAACTTATTATTTTGGTGAATTAAAAGAGGAGAGCAGGAGGGAAAAATTATTGATTTATTAAGTATAAAAGATAGTAGAAAGCTACCAAGTAGTAAATACTCGGTAGATTTATTAGGATGTTTCAAAAATAACTGTATACATATTTAGTTTTGAAACGTCTTAAATTTTGGATTAAGAATATTTTGGGTAATACGTTGCTACTATTTCCGTTCGGTTTATTACTCCCAATATTATGGAGAAAGGTTGATAATATGAAAAATACAATTTTAATTTCATTTTTATTTTCTTTAGGCATAGAAATTATTCAACTTTTATCTTACTATGTAGGTAATTTTGGAAGGTCATTTGATATTGATGACATAATATTAAATACCTTCGGTGCTTGGATAGGATATATGTTTTACAAGAAAATTGTACTCAAATTGATTAATAAACAGTTTCTAAATGGCATTAATAGGAATGTAGGGTATAGTAAATAAATGTTTTATGGAAAATTTGTAATTGATTGTATATTAATATATTTAAACAAAACTATTAATTTGGAGGGAATAATTATATGAATGAAACGCTTAAAATTCTAAAGGGAAAAAGAAGTGTAAGAGTTTTTAAAGATGAACAAATTAAAGATGAGGAATTACAAGCTATTTTAGAATTGCAAGTGGAAATACTGTATCATAAGTAAGATTCTAAATGTTTTTATTAGGAAAATTAAATTAACTAATAGTTAATTTTTATGAATAAAAGATGAAAATTCTTCAATTGTTTAAATTATATAGATTTGATATCATTTAATTAACGAAGTCCTAAGTTAATTAAATGTACAAATAAATGGAGGAGTTAATTTTATGAGAATAAGTGAGGTTATTAGAAATTATAGAAAAAAGGAAAATTTTACTCAAGAGCAAGTTGCTAATTATTTAAATATAAGTGCACCAGCAGTGAATAAATGGGAAAATGGGATATCATGCCCAGATATAGCACTGTTAGCACCTCTTGCACGTGTTTTAAAAATTGATGTTAATACATTATTGGCATTTAATGAGGAATTAACAGATGTAGAAGTAAAAAAGCTTACAAAAGAGGTAGGTGAAATGGCATCAAAAGAGGGACTCCAAAAGGCTTTTGAAAAGGCCAGTGATTTAATTAAAAAATATCCAAATTGTGATGAGTTGATATATTGGATATCAGTAGTATTAAGAATATATTTATTAGGGCCTCAAATTGAGGAAAAAGATAAGTATGAAAGGAAAATCATCGTTTGGCTTGAACTTGTAGCAACAAGTAGTAAAGAAAAGACAGCTTCTATGGCAAAATTAGAATTATCAGCAATGTATAGGGCTAAAAAAGAGTATAAAAAAGCTCAAGAATTATTAGATAAAATTCCAGAAGTAGAGGTGGATAAAAAAATTCAACAGGCATTATTATATGAAAGTAGCGGGAAAATTGATGAAGCTTATGGCATTTATGAGGGTGAATTAAGGAAAAATGCTCATGAAACCTTTGGGGCGTTATCTCTAATGATAAATCTGTCATATAAAGAAAAGAAATTTAGTGAAGCAGAAGAATACATAGAGCGTGCTAAAAAGGTCGCTGATGCATTTGATTTAGGAGCATACCATAAATATTCGTTAGATTTATGGTATGCAAAAGAAAAACAGGATAAAGATAAAGCTATAGAAATGATTACAAATATGGTAAATGAAGCAAGTAGCATGGATGATTCTATGAAGTCAAAACTATATAAGCATATGAAATTTAATGTTAATAGCAGTTGGGGTAAAGATAAATATGAAAGAGCAGTAAAAGGGGCATTTAAAATAGATAAAACCCTTGATTTTGTCAAAAATGATCCTAGGATAAAATTTCTGTTGGAATAAGACTAAGTTGGCAAAAAGGGTTGAGTGTATAAAAAACACTCATATAATTTTCTATATCGTTGCAAACATTCAGAATAGCAATTGTATATTGATGTTTTGAAAGTAACACAATAGTAATTGTGTTACTTTCACATTGGGTCTATTGAACATTCCTTGAAGTTTTTGATTTGATTGTAACATAAAATGTTGCCTCTTTACTTTAAATGTATTATAAATCAATCTTAGTATGAGACTAAGATGGCGCAGTCAAAGGCTGTGCCACATCAAATTTTCTCCTTCATTCTTCATACGAAACTCTGATGTGGCACAAGCTCTTTCACTGCTCTAGGTCCCAACGGAAGCTTTGGACAATCTTACTCACTGCCCAGAAACAAACTACTCTATTAAGGTCCTAATCGCGGACAGTAAAAGTCCAAAGCAAATAAAATTATTCCCCCTTCCACCAGGGGAACAGGACATGTTTTTGTTTTCACCATAATAATATAAAAAAATCCACATATTAATAGAACCTCGGGACCCTCGGGTGGAAAATGGACAGGTTTTTCACCTCAGATTGGCAGAGCAGTGACATTTGTTCTGAGAATTAAAAGTTTCAAAAAATAAATTTATAATAGAGGTCAAAAAACTCGTCCATTTTTCACATCAAATAGACAGGCTTACCCGTCACTTCGTCCCTCAGTAGCTGGGCTAGTCCATTTACCAGCATCCTACAAGTTTTAAAAAAATAATTAGTCATAATATTTTCATTCTTGAATATCGAAATATTATTATAGTAAATAGATTTTATTGAATCTTATTATAATAAGTATTTTGGTTTACATCTATTGTAGTTACTATTACTAGTAGTATAGTTGTATTGGTTACATTTATTATATTTATAATTTACTTTTTCACATTTGCAAATTTATCACTGTCACAAGTCGTTGTAGTTGTATATTGGTATAAGATTACTGATTTTTCACTAGCGTTATTAGTTACTGTTGAATTTGTTTTGTTACTAGTTACTGTTGAATTTGTATTATTATTATTATTATTATATGAATAAACCTTAATGGTTACAAATGAACTTGTTACTAATATAGAAATTATAGCTAATGTAGCTATTCCTTTTTTTCTTGTTTTGGAATTTAACATAATTATCAATCTCCTTTTTAATATAGTCTTATTACTATTTAATTTTAATCCTATTGATAAATTGCTTTTCAAAGCGTTATTCTTATTGATTCTTAAAGACTCAATAAGAATCGTGGCATAATTTTTTTTTTCTTCCATGTTGCAGTTTTTTAATATAGATTCATCACAAGATAATTCACAATCAGAATTTACAAATTTACTCATTATGTAAACCAATGGATTAAACCAATGTATTGCAGAAGTAATCATTACTAGAATTTTATATATCAAATCGTATCTTTTATAATGCATTAATTCGTGTTTTAAAATCCATTCTATCTCTTCATTGTTGTAATAAGAATCTTTAGGTAATAATATATTTGGTCTTAAAACTCCAATACCTAAAGGCGTTGAAATGCCATCGCAGTATCTTAACGATATTTTTCTATTAATATTCATTTCGAGCTTCAGTTTAGAATATATTTCTTTAATATTGTTATCTGAAATATCAAAAGTTAAAGGCTTTAACTTATTAATAAATTTAAAATAAGAAAAAATATTGCAAGCTAAAAAAAACAAAAGCCCTACCAACCATACGTATCCTATAATTTTTAAGATAGATAAGTTACTAAACTGGTTGTAATCAGCAACTAAACTTTTATTTTCAATAATTTTATCGTTAATATTAATATTTAGTGCATGATTGACTTTATATATTTTTCCAGAGATATAAAGTGGGATTTTAAAAGGTAAAATCATTCTTACTATTATAAATAACCATATATAATAATTAAAAGCCTGAGTATACTTTTTAAAATGAGTTTTCTTTAATGCAATTATTAAAACAATTCCCATACTACCGAATAAAGAAGCTTGAAAAACACTATTAAACAAGGGTTCAATCATATAATCACCTGCTTTTAATCCATTCTTTTAATTCTTCTATATCCTTATCATTAATATCATTACTTTCATGTAATGTTGTAATAAAGCTTTTTAATGAGTTTTTATGTATAACCTCAAAAAAATTTCTGGTTTCTAAACGAAGGTAGCTCTTTTCAGATACAAGTGATGTACAATACGTAATTTTTTTACCTTTTTCTAAATGTATAAATTTTTTTTGAGCTAATCGTGAAAGTAAAGTTAGAGTAGTTGTTTTTTTCCAACCTTTTTTCCCTTCCATGATTGTAGTAATTTCCTTTGAAGATATTGAATTTTCAAAGGCCCAAATAATCTTCATGATTTCTAGCTCTGATTGAGGAATTTTTTTAATATCAATATGGCCTCACCACCTTTATACATAAATTCTACATCTGTAGAATCACTATGTCAATATATAATTAGTTTTTTACTCACTTTGGTCCTTAAAGGACATGAGATATTTTAACTCCGTGAATTCTCCAAAGAGCAAGTGCCGTAAGGGGTAGTAACCGCTAAGCGTAAATTTACCACGTTAAGATACATATTACCAAAATAACGATAAAGCAAGGGAGAATAACAAATATACTCGTGTTATTTTAATATTTTTCTCAAAGATTTTACATTAGCTAATATATATTTTTTATTACTCTTTTTTAGTTAGCATTATCAATACTATAATTCTACTTTAACTAACTTATTTTGAGTAAAAAAAATAAGTTAGTTATCATTTAGTGATTAAAACCTAGATATATCAATGATTTACACTGATGCTATATGCTTTTTCGAGTTAGAGCTATTAGTATTAATTATAAGTCGGAATGTTTCGATAAAACATATTTTGGTGATCAATTTCTTAACGTATATTTTCCGCTAAAAGATACCTGCACCCTTAATTATAAAAAGCATGAAACGACAGTTTTACGACATAAACGGCCAATTATTGTAATATAATTGCTTTATAGGCAGTGATATTTATGGAATAGCCATGATACCATATTGCTTATATATTGCTTTATATACAGACTTAAATGATTTGGAGGAAAATGAAATGCATGCTAATCAATTAGATAATAAAAAACACTATTTAATTATTGCAATAATAATAATAATTATTATTGCTTCCGTTTTAGTTTATAATGGTCGGCATAACAAATATGTTAATATAAACAATTTGGTAAATAAAGCTTATACAAGTTCAAAGGGATACAATGCTGATATGGCAAAACATATGTCTGAGGATGTATATAATAAGGCAAATGGCTATATTATATTTAAGGATTATGATTGTAAGAGACCTATAAAATTTTCTTTAAGGTTAAGTGAAATAAATCAACATAAAATTAATGGAAAGGTATTTGTACATATGGTACATGGTCTTGATTTGATTGATGCAGATGGAATTTCAATGGTTAGTTCACGGAACATTCCTGTCGTATTTACGGTTACAGGAACTAATGATAATTTATATATAGAAAAGGTACAGGAATATGAGGGTGTAAATAATGTACCTAAAATATATAAATAATACTATTCTAGGAAATTACTTTCCAAAAGCCATTCAAAATAATTAAAATTATTTTGAATGGCTTTTTTATATAATATAATAGCTTTAAAATGTACTAGGGGTATGGCATCGATTCGCGGTGCGTCGCGACAGGGTGTATATTCTAACAGGTGGGAATCCTGCCACTTAATCTATAAATTATTTTTATACTACAATCAACAAAAGTATAAAACTATTTACATTTTGTTTAGGTTATTTTTAAAATAAAATTGTAAAAAAAATTTACATTATGGAGTCATTATTATGAGGAAATTTCTTGGTGCGTTGTTATGTTCTATGAACCTTGCTATACTATTAAACACTACGGTAGAAAAATTATTTATACTTGAAAGTTAAAAAGAAAAATAGTGTGATTATTAAATGTAAAGGTTAAGGAGGTTAGAGAATGCTTAAGATTTTTTTGATTGAAGATGATGAAACAATTGCTTTAGGTATAAAGTCATTTTTATTGAGAAATAGTTATAAAGTTATCCATGCAGAGAATTTAAAAAAAGGGAAAGAGCTTTTTAAAACAGACATTGACATAATATTACTAGATTTAAATTTACCTGATGGGTCAGGTTTTGATTTTTGCCGCTATGTAAAAGAAATTAAAGACATTCCTATTATTTTTCTTACTATTAGGGATGAAGAATGCGATATTGTAAAAGGACTAGATATTGGAGGGGATGACTACATCGCCAAGCCTTTTAAATTAAGTGTTTTGCATTCTCGTATATCTGCTGTTTTACGCAGAACTGTAAAACAGCAGATACAAGAAGATGTTTTATGGTGTGGGAATATTAAAATGATTAAATCAGAAACAAAGGTATATAAAAATAATCTCGAAATAGAACTTACAATTGGTGAATATAATCTATTTAGGCATCTATTAGAAAATAAAAACCGTACTTTAACACGAGGGATTTTATTGGAAAAACTGTGGGATAGCGATGGGGAATTTGTAAATGATAATACATTATCAGTAGCTATAAAGCGTCTTCGTCAAAAACTTACGAATAATACAATTATTAAAACAGTGAGAGGAATAGGTTATAGGTTGGATGAGTAAGGGGAATATGAATAAAAAAAAATTTACTGTATGGATGGTTATTAGTTTTTTATGTATAACAATTTTTTCTATTATACTTGGAGATTTCATTTTTAAGCATACAGAGAAGCTTTTTTATGAAAAAGCTGCACAGCTTATAGCGTTTGGTGTTAAGGCTGATCCTAATATTGAACAAGTATTGATATCATCGCTAAAAACTAATAATATAACAGAAATTAATAAAGGAAAAAAAATATTAGAGCACTATGGATATAGTGAAGATTTTTTATATAGTTCTTATAATAAGCGTAAAAGTTTTAATATAGTTACGGTTGGTATTTTGTTTTTGATCACTTTACTCTTTTTTTGTTTTGGAGGATTTCTGGTAGGGCTAAATCATATAAAGCGTAAACGTATCGATAATCTTGCAGAATATCTTTACGCTATCAACGAAGGAAATTATAGAATAAATCCTCAGAAGAAAGAAGACGAATTCTCTATTTTAGAAGACGAACTATATAAAACAGTTGTGCTGCTTAGAGAAAACCGAGAAAAAGAAAGGAAAGAAAAAGAAAAATTAACAAATTACCTTGCAGATATCTCTCACCAAATGAAAACGCCACTTACGTCAATGTTACTTATGATTGAATTATTAGAAGATAGGCCTATAAAGGGGGAGGATGCTTTGTATATTGAGCGTATTTCAGCTCAGATATACCGTCTTAATCATTTGGTTTCGTCATTGTTAATACTTTCTAAACTAGATGTAGGAACATTAACATTAGAATATAAATGGATTAATGTTTACGAATTGGTATGTACTGCTATTGAGCCATTAATCTTAATGATAGAAAAAAAGGAGCAACAAATTTCTATTCAAGAGAATAGTGATGTAGTTTTTATGGGAGATTTTTATTGGAGCAATGAAGCCATCTTAAATGTTGTTAAAAACTGTGTAGAACATACACCATGTGGAGGTGAAATTTCCATAGTGTATGAACAAAACCCTATTTGCACACAAATTATTATTGAAGATAATGGAGAAGGCTTTCGTAAGAAGGATATACCACACTTATTTACTAGATTTTACAAAGGCGAAAATTCAGCCAAAGACAGTGTAGGAATTGGACTTGCTCTTGCTCAATCTATAGTTAAGAAACAAAACGGTGAAATTCGAGCAGAAAATAAAAAAACAGGGGGAGCGCGATTCACAATTAAGTTTTATTTGTAAGCAATGTCACCGAACGGTCACTTAACAAAGATATAATGGGGTTAGAAGAAAATAAGGACTAAAATAACTAAATGTTATGGTAGCAGGCCTTATTAAAGAGGGGGAGAATATTTTGGAAATATTAAGAACTGAAAATCTTACAAAAACCTATGGAATGGGTGATACAAAGGTCACTGCATTGGATAATTTGAATTTGAAAATAAGCAAAGGACAATTTGTTGCGATAATTGGATCAAGTGGATCAGGAAAATCAACACTTCTTCATATGTTAGGGGGAGTGGATAACCCTACAAAAGGAAAAATATATATCGATGACATTGATATTTCATCAATGAATGAAACTGAATTAGCTTTATTTCGAAGGCGAAAAGTAGGAATAATATATCAATTTTACAATCTTATTCCTACACTAAATGTAGAAAAAAATATATTATTACCCATGCTGCTGGATGGTAAAAAACCTAAAAAAGAACAATTTGATAAAATTATAAAAATGCTTGGTTTAAACGAAAGGCTTAGTCATCTACCAAATCAGCTTTCGGGAGGTCAGCAGCAAAGAGTTGCTATAGCACGAGCATTAATTTATAGACCGTCTATTATTCTAGCAGATGAACCTACTGGAAATCTTGACAGAGCAAATACAGAAGCTATTCTTGAGATGTTGAGGGTTTCAAATAAAGAGTATAATCAGACTATGATATTGATTACGCATGACGAAAAAATTGCATTGTCAGCAGATAGAGTGATTACAATTGAGGATGGCAGAATTGTGTCAGATGAGGTAATTAAGAAATGAAAATTATGAATGAATACACATATAACCATATGAAAAAGAATAAGCGACATACAATTTCTATACTAGTTGCTATTATAATTGCTTCAGCATTGCTATGTTCACTATGTATATTTATACATTCTATATGGAAAACAAAATTAACCACAACAATTGAAAACACAGGTTATTGGCATGGAGAATTATACGACTCTATATCTGGTGATAAATTAAAATATGTCACAGAAAATCCTGAGGTTGAAACCACGATGATTAAAGGACAGTGGGTTACTGCTAAACTTTCCAATACGAAACGCCCGTATCTATCAATAAGAGATGCTAATACAAATTTTTGGCTGGATATGAGTTTTAAAAATACTCTTACTGAAGGTAACCTTCCTAAAAAATCCGGAGAAATTGTTGTATCAAAATTATTCTTCGCGGATAATCCTTCATATAAAATTGGCGATAAGTTGACTCTTCCCATAGGCAATCGAATGCTTGGTAGTGAACTAATTAGCCATCAAGAGACGAAACAATCAGGCGAGACGTTTAAGACAACAGAAACTAATATATATACCATAGTTGGAGAATTAGATATTTTTGGGAGTTCTGCATACTCTGGATATATCGCCATGGGATACTTGGATACTTCGCGCATCAAGCCTAAAGATGAACTTACGGTTTATATGCGTTTTGTGAACCCTCGCACAATCTATGAAACATTACCGCAGATTGCGAAATCTACGGGATTAACCAAAGATGAACATGGACAGTATGCAGTTAAGTATAATACACCTTTATTAAATTTATATGGGATTAGCGATAAAGGTAATACAAATACTCAAATCATTATGATGATAGCAATAGCAATAGCAATAACAATTACCATACTAGTTATGGGGTCATTTATTCTTATTATCTATAATGCATTTTCTTTATCTGCCAACAGCAGGATTAAGGAACTAAGTATTCTAAAAAGTTTAGGAGCAACTCCAAGGCAAATTAAGTCTTCTGTTCTCTATGAAGGACTTTTGCTCTGGATTATTCAATTACCAATTGGTATCATGATAGGATATCTATTTAGTAATATTGTGTTTTCTAAAGTTAATAAAATTCTTAGTGTTACAGAAGATTATAGGAATTCATATGTTTCTTTTTCATGGGTAGTAGTTGGTTTTTCCATCATAATCTCATTGATTACCGTTTTAGTTTCAGCATATATTCCCGCAAGAAAAATGATGAAAGTATCAGCTATTACTGGAATACGTCAGAATAGTACTCGCGTAAAATTTAAAAAACAAAAATCCCACTTAATAATCAATAAAATATTTGGTATAGAAGGTGAACTAGCAATATCACAATTTTCAGCTAACAAAAGGGCTTTACGTACGGCTGTATTGTCTCTTTCAATGTGTTTTATCTTAATAGCGGGGTATATGAACATTATAGCCATATATAATTTAGCCAATTCTAAGAATGCTGAAATACCTAATCTTCATGATATGAAGATTAGCCTAAAAACTGTTGATAAACCAAGTGATAAGATGATAAATGAAGTTATTTCTCTGCCTGAAGTTAGGGATAGTGTCATTAGAAGACAGGTACGTACTTCAACCTATGTAACATCAAAACAGGAGTCAGATGTTTTTGCTAAATATGGAGGATTTGCTAAGGTACCCTCCAAACATAATATATCGAGTGAAAATGGAAAGCATAGAATTATAGTAAATTTAGTTGGATTAAGCGATAAATCATTTAAAAAGTATTGTGAAAAAATTGGTGCTGATGATGAGGCATATTATAAGGATGGTGTGAAAACAGGAGTATTGTTAGATAGCACACATTATGTATCAGAGAATACAAAAGTTGTGCAAAAAATACCATTGTTAAATATAAAACAAGGCGATAAGCTAGTAATAAATGAAAAAATAGAAAATGATATGAATACAAATTATAAATTTAATGTTCAAGTGGGCCATGTTACAGAGATTTCTCCCTCTGAGCTAGAAATGGGTGGATACAGCTTAGCATATATAGTTCCTATGAAAACCTATCAGCAACTAGTTAGTAATTTTATGCCAGAGCGCATGCTTGAATCTAGTAGTATGGCAATTGATTTATTGGTTGGTGATGGGGCTAGCCCACGTGTGAAGAAAGAACTAACTCGAATTTGCAGTTCTTATCTTGGATCCGAAGATTTTAGTATATGGAGTCTACTCGAAGAAAAAAATAATGACAAACTGGTTCAAAAAGCCGTTTCTATTGGTGTTTTTTCTGTAGCCATAATGTTTGGAATAATTGGCATTATTAATGCTTTTTCTACCATTTCGAATAATCTTAGACTGCGAAAAAGAGAATTTGCTATGCTTCGGGCAGTAGGATTAACACCAAAGGGATTAAATAAAATGTTGATGATAGAAGGTTTGTTTTTTGCATTAACACCGATTATTGTTAGCATACCAATAGTATTATTTATTTGTTGGTATATGTTAAGATTAACGTTAATCACATGGTCTGAGTTTATATCTGTTTTTCCAGTTGTACCAATTTTAACGTATGCTATGCTTATAATTGCATCTATATTTTTGGCGTATGGGGTTTCTTCAACGGGCGTTAAAAAAAGTAATGTAATAGAATCAATCAAAGACGAAATAGTATAATAAATACCGCACTATTCATTTTGGTGAATAATGCGGTATTTACTATTTTCTTATTATTTTTCACTCCCAAAACTAATACAACTAAATATATAGGAGAGGATTTATCACATTTGGTGATTAACAGCAATGGAATTGATGATGAAACCTTACAAAATGGTAATGGTACGGTAAGGTTAATCGATAGTTGAAAAAATAGAAAAATGATAAAGTAGTGTAAGAGATAAGAAAAGAGGAGTGATAAAGATGAATACAATTTTAAAAGTTCAAGATATCGAAAAAGTATATGGAAATAAAGGTAAAGTTACACATGCATTAAATGGTGTTTCTTTTGAAGTTAATAAAGGTGAATTTTTGGGGATAATGGGTTCTAGTGGAAGTGGGAAAAGCACATTACTTAACTGTATCTCTACCATTGATACTATTACATCAGGACATGTATATGTAGACGAAGAAGATATCACTCTTTTAAGTGGAAGTAAGCTTTCCAAATTTCGACGTGAGAAATTAGGATTTATGTTTCAAGATTATAATTTATTGGACACATTGACAGCATATGAGAATATATCATTAGCCTTATCCATTAATCATTGCCCTGTAAATAAAATGAAACAAGAAATAGATAATGTAGCTTTGGCTTTAAATATAGAGAAAGTACTTCATAAGTATCCTTATGAAATGTCTGGAGGACAGCAACAAAGAGTGGCAGCAGCTCGTGCTATTGTGTCTCATCCATCTTTACTTTTAGCAGATGAACCAACAGGGGCGCTTGATAGCAAATCTGAAAAAATGTTATTAAAAAGCTTGGAAGATTTAAATCGTAATCAAGAAGCCACAATCCTTATGGTAACTCATGATGCGTATAATGCAAGCTTTTGTAAAAGAATTATTTTCATTAAAGATGGAAAAATATTCAATGAATTAAACAAAGGTAGTAACGACCGAAAAACCTTCTTTAATAGCATCATGGAAGTTGTTTCTGTTTTAGGAGGTGAGGCTGATAATGTTTTTTAAGCTTATTTTTAAAAATGTACGTAGGAGTATTAAAGACTATGTGGTCTACTTTTTGACATTGGCCCTGGCGGTTAGTTTATTTTATGCATTTAATTCAGTAGCATCCCAACCAGGATTAAGCAAATTATCGTCTGTAATGAAAATGTTTAGCAATATTATGACTCAATATATAGGAATTATATCTAAACTTATTGCTGTGATTCTTGCTTTTGTTGTACTATACGCAAATCAGTTTATTATGAAAAGAAGAAAGAAAGAAATGGGAATGTATATGACACTTGGCATGAACAAGTGGCGCATTTCATCTATCTTTGTGGGAGAAATTGTTTTGGTTGGTATTTTTTCTTTAATAGTTGGATTAGGTATAGGTTTGCTTTTGTCTCAAGGACTTTCAATGATAGCATTAAAGTTATTTGGAACTGACATGTCTTCATTTCAGTTGGCTATATCTGTTCCAGCTATAAAAGATACAATTATTAATTTTGCTATTATTTTTGTGGTTGTTATGATATTTAACACGCGTTCGATTTTTAAAGTAAAATTAATTGATTTATTGACAGCAGACAGAAAGAATCAAGAATTAAGAGTTCATAATAAATTGATTTCATTTTTATTATTTGTTACATCAGCAATTTGTATGATTTTAGGTGCATACATACTTTCAAGTACTGGACTTAACCAAACAACGTTATCCGAAGTTATGGTACTTATAGGAGTTAGTATTCTATTATTTTATTATACCGCGTCTAGTGTAATGATTTCGGTTGTTCAAAAGAATAAAAGCATGTACTTTCATGGATTGAATCCATTCTTATTTAGACAAATTGGTAGCAAGCTTCAGACAAATTATCTTGTTATCACAGTTATTAGTGGATTGCTTTTGTGTTCACTTGTAGTGCTTGGATCAGGGTTTAGTCTTATTGGTGAAATGAAGAATATAGCGAAGCGATCTACACCTTATGATGTTACCATTATGTTGCCAGTGAGTAAGAATAAAGTAACTCCACTAGAAAAAGCCAAAAAAGATGGAATCGCGATGCGAGATAATTTCAAGGATTATTCTGAGAGTATTCTATATGCTTCTGGTTATACCTATGGAGATATGTTTACGGGGCAAGTCGTGAAATTAGCCACTGTTGATAAGGACTTGCCAAAATCTAAAGTTGCCTTTATGTCAGAGACGGAATTTAATAAACAAATGGTTCTTCAAAAGGAGAAGCCAATTAGCTTATCTAAAAACCAATATCTTATAAATGCAACGTACAAGAACACAATGCCTTATGTAGATCATTTTTTAAAAAGCAATGGGAAGATTACAGTTTGTGGTCAAGAATTAACACCACAAAGAGCAGAACCTATAAAAAAGACATTTGCACTAATTGAACCCATAGGTGCAAATGATAAGGGAACAATTATTGTACCAGATGAAATTGCTAAAAAGTTAATACCAGAATCATATTTATTAAACGGTCTTTATAAAGCAAACGTGAACAAAGATTTATTGTACGAACAGATGAATAAAGTATGGAGTGATGAATATATTGATGGGAAAATTTACTTCATAACAAAAGATTTTATGGAGAATGCGTATTTTGGAACATATGGAGTTCTTGGATTTGTATGTACTTATGTTGGTCTTGTGTTTATTATAATTTGTTTGGCAGTACTGGCGCTTCAACAATTAACTGAAACGCAAGATAACAAGGAACGATATCAAACATTAGCCAATATAGGTGCTGATGGGAAAATGATTCGCAGAACATTGTTTCTACAGATTGGGATTTACTTTGTTTTGCCACTCATTATGTCAATGGTCTTATCTACGTTTATTACTAAAGCAGTAATAAAGAAAGTGGAGTTATCCATTCAAATGGCTATTGGTACAAATATGGTGCCTAGTTTTGCAATTATTATCGCATTGTATATGGTGTACTTCATTGCAACTTATGAAAATTCAAAACAAATTATTATCGAACAAAAAATAAAATAAAGGAGAGGATAATATGGGAAATTTTTTATTGAATTTAGGAGTATCTGAAGGAATTATTCAAACTATTAAATGGTGGTCGCCAGCACTTGGAGGAATTGTAGCCATCATTGCTATAGTTATTGTTGTGAGGATTATTGAACGTAAGAAAAATAAATAAATATGGAGGTAAAATCATGGAAGAAATTAGAAGACCAGAAATGGGAGCAGGTTTAGTAATATTTTTAATTATCCAATTAGTTATTAGTGGGTTAGGATTAATGCTGTCTATAAAAAACTTAGTTATGAAAAAAACATTGATGCTGAGCTTATAGCGGATGGATTTCCAATAACACCAACTTCTGATATAATTATTGGTTTGGTATTTTTAATAATACTAATTATAGGTGTTATTTTGATTTTAAAGAAGAAGGAGCTAGGCATATATATTTACTTTACTGATGTAGTATCCCAAATAGTATATGTAATTGTATTTGTTGGATTTAGTCCTTTTATATTTATTAATTTTATTATGCCATTTATTATGGCGATATTTATTTGGAGGAAAAAGGGAGCATTTAGTGTTGAGGCAAAGGCTTAAGATATAGCAGGTTAAGTCAGGTAGCATTTGCAGCTATAAATGATTAGGAAATCCATACATACAAATGTAGTTTTAAAAAATGCTCAAGTAATTGGAAATCAATCACTTGAGCACTTTTTTTTAGATGATTATTGAGCTAAATATGGTAGCATGATTTGTCCCCTTTTGTCACTATATTTAGCAAATGTTTATTATAAATAAATTTTTGCTTTAGTAAAATAATATATTTTTGAAATTGGCTAAATGATTGAAATATTGAAAATCCCTCACCATCAGGGGTGACAATCCTTACTGCTATGCAGTGGGGATTGTTTTTTTGTATTTTTGCCCATCCACCCGAAAAGGGGGAATAAGCCAAAATATACCCTAATAAGTATCAGATATAAACAATATTACGCACGTATAGGTAGAGAAGCCCTGGTCTTGTAATCGGCGGTGTACGTATTTAGATTCAACGATATGATTAAATCATCTTCTGCGAAGCTGAAACATATGCGTGCGTAGATCTTGTCCTTCTAAATTCTCTATACTGATAGTAACTACAATAGATATAAAATATAATAACTATTATAAAGGTCTATAAAATCTATTTACTATAAGAATATTAATATCTAAAAAGGAAAACGCGAAGACTAATTACTTTTTTAAAACTCTAAATTCTCGGGACAAACGTTACTGCTCTACCAATCTGAGGTGAAAAACCTGTCCATCTCCCACCTGATCGAAGCGAGGTTCTATATTTAAAATACTAATATGGCAAAAACAAAAAAGGCTCTGTTACAATGCCGTAGGAACTGTTTCCCCTGAGGGCGAAGGGGGAATAATTTTATTTGCTTTGGACTAGGTTACTGACTGCTGCTAAGACCAACCATAAAAAATCATGCGGTATTACCGTGTGGCAATGAAATTATAATCGATCTTAAACCTCTCCTTATGGCATCAATTACCTAACAATTTCCTTTCTAAATATTCAAAATCATATTACCATTACATAATTATCATTTATTATATATTTTTCGAGTTGATAACTGAATTTCTAAGTCAATTATTACCTTGTACTATGAATATATTACATTAACGATTTTAAATAGTATAAACATATTAAACTGTAATTGTGACAGGAACAAACAGTGAAGGATAGAAATACAAATAACGTTGAAGTAATAGCTTAAATCGATGATAAATACAAAATTAAAACATTTAAGTTATTGGGTAGATAATATTTGTAATTAGTTTTTCACATTATGCAACCAAAATTAAGATTCATTGTATTAAAAAGAAAGGAGGGGAATTATGGGAAAAAAATATGAATTAAACAAGGTAGTAGGACCATCATTTGAGGAGTTATCAATAGATGAAATGGTAGCATCACAAGGAAGTGGGGATGTACAAGCAGAAACAACACCACTTTGCATAGTAACTGCAGCAGCGGTATTCAGTTTAGGTACAGGCATTACAGTATCATTAAAACACTGTTAATAAGATATTAGATTTACAATAATAAAAATTTGAGGAGGAAAAAATTATGGAAAAAAATATGAATTAAACAAGGTAGTAGGACCATCATTTGAGGAGTTATCAATAGATGAAATGGTAGCATCACAAGGGAGTGGGGATGTACAAGCAGAAACAACACCACTTTGCATAGTAACTGCAGCAGCGGCTTCATTCAGTTTAGGTACAGGCATTACAGTATCATTAAAACACTGCTAATAAGATATTAGATTTACAATAATAAAAATTTGAGGAGGAAAAAATTATGGAAAAAAATATGAATTAAACAAGGTAGTAGGACCATCATTTGAGGAGTTATCAATAGATGAAATGGTAGCATCACAAAGGGATGTACAAGCAGAAACAACACCACTTTGCATAGGATTCATTCAGTTTAGGTACAGGCATTACAGTATCATTAAAACACTGCTAATAAGATATTAGATTTACAATAATAAAAATTTGAGGAGGAAAAAATTACGGAAAAAAATATGAATTAAACAAGGTAGTAGGACCATCATTTGAGGAGTTATCAATAGATGAAATGGTAGCATCACAAGGGAGTGGGGATGTACAAGCAGAAACGACACCACTTTGCATAGTAACTGCAGCAGCGGCTTCATTCAGTTTAGGTACAGGCATTACAGTATCATTAAAACACTGCTAATAAGATATTAGATTTACAATAATAAAAATTTGAGGAGGAAAAAATTATGGAAAAAAATATGAATTAAACAAGGTAGTAGGACCATCATTTGAGGAGTTATCAATAGATGAAATGGTAGCATCACAAGGGAGTGGGGATGTACAAGCAGAAACAACACCACTTTGCATAGTAACTGCAGCAGCGGCTTCATTCAGTTTAGGTACAGGCATTACAGTATCATTAAAACACTGCTAATAAGATATTAGATTTACAATAATAAAAATTTGAGGAGGAAAAAATTATGGAAAAAAATATGAATTAAACAAGGTAGTAGGACCATCATTTGAGGAGTTATCAATAGATGAAATGGTAGCATCACAAGGGAGTGGGGATGTACAAGCAGAAACAACACCACTTTGCATAGTAAGTTTGTACAGGCAGCGGCTTCATTTAGTTTAGGTACAGGTATTACAGTATCATTAAAACACTGCTAATCATAAAAGCATTTGCTCACTTTAGAGTAAATTAACTTTAATTTCTAGTAATGGAGCATAAATGCCCCTTAAAAATAGCTGAAAAACTCAGTGGGGGCATTTATAATATATGATAGAAAAATTTTAACATTATTTTTATTTTACGAGTTTAAAATATTAAGATAAAATTGGGGGTAATTTTATGAGAGTTTTAAATAGTGGTACTGTGAAAAAATTAGTAAATGCAATGTCCATAAGAGAAAGATTAGATACATTTAAGAAAAATAATATAAGCTTAGATATTGAAAATAAGTATATAGAAGCGTGGAAAAGTAGAAAGTCAGTAATTAAATCCGATAGCTTTAATACAAAGTTAAAAGTTGAAGGCTTTAATGAAAAAGAATTTAATTATGCAATTAAAGATTTAAGTGAAGAGGATAGAGAAATGTTGAGTACGGATTTAGTAAAATCAGATTGGTTTAATAAATTCGAAGAAATTTTAGAACATTTTATTGAAAAGGAAGAGAATATTATTGATGATAATGAAAATAAGCCTGATTATGGATTAGATTATACCGTTAGACCATTTTTATTTTGGGCTTATTCAAGAATAAAAAAGGCTATAAATGAGTTGAAAAATTTTCAATGTAATGATGAAATACCATCACAAGTGATCGAATCACTTAATGGTATACTTTTACAAATTTCAAATAAGTCATTAGTGATTGAGTTACATTTAGCAAAAGCAAATAATGAATTGGAAGGTTTAACACCAGAAGAGAGATTTAAGTGTTTCGTTAAGAATGAATTTAAAAATTTAGACTCTATAGTAAATTTTTATACAAAATATGCTGTTTTAGCAAGATTATTAACAGTGAAAACTGATTATTTTATAAAGCACGTAATTGAAGCATTAAATAGATTAGATAATAACTTTAATACAATTCAACAAGTATTAGAGATTAATATAGATGGTCATAAATTAAATAAAATTATAGCTAATGAGGGTGACTCACACCAAAAAGGTAAATCTGTAATCCAATTTGTATTCTCAAATGAAATACGGGTTATATATAAGCCTAGGAATTTAAAGGTTTGTGAAAAATACTATGACTTTGTTAGATGGATTAATAAAAATAGTAATTTATTAGATTTTTATATAAATAAGGGGTTTTATGAAAATGAATTTTCATTTGAAAAATTTGTTAAATATAATTCCTGTGAAAATAAAGAAGAGATTAAAAGATTTTATACTAGATTTGGTCAAACCATAGCTCTTATGTATATTTTAAAAGGAACAGATTTCCATTATGAAAATATAATTGCAAATGCAGAATATCCTGTAATTATTGATCTTGAAACAGTTCTTCATCAAGTTATGCCCCTTAAATTTAATGATTCAGCAGACGTTGTTGCAAAATATGAAATAATGGATTCGGTTATCAGCACCTGCCTAATACCGTTTATAGCTCTAAAGAAAAATAGTGAAAGCGGTGGCATTGACTTTAGTGCATTAAATGGTGATAAACAGACCCTTCCATATAAAGTTTTAGCACCTAATAACATTATGACTGATGATATGAGGTATGAGTATACGGAAATAACTATGGAAGGTGGTAGTAATATCCCTAAACTAAATGATAATAAGGTGGACTTTAGAATGTATCAAGAGTTTATCTTAAAAGGGTTTAGAGATACTTGTGAATTCATAATAAGTGATAAAGAAAGTTTAATTTCAAAAGAGAGTATTCTTAATATATTTAAGGGTTGCTTAACACGTCAGGTAATAAAGAATACTAGTACATATGGTGAAATGTTAACTTATTCATATCATCCAAATTGTACTCAAGATTTTAAAGAAAGAGAAAAGCTATTTGAGAACTCATGGGGATACCCATATATGGATAAGAGAAATATAGAGGCTGAAATCTTAGATATGTTATATGAAGATATTCCAATGTTTTCTGCTTATGCAGATTCTCGTGACATAATAACAAGTACCGGTGAAAGAATCAAGGATTATTTTGAAACTACATCGTTAGATAGAGTTTTAGATAATATTAAGAAACTTAACCAAAAGGAAATTGATAAGCAATTATCTTATATTCTTGTTAATTTTGGAGAATACAAAAATCAGTATAAAAAGAATTTTGAAGAAAATGAAAAAAATTTTCTTGGAGCCCTTAAAACAAATGCGTTTAATGACGTAGATTTGCTTAAAGAAGCTATAGATTTAGGAGAAGAACTTTTATCAATGGCTAAAGAGTCAAATAATAATGACTTTATTACTTGGCTAGAGGTTAATTATCAGGAAGATGGACTAAGTGAAATAAGACCTACTAATGAAAATTTATATAATGGCTTATCGGGTAAGGCCGTCTATTATTATCAATTATACAAAGAAACTAATAATGAAAAGTATAGAGATTTAATGCAAGTTTTAATTAAGTCAGCCATTGAAAGAGCTAAGTACTCTAAAGTTGTAAGTGCATTTATAGGAAAAGCTTCATTACTTTATCCATTACTTTTAGTTTATAAGGACGAAAAAAGAGAGGATTATAGAAAAGTTATTGAAGAGATATGTGATTACATTGAAGAGAATATTGATAATATAACAGAATACGATTGGCTTGGAGGTACAACTGGTTTAATTAAAATGACTTTAAATACTTATGATGTTTTAGGAGAAGAGAAATATCTAATATTGTCAAAGAAGTTAGGAGAAAAATTAATAGATCAGTTATCAAATGTAGATAGAAATAAGTTATTAGGTGGAATGTCTCATGGTGCTAGTGGTATTGCAGTTGTATTATTACAACTATCACAATATTTAAATGAAAATAAATTCAAAATCCTTGCATTAGAAATGATAGAGCATGATAGAAGTTTATTTGATAGTAAAAGGTTAGGCTGGATAGATAAAAGAGATGGTGGTAATGAAATTGCTACAAAGTGGTGTCATGGAAGTACTGGCATTGGAATGAGTAGATTATTAATGTCCAAGTACTATAATGATTCAAAAATGGATGAAGAAATTGAAATTGCAGTTAGCTCAAACAAGGATACCATTCATAATGATGATTGTCTATGTCACGGTAATTTTGGAGATATTGAATTATTATTACAAGTTTATAATAAAAGTAAGGATGAAAATATAAAATCAATTATCTATAAAAAGCTAAGCAATATATTTTCATTTAAAAAAGAGCTTAATAAGTTCAGGCTTAGAGAAATTCCACAATTTAAGGATTTAGGTCTTTTTACAGGCATGACAGGAATTGGATATGAGCTATTAAGGCTTCGTAGTCCTGAAAGGATTCCAAATGTTATGATGCTTGAACTATAGACTTATGTGAAGAAATAACCTAGTTATTTATTCGATTTTAATTACATTTCAGAAGGAGTGATTAGGTTGTGCAAAAAGTTTAGAAATAAGAAATGTATGTTAATAGTATTAATTTTATCTATAACTATTTTGTTCCTAGACTATTCATTAGTTAACGCAAGTATAAATGTTTCACATAATACTAATTCATATATGATAGTTATAAAAGAAGGAAAAAAGTATACAGAAATTACAGCTGAATTAAAAAATAAGTATCCTGATATAAAGATTAGTGATATTAAAGAAATCAATGTTTTAATTATAGAATCTAAAGATGAAAGTTTACTAAATGATACAAAAAAATGTATCAACAAAGAATTTAGTGATTTGGTTCAAGCAGTAGGTGCCAATGATAAAGTATCTGTAGACATGGATTTAGGAATCAACCCTGAATTTCATAATATGGCTCGGAAAGTGAAGCAAATAAAATCTGAAAATATATATGGAGAGTGGAACTGGGACATTGATAAAGTAACTGGTAATGGCAAAAGCTACGATATTGAAGAGGGAAACCATTCTGTTAAAGTTGCTATTATAGATAGCGGTATTGATGATTCTCATCCAGACTTAAAAGAGAATATTGTTGGTGGAAAGATATTTACACCAAATGATAACTCAATTAAAGATACTTTTGGTCATGGCACAATGGTAGCTGGAGTAATTGCTGCTAATGGAAATCTAAAAGGTGTTGCACCTAAAATTGCCATAACACCATATAAGGTTTTTGAGGGAGCAGAATGTGAATCAAGTTGGGTAATTAAAGCAATAATGGAGGCTGCTAATGACAAAATGGATGTAATTAATTTAAGCTTAGGGGCATATAAATCAGTCGGAAATCCAGAAGAACGAGCAATATATTTCGGCTATTTACGGGCAGTGAAATTTGCTAACAAAAAAGGAAGTTTAATAGTTGCTTCATCAGGCACGGAAATGAAGGGATATGATATATCTTATCCTAATCAGTTGGCGCTACAGCGAGGGTATGAAAATGATATGCAGTTTCACGTTCCTGGTGGGCTGCCAAATGTAATAACAGTTTCAGCATCTAACAAAGATGATAAGTTAGCTTTTTACTCAAATTACGGTAAAACTATAAGTATTGCAGCCCCTTCTGGAGATTTTGGTCCTTTGTGGGAAAGTGAAAAAATTCCTGATATAAAATACATGTTATTAATAACATATCCAACGTATTTTCCTCAATCAGAATTAAGTTCTAATCTAGGATTTAGTAAAGGATATGAATTTAATGTAGGTGGTACTAGCCTAGCTGCCCCTAAAGTAGCGGCTACTGCAGCATTAATAATAGCAGAATATAAAGAGAAATTCGGAACCAAACCTACACCGGAAATGATTAAAAAGTATTTATATCAAGGTACAACGCCTGGTGCAAATGGTAATAACCCTATATATTTTGGAAAAGGCATTGTTAATGCAGAAAATTCATTACGTGATATAAAATAAACTTTAAATAATTTAAGAGAGGTAATTTATATGAAAACCATATTTGTTTATATAGGAACTCAAGCAGGGGAGAAGTCAAAAACCTTAGGATTATTAAATAAAATTTTTGATAAGTTAAAGGGAAAAACCTCTGAAGAAATAGTGTTAGACATTTATACTGGAAATAATACTAATATAACTCATTGTAAAAGTTGTAATGGATGCTTTTCAAATGGGAAATGTATATTAGATAATACTGATGATGTAAAGATGTTAGAGAACAAAATATTAAAGGCGGACCTTGTTATATTTGGAAGTCCTGTTTATGCTCATAATATCTCAGGAGATATGAAGGTTTTTATAGATAGGATTAGCTATTGGATGCACCTTATGATATTGGCAGGTAAACCTGGATTTATAATAGCTACTTCTGGTGGAAATGGTATAGAGTATGTAAATAATTATCTTCATAAGATAATGAATTATTTGGGAATTAGAATTATAGGAAAATTAGGAGCAACTGTGTATTCACTAAAGCAATTAAATGAGCCTGGTTTCTTAGAAGAAAATATTGAAGAGGCTGCTAATACCATGCATGAATACTTAATAAATAATAAAAACATAGAAAGTGATCAGGTATTAGAAACTATATTCAAGGGTTTGAAAACTGCAATGAAACTAGTTGAAGATTCAGCTATAAAGGATAAGAGTGCTGAGTACAAGTTTTGGAATGATAGTGGACAACTAGAATGTAATAGTTTTTCAGAATTATTAATTAAAAGAAGATCCGCTTGTTGATTTAAGAATTTTAACGACATTTCAGAAGGAGGTTTCCCACTTCTATAAGTGGGAGTATAAATCTCCTTCTGAGGCCGTTAATGCAGTTAAAATAAGTTAACAATTTTGAAATTGAAATATAGTGTGGGTAGGGGGTAATTTGGTAAAAATCTTTATTCAAGCGAAAATTACCTTAAATATTGTATTAATTACAAATTCATTCATAAAGGGAGAATATGCTTTAAAATATATATCAAAGTAAATTTATTAAAATAAGTAATTGCTAGGAGGGGATTACTATAGTTAAGAAGTTTAAGAAAATTAAAAATATAGAACAAATGGAACACAGCGAGTGTGGTCTTGCATGTGTTTCTATGATTTGTAATTATTTCAATTATAATATGGAGCTGTCAACTTTAAGAGAAAAGTATGGAGTTCCCAATGGTGGATATACATTATTCCAACTAAGTGAAATACTAAAGAGTTATAACTACAGTACAAGAGGAGTCAAAATTACGAATATAACTTCATTAGACAAAAATTTATTTCCTTTTATAGGTTTTTGGAATAAAAAGCATTTTGTAATTATTGAAAAAGCCACTTCAAAAAGAGTTTTAATCTCTGATCCAGCAAATACAAGACGTTGGATTTCAAAGGAAGAATTTGAAGAAAGTTTTTCAAACTCAGCTTTACTATGTTATCCTAATGAGAATTTTCAAGAAAAAAAAGATGATTGTAAAACTAAATTTTTCTTGTCTATTCTCTTTAAGGAAAAGAAACTTCTGGTAACCTTACTAGTACTTTCAGTGTTAATCCAGGTTATAGGTGTAGCTGTGCCATTTATAACTAAGAGTCTAGTTGATAATATTATTTTTAAGGCAGATACAGAGTTTTTAAATAAAATTGGTTTAAGCATACTGGTGTTTTCTATATTTTATTATTTCATGAATTTTTCAAGACATTATGTAATAGTAAAGCTTCAATCTGTATTTGATAGCGAACTAATGTCTAATTTATTGGAACATATGCTTAAATTACCATATACTTTCTTTACTAACAGATCATCAGGAGAACTTATTTTTAGATTTAATTCAAATGTGTATGTACGTCAAATATTATCTCAAAAGCTAGTGTCATTAATTATTGATTTCTTTTTAATATTTGTCTATTTATACATCATGTTAAAATACTCTGTTTCATTAACTGTAATCATTTTAATAATAAGTGGCTTAATAATAACTGTTTCAATCTTTAGTACTTACAAAGTAGAACAAATAACTAACGATGAGTTAATATCACAAGCAAAAGTTCAAAAAATATTAAATGAGACGGTAAATGGTATTTTAACCATAAAGTCCTTAGGTACAGAAGAGTTGTTTTTGAAAAACTGGAAAACGAACTTTACTAGACAGATGTATTTTACAACTAAAAAAGGAAAGTGGAGTGCATTACTTTCAAATATACCATATACAGTACAATTTATGCTTGCTCTATTTATTACGTGGTACGGTAGCTATCAAGTTGGGAGTGGAACATTTACTATTGGAACACTCTTAGCCTTTAATACTGTTGCAGCATCTTTTTTACAACCAATAATATCAATCAGTGGATCATATATGGAAATTTTAGTTTTAAGGACTTATATAAATAAGTGGTATGACATATTAAATACAAACCCGGAAAGTAGATTAGATGAAGAATGTTTTGATATTAAAGAAGGTACTATATCTTTTGAACATATAAACTTCAAATATAATGAGTTTTCACCTTACATATTAAAGGACATAAATTTGGATATTAAGCCTTGCGAAAAGATCGCTATAGTTGGGAAAAGTGGATCAGGTAAAAGCACATTACTTAAAATGATTTTAGGTCTATATAATCCTAAAGAAGGAAGAATTCTTATAGATGATCTGGATATGAGTCAAATGAATATTAGAAACTTAAGAAATCAAATAGGTGTTGTATTACAAGAACCACAATTATTTAATGCTTCAATAAGAGAAAATATACTTTTAGGAAAGGAAAATATAGATGATGGTATACTTTCAAAGGCTATTGAGAGAGCAGGAATAATGGATATTATAAAAGACAGTCCACTTGGAATCGATACAATATTATCGGAAAATGGGGTTAACTTATCTGGAGGTCAAAGACAAAAGATATCATTAGCTAGAGCTCTAATTAATAATCCTAAGATATTATTGATGGATGAACCAACAAGTTCATTAGATAATCAATCAGAAAAGGGCTTTATGGATCAAGTATTTGGTTTAAAGAATACATGTATAGTTGTGGCGCATAGACTAAGTACAATTGATAAATTTGATAGGATATTAGTCATTGATAAAGGGCGAATAGTAGAGCAGGGTACACATAAAGAACTGCTTAATCTAAAAGGTTATTATTACAATCTATATGATAGTGGAGAAAATTCTCCGGTAGGAATTGAAGATTTGTTGAATTGTTCGTAAAATTAAATTAATGAGGTGTTAGTTATGGATATTACAGTTAAAAATATAAAGAAATCATTCAATGAAACAAAAGCATTAAATGGAGTATCATTTAACGTAAAAGCAGGAGAAGCTTTTGGTCTTTTAGGAAGAAATGGAGCTGGAAAGACTACTATAATAAGAAGCATTCTTGGAATAATAAATCAAGATTCAGGAGAAATACTTTTAGATGGCAAAGATATAAGAAAATCAAAAGTTAGATTTGGATATCTACCAGAAGAAAGAGGCTTGTATTTAAAATATAAGGTTTCAGAACAATTAATATATTTTGGACAGTTAAATGGTTTAAAGAAATCAGAAGCAAAGCAAAGCCTACTATACTGGCTAGATAAGTTTCATATATCAAATTATTATAACAGAAGAGTTGATGAATTATCAAAGGGAAACAAACAGAAAATACAGCTTATTGCAGCTATCTTACATGACCCAGATATAATAATTCTGGATGAGCCTTTTAGTGGACTGGATCCTGTAAATGTTGAATTGTTTAAAAATATAATAAGAGACCTTTTAAAGAAAAATAAAACTATATTATTTAGTAGCCATCAAATGAATGATGTAGAAGAGTTCTGTGACAACATAGCGATGTTAAAATCAGGAGAAATTGTTCTTCAAGGTAGTATAGATGCACTTAAAGAAAAATATTCAGAAAAACAAGTAGTTGTATCAACGTCTGCAAATATAACAAATATTATAAATGAAATGGGTATTAAAGAAATTGATATAAGCGGTAATAATTATATCCTTGAATATAAAAACAGAAAAACAATTAGAGAATTTTTAAGTAAACTTTTATCATTAAATCTGCATTTAGAAAAATTTGAATACTTAAAACCATCATTAAACGATATATTCTTGAAACAATTGGGGGATTAAGTTATGAAAAAGTTTTTTACAGTTTTTAAGTTTACTTATATGAAAAGTATAAAAAATATGGAGTTTGTAGTGGTTACCTTTCTGGGCATTATGGCTGTAGGATTGTTCTTTAACTACCCAAAAGTAATAAGCTATTTTGACAATAATATGGTAGCATTGAAAGAGTCCATAAGCATTGGTAAAACAAACGTAATAGCTCTTGTGGATGATGAAAGCTCCCTTGGAATCAGTCAATATATATTAGACTCTTACCCAGAAAATAATTGTAAAATTAATCTTGTAGATAATAAAAACTTGGATGCTATAAAAGGCGAGATTAAGAATGGTAAGTCAAAATATTCAGCTTTATTACTTTTAAACCATGATAAAGATTCAGAGCTTAAATTAATGGTAAGAGAAGATGCTAGTAATGTATTGCTTGATCAAGTTAATACATTTATTCAGTCTATTTATCTTAATGAAAAAGCAAAGGAGTTAAATTTATCCTCAAAAGAACTAGGATATTTAAAAGCTAATGCTAGTGTAGAAGTTGTTAATATATCAAGCAATGAAGCTGGTCATTTGAATAATATAAACGCAAAATATGGTGAAAAAGTATCTATAGTTATTATGATGGTGTGCGCCTTTTATTTTATGTCAACACTTAATGCAAGCAGCATATCTAGGGCAATCATTGAAGAAAAAAGCAATAGAATACAAGAAACGTTAATTACTATGACCAAACCAATATCTCTTTTTTTAGGTAAAATTTTAGGTCTCTGTAGTACCGTAATTACTCAATTATTAATACTTATATTAAGTGGCTGTGTATTCAGCAGTATTAGTGGGGTTAGTTCAAAAGATATAACAAAAATAAATATACCCACAAATATAGTATTATACTTCGGGATATTTATACTACTTTCATATTTACTATATGCCTTTGTATATGGGGCAATAGGATCTTTATTTACAGATACTCAAGATACTACTCAAATAGAGCTTCCAATAATGTTTGCAAATATGATACTTATGTTTATTGCTGCAATTAGTACTAGTAATGTTAATTCAATCTATATGAAGGTTTTATCCTATATACCTTTGACTTCACCCGTCATAATGTTCGAGAGAATAGTATTAACCGAAATCAGTACTGCAAAGATAATTATAAGTATAGTAATGTTAATTTTAACAATAATTATTACTGCGATGTTTAGTAGTAAGCTCTATAAAAAAGGAGTATTACACTATAGTAGTAAATTATCAGTAACAAAGATTATTAAGACTGTAACACCTGCTGAATAACCAGGAAAGAGGTAATAAAAATGAGGAATTTTTGGAATGTTTTTAGTTTTACGTACATACAAACAATAAAAAAGAAATCAGTATGCTTCTCTACATGTTTTATAATACTAGTACTAGCAGGCTTAGTGAATTTTCAAAATATTAAGCAACTAGTGGTTGAGAAAGAAACTGTAAAGGTTATAGCTGTTATAAAGGCTAGTAATATTAATATAAATGAAAATTTATTTAAAAATAATAATGATAAGTATTCATTTAAAGTTGTTAATAAAAACTTGGATGATATTAAAAAAGATATGCAGGTACAAAATCTAAAATATTCAGCAGCAGTAGTTTTGTCAGAGGATTTAAATACTTTTAAATTATACACCAATGATATATCAAATAATAAAATGATAAATGATATAGGAAAAATACTTGATATTATGCTTTTAAAAGTTAAATCTCAAAAACTTAATTTGTCCAGTGAAAAATTAAATTATCTAACAACACAAAAGGAAATAAAACTTATAGATTTAGTTAATGAAAATAAGTCAATTAATGATGTAAAAGATGCCAGTGCCAGTTTGAGAGAAAAGAGGCTTCTTCATGTAGGAATCAGCTGTGTTATTTTATCATTAGTATTATTCTATAGTACCATAGCCTCCTCTACAATAATAGAAGAAAAAAGTAGTAGAATAATGGAAACGCTTATAACAGCAACAAAACCTATAGCGCTATTTATAGGAAAGGTTTTAGGTACCTGTTTTGTATGCTTAACTCAAATATTTTTATGGTTAATTGCTACTTTTATATTTACAAAAATTAACAATAATAAATTCGACTTACTTAATAAATTTAGTATTTCTTTAGAAGTAGCCGTGTACTGCATAGTTTTTGTTACATTAGCTTATATATTGTATTGTATTATGTTATCGGGCCTAGCTTCCTTAGCGAGAAGTATAAGCGATATTAATATAGGGCAAGTAATAGTAATATTTACAGTACCAATTTGTTACCTTCTTGTGATTTTTTCTTTTAATAAACCAACATGGCTTAAAATCTTATCCTTAATACCATTCTCAGCGCCCTTTGGTATGACAGCAAGGTTACTCATAAGCAGTACAGTAACAAATACAGAAGTTTTTATAAGTATATTATTGATTATGATAACAATTGCAGTTATTGGATATTTAAGCAGCAAGATTTTTAAAAGAGGAGTATTAAGATATAGTGAAAAAAAATCAATAATAAAAAGACATGTAGTATAAATTTATTTTAATATAAGAAGCGAATTATAAAAAAAATTTAATTAGGTTAAACATAATGATTTCAATACTTTTTTTTAATAATGAGTATATTGCTTCCTATGTCTTCTTTATAAAAGGTCTTATAATAGGTGGGGTAATCATTTACTTATTTTTCATCAAACATTTTTAACATCAGAATTATATTCGCCAAGCAAATTGGTATGTTCCCATCCTAATGGGGATATATGTTTAAGTAAACTTTCATCAAAAGTGTAATTCTGTTCTAAATGATCTATAACCTTTTGTAAATAAGTTGTATTCCAAATGATTATTGCATTAATTAAAATATTTAGAGCAATTGCTATTTGGAACTGATCCTGTTGCCGTACCCCTATTTATTCTAGGCATTTTTGACCATCCCCCCGAAAAGAGTGGATAAGTAAAAATACCCTAATACGGGGTCTCGCCAACATTTCTCTGAATCACACCAACAGGAATAAAAAATAACCTAAAACTAATAATATCAATGCTAATTCAACATATCAATTGCAACAGTATCCGAAGTGTGACTTTACAGCCAGTGTCTCCGTCTTTACCTATGCCTCGCAACATTACATTACTGCAACGCTGGCAAGAGTATTAGTAAGCCTTAGTATCCATAAGATTATTGGCTTCTATTCGGACCCCAAAATATCAGTTAACTAACAGAAACAATTTATTAAGTAACTATTTTATCAGCCTAGAAAGCTTATCGTCACTACTACACAACGTTTTCGCTAACTAAAAAGGCCGCACACCCAGTAAATTCTACCTCGATAACTTTCTGTCTACGCTTAAAATGTTACGTTAACGCAACATCTCTAAGACTCGATACAAAGCGATTTGCTAAATCTTACCTTGACAGGATCCCCACCTGCTAGAATATACGCCCTGCCGGCGCACCACGAATCAGTGCCATACCCCATGTAGCTCCTTCTTAAACTTTATATGAAAATGTTGAAGCTTTTATATTTATAACTTGATGTTATAACAATAAAAGTTAAAAAAAGTGATTTTGCTATTAAAAATCAATCAATTATCATAAAATTAAAAAGTATATATAAATCTATTGTATGATTAACTATAAGAAAAATAAAAATTATTAATATATCAGCTACCTAGGAGATGATTTGATTATAAGTAAGGAGATGGTTAAATGAAAAAACAAATTAGTAATGATTTATTACTTAATACAGTATTATTAAAAGATTTTATTAACAATAACTGTAAGCTGGATCTAAAAGTATCAGTTACGAATACTAAAGAGATTGTATCTAAAGTTGATAATAATATGTTTTATGAAGCAGGTAAATTACTTATGGTTTTTTTCGTTGTAAATATTAATAATCTACAAAGAAAAAATATAAAATATGCTAAAGAAGTCTTTTATATTATAAATTCACCAGTAAACAAGATAGCTGAAAATTATATGAAAAAACCAACATCTGAAAATATTATTGCTGATATAATATTAAAATCAACATATAATAAAGAAGTTTTGCCTATAGAAGTTGCGAGTGTTACTAGAGAAAATGTGAATGAACTAAAAAAAGGATTTGAGTTAGTTTATAAAACAATTATAAATGAAAAGATAAATTTAATGAATTTTCTAGGGGAGTGTGAGCCCAAAAATATTCACTCAAATTTAATTAAAGATATAAACCTTTTAAGTCCTCATGATCTAAAAGTACAGCTTCAATTTATTGAATTAAAATATAGAAAGAATCTTATTGAAAATGAGTTGTTAGAAAAAGTAATATGCTGTAAAAATAATTATAATGAGTTTATTAGTTCAAGTACCGAACTTTTAGATTTATTAATTGAAAATGCTACAATTGGATTTGGTGAAAATGGTTTAGAGTTAATGTGGATAGGGTATATTGATGAAAGGTTAGAAGCTATTAAATATAAAAATATTTATATAGCAATTTTCTTTGCATATATTGGGAAGGTAACAGCAAATAAATATTATTTGCAAGCAACTAAACATTCAGTAAATTCCTTATTAACGTATGTAAATGATAATGATGAAAAACTAATATATAATGATGAATATTATGAAATGTTAAAGTTATTATATCTATTAAATAACTCTATAGAGTTAAATTCTATAGAGTTAAATAAAGCTATTCAAAAAAATACAAAATTATTTTATTTAATGGATTTAAAAGATGGAATTAGGTATAGTTCTAATAATGATGAGATAATTTTAGAGTCCATTTTTAATAAGAGCCTGGAATTATTACATTTTGTAATAGTGGGACCCGTTTCACTTTAACAACAATTTATGGTTAACTGCTCTTCGATTTCGATGCACCGAAGCAAAAGAGCCATGACCTTGAATATAGATATGTGATATAGTATGAAATTCCTCCATAGTGATTTGAAATAGGAGGTGCAGAAACACTAGAATTGCTTAATCACCTTTCACGTTTTAAACCTCTTAGCTCAAATTATGCAGGAAAAATCTCATACGGGTGAACTTTTATTTTTGATTTTTAATCTAGTAGCTTTTTTATACCTCTAGTAGATATAAGACATTCTTCTCCGTTTATCATATATGCAATACGCTTTTTTCTATCTATTTCTTTAACGTTATCTTTATTAACTATAAAGGAATTATGACACCTACAAAATCGATCATCTAGTCTATCTTCTAATTCTTTCATTTTACTATAAAACTCTACTTGTCTATTTTTACAATATAAGATTACTTTATGTATAGTTGAAGATGTTTCGAAAAAGATGATTTCATTAAAATCAACATTAATTATCTTATCTTCCACTTTAATAGAAAATACTCTTTGAAGTTCACATGATTTAGCTTTATATTTATCGTGAGCATTTTTTATACATTCACTTATTCTTTGTTGTATATTAGTATAATTATCTTTTATAATATAGTCCATAGCTTCAACTTTATATAAAAAGGTTAAATAACTCATTTCAGCATGGGTAGTTACAAAGACTATAAATCCTCGAGGATCATATTCTCTTATCTTTTCAGCTAATGTAATTCCATTAAGATCAGAATGTAAATCAACGTCTAAAAAATATAAACCTGAAATACTCTTATCCTCTATTGTATTTAGTATTTCATATGGGTCATGAGTACTTAACTTAAGTTCCATATCATAATTTTCAATTAATATAATATCATTTACAATATTTTCTAGATTCTCTTTTTGAACTATATTATCTTCACAAATAAAAATTTTTAGCATGGTTTGTCCCCTTTTGTTATTATATTTAGCAAATGTTTCTTATAAACAAATTTTTGATTTATTAAAATATGTTAACATAAAAAACCTGTCTATTTTCAATTTTTACAAAAAAACAATCAAATTTTACTTATGTCATGCAGGTAATTACATTTATTAGGTTTGTAAATGTAATTATTACTTCTATTGTAAAATGTATACAGAAAAGGTTATACTAAATATATAGAAAGCGAATTCAACTTATGAAAGGTGGCTTTTCATTATGAAAACTTCAGAAAAAAACAGTATTTTTTTAAAAAAGTTAGCTAAAGGTCTTATAAGCATAGGAGAGATTCATGCAAACCAACTATCTGTTGGCCCTTTTATGTATGAGCCTAAGATACCTACTAATTTATTAAAAAGTAATAAATAAAATAATTATACGTATAAGGTGCATATTATTTATTGTAAAAGGAGGATAAAATGAAAACAAAAGGTAAAATGCATTTTGATTTTTATGAATTTATAACAACTAAATTATTAAATTACTTTAAAAACAATTTAAATTTAAAGGCATTTGAAATTGAAAAACTATATTTGGGAATTATAATTATGTTGATAAACGTATTCAAGCTGTTATTTATAGTTATAGTAGCATTACTTACAGGGTTGGTAAAAGAAGTACTTATATTATTTGTTATGTTTGGAGCATTAAGATTAACTGCAGCCGGTATACATTTAAAAAGTAGTTTAGGATGTACTATTGTAAGCTTAATTACTTTTATTGGTAGTGCTTATATAACTGTAAAATATCCTTTAAGTATTTCTTTAACATGCATAGTAAGCATTATTTGTACAGTACTCTTATATAAATATTCTCCAGCAGATACGGAAAATCGTCCTATATTAAAAAAAGAGCATAGAAAAAAACTTAAAATTAAAGCAACAGTAACAGCTTTAATTTTTATATTTATAAATCTATTATTATTAAATAAGGATTTATTTAATTTAACAATGTTCGCATTAATCCTTCAAAGTTTAAGTATTTTACCTTGTACATATAAATTACTGAAAAGTAATTTTAATAATTATGAAAAATATGAACTTTTTTAATTTTATACACTCATAATTTGGAATTATTCCAATGTTATGAGTGTTTTTATTTATTGCAATTTATGTCTGTTTTGTACTATAATTGAAATGGATGTTATTTTACTGTGAAATAGTGGGAGATGATAATAATAATGGAATATAATTTTAAGGTGCTATTGTTAGTCATTTTAATGTTAATTACCTTAAGAAATATTAGTCCATATAAATTTAACATTAAAGAATATATTATTATGGGGTTAACTATAGGATTTATTTATGTACCACTATTCTTATTTGATCCTAGAATAGCTTCTATAGCTGTATATTTTACACCTGTATTTTTTATTTACAAAAAAAGCAACAAGATAATAAGAAGTTTTATACTGCAAATACTAGTAATATTAGTACTAATGCTTATAAATAATTTTACTGGACTCATAGTTTTAAAAATATACGGAAGATCTTTTTTGTCATCTACTTTAGGGTATTATAGTACTTATTTAATTATATATTTAATAGTATATTTCTGCAGTAAAATTATTGGGAAACTACTAATTCAACACAATGATTTCATATTTGAAAATTATAAGTCTAAATATTTTATTTTAATTGATATAATGCTAGTGCTTACATTTGGGTTATTTTATTTAGCTATTATTTGGATTGATTTTTCTGATGATGTTTATATATCAGAAAAAATCACACTTGCAATTGTAGCATATGGGTCTATTATGGTAATTATATGTATTTCTCTATTTGTTATATCAAAGAAAGAAGAGAAATTCAAATATAAACAAATTCAGTTAGATAATCTGGAGCAGTACACTAATAACTTAGAAAATCTATATATGGATATGCGTAAATTTAGACATGACTATATAAATATAATATCATCTATGGCAGCGTTTATTGAAGAAAAGGATATTGAAGGTTTAGAAGAACATTTTAATAAAAATATTTATCCCTTAAATAATAAAATGAATAAAAATAATTATAAACTTGGTCTGTTAAAAAACATAAAATTACCTCAAATTAAAGGGTTAATATCAGGAAAAGTAATTCGGGCTCAAGAATTAGGGATAGATATAATAATTGATATAGTAGAACCTATAACAATTATTAAGATGGATATAATAGATTTGAGTAGATGCTTAGGGATAATTTTGGATAATGCTATTGAATCAGCCTTAGAAAGTGAAAAGAAAGTAATTGATGTTGCATTAATAAACAAAATCAATTCTGTAATCCTAGTTGTAGCAAATACCTTTAAAGGCGATATCCCTGCTTTATCTAAATTATTTAAAGAAGGATTCTCTACTAAAGGTGAAAATAGGGGACTAGGACTAAGTAATTGTAAAAATATGATAGGTAAATATAAAAATATTTCATTAGATACATCTATATCTGATGTACAATTCATTCAAGAAATTACTGTAAGTAATAAATAGGTAACATCAATGGAACCAAAACGGCAATAGTGAATACATATATTCACTATTAATAAAAAGGTTGGTTCCTATTCATTAGGAATGAAACAACGTATAGGTATAGCTCAATCAGTATTAACATATCCACCATTATTAATATTAGATGAGCCTACTAATAGACTTGACCCCAATATGATTTAATATTAATGTTACTTGGAGTACATAAATATACTATTCTGGAATTTGAATAAAAATATTTTATATCAAAGTATAGAAAAAATTTGTGTTGAACATGATATTGATGTTTTAATTTTATGTGAGTATGAGAAAATTGATGTTGATTATATGATAAGAAGATTAAAAGAAAATGATTTAAATTATAAAGTAGGAAATAATTTGGATATTGGGAGAATTATTATTTTGCATAAAGTTGGATATAACCTAAAAAGTATTAAGGATGATAAATATTATTCTGATTGTAAGATAAATGAAAATGGGATAGATATATTATTGTTTGGAGTTCATTTGCCAAGTAAACTATATAGCAAGGGACAAGATCAGTATTCTGTTGCAGTTAAGTGCAACAGAGAAATTGAAAAGAAAGAAGAAGAATTTGGAATAAATAATACTATTGTCATAGGAGATTTTAATATGAATCCGTTTGAGGATGGGATGGTATCAGCTGATGGATTTCATGGAGTTATGAGTCAAGAGGTGGCGTTGAAAGGTAATAGAACAGTTTATGGAGAAAAGAAAAAGCTTTTTTATAATCCGATGTGGCATTATATGGGTAATGTAGTTGCTAATGTAATGGGTACATATTATTATAATAACAGTGGAGTAATATCATATTATTGGAATACCTTCGACCAACTACTTATTAGACCAAGTTTGATTAAAGGTTTTGACATCGAGAATTTAAAGATAATCGATGCTATAGGACAGAAAGATTTGCTTGTGAACAGTAAGCCAAATAAAAAGCAATACTCTGACCATTTACCATTATTTTTTAAAATTTATGAGGAGGTTTAATAATGAGTGATTTAGATTTATGGGGGAAGTTAGATTTAAATAATGAAGACAATGAGGAACCATTTTCAATATTAAATAAACAAGTAAAAGTATTTGAAAAGAAAGTTAATGATGTATTGTTTATAAGACTTTTAAAAATAAATATAAGTGATAGTAAATCAAAATATTCACTTTCAACAAACTTCGAGATAGTGTCTCCTAGTCTAGATAATTATTCATATACTTTGTTTACAGTGTATTCTAGAGCGGAAAATGATTACCCAATAGGAATAGAGTGTAATTATTTAAAAGATAAAAAATCAATGGATGATATTTTGAAATTGGATTATGAATGTAATAATAAAGAAGAATTTATTGAAGCTTTAAGAAATGTGCTTCAATCAGAAGAATCAAAAAAAATAGTTAGAACATTGTATCATAAAAGTTGCATATAGCAGCGTGAGTATTATATAGAAAATGATGAGGCATTAAAGATTGAAAAGATAATTGAAGATACAAAAAACAAACAGCTGGTTGAGGTGATATAGTCACTTTGATCAGCATTTTTAATGGCTAACTTTGGCAGAAAAAGGGGTTTATATCAAGAAATTTAAATCCATAAGGGTATAAGGTCATTATGTTTAAAAAGCAAATGAAAGGGACTCAAATTGATTAATAAAAAATTTCTAAATAGCATTCACAGGAGTGTAGGTTATATTAGAGGAGAAAGGAGAAAACATGGTTAAAACATATATCCCAACATTGATTTTAATGTCTTCTATGCTAGTCATTACTACATTATTACTTATTAAGCAAAGAAAATTAATCATACAATCAAAGAATAGTAAATCCTTTAGGATTGTGGTGATTCTTATCGGTGCAATAGTAGGAAGTTTAATGATTTATAAAAGGCAAAAGTCCATTGATATGTTACTTGGATTAGGCTTATTTATTGAATCGTACCTTATTTCAAAATTAAAGCAAGGTATTTATGAGAATGGATTTTGGGCATATGGCAATGCTTGTATGGCATGGAGTCAATTGAAAAAAGTAGAGATTTACAATAAAACACATGAAGTGCAAATTCTATATTACAATAATGTTGGCTCCAACGAGTTAGTTTTTAAAAAGAAAAGTCTTAGTGCGATTTTGCATATTCTAAGAGAACATTTAGATGTTGAAATAATTAAGGTTATTAATAAGATATAAAGCTAAGGAGCATTATATTAGGTAAATTAATTATAAGTTAAATTGGGTAGAAATAACTAGTTAATTTAGGAGTGATGTTATGATAAATAATAGCCTGGGGACAATTTTTATAAATTTTATTATTACGTCTACTGTGTTTGTTGTAATTTCAATGAGCAATATTTTTTTTGAAATAAGCATAAAAGAAGCATTTGCATCTGCAGTGATATTTAATTTACTAGACCTGATGATTTTAGGAGTAAGAAAAGTAGTAAGAAAGAAAAAATGAACATTATGATATATCAGTTTTATTAAAAATGACCACGTGACAAAAAAGAAAAGGCATGTTAAAATAGTATTAGTCCGAAAACAGACTAATACTATTTGAGGTGAACACATGGAGCAAAAATCAATTGAAAAACAGTTTTTTAAATTTGTAATCCCGTCCATGCTGACTATGTTGCTGAACGGTCTTTATACCATCGTAGACGGATTATTTGTCGGTCACGCAGTTGGTGATATAGGTCTTGCGGGGATTGGTCTTGTTTGGCCAATTACTGCTTTACTGCTTGCATTGGGTATGGGAATTGGAGTAGGCGGCTCTGTCCTTATGTCCACTTACAGGGGGGCGAATGACAACCAAAGGGCTAATGAGGCAAGAGCGAATACTTTTTTTGCGTTACTTGCTGTAAGTGTAGTCGTTACTGCTTTTCTCGTAATTTTTAGTCCCACCCTTGTCAGAGCTATTGGAGCAACCGGAAAGATTTATGACGCCGCGATTTCATATATCCGTATCATTGCCATCGGTGGCAGTATGCAAATCATAGCTTCCGGTTTAATACCACTTATACGAAACAGCCACAAAACCGTGCAGGCAATGATTATTATGGGAGGTGGCTTAATTGTAAATATCGTATTGGACGCCTGCTTTACCATGGTGATCCCTATGGGACTTGCGGGAGCTGCCCTTGCAACGGTTTTGGCTCAAGCAATTACAGTTGTTTGCAGTATCATTTGCTTGTGGAAGCAAAAAGAAAACAAAATCGAGCGTTCTCAATTTAAATTGAACAAAAAGATGATTGGACGAATGATGCAAATAGGCATTTCGCCCTTTGGATTATCACTCATGCCATCGCTCATTACCATATTTAATAACTGGCAGTGCCTTGCCTATGGCGGAGATTTAGCAGTTTCAGCGTATGCGGTTATCAACTACTTAATTGCTTCAGTCCTTTTGTTATTAGAGGGAATCGGAGAAGGCATGCAACCACTAATCAGCTATTGCAATGGATCGAAAAACTACAAAGCTATGAAAAAGATACGTAACAAAGGGTTTTTAGCGGTTGTCACATTCAGTGGTTTGTTTCTCTTGTTTTCAATCCCAGCACGAACACTGCTACCACAATTTTTTGCCACATCGGAAGAAACTGCAAGAATCATTGATTCGGCACTGCCAATCATCTGCGTTGCTTTTCCGATGATGGGCATTGGAAAGCTGTTTAGTTCCTATTTTTATGCCTGCGAAGAAACACTCTTCTCCACCTTGCTTGTTTACTTAGACCCTATTCTTTTCACACCATTGTGCGTTTTTACATTACCACATATTTGGGGGATTAAAGGGGTATGGATGGCACTTCCGGGGGCGCAGCTATTAACCATGATCCTATTGACTATTTTACTTATTGCCCATACAATGAAATTTAGAAGCAGGGAGGCGATTTTGTATGAGCAACGAAATTAAAGATCAGGTAAAAAGTTATTATGATTATTGGTTCGGGATCAGTGCATTCTATGAAAAATGGGCGAAGTCACACGGGCTTACATCAAATGCGCTTTTTGCGCTTTATACCATCCGTGAGTATCCAAATCAATGCACACAGCGGTTTATTTGCGAAAAGCTCCTGTTTCCCAAGCAAACAGTGAGTACCATTTTGGAAACCTTTGAGAAAAAAGGATATATCCGAAAAAAAGTCGCAGATGAGGATAAGCGAAACAAGTATATCCTGCTCACGGATGAAGGACGACAATATGCTGATGAGATTCTTTCGCACTTGTTTCATTTTGAGGAACGTGCATTACTAAAGATGGATTCTAATGAAAGAACAGCCATGATTAAAAACAGCCATGCTTTCTTAAAACAATTATTACAAGCGTTAGAAGTGGATTCAGAATAAAATGAGAAAAAAACATGTAAGATGTTACTCATTTCTTCTACCGAACAAAATCTGAATAGTTCGAAACAAATATGATCAGAATGTACCAAACCAGAAGAACAACCTACTAGTAGAATTGCTTATAAGAATTGAGAGTATTATTAACCAATATTTTTCAATTTGGTGCTTAAATGATTTGATCCAAATGTTAAAATAGCAATACTAAAACAAATGCGAGTAATTCTAATATTGATCCCGAATTGTTGAAGGGCGTTATTAACTTTCCGGGATCCATAACACTTTAGATTTCATTATTTTTTTTACCCCTTTATAAACCCAATAAACTGCTATTATACCTATAATATAGCGAATATTCATGGAGAAGACTATTATAGGGCTTAATTTCGATGATAATAACAAAAGTATTATCAAACCCATAGCACTACATCCGAATATAAAATTAGCAAGATTAGAAAAATGTTTTTTTGAAAGTTCAAAAGCATTTTTACCTATATAATTTATCGATATAGAAAATATTGCAACTGCAATTAAACCGTTTAATAACATAGATAATGTGTAGTCATAAGTAACATTAAAATCAGGACTTCCTTTTGCCAACTTAGGCAAGTATAAGAAAATAAAATCTACAGTGAAAATCATACAAAATCCTTCAATTGTAAGTCCTAAATACTTTTTAATTGTTTTTAGAACATGGGTTTTAGGATTTACAGCAGATATTATATTATCAGCGAATTTTTTATAATCCTCACCCAACATGCTTTTTACAGTATTACCTTCCTCTTGCCAATCTAAAAACATTCTCAATATATCACTAATAATTTCTTCTTGTTCTTCGTCACTTAAAGTACTTACCCTCAAATAACAAACTATATCTGTAAATATTCTATCATTTTCTTCTGTTAGACTCTTGCTCAACTTAAGGTTTTCTTTGATATCACTCTCTACATTACTCATATTTTTCCTCCTCATAATTTTTAAATATATTATATTTCACTTTGATGCTATTACACATCTATAAATGGTAAAATATACATGTTTTATGGTGATTGTGGTATAATTAAATAAATTATTTGTGCCAAATTTGTAGGAACGAATGAAGTTTGAGAAACTGGGTTTCTTATTTGAAGGACGATTATTGATGCAAATTTATAAATTGTGTATAATTTGTTCTTAAAAATAAATGATTATGTCAACATAGCAAAACATGATAAATTAATATATTTTATATAGTTCATAGGAGTATGAGAACTTCTTGAATCATAACATATAAATAAGAGGGGATGAGTTTATGGGATTAATTACTTTAGATAAGGTTGAAAGGCTTGAAAAAAAATTAGATGATATTGAAAAACATTTAGTCAGACTAGAGGTAAAGATTGACAATGTAAGTGAAGAAAATAGTTCAATTAAAAGCATTGGAACAAACATAGTTGAAATGAAAAATCAAATATGGAAATTAAAAATATAAATACATTATAATTAAAATTAGATTGTAATTGAATCAAGGTAGAAATTTAAGCTAATGTATAAGTGAAAGCTATGGATTTAAAAAAATTCATAGCTTTCGGTTTAGATCTACTAACATTTTCTTAGTAATTAATATTTAAGTTTATACATGGTACATACAGAAGGTGGTAAAATCATGTGGAAACATAAGGAAGATAACAGTTGACTTGAAAATTGGTGCGTAATTGTATTTTATTACAGATTATTATAATGTTTTAATAAGATAGTATAAGCACGGGAGGGGTGTTAAATGAATAATTGTTTCGAAGGTTATCAACTAATTTTATTAGCCGAATTTGGATATTATTTACCTGAACATAATAGAAATAAAGGAATAGGGAGTATAATATTAGAACAGTTTATAAATATAGCATTTACAGATAATGATTATAATTTAAACAAATTATATGCTACTACATCCTCAAATAATATATCTTCTATAAAACTTTTGGAGAAGTATGGATTTAAAATAGATGGAAGGTTAAGAGAACATTATTGGATTAATGAAAGTAAGTATGACCAATGTGTTTATTCTATTTTAAAATCTGAATTGTAATATATTATGGTGAATTTATAACCTAAACAATAATATATTTAGCAATTGCATTAGATAGCTCTTCATATGTATTATATTTGTACAAGTAGTAGTGTAGACAGATATTTATTAAAGTATAATATCATGTAAAATAATGTTATTATATTTATAATAGCATTTTTAAAATGTAAAAAAAGATGAAGGAGTGATAATAGTGAGAGTAGAAGGATTAGAGAGGATATGTCCACTTTGTGGACAAGACAATAATTGTCAACATGGTCAAGGTGGATGTTGGTGTGATACAGTTAAAGTTCCTAAGTACATTTTAGATTTGATTCCTAATGATAAAAAGGGTAAAGCTTGTGTATGTAAGTCTTGTTTAGAAAAACACCAGAAATAAATGAAATTAGTGAATATATTAAACAGCGTTAATTTTAAATTTAGTTCACATTCTCCTTATATATCTTCGAAAGTACCCCCATGTCGTTAGATGTTGGGGTTAACATATTAATTGTATATTAATAAACTGAAAGTAACACAATATCAATTGTGTTACTTTCAGTTTGGTCAAAATGTTTGTATAGTAATACTAAAACAAATGTTAATAATTCTAATGATTAAGAGCATCATCTCCAATTACAAATTTTCCTAATCTCTTAAATGGATATATAATAAACTGTGCTTTTCCTTTTATATCTTTACCATCTATGTACGGATTTTCCCATCTTCGGGCATCAAATGAATTAGCTCTATTATCTCCAAAAAACAAATATTTGTTTTCTGGAATTTTAAATTTTTTATCTAAATCCTCCATATATACTACATATGGCTCTTCAATTTTGCTTCCATTAATAAAAACTTGCCCCTTATTTTTTATAATAACTTCATCTCCTGGAAGTCCTATAAGTCTCTTTATTAATGGTATTTTTAATTCCTCAGAATCAAAAACTATTAAATCACCTCTTTTTAGGTTATCTTTATTATAAACTCTTGTAACGGTAATTTTATCGCCTATCTTTATAGTCGGATACATTGATTCCGAGGGAACTGTAATATTAAAAAATAGGAATTTATATATTAGAATTGCCAAGATTATTGCTACAAGTATGGGGAATAACCACTCTTTGATAAAATATTTTAAAAATTTCAATTATTTAACCTCCTCGTGAAAATTAAAATGCGATAGTTGGACTGAAAATAGTCATAAAAATACATATTAAAATCCATACCTGAATCAACAACTTCAAAAATTTTTCTGCAACCCAAGAAAGACAAGATAAACACCAACAACTGCGTTGATTTGAATTATAAAAAAGTTTTTGATATATTCTTTGTTTCGTTCCATCTGGAGGTTCAACTTCTACATCTATGAATTTAAACATTTCTTTTAAGAGTTTATCTTCTTTTATCATATAATTCATCTCCTGATATTTTGAGAAATTCTTTTTTAAAACTATTTTTTGATCTTTGTAATATGCCATCGATAGACTTTGGAGTTTTGCATAAACAATTTGCAATTTCATTTACACTATGATCATCCATATATTTGAGAATAAGGACATACTTATAAATAGGTTTCAAATTATTTAAGGTTTCTAGAATTATTTTTCTAGTTTCCAAATTTATAATCATAAATTCAATATCTTGGTTATCCTTTACATAATCGAGTTCTTCTGCGTAAGCAAAATCTTCTTTTCTAATGTTAGTTCTATAATAATTTAATATTTTATTTTTTGCTATTCCACATAGCCAAGTTTTATGGGAACTTGTACCTTTATAGTTAATGAGTCCTTTCATTGCACTGATAAAGGTCTCCTGAACTATGTCTTCGGTGGCTTCTTTGTTTGCTGCTAATCTTAAAAATACAAAAGAATAGACAGAATTAAAATTTGTTTCATATATTTTCTTGAAATTTTCTTTATTCATATTTAAAATATTTTTTATCATCTATTTCCACCTAACCATCTGTAGTACTAAAGTATAATTACTCTTAATTTACCATATTTTCAAAGGCTTTCATATCTTTAGTAACACAACAAGAAGAAATCCCCTGAAAAAATTTTAAATATAATAAAAAATATTAAGATTTCTTCAGAATGATTTATACATTAAATAAACTCACTTTTTTCTCCTGTATAATAAATAGCAAGCTGATGTAATGCTCTCGTACAGGCTACATATAAAAGATTTCTATCAAACTCACTGCTATAATTGTCCTTTGAAACATTGAACACAAGTACTACATCAAATTCTAGACCTTTTGATATATAAGAAGGAATAGCAAGGGTACCCTTTATACTGTCAGTACTTTCTGTATTTAACAATTTAATGTTAGTTAAATTGGATAGCTTTTTTTGAACCAATAGGGTTTCTTTCTCCGTTTTGCAAATAACTGCAATAGACTCATAACCACGACTTTCATAGTTATGAATATCTTGGATTATAGTCTCATAAAGCAACTCTTCATTGTCTTTAAATATAATTTGCGGCTCCGATGCATGTCTCTCAAAGGGAACAAACTCCTGTTTGCTATTTAATATTTTCTGAGTAAATTCATTAATCTCGATAGAAGACCTAAAACTTTTATTCATAGAAAGCTTTATGCTCTTTTCCTTGTGTAGAATTTTCTCTATATCATCATATATAGATTTATCACCACGTTTTTCGAGGGTTTGGTTAAAGTCACCGAGTACTGTAAACTTAGCTCTAGGTAGCAGAAGATTAAAGACTTCGTATTGAAGTGGATAATAATCTTGGGCCTCATCAATAACAACCTGCCGTATATCTGAAAACGCGCGACTACCGTTAAGCCTTAGTTTGATATATAAAAGGGGAGCACAGTCCTCGTAATTAATATAGCCCTTATGGAGACTTTCTATGGTTTCTGATACCATTTGGTTAATGTTTTTTGGTAATTCTAACCCTTGCGAAAGTTTTAAAAGAAGTCCGGATTTATTAAATAGTAATTTGTACAAATCCGAATAATCAACCTCAGTAAATTTATGAATATGATTCATTAATACTTTAGCTTCTTTAATTGCCATTAATCTGCTAAAAGATTTTAGTTCTAATTCATGTCCTATGCCGTTTTGAACAATCCCCTGAATTTTTTCAAGTCTTGCTTTTCTTAAAGGATGAATTTTGCTAAGCATCATACTTTCAATTCTTTTAAGTTTTTTTGATATTGGCATATTCATTTTACCGTTTAAGAAAAGATTATTTAGCTGCTGTTTTGTTTCAATAATTTTTCCATCATAATATAAGTCTTCAAAATGCGCTAATTTATGCTCATAATAATGTATTAATCTATCCAAAATAGTTACAAATGTTTTCGAACCTTTAAATTTAGTGTTCTCCATTTTTATATTTAAATTTTGTTGATTATCATTAATAATCAAAGTTTCAAGTTGCTGCTTTCTACTTTCAAATATAAATCTATTATCTAAAAAATCAACTACAATATCGTCAAAAGTAGTTTCCTCTACGTTTTCCTCGCCTAGTTCTGGTAAAACTCCAGAAATATATTTACTGAAAACAGAACTAGGAGAAATTATAATAATATTATTGGAATATAGCTTTGATCCCATACCAACATAAAGCAAATATGCAATTCTATGTAGTGCTATAGATGTTTTACCGCTTCCAGCTACGCCTTGTACAATCAAAAGCTCATTTTCAGTATCTCTAATAATTACATCTTGTTCCTTTTGAATGGTTTCAACTATATTTTTCATATTTGAAGAAGAATTGTGACTCAACACTTCTTGTAAGATATCATCATTAATTGTTATGCTGCTATCAAAAAAATACTTAAGCTCAGAATTCTCAATTTTATATTGCCTCTTCATAAAAATATCACCCGAAATTATTCCGAAGGGGGCATTATATGATCCTTTACCAAGTTCGCACTGATAAAACATACTTGAAATAGGGGAGCGCCAATCGTATATTAAAATTGAACTTGTATCATTATCTATTAAATTATAAAGACCGATATAAATCTGATCTGTATCATTATAAGCATCTTCCTTAAAATCAAACCTTCCAAAATAAGGTGAGTTTAAAATCCGTGTATATTTTTTTATTCGTTCCACCGATTTTTCATAATTATAATTTTGACTATCAACTTCAGAGAGTTGTTGGAGCATTTCTGGAATCCTATCAAGATCATTTGAAGAGTGAACAGATTCTTGCCACATATCTCTTCTTGAAGCAATAAGGTCTCTTTTTCTAAAATTTATCTCATATTCGTCTTTACGTAATTCTTTTTCGAGGAAGTTAACTGTACTTTTAAGATATACAAGTTCCTCTTGTTTATTTAGCTCATAATCATTCATTTTCTCACGCTCCCATGTTTTTATAAAAATCATTGACATTCACGTTCATTATGTGATATAATAAGATGAAATATATAGTGGGTTTATTATCACATAATCATATCCACATTTAATTATAGCTAAAAATCCTGTTTAAGTAAAGCTTATGCGTGGTTTTTTTTATTTTAGTACAGTTTTTAATATTAAACCTGTAAAAGAAATTAATAATAACAATTTAATAGGATGAATATAGAGGGCAATTAGATGCCTTCTTTTTTTATTACTATACTAACCATATAAACTTTTTGTTATATGGTTTTTTAGTATTGACATATACAGTCAAGCTGTATATCATATAACTATATAGTTAGACTTTATAACAAAGGAGTTAGAGAACTAAATGAAAAAAAATAAAAATTTACCACTTACAGAAACAGTTTATTACATTCTTTTATCTCTACTTGAACCAGCACATGGATATTTAATTATGCAAAAATCTGAAGAATTAAGCGACGGGAATGTAAGAATAGCGGCAGGGACTTTATACGGAGCCATTGAAAATTTGCTGAAATTAAAGTTTATTCAACCCGTTGAAAGTGATGACAGCAGGCGTAAAGTTTATCTTATCACAGACGAAGGAAAGAAAGTATTACTTCTTGATTTTGAAAGAATGAAACATATGATTGAGATTACTCAGAATAATTTGAAATAGAGAGAGGTGTCAATATGAAAAAAATTAGGTGCTATGTCAGCTTTGATAAAGAAGAAAAATGGTTAAATGAAATGGCAAACCGAGGTTGGGAATTGGATGAAAAACATACAAAATATGAATTTCGTAAAACTTCACCTAACAATACTATTATAAAAATAGATTATCGCAATTTTAAGTCAAAGGACGATTTTCAAAATTATATTATCCTTTTTAAGGACTGCGGGTGGGAACATATTGCGGGTACAAAAACATCTGGAAAACAATACTTCAAAAAAATAGATGAAAGTGCTGGTGATGATATTTTTTCTGATCTCTCTTCTAAAGCAGAGAGATACAAGAAATTATCAAATATGTGGCTATCATTGGTAGTATCTTATATTCCAATATCGATAGTGTTCGTTATGACAAAAACTATTGATATTGCTGCAGTATTGAATCCGAAATTATTGTACTATACGCCTGGATTATGGCAAAAAACAGGAACGTCCTTTTGGGAGTCATTCTTATTTGAAACACCTTTCGCAATGATGAGAGGGTATATGTGGTTGATTTTCCCTTGTTTAATTATTCTATATGCTATTTTCGCAGTAAAAGCACAAATGTATTATCAAAAGACAAATCTTAAAAACCGGATATAAGAATGATTGGGAAATATGATAAGTAGGGTATAATTATCATAAGTCGTGATAGGTTGTAATCTATCACGACTTAACTATTCAAGCTATTAGAATTAGCTAAGAAAATACAAAATTTAACGACATTTCAGAAGGAAAGTCTCCCACTTCTATAAGTGGGAGTTACATACCCTAACAAATAGAAAACTTCAGTGGGAGTATAAATATCCTTCTGAAGTCGTTAATGTTTCAGCTCCGCAGGAGATGATTTAAAGCGTTTGCTTTGCTGATGTAACTATTATCTCTAACACCCTAGTTAAAAAAGAGAACTTTTCTTTCATCATATCAAAATGTGAACCTGACTCAAGGTATTTTGCAGTACCTTCAATCGCGAAGCCTGTTCCTTGGTAATCTTTATACCCCAGAACGTCTTTACTAATAATGAAGTATCATATGTGAAGATTATCTTGTTGTTTAGGAGGTAGAGCGTATTGCAATTTTCAATGGGAGTAGAGTATGCATTACATTGTTTATTATATATGGTAGATATTCCATCAGGAAAGACTGTCGGAATTAAAGATTTAGCGGCATTCCAAGGAGTTTCAGAAAGTTATTTATCAAAAGTATATACAAAATTAAGGAAGGCAGGGATTGTGAAGTCAATTCCAGGTGTTAATGGGGGATATGAGTTAGCACGTATTCCAGAAAGCATAACTTTTTGGAATATAGTTGAAGCAGTAGAAGGGACGGCCCCGTTATTTCAGTGTGCAGAGATTAGGCAAAATGAGATATTGTTAGATAAAAATAATTTGCCTGATACACATACAAAATGTCCTTGCATAATAAAAGTTGTAATGTTAGAAGCAGAAGACCAGATGAGACAGTTTTTGAACAATAAGACTCTAGGGTGGCTACATGAACAAGTTAGTAATAAGATCCCTGAAGAGCATGGAAAAGCAACGATTGAATGGTTCAATAATAGTAAATCACGATAAATTTAAGATGCTTAAGGTATTTGATAATTAATGTAGACTTTAAAAAATCATTGAGACCACTTATCTTAGTTTGTTTGAATTCTGGAAAGTATAAAAGAGAATAAGTTGACTAGCTGACAGCGCCCATGTATATCTGATTTGTTGTTGGATGTAGTAAGAAAAAAGCAACATAACTCATTTAGAGTTATGTTGCTTTACATAAATACTTATTTCTGTTAGAACTTAAGACATTGACCGTGACCTACAGCCGCAAACTTTGGATTTAATTCGGATAAAGCCTGCTGAACCTTTGCTCTTTGTTCTGTGCTTGGTATCTGCTCTAATGTGATATTATCTACTTCTTTCTGCCAGTTTCCATCTATTACTTCACCATTAAATTTTCCCATACCGAATATTAAATCACCGCTGAAGAATATTCCACGCTTGTTCTCCATAAGAAGAAGACCTTCCCATAGATGCATTTCTGAAGGGTAACTAATGAATTGAAGTTCATAGTCACTGCTAATCAATTTCTCACCAGGATTTTTAATTATTGCTTCATCTGTAATCCCAAATCCAATTAGCTGCCTTGCTGTGATTCTTGAACAAATTGTCTTTGCCTCAGGAAAATTCTTTAACAGTAAAGATAAGCCACCGCATTCGTCTGATTCAAAATGTGAAACAAAAACATATTTTAATTCTTTGTCGCCTAGAACTTCTTTTAATTGTGGTATTAGGGTTTCTGCTTGTTCTATGCTACCAGTATGAACTAAAATTGGTTCATCGGTTAACAAAACATATTGATGAAATGAAAGGTTAATAGGCGAAACATAACTGCTGAATTGGTATAAATCACTATAAATCATAGACATAGTATTATCTCCTTTTATGTATTTAAATTAGTATATCCTGAATAGGTTAAATCATCTCCTGCGGAGCTGAAATGTCGTTAAAAATAATTAATAGAGCAATTCTTTGGACTCTCTGATGTAAGCCATATTCTACACCAAGCAATAATAAAAGTCTATATTACTCCTATTGAGAAGAACAACACCATAAATAACATAGACCTTTTGTGTGGTATATTACTCAAAAATAAATACTCCTTCAATTCTTTTATTAAACACTTTTGATATTTTATAGGCAAGCATAATGGAAGGGTTATACTAAAGATCTAAACAAATCCAATTTTAAATAATTTAGATTTTTAACGTCTCCATTGTTTTGTCTATAAAATTTAATAGTGATGTTTTTTCATCTTTTGGTAACCATTCAGTAAGTCGCGCTGCAGCAACAGGAAGTTCCCATTGTTCAATTTGTTCAATATTAACTCCTGTTAGTTTTAGGTAATGGTTTATATATTCTAAATAAAACTTATTTCTAATAAAATTAATAATTTGTTTTTCAGGAAATGTTTTATTGGGAACAACACCAAACTTAAACATTATTGATGTCCTCGCAATATCGGTTAATGGATTCCCTTGAGTTGCAGTCATCCAATCGATGACTATTTCTCCGTCTTTTGTTATAAGTATATTATCTGGGTGGAAATCTCCATGACATAATATGTTATCATCTTTAAGTTTATCAATATATTTATACAACCTCGTTTTTATATCATCCGTTAATAACTCTGTATTTGAAATATTATCCTTGAGCCTTGTTTTATAAGTGGATAGCTTAAAATTAACCTTTTGCTGAATTGATTTATGCAATTCTGCTAATCGTTGTGCTTCTTTTCTTACTTTCCAGGGGCTAGATGCTACTACTTTCATCATAGTTATTCCATTAATTCGCTCATATACGATACCACTTCTATTATCAACTTCTATAAGTTCATAAACTTTCGGTGTTAAATTCAATTGATTATAAATGTTAATACTAACTTCATATTCATTTTGGATCGCCGTTTTAGGTAAATCGATTCTAAAAAGTTTTAAAATTTTATCTTGTCCCCACTCGAATACTTCAGCTGTTCTTCCTTCTCCGATTAATTTTCCCTTTTCCATATATCTTCTCCCATTCGCTAAGTTGCCCTACTATACAATTACGCAACAATTTTAAGTTAATTATACCATTATGTACCATAAGGTGTTTATCCGTTTTATATATTGGCATGAGCTGTATAGGGGATGCTGATGTAACTCTTAATACAAATAAAAGTGCCTGTAGTTTAAGAACGGTTTGTTTCAATTATTAGTATTTGGATTTGCAAACTAAATAACTGATAAATTGTATTATAAGTGCACTACCCATAATTACCATGATTGCTGAATGAGAATCCATTTTAATTTTTTCTGTCTTAATTAAAATTTCAAATATAAATATAAAACCAAATAGTATACTAAAACTCATTCTTTATTGTATCCACAATATGGAATATTTATGGAATTTATGTTAAACTATGGGAAAATAGATATACCTGTATAAAATAATGTAATATAATAACTTTTATAGATATATATGTATAAAAAAGATATAAAGGGGGTGATTTGTATGGGAATCGCTGTTGCTATAGTAGTAGGCGGAGTCATTGTTTTTTGGCCAAAAAAAGTACATTAATTAATCTAGCTCTAAAATATTTAATTTAATAATTATATAGGTTTAAATATAATTTTATTTCACGAAAAAAGTTAGAAGTTTAACTAAAGATTTTAAAAACAGAAGAAGGTTCTGAAAATATGATGATTTCACTAATACTTCCATTGATGTCACTTGAATAGGTATGACTATATAGTGAATTTTAAAGTTTACAATATATAACATAATTTCTTGCTAAACAGGCGTTCCATACAAGGAAGGCCTGTGCTATTATAAAATCTTAGGACTAAGACTCCAAATATAAAAATAAATGAAGTCCAAAGGTATACCAGTATTTAATAATTAACGATGGTGTGAAAATACTAAAGTTTAGTGCATATATTAGAAACATGATGTATTAAGTACTTTCAGATTATTAGATATTGTAAGGCTTTTAATATTCCATATATGTATTAAAACTATTGATAAATGTTGTCGCCTTATATTTAATGATTAGAATTTGAGGAAGGAAGAGAGTTAATGAGCAAATGGAAAATTTATTTAAAACATAAGTTGCTGCCTATAAATAAATTTAAAAAAATTAATATATTATTTATAGGGATTTTTTTATTAATAGTTACTTTCTTTATTATCATTCTTTTTTATAAAAAATTTAAATCAAACAGTGTATTTGAAGCGAATTATTGGGCAATGGGGTTAAATTTTATTGCATTATTAATCTGTTTTTTGTGGGGATCTTCATTAATATACAAATTTATAAATTCAAAAGAATTTGAATTTCTATCTAACTTTTCATTATCAAGAATTGATAAAATCTATATTTTTATTATTAAAACATTTTGGATAAACATAGTGTATATTGTAATTACTTTAATGACTTTAGAATTCATGCGTAAATCATCATTTTTTGAAAATGCTTATATATTGCTGAGTTTAGTGGCAATTTTTTTAATTATGAGTTTTGCTGAATTAATAATAATTATACTCATTAGAAAACTACGGTTCATTGAACTAAAATTTATATTTGCAGCGAGTTCGCTAATTATATTTTCAAAACTATTAATTATAGATTTATTGTATAGAAATGGTTTTAATGATTTCTTTAATAATTATCTAATCTATCTAGGGAAACTAAAATTTGTACTGTTTTTATTCACCGAGTTTATAACCCCAAGCATGAATCAGGTAATTAATATATTAGCGCTTCTTACGGTCACTTTTTTTATTTTATTATTTCTTATAAATTCAAATGATATAAACACTTCAAAATCTATTATTAAATATAACAAATTTATTTTTTTTAATAAACCAAAAAAAATATCGCCTATAAAAAGCTTTCTATTAAAAGATATTATTTTGGTTCGGAAAGTATATTTGTTCATCATACTCCAAATTTTATTTGTTTTTATCTACATAATGAATGTAGTATCTATTTCAAAGGCTCAGAGTATTTTGATTTTTATACTATGTGCTATATTTACTTACTTATTTTTATTTATCAGTGTCGATATGTTTAATTTTGAAATAAATCATATATGGATTATAAAATCATTACCAATAAGTAATAAACACTTTTTTATGTATAAGGTAGTAAATAGTTATATTGTATCTATTACAACACCCATAATAATTTTATTAATAAGTCTACTGCTAAATAAGATATTAGTAATGAATTTCTTTATTTATATTTTATCATTATTGATTATTGGATTTTTATTTTGTTTTACCTTGTGTAGTATCGTATATGTGTTTTTTCCTAAAACTGAAGGGACTAATGCATTATTATTAATAATAAATTTCATTATCTTTATTTTTCCTCCTATTATGATTTTAGTCATAATAATTTGTTTGAGAAGTACAAAAAATAAGCTGAATGATATAGAGGTGTGATATGTTAATATTAAAAAATATTAAAAAATTATATGAAAATGGTAGAGGAATAAAAGATATTTCAATTGAAATTACATCAGGAAAAATATTAGCTATTCTGGGACCTAATGGTTCTGGAAAGTCCACAGCTTTAAAGGTCATTGCTGGAATATTAAAACCAGATGAAGGGGTGTGCACCATTTTTAATTATAACACTTTAGAAACAGATACTAAAAAATATATTGGCTATTTACCAGATGAGCCTTTTCTATACGAAAATTTATCCCCAATTGAGTTTCTTAACTTTGTACAGTCTATGAAAGAAATTAAAGAAAATACATATAATGAAAATATATTGCATGAATTTGGAATGTGGGAATATAGAAATCAGCAGATAAAAACCTTTTCTTTGGGAATGAAAAAGAGAATTGCTTTAATTTCTGCTATAGTAAGTGCTCCAAAACTATTAATTTTAGATGAGCCTACTAACGGCTTGGATACCAAGAGTATACTAGTTATGAAAAAATATATAAATAAATTGAAAAACGACGGTTCAATTATTGTTATATCTAGTCATATACTTGAATTTGTATCTAAAATTACAAATAACATTGTTTTTATAAAAGATGGAGCTATTGTGAAAAAAATAAATAGTGAATGTAATCTGGAACAAATTTATACAGATATATATTTGTAAAAAATATAATTTAAATACTTTATCATAACTTCTTATTTATATATATATGGATACAATCGACATGCGTATGAAAATAGGCCACGTGAAGTCGCTAATTGTTATTGTATCTAAGCTATTTGTAGTGTCTTTACTTTTATCAATTTTAAGTCAATTATACCATTATGTACCATAAGATGTTTATCCGTTTTATATATTGGCATGAGCTGTATAGGGGATGCTGATGTAACTCTTAATACAAATAAAAGTGCCTGTAGTTTAAGAACGGTTTGTTTCAATTATTAGTATTTGGATTTGCAAACTAAATAACTGATAAATTGTATTATAAGTGCACTACCCATAATTACCATGATTGCTGAATGAGAATCCATTTTAATTTTTTGTGTCTTAATTAAAATTTCAAATATAACCATAAAAACAAACAGCTTATCAAAACTCATGCTTTTAGATTTATCACTAACAAATTTTTTTCTTTCATCTTCATATCGTTCATTTGTGTTGCCTTTTGTCTTCCATAATAGATAAATAAGATAAATAAAAGATAGGCCGCCTAATAAAAATCCTGACCAATAGCCATTCTTTTTTGTTACAAGGTCAAAAATACCCATTCCTATAAAAAGAACTGACCATACTCCAGCACCTATAATTAGTGAATCACCTTGCTTCTGATTTTTCATTATTTTATTCCTCCTCAAAAATAAATACTTCCTCAATTTTTTTATTAAACACTTTTGATATTTTATAAGCAAGCATAATGGACGGGTTATACTTACCCTTTTCTAAAGATATTATTGTCTGCCTTGAAGTTTCTAATAACTTTGCTAAATCCTCTTGTGTTAAATTGCTTCCTTCTCTTAAACTCTTTATAAGATTTTTCATTCAAACACCTCTTTCACGTAAAGGTAACTTTACAATTTATTATACATCAACGAATTTCAAATATAAAGTCGCCTTTACAAATTTTTTAAATTTAACAGATTTTTGTATTTATAAATATAGTCAAAAAAATGAAAGTAACGTAATGGCTATTATTTGTGAATGAAAAAACATTTTGACGTACGTAAAAATGTACAGTACTATATAGATATATTTAACGACATTTCAGAAGGGAAGGCTCCCACTTCTATAAGTAGGAGTTGCCTACCCTAACAAATAAAAAACTTCAGTGGGAGTATGAATATCCTTCTGAAGTCGTTAATGTAGCTTTTACGAAGCTGTTGCAGCTCCGCAGGAGATGATTTAACGACATTTCAGAAGGGAAGGCTCCCACTTCTATAAGTGGGAGTCCCTATATAGATATCAAGTAAAAAGGTGCTATAATAACGTTTTTTTACTAATAAACAATTAAAATGGAGGAAAAAACATGGAATTATTTTTATATTATATTTTGGCGATTAACTTATACGGTATTTTTGCCATGTATTCAGACAAGAGAAAGTCGCAAAAGGGGAAATGGAGAACTCCAGAGAACACCCTTTTCACTATAGCTTCTGCTTTTGGGGCTTTGGGTATTTTTATAGGAATGCGTTTATTTAGGCATAAAACTAAGCATAACAAGTTTGTAATAGGGATACCATTGATCCTTGTAGTTCAATTGTTTGTATTTTTCAAATACATTTATAAAATGATATAATTCTTATAATTTTGCCTTGAAATGTTAGCGCTTTGAGGGTATAATAAAGGGAAATTATAGGAATGAATAAGGACCATAAGAAGGCAATATGATTATTTCAAGATTGTGGATAACTATTCTGTAAAATTAAATAAATTATTATAAAAACTGTATTTGTTAGTATAATACGGTTTAAAAGCATATACTATAAAAAGTTATCCTCTTTTAGTGGATAACTTTGTTTAAATTGTGGATAGATTGTAAATTATCTGGAAATAGTAAGCTTGAAATTTCTTCTGTTATGGATATTAAGTCTCTATTATAATGATAGAAAACATTAAAGAGCACTACTTACGTTACGGTCTGATATTCACATTTTTACAAAAATTTACATGGTTCTATAAGTTTCATAATTTTGTCTTGAAATTTTACTATTTTGAGGTTATAATAGGTGACGTGCTACTTATATAATATAAAAAGTAGGCAATAACTTATAAAGAAACTTTGAATTTAAAAAGAAATTAAATGATAAATCAAATAAAACATTATGTTATAAGAGTTTGACAAGTAAAGTTCAAATTTGTGGATAACTAGTGTATAAAATTGAATAAATTTTCACGAGACTGTATTTATTATCAAAATATAGTTTATTTAGCGTGCTAATAAACAAAGTTATCCCCCTTTAGGGGATAACTTTGTCTGAATTGTGGATAAGATTTTTAATTGCTTGAAAACAATTCACAATACAAACTTTCTTTTCTATCTGATTTAAGTCTAAATTTTTCTCTAATCTGAGTTACGTTCTCCTCAGAGATATCCGCTATAACTAAACCTTCATCCATATATAAGTTGCTTATTACGTTGCCTAGTGGATCTACAATCATGGAGTCACCACTGTAGGTTAATCCATTTCCTTCACCTATTCGGTTTATACCTGCTATATAACACTGATTTTCTATGGCCCTTGCTTTGAGTAAGGTAATCCAGTGATCACGTCGATCTACAGGCCAGTTAGCTGCAATGGTTATTAAGGTAGCAGTCTTAGATGCTATCTGAAATATTTCTGGAAAACGTAAATCGTAGCAGATGAAAGGGACGATAGTAAAGTTAAAAGCATTGAAGTAGTTGATTTTATTTCCACTTTGGTAAAATTCAGTTTCGCATCCAAAGGAAAAAGGATGAATTTTAGTGTAAGTCACAAGAGTCTTGTCTTGGGGCACGTCTCGATGCATTACTCGTGGCACGCCTCCATGTACTACCGGAGGCGCCACTACAGAGTATTTGTTTTTACTGTTTGTTCTTCCTTCTACATATCCAAAGCCTATGAAAATATTAAATTTAGAACTCATTTCCTTGAAAAATTCTACGGTTTCATTATTATCTTCTCCTATTAAAGAAGTGTTCACAGAAAAGCCTGTTAAAGTCATTTCAGGGAAAAAAATAATATCCACATTTTCAGTAGTTGCATGCTTTATAAATTGTATTGCGGTTTCTTTATTCTTAGTTTTATCTTCCCAAACAATATCCAATTGAGCTAGTGCTAATTTCATAGTATCGACTCCTTATTAATAATATCTTCATATAATACATATTATATCAGAGTAAGAATAAAATGCGGAAGCATTGAATTTCTCCTGCGTGTTTTGCAGTTGAACTGAAAACAGTATATAAATTGTAACGAAAAGGTGGTTACTTTATGTTAAATAATTTAAAACAACTTGTATGTAGAGTTATAGATGATGATATTACTGCATTGGCAGCTCAACTGGCTTATGATTTATTGTTGTCTTTTTTTCCTTTTTTATTGCTACTAATTAGCATGTTAAGTTATAGTAATCTAGAAAGTAAAGATGTGCTGATATATCTACATCAAATAATGCCCAAGAGTGCTTTTGATTTAATTTACACTACAGTTATAGAGGTGCTGGATTCAAGAAATGTGAATTTACTATCCATAAGTATAATAGGTATAATGTGGTCAGGATCTAGTGGTTTTAGAGCTATTATAAAGGGATTAAATAAAGCCTATGATGAGGAAGAGACAAGACCTTTTTGGAAAACCTTAGCTATATCTATATTATTTATGCTAGGGCTTGTAGTAGCTATTATTGTGGGAGTAGCCCTAGTAGTTTTTGGACAAATGATAGGTGGGGTTATTGCGACGCGTTTAAATTTATCTAGTAAGTTTATATTAGATTGGGATATTATAAGATACCTAGTATCTTTAGGTGGGATGTCAGTTACATTTGCAGCATTATATCATTATACTCCTTGTAGAAGATTAACATGGATAGAGGTAATACCTGGAGCTATTGTTAGTACTTTAGGGTGGTTAATATCTTCATTAGGTTTTGCGTATTATGTTAATAATTTTAACAACTATTCTGGTCTGTATGGTGGAATAGGAGCAGTAATAGTGCTTATGCTTTGGCTTTATATAATTTCCATAATAATACTATTAGGGGGAGAGGTTAATGCGTTGTTAGCCTTTGAGCGAGAAGGCAAACAAAAACCTAGGTGTAAAAAGTATTAACGACATTTCAGGTCCATAGGAGATAATTAGCTCCATGGGAGATAATGAATAGCTCCATGGGAGATAAGTAGCTCCATAGGAGATAATTTAACTAGAGTTATTATGTGAAATTGGCTAGTATTTAATGATATAATGATATAATGGATAGCATATAAGATCTAAAAAATAGCTTTGAATTGTGAAATTTCAAGTTTCATAAAATATTAACACTTATTTAAAGGTATTATGGTATACTTAATACTGCAGTGAAACTGAAAAAAAGTGTATTAAATTGTAATTAATACATTTTTTGATAACATTAGAAAAAACAATCATATTTTATTATATATAAAATAAAGAGGTGCATTATATGAAAACTCTAGGAAAATGGAAAAAACCAATATTAATACTAAGTGATGCAGTGCTAATAAACTTAGCATATATATTAGCTATCTTTTTCAGATATAATTATAAAAATTTCAAGTTCTATTCAAGTGACTTTAAAGAAATAGCGTTAATTGTGACAGTTATCTACATAGCTTGCTTTTTTGTCTTTAAGCTTTATGAAAGCCTTTGGACTTATGCAAGTATAGATGAATTTATGATGGTTATAGGTGCGTGTCTTACTGGGAACATTGCTACTACAATTTTCATTAGAATTATTGGACATAATTATGCCTATGGGGTAAGCATAGTATCTTGCGCTTTTAGCATTATTTTTATAGTTGGACTTAGGATGTCCTTTAGAATCTTTGATAGATTCGGAAACATTGTAAATTGTAATGTTAGTAAAGGTGCTCGAAAGAGAGTAATGATAGTTGGTGCTGGAGCAGCTGCAGCTATGGTTATAAAAGAAATGAAGAGCAGTAACCAAAGTAAATATGTACCGGTAGCTGTAATTGATGATGAAGATTACAAAAAAGGAAACACTATTATGGGAGTGAAGGTTCTTGGAAGTAGAGAAGGCATACCTAATATAGCAAAAGATAAGGATATAGAAACCATACTTATAGCTATTCCTACTATAAAAGATGAAGATAAAAAACAAATACTCGAAATATGCAAAAAAACAAGTTGCAAGATAGAAATTATTCCAGGAATGTATGACATAATAGACGGGAAAGTTTCCTTAAGTCAAATTAGAAAAGTAGAGATTGAGGACTTACTGGGTCGTAAAGCAGTAGATCTTGATATGGAAGGCATCGCAAGTTTTATTCGCGATAAAACCATACTAGTAACAGGCGGCGGTGGATCTATTGGTTCTGAATTATGTCGTCAAATTATAAAATTTGAACCTAAGAAATTAATTATTTTTGATATATATGAAAATAATGCTTATGATCTTCAAATGGAACTTCAGTATAAATATCCGAAATTAGATTTAATAGTATTAATAGGATCTGTTAGGGATAAACAAAGACTTGAGAATGTATTTGAAAAGTATTTACCCAATATAGTTTTCCATGCAGCGGCACATAAGCATGTTCCACTAATGGAAGAAAGCCCTATGGAAGCTATAAAAAACAATGTGTTTGGAACATTTAATATGGCAGAGTGCGCGAATAAATTTAATGTAGAAAAATTCGTGATGATATCCACAGATAAAGCGGTAAACCCAACCAATGTCATGGGTGCTACTAAGAGAATGTGTGAAATGATTATACAATCTATGGACAAAATAAGTAAAACACACTTTGTGGCAGTTAGATTTGGAAATGTATTAGGAAGTAACGGGTCCGTTATACCCCTATTTAAAAACCAAATAGCTCATGGTGGTCCAGTTACACTTACTAATAAATATATAACTAGGTTCTTTATGACAATACCCGAAGCAGCACAATTGGTACTTCAATCGGGAGCATACGCAAAAGGCGGAGAAATTTTTGTGCTTGATATGGGGCAACCTGTTAAGATATATGATTTAGCGTGGGATTTAATAAGGCTTTCAGGATTTGAGCCAAACAAAGACATTAAGATAGAAATCACGGGGCTTAGGCCGGGAGAAAAGCTTTATGAAGAACTATTAATGAGTGAAGAGGGACTTATTAATACTAAACATGAAAAGATTTTTATTGGTAAACCAACGTTTAGTGATTTGGATGTTATGAAAGATAGATTGGGAGAGCTTAATGCTATTATCGAGAAAGATGATGTAACATTATTACTCTCAAAAATAGAAGAAATAGTTCCGACATATAATAGAAGTACTGCGGAAATTGAAGACACCAGTGTAGAAGAGTAATAAAAAAGTAGAGTAATTTTAAAAAAACAGGGGGCATAATATGGAGAGATTTCTGGATGTTATAATTAGTATACTTATAATAGTGTTGTTATCGCCGCTATTTTTAATTATAGGAATAATCATAAAGCTTAATTCAAAAGGGCCAATATTTTTTACCCAGATGAGAATAGGCAAAAATAATGAATTATTCAAATTGTATAAATTTAGGACAATGAAAATTGGAACTCCTAATGTAGCAACTGATAAACTTGATAATTCAAAAAGTTATATAACGTGCATTGGTAAAATCCTAAGAAAAACTAGTATTGATGAGCTTCCACAATTAATTAATACACTTATTGGGGATATGACTTTTGTGGGACCAAGACCTGCTTTATATAATCAGCTTGAGCTTAAGGAAATGAGAACAAAGGCAGGAGTTCATAAACTACTTCCAGGAGTTACTGGATGGGCTCAAATTAATGGACGAGATGAGAATGATGATTCTGAAAAAACAGCACATGACGTATATTATTTAAACAATAAATCATTATCACTTAATGTGAAAATATTATTTAAAACGGTATCCAAAGTTTTAAAAGCAGAGGGTGTCCGCGATGATGGGCAAAAAAAAAGTAGAGCTTAAGACTATTAGCGATACTGGTAAGCTGAGACATATGAAGCTTTCTGCTAAGAAGGAGATGATGTTGAGATGAAAAAAATACTTATAACAGGATCTAATAGCTATATTGGTACATCCATTGAGAAATACCTAGAGAAATATTCTGATGAATATTCTACAGACACATTGGATATGAAGGACGATTCATGGAAAGAAAAAGATTTTACGCAGTATGATGTAATCTTTCACGTTGCAGGTATAGCGCACGTCTCATCAGACCCTAAAATGGAAGAGTTATATTATAAAGTCAATCGTGATCTTACCGTAGAGACTGCTAAGAAAGCAAAGAAAGCTGGCGTTAAGCAGTTTATTTTTATGAGTAGCATTATTGTTTATGGTGATAGTAGCAATGTTAACGGGGAAAGAATCATAGATAAAAACACTGCTCTAATTTCCAGTAATTTTTATGGAGACAGTAAAATTCAAGCAGAAAAAGGAATAAAACCTTTAGAGAGTGATGATTTTAAAATTGTTATTCTTAGACCACCTATGATTTATGGGAAAGGGTCTAAAGGGAATTACCCGAAATTAGCAAAACTTGCTCAGAAGCTGCCTGTTTTCCCTGACATTGACAATAAGCGAAGTATGCTTCATATAGATAATTTGTGTGAGTTTATTAGATTGATGATTGTAAATGAAGAGAGCGGACTATTCTTTCCACAAAATAGTGAGTACGTTAAGACTTCAGAGATGGTGAAGCTTATTGCAGAATCTCATGGCACGGGAATTAGGTTAACTAAAATATTCAACCCCTTATTACGTCTTATGGGTTTAAAAGTCCAAACATTTAGTAAGGTATTTGGCAGTTTGGTTTATGAGAAGAGCATGTCTGATTATAAAGAGGATTATAGAATTAGAGATTTGAAATCATCGATCATTGTAACAGAAACGGTTACCACAACAGAATCGGTTGCTACAACAGAAACGGTTGATACAAAAAAATAAGTTGTGGAAAAATAGAAATACTAAAGAAGGGGGATAATGAGATGAAAAAACACATTTTAGTTATAGCGCAATATTTTTACCCTGAACAATTTCGTATAAATGATATTTGTATAGAATGGGTTAAAAGGGGATATAAAGTAACAGTTATAACTGGAATACCTAATTATCCCAAAGGTGAATATTATGAGGGGTATGGACTGTTTAAGAAGCGAAAAGAAATGTATAATGGTATTGAGATAATTAGGATACCACTAATACCCAGAGGAAAGAGCTCAGTAATGCTTGCTTTAAACTATTTGTCCTTTGTTGTATCCGGATTCTTTTGGAAGATGTTCACAAAAATAAAAGCTGATTATGTATTTATATTTGAGGTATCACCCATGACACAAGCTTTACCTGGTGTATGGTATGCTAAAAAAAGAAAGATACCATGTTACTTGTATGTTCAAGATCTTTGGCCTGAAAATGTTGAAATAATTACAGGTATAACTAACAAAAGGATAATTGGCGCTATAGGTAAGATGGTTGACCATATATATTCCGGCTGTACTCATATTTTCACCACATCAAATAGTTTTGTTAAATCAATACACAATCGTGGCGTTGCACTAGATAAGATAGAGTACTGGCCACAATATGCAGAAGATTTTTATGTGCCTCTTGAGAAAGCGTGCATTGAAGAAATTCCAAATGATGACGCATTTAATATAACTTTTGCCGGTAATATTGGTAATGCACAAGGGTTAGATATATTGCCCAAAGCTGCAACATTTATAAAAGAGAAAAATATAAATAAAAAAATCCGATTTAACATTATCGGAGATGGTCGATATAAAGAAGAATTAATGCAACTTGTACATAAGGGTGAGTTGGAAGACATGTTTAATTTTATTCCAAAACAACCTGGAACCCGGATTCCAAAGTTTATGGCAGCAAGTGACGTCGCTTTCTTGTGCTTAACAGGTAGCCCGCTGTTTTCAATGACTATTCCGGCTAAACTACAGTCATACATGGCTTGTGGTATACCAATTATTGCATCAGCCGACGGTGAGACTGATAAAATAATCAAAGAATCAAATTCAGGTGTTTGTGGCCCAGCTGGAGATGCGCAGATACTCTCAGATATGATAATAGAGCTCGCTAATGAATCACCAGAACTTTTAACAAAGCTCGGGGCAAATGCAAGAAATTACTATGATAATAATTTTAACAAGCAAGAATTGTTAAATAGGATAGATAAATATTTTGTAAAAAATTTAGTAGTGGAACAATTAAACAATAATATTTAAATAACAATTAAAAAATAACTTGTTGAACTAGTAAATAATAACTAGCTTAACAAGTAAATAATAATTTGAAATTGGAGGAGATATACCATGTTTAAAGGTAAAACATTATTAATTACAGGAGGAACAGGTTCTTTTGGGAACGCTGTAATGAAAAGATTTCTTGATACAGATATAGCAGAAATTCGTATATTCTCAAGGGACGAAAAGAAACAAGATGATATGAGAAAATTATATAAAAATGATAAAATTAAATTCTACATAGGTGATGTACGGGACATAGCCTCTGTAAAAAATGCTATGCATGGAGTAGATTATATATTCCACGCAGCTGCTTTAAAACAAGTTCCATCTTGTGAGTTTTTTCCTCTAGAAGCGGTAAAAACTAATGTAATAGGAACAGATAATGTGCTTACAGCAGCAATTGAGTATGGAGTCAAAAAAGTAATATGTCTTTCCACTGACAAAGCAGCATATCCAATAAATGCTATGGGTATTTCAAAAGCTATGATGGAAAAAGTATTTGTGGCTAAAGCTAGAACAGTATCTCCGGATAGGACACTTATTTGTGGTACTAGATATGGAAATGTTATGGCATCAAGAGGATCAGTAATTCCACTATTTATTGAACAGATAAAGAATGGAGAATGTTTAACTGTAACAGATCCTAATATGACTAGGTTCCTTATGAGCCTCGATGAGGCTGTGGAACTTGTAATATTTGCATTTGAAAATGCCAAGGCAGGCGACATAATGGTTCAAAAATCTGATTCATCAACAATACGAGATTTAGCACAAGCAGTGGGTGAATTATTCAATTCGAAAAATGAAGTTAAAATTATAGGTACTCGTCATGGAGAAAAGCTATACGAAACACTTCTTACAAAAGAAGAGTTTGTAGTTGCTCAGGACATGGGGGGATTTTTCAGAGTTCCAGCAGATAAAAGAGATCTTAACTACGATAAATATTTTGTTGAAGGCGATATAAAACTATCCACAGAGCAAGAATATAACTCTCAAAACACTGGAATTCTTAATGTAGAGCAGATAAAAGAAAAGTTACTTAAACTTGATTATATACAAGAAGAATTAAAAACCAATTCTTAAATTAGTGAAGTCCACAATATTAGGTATTAATACTTAGTATTGTGGAATTGTTTAAATAAAACAGACGAAATGTGAGGTAAATATGAAAATACTTGTTACTGGCGCAAAAGGATTTGTAGGAAAAAACATTATAGCAGAACTTAAAAATAAAGGTTATACAGATATATTTGAATATGATTTAGGAACTGAAGAATCACTTCTTGAAAAATACACTAAAGAATGTGAATTTGTTTTTCATCTAGCTGGAGTTAATCGCCCAAAAGATGAAAGTGAATTTATGGAAGGTAATTTTGGATTTACATCAGTGCTTCTTGACCTTCTTAAAAAAAATAATAATAAAGCACCGGTGCTTATAACATCTTCTGTGCAAGCAGAAAAAGAAAATCCTTATGGCATTAGCAAAAAGGCAGGCGAAGATTTATTATTTGCTTACAATAAAGAAACTGGGGCAAAGGTACTGGTTTATAGATTGCCAAATTTATTTGGTAAATGGAGTAGACCTAATTATAATACTGTAGTAGCTACCTTCTGTCATAATATTGCAAGAGGCATAGAAATACAGATATCAAATTCAGATGCTGATTTAGATTTATGTTATATAGATGATGTATTAGATGAATTTATTAGAGCATTAGAAAACATGGAAAGCAAAAAAGACGAATATTGTTATGTACCTATTGTGCATAATATTAAACTAGGGGACCTTGCGCAAAAGATAAGAAGCTTTAAGGAAAGCAGATCTGACTTAAGTGTGCCAAATATGGGTGATGAACTTACTAAAAAGCTTTATAGTACTTACTTAAGCTTTTTACCAGAAGATAAATTTTCTTATGACTTAAAAATGAATAAAGATAACAGAGGATCTTTTACGGAATTTATTAGAACAGCTGAAAATGGACAAGTTTCGGTAAATGTATCCAAACCTGGAATAACAAAAGGTGATCATTGGCACCATACTAAAAACGAAAAGTTTATGGTGGTTAGTGGTGAAGGAGTTATTAGATTTAGAAAGATAGGAACAGATAAAATAATTGAATATAAAGTTAATGCAGATAAACTAGAAGTAGTAGATATTCCTACAGGATACACTCACTCTATTGTAAATATTGGTGAGAACGATTTAGTGACAATAATGTGGGTTAATGAATGCTTTGATCCAAAAAAACCAGACACATTTCACTTGGAGGTATAGAACTTATGAAAAAACTTAAAGTAATGACAATACTAGGAACAAGACCTGAAATAATAAGACTATCAGAAGTTATAAAAGCTTGTGACAGATATTTTGATCATATTCTTGTACATACAGGTCAAAATTGGGATTATACACTTAATGATGTTTTCTTTAAAGAGCTAGAGCTTAGAGAACCAAATTACTTTTTAGGAGTTGTAGGAAGTGATCTTGGAGAAACTATGGGTAACATAATAGCTGAGAGTTATAAAATATTAGTTAAAGAAAAACCAGATGCATTAGTAATACTTGGGGATACAAACAGTTGCCTTAGTGTTATTGCTGCTAAAAGATTAAAAATCCCTGTATTCCATATGGAAGCAGGAAACAGATGTTTTGATCAAAATGTACCTGAAGAAATAAATAGAAAAATAGTTGACGTTACAAGTGATGTTAATATGGCATATACAGAGCATGCGAGAAGATATTTGTTATCAGAAGGAATGAGAAAGGAATATACTTTTGTTACTGGATCACCACTTCCAGAAGTTTTCCATAGATATATGGACAAAATTGATGAAAGTCCCGTGCTCGAAACATTAGGCCTTGAAAAAGGTAAATATATTTTGGTAAGTGCTCATCGAGAAGAAAACATAGATAATGAAGAAAACTTTAAGAGTATAACAGATGCGTTAAATGCAATAGCAGAAACTTATGATATGCCAGTTATATATTCAACACACCCAAGAAGCTGGAAAAGAATTGAAGAAAAAGGAATAGTATTTCATAAAAATATAAAACAATTAAAGCCATTCGGTTTTTATGATTACAATAAACTTCAAAAAGATTCATTCTGCGTTTTATCTGATAGTGGATCACTTGCGGAAGAAACGAACATTATGGAGTTTCCAGGGGTTTCAATAAGAACAAGTACTGAAAGACCAGAAGCAATTGACAAAGGTTCAGTAATACTTGGTGGAATAACTTCTGATAGCATAACTCAAGCTATAGAAATGATAACTATGCAAAAATTATTAGGAGAAAAAACTGTGAAAGCTCATGATTATACAGATATAAATGTTGGTATAAAGGTTGTTAATATTATTCAAGGGTATACAAGCGCCATAAACAAGTTTATATGGAGGAAGTAATAATGAGTCCAGAAAAAAAGAAGAAAATTTTAATGATAGGACCATTTCCAGACCCTATAACAGGTATGTCTGTGTCTAATCAAATGCTTTTAGCTGGCTTATTAGAAAATGGCCATGAAGTTGAATTTATAGATAGTAATGCAGAAAGAACTTTTACAAGTTTAAAGGCACAAGGTAAATTTAGTATTAAAAAAATATTAAATAGTGTTAGGCCAATAGCTATTGGATGCTACAAGATATTATTTCAAAAATTTGATGTAGTGTATATTACGCCTGCACAAAGTTATTTGGGATTTTTGAAGTATACTCCATTTATAAACGTGGCTAATTTTAAAAAAACCAAATGTTATATTGAATTTCATGGTGGATTTGTCCGCGTTATGTATGACTCAGTAGATGTAAAAAAGCAAAAAGCATTAACATCTTATTTTAATAAAACAGATGGTGTTATAGTTCTAGGTGATTCACTAAGATCAATGTTCGATGGAATACTTGAAAAAAATAAAGTTTTTGTTTGTGAGAATGGCGTTCAGGACGAATATATGCTGACAGAGAAAGAATTTGCGCAGAAATTACAAAAAAATCAACTGAATAATAATTGTAAAATAGAAGAATTAAAAATATTATATTTAAGTAACCTAATGCAGAGCAAAGGTATTTTAGATTTACTGAAGGCTTGCATAAAACTTAAAAAAGAAAATTTCAAATTTCATTTAAATTTAGCAGGTAACATAGAAGCAGAAATAGTTAATACTGTTAATGAAATGAGTAAAGAACTTGGGGGGCACGTTACATATCATGGGGTTGTTAAAGGTGATAAAAAAGCAGCTCTACTTAAAGATAATCATGTATTCTGTCTTCCTACATATTATCCAAATGAAGGTCAACCAATTTCCATTTTAGAAGCAATGGGGAATGGGCTCGCTATTATAACCACAACTCAAGGTGGGATAATAGATATATTTAAGGATGGAGAAAATGGAGCGGAATGCAATAAAAAAGATCCAGATTCAATATGTGAAGCTATAAAGAAATGTAATGAAAACTATATTAAATATTCTAAAAAAAATTATCATGAATGTTTAGCTGAGTATAATAGAAAAGCATTTGTAGGTAGAATAGAAAATATTATCTTAAAGTAATAAAGGAGAAGAAAGTATGAGCTTTTTTTTATCATTTAACAAACGGTTTTGGGTTATAGCACTTGTCTGCCTATTAATAGTAGGAACTATAGTATTATTTCCCATGGGACCTGTGAGCATTGCCTTATCAGAAATAATTGCAATAGGATTTTTTCTTTACTTGTTTATTTATCGTGGGGTATATAAGCGTAATTATATTTTCCCTGTATTATCAAAAAAAGTATTTAGGATATTGTTTGGATTTGGTATATATTTCGTTATACTATTTGGTGCGCGAACTATACTACATTTACCATTCAAGGATACAATATGGCCAATAAGATCATTAATACTTGGTTCATCTATATTTTTTCTAATTGATGAATACAAACCAAAAGTAAACCAGCTTTTAAGTGGAATAATAGTTCTTTATTCTGCATTAAATATAAGAGAATTAATCGATTGTTTTAGATTTTCAGATATTCGAAAATTGAAGTTTTTAGATAATATCAATATATATATGTATATATGTATCATGTTTATTTCTTTTACAGTATGGGCAATAAAAGAAAGCAAGGAAAAAAGATTACCATCATGGATTGCACCAATTGCATATACAAATATGGGGATAAGTATGGTTTTTGCATTCCTTTCCGGGGGTCGCTCAGGATGGGTAATGATGGGGGGCGTACTTACAGTATCCTTTTTATTAGTATTTGGATTTAAATGGTGTTCACTTAAAAAAGTTATATTATTTACTATGGCATGTATTGTTGTTACAATAATTGCTACATCACTAAATTTTATGAAATCCAAAAGTAATGTATATAGATCATTTTCTGTTATTGTTACTAGAATTCCAGGCCTTGCACAACCAAAACCTGAAGATGCAGAAGAGGATAGTGTAGCAACTACTGAAGCTAGTGATAAAATACGTGGCATATTCTGGGCAAAAGCATGGACTTCAATAAAGAAGAATCCTGTTTTGGGAGCTGGTACATTTGCAGTAGCATATAAGGAAATACCCACTAAAACTCAAGTAGAAACACCAACTGCGGAGCAAACGCCTATAAAAGAGAAAACATCTACGAAAAAGATAGAACCGAAAAAAGAATTAACACCTATGCAGGAGCAAATAGCCAATGCAAACAAAGCACCACGACCTGCCCATAATTTCATACTTGAAACTTGGATGGGATGGGGACTAGTAGGGTTAATATTATACCTTGCAGGTTTATTTTCTGCTTGTTATTATGTAGTAATTAAATTGAAAAATATTCCATTGCAATTCAGGATTTGTTGCGTACTTCCTATTGTGTCAGCAGCATTTATAAGTTTGATACAATCATTTATACTTTTAAATTTCCAAGCGACATATATTATGTGGTTTTGCCTTGGAATTGCATCAGCGGCAGATCACCACTACAAAGAAAGCAAAACTGGTAACATTTAAATACAGAACCTATGGGGAATAGCTTCGCAGAAGATAAATAGCTTCGTAGGTGATAATTAAGGTGGGAGAAAAACTTTGAAAAAGAGAATATTATTAACATCTCAGACTGAAGATAATATAAAAGCTTTACTCAATTATTATGAAAAAAACATAAAAAAAAATAGATCTGACATTGTAGTGGAATATAGCAGTTTTTATAAGTATAAAAATATTAAAATCTTACACTATATTATAAGAGCAAGTCAGATGCTTAAAAATTATTCTGCTGTTGTTTCTGATTATACAACTAGCGTTTTTTCAAAAACTAAAAATGGTGTTTTTATGAGTCATGGGTATGGCACTAAAAATACTCCAGGAAATAGTGAGCTTGATATTAAAAAAACAATGGATATCTATAAGGGTATTAGAACTAAAATAAAAAATGTTGTAACACTATCTGAAAGAGATAGCACGTATTTTTTAAGATCTACAGAACTTGATAAGTGTCCTCTTCCAAATTATATGCCACTTGGATTACCAAGAAATGATATGTTGTTTGACAAAGAATACATCTCTGGATGTAGGGAAAAGTTCGACTCAAAACATAATACTTTCGGAATGAAAATTTTATTGTTTTGTCCAACTTGGAGAGGTTACGAAATAGAAAAAGCTTTCCCATTTACTGAAGAGGACTGGATAAAGTTTGATGAGTTTATGGGACAGCAAAACTTTAAAATGATTTATCGTCCTCACTATTTAGAGAGGCTAATAGATGATAAAGTTTTTGATAATATGAGTAACATTTTAACAATGGATTTTGATGAAGAAATGTCCACTCAAAGTATCCTGGCAGTGTCTGACATGCTACTTACTGATTATAGTTCAATTTATGTGGATTACTTAGTACTAGATAGACCAATTTGTTTTATGCCATACGATATAGAGCAGTATGAAGAAAAACGAGGACTTGCTATAGATTTCACTAGCTATATAGATACTCCTGGTCCTAAATTAAAATGCATTGATAATTTAATGAGTTACATAAAAGATACGAGCAAAAAGGATGAATATATAGCTATTAGAGAAGCAGCTCAAAAGAACTTCTATCATTACTTGGATGGAAATAGCTGCAAAAGAGTGTGGAGTTTAATATTAGATCTTGTAGATAAAAAATAGGAGGTAGATATTAATGAATATTGCTATTATACTTGCCGGTGGAAAAGGTACTAGAATGGGTATAGTTGATCAACCTAAGCAGTTTATTGATATATATGGTAAACCAATAGTTGTACATACAATTGAAGCATTTGATATACATGAACAAATAGATGCAATAGCTGTTGTTTGCCTTAAAGAATGGCATGAGGATATAAAGATATGGACTAGAAAGTTCGAACTTAATAAAGTGAAATGGATAGTGGATGGTGGAGAAACAAGACAGGAATCCGTTTTAGCGGGGCTTAAGGCAATTGAAGAAGATGTAACATCGGATGATATTGTAGTTATTCATGATGCTGCAAGGCCACTAATTTCTCATAGAATAATAGGTGATAATATTGAAGGGGCTAAAGAATACGGCGCCGTAGATACTGTTATCCCTGCCACTGATACTATAATTCAAAGCAAAGACGAGAATACTATATCGTCTATTCCAGTTAGAAAAGAGTTATATTTAGGTCAAACTCCTCAAAGTTTTAAATATTCAACTATAATGGATGCTCATAAAAGTGCGGCAAAATCGAAACTTCAAGATTCTACTGATGACTGTAGGGTAGTATTAAATTATGGCGAAAAAGTTCATCTAGTAAACGGAGATAAACTCAATTTTAAGATTACTACAATGGAAGATTTACTTTTATTAAAGTCCATAATTAAAATGAGTAAACTGGAGAGAATATAATGTTAACGCGAGGATTTAAAATAGTTCAGTCTAAGAGATTTGAAATTTATATAGAGGATTTAGAAGTGTGTACAGGACATGTAGTAGTAAAGATTGAAACAGCAGCTATATGTAAAGCTGATTTAAGGTATTACCTTGGCAGTCGTGACGAGCGAACACTTAACTTAAAATATCCAATAAATTTGATTCATGAAGCTATAGGTACTGTAGTGAAAGATCCTACAAACTCCTTTAATAAGGGAGATAAAGTTGCACTAGTCCCAAATATAATGATTCCAAAAGATAAACAAGATGAATTTGATATTGCTTTATCTAGTGATAAAAGATTAGGAGAAAACTACTGCCCTAAAGCATTATTTGCCTCAAGTAGTTACAATGGATTTTCTAAGGATTATATTGCATATCCCGCATACAATCTTGTAAAGATAGAGGATAATATTGATTCGAATATTGCTGTGTTCTCAGAACTAATTTCTGTGGCAAATACAGCAATTCGTAGAATAGTATTAAAACCGGATGATGTTATAGGGATCTGGGGTGATGGCATCCTTGGGTATATAATATGCAGCGTATTAAAGCAGATACACAATGGTCCCATTATAGTGATAGGCCATAACAAAGAAAAATTAGAAAAATTTGTTGGTGTTCAAACTTACCTATCAAATGATTCAGATATTAAGAAAAGCAAAATTAATGTTGCATTTGAATGTATAGGTGGCGCTGCGTCTGAGAGTGGAATTGATGAGATTATTAACTCAATACTTCCAGGATCTAAAATGGTATTAACAGGTGTATCAGAAAATCCCGTAAAAATTAATACCCGAAAGGTATTAGAAAAAGGATTAGCATTTTATGGAATTACAAGAAGCAATGTAGAAGATTTTAAATTTGCAGCAGAGCTACTTAAAAAACCTGACTTTAGATCGGATATTTCAAAATTAATTTTAGAGGTAGCACCTATCTATGGAATTAAAGATTATTATAGAGTATTCGAAGTAGAATCAGAAAATAGGGCACTTGGAAAATACATTATGAATTTTAAATTTTAAAGCAATATAAATTAAATGAAATTAGAGGAAATTAAATGAATATAAAAAAATCAGTAAGAGTAATATTTGTAGAATGCTTTGGGATATTGATTGGCATATTGAATGGATTACTGATACCAAAGGTTCTTGATATGCAATCCTATGGTTATCTAAAAACATTTACGTTATATATAACATATGCAGGAATGCTCCATTTTGGATTCTCAGATGGAATGTATTTAATATTGGGTGGTAAAGATATAACAGACATAAAAAAAGAAAAAATAAAAGGCTATTTCTATGTTATGCTAAAGATTGTAATAGCTGCAGTAGCTATTTTATTTATAGTTTCAATATTTTTTATGAAAGATATAGCGTTTAGGTACTTTGTATTTTATATATTACCGTTTCAGATTGTGTTATTTGTTTCTCTATTATATAGAGCAACAGGTGAATTCAACAAATATGTAGTAATAAGAATAGCGCAAAATATAGTAAATTTATCATCTATTCTTGCAGTTATATTAATTATAAAATCGCCAATTTTATATATGCAGATTCAAGTTGTTGGAAATATGGTTTTAGCAATTGTTAGTGGAGCGTTAATTATTTTCTCAGCAAAAAAATCAGAAAAGATAAAGCGCTCAGAAATAAAATCCATAACAAGTATGGGTTTTACTATAATGATAGCAAACGCTATAAGTCTTCTATTTGTTACTTTGGATAGATGGTTTGTTAAAATAAAATTCACAGACAATGATTTCGCATTTTATTCTTTTGCGGTATCGATGCTAAGCTTATTTATAGTTTTAATAAATTCAATCACAGTCTTGTTTTATCCTTATCTAGCAAGAAGTAAGGATGACGCAAAAGTCGTCTCAAATGTTAAAAAATACATTATATTAATATGTAGTTTTGCACCTGCTGGTTATTTTGTGCTGGAGTTTATAGTAAAGAGCTTCCTAAAAGAATATATACCATCCTTAGAAGTGCTAGGAATATTAATAATAGGGATACCGTTCATTTCTTTAACAAATGTTTTATATGCAAATCTTTATAAAGTAGGAAAAAGGGGCAAGGAGTATTTAATTGTAGCCTCTAAAATGGTAGCATTAGCATTTATATTAAATGCATTTGCGACATACGTATTAAAGAATCCCGTAATGATTGCATATGCTACACTTGTTACTTTAGTTGTATGGTATGTATATTCTTCATTTGACTTTAAGGGACTTGAAATACACAAAAATGAGATAATACATTTTATAGTATATTTGTGTTGTTATCAAATTGTTAGGATAATTCCTATTCCATCATTAATCAAAGCGTTTATGTTTATTATCAGTATGATGATTACAGAATACATTTTATTTAATGCTGATATTAAAGACATATTCTTAATGATAAAGAGTAGAAAAAAAGATAGAGTATAAAAATTATAATAAAACAACCGAAATGTATAACAATACATTTCGGTAGTTTTTGTTTGTTTAAAAATTACTTGGATATAATTTAAATATAAGTATTAATGAGGAGAGTGCGACAATGAATGGTAAAAAAATAGATATATCAAAAAATATCTCGATTTTGATACCGGCTTTTAATCCGGATACTAAACTAATAACTTTAGTAGACAATCTTACAAAGGCAGGTTTTACAAATATTAGCATAGTGGATGATGGAAGTAGTGAGGAGTATAAACCAATTTTCAATGAATTGGGGCTTAAAAAACAATGTAACATATTGGTTCATGCAAAAAATATGGGCAAAGGTAGAGCACTTAAAACAGGTTTTAATTATTTTCTTAACAATTGCAAAGATTGCGTTGGAATTGTTACGGCGGACGCTGATGGCCAGCATGGTATTGAAGATATTATAAAAGTTTCACAGAGGCTAATAGATAATCCAGAAAAATTAATATTAGGGTCTAGAAACTTTTCAAAATCAAATATTCCTTTCAGAAGCAGGTTTGGAAATATAATGACTAGAAGGATGTTTGGACTCATAGCTGGAATAAAAGTAAGGGATACCCAAACAGGGTTAAGAGCTATTTCATCGGATTTTGCGTTGGATTTAATGAGTGTTAATGGAGAAAGGTTTGAGTATGAAACCAACATGCTACTTGAATGCAAGAGCAAAAATATTGCTATTGATGAAGTATGTATTGATACTATTTACATAGAAGAAAATAAATCATCCCATTTTAATCCAATAAAAGATTCAATAAAAATTTATGGAGTTTTCTTTAAATTTATGTCATCATCATTTTTATCTTTTGTTTTGGACATTGGCTTATTTACGATGTTTACAAAACTATTTTATAATCTAACACCGGAATATTTCATTTTGTTATCAACTATTGTTTCCAGAATTATATCTTCCTTATTTAACTATAATGTAAATAAAAATGCAGTATTTAAACATAAAACTTATGATAAATTAGTCTTAGTTAGATATTATGTGTTATGTTTAACACTTATGTTAGTGTCAGGACTAAGTGTATCGGCTACTTGGTTTGTTTTCAAACGTTCTGAGGTTGTTATAAAAGTTATAATAGATGGTATCTTGTCACTTATAAGTTACAAAATTCAAAAAGAGTGGGTTTTTAAGAAAATGAACATTTCAGAGGAGTTGTAATATGTATCTAATACTCATCTTTGCGTTATTATGCTCTGGAGCTGCTATGATTTCCTTGAAATTTAATAAAAAAATTGAAGAAACTCTCTCAATGTGGATTTTTATAATAATTATTATTTTATATTTATTTGCAATGCTAGGCTTACTAGAAATCGGTGTATACACCGTAGTTGCAATTGGATTAATTAGTATCGTTTTTTGTTGTTATAATATTTATAGAAATAGGCAAAATTTCATAGAAAATGTTTTAACACCGGGATTTGTAATATTCACGATATTCTTCGTAATTGCATGGTGGGCACAAAGAGGAAGAATGCTAACATCTTGGGATGAATTTTCACATTGGGGAACTGTAGTTAAAAACATGTATATCTTTGATGCTCTTGGTAATCATCCAGAGGCAACTACCACATTTAGGGGGTATCCTCCTGCAACCGCATTATTTGAATACTTCTGGGTAAGACTATCTGGAGAGTTTACAGAGGGTAATTTATATAGGGCTATGAACATATTATATTTTTCATTAATGATGCCTATATTTATTAATGTAAAACACAAAAACTTTAGCAAGATAGTTATTCGATTTGTTTTCATATTAATACTCCCTTTAGCATTCTTCCAGGATTTTTATACTAATATAATGGTGGATGCAATCCTCGGAGTTATGTTTGCAAATGTACTCATAACCCATTATGGGAATAAACTAAGTACTTTTAAAATTCTTAATATAAGTTTAACCTTATTTATATTAACCCTCACAAAAGCTCCGGGATTTGGACTTGCGATTATAGCTATTTTAGTAATTGCTGTAGATCTCTTGTTTGCAAAAAGAGAGGAGTTAAAGGTATACATTAATCAGGGCACGAAGATTAATACTTTAAAAAGAATAGTTCTAATTTTATGTCCTGTATTTGCTGCCATAATATCAAAAAAATCATGGGCTATGTATCTTAAAATCACAAAAACGAATGTAGCGTGGAATACAAGCGAAGTTGGTCTACAAAATCTTAAAGATTTATTTACTGGAAATGCATTGCATTACCAATTTGTAACAATAAATAATTTTTTCAAAGCAATTACAGAGGTTTTTTTAACAAACTATATACTTAAATTATCATTAATGGGTTGGGTAGTAATACTTATAGCAATTTCTACTATACTAATAACCTTTGTTTCTAATGAAGAGGAAAAAGGTCGGTATTCATTAGGAGTTATAACAGTATTCATGGGAGGTATTATATACACTGCCTCGTTACTAATTTTATATGTGTTTACATATTCAGAGTATGAAGCTACTAATTTAGCATCCTATTCAAGGTATACAAGTACCTATCTTTTAGGTGTCTTGATTTTTCTAGTTGTAATCATATGTTTAAAAGAAAAAGAATACGATTCTAAATTTAAGCGATCATGTACTATTTTCATGTTATTGTTTTTATTGTTAATTACAAATGTAACTCCAGTTATAAGTAATACTATATTGGCCCCTTACAATATAAAAAATACAATAGAAGAACGTAGACCTTACGCGCCTATAACAAAGATAAAAGGGGTATTAAACCCTAAAACTGATAAAGTGTATTTTATTTCTGTTGCAACTAATGGTTTTGATTATTGGGTTAGCAGATATAATATAACACCTATAAAAACTAATTTGGGCGTAGGCAGTTGGAGTCTTGGTAAACCATATTATAAGGGTGATATTTGGACTAAAGACATAAGTGCAAAAGAATGGGCAGAAAAACTGAAAAATGAGTATAGCTACGTGTATATATTTAAAACTAATAATGGGTTTAACAAAACCTATGGAGAAATTTTTGAAGGTGGGAGTAAATCCATTAAAAAGGATACTTTATATTATGTGAAAAAGAATAATGACAGTATTGTTCTTAAAAAAGTAAAGTAGATTAGAGCAAATATTTTATGCACAAAGAAAGTATATATTACATATGATGCATTGAAGCGAGCTTTAGAACTTCTTATTTTATTCTTAATTAAGATGCGTTAAGGAAAACATATGTTTGAGCGACAGCGAGTTTATGTTTTTCAGCAGAGTAATTAGAAATAAAATTAGTAGTCCTTAGCGAAGTGAATTCATTAATAGTAATGTATACTTTTTTATTTTTTAGTTATTTGCTGGGAGGAAAGATGAATGGATCAAGAAATGGATATTAGTCTTAAAGAAATTTTTATAATACTAAAAGAAAGGTTATGGTTAATAGTTTCTATAACTGTAGCGGCCATTATAATAGCAGGTATAATGAGCTTTTATGTTATTAAACCAACTTATGAGGCAAAAACAAGTGTAATAATAGGAAAGCCACAAAGTACTGCTAGCGGGTCTACACAATACAATGATGTAAAGATGTATCAAGATTTAGTTGAAACCTATAGTAAAATTGCTCAATCTGAATTAGTAGCACAGGGAGCTTTGGACGAACTAAAGGGTAATTTAACTCTAAACCAGATCAAAGATAGCATAACTGTTACTCCCCAAACTGGAACTCAAATTCTAATAATTAGTGCTAAGAGTAAAAGCCCTCAAGAGGCCCTTAAAGTTATAAATGCGATTTCAACTTCTTTTATAGAATCCTCAAAAAAGGTTTATCCTATAGGTGGAGAGATACAGGTAATGGATAAGGCAAATATGCCAACCAATCCTATTAGCCCTAATAAAGTAAGAAACATGGCGATCGGATTTTTAATAGGATTAATAATTTCCGTGGGACTTGTGTTCATACTCGAATACTCTGATAACACTATAAAGACCGAAAGTGATGTGGAAATATATATAGGATTACCGATTTTAGGAGTAATACCTAAAATGACAGCATATATAAAATAGGAAGGTATTAACAGCACCATAGGTGATGATATTACAGCACCACAGGTGATGATTAACGCGTTTACTCATAAAAAAAATTAGTAAAGGTAGTGAAATATATGAAAGGATTAGGCTTAATAACATTTAAAAAACCTAATATACCAATCGCAGAGGCGTATAGAACTCTTAGGACTAATATCCAATTCTCTTCTTTTGATAAAAAGATTAAAACCTTGCTGGTAACTAGTTCAGGACCAGGAGAGGGGAAAACTACTACTGCTTCAAATCTAGCAATAGTTATGGCCCAAGGTGGAAGTAAGACTTTATTAATAGATTGTGATCAAAGAAAGCCAAATGTACATATGGTTTTCGGGTGTTCTAACGCAGAGGGCTTGTCTAATATTTTGGTAGATGAAAATGAAGTAGACATAAATAAATGTATTCAGAAAACTGAAATAACAAACCTTTATATTTTAGCTTCAGGCACAAAGCTTCCAAACCCAGCGGAACTTTTAGGATCTGCAAAAATGAAAAATTTTATTGAGGAATTAAAGGAAGTATATGACTTTATAATATTAGATACTCCTCCAATAATATTAGTTACGGATGCACAGATTCTAGCTCAGTATACGGATGGCTGTCTGTTAGTTATTTCTTCAGGGGAAGCGGAACGAGATTCAGTTATTAAATCTAAAGGACTCCTTGAGAAGGTTAATGCAAAAATATTAGGAGTAGTAATTAATAAATTAGATCTAAAAAAGAGTGGCTATTAACACTTTCAATATTAATATAGCGATAATAGCAAAGGAAAGAGCAGTAGAAAGAAATCAAAAAAATAAATACCACAAAATAGATAGAATTTGCGAACTGCAGCAAATTCTATCTATTTATTTTTTTGTGATGCATTGCGGATCAAATGTAAGTTTTTGGAACACAATTAAAGAAAATTACATACAATATGAAATATACAACATAAAACAACTTATATATTGGTGCTTCAATCTGAAGCATATGTGAGTAAAATAGAGTATAAATATTTAAAATAAGAGGGGGATAAATATGAAAATACCATTTTCGCCACCAGACATTTCAGAAATTGAAATCAATGAAGTTATAGATACATTGAAATCAGGGTGGATAACAACAGGGCCAAAAACAAAATTGTTTGAAAAAAAAATGGCAGAGTATATGAACACCTCAAAAGTGGTATGCCTAAATTCAGATACAGCAAGCATGGAAATGACACTTAGAGTTTTAGGGGTAGGAAAAGGAGATGAGGTCATTACGTCTGCTTATACATATACCGCCTCAGCAAGCGTTATTGATCATGTAGGATCTAAAATTATCCTTGTGGATACTGCAAAGAACTCTTTTCAAATGGATTATGAGCAATTAGAGAAAGCAATAACAGAAAAAACAAAGGTCATCATTCCAGTAGATATTGGAGGAGTGATGTGTGATTATGATAAGATATTTGAAATAGTTAATAGAAAAAAAGAACTTTATAGACCAGCGAATGACATTCAGAAGGCATTTGGTAGAGTGGTAGTATTAGCTGATTCAGCCCATGCATTTGGTGCTTCATATAAAGGGAAACGAAGTGGAGAAGTAGCAGATTTTACATGCTTCTCATTTCATGCAGTAAAAAATTTGACCACAGGCGAGGGTGGTGCAGTTACATGGCGTGATATTCATGAGATTGATAATGAAGAAATTTATAGACAGTATATGCTCCTTTCTCTTCATGGTCAGTCGAAGGATGCACTGGCAAAAACAAAGGTCGGCTCATGGGAATATGACATTATTTATCCTGCTTACAAGTGCAATATGACTGATATAATCGCAGCTTTGGGATTAGCACAGCTTGGGAGATACAACGGTATTTTGGAAAGAAGAAAACAGATTATTGAAATGTATGATAAAGCATTAAATGAATGTAATGTTGAAACTATGAAGCATTATGGAGAAGGGTTTTCATCAAGTGGTCATTTATACTTGGTAAGGCTCATTGGTAAAGATGAAGCGTATAGAAATAGAATAATAGAAAAAATGGCACAAAAGGATATTGCAACAAATGTACACTATAAACCATTGCCGATGCATACAGCATATAAGAGGTTGGGATTCGATATAATAGATTATCCGAATGCTTTTGACATGTATAAAAATGAGATTACATTGCCATTATATCAGCGATTAACGAACGAACAGGTCGAGTATGTGGTGGAGAGCTTAAAAGAAATTATGGCGGGTGAGGTAGCAGCTAGTTTATCATAGTTTGACATCAATTATAAGACGATCTTTAATATTGTATGTGAGGGGAAAAGGAATGTATGAAAGGATTTTTAAGAGAATAATTGATTTCTTATTAGCATTAATAATATTACCTGCATTTTTGATATTTTATATAGTAATAGGTTTATTTATTAAATTAGAAGACGTAGGACCAATAATATATACTCAGAAAAGGTTAGGGAAGAATGGTAAAATATTTAATATTAAAAAGTTTAGATCTATGAAAATAAATGCGCCGGATATAAGGAATAATGACGGTTCAACATTTAATTCAGTTGATGATCCTAGACTTACGAAGATTGGTAAGGTCATAAGAAAGCTAAGCATAGATGAGATTCCGCAAATAATTAATATTTTAATGGGGGATATGAGCTTTATTGGACCAAGGCCAGATTTGGAAGATCATTTTAGTTTATACACAAAGGATGAAAAGAATAAATTAAATGTTTTACCAGGTGTTACCGGATATAACCAAGTTTATCATAGAAATTCTATTGAGTGGAAAGAAAGGATACAGAATGATTTGTATTATGTAAATAATGTATCATTTGTACTTGATTTAAAAATATTTATTAAAACAATAGTTGTTATATTATTAAAGCGGGGGATATATAATCGTGAACAGGTCAGAAAAGAAGAGATGAAAATGAACAAACTTCATTATAAATTTTTAGAATGGGATACTAATTACTTTGGGGTTAATAGTGGAAGAGTAACTTTAGATGAAACAATAGGAAGCAAAGAGTGGAACATAATAAGCAAAGTATTAAAAAAAAATGAGTTTAATGTCATAGATAATGTAAATAATGATTCGATTAACAATTTATATATATCCAAATTATCAGGTGCATTTGTAACCGATATAAATTTCCAGTTCACTAAAGAAATAAATGTAGCTATAAAACATGCTAATAAATTCGATATAGCTATTCAAAATAAGTTGCCGGTTAACAACGAAATACTAGAAATAAGTAAAAATTCCTATAAGCATTCTAGATTTTTCAATGATCCATATTTAGATAAAGCCAAAGCTAAAAATGTTTATGGGCAGTGGGTTCAATCATCTTTCTTAAATGAAAATAAATATTTTATAAATTGTTATATAGATTTAAAAGTAGCTGGATATATATTATTTTCATTAGAGCATAAAACTAATACCGCAATAATAGAATTAATTTCAGTTAAAGAAGGCATGCAAAATGGATTTATAGGTAAAGAGATGATGATATATTTAGAAAAATATATATATGATAACCATAAGGATATTAAAGATATAAGAGTTGGTACACAAAGTAACAATATAAATGCTATTAATTTTTATGTGAGAAATGGTTTTAGAGTTAAGGAGATTAGATCGGTTTATCATTATTGGCCTAATAAGGATATGGGATTTGAATTCATGGACGAAGCAGCGGCTTCTTTGAATAGATAAATTGAAAAGCAGATGATTCATAATAAAAAGGACATAACTCTAAATGCATAAGCTTGTTGTTACTAGCTAAAAGGGGGAAGCGATGAAAAAGATATTGTTTATATGTGCGGAAGGATTTGACACACCAGGTCCATCTAACCATTTAGTTAGTTCATTAATAGAAGACTTACTCGATAGTGGATTTAGTATTCATTTAATACAGAGTAGAAGAAAAAAAATCAATAGTGAAATACCCGATACATTGAAAAATAAACGTAATCTTGAGATGACTGTTATTAACAGGAAGATAATTAATAAAAATTCTTTTATTCATAGGTATTTTGAGGAGGCTTTATATGCTTTCAAATGTTTTAAAATATGGATAAAGATGAAAGATATTGATGCAGTCTTTGTTCAGTCTTGCCCCACAGTAGTGTTTTCAATTGTTCTTTTGAAATTATTTATGAGAAAACCTATATTATATAGTGTGCAAGACATGTTTCCAGGTAGTGCTGTTAGTAGTGGGGTTATAAACAATGGATTTATTAAATGGGTATTTTATAAAATTCAAAAAGTAGCATACAAAAATAGTGATATATTAACAGTTATTTCTGAAGACATGAAAATGAAAGTGGTGGAGCAGGGGGTTCCACCTAAGAAAATTTTTTCAATAGTAAACTGGTTTGATGATCGAACAGTACATGAAGTTCTATGGGAAGATAATCGTTTTGTTAAGAAATATAATCTTCAAAAGAATAAGTTTTATGTACAATATGCAGGAACAATGGGATATGTATTTGATTACAAAATGGTTTTAAATGTTGCGGAGTTACTGAAAGGTTACAAAGATATAGAGTTTCAGATGATAGGCCAAGGTAGTAAGAGGGCTGCTTTTATAGGAGAAAAAGAAAAACGTGGGTTAGATAATATAGTTTTTTATCCACTCGAACCACAGGATATGGTTTCAGATGTCTATAGCACCTGCTCGATTTGCTTAATTCCTTTGAAGAAAGGAATCATTGGAAACTCTGTGCCAAGTAAGGCTGGATTGCTTATGGCATGTAGCAGGACTATTGTGAATTCGGTGGATGATGACTCTGATTATTATAAGATGTTCAATGAAAATGAAATGGGGATCTCAGCTCCAAACGATGATCCTAAAGCAGTGGCAGATGCAATTTTTGATTTATATAAAAATAAAGAAAAGCGTGAAAGTTTGGCTGAAATTGGACATGAATTTGGGAAGAAGTATTATGGGAGAAATACGAATACCCTTAAATTTATTGAGTTATTTTCAGGAAAGATTACTGAAAAATTTTAAATACTGATATTAGAGAAATTAGGTGAAGACTTAAATCTTACAAAAATATATATATAAATATTATATGGAGGAACATATACATGAAAAAGATATGCATTTTGAGTACAGTAAATTTAAAACATATGACATTAGTTAGTTTGTATACTGAATTTTTAGATAAAAACAATATACCCTATGATTTAATCTATATTGATAAGTATAATGCTGAAGAAAATAATAACGCAACAAATGTATACAAATATGATTTAAATATAGAGCGAAAATGGTCCTTTTTTAGAAAATTAATTAGTTATTGGGGTTTTAAAAAATTTGCAAAAGAGATATTATTGGAAAACAAATATGACTTTATTATATCCTGGAATATATTTACGGCATTTATGTTTTCAAATATTTTAAAAAAGCATTTTAATAAAAAATATTGTTTAAATATTAGAGATATCTACTTTCAAGATAATCCAATAGTAAAGTTTAAACTAAAAAGTGCAGTATATTCATCAGCGTTTTCTACTTTGTCATCCGAAGGATTTAAAAGATATTTACCTGAGTTCGACTATGTAATAATACATAGCATGAATATGAAAGTCTTGGCTGATTCTACTCCTCATACAAAATTAAAAGACGCGGAAGGTCCAATCAATATTACTTATATTGGATATATGAGTTTATATGATAATTGCTATAGATTGATTGATTACCTGGGCAATGATAGTAGATTTAAACTTAATTTTTATGGAGAAGGTTCTGAACTTATTGTAAATTATGCTAAAGAAAAAAAAATAAATAATGTATTTTGTTCTGGAAGATTTGAACCTTATGAGACAGCTGGATTAATTCAAGATGCAGATATTATTTACAATTTATATGGAGTAGGAGAGGTTAATTTGGATACTGCATTATCCATTAAATTGTATTATGCAACTTATCTTAATGTTCCTATTTTAGTATTCAAAAACACATATATGGAAGAAATATCATGTAAATATGGTTTTGGGTATGCTATAGAAAAAGATGGCTTTAATAATTTAGGTGATAATTTGTATAATTGGTATCGTAAGCTAAATCAAGACGAAATTCATGAGAACTGTGAAGAGTTCAAAAAAGTTATATTAAAAGGTCATAAAAAGCTAGATTTATTAATGAATAAGCTTTTCATAGAGGAAGATTAAAATGAAAAAAATTCTAATAAATTTTACAATTATTATAAGCTCTATAAGTGGAGTTCTTATTTATATATTACCCAAAAACTCAGTTGCTGATGGATATCAATTATTGTGGATACATCCACTAACGTTCCTAATTGTATTTATTTTGATTTTTTCAAATTTAATTAGATATAAAAAATTTAAAATAACAGTTTATTTTACGATATTGTTATCATGGATAAGATGTGTATTAATACCAATTGTGAGTTCTTTATCGGGTGTATATAATGGTATTTCATATATGAAAACTTTTACTGGGTCCATTGAATTAGCTATATGGCTCGTGCCGTATGAGCTAATTATTAGTAGCTTTTTCTTATGGGTTATGGTGTTATCTAATAAAGTTCCATTAAGACCAAATGATGAACTCAAATTAAAGGGAAATAAATATATTTATCTAATATTCATATTCATAGCTTTAAGTTTGTATTTATTAATTGGTCGAAACTTGAATATAATCAAATTGTTCTTCATTTCGACTGAAAAAACGGAAGCATTTGCTGATATTACAAGCACTCCCATGCTTTTATTAAGATATATTATAAAAAGCGGTGTGATATTCTTTTTTGTTTGGAGTGTAAGTTACTGTAAAAATAGATATGAATCAAAAGGAAAAAAACGGTATGTCTATTATGCAATAATTGTTGGAATTATTAATGTGGGGATTATTATCGGAGGTAGAAGATCTGAACAATTATATACTTGTTTAGTAGTAATATTTATTTTGACTAGAGCTTTCAAAAAATATAGAAAGAGAATAATTACTTATATAGTAATAACTGCAATATCAGTTGCTTTTGTTATGACTATATATAAACAATTTTCTGCAGCTTATTATGGTTCATATACAGCTGCACTGAATGCAAATAATGTAGATTTAGAATTTATCTCTAAAAACTTGCAAGCTTATTTCTTTGGAACACAAAACCTAGCAGTCACAATTGAATTAAAAAAGGTAACGGATTTAAATATAATGAATATGTTTTATGATTTTGGGCGTTCAATATTTGGTGTTAGTTTTTTATTGAAAAACAAAATGATGATGACAACAGAGTACTTTAACACATTTATTTATGGAGTAAGTAAAGCGAATGGTCATGTTATCTCTGGCTTAGGTTATGGCTATATTTATTTTGGAGCGTTATTTTCACCAATAATTGCATGCTTAAATATATTTATTTCAATTAAATTAGAAAAATATTTTAATAAAACAAATTCATATGAAATGACTTATATCGTTGGATATATTTTAATTAGATTTGTTACTAATATTTATGCTAACACACCGCCTCTAATTAGCCTCTCTACCATTATGCTTTTTACTGCAGGTTTAATATACTTTGTAGCAAAGTTATTTAAGAATAATTCTAATCGAATAGCGTTAACAATTAGAGGCGAATGCTCAAAGTGCATAAAGACTATTGGGGGATTTAATAAATGAATATATTATTAATTTCATATGGAATAAAAGAGTATGATGGTCGACTCACAGAAATATATAATGTGGCAAAAAAAATAGGTGACGTTACATTAGTATGCTGTGGTAATAGTAAGTGTAGTAATGTTAAAGAAAACATAGTGAATATAAATAAATCAAAATATTTGAGTTTGCGCTTGTATATTTCTTTTCTATTCACTTGTTTGAAATCTGCAAAGGAAATTGAAAATATTGATATTTTATTTTCCGATAACCTTTTTGCATCTATACCTGCTTTAATAATTAGAAAACTGTTTAAACCAAAATTTATAGTGCAAGATGTTCGAGAACTCTATTTTTATAAAGATATAAAAAACATATCTGGCAGACTATTTTGTAAATTTGAGACTGTTCTAATGAAGAAATCTGATGTGGTATTATGTGCTAATGATTATCGGTCGAAAATTATGTTTGAACAATATAAATTAAAAACATTTCCACTAGTCTTTGAAAATATTAGATTTCTAACAGGACAGTATGATAAAAAAGCATTAGATGAAAAATATAGTAATTGCTTTAAATATAAAGTAAATATCGTAAGTACTGGAGGAACATCAGTTTTGAGAACTACAGATAAACTTGTTTCTGCTATGACAAAACTTCCAAACGATTATGGATTATATATTATTGGAGATGGAACTGATGAAGATAAGCGAATTATACAATACATTATTGATACAAATAATCTGACTAATGTAATGTTAATCAGTAAAGTCCCTTTACCAGAACTAAGATATATTGTTCAAAGATGCGATATTGGTATAGTCAGCTATCATAAAAACGACTTGAATAACAAGTATTGTGCTTCAGGAAAAGTATATGAATATCTAGCTGAAGGGCTGCCAATTGTAACGACTGAAAACTTACCGCTAAAGGATTTTTGTGCAAAGTACGGTATAGGAGAGTCTGATGATTGTTTTTATAAAGGGATTGTTAAAGTAAGCAATAATATGGGTGATTATAAAGAACGGGTTGAATCTTATGTTTCAAGTATCTCTGTTGACAAGCATAACTCAAAAATAGCCTGTGAAATACTGAAAATTATTAATAGTGAGGTTATTACTTAAAATGAAAAAGCTTTGGAATAGATTTAAAGCGAATAAATTTTTACTATCTTTTTCTATGTTGGCAAGTGGATCTTTAATAGCGCAAGTTATTTCTATAATTGTATCTCCAATTACAACTAGGCTGTTTACACCGCAACAGTTGGGAGCCTATACAGTGGTAGCAACTGCTGTATCATTGTTTGGGCCTGTTATCTGTTTGAAATATGATATGGCCATTGTTGTAGCAAAAACTGAAAAAGATACTTATTCTGTTATGAAACTATGTCTATTTCTTTTTATACCATTAAGCGTAATCATTGGAATTGTTTATGGAATGGTTTTTATGGGAAGTGACTATTCTGGTTTTTCATTGTGGATGTGTATTTGCGCAATAACTGTTTTGCTAGCAGCATATGGATTAAATAATATTCTACTTGCGCACAACAACAAGAATTCATTATATAAATTGATTTCATCAGTTACGGTGATTAAATCAGGAGTTAACAATACCTTGCTGGTTATAAGTGGTTTGTTTAATGTTGGAATACCGGGTTTAATCTGTTCTCAAATAGTAAGTTCATTTGTCGGTTTAGGCCGTCAGTCAAAAGATATTCGAAAGAAAATGGGCGAATTTAAAAAAATTGATTTTGAGGCAATTAAAAAATCTTTTTTAAAACATAGAAAACAACCTATCTACAATGCATCTTCTGCATTAATAACTACTTCAATATATTCTAGCATTAATCTTTTTATTAAAAGTGTTTATTCTACAGAACAGTTAGGATTATATTCATTATCATATCGTGTTTTGGGTATCCCCTTTTCTGTAATTAGTGCTAATATCGCAAGGGTATTTTTCGATAGCTCAGTTAAAGAAATAATGGAATGTGGAAATTATAAAAGAACATTCAGAAAAACAATAATAGTGTTATCAATCATTATTATTCCTATGATTATGCTGATGGCTATATTAGCGCCTTCGATATTTTCTTTGTTTTTTGGGACGGAGTGGGAAACAGCCGGGAAGTATGTGAGATTACTTGCACCAATGTTTTGTTTAAGGCTTATTGCAGAATCACTCACAACAAGTTTTATTGTATCAAATAAGCAACATATTGAGTTGATTTTACAAAGTATATTGCTTGTGGGAGAATTTGCTGTATATTTAATTTCCTATTTTAGAAACTTACCAATCGAGCAGTTTTTACTATTAATTTCATTACTATATATGATTATGCATAGTAATATGATTATTGTTATGTATAAATTGAGTAAGGAGAGTGACAATCATGTCAAAAATTAATATAATTGGATTAGGCTATATAGGATTACCAACAGCTTTAATGTTTGCTAAAAATGGGGTGAACATAATAGGGACAGATTATAATAAAGAGTTAGTAAAAACTTTAAGTGAAGGGAGACTTACTTTTGAAGAAAAGGGCTTAGGTCAGTTATTTGATGACGCATTAATAAATGGCATCAAGTTTACCACTGAATATATCAAAACAGATACTTATATAATTGCTGTTGCTACACCATACATCAAAGAAAGTAAAAAGATTGACCCTAAATATGTTATTTCAGCAGTAAATAATGTGTTAGATGTTTGTGAAAAAGGTTCGATAATAATTATTGAGTCTACGATATCGCCGAGATCAATTGATAAGTATGTTCGTCCTGAAATTGAAAAGAGAAGACTTGTAATCGGAAAAGATGTTCACTTAGTTCATGCTCCTGAAAGAATTATACCTGGAAACATGATTCATGAACTTGAATTTAATTCAAGAACAATTGGTGCTGATACTAAGGAAATCGGTGAAAAAATAAAATTATTATATTCTAGTTTTTGTAAATCCGAAATAATAGTTACAGACATCAGAACGGCTGAGATGTCCAAGGTTGTTGAAAATACGTATCGTGATATAAATATTGCCTTCGCAAATGAACTTACTAAAATTTGCAGAGTAGACAATATGGATGTTTATGAAATCATTAAAACTGCCAACATGCACCCAAGGGTAAACATTTTACAACCAGGACCGGGTGTAGGTGGTCACTGCATATCAGTTGACCCATGGTTCTTAGTGGGTGACTATCCTGATTTAACAAACTTAATTCTATCTGCAAGAAAGATTAATGATTCTATGCCAACTCATGTGTTAGGTAGAATTAGAGACATAATGAGAGAATATGGTATTAAGGATATTTCAAAAGTTGGTCTATATGGATTGACATATAAAGAAAATGTTGATGATACAAGAGAGAGTCCAACATTACAACTTTTAGAAAAAATGGATGAGCATTTAGCATTCGGTATAAAAGTATTTGATCCATTTGTTAAAACTCGAATTGTTGATCATCAGTTTATGGACTTTGAAGATTTTATTAATGAAATAGAAATATTAGTTATTATGGTAGCTCATAATCATATTGTGGATAATATGAAATTAATCAAGAATAAGTTAGTTCTTGATACTAAAAATATTTGTGTTTTTGATAATGCTTATAAATTATAGAAAGATGTGGTGATGTTCTTGAATAAAATCAAAATATTAAGTATATTTGGGACGAGACCAGAAGCTGTCAAGATGGCACCGCTGGTTAAAGAATTAGAAAGATACTCTGAAATAGAAAGCTACGTGTGTGTGACAGCTCAGCATAGAGAGATGCTTGATCAAGTGTTGGAAATATTTGATATAAAACCAGATTATGACTTAGATATTATGAAACAAAGGCAAACGTTAACTACAATAACCAGCGATGCGCTTAATGGATTAAATGAAGTTATCCTAGAACTTAAACCAGAAATTGTTCTGGTTCATGGTGACACTTCAACAACTTTTGCAGGAGCATTAGCAGCATTTTATAACAAAGTGCCTGTAGGTCATGTTGAAGCTGGACTTAGAACTTTTGATAAGTATTCACCATTTCCAGAGGAAATGAATAGAAAACTAACTGGGAGTATAGCTGAGATGCATTTTGCACCTACAAAAACAAATAAGTTAAATCTGTTAAGCGAAGGCATTAATAAGGATATTTATTTAACAGGCAATACTGTTATTGATGCAATCAAACATACTGTAAGAAAAGACTATAAATTTAAAAATAGAATACTTAAAAAAATTGATTTTAATTCAAGTAAATATATTGTTGTTACGGCTCATAGACGAGAAAATCTCGGAGAACCTTTAGAAAATATCTGCAATGCTATCAAAAGATTAGCTGAAGATCATAGAGATGTATCATTTATTTATCCTGTTCATTTGAATCCAGCAGTTAGAGAAACTGTTAATTCGATTATTGGAAATAAGGAGAGAATTTATTTGATTGATCCAATTGATGTTCAAGACATGCATAACTTGATAGATAGAAGCTATATGGTTATGACGGACTCAGGAGGTTTACAAGAAGAAGCTCCAGCTTTAGGGAAACCAGTATTAGTTTTAAGGACAGAGACCGAAAGACCAGAGGCTTCTGAAGCTGGTACTGTTAAATTAGCCGGAATTATTGAAGATGATATCTATAATATGGCCAATGAGTTAATTGTAAATAAAGCAGAATATCAAAAAATGGCTAAAGCTATTAATCCATATGGAGATGGAAGAGCATCAGAGAGAATAGTGGCAGCGATACTTTATAGATTTGGATTAGGAGTTAAGTCGGAAGAGTTTTTAGAAAGATTATATTAAAATATGATATAATAACTTTATTGGAATATTGGATGGTGATATATTGAGAAAACTAAGTATTGTATTATGCTTATTATGGATGGGATTAATATTTTATAATTCTTCTAAACCTAGTTCATTATCAAATTTGCGAAGTTATGAGATTGTTCAATCTATAAGAAACAATAAGAATGATTTAGATGGTAAAAAGAATTTAACTAAGGCGAAATCCAGTGTGTTACCTAAAAGTTCAAGAGATAAAAAAATAAATATACTTATTAGAAAAAATGCACATGCAATTGAGTATGGTATATTAGCAGTGTTTGTTGCAAATTTTTTATTTTTATTTGGACTTAAAGGACGGGATGCTTTATTTTGTATAATGTTTATATGTTTATTTTATGCAGTAACTGATGAATACCATCAAATGTTTGTTCTAGGTAGGGGCTCATCAGTAAGCGATGTGTTAATAGACTTCGGAGGTTCTTTAATAGGCTTGGGATTTTTTTATCTAGCATATTATAAGATATATGCTAGATATTCGATTAAGAAAAACACTCAATGAAGTTCTTTTATAGTATGGAACAATAGATTCATATAAAACATGCAAAAAAGCACCTATAGAACAAGCACTTTTTTCAAAGTGTCTGTTCTATAGATACCAGTTTAGTGCGAGAAACTATCTTTCTAAGCTACTTCAATTTCATTAGTATCAGTAGTAACTACTTTAGCATCTTTCTTGCCTGTTAAGCTGCCACTCGCTGATGCAAAAATGTTCTTTGCAATAACTAATTCCATAAGAGCATTTACCTCAGCTTCTTTTATAGTTGGCACTCCCTCTTCGTCAGCTTTAATGTCATCTACGGTTAAAGTAAAATATTTACCTTCTATTGATGTTAAAAATCTCATAACTAATTTATGCATATGCCTTTTCCTCCTTCTAATTATTTAGTTTAATTTAACTCTAAATTTTAAATTGAAAAACTATTCCATAACTAAGCTAAATTGGTCTTGTCTGTCTAGTGTAAATAATGGATAAGTTTTAATGTTAGATATAGCTTTTCCTATTGCAAAAATGTCGTCATCCTCTGCAGTAACTTTTAAATTACCTAGTGTTTTTGTTGCGAATTTGTCATTGCCATCGATATCAACCCCCACTTTCATAGTGAGTTTTAGTGCGCTTGATACTTTTGTAGATACAACTGCCATGTTGATCACTCCTTACTTTTATTTTGCTTTCACTAAGTATATATGCTGCTCTGAAATTTTGTGCGGAGTTTTGAAAAATTTATATGGCAATCTATTATATGACACCACAATATCTTAAAGTTTGTTATGAACAGGGAGAAATTTTAGAGTAGAAGAAACAAAAAAATAAGAATACCAATCTGGTACCCTTATTTTTCGTATTTTCCTATAACGGTGGATATAACTATAGTTAAATTAGATATAGATTTATTGAGATCCTCAATTTTCTTCTCAAATCTAACCAATAAATATATGCTCACACCTATAGGGAAGCCAACTGTATTAACCAGTTTAACTAATGTATCATACATGGTACATTACCTCCCTCACCGCTATAGATAATATATATGCTTTTTCTAATTGTTTTCTATAGGTTTCTTAAATATATTTTTTAAGTTTCTTTAAAACCTTATTTTAAATGTATTACCTTTTTTACTATGCTACTTTAATTTCATTAGTATCAGTAGTGTGAATTTTATGGTACAATCAATTAAGTGGTTAAATTAGATTTAAATGTATTAAATTGTATGTTAATGGGGGATTTAATCATATAAAAGAAATGCTAATAAATTGACCGTTTTTTTACAATATATAAAGTGAAAGGGTTATAAAATAACGCATTCAGTCGATAGATGTAGAATGGAAAACCATTGATATACAACACTTTAAAGATAATTATATTTTTCAAAAACTGTAAAATAAGTAATGATTTGATGTGTTTGGGAGTATGCGAATAATAAATCAATGAAGTAGCGAGTTTAAAATTTGACATAAAACTTATAAGGTTATAAAATAAGACACGGTACATTTTGTAGAAATTGGAAGAATTCTAATTGACAATTTGTTTGTTATTTGGTCGAGATAGAAGTTTTGGGGAAATAAAATGGGGGTGGTAACATAAATGCAAGAATTAGAAAGAAATTCAAAAGTTACACAGGCGGAGATTGTCCGCGAGTATGACAAAAACATAGGATATTTTGTAATTAAAAGAATAATTGATATTATAGGTGCTTTATGTGGGGTAATAATTCTAAGCCCGGTGATGATTATTGTTGGGATTTGGATAAAGCTCGATTCAAAGGGACCTGTTTTTTTCGGTCAGAGTAGAGTTGGACAAGATGGTACGCAATTTAAAATGTATAAGTTTAGGTCTATGTGCATGGATGCAGAATGTCTTTTGGACAAACTTAAAACAAAAAATGAAATGTCAGGACCTATGTTTAAGATGAAAGAAGATCCAAGAGTAACTAAAATAGGAAGCTTTATAAGAAAGACAAGTATAGATGAGTTACCTCAGCTATTTAATATATTAAAGGGAGACATGTCACTTGTGGGACCAAGACCAAGCCTGCCAAAAGAAGTAACACAGTTTACATCTTTCCAAAAACTAAGGTTAATTGCAAAACCAGGGTTAACCTGCTATTGGCAGGTTAGGGGTAGAAGTGATATTAGCTTTGAAGAGTGGATGGAAATGGATGTTGAATATATAGAAGAAAGAAATACATGGATAGATATAAGTCTTATCTTCAAAACGGTGGGAGTATTGTTTGGAGATGAGGGGGCAAGGTAATTAAAGAATTAGTAATTAAAAATAAAGATTAAGTAAGGGGAATGAACAATATGAAAGGTATTATTTTAGCTGGCGGATCAGGAACAAGACTGTATCCTGTAACTAAATCAGTATCAAAACAGATATTGCCTGTATATGATAAACCGATGATATACTATCCATTATCAGTTTTGATGCTTGCGGGGATTAAGGATATATTAATAATATCAACGCCAAGAGATACTGCAGGTTTTGAAGAGCTATTAGGCGATGGAAGTCAAATAGGGATTAATATACAATATGCGATTCAAAAAGAGCCAAGAGGACTTGCAGAAGCGTTTATAATAGGAGAAGGGTTTATAGGAACTGATAAAGTAGCTTTAGTACTTGGGGATAATATATTCTATGGATATGGTTTTTCAGAAAGACTTAGAAAAGCTGTTGAAAGAGAAGAAGCTACTATATTTGGATACCACGTAAGTAATTCAAAGGAATTTGGAGTAGTTGAATTCGATGAAAACAATAATGTTATATCTATAGAAGAAAAACCACAGAATCCAAAGTCGAATTATGCTGTGCCAGGACTGTATTTCTACGACAATGATGTAGTGGAAATAGCTAAGGGTGTTAAGCCATCGGCAAGAGGTGAAATTGAAATAACAGCTGTAAATAATGAGTATTTAAAAAGAGGAAAATTAAAGGTGGAGTTATTCGGAAGAGGAATGGCTTGGCTTGACACAGGGACACATAGATCATTATTAGATGCAGCAAATTTTGTTGAAGCTATTCAAACAAGACAAGGCCAATATGTAGCATGTATTGAAGAAATCGCTTATAGAAAAGGATATATTAATGCAGAACAATTGAAGGAACTAGCAGAGCCACTTATGAAAACTGAATATGGACAATATTTATATAATATAATTGATTCAGAAAAAGATAGTATGTCATCGAAACAAGTTGCAGCAACATTGGAAGGGGAATAAAGAGATGAAGACTTATTTAGTTACTGGTGGAGCTGGATTTATCGGTTCAAATTTTGTAATATATATGTTGAATAAATACTCAAATATAAAAATAATAAATTTAGATAAACTTACATACGCGGGAAACCTAGAAAGTTTAAAAAGTATTGAAACCAACCCAAATTATATATTTATTCAAGGAGATATATGTGATAATGACATAGTGAATGATTTATTTGGAAAATATGATATAGATTATGTAGTGCATTTTGCAGCAGAGTCTCATGTTGATAGAAGTATAAAAGAACCAGAACTATTTGCTATGACTAATATAATAGGTACAGTAAATCTTTTAAATGCAGCTAAGAATGCATGGGATACAAAGGAAGGCTGGATACAAGGAAAAAAATATCTTCAAGTATCCACAGATGAAGTATACGGATCGCTAGGAGATGCAGGATATTTTATGGAAACAACACCATTAGATCCTCATAGTCCATATTCATCAAGTAAAACAGGTGCTGATTTAATGGTCAAAGCATACGCGGATACATTTAAAATGCCAATTAATATAACTAGATGTTCAAATAACTATGGTTCATACCAATTTCCAGAGAAACTAATACCACTTTTAATTAACAATTGTTTAAATCATAAAGATTTACCAGTGTACGGCGAAGGATTAAACGTGAGAGATTGGTTATACGTTGAAGATCATTGCAAAGCAATAGATATGGTTATTAATAATGGAAGACTTGGAGAGATTTATAACGTTGGTGGACATAATGAGAGAACAAATATGCAGATAGTTAAAACAGTTATAAAATATATAAATGAAAATGTAGATAGTGAAGTAACTGAGAACTTAATAAAACATGTAGAGGATAGAAAAGGTCATGACATTCGGTATGGAATAGATCCGACTAAAATAAAAGAAGAATTAGGGTGGTATCCAGAAACTACATTTGAAGTTGGAATAGAAAAAACTATAAAATGGTATTTGGATAATACTTCATGGATGAATAATATTACATCTGGAGATTATCAGAAATATTATAATGAAATGTATTTAAAAAAGTAGGAGGTGATGTACATGGGTAAATTTAAATTTGAGAAAACCTCCATTGAAGGAGTGTATAATATAGAGCCAATGGTTTTCGGTGACCAAAGAGGTTATTTTATGGAAACTTATAACTATGAAGAATTCAAGGAAGCTGGACTTGATATGGTTTTTGTTCAAGATAACCAGTCTAAATCAAAAAAAGGGGTTCTTAGAGGGTTACACTTTCAGACTCAGTATTCACAAGGAAAACTTGTACGAGTTATAAAAGGTGAAGTTTTTGATGTGGCAGTAGATGTAAGAGCTAATTCAAAAACCTATGGCCAATGGGTTTCAGCATTATTGACAGAAGAGAATAAAAAACAGTTTTATGTTCCAGAAGGTTTTGCTCATGGATTCTTAGTATTATCTGAGTCAGCAGAGTTCGTGTATAAATGTACTAAACTTTATCACCCAGAATTTGAAGGAGCTATTGCTTGGAATGATTTAGACATTAATATAAAATGGCCACTGGATGGCATAGATGAAGTGTTACTTTCTGATAAAGATAAGTTAGCGAAAACACTAAAGGAATGTAAAATAAAGCTTTAAAATAAGTGTGAAAGAGGAGAAAAACATGAAAATTGTAGTAGCAGGAACAGGATATGTTGGATTAGTTACAGGTGTGTGTTTATCACATTTAGGCCTAAATGTAACATGTGTTGATACAAATAAAGAGAAGATAGAATTAATGAAGCAAGGAATATCTCCAATATATGAACCTGGATTAGAGGAACTACTTAAAAAAAATTATGAAGAAGGCAGATTAAAGTTTACGACTGATTATAAATCGTCATATAAAGAGGCAGATGTAGTCTTTATTGGAGTAGGTACCCCAGAAAGAGAGGATGGTTCCGCTAACTTAGATTATGTATATGCTGTTGCAGAGCAAATAGCGCAAAATGTAGAGAAGGATTGTTTGGTTGTTGTTAAGTCTACAGTTCCAATAGGAACTAATGATAAAATAGAAGAATTTTTAGAGGAGCATTTGAGAAATGATGTTCACATAGAAGTTGCTTCTAATCCAGAGTTTTTAGCTCAAGGGACAGCAGTTAAAGATACACTGTATGCTAATAGAATAGTAATAGGTGTTGAATCAGATCTGGCTAGGGATACTTTGAAAGAAGTGTATAAGAGATATAATCAACCTATAGTTGTGACCAATAGAAGAAGTGCAGAGATGATAAAGTATGCATCAAATGACTTTTTAGCATTAAAGATATCATTTGTAAATGAAATAGCAAATTTTTGTGAAATTGTTGGTGCAGATATAGAGGATGTAACAAAGGGTATGTCTTATGACCCAAGAATAGGGGATAAATTCTTAAATGCAGGATTAGGGTATGGAGGATCTTGTTTTCCAAAAGACACAAAGGCACTTCATTGGTTAGCTAATGATAATGAATATGAGTTAAAAACTATAAAGGCAACAATAGAGGTAAATGAAAATCAAAAATACAAGTTATTTAGAAAAGCTAAACAAAGATTTGGAAGCTTAAAAGGGATGAAAGTGGCAGTTTTAGGGCTAACATTTAAACCTGGAACAGATGATTTGAGGGAAGCACCATCTATACCTAATATAAGAAGACTATTGGAAGAAGGCGCAGAAATCGTGGCATATGATCCAGTAGGGGAAGAAAACTTTAAAAAACTATTTCCAACTGAAATCACATATGTAAAAACTCCAGAAGATACCTTGAAAGAGTCAGATGTAGCATTTATATTTACAGAATGGAATGAAATTAAATCTTTAAATTTAAATACATATGTAAAATTAATGAATACTCCAGTTATATTTGATGGAAGAAATTGTTATAAAATTAGTTTAGCAGAGAAAGAATCAATAGAATATTATTCTGTTGGTAGAAAGGCTGTTTTAAACTTAGCTGAAACTGCTAAAAGTGAAGTAGCAGCGACTATAAGATAGGGTAACGCATAAGGAGATTAGAAAATGAAACATGTGTTTATTATAGGATCAAAAGGAATACCAGCAAAATATGGTGGATTTGAGACCTTTGTTGAAAAACTAACAGAAGGACAAAAAAGCAAGGAAATAAAATATCATGTTTCTTGCTTGTCAGATAATGATAAAGACTTTGAATATAATGGCGCTAGGTGCTTTAATGTAAAAGTACCTAGTATTGGTGCAGCAAAAGCAATTTATTACGATATAGCAGCATTAAAAGAAAGTATTAAATACATAAAAGAAAATAATATAAATAATTGTATAATATATATTTTAGCTTGTAGAATAGGCCCATTTGTGGGACATTATAAAAAAAAATTAGAACAATTAGGTGGCACTTTAATTGTTAATCCAGATGGTCACGAATGGAAAAGAGCAAAATGGAATAAAGCTATAAGACGATATTGGAAAGTTTCAGAAAAATATATGGTTAAACATGCAGATTTATTAATATGTGATTCGAAAAATATTGAAAAATATGTACAAGAAGATTATAAACAATATAATCCAAAAACAACGTTTATAGCATATGGAGCTGATACTGAAAAATCGAAATTATCAGATGATGATAGTACTTTGCGTAAGTGGTATAAAGAAAAAAATGTTATTAAGAAAGAATACTATCTAGTTGTAGGTAGATTTGTTCCGGAAAATAACTATGAAACTATGATAACTGAGTTTATGAAATCAAACACTAAAAAAGAGTTTGTTTTAATAACAAACATTCAAAAGAATAAATTTTATGATCAATTAAAACAAAAAACCAATTTTGACAAGGATTCAAGAATAAAGTTCGTTGGGACGGTTTATGATCAACAATTGTTGCAAAAGATTAGAGAAAATGCGTATGGTTATATGCATGGTCATGAGGTTGGAGGAACTAATCCTTCACTTTTAGAAGCACTAGCAACAACGGAATTAAATTTGCTTTTAGATGTTGGATTTAATAGAGAAGTAGGTATGGATGGAGCGTTGTATTTTAATAAAAAAAATGAAAATCTAGCAGGATTAATAGATGGTTTAGATGCATATGAAGAAATTGACATTACTAATCTAGGAGAGTTAGCTAAAAATAGAATTTTACAAGAGTATACTTGGGAGAAAATCATAAGTGAATATGAAACTTTGTTTTTAGAATTATAGTATAATGTTGAAAATAATGGTATTAGATATTGGAACATATTTAAAAGAAAGGAATTAAAAATGAAGAATGTATTGTTTATCCACTCTAGTTCTGAATTTTATGGTTCAGATAGGTCTTTATATAATTTAGTTGCAAATTTAAGTAGGAATCAATATAAAATAAGTGTAATATTACCTTGTGATGGACCATTATTAGAACGAATTAATCAACTAGGTGATGTTAAAATAGTTAAAGGTAAATTAGCTGTTTTGAGAAGAAAGAATTTTAATTTTACAGGGATGTTTAGATATACAAAGGAATTAATAGAATCAATAAATCTAATTAGAAGAATAATTAGGGAAAATCAAATAGATATAGTTTACACAAATACGGCAGTTATATTTCCTGGAGCTGTGGCAGCTAGAATATCCAAAATAAAGAATGTTTGGCATATTAGAGAAATCATAAGCAATAAATATGAACGATTTGCTGTTTCTAAAATAGTTAATTTATTCTCAGACATAATAGTTGCGAATAGTAAAGCTACAGGAAATGCAATTACTAAAAAATCGAACAAACTAAGAGTTGTATATAATGCTATTGCAAGTAAGCAACAGAAAATAGAGACCAGGTATAAAGATTGTAGCAACACATTAGTTGTTGGTATGGCTGGAAGAATAAACAGATGGAAGGGTCAGAAACTGTTTATAGATATGGCTGAAAAAGTTTTAACTCAACATAAAAATGTTAAATTTTTAATAGCGGGTAGTGCCTACAAAGGGGAAGAATATTTAGGCTCAGAATTAGAAGAATATATTAATAAAAAGAAAATGTCTCAAAATATAGAATTATTAGGACAAGTCGATGATATGGATGATTTTTATAGTAAACTTGATATTTTTGTTCTGCCATCAATTAAACCTGAACCATTTGGATTAGTGGTTATCGAGGCTATGGATAGAACGTTACCTGTAGTTGCAACTAACCATGGAGGACCAACAGAAATTATAGAAGATGGGGTAGACGGTTATCTTGTTGATTTTAATGAATGTACTGAAATGAGCAATGTAATAGTCAAATTATTAAAAGATGAAACTTTACGAACTAAAATTGGTAATCGAGGAAGAGAGAAAAGAAATAGTAAATTTACTATAGAACATAATGTTAGTCAAATTTCAGAAATACTACAAAGCTTATGAGGAGAGAATAAAATATGCATGTTTCGTTTGGTATACTTTGATTTCTAACATTAAAGGATACTCTCAATGTGTAAAATTTATACTGAATAAATATAAATTATGTTAATTATAGTATAACAATTCAGGAGTATAGTTAAAAGGAAAATGATTTATTTTTAGCAATATCCATGTTATTGAAAATAAAAAGGATACGGAGTTTGCTAAAGGCAACAAGATAAGGGCTAGCTCGTAATTATCCCTGGGTGTAAATAGTTTACTTTGTTATTTGTGGATGATGGTCTACAGATAGCAGGTTAGAAATAATTAAACCATATAATGATAGTAGAAATGTTGGATTGAAACAAGCAAAAGGAGAGTATCTCGTAATAATGGACGTTAAAGGTTTTACATTTAAAGATTAAAATTGCAGGTAATTATTTAGAAAAGTATTATATAAATATATTTTTAAGATTATTAGATAGAGTTATACTTAAGTTTAAACTGCATTCATAGTACGTATATTATATAAAGAATTGTTAATAAAACGAGACAAGGGCTTTTAAATTTGTATAGATAATCTACGTAGTAGATTATTTCGGTGAGGTGTAACATGATTGAATTATCAATAATAATTCCACATTATAACTCTTTTGAATTACTAACAAAGTTGCTAGATTCAATACCTAAAATTGAAAATGTCGAAACAATCGTCATAGATGATAAAAGCAGCAGTGGCAAAGGCAAATATCAGTGGTTAAAAACAAATAAAAAATATAGCCATGTCGTATTTTTAAAAAATGAAAGCAATAATAAAGGTGCTGGGACTTGTAGGAATATAGGACTAACTCAAGCGAGAGGCAAGTGGGTATTATTTGCAGATGCTGATGATTTTTTTCTTGAGGGGTTATATCAAAGGGTAAGTAAATATTTTAATACAGATTATGATGTGGTTATGTTTATGCCGACAAGTATTGAAATCGATACTGGAAATAAATCTGATAGACATGTTCCATATAAAAAGGTTATGACAGAGTTCTGTAATAACGATAATAAGAAATCAGAGTGCCACTTAAGATATGGCATTGGAGTTCCGTGGTCTAAGTTAATTAGAACTAAATTTTTAAAAAAGAACAGAATATATTTCGATGAGGTCATTGCCTCAAATGATATAATGTTTTCAACCAAAGTAGGATATTATATGAAAAAATTTACCGTTTCAAAAGATGTTATTTATTGTGTTACAAGGAGTAGAGGGACTTTAACGACTAATATAAGTGGAAATGTTTTTGAGTCAAGAGTAGATGTTTATATAGACTATTATAAATTTTTAAAGTTTAAGCTACCCCCCGAAGAATTTGATTTATTATTACTCAAAGGGAGTGTGTATATTATAAATGCTTTTAAGTATAAGCTGGGGACTAAAAAAGCTATACTTACTTTTGTAAAATTTAAAAAAAATGGAATCAAAGTTTTTGATGCCAGATATTTAAATCCTTTTTATGTGTTTGAAAAAATCAGGTGGCACTATCAAAAACATAAAAAAAATAAAAAGTACTTAAGTAATTAAATCATATTCTATAATGATATTAAATTAAGTTCAGAGGCAATGTCAAAATCAGAAAATAACTATTAGGAATGGAAGTTGAATGTAAGATAAATTCAGTAGGAAAAATAGATTATAAGGGTTCGCTCAACTTGTAACCCAAGAAAAAAATCAGAAGACTATATAGAATTTTTTTGAGAAAATAAAAAAGTCTTATGAAAGAAATTTTTGAAATAATGAGTATTAATACTATAGAACAGGATGAATTAGATAAATATACTGATTTTCACGGTGGAATTATAAATAAAAAGGAATTAGGTGATTGATAATGAAAATTTGCTTTATTACTACTAGCATTTTTAATTTAGGGGGAGTGCAAAGAGTTATATCTGTGTTAGCGAGTCAATTAAGTGAAGATCATGAAGTGGATATATTATGTACAAATAATAAAATTGGCATAAATAGAGATGTATATAACATTAGCCGTAAAGTGAATATTGAATTAAATGGTAACTTATTTTCTCAAAATATTATTGGCAAGATTATAAGGAAAATATTTAAAAAGATAAATACTATAACGGGTTTATTTAATAATGAAATAATGAAATATATATTAACTTATATTTATTATCCTGAGAAAGTACAAGATAACTTCATAAATCATTTGAATTCGAAAGATTATGATGTTGTTATAGGAGTACAAGGGTATTATAGTTTATTAGTTGCAATGATTTCAGATAAGTTAAAAGCAAAAACAATTGGATGGCAACATAGTTCATATGATGCATATTTTAATACACCATATAATTATAATTGGAACCAAGATAAACTTTTTGAATTATTTATAAAAAAATTAGATAAGTATATAGTGTTAACTGATGAAGATAAAAAGCTTGTAGACAAAAACTTTATGATAAATAGTAATAAAATATATAATCCACTAAGTTTTACTTCTGATAAGAAATCAAACTGTGAAGAAAAAAATATTATATGGGTAGGAAGGTTATTGCAAGAAACAAAGGGATTAGATTTGCTTATAAAGGCATTTTATAAGGTTTGCTTAATTCATAAAGATTGGATATTACATATAGTTGGGGATGGAGAAGATAAGGATAAAATAAAAGAATTAATTAAGAATCTAAGTTTAGAAAATAAAATTAAGATACAATCAACTACAAATAATATTAAGAAATATTACTTGAATTCATCTATGCTTGTATCTTCATCGAGATGGGAAGGATTTGGGTTAGTTATAACAGAAGCAATGGAATGTGGATTGCCAGTTGTGGCATTTGATAATTCTGGTCCTAAAGAAATTATAAATAAACAAAATGAAAATGGAATTTTAGTTCCACGTGGGGATATTGATGCATTAGGACAAATGATGATAGAATTAATTGAAAATGAAGAAAAAAGAAAAAAAATATCAAAAGAGGCTATAAAGAGAGCTCAAGATTTTAGTATAGACATTATTGTAAAACAATGGAATGAAATTATGGATAATATGTAGTGTAAAAATAATAACCTTAATAAATATATTAAATGAGGAATGTATAAGATGAATATAGATACAAGGAAAAAACAGTCGAATAATAAAAAAATATTTATGATATTACTTATATCTCTATTTGTTTTTTCACAGGAATTAAGAAGTATATTTGGTGAAAAAATGTATATCATTAATGTATTAGGAATAGTTAGTTTAATTTTATTGGTAATAAATAATTTCAAAGAAATTAATAAAAAAAAGATTATCTTTTTTTTATTGACTATATTAGTTTATATGAGTACAGCTATTTTTTATGAAAATAAAATAATGAATATAGTGACTGTTATCATATTATTTCTTACCCCATTATCATTAACAATTATAGAAGTTGATAAGAACATATTAAAAGATATATTTAAATGGACTATATTAATACTAAATATAATAATTATCATTATAACTGTTGTCGGAATACTAGAAATAATATTTAATATTAATATTAATACTTCCATCAGTCAGTTTATGAGTGAGAGGACACAAGAACAAATTCTTTTAAGCCGTGTTTCAGGAGATGCTAAAAGATTATATTCATTCATGGGACATCCTTTGTTTAATACGGAATTATATCTAATGTTCTTTGTACTAAATATTTTATATAATAAGTACTTTAAAGAAAAAAGTTGCCCCATAGGGATACTAATTATATCGATTATAGGCATAGCATTTACTGGAAGCAAGTCAGGATTTGTACTTTTATGTTTAGGTATTATTGTATTATTTAAATGTAATAATACAATAAAGAAAACACTTATAATTATATGTGGAATTATTAGTGCATTACAGACGGGACTCTTTGATACCTCGATTTCTAGATTTACTTCAGAAAGTTTAACTACTGGAAGAAGTGAAAAATGGATTCAAGTTCAATCTATGAATATTTTTCCAATTAAATTTTTTACAGGGTATGGAAGAGGATTTACATTTAAATTTAATTCATATACAGATTGGGCATCAGCAGCATTTGAATATCCGATGAGGATGTTTTCTTTAGAATTAGGAATTTTAATTACAATTATGATGTATATCTTTATTATGATAATACCTATTATAACATTGATGAAAAGAAAACATTATTTTTTAATTGTTAGCTATTCAATTGTTTTTTTAGATGTGAATACATTTAATGGATTATCAACAAGTGGAGATAAAATGATTATATTCTGTCTTTTTACATTTTTAATATTAAATTTATCTAACTTAATACAACAACATAAACCAGATAAATAGTATCGTTAAAATGTTTTTCGATTAAACAAAAACATCATAAAATTTGTAATATTTATTGGAAAATCGTATGGACTATTTATATAAATTACTTATTGAATAATTAAAAAGATCTATAAAATATTAAAAAAACTAATTTAATTATATTAAAATTGAAGAAAGTAATGATAGGGGTGGAATATGAAAGGTATAAATTTAAGTATTATTGTTCCAGTTTACAAAACGGAAAAGTATCTAGAGAAGTGTTTAACTAGTATAGTGAATCAAACACTAGAAAACTTTGAAATTATAATAGTAAATGATGGATCGCCAGATAATAGTGAAGCAATTATAAAAGAGTTTGTAGAAAAATATTCTAATATAAAATATATAAAAAAGAAAAACGGGGGATTAAGTTCTGCTAGAAATTTAGGAATAAAGAATTCAAAAGGAAGATACCTAGGATTTGTAGATAGTGATGATTATATTGATATTTATATGTATAAAAAGATGCTTGAAAAAGCATTGAAAGATAATGCTGATATAGTTATATGTGACATGAAATATGATTTAAATGGTATAGATGTAAGTTCCGCACAATTCAAAGATTTTGGTATATTAGATAAAAACCAAACATTATTAAAATATTTGAATCATACTTATTTTAGATCACATGCACAAAATAAAATTTACAATAGGAAGTTATTTAACAATGTTTCATTTCCAGAAGGGAAATTATTTGAGGATGGCGCTACTTTTTATAAATTGGTACATAATAGTCAAAAAATATCATTTATAGATGAAAAATTATATTATTATAATCAAAATAATATGAATAGTATAACCAAAACGAAATTCAATATCAGAAATGTAGATTTAATTAATAACTGTATAGATATGCTGAATTTTTTTGAAGAAAATAGATATTCTAAATGTATAATTCAAGGTAGTAAAGAAATGTATTTTGTATCAGTAAAAACTTTAATAGTTATGCTATATTCAAGTAAAAAACATATGTCAAATAAAGAATTTAGAACTATGAAAAAATATATATTGGATAAGATTAAGAAAGATATTTATGAAGAAGGTTTAAATATTTTTTATAAAAATCAGAGATGCAGTTTTATAAAATACAATTGTTACAAAATAAAGACAATTTTACAGTTTTATGATTTGAAGATATTAATTAAAAAATGTATATAAATTTTTAATTTACATAAGGAGAGACGTATGAAAAAGAAGATAAAAAGTATTTTAAAGTCATTAATATTTGCTAAAGAAAGAACAATTTTATTTAAAAATTATTATTTGAGTAATAGAAAACTTGGAGATATACAACAATATAAAGAAGTGAAAAAGGTTTTATTTTGTCTATCTCCAGGTTACGGAAATATGGGTGATCAAGCTATTGCGTATGCAACTACAAAATTTTTCAAAGAGAATTTTGAAGAGTATGAGTTTCTTCAATTTGAAAGAGACGAATTTTATTCGTATGCTAAATCTATAAAAAAGATAGTGAATGAGGATGATATTATAGCCATACAAGGTGGTGGTAATATGGGTAATTTATATTTAAGAGAAGAGCTTGCAAGAAGATTAGTTATTAAAAACTTTGATAAATGCAAAATAGTATCTATGCCAACAACATTAACTTTTACCAATGATAAATTAGGGGACAAACATATAAAACAAATGAAAAAAATATATAATAAAAATAATAAATTAATGTTATTAGCAAGAGAAGAAAAAACATTTTCTAAGATGCAGGAAATTTTTAATATTAAATCATTTAAAGTTCCAGATATAGTGTTTTATTTAGAAGATATATTTAAAGTGAATTTTAATAGAAACAATATAATGGTTTGTTTAAGAAATGATAAGGAAAGTTGCTGGAAGGATAAAAAGGATGATTTTATAATGGATTTAAAATTACATTATACTAATGTAGTAGAGTCCGATACAGTGGTACATAGAGATATAGATATTAATAAGAGAGAAGAAGAGTTATTTGATATATGGGATAATTTTAGAAACTCTAAAGTTGTAATAACAGATAGACTCCATGGAATGATTTTTGCATTTATAACTAAAACACCATGTGTTATTTTAAGATCATCTGACCATAAAATTGTAGAAAGTTATAAATGGATTGAAGGTATAAACTATATAAGGTTTGTTAAAGATTTAGAATTTAATACAGTAAATAATGAAATAAAAGAACTAATTAATTTAACAACATTTGATAAAACTAATTTTAAAGAAGAATATTTTAATAAATTGGTTAAGCTCATTAAAGAAAAATAAAATTACAATGATATTAAACTATCAGAATTTAAAGGTGGAATTATGAAAAATAATATAAAAATAGCAACAATAATATCGTATATAACACTCCTTGTAGGAAATCTTATATCATTAGCATATACACCGATTATGCTATCTTCTTTGGGGCGCGGAGAGTATGGTCTTTTTACATTAACAAATACAATAATAGCTTATATTTACCTATTAGATATGGGACTTGGGAATGCAGTTATAAGATATAATTCTAAGTATATTGTTAAAAATGATGATGAAGGATTGAAAAAAATAAATGGAATGTTCTTAGTGATGTATTGCCTGATAGCTGTCATATGTGTTGTTATAGGGATATTTATATATATCCATTTGGGGGACATATTTGCTAAGGGGTTAAGTATAACGGAAATAGAACAATTAAAATTAATGTTTATTGTTGCATTAGTTAATTTATCTTTTGCATTCCCATTAAATGTTTTTAGTGGAATAATAATGGCAAACGAACGTTTTGTATTCACTAAAGTATTAGCATTAATAAGAGCAGTATTAAATCCATTAATTATGGTAGTTGTATTAGTTTTAGGGCAAAAAGCATTAGGAATGTTAATAGCTTCAACTATATTTAATATTTTACTAGGAATAATTAATATAATCTATTGCTTCAAGATTTTAAAAGTAAAGTTGAAATTTAAAGGATTTGATAAAGAAATACTTACAGAAATATTTAAGTACTCATTTTTTATTTTCTTATCAGCTATAGCCTATAGAATTTATTGGAGTACGGACCAGTTTATATTGGGAATGCTTGTGGGTGCAGTACCTATAGCTATTTACTCTATAGGGAGTCAATTTAATGGATATTTTATTTCATTTTCAAATGTTATTAGTAATATGTTTTTACCTAAACTCACCAAATTAGTAGCGCAAGAAGAAAATAAGAAAGGATTAATGAATATACTAGTTAAAATATCTAGAATTCAGTTCTTTATAGCTTCATTTATACTAATTGGATTTATATTAGTTGGAAAGCAATTTATATTAATATGGGCAGGAGAGGGTTACGATCTGTCATATTATATAGCGATACTTCTAATGGTTCCTCAAATGCTTTCTATTGTACAATCTTTATTTTCAACAATGCTTGAGGCAATGAATAAACATAGAGTTAAGGCTCTTATTTATTTAGGCGTAGCAATATTTAATTTAATATTAAGTTTAATCCTGGTTAAAAGTTTAGGAGCTATAGGGTGTGCATTAGGAACAGCTGTTGGTATGATTATAAATTCATTATTAAACAATTTATATTATAAATTTAAATTAAAGTTGGACATGGGATACTATTGGAGAAATATAAGCAACCTATTTTTACCAACTGTACTATGTTTATGTATAGGATATATGGTAGTTGAATTTATTAATCCCATTAACTATATAGACATACTTTTATTTGGGATCATATTTACTATAATTCACCTATTAGTGTTTTGGATGTTAGGATTAAATAAATCTGAAAAAATACAAATTCAATCAATATTTACAAGCGTGAAAAGCAAGCTTGTTAACGGTAAACTAAAAGGGTGAATAATTTCTTATCTGATACAATTTCTAAGATTAAGGCAAGTCCCTCGCAAGGTCCTTCCTGGGGGCACGAACAGCAAAAAAACTTGATGAAAGCCAGCGAGGGTACCTACAAAATTCATTGAAGTATCAATAAAAGTTACAGGTTTCGAAATAAAAGCTGAAATTGCTGAAAGATGGGCATGTGATTCAGCAATATTTATAGCTTCTAGCGGTAACCCTAAGAATGAATTGGGTTTGAAGCCTAATATAATTCACTTAAAACTATTATAGGAACAGCATAAGAATTATCCTAATGAATATGAAAAATAAATTATATAGTAAAGGGGATTTTTTGTAATGAAAGTTAAAAAAGCTATTATACCAGCAGCGGGACTTGGAACGAGGTTTCTACCTGCCACAAAGGCATTACCTAAAGAGATGTTACCTATAGTTGATAAGCCTACAATGCAATATATTATAGAGGAAGCTGTTGCTGCAGGTATAGAAGAAATATTAATTATTACAGGAAGAAATAAAAAGTCTATTGAAGATCACTTTGATAAATCAGTAGAATTAGAATTAGAATTAGAAAATAAACATAAAGATGATATGCTTAAACAGGTTAGAGATATATCAAACATGGTGAATATACACTTTATAAGACAAAAGGAACCTAAAGGACTTGGACATGCTATAAATTGTGCCAGAACTTTTGTAGGCAATGAACCTTTTGCTGTTATGCTAGGTGATGATATAGTTGATGCTAAAACTCCGTGTTTAAAGCAACTTATTGATTGTTTTGAAGATAAGCAAACAACAATCTTAGGTGTTCAAGAAGTCGCTAGGGGAAATGTTGATAAATATGGAATAGTTGATGGAATTCAAATTAGTGATAGAGTATACAAGGTAAATAACCTTGTTGAAAAACCACAAGTAGATGTAGCACCTTCAAATGTAGCCATACTTGGTAGATACATAATAACTCCTGAGATATTTGATATATTAGATAATACGAAACCTGGTAAAGGTGGGGAAATTCAGTTAACGGATGCTTTAAAGACGTTAATATCACAGCAAGATATGTATGCATACATATTTGAAGGACGTAGATATGACGTAGGTGATAAATTAGGGTTTCTTGAGGCAACGGTAGAGTTTGCTTTAAAAAGAGATGGGTTAAAAGTTCCATTCATGGAGTATCTTCAAACTTTAAAAAATAATGATAAATTTAGTGGGCTATATGAAGAAATAGCTTGTAGCAATGAAAAATAAATAGTAGCAAACTCGGTCAAAACTCACTCGCAAAGGGGTTCTACTTCAGGGCAAAATATAGGTAGAAAAATAAACAAATCCAATAGCTAAAAAATTGAGCTATTGGATTTTTAATATGCAACAAATACGACTTCTAAGTCTTATTTTAAGAATTGCTAATGAGCTAGATTACTAAAAATCAAGACTACTCGTAGTAAATAGTGGTCTAAGGGTTCAATAAGTTTTATATTATTAAATTTTACAAACATAACGAACGGGTATGTTAAAAAATGTATTTAAGCGTAAAGTAAAAGTATTGGACGGTAATAATAAAAATATATAATAACAAATTTATCAACATATTACTTACATTAAGGAGTATAAAAATAAAGGAAGTGAATATTTAGTGTAGTTATGTTCTCATTATATGATTTTACATTAAATGCAAAATATGAAAAACGCAATATTTAAAAAATCCATTTTATTACTAGTAGTATGCGTTGTTACAACTTTGACTTTTTTATTAATTAAAAGTATAAAAATATTTGATTTGAATGAAGATATTGAAAAAATTCAACCAATTGCATCAGATATTGTTGAACTTTTAGAAAAAAAGAACAAAAGCAAACAACATCCAAGGATATTAGCTTCAAGTGATGATTTCAAAAGAATTAAATCAGAGATAGCTAATAACGAAGAGGTCGAAGCAAGATTTAAAAGCTTAAAGAAAAGGGCAGATATTATGTTAAATCAGCCACCAGTAAAATATGAGCTGCCTGATGGAGTGAGACTTCTTCCTATAAGCAGTAAGGTATTGGATAGAGTTCGGACGTTGTCTTTTATGTACAAAATAACAGGTGAGAGCAAATATGCAGAGCGTGCGTGGATCGAACTTGAAACTGTTTCAGGTAAAAATTCTGATCAAAAGGATTATGCTTTTAATGATTGGCATCCAGTGCACTTTTTAGATACAGCTGAAATGACGTTTGCAACTGCCATAGGTTATGATTGGTTATATGATTATTTATCTGTAAAGCAAAAGGCAATTATTCGTGATGCGATAGTAAATAAAGGACTAAAGCCTGCACTTGATTTATACAGAAAAAAAGCTTGGTGGGTTGTTGGCAATAGTAATTGGAACGGTGTTTGTAATGGAGGGATAGGTATTGGTGCACTTGCGATAGCAGATGAAGGAGAAGAATACGAAAAGCTTTCAGGAGAGATATTAGAAGCAGGGGTTAAGTCATTCCCTAACATGTTAAAAAGTTATTACCCTGATGGAGGCTGGTATGAAGGGCCAGGTTATTGGGACTACGGAACTACTTATACAGCATATTTTATAGCAGCACTGGATTCAGCATTAGGAAATGATCTTGGTTTATCAAAGTATCCAGGGTTTTCTTCTACGGGAGATTTTCCGATGTATTTGGAAGGGGTAAAGGGTCAATTTAATTTTGCAGATGCTGGGCAGTCTAGGAATAAGTCTCCGGTAATGCTTTGGCTTGCTAATAAATTTAATAAGCCAGAATATTCTTGGTATTTTAATAAGGCAACGGCCTTAAAGGATAGCAGTGTTATGGGTTTTATTTGGGACAAAAATAATACAAAAATCAAAGGGCCTAAGATACAAGATAGATATTTTAAAAATGTTGAAGTAGTAGGTATGCATACTGCCTTAAGGAAACCTGATGACAGTTTTGTAGGGTTTAAGGCAGGGAAAAATGGCTTAAATCATGGCGATTTAGATATTGGGTCCTTTGTATATGATGCATTAGGTGTAAGATGGATAGATGATTTAGGAAGTGATAATTATAATCTTCCAGGATATTTTGAAATGGGGTATAAGGGTAGAAGATGGATGTATTACAGGAAGAGGGCGGAGAGTCACAACACATTAGTGATTAACCCTAACGGTAATCCGGATCAAAATGTAAAGGCAGATACAAAAATAATTTCCTTTAAAGAGAATAAGAAAAATACTTATGCTATTGCAAATTTAACTGATGCTTATAAAAACGATGCAGTTTCAATTAAAAGAGGAATAAAGATGTATAAGGATAATGGACAGATACTTATACAAGATGAAATTAGTACTATAACTAGCTCTGATATATGGTGGTTCGCAAATACACAAGCGGATGTTAAAGTTAGTAATGATAAAAGATCTTTAATACTATCTAAGAATGGAAAGAGATTATGGGTTGGTATATTATCTCCATCTAAATTGAAATTTAATGTAATGAATGCTAAGCCTCTTTCTTCTTCGCCACATCCTAAGGGTCAAGCTACAAATAAGGGGAAGAAATTAGCTATACATTTAAGTGCAGCTAATAAAACAACTATAAGTGTAATGATGTGTCCGTTAACAAACAATGAAAATGAACCTAAGGATTTTATAAAGGTTACAGCATTAGATGAGTGGATTAAGTAAATTAGCAAGGAGGAAACTTCTAGTTGCCTCCTAAGGGGTCTGGACAGTAGCCTAAAAAAGGGGATTATGCGGTTAGCTAGGCGAAGATGGAACATCTGATGTGAATTTATGGTCGAAGACGTTGGGTTAAAAGGTCAAGAGACTTAAAAAATAATATTAAGAAAAAAAGATTGGTGGCAGCCGTTAGATGATCCATAGGAGATAACTTGCGGTAATCTCCTATGGATAGTAAATACCTAAAAACTAATAATAGTTTAAATGTATAACATCCTCAAAGTTATTTCCATATAGAAAAACAAAAGTTTTAGGGACATATATGAACACTAATTTTCTATCATCTTTTATTTCGGGTGTAACAACTACGGACCACTTTGAAGCATCACCATGTTCTGAAACATTTGTATTAACTCCGCTATCAGCATAAGGTGTAAAATGGGTAGCACTTTTAGGAACCCAAAAGAATACACGGTAATGGGGCCAGTGATCCTTTCCTATAATATAATCATAATGTGGTGTTCCTCGTTTCTCATTTGACGTTTTATTATCTAGTGTTATATTTGTAGCAATAACATTTTGGATATTAGTTAGAGGTAGAAAACTATAAAATAACAATGTTATCAACGATAACATTACAATTAATAATGAAATTTTTTTATAAGCCAATAGTAACATCTCCATAATTTCTCATAATTTATCCTTAGTATTCTACAAAAGTCATTCTTATATTCAGAAAAAAAATATAGTGCCTTCACAGGCACTATATTTTTAGGCTACATCAATTGTACTAGTATCAGTAGTAATTACTTTAGCATCTTTCTTGCCAGTTAAGCTACCACTCGCTGATGCAAAAATGTTCTTTGCAATAACTAAATCCATAAGAGTGTTTACCTCAGCTTCTGTTATAGTTGGAACTCCCTCTTCATCAGCTTTAATATCATCTACGCTTAAAGTAAAATATTTACCTTCTATAGATGTTAAAAATCTCATAACTAATTTATGCATATGTCTTTTCCTCCTTTTAATTATTTAACTTAATTTAACTCTAAGTTCTAAACTGAAAACCTATTCTTGAACTAAGCTGAATTGATCTTGTCTGTCTAGTGTAAATAATGGATAAGTCTTAATGTTAGATATAGCTTTTCCTATTGCAAAAATGTCCTCATCAACTGCAGTAACTTTCAAATTACCTAGTGTCTTTGTTGCAAATTTGTCATTGCCGTCGATGCCCACCCCTACTTTCATAGTGAGTTTTAGTGCGCTTGCTACTTTTGTAGATACAACTGCCATGTTGACCACTCCTTTCATTTTGTTTTCATTGAATATATATGCTTATACTATATTTTGTGCGGAGTTATTAGATATAAAGTTTATGAGAAAATTGAAGAACCTGGAACTATAGAGGCTGGTGACATTATGATGGTGGATTAGCTGTTTGTCTGTAAGATTTTAACGACATTTCAGAAGGAAGGTCCTCTGATTGGGGGATAAAGGATTCTAAATATAAAAAAAGCTCTCCTAGTTGGAGAGCTTTTCTACATGATAAATTTATTTATAAAATCATCAACTACAGGAATAGTATCAAATTTATTAATATTTTTAATATTTATTTTAACTTTTTCATTGCTGAAAATTAAAGTTTTGTTTGTTTCAGAGTTTGTTTCTTCTTTAATTAAATAGCCTGTTATATAGTCGCTGTTTTTAAAATAGCTATGTAGGTATATGCTTTCTTCATATAAATCTATAATAATAATTCCATGATTAATCACATCAATGTGTTTTTTTACTTCTCCATCAATAATAGTATATTTTTGTAAAGGAGTTAAACTACCATCCGGGGTATAGCCCTTATATAAGAAATAACTATTTTTTACCTCACTGCTAAATCCATCAGAGATTATTAAGTTTAATCTACTGTCAAGTTTTTTCAAATAATTATTGCTAAGTAAATATGATTCAATGTTTTTGCAATTTTTAAGTTGTTTGTTAACTTTAGAAGTAAAAAGAAGTTTTTTAAAAAAATCAAATTTTGCATATTTATATACAGTTTGTTCACTCACATTAATTCGCCCCTATCATTCATATTATGCAAAAGTATAAATAAATTTTTACTTAAAATCGCATAAAATCCTATATATCTTTATATATCAACTTATTTCTCATATAAAGATATATTTTTCAGTATTATTTTATAATAATTATTATACAATTCACATAATTTTATGTCAATTAAATTTCAGACCTTGCAGGAGATAATTCAAATTCAAGCTCTTTCCTGTGGAATAAATACAAAATTAAGTAAAATGTTGCAAAAAATGCTTGACGAATACATGTTCGTAGTATAACATTGATATTAGGGTAACAACATGGGGGGGGATTAAAATGCAAGTGTTTAAGAAAGTAACGAATTTAATGATATGAAAAAAATGAGTATTAAAACTATCAATAATCACGAGGGGGATATATTATGACCGAGCAAGTTAGATGTCCGATTTGTAGGAGAAGATTATTTGATATAGAGGGAAATGCAACAGGAGTAATAGATATAAAGTGCATTCAGTGTAAACAAGTTGCACAGGTGAGATTAGACAAGCCAAATTACAATAACCTAAAAAAACTAGATTCATGTGTTCCGAGCTAAAAGGAGTCTAAAAGAACTACCTAAGAGCCGAACAATTGCTTTTAACAAAGCTTTTGTACGGCTCTTATTTTTTTATCCAAAGTGCCGGATGATTGCTAATAAAAGCAGTTATCCGGTTATTTTTTTTGCTCTTTTACGAGATTGTATCTGAATTTTAAAAAGATTAAAGGAGAGATGTAATAATGGTCATTAAGTATGAATTTGTAACAGGAGAAATAGCAGAGATTGAGTTATCAAAGGATATTGCTGAGATTGCAATAGAAATTGGAAGAGAAACTTATAACAATGAACGAAGAGAAACCCGTAGGCACAATTCATTAGAGAAGAAGAAGGAACAAGGGTTTCAATTTGAAGATAAGAGTGTAGCTGTTGATATCATTGTTGAAAAAAAAGAAACAAGTAAAGCATTACATAATGCTTTGGAAAAACTGTTACCACAGCAGAAGGTATTAGTACAAAAAGTGTTTTTGCAAGATATATCAATTACTCAAATCGCTTCTGCTGAAGGAGTGAATGAAGCATCTATAAGAACCCGTCTTAAAAAGATTTATAAAAAACTTAAAAATATTTAATATTAGGGGACTCGGATTTGCAATTCTCGTGGCTATTATATATAGGGCTTAATTAAAAGCCGTTAATAGTGCAGCTTCGCAGGTGATGATTTAATTAATATTAAGGAGGATTAACTAATGGCTAAATACAGACAGATTTATACAGAATTTTGGAGTGATAGCTTTGTGTTTGAACTTACACCAGAGGAAAAATACTTTTATTTATATCTTATCTCAAATACCAAAACAACGCAGTGCGGTATTTATGAAATATCAAAAAAATTTATAGCTACAGAAACTGGGTACAACAGAGATACTGTAGACAAGCTAATTAAAAGATTCTGTGAGTATAACAAAATCTTATACTGTGATGATACGAAAGAGATTATGGTGTTAAATTGGATGAAATACAACGTACCTAACAATATAAATGCTATTAAATGTGTTCATCACGAGTTATCCAGGGTTAAAAATAAAGAATTTCTTAAAATTTTATTTAAAAAATGCGATGTAGCTAAATTAGATGTAGCGAAAATTTTCGAGAACCTCATTATAGAGGAATCTTTTGATATTAATTTTACTGATGATAGAACCTGCGTAGATTGTTACTTAGAAAAAGTGGACAATGATCCTATAAACTTTACTTTAGAAAGCAGCTCTGATGTAATTCCCATGGAAAATATAGAAGACCAAGATAATAATGATTTTCTGAAAAAGGAAGAAATTCAGGAGCCTCGTGGATTCATAATTAACAAGACCATTAATAGGGGCTTACAAGGCCCTTATAAGGGGCTACCAAGTAATAGAATAAGAAGTAATAAAGAAGAATTAATAAATAAAGAACAAGAATTAAGGAATAAAGAAGAAGAAGTATTAACTAAGAAAGAAGTAATAGTCGTAAAATATAGAAACAATTCTGCTGCTGATGGTGAGGGCTTAAAAAGTGTACTTAAGGTATTTGAAGAGAATGTACATGCTATCACACCTTTGGTGTATGAAAAAATATTAGATTTTGCAAAGCAGGTAAGTAGCAAGGTTATCATTATGGCTATTGATGAGGCTGTAGAATATAATGCTAAAACTATAAAGTACATCACTAAAGTACTCAATAGCTGGATAAGTAAAGGCATAAAAACTGCTGAGCAGGTAAAATTCTATCAAAAACAGTGGGCTAGTAAAAAGAGTGGCAGCTCAAGCCCTAATGTGAAAAATGGTGGCTTCTGCGACTATGATCAAAGAACATATGATTTCGATCTTCTAGAAAAACAACTATTAGGACAAGCATATTGATTAGTTATCTTTTAATATTCTCTATAAAAAAAATTTAAAAGGCGGTGTTTTTATTATGGAAAAACTAGTTGAAAAGGCTAAAAATAAAGAGAGTGGAGCTACAGAAGCGATAATAGAAAAATTCAAATATCTCATATTCAAGGAAGCTTCAAGGTATCACATTCCAGGTTATGAACTAGAAGATTTAGTGCAGCATGGTTACCTTTCTGTTATAAAAGCCATAGACATGTATAAGCTAGGTAGCAACAGCTTTAACGGCTACTGCATAAATTCTATAAGAATGAACTTCAAAGCCCTTCTAAAAGGGCAGATAAAGCATTTTAGAGAAGTTCCAAACAATGAAATGCTAGATTTTGATACTGCAGGACATTATGAATTTACATTAGAGGATGAAGTAATCGCCTATGATGAAGTGAGAAAATTATATGCAGCTCTCGAAACGCTTGAGCAACTAGAGCGAAAAATGCTAGAGAGATATTATATTTTGGGAGATTCAATAGGAGAAATAGCCTGTGATAGTGATAAGAGCTACCATCAATTTGCAAGAATTAAGAAAAAAGCATTACAAAAACTCAAAGCACTTATGTAGCTCTAGAGGAGATGATTTAACTGGCAAGAAAGATGCTAAGATAGTTACTACTGATACTAGGATAGTTTAAGTAGCCTAGAAAAATAGACTTAGTGGGTAAATACTTATCTGCTGGATCTATTTTTCTAAGCAAACAAAGAGAATGGATGAAATGTTGATGAAGAAATTAAAAATATTACTTGTAAAATTGAAAAATTTAGGTTAAGCTGGGGACCTTAAAATTTCTCTAACTTCTCTAGTTACTAAATCAATCCATATACTATATTTTGCATCCCCTCTAGTAGGGTGATACGATACCCAATTTTTTGATATCATTCTATCCTTTTGCCTGTGATATGCAAACAAACTTTTAGCATGGGAAGGCTTCTTCCATTGCGATGTAATATCATCAAACCCATTTATTACACAATATTCGCTAAGTAATTTTCCGCCCTGTTTTATAGAATTTTTTTTTGAAAATAGCCCATTAAATAACATTTTATTATCCCCCCATTTGTACTCCATTTGAAATATGATAAAACAAACCAATTTAGAGTGGGTGGGTTACACGTTCTAGGAGCCCAAATACAGAACGTACTCCATCGTTTACCCTAAATAATTATAATGTACATATTCTATAGAGATGGTATCAATACCTCCTAATATAAAAAAATAGCGGGCTTTATTTTCCGATAGATTTCGACAGAAATTAAAAAACCTACTTAAACCAAATAGGTAAGGTAGGTTGTCCAACATGATGAGGAACAAATGAAAAACAGATTAGGTAATAGAAGTGATAACACTGGAGTGTTTGTCGATATTTGCAATGCGAAAATTAAAGGATTACGACAAGTACTAGGGAAATAGATTAAATTGATATATTAATAAGGGGTAATTTTATATAACAAATTTAGGGGGACATGATTAGTGAAGCGGAGAACTAGAACTGAAATGAGAAAAAAAAGGAAAATGAGAACGAGAATAGTAGTAATAACGGCATTAACAGCGGTGGTAGGGTTAAGTACTAGTGCGTGGGCAATTGCAAGTAAAGCGAAAGAGCCAGTTAAAAGCGAGGTTCCTCTTTCAAGCCAAAAGAAAGTAAGAGAAATAACGCTTACGGCATCAGTTGCTAATCCAACGAGTACAAAGGCAACAATTAGTAAGAAACAGTTGATATCTAAAGAGAAAATCGATGAGCTAGTAATTGAAAAGGCTAAAAATGACAAATTAGCCAAGGAAGCAGAGGCGCAAGCGAAGGTGCTAGCAAAGCAAGCAGAGGAGCAAGAAGAGGTTGCTAGACTGGAAAAAATAGCAGTAGATAAAGCGGAAAAAGGAGAAGCAGATAAAGAAAAAGCTAGCAAATTGGCGCAAGTATCTGCAAATAAAGCTAAACAAGAAGAAATTGATAGGATAGCCGCTGAGAGATCAGATGCGCCTAAACAGGCTAGAATAGCAGAAAATTACAAAATAGCGAAAGCATCATTTGACAAAGCAGAAGAAGTAAAGGCTGCTAATTTAGCTAAAACAGAGTTGGACAGGCTTGCTAAGGTAGAGGCAGATAGAATAGCTAAAGCAGAAAGCGATGGGATAGCTAAAGTGGAAACAGATAAGATAGCCAAAGTAGAGACAGCTAGAATACCTAAAGAAGCAGAAGGTAATATAACTAAAGGGGATAGTACAACTAAAGGAGATAGTACAACTAAAGAAAAAGCGGATAAGATTGCTAAAATAGAGGCGGATAGAATAGCTAAAATAGAAACAGCAAGACTTGCTAAAATAAAAGCAGACAGGTTGGCTAAAGAAGAAGCGGCAAGACTTGCTAAAATAGAAGTGGATAGAATTGCGGCAGCGGAAGGTTCAAATCAAACAGCGCTTGAAGCTAGGATTGCAAACTATTTAAACTCTTCAACTAATGTTACTAATGTACTAAACAGGGCTGTGGCATTACATGGTGGAAGTACTTCGAATAATTGCGTTTATTTCTCAAGCGAAGTAATGAGAAGAATGGGAGTACCTATTCCATTAGATACATGTAACACAAGACAGTATTTAAGTTACCTAAATGCACGTGGATGGGAGTCTAATTGGAATATTAAAAAGCTTACACCAGGAAGTATTTGTTTTACAACTAATGATGGCGGAGGATATCCAACACATACATTTGTATTTATGGGATGGGCTAATAGTAATTATACTTTGGCATATGTTGCAGACAACCAAGGTAGCGAGGCTCATGTACGAGATATGCGTGCAACTTATTCAACAGATAAGTTTGCCTACTTTATGCATAATTAGTCAATGAAATAAATGGACAAATAAAAGAGGAAAGAATAATTAAAATTATTCTTTCCTCTTTTATTTGATTTTAAAGCTGAAAATTATAAATACATATATCTTTAAGTAACAAGTTGAATATAATATAAAGAGGATAGTTCAACTTAGCGATAAAAAATGATGTAAATACCATTAAATTTGTTATATAATAAAAAAAGGAAACATTTTGTAAATATTATGATATACTAAATTGTAAATAAAAATAAATTAAAATGTATTAAATTGTATTAAAATGTATATTTAATAAATTATTTAATAGCATAAAATAACTTAAAAAAGCAAGTATACTCCAATACATATAAGTAATAAAATTAAAAAAAATGTCATATTTGGTCGATAGATGTACTGAACTATAAAATTCAAAATTTGACGTAAAATCTTCGAAATTATATAATAAATCTGTGTAACTTTGTAGAAATTAGTAAAATAGAAATTTTAGATATTGTTATAAATGTGGGGCGAAGTAGAGCGCAGGAGTCTGTATAATATAGTAATAGGGGGGATACAAATGGAAGAATTAGAAACGGATATGAGGGAGACACAGGTAAAGATTACTAGTGAGTATGAAAAAAATGCAGGATATTTTATAATCAAAAGAATAACTGATGTTATAGGTGCTTTATGTGGGATTTTATTACTTAGTCCAGTGATGGTTGTTGTTGCTATTTGGATTAAGATAGATTCAAAGGGGCCTGTTTTTTTTGGACACAAAAGATTGGGGATGAATGGCGAATTTATAAAAGTTTATAAATTTAGAACCATGCTGCCCAACGCTGAAGAATTACTAAAGAAATTGACACCGAAACAAGAAATAGAATTTGAGAAAAGTTTTAAACTTGAAAATGACCCAAGAATAACTAAATTTGGACAATTTTTAAGGAAATCAAGTTTAGATGAATTACCTCAATTATTAAATATTTTAAAAGGCAATATGTCTATCGTTGGACCTAGACCTATAATAGAAAGAGAAATTGAGAACTATGGAATATATGGGGACAAGCTATTAAGTGTAAAGCCCGGTCTTACAGGTAATTGGCAAGCAAGTGGTAGAAGTGATACGACATATGATGAAAGAGTACAACTCGATATGAATTATATAGATTATAGGAGCGTTTGGGTGGATTTGAAAATCATTTTTAAGACTTTTGGAGCTGTGGTTAATAAACAGGGAGCAAGGTAAAACGGTAATAATAGAACCAATTAGAGAATTAAAAATAAAGTTTAGTAAGGAGAATAAATAATATGAAAACTTATTTAGTAACAGGCGGAGCTGGGTTTATAGGTGCAAATTTTGTTCATTACATGTTAAACAAATATTCAGATGTAAAAGTTATAAATTTAGATAAATTAACTTATGCAGGGAATTTAGAAAATTTAAAAGATGTAGAAAATAATACTAACTATATTTTTGTTCAAGGAGATATATGTGACAAAGAATTAGTAGAAAAATTATTTGCAGAAAATGATATTGATTATGTTGTAAATTTTGCGGCAGAATCACATGTAGATAGAAGTATAAAAGAGCCAGAAATATTTGTTAAGACAAATGTTTTAGGTACAGTAAATCTTTTAAATATAACTAAGAATGCATGGGAAATACCAGGCGGATTTAAAGAAGGCAAGAAGTTTATGCAAGTATCTACGGATGAAGTATATGGATCCCTCGGCGCAACAGGATTTTTCCTTGAAACAACACCACTAGACCCACATAGTCCATATTCAGCAAGTAAAACAGGTTCAGATTTAATGGTAAAAGCTTACTTTGATACGTATAAAATGCCTGTAAATACAACTAGATGTTCAAATAATTATGGACCATATCAATTCCCAGAAAAACTAATACCATTACTAATAAACAATTGCTTAAGTCATAAAGATTTGCCAGTATACGGTGATGGAATGAATATAAGAGATTGGCTTTATGTTGAAGACCATTGCAAAGCAATAGATATGGTTATAAATGGTGGCAGGGTAGGCGAAGTTTATAATGTAGGTGGACATAACGAGCGAACTAATATGCAAATAGTTAAAACTGTTATAAGTTATTTAAATGAAAATGTAGATAGTGAAATAACAGATAAACTAATAAGTTATGTTGAAGATAGAAAAGGCCATGACAAAAGGTATGGCATAGATCCAACTAAGATAAAGGACGAGCTCGGTTGGTATCCTGAAACTACATTTGAAGTAGGAATAAAGAAGACAATAAAATGGAATTTAGACAATAAACAGTGGATGGATAATATTACAACAGGTGAGTACCAAAATTATTATAACAATATGTATGAAAAATAATTAATATAAATAATACGCTTAGGGATTAAGCTCTGATAGTTTTATACCTTATACAGAAGATATATAAAGGAGAATGGATTATGAAGATACTAATTGCAGGAGCTAATAGAGAGACAGATAGACTTACTGCTATTACTACAAATTTATTATCAAAACTTATAATTAGATTATACAAGGAGGTGTTAATAATTGATTAAATTGGTTATACATATGTTGGCATATAATCATGAAAAGTACATTCAAGAAGCAATTGACAGTATACTAATGCAGGAAGTGAACTTTGATTATAAAATAATTATTGGGGAAGATTGTTCTACTGATAATACCAGGGAAATTTTAAAAGACTATAAGCAGAGATATCCAGATAAAATTAAATTAATCCTGCATGAAAAGAATGTTGGAGCATCATTAAACTGTATAGAAGTATCTAAAAATAGTAATAGTGAATATATCGCATATTTAGAAGGCGATGATTTTTGGACAGACAAAACGAAATTACAAAAGTCTATAGATTTTTTAGACAATAACAGTGATTATATCGCAACAGCCCATGATGTATCTATAATAGATGAAAATCGTAAATTATTAAGCGATACACCGTTTGGTAGCTATAAAGGTGATTTGAAAACACCTTTAGACCAATTTAAATATAATAATCTTCCTACTCTTAGTTTGGTTTTTAAAAATATATGGGGAGAGGATTATTCCGTGGTACGTAATAAACTTCTCAAGGATGTAGAAATTGTTGGCGATTATCCATTTAAGCTTTTGCTATTGACGAAAGGTAAAATTAAATATTTTAGTGAAAATATGGGGACTTACAGATGGGTAAGAGATTCGGGTTCATCATTTTCAGCTCAAACTAAAAACAATCCGAATTTATTTAGAATTGATATGGTGAATTCATTAGCTAACTTATCAAATATGGATACAAATTATAATAAACTTTTTAACACAGAATTAAAAAAAATAGAATGTGAAATAATATTGAATTATATTTGTACGTTTAATATACCTAAACTCAAAGACTTTATGAAAAAATACATTTCGAAAAATAGTATTATATGTAAAGTTAAAATGTTTGTATGGATTATAATAATATTCTTTTATAAACTACTAAAGAAAATTTTAAAATCATCCGGTTTATATAAAAAGAAATAATAGCAAATGGAAACTGGTAGTAGTCTAAGGTAGATGTTATTTCACGACACATATTAGTAACTATTCAATTTCAAAAATAGTTTAGGAGAAAACAAATGCAAGAACAAAGTACATTAAAGAAAAAAACAATATCAGGTCTATTCTGGAGCTTTTCAGATTTAATTGCAAATCAGGGAATACAATTTGTAATTTTAGTAATACTTGCAAGACTTTTAGTGCCAGAAGATTTTGGGATCATAGGAATGATAACAGTTTTTATTGCAGTATCTCAATCATTTATAGATAGTGGGTTTACTAATGCTTTAATTAGGGAGAAAGAGCCAAGCCAGGAGGATTATTCAACAGTTTTTTATTTTAATCTTGCTATGGCAGTTGTAATGTATATAGTACTATTTTTCTCCGCAGGTGGCATTAGCAGATTTTTTAAAGAACCCCAACTTATAGCTATATTAAGAGTGCTTGCAATAGTCCTTATTATTAATTCCTTTGGATTAATTCAAAGAACTATGTTAACAAAGAGTATAAATTTTAAAACCCAAACCAAAATAAGCTTAATCTCATCTGTTTTATCAGGTATTATTGCGATTGTTTTCGCTTATATGGGGTTTGGAGTATGGAGTCTTGTAATTAAAACTTTATCTATGCAACTTATTCAATCTTTTTTATTGTGTATTTATAATAGCTGGATGCCATCATTAGTTTTTAGCGTAGAATCTTTTAAAAGGCTATTTGGATTTGGATGGAAGCTATTGGCATCTGGATTGATTGATACATTATATAATAATTTATATTTTTTAATAATAGGAAAATCATTTTCAGCAGTAGAGCTTGGTTATTATACGAATGCTCAAAAATTACGAGATACTGCATCTCAATCGATAACATCCTCAGTACAAAAAGTGAGCTATCCTGTTCTTAGCAGTATAAAAGAAAATGAGGACAAACTAAGAGATGCTTATAAGAAGATTATAAAGACATCAGTTTTTATAACTTTTCCTTTAATGATAGGATTAGCAGCAGTTGCTAGTCCCCTTATAAGATTAATATTTGGACAAAAATGGGTGAATTCTATTGTTTATTTTCAAATATTATGTTTTGCAGGAATGTTATTTCCACTTCATGCAATTAATTTGAATATCCTTCAAGTAAAAGGAAGATCTGATTTGTTTTTAAGATTAGAGATCATTAAAAAAGCAATAGGACTAATATTAATAGTAATAGTATTATTTTTTAAATTTGGTATTAATGGATTACTTTGGGCAGCGGTTATAAGTTCATATATTGGTTATTTTATCAATTCATATTATTCAGCTGAATTGCTTTCTTATTCAACTATAGAACAAATCAAGGATATAATGCCTACATTTGTTGCATCAGTGATAATGGCAATAGTTGTTTATTTCAGTGGCGCAGTGCTTCCTAATAATAATTTAGTTAAAATTATAGCTCAATTCATAATAGGGGTAGTGGCATATGTAGGCTTAAGTAAAATTGAAAGAATAGAAGAATTAAACACAGTGTATGAGTTGTTAAATTCTATTTTAAAAAAAGGTAAATAAAAAGAGCAAACATTAATTAAATGAGGATAACAAGGATGTTTTCAAAAGTATGAAAGGAGCAACAAAATGAAGGTAGGTATAATGCAACCATACTTTTTACCATACATAGGGTATTGGCAATTAATGAACTCAGTAGATAAATACGTCATATATGATGATGTTAACTTTATAAAAGGTGGATGGATAAACAGAAACAAAATTTTGATGAATGGTGAGGGTAAAATGATAAACCTTCAGATGAATGGCGCAAGCCCCAATAAGCTCATTAATGAAGTTGAGGTATTAGGAAACCCAATTCAAAACAAAAAGCTGCTTAAAACTATTGAAAGTTGTTATAAAAAAGCACCATATTATTCAGATGCCTTTTCGGTTATTGAGAATATTATTAATCAAGACGAGAGTAATTTAGCAAAGTATTTAGAATTTTCTATAAGACGAATTTGTGAATATTTATCTATAGATACTGAGATTATTGTTTCATCAACAATAAATAAAAATAATGATTTAAAAGGTCAGGACAAAGTTATAGAAATATGCAAGGTGATTGGTGCAGATGAGTATTACAATGCGGTAGGAGGACAAGATCTATATTCTTATGATGACTTTGCAGATAGAGAGATAAAACTTAGTTTTCTGAAGACCGGAACGGTTGAATATCAGCAGTTTAATAATGAATTTGTGTCAAACTTATCAATAATAGATGTTATGATGTTTAATTCAAGATATCAGATTAAAGGTATGCTTGAAACATACGAATTAATATAAAATAAAAAGGAGGTGTGGAAGCTGAAAAAAAAAGTAATTATTTTTGGCGCAACAGGTAACACTGGAGCATATTTAATAGAATATTGTATTGAAAACCTAAATTCCCAAGAATTTGAGATAATAGCTGTTGGCCGTAAACAAACAAAATTTTTTCAAAAGAGGGGAATAGAGTATTACAGTGTTGATATCACAGACTCTAGTCAGTTTAACAAGTTACCACAGAATGGTATTCATGCTGTCATCAATCTTGCTGCAGCTCTACCAGCATATATGGAAGGCTATAAGCCAGAACAGTATATGGAAACTAATATAGTTGGAGCTTTTAACGTATTAGAGTACTGCAGAAGGACTCAAGCTGATAGGATTTTATATCCACAGTCGGAAGGTGATCTTTCTGGTTATTGGGGGAAGGAAATTTTAATTAAACCGGATTTCCCGAGAAGTTTTAGTTACAAAGGCGATCATGCATTATATGTTATATCAAAAAATACCGCCGTAGATATGATAGAACATTATCATCAGACGTATAACATTAAGAGCTTCATATTCAGGTGCCCGACTATCTATGCATATACACCTAATCAATATTTCTATGTTGATGGTGAAAAAAGAGTGCTTGCTTATCGCCATTTGATGAATCAAGCAATGGCAGGTAAACAAATTGAAATGTGGGGAGATCCGACTAAAGCAAAAGATGTAGTTTATGTTAGAGATTTTTGCCAAATGCTGTGTAAAGCGATTACGGTTGATAGAGAATGTGGGTTTTATAATGTAGGTACTGGTAGGGCTGTAACTTTAAAAGAACAAATTGAAGGCGTAATTGAAGTATTTTCACCTAAGGGTAGTAAGTCCGTAATTATTCCTTGCCCAGATAAACCTAATAGTAGAGAATTTATTATGGACATAACAAATGCCAGAGAAGAGTTAGGATATATACCGCAGTATTACTATTTAGATTATCTAAAGGATTTTAAAAAGGAAATGGAACTAAATAGATTCGAGGAACTTAGGGGTTAAAAATTAACAGATTTATAAATAATATAAAGAGGTGAGTATATTGAAATCAATTCAAGTAACTCGATCCTCAATGCCAGAATTTGAGGAGTATACAGAAGAAATTAAAGACTTATGGGACAGCCACTGGCTGACTAATATGGGTACAAAACATAAACAATTAGAAGCAAAATTACTGCATTATTTAAATACTCCAAATATTACTCTTTTCACTAATGGACATCTTGCATTGGAGTGTGCAATAGCAGCATTCAATCTTAAAGGAGAAGTTATAACAACGCCTTTCACATTTGCATCTACAACTCATGCAATAGTAAGGAATGGTTTAAAGCCAGTATTTTGTGATGTGAATCCTGACGATTACACTATAGATGTGGACAAGTTGGAGAGTTTGATAACGGATAAGACATCCGCTATTATCCCAGTGCATGTTTATGGAAATATTTGTAATGTCAAGGAGATTGAAAGGATAGCAAATAAGCATAACCTAAAAGTTATTTACGATGCTGCTCACGCCTTTGGTGTAACGGCAGAGGGTGTAAGTGTCGCTAACTTTGGTGATGCTTCAATGTTTAGTTTTCACGCTACAAAGGTATTCAATACTATTGAGGGTGGAGCAATAACCTTTAAGAATGATAAGTTAACTAGAATATTAAATGACTTGAAAAATTTCGGTATTACTGGACCAGAGTCTGTTGAGTATGTAGGTGGAAATGCTAAAATGAATGAATTCCAAGCCTCAATGGGTATTTGCAACCTTCGTCATGTTGATGGCGAGATAAAAAATCGAAAAGCTGTGGTAGAAAGATATATTGAAAGATTAGGGAGTATTGATGGAATTAAGGTATGTAAACCTCAAATAGGGGTGAAGAGCAACTATGCTTACTTCCCTGTAGTATTTGATGAGTATAAGCTAAGTCGTGATGAAGTGATTGAGAAGCTGAAAGCAGAGAATATCTTTGCTCGTAAATATTTCTATCCCCTAACGAATAGTTTTGAATGCTACAAAGGTAGATTTGATGTTGAAAAGACACCAGTTGCAAACTACATAGCAGATAGGGTGCTTACATTGCCACTTTATGCTGATTTAAGTTTAGATGATGTCGATAGGATTTGTGACATTATTCTTAATAGATAATTTGATTTTATGTTATAAACGCAGTTAAAATGATACTCTTAGGGATTGAACTCTGAGAGTTTTGTTTTAATTACATTCCATAAAGTAAGAGATATAAAGGAGAATGAATTATGAAGATATTAATTACAGGAGCTAATGGTCAGCTCGGTCGCGAACTCGCTAACCAATATAAAGGGAAAAAAGGCATTGATTTAATACTTACGGATGTATCAGATTTAGATATAGCAAACGTAGATCAAGTATATAGTGTTGTAAATAAAAATAAACCAGATGTGATTATTAACTGTGCTGCACTTACGGCTGTTGATAAATGTGAGACTGAAATAGATATGGCATATAGGATAAATACAATAGGACCTAAAAACTTAGCAGCGGCTGCAAATGAAATTGGAGCCGAAATTGTTCAAGTATCAACAGACTATGTTTTTGCTGGCGATGTAAATCAATCACTAACAGAATTTGATCCCGTAAATCCACAAACTATCTATGGAAGGACAAAGCTTGAGGGAGAAATATTAGTTAAGAATCACAATCCTAAGCATTATATAATTAGAACTGCATGGCTTTACGGAGATGGAAATAATTTTGTAAAGACTATGATAAATTTAAGCAAAACTAATAAGACATTAAAAGTAGTTAATGACCAAAGAGGAACTCCCACAAGTACGGTTGATTTAGCTAGAGTTATAATAAAACTCGTAGAAGATAAGAATTATGGACTTTTTCATGGCACATGTAAAGGTGAATGTACCTGGTATGAATTCACTAAAGAAATATTTAGACTTAAAGGAATTGATACAGAAGTTTTGCCTTGCACAACTGATGAATTTCCAAGACCAGCAAAAAGGCCTGAATATTCAGTGCTTAGAAATTATATGTTGGAATTAACTACTGGGGATATAACTAGGACTTGGCAGGAAGCGATTAGTGAGTATTTAAAATAATTAAAAGCAGGAGTAGATAATACACCTGCTTTTTCGTTGTGCGCCCGGCATGGGCGCAATCTAATGGGTGAAAGTCCCTAGCACGGGTTAATAGTGCCAAGTGCATAGCTTAAGACAAGGGTGTCCATCGTGAGATGGAATCTGAAGGAAGTTGGCGGCCAAACTCCGGTCTGACGAACAGAAACTACATATAAGGCATATGCTTGTGGGTAAGTTTGCAATACAAAACGAAGCCCAAAACTATTCGAAACAAGTGGTGTAAATGTAGCAGATAGATGGAGTGAAAGATTGCGTTCTTACCCGGGGAGATCTGATAGGTAAGTTGTGGATATGAATTTAGAAATAACAACCCATACAGTGATGTATGGCTGAACTATCAGAAGTCAGCAGACGTCATAGTACCATGCAAAACGCGTTAGCGTGGGAAGGACTGAACAATAGGAGGTTTTGGAATTTTGAAGGATACGAGAAAATATGATAAAAGCAGACAACTTCATAAAGAAGGCTCTCTACGAGAGAATAGAGTGGAACTCGAAGGTAATGTAGAAGTGCATAGTATTTCCTCTATGTCAGAAGAAGGAAGAAACGATGTGAATGAATATGATAATGGTTTACTCGAGCAGATATTATCGAGAGATAATATGAATAAAGCATATAAAAGAGTAAAAGCCAATAAAGGAAGTCATGGGATTGATGGTTTGACAGTAGATGAACTTCTACATTATCTAAAAGAGCATGGACAAGAATTAAGGCAATCATTATTAGAAAGTAGATATAGACCTCTAGCCGTAAGAAGGGTAGAAATACCAAAACCTGACGGTGGAATTAGGCTACTTGGAATACCTACTGTATTAGATAGAGTTATTCAGCAAGCGATATCACAAACTCTAATACCAGTATATGAAAAGAAATTTTCTGATAATAGTTACGGTTTTAGACCTTTAAGAAGTGGAAAACAAGCTGTTGAAAAATGTAGGGGATATATTAATGCTGGACATACATGGACGGTGAATATAGACCTTTCTAAATACTTTGATACGATAAATCATGATAAATTAATAAGGATACTATCGGAAGATATTAAAGATAGTAGAGTAATTTCTCTGATACGAAAGTATCTACAAAGTGGAGTGATGATAAATGGGGTATTTATGAATACAGAAGAAGGAGCACCTCAAGGCGGGCCTTTGTCCCCATTATTAAGTAACGTAATGTTACATGAACTCGATGTAGAACTAACAAAACGAGGACTAAACTTTTGTAGATATGCTGATGATGCGAATATATACGTCAAAAGTGAGAAATCAGCAAATAGAGTAATGAAGAGTATTACGAGATTTATTGAGGAAAAGTTAAAGCTTAGAGTGAATAAAGAAAAGAGTACAGTAGATAGACCTTGGAAACTTAAATTTTTAGGATTTTCATTTTACCGAGCAAAAGGTGAATACAGAATGAGAGTTCCTCAAAAACCTATAATCAAATTCAAAGCAAAGCTAAAAGAATTAACTTCAAGAAGTAATGCGATGAGCATGAAATATAGGTTTATGAAACTTAAGCAAGTGATAGTTGGATGGATAAATTATTTTGCTATTGCAGACATTAAAAGTATTCTTAAAACACTTGATGAATGGTTAAGGCGAAGAATTAGAATGTGTTTTTGGAAACAATGGAAAAAGATTAAAACAAAATATGGGAACCTTGTTAAATTAGGAATACCAAACAATAAAGCTTTGCAATATGCAAATACAAGGAAAGGCTATTGGAGAACATCCAATAGCCCTATATTAAACAAAACATTGACCAATAAATACCTTAAAAATATAGGATTAGTTTCTATATCTGAGACATATTTATTAAAACATTAATTTCTATTGAACCGCCGTGTACCGAACGGTATGCACGGTGGTGTGAGAGGTCGCTAAATAAATTAATTATTTAGCTCCTACTCGATTTATAGTATATATTGGGGTATAAATGGCTTGGGAAAAGAGCATGAAAAATTTGGAAATAATAAAAAAAAATATTAACTTTTCATAAATATTATGGTATACTCGAATACGGAGTGGAAAAAATATAAATTGTATTAAACTACATTATATTGTATTAAAATGCATTTAATGACATGGAATAAATTAATTTAAATAGTAACATATTGCTCCATTTAGATGTGGATACGTAGATAAAAGAAGTTTTTGGATGGATATAAGAATTATCTTAAAAACAGTTTTTGTAGTATTAAGAAGAAGGGGCATTATAAAATGCCATTGTTTCATTAAAAAGTAAATGAGGGACAGCGTATGGATTTGTCAATAGTTATAGTAAGTTATAATACGGTAGATTTATTAAGGGATTGTTTAAGTTCCGTAATTCAGAATACTGAAAACATAGAATATGAGATATGGGTAGTAGACAACCAATCAAAAGATGGCAGCGCGGACATGGTGGAAAGCGAATTTCCACAAGTAAAGATTATAAGAAACAGCATTAATGGTGGCTTTTCACAGGCTAATAATTTAGCCATAAGACAATGCAGGTCGAGCAAGTATGTTCTAATTTTAAATCCTGATACTATTGTACCAAAAGGTACATTAGTGGAATGCGTTGATTTTATGGAAAAGGATAAAGAGATTGGATGCCTTGGATGTAAAGTGGTAAAAGTTAATGGCACTTTAGATAAGGCATGCAAAAGAGGATTCCCGTCTCCATGGAACTCTTTATGCTATCTTATGAAGCTAGACAAGCTACTTCCAAATAATAAAAAATTTGGAGGATATAATGCTACATTTATACATGAGGATGAAGAAAGCGAAATTGATTCTTTAGTTGGAGCGTTTATGATGCTACGCAAGGAAGCCATTGAGCAGGTTGGGCTTCTTGATGAAACCTTTTTTATGTATGGAGAGGACATTGATTGGTGTTATAGAATAAAACAAGCAGGGTGGAAAAACTATTATCATCCTAAGGTAAGAATAGTTCATTATAAAGGTGAAAGCAGTAAGAAGCAAAGCACAAGAATGATAGGCGAATTTCACAAATCAATGTTTATATTCTATAATAAACATTATAAAAATAAATACAATACAATTGTAAATTTACTAACATATTTGGGTATCTACTCAAAATGGGGATTAAGTTTAACAATGAATGCTACTAAAAAGGAAAAAAAGGTTTTCTAGGATTATAATTAAAAATTAGGAGGAACAAAGATGAAAGGAATAATATTAGCTGGAGGTTCTGGAACTAGGCTTTACCCTATAACTAAAGCTGTGTCTAAACAGATATTACCTATATATGACAAACCAATGATATATTACCCATTATCAGTGTTAATGCTAACAGGAATTAAGGATATATTAATTATATCAACACCAAGAGATACAAGTACTTTTGAAATTTTACTTGGGGATGGAAGTCAATTAGGACTTAATATACAATATGCAGTGCAAGAAGAACCAAAAGGACTTGCTGATGCATTTATAATTGGAGAAGAATTTATAGGTGATGATAGAGTTGCATTAGTACTTGGCGATAATATTTTTCATGGATATGGATTTAGTGAAAGATTAGAAAAAGCTGCATCAAGAGAAGTAGGTGCAACTATATTCGGATACCATGTTAGTAACCCAATAGAATTTGGTGTAGTAGAATTCGATGAAGATAACAATGTAGTATCTATAGAAGAGAAACCTAAAAATCCAAAATCAAATTATGCAGTTCCAGGACTGTATTTTTATGATAATGACGTAGTGGAAATAGCGAAAAATGTTAAACCATCTGCTAGAGGTGAAATAGAAATTACTGCGGTAAATAATGAATATCTAAGACGTGGCAAACTAAAGGTTGAGCTATTTGGACGTGGAATGGCATGGCTTGATACTGGAACTCATAGAGGGTTACTTGAAGCTTCTAATTTTGTTGAGGCTATTCAAACAAGGCAAGGGCTGTATGTTGCTTGTTTAGAAGAAATTGCTTATAGAAAAGGATTTATAGATAGGCAACAATTGATAAAGCTCGCAGAACCGTTATTCAAAGTGGAATATGGTAGATATTTATTAAATATAGCTGATGAATATAAGGACGTGTATAAAGAAGCAGCAGCTTCAATAGAATAAAAGATTAATAAGAAAGTATAGGTGATATTTATGGGACAATTTACATTTACTAAAACAGGAATAGAAGGTTTATATGTTATACAGCCAAAGGTGTTCGGTGATAACAGAGGATACTTTATGGAAACTTACAATTATGAGGAGTTTAAAGCAGCAGGACTTGACATGGTGTTTGTACAAGACAATCAATCTATGTCTACAAAAGGAGTGCTCAGAGGGTTACACTTCCAAACTAAGCATACTCAAGGAAAACTTGTTAGAGTAATAAAAGGTGAAGTTTTTGATGTAGCTGTGGATTTAAGGAAAGGATCAGAGACTTTTGGTAAATGGTATGGCGTATTATTAACTGAAGAAAATAAAAAACAATTTTATGTGCCAGAAGGTTTTGCACATGGATTTTTAGTTACATCTGATGAAGCAGAATTTGTATATAAATGTACTGATTTTTATCATCCGGAATTTGATTGTGGCATGTTATGGAACGATCCAGATATTAATATAGAATGGCCATTAGATGGAATAGATGAAGTACTTTTATCAGAAAAAGACAAGGTTCAAAAACAATTAAGAGATTTAGATATACAATTCGTTTATAAAATTAAAGAATAGCTTGATACTAAATTTATTAGATATTAGATTACGTTGAGGAAGAGGATTAGTTGTATGAAGGATACCGTAAGTGTAGTTGTGATAAACTGGAACAATAAATCATACATAAAAAGATGTATAGATTCAATAATTCGGCAAACATTCAAAAATATTGAGTTGATTTTTATAGATAATAATTCAAGTGATGATTCATATGAATATTTTTGCAAAGAATACCCAAATGAAAATTTTATTAAGGTTAATAATGATAAGAATTTGGGATATTCGGGAGCCGCAAATCAAGGGATTAATATGGCACATGGAGAATATGTTATGATAATTAATCCTGATATTGTGATGGAATCAGATTTCGTTGAGAAGCTTTATATATTCACAGTAAGAGATGAAGAAATTGCTGCAGTGTCAGGAAAGTTATTAAAGTATGATTTTAAGAATGATAAAAAATTGAATTACATAGATAGCGCTGGGATAGAAATGTTTCGTAGTAGGAGATGCATTGATAGAGGGCAAAATCAAGAGGATATTGGTCAATATGACACCACAGAACAGATTTTTGGAGTTTGTGGTGCAGCTCCCTTTTATAGGAAATCAGCTTTAGAAAAAGTTAGGATAGAAAATGAATATTTTGATGAAGACTTTTTTGCATATAAAGAAGATATAGATTTATCATGGAGATTTAACTTAGCGGGACTCAAGTGTATGTATTATCCAAAAGCAATAGCATACCATGGAAGAGGTTTCGGAAAAGGTGAAAATGGAATTAAAAATTATATTAATGCTAGAAAAAAACAATCTAAATTTATTAGAGGATTATCTTTCAGAAATCAATATCTAATGATTTTAAAAAACGAAACAAAACAAACATTTAAAAGAGATAAGTGGCAAATAATCAAGAATTTTATAAAATTTTTAATGTTCTCTTTAATATTTGAACCTTTCAATTTGAAATCAATTAAAGAGATATTGAGTATGAAAAATAAGATGAAGTTAAAGCATAAGGCTTTTGAAGATAAAGTTACTATGCAATGTGATTTTATCGATTTAATAAAAAGTTGACGATAGGATATGGTATATATGAGAACTAATACAAATGTATGTGCAGTAGTTATAACTTATAACATTGGCAAGGATATATATAAATGCGTAGATGCTATAAAAGGACAGGTTGATAAAGTAGTAATAATTGATAATGGATCTAGTAGAGATACTATAAATGAATTGGCTAAATTAGATGAAAATGATTATATTAAAATCATTTATAATAACGAAAACTACGGTATTGCAAAAGCTCTGAATTATGGAGTTAAATTTGCATTATCAGAAGGGTATGAGTGGATTTTCACTTTAGATCACGATAGTGTGGCTACTGAAAATATGATTGAAAATATGATTTGTGTATATGAAAACTTATCAGAAAATGAAAGAGATAAGGTGGCTATAATTGCTCCAACTTATGTTGATAAGAGTGAAACTGAAACTGTAAATTTCAAGTGCGAAAAGTATAGTTTTGATATAGATAACTTAAAAAATGTTATTGTTGAAATGACTTCAGGAAATTTGGTTAAAGCTTCAATATTTAATAAAATAGGTTTTTTTAATGAAAAATTATTTATAGATTTTGTAGATCATGAATTTTGTCTAAGGATTAAGAGAAAAAATTATAATATATTAAAGGTATCTAATATCATTTTATTACATAGCTTAGGCGATTCTGTTAATAAGAGTTTTCTTGGCAAAAAAATAATTGTTACAAATCATTCTGTTATACGAAGATATTATATAACACGTAATAGATTTTATTGTTGGAAAGAATTTAAAAGTGATTTTCCAACGTGGGTAAGAGAGGACAAACTTCGTTTTATTAATGAGATAATAAAAATACAATTGCATGAGAAAAATAAATTATCAAAATATAAGATGATTATAAGAGGAGTATTAGATAGTAAAAGATTTATTTTCGGCAAATACAAATAATTCTAAGAGGGTGAGAAAGTGGCGAATCCGTTTTTAATATACATTATAAGCTTTTTAACAGTAATATTATTTTATGCATTTGGCTGGTCAGATGTATATCCAGGATTAACCTGGACGACAATAATGTTTTTTATACTAACCTTTGTAATATGTGGGTTTGCTTGGGCGTATACGAGGAAAAAAAAGATTATCAATTATGTAGATGCAGAATATAGCAATAATCTAATATATGTAACAATATTAATTATACTAGGTAATATTGCAGAATTTATATACTTTGGATCCATACCTATATTTTCTAAAAAGATAAATTATCTAGAATTTAGAGGGATACCTACCTTTCATGTTATTTTATATACGTTTACTATTTTTTTTGCTGTATATTTATATCATGTTTATATTTCTACAAGAAATAAAATTGTAATTTTACTTTATTTTATATGCCTTATACCCTCTGTATTGCTTATATCTAGGGGAATGTTCATGAATATTTTTTTAGGGTGTTTTTTTGTAACGCTTCTAAAAGTTGATTTGAATTTGAATTTTTATAAAAAAAATATAACCAAATTTATTATTTTATTTTTGGCGATGTTTTATTTTTTTGGTGTTTTTGGAAATTATAGAAACAATACGTTAAATAAAAGTGAAGAAAAATTTAGTAGTAATTACATATTAGAAGTAGGGGAAGCTTCTCAACGCTTTAAAAAATCAATTATACCGAAACCTTTTTTTTGGGCATACATATATATATCTTCCCCTCTGGCGAATCTTCAATTAAATATAGATAAGACCAGTCCTCAAATAAATACTAATAACTTGATGAAATTTGTTGGTAACGAGATAGTTCCAGACTTTTTATCTAAAAGATTTTTTTCTAAGACTGATGTAAGGGAAGAAAACACAGTTCTACTAATAAAACCTGAGCTTACGGTAGGAAGTTTTTATTTGGGCGCATTTCATTATTTAGGATGGGCGGGAGTTACAATTTTATTCTTGTATTTGATAGGTATATGTTATTTTTATATTACATTGTTATCTAAGTCAAATATATTTGCAATTACAGGAGTAGCAATGTTGTGTAACATAGTGGCTTTAAGTACATTTTCTAATATATTAAGTTTTTCAGGTATGAGCTTTCAATTATGTTATCCATTAATATTTGAAGGAATCCTTGTATTTAAAAGGAAGTATAAAAGGAAATATAAGAGAACATAGAACAGTAAATTGTGGCGAAGGAATAAAAAGTATATATAAAATATTGTGGGGGAGTATTAAGTGAAATGAAAAAAGAAATGAATAAAGAAATGACTATACTTAAAGCAGTTGGTATTATAGCAGTTGTAATTGGACATAAATATGATCCATTTACATGGTACCCTACATATTCATATCATATTGTCTTGTTTATTTTTGCATCGGGATATTTTTACAATCAGAATAATGAGGACAATATAATAATATTTTTTATAAAAAAGATAAAAACACTATTGATACCATATTTTATATATAATCTTTTTTATGCAGTAGTTACATATGTTTTATATAAAAAAAATAACATTTTATTAGGTGAACTACCTACATTGTATAATTTTTTTCTTAGCCCATTTTTGCATGGACATCAATACCATTTGTTTTTAGCTGGGTGGTTTGTAGTTGAATTGTTTATTATTCAAATAAGTTTTATATTACTATTTAAAATGATTAAAAAAATTAATAAGTCTTATTTATTTAGTTTTAGTGTTTTTATGTGCTTGGCATTAATAGGGCTTAGGTTTGCGAAAAGTGGTATTCATTCAGAATATGAACTAGTTGTAGATAGAACGCTATTTGGTCTGTTTTTCTATTATTTAGGATTTTGGTATAAAAACAAATTGGATGATGTCCAGTTAATTAAATCCAAATATATCATAGGCTCAGTTATACTGCAAATTATATTAATAATACAATATAAGGATGTATCTTATGCTCTGAGTTGGTGTGATTTTGGAGGACGCTTATTTTTGCCAATAATAGCTAGTATCAATGGCATATATTTATGCATTGTGATTTCAAAGTTAATAACAAGATACATTGAAGAAAATGATATATTATTATCTATTGGTGAAAATTCATTTCATATAATGGCCAATCATTTGTTTGTATTTCTTATAATGAATTTTATTATAGTAAAGGTAAAAGCAATTGATCATAATGTGCTTAATAGTGTTTGGTATGCATATAGACTTGAAAAGTATTGGTTAGTTTACGTTATGGCAGGAATTTTAATTCCAACCTATATAGCAGTTTTTGCGAAGAAGAGTAGAATCAGGTTATATGAAACATTTAAAGTTAAAAAAAGTAGGATTAATAATTTAAATAGTTAAAAGGCTATTAACTTAAGTGAAAGGAAGTGGCAACATATATGAAGAAAAGCACTAGGCTTGCTATAGTAATTAGTATGTTAGTAATTTTTATTTTACCTTTATTTAATGTCCAAGCATTAGCATTAGCACAAGAACATCCAAGTACAGCAACAGAGAATAATATTGAAGCAATAGATTCCGAAAAAAAATTAGAAAATAATATTTATCTAGATTATCCCAGTTCGCCTAAAGTTTATGGAGACAAAGGGTTAAAGGTTGCAGGGTTCGCACTAAGTCCTAAAGGTGTAAAAGAAGTAAAAATATACTTGGATGATAAAGCTATAGGAACTGCAACTTATGGATTGGAAAGACCAGATGTGGATAGCGCATTCCAAGGATACCCTGATGGCAGTAAATCTGGATTTAACTATGATATTGAAAATACAAATTTAGATTATGGTGTACATAAGATATTAGTTGAAGCTATAGGACTTGATGGATCAAAATTTAATGAAATTAGGAATATTGAAAAAGTACATCAATTGCCTAAAATGATTGTAGACAAGCCTCTAGATCAAAAAGTGGTAAACAGCGATGAGGAAATTATAAGTGGATGGGCAATTAATCAAAATGGTATGAAAGAAGTACAAATATATTTAAATAATCAATTTTTAAGTAAAGCTAATTATAATTTAGATAGATCGGATGTAGCAGCTGCTTATCCTAATTATCCAGATGGAAATAAAGTTGGGTTTTCGTATAAGCTAGATACTAGTCTTATAAAGACTTCTACAGCGACAGTTACCATAAAAGCTGTAGGGAACAATGGAGATATACAGGAAAGCAATATTATTTTAAAGAAAGAATCTATGAGTTATATTGATGATCCAACCTTAAGCAGGTATGTAAATGGAAGAGACTTGAAGATTGCTGGTTGGGCATTAAACCCCTCAGGCGTTAATCAGGTAAAAATTTATGTGAATGATGTCGAGTGTGGAAATGCTGATTATGGATTAATTAGAGAAGATGTAAAGGATGCTTACCCCTACTATAATAATGCTTCAAAATCAGGATTTGATTATACTATTAATGCTAATAAATTAGCTGTAGGTAGAAATGTTTTAAAGGTAGTTACTGTAGGAAATGATAAAAGTAGTATTGAGAGTCAAATGGTAGTGGAAGTTTATAAAGGTGACAATACATTATTTATTGACACTCCTTTAAATAACCAAAAATTTGAAAAAGAAATTCTAATTGATGGATGGGCACTTAACACTTCAAAAATAAAAGAAGTTAATATGTATTTGGATAACAAATTTATAGGTAGTGCTGTCTATGGAATTGATAGATCAGATGTAAATAAGGCATTTCCAGGATATCCTAGTGGTGACTTTAGTGGATTTACATATAAAATCCCTCTAAATAACACGCCTCCAGGAAATTATGATTTAAGGGTAGAGGCAGTAGGAGCAGATGGAACAAAAAAAACTATAGATAATAAGATAATAGTGGAGAAGAAAAAACCCATAGGCTATATTGATTCTCCATCCTATAGTAATATAGCAAAGATAAACACCATTGATGTTAAAGGCTGGGCTTTAAATGCAGAGGGAGTAAGAGATGTTAAGGTTTATGTGGATGGCCAATTAAAAGGTATGGCACAGTGTGGATTAACAAGAGATGATGTTAATGGAGCATTCCCAGGGTATATAAACGGGGGTAAATCTGGATTTCAATATGCATTAAACACAAATGAAATTTTGTTAGGGCAGCATTTATTGCGGATAGAGATTATTGGGAATGATAGTAGTTCACAGGTTATATCTAAGCAATTAAATATTGTTGGTTCAGAACCTAGAGTTTTTTTAAATGAAATTGGTAGTCTTACAAAAGATAAACAATTAGTTATAGGTGGTTGGGCTTTAAATAAGTCTAGTATGAAGGAAGTTGATGTTTACATTGATGGAGTTTATAAAGGAAAGGCAGATTATGGCCTAAATAGACCGGATGTGAACTCAGCATATAATGGATATCCTAATGGAGAAAAAAGTGGATTTAACTTTGTTAGTTCATTATCTGATTTATCAATTGGCAAGCATTCAGTTAAAGTTACTTCAGTTGGGAATGATTTAAGTGAGGCATCTGTTGAAAGAAGCTTTGACCTCCAAAAATTAAACCCAAATGTAAATATAGATACTGATTTTTCGGATTATGATAATTTAACTGAAAAAAAAGAGCTAAACATACGGGGATGGGCATTGAATGATTCCAAAGTAAAACAAGTTGACATTTATTTAGATGGCCAATTAAAAGGAAGTGTTCAAGCTGATGTATTAAGATCGGATGTTCAAGCTGCCTATCCCAAATATCCATATTCGATTAACTCAGGGTTTGCATATAAACTAGGCATAGATGATATAGGATTTGGAACTCATACAATCGGGGTATACGCTAAGGGTTATGACAATACTATTGCTTATAAAAGTATACACTTTAAGATACAAGCAACTATTGTTATAGATCCAGGGCATAATTTTGGTGGAGATGATGGATCCTACTCAACTTTTGGTGGGGTTACCTATGTGGAAAGAAATTTAAATATGCAATTAGCACTTAAATTAAAAAATAAGTTAGTACAGTATGGGTTTAATGTAATAATGACAAGAAATGAAAATGATAAATTTTATGATAATGAAACTTCTAGTCTGAAAAAAAGAGTTGATATTGCAAATAATGCTAAGGCAGATTTATTTCTTAGTATTCACCATGATTTCGCATATACCCCAGAGTCCAGTGGTATAACTACACATTATAGTACCTATAGACCCAATCTAGACAAAAGTGGTATAGTAACGAAAAACGGTATAAATTATGATACAACTCCAACTTTAGCAGCATTGAAAAGTGCTGATCTAGCTCAGCGATTAATAGATGCCTTAGCTAATTTAGGTTATAATAACAGAGGAAAAAGTGACCATAATCTGTATGTTACTCAAAATACAAATATGCCTTCTGTTTTGGTTGAATGTGGATTTATAAGTAACTTACAAGAGGCAGCTAAAACTGCGAATAATGCAGAGCAAGATGCTTTTGCGAGTAAAATGGCTGAAGTAGTTTATAATTATTTCAAGTAGGTTATAAAAGGTGTTTTATATTAATATTGGAGCATTGCAGGTGATGATTTAATAAAGAGTTTGACGAAAGCCAGCAAAGGAAACTGCTGAAATATATTTCAGCAGTTTTTTCGTCGTTAATTTAATTTTGGATATTTTGTAAAATATTGATTTAAAAGTGATTTTAAAGTATAATTATGGTGGAATATATAATTTATTGTATTTACAATTATTAAAGGGGATAGATTATTGAATAAAATACGCGAACGTTTTAAATCAAAAGAAGTGAGATTAATTGCAATATTTTTAACTATTGTGATTGGGGTTATCTTTATTATTTCAATATATAATAAGCATCAAAGTGATAAAAAAGGGCAGATGGTTATTATTCAACAAAAAAAAGATGATGGAAAAATTGTAAATAAAAAACAAGAAGAATTGAATAAGGAGGTTGAAGAAAAAAAAATAAAGGAACAGAAAGTTTCGAAAAATCAAAAAAAAATAGAAGAGCAGAAAGTTCCGGAAGAACAAAAAAAGTTGAAAGAACAGAGGCTTTTGGAAAATCAAAAAAAAATAGAGGAACAAAAAAAAGCTGACAAAGCAGAAGTTGGAAAAGAGGCTAATAATATTAACGAAAACATTAAAAAGAATGAATTTACAAAGGAAAAAGCGATTGAAATAGTAAGCAAAATCGTAATTAACAAAAACCAAAAGGTAAAGGTTGGATATGACCATACGCAAAAGAGAGGTGGAAAAGATTACTATGTTCTTCGAGTATACGATGATATGAGTGATCACATAAGTACATTGGGATGGTATTATGTTCAAGTTGACACCGGTAAAGCATTTGAATGGGATCTGATAGAAGATAAATTAACACCGATAAATTAAATGAAAATGAATGAAAAAAATTTTTAATATAATTATTTTGATAAGGGCGGGTGAAATATAAATTGAGAAAGCGAAATATTCAAAAAACGTTATTATTTATGGCTATGACTTTGTTTGTATTGTATACAAATAAAAGTAATACGGTAATGGCTACTACCCTTTTACCATCGAGAGTATATGTTGAGACACCTAGCGACGCTCAATCAATTAGTGGGGAAAGTTTTAATATCAAAGGGTGGTCATTGAATGCTGCTGGTATAAGAGAAATAAAAATATATATAGACAATGTATATACTGCTAATGCAACTTATGAATTAGACAGGAGTGACGTAAATGCTGCATTCCCAGGTTATCCTAATGGAGATAAAAGTGGGTATAGCTATAACTTAGATACAAAGTCTATATCACCAGGGACGCATAATCTTTCCGTTGTATCAATTGGTAAGGACGGAAGTGAAGATAAAATTGATAGATCTATAATTATCAACAAAAAAGACCCTATGATGCATGTAGATACTCCAATTGACAACTTTTCAACTACTCAAAAAGATATACATATTGAAGGCTGGGCATTAAATGATTCAGGAATTAAAGAAATACAATATTACCTAAATGATAATTTAGTAGGCACTTCCTTTGAGGGTGTTGAAAGAAGCGATGTAAATGCTGCATATCCAGGATATTTAAATGGAGGCAATAGTGGATTTTCTTTTTCTTTTAATGCATTAAAATTGCTGGCAATAGGAACACAAAATGCGAATTTAAAAATTATTGCAATTGGCAAAGATGGTACAAGCTTAACCATAAACCAAAATTTAATTTTAAAAAAATTACCTGAAAGATTATGTGTTGATACACCTTCAAATAATGATATTATCAAAAATAATATTAATATAGTTGGGTGGGCTTTAAATGCCTCAGGAGTAAAAGCAGTAAATATATATTTAGATAATATTTTTAAGGGTAAAGCAGCATATGGAAGTTCAAGAGGAGATGTTAATGCAGCATTCCCTGGATATACAGGAGGAGACAAATCAGGTTTAAACTTTAATCTAGATACTTCAAAAACTACACCCGGTAATCATACTATAAGAGTGGAGATGGTGGGGGATGATGGAAGGATAATCAATCAAAACATTGGTATTAATGTATATGGAATGATTGAATACCATAGCTATAATACATCTTTAGATAAAATGGTTAGTATCCAGCTTGCGTCTGGTGCGGTTTATAACAACACAACAACTTGGACATGGGATCCAGCAAATGCCAGTATGATAAAGGAATATGTTGATCCATCAAATATTATTGATGATGGATATAGAAAATATGAATTATTAAAATTAAGTTATAATGACGGTGCTTCAATTACCGACTTAAACAATGTTTTAAAGGGAAAAGGAGTATTAAGCGACAAAGGGCAAATGTTTTTAAACTCAGCAAAAACTAACAATATTAATCCGATTTACCTAATATCTCATGCTATATTGGAAACAGGAAATGGAACATCTGCTTTAGCAACTGGTATATTAGTAACTTCTGTTGATGGGAAAGCTGTTACTCCAAGGGTATCCTATAACTTATTTGGAATTGGAGCTTATGACTCGAATGCGAATAAGTACGGGTCAGAATATGCTTATAAGCAAGGTTGGTTTACTCAAGAACAAGCTATAAATGGAGGTGCTTATTTTATATCGGAGGGTTATATAAATAATGCCAGTACAAATCAAAATACTTTATATAAAATGAGATGGAATCCTGCAAGTCCTGGAACTCACCAATATGCTACAGATGTTAAATGGGCATATAATCAAATATCTAATATAAAAAAATTAACAGAGCTTTGTCCTAATAGCCTAATATATTTTGATATTCCGGTTTATAAATAGCGGATTTATAGGGAAAGAACTTGAGCTGAAAAGTTTGATAAATTAATTTGTAATTAGTATAAAAATATCATGCGGATATGGGCAAAATATAGTAAAATAGTAAATATTATAGTATAATTACGTTGTGGATATTTTATAACTACAAATTAATTGCAGGATAAAATGATTATACATAGCATTTAGATAAATATTGCATACGACAAGAAAAGGGGATATAATAATCAGAGTACTATATGTGAAAAATTAGAGAATAGAAAAATATAAAAAATTAGTATTTTCAGAATGATTATGCAACATATGATGGAAGGGGAAAATATGAGTAAAAAGAGAAAATCAACAAAGATTATTTTAAGTTTATTTATTATTGGTGTGTTAATTTTTGGGGGAGCTTTTGGTTACACTTTTTATGAACTCGGTAAAATAAACACTGTAAAAATATCGAAAACCGATGAGGCTCTAGGTATTAAGACTGATGCATCGCCTCAAGCAGAAAAAGATAACGGAATAACAAACATTGCTTTCTTCGGTTTAGATAGAAGAACTGCGAAGGAACCAGCTCGTTCGGATTCTATAATGGTACTTTCAGTGGATACAAAAAACAAGAAAATAAAAATGTCCTCTATTATGAGGGATACATATGTAGCAGTAAAAGGGCATGATGAAACAAAGATTACCCATGCATATGCTTACGGTGGACCACAGCTTGCCATAAGAACGCTTAATGAGAATTTTGATTTAAATATTAGAAATTATGTTTCCGTTGATTTTTTTAATCTCGAAAAGATAATAGATAGTATTGATGGAGTAACTATAGATATTGCTCAAGATGAAATTGATTTAATAAATGGTTATATGAATGAAACAGCTGGAATTGAAGGAAAATCAATAACTAGAATTACAAGGTCAGGACCGCAGACTTTAAATGGACTTCAAGCTGTTGCATATTCGCGAATACGTTATACTTCTGGAGGAGATTTTAAGAGAACTGAAAGACAAAGAACTGTATTAACAGGTATGCTCACAAAGATTGAGTCACTGGGGGCAACTGAATTCCCATCTGTTGTTTCTAAACTTCTACCTCTTACTGAGACAAGCATGAGTAGTATGGATGTAATGGCCCTTGGGACAAAAGTGATTGCGTCTAAGACAACTGCTTTAGAGCAGGAGAGATTTCCAGTGGATGGCTACTGTGAGGGAAAAACAATAGGCGGAGTTTGGTATTTGAAGGCTGACCTTAAGGCTACTGCAGATCAGATTCATAGATTTATTTACGAAAATGTAAAGCCTGTGTCTAAAGCACCACTCTTTTAGAGTAGTTAAATATTAGTTAGCAAAAGATAACAAGGAAAACTACTGAAATATATTTCGGTAGTTTTCTTCGTAATATAAGATAAAACAATAAAAGTAAAGGATTAGGAGGCTGGGTATGGTTGAAATGTTAAAAGTTATGGTTTCAATAGTTAATGAATTACATGATCTAATTGAAAATTTTTCTTCGGGTTTTAATACGCAACTTGATGATAAGCAGCTTCATTTTATCGTCATAGCCATAATTGGTATGCTTTTGTAGTTAATATGGCATTTAAGGCTATGGCGAAATATAGCATTTCTATTTTATCTTTTATATATACATTTACTGTACTTTTGGTTATTGTTTTTGCTATCGAACTGGAGCAGAAGCTTACCAATCGCGGCCAAATGGAATTTGCTGATATAGTGGCAGGAGTGTGGGGATTCATAGCAGTTTTTGCTGTTTATATTATAATATATAATTTGATTTCTTTTATTAAAAAGAGTATAAAAAAAATACATACGGGGAAACATATAGAAAGATAATATATCCCCCTAAGATAGTTATCTTTTTCAAAGCTATGACATAAAGATGCCACTCAAATAGTGAGTGGCATCTTTTGTCATATAAAAAAATCTTAATTTATTAAATTGTGATTTCAGATATTACTAACTCAAGGATATCTAAAGCATCATCAAGTTCCGCTTTTGTTATATTAAGTGGAGGAAGTAATCTTATTACATTATCTCCAGCTGAAATAACAAGAAGGCCTTTGTCAAAACACAATTTACAAAACTCCTTTGTGTCAGTTTTTAGTTTTATACCAATTAATAGACCCATACCGCGTATTTCATCTATTATCTCATATTTTGCTTTGATATTTAATAACCTGTCCAATAAATAAAAACTCTTCTCGTCGATTTCATCTATAATTCCACCAGCTACGAGTTCTTTTAAAACTGCGAGAGCAACTGCACATCCAAGAGGATTTCCACCGAAAGTGCTTCCATGGTCACCGGGTACAAAAGCAGTAGAAGCTTTTACATTGGTAATGGTCGCGCCTATTGGGAATCCGCCGCCAAGAGCTTTTGCGATGCAGATTACATCAGGGATAACAGAGAATTTCTTATAGGCAAATAGACTTCCGAGGCGTCCCACTCCACATTGAACTTCATCAAAAATTAGTAGAGCATTGTATTTGTCACAAAGAGTTCTTACTTCTTCTAAAAACTCTTTGTTTGCTGAAACAACTCCGCCTTCTCCTTGAATTGGTTCTATTATTATGCCACATACTTTTTCGTCGAAATTCTTTTTTAAATCGTAAGTATCATTAAAATTTACTTTACGTACACCGTCCATTAAAGGTCTAAAATCCTCTTGATATTTCTCCTGACCTGTGACAGAAAGAGCACCTATAGTTCTACCATGAAAAGAATTACCCATATATAAAAGTACATTTTTATCTTTTGTACCTGTTAATTTCCCGTATTTTCTTGATATCTTTAATGCAGTCTCCACAGCCTCAGTACCACTGTTACAAAAGAATACCTTGCTATGATCACAGTTATCTATTAACTTTGTTGCAAGGAGCGCGAGGGGAGTATTCCAAAAGTAATTTGATATATGAATAAGTTTACTGCTTTGCTCAGTTATAGCGTTTATTATAGCAGGATGGCTATGCCCAAGGCAATTTACTGCAACTCCTGAGAGAAAATCTATATATTCACGTCCATTTGTATCATAAATCTTGCATCCAAGCCCTTTTTCAAAAGTAACATCATATCTTCCGTAAGTGTCCATTATACAATTTTCTATCATTTATTTACTCCTTCGCTGTTATAATTTTAGTTCCACAATTCTTGATTACATTTAGTAATAAACTGTGTTTTTTTCTTCCATCTACCAGATGAACATTTTTAGTGCCTTTATTAATAGCAGTAACGCAGCATTCCAGTTTTGGAATCATACCGCCAAAGACAATACCCTTATCTATAAAATCTTTAGTTTCAGCTACTGTGATTGATGGTAAAAGCGTTGATGGGTCTTTTATATCTGTATATACTCCATCTATATCTGTCATTATTAATAACTTTTCAGCTTTTAGCACACCACTTATAAAGGCTGCAGCATAATCTGCATTTATATTGTAACTATGTCCGTCCTCTCCTATGCCTACAGGAGAAATAACTGGGATATAGTTATTTTTAATTAAAGTGTGTAATAACTGCGAATTAATATTAACAACTTCTCCAACGTAACCTATATCAAACTTTTGGTTACCTTTATAAACAAACTTCTTTTTAGCCTCTATTAGATTACTATCTTTACCGCTTATACCTATGGCATTTAGTCCTCTTGTACTTAATATAGAAGATAGTCTTTTGTTAATATTTCCTGATAGGACCATCTCTACAACTTCCATAGTAACGCTGTTTGTAACTCTTAATCCTTTTATAAATTTATGCTCTCCACCGGTTTTTTCAATCCATTTATTAATTTCAGCACCACCACCATGCACTATAATCACTTTAATACCGACCCTTGTCATAAGCACTACATCTTCTACAAAGGCTAACTTAGCGGCTTTGTTACTCATTATACTTCCGCCATATTTTATAACGAAGGTCTTTCCCTCATACTTATTAATTTGTAAAAACTCTTTTATATTTAAGTGATTATCGGTTATATCCATTCTGGCCTCCAACTTTAATATGTAATTTCCATTAAATTTTATGAACTTTGCAACTTTTGAATAATTATACACCAATTTGAATAAGTATTCAATAAAATATTGATTTTTTTATAAGGTTATTGTATAATCACTTTTAACATTAAATTTAATTAAGAGGTGGTTATTATGATAAAGGCTGGAATAATGGGGGCCACTGGCTATGCCGGTGAACAATTAACATGGCTTTTGTACAAGCATCCAGAGGTTAATGTAGAATTTTATTCTTCTCATAATTATGCAGAGGTGGGCTATAGTGACATCTATAATAACTTCTATAGTTATATAGATGACATTTGCGTTGATATGGAAACAGCTATAAGTAAATTATCAAATATAAATGTTCTCTTCATTGCGTTGCCACAGGGCAAGGCCTTTAAAATAGCTGAAAAAGCATTGTCGCTTGGGGTAAAAGTGATAGATTTAGGTGCTGATTTCAGACTGAAATCTAAGGAAGTATATGAGCAGTGGTATGGCGTTAAACATGAAAGTGAAGGCCTTTTAGCAAGTGCTGTTTATGGCTTAACTGAATCAAACAGAGAAGCTATAAAAGAGTGCAACCTGTTAGCTAATCCAGGGTGTTTTCCAACAGCTACTATATTAGCGCTAACCCCGCTTTTGAAAAACAATCTAATAGATCTAAAATCCATAATAATTGATGCTAAATCTGGAGTATCTGGAGCGGGCAGATCTGCAAATATTAGCTCACTTTTTACAGAATGTAATGAGTCAATTAAAGCTTATGCAGTTGCTAGTCATAGACATACTCCAGAAATTGAACAAGAGCTAAGTAAGGCTGCATGCGATGATTTAATGATATGTTTTACTCCGCATTTAGTACCAATGAATCGTGGAATTTTATCAACCTGTTATGGGTCACTTTTGAAAGAAGTAACTACAGGTGAGCTTATAGATTTATATAGAGATTTCTACAAGGAAGATTATTTTGTAAAGGTTATTGATGGATTACCTGAAACAAGATGGGTAAGAAACTCAAATTTATGTCATATTGGAATCAAAGTAGATAAGCGTACAAAAAGAGTAATTGTAATATCTGCTATAGATAATTTAATAAAAGGTGCCGCAGGTCAAGCTGTGCAAAATATGAATATAATGTTTGGAATAGATGAAACTAGGGGACTTGAAATCATTGCTATGGCACCTTAGAAAATGTATAATTATGCAATAAATGTTATTAAAATAATATGTATAAACTTATAGGAATAATACGATAAATGCATAAACTTATAAAAATAATACAATTATTATTTATTTGGAATATTTCACTTTTTATTGAATAGAATAGTATTAAGTATACTATATATTTAAAAAGTGGGTGAAATATGAGAATGACGTTTAAAGGTGCCAAAATAGTAATAAATATATTTTCTGCAATAGTCTTGTTTCTATTTGTTTTTATTATATTAACGCCTACACATAATCCGGTTAGAAGCAGTACAAGCCTAAGTAATATACCGAAAATCTCTCCATTTTCTTTAAAAGATAGTGATATAGTCTATAATGCCAAAGCCGATTCTGATATTCCTAAAGTTAAAGATGAAAGTAAGTCTGATGATTTAAAAATTGAGAGTCTTAACAAAGCAAAGGCAATGACTGAAGTAAAATGGATACCTAAGCGTAATATGGTTGATAAGAGTTGCTCTTATACTTTTATTAAAGGAAAAGTATATCAGGGGGTACCATATAGTATGGACCCATATCAAGTTTCATCACCGGGTGATTTTCTAAATAAAATTAATAAAAATAAAGGACTATATGGTAATGACTGTTCTGGTTTAGTTAGTGCAGCTTGGGGAATAAAAAGGCAGACTACTCTTACTCTTTATGATGAGGTAAAGAGAACTAGTAAAACAGGGAAAAAATTTGTCAGCCAAATATCCTGGGATGATTTGAAACCAGCAGATGCTTTGCTTTTAGATAATGGTAGTGGAAAAGGACATATTATGTTATATATAGATTCAGATAAGAAAAACAGTGATAATTTAAATGTGTATGAACAAAACATACCTACAGTTACACCCTACGAGCCAATTCCAGTAGCAAGAAAAGATGTAAGATCTAAAAGTAAATTAATGAAAAAAGGGTACATACCTATTAGGTTAATGTCTAAGTAAGGGAGTAAAAACTTGGTAATGCTTGGAGAGAGGAAACTACTAAAATAAATTTTGGTAGTTTTTTCGTCGTGAAGGAAAGGCTTAGCGACATTAGTTTATTAATAATGTAGAATTAAATGTAATGTTCTGATAAAATAAGAATATAGGAAGGAATGATTATAATATGGAAAGATTAAAGCCTCTAAATGATTTCATCTTTAAGAAAACCTTCGGTGAGGAAGAAACAAAAGATAATTTAATAGCATTACTTAATGCAATTCTAAGTAAAAAAGATAGAGATAAATTAGTAACACTAGAAATAGTTGAAAATAAAGAACTAACGCCTGAATTAATTCAAGATAAGACAGGAATCATAGATGTTAGAGCTAAAACAAAAGATGGCACGCAACTTGAAATAGAAGTTCAGTTAACAAATCAGCACAACATGGATAAAAGGACACTATGGTACTGGGGAGAAATGTTTTCAGGAGGAATAAAAAAGGGAGAAGATTATAAGAATCTACCCAAAGTCATAACTATAAATATAGTAGATTTTGAATACATTAAAATCCCAGATAAATTCCACACAACATTTCATCTGTGGGAAGATGAAGTTAAAGACTACATGCTAACAGACGTAGTGGAGATTCACTTTATAGAGATGGAGAAATTTAGAAAATTAAGAAATAAGAACTTAAAAGAAGATAAGCTTCAAAGGTGGCTATCCTTCTTTAGAGAAGACATAAGTGAAAAAGAGTTAAAGGAGCTTACGGACATGGATGTTGATATTAGAAAGGCAGAAGAAAAAATAGAATATCTAAGCAGTGATCCAAAGACACTGGAACTTTACAAAGCTAGAGAAAGATCACTTCATGAGAGAGCTAATATGATAAGTAGTGCAAAGGATGAGGCAGCAATAAAAATAGCAGAGAAGATGATAATAAAGGGACTTTCTATTGATGACATAGTTGAATTAACAGAGCTTACAGTACAAAAAGTAACTGAGATAAAGAAAAAAATAATGCAATGAAAATAAGCAACGGAGTTAGGCGAAGATAGGACATCTGATGCGAATTTATGGTGGAATAAGTTGGGTTAAAAGGCTAAGAGACTTAGAAAATAATATTAAGAAAAAAAGCTTGGCGGCAGCCATGAGGGAACTACTGTAATTTAAAAAAGCTTAAATTGAGGTAGTTTTTTCGTTGTGAAGGAAAGGGTTCAGGACATTAGTTTATTAATAGTGTACAACAGACGTAGTGGAGATTCACTTTATAGAGATGGAGAAATTTAGAAAATTAAGAAATAAGAACTTAAAAGAAGATAAGATTCAAAGGTGGCTATCCTTCTTTAGAGAAGACATAAGTGAAAAAGAGTTAAAGGAGCTTACGGACAAGGATGTTGATATTAGAAAGGCAGAAGAAAAAATAGAATATCTAAGCAGTGATCCAAAGACACTGGAACTTTACAAAGCTAGAGAAAGATCACTTCATGAGAGAGCTAATATGATAAGTAGTGCAAAGGATGAAGGTGTAATAGAAGGAATTGAAAAAGACAAAATAAAGGTAGCAGAAAATTTCTTGAATATGGGATTATCAGTTGAACAAGTTGCTAAAGGTTCTGAGCTTTCAGTAGAAAAAATAATAGAAATAAAAAAGAAAATGATGAATTAGAAAGTTTTATGCAAAGGTATATCTATCGATATAATTCTAGAAAGTACTGACTTAACAATAGAATAGCAAAATTAAAAATATAATAAATAAGCCCTCTATTAAATTAGAGGGCTTATTTATTGTGCGCCCGGCATGGGCGCAATCTAATGGGTGAAAGTCCCTAGCACGGGTTAATAGTGCCAAGTGCATAGCTTAAGACAAGGGTGTCCATCGTGAGATGGAATCTGAAGGAAGTTGGCGGCCAAACTCCGGTCTGACGAACAGAAACTACATATAAGGCATATGCTTGTGGGTAAGTTTGCAATACAAAACGAAGCCCAAAACTATTCGAAACAAGTGGTGTAAATGTAGCAGATAGATGGAGTGAAAGATTGCGTTCTTACCCGGGGAGATCTGATAGGTAAGTTGTGGATATGAATTTAGAAATAACAACCCATACAGTGATGTATGGCTGAACTATCAGAAGTCAGCAGACGTCATAGTACCATGCAAAACGCGTTAGCGTGGGAAGGACTGAACAATAGGAGGTTTTGGAATTTTGAAGGATACGAGAAAATATGATAAAAGCAGACAACTTCATAAAGAAGGCTCTCTACGAGAGAATAGAGTGGAACTCGAAGGTAATGTAGAAGTGCATAGTATTTCCTCTATGTCAGAAGAAGGAAGAAACGATGTGAATGAATATGATAATGGTTTACTCGAGCAGATATTATCGAGAGATAATATGAATAAAGCATATAAAAGAGTAAAAGCCAATAAAGGAAGTCATGGGATTGATGGTTTGACAGTAGATGAACTTCTACATTATCTAAAAGAGCATGGACAAGAATTAAGGCAATCATTATTAGAAAGTAGATATAGACCTCTAGCCGTAAGAAGGGTAGAAATACCAAAACCTGACGGTGGAATTAGGCTACTTGGAATACCTACTGTATTAGATAGAGTTATTCAGCAAGCGATATCACAAACTCTAATACCAGTATATGAAAAGAAATTTTCTGATAATAGTTACGGTTTTAGACCTTTAAGAAGTGGAAAACAAGCTGTTGAAAAATGTAGGGGATATATTAATGCTGGACATACATGGACGGTGAATATAGACCTTTCTAAATACTTTGATACGATAAATCATGATAAATTAATAAGGATACTATCGGAAGATATTAAAGATAGTAGAGTAATTTCTCTGATACGAAAGTATCTACAAAGTGGAGTGATGATAAATGGGGTATTTATGAATACAGAAGAAGGAGCACCTCAAGGCGGGCCTTTGTCCCCATTATTAAGTAACGTAATGTTACATGAACTCGATGTAGAACTAACAAAACGAGGACTAAACTTTTGTAGATATGCTGATGATGCGAATATATACGTCAAAAGTGAGAAATCAGCAAATAGAGTAATGAAGAGTATTACGAGATTTATTGAGGAAAAGTTAAAGCTTAGAGTGAATAAAGAAAAGAGTACAGTAGATAGACCTTGGAAACTTAAATTTTTAGGATTTTCATTTTACCGAGCAAAAGGTGAATACAGAATGAGAGTTCCTCAAAAACCTATAATCAAATTCAAAGCAAAGCTAAAAGAATTAACTTCAAGAAGTAATGCGATGAGCATGAAATATAGGTTTATGAAACTTAAGCAAGTGATAGTTGGATGGATAAATTATTTTGCTATTGCAGACATTAAAAGTATTCTTAAAACACTTGATGAATGGTTAAGGCGAAGAATTAGAATGTGTTTTTGGAAACAATGGAAAAAGATTAAAACAAAATATGGGAACCTTGTTAAATTAGGAATACCAAACAATAAAGCTTTGCAATATGCAAATACAAGGAAAGGCTATTGGAGAACATCCAATAGCCCTATATTAAACAAAACATTGACCAATAAATACCTTAAAAATATAGGATTAGTTTCTATATCTGAGACATATTTATTAAAACATTAATTTCTATTGAACCGCCGTGTACCGAACGGTATGCACGGTGGTGTGAGAGGTCGCTAAATAAATTAATTATTTAGCTCCTACTCGATTTTTGATTATATAAACCTTGAAAACATAGTTATTTATACAATGATAACTGGTATATATACAAATTTAAGATTAATAATATATAAAAATAGTAGACGAGCTAAATTAGATTAATGGATTAATTCTAGCAAAAAATATAATATAGTTGTTTACAAATATGCTATATTACGGTATGATGATAATGGAAATCAAATGATTACGAGTATTACATAGAAATTAAATATATTTTTTTATATAGCAGTTGATAATGAATTTCAATATCGTCAATAAAGTTTAAGAGGAGTGATTTTATGACAAATCAAATATCATTAGTAGAAATAGAATTGAAAACTAGGGTTAAAGTAGTAGATATATCGTTAGCAAGTAAAGTTAGAAGAAGAATAATGGATATGGGAATAGTTAAAGGTACAGAAATTGTTGTAATAGGAAAAGCACCTATGGGTGATCCTATAGAGCTTCAGGTTAGAGGGTATTCTTTAAGCCTTAGAAAAAGCGAAGCAAGAGATATTATGGTGAAATTGATTTAATGACATTTAAGTGTGAAAAATAATATGGAGGTGGGAATGATGAATATGCCACTAAATTTTATTGGAATAGGAAAGTTTGCAGAGATTAATAGTGTACAAGGCGGCGAGAGTATGTGCAAGAAAATCATGGAGATGGGCATGAGCAAGGGTGCTATAGTAAAAATTATGAAAAATGATAATGGTCCTTTAATTGTGAAAGTCGGAGAAACTCGATTAGTTCTGGGGCGAGCTATGGCACAAAAGGTTATGGTCCGAGAAGTTTAAAATAATGCGAAATTATGGGGGAGCAATATGAGTAAAGATTTAGTAATAGCTTTAGCTGGTAATCCTAATTGTGGGAAAACTAGTTTGTTTAATTCATTAACTGGTTCAAAGCAACATGTCGGTAACTGGCCAGGAGTTACAGTTGAAAAAAAAGAAGGTAAATTTAAGTTTGAAGGCAGAAACATAATTGTGGTGGATTTACCAGGAACTTATAGTCTTGGAGCATACTCAGATGATGAAATAATAGCCCGCGACTTTATACTGAAAAGTAAGCCAGACGTAGTGATTAATGTGATTGACTCAAGTAATATTGAAAGAAATTTATATTTAACTATGCAAATTTTAGAAACTGGTCCAAAGATGGTTTTAGCACTTAATATGATGGATGAAGCAAGAAACAAAAACATAGAAATAAACGTTAATAAGGTATCAAAAGCATTAAATATACCTGTTGTTGCGACTATTGCGACTAAGAGCGAGGGTATAAAAGAACTTATACGCGAAGCAATAAAAATAGGCGATTCATTAGAATGCGATGCATTTAAAATTGATTATGGTAGTGACATAGATAAAGAAATTAAGTTGCTTACAGAAACTTTTTTAGAAACTTCAGCTACTTTAGAATACCCAGTACAATGGACATCACTTAAGCTTTTAGAAGGCGATGAATATATAAAGAAATATACAAATGAGAATGAAAAATTTGAAAAGATAAATGCTACATTAGAAAAAAGTGTAGAAAAATTAACCGGGAAAATAGGTTATGAACCAGATGCTTTTATAATAGATAAAAGATACGAATTTATAAGTAAAATAGTACAAAATAGTGTTAAAAAAGAAGTATCAAATGTAGAAAGTACTTCTGATAAAATAGACAAATGGACTACTCACAGGTGGTTTGGAATACCAATATTTGCATTAGTAATGTTTCTTATGTATCAGCTATCAATGACCTTTGGAAATGAATTTTTAGGAGGACTAGTAGATAGTGGATTTAGTGCTCTAGGAGATTTTGTAGGTGGCATTTTGACTAGTATGGGAACGCCTGCACTGTTACAATCATTTATAACTGATGGAATAATAGGAGGACTTGGGGCAGTATTTGTATTTACACCTATGATTTTCACTATGTATTTTCTTATAGCTATTCTTGAAGATAGTGGATACATGGCAAGGGCAGCTTATATAATGGATAAGTTTATGAATTCAATAGGGCTTCATGGTAAAACAGCGGTATCTCTTATAATTTCTAGTGGTTGTAATGTGGCAGGGATAATGTCTACAAGAACATTAGATAGTAGAAAAGATAGAATGGTGGCTATACTTATAAATCCGTTTGTATCTTGTAGTGCAAGACTTCCAGTTTATGCATTGTTTGCTGGTGCTTTCTTTGCAGGTAGAAAAGTTTGGATTTTTGATGCAGGTGGAATTATTGTATTCGGTCTTTACTTGCTAGGGATTGCAGTTGCAATATTAATGGGTAAATTTTTAAGCGCGAAAGTATTTAAAGGAGAAGAATCTTATTTTGTAATGGAACTTCCACCTTATCGTATACCTACAGCTAAAAGTGTATTTATTCATATGTGGGAAAAATCCTCTCATTTTCTAAAAAAGATGAGTACAATTATATTAGGGTTAGTTATAATTGTTTGGGTACTCTCAAACTTACCAATGGGAATTGAGCCAGGAACTAGAGAGAGTTTAATTGGATCAGTAGGGGCGGTTATTGCACCAATATTTAAACTGGCAGGTTTTGGAACTTGGCAGGCTGGAGTGGCACTTATAACAGGTCTTGCTGCTAAAGAAGCAGTGGTTAGTACTTTGGGAACGGTTTATGCAGCATCAAATGATGCATCATTAACCGCGGCTATTCAACAGGCATTTACGCCTCTTACATCTCTAGCGTTTATGGTAATGACTTTATTGTATTGTCCTTGTGCAGCTACAATAGGTGCAATAAGAAGAGAAACAAACTCTAGAAAATGGGCAATTATGGCAGTAATATATACTTGCGTAATTGGTTGGATAGGAGCAGTTTTAGTATACCAAATAGGAAGTCTTCTAGGCTTTAAGTAGTATTTTGAATAAAAAGAGCAGAGATTAACCTTTGCATGAGAATGAATATTAATATCAGAATGTAAAAGAAAATTTGAAATAAAAGGGAGGGTGTATTATGTTAATGAAAGTACTTGCAAGATTAGTTCAAGGCGGAAGGTATTCTAATAATATAATGGCCAAGGAATTAGGAATAGATGAGGGTATGGTTGAGCAAATGCTAGTACAACTTCAGAGGCTCGGGTATATTGAAAAGGAAGATATGGAGACTTGCTCAGGCGGATGTAATTGTGGGAGCAGTTCTAAAAAACCGAGCTGTTGTAGTAGCTCAAATGTGAATATAAATATGTGGAAAATTACAGACAAAGGTAGGAAAACTATATTGAAGGTAACATAATAGAAGTCCAAACCCTTGGCAAAGTAAGGGGAAAAAAACTGCTGAAATATATTTATTTCAGCAGTTTTTGTTTTGTTAACATATGGAAGACTACTACTTTTCTATATGTTGGTATAATTTCGTGTGCATTATTGTTTTTCTTTTTACATATATAATTGAAGGTACGGATCTTTCGCCCAAGCTGTCGCAGGGAGTGTTTATGACTTCATCATTATAATATAAGGTAGAGGAAGAACCTCCATCTAAGTTAGCAGCATTATAAGCTCCAAATTTATACAGTTCGTCTTGTACTTCTCTTAAAGTAGCTCCTAAGCTATTTAGCTGCCTACCATCAATAACTATTAATATTATTGCACCATCTTTTCTTTGTGCAATGGCCGTTCTAGGCGCAATGCCCCAGCCTCCATCGCCACTATTTATAGTTTTCTTTCCGTTAACTATGATGGCGGGGCCAAAAGATACTGCTTCAGTTACTCCAATCTTTTTCATATCTTTAATAGAATGAGGACCAACTAATAACTTTCCTGATTTAGTTAATCCTACAACATTTCCTTTCTCATTTTCATTTGTTATATCATTATAAACGATTTTTCCACCAGTCATTATAATACCCTCTGGATTTGCTCCAGTTCCTGTCCAAAGTGATCCAGGAACACCATCTGAAAAACCACCACCATTAATCGCAGTAATGGCACTATTATTTTTTGCAATTTCACTGGTAACTTCGCCTTCATGCCCGAGCTTACGGCTGTAACCTACTTTTAGCCTAGTGGGGTCATTAATTACTAGTATAGACCCTTTAAATCTTTTTGCGCGTATAACATATCGTTCAATACTAGTGTCATTTTTAGCCTCTATTTTTATGTCAGAATTTACATTATCTTGAACTATATGGTCTACCTTTTGTTGACTCATAATTTGTTTTATTTTTTCATCAGATAAAAATGATGTTGCTAGCCATTGCAATGAAGTAGTAGTCATAGCTGCACCTACAACTGTAGTCTTTACCTTTTTGAACGGACCATAATAAATTAAAAATGGACCTGTAATTGCTGTGAAAATAATTTCAAATAATATAAATAATAAAACAAGTAATCCTATGCTTGTTTTATTATTTGCACATTTTTTTGTTTTTATCATAATTCCCATCCTTTTTATCAGTCACTATAATTATATTATTAAAGATGGGATTATATTTGCAGTATTATTTTTTATTTTTGAATATGGAGATTACGAATAAGCATCTGAAAGCTCAACTTGCACGGTTTCATTTCTACTTCTCATTTTGCTATTATATAGCGTATCTTCATTAAGTACCTTTTTAGACGGAAGTTTAACTGTAAACGTACTTCCACTGCCGAATTCACTTTCAACAGATATACTACCGCCATGTAATTCTACAATTGACTTAACTAAACTCAAACCAATACCTGTACCTTCTGCATTTCTTGATAGTGAGTTATCTACTTGATTAAATCTATCAAATATCATATCCAAGTACTTGTCTTCAATGCCAACCCCAGTATCCTTGACTGATATTTCAACAAATTCATTCTTATCATTAACGTTTATAAATATGTCATCGCCTTCATCTGAAAATTTTATCGCATTTGATATAAGATTTAATACTACTCTTTCTACCTTTTCTGGGTCACAGGCAATAATTTTTTCTTCTGTATCTGTATCAAAAATGATTTTTAATCCTTTGCTGTCAGTAAAGTTTGTTACAGACATAGCTATTTCCTCTACAAATTGGACTATATTATTATTTGATAGGTTTAATTTAAAGAACCCTGCTTCAATTTTCGATAAATCAACTATGTTATTAATCATTTTAGATAATTTATAGGAATTTTGCTTAATTGAGGCTATATATTTAATAATTGAATCCTTCTTTTGGTCCAGGGATCCATTAGTGCAATACATATTTAATAACTGAGTTGTTGCAAATATAACATTTAGTGGAGTTTTAAGCTCATGGGATACGTTAACAAGAAATTCTCCCTGCAATTTTAATGCTCTTTCCATCACTATATTGGACTTTATTTCAGGGGTAACATCAATTATTAAAACTAATATTTCCTCGATTTCTCCGTTTAATTTAAACACTGGTTCAAATATAAGATTCCAATATACCTCGTCCCCATTTATCAAATGTTTCTTTTTATTCAAATACTTAGTTTTCTTTTCTTTTAAGACTTCATCAATACATTTGTAATATTCAGTTGTTTTGAGTGGTCCTAGTAAAATTTCAGCATTATTATTTCGTATAAGGTTAATTGATTTAAAATCAGGCTTTAGCAATTTAATGTAATCAAATGCTTTTTTATTTATATCAATAATGTTTAAATCGGGACATGATAATCTAATAACAGGTAAATCAAAAGTGTCTATCACTCTGCTTAGCATTTCAAATCGGCATCGCACGGAGGCCAATTCAGTTCGATTCTCAATTAGCTTGGTTCTCCTCTTTACAATTTGATTTTTAATAGTATTTTGCATAACCTGAGTAGCAGTCTGAAATAGGTACTTCATCTTATTGTTTTCAAATATAGGTGTTAGGGTAGAATCCCAATAAGTTATACCTCTAGTAAAGCTATCAAATTTGAAATCTTTTATATAGTTTGCCTTTTGTGACCATAGGACAGTATTATAAATAACTTCAATTTGGCTTCCCGAAAATCCAGGTATAATTTCTCTAATAGGACTACCTATACTATTTTCTCCTTTATTAAAAGGAGAATCCGTAAAATTAAGGTATTTTTGATTCGCTTTAAGTAATATTAAATCGGGTACACTGTAAATAGCTACACCCGATATGTTATCTATAAATGATTGCTCAACAAACATGAGCTTGTCATTAAGTCTGGAATTTGGGGTCTCAATAAAAGTATATATTTTTTCATTCGTCCCTTTAACATGGGAAAGTGATATATTAACTTCTATTGATTGACTGGATTTTGTGAATATATAGCATGTATAGTTACTATCTATAGTATCAAGAAGTATTTGTGAGTTGATTTTTAGCATTTCTCCTATTTCTATGAGCGATCTATTTAACAATTCATCTAACGCATACTCTGTTAAATCAAGAAAATCTTTATTAACCCCTGTTATAATATTATCGCACGAATATAAAAGTGGTTCTATTATTATGCTACTAAAAGTGGTTTCCATCATAATTCCCCCAATTTTTTTAACACACCCAATATAGATTCTACAATCATAAATTGAGTAAATTACGAAAACAAATATACTTATTATTACATATTAGCATATAATACAATATATTGCCATATATAATCATGCAATTATGCAATTTTTACCGGTATTTTATGTAATTTTATACAGTAATACAATATGTTACTTTTTTTAAAATAAACATTGGAATAATATTACAAATGTGGTATAGTTATAAATGTCTAACATACTAAAATATTACAGGGGATGTTATTTTATGATTGTAATAATGTGAGTAGCTCCGAAGGAGATAAGTAGCCCGAAGGAGATAAGTAGCCCGAAGGAGATAAATAAGGTATAGAGAAAATAAGTAATATGAAATCGTATTCATAAAAACTGAGAAATGTAATAGCTTCAGGCTAGCTATAAACAGCCTGTAAATATAAGGGGGTAAAATCGTATGAAACAGAATAAAGTAAGTGACAAATTTCATGCCATAAGCGGCAAAATCTTTCCCTTACATGGTAGATGGCTTGTGGTAAGTAGCATTGCATTGGTGGTTGCAATAATAGGGGCAGGAAGTTACTATATTACACAACATAAATTAACTGAAACGGAAAGTCCCAAAACGGTACAGGCAGTCCAGTTAAATAAAGAGTTAGTTAATAAGGCGGTTGAAATAAAAGCAAATGATACCGTAGAAAAAATAAGTGATGATGAGTTATCACTTTATAGTACTATGCATAAAATGATAAACACTAAAATTGTAGCAGCAGATGGTAAAATATGGGGAGAGATAGAAATAACCCCCGACAAGTGCAACAAACTAATTGCGAAAGTTACAAAAAGTAAATATCCTGATAAGGCGACTTTGTTACAATTTCTTGAAAGGTGGAAAGATAATAATTTTAAAAGTGGTGTAGACGAACATAATTACCTATGGGATGGACTTGGTGGCACAATAGGAAAAGCAAAAGATATGAGGTGATAAAAGGGATGCACTTTCTCCTGCGTGACTCCAAATAAGAGATTAAAACGTGAAATTCAATTAACAAATTCTAATATTTTGTGAATATAAAATTCTCTAGCACTCACACTCGACTTCCTGTCTCGGGTTCGCTAGACTGCCGTCCTGGCAGTCTTACGAGAATTTTATATTCACAAAACAAGAATTTCTAAATAGAATTTCAATGTTTCTGCTCTTCTTATTTGGAGCCACTTCCGGAGAAAATTCATCCTATTATGTGGTTACACTAAGAAGTATTAAAGATGGATGGTAAACAAAAAAAAGGCCGATATATTTTAATAATATATCAACCTTTTTTTTATTATATAGCAGAAGTGTAGCACATGAATTTTTTTAAGGCGGTAGCCTGTTGATGTCCGAAACTCCCATACCTAAAGGAATGGGGTTCTTGCGTGCTAAATAGCCTTCTATATTAACTCGAAAGTTAATATCACTGATTATTTTCCCCAAGAATTTCACTACAAAGCATCACAATTGACGCCGTTAAGTGGTATTTGAGTGATTTCGATTTAGAAGGTTTCAAAGATATTCATACTGATATAAAAAAACGTGATGTATTATATAAAATATATCACGTTTTTTTTATTTTATAGGAAACAGCTTGCATAATAGTATGACGTTTCTCCGGGAGTGACATGAAATAAGAAGTGCAGAAACATTGAAAGTTGATTTAGAAATTCTTGTTTTGCAAATATAAAATTCCCGTGAGCCTGACTGTAAGGAAGGCTAGCGAACCGGCTGTAAGCCGAATGTGAGTGGTAGAAAATTTTATATTTGAAAAACAATAGAATTTTTTTATCAACTTTCACGTTTCAAACTCTTATTTCACGTCACGCAGGAGAAACTTCATAGGTCCTGCACTCTTATTTTTTTATTCTATCAATTTTTTGGACCTTAAAAAGTCTTCTGCAACTTTTCTAGGTTGTTCTTCATTATCTACTCTATAATTAAGAGTTCGCATATCTTCATCTGTAATTTTACCTTCGAGAAGGAGTAATACATCCTTTAATCCAGGATGCTTTTTAAGTGTTTCTGCTCTTATTACTGGAACTGCATAGTAAGGTGGGAAAAAACCCTTATCATCTTTTAAAAGTTTAAGATGAAATTTTTCAAGTAATCCATCTGTAGCAAATGCATCTAAAACCTGTGTTTCGCCTTTTTCAAGTGCGGTATAGCGAAGTCCACCATCTATACTTTTTAAACTTTTGAAATTTAGATTATATAAATTTTTAACTCCAAGGTAACCATCTTGTCTAGCTGCAAATTCCATAGTAAAACCAGCATTATATTTAGAACTTATCTTTGATAAATCAGAAATAGTAGTTAAATTATTTTTTTTAGCAAAATCATTTTTTACTGCGATTACATAAGTGTTATTAAATCCTAAAGGTTTCATTACATCTATATCATAATTTTTCGAGAAATCATTTTTCATCACATCATAAACTTTATTTGGATCACTCATGGTAGGTTTTTTTAGAATATTTACAAGACCTGTTCCAGTATATTCTACATATACATCTACATCTTTTGATTTCATAGCACTAAATACTACATTAGTTCCACCTAAGTTTAATTTTCGTGTAACTTTAATGTCTGTCTTAGCCTCTATTAAAGAAGCTACCATATTTCCAAGTATTAATTGTTCACTAAAGTTTTTAGAGCCTACAACTATTGTGTCTTTACTTTTAACAAAACTTGAAGCGACTGTTGATACAATGATTATAACAACTAAGACAGAAGCCCAAAGTTGAGTTTTTTTGTTTTTAAAGAATCTAGTAGTTCGAGTTGGGGGTTTATGAGTATCTTTTATTCCTTCTGGAATTACTATGTTTTCTACCTTGCCTATAATGAAGTCTAGAAAAAGGGCAAGAAAACAAGCAGGAATAGCTCCGGCAAGGATCATATTATTGTTAACAGTTGAAACGCCTGTGAAGACTAAGGATCCTAAACCGCCAGCGCCTATAAAAGCGGCTATGGTCATAAGTCCTACAGCTGTAACTGAAGATATTCTAATACCTGACATAATAACCGGCATAGCTAGTGGGAAACGAACTTTGAGTAGTACCTGAGTATTGGTAAGTCCCATACCATCAGCTGCTTCAATAAGTGCAGGGTTTATGTTAGTGAGCCCTGTAAATGTGTTCTTTACAATTGGTAGAAGCGAATACATAACCGCCATAATAATAGCTGGTTTGCTTCCAATACCAAGTATAGGTATCAAAAATCCAAGAAGTGCCAGACTGGGAATAGATTGAATTACGTTTGTAACCCCAATGATAGGACCTGTTAGTTTTCTATACCTAACTATAAGTATTCCAAGAGGCACTGCTATTAAAACTGCCACCAAAATTGAAAATATAGTTAATTGTATATGTTGAATAAATAAGTCTATTATTTCAGATTTTCTATCTATTACGAAATTCATAAAAGAATTAATACTATTCATCTACATCTACCTCCATGTCTATAAATTGATTACTTAATATAGATAAAAGGCTGCTTTTGGTAAGAAGTCCCGATAGTTTATTGTTATCATCTACTACAGGAACAAAATTTATATCTTCTTTTTTTATAACTTCTAATATATCTATTATAGAATCTTCTTGATTTACTGTTATAAGTTCCTTTTGCATTATTTCTTTAATCTTTATAGTTTTATCTGGATTCGCTCTTAGAGTTGATCTAATATGCTTTAAGGTAACAAGTCCACATAAAATGTTGGATTTATCTACAATAAGTAAACTATCTACATTAGCAGACTTCATTATTTCAATTGCTTGGAGTATTGTTCGCTCTGCAACTGATTTTATAGGTTTTTCTATCATAATATCTTTTGCCTTAATTAATTCAGGTTGATTCCATATTCTTTTTTTACCTACAAAGTCGCGTACAAAGTCATTGATAGGATTTTTTAATATTTCTTCTGGAGTATCAAATTGAACAACGCTGCCAGCATCCATAATACAAATTTTATCTCCCAGTTTTAATGCTTCATCCATATCATGAGTTACAAATATTATGGTTTTCTTGAAATTTTGTTGTATATTAAATACCTCATCTTGAAGTTGCGTTTTTGTTATAGGGTCTAGTGCACTAAAAGGTTCATCCATTAAGATTACCTCAGGATTCATTACAAATGCCCTTGCAACGCCAACTCTTTGTTGCTGACCTCCACTTAACTGATTAGGGTATTTATCCATAAATTCATCAGGATCTAGCCCTACTAAATTTAAAAGCTCAATTACTTTTTCCTTTATTTCATCCTTTGGAATTTTTTCTATGGATGGTATTAAACCAATATTGTCACCTATAGTTAAGTGAGGAAGAAGACCCGCTTGCTGTATAACGTAACCCATATTACGCCTAAGTTTTATAGTGTTTTTATCTTGTATTTTATCTCCATCTAAAAAAATTTCACCTGTTGATGGGATTAGTAATTTATTAATCATTTTAAGTGTGGTAGTTTTTCCACAACCACTAGGTCCAATAAAAACAACTAATTCTTCGTTTTGTATAGTAATATTTACATCCTTTAAAATATGTTTTCCATTTATAATTTTATTTACGTTTTTAAATTCAATCAAAATATAGCCTCCTATTTAATTTAATCCATTAATTTTTTAGATTTTAAAAAGTCTTCTGCAACTGTTCTAGGGTCCTCACCGTTGTCTACTCTATAATTTAGTTTTTGCATATCTTTAGCGGTAACTTTACCCTCTAAGGATAGTAGTACAGGTCTTATTTCAGGATATTTTTTTAGTATTTCTTCCCGTACTATAGGAACTGCATAATAAGGTGGAAATAATTTTTTATCGTCTTTTAAAAGTTTTAGATCGAATCTTTGAAGCAAACCATCAGTAGTAAATGCATCTGTAACTTGAGTTTCATTATTTTGAAGTGCTGTATAGCGAAGTCCGCCATCTATACCTTTTACATTTTTAAACTCTAAATTGTATAGTTTTTGTAATCCAAGATAACCATCCATTCTGCTTGCAAATTCCATGGTGCATCCTAAATCAAAATCTTTGCTAACTTTTGCTAAATCTGAAATAGTATTTAAATTATATTTTTTAGCAAGATCTTGCTTTAGCGCTAACTCATATGTATTATTGAAACCTAATGGTTTTAACCATTCTACATTGTAATCCTTTTTAAAACCATCTTTAACTATGTTGTAAACTTTGTCAGGATCGCTTATAGAATCTTTTTTCATTATATTTACGAGGGCCACACCTGTGTATTCTACATAGATGTCTATAGCACCTGATTTTATAGCATTAAGCGTTACAATGGACCCACCTAAATTCATTTTTCTTTCAACTTTATAGTCTGTATTACTTTCTATTAAAGAGGCTACCATATTTCCAAGTATTAATTGTTCGCTATAGTTTTTAGAACCTACAACTATTGTATCCTTACTTGTAAAGAAACTTGTAAATACTGAGGATAAAATGATTATAAGAACTAATGCCGAAGTTCCGATTTTAAATCTTTTGCTGTCAAAGATAGTATTAGTTTTTAGTGTTTTTGTGCCTTGAGAAATCTTTATTCCTTCCGGAATTGCTATAGTTTCTACCTTGCCTATAATAAAGTCTAGAAAAATAGCAAGAAAACAAGCAGGAAGGGCCCCCGCTAGGATCATATTATTGTTAACAGTTGAAACGCCTGTAAAGACTAAGGAGCCTAAACCGCCAGCTCCTACAAAAGCGGCTATTGTCATAAGTCCTACTGCTGTAACTGAAGATATTCTAATACCCGACATAATAATCGGCATAGCTAGTGGAAAACGAACCTTGAGTAGTACCTGAGTATTGGTAAGTCCCATACCGTCAGCTGCTTCGATAAGTGAAGGATTTATGTTAGTTAGTCCTGTAAATGTATTTTTTAGAATTGGTAGAAGAGAATACATAACTACCATAATAATTGCTGGCTTGCTGCCGATACCAATTATAGGTATTAAAAACCCGAGCAATGCGAGACTTGGTATTGATTGAACTAAATTTGTAAAACCAATGACAGGACCCGAGAGGTTTCTATACCTAACTATAAGTATTCCAAGAGGCACTGCTATTAACACAGCCATCAATATTGCAAATATAGTCAGTTGAATATGTTGTATAAATAAATTGAATATTTCAGCTTGTCTACTTATTACGAAATTTATAAAGGAATTTATACTATTCATTAACAGTTACCTCCATATCTATGAATTGATCTCTTAATGTATATAAAATTACATAATATCCCTTAATCAAATTAAAACCCCCCAATTTATTGCAAAAGCAACAACTTTATCATATCATTGGGTTGTTACTTTGTAAAGAATGGGCTAATCTATAAAATTTGCTAGTATGTTGAAATTACTAGTATATTATTAAAGATTATTTATTTAATTTAGTGAAAATTCAACCAAAAATCAATCCCTTACATCTGCGATGTAAGGGATTTTTGAGTTTTATTTTTTATAAAGAAAGAGCTTAATTCTATAATAGCTAGTTTCATCACAGATTACCACAAATATGTCATTATCTTCAAATATAGTTTGTGGCCCGGGGGAAAGTATTAATTTTTCATCTCGTCTTATACCAATTATTGTTGCTCCTGTATTTTGCCAAAATTCAGCTTCAGATATAGTTTTACCTACGACACTCATTTCAGAATGTATTTCAAACTCAAAGGGTATGAAAGGGTTACTATTTTTAAATCTGCTAGAATAATCTATTAGTTCATCGATAGAAGACTCTATATTTTTATCTAATTCTTTTTTCTTTTCAAGTAAATCAACAACTTCTTTTTTTAGAGAAGTTATAGAATCTATATCTTTGAAATTATGGATGAATTCCAAACAATTATCTACTGAGTTTATGACTATTCCGCTACCTTTTGTTACTTTAACTATATCCATGTCGCTAAGAAGAGTTATTGATCTTCTTATAGTCTCTGGCGATACGTTATATTGGCTTGCAAGTGAAGAGCGACCGTATAGCTTATCGCCTATAGGAAGATCTCCAGATAGAATTCTATTAGCAATATCAATAGCTATTTTTTTATAAACAGGTTTTAAAACAGAGCCATTTGGCATTTTGGTTTTATCAAAAGTAATATTCAACTTTTGATAAATTCCCCCCTTCCAAGGTATAATATTTTGTTAAATCAAGTATGTAATATTATTGCTTTTCTTAATCAAGTATAAATTAATACCTTTATAATGTAAATAGAGGATTACTTCTTATTAGGGAGGGGTGCTTCTTCTTAGGGGAAATTGCTTCTTCTTAGGGAAGATTACTTCTTCTTAGGGAAAGTTAATGCTTAAATTATAAAAATAAAAAATATAGGATAGAGAGTAAATATTTTTTACTCTCTATCCTATACGTATCATGCTATATTTAATAATACACTTTGGTAGTTTTTATTTATTATATTAAGTAAGGTAAAAATAACGTTGCAAGCCCAAGAAAGAAGAGGAAACCTAAAATGTCAGTTACTGTAGTAACAAATACAGCAGAAGCAAGTGCTGGGTCAATATTGATTTTTTTTAGTATAACTGGTACTGCAAAACCGGCTATGGTTGCTGCCATCATGTTTAACAACATAGATAAACCAATAACTATCCCAAAAACAATATTCTTTTCCCAAAAGCAGCCTAATAGAGCTACTGCAATACCCACTGCAACACCTGTACATAGACCTACACCGAATTCCTTTAATAATATTTTCTTGGAATTTTTAGCGTCTATTTCTCCGAGGGCTATGCTTCGAATAATAATAGTTAGCGTTTGTGTACCTACATTACCGCCCATACCTGCAACTATTGGCATGAAGACGGCCAAGGCTACAACCTTTTGAATGGTGCCTTCAAAAAAACTAACGGTTGAAGCGGCAAGGATTGCAGTTATTAGATTTACAAATAGCCAGGGCAATCTACTGCAGATGGAAGATTTAAGAGAACCGGTAACCTTTTCATCTCCTTTTAAACCCGCGAGACGATATAGATCCTCAGTATGTTCATCACTAAGAATTCCCATTATATCATCTGAAGTTATTATTCCTAAAATATGCATATCTTCATCGACTACGGGCATAGTTAAAAACCCGTATTTTTCGAAAATGTGCCCAACTTCTTCTTGATCCATATCAACAGGGACGCTCATGGCATTACTATTCATGATATCTGAAATTTTCACATCAAAGTTGCTTAGTACTATGTCTTTTAAGGATATAACTCCTTTTAAAAGATCGTTTTCGCCTATTACATATATATAATAAGAAGTTTCCGCTTCTGTAGCTTCCTTTTGAAGATAATTTAAGGTCTCACCTATAGTCATATTTTCTTTTACACTGATAAACTCAGTGGCCATAATACCACCCGCACTGTCTGGAGAGTAGGTTAACAATGCGTTGACTTCGTCAACATCTTCTTTATTCATTTTTTTCATGATGCTTTTAGCTTCATCTTCCGAAACAGCTTCTAATAAATCTACTAATTCATCTGATGACATTTCATGTATGATTTTTTTTTGAATGATGGTGGAATGAATGGATAAGAGGTCATATTTCTCCTCATCTTCTGCATCATCAATAATGTTTGCAATCACATTTGGAGATAGTTTTTGAAATAAATTTATTTTATCTCCATCATATTGCCTAATAACTACTAGAATATCAGCAGGATGAATGAACTGAATAAGTTTATTTATTTCATCTATAGTTTCGGTTAACAAAAATTCAGTTAGTTCTTTTTGGTTTAATCTATGAGACATAATCTCCCTCCTAACTTTTATTTAGAGGAAGAAGGTTTGCTAATAAAATAAGGTTTGCAAGAAAAGTGCATAATTAGGTCAAAGCGCTAGTATAAATGAATTCTTCCTCTATAATAATATTAAATTTTATATAGTAATTCCTCGGTATGGGGCCAGAATCCATTGATAGTACCTCCAATAAAAATAGCTTTTTAGTATAATACGGAAAAGCTTATATATTTGTTCAAATTATTATATGATGGTAGCACTGCATTGTCAACCGTATAGAAATAATTTGATTAACAATAAAGTTACAACTAATAGAAGTTGTTGTGTTAAAATAATATATAAGATTGTATTATTTAATAATAAGTTTTTATGAGAGGAGAATTTAGTTAATGGCTATTTTAGTATGTGGTGGAGCGGGGTACATTGGAAGTCATATGGTCGCTGAGCTCTTAGAAAAAGGTGAAGAGGTAGTTGTTTTAGACAATTTCCAAAAGGGACATCATGATGCGCTACTTGGTGGAAAGCTTTACTGTGGAGATTTAAGAGACGATGAAATACTTAATAAGGTTTTTACAGAGAATACTATAGATGCAGTTATAGATTTTGCAGCAGATTCATTGGTAGGGGAAAGTGTTACAGAACCTCTAAAGTATTTTGAAAATAACATAGGATCTACTATAAATTTACTTAAGGCTATGAGAGATCATAAGGTTAAATATATAGTTTTCTCATCAACTGCAGCAACCTACGGGGAGCCAGATAATATTCCTATACTTGAAGAAGATAAGACTTTTCCTACTAATCCTTATGGAGAATCAAAGCTTTGTGTGGAGAAGATCTTAAAATGGTGTGATAATGCTTATGGTATAAAATATACTGCGTTAAGATATTTTAATGCAGCAGGTGCACATATAAGCTCAAATATAGGAGAAGACCATAGACCAGAATCTCATTTAATTCCTATTATTCTTCAGGTAGCACTCGGACAAAGAGAAAAGATTATGGTATTTGGAGATGATTACGACACAGAGGATGGTACTTGTGTTAGAGATTATGTCCATGTAACTGATCTTGCTAGTGCTCATTTACTAGCAGTGAAGAGGCTACGATGCGGGGAGGACAGTATAACTTGTAATCTTGGAAATGGGCAAGGATTTTCTGTTCAACAGGTAATCGACGTAACAAGAAAAGTTACTGGAAAAGAAATAAAGGCTGAAATGGCTCTTAGACGTGCAGGAGACCCTGCAGTTCTTATAGCTTCTAGTGAAAAGGCTAAGAAAATTCTCGGATGGGAACCTAAATATGCTTCTCTTGAAACTATTATAGAAACTGCGTGGAAATGGCATGAAAGTCATCCTGAGGGATATAAAAAATAAGAGGTAATAAAAAAGTTGTACAAGCTCTATTGGATATTTTATCCCTTAGTTAGCTTATACAACTTTTTTAAATTTGATGTATTTTATTGTGTCATTCAGCGAAGACTAGATAAACACCATATTTATCTTCATAGTCTTTACTTTTGCTAGCAAAATCGGCGAAAAAAGAACCTTTCAAAAAAGTGAATATAGAAACTAGTATAATAAATTTTTTTAAATTTAAATTGATTTTCATAAGATTTCTCCTTTCACGATATTACTATAATATTATTTTGCTCTAAATTAATATTAAAAACCTATTGAAACATAGGGAAATTGCCAAAACATATACATGGTTAAATTACTAATTATATTGACCATAAGAAAAGACTGCATTATTTAATATATATGATGGAATAATTGACCTTATGATTAACCGAATTATTAAATGATGTTACGCTTTTTTATTTTTTATTTTGGGAGTTCAATGTCAGGTGGAATATCAAGGCCTGCCATTTTCATTAAGTATAATGCATTTCTAGTGGTAGATACTCCATGTCTGAGTTTATAGTCAAAGTATAATTTATCATCTTTATAATATTCTTTAAGATGGTAATTTTTAACTCTTTTATTAGTGGTTTCTATGTCACCTAGCTCTAAGTCGTGGGTAGACACAAAGCCTAGTGCATTCTCAGTACTTAGCTTGGCGACTAGTATTTTAGCGCCGGTATGTCTATCTATAGAGTTAGTTCCTTTAAAGATTTCATCTAATAAGAAGAAAATTGGAGTTTTGTTTTTCGTAGCATTTACAAGTTTTTTTATTCTTAAAAGTTCTGCATAGAAGGATGAAATGTTTTTTTCTAAGTTATCACTTGTTCTCATGCAGGTATAAATGTCCATTATAGAGCAGTTAAAACTTTGCGCACATACAGGAGCACCAGCATAGGCTAAAACCAAGTTAATACCTGTAGTTCTAAGAAGTGTGCTTTTACCGGACATATTGGAACCTGTTATTAAAAGAACATTTTGTGATCTTTCTATGCGGATATCATTATATACCCGGTTACTTCCGAGTAGTGGATGGCCCAGATTTTTAGCGTCAAATATAGGGGACCCGTCCTTAAATTTTGGCATTGCCCAGTCAGGGTGTTCATAGGATATAATTGATAAACTATTTAAGGATTCAATTTCACCTATAACATCTATCCAAGTTGCTAGAGAAGAACCACTCTTTTTCTTAAATTTCTGAAGATTAATTAAACATTGATAATCCCACAGGAGGAGGATATTTATAGGTAAATAATACATATTTCTTCTGTCGGATATTACTGTTACTAGATTTACTAGTTTTTTAATTTGAAAAGAAGCGTTCATTCCGTCCTTATTAACAAGTTTTTCTTTCAATTTGATTAAGTACTCTGAGGTAAAAGTCTTCTTTTCTATATGCATAAGGAGTTTATTATATATAAAAATTGAATCCTTATATTTATATACAGTGTCCAAATTTCTACTTACTTCTTTATATCCAACTAAAAGAAGTATTATCTGAATGACAATTGCTAAAAGGGGTATTCTGTAAGATACTTTAGAGAAAACAAATGATAATACCATAAGAGATAGAGTTATTATTGGTAATATCCTTATTACGGTTATTACTAGAGGTTTTAGGAAAAACTCATTTTTATCCTTTACCCATTCAAGCAATTCCCCAGGGTTATGGTTTTTATTCTCGCTAAGTATTGCTTCCGCTGCAAATCTCTGTGTCCATCCAATATTCCCAGCGAGCTCTTTTATGGCTTCCTGCCTTTTATGTATTTCATCAGTATTATAAATAGGGGCGGAAAGAGAATCTTTCAATTTTTGTCTACCAAGATAAGTTATGCAGGTGTTTATCCATTGGAAAAGGGAGTTATTGCCAAATATATCTAGGTCTTTCGAGTAACTGTGATTTTCATCGCTGAAATCATCACCATTATCAGAAAAATCTTTCCAATTGTTGTTTATGCGTTTTAGACAATTTTCATTTATTTTACATAAAATCGAACATCTGATTTTGTTGCGTTTTATCTTGCTATGTTTAATTGCCAAAGTTATAAATGTGATGATGGTGGTAACTAATATTAAAAGGCTTAAATAGTAAGTAGTTCGTAAATAAAAGAAAATTGTAAAGCTCAATCCGGATACGAAAACTATTAATCTTAATAAGCTTATAAAACCTATGGTTTGTTTTTGCTTTTTTAATAGAGTATCGTAATGGTTTTTTCGATTAACATAAGGCGTTTTTTGTGTTCCCATAATATCCTCCTAATATGTTTTGTTTATTAGATACATAATATCATACAAAAGGCTTGTACCGCAATTTTTCTAGATAAGTATAATATGACCAATTTTATTTGCAGTTAGAGAAAAATTTTTTGTGAACTATGTGAATCAGAGTTAAAAATTATGTTAAATGTGTTAACATATAAATATTAATGAAAAAAGGGGGAGAATATGTCGGAAAACATGCAATTAAAGAGAAAAATAATTATAGGGACATTAACTATTTTATTAGGATCAACAGTAGTTTGTGCATACCTAATATTATACAATAGTGGATTAGTATTTAAAAAAACAGCTTCCTCAGAGATTATAGATAAACTTAAAAAAATACAGGGAAAAGGCGGGAAATTTGAATTAACTCAAAATGACATAGATGAGTTAAGTAAATTATTAAGGCCTGAAACTAAGGGGGATATAACTCTTAAGGGAGTTAATATAGAGATTGTAAAGGATGAACTTGTAATTAAGGCTCCTATCAGCTATAAGAAGGTAAATTTATTATTTTCGTCCAAGGGAAAGATAGATTTTACTAAAGACAATTTTACATATACTGCTGAAAATTTTAAAATTGGCAAGCTCACAATACCTAAAAAAATAGTGTTGTCACAAATTTCAAAGTCTGATAATAAGAATGTTTATGCTGAGGACAATTTAATAAAAATTAATCCAAGCGTAGTTCCTTTTAAGATAAATAGTTTAAAAGTTGAAAATAATAGAATATCAGGAACAGCTGCGAAGCAAAGCTCCAGAATTCCATTTAAAAATATTGATGCAAAGAATGTAGAAGAGACAGATAAGCAATTAGCTACAGCGAAACAAAAAAAGCCTCTAAATACCATAGATGGAGCGCATGGTAAACCTATAGAAGAAAAGAAAAAAGTAATAAATGATAATAACAATACTGTGAATGAATTTAAAAATAAATCTTCAAGTAGTGAGAAAGAGAAAAAAGGATCTGGGAAGCAAAAAGAAATTAAGCGTGATTCATTAACAAAAGAGAAAAAGGTAATACCTAAGATTCAATCTAAGGATAGAGTTAAGAATGCATCATTTAGGAATATAAATCGGGGCAATTCTGAACAATTAAGAAAAGCTTCTGGACTATGAGGAATAAATAAATAGAGAACTATCAAAATACATTAGAGATATTTTGGTAGTTTTATTTTTTTAGAGTATGCTTTTTCATAAAGATATTTAAGAAAAGGGTTAAGAATTAAATAGAGAATATTTGTTAATTATTTAATTTAAAGTGCCGAATTATAGAAATTGTGGTAACATATATAAGTAAAAGGGGATTAAGGAGGGGAATATGGCTAGAAATAATAAATCAAAGAGAAGCAAACTAATATGGGTGCCAATTATTTTACTCGTGGCACTGGCAATTTTTGCATGCTCGATATTATATAATGGTGAAGTAGTAGTTGAAAAAACGGCTTCTACAAATGTTATACAGGAACTTGAAAAAGACATACTGTTAAAAAGTGGGCAATTTGCAATAAATCAAGAGAATATGAATGCGTTGATTAATCTATATTTTAAAAAGCCTATAAGTAAGGGAGACATAACTATTAAGGAAATTAACACAAAAATAGGAAATGATAAAATTTTGATTGAGGCTCCATTCAGTTATAAGAATATTAATTTATTATTATCGTCCACGGGAAAGCTAGATGTTTCTAATGGTGAAATTACATACGTTGCTGATAATTTTAAAGTTGGAAAGCTAACATTACCTAAAGAACTTATAATGTCTCAAATTGCCAAGCAGAGTAATGATGTCTTTTATGTTGAGGATAATCTAATAAAAATTAAAACAGATATACTTCCTATTAAGATAAAGAGCTTTGTAATTAGAAATCATAAAATAATAGGAACGGTTGGATTTAAGGAAACAAAAACTCAATCTGAAGGTCTTGACACGACAAGCGACGAAGATATAGATAAGGAATTAGTAGCGGCAAAACAAAAAATACAAAGTGCCACTAAATATATGAATGAAACGCAAAAAGAACAAGCAAACAACATTCTGAGTACAATAGAAGAAGTAAAAGGTAAATCTATAGAACAAAAGAAAGAAGTACTAAATTATATTAATAGTATAATTGATGAAGTTACTAATTAAATAATCTTCTGGGAGGCTGCAACATATTCGCAGCTAGAGACTTAACTACCAAAATACATTAGAGGTATTTTGGTAGTTTTATTTTTTTTGTTTGTGATAGAATGATACGTAGACATAAAGAAAGGGATGTGAACAAATGAAAAAGATAGATGGAATAATATATACAGTAGTATCTTCAGCGGCTTTTGGAGTTATGCCAATTCTCGCAAAAATAGCTTATACTGGGGGAGCAAATGCAACAACAGTGTTATTTCTTAGGTTCTTTATAGCTACTTTAATAATATTACTTTACATAGTTGTTACAAAAAAAGATTTTAAATTAAACAAGTCACAGCTAATGCACATTATTTTTTTATCGATTATAGGATATACAGGCACATCTTATGCGCTGTTTTTATCATATAATTATATATCTGTGGGACTCGCTACTATTCTACATTTCGTTTACCCTGTGATAGTAACAGCTTTTTCAGTTATTTTGTACAAAGAAAAATTGCATTTAAGTAAAATTTTAGCGTTAATTTTATCAGTGCTCGGAATATATCTTTTAGTGGACAGTGGGAGCGCTTCATTAAATTTTAAAGGAGTTTGGCTTGCTCTTATTTCAGGTTTTTTCTATGCGTATTATATTGTTGGAGTTGCACATAGTGAAGTTAACAAAATCGATACGTTTGTACTAACTTTCTATTTAGCGTTTATAGCTGCGCTGTCAATTTTCATAATGGGCATGATTAATGGACAATTAGATTTTAATATAAAGCCATATAGTTTTTTAGCTTCCGGTAGCATCGCTCTAGTATCTACAGTTTTAGCTCTTACGATGTTTTTAAAGGGCATAAAAATAATAGGCCCTTCGAGTGCTGCGATATTAAGCACTTTAGAGCCTATAGTAAGCATTATACTTGGAGTTATAATTCTAAGTGAAAAGCTGTCCTTTACTATTGTAATTGGATGCATATTAATTTTATTCTCAGTAATAATCCTTACATTGGGACAAAGGGCGCGGGATAGCATGTAAATGTTATTTTTTGTTTAAGGTAAATAAATAATTGTATTTTACACTATGCTTTATTTCATCAGTTATAATGTTGAAAAGTATATCTCTATACATTGTACATGGAAGTCCTCTTCTGATTTCTCGATATCTTTCCACAGCACCCAGTTCACCAAATAATGCTTTTTTAATACCATCAAGGTAAGAAATAGGTTTCACAAATTCCTCATCGTCTTTAAGTAGTACATCTATTCCAGTGATGTTATTATATATTTGTCTAAACATTTTATTATGTCCGCGTTCATCATCTCTTATAGATGCAATAATTTTTTTTTCATCGTCTGTAGGAGCAACGCTTATTAAGTAGTCATAGAACAATTCATCTTCTTTTTCACCTTGAACTGCTGCTCTAATACCTTCTAAGGAGTTTGATAATAAATTTGGATCATACGTAATATATGGATTTCCGTACATTTTAACCCTCCTTGTAGTGAGTTAGTTGTAGGTAACAACTATTAATTGTTAAACCACTATTATGCATAATATGAAGGACGTATGATATTTGTTACTAAAAAAACGGAGAAAAGTTTGATGTTAAAATAATTAATTGATATAGCAGTAGATAAAATGTTATGAACTTTATAAAAAATCTTGATTATTTAATGAACCTATGAATGGGTTAGATGAAGAGTCTGTTGAGCTGATATAGGAACAACTTGCGGAAAACAATGTGGATAACTTTTTTCTAATTCACTCAGCGGTGTATAAATTACTCTTAGAGTCCAAATTTATTGATACAACTTTATTTTTACCAAGAGCCTTTGCTCGGTACATGGCTTTGTCAGCTGCTATGCATAAATAATCCAAATCTTGAACAGTAGGAGTAAGTGTAGCAACTCCAAGGCTTGAGGTGATAGGTATTGAATCTGATGTTCTAATAATTAAAGGATTATTTTCTATAGCACTGCGCAGATTTTCTCCGATTATTTCAGCGCCTTCAAAGGAGGTATTAGGTAATAATATAATAAATTCTTCACCCCCAAAACGACCTAAAACATGATTTTCACTTAGATTTTCTAAGCAAATTTTCGATAGACGTTTTAAAACTAAGTCTCCAGTATGGTGGCCTAGGCTATCGTTAATTTTTTTGAAATCGTCAATGTCAATCATAATGAATGAAATAGGTTGTAGCAATAATTTAGCCTTATCAAAGCTTATATTTGCAAGTTCAAAAAAACTTCGTCTGTTGTACAAATTAGTTAGAGAGTCAATGCAAGCTAGCTTTTTAGCTTTGCCATGCAAGGTAGCATTTTCTATAGCCATTCCTGCATGGTGGGAAAAGGATAAGGCTATATCACAGTGATTCTTAGTATAAATGTTTTTTTGAACGGAATCTAATGTTAAGATTCCAATGATTTTATTTTTAAAGATTATAGGGATGCCCATCCAACTTTCAATATTGGGTAGACCTATATAATGCGTAAAACGTGGATCTTGTTTAACGTTCGAAACTAATAAAGTAGTATTAGTTTCATATATTTCTTTAAATAGCTTATCATCTTTTTTACTTATGTGAATTTTGTATACCTCATTTATGTTTTTGAAACCAGTTCCCGCCATAATATTGAAATGGTTGTTTTCTTCCATGAAAAATGATGCGCTGTCATAAGGCACTAATTGTTTTAAATTTTTTAATAATTTATCTAGAACTTCTTCTAAATTCAAGGTTGAATTTAGAAGAAAGGTAGATTCTCTAAGCTTCTCTCTTAAAAGACACTGTTCATTTTCCTTAGATAAAGTTTCGATTTTTTTATATGCTTTAGAATGATTCATTGCCAATATAAAAGTATTTAAAAGTACGATAATGAAGAATCCTAATAAAGAATAGTCATTTAAATTATTGATACCTAGATAATGTAGTATGGATATAGCGCATATTACGATAATTATTAAGTAGCTAATTGTAAGAATTAAGATCCTTTGTTTTTTTCTATGATAAGCTTTTAATATAGCGAAAGTAGTATACCCAATGATTAACAAAGTGAATATTTGAAATATCCTAAGGAGTTTTGAAGCAATTAGTGGGGAAATAAAAACAGTAGTAACTATAAAGAATAGGAAAAAAAAGTTATAGATTATTATAATTTTTTTTGAGTAATTTAGTTTAAAAACTACGCATGTGTAAATAAGTATAAAATAAACTGCTGCATAGAAAGTTAAGTAGTCCAGTTTAAGAGCTAGGCTATAGCTTACGTTATCATATAAGGTTAAAAAATAATTGTTACCAACAGTTAAGGCCCTTAAAGATGCAATTATGCAAAAAATACCAAAATAAAGATTAGAAGTATCATCTATTCTAAAAGCATATAACCATAAGTGATATAAGCCCATTATAATCAGTATACCAAAGTAAAAAAATTCAAGTGCAATTGATGCATCTCTTTTATTCGCCATTTGGGACTGCAATCCTAGATAAATATTGCCACGGGTACCTCCTTCTCTAAAGTTATGATTTGAAATTTGAAGTACTAAATGTATTTTGTCATTATTATTTATAAAATAGCTGGTAATTGGAAGAGATTTAGGAAGCTGGGAAGAACTACTTTTGCCAACAATACCATTAGATGAAAAGAGCTGTCCATTAATCCATAATTTATATGAAGATAACATGGGAGGAACACTTATGCCTAAAAGTGTATCTTTATATTTTGAATTTAAATTTATTGTTAAACTATATGTAGCATAACCATTAGAATCATAATTTTTATTATATTTATTCCAAGGCATTGGCATTTCTATATAAGAGGGAAGGGGAGAACTATTAGTAAAATCTTTTGGCGATAGTAATTGCTGCCAGTAAAATTGCCATTGCCCGTCAAGGGAAGTATATCCATCTTTATGAAAATCCCAATTTGTAAGTTCAAGTACTCCTTTTTGTGAAGGAATATTTGAAGATGCATTGGGCGTAGCCAATTTATTTAAGGAGAAAACGACATATAATAATGCTGCTAAAATAAGGATAGATAGAGTAATAATCAGTGGTTTTTCTTTTTTTAGCATCATATATATAACCTCCTTATAAGTGTAAGTGTGCTATTTTACATATTATAGTCATTATATTACCTAAGTATAGTAAAAATGACATTATTTTATGTGAAACTTAACGGTATGATATGCTTTAATTCATAATAAATATATGAATTTAGTTATTTTGAATATAAAATTACCGGAGAATTTATAGAGAATGAAATCCATTACTTATAAAATTATATGTTATACTTAAACTGGTCTAAGAAATGTTTTTAACACGGAGGTAATTGAATGTATAAATTAATAGCACTAGATATGGATGGAACATTATTAAATGATAAAAAACAAATTTCACAAGTGAATTTTGACGCAATACAACAAGCAAAAAAAAATGGAATAAAAGTTGTACTAGCATCAGGAAGACCTTTAGTTGGGTTTAAAAGATATTTAGAAGAACTTAACTTAATTTCAGAAGATAATTATGCAGTAGCATTTAATGGAGCTTTAGTTCAAAATACTGAAGGTAACAGAACGATAGCTAAAACAACATTAACTATTGAAGATTATAAATATTTGTATGAATTAAGCAAAGAGCTAAAGGTGAATATACATGCATTAACAGAGAATACGGTAATTTCGCCTAAGGATACTAAATACACTAGAAATGAAGCAGAAATGAATCATATTTCTAATGAGGTAATAGCTGTTGAGGATGTAGAAGAAGGTACTACTATAGTTAAGGTTATGTTTGTGGACGAGCCAGACATTATAGATGAAGTAATGCAAAGAATTCCTGAAGAAGTAAGTGATAAGTACACAATAGTTAGAAGTGCACCTTTCTATTTAGAGTTTCTTCATAAATCAGTTAATAAAGGTACAGGGGTAGCGGCTCTAGCGAAGGAGCTAAATATTAAACAAGAAGAGGTTATATGCATAGGAGATGCAGGTAATGATATTCATATGATTAAATATGCCGGATTAGGAGTTGCTATGGGGAATGCATTCCCAGAAGTTAAAAGAGCTGCAAATTTTATAACTAAAACTAACGAGCAAGATGGGGTTGCACATATTATTAATAAGTTCATTTTAAATGGCGAAGAAGAATTCGCGATATAAAAGATATTAAATAATAATAATTATTGACAAATAGGCAAAATTAATATACAATAAAACTATAGAAACTTCTAATACATATAGTACTAATAATCTTTATCCCCCCAAGAAAGAGACTAAATTAATGCTAGAACCCAATCCCTTTATTTAAACAAATATAAAAAAGCTAGCAAAATTTAATTTTGCTAGCTTTTTATTTTTTTGTATAGATATTTCAGTTTTTTCTCTTGATTTACTGACCTATTCTAATGATGCAATATTATAGTGCTAGTTAAGGCATCGCTCGGTTCTAGTAGGACTTTTTCTAAGTTCTGGAGATCCTCTATTTTATTAGCTTTTTCTATTTTATCACGGTCTTCATCGTAATATATATCGTCTTTGTGTGGCATTAAAATTCCTCCTTTTTAAAATTTGATTACTAATGTTATTATCTTAGGCTTTTTAGCTCCTCGTAATACTATGAAATTTTTGGAATATAATGTACAAAACATAACAGTGAACATATGCTTTTTTATTTTAGCTGCTAATCTGATATAATTATGGTTATGTTAATAAATAAATGGGGAAATAAGCAATAATATTTTTTGTTGTATGCAGAGAAAGGCTGGGGGATTTAAAATGTTAAAAAAGAAAAAAATAATATTAGCGTTCATGTGTTTAGCTATTTTGGGCGGTGCATTATATAGCACAAACTATGCCGTAAAAAAACATGAAAGATCTGTACAAACTATGAAGATTAAAGAAGAAGAAGCAAAAGCAAAAGCTTTGATAGAGAAAAAATCACAGATTAAAACTGATGAAGATAAGAAAAGCTCAATTGGAAGTTCTCGAAAAGTTGTTGTTATAGATCCAGGACATGGCAGTGTTACTAGTAGCAAAAAAGAGCAACAAGATCCAGGTTCAAGTACAATGAAAGTAATTGAACCGGGTGGTGCTCAGGGTGTTAATACAAGAACTCCTGAATACGTGGTTAATATGGCGGTAGCAGTTAAACTCAAAAGTGTACTACAGGAAAAAGGATATACTGTAAAAATGACTAAAACGCAAAATAACATAGTTATGGGAAGTAAAGCAAGGGCTGAGTTCGGCAATGATAATCAGGCGGATTTAGTTATAAGAATCCATGCGGATGGAGATGATAATTCATCTGTTAAAGGAGCATCAATGCTTGTACCTGCAGATACTAAAAATACAAATGCAATATATAAGACAAGTAAAAAATATGGAGAGATAGTTTTTAGTAGTTTAATTAATAAGGTTGGTATGAAGGATAGAGGCGTTGTGGAAAGAAATGATATGACAGGATTTAATTGGTCTAAGGTACCTGTTATTTTAGTGGAAATGGGTTTTCAATCTAATGCTTCTGAGGATAAATTGCTTGCAAGTGACTCTTACCAAGATAAGATAGCGAGGGCATTGGCAGAGGGTATTGATCAGGCACTAAAGTAAAAGTATAATTAATAAAATAAAAAAGGCACATAAGACCGTAAAGTCCTGTGTGCCTTTTTGTCTTATTAAATCAAAGAGTCCTTCATTACTTCTTCAAGTGATTTTGACTCCTCAATGTCACTTATTAGTTTGGCGGAGGATTTGTTGTCTCCAATTATAATTCCACCGGTTATGATGTCTTTATTAAAGAATAATTTTTTGTATAGGTTGTTTTCACTATCTTTCGAGCTAATAGCTTTAAATTGATTCTTTGAAATCTCACCTACGGATAATAGTTCTAGGCCCATGGCGTTAAAGGATATAACACCAAGTGCGTGCACATAGGATTTATTATCTCCTACTGCGTTTATACCTGCAATCTTACCCATGTCTACAGCGGCAGGCCAATTTCCATATACGGTGCCTTCAAATTCTGCAATGTCACCGCAGGCATATATGCCACTAATATTAGTTTCCATATTTTCATTGACTAGTATGCCTCTGTTAGTTTTTATATTAGTGTTATCAGCTATGTTTTTGTTTGGTGCAATACCTGTTGAAAATAGTACTAAGTCTGCATCTATTGTTTTTCCACTTTTGAGTGTAACTGATGTAACACCGTTTTCACCGTTTATAAGATTTACTGAATCTCCCAATATAATTTCAATATTTTCGTTTTCAACTGCAGTTTTAAGTATAAGGCTACCTTCACTATCTAATTGCTTAACAAGTAGGGAATCACTAAATTCCACTACAGAAACTTTGAGGCCAGCCTTTTTTATTTCATATGCAGCTTCAAGACCTAAAAGTCCACCACCTACAATAACTACGCTTTTGGAGGTCTTCATCTTATTCTTAATGGATTCTAAATCCTTTAGACTTCGCAGTGTGAATACTCCTTGTTTATCTACTCCTTCTACAGGAATCATATGGTTTTTACTCCCATTTGCTAATATTAGTTTATCGTAACTTATAGCGGTACCACCCTCAAGTAATATTTGCTTTTCTTCAGGGTTTAAGCTTTGAACTTGCACTCCTAAGGTAAGCTTTATATTGTTATCCACATACCACTCTTTTGCAGAGAGGTAGAAAGTATCATCTTTAAGGTCTTCACTTATGCCATCGGAAATTGAAGGTCTGTAATAGGTTAATTGTGATTCATTAGATATCATTTCTATAACGCATTGTTTGTTTCTTTTTCTTATGGCATCAGCAGCATAATATCCAGCAGCGCCGTTACCAATAATTAAGAATTTTTCTTTTTTATCAGAACTAAAGGTAATTACATCTTCTGATACTTGAATAAATTGATCAGCACTTGCACCACAAGCAGGGCAAATTTCAGGTGGTTTCTCTCCAGCAAATTCTTCGCCACAAACGATGCATTTCCATCGTTTCTCTGTAGAAGGTTTAGCGGGACTGTTTTTTATTTTAATTTTTTCAGCTATTTTCTCCGCAAAACTTTCTCCAAATTTAAAGGCAAAGTTTAAATCTTTTTCAGAAGGTTTAAATTTAAATTTCATAGAAGGATATAAATCCAGATTAATTTGTTTTAATCTATCCTCTATATTTGGAACAGCCTCACCACTCCAACCATAAGAACCAAATGCGGAGGCTACTTTTCCACCATGAACTATAGGATTTAAATTTACTAGAATATCCCATATAGGTTTTAGAGCGTCTCCATTTATGGTAGGAGAACCAAAAATTATTCCCTCAGACTTACCTATGCTTTTTAAAATATCATTCATATCATGATAGATAACATCATACATGTTAACTTTGAAATTACTATTTGATTTTATACCTTCTTCTATTTTTTTAGCTACAGTTTCAGTATAACCATAAGCTGAAACGTAGCATAAGGTAACATGTATTTCGTCTTGGGCTGATTTTTCGGGAAGGCTCCACTGTTTGTATTGATTTACGACACTTAAGGGATCTTCTCTTAAAATAGGACCATGACCTGGGCATATTATATCTATTGGAAGGTCCTTTATTTTATCTATAGCTTTTAACACATAAGGTTTAAAGGGTCCCATAATAGAGTCAAAGTAATATTTTAAGGCTTCGCAATAATCTTCTTGGTTTCGGTTTAAATCATTATACATCGCATCACTTGCGTAGTGACTTCCAAAGGAATCACAAGTGATAAGTAGCTTGTCTTGTGCAACATAGGTATAAATTGAATCTGGCCAGTGAAGAAAAGGTGCTGAAATAAAAGATAAGGTTTTATTTCCAAGACTTATACTATCCCCATCTCCTACACTTATATATTCAAAATCTCTATTTATGATTTCTTTAAGAAATCCAATTGCTGCAGGTGATCCTACTACTTTAGCGTTTTTAGCAATTTCTAAAAGTTTTCCTACTGAGCCTGCATGGTCTGGCTCAGTGTGATCTACTACTATATAATCAATGTTTTCTATATTAATGTCTAAAGATTTTAATCTTTCTAGATATTCATCAAAAAATTTCTCTTTTACTGTTTCAAATACTGCAGTTTTTTCACTACCTTTTACTACATAAGAGTTATAAGTAGTACCAAAAGGGGTATACATAATTATATCAAAAATTCTAAGATTAGGGTCTAGTGCACCTACCCAGTAAATATCCTTTGTCACTTCTAATGCATTCATTTATATCGCTCCTTTAATAACTATTCGAAAATAATAGTTATTGCTATAAAGTATAGTATAGGAATATTTAGAAAGCAATAACAATTTACCAATTTAGAGCAATTTTATTTTACAGTAAACGCTTTTTATGCTATAGTTTTTAAATGATTGTGTAACAAATTTGAAGAATTATAAAGAAAAATGGCAAAACATTTTTTTATGTGAAAAAGATGTATTTTCCTTCTTAAAGGTTGCCACAATATGATTAATATAAAACGTAGGAGGAATGCAAATGAGAGATTTTGTTATTATGACAGATTCTTGCTGTGATTTGCCCAAGGAATACATTTACGGTAATAATATCCCTTTTGCTATGTTGCCATTTAGTTACAATGGTAGAGAGTACTTAGATGATTTAGGACAAAGCCTAAGTCACAAACAATTTTTTGATGACCTTCGGGAGGGAGCATTACCTAATACCTCTCAAGCAAATTCTGAAAGCTTCTATAAAATTTTCAAATCAGCTGTAGAAAATGGTAAGGATGTAATTTATATTGGAGTGTCTTCAGGCCTTAGTGGCACCTATAACAGTGCTAATATTGGTAAAACTGCTATATTAGAAGAGTTCCCTAATTCGTGTATATATATTGTTGACGTGTTAACAGCATCACTGGGTCAAGGTCTTATGGTTAAAAAAGCCGTGGAAATGAAAAATGAAGGCTACACTTTGGAGAAGATTGTATGCCAAATAGAAGAAAACATACAAAATTTAAATACTTACATCACTGTGCAGGATTTAAATTTTTTAAAAAGAGGTGGAAGGATATCTAATGTAGCGGCTACTCTAGGGCTAGTACTACATATAAAGCCTATACTTACTATTAACCAGGTCGGACGTGTAATGCCAGTACTCAAGGTTCGAGGGCGTAAAAAATCTCTAACTAAGCTTGCAGAAATAGTGAAGGAGAAGATTAAAAATCCTGAAACTCAAACTATAGCTATCTGTCATGCAGATTGTTATGATGAAGCTGTAAGACTTAAAGAGGAAATACTCGCAAAGGTTGTGGTTAAAGAAGTAATTATTCATTATATCGGACCAGTAGTTGGAAGATTTAGTGGCCCAGGGGCTTTAGCAGTGTTTTTCATCGGTGAGAGCAGACAACATCACGTAATAGATATTTAAAATTCTGAAAAATAATTACGAAGATAATTTATAAATAAGGAGAATTTATATGAATTGGTTAAATGTATTATTGTTATCCGCAGTGCCTCTTATGGAGCAGAAAGGTGCTATACCTCTTGGAATAAATTTGTACAATATGAATCCAATAGTAGTATTCCTATTAAGTTTTGTTGGAAGTTTGCTTCCGGTTCCCTTTGTATTGATATGTTTTAATAAAATATTTGAATTGTTAGGTAAATATAAGTTAACTAGTGGTATATATAATCTAATTGATAAAAAAATAAGCAAGAACAAATCTAAATTTGAAAAGTTTGAAGAAATAGCGCTTATAACTTTTATAGCGATACCTCTTCCTACCACAGGCGTTTGGACAGGGACTGCGATAGCTGCTTTTTTAAAGTTGGATTTTAAAAGATCTGTCATGTGTGCTGTTGTAGGATCTTTTCTATGTGGACTTATTATTACAGGATTATCTGTAGCATTCCCAGCGTTTTTAAAGATGCTATAAATTATGATCCCTTACCAATAGGTAGCTTACCTATTGGTAAGGGGTTATTTATTTTTATTGAGGATTATAGTAAAGATGAGTGTACTGTAGTTATTACAGCATTATCAATATTGGAATATTTATGAAAATTAATTGGAGCTTATAGATATAAAATGGTTAAGAGAATAAAGGAAAAAAATACAATTACGTAATGAAATTAAAGAATAGAGAAAATAGTGAATAGAATACCTGATTATCATGACAAATGTTTACATTATAATCATAATTTTCATAATAATGAAGGCGATTATAAAGAATAGTTCTAATTTGTTAAAAAATATTCGATTTTATATTAAAAACTTTTAGTTATTTTTATTATAATTTCGACAAAATAATCTAGCTCATATATATGTGGATGGTTTACTATTCTTTATTAATCGTGGCATTATGGGTGGAAAAGGTTTAAGTTGTCATTTTAAAGAGATAATATATGTGAAACGCATTTCATAAAGTGACAGATTATTTTGAAAAGTAATGTTAATGTATTCTCATAACATAAGTATAGGGGGAAAACATATATGGTAGTTATAGAGAATTTATTAAGAAAAGTAACAGATGGTGATGTAAACCATAATTATTTTTATAGGTTAGTAAAAAGTCAAATTTCCGTTTCAATGTATGGTGAACTTACTGAAATACAAGCTTATGGTATTGAAATAGAAAGACAAGACATAGTTGATGGATCAGTGGTAGGTATACAAAGAGATTGCGTAGAAAACATAAGCCCACAAAGACATAAAGTTAAGAATCTTTTAAAAATGTTATATGACAATACGGTATCACCTATTCACATGATTGACATATTGGGTGATTATATTGATGAATATACTAGTGACTTTGATGAGATTTTGAAAAATATAGCTACTTGCTAATATTTAATTAGTCTAACATATGAGGAAACTGAACCTCTTCCTGAGGAGAATGCTCCTCTTTTTGGTTTACAATGGAAAGTTATGAGACTGTTATAAAATTACTCCAAAAGAACAATGCAGCTGAAAACTATATATTCTTAGTATAACAATTTTTTAATGATGACAATATTATAATTATTGTAAAAATAAAATAATAGATCAATTAGTACAATAAATAATCAAAATTGTATTATATTATTGTGGTAGTAGGAGTATTATATATAGATATCTAATGATAAAATTAACAGCTGTATTTTACGAAATACAAAAACTAAACTTATAAATATAGATCAATGAGTGGGAGTGATGGTTATGATTCTTGGTGTCGGTACTGATATTGTTGAAATACGAAGGATAAAAAAGGCTATGGAGAGCAATGAGAAGTTTTTAGAGAAAATCTTCACAGCAGTTGAATTAGAATATCTTAAAAGCAGAAATTTAAGGGCAGAATATGTGGCCGGAAGGTTTGCTGCTAAAGAAGCAGTAGCAAAGGCTTTAGGGACAGGATTTAGAGGATTTGATTTCAAAGATATTGAAATTGACAGGACAACCCTTGGAAAGCCTGTAGTGAGCTTAAAGGGGAAGGCAAAGTTAATAGCCAAAAAAGAAGGGGAATACAATATTCACCTTAGTATATCTCATGGAGAAGACAGTGCTGTGGCTTATGCTATAGTGGAAGCTACAAAAAAGATTGAAGAAGTTTGTAAGTAGAGACGGGCATTATTCATTGGAATTAGTTATTTTAGTAATAGTATGCAACTATTAGTAATAGATTAGTAGTAGAATATTTCGTTAGATATCTAACAATTGAAAATTCTTTTGCATCTTTAGAGAAACGCTAGGAGGATAACAATGAAAAGAAATTCACTATTAATTTTAAGCTTTTTGCTGATTTTAAGCTCGCTATTATTAACTTCATGCTATAAGAAACCAAAGGATACTAATGATATTACAACATTTTTAAAAAACATGGAAAGTTATACTGCACAAATGAATATGGATGTAAAGAATGATAAACAGACAATTAATTATAAGGCAAGACAAACCTATTTAAGGGGAGGCGGATACAAGCTAGAGCTAAACAAAAACAGAGTATTTATTTTTAAAGCTGATGATAAAATTTATATTAGTGACAAAAACAATGGAACAAAGTATGTACAGAGCAAAGATTTTGATGAAGTCCTTAAATTAAGTTTTATCGGCGAATACATAGGATTATTATATACTAATGAGAAAATAGAATATGATATCAAAACCATTAATGGTATTGAATACACAGTAATTAACTTATTTATTCCTGGTAATAATAAAAATATTAATAATGCGTTGCTTTATGTTAATACTAAAAGTATGTTGCCGGCTAGAATGGTTATTTATGATATCAATGATAAAGAAAAAATTGAGATAAAATATACGGATTTTCTTCCTAACGTAAAAATTGAACAATCAGAGCTTTCAGTTCGGTAGCGTTAGCTATAAATAACAAATGAGGTGAAGGCATGTTTAAACACTTAAGACCCGTGTGGGCAGAGATTGATTTAGATAAGTTAGCTCATAATATGAGAGAAATTAGGCGGGTAGCTAGAAGTGAGAATATTATAGCGGTTGTAAAAGCAGATGCCTATGGGCATGGAGCTGTAGACGTAGCACCGGTACTCATTAAAAATGGTGCCAATAGATTAGCTGTAGCAGAGCAAAGTGAAGCGGTGGAACTTAGGCGATCAGGTATAGAATGCCCAATAATGATTTTGGGGTTTACACCACCAAATTTAATTGATAATTTATTGAAATATGATATTGAACAAACAGTATTCTCTTATAAATTTGCAAGCAAGCTGTCAAGGATGGCTCAAAAGAAAAATAAGGTAGCTAGAATTCACATAGCGGTAGACACCGGTATGGGGAGGATAGGATATCTACCAAATGAGGAAAGCGCTGAAGAGGTATATAATATCAGCAAGCTACCTAACATAATCATAGAAGGGTTATTTTGTCATTTTTCTACAGCGGATGAAAAAGATAAGACCTATACTTATGATCAAGTAAAAAAATACGACGCTTTTTATGAAAAGTTAAAAGAGAAAAAAGTGTACATAAAAATGAGGCATATTGCTAATAGTGCTGCTATTATAGATTTGCCAGAAACTCATTATGAGGCAGTGCGGCCAGGGATAATAGTATATGGCTATTATCCGTCAGGCGAGGTAAATAAGGAAAACATAAGTTTAAAACCTGTAATGACATTAAAAACAAATGTAGTGCACATAAAAACACTACCTGCTGGAGAATATGTGAGTTACGGAAGAAAGTATAAAACAGAGAAGGAAAGTATTATAGCTACACTTCCAATTGGATATGCTGATGGGTATACAAGGCTCTTATTTCAAAAGGGAAAGGTTATATTGAGAGGGAAATTCGCTCCAGTAATAGGTAAAATTTGTATGGATCAGTGCATGATTGATGTTACTGAAATTGATGGAGCCAAAATTGGCGATGAGGTAATATTAATAGGTGAGGATGAAAATAATAAATTTACAGCAGACACAGTAGCAGAATTAATAGGGACGATAAACTACGAAGTAATCTGCATGATTGGAAAAAGAGTTCCAAGAGTTTATGTTAGTGAAGGTAGAGTTGTAAAGATAAAAACATATGTATAATATTCATGCATTATATGTAGAATGAACCATTTAAACATAAAATTACTTGTCGAAAAAAAACGAAAACGCGAATAATTTCTTTGACAGATTGACGTAGGTTGAATTATAATATATTCATACATATTGTTGCTTTACTTATTAGGAGGTATTAAATTTTCTATGTCAACTTCAAAGAAATTAGTAATAAACCTCTCAAAAAAACTTTACAGTGAATTTAATAAGATACTTTCGAAAGATTGTAAAAAAAGAAGTGAATTTATTCGGGAAGCTATAATACTATATATCGAGGGAAAGAAAAATCTTAAATATATAGATGAAATGAAACAAGGATATTTAGAAATGGCTGAGTTAAATTTAGAAATGGCTAATATGGGTTTTGAAATTGATATTAAAGATTTTAAAGAATACGAAGTTAAGCTTTCGGAGAGTGATTTGTCAAATGACAACAATAGTAAAAAGAGGAGATATATTTTATGCTGATTTGAGTCCGGTTGTAGGCTCGGAACAAGGCGGGATTAGACCTGTAATTATACTTCAAAATGATATTGGTAACAAGTACAGTCCCACTATTATTATTGCAGCTATTACTTCCCAGATAAATAAGGCGAAACTCCCTACTCATGTTGAAATTTCTTCAGAAGAGTATGGATTAAATAAAGATTCTGTAGTTTTGCTAGAACAAATAAGAACATTAGATAAAAAAAGATTAAAAGAAAAAATTGGTCATATGACTGATGGAGATATGAAAAAAGTAGATACTGCGCTTTTAATTAGTGTAGGGTTATAAAATAAATAATAGATAGTTTTATACGCAAAAAAAAGTATATATTACGTATAATGCATTGAAGCGAGATTTAGAACTTCTTATTTTATTTTTAATTAAGATGCGTTAAGAAAAACATATGGTTGAGCGAGATAGCGAGGCTATGTTTTTTAGCAGATTAATTTAAAATAAAATTAGTAGTTCTTAGGGAAGCGAATGCATTAATAGTAATATATACTTTTTCTTTTTTATTGTATTTTATAAAAGGTTTAAAAATTATGTTATAATAATTAAATAAGATAAATAGGAATACAGGTAGATAACAATTATTGGTTCTTATCTACACCAAAGCAATATTAGGGGGAGACATATGGAGAAAACATTAGAACAATTAAAAGCAATTACTAAAGAAGTTAGGAAAGATATCGTAACTATGGTTACAAAGTCAGCGTCTGGGCACCCAGGTGGATCGTTATCTGCTGTGGAAATCATAACTACTTTATATTTTAATGAGATGAATGCGGGTCCAGAAAATAAGAATGATCCAGACAGAGATAGATTTGTACTTTCGAAGGGGCATGCGGCACCAGCATTATATAGCGTGCTTGCTAGAAAGGGATACTTTGATAAAAGTGAATTAATGGGACTAAGAAAACTTGGATCAATGCTACAAGGACATCCTAATATGAATACTATTCCAGGAGTAGATATGTCTACAGGTTCTTTAGGCCAAGGGATTTCTGCTGCAGTAGGAATGGCATTAGCTGGGAAACTAGATAAAAAAGGATACAGAGTGTATTCACTGCTTGGAGATGGTGAACTTGCAGAAGGTCAAGTTTGGGAAGCAACTATGTCAGCTGCACACTATAAGCTTGATAATCTAACCGCTTTTGTAGATCATAATAGACTACAAATAGATGGTAAGGTTTCGGAAGTTATGGGTTCTGATCCAGTAGATGCTAAATTTGCAGCTTTTGGATGGAACGTTATTTCTATAGATGGACATGATCTTGTACAAATTAAAAGCGCTTTAGAAGAAGCTAAAAAAACAAAAGGAAAACCAACAGTTATAATTTGCGAAACTGTAAAGGGTAAAGGTGTATCCTTCATGGAAAATGAAGCTAGTTGGCACGGAAGCGCTCCAAACAAAGAACAATGCCAAGAAGCAATAGACGAAATTGGAGGTACTGTATAATGGGTAAAGTTGCAACAAGAGAAGCTTATGGTAAAGCCTTAGCCAAATTAGGATTAGAAAATGAAAATATAGTTGTTTTAGATGCGGATTTATCTAAATCCACTAAAACTGCAGACTTTAAAAAAGTGGCTCCAGAAAGATTTATTAATATGGGTATCGCCGAAGGAAATATGATGTCCGTAGCTGCAGGACTTGCTTCTTGTGGCAAAATTCCTTTTGCAAGTACTTTTGCTATATTTGCAGCAGGAAGAGCTTTTGAACAAATAAGAAACTCTATTTGTTATCCAAAATTAAATGTGAAAATTTGCGCAACGCATGCAGGGCTCACAGTAGGAGAAGATGGAGCATCTCATCAAGCAATAGAAGATATAGCTTTAATGAGAAGTATACCAAATATGCTAGTTATAAGCCCTAGTGATGATGTTGAAACGGAAGCTGCTATAAAGGCTATTATAAAGTACCACGGACCTTGCTATGTAAGGCTTGGAAGATCAGGTGTTTGCACAGTAAATGATGATCCTGAGTACAAATTCGAATTGGGGAAAGCTGTAACGCTTAGAAAAGGACATGATGCAACTATAATAGCTACAGGTATTATGGTAGATGCTGCTTTGGAAGCTTATAACATATTGGCTGAGGAAGGAATAAAGGTTAGGGTGCTTAATATACACACTATTAAACCTATTGATGAAGAGGCAATTATTGTTGCAGCTCGCGAAACTGGATTAATTGTTACCGCTGAAGAACATAGCATTATAGGTGGACTTGGATCGGCAGTAGCTGAGGTTGTTACGACTAATCATCCAGTACCAGTTATGAGAGTTGGAGTTAAAGATACCTTTGGTGAGAGTGGTAAGCCAGAAGAACTTTTAAAAGCTTATGGATTAACTACAGATGAAATAGTTAAAGCTCTCAAAAAGGGTCTTTCCTTAAAATAATTTTAGAGACTTTTATGCGCGTATGTATAAAAGTCTCTAAATAATTTATGCGATAATATTGTTTAACTATAATAAACTTTATTTTTTAGGAAATCATAACGAGCGATTTATTTATAATATTTATAATATTCACGGAAATTTTATATTATAAATTATTACAGGCTTAATCAGTATGTTATAATGTTATTGATGAATTTAATGAAACAAATTACATAAGTATGGTAAGGAGAGTTTAATATGATACAATTTAAAAAAGTAACTAAGATTTATGATAATAATGTAACGGCTTTGTCGAATATTGACATAACTATTAAAAAAGGGGAATTTATATTCATTGTAGGTCCTAGTGGAGCAGGAAAATCTACTTTTGTTAAGATACTTTTAAAAGAGGTAGAACCAACTACGGGAAGTGTTATTATAAATGATACGGATATAACAAAATTACCTAGAAAGAAGGTACCTTATCATAGAAGAAAAATTGGAGTGGTTTTCCAAGATTTTAGATTAATTGAGTCTTTAAATATTTATGAAAATGTAGCGTTTGCACTAAGGGCTACAGAATGTTCTGCAAAGGATATTAAGAAAAAAGTACCTTATGTTTTAGATTTAGTTGGATTATCAAAAAAATATATGGCTTTTCCTCATGAGATTTCAGGTGGAGAGAGACAAAGAGTTTCTCTTGCGAGAGCTATAGTAAATAATCCTACTTTGCTAATAGCAGATGAACCAACAGGAAACTTAGATCCTGAAACTGCATTAGGTATTATGGATATTTTAAAAGATATTAACAAGTCTGGTACCACAGTAGTTATGGCAACACATGCAAAAAATATAGTAGACTCTATGAAGAAGAGGGTAATAGCTATAGAAAAGGGTGTTATAGTTAGAGATGAGCAAAGGGGAAGATACGGTTATGAAGATTAGTACAATTAAAAATTTTGTTATGGATGCTTTAAAAAGCTTAAAAAGAAATAAAACCGTTAGTATAGCGTCAGTGGCTACGGTGGCTGCTACTCTATTTATTCTAGGGGTGTTTTTATTAATTGTTTTTAATGTTAACGCAGGAGTTCAAGAACTAGGAGCTAAGTTAGAGGTGGGAATTTATCTTAAGGATGATATAACAGTAGCAGATAAATCAGCTGTTGAAAATGCTTTAAGCAAAACGCCGGGAGTAACAGATGTTAGATTTGAAGATAAGAACGATGCACTAGCAAAAGTAAAGAAACAATTTGGCAAAGATAGCCAAGCCTTAGTAAAAGGATTTGAAGGTAAAGGGGGAAATCCTTTTCCGACTGCATACGTTGTAAGTGTTACCAAACCTGAAGTAATAAATGATGTGGTTAAGAATGCTACAGGATTAAAAGGCATAGAGGAAATTAAAGATGTCAGACAATATGTTGATAAAATTGTAAAGATAACAAATACTCTTAAAATAATAGGAATTACATTATTTGCAGTTTTAATAACTGTTTCTTTATTCTTAATAGGAAACACAATTAAACTTACAGTTTACTCTAGAAAAAAAGAAATAGGTATTATGAAATTTGTTGGTGCTACGGATTGGTTTATAAGATGGCCATTTATTATTGAAGGCATGATTTTAGGTTTAGCAGGAGCACTTATTTCTACTGGATTACTATATTATGCTTATAAAATGGCTTTCTTAAAGATTACTAATGGATTATTAGGAGCTACTCTTATAAACCCTCATATGATATTAAGTACTACTTTATGGCAATTTATGTTGGGTGGCTTAGTTATTGGAGCCATAGGAAGTTCTATATCGATAAGAAAATTCTTGGTTGTATAGTATAAAAGCATCTTCTGCGAATCTGCACAGCTTCGCAGAGGATGCTTTTACGACTTCAAAAGGAGATCTATGCTTTCACTGAATTTCTGTATTTATTATAGAATGTAACATATACTTATAGAAAGGGAGAACTATCCTTCTGAAATGTCATTAAATTTATTTATTTTCTTATCAGTGTTATAAATTTATTATATTTACATAAATAATATATAGAGAATATATAGATAATATATAGAGAATAATATATAGAGAATAATAAAGAGGTGTATAAAATGGGCGATGAAAATAAGCCTGAAAAATTTAGAGTTTTAGAAAATGGTAGTGGAAAACCTAAAGCAAAGAAAATGAAGTGTATTATATGGATTATAGTTTTAGTACTTATTACTAATACCATAACTTTATTTGTCTCCACTCAAATTTCATTAGGTATTCCAAATGGAAAAGTAGCTATTGGAAGAGAAGCTTATGACCAGGTATTAAAGTTTCAAAAACTATTTTTAGTCAGAAATAAATTGTATGAGTACTATGATGGCAAAATTAGTGATGATGTTTTAGTTGAAGGAGCTATAAAGGGCATGACTGATTCTCTAAAGGATCCTTATACAACTTTTATGAACAAAAAAGAGTTTTCAGATTTTAATTCTCAAACACAAGGAGCTTATACTGGCCTTGGATTACAAGTGGGAGTTAAAGACGATAAGATAGTTGTAATTGCACCCTTTGATGGATCACCAGCTAAAAAAGCAGGATTAATTTCTGGAGATGTTATAGAAAAGGTTAATTCAACAGAAGTCTCTGGAAAAGAACTAGAAAAAGCTGTTACAATGATGAAGGGCAAGGCAAATGAGTCAGTTACCTTAACTATTAATCGAAAAGGGAAAGGTAGTTTTGACATTAGTATGAAACGTGCTAAGATCGATTTGATAACAGTTAAAGGCGAAATGCTAGAAGGCACGGTTGGATATATTCAGCTTACAATGTTTGATGAGAATACTGCTAAGAATTTTGAAAACAAATTATCAGAATTACAAGATAAGGGTATGAAGAGTCTAATAGTAGATGTAAGAGGAAATCCTGGCGGACTTTTAGATCAGGTTGTAGATTTAACATCTAACTTTGTACCTAAAGGAAAGGTTATTGTATCTACAATAGATAAGAATAAGAGAAAAACTGAAGATAAATCTAAGGGAGGCCTCGCAATAGGCATGCCATTAACAGTATTAACAGATGAAGGTTCAGCAAGTGCCTCAGAAATTTTTGCAGGTGCTATAAGGGACTACAAAGTTGGTACTTTAGTGGGAGAAAAAACCTTTGGTAAAGGCATAGTTCAAAGGATGTTTTACAGAAGCGTTGATGGTTTTGATGATGGTACAGCATTAAAAATTACTATATCAAAATATTATACGCCAAGTGGTGAGAATATACATCATATTGGAATAAAACCAGAAGTGCCGGTTGTGTATCCACAAGCACTTAAAGAGAAACCATATGATAGAACTTTGGATCCGCAGTTTAAAAAAGCTTTAGAGATAGCTAAAGATAAAATCAAATAATAAAATAAAAGTATAATTTAAGTATCTACCAATGAATTTGGTAGATACTTGGTTTTTAACGACATTTCAGAAGGGAAGTCTCCTACTTCTATAATCGTAAGTTATATAATATAACAAATAGAAGTTCAGTGGGAATATAAATCACCTTCTGGAGTCGTTAATATTGATCACCGCAGGTGATGATTTGACGACATTTTAATAGCTTATAATATTACGTGTTTCATAGTGATATGAAAGGAGAATTTTAATCAATGGAAATTGCAATACATACTTTAAGAGCAGTTGCGTTTGCAATTGTTGACCCTTCAAATTCGTTTATTTTAATAATAATTGCAATAATTTTTTATAATAAAAATAAGAAGACTGCAGCTATGCAGAAAATGATAATGGGAGAAAGTTTAGATTCACCTTTTGAACTAACTATATCTCAAATTGTAATAGGAATTTTTGCCGGTGCTGTGGCAAGTCTATTATTTACATTTTCAGGGTTAGTCTTTGATGAAAATTCAAATATTTATTTATTGTTTATGGTGTCGTTATTTTTTATGGCATTTAAGCCTGGATATATTAGTTTTTCTTATTCTGGTGCAGTTCTGGGAATAATGAGCCTGGTGTTTAAATATGCATCCAGTACATTACATATGCCACAATTGAATATTATAAACATAGATATTCTGACCTTAATGACACTGGTTGGAATATTACATATTATAGAGGGGATCTTAATAATGATAGATGGCTCAAGAGGAGCTATTCCTGTGTTTACTAATAGAGATCAAAAAATTATAGGCGGGTTCGCCTTAAAAAGATATTGGGCACTACCAATTGCTTTACTTATACTATTAAGTGCGTCTTCATCAGAATTAGCGGTTGGGCAGAACTTCATGATGACTGATTGGAAGGGTTTAATAAAAGGGGACATAGTCAATCGGATTGTAAAAAATTCGGTTATAGCATCTATGGCACTGTATGGAGTTATTGGATATAGTAGCATTACATTTACAAAGCTTAAGAAAAGGAAGGCGCTTACTTCAGGAGCATTAGTATTTACTTATGGTATAGCGCTAACAGCTGTATCGCAATTGCCAGTATTAGGGTCAGTTTTTCAAATATTTATTTTGATATTTGCAGCTATATTGCATGAGGCAATGCTACGACTAGAAAAGTACATGGAGCTCACTTTAAAACCAAAATTTATGAGTAGTGAAGAGGGAATTATGGTACTGGAAGTAGCGCCTAAGTCTCCTGCTTCTGAAATGGGGATTCAAAGTGGAGATTTAATAGTGCAGATGAACAAGAGTAAAATAGAGAATGAAGAAGAACTTATTAACATAGTTAAAGGGAAATTTAATTCAATAAATCTTAAAATTAAAAAACCTTCCGGAGAACTAAAAGATACTAGTTATAGCAGTATGGCTGGAGACAAAAGACTAGGAGTAGTTATTGTACCAAGGGAGTTACCAAAAGATACTGCTATAGTAAAGGTGGATAATGAAACCTTTAAAGATGTGATGAACAAAATGAGAAATAAAGAAAAGGATAAGAAATAGAAAAAGTATGAAGTTTCTCCTACGTGCCTTGCAAACGAACTAAAAACTAGAAATTACATTAAGAAATTCTAATCTTTTGCTTATATAAAATTCTTTAACGCTCATATTCGGCGTCTTGCCTCAGGTTCGCTAGCTTGCACTTCCTGTGCAAGCTTACAAGAATTTTATGTTCGCAAAAGAAGAATTTCTAAATTGAATTTCAATAGTTTTGTCGTTTCTTATTGCAAGTCATTCCGGAGAAACTTCATACTTATTATTTTATATCTTAGTAAAGCCTGAATGATAAAAATGATCTCAAAAGAGTGATATTGAATAAATACTTTAAATATGTTAAAATTAGTTAAAATTGAATTAAATTAGGCGTATATAATCGTTAGCAGATACTGATTTTAGTGAGGTGACTATGAAAAAAAAATATTATTTTGAAAAAATCAGCACAATAGTATGTTTATTGTTAATTTTATTTTCCACCTGGCAACAATTTCAATATAACCATACTACTTTAATTGTTGTATTCGTAGTTGTGTATTCGTTACTAAAAAATAAATTTTTTAAAAATGCAGAATATGAAAATAAAAAAGATTATATTTTTAATATAATAAATATAATTTTACTTTTACCAACTTTATCTTTGATTATCTATATGGTGATTTATAGATAAAATGAATAGCTATATTTTGTTGGTGGTACTAAGTTAAGCTTTATTTTAAAGGAGAATTTTTTGAAAGGCCTTTAAAATAGGCTTTTTTTAATTGTAACGGAAGTCCAAGCAGTACTTCCGTTACAATTAAAGAGACTTAAATAAAACAAATTCTATATTATTAGAACTGTTTTACATACCTCCAACCACTTTAAAAAAAAGAATTTCTAATATTTAAAAATTCTCAATTCCACTGCAATCAATGACACATATGCAGGATTAGAATATATTATAGCAGTGGGAGACTTTCCTTATGCAATGTCGTTAAAGGTAATAAATGTAAAAAAAAGCATTGACATTTATCTAAATATTGTTACAATAAAATGTAAAGATGTATTAACATTTAGGAGGGATTTAGAAATGATTTTAAGAGAAGATGAGCGTGTACAAAACTCTAAACGCATTGCAGTTCGCTATACTTATTTATTTGAAATACTGGGTATATCGGTTTTATGTATTCTATCAATTATGTATAAGAATTTAATATTGATGCCACCTTTATATTTATTTAACTCTTCTATTTATGTTTCAATTTCACTTGATCCACTTATAGCCTTTATAGTGAATACACAAATTTTGTTTATGTTTGCTGCTCAAGCAATATTCAATAAGCGTTTTGGAGGAAAGAGGGAATCATTAATTAGTGGAACTGCTGGATTCAGATTTATGGATGAAAGGGAGCGGAAAGTATCAGATAAAGCTATCAGTGTAACTTTTCTTTATATTAATATATTTCTTATCATATGGGCTGTTATTGACATTTTCATTAGTGGAAAATTAGGATTACCTCTTATAATAATTGGAGTGGTATTCATTATTTATAACATAACTAAAGGGATAATACTTCACAACTTCAAAGAGAAATATCATGAAAAATAGCATCAAAGAACATCGTAAAAGTTATAAATTAACGCAAGAGGAATTGGCTAATAATTTAGGGGTTACTCGCCAAACAATTATAGCTATAGAAAATGATAAGTATAATCCAACATTAGAATTAGCTATGAGGTTAGCAAAGTATTTAGATGTTAGAGTTGAAGAGCTGTTTATATTGAAAGATAAGGAGTAGAGATAAAGACAAACAGTCGCTTTTAGGTTGCTATAGTAATTGCAACCGTAAGTTGACAAGAAAGCAAATGGAAATTGCTAGTATGATAGCTGATGTTAGGGTATTATTTAGGTGGGGTGATGAAGTTGAGTTTTTCAGAAAAATTGCAAACGTTAAGAAAAGAAAAAGGTTTGTCACAAGAACAACTAGCAGGGTTATTAAAGGTATCTCGTCAGTCAATTTCGAAATGGGAATCTGGGCAAACATATCCAGAGATAAATAAACTTATAATATTGAGTGATTTATTTGAAATAACGTTAGATGATCTAGTAAAGGATAAAAATATAGGGTGCACTGATAGTGTAGATGATGAAGATGAAGGTGAAGAATATGATAGGCTAATGATTGGTTGTATGATGTTAGGAACAGCCATTGGATGTGTTACAGGGAATTTTATGTGGGCAACAGCAGGTGGGTTTTTGGGGCTTGGAGTTTCTCATATCCTTAAAGAATTCAAAAGAAAAATTTAAGATAATAAGAAACTGCACTAATTTTTTTGATGCTTATTAAAAAAGACAATAATTTTTTTTATCCTCTTGGAGCATACATAATGATAATAACCCCAATTAGTGCAATGCCTCCGCCAATTAAATCAAATCTGTCTGGGAGTACGTTATCAACTTTCCATCCCCACAAGATTGAAAGGACAATAAATATTCCCCCATAAGTTGCATATACCCTGCCAAAGTTAGCATTTTGAGGTTGTAGTGTAGGAATAATGCCATATAATATCAATAATATCGAGCCTACAATTCCATACCAAAGACTTTTACCCTCGCGTAAAAATAACCAAACAAGATATCCTCCGCCTATTTCAAATATACCTGCTAGCACAAAATAGAAAACTGACTTTATAATTTCCAAATGTATATCTCCTTACCCATTTATGATTTTAAGACACATTTAGATATTATATCATATACATGTTTAATGATAATGATATTGGAAATGTTTATTGAAATTCGATATAATGAAACAAAGGCGTAATAGTATATTAAGAAAAATTAAGGAAGACGGAGGAGAGTATATGTCTAAACAAGTAATAATTGTTTTAATTCTTACGGTTGTCATTTCCATAATTTCAACACTGGCCTATTCTGTAAGAATTGTTGGTGTAAGAACGGGAAGAATAGCGGTATCTTTTGCGGTATTTAATATTTTTTCGTTAATTTCTAGAACTGCAAATACAGTACAAGCACCATTACTAGCTAAAAGGATTGAAGAGACTATAAAAGCCGGGGACCCTCAAAGTTTATTATCTACATTTAGATGGATTCTATTTTCTACAACAATAGCAACAATTATTGGCGCAGCACTCATGCCAACATTTATAAAAATTTTTGGAAAACTTGTTGAATCATTTAGTTATAATCGTTCTATAGCTAAATTGTTATTACACTCGTTTTCAAAATCAGGAATAGAGCAGTTTAAAAGTAGTGTTACAAAACCTAGAAAAGAAAATTTGGGACAATTTAAAACTTTTAAAATGATACCTAAAAAAATAGTTTTAATTAACACCATAGCCTTTTCAATATTAACTGTTGGTGTTTTAGCATCATTGTATGCAGGATGTTTAAATCCAGAACTAAGAAGTACATGTAGTACATTATCAGGTGTGATAACGGGCATGGCAGCAATACTTATGGTTATATTCGTAGATCCATATATATCGATTCTGACAGACGATGTACTAAAAGGAGAATGTAGTCAATTGCAATTTGATAGATGTATAATTTTTATTGTTGGAGGATTAATAGTGGGTACTATTTTAGCCCAGCTTTTATTAGTTCCAGCAGCACATATAATATCTTTTATAGCCAAAGCAATTTAAAATAAAATTTAAAAACACGAATCAACAATTTTTATTTATAAAAAAATGACAAGTGTGTTGTTTTGATGAGGGAAGAGTATGTATGATATAAAGGCATACTTTATGTTATAATTAAAACTCAATTGTAACTTAATATATCATAATATTAAAAAAAATTCTTTGTTTAGATTCTAAAATATAAAATATAATTTGTATGAAAGGTGAAATTTTAATGAAGAAAAAGCATCTATTAATAATAGCTTTAATAATTAGTTTGATATTTGGGGCTTATAATTTTCTTAGTTTAAAGCAGCAAGAAAAAACTGCGACTGAATCATTTATATTCAGTTTATCTGACGCCCAATATTGTTTTGCACAGGACTATAGTAAACTAAACGAGAATGAAAAAAATTATTATTATATAATGGCATCATCTAACCTACATACAGCTTTGAATTTATTAAATTCGACTTCGTATGCTAATGTTGAGAATAGTAATGAATTATTTAACGCGATAAATGAACTTAATTCCTGTATTTCAGAAAATAATACAACTAATAGTAGGTGGAAAGCTGTTACTGAAAAGAGGGAACTTATATATAATTATTTACATTATATAGTTATAAATCCTAATGACAAAAGTAATTGCAAAGCACTTTCTAGACTTGCAAATAATTTACGTTTAGACATTGAAGATGTTTTAATTAATTATGAAGGGAAGAGTCCAAATTGGGCTGTAGGGTATAAAATCGATGGTAATGAAAACTCACATGACACATATTATACATTTAAGTACACTGGGATAGATGGTAAGTTGGTAAAAGATGTTAAATACTCTATAGATACGTATAATGAAGGAGAAAGTGGCGAATTTAAAAATCATAATAGTAAGGTGCATACTGGCAAATTGAAACTGACGGCAGGACTTCCAAAAGCTACTGATAGGGATATGTTAGTTAAGATAGAATGGAATGGGAAAAAAGAGTCGTTAATATTAAAAAAGTCTAAATAAGGGTTGAGCTATATAATAAAAAAGAAATATAGAAAGGAAGTGAATATTTAGTGGGTTTGGATACTTAATGGATACTTTCTCACTAATGATAAATTATGTCAAATGAAATGGATAGACAATATATTAAAATGGCAGAGAAAATTATTAAAAAAGGATATTATGACCAAAATCGTACTGGGGTTGCAACTTTAAAACTTCCTCACCAAATTATGCAATTTGATTTAGAAGAAGAATTTCCAATATTAACGACTAAATTTGTTGCATTTAAAACTGCGGTAAAAGAATTGCTTTGGATTTTCAAAGACCAATCTAATGATGTTAAAAAACTTCAAGAACAAAATGTACATATATGGGATGAATGGGCTTTGGAAGATGGCACAATAGGGAAGGCGTATGGTTTTCAAATAGCTAAGTATCACCAAATTGATACACTTATTGAGGCTTTAAAAAAGAATCCTCAAGACCGAAGAATGATGATGAACTTATGGAATATAGAAGATCTTCCTGAAATGGCGCTTCAACCTTGCTGTTTTTTAACTATGTGGGATGTAACTGATGGAAGGCTGAATTGTATGTTAATACAAAGGTCTGGAGATACGGCCCTCGGAATTCCATTTAACACAAGTCAATATGCATCATTAGTTCATATGATAGCACATGTTACAGGACTCAAAGCAGGATTATTTACTCATGTTATAAATAATGCACATGTATATGAAAATCATATTGAAGGTTTAAAATTACAGATTTCAAGAAAAGAAGAAGCTTTAGAAGCACCTAAGATTTGGATTAATCCAGAAATTAAAAGCTTTTATGACTTTACACCTGAAGATGTTAAACTAATAGATTATAAACACCTTGGGAAAATAAATATGGGGAGTGTGGCTGTATAATGCTTACGTGTATTGTTGCTATTGGAGAAAATTTTGCTATAGGGAAAAATAATAAATTACTTTGGCATTTTTCAAAAGATTTAAAAAGATTCAAACAGATTACAAGTGGAAATACTATTATAATGGGAAGAAAGACATTTGAGTCTCTTCCGGGTATTCTTCCTCAAAGACACCATATAGTTATTACTCAAAATAAGAATTTTGTAGTAAATGATGAACGAGTTACTGTTTTAAATTCTAAGGAAGAATTATTAGAGTCTTTAGAAGAAAGTAAAGAATATTTTGTTATAGGGGGAGGAGAGATTTATAAGTTATTATTGCCCCATTGTAATAAAATACATTTAACAAAAGTGCATAAGGAATATGATGCTGAGGTATTCTTCCCAGAGCTGAATTATTTGGAGTGGAATATTAGAGAAGAAGAAACTGGTTATATTGATGATGATAAAACAACACCATACAGTTTTTTAACACTGGAACGTATTACTTTAGTAAAATAATAGTTTATAAAATAACAAAATGACTTAGAGAAATCTAAGGTATTTTGTTATAATGTTTTCAATTACATTATATATTAGATACATAGCCATTAATAGGTAATCACATAAATGAGTATAAAAGGAAGAAAGTGAATATATGGAGATAAAAGAAATAAAGGGAAATACATTTTGTATTGATACTGGAATGACATACATACCTTTTTATAAAATTAATCATGAAGAAATTATTATGTTGGATTCAGGATGGGCACAAGGAGAAAGAAAAGGAATAGATGAGCTTCTTTTAAAAAACAACTTTAAGGTAGTCGCCATAATTTGCAGTCATGCTCATATAGACCATGTAGGAAATAATGCATATTTGAAGGGAAAATATAACTGTATTATTGCTATGCCATCCTATGAAGCTCTTATTTGCAGTTCAACGGTTAATCTAAAGCTCTATTACAGTAGCCAAACATTATCCGATGTTACAGAGCATTTTGGGGATATGGTTTGTGAAACAGATATTATGATTTTGGACAACCAAGATAGCGTAACTGTGTGTGGTGTTAAATTTAGAATTATTCATACACCAGGGCACAGTCCTGCACATATATGCATTACTACTCCTGATGATGTTGCATATTTGGGAGATTCACTCATAAGCTATGAAGTCATGAGGGGGGCTAAAATGCCTTACGCTTATATACTGAGTGTGGATTTGTTAAGTAAATTAAAACTTTATGATCTAAAATATAGCAAATATGTAGTGGCACACAAAGGTATATTTGATGATATTACAGGACTTATAGCTGACAATATAAGTTTTTATAAGGATAGAGCATTAAGAATATATAATGTCATAGATGGTACTATGACAATGGAGGATATTCTAAAGGCTGTTATTATAAGTTTTAATATTAATGTAAAAAGCAAATATAGATATACAACAATAGTAAGAATGCTTAGGTCATATGTTGAATATTTGAATGAAACAGGAATGGTAGTTTTAAATATGGATAATGGATTTCTTAAATATTCAAAAGCTGTGATTTTAGATAAATAAATTTTAAATTTTTCTATTAAATGAATCCCTGTAACATAACTACAATTCATTATGGGAACATTAATAAATGGGTGATGTTTATGATTAAAAAAACACTGTCAGTTATGTTCTTATTTATTATGTTGTTTAATTCAACAGTAGTTCATGCTGAAGGATTAAAATATGCTGAAATTTTTGATCCAAAGCAAGGAAAGGTGGTGAAAGTAGTTCAGTTAAATCCAGAAATTCATAATATGGTTGCAAACTTTATAAAGAATGTTGATAATATCTATGCTAAAAGCGACCCTCTTACAGATGATGGTTATGCAATTAAAATCCCGCTTGATCCACCTGTAAAGGTACAGAGAGAATGTTTAAACGCACTTATAAATGAAGTTTATATAATTATACCCGAAAGTGAAGCACCATTTCTTATGGTTTTTGAAAATGAAAACAAACTACTTTGTTTCCCATTTAAAGGAGACATAAATTCGTTGTCAAAAGTTCTAGATTTTAAACTAAAAGACAGATAAAGTATATACCTTACATTTGTAATATGAAAACCCCTATAAAGTATTATATATATACTTTACAGGGGTTTTGGTATTTTATCAGTGTTAAAAAAGTTTTTCCAGAAATTAAATATGATATACAGACAGCAGATAGTATAAAATCCTTTTATTTATAAAAGCCCAATAATTAATACCGCATATGGAAATGTACCAATTAATTATGGGAAAGAAGCATAAGTTGAAAGAATTTTTTTAAATACTAGTTGAAACCGTTATAGTAAATTAGTCCATATTTTTTAATGCTTATATATCCCTAGTTAAAAAGTATATAAAATTACCATGAAATTGTATTTTTTACGCAATATATAATCTATGCTATACTATAATTAATAGAAAGTATGTAAATATTTCAATGTTTACATAAGTAAGGGAGTGCATAAATGGGAATACAGATTATTTCTACTGGTAGTTACTTACCTGAATTATTAGTAACAAATGATAACTTGTCAGAAATTCTAGATACTAATGATGAATGGATATCAACTCGTACGGGAATTAAAGAGAGACATATATCTACAACTGAAACGACCACAAGTTTAGGTGTAAATGCAGCTGAAATAGCATTAAAAAATAGTGGATTATCAAAAGAGGATATAGATTTAGTTATATGCTCTACGGGAACACCAGATGTATGTGTACCAACAGTAGCAGCAAATATAAAAAAAGAATTAGGAATAGAAAGTGCTGTTGCATTTGATATGAATACTAGTTGTTCAGGTTTCATATATGCTATTACTGTGGCAGAAAGTTTAATGAAAAATTGTAATTATAAGAACGCAATTGTTATTGGTGCTGATACAAACAGTCAAATTGTAAATTGGCAAGACAGGTCAACCGCTGTACTTTTTGGCGATGGTGCTGGTGCTGTTATATTATCAAATACTGAAGAAACAGGGATTATAGCTACTCATTTAGATTGTGTTATAGACCATGATAATGTTCTCACATGCTATAATAAAATAGAATCCACACCATTTTTCACAGATAAAAATGAAAAAAATCAAAAAGTAGTTATGGATGGCAAAGGAGTATTGCGATTTGCTACAAAAGCGTTTATAGAAGCAACACAAGCAGTTGTAGATAAAGCTAATATTTCAATAAGCGATATTAAATTGATCATTCCACATCAAGCTAATTTAAGAATTTTAAAGTCAGTAGCTAAAAAGATGAATATTGATGAGAGTAAATTTTATATAAATATAGATAGAACCGCTAATACTACTGCAGCTACTATTCCAATTGCATTAGATGAAGCTTTAATTAGTGGTATGATAAATAAAGGTGATATTATCCTTTTTGTAGCATTTGGTGCTGGGCTTTCTTCTGGAGCAGTCCTACTTGAATGGTAAAATTCAAAAATATTTTTATCTTTACTTATAAACTTATTTTTATTAAATTTTTAAATTACGAGAATAGTAATATGTATTTAATATTTTTAGTGAAAGATTAAATGGTGGTGGGAATTATAAATTTTTTTATATATTTTATACTCTTTGCACTTGGATGGTTTAATCTTTGTTTGGAAAGATCGTGAAATGTTACTTAAAGAGTTGATTTATACGTGTTGTTAAGCAGCTAGTTAAATTTAACTATATTTAACTAAATTTAATTAAATTTAATTAAGCAATTATGTTTTTGTATGTATTGTTCTATGTGGTATAGACGATGCGGATTTAGCCTAACTGGGAGGGCTTAAATTTCAATTTTTTATAGAAGTTATAGTTAAAATTATATTGAATTTAAATGATAATAAAATAAAGTTATTTAAAGAAATATACATTTATAGTAGGGGGAAAAGGGATGGAATTAGATGAATTAAGAATTGATATTTCGAAAAGGGGTAAAAAGGGGCTACATTTTATTATAGCATCTGTGATTATTTGGTGCGCTGTGCTAGTTGTATGGTTGCTACCAATAAAAAATATTGCAACTAAAAATTTACTGACATTCTGTTTTACAGCACCGCTACCACCACTTGCATATATGATTTCAAGGGTAATAAAAGCCGAGTTTTCAACAAGTGATAATCCTTTAAATAAATTAGGGATTTTATTTTCATGTAATCAATTTCTATATATACTAATTGCTATGTGGGTATACCCAACAGTTCCAGATAAAATGGTAATGGTTTTAGCAATTATCTTCGGCGCACATTTGCTACCTTTTGGATGATTATATCAATCAAAGGCATATTTAGTGATGTCTGTACTTATATCTCTGACTACACTTATTATCGGAATTATGTTTAGTGCGGTGGTGGTTTCAATAGTTATGATATTATTTGAAATTATATTTTCTATATGGTTAATGATTGAAAATAAATCTTTAAATATAAAATCAGGAGCATGCTAGGAATACCCTTGGCAAGCCCCTTTTCTATTATATAGGAAACAGTTTGTGGTAAATAATGTGGATAACTTTTTTTTCTGCCCTTAGATTTCATCCAACCTGTGGATATAGATATGCATAATAATATGGACTTTCTCCGGAAGTGATTCCAAATAAGAGAAGCAGAAACATTGAAATTTCATTTAGAAATTCTTCTTTTCCAATGTAAAATTCTCGTGAGCCTGACAGGAAGTCAGGCTAGCGAACCTGAAGCAGGATGCCGAATGTGAGCGCCAGGGAATTTTATATTCGAAAAGATTAGAATTCCTTAATGGAATTTCACGTTTCAACCTCTTATTTGGAGTCACGCAGGAGAAAGTTCATATTGAGTGGATTTTTAAAGTAAACTATGTAACACCCTAGTGTGGTATAGATGTAATTGCTTCAGTATAATTTTATCGGCTTGAGACTGAGTTATAGTCCCATTACTTACAAGGGATGTTAGAGGATTTATATGAGTTATCTTGTTACTATCCATATATAGTTTACTTCCTTGAGTAGTAATAGCTTTAGTTTTTTCTGAACCTTCAGATCTATTTAGTACAGCTTTAATTTTATTCGCATCAGTTTGAGTTATAGTATTAGCAGTTACAAGGTTTTCAACATTTGCGCCTAAACCCTGTTTTATTTTAGTGTCTATTTTTTTACATTCATTTGTGAAAGGCGCTTTTTTACCAATATTTAATGGGTTAGAAGTTGCTGCGAAAGTTGTACTCGCAGATGATAAAAGTATTCCAACTGTTAGTGAGCCAGATAGAATTTTGGTTTTTATAGATATAATTTTCATTTTAATATCTCCCTCATTAATTTATTTTTATCGATTCTATCTTTTAATCATAGCAATTGGGAGTGTCAACGAGGTGTCAATATAATGTCTATTTTGTTTGTTTTGTGTATTTTCTATAAATTTTGTATTAACTCATCTCCTGCGGAGCTGAAATGTCGTTAAATTCCTTCATAAGCTAATCCCAACTTACCAGGTTTTCCAGTTCTGATTGAGATATTTTGATCCCTTCTAAAATTAAAACAACAGTCTTTTTACCTTTTTTAACAGATTTTTTACCATGTAATTTAATGGTGTTTAATATACGGTATAATAGAAGAAAACCTTCTAAGGAGTGAAATAATGAAACAGATATTAGTTGTCGAGGATGACACTTTATTAAACAAAACATTATCTTATAATTTAAATGAGGAAGGGTATGAAGTGGATTCTGCTCTAAGCACATTCGCGGCTATAAATTATGTTAATCAAAAGGAATATCATCTTATAATTTTAGATGTGAATTTGCCAGATGGCAATGGCTTTGACCTATGTCAAAAAATTAAACTATTACATGAGAAGACTTCTGTGATTTTCTTAACATCTAATGATATGGAAAAGGATATGCTAAAAGGTTTTGATTTAGGAGCGGATGACTATGTGACTAAACCTTTTCATTTAAGTGTATTTCAAAAAAAAGTTAAAGTGTTTTTAAATCGTCTTGAAAGGCCGCTTGAAACTGATTGTTATGATGATGGAGATTTATGTATTAACTTTTCTCAATTGTCAGCCAGTCTAAGTGGAAAAATGATTGCATTTACGCCAATGGAATATCGGACTTTGAAATTATTTGTAGAAAACCCAAAAATAGTATTGACGAGAAAAATTTTTTTAGAAAAGTTATGGGATTCTGAAGGAAACTTTGTAGATGAACATACTTTAACTACGGTTGTGAGCCGTATACGAAATAAAATTGAACTAGTTGATCATAAATATATTAAAACCGTATACAGTATGGGGTACATGTGGATAAGTAGTGATAGGAAATGACTTCAAAAAAATTATCTATTCGAAATATTTGCCTTTTTGTAAGCCTAGGGATACTTATAACATCAATAGTTTTCCTTATCATGGCATATCTAATCACAGGCAATATTATATTGATTTTTGGAGGAGGTGTTTTTCTTTCATGTATATACATATGGATTGGGTTGCTTATATTTTTAGTAAGGAAAAAATTAATACTATTTACTTCATGTATTACCCAAAATTTAAAGAATATCACAGCAGGTGATAATAACTTTGAATTTAATTCAGAAGAAGATACCTTGTTGTCACGAATTAATTATAGAATATCAAGATTGTTTGAAATTATGCAAGAAAGTAACTGTAGTGTTGTCCGTGAAAAAGCAGATTTAGAAGAATTAATTTCAGATATTTCCCATCAAGTAAAAACGCCTATTGCAAATTTGAAAATGATTAATTCAACTTTATTAGAACGTAAGTTACCAGAAAAAGCGCAAATTGAATTTTTGCAAGCAATGAATGGTCAACTTGATAAGTTGGACTTCTTTATGCAGGCAATGATCAAGACTTCAAGAATGGAAACTGGAATTATAACCTTAGAAAAAAAGAACTGTTCTCTCTATGAAACACTTGCATCGGTAATGGGTAGTACTTTGTTTATGGCTGAAAAGAATAATATCGAGATTGTAATTGATTGCACTACGAATTTGATGGTTTCACATGATAGGAAATGGACAACGGAAGCATTGTTTAACATCCTCGATAATGCCATAAAATATTCACCTAAAGGTGGCAAAATTCATGTAACTGTTACAGTATGGGAAATGTATACGAAAATTGATATATCAGATAACGGCAAAGGTATTTCAGAAAACCATCAAGCTGAAATTTTCAAACGTTTTTACCGTGAGGACGAAGTACATGATATTCCAGGCATTGGTATTGGCTTGTATCTTGCCAGGAAAATTATCATCATGCAGGGTGGATATATTAAAGTAACATCTAATTATGGACAAGGTTCAACCTTTTCGGTCTTTCTTTCCAATAGATAAATTTATAGTTTTATAGCTTGCTTAATAACTTAAAAAGGTTACAAATTTATAACTAATAATTTTTTATTGGTATATTTCTGTAACCTTTTAGTGATATTCTGTGATTAATTCATTAATTGGGAGGATTGTTTGCATATGAGTATTTTAAAAACAACTAATTTGAAAAAATATTATGGTATAAAGCCAAACATTACAAAGGCTTTAGATGGAATAAACTTTAATGTAAAAAAAGGTGAATTTGTAGCTGTTGTAGGCACATCTGGTAGTGGTAAATCTACATTACTACATATGATAGGAGGACTAGACAATCCAACATTTGGTAGTGTTATGGTTAAAGATAAGGAGTTAGCAGACATGAGTGATGATCAGCTTGTAATTTTTCGGCGTCGCAATATTGGATTTATTTTTCAAAACTACAATCTTATGCCAATGTTGAATGTATATGAAAATATTGTTTTACCAGTAGAGTTGGATGGTGAAACTGTAGACAAGTCTTTTATGAATGAAATTATAAAAATGTTAGCACTGGAACATAAAATTCAAAATATGCCCAATAATCTTTCAGGCGGTCAGCAACAGCGAGTAGCTATTGCAAGGGCATTAGTTACAAAACCCGCTATTTTATTAGCTGATGAACCAACCGGCAATTTGGATAGCAAGACCAGTGCTGATGTTATGGGACTTCTTAGTATGAGCAGTAAGAAATTCCATCAGACAATTGTAATGATTACTCACAATAATGAAATTGCTCAGCTTGCTGACAGAATCATACGTATTGAAGATGGTAAAATTATGGTATAAAGGGGGTATAAATATGTTTCAAAATAATAACGGAAATTCTATTAAAAAGCTAACATGGAGTACTCTTAAATCCAGTAAAAACTATATTGCAATTATAGCCATTGCTTTATCAACACTTCTATTTACAAGTATGTTTACTATCACAGGGAGTTTGCGAGAATCTATGCAAGATAGTGATAAGCGTAAAGTAGGTACATCAGCTCATGCTGGATTAAAGCATTTAACAATAGAGGAATTTAAAAAAATCTCAAAGGATAGTATGGTTAGAGATATTTCATATTCTACCATTATTGGGAATGCAGAAGGTTCGCCATTTCAGAAGTTACCCACGGAAGTAAGATGGGGTGAAGATAAATATGCAAAGTGGACCTTTAATTTTCCCGCAATGGGTAAAATGCCCAATTTAAAAAAAGAAATAGCTACAAGCACTCTTGTTCTTGATAAACTGGGTGTTCCTCATAAATTAGGGCAGCAAATCAAATTAAGTGTAAAAACGGATTTTGGAACCTCCACTGACACTTTTACATTATCGGGTATATGGCGCGGTGATGATGTATCTTATAGGCAGACAATATGGCTTTCACAGCCATATGCTAATGAAATTGCACCATTTTTAAATATTCCTTCTGATGGTACTGTAAATCGTTCTAATGGATATATCGATAGCGCGATTATGTTTCCCACAGTTTGGAATATTGAAGGAAACATCAATAATCTTGCTAAGAAATATAATTTAAATGTACCAATAGGTATTAATTGGGCATATGATACTGCTCAAATTGATATTCAAAATATAGCAATTATTATTCTTGCAATAATTGTTATATTCGTGGCAGCATATTTGTTGATTTATAACATTTTTTATATTTCAGTTGCTAAGGACATTCGTTCTTATGGATTATTGAAAACAATAGGTACAACTTCAAAACAAATACGAAAAATTATTCGCTTGAAAGCTCTGATTTTATCTTGCATGGGTATTCCACTAGGGCTATTGATAGGATGGCCTATCGGGCGTATTTTAGTTCCATATATTATTAATATTTTAGGTGAAGATATGCATGTTATTACAACGGCTAATCCTCTAATATTTATCACTGCAAGTGCTTTTAGTTTGTTAACTGTATATTTAAGCTGTATTAAGCCAGCTATACTAGCATCAAAAGTGTCTCCAATTGAATCAATGCGTTATACAGAAATAAATTCAAAAGCTCAATTTAAAAATAAAAGAAAACGCACCCATAAAGTAGAAACTTACACAATAGCAATATCAAATCTGAGAAGAAATAGAAAAAAAGTTATCCTAGTTGTTTTATCTTTTTCACTCAGCTTAGTACTTCTTAATAGTACTTATACTTTTGTCCACTCTTTTGATTTTGACAAGTTTGTAGCTAGTACTAGTATATCTGATTTTTCAGTTGCGGATACATCCATCATTAATAGCTCAACTCCTTTTAATACAAATGGTGTAAGTAACAATTTTATTGATAAGGTTAAATCATTAGCAGGGCTTGAGAAAAGTGGAAATGTTTATCTTTTTAAAAATCACCAGTCTCTCAGTAGTGATGCCTATACTTGTCTTAAAGAACAGATTGATTCATGGGACAATAAAAAAAAGATGGATTTTATGAATTCTCAAGCAATGGTAAAAAAAGTTTCAGTAGTTAATACTTTGGGTTTTGATACTTGGCCGGCGGAATCTATTAAACTACTAAGTGGAAAATTGGATAATGTAAGCTGGACAAATGGAGATGGTATTTATGTAACCCCATGTAAAATGATTGGAAATGGAAGCAGTAGCATATATAAACCTGGCGATACCATTGATGTTGATTTGGGAAATGATAAGAAAAAAAAATATAAAGTTTTAGCAATTGTGGATTATCCAGAAGCGCTTAATTCACCTGAGCATTATGATTTAGGATTAGAATATATACTTTCTTCAAGTGAATTTTTATCTAACTTTGGACCAAGTAAACCAATGCGTACTATTTTTAATGTAGATGACAAACATCTTGATATAACTGAAAGATGGGTTGAACAGTATTGTACTAATATAGAACCATCATTAGACTTTTGGTCAAGATTAACTTTGCGGAATACATTTCATAAGCTTGTGGTAATGCATAATGTTGTGGGAGGTTCATTGTGTGTTATTCTAGCAGTAATTGGTATATTAAATTTTATCAATTCTATGATGATGTCAATTATTAATAGACAAAGAGAACTTGCAATGCTGCAAGCAGTTGGTATGACTGGAAAACAAATGCGCTCTATGTTGATTTTTGAAGGAGCCGGATATGCTATTCTTGGATTGATTTTATCTATAATACTTGCAAGCATTACTAATATTACATTAATTCCTGCCATGGGTTCTGATCTTTATTACTTTACGAGGAGGTTCACCTTGACGCCAATACTCCTTTGTATTATTCCATTAATTTTTATAACAGCTTTAGTTCCTATTTGCTGTTATTATAAATCATCAAAAACAAGCGTTATTCAAAGACTTAATAGTACAGAATAAAGAATAATTAATATTCTGAAAAACATAAAAGCAATTATTTGGATTAACTCATTTATTAGGTTTCAGATTTACTCCAAGACTTAGAAATATATCTATTGAAAAGGAGTTTATCATCAACCCAAAAGGCATTGCTGATTTTGGGATTGATGCACTATACACGAATAGTGAACACTATATAGGGGTACGGCAACATAGCCATCAAGCTAAGAAAACACTGCAAAAATAAAGCCCCCATTTGTAAAAATATTATCATTTGAAGATAATAAAAACACATCAACGGGGGGGACTTACAAATAAAAAAGAAAACTGTTTTTAGAAATTCATGTTTTTCCGCCCGACAATATAGTCCCATGGTAGCATAAGAGTCCCACCTGTGGATATAGATATGCATAATAGTATGAACTTTCTCCGGAAGTGATTCCAAATAAGAGAAGCAGAAACATTGAAATTCCATTTAGAAATTCTTCTTTTCCAATATAAAATTCTCGTGAGCCTGACAGGAAGTCAGGCTAGCGAACCTGAGGCAGGACGCCGAATGTGAGCGCCGGGGAGTTTTATATTCGAAAAGATTAGAATTCCTTAATGGAATTTCACGTTTCAACCTCTTATTTGGAGTCACGCAGGAGAAAGTTCATAATTAACCTTTTGATAATTCATCATTTCCTTTTTCATTAAAAGTTTCCTTCCACTCTTTATCGGCGTAAGGTGTGAAAGCATTTGTAACCTTGTCAATATTTTCATGGAATTCTTTGTCATTAAGCATAACATCTCCAGCAGCATCAGTTGGTTTAGCGCCAACCTTTTGACATACATCTCTTATTACATTGGTATTATCTATCATCATACATGGCCTTAACATATTTTTGTTATAGGGCTGTCTATGTCTTAATTCTTTAAAGAAAGGATCCCTAAAAGCGTCGATTAATGGTCTTCCCTTTAAATTAACTGTTGAGAAGTGTGCAAATATACATGGTTCTGCGTCCTCTTTCGAATTGATATGAAAGAAGTATTTACCGGCTATACATCCCCCTACTAGTGGAGCATCATTAAAGAAATCAATTGTAAAATATGGTTTTGTTGTTCTTATTTCATTAGTTCTTCTTCCAAGTCTTATTCTCTGCTCTGGTGTAAGCATCATATCAAACTGTGGATGTGAACTTACCGGCATAAACAAGAAATACCAACTTAATTTAGAACCTTTTTCAATTAGCATATCAGTAAACTTATCAGATAATACATCATCTATGTTAGTTCTTGTAACACATGTTGAAACTCCGAATAAAACTCCTCTTTCTTTAAGCATATCCATAGCATGTATAACTTTTGCGAATGTACCCTTTCCTCTTCTTGATTCTGTATCTTCTTCAAAGCCTTCAATCGAGAGCATTGGGAATACATTTGAACATTTTTGTATCCTATTGGCAATTTCGTCAGTTATAAGAATGCCACTAGTAAACGGGGAGAACATCATGTCATCAAATTTTTCATATATATCGAGCAGATAGTCATTATAGAAAGGTTCACCCCCAAGTATTATTATCCAGTATATTCCCAAATCTCTTGCTTCTTTAATTAATCTCTCTACTTCTACAGGTGGAATATCAGTATCTTTACTATAATTAGATGCATAGCATCCAACGCAGTGCAAAGGACATCTCATAGATGGACTGATTAGCAAAACAAATGGTATTTTTGTATCTTCGTCAGTTAAGAATTTGTTGCGTTTTGCACCAGCATACCAATTTGCATTTGCAAAGAAATTAGTAACCAATTTCTTAAGACACTTTGTGTCTGTATTAGTTAATATATTTTGTATATATTCATGTGTTGGTGGGTTACTCTTGTAATAACTATAGACAAAATCTATTTGTTTTAGTTGAGACTCATCTTTTATTAGTTTTTTTATAGTATCAAAAATTTTATCAACATTTCTTTCTGGGTTCTTTTCTAGATAATTAATTAAAGTCTCCATGATTTTAGATTTTACACCTTTTTCTACAGAATTCATAATACTCACAACAATTCCTCCATTTAAAATATTTTTTTTATGCAGTATATTATTATTTAATGAGAATCAACTAATATTAATCGTTAATTTTGTCTAGATGCAAATAGGTGATTATATATATATAGTATCTATATTTATAATTTAGAATAAAATGCAACTAATGAAAATTTTTAACGGTAAATTAGCAAGAAATATTATTGAAAGAACTATGAAGGGTGTTAATTATAATCTATATATTTTTTTAATTTATAGTAGGTGAATAGTTTTTGTGAATTAGTATAGGATATATTGACATATTAAAAATTTATAGTTAAAATAGAAGTAACGAACAAATGTTCAGAAGAAGGAATACAAGGCGGTGATTTTATGCATGAGTTTAAGTTACATTCAAAGTTTAAACCTACTGGAGATCAACCACGGGCAATTGATAGTCTTGTGCGCGGAATTGAAGAAGGTAAAAAGTTTCAAACTCTTAAAGGAGTAACGGGGTCAGGTAAGACTTTTACCATGGCTAATATTGTTGAGAGAGTTCAAAAGCCTACATTGGTGCTTGCTCATAATAAGATCTTAGCAGCACAGCTTTGCTCAGAGTTTAGAGAATTTTTTCCTGATAATTGTGTTGAGTATTTTGTTTCATATTATGATTATTATCAGCCAGAGGCTTATATTGCACAGACGGATACATTTATAGAAAAAGATTCATCTGTTAACGATGATATTGATAAATTAAGACATTCAGCTACATCGGCATTACTAGAGCGTAACGATGTTATTGTGGTGGCTTCGGTTTCATGTATATATGGACTTGGTAACCCCGAGGAGTATAAAAAACTTACAGTGTCATTAAGGGTTGGCATGGAAAAGGATAGAAATGAAGTAATAAGACAGTTAGTAGATATACAGTATGAAAGAAATGATATTAATTTTATTCGCGGAACCTTTAGAGTGAGAGGTGACACTATAGATATATTCCCTGCTTCATCGTCAAGTGAAGGAATTAGGGTAGAGTTTTTTGGAGATGAGATAGAAAGGATTAGATCATTTGATTCTCTTACAGGAGAAATTATTGGAAGCCTAAAACATGTATCTATTTTCCCGGCTTCCCATTTTGCTACATCCAAGGATAAATTGGAACTTGGCATAGCTCAAATAGAGCAGGAGCTTGAGGAGAGGTTAAAGGAGCTTACTTCAGAGGATAAAGCTTTAGAGGCACAAAGACTTAAGCAAAGAACAAACTATGATATTGAAATGATGAGAGAGGTTGGTTACTGTACTGGTATAGAGAACTATTCTAGAATTTTAGATGGCAGGGCTGCTGGAACAGCACCTCAAACATTGATGCATTATTTCCCTAAGGATTTCTTAATGTTTATAGATGAGAGCCATGTAACTCTTCCGCAGGTTAGAGCTATGTTTGGTGGGGATAAATCAAGAAAGACTAATTTAATTGATTATGGATTTAGACTTAAGTCAGCCTATGATAATAGACCGCTAACTTTTCAGGAGTTTGAGGGTACTATGAATGAAACGATTTTTGTAAGTGCAACTCCAAACGTTTATGAAGCAGAACATAGTGAGAATGTGGCAGAACAAGTAATAAGACCTACAGGGTTATTGGATCCTGAAATAGTTATAAGGCCTGTTAAGGGGCAAATAGATGATTTATATGCGATCATTCAGGAAACAATAAAAAGAGGCTTTAGAGTTTTAGTTACGACCCTTACAAAAAAAATGTCAGAAGATTTGACTAAATACTTTAAAGAAATGGATATGAAAATTACATATTTACATTCGGATATTGATACCATAGAAAGAATGAAAATTATCCAAGATCTTAGGCTAGGTACTTTTGATGTGCTAGTAGGTATAAATCTTTTGAGAGAAGGATTAGATATTCCAGAAGTAGCCCTTGTTGCAATACTCGATGCAGATAAAGAAGGGTTTTTACGTTCTGAAACCTCATTAATTCAAACAATAGGAAGAGCTGCAAGAAATTCAGAGAGCAAGGTAATAATGTATGCAGACAAAATTACAAAATCTATGAAAAAGGCTATGGATGAAACTACAAGGCGTAGAGGAATTCAGATGGAATATAATGAAGAACATGATATAGTGCCAACCACTATTGTAAAAGATATTAGGGAAGTAATCGGATCTATAACAGTTGCGGAAGATAAAGAGGTATATGAAACCCTTGAAGCTGCAATGGATGCGAATTACGATGAAACTAAAAAGTTAATGGATAAGTATGAAAATGAGATGAAGCAAGCAGCTAAGGATTTACATTTTGAAAGAGCGGCGCAGCTTCGCGATATAATTTATAAACTCAAGAAGCAGATTAAAAATATATAATTGTGTTGTAACAGAGGAGGAAAATATGAGGGATAAAATTTTTATAAAGGGTGCTAAGGTTCACAATTTAAAAAATGTTGATTTGGAGATACCGAGAGATAAATTTGTAGTGTTTACTGGACTTTCAGGGTCTGGTAAATCTTCACTTGCTTTTGATACATTATATGCAGAGGGGCAAAGAAGGTATGTGGAGTCATTATCTGCATATGCAAGGCAATTTTTAGGTAATATGGATAAGCCAGATGTTGAGTACATAGAGGGGTTATCTCCTGCTATTTCTATAGATCAGAAAACTACTAACAGAAATCCACGTTCCACAGTGGGTACTGTAACTGAAATTTATGATTATTTGAGACTTCTTTATGCTAAAGTAGGGACGCCTCATTGTCCTAAATGTGGTAAGGAGATTTCTCAGCAAACTGTAGACCAGATGGTGGATAGAATAATGGATATGCCAGAGAAAACTAAGATTTCAATTTTATCTCCTGTTATAAGGGGGAAAAAAGGTGAACATGTCAAGATAATAGAAAATATTAAAAAAAATGGTTTCGTTCGCGCTAGGATAGATGGTACTACTGTAGAGCTTCTGGAAGAGGAAATAAAACTCGCAAAGACTAAGAAACATAATATAGAGATAGTAATAGACAGAATTTCTGTAAAAGAAGAAGTTCGAGGGAGGCTTTCTGAATCTTTAGAGAGTGCATTAAAATTAGCAGAGGGGACTGCAATTGCTAGCATTTCTGGTGGTGAAGATATTCTTTTTAGTGAGCATTTTGCCTGCATTGATTGCGGCATTAGCCTTGGAGAATTGGCTCCGAGGATGTTTTCGTTTAATTCTCCATATGGTAAATGTGATACTTGCGACGGCCTTGGTACTCTTATGGAAATTGAAGAGGATTTAATAATACCAGATAAAAGTAAGAGTATTAAAGGCGGCGCCATTATGTCTTTTGGGGAAGGTAGTCTTAAGGAGGATTCCTGGACTTTTTCGGTGCTTCGGGCAATAAGTGAAAAATATAAGTTTAGCTTAGATACGCCTATAGAAGACTATGAACCAGAAATCTTTAAAATATTACTGTACGGAACTAATGGAGAAAAAGTTAAGGTGGAGTATGTTAAGGAGTTTAGATCAGGTACTTTTAATCATTCTTATGAAGGAATTATAAACAATTTAAAAAGACGATATTTTGAAACCTCGTCAGATTATATAAAAAGAGAAATTGAACAATATATGGGTGATAATGCATGCCCTAAGTGCAAGGGGGCAAGGTTGAGCTCAGAGGCACTAGCCGTAACTGTTGGGGATAAGAATATAAGCGAGTTTTGTCAAATGTCTATTGTAGATGAAGTTATATTTTTAAAAGATATCAAATTATCAGAGAAAAATAAGATTATATCTAATCAAATTTTTAAGGAAATAAATGATAGACTTAATTTTTTAAGGGATGTAGGACTTGATTATTTGAATTTAGCTAGAGCGGCAGGTACATTGTCTGGTGGAGAAGCGCAGAGAATAAGGCTAGCTACTCAGATAGGATCAAGCCTTATGGGAGTTTTATATATTTTAGATGAGCCTAGTATTGGTCTTCATCAAAGGGATAATGATAAACTTATAAAGACGTTAAAGCATTTAAGAGATATAGGTAATACATTAATTGTGGTGGAACATGATGAAGATACCATGAAGGCAGCAGATTTTATTGTAGATGTTGGGCCAGCAGCTGGCGAACATGGTGGAGAAATTGTGGCTACCGGAACAATTGAGGATATAAAAAACTGTGAGAGGTCAATTACAGGTCAATATTTAAGTGGTAAAAAGAAGATAGATGTTCCGAAGGTGACGAGAGTATCTAATGGAAATAGTATAAAAATACTTAATGCAAGGCAAAATAATCTTAAAAATGTTAGCGCGGACTTTCCGCTAGGTGTATTCACTGCAGTCACTGGTGTTTCAGGTTCTGGAAAGAGTACTTTAGTTAATGAAATTCTATACAAAGGTCTTAATAAAAAGGTGAATAAATCTAAGAAGAATCCTGGACTTCATAAAGATATTTTAGGATATGAGAATATAGATAAAATTATAAATATTGACCAAGGTCCTATAGGGCGTACTCCAAGATCTAATCCAGCTACATATACAGGAGTATTTGATATCATTCGAGATGTTTTCTCAATGAGTCCAGAAGCTAAGATGCGGGGTTATAAGCCAGGTAGATTTAGCTTTAATGTAAAGGGCGGAAGATGTGAGGCTTGCAAGGGTGATGGAATAATTAAAATAGAAATGCAATTTTTATCTGATGTGTATGTGCCTTGTGAGGTTTGCAAAGGGAAAAGGTATAATAGAGAAACTTTAGAGGTTAAGTATAAAGGGAAAAATATTGATGAAATCTTAAATATGACTGTTGAGGAAGCTGTAAAGTTCTTTGAAAATATTCCTAGAATTTCTAGCAAATTTAAAACACTGATGGATGTTGGACTCGGATATGTAAGGCTAGGTCAACCATCAACACAATTGTCTGGTGGCGAGGCTCAAAGAATTAAACTTGCTTCTGAATTATCTAAGAGAAGCACTGGCAAGACCTTTTATATTTTAGATGAGCCTACTACAGGACTTCATATTGATGATGTTAGTAAACTTATCAAAATACTTCAAAGACTTGTAGATTCAGGGAATACAGTAGTCGTAATTGAGCATAATTTAGATGTTATAAAGTGCGCGGACTATGTTATAGACTTAGGTCCGGAGGGTGGAGATAAGGGAGGTAGCATTTTGTGCAGTGGTACTCCAAAAGAAATATCCTTAAATGTGAATTCATATACAGGACAATATCTTAAAAAAATGTTATAATTCATAATAAGCTAGCATACTAATTTAACGATATTTCAGAAGGAACTCCCCAATTTTTATAAGTGAGGGGATAACGATTAATAATTGGTATCCCCTTTAGAGGTCTACAAAGGGGTAAATCTCCTTCTGAAGTCGCCAATTTATCTACTGCTAAAATGTGCAGTTCCGCAGGAGATGATTTAATGCTAGTCTTTGATTATGATTTAAAGAGGAGAAAGTGAGTTATGGCTAATATAAGCTTGTTTTTGAGATATGCAATTATAGCGATTATTTACATTATAATAATATTTGCTTTGAGAATAATGTATAAGGACATAAAAGGTGGTGCAAAGAAGAAACCAGTTATTAAGAAAACTATGGGGCTTGAGGTTATAGAAAGAGGAGAAAATTTTAATTTAAGAATCGGTGCGGTTATTCCTCTAAACGATGTGCTTACCATAGGCAGAAAGGGAGATAATCTTTTAATTTTGGGGGACAAATACGTGTCATCTCAGCATGCAAGAATATATCTTAAAAACACAGATTATATTTTGCAAGACCTGAGAAGTACTAATGGAACCCTTAAAAACAACAAAAAAGTAACGGACAAGGTAATCATAAAAAAGGGCGATGAAATTAAAATAGGAACTTCAATTTTTAAAGTTATAGGGTAAATTATGAGTGCGAGAGAGGTGATAGTATGGAAAAGATAAAAGAGGAGCGGAAGCTTCTAAGGTATACTTATCTTCTATGCATAGTTTTATTTATTAATATGTTTCTTATTGGTAAAAATGAGTTTGACAAAGGCGCAATAATAATGTGTGCAATAATATGCTTAATGTTTGCGTATTCTCATTTTATAATAAGAAGATTTTTCCCGGATGGTGACAAATATATTTTGCTGTTTTCAAATGTTTTAGCGGTTATAGGTATGGCCATGTTATATAGGTTAGACTCATCTCTTGCACTTAAACAACTTATTTTTTATGCAGTTGGAATTGCCATATTCATCTTAGTAGTAGTGCTTTTTCCTAGCTTATCTAAGTTTGGAAAGTACAAATATTTTTATTTGGTATGCACTATTATACTTATGTCATTGGGAAGTATATTTGGGAAGTCGCTTTATGGAGCTAAAAACTGGATATCTATTGGTGGATTTACTTTTCAACCATCAGAATTTGCTAAATTATCTTTGGTAGCATATTTAGCAGCATCATTACAGAATTATGGAGAAAATCTTAAGGGAAAGTCAGAGCTTATGAAAATTAAGGGCTTAATTGAGCCTGGAATTGTAGTTATGATATCCCTTGGTTTCATGGTAAAGCAAACGGATTTAGGATCAGCACTTTTATTTTTTGCTATTTCAGTAACCATGTTATATATTGCTACTTCAAATTCTAAATATGTTCTAGTATGTTTAGGACTTTTTATTATAGGCGGATTTATAAGCTATAAACTTTTTGGACATGTTCGTGTAAGGGTTATGATCTGGAATGACCCATGGAAATATGGTAGCAATGAAGGCCATCAGGTGGTACAATCTTTAATTTCTATAGCTTCCGGTGGTCTTTTTGGAACGGGTTTTGGGCTTGGGCACCCTGGAATGGTTCCTGTAGTCACTACAGATTTTATTTTTTCCGCTATTGCTGAGGAGATGGGCCTTCTTACTGGCTTTGCTATCCTTATTTTATATTTTTTACTGTTTTATAGATGCATGAGGGTACCTGTTTATAGCAAAGATAAATTTACAAGACTACTTGCGGTGGGTTATAGCACAATGATAGCTGCCCAAGTATTGGTTATAGTAGGAGGGGTAGTTGGAGCTATTCCACTAACAGGTATAACACTACCATTAGTTAGTTCCGGTGGTAGTTCTATGTTAATAACTTTCTTTGCACTAGGGATACTTCAAAAAATTTCGGAGGACGGTCAAAGTTATGAATGATTTTGTGGATAATATAAAAAAAGTCATGTTGGTGTTTTTAATATTTTTTATTGCTTTAATTTCCTACATAACTTATTCATATATGTTTAGGAGCGAAAAGACTTTAGATAGTGCATATAATAGGAGAACTTCGGCTGAGAGAAATAGGGTATTAAGGGGAACAATTTACGATAAAGATATGAAAGCTTTAACAAAAAGTACGAAAACAAGTGAAACTTCTCAAACGTTGGAATATTTAAAGGGTCCAGTGTTTGCCCATGCTATAGGGTATATGGATACCGTATATAATCTTGCTGGTCTTGAAAAAAAATACGATAAAGAACTTATGGGGGCTGGAGAGACAGCAATTCCAAAGTTTGTTTTCTTCAGTAAAGATACTGAAGAGAAAGTTGGAAATGGATTAAGAACTACTCTTGATTCAAAGCTTCAAAACAAAGCTTATGAGCTTTTAAAGGATACAGGATGTAAAGGTGCGATAGTGGCGATGAATCCTAAAACTGGAGAAGTTTTAGCTATGGTATCTAATCCGTCTTATGACCCAAATAATTTAGAAAGAGATATGAAAGATTTAAATGCAGATAAAGAAGGTACACCACTACTTAATAGGGCGACATCTGGATTATATCCACCAGGGTCTGTATTTAAAACTATTCCGGCGATAAGCGCTTTAGAAAATATCACTAATGTTTATAATAAGGGATACCAGGATAATGGTAAATTAGTTGTCAATGGAACACAACTGTTGACAAACTATGATGGCGAGGTTTTAGGAAGTTTAGATTTTAAATCTGCTTATGAACATTCTAGTAATGCGTTTTTTGGGTCTTTAGGTATTGATTTAGGAAATAAAGCACTAAAGGAAACCGCAGAAAAGTTTTATTTTAACAAGAATATCCCATCTGAAGGGTTAACTATAGAGAATAGTAGATTCCCAAGCTATAAAAGCTATGAGAAAGGTAATATCGCTCAAAGTGCTATAGGTCAGGCGGAGGTTTTAGCTACTCCTATGCAAATGGCATTAGTTGTAAGCGCTGTTGCTAATGATGGTATTATGATGCAACCAATGCTTGTTAAAGAAATATTGGATAGCAAAGGTAAATCTTTAAAAAAAATAGAACCGAAGCAACTAGGAGAAGTGACATCAAAGGAAAATGCTAGTACCATGAAGGATTTAATGAGAGGCGTTGTAACTGAAGGTACAGGAACTAATGCAGCTGTGTCAGGCATTGAGGTTAGTGGAAAAACGGGTACTGCAGATCATAAAGCTGATGCTAGTGCACAAAGAGGTGCTCATTCCTGGTTTACTGGATTTGCACCCTATGATAATCCTGAAATTGCCATATCGGTAATTGTAGAAGAGGGTGGAGTTGGTGGTAAAAAAGCTGCCCAAGTAACTAGAGATCTTATTGAAAGTTATTTAAAATAAAGCGTAAAAATATATGCATATAATAGTAAAGAAAGTCAGATATTGAAATAATATCTGGCTTTCTTATTAGAAATAAGATAGCTACATGATATGTGGAGCAATTTGTAGTATATTGCCCAGGAAATTTAACGACATTTTTAAAGGGGTGCTAATGTGTTTGATTTTGAATATCAACTAAAGATTCTTCCAGATGCACCAGGAGTGTATCTTATGAGTAATCATCTTGGTGAAATAATATATGTGGGTAAGGCTAAAATATTAAAAAATAGAGTAAGGCAATATTTTAAGGGTTCAAAAAATCATTCTGTAAAAGTAAAGGCTATGGTGAAAAATATATCTGAGTTTGAATATATAGTAACGGATTCGGAAATGGAGGCACTTATTTTAGAATGTAATCTTATTAAAAGATATAGCCCAAGATATAATATTTTACTTAAGGATGATAAACACTATCCCTTTATAAAGATAACTATAAATGAGGAATTTCCACGTGTTTTTGTAACTAGAAACATTGCAAATGATGGCGGAAAATATTATGGGCCGTATACAGATTCAGCAGCTGTATATAGCATTATTGAACTTATAAAACAAATATACCCACTTAGGACGTGTAGGCGAACTATTAAAGAGGGACTGTCCCCTACTAGGCCTTGCTTGAACTATCATATTGGGCTGTGCAAAGGCCCTTGCGCGGGGCTTATTAGTAAAGAAGATTATGGGGAAATCATAAAAGGTACAATGCAGCTACTTGCAGGAAAAGACAGGAATATAAAAGATGAGCTAAAGCGAAAAATGGAAAATGCATCGGAAGATTTACAATTTGAAAAAGCGGTGGTGTTTCGCGATAAAATCATGGCCATAGATAAAATAAATGAGAAGCAAAAGATTATAATAGGAAATTGCGAGAATGAAGACTTTATTAATCTATATGTTGATGAAAAAGATGTTTGCCTTCAGGTGTTCTTTCTTCGAGATGGTAAAATAGTAGGACGTGAACATTTTATTTTAAATGATGAAGCGGACCAGGTAGCACATGAGCTTATAGAAGAATTTATAAAGAGATTTTATGGAGGGGCAGCCTTTATTCCTAAAACAATATATGTGCCGTTCATAAATGAGGGAGAGATTCTAGAGCAGTGGCTCAGCTCCAAAAAAGAATCAAAAGTTATGATTAAGGTTCCTCAAAAGGGAGAAAAGAAAAAGACATTAGAGATGGTAGAAAATAATGCTAAGATAACCCTTGAACAATTTAAATTAAAGGATATGCAGGATAAGGAAATTCACAAAATTGCACTGGAGGAGCTTACAGGCTTATTGGAACTGGATGAAATACCTGAAAGAATTGAATCCTATGATATCTCAAATATAATGGGCGTGGATTCTGTAGGTAGTATGGTGGTTTTTGAAGATGGAAAGCCTAAAAGTAGTGATTATAGAAGGTTTAAAATAAAATCAGTTATAGGAGCTAACGATTATGATAGTATGCGAGAAATACTAGAGAGAAGGTTTACTCGTGGACTAGATGAAGTGGAAAAAATAAAAGAAAGAAATTTAGAATTAAGTAAAGGAAAGTTCTGTATATTTCCTGATTTAATTCTTATGGATGGTGGAAAAGGGCAGGTCAATGTGGCCCTTGAGGTTTTAAATAGTCTTAATATTAATATACCTGTATGTGGAATGGTTAAGGATGACAAGCACAAAACTAGAGGGTTAATATATAATAATGTAGAGCGAGTTATGAGAGGCAATTCTCAAAGCATGCACTTGATTACTAGAATACAAGATGAGGTCCATAGATTCGCTATTACTTATCACAGAACTTTAAGAGATAAAAGAACTCTGTATTCTATATTGGATAATATACCTAATATAGGGGAAAAGAGAAGAAGAGAGTTACTAAAGAAATTTGGTAGCATTGATAGGATAAAAAGTGCAAGTGTTAAGGAACTAATGGAGACTCCCTCTATGGACAGTAAGGCCTCGGAATGTGTTTTAGAATATTTTAAAAAGAGTAAATAGAGAATATTGAAATAATAATCAAATATGTCAGAAAGATTAATAATTAATAATGATTAGTTAAATTGTTGAAATATCTTAGTAAAAAGGGTAAAATAAAAGCACTATATAATTCCAGAGCATAAAGCATATATTATATGCTTTATGCTCTGGAATTATGTAAATATATTAATATTTTCAAGGAGTAGAATATGAAAAAATATGAGGAACTAATTAAACAAATAGATAAAGTTACTAGAGGATCAAACATAAAGATAGATGAGCCTATGAAAAATCATACTTCCTTTAAAGTAGGGGGACCAGCTGATATTTTAGTGACTCCGGAAGATGTGATGGAAGCTCAGTCAATAATAAAAATTTGTAAAGATAATAATGTAAATTATTATTTAATAGGAAATGGTTCTAATTTACTTGTACGTGATGGTGGAATTCGCGGAGTAGTTATAAAGCTATGTAAGTTTAATAAAATTGAGGTAAAAGGAAATAAAGTAATCGCTCAAAGTGGAGCAAGTTTATATGATGTTACCATGGTGGCACTGGGTGAAGGACTTAAAGGTATGGAATTTGCAAATGGAATTCCAGGTAGCATTGGTGGTGCGGCAGCTATGAATGCAGGAGCATATAATGGTGAAATGTCTATGGTTATGGAGAGTATATTAGCTCTTGATAATAATGGAGAATTATTAACTTTAACAAAAGGCGAAATGGAGCTTTCTTATAGGAGTAGCGCTATTCTAAAACACGGATATACGGTAATAAGTGTTACCCTTTGTCTCCAAGAAGGAGATAAGGAGATTATAAAAGCAAGGATGGACGACCTTGCGAAAAAAAGAAGTGATAAACAACCTTTAGAATACCCATCAGCGGGGAGTACATTTAAAAGACCAGAGGGTCATTATGCAAGTGTTCTTATACAAGATTGCGATTTAAAGGGTACTTGCGTTGGGGATGCTCAAGTGTCTGAGAAACATTCTGGTTTTATTATTAATAAAAAAGATGCTAGTGCGAAGGATATATTGGATTTGATAAAGCTTGTGCAGCATGTAGTTTATGAGAAATTTGAGGTAAAGCTTACTACTGAAGTAAAGATATGGGGAGAAGACGAACGAGCTTCCAAGGAGGAGTAAGTATAATCATATAGGGGGAAATTATGGAATACATGGTACGTAAAGAAATTTTGGGTTTAAGGAGTTATAAGGCAGGCAAGCCTATAAGTGAAGTTAAGAGAGAATTGGGGCTTGCGGAGGTTGTAAAGCTTGCGTCCAATGAGAATGCATTAGGATGTTCGCCAAAGGTAAAAAAAGCATTAAGAGAATTAGTAGAGGAAACTCATATGTACCCAGATGCATCAAATCACGAATTGAAGGATGTAATAAGCGCAAAACTTGGGGTAAATCCCCAACAGATTGTGTGCAGTACAGGCTCCGATTCATTGATCAGAGTAATTGCAAACACTTTTTTAGAGCCAGGAGATGAATCTATAACGGCGGCGGTTACCTTCTCTAGGTATGAGGATTCAACAAAACTTATGGGAGCTACTAGTATCGTAATACCTATGGATAATAATGCAATACATATAGAAAAAATGGTAAATGCAATAACTGAGAAAACAAGAATCATATGGTTTTGTAACCCTAATAATCCTACAGGAACTATATTTACTAAAGCACAATTTGCGAGAGTAATAAACAAAATACCAAACCATGTATTAATAATTATGGATGAGGCCTACAATGAATATGTAACTTCAGAAGAATTCCCGAATTCTTTAGAATATTTAAATGATTACCCTAATATGATTATTCTAAGAACCTTTTCTAAATATTACGGATTGGCATCTCTAAGATGTGGATATGGAATAGCTAGCGAGGAATTATGCTCATATCTTAATAGAGTTATTGGGCCTTTTGATGTTAATTTATATGCACAAAAAGCAGCGGTAGCAGCACTTAGGGATGAAGAGTTTTTAAAACTAGTATCTGAAACAAATATAGCTGGAAAAAAGTATTTATATAAGCAATTTGAGTTAATGAATCTGCAGTACATAGAAACGAACACTAATTTTCTTATGGTGGATACAAAAATTGATGATAAGGAAGTTTTTGATAAGTTACTTTTAAAAGGTATTATTGTAAGACCAGGACATTTATTAGGTATGCCCCGATGGCTTAGGGTTACAATTGGTACACTAAAACAAAATGAGTTATTTATAAAAGCTTTAAAAGAAATTTTATAAATAAATAACAAATATTTTTATGCGCAAAAAAAGTATATATTACGTATAATGCATTGAAGTGAATGCACTAATAGTAAGATATACTTTTTTTCTTTTTTATGTTTACCTTTCTATAAACGCTCCATGTGTTATAATAAAAAGTGAAACTATGCTAGTACAATGCAGTAAGTGAGCCTTTAAAGCGAATTTATTATTAATATTAAAATATTAACAGTTGTAGTAGTTATTACTTTTTTTGAGTAGTCACGGAAACTAATATGTAAAACTTAATTATGTATAGAGTCATTATAGTGCTATAAATTTTATGTTCAGAGAGCAGTTAGGAATAAAAATAGGTATAGCAAACAAGCCTACACGATGCAGGAATTTTCAGAAAAAAGTACTTAATTGTCAAACAGCTACTCTAATAAATTTAAAATACTAAAACCTGAAACTTTAAGTCTTGCATCTAGATGAATATTAATTCCAGCAATCATAGTCATAAATGAATAACGTTTTTTACCATGTATTCGTAAAGTATGAATTTTATAATCATTTAGAATACGATTGTTTATACGTTCTGAGCAGGTTCTAGTTTTATAAATAGTTTTCCATTGTTTTGAGCCGCGAGGCACAGGAGTAAACAACCGCAAATCCCATGATGGTTTAGTGTAGATTACTCGCCCATAAGGTGAAGGTGAGCACTGTTCACAGCAAGAGCAACTAGCAACCTTTTTTAAAACTAAAGGGCAACGCCATTTAAGGCGTGAACGACTTTTTTCATAACCGTTATAGACCATTTCATGGCCACCAATACAGATAGGAAATCCTTTTTCATTAATATCTAGAGTAACTGGATATTTTGAATTTCCTTTGTTTTTGGAGTTCAGATCAATAAAGGGATTAATGTTCCATTTAGAACATAATTCATATGTAGGGTAGTTATCATTAGCTGAGTCAAGAACATAATTTGATATAGTGAACTGCGGTAACAGTTCTCTAAATTCAGCTAATGCTACTATTCCAGTGACACTGTCGTGTCTGCTTGCCTCTACAAATCGTAGATAAATAGGTAGATCTATCTTATATTTTTTATTATAGACAGATAAAGCATAGAGAGTGTAGCCATAAAACCAACGATTTTCATGGCTGTCCCAACCCCAATTAGCATTTATGTCAGAAAGTCTACGAGGGCATTTGCAATCGTAAATTCCATTTTCACGGCAGTCACAAACTTTAGAACCATAGTAAGAAGACTTACAGTGAACACAAGTACCATCGCCGCCAACTGTAAGGTTATCTTTTTCTATTAAGTTAAGATTAAAAGAGGGTTCTACAGCAACTAATGAGAATATTTTTTGAAGCAGCCTTTCGGCTCTTAGGGAAAATGAGCGACCAGCTTCAAAAAAATCTGAAATTCTCTTAACAACACCAGTTTTTTTATTAGGAAGCTTTTTATTTTTCCCGGGTGCCTTAATTTTAGAGGGTTTCTTCTTATACGAATATATTTTTTTTAGGTTTACCCTGTCGGTAGACAGATTTGAAAGCCATAATCTAGAGATAAAATCATAATGAGCACCAAGTGATGGGACATTATTTTTAGTGCAGCCTATACAGGTTGCAAGTAACTCACAGGCATGAATCTTTTTAACCCAGTTGGTAATGCTTGTTTCCTTTTGAAAAAGCATTAAAGAAAATGAACGAAATATCTCAGGTTGAAGAGTTGCAGGTCTACCAATATTAGAATAATAAGGTTTTAATATCTCTCTAAGAATATCTAAGTCTAAGCAATACAACTTAGAGATAGAAGGTTCAAGTTCTATAATTTTTTTAGGAAAAGCTTTGTAGAAACATGAGAGATTTAAAATAATAAATTGCTGATAATCAGCATGAGAGCTCCAATTTTTAAGCATAAAATAATCCTCCTATTAAAACATGTCTTTAAGAGGAGGACCGCAAAATTTTACAGGCTTGTCAAGTGTTTTATGCAAAAAAAGTGGGGGAATCAACAAAAATTAATGATACTAAAAATGAGTAATCACAGGAGCTAAGGAGTTTCCGTGAAAGCTCTTTTTATATAGGGGGGTTTTTAAATGAGATTTGTTATATTGACAGGGTTATCAGGCGCTGGAAAAACACAAACAATACGAAATCTTGAGGATTTAGGATTTTTTTGTGTGGATAATTTGCCACCTATATTGATTCCGAAATTTGCGGAGGCGTGTTATCAATCTAACGGGAATATAGATAGAATTGCTTTAGTTATAGATATTCGAGGTGGAAAGTTTTTTGATGATTTATTTGAAAGCTTAACCTTTTTAAAAGAACAAGATTATAAATATGAAATTTTGTTTTTAGAAGCAACAGATGAAGTACTTGTTAAAAGATATAAAGAGACAAGGAGAAAACATCCGCTAGCACCAGAGGGAAGGGTTTTAAATGGAATTGCTTCTGAGCGGAAAACACTTAAGGATATACGTGAGCGTGCTGACCATATAATCAATACTACGAAAATTTCAGCAAGAGAGCTTACAGAAGAAATAAATAATATTTATGCAGAGGAAGGTCAGATAGAAACTAAACTTATTATAACTGTGCTTTCTTTTGGATTTAAATATGGAATACCTGTGGATTCAGATTTAGTATTTGATGTTAGGTTTTTGCCAAATCCATATTATATTCCAGAACTTAAGCAGTACTCAGGTAATGACCAACCAGTTAGAGATTATGTATTACAGTGCGAGGGGACTAAAGTATTTATAGAGAAGCTTCAAGATATGCTACAATTTCTTATTCCAAATTATAAAAAAGAGGGAAAAAGACAACTCATAGTGTCTATAGGATGCACTGGGGGAAGACACAGATCGGTAGCTATAGCAAATAAAATCCATGAAATGTTAGAACAAGATGGTTATAACGCTAATATAGATCACAGGGATATAAATGAAGACGTGAGTAGAGGCGGCAACAAGCTATGATGTTGAGTGATTTTCTGAAACCTGGAATCAACTTGAAAAGATGGATTTTTCTAGGAATTATGGGTGTCTTGTTATTAGTTTTTGGTGTTGTTGAACTTATAAATGAAGGACATTCTTCTGTGGGAAGTATAAGTTTTCCGATACTTTTCATAGTGATTGGGTCGTTGATGATATATGTAGCTATAATACAAATTGTTAAATATTTTATTATACTAGTAAATACAGGAAAGCTAGATGTAGCTATAAGTTCAAAAGGCTTAGGGGATTTAATATTTGAAAAGAGGGTACTTATAAAAGGACCTAAAATTGTAGTAATCGGAGGAGGTACTGGTTTATCAACTATGCTCCGAGGATTAAAGAAATATACCAATAATATAACTGCAATAGTTACAGTAGCAGATGATGGTGGGGGATCAGGGGTTTTAAGAGAAGATTTAGGGATTCTTCCCCCGGGGGATATTAGGAATTGTATATTAGCATTAGCAGACACGGAACCACTAATGGACGAATTATTGCGCTATAGATTTAAAGATGGAAGATTAAAGGACCAAAACTTTGGTAATTTATTTTTAGCAGCGATGGATGGAATTTCAAATAATTTCGAAGAAGCTGTGCAGAAAATGAGTTCAGTCCTGGCTGTAACTGGAAGGGTTATCCCAGTTACTTTAGACAATATGATTTTAAAAGCGAAACTTAAGAACGGAATGATAATTGATGGAGAATCAAATATACCAAAAGCTGTTCTTGAAAATAATAGTGCTATTGAAGAGGTTTTTATAGAACCTAAAGACGCGAAAGCAATTAAAGAAGCATTAGTTGCTATAAATGAGGCGGATGCGGTAATACTCGGACCGGGAAGCCTATATACTAGCATTATTCCCAATCTATTAGTAGGGGAAATAAGAAATGCATTAGATAAAACGAGAGCCTTAAGAATTTATGTGGCAAATATCATGACTCAGCCAGGGGAAAGTGATAACTTTGGTGTGAAAGACCATATAAATGCTATACATCAGCATGCTAAATGCAAGGTTATTGATTGCGTTTTAGTAAATATAGGGAAAATAGGTAGTGATTTAGAACAAAAATATCTTAACGATAATTCCAATATGGTTAAGATAAATGAAGATGAAATTACAAAGCAAGGCATAGAGGTAATTAAGAGTGATTTTGTTAAAATTGGAAAAGGGTATATAAGGCATGATGAAGATAAGCTTGCAACCATTTTGGTAGAAACAATTATGGAGAAAAAGCTATTTAATGATAAAAAGAAAATAGTAGAGTATGTTTATTTATCACAAAGGCTTAAAGAAAATAAACGCAGTAAGGGGTAGTATAATGTCATTTTCGTCTAAGGTTAAAAATGAAATTTGTAGATTTACAGAAATGAGTAAGAAAGAAGCGGTGTCTGAGCTGGCTGCTATAATGAAGGTTAGTGGAACTATTGGACTTGGTTCAAATAAACAAGTTAATTTCCAAATAACTACTGAGAATCCTGCAATAGCAAGACTTATATTTAAATTATTAAAGGAACATTTTAATATTCATCCTAGATTACTAGTTAAGAGAAGTAATTCACTTAAGAAAAAGAATGTTTATGTGGTTATAATTACTGAAGAAATGGGTGTTAAAGATTTATTAAAGCAAGTGGCAGTCCTCGAGGATGAGAACTTTTTTTCAATAGATTATACTATACCTGAAAGACTAATTGATGCTGAAGAGTGCAAGCGTAAATATATAAGGGGAGCTTTTCTAGGTGGTGGAAGTATTAGTAATCCAGAAAAAAACTACCATGTAGAGTTCGTTACGCATGATAATGACTATGCAGAGGAACTATGCACTCTTATTAATAGCTATGGACTATTATCAAAAATAATACAAAGAAAAAGCAGTTACGTAATTTATATTAAAGAGGGTGAGCAGATTGTAGACCTCCTCAATATAATTGGTGCACATAACTCATTATTATTTCTAGAAAATGTAAGAATAATGAAGGAAATGAGAAACAATGTAAATAGGCTTGTGAACTGCGAAACGGCAAATCTTAGTAAAACAGTAAATGCGTCAGTAAGACAAGTGGAAAGTATTAAATTAATACAAATGGAAATAGGGCTTCAAAGATTACCAAAAAATTTAAGGGAAATTGCTGAGTTAAGACTAGAATACCCAGATGAATCACTAAAGGAACTTGGCGCAATACTTGAGCCGCCAGTAGGTAAATCTGGGATTAATCATAGATTAAGAAGAATAGAGAAAATTGCTGAAGAACTAAGGAAAGAAGGAAGGTAAATTATATAATGTCAAAGCATGAAGAAGTTATTAACTATATTCTTTCCCTTTCGATTGGAACTAAAATCTCAGTAAGGGGTCTCGGTTGTAAATTAGGGCTTAGCGAGGGTACAGCTTATAGAGCTATAAAAGAAGCTGAAAACCTAGGCATTGTTAATACCGTGCCAAGGGTTGGAACCGTAAGAGTTGAAAAGGTAAATAAAAAAAATATTGAAACGTTGACTTATGCTGAAGTTATAAGCATCCTTGATGCAACGATTTTAGGCGGAAAAGAAGGCATAAATAGAAGCTTAAATAAATTTATAATAGGGGCAATGGATGTTGAATCAATAAGCAAATATATAAGACCGGGTTACTTACTTATTGTTGGAAACCGCGAAGAAGCACAACAGCTTGCACTTGAAAATGAGTCAGCGGTACTAATTACTGGAGGGTTTGATTGTAGTGAAAAAGTAAAGGCATTGGCAAATAAAAAAGGTATTCCTGTATTATCTTCAACATATGATACTTTTACAGTAGCAAGCATGATAAATAAAGCTATTTATGAAAGTATGATTAAGAAGGAAATTATTTTAGCTGAAGATGTAATGGAAGTTAATGTTAAGTATTTAAAAGGGACCGATACTATTGCTACTTGGAGAAAATTAATGTTTGAAACTAATCATGAGAGATATCCCGTGGTGGACGAGAATATGAAGCTTATTGGCATAGTTACTTTAAGAGATTTGCAAGGGCATGATGATGAAAATGAACTAATACATAAGGTTATGAATAAAAATACTATAAGTGTAACACCGAAAACAACTGTAGCTTATGCTGCTCATATTATGGGATGGGATGGTATAAAGATTTGTCCTGTACTTAATAAGAAAAAACTAGTAGGAGTTCTAAGTATAGAAGATGTTATAAAGGCGATGGAGTTTGCATTAAGGCAGCCACAAGTTGCGGAAACTATAGAAGATCTTATTTTAAGAAATTTCATATGTTTACATGAGGGCGATGATTTACACTTTAATGGCCAGATTATTCCTCAAATGCTAGACCATTTTGGTACTGCTTCTTGGAGTTCACTTAATATGCTATTATCAACAATGGGTATAATGGCATTAAGACAGAATAATAATATTAATATTTCAGTAGATAGTATTATGGCATATTTTATGAAGCCTGTACAAATGGGTAGTGATATTGATATATATGCACAAATTGTGGATAAAGGAAGACACTTTTCTAAGGTTGAAATTAGTATGTACAATGCATTTAAGGAACCTGTGGCAAAGGCTATGATTTCTGCAAGGGTATTTTGTAAATAATTCTAAAGTTGAAGGGAAGTGAAAATGTGAACCAAGAACTAGCTATAAAAGAAAAAGAGGACTTAGGAAGTTTCGTGCATCTTCATGTGCATACAGAGTATAGCCTGCTGGATGGTTCGGGAAAGATTAAAGATCTTATTTCTAAAACCAAGAAGCTTGGCATGAAGAGTATCGCTATAACAGACCATGGAGTAATGTATGGATGTGTGGAATTTTATAAGCAGGCAAAAGAGCAGGGAATTAAGCCTATTATTGGTTGCGAAATATATGTAGCGGCTAAATCTATGAATATAAAAGAAGCTGATAGGGATAATAGTACTCATCATTTAGTGCTTTTAGTCAAGAATTTATTGGGGTATGAAAATTTGATGCAGATAGTATCGGCTGCCTCAATTAAGGGTTTTTATTATAAACCAAGAGTTGATTTTGAATTTTTATCAAAGCATAGTGAAGGGTTAATTGCAAGTAGCGCTTGTCTTGGTGGTGAGATTCAGAGCCTTCTTCTAAAAGATAATTATGAAAAAGCAAAGGTTATAGCGTTAAAATATAGTGAAATATTTAAAGATGGTTTCTACTTAGAATTACAATATCATGGTATGCAGGAACAGTTTAAGGTAAATGAGCTTTTAGTTAAGTTGTCAAAAGACACAGGGATTCCATTAATTTGTACTAATGATACTCACTATATTGAGCAAGAGGATTCTAAGGCTCATGATGTGCTACTCTGCATCCAAACAGCGAAAACTGTTGATGAAGAAAACAGAATGAGATACCCTTCAGATCAATTTTATTTAAAAGCTCCAGGGGAAATGAAAAAGAACTTTGCATATGTCCCAGAAGCGCTTAGCAATACAGTCAAAATTGCAGAGCAGTGTAACTTTGATTATGAATTTCATGTGTCAAAGCTTCCAAAATTTCCATTACCTCCTGGGGTAGAACCATACGAATACCTAAGAGAAAACTGCTACAAAGGTATGGTAACGCGGTATGATGTATTTAGTGACGTAATGATTAATGGTTTTTCTATAGAATATATAAATGAAATAGCGGATGGAAATGTATTCGCTAAGTTGTACGTAGATAGACTTGAATATGAACTCAATATAATAAAACAAATGGGGTACGTAGATTATTTTCTTATAGTATGGGATTTTATAAAGTTTGCAGTAGAGCATGATATTCCGACAGGTCCTGGCAGGGGCTCTGCGGCAGGTTCAATAGTTGCTTTTACCTTGGACATAACCAAGATAGACCCTATTAAATATAGTCTTATTTTTGAAAGATTTTTAAATCCTGAAAGAGTTTCAATGCCAGATATAGATTCTGATTTCTGTTATGAGGGACGCCAAGCAGTAATTGATTATGTAGTACAAAAATATGGATCAGATAACGTATCACAAATTATAACATTTGGAACAATGGCTCCTAGAGCATGCATAAGAGATGTAGGAAGGGCTATGAGCTATTCCTATGCGGAGGTAGATAGAATTGCTAAGATGATACCAACTGTAATTGGTATAACTATAAATAAGGCTATTGAAATGAATGCAGAGCTCAGAGTATTATATGAAGATGATAATCGAGTTGAAGCGCTTATAGATGTAGCAAAAGCATTAGAGGGACTTCCAAGACATAGTTCCACTCACGCAGCAGGAGTAGTTATTGCGTCAAAACCTCTAGTAAGTTATGTTCCTCTTCAGAAAAATGATGAAATGATAGTAACACAATTTCCTATGGGAACCCTTGAGGAACTTGGTCTTTTAAAAATGGATTTTCTGGGACTTCGTACACTTACAGTTATGAGGGATTGTGTAGACTTCGTTAAAGAAAATAGGAATGTATCTATAGATATAGACAATTTAGACATTGAGGACCACAAGGTCTACAAGATGATCGGAGAAGGAAAGACTGTAGGGATATTTCAACTTGAATCTGCAGGAATGACTAGCTTTATGAAGGAACTAAAGCCAGATAATTTAGAAGATATTATTGCAGGTATAAGTTTATACAGGCCGGGCCCAATGGCCGAAATTCCACGTTATATAAGAAATAAAAATAGCATGGATAAGGTGGAATATGAAACTCCACAACTCGAAGAAATTTTAGGCGTTACATATGGCGTAATGGTATATCAAGAACAAGTTATGGAAATTGTTAGAAAGCTTGCTGGGTATTCAATGGGAAGATCTGATCTTGTCCGTCGTGCAATGTCTAAAAAGAAGCATAAAGTTATGGAAGAGGAAAGATATAATTTCATCCATGGGATAGTGGACGAGGCTGGCAATATAGAAGTTGAAGGTTGTCTTCGAAATGGTATTACAGAGTTGGCAGCAAACCGCATATTTGATCAAATGATGGATTTTGCGTCATACGCTTTTAATAAATCTCATGCGGCAGCCTATGCAGTTGTGGGATATGAAACAGCATATTTAATGTGTTATTATCCAACAGAATTTATAGCTGCTATGCTGAATAGTGTAAAGGGTAGTAGTGAGAAAATAGCCTTCTATACTAGATATGCAGTGCAAATTAACATTGGAGTGCTGCCTCCTAGTATAAATGAAAGCTTTGCGGGGTTTACTGTAAAAGGTGATACTATAAGATTTGGTCTTACAGCTTTAAAAAATGTAGGGGTAAATGTGATAGATAGCATTGTGCGAAACAGAGAAGAAAAAGGTGATTTCACCGGTTTTATGGATTTTTGTAATAAAATAGATACTTCCTGTGTAAGTAAGAGAGCAGTAGAAAGTCTTATAAAGGCAGGAGCATTTGATGATTTCAAAATTCACAGGTCACAACTACTAGCAATCTATGAAAAAGTATTAGATGGAGTAAATAATGATAGGAAGAGAAATATTGAGGGGCAAATAAATTTATTTTTAGATTTTGAAAATACTTATAATAATTTTGAAATAGAGTATCCTAATATTAAAGAATTTAAAAAGAAACATCTTTTAGCTATGGAAAAAGAAATGACGGGGATATATTTATCTGGTCATCCACTGGATGAATATGAAGAGACACTTAAAATACAAACTAATACAAGAATTTCTGATATTGTAGCAGAGGAAAGCCTTGAAGAAGGCGATGACATGTTAGGTGAAAGCTTTAAACTTAAAGATGGTGATAAAGTTATTATTGGTGGTATAATATCATTTGTTAATAAGAAGGTTACAAAGAATAATGATATGATGGCTTTTATTAATTTGGAGGATTTATACGCAAGTGTGGAAGTAATAGTTTTTCCGAGGACATTTGAAAAATATAAATCATTAATGGAAGAGGATGAAATAGTAATACTAAAAGGTAGAGTTAGCATTAGGGAAGAAGAGCAACCAAAGATATTATGTGAAGATATTAAACCACTCCTAAAGATTAACAGTGAAAAAATTTATATCCTAATAGAAAATGAACTTATGATGAAGGATGCACTAAAAAAATTAAAACAGAATTTAGCTATTTACAGAGGGAATACTCCTGTATATCTTTGTACAAAAGAGCCAAGAAAAATGTACGCTGTAGATAAAGGGTTGTGGTTAAGTGAAGAAACAGATACTATGATACTTCTGAGAAGTATATTTGGGGAAAATAACATAAAAGTACAATAAATAACACCACATAATGGTAAAATAATGGGAGCAATGTTTTTTTTCTCCCGTTTTTATTCAATAAAAGGTTTACAAAGTGTTAATACTATAACATTTAATAAAAAAATATTTTTTTTCATATAAAATGTTGAATATTTCGAGAAATTTGTATAATATTAGACTATAAAGGTATTTTAAAATTAGTAGTAATGTTTTGTTTGGAAACATAAATATATTATAATTACAGTGGGACTATACTTGCCCCGCTGGTACAATAAGGTAACAATCAATAGTTGATATCTTAGACAGAGAACAACAAGGAGGTTATTTTTATGAAAACAATTGCGGTATTAACAAGTGGAGGCGACGCACCGGGAATGAATGCAGCCATTAGAGCAGTAGTTAGAATGGGCATATTTAAAGGCATAAGAGTTATGGGCGTAAAAAGAGGATATAGTGGCCTTATAAACGGTGAAATTTTTGATATGGATAGACATTCTGTTTCGGATATAATACATAGAGGTGGAACTATTCTTAGAACTGCCCGTTGTGAAGAATTTAAAACAGAAGCTGGAAGAGCAAAGGCAGTTAATGTATTAAGAGTATTTGGGATTGATGGATTAGTAGTAATTGGAGGAGATGGTTCTTTCAAAGGAGCACAACTTTTATCAGATTTAGGTATTGCAACGGTTGGTATACCTGGAACTATTGATAATGATCTGCCTTATAGTGAATATTCTATAGGATTTGATACAGCACTAAATACAGTACTAGATGCTATAAATAAAATAAGAGATACATCAAGTTCTCATGAAAGAGTTAGTGTAGTTGAAGTAATGGGAAGAAATTGTGGAGATATAGCCTTATGCGCTGGTATTGGCGGAGGGGCTGAAGAAGTTATTATTCCTGAAAAAGGGTATGAAATAGATGGTTTATGTAAAACTATATTTGAAGGTAAACTAAGAGGCAAAATGCACAATCTGATAATTCTTGCTGAAGGTGTAGGCGGAGCAAATGAACTTGCAAAGCAAGTAGAAGAAACAACAGGAATTGAATCAAGAGCTACAATACTCGGCCATATTCAAAGAGGTGGAAGCCCAAGTGCCTTTGATAGAATGCTTGCTTCAAGAATGGGAGTAGCAGCTGTAGAAGTTCTTATAGAAGGTAAATCAGGAAGAGTAATTGGTATGAAAGATGGCAAAATAATGGATGAAGACATCAATGAAGCATTAGAAATACCAAGAAAATTTAATGAAAGACTTTATCATATTTCAAAAATTCTTTCTTACTAATAATCTCTTTTCCAGAGCTGTTAATCATCTCTTGTAGAGCTGTAATCATCTCTTTCAGAGTTGCGCATCTGCTAAGGGATTTAAATATAAGACAACGTAATAATGTATTAAATAAAAAAAACTAACAATAAGAGGAGTAATTTATGAAAAAAACTAAAATTATCTGTACAGTAGGGCCAGCAAGTGACAATAGTGAAACTATAAAAAGCTTAATTGATGCGGGAATGGATGCTTCAAGGCATAATTTTTCTCACGGAGATCATGCAGAACATAAGATAAGAATGGACTTAGTAAAAGAGCTACGATCAGAGCTTAATAAACATATTGCTATAATACTAGACACTAAGGGACCAGAAATCAGAACAGGAAATTTTGCAGCTGGTAAAGTTGAATTAAAGGAAGGCGCAAAATTTACTGTTGTTTGTGGTGAAGAAGTTGTTGGAGATGAAACTATTTGTTCAGTAACATACAATAAATTATATGAAGATGTTAAACCCAATGATACTATACTAATAGATGATGGTTTAGTTGGACTTATTGTAGAACAAGTAAAAGGTAAAAGAATACATTGCAAGGTTGCAAATACTGGTATGATAGGTAACCATAAAGGAGTTAATGTGCCTGGTGTTTCAATAAACTTACCTGCACTTACAGAGCAAGATATCAGTGATTTAAAATTTGGAGCTGAGCAAGGTGTTGATTTTGTTGCAGCATCTTTTATAAGAAAAGCATCAGATGTACTTGATATAAGATGTGTACTTAACGAAAATGGTGGCGGAGATATACAAATTTTCTCTAAGATCGAAAATAGAGAAGGGGTTAATAATATTGATGATATTATTAAATTCTCTGATGGTATTATGGTTGCAAGAGGAGATTTAGGAGTTGAAATCCCTACTGAAGAAGTTCCAATAGTTCAAAAAATGATTATCCAAAAGTGTAATGCTGCTGGAAAGGCAGTTATAACAGCTACTCAAATGTTAGATTCTATGATGAGAAATCCAAGACCAACTAGAGCCGAGTCATCAGATGTTGCAAATGCAATATTCGATGGTACAGATGCTATAATGCTCAGTGGTGAAACTGCTAATGGTAAATACCCTGTAGAGGCAGTAACTATAATGTCTAAAATAGCAAAAGCTGCTGAAAATGCTCTTAATTACGAAGAGAATTTAAAGAATAAGGGCAAATATCACATTCCTAATGTACCAAATGCCATTAGTTTAGCTACTTGCAATACAGCTATGGAACTTAAGGCTTCAGCTATTATTACTGCAACTCAAAGTGGTAGTACAGCTAAAAAAGTTTCAGCTTACAGACCAGAATGCCCTGTTATAGCTGTTACTCCTTATGAAAAGATAGCTAGAAGTCTTGCATTAAACTGGGGTGTAGTTGCAATATGTGAAGAGAAGGTAGAATCTACAGATGAACTTATAGATAAATCTGTAAATATTGCTTTAAAAGAAGGTTATGTAGAAAAGGGAGATTTAGTAGTTATTGCTGCTGGAATTCCAGCAAATTATGTAGGTAGTACAAATATGATGAAAGTTCATATTGTTGGTGATATATTACTTCAAGGTAAGGGAAATATAAGTGCTTCAGCTTGTGGTACAGCTTATTATGTAAAAAGTGCAAAAGAAGCTAAAGACACTATGAGAGATGGAGACATTTTAGTAATGAAAACATTAAATAGAGAATATATTGACATATTAGATAGAGTTTCAGGAATTATTGTAGAAGAAGATGAATTAAGTTCAAGTGTTGTTATTGAATGTACATCAAGAGAAATTCCAATAATATATAGTGCAATAGGAGCAGAAGAAGTTATTAAAACTGGTTCATTTATAACAATGGATGCAGCTAGAGGCATTGTGTATAGTGGTAGGGCTAATGTAAAAAACTAAAAAAAATGAGTTTATAGCTCAAGAGATTGTCAGTTAACTGGCAATCTTTTTTTAAAATTTCAATAGACATGTATATTGAAAACAAATATGGATATAGTTATAAGTGTAAACAAAACAACATGGCAACTGATTTTTTTTTTTTAGCACCTACATGGTGCTTTTTTTTATTATATAAGAAACAGCTTTCGCAAAATAATAATTATTATACTTATTTTTCATTTTTATAGTATAATAAAAGCTAAAGCTACAGATTATAATAAGAAATAAGTAGTGGGAGTGATAAACATGAGCGGAACGCTAAGTTGCAGCGCAACAAATTGCGTCAATAATATGTCAGGAATTTGCTCAGCTAGTACTATCGATGTCTCGGGGTCAAATGCTCATAGTAGTGAGGCAACGAAGTGTGAAACATTTGCTGAAAAAGGATTAAAGAATTCATTAACTAATGTACTTAATATGAATGTAGTTGGTGAATTTAAACAAGTATTTAATAGTGACTCTATAGAGATGAGTCCAAATATTAGATGCATTGCTAAAAATTGTATACACAATAGAGAAAATTTATGTGCTGCAGATAATATTATGGTTAATGGTACAGGTGCTTTAACTACTGAAAAAACACAATGTGAGACTTTTAAAGAATAATAGAATTTTTTTAAATTGTGATGTAGGCATTTTTTAGGTATTATAAAATCAAAATTAATAAGCACATGGGAGTAAATATACGAGCATAGCTTGCTTGCTATTTATTTTCATGTGCTTTAGTAAAGAGGATAAGGTAGAATTAGGGAGGAAAAACAATGAAAAGTAAGAGAAAGTTTGATGATTATATTATTCCTGTTAAAAAAAATGAAGATTATATAATGACAATAGATAATATGGGATATGAGGGCGAAGGTGTAGGCAAAATAGATAATTTTACCGTTTTTGTAGCTGGTGCAATTATAGGTGAAGTGGTAAAAATAAAAATTGTTAAGGTTTCTAAAAACTTTGCTTTTGGTAAACTATTAGAGATAATTGAGGAATCAGCAAGTAGAATAGATCCAGTTTGCAGTATATACAAGAACTGTGGCGGTTGTAACGTGCAACATATAGACTATAAGGCCCAATTGGATTTTAAAACTAATAGAGTAGTACAGGTTATAAATAGGATAGGGAAATTAGAAGAGGTCATAGTACATTCTACAATAGGCATGGAGCGTCCTTATAATTATAGAAATAAGGTTCAACTACCTGTTAGCAATATAAATTCTATAGTGAATATTGGGTTTTATGCGCAAAGAAGTCATGACATAATAAATATGGAAAATTGCCATATTCAAGATACAGTTGCAGATCTTGTGGTAAAGCTAACAAGACAATGGATAAAAGAGTTTAATATCGAGTGTTATAATGAGGAAAATCACCAAGGCAATCTTCGACATATTATGATTAGAAAAGGGATTGAGACTGGAGAAGTAATGGTGGTATTAGTTACTAATGGTAAAACACTTCTTTACAAAGAAGAATTTATAGCCTTAATGACTAAAAAAATCAAAGGATTAGTGAGTGTAATCCAAAATATTAATAGTGAAAAAACAAATGTAATATTAGGAGCGAAATGCGTAACTCTATGGGGAAAAGATACTATAACAGATTACATAGGGGAATTTAAATTTGAAGTTTCTCCACTATCCTTTTTTCAAGTTAATTCAATACAAACAAAAGTGCTGTACAGTAAAGCACTAGAGTATGCAAATTTAAGTGGTGGAGAAGTGGTGCTTGATGCTTATTGTGGTACAGGCACTATATCCTTATTTTTATCTCAGAAGGCTAAAAAAGTATATGGAGTAGAGATAATACCCGAGGCCATTGAAAATGCTAAAATAAATGCAAAAGAAAACAAGATATCTAATACAGAGTTTATAGTAGGCGAGGCAGAAAAAATTATCCCAGAGCTTCTTCATAAGGGAGTAAAAGCTGATGTTGTGGTAGTTGACCCGCCAAGAAAGGGTTGTGACAAAACTCTTTTAGAAGCAATTAGTAGTATGAAGCCTAAAACTATAGTATATGTCTCTTGTGATCCAGGCACTTTAGCTCGAGATCTTGGGATTTTAGATGAACTTGGATATAAAACTTTAGAAATTCAACCTGTGGATATGTTTCCACAGACGGCTCATGTAGAGTGCGTTGCGAGGATAGAGAGAAAATAGTCTGGTAGCGAAGGGACTGTAGATAGATTAGTTTTTACAAATCTATCTACAGTCCCTAAATTATTATATCTAATTTAAATATGCAATTAATTAAATTAGATTGGTAAATATAAACTGAAAGTGGCATTATTTGGCCTAACGTAAAATAGCAAATGCTATTTGAGATTTTATGGGAAAGTTGTGGTATAATATACAATAGAGAAAGACTTTACCATAAGGTTTTCATAAAAGGGAGTGATTAAATGCCGAACGTCAAAGAGATTAAAGTTGGAATAGGTTTTGCGACGGGAAGAAAGAGTTTTCAAAAGGTGCTGAGAACTAACATAAGCAATTGGAAGGAATCTGGCTTGGTAGCAGATAAAAGATTAAGTTTAAACCTTTTTGTTGCCTATGATCTTCATTATAATAAAACTGAAATAACTGATTACACAAATGTACATCCCGATTTGGTAAAGCAGATTGATAGTAGTAAATTTATTGGAAGCGTTGCTATAAAAGAAGAAATTGATTATTTAATTAGAGAAAACGTCATTAGTTTTGAGGAGACTCAAATGATTTTTGGCAAAGGATATGCAGCCAAGCGTAACGCTGTGCTATATAATGCTATAAAAAACAAAATGGATTATCTTGTTTTCTTGGATGATGACGAATACCCGATGGCAGTAACTAATACGCTTGATACTGCAATTTGGGGAGGTCAATTTGTTTTGGCAGAACATCTTAATAATATCACTGAAGCAGACATCACCCACGGACATCACTGTGGTTATATATCTCCAATTCCATATATGGAATTCAATGACACTATGACCGAAGGTGATTTTAGGTCTTTTATTGAGGCTATTAGTAATGATATTATTAAGTGGGATAAATTGAAATCTGTTATGAAAAACGGTGGGATAACATATGCAGACACAAAGACATTGACTAGCCATGAGGCCAGAGAGGTAGAAGAAATAAATCATTCCAAATTCATATCAGGTGCTAATCTGTGTATTAACTTAACTGAGCCTAAGCGTATTTTCCCTTTTTACAATCCACCAGGAGCTAGAGGGGAGGATACTTTTTTAAGCACATGTCTAAGTGAGAGAAAAGTTTTGAGGGTGCCATGTTACACATTCCATGACGGATTTTCTACATATAATCACCTTTTAGAAGGCGTTCTCCCAATTCGATTGAAGTTTATCAAAGCTGATACGGACAAGGTTAAAACTCGCTTTTATAATGCATGTATAGGTTGGATTCGTTATAAGCCATTACTGCTCTATATAACTCAGCCAGATCACTACACGGATAAGATTAGAGAGATAAAAGAGCAGCTGAGAGTAACATTGCCCAAAATCAGTGCTTATTTTGGAAAGCCTGAGTTTATTAATGTCTTGGCAGAACTCGAGAAATACAATAGAAATGTGGAAAAACATTATGCTGAATTCATCGAAACACAACGTATTTGGGCAAAAATCATGGAACATTTTGCGCATCGCATGGAATAGTACATACAGTAATTTTATATATTTCCGTCAAATTTGGAGAAGTGACTTTTAATAGGTCGGCTTCTCTTTTCACCTTTATATACCAAATTATATTGCAGCTCCGCAATAGATGATTTAACAAGAAAATAAATTTTATTTACTGATATATTGTAAATATTGTGATAAGATATTAATGTGTTAGATTTCGGAGGAGATAATTATGGACTTTATTAAAAAAATATTTCAAGATTGGATAGTACCTATAGTAGTGGCCGTTATAATAGCATTTGTAATACGCAAGGTTGTTTTCTTTAATGTAACTGTTCCGACTGGATCTATGCTACCAACAATACATCTGAATGATAAGATTTTAGTAACAATAGTTCATAACAAAAATAACCTTAAACATGGAGATATAGTAGTATTTCATTCTGATGAATTGGGTGAAGATTTAATAAAGAGGCTTATTGGACTTCCAAATGATATAGTAGAAGTTAAAGAAGATGGATCTGTATATATAAATAATAAAAAAATAAATGAAAGTTATGTTGTATATCCAGGTGGTAAAACAGGGAAATATAAAGTGCCAGCAGATAGTTACTTCTTTATGGGTGACAATAGAGTAGATTCTCTAGATGCAAGATATTGGGATAAACCTTTTATACCTAAAAAAGATATAATGGGTAAGGCAGGAATTATAATTAGTCCGTTTAGTAGATTTGGAAAATTAAAATAATAAAATAGCAGGATATAAATGCAAGTTTATATATCTGCTATTTTCATTTTTTGAAAATTAATTAGTTAGGAATTTATATTATAGTCTAATAATTGAATTTAGTATCCCTCTAGCTAAAAGGTTTTGCAATAAAAAAACCATGGTAAAGCTTTACATTTACTGGTAATATATTTGATAAAAAAACACCAATATTCTTTTGTGCTTTAAGATGTAATATAAATCTACATTAACTAAATATTTGAAAATGAATAAAAAAAATTGTATGGTTTCAAAAGCCATATTAAGAATAAAATTATAGTGATATATTAAGCTAAAACGAGCATTTTGTAGGGATTTAACTGAAAAATTATTAAAATGAGAAGATTTGGTTAAATACGATAAATTTTTATATTAGTTATTATTACAACATATGGTATTATGAATTATATTAATAGATGATTAACATATATAATCAAGAGGGGGATATATCATGGCGGAATCAAAAAAACTTTCTCATACAGCTTACGGTGGTATTAAAGGTGATGATTATTTACCATTTGTACCAGCGAGCCAAGCAATGCCAGAACTTACGGCAATATCCATAATAATGGGTATGTTATTTGCAATGATATTTGCGGCTGCAAACACTTATTTAGGACTTAAAGTAGGTATGACAATTTCAGCAGGTATTCCAGGAGCAATTTTGGCTACAGGAATACTTAAAGGTTTATTTAAAAGAAATAACATATTAGAGGCTAATATGGTATCTTCAATTGCTGCTATGGGAGAATCACTAGCAGGCGGAATTATATTTATACTTCCAGCAATTATACTTTGGGGTATGGAATTAAAACTCTCTACTATAATTGTTGTAACATTACTTGGAGGACTTTTAGGAGTGCTATTTGTTACACCTCTACGACGCTTCTTAATAGTAGAAGAACATGGTACCCTTATATATCCAGAAAGTATGGCAGCTGCTGAGGTTCTTGTAACTGGTAGTGAAGGTGGCTCAGGATTTAAGGCAGTATTGACAGGACTTGCAGGGGGAGCAATTTTTAAGCTATTCTCTGGTGGATTTAAATTTTGGGTCGAAGAAGCCGAATGGACGATAAAGCCTATGCAAGGAACATTATTTGGTGTTGATACGTTAGCATCTCTTGTAGGTGTTGGGTATATAGTCGGGGTTAGAGCATCACTTTATATGTTTGGGGGTTCTTTAATAGCATGGTTCGGACTTATGCCGCTAATAATGTATGTTGGACATGGTTTGCAAGCGCCATTATTTCCATCAGTAACAGTTATTAGTCAAATGGGAGCATGGGATATTTGGAAAAGTTATATAAAATATATAGGTGCTGGTGCGGTTGCAGCAGGTGGATTTATAAGTCTTGGAAAATCAGCTCCAACAATCATCAAATCTTTTAAATCAGCTATGTCTGGCATTGGAGCAGGTGGGGCGAATGCTCAAAAAAGATCCGACATTGATGCACCAATAAGTTGGGTTGTAGGCGCAGCAGTATTAGTATTCTTACTTTCATGGTTATTACCAATAATTAATGTTGGTATAGTTGGTGGAATACTTGCGGTTGTATTCTCATTCTTCTTCGCGGTTGTATCAGCTAGAATGGTTGGATTAATTGGGTGTTCAAATAACCCAGCTTCAGGTATGACTATAGCTACATTGTTAATTGTAACATCAATATTAAAGATTACAGGTAACGTTGGTGATAAAGGAATGATCGCAGCTGTTATTATAGGCGGTATAGTTTGTGTTGCTATCTGTGTTTCTGGTGGTACTGCACAAAGTTTAAAAACAACTTATGTAATCGGTGGTACACCAAAGAGTGTTCAAATTGGTATGTACTTAGGAATAGTTGCAGCTGCAGCGGTTGCTGGTGGAGTATTATTAATGCTTAATAGCACATATGTTATAGGGAGCAAAGATGTTGCTGCACCTCAAGCAGCATTAATGTCAATGGTTATCAAAGGTGTAATGACTGGTGAACTTCCATGGGCATTAGTATTTGTTGGAGTTACAATTGCAATATTCTGTGAAATGGCAGGAATTCCAATACTTCCAGTTGCACTTGGAATATATTTACCAATACATTTAAACTCAGCTATTCTTTGTGGTGGGATTATTAGAATATTAGTTGAAAAGAAATTCAAGAAAGATGAAGAAAAACAAAAGGTACAAGTGGAAAAAGGTATACTTCTTGCATCAGGGCTTGTTGCAGGAGATGCTTTAATGGGTATAGTTGTCGCAGGATTTGCAACGCTTCAGAATTTATATCCCAATATTGCTTGGTTAGATATAGGTTTTGGAGCAAGATTATTTCCACGTTTAGCTGCAAGCCCAGAATTCGCTACAATAATGTTCTTGGGATTAGGATTATGGATCTACATGTTTGCTACAAAAGTGGACAAAACTACTGTTTAATGTTAAAATTATACATGATAAACAAAATTTAACTTAATGAAAAATAAAGAAAAAATATAGTTAAGAGCCACTATGGCTCTTAACTTCTTTGTAGGAGAAATGTATGTTTAATAAAAAAAACAAAGAAAAATCACAGGAAAATTTTATGATTTACAGACCATTAAGAAAGATTGAACAATGGTCTGTAAGTGATAAAAAAGTAAAACTGTTTTTTAACCATAATAAACCAGTAGAAAAATTTGTGAGATGGCTCATAAAAAAACCAAAAGTTAATGATATAGAGCTTGATGAAATGGGTTCTATGGTTTGGCAACTTTGTGATGGCACTAAAACAGTTTATGATATAGCTTTAGCTCTGGCTCAAAAATTTGATGATACTGAGCAGAATGCTATTAATAGGTTAATTATGTTTCTAAGGTATTTATCTCAAAAAGGATGGATTACCTTTGAAAAATAATAATAAATAATATGATATCTTAACTAAGCTACGAATGTAGATAAAGCTACGAATGTAGATAAAGCTGCGGACGTAGACTGAGTAGTCACGGAAACTAATATGTAAAACTTAATTATGTATAGAGTCATTATAGTGCTATAAATTTTATGTTCAGAGAGCAGTTAGGAATAAAAATAGGTATAGCAAACAAGCCTACACGATGCAGGAATTTTCAGAAAAAAGTACTTAATTGTCAAACAGCTACTCTAATAAATTTAAAATACTAAAACCTGAAACTTTAAGTCTTGCATCTAGATGAATATTAATTCCAGCAATCATAGTCATAAATGAATAACGTTTTTTACCATGTATTCGTAAAGTATGAATTTTATAATCATTTAGAATACGATTGTTTATACGTTCTGAGCAGGTTCTAGTTTTATAAATAGTTTTCCATTGTTTTGAGCCGCGAGGCACAGGAGTAAACAACCGCAAATCCCATGATGGTTTAGTGTAGATTACTCGCCCATAAGGTGAAGGTGAGCACTGTTCACAGCAAGAGCAACTAGCAACCTTTTTTAAAACTAAAGGGCAACGCCATTTAAGGCGTGAACGACTTTTTTCATAACCGTTATAGACCATTTCATGGCCACCAATACAGATAGGAAATCCTTTTTCATTAATATCTAGAGTAACTGGATATTTTGAATTTCCTTTGTTTTTGGAGTTCAGATCAATAAAGGGATTAATGTTCCATTTAGAACATAATTCATATGTAGGGTAGTTATCATTAGCTGAGTCAAGAACATAATTTGATATAGTGAACTGCGGTAACAGTTCTCTAAATTCAGCTAATGCTACTATTCCAGTGACACTGTCGTGTCTGCTTGCCTCTACAAATCGTAGATAAATAGGTAGATCTATCTTATATTTTTTATTATAGACAGATAAAGCATAGAGAGTGTAGCCATAAAACCAACGATTTTCATGGCTGTCCCAACCCCAATTAGCATTTATGTCAGAAAGTCTACGAGGGCATTTGCAATCGTAAATTCCATTTTCACGGCAGTCACAAACTTTAGAACCATAGTAAGAAGACTTACAGTGAACACAAGTACCATCGCCGCCAACTGTAAGGTTATCTTTTTCTATTAAGTTAAGATTAAAAGAGGGTTCTACAGCAACTAATGAGAATATTTTTTGAAGCAGCCTTTCGGCTCTTAGGGAAAATGAGCGACCAGCTTCAAAAAAATCTGAAATTCTCTTAACAACACCAGTTTTTTTATTAGGAAGCTTTTTATTTTTCCCGGGTGCCTTAATTTTAGAGGGTTTCTTCTTATACGAATATATTTTTTTTAGGTTTACCCTGTCGGTAGACAGATTTGAAAGCCATAATCTAGAGATAAAATCATAATGAGCACCAAGTGATGGGACATTATTTTTAGTGCAGCCTATACAGGTTGCAAGTAACTCACAGGCATGAATCTTTTTAACCCAGTTGGTAATGCTTGTTTCCTTTTGAAAAAGCATTAAAGAAAATGAACGAAATATCTCAGGTTGAAGAGTTGCAGGTCTACCAATATTAGAATAATAAGGTTTTAATATCTCTCTAAGAATATCTAAGTCTAAGCAATACAACTTAGAGATAGAAGGTTCAAGTTCTATAATTTTTTTAGGAAAAGCTTTGTAGAAACATGAGAGATTTAAAATAATAAATTGCTGATAATCAGCATGAGAGCTCCAATTTTTAAGCATAAAATAATCCTCCTATTAAAACATGTCTTTAAGAGGAGGACCGCAAAATTTTACAGGCTTGTCAAGTGTTTTATGCAAAAAAAGTGGGGGAATCAACAAAAATTAATGATACTAAAAATGAGTAATCACAGGAGCTAAGGAGTTTCCGTGAAAGCTCAGACTATAAGTGGGGGGGAACGAATATGGAATTAAATAAATTAATTGACGTTATGAAAGAGGATATTGTTAAGTCTACTCAAGAAATAATAAGAATTAAGAGTGTAGAAGGTGAAGCTAAGCCAGGAATGCCTTTTGGCGATGGAGTAGCTAAATCACTAGAATGTGCTTTAAACACTGCAAAGAATTTAGGCTTTCATACAGTTAACTTAGATGGTTATGTTGGATATGCAGAATATGGACAAGGTGAAGATTATGTTGTAGCATTAGGTCACCTAGATGTAGTTCCTGAAGGTGAAGGATGGATTCATCCACCCTATGCTGCAGAAATTCATGATGGAAAAATGTACGGACGTGGAACTACAGATGATAAAGGACCAATAATGGCAACACTTTATGGATTAAAAGCTATTAAAGATGCGAAATTGCCTATATCTAAAAGAATTAGAGTTCTATTTGGAACTAATGAAGAAACCGGAAGCAAGGAACTTGAATATTACTTAGAAAAAGAAAAAGCACCAGTTGCTGGATTTACTCCAGATGCAGAGTATCCAATAATCAATGGAGAAAAAGGTATAACTATTTTTAACATTGTAAAAGATTTTAAGATCAAGAATAAGGGTGAAAACTTTATAAAATATATTAAGGGTGGTCAAGTATCTAACATAGTACCTGATTATTGTGAGGCAGGAATCGTGGCTACTAACGCACAAAGCATTGTTAAAGCGTTGGAGATTTTTATAAAAGATAATAATTACAAGCTTTCTGCAGTAGTTAATAAAGATATGGTAATAATTAAATCTATAGGCGAAGCAGCTCATGGAAGTTTACCGGAACTTGGTAAAAATGCTATAATGCAATTATTTGCTTTCCTTGGAACATTAGATCTTGGGTCAAATGATGCGTCAGAATTTGTAGAATTTTTAAATAAAAATATAGGTATGGAAACACACGGAGAATCTTTTGGTGTTTGTCTTGAAGATGAGAATTCAGGTAAGTTATCATTTAATGTGGGAGTTGTAGATATGAATGAAAATTCAGCTACGATGACTTTAAATTTAAGATATCCTGTAACAAAGAAATTAGAAGATATGATGACTCCATTTAATAGTAAAATCGATGGAACTGGAATAAGGGTAGAAAAGTTTGAACATCAAGAACCATTATATTTTTCACCAAATAGTCCAATTATTAAGGCACTTCAAAAGGTTTATGCTGAGCAGACTGGAAAAGAAGCTAAATTACTATCCATAGGTGGAGGCACTTATGCTAAAGAAATGCCTAATACTGTAGCCTTTGGACCAATGTTCCCAGGAGAACCAGATACTATTCATAAAAAAAATGAATATATCACAATAGACAATTTAATTACGAATGCGAAGATATATGCTCATGCATTATATGAACTTGCAAAGTAAATAACTTTAGACATGCATCTTAGAAACAAGATGCATGTCTAAATAGAAGTAAAAAATAAGATTCATGTCTGTAAGGGGTTAATAACTGTCAATTTGACTAGTTGTTAACCCCTTACTTATCCACAATATATATAATGGTGTAACTTTTTCATGTTAAGTGTTTAGAAAGAAATTGTTGGAGAATATCCAAGAGTCCCATTATGCATATTGCATATAAAGCCCTAGAAAATCTAGGGCTAATCAGTATAACCAAATATTATATTGGTACTTGTTATTACTTATAGAACCGCCGTGTTACCGGTGAGTTAAAACATCTCCTGCGGAGCGGCTATAAAATAAGTAAAGAAAGTATAATAATGCATAAACTGTATAATAATATTGACTTTGCAAATTTTTCTGTTACACTAAGCTTGTAGAATACAAGTGTAAACAGTTATGATTTTTAATTCTTACAGTTGGTGGTAACAATAAAAAATTTACCTAAAATATCAGATTCATAATGGTTGGTAATGAAGATTGCTACCCTTATTAAAATTGCTTATTCCTTATAATATACAAGCAGATTTAAGAATGTATATTATAAGGAATATTGCCATGCTAAATATTACACAAAGAAATCTTCTAGGTGTAACCACTTTGTTTAATAATAAATCTACAATTAAAAGGAGAATAAATATGATTGAATTATTTAAAAAAAAATCAACTAGGGGGTCTATAATAGTTATTGTATTCATTATTTTAGTCGGAACTTTTTGTATAACAGGTAGAAAACAACCAAATAAAAACAATACTGCCACAAATAAAAACACCATGGGCACAAAGATTGCTAGTAATACTGCACCTAGTTCAAAGTCATCATCTAGTGAAAAAACTGCAAATACAAAACCATCAGTTACTTCACTGGATGCATTACCACAGCAACCACAGCAACCACAGAAATCTGAAGCAGTACAAGATTCGAAGTCACAGCCTTCTTCTGAAGAAACAGTTTCTCCAGAAAAAACAACGCCTTCTGAAGAAAATGTTTCTCAAGAAAAAACAGTTTGTTCAAAACAAAAGGCACCTTCTGAAAAAACTGTTTCCTCAAAACAAACGGTACCTTCTGAAAAAACTGTTTCTTCAAAACAAACGGTTCCTTCAGCAAAAACAGTGCCTTCTGAAAAACCAGTTTCTTCAAAACAAACAGCACCGTCTGAAGAAACAGTGCCTTCACCAAAAAAAAATATCTCAGCATCACCACAAGAATATGTCAGTAATAATTTGGGAATTTCTGTTACTTTCCCAGCGTCTTGGAAAAATAAGTATACGGTTGAAGAAAATAATAATGGGTTAGTTGTAAAATTTAAACCAGTTAGCAATCCTATATCCGGAGGTATGCTCTTTGAAATTGTAAAAAAATCCCCCGATTTTGATGAAGGTATGTCGGATGGTATAGGTAAAAGATATATTACTGCAAAGGGAGTTACTTATATTATAGGTGGTCCTCAGGATATAGGGTTTCCTCCCGACCACACTGAGTACGTTAATTATAAAAAACTTTCTAAAGAGCTTTCATCGGTTGTAAGTACTATTAAAAGTATAAACTAATTTTTATTATATCAATACATTCTGAAATACATATTGTTTTTAAAGCTGATAGTTCTACAGCAAAATCTATTCATGGAGCAGTGTAGAGAAAAGAGAAATCGAAGATATAGGTACGTCTGACGGATTTTAGAAAAGATTAGAGAAAAGTGTCTTGAAAAGCTAAGAGCATACCATTTCAACCACAAGAACGTGATAAAATGATACTTTTTAAATGTAAAAAATATCGATATGAAGAAGTGCCTGACTTTGTAGCGTTTGAATGTTATACGCCTGAGAAATTTCACATTATGTGTATAAAATGTCGTTAAAGTGATGCCACACTATTTAGTGGAACATCACTTTAATACTCGACCGTAGGGAGATTTTGTTCTTCCTACCCCTATTATAAGGAGGTTTTTCTATGACTGAAACAATATTTATAGGTTTATTTGTTCTAATTATATATATAATAAATTCAAAACATACTCCCATCATTGTAAAAAATAATATAAAATTATTTTTAATACAAACTATTTTCAGTATAGTAGCAGTTGCGATTGCAATGTTAGCTAACAGTTCGATATATGATTGTACTAATTCAATTATTCTTTATAACTCGCCTGAATATGGCGCTTTGTATGAATCTACTGCTTATTCTCTTGAATGTGCAATTAAAATTTTATTTATGATTTTGTATATTATATCTGGTATATCATTAACTAAAGAAAAATCTAAAGTTAAAAATTTTTTATCTGTTTTTATATGTTATTTAGCACTTATTATAATAAATCAAGTAGTATTCCCACTTTATTTTGAAAATATATATGTTTGGATACCATATATATTTATTAGTTCCTCTGTACATGATGCACTTCAAACGACAACACCACTAATATATCATACTGTTTTTTACATTATTTTATTTATACCTACTTTATTTATATGGTTAGGTCTTGAAATAAAAGGTTTATATAATAAGAAATTCATAAAAAAAGCATAAAACATTGGGGTTCTGTACACATATCGTCCAAAAGTTCAATAGCGATTCAGGATACGCATTAAGTCAGTAATTCACCAAATATGTTAAGTAAAAGACCGATTTTCAGTGGTTCTTTCTGCCCAGTTATATTGAACCTTCCTCCAAGATAATGTGTTGCACAGTGATAGGCGACATTTTTTCATTGCCTCTAGCTTTTTTTTCGCGAATTGACTTAACTTTCGTTACAAGTTACTATCTTCCTTTATGTATCTCTAACAGTTGATTTATAATAAATAAGTACATTACAAGCGAAGCTTGAAATGAATTCATGTTGTATAAGCCCAACCACACCAGTAGTATCAATGCTTTAGGATCTTTTTTCTAATGTAACACAATGTAACAGAATTACATTGTGTTACATTCAGCATTAGCATTTTTTGCTCTGACTCCTCTATTGAACTTTTTTATTTATTTAACTGTAAACTTACCTACTCTTTCTCTTGTAGGAATAATAAACCATTTTTTAGGCGCGTATTTAAACCATGTTGGTTGTTGTGTAGGTATACCTTTTTTACTTAACAATTCATTCCCATCTGCTCCTTTTTCATCTTTATTTGTATTATAATTAAATAGGACACCGCCATCCCAACCTACGATGCTAGATGCGTGGGTAATTTTTTCAAAAGCTTTTGCTACATTTTTAATATCAGGGTTTGCAGAATTACAAGCACTAAAATAAAGTAAATCCATTGATTTTATTTTCAAATTAGGTATAGCAACATCTTCTGCATCAATTTTCCATGTTATTGCTGAGTCACCAGCGCCTATATTAATAATACCTGTAAGAGTATCACTAACCGTAAGCACAGAAGAATCTTTCATGAGCAACATACCTGAACCATTAGACGGAGGCATACCTATTACTATACCATGAAATATAAGTTCAACTGCATGGATATTAACCCCAGAACCCATACTATTCCATTGTAACTCAAAATCTTTAGCAGAGTTTATTGGTTTTAATATAGATGTTGTTCCTGGGTATAGACCTTCATATTTTTTTCCCTCTATTATTGCTTGTGTTGCAAATGTATGACCTGCAACATTATCTGCACTTGGCTCATTTGCACAATAAAATACATAGTTAACATCTTTTAGTTTAGGAGTAGGTTCTATAGTAGCAGTTGGACCTCCATTATCACCAAATCCGTCTACATATGAATTGTTTAAATAAGAACGTTCTACTTTGCGAACAGCTTGTGCTTCATTTCCTTCTAATGTAGTTATCATATGTGTACTTGCATTACAACCTATAACAATACCAGTATGACAACTTACACCATTTGACTGGTAAAATACTACATCGCCCTCCTTTGGTGTATATCCCATTATTGGAAAACGGTACCTTCCTTTATCGGTATACCAATCTTTTCCATAAGGGCAATAAGCATACATAGGTACGACACTTCCAAGTATTCCTGCTTGATTTGCACACCAAGATACAAACATAGCACACCAAGGTTCGCCATTCATTCCATACCATGCACCATATGGAGTCATATTGTCACCTTCTCCATTACTAGATATAATATGTTCACTAAATCCTTTTGACAACTCTTGCTTTGCAACCGCAATAAATTTATTAACTCCAGGTGCTCCTGGTACAAAAATTGAACCAGAACCTCCATTACCTAAAGCGTTCCAAACATCAGGACCTGCAATACCGTCTGCAGATAATCCATGATCGTTTTGTAATTTAACAACTGCATTATAAGTACCTTGTCCAAAAGTTCCATCTGCTCCGTATGAACCACAATTGTAACCTTTTGCTATAAGCGCCTTTTGTAATTCTATTACTGAATCTCCTGTGCTACCCATTCTCAATAACATAAAATAGAAGTAAATAAAAATAGAATAACTTTAAGGGTTAAATTATATAAAAATAATTAGTAAAGAATTTATAAAAAAGTAATAGAATTAAAGTAGATATAGAGGTATAATGAAATATTGTACTGTTAACAATTTACTTGTTATTGTATAAATAGGTTAAGTAGGTTAAATACTATAAAAATATTAAACTATTAGTGGGGGATAATTATGAAAATACAAGATATTAGGGTAGGTAAAATTAATACTCCTTTGAGACAATCATATAAAGTAGGAAAGAGACTTCTTAATTTTTCTGATGAAATAGTTATAAAAATGGTTACAGATACAGGAGAGATAGGATATGGTAGTGCAGCCCCAACACCTTTAATAACTGGGGAAACCCAGAGTTCAATTATTGGAGCAATAAAGTATATTAAACCTGAAATTATAGGTTTAGATATTGATAATATTGAAGAAATTATGAAAGTAATTCATAGTTCTATGCATGGAAATAATAGTGCTAAGGCAGCTATTGATGTTGCTATATATGATTTACTTTGCAAAAAATATGGAGTGCCACTTTACAAACTTTTGGGTGGATATAAAAATTCATTAACTACAGATATTACGATAGCAAATGATACAGTGGAACAAATGGTAACAAAATCATTAGAAGCTGTAATGGATGGTTATACTTGTTTAAAAGTGAAAATTGGAAATGATATGACTCGTGATATAGAGAGAGTAAAAGCAGTAAGAAAAGCGGTAAGGCGTGGAATAAAAATAAGAGTAGATGCTAACCAAGGTTGGAGACCAAAGGAAGCTGTAAGTACTATTAGAAAATTTGAAGATATGGGCTTAGACATTGAGTTTGTTGAGCAACCAGTTAATGCTTGGGATATAGATGGACTAAAATATGTAACAGACAATGTGGAAACAAAAATTCTTGCAGATGAAGCAGTTTTTGGTCCATCAGATGCCTTTAAGATAATTGAAAAAAGAGCAGCAGACCTTATTAGCATAAAGCTTATGAAATGCGGTGGTATAAATAATGCAATAAAGATGTATAATATGGCAGAAAATATGGGTATAAGGTGTATGATGGGATGTATGCTAGAAAGTAGAATAGGCATTACAGCAGCAACGAGTTTTGCAACATCAAAATCCAATATGATTAAAGCTGATCTAGATACTATGTTGCTATTTGAACATGATTCAATAATTGGTGGTGCATGTATCACAGGGAATACGATAACTATTAATGATTCTCCAGGTCTTGGTATTATAGATATAATTGGATGGCATGAAATTCTTTAAATATGTGAATGTACATTGCACAAAAAAATATAATCGTTAAAATGGGGTGGTAGTTTTGATTAATAATAAATATGATATGGATGCTAGTTTAATAGAAGTTGAATTAAAGAAACAATTAGAATTTAATATAGAAGAAGAAAAATTAAATGGCATTATTAAAATCATTAGTGAAGAAATTCTAAAATATATTCAAAAGAGAAAGGAAATCACAAAATATATTTTAGAATATAGGAAAAAAGTAATTGAAGATTATAGAGATGATGAAGATATGGTAATAGAATATTTTGATCATGAGGTATATGTAAAGGAAGAAGCATTTAAAACTATTGATAGAAGAGTTAGGGAGTTAACTGAGCTTAAGAGCTCTCCTTATTTTGGAAGAATTGATTTTTCTGAAGAAGACTATGGTATTAATAAAATGTATGTGGGAAGATTTGGAGTTACTCCAGAAAATACATATGAACCTTTAGTAGTAGACTGGAGAGCCCCTGTTGCATCTTTATTTTATACCGGGGCTTTAGGGGAAGCTTTTTATGATGCTCCTAAGGAAAAGATACGAGTAAACATTTTAGCTAAGAGGCAATTTATTATTAAAAAAGAAAAGCTTAAAGGTATGTTCGACTCAGCACTAGATGTAAAAGATGAGATACTTCAAATGGTGCTTAGTAGCAATGCGTCAGAAAAGCTGAAAGATATAATAATGACAATACAAAAGGAACAGGATGATTTAATAAGGCAACCAAGAACCAAAACTATTGTAGTGGATGGCGTTGCTGGTAGTGGAAAAACTACTATTGCTCTTCATAGGGTAGCATATTTGCTTTATAATTATAGAAAAATACTCCAAGACAAGGTTCTAATATTAGGGCCAAATAATGTATTTATGGAATATATTTCTTTAGTGCTACCAAGCCTTGGAGAATCGGGAGTTAAGCAAACGACATTTAGAGACTTTGCCTTTGACATTTTAGGACCTATGGAAGTAATGAGTCTAAAAGAGTACATGGAAAAAGTGCTTAGTGGAGAAAAAGAATTTGCTAGAGATATCATGTATAAAAATTCTACAGAGTATAAAAACTTTCTTGACGCATCAGTAGAAAAATTAGATAACGAATACTTTAAAATAGAAGATTTATTATTTATGAATGAGATAGTATTATCTAAACAAGAAATAATGGAAATGTTTTACAATCACTATAAAACTATGCCTCTATTTAGAAGAAGTAAGAAAATTAAAAGAATTATTTATTCTAAGATTAGAGACGCTAGAGATGAAAAAGTTAGATTTATACAAAAAGAATATGAAAAAAGCGTGGTTGAGTTACCTGAAGAAGAAAAGGATTTTAAAATAAATGATTTAGATTTTAATAGAAGACTCAAAATTAGAGAAGTAATTAAAGCGGTATTAGCAGTAAAAAGAAATCTTACTTGGATTGAAAATGGAAACTGTGTTGATTTATACAATAAGATAAATGGACATAAAAGATTAACAGAAAATGATTTAGGTGGTATCTTATATTTTAAAATTAAGCTAGAAGGGATAAAGATTTCTGAGGAAATAAAACATGTAGTAATAGATGAAGCTCAGGATTATAATGAACTTCAGTTCATGGTAATAAAAGAATTAACAAAGTGTTCTTCCTTAACGATAGTTGGAGATAGCAATCAGAGGCTGATTCCATATGACGGGTTGCTACCTATGCATGATATAAAGAATATACTTCCAGAGTGTAATGCTCAGGAGTTTAGACTAAGTACCAGCTATAGATCTACAGTGGAAATTATGGAGTACGCTAATAAATATTTGCATGCAGATCCTATTGTTCCCATAGTACGTAATGGTGAAGTGGTAAAAGAAAAATTAATTTCTGATAAGGATGAACTTAAAAGTTTTATGATCCAAAAAATTTCTGAGTTCAAAAGTAAGACTTATGAAAATATTGCGATTATCTGTAAAGATATAAGTGAAACAGAAAAAATCTTTGATTTAATTAACAAGGATGCTAATGTTAAGATTATAAATAAAGAAAACGCAGTGTATCATAGCGGAACTGTTGTGATTCCATCATATTTTGCTAAGGGACTTGAGTTTGATGCAGTTATCATGATACTAGATGAGGATAGTGGACTTAAAACAGAAGGTTTGCAGGGGAAATATAAGCAAGAGTATAAACTTAGGTATGTAATGGCAACTAGAGCACTACACGAACTTCATGTGGTTTTAAAAAGTTCATTCTAAATTTTAAAAAGAAAAAAATAATAAACTAACAAAATAATACCTAGGTCCCTAGGTATTATTTTGTTAGTTCATCCCAATTTTCAATAATTTGATTTAATTCAATCAAGGTACTAGCTTTATCTTCACTAGCTATTGAACCGCGAAGACTGGCGATGTTTAAACTTATATTATATAGTTCATCTCGTTCAACACTAAATTGGATGCGAGGTATGATTTTTTTCCAGGCAGTATCAATACTAACGATATCTTGCTCAAGCATATCCCACTTTTCAGATTTTGCATGATCTATAGATAGCTCTACAAAAGAAACTACGTCTTCTGAAGGAGTGCGAGGCTTTTTCAAATAATTACCTCCTAGCATTATTAATACGAAAATTATTAAAGTAACTATTGGTATAGCATATGATATAAATTTTTTCATAGTTTAAGCCCCTTTATCTGCTATTTATTATTTTCTTCTATATCATCTTTATAAAGATCTATATGTAAACCGGTTGTTGCGTTATAGATAGCTAAAAATACTTCGGAAGCATCATTAATACCTTTCTTTTTTAGTTTAGTCATTAACCATTTTTCATTTCTATTAATTTTATCTAAATTATCTTGCAAAATAGATCCATCGTAAATTATTTCAAAATCAATACTAGCAGGGGTAGTTTTAACTTTTAAATCATTTGCTGTAACAGTATCACATTGAGTTTTTTTTAAGATAGACAATTGTCCATCTTTTTCGAGTATTGCATAAGCTACGTCGCTTAAGTCAAAAACACCCTTATCTCTTAACTGCGATAAAAGGTCACCTATGGTGTAACGAAATTTTTTCATGGATTTCTCAAGTACTTTTCCGTTTATAATAATAATGGTAGGTTCACCATCTAGGTATTTTTCAGCAGTCTTTGAGGTAACAGTTATTAATTGTAGTATAAAGCATAATACAGCCCAGGTAAGCAAGCCTACCCAATGAGGCCATGCTCTACTAGTTAAATCTGTAGTTAGAGTGGAGGCAGTGGAGCCTATAGTTATACCTACAACATAATCAAAAAAAGTTAGTTGACTAATCTGCTGCTTTCCAAGAATACGAGTAAATATTAATAAGGTGAAAAATCCGATGATTCCTCTCGCTAGTACTATTAGACCTTCATTCATTAATACCATCTCCTTTCAAAGATAGTATATCCATATTTTATATTTATATTTATATTTATTTTATTGAAATTTATGTTAGATTAGAGCAAGTTTGTGGTTATTTTGCATTATATGTAGAAAATTGACATAATTTAAAACATGAAAATTGATGCTAAAATGATTGGAGAAAGTTATAATTATATTAGAAATAAAGTGAATTTAGGCGATATATGTATTAAAATGTAAAAGCTGAAGAACCAAAATGCCTTAGGGAAAAGTAAGAATTTAAAAAGGTTATAAGGATCAGTGATGATCCTTATATTGCTGTTAAATATAAATGCTTTAATTGGATGTGAAGAAAATGAGTACTATTGACGGAAGCAGAAAAAAAGAAATAAATGATATTATATCTATTGTTAAATTAATTTCCTTATTATTTTGTGGAATTGTAATATACAATGAACTCTTTATATCAAATAATGAGAATGTTCAAAACTCAAGTGGGTATATTAATATAATTCCAACGGCACTACTATCAGTAAGTAGTATATGTATTTATTGGTTATGGTCATTTTTTTCTATAAGAAGATTCAAATATAAATATGTAAAGTTAATACAAATGATTGAGAACTTAGTTTTTATTATGATTTTTTCAATTACTATTATTTTATCAAATGATTGTACTAGTCAATATAAATTATTGTTCCTAATTATAATTATTACTTCCACATTAGAATTAGGTATGAAAAATGGTGTTACTACGGCCGTTATTTCATCAGGGATAATACTAGTTATAGATTTGATTTATGCACCATACACTAGTGTTAATTTATATTTTCAAAATGATTTAATTATGGCAGGAGTATTTATTTTAACTGCATGGCCATTAGGTCATTGCGTAGAAATTGAAAAAGAAAATTTATATAGAAAAAATTTACAACTTCAAGTACTTAATGATGAATTAAAGGACACGGATAATCAACGTATATATATAGAAAAAATATTATTGAAAAATGAAGATTGCCATAGCTTACTTATTGAAAATTCAAGAGAAGCTATATTTGTTCATAGAAATGATAAAGTCGTTTTTGTGAATGAAAGTGCTATAAAATTAGTGGGGTTAAATACCCAAGATGAATTAATTGGGAAACTTATCTTAGACTTTATGGATATAGATGAGAGTGAAAATATTAAAGAGAAGTTTGATGAAATATACAATAAGCAAAGCACACTTGTAAATTTTGAAGGAAAAATATTTAAGCAGGACGGTAAAGTTGCTAATGTGCAAAATACCTCTACTTATTTTACATATGCAGGACAACCTGCGATATTAAGTATAATACGTGATATTACTCCTGAAAAGCAGGTTGAAAAACTGCAATTGGACATAGAAAAGAATCTTCAATTATTAAATGAAACTATTAAATTGAATAAATTGATTACAGAGGTATTTACAAATATCTCTCATGAATTAAAGACTCCCTTAAATGTTATATATTCTGCTATTCAGGTATTAAGTATATATAATAATACAGAAGAATTTTGGGAGAAAAAAGATGAATATCTAGTTGTAATGAAACAAAACTGTTTCAGGCTTATGAGGTTAATTAATAATTTTTTAGATATTACGAAAGTAGATTCAGGGTTACTTAAACCAAACATGGTAGAGGTTAACATCGTAAGCGTGATTGAAAATATTGCTTTATCTGCTGCTTCATACGTGGAAAGTAAGCAAATTCAACTTATTTTTGATACAGATGTAGAAGAAAAGATAATGACTTTTGATCCAGATAAAATAGAGAAGATTATGCTTAATGTACTATCTAACTCCATTAAATATACTGATTGTGGTGGTAAAATTTTAGTGGCATTGACTGATAAGGAAGATAGTATTCTTATCTCTGTAAAGGATACAGGTATAGGTATACCAGAGGACAAGTTAAAATTTGTATTTGAGAGATTTGCACAAATAGATAAAACATTAAAACGTCCTTGTGAAGGGGCAGGTATAGGATTGTCCCTTGTAAGATCTTTTGTAAAAATGCATGAAGGAAGCATTGAAATAAAAAGTGAGATTAACATAGGAAGTGAGGCTATAATTAAACTTCCAACAAAAACATTAACAAAGCATTATGTAGATGATGAATTTCAGTATAAAACTAGTAGAGAAAGAGTTAATATAGAATTTTCTGATATATATTCAGATGATTAACGACATTTCAGCGACCCAGGAGATGATTTAACTATGGTATAATAAATTCAGATTTATGTAAAAAAATTAAAAGGATGATAAGTATGGATTTGATAAAAATAGTTTCAAATGTTCAGAAGATTTCTGAGGCGATATCGAGCGTTATAGGAGTAGATGTGACGGTTGTAGATAATAATTATAATAGAATAGCAGGGACAGGAAGGTATAGAAATTGTATCGGAGAAAAAGTAAATGAAAAATCTGTTTTTGGATTTGCGCTGACGCAGGGAGAAAGCTTCGTTATTGAAAATCCTAGAAAACATTTTGCATGCTTAAGGTGTGAGAATGCTTATAGTTGCAAGGAGTTTGCAGAGGTTTGTTGCCCAATTCATGTTGGTAATGATACTATTGGAGTTATTGGGCTTATTGCTTTTGAGGAAGAACAAAGGGATGCTATTATAAATAATCAAGTAAACCTAATGAATTTTTTAAATAGAATGGCGGATTTAATATCCTCAAAGCTATTAGAACAGGAAAATACAGAGAAAATAGAGCTTTTGGCAGGGGAACTTGAGATAGTTCTTGACGCTGTAGATAAAGGAATTATAGCAGCGGACCACGCAGGAAATATTCTTCATTATAACACTAAAGCATTAGAGCTATTTAGACTTCATGGAAACCAAATTTTAAATACAAATATAAAAAATCTTATTGGTGACTTAGATTTCAATAAACTTATCGAAAAACATAAGAATTTAAAGAATAAAGACTTTAGTTATAATGGTAGTAGTCATCATTTCAGAGGAGTACTTGATGCGAAGCCTATTAGTATTGGTGATAAAAACTTTGGTATAGTATGCTCCTTTAGTAATATTTCCGATTTATTAAAAACAGTAAATAATATTACCACAGGGACTATGATTACGTCTTTTGACAGCATTATAGGTAGTAGTTACTGCTTAGAACAAGTTAAATTAGAAGCAGAAAAAGCAGCGAAATCTACTTCTACAGTACTTATTCAGGGAGAAAGTGGAACTGGAAAAGAGCTATTTGCACGGGCTGTTCATTTTTATAGTAATAGAGCGAAAGGGCCGTTTATTACAATAAATTGCGCGGCTATTCCAGAACAACTGCTAGAAAGTGAGTTTTTTGGGTATGAAGATGGGGCTTTTACAGGAGCGCGAAGGGGCGGCAAGGCAGGGAAATTTGAATTAGCAAATAAGGGAACAATATTTTTGGACGAAATTGGAGACATGGCTATTCATCTTCAAACTAAACTTTTAAGGGTAGTACAGGAATACGTTATCGAAAAAATTGGTGGAAAAGAATCAATTCCTATAGATGTAAGAATAATTGCGGCTACCAATAAAGATTTAGAAAAAAAAGTATTAGAAGGAGAGTTCAGGCAAGATTTATTTTATAGATTAAATGTAATTCCACTTAATATACCTCCTCTAAGAGATAGAAAAGATGATATAATAATCCTTGTGGATTATCTTTTAGACAAATGTAATTCTAAGCTAGAAAAGCATATAACTAAAATAGATGATGATTCTTTAGAAATTTTTATGAATTATAAGTGGCCTGGCAATGTACGTGAACTTGAAAATACCATAGAATATGCTGTAAATATGTGCAGTGGTAGTGTTATAAAATGTACGGATTTGCCGAAGAGGTTGAAAGACCCAGAAAACACTTTAAAGTTGAATAAGGATGTAGAGATTATACCTATTAAGGAATTAGAAAAAAAAGAAATTGAAAAAGCTCTAGAGTATTTTGGACACAGTAAACAGTCAATTACAAAGGCGGCTGAGGCTTTAGAATTAAGTAGAGCAACTTTATATAGAAAAATAAAAGAATATGGGATCAAATCATCTTTTTCAAAGCTATAAATCATTAAGCAGTATCAAAATGAGAATTAATTCTCGTTTTGATACTGTTTTTTATCATTTTGAGAAAAAACATCACCGAAAGGTTTATTTTCAGTATAATTTTGTTGGCATGAGTATTGCTATTATATGTATAAGGTATATTTAAAAAAATATTAATAAAAGCTACATAAGTTTTTAATGTATTTTATTTTATAGGTATGTCTTAGAATAATTCGTTGAGGGAGTGTTTTCATGAAATTAAGAAATCTTATAGTTCAAACACTTAAGGAAGAAGTTGTTCCTGCCATGGGATGTACTGAGCCAGTAGCTGTTGCTCTTGCATGTGCAAAGGCTAAAGAACTAATGACTTTTAATAATATAGTAAGTGCAGAAGTTTTTGTTAGTCCTAACATATATAAAAATGGCTTGTCAGTTGGTATACCAAATACGCAGGAGGTTGGGCTTTCGATTGCAGCTTCACTGGGTTTTGTTGGTGGAGAAAGTAAAAAGGATTTAAGGGTACTTGAAGGAATTAACAAAATGCAAGTGCAACTTGCAAAAGAGTTTTTATATAGTGGAAAATTAAGACTAGATATTAAAGATACTGGAGATAAAGTCTATGTAGAAGTAAATCTTGTAACAGATAAAGGTAATTGTAGTGTAATTATAAGCGGCAAACATAATAGATTTGTTTATATTGAAAGATTAGGCGAAGTTCTAATAGATCTAACAAATGAGGATGAGAGTAGCAATAAGGGAAAGAATATTTTATATAATTTGAGAATAAGAGACATTATAAAAGAAATTGAGAAAATTCCTAATGAGGATATCGCTTTTATGTTAGAGGGAATAGTTATGAATGAAAATATAGCCAAGGTAGGACTTAAAAAGAAAATGGGCATGGGGGTGGGATTTAGTCTTAAAAAAAGCATAGAGAAAGGGATTCTGTCAGAAGACCTAATGACCTCTTCAATGATGCTCACAGCAGCAGCTAGTGATGCGAGAATGTCGGGGATGAATTTATCTGTTATGAGTAGTAGTGGAAGCGGAAACAATGGGCTTACAGCAATTTTACCATTGGTGGCATATAAAAATAAATTTAATGTAAGTGATGATAGATTGGCTAAGGCAGTGGCAATAAGTCATATTACGAACAGCTATATAAAACATTATATAGGAAGGTTATCGGCATTGTGTGCTTGTGGTGTTGCAGCTGGAACTGGGGCCGGTATTGCTATAGCATGGTTAATGGGTGCTAGTTATGATCAAATAGATGGGGTTATAAAGAATACCATTGCAAACACCAGTGGGATGATATGTGATGGGGCAAAGGAAGGCTGTGCATTAAAGCTTTCAACTTCTGCATCAGTGGCTGTGCAATCAGCAATTTTGGCTATAAATAATTCTATTATACCTGCAAGAAATGGAATTGTTGCAGAAACTGCAGAAGATACAATTAAAAATTTAGGGATTTTATCTTCCGACGGTATGAGTACAGCAGATGCTGTTATATTAAAGACTATGAAAAAAATGCAAAGAGAATATGATGCTGTAGTAGTAGATAAAAATTCAGAATTGAATTTAAATAAACATGGTATTATTGCATAAAAAAATTTAAAGAAATCATAAATTACTATTGAATTTTATTTATAATCTGATATAATAAATTTAATAAGAAATACTTAAACGTATTCATTGATTTTATAAGTTTGTATTTCTGAGGTATTCGTGAAGCTCTTATTTTCAACCTACAGTATTAATACGGGAGTTCAAGATCTAGGTGTGGATTTGACCTATAAGACCAATATTTTAAGTGGCAAGGACTACTAAACATCTCTGAGGACACCCACCTATCGAAAAGATAGGTGTAAAAATTGGGGCAACGGTATTTTGGAATATAAAATTTTAGATTATTTATGAAAGAGATAGAAATATCTCTTTTTTTTATTTCCAAGAAATTATAAATTCTTTTTTCATGTTATAATTAGTTTAAATTAATAAGTATCGAGGTGCAATTTTATGATAGAAAGTAAAGTCATTGCGATGATAGAAAGTAATCCAATTGTTATAAAAAATATTGAAAATCCTAGTGATCAAATGAAGATAATGGCTATAAAGAAAGATGGGGTAATGCTACGTTATATAAGAAACCCTACAAAAGAAATGAAGGAGCTAGCAATAAGAAGTAATCCACGGTCAATTGAGTTTGTAGAAGATCCAAGTTATGATATGAAAGAATATGTTGTGTCAAAACTATGGAACACTTTGGAATTTATTGAAAATCCCTGCGAAGAATTGATAAAAATAGGCATTGATCAAAAAGGCTATGCAATAAAATATGCAAAAGAACCAAGCAATCTATTGCAAAAACTAGCTATAGAAAAAGATTATGACTCTATAAAATATATAGACAACCCAAATGAAGAAATACAAATTCTGGCTATAAAAATAAATTATAATGCGTTAAGATATATAAAAAATGCAACTTTAAATGCAGAAATTTTGGCTGTTTGCGAAAATGAAGCTGCAATAAAGTTCATTTCAAACATAGATGAAAATAAAAAAATATCATTTTTAAAGCACAATGCCTTGGTAATGAAATATTTCATTAATGACCTACCAATTAATGCTACGGAGCTGGCTTTCAAAGATGTATTATCTAAAGAAACTATATCAGAAAAATACGTAAGAGATTTTATAAACTGCGATAGTATAAATGAAAAATATGGAAATATATCTATGGATAAAATAATTTTTATTTATAAATATGGTAGTAAAGTCTGCAAAAAAATAGCAGTTGATGAAAAACTGAATATGATGTAAGAAGGGTGAATGATGAATTTTAAAGATACAATGCAAAGTGTAGATCTTGTTATACAAACGGATGAAGTACCTTTAGTTATAGGTGAGAGTGGTATAGGGAAAACTGCCTTAGCGAAGACACTTTCAAAAAATAAAGGCTGGAGCCTAGTTATTATAGACGGGAACCTTTTGAAAGAAGGAGAAATAGGTGGCCTTCCAACAGTTGAGGATTATAGCTTTAAAGATAATAGAGGCAAGACTGTTAGTAAGAAAAATACTGTTTACGCGGTTCACACAAAGCTACAAGAAATAGATAGTTTGATATCTAGCGGTAAAGAGGTCTTTTTATTTATTGATGAAATAAATCGTTGTGAACATACGGTGCAGCAGGAGCTTATGAATCTTATACTAAATAGGGAGATAAATGGGTACAAGCTAAATGAAAAAGTTAAAATATTAGCTGCAATGAATCCTTCTAGTAAATACGGGGAAGATTTTGATTATCAAGTAGTTGATATGGATGCAGCTCAAGAAAATAGATTTGTTTTGCTGCAAATGGAATGTGATTCATTAGCTTGGATCTCATGGGCTATTGAGAATAAAATAGAGCAAAAGGTTATAGAATTTATATCTACTTTCCCAGAATATTTACTTAATAACCAAAAGGATGAGCAAGTAAGAGCAACCCCCAGAAGTTATGAACGGGTTTCTAAAAGCTATAGGATTTACAAGGAAAATAAAGAGACAATCCATAAAAGAATATTTTTAAATATATTAAAAGGGAATTTAGGCAATAGAATAGCTCATGAGTTTATGGCATTTTCACAGGAAGATAATAAACCTCTAATTTCTTATGAGGAGGTATTTAATGGCATGCAATTACAACAAGATGTAATTGCAAAGGTGAAAGAGGAAAGTCATACTAGATTGTATTTGATTGCAAATAATATCTTATGTATCTTAGATAAGAAAGAAAATTTAAATAGTGATATACAAAGACTTGTAGAATTCCTAGAGATTTACCCTGTGGACCTAGGGGTAGGAATTATGCAGGATATTAAAGAAAGTCATAATAGTGTTTATAAATTATGTTTGGAAAATGAGGATTTCGTTGAAATGTATTTTAAGGCCTACAATGAAATAAAAGGCTAGGTGAAATTATGGTGAAAAACTTTGAAAGTCTTAAAAATGAGCTTTATGATGAAATTTCTAATGTGAAAAGCATTGAAGAAATGCCAAAGGATTTTGTGGAAAACTTTTTGAAGCTTGTGCAAAAGGTTAATTTTATGCTCATAGAAGATAACGAAAACTTTTATGGGTATTTTCTGCTTCAAATGTCTAGGGAGATAAAATATGACATAACCTCGCCCACGGCTGTAAACTTTAAATTATCTAGGTACGTTATTTATTTTAATCCCTATATCTTTTTAAATCTTACACCGAGGCAGATGATGGGCTCTATTAAACACGAGATTTATCACATATTATCCTCCCATTTGAATCGTGCAAGGAGTCTTAAAACAAAATATAGTACCCTTTCTATTAATATGGCAATGGATATAGTAGTGAACCAGTATATAGATTATTTGCCGCCCTATGCCACGACAATAGACAGTATAAATTTTAAGTATAGTTTAAAGATGCAACATTATATGACTATGGAGTATTATGCGCATACAATTCAAGAAGCCTTAAATCTATTAGAACAAGAAGATGAGAGAGAAAAAGATGACTCTAAGGATAAGCACATAGAAAAAGAATTTAATGCATCTAAAACTCATGATTTATGGGAAGAATCTATAGAGACAGATGAGGAGACCCTTAAAGATTTTACGCGAAAATTTGCGAAACTTGCAGAAAAGGGCAAGGTTCCTCTTTATTTAGAGGGAATTCTCAAAGGATTAAAAGCGAGTAAAGGTGAAATTCCTTGGAATTTATATCTGAAAAAAATAATGGGAACCTTAGAAAGTGATAAAAAAAAGACTGTGTCAAGAAGGAGCAGACGTCAACCTAATAGATTAGATTTAAGGGGAGAACTAAGAGGGCATACAGCTAAAATTACCTTGGCTATAGATATAAGCGGTAGCATAAGTGATGAGGAGTTTCATGGAGCAATAAAGGAAGTTTTTAATATTGTAAAAACTTATAAGCATGAAATAACCTTGATTGAATGTGATTCGCAAATAAGGCAGGTATATAAGGCTAAGTCTATTAATAGTATAAGAAAGCGTTGTAGTTCGCGCGGTGGTACAAAATTTACACCGGTAGTTAAGTATGTAAATAATACGGATACCAATATACTAATATATTTTACAGATGGAAAGGGTGAAGAAAAACTGGATGTAATGCCAAAAGGGTATAAAATTTTGTGGGTTATATCAGGACGCACCGATAAACTTTCATTAAAGGAGCCTCTTGGAATTGTGAAAAAACTAAAACCGGTAGAGATAAAAGAGGATACTTCGGAGAGGTTAGATGTAATGGTTGATGGTTTTTCTATGAATCATCATGAACCAATATATTAGGATCTTTTTTCTTATATTATGCTATAACGAAAAGTATATATTAAAAAAGGGGCACGCCTTTTATCAATGACTGCCCCGCTTTCTTATTTCCTATAATTTTAATATTTTGAATTCCATAGGGTCTAATATTAATCCATTGTTTAATTTTGTTTCCTGTGATGTGAAAATATCTATAGCGGTGTTATCTAAAGATAGCTTAACATTATACTCTTCATCACTATTGTTAATAGCAATTAATAGAGAGTCACCTTCATAACTTCTTTCAAAAACTAATACATTGTCCTTGCAATAGAGTTTTTTGTAGCCACCATAAATTAAAGCACTATTATTTTTCCGAAGAGATATCATAGTCTTATAGTGGTTAAATAATTCTATATTTTGTTTTTCTACATCCCAAATCATACATTTTCTGCACTGAGGATCCTCACCACCATTAAGACCTATTTCATCTCCATAATAAATATATGGAACTCCTTGGTAGCAAAATTGGAAGGCGATTGCAAGCTTCATTCTGTCTACATTATCCTCACATTCAGTTAAAAATCTCTTAGTATCATGACTACCCATTAGATTCCAGAGTTGCCTTATGATGCTACTCATATAAAGAGTTCTATTAGAAGATAATATATTGTCAAATTCTTCTGCAGCTATGCTTCTATTAGCGAAAAAATCAACTAAAGCAGATTTAAAAGGATAGTTCATTATACTGTCCAGTTGATCTCCTTTTAAGAAGGAGTTTGCTTCATGCATTATTTCACCAACAATAACCGCATCTTTATTAGCTGCTTTAACTACTTTACTAAAAGCTCTCCAAAAATCATGGTCAACTTCATCGCAAACATCCAGTCTCCAACCATCAATTCCTATTTCTTTTACCCAATATTCTCCCACCTTTAATAAATACTCTCTTACTTCACTATTATGAGTATTTAATTTCGGCATTGTGCTTACGTCATCAGCAAAAGTATAGTAGTTCACAGTATCAGTACTAACTGGGTAACTGTCGATAAAATACCAGTCCTTATACTTTGAAGCTTCTTGTTTGTCTAGTAAATCCTCAAAGGCAAAGAAGTCACTTCCTGAATGATTGAATACAGCATCAAAAATAATTTTCATTCCTTTTTCATGACATTTTTTTATTAACTCCTTTGCTGTGTCTAGGGTCCCAAACTGAGGGTCTATGCCATAATAATCTGCTGTATTATATTTGTGGTTTGAAGTGGATTTAAATATTGGAGTTAAGTAAACTAAATTAACGCCTAATTTCTCTAGATAGTCTAGCTTATCAATAACTCCTTGAATATTTCCACCAAACATAGATTCAGTTTTTACTACGCTGCCCCATTTTGAAGTATTTTCTGGGTTGTTGCTTTTATCTCCATTATAAAAACGATCCGGAAAAATTTGATATACAACTGATTCTTGTAACCAAGGAGCTTCTTCATATAAATCACCCTCTGCTAAATAAGCAAATTGAAAAGCTGTGAATTCTTTTAAATCTGGTGTCTTATCTCTAAAGCCTCTTTCATCAAAATATATTATATTATTATTCAAATCAATTAGCTCAAAGTAATATCTATATCTGTTTCTCTCAACGGATACTTCTGTTTCAAAATAATCAAACAAGTCAGCTTGAGCTGTAATTTTCATTTCTTTAACATCATATGGATCATCCCAGTTATATCTATCTTTATAATATAAATTGCATTTTTTAACATCATTTTTTGCTGTTCTTAAACGCAGCACTAGAGTGTTTAAATCTATGCCATAGGCATAGGGTGTTTCAGTAATATGATATATTGCATGCTTATTCATTTTAATCTACCTCACTTTTATGTTTATCCTAGGCATATAAAGATAGTAAATAGTGGAAGTTGTCATAGATATTTCTTGTATGCCCTAGTATATTTATGGTGAAATTATATCATAAGCATTTAGTGATGATTGTATATACTTAATAAAATATGTATATACACTATGTTAATTTATTTGTATTTATTGAATTGTAATATAAAATTGTACATTTTCGTATACGTTTGCACAAAATTTCCTTAGAATATTGTTGTAATAAAGTAAAGCAGTATTGTTATTGAGAGAATCTAAACTAGAGATTATAAGGGTTCAAAGTGATTTTGAAATGGATTCCATACTAAGATTACATAGTATTTGACTATAGTTAATTAAACAAAATTCAGTAAAAAGATTATTTGACAGTTATGAATATTCGGTTTACAATAAAAATATGCAAACGCTTGCAGAGATGTTATAAAAATACTATTTTGGGGGGATTAAATATGAAAAGGAAAGTATTAAGTCTATTATTAGCTTTATCATGCACTGTATCGTTAGCAGCATGTGGTACTAAAAAAGTAGCAGTAGAAGCAACAGCAGCTAAAGAAGGAGTTGCAACTGAAGTGAAACCTGAATCAGGAGCTAAACTAGTAGTTTGGACGGCTAAAGGCGTTGAAACAGATTATATGAAACTTATTGGTACTGAGTTTGAAAAGAAATACGGAGTAAAAGTTACATATGAAGAAGTTGGATCTGTTGATGCTAAAGCCAAAATGGCTACAGATGGACCAGCTGGAGTAGGTGCGGATGTATTTGATGCACCACATGATCACACTGGAGAACTTGTATCATCAGGTTTAATTTTAGAAAATAACCTATTTGCAGAAAGAGTTAAGAAGGACTATTTAAAATCAGCCTTAGATGCAGTATCATATGAGGGTAAAGTTTACGGATATCCAACGGCAGTAGAAACTTACGGATTATTTTACAATAAAGATGTATTCAAAACAGCACCAAAAACTTATGAAGAGATAATCGCAAAATCCAAAACATTTAACGATGCAAAAACAAACAAATATGCATTTATGTGGGATATTGGGAATGCTTACTTCTCTCATAGTTTTATAGCAGGAGGCGGCGGTTATATTTTTAAAAATGGAACTGATAAAACAGACGTAGGTATTGATTCAGCTGGAGCAATTGACGGAGCAAAATCTTTAATGGATTTGAAAAAAGTTTTACCAATTAATGCAGCAGATTCAACTAATATAATTGTGGAAGGTTTATTTGATGAAGGAAAAATAGGGGCTATGATAGATGGACCATGGGCAGTATCAGGTAGGGAAAAGGCTGGCGTTAATTTTGGTGTAGCACCATTACCTAAATTAACTAATGGAAAACAACAATCAAGTTTATCAGGAATAAAAACATTATTTGTTAGTTCTTATTCAAAATATCCAATAGCAGCTCAAATGTTCGCTAGTTTAGCAACATCGGATGAAATGTTATTAAAAAGATATGAATTAACTAAACAAATACCACCAGTAACAAAACTAATGGGAAATGCTAAAATTAAAGATGATCCGATGGTTGCACCATTTTTAGAGCAAATAAAGTATTCTGTACCAATGCCATCAATTCCTCAAATGGGACTTGTTTGGACTCCATACGGAGCAGCATTTTCATCAATGTGGAACGATGGAGTTTCTCCTGAAAAAGCACTTAAAACTGCAGCTAAAACTATAAGAGACGCAATAGAAGCTCAAAAATAATTAGTTGTAAATAGAAGTTAGTCATTTGCTATATAGCAAATGACTAATTTTAAATAAAATTCTATCTGATTTAGGAGGTATGAAATGAAAAAATCAAAACAAGCAACTATTTTCTCTGTGTTCTTTATGGGTCTAGGACAAATATATAACAAAGAAATATTCAAAGGAATTATGTTTGCAATTATAGAAATAGTAGCATTATTTAATATAAGATATTTTTCAACATCGATAAAGGGCCTAATTTCACTAGGAGATTCTGGTGTGAAATTTGTGAATGGGAAAGCAACAGGAGATCATTCTATTTTCTTAATGATTGAAGGTCTTATAGCTGTTATAATTTTATTTCTTGTAATTTCAGTATACATACTTAATATCTATGATGCAAAACGAGGAGGCGAAAGTATAGAAAAAGGTAATAAACCACTAAATACAAAAGAATTCTTAAGTTATGTGTGGGAAAAATATTTTCCTCATATCATGCTAACACCTGGATTCTTGTTTACTGTATTTTTTATTATGCTTCCTATTATGTTCACCGTAGTAGTTGCTTTTACTAACTATTCAAGTCCTAATCATTTGCCACCAAGGAACTTAGTTGACTGGGTTGGACTTGATAACTTTAAACAATTAGTAAATTTAAAAATGTGGAATAATACTTTTCTAAAAGTAGGAATTTGGACACTTATATTTGCTGTAGTAAGCACTACTTGTAACTTTTTTGTTGGATTATTCTTAGCACTAATAACTAATGCTAAGGGAATAAGATTCAAAAAGTTTTTTAGGACAATTTTTCTTTTGCCTTATGCTATACCAGCATTTATATCCTTACTTATAATGAGATTAGCATTTAGTGGACCAGGTCCAGTAAACAATATGCTAGCTTCCTTTGGAATGGGAAAAATACCTTTTTTTACAGATCCCACTATTGCGAAAATAATGATTTTAATAATAACGGTTTGGTTAGGAGCACCTTATTTTATGGCACTTATGTCAGGAATACTTACTAATATAGACAAATCTTTATATGAAGCTTCAGAAATTGATGGCGCAACCAAGTGGCAACAATTTTATAAAATAACATTGCCACTAGTGCTTTTTCAAACAATGCCACTATTAACAATGAGTTTTGCTTATAATTTTAATAACTTTGGAATGATTTATTTGTTAACAGACGGTAATCCAGTTAATGGGAGTTTGCAATATGCAGGAGATACTGATATCTTAATTTCATGGATTTATAAGATGACAAAGGATCAGAACCAATACCATATGGCATCTGTAATTACCATTATATTATTTATTTTTGTTGCAAGTATTTCAGCATATAGCTTTAGTAAAACCAAAGCCTTCAAAGAGGAGGACATGATGTAATGAATAAAAAAATAGTAAAAAATAAAAAGGTGAATTTATCTAATATAATTGAAAAAATAATAATATATGCTATATTGGTGCTACTATGTATAGTAATATTGACACCGGTACTTTGGATTGTTTTATCCTCATTTAATAGTGGTACAAGTTTATTTAGTTCATCTATAATTCCTAAAAATCCAACATTAATCCACTATAAAGAGTTGTTTACACAAACTGATTTTCCGAAATGGTATATGAATACATTTAAAATTGCTACAATTAATATGTTCTTGTCAGTTATACTAACAACACTTTCTGCCTATGCATTTTCTAGATTTAAATTTAAGGGTAGAAAACAAGGGCTTATGGTAATGATGATTTTACAAATGTTCCCCGGTTTCTTAGCTATGACTGCTATATTTATTCTAATAAGTAAGTTAGGATTATTAAATAGTCATTGGGGTTTAATTCTTGTGTATGCAGGTGGACAAATACCATATAATACATGGTTATGTAAAGGATTTTTCGATGGTATTCCAAGAAGCTTAGATGAAGCTGCAAAAATAGATGGGGCTTCAAATATGACTATTTTCGTAAAGGTAATATTACCTTTAGCAAGGCCGATAATTACATTAGTTGCACTTACAAACTTTATGGGACCTTGGTTTGATTTTATATTTCCTCAAATAATATTAAAAAGCAGTGAGAAGAAAACACTTGCTATGGGATTATTTGAATGGGTTCAAAAACAACAAAATACGCAATTTACCATGTTCGCTGCAGGTGCAATTTTAGTTGCTATTCCAATTACATTGCTGTTTGTATATTTACAAAAGCATATTGTAGAAGGACTATCATCTGGTGCTACTAAAGGTTAGTTTTTATAATTAGACATCATCTAGAATAACATACTAATTAGTTATTTTAGATGATGTCTAAAACTTTAACAAGCTGGCCTTGCAGAAATCAAGTTTTATAATATAACTCGTATAAATATTTTTAGAAAGTAGGAAGTGAAGTTTTCATGTCGATAACTATAAGAGAAGTAGCAAAGCTTGCAAATGTATCACCTTCAACAGTTTCAAGAGTTATTACGGATAATTCTACAATTAGTGATGCAACAAAGAAAAAAGTTTATAAAGTAATGAAGGAAATCAATTATCATCCTAATGCAATAGCTAGGAGCCTAGTTAGTAAAACAACTAAAACTATAGGACTTATTTTACCTAGCACTGATGAAGATTTATTTTCTAATCCATTTTTCATTCAAGTTATGAGGGGAATAAGCCATTATGCTCAAAAAAAGGGATATTATATTATGTATGCTTACAGTAGTAATGAGGATCAAGAGGTAAAGTATATAGCAAGTTTAATAAATAGTGGAAGGGTTGACGGAATTATTTTGCCATTTGTAAAAAAAGATGACAAATGCATCACTTATTTAAAAAAAGTAGATTATCCTTTCGTAGTAATAGGCAAACCAGAAGATACAGAAGGACTTTTATGGGTTGATAATGATAATTTTCACGCCATGTATAGTGTTGTTAATTATCTTATACAAAAGGGTGAGAGAAAAATTGCATTTATAGGAGGACCAGCTACACTTAATGTAACTATAAATAGGTTAGAAGGTTACAGAAAGTCTATGGAAAACATTGGGATGAAAATAGATGAAAATATGGTACAAGTAGCAGAGTTTACAGAAATTAGTGGTTATGATGCTATGAAAAGAATTTTAGAAAAATCCAGCCCTACAGCTGTTGTCACCACTGACGATTTAATTGCCTTTGGTGCATCAAAAGCAATAAGCGAAATGTCCAAAACCCATATTTCAATTGTTGGGTTTAATAACACGCCATTAACTGCATACAGAGAGCCTACACTATCTTCAGTTGATATTAATTCTGAAGAATTAGGTTATTTTGCAGTTAAGCTATTAATAAATAAATTGGAAGATGAGAAAGAATATATAACCAATTATATTATTGATACAAAATTAGTTGAGAGAGAGTCAACTAAATAATTTAAGGTGGTAAACCTCCTTTTAAAGTCTTTAATATTGCAGCACCGCAGGTGATTATTAAAATAAAGAGGTGAAAATATGCTGGAGACCTTTGAATCAGATATTTATATTTTTAATAATGATATATCATTTTTCATCGAATCAAAAAATATACCAAAAGTATTAAGCACCCTAAAAGAAAAACATCTACAGGAAAAAGAAAATGGACAGTCCGCTCGCAATAAAAAAAATGATTTAATTATTTGGAATGCTATATACACAAAGGAAATTATAAAAAATGGTGTATCAAAAAGTGCGCTGCATCCTCTATATAATAAATTCTACGATAAAGTCCAAGGTATTACTGATTTAATTGAGTTACAAGCTTTAGAGATTAGCATGGTCACAGAATATTTTAATATTTTAATAAATGATATTGAAGTCACTGATAATTTTATGATTAATAAAATGCTTCAATACATACATATTAATATTGAAAATCACTCTTCGCTTGATAAGTTAGCTAGAGATTTAAACATTTCAGTGGGTTATGCAAGCGATTGCTTTAAAAAGAAGATGGGTATTTCAGTAATGAAATATGTGCAAAAAATAAAAATAGACAGGGCAAAAAATCTACTGCTCAGTACAGATGAAAGCATTTTATATATTGGAATTTTATTGGGGTTTTATGACCAAAGCCATTTCAGTAGAACTTTCAAAGTTATAGTGGGGGTTTCTCCAACCGTGTATAGAAATAGCAATTACGCATAAGTCTTAAAACTAAAAAATTGAAGAGGGGGATAACCATGGATAAAAAATGGTGGAAGGAAGCAGTGGCATATCAGGCATATGTTAGAAGTTTTAAGGATTCAGATGGTGATGGAATAGGTGACTTAAAAGGGATAATAGAAAAACTAGATTATTTGAAAGACTTAGGAGTAGATATATTGTATTTAAATCCTATAAATAAATCACCTAATGACGATAATGGATATGATATCAGCGACTTTAGAGACATAATGGATGAATTCGGGACGCTTGCAGATTTTCATGAGTTAGTTAAAGGACTTCATTCTAGAAAAATGAAGTTAGTGATGGATTTGGTAATAAATCACACTTCTGATGAGCATCCTTGGTTCCAAATGAGTAGAAAGAGCAAAGATAATGATTATAGAGATTATTACATTTGGAATAAAGGTACAAAGGGTAACCCTCCAAATAATTGGGGGTCGTTTTTTGGAGGCAGCGCTTGGGAATATGACGAGATAGCAGAAGAATATTATCTTCATATTTTCTCTAAGAAACAACCAGATCTAAATTGGAAAAATGAAAAATTAAGAGAAGAAATAAAGAACATGATAAAGTACTGGATGGAAAAAGGGGTAGATGGATTTAGAATGGATGCTATTAATCATCTCGGAAAAGATCATTCCTTTCCAGATGGAATAATAGAAGAAGGTCATGTATATGGTAATTTTGTAGAATATGTACAAAATCTACCTGAAGTTCATGATTATTTAAAAGAATTAAGAAAAGAGGTATTTAACACTGGGTATCATGTAGTAATTGGTGAAACGGGTGGAGTAAATTATAAAAATGCCCATGTTTATACGGGAGAAGATAAAGGTGAATTAGACTTTACTTTTCATTTTGATATGCATAGTGTGGGTAGAGGGGAAACTGATTGGGAAAGGCAACCTATAAATTTAATAAAAGATATAAAGGAAAATATGAGTGGATGGCAGGGAAGGCCGGAAGAAGAAGGTTGGTGCCCCTTATTTTACTCGAACCATGACACTACAAGGACTATATCAAGACTAGGGGAAGAGAAGAACTATTTAAAAGAATCTGCAAAAATGTTAGCTTGTCTTCAATTAACTCAAAAGGGAACTCCTTTTATTTATTATGGAGATGAAATAGGAATGACCAATGCTTGGGACTTTAAATTACAAGATTATAGAGACGTAGCTGTGTTTAATAAACACAAAGATTTAGTTAAGGGTGGGTTAGTAGGTGAAGAAAACTATCTAAAGGGACTACGCTATATGTCACGGGATAACTCAAGAACACCAATGCAGTGGAATAATAGTGAAAATGCAGGGTTTACTACTGGCACCCCCTGGATAAAAGTTAATTCAAATTATAGAAGAATTAATGTGGAGGAACAAATAGAAGACCCAAATTCAATACTAAATTATTATAAAAAATTGATAGCTTTAAGAAAAAGCAAGGCTGTATTGGTATATGGAAGCTTTGAGGAAATTAATAGAGAAGATGAGGAAATATATGCATATCTAAGACAATTGGAGGGGGAGATTCTCTTAATCATAGTTAATTTCTTTGGAAATGAGCCAATATTTGAATTTCCACAGCATATCCATTATGAAAATGCTAAACTATTGCTATCAAATTATGCGGTGGAAGGTTATGCCGCTAGTATGAATATAAAATTAAGACCTTATGAAACTAGGGTATATGAAATTAAATAATGATAAATATATTAGCTTTATTTTAATAGAAAAGCTATAATTAAAATGTTCATTGGGTAAAATTAAAACATGAATAATCAAAAAAGTTAAAGGCGGATATATATGAGAAATTTAAAAATGATATTAGAATATGATGGAAGTAGATATAAAGGATGGCAAAAACAATCAGATAACGATTTAACGGTTCAAGGTAAACTAGAAGGTGCATTATCTAAAATGGCAGGAGAACCTATAGAGGTTACAGGCTGCGTGCGAGCTGATGTAGGTGTACATGCTGAAAATTATATGGCAAACTTTCATACTAATTGTGAGTTAAGCATAGATGAGATGAGAGAATGTTTATATGAATTTTTACCAGAGGACATAGTAGTGAAATCCATGGTGGATGCAAGTGAAAAATTTCATGCAGGGTATAATATAAAATCAATTACTTATGTGTATAAAATAAATAATAATGAACTAAGAAATGTATTTAATAGAAAATATGTTTATCACTCTGAGATGAATCTTAATTTAGAAGAAATGAGAATTACGGCAGAGTCTTTAGTTGGATCTCATGATTTTAAGTATTTAGCGACAGTATCTACAAATACTAAATCAACTACTAAGACTATCAATTATATAAATATAACAGAAAAAGAAGGCATTATTGAAATAGAAATTAATGCAGATGAATTCTTATGGAATATGGTAAGAATTATTATAGGAAGCCTTTTAGAAGTGGGTAAAGGAAAAATTAAGGCAATGGATATAGAAAAATTACTAAATGAAGAAACAGCATCAGAGTATATACCGATGGCAAAAGCAAAAGGATTATCTCTAAGAAATGTTGAATATTAAATAAAAGTATGCGAGTTTTCCTTCCAGGAAGTCTCACGAGAATTTTATATTAGAAAACAAGAATTTCTAAATGGAAATTCAATGTTTTTTCGTTTCTTGTTGCAAAGCACTCAGTGCAAGGTTACTTCGAAGAAATATTATGTTATTTAACAGAACCAACTCCTATGAAGATATAGGTTCAGCGTTAGAAGTATTAATGAACTGCCCCCTGTCTACTTGACAGGGGGCAGTTCACTTTTTTTTAATGTCTACTCTATAGGATACATTATATTATTTCAGAGGGGTCTTTATTTTGGCTCAATACAAGACTTATTATGTTGTATGCCCATTACTATTTTCAAACTAATATAATATTGATATTTTATATTATATATACTACTATAATTATATTATAGTAGATTGGTTAACAGGGAGGTGCATTAAAATTTAACTAAGACAAAAATGTTTAAAACTAAGATTAAAGTTTTAAGAGCTGAAAAAGAAATAACCCAAGAGGAATTAGCTGAAGCAATTGGTGTTTCGAGAGGAACAATCCTTGAAATAGAGCGAGGAGCATTTAATCCATCTTTAAAATTAGCTTTTAAAATTGTTAACTATTTGAACAAGAAAATTGATGATGTTTTTGAATTTATTAGGGAGGATGATTAAGTTTGAATGATATAAAAATTATAGGTGAAGTGGGCATTGCTTTATTGATTATATGGAATATGGCAAGAAATATATTGTTTCCTAGAAAAAGAGACGAGCGGGAAATTTTATTAATATTTACTGCGCTAAAAACCACTCTAATACTTGCGGTATTTGTACTCGGATTAATAATAATTTTGAACCTATTAAATGGCGTTACTTTATTACCAATTATGTATATATTTATTATTGCTATAATTAGTTGTTTTTGTTTTGTTCTGTTATACAAATTAAATATTAATACTGAGTTTAGTTCTTTGAATTTTATAAATAAAATGGAAAAAAAAGAAAAAAGTAACTTAATATGGAATACATTTTGTATAACTATGGTTACAGATTTAATTGTACTATTTGCAATAGTTATAAGTTACAAGTATTTTGATTCAAAAGGATTAAAAGTTTTAGCTATAGTGGCATATATTTTAGCTTACATAAGTGAATATAGTTTTTGCCAGATTAATGGTAAGAATTTGGAATATAAAAAGGGGTAAATCCTGCAAAAAAGTAGTGTATATTCTCAATTATAGGCTAAAAATATCAATTACATGATGGTTTATTACGTACATTAAAGTAACTATTAGCTATAGGACGTATAGAGGTAAAAGACAAATGTCCGTGAAATTTTATTTTCACGTCATTTGTTTTTTCAACCCCTATTATATAAAATAGTTCTTAGCTTTGTTAAAAACTATCCTACTATTGATTTATCATACATCTACAGAAAGTGGTTTATTATTTTTTATACTTGTATAAATTACACAAGGCCTGTACACAACATATTAACATCCATAAAATTTTAGATATTTTTCAATATTTGATTGTATATATTCAGCACTGTGATTACCAGGGAATACATGATTTTGAGGATTTATGCCTTTTTCGTTCAATGTTTTATGTAAAATTGAACAGCCTTCATAAAATCTACCTTCATCCTTATCTCCAGCATCAAGATATACATCAATATCAGAAGAAATATTATTGTTTCTTGCAATATATATTGGATCATATTTTTCCCATACATCCATGTCTTTATAATATGGCTTGTCTTCCTCTTCAAGTTTCAGTTCTAAGGCAGGCATATGCCCTCCTACTTTTGAAAATATGTGCTGATGTCGAAATGTATTGTGAAGAGCTGCATAACCCCCAGCAGATATCCCTCCAATATATCTTCCTTTTCTATCTTTTATAGTATTGAAAGTTTTATCTGTTAAAGGCAATATTTCTTTCATAAAGTAATCCTCATACATTCCTAAATTTATGATTCTATTATTATCTCCAGGATCAGGCACCTCTTTACAGATTAAGGATGAATTAAAACCACGGCTGTTTTCAATTCTTGGACATGCAATTATCATAGGCTTAATGTCCCCATTTTTTATCATTCGATCAGCTTTAGCGTTTATATCCATTTCAAACATTAAATTTTCATTCCCACTTCTTCCATGTAGAAAATATAATACCGGTAGAGGAGTTAAACTATTATAGCATTCAGGTAAATACACTAATATTGGCATTTCTTTACCAAGGACATCACTATAAAAATTTACTTTTTCTACTTTTGATTTATTCATTTTTTTACCACCTCATTTGGAATTTTAAACTTAAATTGTTATGTTTATGATATCATTATTAACCATATTTGTCATGAATAACCTTAATTGCTGTTAGCATTATTTTGTTATTAACCCAATTACTAAAAGAGCCGGTGTCACTAATCACGGCATTCCATATCACTAGATATGGGTTTACTTTATTAAGTGTATTGATATTCTGAATGTAATACAATGCCAATCGAGTCACATTCAGAACTGAACAGGTAACCGAGGAACAATTTGATATCATGCTTAGCTTCGTGGAAAAGTATAGTAGGCATTTGGATGCAGAAATAAAGAAGCAAGGTGTAGATATAACAAATCGAAATGGTTCTGAATAATGGAGTTGTATAAAAAGTAGCCTAAGGCGGGCTGTATCAAAGCGCTGAAACATCAGCGTATGATACAGCCCCCTTTATTATTGACAAGGAAACAATAAAGTGATAGAATATTTATGTTGCCGAGGAAACATAAATATTCTTTTGCGAGAGGTGAATTTTAAATGTGTAAATTTAAAATCAATACACAATATACAGAACAAACCGTTGATAAGAAATAAAAAATTTACACTACCGAGAATTTAAGGAGGATCATTATATGGAAAATACAGAAAATTATTATTTTGAACAAGCAACTATACCAAAAGCGATTGCACACATGGCAGTGCCTATGATGTTGGGGATGTCCGTTATTATGATTTATAATGTTATTAACGCTTTTTTTATTGGAATGCTAAATAACACATCGATGATGACAGCTGTCACCTTAGCGTTACCTTTTACAATCATATTATCGGGAATTGGAAATATTTTTGGTGTAGGTGGTGGAACCTATATATCTAGGTTACTTGGGGAAACAAAATTAGAAGATGCAAAAAAAGTTTCATCAGTTACTTTTTTCTTAAGTATATTAGCTGGATTTATTTTTATGTTATTCGCGATACCTTTAATTCATCCTATTCTAAAAGTATTAGGGGCAAAAGGTGATACGGTTTTGTTCACCAAAGATTTTATTATGGTTCTTATCTTAGGAAGTCCATTTGTAATTTCTAACTTTGCATTAGGACAAGTAGTACGAGCGGAGGGATCATCAAAAGTCTCGATGAATGGTATGTTTATAAGTGTTATCATAAATATTGTTTTGACCCCATATTAATTTTTACATGTCATTTAAATATTGTAGGAGCAGCAATTGGAACAGTTGTTGCGAATACATGTGCAGTATTGTACTATGTTTATTACCTTAAAAACAAAAGTTCTACTTTGACAGTTTCCATAAGTACATTCAAACCAACGCTTAGCATGTTGAAAGATATTTTTAAGATAGGAATATCCTCTTTCCTATTAGATGCATTTTTGATTGTTTCCGTTTTATTGTTAAATAATTTTTCAGCATACTATGGCGACTATGCTGTTGCTGCATTTGGAATATCTCTGCGAATTGCCCAACTTGCTCAATTTGCTGCTAAAGGGTTATATATTGGAGTTATTCCCTTAATTGCTTATGCGTATGCAGCTAACAATATAAAACGAATGAAGAGTATTATAAATATTACTGCAGCCTATATTGCAATCCTAACTATGGCCTTTTCATTGATAATATTTATCTTCAGAAAACCAATATTACATTTATTTAGCCATAATACTTACGTAATAAACACTGGGATATACATTTTGCTAGCTATGCTTATTTCAGCTTTGTTTGCTGGCATTACTGGTCTTTTTATAGCAATATTCCAAGGAGCTGGAAGAGGTAAAGATGCAACCATAATGTCTGTAGTGCAGGGAACATTATTAATTCCTATTATGATTTTAGGAAAATATACGTTTGGTTTACATGGGGTTATATGGTCGATGACTATAACAGAAATATTAACTTGCATAATAGGATTATATTTATGGATTCAACTTCAACGAGATATTTCTATGAAGGAGTAAAAATAGATATATTCAACTAAAAATATAACAATTATTATATGTGCATATGCGTATTTATAAGTTAGTTTGATTGATCGGTATATTTAAAATTAATGTACCTTAATAAATATCTTGACAATAAAAGCAGCAAAGTATAGCATGCAAGTAAGTCACCTTACTTACAATTAAGAATAAAGAAGACAATATATATTATATAGAGCAGGATGCGATTGTAATTCCAGAATTGAAGGTGATACATTGTACTTACAGGATATATTTTCGCCTTTAGAAGTTAATTTAGATAATATTATTAAGAACATCTCAAATAAAGAAATAAAGACAACAATGTATTAACTCAGATCCAAATAGATAACATAACATCTTATTATATTGAATGATGGGGGTAGCATCAAACTGATTTTCTTGAAAATAATTACAAAAAGCATTAAAATATAAATATAAATATAAATATAAATATAAGATACTATCTTATTTTTTAATAAAGGAGAATGTTTATGAATCTATATAATGAAAATTCTTTATTTTATAAAAGTTCACGTAAAATAGTTTCTGTGGCCATATTTATATTGTTTTTTATTCATATATTTAATTCCTACAATGGTATAGACGATAAGTCTCTATTGAATTTAGTAATGGTTTGTGTTGGTATCGATACTTTACTTTATAGTATTTTGCAACTTAAAAAACAAAATATAATCGGTTTTATATTATTATTGTTAATTGGAGTTTGTACAACAGTATTAGGGATTACTTTCTTGTGTAAATAAGTATGTCTATTATTACTTTAGCCTTTTGTAAACATTATAAATACTTATAAAATAACGTGAAATTTTGGTTTCACGTTATTTGTTCTTTTTCCATCCATATTATATTGTATTCCCTAGGGGAATTAAAGTTTAGCTATTTATAATGTTATGATATTATTAGGTAAGGATTACATAGGAGGGGGGAGGATAACATTAATGTGGAATATTTCAATAAAAAAGAAACTATTAATAATTGAAGATTGCTCTATAGATATGAATAATGTTCCTAAACATATTGGGAATTATGCTTACTCTTGGATAAGGCAATAGTAGTATAATTGAATAAATATTTATGAGGAACTTGTAAAAATAGACGACACAATAATATTACTTATATTTTGTAAAGAAAGTGAGGTAAATAAAATGATACAATCTGTTGTACACATTGCATTAGTAGTCAAAGACTATGATGAAGCCATTGAATTTTACACAAAGAAACTTCATTTCACATTAATAGAAGACACATACCAAGAAGACCAAGATAAACGTTGGGTGGTAGTGTCTCCACCAAGTTCGTCAGGGACTACAATATTACTTGCAAGAGCTTCTAAACCTGAACAACTATCGTTTATTGGAAATCAGGCAGGAGGACGAGTTTTCCTATTCCTTGGAACAGATGATTTTTGGAGAGATTATAACGAAATGATAGCAAAAGGTATAGAATTTGTTAGAGAACCTAAAGAACAATCATATGGTACAGTTGCAGTATTCAAAGATTTATACGGAAACTTATGGGATTTAGTTCAATTTAAAGAGAACCATCCAATTGCTCAAAGAGTAAAATAAGCATACTCTATAGTAAATGTAATACAATGCCAATCGAGTTACATTCACATTGAGTCTATTACTCATTTCAAAAAAATATTATTTTAGAAGATGAGTTTAAAAAGAAAATACTATTATTAAAGCATTTGTATAAACAAATATAGACTGAGGGGTGTTTTTATGGCAGCTTTGATTTTGATCGTTATTTTACTTATTCCAATACTTTTAACTATAGTTATTTTAGATAAACATACAAAGAATAAGACTCCAATACAAATAATGTTAATAGGTATAGAAGTTACTATTGTTGGAGTAGCAATCATAGCAATCGGTGGGGGTGGATTTTCGTCTAATGAGATCTTTTACTCTAATCTAATAGGCTTCACTATTGTTGTAATTGGTCTTACCTCAAGTATATATGGGTTTAAGAAATGATTTTTTCAAATGATTATTTTTTCTAAAAAAGCTTAAAAAATGCATTAAAATAAAGTGAATCATTGCTTTACAATCTTCTTTATATTTCGTCGCAGGTAACTCCATATCTAATGATATGGGGTTACTTGCTTTAAGTGGATATTGGATCTAAAAGCAAAATAAAGATGTTACACTACTTTAACAAATATTTAATTTGTTAACATACTAATAACAAGATTTATAACTTCGTCTGTCATAATCATATAATCCATAGACTCGTGTTTATGGTACACCCTTTCATGGCAAAGGTTTTCAATTAGCCCAATAGAAATATGAACTTTCTCTCTAGGGTTTGTTGGTGTAATACCTTTTTGTTTCATTAACTCAATAAGGGTGTTTGTAGTATCAATTTCAAACTGGTAAAACAACTTAGCTACATCTTTATCAGAATGAGCCATAGCCATCATTTCTTCGTGAGCAGACTTTGAAATATAGTGTGACTGTATAAAAATATCAATAAATTGCTTTAATAGGTCTGTCAAATCAATAGGTTCTTTAAGTGTACTTATTTTTTCAAACATTGGTGCTGTTAGACTGTTAGCATAATCTTGAATAGCGCTAATAAAAATATCCTTTTTGTCTGTAAAGTAGTTATATATAATACCAGTTGATACTCCAGCAGCTTTACCAATCTCCACTGAGTTTGTATTGTGGTAGCCCTTTTCGCACATTAGTTTAAATCCAACTTCAATTATCTTTTTTTTCTTTTCAATAGAACGTTTTTGTTTAGGTTCTCTAATTGAGTTATTACTCATGGTGTCCTCCCTTAGACTAAGATTTTAATTTAATTATAACTAGTTTAAGTGAAGCAGTCAACAAAACTGAAATATATTTCAGGTTAATATTGACAACAAAGGGACGGGTTGGTATAATATAATCTGAAACATGTTTCAGATTATAGGGGGGGACTATGAAAAATACAATTGAATTTAAAAATGTTACAAAAGCTTATAATTTAGGCGAAAAGACGCTACTTGCTGCAGATAATATCAGTTTTACTATTAATGATAGTGAATTTGTTGTTATATTAGGTCCGAGTGGCGCGGGCAAATCTACAGTTCTTAATTTGCTTGGTGGTATGGACTTTGCTACAAATGGAGAAATCATTATTAATGGTAAAAATATAGCGAATTACAAAGATGATGCATTGACGGAATATCGAGCAGAAAATGTGGGCTTTGTATTTCAGTTCTACAACCTCATTCCAACATTAACTGCCCTTGAAAATGTGGCACTTACAAAGGATGTGGTGAAAGGGGCATTGGATGCTGCCGAAATACTGACCTCAGTTGGACTAGGTGATCACTTAAATAAATTTCCATCACAGCTATCAGGTGGGGAACAACAGCGAGTGTCTATAGCAAGGGCCATATGCAAAAATCCAACCATGCTTCTTTGCGATGAGCCAACAGGTGCACTAGATAGTGAAACAGGTATTGTTATTCTTTCCTTACTACAGAAAATGAGCAGAGAGAAAAATAAGTCAGTTATTATTGTTACACACAATTCAGCACTGGCTCAGGCTGCAGATAAGGTTATCCGAATTAAAAACGGCAAAGTGAGGGATATAAGTATTAATGCTGCACCCGTTGATGTAAAGGAGGTGAACTGGTAATGCTTTTTCTCAAAATGATTCGAGATATGAAGCTAAACAAAACTCAATTCATTTCAATTTTTATAATGTCTATTTTAGGCGTTTTTATATACGTAGGTATAAACAGTGAATGGTATGGATTGCAAACTGCATCAAATGAGTATTACCGGGATACTAATTTTGCTAATGTCTGGATTTATGGCAGTGGGTTTACGAAATCGGATGCTGATAAGGTTTTATCAGTTAATGGTGTTACCTCCGTACAAAGAAGGCTCACAATAGACAGTGTTGCGAGATTTGAAAACAAACCAAAGATAACACTACATTTTACAAATGAAAACAAGATTTCAAAGTGCCAGCTTATTGATGGGCAGGAATTTTCTGTTGATAAAGATGGTGTATGGCTGGACGACGCATTTGCTAAAGCAAAGGGACTCACCCTTGGAGATACTATATCCACAACATTCAATGGTATTACTATGAAAAAAGAAATACTAGGAACAGTTTTAAATCCTGAATATGTGTATGCAACAGGCGATAATGACATTGTTCCAAACCATGAAAACTTTGGATTTGCTTATCTCTCCGACAAGTCTTTACCAAAATCAATACCAATATTCTACACAGACCTTTTGGTTACTACCGATGGGACAGATTACTCAAAGTTAGAAAAAAAAATTGATACCGCTTTAGACGGTAAGTACAGTGTATTTTTAACAAGAAATAATTTTGGAAGTTATGCAATGTTTCAGGAAGAAATCGAGCAGCATAAAGCGATAGGGCAGGTCTTCCCAATTGTATTTCTTGCAATTGCCTTACTTACAATAATTACAACTATGACGCGTTTAGTCAATAATCAACGTACGCAAATCGGCACATTAAAAGCGATAGGTTTCAAGAAGAAACACATATTATTCCACTATGTTTCTTATGGCTTATGGATTTCCATTGCTGGTGCTGTTATTGGATTAGTAGCAGGCCCACTTATTCTGCCACATCTTTTCTACGATTCATTAAAAACAGCATACACCTTACCTGTTTGGAAACCGGAAGTTTCAGTCTCTTCATTTATAATGGCTCTAGTTTCTGTAATTGCATGTACTTTGGCAACTTACCTTACTTGCCGTAAAGTTCTAAAAGATATACCATCTCAATTGCTTTTGCCTAAGGCTCCAAGGATTATGAAACAAGGCTTTTTTGAAAAAACAAAGTTATGGGCAAAGATTGGGTTCAATACACAGTGGAATTTACGGGATATGTTTCGAAGTAAAGTTCGTTCCATTATGGCTATAATCGGTGTAATGGGATGTACATCACTGCTTGTATGTGCTTTTGGTATGAAAGATAGCGTAAAGGATGTTATTAGTTGGCAGTATTCGGATATTAACCACTATGAAACAAAGTTGACACTTTCTGAAAAAGTATCCAAAAAAGAAATTTCATCAATTAAAAATAGCTATGCTGGAGAATCAATAATGGAAGGTACTATCGAAATTAAAGCAAAGGATAAAAAGAAAACTGCGCAGCTACTTGTAACTGAAAATGTAACACTTATTAACCCTCAAAATGCCAAGCGTGAGGCTATTCAATTACCACAAGACAAATTATCAATAAGCTATAAAATGGCTAATCTTTTAGGAGTTAAAGTAGGCGATGAAATTTCCTTTCACATTTATGGTGATGAACGTTACGTTACATCAACAATCGGGGCCATTTACCGTACACCCATATCCCAAGGCATCACATTGACAAAAAATAATTTTGAAAGGCTGGGATACAACTTTAAAGCTACCTCTATCATAACTTCTAAAAAAATAAATTCTAATGTTACTGGTGTAACGCGCATCTGGTCAAGGGTAGATTTAACTAAAAGTTATGAAACCATGACAGAAGCCATGAACATTATGGTATATATACTTATTTTAGGAGCTGCTATTTTGGGCATAGTAGTGCTTTACAATCTCGGCATATTATCCTTTACAGAGCGACAAAGAGAACTTGCCACGCTAAAGGTATTAGGCTTTAAAACAAAGAGAATTAGGTGGCTACTTCTTACACAAACCATTTGGATTACAACCCTTGGAATTATAATTGGGATACCTTGCGGAAAATGGCTTATTAGCTATATGATTTCATTCATGGGTGATACCTTTGATATGATGACCATAATATCTGTTCAATCATTGTTTTACAGTATTTTCGGAACAATTTTGATATCTATTCTTGTTAACCTTATGTTTTCAAAGAAAGTTAAAGATATTGATATGGTTAGTTCTCTTAAAAGTGTAGAATAAGCCTCTTTGTAACGATTTTGGAGATATAAAAATTAATACAACACAAAACAAGCGAGTCTCAACTTACGAGGTTTGCTAACAAATATTTTTATGCACAAAAAAAGTATATATTACGTATAATGCATTGATTAAATAGTAATATATACCTTTTTATTTTTTATTTAACTGTTACTAGTTCATATTCGTCAGTTCCAATTCCGATAGCTTTTGCATGGTCGAGTCCAACTTTCCAATTTGTATCAGGATGTATAGTAGAAAATTTATCGTCTCCATCATGATAGTGGTTATCTGAAAGTTCAGTTGCATTTAATGCAATTGCACTATTAACCATATCAACACAGGCTTGATCTAAGGCTACTGGATCAAAGGATGCAGCTATTCCTATATCTGGAACAATTGCAACGTCATTTTCCGGTGAACAGTCACAATTAGGGGAAACATTCATAATGAAACTAATATGAAAATGTGGCTTATCTTTAATAACTGCATAGGTGTATTCTGCAATTTTTTCATTAGCGCTATCAGCGGATTCATTCCACTTTACTGTTGCGCAGCCATAGCGACATACGGCAACACATTGACCACAGCCTACGCATTTATCATAATCTATAGTTGCCTTTTTATCTTCATTAAAGGTAATTGCTTCATGTAGGCAATTTTTAACGCACTGACCACAGCTTACACATTTACGATGTTTCATAAATGGCTTTGATGCAGAATGCATTTCAAGCTTGCCGCCAACAGAGCCTGAGCCCATACCTAAATTTTTCAATGCCCCACCAAACCCAGTCATTTCATGGCCTTTAAAATGAGTCATAGAAATAACTATATCTGAATCAGCAATGGCTGAACCTATTTTAGCAGTTTTGCAATGTTTTTGGTTAATTGGGATTTCTCTATAATCCCCACCCTTTAATCCATCAGCTATAATTAAGTTACATCCAACTGAAATCGGATTAAAACCATTTTCCATAGCGGCTTCAATATGGTCTACAGCATTAGATCTTCTTCCTGTGTATAGTGTATTGCAATCAGTAAGGAAAGGTTTACCGCCTAGTCCTTTCACAAGCTTAACAATACTTGCAGCATAATTTGGCCTAATGTAAGAAAGATTTCCTGGCTCTCCAAAATGAATTTTTATAGCTACAAATTTATCTTTGAAATCAATATTTTTTATACCTGTTTCTACCACAAGTTTTTGAAGTTTATCTAATAGATTGCATCCTGGTTTTGTTCTTAAGTTTGTAAAGTATACTTTTGATTTATCCATTTATTTACCTCCTATGATTTCTATCATAATGTTATTGGGTTGGTTCATTTGATTATAATATTATATCATATTGCAGTATGCGTTTGTTTTTTTTATGTATAGATCGAAACATACTTTATTTAAAATAATTGCAATAAATTAGATATAATTAAATATTAATTTTCATATTATCAATAAAGAATACAATATTTGTGATATTATTGTAGTATGAAAAGTTTTTATTTAAGAGGAGGAATTTTAATGGATTCAGACCCTGACCCTGCGCCCAATAATATAATGGCGCAATTTATAACAATTGGTATTTTAACACTGATAAATGCATTCTTTGCATCGGCGGAAATGGCAATAGCGTCACTTAGCAAAAATAAAATTAAGCATCTTGCGCAAGAGGATAACAAAAAAGCACAGCTATTAGTAAAACTTATTGAGGAGCCAACAAAGTTTTTATCGGCTGTTCAAATTGGAATTATGCTCGCTGGTTTTTTTTCTATTGCAACTGCGGCTACTGGAATATCTAATCATTTTTCAGGATATTTAAACAATTTGAATGTACCTTATAGTAAGCAAATTGCTTTAGCTAGCATAACAATTGGTCTATGTTATATAACACTTGTGTTTGGTGAATTGTTTCCAAAGCGAGTAGCACTACAAAAATCAGAAGCTGTTGCAATGTTTTGCGTAGTGCCTGTTTTCTATGTATCTAAGCTGCTGGTTCCTTTTGCAATGCTACTTTCAGCATCCACTGATGTTTTAGTTAAGATTACTGGTCTTAATAGTGAAAAATTAGAGGAGAAGTTATCAAAAGAGGAAATGAAATCACTTATAGAAGTTGGACGACAACGCGGCGCTATAAACGAAACTGCCAAAAAGATGATAAATAACATTATCGAATTCGATGATAAATCAGCTAGAGAAGTTATGACTCCAAGAACTGAAGTGTTTTTGATTGATATAAATGATCATGTTACACAGTTCTTAGATGAGTTATTAGAGAAAAAGTATTCAAGAGTGCCAGTATATGACGGTGATGTTGATAATATCATAGGAATACTTCACATGAAAGATTTTATAATGGAGGCTCGCATTAAGGGCTTTGAAAATGTAAACATTAAGAATATATTACATTCTCCTTACCTTGTTTATCAAAGTAAAAATATAGATGAATTATTTAGAGAATTAAAAATATCTAAAAATCATATGGCAGTACTTATAGACGAATATGGAGGATTTTCAGGGGTAGTTACTATTAAAGACCTTATAGAAGAAGTTATGGGAAATATTGAAGATGAATATGATGATGACGAACCTGATATAAGAAAAGTTGATAATAATACTTATATAGTGAATGGATTACTTTCTTTAGACGAATTGAATGATCATCTTGATTTAAATTTAATGTCGAAGAATTACAATACTATAGGAGGTTTTTTAATTAGCCTTATAGGATGTATTCCAAAGAAAAATGAAACCCAAACTATTGAATATGGGAATGTAATATTTAAAATAGAGCAAGTTAAACAAAGAAGAATAGAAAAAATTAAAATATATATATAAAAGATGCTCTACTTTCAAAAAAAGTAGAGCATCTTTTTTCATATAGGGAAGTTATATAAAGGTGATTATTTTCATAGATATTCTTTTTACTTGTATTTATGAGGATTATGAATTTATAATATACGATTTAACTAAAAATCTGTATACGGATCATTTAAATAATCTTCTTCATACTCGTTTATCTTTTTAATGATCTTTGTGAATACTGCATCCACTTTAGAAAAATCCATATTTGGTATAAAGTAAGTTTCAAGCTCGTCATGTAGACATTTAGCTTCTTTTATTGTAGCTAAACCCTTATCTAATAGCGTGTAAAACTCACTTGCATCATATTCTATTTCATCTTTGTTATTTTCAAGTGTACTTAGATTTAAACAATCCTCCATATCAATTACAATACCTGGAAGATCTGAATTATTTATTTCATTAGAGGTCAAAATGGCAACATTTAAGTCAGGAATCAATATATGCTCAATTTTTTCAGGGATAAGTGGCGTATGAAAAATTTCTACATTGTATCCACGCCTTAAGGCTTCGGTGGATAGAAATTCTAGTACATCTGATTTTCCAGTACCAGGTCCGCCTTTTAATACATAAATATTTTTATAACCTGCGCTTAAGTTTTCAATATAAGTGACAATACCGTTAGGTGTAAAGGCTGTAGCAAATAAATGTCTATCATAGCCTATAGTAGATGGTGGCGTGGTGAATAAAGATTCTTTTAGATTTTCTTTCAGTATGTTTAATTTATTAATATTCAAGGCTTCATCATTATAGTTTTGCCAATCATCATAAACTAATTTAGCTGCTCCAAAGAATCGATAGGCCCTTTTAAAAGTTTTGCCAACTTTTTTATTTATGCCAATTATTTTATGCCTATATTTCTTAAAGCCTTCTTCATTCCAACAATCTCCCATGTTTAGAACTTCATCTACGGCTCCTGGATTTATAGGATCCACTATATGAGGTGCTGTTGCATCAAGTATTGCAACGTTAAGTTTTTTAATAACTACTCCGTCTAGTGAATTATTATCGGAAGAACAGTGATGTTGTTCTATATCGTAGCCTTTTTCATTGAAGTATTTAGAAACTTTCTTCATTAAGGATGATTTACCTGTTCCAGGGCCTCCTTTTATGCATATTATTCTTCTTGCTTCATCTTGACCTAGTATATACCTATAGTAGGAATAGAATCCTCTTGAAGTATTGCCACCGGGGAAAAAATTTTTAATAGTACCTTGCATAATATCACACTCCATTTCATCATATCAATACATACTATTCATAGATGTTGAAATTGATTATAATTATTTTATATTTTTGTTGAAAATATTTTGTATATATTCTGAATAATAGTAAATTATTATTTTTAAATTGAGGTTGACAAAAATAAAATATGGCATATAATAAAAATATAACCATTCCAATATGAATACTAGGAAATGCAATGAAAAAGGAAAGTAGTATATTGCATGGGTACAGAGAGGAAGCGATGCTGAGAAGCTTTTACCTAAATATATATGAAGTGCCCTTTGGAGCATGGACCTGAAATTATAGTAGGGTACTACGGGTTCGCCCGTTAAAGCGATAAAGCATTTTGTGCTTGGATTTAAGTGAGATTCTATATCTAATTAGAGTGGACCGCGGAGTGTAATAACACCGCCTCTATAAAATGAGACGGTTTTTTTTTGACACCAAAAATATTTGGATTTTAAAAAAAACTTGGCCTTAACACTATTTTTTAAGTATAAAATGTAAAATTTAGACTTAATAAAAATAAATGGAGGTAATATTATGAGTTCATTAGATTATTTTAACGAAATAGCTAAAAGTTGGAACGTAATAAGAAGTGAGTATTTTGATGAAAGGTTAAAGTACAAGGTATTATCCAAAGTAAGTATAAAAGATAAGGTAGTGGCTGATCTTGGATGCGGCGCTGGATTTTTATCCTTAGCGCTGGCCTTAGATGCAAGCATTGTGTTTTCTATAGATCAATCAGTAAATATGCTTAAAGAATCCAAAAAATTAATGGAAACTAAAAAATTCGATAATGTATATCCAATAAAATCCTCCATAGACAACTTGGTTTTGTTTGATGAATCTGTAGATGTGGTCTTCATTAATATGGCTCTTCACCATGTGAGCGATGCTAAAAAGGCTATTGAAGAGATGCACAGAATAATTAAAAAAGGTGGGACTTTAATAATATCGGATGTAGAAGAGCATAATGGGCAGTGGGCAAGGACTGAAATGTTTGACGAATGGCTTGGTTTTTCAAATAATCAGATGGAAGAGTGGTTAACTGGCGCAGGGTTTAATATAGTAAACATTGAGAATACAGATTTAAGATGCAAAGGTTATTCTAGCAAAGGCGAATATACTGAAACTGGCATTTTCATTGCAGTAGCAAATAAGGAGGTAAGGGTAAATGATTAAGGTTGAAAGTTTTTCATTAGATCACACAAAGGTTGTGGCACCTTTTGTACGAAAATGTGAGGTAAAGATAGGCGAAAAGGGTGATAAAGTAACAAAGTTTGACTTAAGATTTATGCAACCAAACAAGGAGTTTATGAATATATCAGCTATCCATACTTTAGAGCATTTGCTTGCTGGATATATGAGAGAAGTAATGGACGGAATTATAGACATTTCACCTATGGGATGTAGAACAGGTTTTTACATGATCGTATGGAATGATGTCAGTGTAGATAGGGTTATAGAAGCCCTAAATTATGGATTGAAAAAGGTGATAGAAACAGAGGAAATCCCGGCAGCCAATGAAGTTCAATGTGGAAATTATAGAGATCATTCCTTAGATGGTGCAAAAGAATATGCAAAATTAGTTCTAAGTAGAGGTCTTAGCAGTGAGATATATAAATAGTATATTAAATATTATAGGAAATACACCACTTATTAAGCTAAATAATTTGGGTGTAAAAGAAGGTGTAAATATCTTCGCAAAACTGCAGCCATCAATTAAGGATACAATGTAAAGAGGGGCTATTTGTAGGCAGTTCTTTAGGGACTGCCATAGTATCTGCAATAAAACTTGGAGAATCCATTGAAGGTGGGAACATTGTTGCAATACTGCCTGAGAGGGGAGATAGATATTTTAGTAAGAACATCTGTAATTAATGCTTGTACTTATAAACATACTGTGATAATATAATAACTAATTTAATAAGTAAACTACCTAGGGTAGAGGTGCTGTATCTAAGAGTACTTGTTCGGAGCTGACAGGCTAAGATGAATAAGAAAAGGAGCTATGGCCGAAGAAAATGTATTTGGTGAAATTATTTTCTGAGATTACATATAATATATGTAAAATTGTCACTGATTTTTCAGTGGTGAGCTACAAGGTACACGAAGTTTGTATAAAAACATGTATTTTATGCAGCAAAGGTGTTCCTTTGCTGTATTTATTTTTTTTGGAAGCAATATATAAAGTTCTAAATTTCACCGAAGGTGATAAATAGCACCGAAGGTGATAATAGCACCGAAGGTGATAAATAATAGGAGTGATTTAAGTATGGCAGTAGTTGTTCAAAAATATGGCGGTTCATCTGTAGGAACTACAGAGAAAATTAAAGGAATTGCACAAAGTATAGTAAAGAGGAAAAATGAAGATACAGATTTAGTTATAGTAGTATCTGCTATGGGCGACACTACAGATGATTTATTATCTCTATCAAAAGGTATAGGAGAAAAACCAGATAAGAGAGAATTAGATGTTCTATTATCAACAGGTGAAATAATTTCAAGCGCACTACTCGCCATGGCAATTAAGGGACTTGGATATGATGCCATAAGTTATACTGCATACCAAATTGGGATTAAGACTAGTGGACAATATGGTAAAGCGTTAATTGAAGATATACACGGTGGCAAGATCAAAAAAAGCTTAAAAGAAGGCAAAATCGTAATAGTTGCTGGCTTCCAAGGAATAAATGGGGAAGGTGATATTACAACACTCGGCAGAGGTGGATCTGATACTACTGCAGTTGCTTTGGCTGTGAAGCTTAAGGGCAGGTGTGAAATATATACGGACGTTTCTGGAATATATAGTGTAGATCCTAGAGCATACAGTGCGGCTAAAAAATTAGATGAAATAGAATATGAAGAGATGCTTGAGCTAGCAAGTTTGGGAGCTCAAATAATGCATTCAAGGTCTATAGAACTTGCCCAAAAATATAGTATACCTATATATGTAGGGCTCAGTAATAGTGATATTAAAGGAACTGTAATTAAGGAGGTAAAAAATATGAATATGGAAAATAAACCAGTAACAGGAATAGCAACTAGTGATGAGGATGTTGCAGTAACACTTCAGCGTATACCTAAAGATGTGAATATATTGTCTACTATATTTGAAGCGATAGGAAGTAAAAGAATCAATATAGATATGATAAGTCAAACATCACCTATAGATGGAAGGGTAAGTGTATCATTTACTATACCTAAAGAGAGCTTAAAGGATAGTTTAGAAATTATAGATAACTTAATAGCAGATAATAAAGTTATAGTTGATGAGGAGATAACTAAATTTTCAGTGGTGGGGCTAGGAATGAAGACGACCTCTGGAGTAGCAGCTAGAATGTTTAGGGTTTTTAACAAAAACAATATTGAAATTAAAATGATTACTACATCAGAAATAAGAATTACTTGTGCTATTAAAACTGGAGACAAATTAAAGGCTATAAGGGTTGTTGCAGAGGAATTTAATCTGTAAATATAATTTATGGGGATATGTATTTTCCTAGTATAGTTAAAGTAAAAATAATTATTAGGATATCAAGAGCAGAAATGCTCTTTTTTTAGTTCGTTTACGGTATACCGTAGACGAACGCAAACTAATGGGCCTTTGAAAGTGTCATTATATTTATATCATTAAAGGAAGCCATATTAATTGCAGTAACAGAGGGGAAATATAAAGGACGTAAGTCTATTGAAGTACCAAGTTATGGGATAGGTAACTTAAAATAAACCAATATATTTTACGAAATATAACATGGTAATGCTGCTAGAAGATACTTCAAGGAGATTATAAAAATAATATATGAAATATCTCAAAAATAAACAGGATTGATATAACACCTATAAACAACGATGTAGTCACAATGTGACCGTACACGTATGGCTCCCTCACCAAAAGTTTTAAGAAAAATGTTTTTTTATACATAATGTTACAATATTCGCAGTTAATATCAAATATAATGGACAAGTACTTTATATTAAACATTAAAAGGAAATCAAATATATTTTATTTCTAATACTATAAACTTAATGGTGGAGTGAAGCAATGTTTAAATTAATTTCAAGAAAAATAAAAAGCAATTTTTTTCATTATTTTTTAATATATATAGGTTATTTTTCAGCTTTGTTAGTTATTTCATTTGGATTTACTTTTTTAAAATGTAGCAAAGATATGAATATCGATTATACAAATGGTAAAATAAAACACCAACAGTTGATTTCTGTAAATATTAATAATGATTCAAATGAAATACATTATGATAAATTAATGAATATTTTAAAAAAACATTCAAAAACAACATCAATCAGAATAGACGGTTTAATTGCAGAGAAACCTGTAGATGATAAAATATTTGAAATCCCAATTCAACCAGTAATATTTAATGAAACACCAGAATGGATTCCCACAATTACCAACGGACGATATTTAAACTCAAGTGAAAGTAAGTCAAAAGCTAAAATTGCCGTTATTGGTAAAGGTGTAGAAACTAATAAAATAAGTGAAAACAATTATATTAATTTAGGCGGGGAAAAATTTGAAATTATAGGCACAGCCGGTGAATTAAGTAATTTTTCTAATTATCTAGGTTCTGTTTTTGTTCCATTAGAATCTTTACCTGATAAAATGAAAAAAAACATAAAAACAATTCAGATATATTTATTGAAAAACAATAATAATTGTAAAAATGAAATGAATGAAATATTAAATGATGTTAATAAGTTACCCAATATAAAGGCAACTCAAGTTGAAATAGGCGAAGACTTATCTCAGTTTTATACTACTGTGTCTATAACTACATTTGTAAGCTGTTTAATTGTATTAGTATCAGTAAGTAATATAATTATTTTAGTGTTTTATTTAATGTTGAAAAACAAAAAAAACATTTTAATTAGTATTGCCTTAGGTGCAAACAGAAAAATAATTTGGGAACAAATATTTATGGAACTTATGTTAGTATCATTATGTGCTATTGTTTCTGCATTTATAGTTGCAAATTTATTAACGCCATTTGTTAAAAATAATTTTACACGTATTTTAAATATACAACATATACAATTTAGTTATTTAAATATAATAGTAACCTCTTTAGCTACTGTTATAATGAGTTTTTTAATATCAATAATAAGTGTAAAAAAGTTTTTCAAGTTAAATCTTATAACAGAATTAAAAGGGGAATAGTATGTTTAGATTACGAATATTAATTAACTCTATAATAAAGCAAGGTATAAAGTTTAAATTAGTTTTTCTTCAATTAATTATAGTATTTATATCTTTAAATTTTGCTTTTACTTTAATAAATAAAAACATAGAAGTAAAAGATAGCATTAATAAATTAGTTAGTAAAGATACATCAGTACTACTTAGAATGTCGGTAGGTTCACAAAATGAAGATCCTCTGAATTCAATTAACAAAATATATGAAGAAATTTCAAATAATAAAATGGTTGATAAAATCGGAAGTTATTCTATAAACAAAGTTAAAGTCGATCAAAGTGAGATTAATGCTATTTTTTTCAATAGAGGTGCTATTGATTTATATAATATCGATATTTGTAAAGGTAGCGATAAAATTTTTAGCTACAAAAAAAATCAAGATGAGATTCCAATTGTTATTAGTAATAATTTATCAAACAAATGGCATGTAGGGGATGTAATTACTACTAAAATGTCGCAAAATAACCAATCAAAAGATTTCAAATTGAAAATTATAGGAATAATAAGTAAAAATGCTGTTTTTTGGAATTCTAGGATAGGTGATAAATCATCGATTATTTCTTTAAGGGATTCCATTATTATACCATTTGATAAACAATACTTTTATGATGAGATTACTAATTTTAAAATGAAATCTAGTAATACAGTTGTTTCAACGAAAAACGTACATGACTTAAATAAATTTACAACTTATTTTTCAAAACTCAAGGATGGCAATACATTGCTTGATTATATTGAAGTTAATGAATTGATAACTCAAATATACAATATGAGCAAACCTTGGATTATGATGACATTAACATTTTCGTTTTTATTATGTATTTTATCCTTCATAGGATTTATAGGTATATTAATAAGTTATATTACTTTTAGAAAGAGAGAATACGGGATTAGATTCGCAGTAGGATCAACAAGTAAAGAATTATCAAGATTAGTATGTGGAGAAATATCTTTGTCACTAATTATAACTAATTTTATATCTATTCTTATTCTAATTATTATAAATAATATAGCAAAAATGAATTTAACCCCATTATCAATTATTAAATCTATTATCCCTTCTTTTGTTATCTCTCTTACTCTAGTGTTTATAACATTTTTAATATATAAATATTATATATTAAAGAAAAATATTGTTGATTGAGTAGTCACGGAAACTAATATGTAAAACTTAATTATGTATAGAGTCATTATAGTGCTATAAATTTTATGTTCAGAGAGCAGTTAGGAATAAAAATAGGTATAGCAAACAAGCCTACACGATGCAGGAATTTTCAGAAAAAAGTACTTAATTGTCAAACAGCTACTCTAATAAATTTAAAATACTAAAACCTGAAACTTTAAGTCTTGCATCTAGATGAATATTAATTCCAGCAATCATAGTCATAAATGAATAACGTTTTTTACCATGTATTCGTAAAGTATGAATTTTATAATCATTTAGAATACGATTGTTTATACGTTCTGAGCAGGTTCTAGTTTTATAAATAGTTTTCCATTGTTTTGAGCCGCGAGGCACAGGAGTAAACAACCGCAAATCCCATGATGGTTTAGTGTAGATTACTCGCCCATAAGGTGAAGGTGAGCACTGTTCACAGCAAGAGCAACTAGCAACCTTTTTTAAAACTAAAGGGCAACGCCATTTAAGGCGTGAACGACTTTTTTCATAACCGTTATAGACCATTTCATGGCCACCAATACAGATAGGAAATCCTTTTTCATTAATATCTAGAGTAACTGGATATTTTGAATTTCCTTTGTTTTTGGAGTTCAGATCAATAAAGGGATTAATGTTCCATTTAGAACATAATTCATATGTAGGGTAGTTATCATTAGCTGAGTCAAGAACATAATTTGATATAGTGAACTGCGGTAACAGTTCTCTAAATTCAGCTAATGCTACTATTCCAGTGACACTGTCGTGTCTGCTTGCCTCTACAAATCGTAGATAAATAGGTAGATCTATCTTATATTTTTTATTATAGACAGATAAAGCATAGAGAGTGTAGCCATAAAACCAACGATTTTCATGGCTGTCCCAACCCCAATTAGCATTTATGTCAGAAAGTCTACGAGGGCATTTGCAATCGTAAATTCCATTTTCACGGCAGTCACAAACTTTAGAACCATAGTAAGAAGACTTACAGTGAACACAAGTACCATCGCCGCCAACTGTAAGGTTATCTTTTTCTATTAAGTTAAGATTAAAAGAGGGTTCTACAGCAACTAATGAGAATATTTTTTGAAGCAGCCTTTCGGCTCTTAGGGAAAATGAGCGACCAGCTTCAAAAAAATCTGAAATTCTCTTAACAACACCAGTTTTTTTATTAGGAAGCTTTTTATTTTTCCCGGGTGCCTTAATTTTAGAGGGTTTCTTCTTATACGAATATATTTTTTTTAGGTTTACCCTGTCGGTAGACAGATTTGAAAGCCATAATCTAGAGATAAAATCATAATGAGCACCAAGTGATGGGACATTATTTTTAGTGCAGCCTATACAGGTTGCAAGTAACTCACAGGCATGAATCTTTTTAACCCAGTTGGTAATGCTTGTTTCCTTTTGAAAAAGCATTAAAGAAAATGAACGAAATATCTCAGGTTGAAGAGTTGCAGGTCTACCAATATTAGAATAATAAGGTTTTAATATCTCTCTAAGAATATCTAAGTCTAAGCAATACAACTTAGAGATAGAAGGTTCAAGTTCTATAATTTTTTTAGGAAAAGCTTTGTAGAAACATGAGAGATTTAAAATAATAAATTGCTGATAATCAGCATGAGAGCTCCAATTTTTAAGCATAAAATAATCCTCCTATTAAAACATGTCTTTAAGAGGAGGACCGCAAAATTTTACAGGCTTGTCAAGTGTTTTATGCAAAAAAAGTGGGGGAATCAACAAAAATTAATGATACTAAAAATGAGTAATCACAGGAGCTAAGGAGTTTCCGTGAAAGCTCTGATTTAATAAGGGGGAATTAATTTTGAGTTACATACAACTAATAGATATCATGAAAGACTATGGAGATAAACAAGAAACTGTACACGCTTTAAATAAGGTTAATTTTAATATAGAAAAAGGTGAGATGATTGCTATTTTAGGCACATCAGGCTCTGGGAAATCAACATTATTAAATTTAATTGGATGTTTAGACAAATGTACTAGCGGAAACTACATATTTGACGGTAAGGATATCACAAATTATAAAGATAAAGAATTAGCTATAATAAGAAATACCCAGATGGGATTTATATTTCAAAATTTTTCTTTAATCACAGATTATAACGTTATAGAAAATGTTGAAATGCCTCTTTTATATAGAAATTTACTTTTAGGTAAGAATAAAAAATTAAATAAACATGAAATTAAAAAATTAGCATTAAAACATTTAAAAGAAGTTGGTATAGATGGATATGCAAATAAAAAAGTTACTCAGTTATCTGGTGGTCAACAACAAAGGGTTGCAATAGCAAGGGCTTTAGTAAATACGCCAGATGTTATTTTAGCAGATGAACCAACAGGTTCTTTAGATAAGAATAATAGTTTAAATATTATTAATATGTTGAAAAATATTAATGAAACTAATAATACTACCATAATAGTGGTTACCCACGATGAACAAATTGCTGAATTCTGTCATAAAATCATTAGAATGGAAGATGGCATTATTATTAACGACATTTTAAAAGGAAAGTCTCTCACTTCTATAAGTGTGGATACTATACTGTAACAAAGAGAAAACTTTCAATAACTTAAATTTAGTGTTTGAAAATGTTTTTGAAGCTTTACATTGCTCAATATTATGGTTATAGTTGTTACCCAAAATTTCAAAAGCCATTGCGCCCATTGTGAAAACATTTGTAATCTCATCAATAGTTGCACCTTTTTCAAATTCCTCTGGGGACATAAATCTTGACGAACCCCACATATGTCCCATGGTATTAATAAAAAGATTTTTAGTGTAAAAATCTATATCACAAATTATAGTTTTATTAGTTTCAAAATCGTATATAATACTACCATCGGGTACAGCCGACATACGTGGTGCGTCCCGTCCCGACAGGGCGTATATTCTAGCAGGTGGGAATCCTGTCAAGGTAAGATTTAGCAAATCGCTTTGTATCGAGTCTTAGAGATGTTGCGGTAACGTAACATTTTAAGCGTAGACAGAAAGTTAGTAAGGTAGAATTGACTGGGTGGTAACCCAGCAGTGAATCGTATTGAGCTTCGGAAAGTTGGTATCAAGATAATTATTTTGGATGTAGGTTTGTCAATTTATCGAAGAAACAATATTTAAATATAATTAGATTTATTTATACAGATGAAAATGGACATTATAATGTTGAAGGTCATACCGTGGTTTTTTGTATGGATCGTTGCCGTACCCCTTAATAAGATTCATGTAAAAAAAGGATATTCCAATATAATATAGAAATATGTGATAGAAAGGTGGTTAAAAATTATGATTTATCAACGAAACATAAATGATATAATATAGTAAAAGAATAAATTTTAAGGGGGATTATTATGAAGCTAAAAAGATTATTCAAATCCAACAAAGTACTGATTGTATTATTGACATTAGTTTTAGTGGTTACAAATACATTTTTTTTGTTTCCAAATGAGAAAACGTTTGCACGAGGTACAAAAAGGGTATTTTCAGCTGTGAAGTTAGATGACATGAAGAACATAAACATAGAAACAAGTTTATTATTTCCATTTACCAATAAAGATAATGAAGGAATTACGGTAAAGGCAGATGGTAAAGAATTAGTGATTAAGGCTGTTACAAGCACTACGGTAAAAGATGGTTTGACTAAAACAGCTCAAATAGAACTCTTAGAAGATGCTATTTTAAGTCAGAAGCTTACAATTTCTAAAGAAGGTTTTAAAGATAAGGATGTGACCTTAGGAAAGGTAATGGGATGTGCTGGGTTTGATAAACTGTTCAATTACTCAGGAAATGATTTAGGAAACACTTATACTAAGGCTAAAACAAGCTTTAGAGTATGGGCACCCACTGCTACTGAGACAAAGCTTATAGTATACAAAAAATGGGATGATAAAACTGGCACTGAAATCAATATGAATAAAGGTGGAAAAGGAACATGGATAGCAGAATTAAAGGGAGACCAGAAAAACATATTTTATACCTACAAGGTTAATGTTGGCGGCAAATGGAATGAGGCAGTAGATCCCTATGCTCGTTCTGTTGCAGCTAATGGAGACAAAGGAGCTGTAATAGATTTAAAGGATACCGATCCGGATAAATGGGAACCTAACACAAAACCTAAGTTTACAAAATTAAATGATGCAATAATATACGAAACCCATGTTAGAGATTTTTCTATTGATACAAGTAGTGGTATCAAAAACAAGGGAAAATTCTTAGGACTTACTGAAACAGGAACAAAAACACCTGATGGTTCAAAAACTGGAATTGACTACATAAAGAATCTAGGGGTAACACATGTGCAGCTTATGCCTATATTTGATTATGCAAGTGTGGATGAGACCTCTTCAGCACCACAGTATAATTGGGGATATGATCCTAAAAATTACAATACTCCAGAAGGTAGTTATTCAACAGATCCCTATAATCCTAATGTAAGAGTTAAGGAATTAAAGGAAGCTGTTCAAGCCCTACATGATAAACGATTAAGAGTAACTATGGATGTGGTTTATAACCATATGTATAGTGCTGAAGACTCAAATTTTAATAAAATAGTACCTGGTTACTATTTTAGATATAATAATGATGGCACTCTTGCTAATGAAAGTGGATGTGGGAATGCTATAGCTTCAGAAAATTCCATGGCAAGAAAGTTTATTGTGGACTCTGTAGTTTATTGGACTAAGGAATATAATTTAGATGGTTTCAGATTTGACCTTATGGGTCTTACTGATACACGAACAATGAATGAGGTAAGAGCAGCCTTAAATTCTATTGATCCAAGTATCGTAGTTATTGGAGAAGGTTGGGACATGGGTGCAACTTTGAAACCAGAAGATAAATCGGATCAGAAAAATGCAGATAAATTAGCAAATATAAGTTTTTTCAATGATACCATAAGAGATGGAATAAAAGGTAGTGTATTTGATGCAACAGGAGCAGGCTTCGTTAATGGAAAAACTGGAGCAGAATTAGATATTAAAAAAGGTATCGTAGGTGCAACTTATTTTTCAACGGCTATAAACACTTGGGGAAAGGTTAATCCATTACAATCCGTTAATTATGTAGAAGCTCATGACAATAACACATTGTGGGATAAACTTCTTCTAACTAATCCTAATGATACAGATGCTACAAGATTAAAAATGGATAGATTAGCAAACAGTATTATTTTTACTTCCCAAGGAATTCCCTTCTTCCAGGCAGGTCAAGAATTTTTAAGAACAAAGGGTGGAAATTCAAACTCATATAATGCAGATGACAGTGTAAATTTACTTGATTGGAATAGAATGTCTGATAATAAAGATACTGTAAATTATGTAAAAGGGTTAATTGAACTTAAGAAAGCTCATCCAGCATTTAGTATGGATTCTGCTAATATGATTACGAAAAAACTAAAATTTATAGACACTGCAGCTAATGTTGTAGCATACTCTATTACAGATAATGAAAACAAAGATAAATGGAGTAGCATTATAGTGGCTTTTAATGCAAATAAAACTAAAACAACAATAAAGCTACCTAAAAATGCTAAGTGGAATATTGTTGTTGATGGAGAAAAAGCAGGAGTAAAAACTCTTAGAAAGTTTAAGGGTGATTCTGTCGTAGTTCCTGCTCAAACTTCTTTAGTGCTTTACAATAAATAAATTAAATTCAGATAAAAATAAAAAGTTCTGATTATTTATAATGTACCCTATAGGGTAGACGATTTAAAAAAGTCTACCCGGTAGGGTATTTTTATGTGTAATAAAGAAAAGCATTATGATTTAGTGATTTAAATTATATAGTAAATGAAAAGGTTAAAATCGTGAATATAGGAAATGGAACGACTTAAAGGACAGATAAAAGAGCTACACAAATTCTTGACAGATATTTTAGCCCGGTAATCCTAAATCGAAAAACTGAGAGTTTAGAATTACTGACCCAAAATAAAATTTGGGACTTTCCTATTGCTTCTGGTTACAGCTATGTTCTTCATACCCATTATAGAGGTAGGCTACTTTCCTTCTGAAATGTCGTTAAATTAATTCATTTATATTATCTAGTTTTATTTCTTGATTTCCAATTGAAGACTGTTGTATAGATGCTGATTTTTTTCCGTATATAAAATAGTATAAAAAGATAGACAAAAACACAATAGCAGCTAGTGTCATATACATTCTACGAAAACCAACTATAGGTATTATAATTCCCATTAGTAAAGGACCAATTCCCACTCCTGCATCCATTGAAATAAGGCAGGCCATAGAATATACAAGAAAAAAGAAACTCGCTGCATGCGAAGCGGTGAAGCTCCGCAGGAGATGATTTAATCTTCATAGGTGGGGAGTATTTCACATAAAAGGATTCTCTAATAAAATTTAAGCTTTAACTAACACACCACCTTTAAGTCTAAGTATAACGTCTGACTGGGATGCTACTTCACTAGAGTGCGTAACTACTATAACACACTTATTTTCTTTATGAGCAAGTGATTTAAATATAGTTACTATATCACTTGCGATATCAGCATCAAGATTTCCAGTTGGTTCATCTGCAATTATCAAATCTCCTTCTGAGGAAAGAGCGCGTGCTATTGCTACTCTCTGCTGCTGTCCACCACTTAGCTTTAATACGTTTCTATGGGCTTCATCTTTTGTTAAGCCCATCTTTTCTAGTAAATCATAAGCTTTTTGTTTTTTATTTTCTATTTTGTTCTTTGTTATTTCGATTGCTGTTAAAACATTCTGTAGAGCTGACATATAAGGTATTAAATTGTAGGATTGAAATACTATACCAATATATTTATTTCTATAATTAGTAAGCCCTATATTTGTTATATTCTTTTTTTCATATAATATCTCTCCAGCTTTGGATGTATCTAAACCACTAGCTAAAGCAAGAAATGTAGTTTTTCCTGAACCAGAGGAGCCAAGTATTGTGTAAAAAATTCCTTTTTCGAACTTAAAACCTATTTGCTTTAAAACCGTTGTTTTTTTTGAACCATCCTGATAATGATAACTCACATTTTTAAATTCTAATATTGTATTCATTTTTATAAAGCCTCCTTAATCATTTCTAGATAATATGGTTTTTGGATTAAATCGAAGTACTGAAACAGCTGAACCTGATGTTGCTAAAATCACTATAATGAATCCCATTAGATATAATTTTTGTAAATCCTTTGAACTCACGCTAACATCAATTTTGTCTATAGCCTCAGCATCAAACACTGGTGAATTACCTACCGTCATAACTCCTGATTGTGATTCTGTTTTTTCCTTTTCATTTGCTTTTATTTCATTTTGTAATAAAGTATTACCTACTTTCTGCGATACCTTATTGCCGGTGAATGTAGCTATACTAAAAGCTATGGTGGCAACAATTATTAGTTCTAATAATAATTGACCAATAATTCTAAATCTACTTTCTCCTAGAGACATCAATACACCAATTTCATATCTTCTGTCTTTAAGTGATAAATTTATTAAAAGTGATAAAATTACTGTACCAGCAATGGCGACTATAATAACTATGGTTTTTGAAAATGATCCAACACTTTCAATAGGTGACATCAGCTTTTTATACAGCTCATCTTGTGCATCTATTTTGAAATCATCTAGTGCTATACCGGAATTTTTTATATCTGTTTTAAAATTTTCAATGTTTATAGGATCATCCAAGAAATAAGTAGCTTTTTGAATAGTACCTTTAGATGAAGAATCACCTAAGGATGCTACATAAACAGGTGTATATATTTTATTAGAAGGATTCCAAAAAGTATATTTAGCCATCACACCATCCATCATAGGATCAGATTTAGTTTCTTCAGCTGTATATAATCCTACAATTTCTAAGTCTAAAGTTTCTTCTCCGTGTTCAGCTTTTATTTTTATTTTATCTCCAAGCTTTAAATTATTTGCATCTGCTAGTTTTTTATTTATCATTGTTACATTTTTTCCTTCATCGCTACTTGTTAAATTTCGTCCTTCAACCAATTTACTTTTTCTTTCAGTAAAATCAGGATGAAGATTTGAATATAAGGTACCTTCCACTGATAAATCAGGAATAGACGTACCTTCAGGCAATGCCTGATTCATTTCACTATCATTACTGTCATCTTTTTTCGTTTTAACGGGTTTAAAGTTCTCTGCCATAGCATTTGTTGACCGTAAATAATTATATGATTTAACATGCTCTAAGGATTTTAGTTTATCTATATCCTCCATATTTAGATTAGGTAGATCATCTGCTGCTTTTCCACGATTTAGCTTTTGATAATCAGGGGCAATAGATACAGACCCTCCAAGTTTTTGTCTAGCAAGATCACCAACTTTAGAAGTAGCTGATTGTACAGCTAATCCAGCTAGCACCATATTAGCTATAACACAAAACATCAGAATTAATAGTACAGTTTTACTTTTCCTTTTAGTAACACTTAGTATTGATCTTTTAATAAAATTCATTTGTTACCCTCCTTCTTTTTCTTATCTTTCTTATGTTATTATAGTTTTTAATTATGTAGTTAAGGTGAAGTTAAGATGTTTTTAACATGAATCAAGTAGGTAAAACTCATAACTTGGTACTAATATGCAGGGCACAAAAAAACAGAAGCTTAATTGCTTCTGTTAAAAATAATTTTAAAACAAACTCCTGACTGAGTATTAGTAATTTTATATTCTAAAGCATGGGCCTCTAGTATCTTTTTTACTATATATAACCCTAACCCACTACCACCAGTACTCCTGTTTCGAGATTTTTCTATACGATAAAAAGGGTTAAAGATCTTTTCAAATTCCTCTTCGTCTATATGTATACCTTCATTTTCAACAGTTAATACTATTAGATAATTATCCTCATACAAATTTATAAGAACCTTCTCATTTCTTTCTGTATGTGTGATGGAGTTATTAATAATATTAGCTATGGCCTTTTTAATTAGTTTTTCATCTCCCTGAATATATAGTTCTTCAGCTATTTTTGAATTTAAACTTATATCCTTTTGACTTATAAGATAGCTGAGTTTTTCAAGACAATTGTTAACTAGATAGGATAGATTTATTTCAGTGTATTGTGGTTTAAACCCATGAGTTTCTAATTTTGATATTTCAAGTATTTCTCTAACCATTGATTCCATATCATCCAAAACTACTAAGGATCTATTCATATATTTATCTCTATCCTTATAAATTCCTATATTTCCAAGCATACCTTCAAGTTGACCTTTTATTATTGTAATAGGAGTTTTTAATTCATGTGAAATTGTAGCAGTAAATTCTCTTCTTTTCCTTTCAATTTCCCTTTCTTTTTCAATATCATCCAAAAGCTTTAAATTAGTATTTTTAAGTTCACCCATTGTATGCTGCAAATTGGATGCTAATTCATTTAAGCTTAATGCAATTTCTCCTATTTCATCCTCACTATTTACCTCACAGCTTTTTTCAAAATCTAAAGCTGCCAACTGTATAGCATTCTTATTTATTTCAACTAAGGGCTTAGTAATTTTCTTTGAATATATAAAGGAACCTACCACTGATATAATAATGACTACAATTCCAATTAAGGGCACTAAATTTAATAAAACCTTTGAAGCTTCATCTATGGGCTGCAAGGGAATGATAACATTTATAGTGTAGCTTTCATTATCTTCTGAAAATTTTATCTGTTTTGAAATAATACTGATAAGATTTTCATTAGTGCTTGAATTTGAATTTATACTACCTCGCACTAATGCTTTGTTTGAAAGTGGTAAGGAGTCTTTTGGTATAGCAGTATCTTGAGACATATCAATTGATATAAAATTTAAAGATGTATATATTATATTCCCTTTCAAATCTTGTATATTCAAGTTAACAGTATATTTTAAATTAAATTCTTCAAAATATTTCTTTGCTTCTTCCATTGAAAGGCTTTGTACAGTACTAGTTAATTTCGTTAGTCCAGTTTCTACATTGTTTTGTTTATAATTATAATAATAAATTGGTAACATAAAGTATATTATTAAATATATGCATATGGCTGATACTATTAGCAATATAGATGTGATTGTAAAAATTTTAAAAGTAATACTTTTTTTCATTTTATTTTTCAAGTTTATAGCCAACACCTCTAATCGTCTTAATATAATCAATCTTTAGCTTGCACCTTAGGTTTTTAATATGAGTATCAATAACTCTAGCATCGCCATAAAAGTCATATCCCCAAAGCTGATTTAATATTATCTCTCTTGTTAAAATTCTACATTTATTTTCAATGAATATCTTTAGAATTTCAAATTCTTTAGATGTAAGTTCTATATCTTTTCCACCAACCCAAACCTTAAAGCATGTAGTATCAATTAGAATATCTTCGAAGCTAAGTTTTAACTCTTCGTCTTGAGCATTTATTCTTCTAATTACCGCTTCCACTCTTTTAATTAAAAGATTAACTGAAAAAGGTTTGGTTATATAATCATCTATCTCTAATTCGAAACCTTTTATCTGATCTTCTTCCTCTTCTAAAGCAGTTAGCATTATAATTGGAATTTTAGATGTTTTTCTAATAATTTCACATACAACAAAGCCATCAATCTTAGGAAGCATTATATCTAGAAGCACTAAATCAAACTTACTTGAATTAAATATATCGATACCTTTTAATCCATCTTCAGCTACTTCAACAACATATCCACTTGCGCACAAAAATTCACGTATGATTTCTTGTATATCTAAATCGTCTTCAATTACAAGTATTTTTTCATTCATATATACACCTCTTCCGTTAATTGTAAAGTATGATTGTGAGTTTTGTGTGAAGTTAAAGCATTTAATTTAGAATTATCTGATTGTATTTTACAATTTTTATTACTTTTCTTATTATTTTATATTAGGTAGTTAAATATGTAATATCGCTAAAATTTAAAAATAAGTAGTCAATAGTTTAGTTTGTTTATCAAAATAATGAATGTAAATAAAATTAAAAGAAATTGCTTATTTGAATATAAAAGATAAGCATAAGGCTGTGTTTAAGCCTTATGCTTCCTCTATTAGTAAAATACACAATATTCGGTTAATTATTCGCAATTCTTCTGATAAGGTTCCTTTTAAAGTTTTTTAATTTACTTATATCATGATTTAAAGCATATAAACCAATGGTAGAGGATGCTATGCAAGCACCAAAGCAGAAACCCACAATAATACAGGGCAAATGAATGAAATGTCCTATGAAACATATGATGAAACCAAAAAAGCTAGCAATGATTAAATACTTATTATAATTTCCTCTCTTCATACTGAATATACCTCCTAAAATTTATTTCTGTAATATACTTTTAAGAATCCTTTTACGAGTGACATAAAAATTAGAACACCAAGTAAAGTGACAAAAACCATTTGATTAAAGAATCCAGCCATAATTGCGGTAGTTGCAATTACGCCTAAGGAAAAGTTAAAACCTACGCCACCAATTTTATTTCTAATAAGTGTCGTTCTTTCATCATGTTCAACTATATACAGTTTCTTTAATTTATCTTCGTTTTTCAATGATTTTCCATATTTCATAATGTACATTACCATGACAAATTGCAAAAATATGAAGATACCTAATTGGAACCCATGTATAAAATCAGTAATAGGTTCATTAATTATTGCTGTCATATTTTCCGAGATTCCAATTAATGTGATAAAGGCAGCTGCCAACACATTAAATCCTAACATAAGTCCTATTTTTTTCTTTATTACTTTTCGATATTCTTCCATTTTATAATTCCCCCACTTCTGAAAAATTAAAAACTTCTTCAATTTTCAAATTGAAATATTTTGATATTTTGTATGCAAGGACAAGTGATGCTGTATATTTTTCGCACTCTAGGGATGTGATTGTCTGCCTTGTAACACCAACTGCTAATGCTAGTTCTTCTTGAGATAATTTATGTTTTTTTCGTAGTTCCTGAATACATGTTTTCATCTCATCTCTCCTTTGCAATGTTCGCTTTGCATTTTAAGCATAGTGTACTTTGCATTAAATGTCAAGCATGCTTTGCAAAAAAAGCAAAAAATGTTTTCAACAAAAGAAAGCGACGTGAGAATATATATTACTAATAAAAGTCTTTTAAAGGAAAATCCAATTCCTTGAAAAACAGTAGGGAAAAGTTATGTATTAGTAAAAAAGACTGGTTATAAAACGGCGGGAACTTCATATAGTTTTAAATAGTAAGAATAGAATATTCCTTAGGAACACATAACAGTTAATAACTATTATGCGTTCCTAAGTAATTTGAGAAATTTTTTTTACATAAGCTAGGGTTCTATAGAACTCAATGGTTAGTGCTACAATTAGTGAGGAGGAATTATATTGAAAAATTTACTACAGCAGAAGCAAGTTATAAATAAAGACTCAGTTTCGCTTAATGCTTATGAAGAAATGGCTGAACATTATTTTAAATATGTAGATACAAAACCATTTAATGCCTACTATGAAAGACCTGCAACCGTATCAATGCTTCCAGATGTAAAAGGAAAGAAAGTTCTAGACGCAGGTTGTGCTGCGGGGTGGTATACCAAGTTGCTATTAGATAAGGGTGCAAGTGTAATTGCATTAGATTTCAGTCCAAACATGATAGAAATGACTAAAAGAAGAGTTGGGAATAAAGCTAAAATCATAAGGGCAGATCTGAATGAGCCATTAGATTTTATTGATGATGAATCTATAGATGTTGTTTTATCATCATTGGCACTTCACTATATTAAAAATTGGGAGGTGGTAATGAGTGAATTTAATAGAATTCTAAAGAACGGAGGGCAACTGGTTTTTTCCGTCCATCATCCGTTTATGGATTTTAAGCTATCTAGCAAGGAAAATTACTTTTTGACAGAATTATTAGATGATGAATGGACGACAAACAAGGGAAAAGTAAAAGTTCAATTTTATAGGAGACCTTTAAGCAAAATTATAGCATCAGTAATTGAGTCGGGTTTTACAATAGAAAAACTATTGGAACCTATGCCAGTAGAACAATTTAAAACTGAAGAGCCTAATATATATGATAAATTAACTAAAAACCCCCAGTTTTTATTTATAAAGGCAAAAAAATAACTGGTTAAGTTAACACCATATTCTTAATATCCTGTAAGAAAAGAATATATGTTTTGTGTCGATATTGTAATTTTATTGTACAATAAAATTTATTTATATAATCGGAGGGTTTAATAGACATAGATATAAGATATAGTGCTCCATCAGCGATAGAATCCTCTAATGCGCAAAAAAAGTATATATTACGTGAAATGCATTGAAGTAGTTCTTAGCGAAGAGAATGCATCTGTAGTAATATATACTTTTTTAAGTTTATTGGACCCCTAAATAATCTCTATCTAAGGTCATTATGGCATTATAATTTGGGTAGCATTTTTTTAGTTCTTTATTGATTTCATCTTCTAGGTTAAGTCCATCAACATCTGTAAAGCTTGGGTTAAAATCAATTACAGCATCAAAAATAAGATTTTTATGTTCGCCTTCGCCTACAACTCTAAAGTCATGAATTGATTTTATTATAGAAAAAGACTTTAATACATCTAATAGTTCCAAACGAGAGGCATTAACATCTTCATCATCTGTATTTATAGGGTCCATATGAATAACTAGATATAGGTTAAATTCTTCAGAAATTTCTTTTTCAGCTGTGTCGATAATCTCGTGAATTTTAACTATAGAAATATCACAGGGAACTTCAGCGTGGATAGAACCCATACATCTACCTGGACCATAGTTATGGATAACTAGATCATGAGCACCGGTAATATGATCATAGGTTAGTAACTTTTCCTTAAGGCCGTTTACTAAACCCTTATCAGGAGCCTCACCAAGAAGCGGGTTCATAGTTTCGCGAATAAGCTTGTAGCCAGCATATATTATGATAAAGGATACAAGGATTCCTATGTATCCATCTATGGGAAAGTCAATCCAAATAGACAGAAGTAGTGATAGTGCAACGCAGCTTGAACTAACAACATCACTTAATGCATCAGTTGAAGAAGCTTCAAGGGCTGAGGATTTTATAGCCTTGCCCATGGTCTTATTAAATCCACTAATCCAAAGTTTAAATCCTATAGAGGCTAATATTAATACAAAGGGTATAAGTTTGAATATTACTTTTGAGGGATGAATTACTCTATCAAAAGAGGTTTTAATAAATTCAAAACCTACTAGTATTACTAAAAAGGAAACTATAAGGCCGGAAATATATTCAAGCCTTCCGTGACCAAATGGATGCTCCTTGTCTGGTGGCTTACTAGCTAGTTTAAAACCTAGAATTGTAATGACAGAAGAAGCAACGTCTGAAAGATTATTAAAGGCATCTGCAGTAATTGCTATACTATTTGATATTATTCCTATAATTAGTTTTGTAGTAAAAAGAACTAAATTCACTATAATTCCAACTAAGCCGCCCAGGTAACCATAAGCTTCTCTTACTTTTTTATTATTAACATCCTCCGAATTTTTTACGAATTTTGAAATTAAAAATTTTGATAACATATTTTTCACCTCTGATTATATAGTATAATTTAAAAAGTTAATTTTAAACATATATTCGATAATTAATTATAGCATTTATTTGGATTTTATAGAAATTTTATTATAAAACTTGTTATAATAGAGAAGGGGATAAGCAAAGTAACTATGTGCTTTAACACTCATTGGAGGAATATATATGAATAAGGAATTAGAATTTGCCCAAAATCTTATTGATTTTATTTATGATAGTCCAACATCTTATCATGCTGTAGCAAAGGTTAAAGAAGATTTATGTAAAGAAGGCTTTGTAGAAATTAAAGAAGAAGAAAAGTGGAACCTTAAAAAAAGCGGGAAATATTTTGTGACTAAAAATGACTCCGCACTAATTGCGTTTGTAGTTGGAAAGGGAGAAATCGAAGAAAATGGCTTTAAAATTATTGGAGCTCATACAGATTCACCTACATTTAGAATTAAACCAGCACCAGAAATGGTAGTAGATAATACGTATGTAAGATTAAACACAGAGGTTTATGGCGGACCTATATTAAATACTTGGATGGATAGGCCTCTTGCAATAGCTGGACGGGTAACTTTGCGAGACAAAAATATTCTATATCCAGAAACTAAGTTAGTAAATATTAAAAAGCCTATAATGATAATTCCTAATTTAGCTATTCATATGAATAGAGAAATAAACACTGGAATTGAACTAAATAAGCAAAAGGATACATTGCCACTACTTTCAATGGTGAGCACCGAATTAGAAAAAGATAATTATCTTATGAGTGCCATTGCAAAGGAATTATCTGTAGATCATAAAGAAATTATAGATTTTGATTTATTCCTTTATGAATACGAAAAGGGTTCAATTATCGGGTTAAACAATGAATTTATATCAAGCTCAAGATTAGATGATTTAGCTATGGTACATGCAGGAATAAGAGCACTAGCTATAGCGCCAGCCGCAGAGGCAACAAATGTAATGGTTTGTTTTGATAATGAAGAAGTAGGAAGCTCAACAAAGCAAGGTGCGGACTCAAATATGCTAGTTAATATATTAGAGCGTATTACAATATCTTTAGATAAAAATCGTGAGGATTTTTTAAGATCAATTTCTAAATCTTTTATGATATCAGCGGATAATGCACATGCTGTTCATCCTAATAGTCCAGAAAAGAATGACCCAACAAATAAGCCTTATATGAACAAAGGCCCAGTTATAAAAATTAATGCTAATCAAAACTACACAACTGATAGTAACTCTGATGCAGTTTATGAATTAGTTTGTGAAAAAGCAGGGGTGCCGGTGCAAAAATTTGTTAATCGTTCTGATGCACGTGGTGGGTCAACTATAGGACCAATATCTTCAACTCATTTAAATATACGCTCGGTAGATATAGGAAGTCCAACTCTAGCTATGCATTCTATAAGAGAACTAGGCGGAGTAATAGACCATACTTATGTTACGAAATCATTTGAAGAATTTTATAAAATTTAATAAAAAGATAACTTAAGCACATTCAAGAAGAACTCACAATGTTTCATTGTGAGTTTTTTTGTTGTTTTTACTAATAATTAAACAATTAGTTGGAGATAATAATTTCAACTAGGTCTAAAACTTTACAAATATTATTAACAAAAAGTGTTGAAAGGGTGTTTATAATGCCATATGCTACATTAGGGGCAATAGCCGTAATAAGTATTTTAATCTACATAGTGATAAGAAAAAATCTGAGTTATTATGAAGAGGAAAATTTACTAAAAGATGTTCCAACCATAAATGTGAATAGAGAAGATTTAGAGAAACATGCTTTCGAAATGGCACGTCATTATGCTGATGTGAAAAATACTAATTGTAAGAAAAAGCTTATTAGTAATTTAGATAGAAGTTATGAAAAGATTTTAAATGGCTATGATAGCATGGATAAAGAAGAAAAAAATAAAAAAGATGTATTGCCTGCTTCTGAATGGCTTTTGGATAATCTTTACTTGGTAGAGAAGGAGTATAAGAGTATAAAATATAACATGCCACAAAATTATTATAAAGACTTACCGGTGATATACAAAGGTTTCATGAAGGGCTATCCAAGAGTTTATCATATTGCTATAGAAATAGCATCTCACACCGACGGTAGGATGGATGAAACAGTTATTGAAAATTTTATTAGGGCCTATCAAAGGAGTGCTGTACTGACGTCTGGTGAACTTTGGGCTATTCCTATAATGTTAAGAATAGCATTAATTCAAAATATTAGTAGGATAACTGAAAAAATTGTTAAAGCGAAGCAAGATAAAAAAGAAGCAGAAAAAGTTGCAGAGCGGTTAATCAATGCTTTTAATGAAGATAAAATTGTCAAAGAGATATATTTATTAGAAAATGAAAAATTTACATTCAATTCTCATTTTACAGAAAGATTATTGAAATTGTTAAGGGATAATGGTATTGATTCTAAAGAGGTTTATGATTTTATAGATGAAAGGCTTGGAGCGCAGGAAACAAGCCTAGAAGAAATTATAGTATTAGAGCATCAAATGGAAGCTAATTTTGAAATATCTATGGCAAATTCAATTAATAGTATAAGGGTTATTGAAGGTTTAAATTGGGAAAATTATTTTGAAAAGCTAAGTGCTGTAGAGGGTATTTTGAGAGAAGATCCTTCGCACATTTATAGAAAAATGGATTTTCAATCTAGAGATAAGTATAGACACGAAATAGAAAAAATATCTAAAAATATAAAGCTTCCAGAATCATATATAGCAAAAAAAGCTATTGAATGTTGCGAAGAAAGTGAATTTTCAGAGAATAATACCTATGAACAACATGTTGGATATTATTTGATAGATAAGGGACTAAATAAATTAAAGCAAAAAATAGGATATGAGAATACTGGTATAGAGAGGCTCAAAAACAGCATAAAGAAGAATGTAGAAAATTTTTATATAGGTACTATTATTATATTTACAACGTTAATAATATGTCTAATTATTGCGAGTAGCTTATTAAATGATAGTAATAAAGATTTATGGAGATATTGTCTTGCCATAATTGTTATATTAGTACCCTGTAGCGAAATAGTAATATCGATTTTCAATTGGAGTGTGAGTGTTCTGAGTACTCCTTCTTTTATTCCTAAAATGGATTTCAAAGAAGTAATACCAGAAAGATATAGTACGGTTGTAGTAATTCCAACACTATTAAATAATCCTAGTAGGGTAGTCGAATTAATAAATGATTTAGAAGTATACTATTTAGCCAATGCTCAGGAAAATTTGTTTTTTGCATTACTGGGGGACTTTAAAGATAGTGATACTGAGGAGGAAGTAGAAGATAAGTCAATAGTTAATGTTGGGCTTTTAGCCATAGAAAGTTTAAATAAAAAGTATTGCAAGCCTGATAAAAAGATATTTTTCTTTCTAAATAGACATAGACAGTACAATGAAAAAGAAAACAAGTGGATTGGATTTGAACGAAAACGCGGAAAGCTTATGGAGTTTAATGAGTTTTTAAGAGGTAACGAGAATACTAGTTACGATGTAGTAAGCAGCAATCCTCTGAACATTAGAAAGGTTAAATATGTTATTACATTAGATGCGGACACGAAGCTTCCAAGGGACTCTGCAAAAAAACTTATAGGTGCTATGGCTCATCCACTAAACAATGCTGTCATAAATAATAGTAAAAAGAAAGTGGATAGAGGTTACGGTTTAATGCAACCGAGAGTAGGAGTGTCTATTCTTAGCGCAAACAAAACTCTATTTTCAAAGATATTTTCTGGGGAAACGGGTATAGATATTTATACTACTGCTGTATCTGATGTATACCAGGATTTATTTGGGGAAGGGATTTTTACTGGAAAAGGGATTTATAATGTAGATGTATTTAATTATATGTTAAAAGATGAAATACCTGAAAATACTGTATTAAGCCATGACTTGTTAGAGGGCTGCTATGTTAGGACTGCATTAGTTACTGATGTGGAATTCATAGATGGATACCCAGCTTATTACAATTCTAGTTGTATGAGATTACACAGATGGACTAGAGGTGATTGGCAATTATTACCTTGGCTTACAAAACATTCGCCAATAAATAAAATATCTAAATGGAAAATATTTGATAATTTGAGGAGGAGCTTACTCGCACCCTCCATTACAATTTTGCTCATACTTGCATTAGGTGGAATATTGCCTGATGGGACGGATAAATGGGTTATTGCAGCATTTGTTGCTGTTCTAGCACCTATACTTTTTGATGTATCCGAAGCTGTAGTTTCTCCTGCTGCAGGTATAAGTTTATCGGGTAAAATTCAAAATGGGTCTATGGCTATAGAACAAATATTTTTGATTATTTGTTTTATACCTTTTCAAGCGTATATGATGTTGGATGCCATAATTAGAACATTATATAGAATGATGATAAGTAAGAAAAATTTATTAGAGTGGCAGACAGCAGCGGACGTAGAGGTGAAACTAGGGAAAAAACTTAAAAATTTCATAGCTTTTATGTGGATTGAAAGTGCAATTTCACTTTTGATTTTATTTTTAGCATTTAATTCAAGCTTGAGTATTGGGTTTCTTAGTATACCGTCCTGTGTGCTTTGGTTTTTAAGCCCTGTAATTGCATATGTTATAAGTCGCGATAGAAGTTTAGAAACTTTTAATATAATGGTTGAAGAAAAGATCTTTTTAAGGAAATTAAGTAGGAAAACTTGGGCGTATTTTGAGGATTTTGTCAATGACGAAAATAATTGGCTTGGACCAGATAATTATCAAGAAGATCCGCCTAATGGATTAGCCCAGAGAACTTCACCCACTAATATGGGTATGGAATTAACGTCAAATATAGTTGCCTATGATCTGGGGTATATAGGTATTATGGAAGTAACACAAAGAATAGAGAAAATTATGACTTCAATTGAGGACATGGTTACGTATAAAGGCCATTTTTATAATTGGTATGATACTAAAACTAAAACTCCACTCTATCCTAGATATGTGTCCACTGTGGATAGTGGGAACTTAGTTGGTTATCTTTGGCTGGTTTCTCAATCGCTAGAAGAATATTTGCGTAATCCGATATTTAACCTTGTGCAAGTGGAGGGTTTGCAAGACACAATAAGGCTTGCTAGTGAAGAAATAGAAGAATCCAAGGAAATGAAAGAATTATATCATGAAGTGATTGTCACCTTAGGCAATGACAAAACAGATTTTTATTCTTGGAGGACTGTGCTTGTAGATTTAGCATCAAGGGTTACGGAAGTACAAAAAGGCAAGGAGCCATATTGGAATAAAAAACTCAAAGGTGATGTAGATAGGTTCTTAGAGGAAATAAATGAATTTTTCCCTTGGCTTGATTTTATCCATGAAAAGAACTTTGATATAGACATTAGTAATTGTTTAAAAAGCTTAATCGAAAACACAGCAATAAATTGTATTCCAGAAAAAACCGCCAACATATTAAATATGTTAAATGGCATGTCAAAAAGTGATGAATCTTTAGAAAAATTAAAAGATTTACTACAAAATACAAAAGAAAAAGCTCAAGTGGTTATTAGTAGCATTGAGAGCTTAAAAGAAAGACTAAATTCAATGGCAGAAGCTACTGATTTTAAAATGTTGTATGATGAAGAAAGAGAACTGTTTAGAATTGGATATGATGTTGAGAATGATAGTCTAGGTAAAAGCTATTACGATTTACTTGCTTCTGAGTCAAGGCAGGCTAGCTTTGTAGCCATAGCAAAAGGAGATGTTCCTAAAAAACATTGGTTTAAGCTTGGTAGGTCTATGACTCTTATGGGTAAAAGTAAGGGATTAGTTTCTTGGAGTGGTACCATGTTTGAATATATGATGCCCCTACTTATAATGAAAAATTATCCACAAACAATGCTAGATGAAACTTATAAAGCTGTAATTGGGGCACAAAAGAAATATTGTAATGAAAGAGGGGTGCCTTTTGGAATATCTGAATCTGCATTTTATAATTTCGATATAAATTCAAATTACCAATACAAGGCATTTGGGGTAGCAGGAGTAGGACTCAAGTCAGGACTCGAAGATGAATTGGTTATTGCGCCATACGCTACTGTTATGGCACTGCAAACTGATTTTAGAGGATCTTATGATAATCTTAAGAGCCTTGCTTTGGAAGGATTAGAAGGAACTTATGGTTTTTATGAAGCGGTAGATTACACTAAAAACAGAATGTTAAAGGAGGAACCTAAGGCTATTATTAAGTGCTTCATGATTCATCATGAAGGTATGAGCTTAATGGCAATAGACAATGTATTATTAAATAATATTCTTCAAAAAAGATTTCATACTTTGCCAAAAGTCAAAGCTACAGAATTATTGCTTCAAGAGAAAATTTCTAAGAGAGTGGTATATGATAGAAAATATAAATTTAATATATCAGAAACTACTATAGGAAAACAAAAGATTATAGTTAGAAAATATATTACAGCTAAAACGGAAACTCCAGAAACACATTTAATTTCTAATGGAAGTTATTCGCTAATGATTTCTAATAGTGGGTCAGGGTATGCCATGCGGGATAGAACTATGATTTATAGATGGAGGGAAGATGTCACTAAAGACAATACAGGCATGTTCGTGTATATCAAAGATATCGATGAACATGAATACTTCAGTGCAGCTTATGAACCTTGTAAAAAGGTAGGGAATAGTTATGAAGTAACATTCTCCTTAGACAAAGCTGAATTTACAAGGGGCGATGGTAATATTACTACTCGCACGGAAATCACTGTGTCTACAGAGGATGACTCAGAGGTAAGAAGATTATCCATTACAAATCATGGTACCAAAATTAAAAGTTTAGAAATAACAAGCTATTTAGAAGTAACTCTAGCTCATTATGATGCAGACATAGTCCATCCAGCTTTTGGAAATCTATTTGTAAAAACAGAGTATATAGATAATCCTAGCTGCATCTTGGCAACGAGAAGACCTAGGGCTAAGGGTAAAAAGCAACCTTGGATTATGCAAACTGTTGCAACGGAGGGAACTACCGTAGGAACTGTTCAATATGAGACTAGCAGAGAGAGTTTCATAGGGCGTGGTGAAAATACAATACACCCTATAGCAATGAAGCAGGACTCAATTTTATCCAATACTGTAGGAGCGGTGCTTGACCCTATAGTAAGTATGAGAAGAAGAGTAAATATAAAACCTGGTGAAACGTGCATTATAGCTTTCACTACTTCGATAGCTGATAGTAAAGTGGAAGTAATAAGTTTAGCTAAGAAATATAGTGAACTTCACAATGTAAATGCGGTGTTTGAACTAGCGTGGAGCCAAACTCAGGTAGAAATGAAATATCTAGGTATAAAATCTAGCCAAGCAAATTTATACCAAGTAATGGCTTCTAAAATATTATTTTTAAATTCCACTTTTAAACAAAGAGAAGAAAATATAAAAAATGTAAAGAAGGGACAATTTACGCTTTGGGGGTATGGTATTTCAGGAGATTTACCTATAATTCTACTTATAGTTCGTGAGAGCAAAGATAAAGACCTCGTTCGTCAACTTTTAAATGCCCATGAATACTTAAGCCTTAAAGGGTTAAGAGTTGATTTGGTAATAATAAATCTTCAAAAAGCCTCATATGATCAGCCTTTACAAACTGATATTAAGGATTTTGTATGCAGTAGTCATTTAAGAGATAAAGAAAATAAACCTGGAGGGCTCTTTATACTTAATAAGGCTACTATTATGGAGGAGGATATAGAGCTTTTAATAGCTATAGCTAGAATAGTTATAGATTCCCGCAAGGGAATGTTAGTATCTCAAATTCAGAACAATTTAAAGAAAATAGAAAAACAACCATTATTACAGATTGTAGAAAATCAATTTAAATGGAAAGAGCACAAGTTTAATATGAAACCGTTAGAGTACTTTAATGACTTAGGAGGCTTTAATGTAGAAAGTGAAAACTATACTATTCTACTTAAAGATTTTAATAATACACCAGCACCTTGGATAAATGTAATTTCAAATGGTGATTTTGGATTCCATGTATCAGAATGTGGATCAGCTTATACATGGCACCTTAATAGCCGCGAAAATAAAATTACTACTTGGTCTAATGATTGGGTAAGTGATGAATGCTCAGAAGCCATATATTTGCGAGATGATGCTTATGGCAATGTGTGGAGCATTACACCTAAACCAATAAGGGATGGGGGAGAATACTTAATTGAGCATGGCTTTGGATATTCAAATTTCAAGCATGAAGCTTTTGGAATTATGGGTGAAATAACCATGTTTGTGCCTAGGTCGCATAACGTTAAGCTATGCAAAATAAAACTTAAGAATAATAGTGATATAGCAAGAGATATAAGTATAACCTACTACGCAGAACTTGTAATGGGGGTTGTACGAGAGCATACTGCTCAGCATATTGTTACTTATTTGAATGAAGAGAAGGAATATATATATGCTACAAATTGTTATAGTCAGCATTTTGGGAAAATAAATGCTTTCTTAAGATTATTTGGAGGCGGGCAGCAAAGCTTTACTGGCAATAGAAGTGAATTTTTAGGCAGAGGAGGAAGTGTAGAGGAACCTGAGGTACTAAAGAGAGTAAGACTTTCAAACAATGTAGGAGCGGGACTTGATCCATGTCTTGCAGTTACTTCAAAAATTCATATAGAACCTAATATGGAGATTGAATTAGTAGCGATGCTTGGTGAAAATGAGAATTTAGAAAATATTTCTAAAACTATTGGCGAATTTGAAGATTTTAAGAGAGTGGATACTGAACTCGAAAATGTAAAGAAATATTGGAACAAATTACTTCATACGTTGCAAGTTAAGACGCCAGATAAGAGTATGGACTTAATGCTTAATGGATGGCTAATGTACCAAACTATAGTGTGCAGGTTATGGTCGAGAACTGCTTTTTACCAATCTGGTGGAGCTTATGGCTTTAGAGATCAGCTTCAGGATGTTATGTCACTAGGCATGATTGAGCCAAGTATGACTAAAAAACAGATTCTATACAGTGCTTCAAGGCAATTTGTTGAAGGTGATGTGCAACATTGGTGGCATCCGGTTGTAGATAGTGGTATAAGAACAAGGTTCTCCGATGACTTATTATGGCTACCTTATGTCACTATGGATTATATAAAAAACACAGGGGATTTTGATATTCTTGATGAGCAAGCTCAGTATTTAATGGATACGCCACTAACAGACGGTGAAGATGAAAGATATAATATTTCAGGAAGGGCAGATTTTACAGGCAGTATATATGAACATTGCATAAAAGCTATAGATAAAAGCCTTAAATTCGGTCCTCATAAAATCCCACTAATGGGTAGTGGAGATTGGAATGATGGAATGAGTACCGTTGGGAATAAGGGCAAAGGCGAAAGCGTATGGCTTGGTTGGTTCTTATATGATATTCTTGGAGATTTCTTTGAAGCTTGCACATATAAAAACGATGATGAAAGATTACAGAAATACAAGGAGATGCAAGAATATATAAGGATAAATCTAGAGGAAAACGCATGGGATGGTAATTGGTATAGGAGAGCATATTTTGATGACGGCACGCCACTAGGCTCATCTCAAAATGAAGAGTGTAAGATAGATTCTCTATCTCAATCATGGGCAGTTATATCAGGAGCTGCAGATAAAGAAAGGGCAGAGGAGGCTATGAAGTCATTAGAACATTATTTAATAAAAGAAGATAATGGAATGATTTTGCTTTTAACTCCTCCTTTTAATAAATCTACTTTGGAGCCAGGTTATATAAAAGGCTATGTGCCGGGAGTTAGAGAGAATGGTGGACAATATACACACGCTGCAACTTGGGTAATTCTTGCCTTTGCTAAACTTTACAAAGGTGACATGGCGGCAAAGCTCTATAATATGATAAACCCTATTAATCATACAAAAACACTGCCTCAGTGTGAAAGATATAAAACTGAGCCTTACGTAATGACTGCTGATGTTTATGGAAAAGAACCTCATGTAGGACGCGGAGGGTGGAGTTGGTATACTGGAACCTCAGGGTGGATGTATAGAACGGGAATAGAGGCAATTTTAGGGTTTAAACTAAAGGCGGGAAAAGGGTTTACCATTGAACCTTGTGTGCCAGAGGAATGGCCACAGTATGAGATTATATATAAAAAAGATAAATTCGAATATGTGATTGAGGTTAAGCGCCAGGGAAACAAAGGAATTTGGCTTGATGGTAATTTATGCGAAGATGGATTGGTTCCATTTATTGATGGAGTGCATAAAGTTGAAGTTATAATCTAAAAAAACAGATGACTTCTAATAAGAAGTCATCTCAGACCGTTGACAAACATAAAATGTAAAACACTCTAATTTAAAATTGGAGTGTTTTTTTCATATTCAAAAAGGATTTTAGGACATCGATGTCGAATATATATAGTATACAAACTTTATAATTCGGAGGGCATTATTATGATTAATGAAAAGAACTTCACACAACAAAAACTAGAAATGGTGTATTTGGAAGATTTAGTTCCTAAAGACCATATTCTGAGAAATATAGATAAATACATGGATTTCTCTTTTATAAGAGAACTGACTAAAAAATATTACTGCTTAGATAATGGAAGACCTGGCGTAGATCCTGTTATACTTTTTAAAATGCTGTTTATTGGGTACCTATTTGGAATAAAATCTGAACGACAACTTGTAAAGGACATTGAAGTAAATGTGGCTTATAGATGGTTTCTGGGACTAAGTCTTACTGATCCTATTCCAGATCATTCAACAATTAGCCAAAATAGACGTAGACGGTTTAAAGGTACAGATGTGTTTCAAAAAATATTTGACGAAGTAGTATTTAAGGCTATAAATCTTAAGATGGTAACCGGTAAAATACTTTACACAGATTCTACACACCTAAAAGCAAATGCTAATAAGCGAAAGCTTGTGAAAATTGAAGTTGAAAAAACGCCGAAAGAATATGTATCTGAACTTAATAAAGCAGTGGAAGAAGATAGAATAAACCATGGTAAAAAACCTTTAAAAGAAAAAGAACCTGTTACCAAAATAAAAGAAACTAAAGTTAGCACAACCGACCCCGACAGTGGATATATGATGAGAGATGGCAAGCCGGAAGGCTTCTCATATTTAGATCACAGAACTGTCGATAGCAGACATAATATAATTACTGATGTGTATGTTACTCCTGGAAACATAAATGATGTTGATCCTTATATCGATAGATTAGATGTGCAAATAAAAAAGTTTAATTTTAATACAAAATATGTTGGTGCAGATGCTGGTTATGCTACAAATCTTATATGTAAAGAACTATATGAGAGGGAATTAAAATCTGTAATGGGATACCGTAGGTCTCCACATACAAAAGGAATGTACACAAAAAATAAATTCCAATATGTTAAAGAGCAGGACATTTACGTATGCCCTGACTTAAGGGCTTTACATTATAAAACGACAACAAGAGAAGGATATAAAGAATATGTTGGTAATGCAAAATATTGCGAGATATGTCCAAATAGAGCTCAATGCTTTTCTGCAAAAAGCAAGTTTAAAACTATTAGAAGACATGTTTGGGAAACGTATAAAGAAGATGTTGTAAAGTTCACCAGAACAGATAAAGGCAGAAATATATATAGAAGAAGAAAAGAAACTATAGAGCGAAGCTTCGCAGATTCAAAACAACTGCATGGGCTTCGCTATTGCCATATGCGTGGATTAGAAAATGTGCAAGAGCAGTGTCTGCTTACAGCAGCAGTGCAGAATATGAAAAAGATAGCTAGCCTGCTATCTTTACTGTTTTTTGATTTTCTAACTAAGAAGATAGTTGTTATTTTAAATTTATCCATAACTCAAAATGCTATCGCATAATTGCATGTAAAAAACCCAGTATAATAAAAAAATTATACTGGGTTTGTAAACAACCTGAGATGACTTCTAATAAGAAGTCATCTGTTTTTATAGCTTTAAAACAAGTTAGTCTTCTGTATCTGGAATTTCTTGGCCACCATTATAGGTATAGTCAAATTCAACATTGGATATATTCATAGAAACTATAGGATCAGTTACTGGGTTTGGTAGCATAGTAGAATCATTTTCAGAGTAAGATCTTATCTCCTTCTCTTCTAATTCATAAAAATCTCTATCGTAGGGTGCATATACTTTTGTTTGCTTCTTAAGGTCCTTAGCCATGTTCATACCTCCTTTTATATTATATTGTATTATATAGTATTCCACGAAAGAGAGAAAAAAATGAAGGTAATATTAGTTAAATCATCTCCTGCGGAGCTGAAACATCTTCACAGAAGATGCATTGACGACTTCAGAAGGCGAATTATACTCCCACTTATAGAAATAGGAGGCTTTTCTTCTGAAATGTCGTTAAATCATATTGGTGCATATAATGAATTGAATTAGCATAAAATACATATGTAAATAAAATTCAAAAAAAAGAGGTAATTTTCAAACAAATGTAGAATAATATATATCTAATTACTATCAATAGATAACGGTTATAAATTGAAAAAATATAATAAGTATTTTATAGATTTTCAAATTTAAAGGAGGAATAAAAATGACTGAATTAAGACAAATTTACAAATGCGATGTATGTGGAAATATAGTTGAAGTTGTTCATAACGCTGGCGGAACTTTAGTATGTTGTGGAAAACCAATGACACTTAAAGTAGAAAATACTCAGGATGCAGCAGCTGAAAAACATGTTCCCGTAATTGAAAAAATAGAAGGTGGAATTAGGGTTAAGGTTGGAGCAGTTGAGCACCCAATGCTTGAAGAACATCATATTGAATTTATTGAAGTACACACAGAAAATAAGGTGTACAGAAAATACTTAAAACTAGGTGATAAACCAGAAGCAGAATTTAAGTTAGAAGAAAAAGTGGTATTCGTAAGAGAATACTGTAATTTACACGGACTTTGGAAAGCATAAAATTTAAAATTATTATTGACAATTTAAGTGAATAGGCATAATATAATTTAAATAACTTATAATGTTATAGTCTTTGATGAGAAGTAAGTAAATTTAAAAACAGATTCACAGAGAGTCGTTGATGGTGGAATTACGATAACTATGTTTAAATTGAATGGATCTCTAAGACTCGGGATGAAATGCAGTAGTCCTTGACGTAAGCCTTACGTTATAAAGGTAGGATATACAAGTGTATCTGTTTAAGTAGAAGCTTTAATGTAGCTTGTAAGTGTTAGGTGGTACCGTGTATATACGCCCTATGGATTTATCCATAGGGCTTTTTTTGTATTTAGCACATTTAGAATAATGAAAAAATAAGATATTGATTAGAAAGCATATGAACAAGAATTAGCATTCGGATCAATATATTATTATTATTATTATTATTATTATTATAGGAGATGATTATTTTGGAAGAAAATAAAAAGGTAATATTTAGTGGGATTCAACCTTCGGGCGACTTAACACTAGGAAATTATTTAGGAGCTATAAAAAACTGGGTTAAATTACAAGAAGAATATGAATGCTATTTTTGTGTGGTGGATTTACACGCGATTACAGTAAAGCAAGAACCAAAGGACTTGAGAAGAAGAACCTTAGAAATGTTGGCTATTTACATAGCTTCAGGTATTGATCCAGAGAAAAATACTATGTTTATTCAATCACATGTATCCGCACATAGTGAAGCTGCTTGGCTTTTAACTTGTTCTACTTACATGGGAGAATTAAGCAGAATGACTCAATACAAAGAAAAATCTAAAAACAGTGAGAGTGTAGGAGCAGGATTATTGACATATCCGGTGCTAATGGCATCAGATATTTTATTATATCAAACTAATTTAGTGCCTGTAGGAAAAGATCAAACTCAGCATCTTGAAATTGCCAGGGATATAGCTGAAAGATTCAATAAAACCTATAGTGATACCTTTGTAATACCTGAACCATATATAGGTAAATCGGGGGCTAAGGTAATGGATCTACAAGAACCAACTAAAAAAATGTCTAAATCAGGAGAGAATGTTAATGGATTCATTTTAATAATGGACCCACCGGAAGTTATAAGAAAGAAAGTAAACAGATCAGTTACAGATAGCTTAGGGGTTGTTAAGTATAACGACGAACAATTAGGCGTTAAGAACTTAATGACTATATTAATGGCTATAACTGGTATTTCTATAGGTGAAATAGAAGAAAAATATGAAGGATTAGGTTATGCTCAATTTAAAAAAGATGTAGCAGAAGCAATAGTTGCAGAACTTGAACCTATACAGATAAAGATTAAGGAATACATAGGGAAAAAAGCTTATTTAGAAGAAATTTATAAAAAGGGTTCGGAAAAAGCTAACTATGTGGCTAATAAGACACTAAGGAAAATGCAAAAGAAAATAGGATTTATACCAAGATAAAGTATAAAATTCTCCAGGTGGAATTGTAATAAGAAACTTCATACTATAATATATAGCTCACAGCGGGTAGTACAACCTTAGTTGACAGATTTCTTGATTAAAGCTAGAATTGATAGGTAGAGAAATGAAAAGTGAAATTTAGAACCACTAGCAGTTCAGAGAGTGGTTGTAAGAATATATATATGTGCATGTAAAAAAATAAAAGGAGCGTGATGACCTTGGCGGATTACATAAAAGAGATTGAAAAAAGAAGAACATTTGCTATAATTTCCCATCCGGATGCTGGTAAAACTACACTGACGGAAAAATTATTATTATATGGGGGCGCAATAAGGCTTGCAGGTTCAGTTAAAGCTAGAAAAGCCTCTAAACATGCAGTTTCTGACTGGATGGAAATAGAGAAACAAAGAGGTATTTCTGTTACATCTTCAGTTATGCAATTTGATTATAATAATTTTTGTATAAATATACTTGATACACCAGGTCACCAAGACTTTAGTGAAGATACTTACAGAACCCTCATGGCAGCGGATAGTGCTGTAATGATTATTGATGGTGCAAAAGGGGTCGAGGAACAAACAAGAAAGCTATTTCATGTTTGTAGCATTAGAGAAATACCTATTTTTACATTTATTAATAAGATGGATAGAGAAACTAGAGATATATTTGAACTTATGGAAGAAATAGAAAATGAATTTGGAATTAGATCTTATCCAATAAATTGGCCTATAGGTTGTGGGGTAGATTTCAAAGGGGTTTATGATCGACGTACAAAGGAAATCATTGTTTTTGATGATGGAAAGCATGGCCAAATAGAAGCTAAAGAGACAAAAATAAGTATTAACGATGAAAAGGCAATCGAACTTATTGGTGAAACATTATATGAAAAGCTTATGGAAGATATGGAGCTTTTAGATGTAGCAGGGGATGAATTTGATTTGGACAAAGTTGCTAAAGGAGAACTTACTCCGGTGTTCTTTGGAAGTGCTTCAACTAATTTTGGGGTTGAGCCTTTTTTAGATAACTTTTTACAATTAACTTCAGCGCCGTTACCAAGAAATTCAAGTATAGGGAAAATTGATGTTTTTAGTAAGGGCTTTTCTGCCTTTGTATTTAAAATTCAGGCTAATATGAATAAAGCTCACCGGGATAGGATGGCGTTTATGAGAATTTGTTCTGGAGAGTTCCAAAAGGGCATGGATGTTTATCATGTACAAGGCGGTAATAAAATAAAATTAGCACAACCTCAACAATTTTTAGCACAAGAGAGAGAAATAGTGGACACGGCTTATGCAGGAGATATTATTGGAGTTTTTGATCCAGGTATATTTAGCATAGGAGACACCATATGTTCTTCTTCAAATAAATTTGAGTTCGAAGGAATACCAACTTTTGCGCCAGAACATTTTGCAAGGGTGAGAACTGTTGATACCATGAAGAGAAAGCAATTTATAAAGGGCGTTACACAAATAGCTCAAGAAGGTGCAATCCAAGTATTTAAGGAACTTCATATAGGGATTGAACAAATCATAGTTGGGGTTGTAGGAGTACTTCAGTTTGAAGTATTAGAGTTCAGACTTAAAAATGAATATAATGTAGATATTAAGATAGAAAGGTTAGCATTTAAACATATAAGATGGATTGAAAAGTGTAATATAGATATAGATAAAGAAAAACTCAACTTGACTAGTGATGCTAGGATAGTTAAAGACCTTAAGGACAGAAACCTATTAGTATTCCAAAATGAGTGGGGTATTAGCTGGGCGACAGAGCATAATAAAGGCTTGATTTTATCAGACATTGGTAAAGATAAGGACTAAATAAAAAATAAAGAAAAATCTCTTGAATTAATTTCAAGAGATTTTTTCACGTTTAGAAGGTTTTTACATGTTTCTTTTTTTGCTAGATAGAACATCAATTACAAATACAATCGCAGCAACTACTAGCAGGATATTAATTAAACTTCCACCTATGCTGAAAAGAACTCCCATTAACCAAAATAACACTACAAATCCACCTAACCAACGTAAAAAGGTCATATTTCCACCTCCACTTATTAAAATTACAATTTAATATAAGATTAAAAACCCATAAGAGTGGCGTTATCTACTAAAGTAGCGTTATCTACTAAAGTGGCTTATATATAGTATTTATTATTTTAGCAAAGTATATGCAATATATTTGTGTAAAGTGTATGCATACATTTGAAAAGATGATAAATGTTGTATATAATGATGTTAGAAAGACGCTTAAGGATATATTAAAGATTTAATTTTAGGGGGGATAAACATGGAAAATAGAATATCACCAATTAAAACTATTGACATAGTACAAATTAGTCTAATGGCGGCGATTACGTTTATAGCTGCTTCGGTTATACATATACCTACTTTTATGGGTGTACTTCATTTAGGAGATAGTATGATTTTTTTATCAGCTATATTATTTGGAAGAAAAAAAGCAGCAATATCCTCTGCTGTTGGTATGTGTTTATTTGATTTATTAAATGGATATACCATGTGGGCACCATTTACACTCATTATTAAAGGTACAATGGGGTATATTGCTGGAACAATTGCCTATAGAAAAAATTATAATGGAAATAAATTTTCAAATAATATCTTTGCTTTTGTAGTAGCAGGGATTTGGATGATTGCGATGTATTATTTAGGGGGAGCTATTATACTAACTTTTATTTCTAAGGAATTTGCACTTAAACAAGCCTTAATTATTTCTTTAAAGGACATACCTACTAATGTTTTTCAAGTAGTAGGAGGTATTGCTTTAGCATTACCTTTAATAACAGCTTTAAAAAGCAAAATTAATAGATAATATAAGATATTTTATGCGCAAAAAAAGTATATATTACGTATAATGTATTGAAGCAAGCTTTAGAACTTCCTATTTTAGTTTTAATTAAGATGCGTTAAGAAAAACATATGCTTGAGCGCTAGCGAATTTATGTTTTTCAGCAGATTAATTAAAAATAAAATTAGTAGTTCCTAGCGAAGTGAATGCATTAATAGTAATATATACTTTTTTTAGTTTCTAGCGCTTTTTTTACTTTTAAAGTAAAATACAGTGAAAATTATTGTTGGTATTAACATAAAGCCTATTACAGAAAAATAGACGTAAAGATTTAAAAATTTATACAATAATACTACTTTTGCGGAAATGAAATAGGAGATTATGAATACAAATAAAGTAATAATATATATCCAATATTTATTAGAGAAGGAAAGCTTTTTTAATAAAATCATGATAGCGGTTAGCTCTAATACATATTTTATAAACCAACCGCCTACCATTTGAAGCATTACATAAAACTCCCCTCCTTCTATAAACCCGAAATAATCAACTAACTGAGTTTGTATGAGTTTAGGATAGTTAATCTCCAAGGCTCTAACTACGCCAAAGGTACTTAAAACGCCTATGTTTGCGAAAATCTCCATTTGTATTACTATTAATATTGCAATAACGCAATGCTTTGTGATTTTTGACTTATTAGTTACCCTAGAAAAAAATGGGATACAAACAGCTATACTACCGTAACATCCAAGGGCCTTTATTATAGATAAAATAAAAGAGGGAGTGACGCCATCCGCCATTATAGGAAGTAGGTGACTAAACTTTTTATATTTAGCTGTAAGAATTGCTAGGTTTATCCCAGCTATCATAGTAAGACAAATAACTAAAATAGTAACTATAGTTATCGCTCTAGTACCCTTCTTTGTAATATAAACGGCGGGTATTATTATAAACAAGAGAAAAAACCAAGGAGGAGTATCTGAAAGCAGATTTAGATGCAAGGCATTTGATTCTACAGAGCAACTCTCTATTAAGCTGACAATTAAAGTTATGATAAATAAAATTAAAAAGATGTCTCCCATGGTTTTACCTAAGGCTTTATGGTATATTTTGTCCATATCATAGCAATTGCCTTTTTTACAAACAAAAATCAAATAAATAAAATAAAATAATAAAATAATAGAAGCAATAGTGACGGAAATCCAGGAATCTCTACCTCCATTTATAATGAATACATTGGGGTAAGTTTTCATTGCTACAATGGAGGTTCCCCAAATTATGAACATTAAATGTTTTGTATTTAGCTTATCCATTTTGTTTTCTTGTCTCCTCCTTGTTTTGATTCTAAATTGCATTGTAATAAAATTTGCAATATAGTTGTATTATTTCCCAATTTGAGAATATTAAACTTAATTATTACAAATAATAAGTTGGGTGATTAAAATGGAAAAAATAAATATAGATTATATTAAAGAAAAATTAAAAAATAGCTACGATATCAAATATAGAGAGATAGAGACTGATATGGGAATAATATTCGGCGTATTTATTGATGATTTATGTGATTCTAAATTTATTAGTGAATATATATTTAACCCTCTAATACAACATAAAATTACAACTGTAGATTTAGAGTATATAAAAAAAGAAGTATTACCAGCTAATAGCATTGGAGATATTAATAGTAATAAGGAGGCTATAGATCACATTTTATCTGGAGACTTGGTGCTTATATTTTCTTTTGCAAATAAATCAATTTATTGTGAGGCCAAGGGATATGTGAGGCGGAGTGTGGGAGAGCCTTCTACAGAAAATGTAATTAAAGGACCAAGGGAAGGATTCACGGAAGCTTTTGTAGATAATGTATCAATGATTAGGCGTAAAATAAAAAATTCAAATTTGAAATTTGAGCCGATAATTTTAGGGAGCAAATCTAATACGGTGGCAGTAATATGCTACATAGAAGGTGTGGCCCCGAAGAAACTTGTTGATTATATAAGGAAAAAGGTGACCAATATAAAATTAGAGTTTATTTTAGACACAAATTACATTGAGGAAGAATTAAAAAATAAGAACACCGCATTTGACACAATTGGAACTACCGAAAAACCAGATGTGGCAGCATCAAAGCTTTTAGAAGGGAAAGTGGCAATAATCGTAGATGGAACCCCCTTTGTAATTACTGCACCGTATTTTTTTGTGGATAATTTTCAAACACCAGATGATTATTATTCTAATAAGTATTTTACTAATCTATCAAGACTTATGAGGGTGTTTAGTTTTTTTTCAGCTACCTTATTGTCAGGGGTATATTTGGCGATTACTACTTTTCACTTTTCGCTTATCCCAGAGGTATTTGCCGTAAAACTCTCAGTCGCTAGAGCAGGAGTACCTTTGCCTACTGTTATAGAACTACTACTAATGACTTTTTTCTTTGAATTACTTAGGGAGGCAGGAATAAGATTGCCACAACTCATAGGCCAGGCAATGAGCATTGTTGGAGCTTTAATTTTAGGCGATGCTGCAGTGGGAGCAGGTTTAGCCTCACAAAGCACTATAGTAATTGTGGCAATTTCATCTATTTCTTCTTTTTTAGTGCCTAAGCTTTATGGCGCTCTATCCATATGGAATATAATTATTATTGTGTTTTCGTCAGTGCTTGGGTTACCAGGATTTTACATTGGATTTTTTATTTTTATCTCACATATGGCGGGACTAGAGAGTTGTGGATATCCATATTTATTCCCTTTAGGTACACTAGAAAGCTTTAAATTTAAGGATATATTATATAGAAAAGATCTTAGCAAGATATCAAATAGTATTTTTGATAGGGATGATTATAATGAATAAGTATAAAAAAACATTAGTAATAATATGCATAATAACGAATTGTTTTACTATGACATCATGTTTTAGTTATAAGGATATTAATAAGGTTTTATTTATTTCTGCATTAGTAATAGATGCAGATAATACCGGTAATCCTATATTATATGCTGAAGCGTTTAAGGGAGTAAGAGGAACATCACCTCAAGGAGCGGATCAAAGAATCTTATTTAAAGCAACAGGAAAAACAATGTTTGAAGCTGTCAGAAATATGAATGCTACTTCTAGTTATAAATTAAACTATACACAGAATAGTGCCATAATATTTACTCAAAAGGCTGCAGAATTCGGTGTTGATAATTTCATAGATTTTATGGATCGTGATCAAGAATTTCTTATAAGACCGTATATTACAGTATATCAAGGAGATCCACAGGAACTTATGAAGCTAAATATGCCTGAAGATAAATACATTGGATCATTTGTAGTGCAACTTATAGAAAATATTGGAGCATCTTCAAGGGCTGTAAAACTAAGTTTAAATGAGTTTTACAATCAAAGAAAAATTGGAGATAAAGTAAATGTAGTACCCATAATAGATATCCCAAAAGATAGTTTAGAGGGGACTTTAGAAGTAAATGGCGGAGCTGTAATTAAAGACGATAAAATGGTTAACGTATTACAAAGAGATGAAGGGTTAGGCTTTAACTTTTTAATGAACACTATTTTAGGTGGTACTTTAGAAACAACTAATCCCTGTGATACTAATAAATTTATTACTTTAGAAATATTAAAAAGTAAAACTAAGACAGAAATCAGTTATGATAATAATATTGTTCATTTGAAAAAGAAAATTAAAGTTAAGGTGGATTTAGCAGAAGCTCAAAAAGAAATTACACTTACAAAAGAAAATATCAGTAAAATTGAGGAGCAGTCAGAAGAAAATATTTTGAAAGCCTGCAATAATCTGTTTGCAAAATATAAGGCATTAAATATGGATATTTTTGATATAACGGAGCAATTTCATGCAAAATATCCAAAGATAAAAAATGATGATATTATTAAAAAAACTGAGCTAAAAGTTGAAGTTGAAGTGAAAATAATGAACACAGGGGTTGTTAAAAACTTCTAATAAAAAGGCGGTGGTATTCCATCGTCTTTTGTTGTAAGGTATAATACTTGGAAACATTGCACTACTATAAGCATAATATATCATTATAGCGCGGTTGGAGTGAAATATATGGATAGCAAAAAAATTAGCATATTGTTAAAGAGGGATGAGGGTACAAAATTAGATTTCAAGCAAAGAATTGATATATTAATAGAAAGTGGGAAAAGAGAATTAGCTAAAGATATATGTGCTATAGCCAACTCCCGTGGAGGAAGAGGATACCTTGTTATTGGAGTAGAGGATAAAACGAAAAAAATCATAGGTATTAAGGTATGTGACTTTAAAGAAGAACAGTTACAACAAATTATAAGTTCAAGATGTGAACCGCCTATTCCAGTATCGCTAGATTTCGTAACATTTCAAAGCAAAAATTTGGCGATTATAACTATATATGATGGTGGTCAAAGGCCCTATCAATTAAGGGAGAATGGTGCATTTTACATTAGGAGAGGTTCCACAACAGATACTATGAGAAAAGAAGAATTAATTTCTTGTTTACAAGAAAATCTAAGTCTCAATATCGAAACTATACCTATTGTAAATAGTGGTATTAGTAGTTTAGATTTTAATATAATTAATAAATACTTTTTAAATAAGGGCATTTTAGTAAATGATAACAGTAGATTAGGATTTATGGACAATGCAGGAATAACTTTTATTGAAAGAGATTATAATAAGAGGGTAGTAACACTAGGGGGATTATTGGTATTTTCTTCAATTAACAGTATCTATTTACCGCATAATATGATAAAGATAGTAAATAAGGTAAACGATAACTTTGATGAGGTTATAATTGTGCAAGGGAATTTATTAGATATGCTAGATAGGACAGAAGAATTTTTTAAAAATATATTTCCAGTAAATTATCCTATTGCTGCAGTGTATGAGGCTGTAAAAAACGCAATACTTTATAGAGATTATACTATATTTTATAAGGAAATTGAAATAGTGGTAAGCTATAACAGTGTAAGCGTATTTAGTCCAGGTAACCTATTATTTTCAACTGAAATTAATACCCATAATTATTTAAAAAGGAATATGTGGATATATGATAAGTTAATAGCATTAGATGATAGAAAAAGATTTATAAAATCAGGAAGAGGATTTGCACGAATGAAAAAAGATTTTTCAAAATATGGTAAGGTAATATTTGTAGATTCAAAAGATGATAATACTTTTAAGGTGATTTTCCCAGGGATTAAGAACTTTATTTAAAACTATAATATTGTGAACATATTACGAATAATATATAATATGTATAAAAATATTGTGTACGAGTAGACCTATTTAATAATTATCTGGTTATATTAGATAAAATAGGAGGCGTTTAACATGATTCATGTATTTTGTGGTAAAAAGGGTTCAGGTAAAACTAAAGCTCTAATTAAATTAGCCAACCAGTCCGTTGATAAAGTTAAAGGAAACATAGTATATATTGATGATGATACTAAAGCTACGTTGCAATTAAGTACAAAAATGAGACTTGTAGCAATAAATGAGTTCAATTTAAAAAGTCATGATGATTTTTATGGATTTTTGTGCGGTATGCTTTCTAGAGATTATGATATTGATACCATCTTTGTTGATGGTGTATTTAATATTATTGATGATAAACTTGAGCATACGGCACAATTGTTTTCTAAAATGGATATTTTAGCTAATAAGTATAACTTGGAATTTTATGTGAATATAGGTTGCGAATGCTTAAATCCACCACAATTTTTAAAGAATTATATCACATAAAGAGATAGAATATTATTTACGTGAATGTAAGGCAGGGTTTTCAGCCCTGCTTTTATTGTATATGGAGAAAATAGTTGAAAATAAACGTAAATAGTATATATAGGGTTTTAATCAGTTATAACGAGCAAATATATCATTTGATATATTATAAATACACATATATAATTAATAACATGAATAATTATATCTAAAAGGCTATGAAAGAAAAAAGTAACTGTAGGAATTATTAAGAGAGCTAGTGGTAGGTGTGAACTAGTTAAGGAATATAGTGAAATACATTCTGGAGCTTTAAGCTGAAATAAGCTTTTAAAAAGTAAGCTGAGACGGGTTGACCTTACGTTATAAGGAATGAGCGGATTGTTAAATCAATTTGGGTGGTACCACGGAATTTTTTCGTCCCTTTCTTAGGAGGCGTTTTTTTTATTTCAAAAAATAACACAGTATTAAATCATTACCTGCGGTGCTCGCAGCTTCGCAGAAGATAAGTATATCGACTTCAAAAGGAGACTTAGGTTTCAACTGAACTTTTCTCTTTGTTATACTTTGGGATGCCATAGTATAGAAGAGGAAGACTTTCATTTTGAAATGTCGTTAAAATAAGGAGGAATAAATTATGGAAAATGTATATGATACGCTTTTAGAGAGAGGGTATATAAAACAACTTACTCACGAGGATGAAATGAAGAAAATATTAGGACAGGAAAAGGTAACATTTTATATAGGATATGACCCAACAGCGGATAGCCTACATATTGGCCATTTTATTACTATGATGTTTATGGCTCATATGCAAAGAGCAGGGCATAGACCCATAGCCTTAGTTGGTGGTGGAACTACAATGATTGGTGATCCATCTGGTAAAACAGATATGAGGAAAATGCTTTCAAAAGAAGAAATTGATCATAATATATCTTGCATAAAATCGCAGCTTTCAAAACTTATAGATTTTAGTGATGGTAAAGCAATCCTTGAAAATAATGCAAACTGGCTTTTAAATTTAAATTACGTAGATTTTATAAGAGATATAGGCGTACATTTCTCAGTAAATAAGATGTTAGCTGCTGAGTGTTTTAAACAGAGACTAGAAAAAGGTTTATCTTTTTTTGAATTTAACTATATGCTTATGCAAGGATATGATTTTTTAATGTTAAATAAAAAATATGGATGTACTATGGAGTTAGGTGGAGATGATCAATGGTCTAACATAATTGCTGGTATAGAGCTAATAAGAAAAAAAGAAAGTAAAGCTTCTTATGGAATGACTTGCACACTACTTACAAATAGCGAAGGGATTAAAATGGGTAAAACTGTAAATGGCGCTCTGTGGCTTGATGCAGATAAAACATCTCCTTATGATTTTTACCAATATTTTAGAAACATTGGAGACTTAGATGTAGAAAAATGCTTATCATTACTTACTTTTGTACCAATGGATGAAGTCAGGCGTCTAAGTGCTTTAAAAGATGAAAAAATCAATGAAGCTAAAAAAGTTTTAGCTTTCGAGGTTACAAAACTTATTCATGGAGAAGAAGAAGCTGTAAAAGCACAGACCGCAGCAGAAGCATTATTTGGTGGTGGAACTAATATGAGTAACGTACCTAAAGTATCTATACCGTGCGACATGAAGAATGCGGGATTGATGGATATATTGGTGTACACTAAAGTGGTGCCATCAAAAGCAGAAGCTAGAAGATTAATTGAGCAGGGCGGATTAACTATTAATGATAAAAGGATTGAAGATAAGAATGCAACACTTTTAGAAGAAAATTTTAAAGATGGTTGTGTACTTATTAAAAAAGGAAAGAAAAAATACTATTCTTTAACTATAGAATAGCAATTTTTTTTAAAGGGCGAAGTTGAAATTAATATTTTAACTTTGCTTTTTTCTTTTAGTGGTAAAAAGATTTTAGTAAAATATCTTTTGAAGCTGGAGAAGGGTTCAAGGCAAGTTGGGGAGAATTTTTTAGTGATAGAAGTTTTAATACAATCAATATAAAGGTATAATAGCATAGAGACGTTAAAAAAATGACTAAGGTTAAACTTTGAGCACTAATGAGTGTAGCAATAGCTAAGGTTATTGCTTATGTAATGGATATAGACAATTAATGGAAAAAAACTAAACGATTAATAAGGAGGTATATTATGGCGTTGTGGGCAATATCTGACCTTCATTTATCTATAAATTCAGATAAACCCATGGATATATTTGGAGATAAATGGAGTAATCATAATGAAAAAATTAAAGAAAATTGGCTTAGCAAAGTTTCAACGGAGGATACTGTACTAATTGCAGGGGATATTTCATGGTCCATGAATATTTCTGATGGTGTGGAAGATTTAGAATGGATTCATAAGCTTCCAGGTAAAAAAATACTTATAAAGGGAAATCACGACTATTGGTGGAGTGGTATCACGAAGCTTAATTCTCTCTACGCGGATATGGATTTTATCCAAAACAACTTTTTTAACTATAAAGATTTTGCTATATGCGGAACACGGGGATGGAATTGCCCAGGAAATACGAGATTTACAACTCATGATGAAAAAATATATAATAGAGAGTTAATAAGGCTTCGAATTTCACTCGATGAGGCAGTGAAAAAGGGTTATAATAAATTTATTGTAATGCTTCATTATCCACCTACTAATGATAAGTTTGAGAAAACTGAACTTATAAGAATAGTAAAAGAATATAATGTATGCAAGGTCATATATGGTCATTTACATGGACCATCTTTAAATAGGCTATATGAAGGAAATATAGAAGGCATAGAATATATAGTTACTTCTTGTGATTATTTAAACTTCGATCCTTTAAAAATATTAGAATAGTATCAAAAGTTAATACAATGTGGATATGAAATTTTATGTAAAGGACTGAGTATATGGCAATAAGAGAGTGGAAAAGATTTTTAATTCCTTATGAACAGGGTGTAGAAGAGTTAAAAGTAAAATTTAAAAGTATAAGAAGAGAATATAGACGAAAAAATGAGTATTCACCTATAGAGTTTGTTACCGGAAGAGTTAAAGAAATATCTAGTATTCTTGAGAAAGCTAATAAATTCGGTATCCCTCTGGATAGAATCGAATATGAAATGGAAGATATTGCAGGCATAAGGATAATGTGTCAGTTTGTAGATGATATTGATAAAGTGGTAAATCTAATTCGTGAAAGACGTGACATGCAGATGGTTTATGAAAAAGACTATGTTGCAAATGTAAAAGGTAGTGGATATAGAAGCTATCATATGATTATAAAGTATCCTGTAAACTTAGCTGATGGTCAAACCGAAATACTAGCAGAATTTCAAATTAGGACCTTGGCAATGAATTTTTGGGCTACAGTAGAGCATTCTCTAAATTATAAATATAAGCATGATATACCAGAGAATATAAGGGCAAAACTTAAAAATGCTGCAGATGCTGCTTTTCAATTAGATGAACAGATGCTAGAAATTAAAGACGAAATTAAAGATGCACAAAAATTGTTTGAGGTAAAATCTAATTTGGTGTCGGATATAATGAATAATATACTTGTGCTTTCGTCGATTGGAAAGTCAACGGATGCAGCTAGGTATAGAGAACAATTAAATAAGCTAATAGAAGAAGGAGAAGTTTATGAGATTAGCAGCTTACTTCGCGCAACTCAAAAAACATTAGATATGTATGGAGTTTAAATTGAAAAGGAGAGTAGAAATTAAAAATTTCTACTCTCCTTTTATAATAATTCGAATTTAAACTGTAAAAACTGTATGTAGCTATTACTAAGAAGCTACTATATTAACTAGTCGTCCTTTAATTACAATAACCTTACGCACAGTTTTACCTTCTAGGGTAGCGATTACTGTTTCATCTTTAAGAGAAATTTTCTTTATACTTTCTTCATCTAAATCTTGAGATATAGTTATTCTGGATTTAATTTTACCATTGATTTGAATAGCTAGCTCTACTTCATCTTTTATAAGAGCAAACTCATCAAATTTAGGCCAAATTTGATTAAATACAGAGTAACCCATACCTAAGGTTTCCCACTTCTCTTCCGCAAAGTGAGGAGTAAAGGGAGCTAAAATCTTAAGGTAATCCACAAGCACTTCTTTTAAAAATTTAGTATTTATATTGTCTCCATTAACATATTTTAATATAGCATTGGTAAGCTCCATAAGTCTTGCAATAGCAGTATTAAAATGAAGTTTTTCTGTATCTCCAGTAACTCCTTTTATTGCGAAATGTCTCCAGTAGTTTAATTCTTTTTCTTCTATGCCTAGAGAGTCTTTGTTATTAACTTCTTTTGACATAACGCTGATTCCAGTGTCGATTGATCTTTCAATTCTATCAACAAATCTTCCAATAGCTTTTATACCATCATCACTCCAAGCTCCACCATCAATATAACCAAAACCAAACATTAGGTACATTCTAAATACATCTGCGCCGAACTCTTTTATGTACTTGTCTGGAGAAATAGTATTTCCTTTTGATTTACTCATTTTCACTCCGTCTGGTCCTAAAATTAAACCTTGGTGAGTAAGAGATAAGAATGGTTCATCAAAATCTAAATACCCCATATCACGAAGAGCCTTGGTTATAAATCTTGAATATAGTAAGTGACCACATGCATGTTCAGGTCCGCCTACATATTTGTCTACAGGAAGCATTTTGTTTACTAACTCTTTATCAAAAGCTTTTTCATTGTTTTTGTTATCTACATACCTAAATTGGTAGAAAGAAGAACAAACGAATGTATCCAAAGTATCAGCTTCTCTATGAGCTGCGCCGCCACAAACTGGGCAAGGGACATTCATAAAATCCTCGCATTTAGCAAGTGGTGATTCTCCGTCTGGTGCAAATTCTACGTTGTACGGCAGTTCTACAGGAAGTTGATCCTCAGGTACAGGAACAGCCCCACATTTTTCGCAGTGAATTATTGGAATAGGAGCGCCCCAATATCTTTGTCTTGAAACTAACCAATCACGAAGTCTAAAGTTTACTTTTTCACAGCCGAGACTTATACTTTCTAATTTTTTTACAATTGCTTTTTTTCCGTCGATGGTAGATAAACCATCAAATTCTTGACTGTTTACCATTTTTCCATGTTCAGTATAAGGGAGATTTTCGCCCTCTCCATTTACACTTTTAAAACCAATAATTACTCTTTCAATAGGCAATTTGTATTTAGTAGCAAATGCGAAGTCTCTATCATCATGAGCAGGAACAGCCATTACTGCACCAGTTCCATAAGTGTTTAGAACATAGTCAGCTACCCAAATTGGAACCTCGCGTCCATTAATAGGATTAATAGCATAAGAACCAGTAAATACACCTGTTTTATCTCTTGTAATAGATTGTCTTTCTATATCAGTTTGTTTTCTAGCATCATATTTATAAGATTCAACAGCATCTTTATATTCACTTTTAGTGAGGACATCTACAAGTTCATTTTCAGGGGCTATGACTACATATGAAACACCGAATAAAGTATCTACTCTTGTAGTAAATACACTAAAGTCTACATCAGAATCAACTACTTTAAAAGTAACATCAGCACCAGTAGATTTGCCTATCCAATGTTTTTGCATGGATTTGGTTTTTTCAGGCCAATCCAAGGTATCAAGCTTTTCTAGTAGTTCATCAGCATAGTCAGTTATTTTTAAGAACCATTGTGTTAAATTCTTTTTAGTAACCTCAGTGTTACATCTTTCGCAAAAGCCATCTACTACTTGCTCATTTGCAAGTACTGTACTACAGCTAGGACACCAATTTACAGGTGCTTTTTTCCTGTAAGCAAGGCCTTTTTCAAATAGTTTTAAGAATAACCATTGAGTCCATTTATAATAATCAGGGCGACATGTAACAACTTCATGATCCCAATTAAACATTGCTCCCATAGCTTTTAATTGCTTTTCCATATTAATAATGTTTTGCTTCGTAGAATCCTTTGGATGCACTCCTGTTTTTATTGCGTAGTTTTCAGCAGGTAGACCAAAAGCATCAAAGCCCATTGGCTGAAATACATTGTATCCTTGCATTTTCTTCATTCTAGCCCAAGAATCTACAGGGCCATAGTTAAACCAATGCCCCGCATGTAATTGGCTTCCAGATGGATAAGAGAACATTTCAAGTACATATAACTTCTTATCAATTTTATTTTCATCAAATTCATAAAGGTTAGTTTCTTCCCATATTTGTTGCCATTTTTCATCGATAGTTGTAGTATATTTTGCCATTAGTATTCCTCCTTATTATGATCTATAGGTTAAAAACAATTATTAATCTTTTCCACTTAGTTTTAAATTAGAAAATAAAAAAAACCCTCATCTCAACAAAGAGACGAAAGTAATATTCCGCGGTACCACTCTAATTAGGCATTACGCCTCACTTAAGAATATAACGGTTTTAACCGTACTTGTTTTCACAAGTAAGCTTTTACTTACAAGTAAGATTTTACTTAAAAATAAGCTCATAGGCAAGTTCATATTATATCATTACTGCTTCACACCTATGGGACATTATTTATCTTAATGACCCAACAGCAGCTCTCTTTAAAATGCTATAAATACTACTACTCCTAATAAAAGCAATTTATTATAGTATCATTTGTTTAAGATTGTATTATTATTCATTATAATTTAAATAGAATTTTGTGTCAAGGCTATGTGATTTACTTAAATTTCATAACAAGATTTTTATTTGCATAGGATATAAATACAGTAAGCGCATAGTCATATACTATGAAGGCAAACTCCATAACAATTATTGTTAAATATATATTTATATTAGGAAGTTTTGATAATATAAATAATTTATAAATAAATATAAGTATAGCGGAGGCTATATTAAAATACAATAACTTAAGCACAATTTCTAAAATCATACTCCTTAATTTTTCTATAAAATATTTCACAAAGCCATAGGAACCAAAAATTAGTATATATGCAATGCTTATAAGCTTTGAAGGTATAATAAATAAACTAAGCAAGGAGACAGCACTATATACTACAATGGTATTCTTTATTCCGGTAGTTAAAATTGAAAGTGGAATAATACAGGAAGCAATGCCTAACATAAAAAATTTATTTGTAGGGAAAATAGAAGAAAGATATAGTAATATTAAACTAAGTGCTGCGAATATTCCACCCTTAGCAATATTATTAGATTTCATAAAAATCATCTCCTAAATTAATAGAATTAGCAACAGGATATAAGATCTCCGCCTAAACATTCACAAATACTATCTGCACACCACAAGTTAAGACATAGATTACCCATGCCAAAATCATTGTTACGCTTGCCATAATAGTTATCTCTATAATTTGAAGTACGCGAATTTAGTTCATTAAAACTTCGTCTATATTCAATATTATTAGGATCTTGCGTGCAAGCGCGGCTTATAAAATTATAAGCACTATCATGCCAGCCTTTTTTGAGGTGAAGCACTCCCGTTAAATAATTCCACTCGGCAGTTTTAGTATTCATGGAATTTAATTTCTGCTCAGCGGAAGCGATATTTCCGCTATTTAAATCCATTCTTATAGATTGATATATATTGTTATTAGTATAGTCATTATTTGAATTAGAACCATAATTATTAGACGAATTGTAACTGTTAGAAGAACCATTGCTACTTGAAGAACTAGTATTTTTCATAAGTGAATCATAGGCTTCATTTAGTTCCTGCATTTTTTCTTCTGCTAAATCTTTTAAAGGATTATCACCATACTGATCAGGGTGATATTTTTTTGCTAGCTCTCTATAGGCTTTTTTAATATCTTCTTTAGATGAGCCTTGTCTTACACCAAGTACTTCATAGGGATTTATCATCTTTATATTCCACTCCTTTTAAATTATTAATGTTACATTCTTTATTAAATCATCACCTGCGGTGATGTAATATTAACGACTTCAGAAGGATATTTATACCCCCACTGAAGTTTTCTACTTGTTAGGGTATGTTACTCCCACTTATAGAAGTGGGAGACTTTCCTTCTGAAATGTCGTTAAAAACCTTATCCATTTTTTCCATGAGTCCGAGTTCTAGTATATTACATAATATGGCTTCATTTTTTATTAAAGGTAATCTATTTAGATAGTTTAAACATTGCTGCGCGCAGGTAGATAATAAAAAATCAATTCGGGGTGCTATCGATATACTAAAACTTTTAAAATCTAATTTATCAGTATTAAACAATGAATTTATAGCATTAAAAGAATCACTTTTTATATCCTTTTCTAAATCATCATAAGCATCTATAATATATATCCATTTACCTAAATTATACCCAAGCCAATATAAATCATCCTTAAAGGAAGCAGTCTTATAATAAAATGATATTATAAAGCCTGTAAGGTCAGCAAAAACATGAGAAAGCTCATCTATAGATAGCTGCTCATCAATGCATAGATCCTTATGGTCCGCTTCGAGGGTATTTAGTAATAAAAGCTTTTCTTTTGTATAATTCATTACATCATTATATGCTATATCTGATTTTGATAAATAGTTTTTTAAAAACATTGAAAAAACTTTACTTTTCATTGTTTTATTATCGTAAACATCATCCATTATCTTATAATAGGCTAAAGTAATGTTACAAAAGGCGGCATAATCTATTGTCTGGTTATTATTAATCATAATCCTTTTTTTTAGTGGATGCATAATACATTTGAATTTAATAAAATTGTATTTATTCTCTGAAAGTGCATCCAAAAGTACTGCCAAGAAAGTCATATCATAATTTAAAGTAAGCCTTGGTAGGTTTCCAAAATTATTTTTAATAGAGTTACATAGGCCACAATAATAAGCTTTGAATTTCTCGTAGTCTTTTATCTTCATTTCCATTTTACATGGAGTTACATATCCAAACATTATAGTTCCTTTGATGATTTTTTTGATTTTAATATTTCATAAATGCTTTTAGCCGTTGTATCCTCTAATCGGTAACCGAGCAAAGTCACAACTTCCTCAATTTCGAATTCATCCTCGCTTTCAATTTCTATGTAAGGAAAAGGACAAAATGTCTTCTCATTTATATCTATTTCAATAAGAGTATTTTTGTATTTATAGCTTTCTCTATATTTTTTAATAGATTGTATAAGCTCTAGACCTAAGGATTCGAATATACCCTTGGCAGCAGCTGCATCTTTAATTTCTGATTCGTGTTCATCCATAATTTTATACTTTTCTTGGCTTATGAGTTTTTTCGTGGTTATGTAATGAACCGTGGAATTTGTTAGTTCATCATGCACTGTTCGTATTCTTGCATAGCCTTTGCCGTTTAGTAACCTTTTATCCCAGAAATCATAAATATTATTTATTTGATTTTCTTGTTTTACTTTTATAGCATTTATGTTTAATAGTTTTTTGCGGATTTCTTGTACATCAATATCTATAATTCTAAGTTCTATTTCTCTCAAAGTAGTTCCTCCTTGTCACTCTTAGGAACATAGCAGTTATTAATTGTTATGCTTCTATTTTTATACATCTAATCATTAATTCTTTATTATACCATTAATTGTGATTATATCATAACTTAAGTAAAGTAACATTAATATTGCTTTAAAATTACAAATTCCAATACAGGAAAATAGGTAGTCACAATAATAGTCTGTTAAGAACTAAGGATAATAGCAATATATGACTTTGTTATAAGTGACGATACATAGTATAATAATTGGGCACGTTTAAATAAATGGACTAGCATTATTGACTTGTTATTTGTTTAAATGCGCCTTAGATAAATATTAAGGTGGTGTTTTTTTGGAGTATATAAAAGAAGTTAATATAAATGAGGCTATTATTCATGTTTTAGATAACAATGCAGATGAACCTATCTTGAATGAATATGCATTAGACTTAGATGAAGAAAAATATAACTATTTACTGAAACATATCCAGAAGTGCTTAAAGGATGAAGAATTAAAGTATGGAGTCTTTAATTCCGATCGAAATATAGTAAAAGATTTATCACAAGAATACTTAAATGGTGAGAATAATTTACTGGCGGTATCTAAGGAACTAGCAAGGCAGATGTTTATTTTAATGAGATCTATTGGGAACGTTCCTTCCTGTGATTTGGTAATAGTATCTTTTACCACAGAGTTTGGACCAATGCTTGGGATATTTAAAATGGATTATATTAAAAACTATGTGCACACTATCGAATTTGTAGATAATAAGTTAGGCATTGATATAGTATCGCAGGTTACAGGGTTACCTGGTAGTTCTCAAAGAATACAAAAATGTACGTTTTTAAAACCAATTAGAGATGAAAATAATTTTGATTTAATGGTTATCGATAAAAAAAGCAAGAATAAAGAAGATGAGGAATATGGCTCAAACTACTTTATAAGTAATTTCTTAGGTTGCACAATTATTGATAATGAAAGAGATGTTACTAAAAACTTCGTGAAGGCAGCTGAAAAATTCACGCAAAACAACTTTGCAGAAAATGCAGATGAAGCAGAAGTTGTTAGAAGTACTATAAAAAGAAAGCTTAGAGAAGAAGATAATATTGATCTTAAAGAATTGTCTGAGGAAATGTTTTCTGAAAATAATGATACTAAAGAAAAATTTGTTGAATTTATAACAGAACAAGGAGTTTCAGAAAATATTAGCCTTGATAAAGAGTGGATAGACAAAAAGCTAAAAAGAGTAAGACTAAAAATTGATAAAGATATAGATTTATACGTAAATGAAGAAACGTATCATGATAATAGTCGCTTTGAAATACAAAGAAATGGTGATGGCACAATTAATATGGTTATTAAACATGTAAGCAATTATGTTGAAAAATAGATAAGAAAAAAAGTATAAAAACATTATAGTTTCCTATATAATAAAAAATAAAACAAAAATACCCACAGTAGAATATACTGTGGGTATTTTTGTTTTAACAATTTAGATTTAAATGAATTTAATCTAATTTATTTTAAAGAATTAGAAGAACCTAAAACGTTAGTGATTTTGCTTTCAACTAATTTAGTTATGTTAGTTCTTGCTTCGCCTAAATATTTTCTAGGATCTATTTCGCCAAGATTTTTTGTAAGAACTTTTCTTATTGAACCAGTCATAGCAAGTCTTAAATCAGTATCCATATTTATTTTACAAACAGCCATAGATGCTGCTTTTCTAAGCATATCTAGTGGAATTCCTTTTGCGCCTTTCATTTCGCCACCAAATTCATTGATCATAGTAACGTAATCTTGATCAACTGCAGATGCTCCGTGAAGAACTATTGGAAAATTGTGCTTTCCAGCTTCTTCTAATTTTTCTGTGATTTTTGCTAATCTTTCAAAATCAAGTTTAGCTTCGCCTTTGAATTTATATGCACCGTGGCTTGTTCCTATAGCTACAGCTAAAGAATCAATACCAGTTCTTGTTACATAATCTACAGCTTGTTCTGGATCAGTATAAGTTGCGTCTGCTGCGGAAACATTAACATCATCTTCAATTCCAGCAAGCTTTCCAAGTTCTGCTTCAACTACAACACCTTTAGAATGAGCATATTCAACTACTTCTTTAGTTGTTCTTACATTTTCTTCATAATCAAGATGAGAACCATCATACATTACTGAAGTAAATCCAGAAGCTATTGCAAGTTTACATTGTGCTAAATCTGAACCGTGATCTAAATGAAGAGCAATGTCAAGACCAGTGTCTTCTACAGCTGCCTCTACCATTTTTCTAAGGTAAGTAGGTCTAGCATATTTCATAGCGCCGCCTGATACTTGAAGTATAACAGCTGACTTGTGAGTAGCACAAGCATCAACAACTCCTTGAATTATTTCCATATTATTGATGTTGAAAGCTCCAATAGCGTAATTGCCTTCTAAAGCTTTTTTAAACATATTAGTAGTAGTAACTAAAGCCATGTTAATTCCACCTTTCAAATTTTGTAATAGGGACATATATTGTCCCTGCGGGACTTTTATGATATGTTATAATTATAAGCTATAATTGGACTATTTTCTACCCCTTTACTATAAATTGTACCCATAAATTTAAAAAATCAAAAAATATTGCTTATAGATACTTTTTCATGAGACATTATATGATCTATAAGATATTTCATACTATGTACAGTGGCTAAACATTCAGACTTATCTTTCATTTTTATATATTGAGTTAATTTTAAAAGCTCGTTGTCCATATGATCTGTATCTTCATGATGTATATATATAGTTAAAAATTTAGAAGCTTTTTTCCAATCAGCTACATAATCTAGTGATAAATTGTATGCATCTTCGTAGTTCTCTTTAAGTATATAGCTTTCTAAGGAAGAATTCAAATTTTGTAAATGGGCGCAATTATAATTTATAAGATTAATAGATACAAATATGCCTATAATCATTGTAAAAAATAAGCCGAAGGCTACAATAACATTTTTCATATTTTCTTATCTTTCCCTTCTTTAAGTTGATAATAGAACTTATTTTTAGAGTCAATCATTCCTATGAAAACATCTTTAGCACATAAAATATTATTTTTTCTTAATATATTGTTTAACCAAGTTATGTCTTTTTTTAAAAGATTTAAATTTTTATAATTTATATTGCCATCCATAATTAAAGGTATAGGCAAAGACTCTTGGGCTATGGATATATTTAAATCATCCTTAGTTGCATTAGAAATACTAGTTTTAGGCAATATGGATAGCTCACCGCTAGTCTCCAAAATAGCATATTGGATATCGGATAAATTAAAATACCCTTTTAATCTAAGTTCTTCGAATAAATCATTAATATTAAATCTTTGGCATCTGAGCTCTGCAATATCAATTTTGCCATTTTTTATTAATATGCTCGGAGTACCTGTTAAAATTTTTCTAGCCTTTTCGCTTTTGAGTTCAATATAGGAAGTGGCTATTTGGAGAAATAACAAAGTGAATATTGGTATAACTGCATGTATAATTGGTATTCTTATATCTTCCATGGGGAAGGTTGCAAGATTAGAAATCATCAATGCAATCACAAGTTCGAAAGGTTCAAGCTCACCTATTTGTTTTTTACCCATCATTCTCATAATAAATATTACTGTAAAGTATAAGACAAAAGTTCTGATTACTAAAATAAGCATAATAACACCTCTTTAACATATGATGTATATGTTTCCTTTAAACTCAAAAATTATAAGGGGGAAAGGATACATTTTTTAAAAACTAAAGTATAATAGTAATAACTACTAAAAATAGGGGATGATTGTATGCGTAGTTTCAATATAGGACTTAAGGATGGTAGAAACATTTTAGTTCCAGAGGGAACTATATTAAATGATATTATTAAAAAAAATAATTTAGTGAGCGATTTTCCAGTAGTTTTAGGTAAAATCAACAATAAATTTTATGAGCTAGGAAGTACTATCACGCATGGGGGTGATTTTGAACTCGTAGATATTACAAGTAGAATCGGAACGATGGCGTACGTTAGGACCCTTCAATTTGTACTAATAAAAGCAATTTCTGAATTATTCCCTGAAGCTAAAATTTCTATCGAACATTCTTTAAGTAAGGGATTATTTGGTGAGATTCATAAGACTCTTGCACTAGATATTGATGACATATATGATATAAAAAGCAGAATGAGCGAAATAATAAAAGCGGATATTCCTATAAGAAAGATAGCATTTTCAAAAGAGAGGGCAGTGGAAATTTTTACGCAGTATGATATGCAAGATAAAGTTAAGCTTTTAAAATATGTAACAGGAAAAGAGATAAAGCTTTATGAACTAGATGGGAGATATGATTATTTCTATGGCCCTATGGCTTATTCAACAGGAATATTAAAAATATTTGATTTAATGTACTATGAGCCGGGGTTTATATTAAGATATCCAACAAATGATGAACCAGATAGAATCCCTAAATTTTATAAACACGAAAAACTAGCTAAAGTATTTTATGAAGCAGCGCAATGGGGAGAAATACTAAGTGTTGGAAGTGTTGGTGCACTAAACAATGAAGTGGTAAATGGCGATATTGTTAATTTAATTAGAGTAGCAGAAGCACTTCATGAAAAGAAAATTGCATATATTGCGGATATGATTTATAAGCGGGGAAAGGTGAAATTGGTTCTTATTGCTGGACCGTCCTCATCAGGGAAAACTACTTTTTCAAAAAGATTAGGGATTCAATTGAGGGTAAACGGCTTAATACCAATATTTATTTCATTAGATGATTATTTTATTAATAGGGAAATCACTCCAAGAGATGAAAGTGGAGAATATGATTTTGAATCTATATATGCTTTAGATTTAGAGCTTATAAATAAGGATTTAAAATTATTACTGGAAGGCAAAGAGACTGAAGTACCAAGTTTTAATTTTAAAACAGGGAAAAGGGAATGGCATGGTAATAAAATTAAAATGCCCGAAAATGGAGTTATGATTGTAGAAGGAATACATGGATTAAATGAGATTTTAACTTCATCTATATCTAAGGATAGTAAATTTAAAATATATATAAGTCCTTTAACACAGCTTAATTTAGATGATCACAACAGGATTTCTACAACAGACGTAAGAATGACAAGGAGAATAGTTAGAGATTATTTATCAAGAGGATACGGCGTTGAAGATACACTGAAAATGTGGCCTTCTATAAAACGTGGAGAGGAAAAAAATATTTTTGTATTTCAAGAGCAGGCAGATGCAATGTTTAATTCTAGCGTAGTATATGAGCTTTGTGTGCTTAAGAAATTTGCATTAGCCGAGCTTAATAAAGTTGGGGAAGAAAGTCCAGTATATTATGAGGCAAGTAGATTAAGAAGCTTTCTTAATTTTTTTAAAGATGTAGATAAAGATTTAGTACCAGATAATTCAATAATAAGAGAATTTACTGGCGGAAGTTGCTTTTATAAATACTAAAGCACCTGGAAATAAAATAATTACGTTATACTGTGCAGATGCTTACAAGGAGGGAAACAAATGAAAAACTATAGTGTTTTTGACATATTGGGTCCAATTATGGTAGGGCCATCAAGTTCACATACAGCAGGGGCTGCAAGGCTTGGTAAAATTGCCGCTATAATTTCAGGGAAAAATATAATATCAGTAAAATTTGTTTTACATGGTTCTTTTGCTAAAACGTATAAAGGCCACGGAACGGATAGAGCATTAGTAGCAGGGATTTTAGGGATGGATCCTTGGGATGATAGACTTAAAGACTCATTAGCTATAGCTAAAAATCAAGGGCTCCAAATAGAGTTTGCTGAGGACGATTTGGGAGATGTTCATCCTAATACAGTAAAGTTTATTATAACAAAAAAAAATGAGAAAATAGTTGAAGTTGTTGGGTCGTCTGTTGGAGGAGGAAATATTTCGATATTTGAAGTTGATGGCCAACCAGTTAAATTTACAGGTAACTATCCAACAATTATAATTAGCCATAAAGATATTCCAGGGATGATTTCAAAAGTAAGTACCTTGTTATATGATGGAAATGTTAACATAGCATTTATGAATGTGTATAGAAATAGTAGAGGGCTAAAAGCAGCCATGGTGTTTGAGACAGATACCATAGTAACTGAAAACGTATTAAGTAAGATTAAGTCTATGGAGGATATTTACAGTATAAGAGAAATATCACCAGTGCAACGGTCGTAATACAGCGAGGAGGAAATAATATGTTTGTAAACAAAGGGATAGAACTTTTAAGTGTATGTGAAGAGAAAAATATACCGATTTCGGAATATACAATAAGGTGTGAACAAGAAGAAAGTGGATTTACGCGTAGTGAAATTGTTGAAAAGATGAGGAAAAATCTAAATATAATGAGAGAAGCTGCGGAATATGGGCTTACAAATGAAACTAGATCTATTAGTGGATTAATAGGTGGGGATGCAATTAGACTGAATAGGTATGCGCAGGGGGGAAATACACTGACAGGTGAATTTATGATAAAAGCAATGGCGAGAGCTCTTTCTTGCTCAGAAGTGAATGCAGCCATGGGAAAAATAGTCGCTGCGCCGACAGCGGGGTCTTGTGGAATACTTCCTGCAGTAATTATTACAGCAGGAGAGAAGTTAAATAAAACTGAAGATGAGCTAATTAATGCGTTATTCACAGCTTCTGGAGTAGGAATTATAATAGCTAAAAATGCTACAATGTCAGGAGCTGAAGGTGGATGTCAGGCTGAATGTGGTTCTGCCGCTGCCATGGGCGCAGCAGCTGTAGTGGAAATGATGGGTGGTACTCCCGCTATGGCACTAAATGCAGCTGCTATTGTTATAAAAAACATTTTAGGACTAGTATGCGACCCTGTCGCAGGGTTGGTTGAGGTGCCGTGTGCTAAACGAAATATAGCTGGTGCAGTAAGTGCTTTGACTACTGCAGATTTGGCTATGAGTGGGGTTACAAGTCGAATACCTTTTGATGATACAGTAATTGCCATGTATAAGGTGGGAAAACAATTACCTTGTGAATTAAGAGAAACAGCTATGGGCGGGCTTGCAACTACTCCTACAGGACTTGAACTTGCAAAAAAAATATTATTAAAACAAGGTTCGCTTAAATAAATATATTGTTGGAAGTTAAGAGAGGGATATCCTAAACGGGGTGTCCCTCTTTTTTGTATATCACATCACTTAGTAAAGTAACCTTTAAAATCATAATGAATAGAATAATAAAGGAGATAACTAATTAAAGGGAGGGATAGAAATGCAGTGGTACAATACAGATGAAAATGAAGTGTATAACACATACAGAAATATTAGTGAAGATATTTTTGAGGGGATTGATGAAGAATACGTAAATGAAAGTGCAAAATAATGATAGTTTGGTGTTGTGAATGAAAAAAACCTATATTTTTATAATCGGTGTAATTGCATTAATGTTTATAAGCACTTCTTCAAGTTTAATAAATACAATAATATATTCTATAGCTATAGTTCCGTTAGCTATTCTACTAGGAGATCAAACCACTAGCATTTCAGATTATATAGGGCAAAAAAAAGGGGGGCTTTTAGCTGCTACAGTAGGCAATGTTCCAGAGCTGATGATGGGAATATGGTCAATAAAGTATGGAATGATACCTATGGTTCAAGCTTCTTTAATTGGGTCAATTGTAAACAATATGCTTTTGGGTCTTGGAATTGCGGTAGTGTTTGGAGGATTTAAGTTCAGGCAGCAGAATTTCAATAGGATAATAGCACGAACAAATTTCAATATGTTACTATTGGCCTTGTCCTCCATGGTAGTTATAGCAACATTAAATAGATACTCTGTAGTTAAGGACTCGGTACTTATATCCATAAGTGTGAAAGTTGCTTTTTTACTGATAGGTATTTATATCTTAGGACTAATATTCTCATTGTATACTCATAACAATTTGTTTGTTGTAAGCGTGGATAAAGAAGAAAAAAAAGTTGTCGTGAATAAAAAAGTTATTGAAAGTGTAATGATTTTAATTTGTATATCTGTATTACTTTATTTTATAAGTGATAAGCTAATTTATAATATTAGAGAGTTTACTAAAAACTATAATATATCCCAAGAGTTCATAGGTATAATTTTAATTCCACTTTTGGGTAATATAGGAGAAAATGTTTCTACAATAATGTGTGCAATGCAAAATAAGGTAGATATGAGCTTAGAAACAGCTATAGGATCAAGCATCCAAATTTCACTTTTTGTTACCCCTGTGCTTGTAATATTTTCTTGTTTTATGGGGTTAAATATGACACTTCTATTTCCAACCTTTCACATAATAATGTGTAGTATAGCTGTAGGTATGTCTTTTTTAGTCTTTCAAGATGGGAAAACCTATTGGCTAGAAGGAAGTATTTTAATTACTACCTATATCATAATTACTTTAGCATATTATTATATTGTCTAGGTAAATTCAGATAAATAACAAGTCACACCTTTGACTTGTTATTTATTTTAATGCACCTAAGCATAAATAGTTATATATAATAATATAATTAAACTAAAAGGTGATTATTTGGCACATAGAAGAGTAATTCAGAATTATTACGATGATGTAAATAATTTAGCAGATATTTTAACTAAACTAGTTAGTTCTTATAGGCTATTAATAGGTGGAGCAGATGAATTAAATAAAATTGCACTATCTAAAAAAAGTGAGGTTAAGGATGCATTAAAAAGAGCTGATAATTTGGGGGATATTATAGACGAAACAATAAAGGTGCTAGACGATGCGGGTTATAGTTATATGTCTTATTGCAAAATTAAGACCGAGGTTATGAACTGCAAGATTCAAACAGAGTATATAGAAACAGAGATTGACGAGGAGCTAAGGTTAAAAGATTAATTATCTCCTACGGAGCTATTAAGCATCTCCTGCGGAGCTATTAAGCATCTCCTGTTATAAAATTGTGGACTTTCCTTCTGAGATGAGATGTCGTTAAAAAAGTGTGAGAAATATTATATTTCTTACACTTTTTTTATTTGAAATTTACTTACCATAAGATAAGAGAGTATAAATATTATAATAATAGTAAGAGGGAAATTGTGTGGAGAATTTAAAGTCACGAAAGCATAGAGTGCTAAAAGCATTCCAGAAATAGTAATAGGGATACCAGTATAAACATTATTAAATTTAGAGTTATTATATCGTGCTAGTCTATATGCACCAGCTACAGGGAAAACTAAAAAACAAATATAACCCAAATAGCCTAAGGAAATGAAATTATATAAATTATATATAAGCAAAGAAGGTGCAACGCCAAAAGATACTAGATCAGCTAATGAATCCAATTCTTTTCCTAAAGCGCTAGATACTTGTAAAAAGCGTGCTACTTGGCCATCATATCTATCCATAAAACCAGCTAATAATATAAAAATTACAGATAATTTGTAATTAGCTTGAAAAGTCATTAGCAAGGATAATAAACCAAAAATTAAATTTCCAAAAGTAAGAATATTGGGTATAGAGGATTTCTTCACTAAATATCACTCCTAAAATAATAAAATTTCACTAATATATTAATATAAAATCATACTTTAAATTATACATCATATTATAGAAACATTTAAGTATGAAATCATAAATTTTATTATTGGGTGGTCAAGGAAAAATATAATAAAAAAATATTAATATTAACATTTATTTATGGTTAAAATAATAATATTAGTAATTTTTATCTAACATAAAAAATTAAGAAGGAGGAATATAAAATGAAAGTTTCTGAAATAATGACTAAAGACGTTTTAAGTTTATCTGTAGATGATACTGCAAAGCATGCAGCCGAGCTTATGAAAGAACATAATATAGGATCAATTCCTGTAAAAACAAAGGAGAAAGTGATTGGTATTGTAACGGATAGGGATATAATACTTAGATGCGTGGCAGAAGGCAAGGATGTAAAAACGCAAAAAGTTCGAGATATTATGACTTCTAACCCAGTAGTAGGAGATCAAAATATGAATGTGGATGATGCTATTAGGATTATGAGTGAAAGGCAAATAAGAAGGCTACCAATAACGGCAAAGGATCAATTAGTTGGGATGGTTTCGCTAGGGGATGTGGCATTAGAACCAAAGCTTCATGAAGAGGCTAGGGACGTACTCAGTGATATTTCTATCCCATGCACACAGAATATTTAATGAGAATGTTAAAAAATAAATAAAAAATGTAATTTATTAGCGCAATTATATGTTAAATTACTATTGACTTTTATTTTATTAACTAAAAATCCACAGGAAAGGTAAATCTTGTGGATTCATTTTTAAAGAGGTATAATGTTTATAAATAACATATTAAATTTAAACGGAAATAGGGGAGAATGTAATGAACAAGGTAAAATTTATTTATAATCCATATTCTGGAGAAAATACTATAGCATCAGATTTAGATAAGATAATAATGATTCATCAAAAATATAAGCACACGATAGTGCCATATAGAATATGCAATGAAAATCCTATATCAGATGCTTTTTTTGATATAGACAAAAATTACAAATACATTTTAATAGCAGGTGGAGATGGAACTTTAGATACTGTAGTAAATGAGATGAAAAAAAAAAATATTGATTTACCTATAGCAATTCTTCCCGCAGGTACTGCAAATGATTTTGCAAATTATATAGGAATGCCTCAAGATGTTGAAAAGGCATGCAATCAAATATTAACAAGCGATGCAAAAAAAATAGATATAGGGAAAATAAATGATAAATATTTTCTGAATGTAGCGAGTGCAGGTTTATTTACAGATATATCACAAAAAATGGATATGGATCTAAAAAACACTATAGGAAAACTTGCATATTATATAAAAGGAATTGAACAGTTACCTAATTTTAGAAAACTAAAAATAAAAGTTAGTTCAGATGAAGTTTCTTTTGATGGAAATATGTATTTAATGTTAGTGTTCAATGGACAAACTGCAGGAAATTTAAAATTTGCATATAAAGCTAAGGTGGACGATGGACTTTTAGATGTAATTATTATAAAGGCTGGAAACATGAAGAATATCTTAAATATTTTTATTAAAATGATTCGAAATGAGCACTTAGAAAATATAGAAGGAATTGTTTATTTTAAGACTAATAGATTAGAAATAGAATGCTTCGAAGGTATTGGTACAGATATAGATGGAGAAAGAGGACCCGATTTCCCACTCCTTATAGAATGTGAAAAAGGTGGAATATCTATATTAGGTACTAAAATAAAGTAAATTAAGCATAATATCAAACATAAATTAATAAATATTAATAGTAGCAATTTTAGGAGAGTATATGAATGAGTATATATTTTTTACTGCTGTTGATAGTGTTTTTTTTATTGTATGAAGGTATAATTTCTAGTTTGATTTATGCACCTAAAAAAATTAAAATAATAAGTCTTATTGCTTTAATTTTAATGACGTTTAGATACATAGCTTTAATAATCCTTTCCGTTATAAAAAATCAAAATTATTTATATTTATTAAAACCTTTGGTATTCACAAATTTACTTAGCATACCAATATGTGGCGTTATTTCAGTGTTTATATTTGCAAGAAACAATAAAATTAAACTTAAAAAGATTTTATTTATCTGCTTAATGTTGTCTGTAGTATACTGCATTATGATATATAAATCTGCTTCAGATATTAATGTATCAATCCTTTGTGGATACATTATAGAATTACAACTAGAAGGTTATTGTTATATTGGACTACTTATAATAAATGCAGTTTTTATTATTAAAGGTATAGAACTTTTTAACAAAACATATTCTAATAAACTAGGATCAGCAATAATAATAATATCTTCTATTGTTACAATTATTTCAGTAATTCTAACTTCAATAAATGGAAATCTCCCATGGTTATTGCTAGGCGATATTTCTTGGATTATAACCATAGATTATGGTTTAATAAAGTTTAAAAAGTAAAGGCAAAATCGTTAATGTTATAGCAACGCAGGTGAAAATTTTAAAAGCATATATGACTACAAATAAGTTTGTAGTCATATATGCTTTTTTATTTTCTAGTTCTTTTTTTGCTAGGACTAATTTTTGAGTCAGTTTTTGAAACGGTTGTTGAAGTAGTATTTGAAACGGGTTTTGACCCGGTCTTTAAAGGACTTACTTTAGAATTTTTATTCCCTTTAAATTTGGAATTAGTATTTGCCTTCATAGGTCTTGGCGGTATTAATGATTTTTTATCAAAACCAATTAAATCTTCCCTATGAGCTTTTATTAGTGCTTCTTTTACAATATTATAGTTATCTGGATTTTTAAATTGCATCAGAGCCCTTTGCATATTTTTTTCTTTTTGCTCAGTTGGAACATAAACCTTCTCATTCGTGAAAGGATTAATTCCGGTGTAAAATATTGTGGTAGATAAACTCCCGGGTGTTGGGTAAAAGTCTTGGACCTGTTCAGGAGTATATCCCATTTCTTTTATATATTCTGATAATTTAATTGATTCATTTAAGTCACAACCAGGGTGGCTTGACATAAAGTATGGTACTAAAAATTGATTTTTATCCAATTGTTTATTTGTCTGCGAATATTTTTTAACAAAACGGTCAAATACTTCTTGCTTTGATTTTCCCATTTGGTCTAGTACCTTGTCGCTTATGTGTTCAGGTGCTACTTTTAATTGTCCGCTAATATGATGTTCACACAATTCTTCAAAAAACTTAGGGTTTTTATCAGAAATTAAATAGTCATATCTTATTCCAGAACGAATAAAAACTTTTTTAATGTTTGGAATTACTCTAACTTTTCTTAATAAATCCAAATATTCAGTGTGGTCGATAATAAGATTTTTACATGGAGTTGGGAACATACATTGTTTATCTCGGCATACACCTACTTTTTCTTGGATTTTGCAAGCTCTATGTCTAAAATTTGCAGTAGGCCCACCAATATCATGAATGTATCCTTTGAAATTTTTTAAGGTAGTTAAAAGCTTTGCTTCATCTATAATAGAATGTTGACTTCTATTTTGAATAACTCTACCTTGATGAAAGGTTAAAGCGCAAAATGAGCAGCTACCAAAACAACCTCTATGGCTGGTTATAGAAAATTCAACTTCAATTATTGCAGGAATACCGCCCTTATCTTCATATATAGGATGATATGTTCTAGTGTACGGCAGACCATAAGTTATATCCATTTCATTTTGCGTTAAAGAAATTTGAGGAGCATTTTGTACTACATATCGATCATTATGTTTTTGTATTACTACTTTTCCTCTTATGTCATCTTGTTCCAAAGACTGTAATTTATAGCTTTCTGCATAAGCATTTTTATCAGTGGAAACAGTTTCGAAAGAAGGTACCTCTATAAAGTCTTTAAGTTCACTAATATCTTTTGAAGCGTAGACAGTTCCACGAAGGGTAGTCATTTTATCAATACTCATGCCATACTTGAAAAGATTAGCCATTTCAACTATAGTTTTTTCTCCCATACCATAGATTAGTAAATCTGCTTTAGCATCAATTAATAAGCTTCGTCTTACTTTATTAGCCCAATAATCGTAATGGGCAAACCGCCTAAGGCTGGCCTCTATTCCACCAATTATAATTGGAACATTTTTAAAAGCTTCGCGAGCGCGATTACAATACACAATTACTGCTCTATCTGGTCTATGACCTGACTTGCCACCTGGTGAATAAAGATCAGTGTGTCTTTTTTTCTTTGCTGCAGTATAGTGATTAACCATAGAATCTATATTACCTGAATTTATAATAAATGCATATTTAGGTTTTCCAAGTTTTCTAAAATCATCAACGCTTTCCCAATTAGGCTGGGCGATAATACCTACGGTAAAGCCTTCTCTTTCTAAGGTTCTTCCGATTATAGCAGTTCCAAAGGAGGGATGATCAATATATGCATCCCCTGTAATTATTATAAAATCTAATTGAGATATATTTCTTTCTTTCAAATCATTCATGCTAATAGGTAAAAATTGTTTATTTGATATCATTTAATCCTCCTAATAGACTAGTTGAGAATTGATAGTGGAAAGTTGCGAGTTTAAAATATAGTTTAATATTTTTCAGGTTTTCATAAAAACCAACCATAACCCTCAATTTTCAACTCTCAAATTAAAGCTAGTTGTCTTGTATTAACTGTATTTAATAATATTAACATAACTATTGAAAAATATGAACTGTAAAAGTTTATAAATGTTAGATTGTGATTATAAAATGTCGAATTTTAAGAGAAAATAAGCATTTTAAGGTAATAATAAAAGATAACTCACTAGAGTATTTTAAATATTATAATGCAGAAATTTAATTCTAAAAATATACTGTGTTACTTAATTAGATTATAGTAGCATAGTGTATTTTTTTTGGAATTTAGAACAAACTATTAATGTTAATGAAATTTATAGATTGTTTTCTAAGGAGGAATTAATTTGAAGAGTAAAAAGCAATTATTTAAAAGATGTAGTGCTGTGGTTATGATAGTTTTAATTACATATTTTGCAAATGAAATTTACCTTAATATTTCTAGTATGAAAGTTATGGCACAGGTTTACAAATATGGCGCGCGTGGTGAACAAGTTAAACAAATTCAAACTAAACTAAAACAATGGGGATACCATAAGGATAGTGTTGATGGAATATATGGTTACAATACATATCTTTCTGTTAAAGCATTTCAAGGTAGTAATGGATTAGATGCAGATGGAATTGCAGGAAAACAAACACTTGCGGCCATGGGTATTTCGGTTAGTACATCAACTCCTGGTGGATCAGCTTCCGGCCAAAACGTAACAAATAATAAGGATGTGGATTTAATAGCAATGCTCATAAATGGGGAGGCTAGAGGAGAACCTTATGAAGGTCAGGTGGCTGTTGGAGCAACAATTTTAAACAGAACAAGAGATGCAAGATTCCCGGCTACAATAGCGGGAGTAATTTATCAACCAGGGGCATTCACAGCTATAGTCGATGGACAAATAAATGCAAAACTTGAAGAAAGTTCCGTAAGGGCTGCAAGGGATGCAATAAATGGATGGGACCCCTCAGATGGTGCAGTATTCTATTTTAATCCCGCAACGGCTACTAATAAGTGGATATGGTCACGCACACTTATAAAAGTAATTGGTAAACATAGATTTTGTAGCTAGAATAATCATAAAATAGTAGTAGAAAATTTCTACTACTATTTTATATGCATTATTCTTGTGTGCAATATTTAATTATTAGATCTAGAGTACATAATATGGAATCCATATGAGTCCTTTCATATCCATGTGAAGCGAAAATTCCGGCACCAATTAAAGCTGTCTTAATATCCCATCCAGCTATTAGAGCAGCAGAAGCATCAGAACCATAGTGTGGATAAATATCTATTTTATAATCTATGTTTTCTTTTTTGCATATATTTGTTAATTTTTTCCTTAGATCTAAATCATAAGGGCCTGATGAGTCTTTAGCGCAAATACAAACACTATACTCAGATGAGTTTTGATCAAGACCAGGGCAACCCATATCTACTGATACAAACTCTTTAGTGTTTTCTGGAATTGATGCAGAAGCTCCATGTCCAACTTCTTCATAATTACTAATAAATATATTAGTTGTATATGGAAGTTCAATGTTATTTTCCACTATGTGTTTTATAGCATAAAGGAGAATTGCAACTGAAGCCTTATCATCTAGGTGCCTAGATTTTATAAAACCTTTTTCGGTAAAGAGTGTTCTCGTATCAAAGCAAATGAAATCACCGACGCTTAAGCCTAATTCCTCCACTTCTTTTTTTGAAGAAATTTTTTCATCAAGAATTACTTCCATGTTTTCAGGGGTTCTTTTAAGTTCACGAGCATCATTACCACTAATATGCACTGAAGGTTTTGTGCAATGGATAGTTCCGGTGAAGGTTTTACCATCAATAGTTTCTATGGCGCAATTTTCACCTTCTATTGAATTCATCATGTATCCACCTATAGGATCTAATGCTAAAGAACCACTGGAATTAATATTTTTAACCATTGCACCAAGTGTATCCACATGAGCAGAAAGTGTTCTTTGGTAATCGTTATTTTTGCCTTTTAAGGTGATTACAATTGCACCTTTATTAGTAATGAAATGTGCTGCGTTTAGAATATTAAGCTCATCATTTATATAGTCCATAATTTTTTGTGTATAACCTGAAGGACTAGATATTGATAAAATGTTCTTTAAATAGTATTTAATTTTATCTTCATTATAGTTCATATTATCACTCCTTAAAATGGAATCAGTATAAGTTTAATTTTACCATAAAAGGCACTTGATTGGAACTGAAATATTAAGTTAAGTTAACAAATAAGCAAGAGTGAATAGGGGGAAAGTATAGGAATATTAGATTCTTTGTAGTATAATATGCTTGAGTAGAAAAGGAGATTACATATGAAGAAAAAAGCAATTATAGTATTAGGAATTTTAGTGTTGTTAGGTGCAATTATATTTACTAGCTACTCTTATTTTAAAGTAAAACAATGGGATTCTTTGATTTTACCTAAAATCAAAATAGAAAATGAAGACTTAACAGGTAAAACTAAGGAACAAGCCCAAATAATAATGAAGGAAAAGTACTCAAGTAAGGTGATTAAGAAAAAAATTACAATAGTAAATGAAGATAAAAAATATACCTTGGACTATTCAATGCTAGACGCAAAATATAATATTGATGAAGCTATAAAGCAGGCAATGAGCTATGGAAGTGACATGAATATGTTACAAAGATATAAAGCTATTAAAAATCCTGATGATAAGCAAATAAAGCTGACCTTTGAATATAATGATAAGGCTGTTGATAAAATATTAGAGGAAATGACAAAAGATATAAATAAAGATCCAGTAAATGCAACTATAACTATGGTTAGCAGTGGAAACTTTAGTGTTACAAGTGACGCTTATGGAAAGCAGTTAGAATCAGTAAAATTGAAAAAAGAAATTAAAAGTAAAATAAATGGTCTTCTCTCGGGAGATGATATAAGTATCACGGCTCCAGTAAAGAAATTAAGTCCTAAAGTTACGGAAGCTTCCTTAAATGCGATAAATACAAAAATTTCAAGCTATAGTACGAACTTTGCAAGTTCACAAGAAGGCAGAGCTACAAATATAGAGTTGTCTACTAAAAGTATAAATGGGACACTACTTATGCCAGGAGATGTCTTTAGCTTTAATGGAATTGTAGGAGAGAGAACTGCAGCAAGAGGATATAAAACCGCTGGCGTAATTGTTGGAGATAAATTAGAGCAAGGGTTAGGTGGGGGAATATGCCAGGTTTCATCTACTCTGTATAATGCAATGCTTACAACTGAAATTCTTTCTGTAGAAAGAATTCATCATACAATTTCTTCGGGTTATATCCCAAAAGGACAAGATGCTACAGTTGATTATGGCAATCTAGATTATAAGTTTAAAAACACATTTGAGTATCCAATATACATTGAAGGTGTTATATCAAACAGAAATCTCTCATTTAACATTTATTCTAATTCCACATTAACTAAAAGAACTTATGAAATTGTAAGTGAAGTATTGGAAGTTACTCAGCCAAAGACCGAAACAATACAAGATCCAACTAAGTACGAGGATGAAAAAGAAATTGTTAAGACGGGTTATGCAGGATTTAAAGTCAAAGTGTATAGAAAAACTTACGAAAATGGTAAGCTAATTGGTACACAGGTTATAAATAATGATACATTCAACGTTATTAATGGAACTATAAAAGTTGGTACTAAGAAGAGAACATAACGTTTAATTAACGTTATGTTCTCTTCTTAATGACATTTCAGAAGATGATTTAATAAAAAAACTTAAGAAGGAGAATGAAAAATATGGATTACAAATTGATATGTATAGATATGGATGGTACACTTCTAAATGATAAAAAAACTATTAGTGAAAGGAATCTTAGCGCTATAAGGCTAGCTAATAAAAAGGGCGTAAAGATTGCGGTATGTACGGGAAGAATTTTTGCCTCTGCTGATTTTTTCTCGGATCTCTTGGGAGTTAAATCACCGGTAATAGCTGCGAATGGTGCTTATATTAGGGAAAAAGATAGAGATGAAGTAGTTTACAATGAAGCGTTAGGTGTGGAAAAATGCGAAAAACTGCTATCTGTGTTTAAAAAGTATGAGATTTATCCGCATTTTTATACCAAAGACATGATTTTTACGGAAAATTTAACATATTCTACATCTTTTTATGCGGGAGTTAATAAAACACTACCAAAGGATAAGCAGATCAAAGTAGTGCTCGTGAAGGAGTGGAATGAGATATTTAAGAAATATGAAACTGAAATTTTTAAAGGGATAGGGGTAGATGAGGATACAGAAAAAATCCGAAAAGCAAAAATATCATTAAGAGATATGGATAATTTTGAAGTGGTAAGCTCTCATTTCGATAATTTTGAAGTAACAAATAAGGGAGTATCAAAGGGAAATGCGGTTAAGATTTTAGCTGATTATTATGGAATAAATCGTGAACAGGTTATTTGTATAGGTGATAGTGAAAATGACTTATCTATGATCAAAATTGCAGGACTTGGAGTTGCTATGGGAAATGGAGATGGGTTCGTGAAAGAAGCTGCAAAATATATTACTGATACTAATAATAATGATGGAGTAGCGAAGGTTATTGAGAAATTTGTGCTAGAAGTGTAATAGTAAGCCTTTCATTCCATCCTTGAAAGAGTGGAATGAAAGGCTAATTTTGAGTTGTAGGAAGTTACTCCAGTCAACTTCAATGATTAGGCTTTATTTTCTATCCATTTAATAAATTTTTTTGCTTGAATTCTAGCATAAATGGGATATAAAAAGGGTAATATTCTATTAAGGCCAAGGGTGACTGCATATGCCTTTGATGGATATATAGATTTTTTGTTTTTTTCAATACCTTTTATTATGCTTTCAGCAACTTTATCTGCTGTCTGAACTGGCCAAGGTACTGGTGCTTTATCTCCAGCTCTTTTAAAAAAGTTAGTACTTGTAGCAATAGGATAAATTAGTGAAAGTCTGCCTTTATCTCTAATTTCATAATTATGGACGCGTCCAAAGCCATCTATTGCACTTTTGGTAGAACAGTATAAGGAATATCCTGGTAAAGGGACTTTACTAACAGCCGAACAGGTAATGGCTACATGATATTCTTTTCCTTTATTGAGTTTTTTCATTTTTTCAAAAGCATAAATAGGGGAAATTACATTAGTTTTAAATATATCTTCAATGTGACCCCAATCTGGCTCAAGTATTTCTTCACAATAGGCAAAACCTGCATTAGCTATAAATATATCCACATGACCTAAAGTAGCTATTGCATATTCAAACAGCTTATCCATCTCTTCCTTATTAGATACATCACAGGAATATGGTATTACATAGGATCCGAAGTTATTTATTTTTTCTACATTTCTACCAACTGCTATTACATTTGCATTATACACACCTAATCTTTTTAATACCTCATTGCCTATACCCGAAGAGGCACCTGTGAGTATAATATTCTTATCTTTAAAATTCATTTAGTTTACCTCCATATAGAGAATTGTCATTACAGCTGCCTGCTTACTACATAAGTCATTTCTTGTAAATTAAACATTCCATCATGAGATGTGCCTGGATAGTGCCTAGACATAAAACCTGGCTTAGTTACAATGCTTACTCCAAGTTGAGTCATGTTTTCAATAATTTCAATATCAGATCCATTATAACCCATAGTTTGAAGGTAATCTTTAATGTTTTTTTCTACATAATTATAAAGTTCTTCCTTACTTTCATAAGGGCTAACAAAAATAAATCTATTAAAGCATCTATCTATATCTTCTTTATCTGGTAATGTTTCATTTAAAACTACTGTATAGTCAGCATTCTTTGAAGAATATACTTTTGTTTCATTTTTCAGGCCATATTTCAATAAGCAATATTGCCTATCTTGTATTGTTTTTACTGAGTTCCATGGATTCAAGTATGCTTTAGGTAAAACACTTGATAAATTCTCTAGGGACTTAGCAAGCTCAGAAGCAAAAAAAATCCTGTCTATATCTTTATTTATAAAAATAATTCTTGGAGATAAACAGGCCTTTTGTTCCCAAAATACAATATCGCTTCCTATATTTTGGGCAACAACTTCCAAGTCTTTTTCTTCATCTATTACCTCGAAACTAATTTTAGGACCATGCATAATAAGATGTGTTTGATGTTTAGCACATAATCCAGCCATTATTCCACCAGAATATGCTCCGCCCCAATGTACTACACAATCACTTTCTTTTACTAAAGTTTCATATATATTTGAGGAGGAACTATCAAAATAAGTTACTGAAAGTCTATCCTTTATACTGCTATCAATTTCGCATAGACTTTGATAAAAAGCATATGCAAAATATGGTTCATCTCCTGATACTTTAACTATATTACAATTCTTTGATAATAAGCCCATAGAAATACTTACAGGGATTACGATGAATGCATTACCAGATACGTTATGGAAAATTAATCCTCTAGGTTGTCTATGGCAATACCCATAGCTTGTTTCTGCCCAATTATCAAGTACATCACTATCCCCTAGTTCTTCTAAAATTTCTTTTTCAATGTTATCTCTTAAAAGCATTGACATACTTCCTTCAAGTTCATAGGCTACAAGTTGCGGACTTTGATTGGTTATTGTAGCCAAAGCATCAATATGTTTCTGAGAATATTCTCTATTTAGCCATAGTTTAGCACATTTATCTAAAGTTTCTATAGTTCTTTCTGTAGATATATCATGAGCAGCTTTCTTATTTGAATTAAGTCTTTTTATCTCGCTAATTATCTGTTCTTCATCTGTACAATTTAATTCTAGCTTTAACCCATTTATATCTTTTTCTAAAATTGTCTTTCCTACTGTATATTCAATTCTCATTTTTTACCTCCTGATACATTAAGTGTTGCACCACAGCCTTTAGCCTCTGCTCCTTTAACTCTTCCAAGAATCTTTATGGTCATTTCATCTTTGCCACAATCTGGGCATCTATTTGTAGAAACTATTTCTCCAATATCATCTACAAGCACGGATGCACCTGCAAAAGTATCAGTACCATATGCATTTAGTACTTGAATAAATCCTTTGTTTCCAACTTTATTTAATGGATTAAGAGTCTTTACATCTCTTATGATTACTCTTCCCCAGCTAGGTACATGGAAGAGATAATCCTTATGCTTCTTTGAATAATGACCTGTTATAACGAAACTATTTTCTGTAAAAGAATATGAATCAATAAAATTTTCTTCCGGTACTCCGAGAAAACGTGATACAGTTTCTACAAATCTCCATCTCTCAATTTTATTCCCAATATTTACAGATCCCTTTCTACCATCCCAACCACCTCCTCCAGTATGAATTAAAACATTCTTTCCAAGGTTAACAGGCTCCATTTTATCCATTAAATATTGAATAGTATTATAAAATATTAGGGTGGACCCTCCAACTAAAAGATAATCTTCTTTATTATTATGATTAGTAATAAACTTCTCAAATTCATCTATATCTACTTGGAAATTACCTTCAAAAGGCTTTAATAAGAAAAGTGTACTTTTACCAAAATCAAATAAATCAAGGAGGTTTCCAATATAGGACTCTGTTGGTTTATCACACAAATTCTCACTATTATGCATTCTCATTACTTCTGGTTCTGGATAAAAAACACATTCATAATCAAATCGAGGTCGAAGTGTCTTTTTATCGCAACGCATCAATTCCTGGATTTTTAAAAGATCTGGAAGATTTCTTCCAACTACACTAGGATCTCCGCTTGTACTACTAGAAACTGTCCACTTTTCAAGATTCTTTGTATTTATTCTAAGAAGATTTGAATATAGCCCTGATGACTTTTTAAAAAGGGTGGTCGCAATAAAAGGAACATGATTAATATCCTCTTTTGTATTTAGATCTCTGCTTGGATTGTATGATTCATTGTCACAAAGCAACTTATATGCACTGCATTGCTCATATTGATTTATAACATTACTTCTAAAATCTTTAAAATAATTATATTTACTCATTAAGTACCCTCCTATTTTACTATTGAAAATCATAAACTAATGGATATTTATTCCGTATGCATTGAAGTATAGTTGAAAATTAGTTGTTTGTTAAATTTATATTTTAAGAATATTTATCTTACTATAGTTCAAAATAGGAACTTCACAGAGGGTATGCTTACTTTTACATAGAATTAATCCAATTTAATGTGTAGAGTGTTAGTTGACTAATTCACAAATATAACCATAAAATACATTGAATCACTAAAAAGTTACTTGATTGGGAGGGGTTTTCTATTAAGACTTTGAGAGGGAAAATTGCAGTGTTTTACATAGTTCTAACTATAATTATTACTTTAGTTAGTGCTGTATCAATTTATAATATATTTGAAGTAAGAAGATCCATAGATAATGTTGAACTGGATAGTTACAAAATTGTAGATTCATCAAATAATATGGATGAATGCATTGATAATCAACTTAAAGCAATATTTCAAAATGATTACCAAAATAGCGTTAATTTATTTTATGACAACAATCAAAAATTTTATATGTATTTTAATACGGAAAGTGCCCGAGTTACAAATCTAAATGAGAAGATATTAATGAATAAAATCAATACAAACTATCTTAAATTTGTAAAACTCTATTCTCAAATTGATACAAAAACCAATACCATTGATTCTATTAAAACTCATAATTCATCAATGATTTTATCTGCTAATGATGTGAAAAAAGACCTAAGAGATATTGTTGAAATTAGAAAAAAAACTATAATTAAAGATAAAATTAAAGTTAAGCAGGTTAGCTTTTTTTGTATTTGCTTTAATCTATTATCTATTCCCATAATAATAATAGGCTTTATTATATCTATTTTTTATATAAATCGGGCACTGAAGCCTATAAGAGCTCTTATCCGTACTATTCAATCCGTTAAAAATGGGGATTTAAGCACTCAAGCTCCCGTATTTTATAACGATGAAATAGGAACGCTTGCTACTGAATTTAATGAAATGACTAGAAAGCTTTTTGAATATGAAAAAAGTAGTAAAGGTTCTTTAATGGCAGAGAAAAATAGGTCTCTTACTATAGTTAAAAGTATTCCTGATCCAATAATAGTGCTGGATGTGAATTTTAGAATCATGCTTCTTAATAAGTCCTGTGAAAATTTTTTTAATATTAAAGAAAATGAAGTGGTTAACACACATTTTTTAGATAGTATTCGAAATTTTGATCTTTATGATCATGTTTTTTCAGTAATTAATAACTTGCAAAATGAAGAGAAAACTATAAAAGTGTCTACAAAGGGAAAAACATATTTTTTTAATACTACAGTAAATCCAATTAAAGATAGTAGTTTAGGAATAGATGGTGTAGTTATTTTGATGAAAAATGTTACTGAATTAAAACAATTAGAAAAAATAAAGATAGATTTTATTGATACTGTATCTCATGAATTTAAAACTCCGCTTACCTCAATTATGATTGGTATTGAACTTATTCATGATAAACATATTGGCAAGCTCAATGAAAAACAAGTAACAGTGTTAGACACCATAAAAGAAGATGGTGAAAAACTTTCAGATTTAGTGACTAATCTTCTTCGGTTATCTCGTATTCAATCTGATAGAACTATTTTTAATATTAAACCTTGTAATATTAAAAATATTATAGAAAATTGTTGTAAATCCTATGAGGCACAAGCAAAATCTCTGGGTATTAAAATGAACTATGAACAAAAGAAACTTCCTCTTGTCCTTGGTGACAAGGAAAAATTAGAATGGCTGTTAAATAACCTAGTCTCAAACTCCTTTAAACATTCTAATTTAGGAGATGTGATATCCATAGGTTCTTATTTGAAAAACAATATGGTTCATTTATTTGTCAAAGACACTGGTGAAGGAATGCCAACCGAATATAAAGATAAAGTTTTTGAGAAATTCGTGCAAATTAAAAGTAATGATTATTGGTCTGGGAGCGTAGGTCTTGGACTTTCTATTGCCAAGGAAATAGTGGATGCCCATAAGGGAACTATATGGTGTGAAAGTGAACTTGATGTGGGTAGTATCTTTACATTTACCCTTCCTATTTCTAGAAATAAAAAGGGGCGTGCGTTATGAAAAGTAAAATTTTAGTTGCAGATGACACAAAAAATATAAGGGTGCTGTTAACAACATGTTTAGAATCACGAGGATGTGAGGTTATATCTACAGGTAATGGAAAAAATGCACTTGAAATAATAATTGAAGAAAAGAAAGATTTAGATCTTATATTTTTAGATATTAGAATGCCAGAAATGACTGGTACAGAGGTTTTAAGACAAATACGATCTATGAATATATCTTGTCCAGTAATTATTATGACAGCCTTTGCCACAGTGAAAAATGCTATAGATTGTACAAAACTTGGTGCTGTAACTTATCTTCAAAAACCCTTTTCTGTTAAAAGGATAGATTCACTGCTAAAGGATTTAGTTAAAATAAAGCCCGAACTTATAGAAGGGGTTAAGGATGAAAACTATTATATTAATAAAGCTGAAAATCAAATGGCTAAAGGTAATTGTACTCAAGCATTAGGAAGTTTAAAAACTGCACTTTATATTAATCCATACAACGGCAAGATATATGGATTAATAGGGGAGTGTAACCAGTGTGAGAAAAATTATAAAGAGGCTGAAAGATTTGCTGCTATAGCAAAATTATTTTAAGACTTCTACATATATAGGATTAAGTGTATATGAAAGTTATGAAACTCTTGATTATCAAGGGTTCAGAACTTATTTATTTATAATAAACATTGGAAATATGTATCGGATTTTGCTATAATGTAGTTTAGATGAAATAGTTTAAAAAAAACTAAAGGAGTATTTTACTATGAGTAATAGGTATTTACATTCAATAAGAAGTGATTATAAGGGAGATATGGATAAGAAAAGAGATTTTAAGAAGATTAAGAAGTTTTTTAGTATACATAAAAAAGATGAATATACCTTAGATAATCAAACATGGGACGATTTAGATATGAATAAGGTGTACGAAAAATTGGATAGAGCATATAGTAGCCCTGGAGAAGCCGCTTTATACACAATGCTTAGAAATCCTTTAATGAAGGAAGAAAAATTGAAAAAAAGGGGGAAACTAATTCAGTCATTTAAAGAAAATGACAGATTAAGAGAAAGCCTTCAGTGCATTTTCCTTGAATTAGGTAGTGATATAAAAAATAGTTTTCTAGATATGATTGAAACTGACCTTATAATAAATAAAACTAAATATTATATTTATACTTTTATTGGAAAGATATTACCATTAATAGCGATCTTGCTTGCCATATTTGTGAATATTAAATTTATGATAGTTTTGTTTGGAATCGCGTCTATTAATATGCTAATAAACTCTTCGGAAGTAAGGCAAATTAAATCTAATGGCATTTTTTATCTGCAAAAAAATATTAAGGCAGCTAAAAAAATTGTAAGCATAAATAATAAAGATATTGTTTATTATAAAGATAAGATAACGATAATGCTTAAATCTGTAAAGGATATAGATAGAAACATAAGATTAATAGGATTTATAAATATGTGGCAAGGATTGTTTGAATTCATATCTGTTATATTTCTCCTTGAAGAAACTGCTTATTATTCTATATCTCATAGGATAAAAGAAGAAAAAGAAGTTTTAATGGACCTTTACGGTGCAGTTGGTGAAGTAGAAGCCTTAATTTCTATCGCGGGTTATAAGCATAATTTAGGTGAGCAGTATGTAAAACCTAAGTTTATAAAGCCGGTTAAGTTAACTATAAAAGAGGGAATACATCCTCTCATAGACAAGGCTGTTGCAAACTCAATTAACATAGAAAATGGAGGTATTGTGCTTACGGGCACAAATATGGCAGGGAAGTCGACTTTTCTAAGAATGCTAGGGGTAAATATAATTTTGGCTCAATGCTTTGATTTTGTTTTGGCTAAGAGTTACGAAGCTCCTTTTTTTAACATAGTTACATCAATTAGCCCTAATGATGATTTAACAAAGGGAAAAAGTTTCTATATGGCAGAGGCGGAAGCAATTCTTAGAATAATCAAAGCGCTAGAAAAGGATGCAGCTGTATTTTGCCCAATAGATGAGATATTTAGGGGTACAAATCCAATAGAGAGAATTTCAATGTCGGCGGAAATACTAACATACATAAACAATGGAAAATCTGTTTCTATTGTAGCGACTCATGATAGAGAATTAGTGAACATTCTAAAAGAAAATTATGAGTTTTATTATTTTAGTGAAAAGGTTGATACGAGTAAAGGATTAAGTTTTGATTATAAGATAAAAAAAGGAGTTTCTCAAACAAGAAATGCTATAAAACTTTTAGAGTACATGGGTTATCCAAAGAAAATAATATCTAGATCGTTTAAAAGAGCTGAGACCATAGAGAAATTATTATAGTAGCACCACAGGTGATGATATAACCCAGAGAATGTAGACTAGCTGCATCTTTACTATTAGCTATACTTAGGGTAATATGGTTTTAGATATTTATATGTTTTATACTGAAAAAGAAGGGTAAGGAGGATTTATTGTGAATTTAAATATAGTTTTATTTCAACCGGAAATTCCACAAAACACTGGTAATATAGGAAGAACTTGCGTACTAACTGATTGCAAACTTCATCTTATAAAACCTTTAGGATTTAGTTTAGAGGAGAAGCAACTTAAAAGAGCGGGACTCGATTACTGGCCTTATTTGAGTTTAGAGATACATGATACATATGAAGCTCTTAGAGAAAAATATAAAGAGTCAACTTTCTACTATTCTACAACAAGAGCTTCAAAATTATATTCAGATGTAAAATATAAAGACGGGGATTTTATAATTTTTGGTCGAGAGTCATCAGGCCTTCCAGATAATGTTCGTGGTAGCGATCCTGAAAGGTGTATAAAAGTGCCTATGATAAATAGCACAACTAGGTCCCTTAATCTTTCCAATACAGTAGCTATTGTGACATATGAAGCACTTAGGCAAATAGGGTTTAAGAATATGAAATAAGGTGCATAGCAATTAACAACTGTTATATCCCCAAGAGACGAACAAGGAGATAGGAATGGAAAAGATTAAAATCATAACAGATAGTACGTGCGATTTAAATAAAGACATTATTGATAAGTATAATATAGAAGTTTTACCACTACTCGTGAACATAGAAAACAAAACTTACAGGGATGGCGAGGATATTAGTTTACAAGAATATTTATATAAAATGAATAATTCTGAGCAGTTCCCTGTGACCACTCAGGTAAACCCACATAGATTCTATGAATGCTATAAAAAATATTTAGATGAGGGATATAAGATAGTTTCTATTCATTTATCTTCAAAAATGAGTGGGACTTATCAATCTTCATGTATGGCTAAAAGCATGTTATCATCAGAAGATATTATCACAATTGATAGTTATAATGTTACATCAGGTCTTGGAATTTTGGTTTTAAAAGCCTGTAAATTAAAAGAAGAGGGATGTAATATATTTGAAATAGAAGAAAAAGTTAAACAAACAATACCTCATGTGAAAAGTGCGCTTGCTTTTGATTCATTAAATAATTTAGTTAAAGGTGGTCGATTGTCTAAAACTGCTGGAGCGATAGGCGGGCTACTCGGGATAAAATTAATTTTAACTGTAAAAGATGGTGAAATGGCCGTAATAGATAAAGTTCGTGGAAGCAAAAAAGCAATAAAAACTATTTTGAAAAATTTAGAGCAAACAGGGACTAGAAGTGGAGAGACAAGTATTCTATTGCAAGCTAGTGACCGAGATATTCTAGGGAGTTTGAGGTCTCATATGAGTGAACGTGAAATGGACTTTATAGAATGCTCGGTTGGATGCGTTGTGGGGACACATGCAGGTGAAGGTGCCTGTGGCATTTTTTACGTTGAAGAATATTGAAATTTTTACTAAGTAAATAAAAAAGTGAGGAGGTTAAGCGTATGGTACATATTTATGATACTATAATTATTGGCGGCGGACCTGCAGGATTATCTGCTGGCATTTATGCATCAAGATCAAAAATGGACACTTTAATTATTGAAAGAGGAGAGTTTGGTGGACAGGTTGCTACAACTAATGAAATAGATAATTACCCAGGCTCCATTGAAGATTGTACAGGGGCATCATTAAGCAAGCGAATGAAACAGCAAGCGAAAGAATTTGGAACACAATTCGTTAAAGAAGAGGTTATGCAAGTTGAGCTCGAAGGTGACATTAAGTTAATCAAATGTATGAAAGAAACTTACAAGGCTAAAACAATTATAATTTCCTCGGGAGCGAGCCCAAGACTTGGTGGATTTAAAAATGAAATAGAATTAAGAGGGAAAGGAGTTTCTTATTGTGCAACTTGTGATGCTGACTTCTTTGAAGATTTAGACATTGCAGTGCTAGGAGGTGGAGATTCAGCTATATCTGAAGCTATATACTTAACTAAATTTGGGAAAAGTGTTACAGTAATACATAGAAGAGCAGAGCTCAGAGCTGCTAAGTCACTTCAAGAAAAAGCTTTTAATAATCCAAAAATAAAGTTTGTTTGGAATACAGTAGTTACGGAGGCTAAGGGCGAAGAAAGCTTGGAGGGATTAGTACTTAAAAATATTAAAACTGGTGAAACTCACGATTTAAAAGCAGATGGATGTTTTGTATTTGTAGGATACCTTCCAATTTCGGAATTGTTTAAAGGGAAGATTACCATGAATAAACGAGGCGAAATTATCACTGATGAAGAAATGAGAACTAATATACCTGGAGTATACGCTGCAGGAGATATAAGAGCAAAATTACTAAGACAAATAATTACAGCAGCAGCAGATGGGGCGATAGCATCTACCCATGCTGAATATTACATTGAAAATATGATTTAATTAGTTTGTAAATTCGGAAGGAATACCCATAATTTCAGTTATGAGTGTCCTTTCTAAAAAAATACTTTAAAATTGTAATAATTAGTTTTAAATAAAAACATAGGCAAGTAATAAAAAATCTATATATAGCATATAATATACTTTAGCATCAGATAAAGATTACAAATAAAAATATTCTAAAATAAAAAGGATTTTTTTAATGTTTATAGAATACATACTGCGAAGCAATAATATTGTTTAATTAATTAGTTAATTACTTAGGGAGGAATTTATTATGAATAAAAGAAAGATAGTTGCAGTACTTACATCAATGGCAATAGTTACAACATTGTTTGCTGGCTGTGGAACTAAGAAGGAAGCTGTAAAAAATACACAAAAAAGTACTGTAGTTGTAGGACTTTCTACTGATGAAGGTGGATTAAACGACAAGGCATTTAACCAATCAGCAGATGAAGGGGTTAAAAAGGCGCAATCTGAAGACGGTTTCACGTACCATGCTCTTGAAGCTCAAAAGAAAGAGGATTATTCAGCAAATTTAGAGTCATTAGTCGAAGAGGGTTCAAATCTAACTTTTGCTGTTGGATATCAAATTGCAGATGCAATGACAGAGGTTGCTAAAACTCATACTGATAAAAACTTTACAATTATAGACTCAGTTGTTGATCTTCCAAACGTAGCATCAATTACTTTTAAAGAGCAAGAAGGATCTTTTTTAATGGGAATTATTGCTGGGAAAATGACTAAAACTAATAAAATTGGATTTATTGGTGGAAAAGATAATGAATTAATAAATAGATTTGAAGTTGGGTTTGCAGCTGGTGTTAAAGCAGTTAATCCAGAAGCTGCAAAAGGATTATTGAGCATAGATGGTAAGAGTGCAGGAACAACTGTAAAATATGCAGATAGTTACAATGATTCAGCAAAAGGTTATGAATTATCTAAATCATTATATCAAGGCGGTTGCGACGTAATTTATCATGCAGCAGCGGGAGTTGGACTTGGTTTATTTAAAGCGGCTAAAGAATTAAAAGATGGAGGGAAGACAGTTTGGGCTATAGGAGTTGATATGGATCAATCTTTAACAGTTCCACAGTATTCTGATATTATACTTTCAAGTATGATAAAAAGAGTTGATACAGCAACTTACAATCAAGCTAAAGCTCAAATTAAAAACGAATTTAAAGGTGGTACAGTTACTAATCTTGGGTTAAAAGAAAAAGGCGTAGGAATAGCTGATACATCTAATAAAAACGTACCAAAAGATGTTTTGGATGAAGTTAAAAAATATGAAGATAAAGTTATAGCTGGAGAAACAGTTGTTCCAGTAAATAGAAAAGGAGCAATGGATTTTAAATAAAAATCAATAAATAAAAATTTTCATTTACTGATTTATGGTTTTTAGTATACAATAAGAGCTAGATGTGTTACATCTAGCTCTTTCTAAGAATAATGAAAATTTTAGGTGAAGATGATGTCAGCACCACAGGTGATGAATAATCTTTTTAAGGAGGAAATCCAATGGAAAAGGTAATTGAAATGAAGGGCATAACAAAGATTTTTCCAGGAACCATTGCCAATGACAACATAAATTTTGAACTATTAAGAGGCGAAACACACGTTCTTCTTGGTGAAAATGGCGCAGGAAAAACAACCCTTATGAATATTCTCTATGGTCTATATAAACAAGAAGAAGGCGAGATTTATGTAAGCGGTAACCTAGTGAATATATCTACTCCAAATGATGCTATCAAGTTAGGTATAGGAATGGTTCATCAACATTTTATGCTTGTACATAATTTTACTGTTGCGGAAAATATTGTGTTGGGTATTGAACCTAAAAAAGGATTCAAAATTGATATGGGCAAAGCGATACATGATGTTAAAGAAATTTCAGAAAGGTACGGTTTCGCAATAGACCCAAGCGCGGTTATAGAAGATATTTCTGTAGGGCAACAACAAAAGGTAGAGATACTAAAGGCGCTATATAGAGGTGCACAAATTTTAATATTAGATGAGCCTACAGCAGTTTTAACACCAAAGGAAATTGAGGAACTCGGAATCATAATTGAAAATCTTGAAAAAGAAGGAAAATCCGTAATACTGATAACTCATAAATTAAAAGAGGTTATGAGTATGAGTGATAGAGTTACTATAATTAGGCGAGGTGCAGTAACTGGAACAGTAAAGACTAAAGAAACAAGTATAGACGAATTAGCGCAGCTTATGGTAGGCAGAAAAGTTAATCTAACTGTAGAGAAAAATCCTGCTCAAATTCGCGGCGAAATATTGAAAATTGAAAATCTTTGTGCAAGTGATCACAGAGGATTACCTGCAGTACAAAATTTAAACTTAGCAGTATATGGTGGAGAAATTCTTGGGATAGCTGGTGTTGATGGAAATGGTCAATCTCAACTGTTAGAAGTTTTAACTGGACTTCAAAAGCCTAAGAGTGGAAGCATTATAATAAACGGTAAAAATACATATGGTAAGTCACCAAGAGATATTATGTCAGTAGGTGTCGGCCATATACCAGAAGATAGGCATAAAAGAGGGCTTATATTAGATTATTCTCTATTTGAAAACTCAGTGCTTGGAATTCATAAAAATGCACCCTTCAGTAAAGGCATAGTTATGAATTACAAAGAAATTAGAAAACACTGTGATGAACTTATTAGCGAATTTGATATTAGAACTCCAAATGCAGATGTAAATGCGGAATCATTATCAGGTGGTAATCAACAAAAACTTATAGCAGCTAGAGAAATTTCAAAAGATCCGGAATTATTAATAGCAGCACAACCTACGAGAGGTCTTGACGTTGGTGCAATTGAATATATTCACAAAAGATTAGTTGTAGAACGTGATAAGGGTAAGGCGATTTTATTAGTATCATTAGAACTTGATGAAATAATGGCATTATCAGATAGAATTGCCGTAATGTATGATGGCAGAATAGTAGATATACTCGATAGATGTGATGCAACAGAGAAAAAACTTGGTATACTTATGGCTGGTGGTAATCTAAATAAAACACCGGAAGGAGCTAAAGATAATGAATAAAGTAGAAAGTGAAAATAGTAATTTTGTAAGTATAGCAAAAAATATCATTAAAACACTTGCTTTCCCTTTCTTTTCTATAATCGTTTCTATATTTGTTGCTGTATTCTTTGTAATGTGGGCAAAAGGATATTCTATATTACAATACTTTTCAGCTTTAGGTGATTTATTTGGACTTATATATAAAGGTGGGTTTGGTAATACTAGAGTAACCTTCGTTACCCTTTCAGAAGTTACTCCATTAATATTTACAGGAGTTGCAAATGCTGTAGCATTTAAATGTGGATTATTTAATATAGGTGTTGCTGGTCAATTTATACTTGGAATGATGGCAGCTGCTGTTGTTGGAACATTGCCAGGACTAAATCCAGTAATTCATATAGTTTTAGTTATTTTAGCAGGACTTTTAGCCGGAGGAGTATGGGGAGCAATCCCGGGATATTTAAAGGCTAAAGTAGGCACTCATGAAGTTATTAACACAATTATGATGAATTATATATCTATGGCTTTAGCCAATTTTATTATTTTAAGAACTAGTTTTGGAGTGGAAGGTAAAGCAAGTACTCCTAATATACAAGAGAGTGCAGAAATTCATAGGTTTGTTAGCGGTAGTGGAGCTAATATTAGTATATTCCTTGCCATAGCAGTAGCTATCTTTATATTCTGGTTATTATGGAAAACCACTGTTGGTTACGAAATAAGAGCAGTTGGTATAAATCCACATGCTGCAGAATATGGTGGGATTAATGTAGCGAAAAATACTGTTTTGGCTATGGTGATTTCTGGTGCAATAGCCGGAGTTGGTGGGGCAACGCATGTTGCAGGCGTGCTTCATAATGCAAAAGATTTCATGGCACTTCCCTCTTATGGGTTTGATGGAATTGCAGTTGCTTTACTTGCAAAGAGCAATCCTATTGGATGTATAGCATCAGCTTTATTATTTGGAACATTAAATAGTAGTTCTAGAACCCTTCAATTAAACGGAATACCAAAAGAAATAGTTTATTTAATCCAAGCTATAATTATTATATTTGTAGCAACAGATTATATTGTTAAATACTTCTCTGAGAAGAAAAAGAAGGGGGCGATTACAAATGAGTAGTGTTATTTTAATTAATTTGTTTGCGCAAACTTTAAGAATAGCTACGCCTCTAATTTTTGCAGCACTGGGTGGTATATTTTCAGAAAAATCAGGTGTGGTTAATATAGGCCTCGAAGGTATGATGGTAATAGGCGCTTTCTTTGCGGTATATGGAAGTTACACCACTGGAAGTCCAGCAATGGGAATACTTTTTGGGGTGATAGCAGGGGGTGTTTTGGGACTAATACACGCTGTGCTGAGCATACATTTGCGTGCAGATCAAGTAATCTCAGGTACTGCTATAAATCTTTTTTCTACTGCCCTTGCGAGTTTCTTAATATTTAAGTTATTTGGTGGTAAAGGTGGCCAAACAGATATAGTAACAGGACTTTCATATAACATACCGGATTGGATTAAAAATATACCAATAATAGGCAATTTAATATCGCAGCTAAACTGGTTTGTAATACTCGCGATTATTTTAGTATTTGTTTCGCATTATATACTATATAAAACACCTTTAGGACTTAGAATTAGAGCTGTAGGAGAACATCCAAAGGCGGCTGATACTTTAGGAATAAATGTTTATAAGATAAGATATTTATGTGTTATTTTATCAGGAATGCTAGCAGGGCTCGGTGGAGCAGCATTATCCCTGGGAATAACACCACTTTACAGAGAAGGAATGGTTGCAGGACGTGGATTTATTGCCTTAGCGGCTGTTATTTTCGGTAATTGGAAACCTTTCGGAGCGCTTGGGGCTAGTTTGTTATTTGCCTTTGGTAGTGCATTTAATATTTTTGCACAGGGACTTAGCTGGAATTTACCTACAGAAGTATATGATGTTATTCCATATGTACTTACCATGATTGCACTTGCAGGATTTGTTGGAAAAACAACAGGCCCCCTTGCGAGTGGTAAACCATATGTTAAAGGATCTAGATAATATTTTAAAAATAAAAAATCTTAGCTTACGTTTTCTGCTGTTGTAGAAATTTGTGCTGAGATTTTTTATTTTTATTTCTAGCTTAATGCATAATCTAGGTTTATATCATTAGCTATGTTATAATATTTATAATATGAGAGGTACATGAAAATAAATAGCAACCAAAGATGAGGTGATAATAAAATGAACATTAATTTTGGTTTAAATTTGATTCAAGAACAAAAATTAATAATGACTCAAGAAATGCAAATGTCTGTTAAACTTCTTCAAATGTCAGCGTATGAGCTAGGACAATATGTAAATAAAGAGATGCAAGAGAATCCAGTGCTGGAGGAAAAAGACTTGCAAAACCACAAAAGTAATAACAATAATGAATTTGATTATAAAGAAATAATTAAATATCTTGGCAAGGATGATTATAAAGTAAAGAGTTATGCTGCAAAGAATGAAAATGAGGAAATTTCGCCATTTTATTATATTGCAGAGGAAAAATCTCTTAAGGATTATCTTAAAGAGCAAATAGGAGAACTAACAGAGCAGTATGAAATTTTAGAAATATGCAAATATATGGTGGAGAACTTAGATACCAAAGGTTATTTATCGGAAGATTTATCTGATATATGTAGGGAGCTCGGAATAACAAACGAGAATGCTGAAATTGCACTTGAAATTTTCCAATCTTTAGAGCCACAAGGAATTGGAGCTAGGAACCTAAGGGAATGTTTAAGGATTCAATTACATAATCTGGGGATAGATGATGAAAATATTTATATAATCATTGATAAGTATTTAGAATTATTGGGAGAAAATAAATACAATGATATAGCTAAGGAACTAAATGTTAAAATTTCTGAGGTTCAAAAATATGGAGATATAATAAAAACTTTAGAGCCTAAGCCGTCAAGAGGATTTTATACTGGTGAGACGGTTAAGTATATTGTGCCTGATGCTTATATTAATAAAATTGATGACCAATATTTTATTTCTATGAATGAAGATGTACTTCCTAAATTGAATATAAATAGTTTGTATAAAGAAATTATTAAAAATGAAAATGATATAGAAGCTGTAGAATATGTAAAAGATAAAATTAATAGCGCAGTGTTTCTTATTAAAAGTATTGAACAAAGGAAAAACACTGTATATAGAGTTTTGGAAGATATTTTGGCAGTTCAAAAGGAATATTTCGATAAAGGCGCTGAATATTTAAAACCAATGACGCTTAAAAAGATTGCTAACAATTTAGAAATGCATGAATCTACTATAAGCCGTGCAATTAGGGAGAAATATGTTAGTATAAATAACGGGAAAGTCATTAAAATAAAAGACTTGTTTACTAATGGCATTGCGTCAATTGTAGGTGGTGAGGATGTATCCACAACTAATATTAAGAAAACTATTAAAGAAATGGTGTATAATGAGGACCAAAAGAAGCCCTTATCAGATCAAATTATTTGTAATCGATTAAATGTAGAAGGGATGAATATTTCAAGAAGAACTGTAGCAAAATATAGGGAAGAACTTGAAATTAAAAGTTCTTGTAAGCGGAAAAGATTTTAATATTTCAGCTACGCAGGAGATGATTTAATCATGCCGTTAACAAAATGTTAACATCTTTTTTGCAAATACTAATTTAAAAAAGTTGGTATTTCATCTATAATGTTTGTGGGAGCAAAAAATATAAGCTGGGACTTAAAAAGTCCAGAAAGGTGTTCAAGTGGAGAGTATATTAAAATTACAACAAAAAATAGTGCCTGAATTAATAGAACTTCTTGAAAAACGACATGATATATTAAGGATGATATGTTATAATCAACCTATAGGACGAAGAATTTTAGCAGATCAGATGTGCATAAGCGAGAGAATAGTAAGAAATGAAATAAACTTTCTAAAGTCCCAAAACTTGATTGAGGTTAATGCACTGGGTATGTTTATAACAACTGATGGTGAAGAAATTTTAGATCAGTTAAAAGGATTTATTCATGAGATAAAAGGGTTGTCTAAAATCGAGAAATTTATTGAGAAACATTTGAAGCTACAGCAAGTTATAGTTGTTCCCGGGAACGTTGAAATTGATAAAAGTGTCCTTAAAGAAGTTGGGAAGGTAGCTGCAATTTATGTTATGGATATTATTAAAGATAACAGTATAATTGCAATAACAGGTGGATCAACAGTTAAGGAAGTTGTAGACAATTTATCTAAAAATAACAAATATACCAATGTTTTAGTGCTTCCGGCCAGGGGCGGTATGGCCAGAAATGTAGAAATTCAAGCTAATACTTTAGTGGCTAGGCTAGCAGATAAAATTGGTGGAAATTACGAATTACTACATGTACCTGATAATTTGAGCAATGATGCTTTAAAAACTATAGTAAATGAAAAAAGTATAAAAAGTATAATTGATAAGATTCGAAGTGCTGATATTCTTATTTATGGAATAGGTATCGCCAGTGATATGGCTATGAAAAGAGAAGTACCTGAAAAAGAGATAAAGGAACTTGAAGAATTAGGTGCAGTAGGAGAAGCTTTTGGTCAATACTATAATGAATTAGGAGAAATAGTTCATTCTACACCTACTATTGGGGTGAAAAATGAAGATGTTACAGACAGCAAAACACTAATCGCAGTAGCGGCTGGAAAAAATAAAGCTAGAGCCATCATCGCTACTGAAATCAACCGCTTAAGCACTGTTTTAATAATTGATCAAGCGGCTGCAGAAGAAATAGTAAATATTATAGAGAAAAGAGAGTAAACTATATAATGATTTGATTAATGAAAAAATTATATATTTACATATAATTAGGTTAATAAAATTTAGGAGGTTTTGCCAAGATGGTAAAAGTAGGAATTAATGGATTTGGAAGAATAGGAAGAAATGTATTTAATGCACTAGTAAAAAATTATTCAACAGAATTAGAAGTAGTAGGAATTAATGATTTAACAGATGCTGCGACACTCGCACATCTTTTAAAATATGATTCACTTTACGGAAAATTTGACGGAACTGTAGAAGCTAAAGAAAGTGCAATAGTAGTTAACGGAAAAGAAATTAAAATATTTGCAGAAAGAGAACCAAAGAATATTGACTGGAGTTCACTTGGAGTAGAAATAGTATTAGAATCAACAGGATTCTTTACAGATGCTACTAAAGCAAGCGATCATTTATGTGTAAGTGTTAAAAAAGTTCTTATATCTGCACCAGCAAAAAATGAAGATATTACAATAGTTATGGGAGTTAACGAAGAAAAATATGATTCAGCAAAACATAACGTAATATCAAATGCATCATGTACAACAAACTGTTTAGCACCATTTGCTAAAGTTTTAGACAGAGAATTTGGAATAGTTAAAGGCTTAATGACTACAATTCATTCATATACTGGAGATCAAAGATTATTAGATGCTCCACATAGTGATATGAGACGTGCAAGAGCAGCTAACCTATCAATGATTCCAACTACAACAGGAGCAGCAAAAGCAGTAGCATTAGTTTTACCACAATTAAAAGGAAAATTAAACGGATTCTCATTAAGAGTTCCAACTCCAACAGTTTCATGTACAGATTTAGTTTGCGAAGTTTCAAAGAATGTTACTGTAGAAGAAGTAAATGCAGCATTTAAGAAAGCAGCTGAAACTGAAATGAAAGGAATACTTGGTTGTTGTGAAGAACCTTTAGTTTCAATTGATTTTAAAGGAGACGAAAGATCTTCTATAGTTGATGCTATGTCAACTATGGTTATCGAAGGAAATATGGTTAAAGTTGTTTCATGGTACGATAATGAAGCAGGTTATTCAAACAGATTAGCAGATTTAACTAAATATGTTGCAGACAGACTATAAAATTTAATTTTATTATAAAACTGTAGGAAACTGTAAGTATAGTATTAAGGTCTGGTTTTATAGTTAGTCTATGGAACCGGACCTTTTTATATTTTATTAATACAAGGTACATTCAAATAAATAGTAAGAGAGTAGTAAATAGTAAGATAGTAGGGTAGTCTATTTATATGAATGTGATTAAATTATAAGAAACTTGTATTATAAACCATATGGGAGGAGAATGTGTATGCAATTCAATAAAAAAACAATCGAGGATATTGAGGTTAAAGGTAAAAAAGTTTTAGTAAGATGCGATTTTAATGTACCATTAAAAGATGGGGTAATTACAGATGTAAATAGATTAGTAGGTGCAATGCCAACAATAAACTATTTGATAGAAAAAGGTGCAAAAGTTATTTTATGTTCACATCTTGGAAAACCAAGTGGAGAACCAAAACCTGAGCTTTCTTTAGCGCCAGTTGCTAAGAAATTAAGCGAAATGTTAAAAAAAGAAGTAGTCTTTGCAGCAGACCCAAATGTAGTTAGTGATAATGTAAAATCTGCCGTATCAAAAATGAAAGACGGAGATGTTCTATTATTAGAAAACACAAGATATAGAAAAGAAGAAACTAAAAATACAGAAAACTTTTCAAAGGAATTAGCGTCCCTTGCAGATGTATTTGTAAATGATGCCTTTGGAACTGCTCATAGGGCTCATTGCTCTACAGTTGGAGTAACACAATTTATTGAGACTTCAGTATGTGGGTATTTAATTCAAAAGGAATTAAAATTTTTAGGGGATACAATAGAGAACCCTGTTAGACCTTTCGTAGCAATTTTAGGTGGAGCTAAGGTTTCTGATAAAATAAATGTTATCGAAAATTTGCTTGAAAAAGTTGATACTTTAATAATTGGTGGAGGAATGGCTTATACATTCTTAAAAGCTGGTGGATATTCTATCGGAAGTTCACTAGTTGAAGAAGATAAAGTACAATATGCTAAAGTTATGATGCAAAAAGCTGAGTCAAAAGGAGTTAAATTTTTAATACCTGTAGATAATATTGTTGCAGATAGATTTTCAGCTGAAGCAGAGCCAGTAGTTACTGAAAGTCAAAATATTGCTGATGGGTTTATGGGACTTGATATTGGACCTAAGACTTGTGAGATGTATAAAGGCGCTATTAGCATGGCTAAAACTATTGTTTGGAACGGACCAATGGGAGTATTTGAATTTGCGAATTTTGCAAAGGGAACAATAGCAGTAGCTGAGGCTATGTCAAAAGTTGATGGAACTACTATAATAGGTGGTGGAGATAGTGCAGCAGCTGTTAATCAATTAGGATTTGGAGATAAAATGACTCATATATCTACAGGTGGTGGAGCATCTCTTGAATTCTTAGAAGGTAAATTATTACCAGGAATTGAAGCTCTTACAAATAAATAGTTAAAGTTAAATAAGACATTTTAAATATTTTAATATACATTAATTGTTGTCCAGATAACAATACTAATAATTATTACTTACAATAAAAGAATACTTGGGGGTTTTTTGATGAGAAAAGGTATAATTGCAGGAAATTGGAAGATGAATAAAACTGTAGCTGAGGCTGTAACTTTAATTGAGGAAATGAAACCGTTAGTTAAAGATGCAAAATGTGATGTTGTAGTTTGTCCTACATTTTTATGTTTAGACGCAGTAATAAAGGCAAGTAAGGGTACAAATATAAAGGTAGGAGCTCAAAACATGCATTTTGAAGAAAATGGTGCTTTTACAGGTGAAATTGCACCAGGAATGCTAAAAGATATGGGCGTTGAATATGTTATAATTGGTCATAGTGAAAGAAGACAATATTTCAATGAAACTGATGAAACTGTAAACAAAAAGATTAAAGCTGCTTATAGCCATAGTATTATTCCTATACTTTGCGTAGGGGAAACTCTTAGTGATAGAGAAGGAAATATTACAGAAAAAGTCTTAGCTAGTCAAGTAAAATTAGATTTAGAAGGACTTACAAAAGAACAAGTGGAAAAATTGGTTATTGCTTATGAACCAATTTGGGCAATAGGTACAGGTAAAACTGCAACTGCTGATCAGGCTAATGATACAATTGCATTTATAAGAGCAACTGTTGGAGCTATGTTCGGAGCAGAAGTAGCAGAAAAAGTTAGAATTCAATATGGTGGATCTGTTAAACCAACAACTATAAAAGAACAAATGGGTAAATCAGATATAGATGGTGGATTAATCGGAGGAGCTAGCCTTAAGGCACAAGACTTCGCAGGAATAGTAAATTATTAAGATGTTATAGTAAATGAATCCACTAATGTGGCTAGACTACTTTAGTAGATGCAGCCACTTTAGTGGATTTAGCTACTTTAGTAGATTAATCTACTTTAGTTAGTTAATTATAACTGTGAACTATTGATACATATACATGTATTTTGATTTTAGAAACAACGGATGGGGGAACAAAAATGTCAAAAAAACCAGTAATGCTAATGATTTTAGATGGATTCGGATTATCAAGTAACGTAGATGGAAATGCAGTAGTTGCGGCCAGTAAGCCAAACTATGACAGAATAATAAAGAAATATCCAAGTACGAAATTAAATGCAAGTGGCCTAGAGGTAGGACTACCAGCGGGTCAAATGGGAAATTCAGAAGTTGGCCACTTAAACATAGGTGCTGGTAGAATTATATATCAAGCACTTACGAAAATAACAAAAGAAATTGAAGAAGGAAACTTTTTTGAAAACCTTGCTTTTAATAAAGCTATAGATAAAGCTATTAAGGCGAATTCTTCGGTGCATCTTTTAGGATTATTGTCAGATGGAGGAGTTCACTCTCATATTGATCATTTAAAAGCTTTAATAAAGCTTGCTAAGGATAAAGGTGCTAAAAATGTTTATGTTCATGCATTGTTAGACGGTAGGGATGTGCAACCAGGTTCAGCACTACAATACATAGCAGAACTCGAAGAATATATGAATACAATAGGCGTGGGTAAAATTGCTACTGTATGTGGTAGATATTATGCTATGGATAGAGATAAGAGATGGGAAAGAGTTGAACTTGCATATAATGCTATGGTTTTATCTAAGGGTGAGGAAAATACCTCAGCAATAGAGGCAGTTAAAAAAGCTATCCATGATAATAAGACAGATGAATTTGTTCTTCCGACTGTTATAATGGAAAATAATAAGCCTGTTTCAGCTATAAGTAATAACGATAGTGTAATATTCTTTAACTTTAGACCGGACAGAGCTCGCGAACTTACTAGGGCATTAAATGATAAAGTATTTAATGGTTTTAAAAGAGAAACTTTAAATTTGAACTTTGTATGTACTACGCAATATGATATAACTATAGAAAACGTTGATGTAGCGTATACGCCAGAAAGTTACACTAATACGCTTGGAGAATATGTTAGTAAAATGGGTAAAAAACAGCTCCGAATAGCTGAAACTGAAAAATACGCCCATGTTACATTCTTCTTTAATGGAGGTGTTGAGGCTCCGAATGTAAATGAAGATAGAGCATTAATTCCATCACCTAAAGTAGCAACATATGATTTATTGCCAGAAATGAGTGCGCAAGAGGTTACAGAAGAATTATTAAAGAGACTAGAAACAGATGAATACGACATGATTATACTTAACTATGCTAACCCAGATATGGTAGGTCATACAGGCGTTTTTGAAGCTGCTAAAAAAGCTATAGAAACAGTGGATGAATGCCTTGGAAAAATTGTTGAGTGCGTTCTAGGCAAGGACGGCAGCGTATTTATAACTGCAGATCATGGAAACTCTGAACAAATGCTTGATTATTCGTCTGGAAAGCCAATGACAGCACATACTACAAATTTAGTTCCATTCACATACGTTTCAAATCACAGTAATGGTCTAAAAGATAGTGGAATATTGGCGGATATTGCACCAACTATGCTCCAAGCTATGGGACTCAGTATACCAAGTGAAATGACAGGAAAATCTTTAATTAAATAGGTTAAAAGAAAACTAAATTGAATAATGTATTATCTAAGATTAACTTAAGTTTCCGTAAAGTATAGGATTAACTTAAGTTAACTTAGGATATAATAACATAGAGAAAAAATTTGGAGGTTAGATAACATGAAAAACTTTATTGAAATAATTGATATTTATGCAAGACAGATTCTGGACTCAAGAGCATTTCCAACTGTTGAAGTTGAAGTAACACTCGAAGATGGAACGATAGCAAGAGCATCAGTACCATCAGGCGCTTCTACTGGCATATTTGAAGCGGTAGAGTTAAGAGATGGAGACAAGGATACATATAACGGTAAAGGAGTTTTAAAAGCCGTTGATAATGTAAACAATCTAATAGCTGAAGAGATAGTTGGAATGAATGTATATGATCAAATAGCAATTGACAAAGCAATGATAGATCTTGATGGCACACCTAATAAGGCTAAACTAGGTGCTAATGCAATTCTTGGAGTATCTCTTGCATGTGCTAGAGCGGCTGCAGAGTCATTAGGACTCGGACTATATCAATATATTGGTGGAGTAAATGCTAAGGTTTTACCAGTTCCAATGATGAACATTATAAATGGTGGAAGCCATGCTGACAATAATGTAGACTTACAAGAGTTTATGGTTATGCCAGTTGGAGCAACTTCTTTTAAGGACGCTTTAAGAATGAGTGCAGAAGTTTACCACTCATTAAAAGCATTATTAAAAACTAAAGGACTAGCGACTGGTGTTGGTGATGAAGGTGGATTTGCTCCAGATTTATCATCAAACGAAGAAGCTATAAAAATCATAATAGAAGCTATAGAAAAAGCTGGATATGTTCCTGGAAAAGATATTTATATTGCTCTTGATCCAGCAGCTTCTGAATTCTTTGAAGATGGAAAATACAACTTAGCTTCAGAAGGAAGAATATTAACTCCAGAGCAAATGGCTGACTACTATGTAGAACTTGTAAACAAATATCCAATTATATCTATTGAAGATGGAATGGCTGAAGAAGATTGGGAAGGCTGGAAGTACTTAACTGATAAAATAGGAGATAGAGTTCAATTAGTTGGAGATGATTTATTTGTAACCAACACTGACAGATTAAAAATGGGAATTGAAAGAAAAACTGCAAATTCAATTCTTATAAAATTAAACCAAATAGGTACATTAACTGAAACACTAAATGCTATAGAAATGGCTGAAAGGGCAGGATATACTGCAGTAGTTTCTCATAGATCAGGAGAAACAGAAGATACTTCAATAGCTGACTTAGTTGTAGCTATGAATGCAGGACAAATTAAAACTGGTGCCCCAGCTAGAAGCGAAAGAGTTTCTAAATACAATCAATTATTAAGAATAGAAGAAGAATTAGAAGAAATGGCTGAGTACAGAGGATTGAAAGCATTCTATAACATAAATAGATAATTAATTAAGAGTATAGTCTTTATAGGCTATACTCTTAAATTTTACAATTCATTGTAAACTGTCTTAGAGTATGCTAAAATAATTATGTATTCGATGAATTGGAGGTGTACACATGCATAGTTTTCTAGTAGTTTTACAGGTTATAACTTCAATTGCTATAATTGTATCCGTTATGATGCAACCTAGTAAATCAGATGGATTAAGTGGCCTTATAGGAGGAACTTCTGAAACTTTTTTTGCGAAAAATAAAACAAAAACAGCAGAATCAGTACTAGTAAGAATTACAGTAGTTTCAGCAATTTTCTTTGCTATAACTACAGTGATGTTAAATTTAGTTAAATAATATACTTATCTAAGTAATAATTTAGGTACAATCAAATAAATATTTTATACTTCACAGCAGTTTATTTAAAAAAATTTAATAAGCTGCATTTTTTTATATGATTTTTAAGTGTTCAGGTGATGAGTAGAGACCCAGTAGATGATTTAATAGTATATATGAATCTATGATTATTAGAGGTGAAGGATGATGAGTGAATACAGTTCTAAATTAGAAAGTAATGATATGGATTTCCTTTTTGATGGCATTTTAAGCCTTCAAACAAAGGAAGAATGCTATAGATTTTTTGAAGATTTATGCACTATAAATGAAATTAAAGCATTTGAGCAAAGGATTCAAGTAGCAAGAATGTTAGCAGATAAAAGGACCTATTTGGATATAGCAGGTGTAACAGGGGCAAGTACTGCTACAATAAGTAGAATCGGCAGAGCATTAAATTATGGTAGTGATGGGTATAAACTTATATTAGAGCGTTTGGAATTAGCGAAATAAGTGTATTCATTTTTAACGACATTTTAGATGCGGATAGAGAGGGACGGTTAATATAATATATAAGGAGTGGTTTCATGGATTTGAAAAGTTTGTTAAACAAAGAGCAGTGCGAGGCTGCAATAACAGTTGATGGCCCATTGCTAATATTAGCTGGAGCGGGATCTGGGAAAACTAGGGTTTTGACCTATAGAATTGCGCATATGATTCAGGATTTAGCTATATATCCGTCTCAAATTTTATCCATAACTTTTACTAATAAAGCGGCTGGTGAAATGAAGGACAGAGTGCGTTCTTTAGTAGGCAATATAGCGGATAATATGTGGATTTCTACCTTTCACTCTAGTTGTGTTAGGATTTTAAGGCGAGAGATAGATAGGCTGGGATATAATAAGAATTTCACTATTTATGATAGCTATGATCAAAAAAGTTTGATTAAACAGTGTATGAAGGAACTTCAAATAAATGAAAAAGATCTAACAGATTCAGAAATTTTAGGTAAAATATCGAGTGCTAAAAACGAACTTATTAGTCCACAAAAATTTAAAAAAGAAAATGAAAGCGATTATAGAAAAAACAAAATCGCTGATGTGTATGTTCTTTATCAAAAAAGACTAAAAGGTAACAATGCACTAGATTTTGATGATTTAATTTTTAAAGCAGTTGAACTCTTAAAAAATAATAAGGAAGTTTTGGATTTCTATCATTCAAAATTCAAGTACATTATGGTTGATGAGTATCAAGACACAAATAAAGCACAGTATGAGCTTATAAAGCTTTTAGTAGATGAGCGTGAAAATATATGCGTAGTTGGAGATGATGACCAATGTATTTATGCTTGGAGAGGTGCGGATGTCACCAACATCTTAGATTTTGAAAAAGATTATCCAAAGGCAAAGGTTGTTAAGCTCGAGCAAAATTATAGATCTTGCGGAAATATACTTATGGCAGCTAATGAAGTTATAAGGAATAATTCTCAAAGAAAAGATAAGGCTCTAAGGACTGAAAAAGATTGTGGAGAGAAAATTAATTTATATAGAGCGTTTACAGATAGAGACGAGTCAAATTTTGTAGCAAGTCAAATTAAGAGAATTATGACTGAGGAAAATAGAAGCTATAAGGACTTTGCAATTTTATATAGGATGAATTCTCAATCACGTATTTTTGAGGAGAGTTTCAGAAAAAATTTGATTCCATATAGAATAGTGGGAGGATTAAAATTCTATGATAGAAAAGAAATAAAGGATATAATGGCGTATTTAAAGCTTATTAATAACCCACTTGACGATATCGCTTTAAAAAGAATTATAAATGTGCCTAAAAGAAGTATAGGAGATGCAACTATTCAAAAGATTCAAGAATTTGCAACAGGTATAGATCAATGCTTGTATAGTGCTATTCTAGATGTAGATTTTATACCTACATTGACAACTAGAAATAAAGCATCTATAAATAAGTTTGTAAGTATTATGAATAGCTTTATGGCCAAAAATGAAACAGGAACAGTCTCTGAGTTAATTAAATCTATAATAAGTGATACAGGGTATTTAAAGCAATTAGAACTTTCTAAGGAACCAGAGGATGAGAGCAGGGTAGAGAATATAAAGGAATTAGTATCAGATGCTGTAGAATTTGAAAGAACTTCAGAAGATAAGTCGCTTTTAACATTCTTAGAAGGAGTAAGTTTAGGTTCGAGCACTGATGACCCTGATGAAACAGTAGAGACTGCGGCAATGATGACTGTTCATAGTGCAAAGGGGTTAGAATTTCCAGTAGTATTTATGGTTGGTATGGAAAATGGGATATTCCCCGGCATGTCTTCGCTTAACAACTTTACTGAAATGGAAGAATCAAGGCGCCTGTGCTATGTTGCTATAACAAGGGCGGAGGAGAAGCTCTACATAACATCTGCCGAGAGTAGAATGGTATTTGGAAGAAATGTTGGGTATCAGCCTTCTGATTTTATCAGTGAAATTTCTCCGGATTTAAAAGAAGTTATCGGGGGAGCTAAGAATAGGACTGTGCAGGTATTAAAGAGAAAAAACACTGGAAATTCACAAAATTATAATCCGCATGGACTACTAAGTAAAACTTCGCCTCAAGATTATGCATCAGCTACAGCGAAAGGAAATGATCCAGGGCAGCGAAGTGTCAATAGTGAGAATGCTATGAATAGAGAAGCTACGGTAGGTAGGAAAGTTAGACATACTAAATTTGGAATAGGTACCATAGTGTCAAAATCGAGTTCTGATAATGATACAATGATTTCAATAGCGTTTGATAACATGGGAATAAAAAAGCTGATATTAGATAAAGCGCCTTTAGAAATGTTATAAGGCACATGAAAATAGGGCTAGCATACTGATTTGCTATTTATTTGAATGCGCTAAGGCATTTTGGATAAAATAGCTAGTGAGTGTGCTAGTTATTTTATTTCATATACCTAGCAGATGAACGTTGATTTCGTGGGAAAGGGTGTAGTTTATGAAAATTGGTGTAAAAGATGAAATTGAAGAATTAAAAAAGACAATTAAATATCACAGTGATAGATATTACAACCAAGATAATCCGGAAATATCAGATTATGAATATGATCAATTGATGCTTGCGCTTAAAGCAATAGAGAAAGAATATCCAGAACTTATCACATTAGAGTCCCCGACTCAAAACATAGGTGGGAACGCTAAAAGAAAAGCTGGGGTATTAGTAAAACATAATGTACCAATGCTCAGTTTGCAAGACGTATTTACAAAAGAAGAAGTCTATGCCTATGTAAATAAAATGATTGAAGAACTTAGTGATCCAACATTTGTTGTTGAACTTAAAATTGATGGTTTGTCAATGTCACTACGTTATGTAGAAGGTAAATTAACAGTAGCTGTAACTCGCGGTGATGGAATCATTCAAGGTGAAGATGTCACTGAAAATGCTAAAGTAATTGGGGATGTCGTGCGGAAACTGAAAGAGCAAGTGCCATACCTCGAGATTCGTGGTGAGGTATATATGGCAAGTGCTGCGTTTGATAAGGTTAATGAGGGGCAAGAGCTATTAGGGAAAAAGATATTTGCTAATCCTCGAAACTGTGCTGCTGGTACATTGAGGCAGTTAGATAGTAAAATAACAAAGGAAAGACAATTATCTCTGTTTATTTTTAATATTCAAGACTCCAAAGGAATTGAATTTAAAACACATACCGAAGGCTATGAATGGTTAAAAAAACAGGGTGTAAAAGTTATTGAGAATTATGTGAAATGTAAAACAGCTGATGAAGTGTGGAATACTATCCAGGCTATAGGAGAAGATAGAGGTAATTTAGCATACGATATTGACGGAGTTGTTATAAAAATTGATAACTTGGAAGATAGAAAAAAGCTTGGTAATACTTCAAAAGTTCCCAAATGGGCTATAGCATATAAGTTCCCTCCAGAAGAAAAAGAAACAAAATTGATTGATATTGAACTATCAGTAGGAAGAACCGGAAGAATTACTCCTACAGCAATTTTTGAGCCAATTCGTTTATGCGGAACTTCTGTATCTAGAGCAATTCTTCATAACCAAGATTTTATCAATGATTTAGATATAAGGATTGGAGATATAATTGTTGTATACAAATCAGGAGAGATTATCCCGAAAATTAAGGCTGTAGTCAAAGAAAAACGTTCTGAGAAGTTAAATAGATTCCAAATTCCAGACCGATGCCCGGTATGTGGAACACCTACTGTCCGTGAAAAAGATACGGCTGATATCAAATGTACAAATCCTAACTGTATGGCTCAATTAGAAAGACACATAATTAATTTTGTTGGTCGGAATGCTATGGATATAAAAGGGTTTGGTACGGCTTATATTAAGGAACTTATCCGTTTAGAATATATTAAAGATGTAGCAGATGTATATTCACTGTTTAATTACCGCGCGGAGCTTATAGAGAAAGGTATAATTGGAAAAGAAAAGAATACAGATAAGTTACTAGATGCTATAGACAAATCAAGGGGAAATGAAGCACAAAGATTGCTGACAGGCCTCGGAATTCCTAATATTGGTAAGATAGCAGCGAAATCCATAATGAAGCATTATAAATCTATTGAATGTTTGCAAAATACAACATTGGATGAACTAATAGAGGTTTCTGATATAGGTGAAATAAGTGCTTTGTGTGTACTAAGATTTTTTGAAGATAATAAAAACAGAGAAATAATTGATAGGTTAAAAGAGTATGGCGTAAATATGGCCGTAGAAGACTCAAATCAGGTCGATAATCTATTTAACGGGTTAACATTCGTAGTAACTGGAACCCTTACGTCAATGGGGCGTAGTGATGCCACATTGATAATAGAAAATCATGGAGGAAAAGTATCAGGTTCTGTTTCTAATAAAACCAGTTACGTTTTAGCAGGCGAGAATGCCGGAAGTAAGCTTACCAAAGCTCAAGAGCTTGGAATTACAGTCATATCTGAAGAAGAACTAGTAAATATGTTAAAATAGTGTGGAAAATGTAAGAAAGACGTCAAATGACGTCTTCTTTATGTTGCGCTACTAATATTTATTTTTCACCTGGACTAGAAATATCTTCGACTTTAAAATCATCTTTAGGATATTCCTTGTGTCTCTGTTTTGAAGATGAGCTAGAGGCGTTTTGTAGAAGTTTTTCCAGTAAATAATTTTTATATCTTAACTGATTAAATATTTTAATTAATAAAATAAAGCCCCATATCGATGTAAGCATAAAAATTAACATGGAAAATATAGAAAAAATTCTTATAGTCAGGATTAACATGGAATAGGCCTCCTAAATACTTACATATATAAAATCTGTAAGTACATATTAATATAATAATGTACATTAAGATAAATAACAAGTCAATTTTACACAGTACAATGATTATATGTATTCATTTATATAATATATAGTTAAAATATATTACAGAATTAAGCGCAAAAAAAAGTGTATATTGCGTATAATGCATTGAAACAAGCTTTAGAACTTCTTTTTTTATTTTTAATTAAGATACGTTAAGAAAAACATATGTTTGAGCGACAGCGAATTTATGTTTTTCAGGAATTAATTGAAATAAAATTAGTAGTTCTTAGCGAAGTGAATGTATTAATAGTAATATATACTTTTTTTATTGTATATTTGATTATTTCATATATGAAAAGTTAATACTCTTAATAATACACATATTGGGGGTAATTATGAAAAAGTTATTATGTATAATGTTGATTTTTATGACGATGCTAACCAGTGGATGTATTCAAAAGAAAGTAAAACCAACAACATCTAGAAAATATTTAGTTTATAACTTGGGCGAATTGCCGGCAGACTTGCTTATGACAAATAATGATAGTGTTCGCGAAAAAGACTTGTTATTAGTTTTATTTGAAGGATTAGTAAGAGAAGATAAAGATGGCAAAATTGTACCGGCCATGGCAGAAAAAATTGAGGTTAGTAAGGACAAAATAGGGTATACCTTTAAATTAAGAAAAGATCTACATTATAACGATGGAACGTCTATAAAAGCTGATGATTTTAAAAGGTTCTTTCACAACATTTTATTGGAAAAAGGAAATATTTATGCTAAGCAATTATATTGCATATTTGGGGCTAAGGATTTTAGTGCAGGAAAAGTAGATTTTGAAAATGTTGGTATTGTTGCAAAGGACGATTTAACATTAGAGATAAGGCTAAATAATCCTAATGAGAACTTTATAAATATCCTTAGCAATCCAGTTTTCACTTTAAGGGGAAATAATATGGATACAAGGAACTGGAAAGATAGCTACAGTCAAATTCAATATAGTGGTCCATTTATTATAAAAGAGGTAAACAAAGATGGAGAAATAAAATTAGTAAAGAACGAAAAGTATTGGAGAGCCAATGAAATTGTTAGTAATGAAATGCTATTTACTTCTATAAAGGATGAAGAGAAAGCTTTAGCAAATTTTGAAACTTCGCAGTATAGTGATACCTCAAAAATTGATGTACTTGTAAGTCCACCAATAAGTGAAGTAAGTGCCCTTAGCACGGAAAATAAAACTGAAGTTAAACTATCGCAGAGCATGTATTATATGAATTTCAATCTAAAAACTAAAAATATACTAGAAAAAAGAGATTCAGTAGATATAAATTTTAGAAATGCAATTGGTTCAATTATAGATCGGGAATTAATTATAGAAACCATATCAGAAGATGTAGCGGTTCCAACAATAAATTATACACCTTTTACTAGGTCTAATGACAATAGTGGTAAAGTGATTTTTAATGCATCCCAGAATAAAATTAAAGGCTTAGAATATTTAAAAAAAAGTAGTAATTATGAAGAAAAACAAGAATTAGTTATGGTATATGAAAATAAAAATTTTGATACTAAAATAAGCAAGGAAATAGCTAAAAATATTAAAGAATATTTAGGTATAAAGGTAGTGTGCACTGGATACACAAAAGATGAACTCGAAAAAGTACTTAAAGAGGGAAATTATGATATAGTATTTTCAAAAAATGATGAGGAATATGGAGACATTTATAAATTCTTTACTAAATGGACATCATATTCAAAAGATAATATTTATGGATATAAGAGTTCGGATTATGATAAAACTATAGAAAAAGCATTGATGGAGAAAACCGATAAAAATAAAGTAACAATTTATAATCATGCACAATCTATATTAGCAAAAGACTTACCATGTATACCTATATATATAGGCAATACAGTTATATGTAAAAGAGAAAATGTTAAAGATATTTATTTAACTAAAAGTGGGAATTTAGTGTTTGATTATGCTTATAAAGAGGCTAAGACTGATTCCAAATAAAATTAAGCTTTTTTTCTTATACTATGCTAATAAAAGTATATATTGCGTAGAATGCATTTTAGCCATATATACTTTTTTGTTATAGCATAATATAAGAGAAAATTATTAACTCTTAATATTAGTGAGTGTGGAAAAATATTGTTAAGAAGAATATAAACATATTTTTGCTGCTATCAAAAGATAACTTGCTTTGTTTAAAACTCTCCTTTCGTTTATTGTATACCACATTTTTAATGAATATAGAAGCTAATTCATTGGTTTCAGGTGTGGGGATTTCAGGCATTCTAAAATCATCCTCTTGTATCAAATCCTCTGATTTTAGTGAAAAATCCCTGTAATGTTCAGCGTTATCTAAAGAGGGCGACTCAGGCCAGCTTAAAATTATACCAGAATCCAAAATTTGATGTTTGAAAATATCCTGAAGCATGAAAGAATTGTCTTCAATATTGTTAAAATCAGAATATATGATTTGGCTGTAAATGTATAATAAGAGCTCATCACAAGTATAATTTGTCTCTTTATCAGCACTTTCCTTTAGCAAGATACCCTTATCGGCATCGTATAAGTCTGTAAGCTTTTCATATAAATCGTCACTAGTATCTTTAAATTTAAGAATTAATGTATTATTATACATAAGCGTACAGTTTATAAAAAGCATACAGGAATGATCTAATTTAGCATTAACAATTAAAGATGGCTTAGCATTATATTGATCTATAAGTAAATCTAAAAAATCTAGCAATAGGGTTTCGCATAGTTCTAAGCCAGAGTACTTATAAAAAATATTTAATGCTAAGCATATCTTATTGAGTTCCTCAAAAGAAACATTGTAAATTTCTTCCTTATACTGAGCAAACATATCTAGGATATCTAGAGCAAATTGTTTATATTCATGCTCTTGTTTTACGTTATTATAAGTAGAATATTTGTAGTAAGCAGACATCATAAAGGCTTGATCAGAAAATTTGAATTTATTGTTTTTATCTTCAAAATTAAATTCTTGGTTCAGAGGATTAGTTAAATCTTTTTTGTCAACAAAGAGCCCATCTTTATTTCGAAAATAAGAAGCATAAAATTCTAATTGTTCTTTGCAAAGTTTAAGGTAAATAGAGCTTAGATCATATTTTGTATCATCGACGTCCTTAAAGTTATTATAATAGTCTACGAGTTCCAGTAGTGATAAAGTCATGAATGCATTACTATTAACAGTTATTTCTTTCTTTACTTTGTTCTCATTCCAATTTAACATGCCTTCTTTCGATTTTAATTTAGCATCTGCTTTTTTGTAAACACATAAAAGTGGAGAATTTAAATTAATTGTGTTAATATCAATCTTAGAAAAGGATTTAGATTTTAAATCGCGTGAGGGAATATATATACCACATTTAGAATCGAAAACTATATCCTTTAATGATTCTTTTGATAAGTAGAAAAATTGATTTTTTATGTTAGTTTTGTTTAATGTATTGGTTTTTAAAAAAGGTCCTAGAAAATTCAACATAACACCACCATATAATTAGTACTTATATAGATAATATGATTAGAATTGTTAAAATGTGCTAGATTTATGAAATTAGAAAGGAAGAATTTAAATGAAAGTTGGAAAATTAAATTGGGATGACTTAAAACAAATAATTGACAACAATAAAAGTGTTGTCCGGGGCGATGTAAGAATTAGAAGTGGAATAGGCGAAGACTGCAGTGTAATAAATTTTGGCGAATATGAGTGCGTAGTATCTACAGATCCAATAACCGGAGCTGATAAAAATATGGGCAAATTAGCAGTTCATATAAATTGCAATGATATAGCTTCTTGTGGAGTTGAGCCTGTAGGCATTTTAGTTACAATTCTTGTACCGCCAACAGCGACGATAGAAGATATAAAAAATATTATGAGTGAAATTGATGAAGAGACAAAAAAACTGAATGTGGAGATATTAGGTGGACATACTGAGGTTACAGAAGCTGTAAATAAAATAATAGTTTCATGTACTGCTATAGGAAAAGGGAAAGCACAAGGTGCTGTGGCAACTTCAGGTGCAAAAATCGGAGATGAAATTGTCGTTACCAAACTGCTTTGTATGGAAGGAACTTCAATTATAGTAAATGATCATTTAGACAAGATACAAGGTGTTTTAACTCCTAAAGAAATAGAAGTAGCTAAAGACTATATTAGTGGTATTAGTGTGGTTAATGAAGGACGTATAGCAGGAGAGTTCGGGGTTAATTCTATGCATGATATAACTGAAGGTGGTGTTCTAGGAGCATTATGGGAAGTTGCGGAGGCTAGCAATTTAGGATTTAAGGCGTATAGTGATAAAATGCCAATTAGTGATATTACATATAAAATATGTGAAAGACTTAATATTGACCCTTTGAAATTTATATCTTCGGGAAGCATGCTAATAACGGTGGCATCTGGGAAAGAATTGGTGGATAAATTAAATAGCAATGGAGTACAAGCTACGGTAATAGGAAAAATGACTGCGTCTAGAGGGATATTAGTAAAAGATGAAACTTGCAAAGATGTTTTGCCCCCTACTAGAGATGAGTTATTTAGTATATAATTTTTAAAATAGATTACTTTTAGAGTAGATAATGATTACTAATTATTATCTACCCTAGAGAGTTGTGAGGAGTATACAATGAGAAGATTAATAGTTGCTAGTAATAATGACCATAAAATTAAGGAAATAAAAGAAATATTATCACGGTTTCCTTTTGAAGTACTATCTTTAAAAGAAGCCAATATTAACATTGATGTAGAGGAAACAGGAAGCACTTTCATGGAGAATGCAGATATAAAGGCAAGTGAAATTTTCAAAATAGCCCATGGGAATATGGTACTTGCCGATGATTCGGGATTAGCAGTAGAATCATTAAATGGAGCTCCAGGCATTTTTTCAGCGAGGTTTGCGGGGGAACACGGAAATACTAAAGCGAATAATGAAAAATTATTGCACCTTTTAGATGGCAAAACAGAAGAACAGCGAAAAGCTAAATTCATTTGCGCAATGGTACTTATAATTAATAAAGATGAAATAGTAAAAGTACAAGGAGAGTCAGAGGGGATAATCACAGCGGATTTTAGAGGTGAAGAAGGTTTCGGATATGACCCGCTATTTTTTGTGGAAAAATTCAATAAAACTTTTGCACAGATGGAAAGTAATGAAAAAAATGCTATTAGTCATAGGGGAAGGGCACTAGATAAACTAAAAGGTGAGCTTGAAAAATTAATATATGATGTATAATTATTAGGCATCTCAAAAAAAGTCTAAGATGCATACGTTATATTAATGAAGAGGGTGATTTTAAATGAGAATAGGTGTTATAAGCGATACACATGGCATTATTAGCAGCATAGAACGGCTAGGATGCGAAATAAAGGGATTAGATGTGTTGATTCACTTAGGCGATAATGTAGACGACATATCCATTATAAGAAAGCATTATAATGGAGAAATAATTAATGTTAAAGGCAATTGTGATTTTTCTACAAGTACACCTAATGACAGGGTAAAAGAAATTTGCTTAAAAAAATTTTTTTTAACTCATGGACATAGATATAGTGTAAAAGAGGGTTTGGCTAAATTAAGATATAAGGCTTTAGAAACGGGGGCTGACATAGTCTTGTATGGACATACACATATTGGGAAAATAGATTTTGAAGAAGGAATATGGTATATAAATCCTGGAAGTGCGTCACTACCAAGAGATGGAGCTCGGAGCTTTGCTATTATAAGTATCAACCAGGGATGCATAGAGCCAAATTTGATAAGATTCTAGTTGTTTATAGCTAGGAATTTAAATGTGAACTTCTAAAATTTTAGTTTTTTTAATCAGACTAAAATAAGTTAAAATAAAAAATAACAGGTTGATAGGATTTATTTTAATATTAAAATGAGAAAGTTTGGTAAGTTGTATAATGAAATGACCGAAGAGTAACAAAAAATAAAGACTCAAGAGAAATACTCTTGTATAATGTTAAGTGACTAAACCAACATATACGGGAGGATTTCAAATGAGTCAATTAGATTTTATCACACAGAGCAGAAAAGGTAAACACATAACATACGAGGAACGCATAAAGTTAGAAGCTTTACACAAAATGGGACTTAATTCAACTCGTATTGCGGAGCAAATAGGTGGGCGTTCAGAACGTACAATAAGGCGTGAAATTGCTAAAGGAATTGTAGAACTATTGAATAGTGACTTAACCACTCGAATGGAATATAGCGCAGAAATTGGGCAGTCAGAGCATGACAAACAAGGTGCCGCTAAAGGTCCTGCATTAAAAATAGGAAAAGATCACAAATTGGTGAGGTACTTAGAAAAAGCTATTGGTATAGATGGCGAATCTCCGTATGCAGCTATTCAAAATATCACAAATAAAGATCTACAATTTGAAACAACTATTTGCTTCAAAACTGTGTATAACTATTTGGATAATAATTTGTTTTTAAATATAAGTAACAAAGATCTGCCTGTTAAAAAGAATGCTAAAAAGAGAAACTATAAAAAAATAAGATCAGCGTATAACAATACCAAAGGAACTAGCATATCGGAGAGACCTGCAGCGGTAGCTGCACGTGATGAGATAGGCCATTGGGAAATGGACACTGTAGTTGGCAAACAGGGTACAAAAACTGTCTTAATGGTGTTAAGTGAAAGAGTAACTCGTAAGGAGTTAGTCTTTAAAATACCATCTAAATCACAGGCGGCTGTCGTGAAAGAATTGGACAAATTGGAGCGTAAAATGGGAATGTTATTCTCAAAAACATTTAAAACAATCACCTGTGATAACGGCTGTGAGAACCTTGATTTCGAGGGTATTGAGAACTCAGTAAGAAATAAACGAAAGAGAACTAAAGTGTATTATGCTCACCCATATAGTTCATGGGAGCGAGGCACAAACGAAAATATCAATAAAATGATACGACGATTTATCCCAAAAGGTGTGGATATTTCAGCATTCTCTAAAAAACAAATTATGCAAATACAGCACTGGATCAACAATTATCCAAGAAGGATTTTCAACGGTTTATCTGCCAATATGATGGAACAGAAAACCATTACAACTTAACATTATATTTTTCTTCAAAATTTCGGACATTTTATATTGCAATCTACAAAATGAGAAAGTTTTAAAAAAAGTATTGACGTATTAAAACATATGGTGTAGAATAATCCATGTCGTCAGAAAAAATCATTGAATTTAAATGGTTATGAGGTCAGGATTAATTTAGGACATTAAATGGTTTTAAAGTTTAATGGGTAGCGGGGTGTAGCGCAGCTGGGAGCGCGCGTGGTTTGGGACCATGAGGTCGCAGGTTCAATCCCTGTCACCCCGACCACTATATGCGGGTATAACTCAATGGTAGAGTGTTAGCCTTCCAAGCTAATTACGAGGGTTCGATTCCCTCTACCCGCTCCAAATATATTAATGTTTATTTAAACACTAATATACAAGCATCTTTAGCTCAGTTGGATAGAGCAACGCCCTTCTAAGGCGTGGGCCAGGGGTTCGAATCCCTTAAGATGCACCATACGGTGGACGTAGTTCAGTTGGTAGAGCGCCAGTTTGTGGTACTGGTTGTCGTGGGTTCGAGTCCCATCGTCCACCCCATTTAATGCTGGGGTATCGCCAAGCGGTAAGGCACCACACTTTGACTGTGGCATCCGTAGGTTCAAATCCTGCTATCCCAGCCAATAAGGTTTACTAGCTCAGTTGGTAGAGCACATGACTTTTAATCATGGTGTCCGGGGTTCGATTCCCCGGTAAGCCACCAAAATAGTAATAATATGCAGGTGTGGCGGAATTGGCAGACGCACTAGACTTAGGATCTAGCGCCTTCGGGTGTATGGGTTCAACTCCCTTCACCTGCACCATTACTATTTACAAATGAATTACTATGTATAAAAACAATAATATGCGGGGGTGGCTCAGTGGTAGAGCGTCACCTTGCCAAGGTGAACGTCGCGAGTTCGAATCTCGTCTCCCGCTCCAAATATGTTTATACATATTAGTTTAAGTATACAAGCATCTTTAGCTCAGTTGGATAGAGCAACGCCCTTCTAAGGCGTGGGCCGGGGGTTCGAATCCCTTAAGATGCACCAATATGCGTCATTAGCTCAGTTGGTAGAGCACCTGACTCTTAATCAGGGTGTCCGGGGTTCAAGCCCCCGATGTCGCACCATTTTTTAATATATGCCGGGGTGTAGCGCAGCTGGGAGCGCGCGTGGTTTGGGACCATGAGGTCGCAGGTTCAATCCCTGTCACCCCGACCATTAAAATATAATATGCGGGTATAACTCAATGGTAGAGTGTTAGCCTTCCAAGCTAATTACGAGGGTTCGATTCCCTCTACCCGCTCCAAATATGTTAACGTTCAACTGAGCATTAACATATAAGCGTTTTTAGCTCAGTTGGATAGAGCAACGCCCTTCTAAGGCGTGGGCCAGGGGTTCGAATCCCTTAAGACGCACCATACGGTGGACGTAGTTCAGTTGGTAGAGCGCCAGTTTGTGGTACTGGTTGTCGTGGGTTCGAGTCCCATCGTCCACCCCATTTAAAAATAAAATTACAAATAAAGGGTATTGTATTAGAAAATAATATAACCTTAATAAATTTAAAATTCCCAATACGGTGGACGTAGTTCAGTTGGTAGAGCGCCAGTTTGTGGTACTGGTTGTCGTGGGTTCGAGTCCCATCGTCCACCCCATTTAAAATTGGGATGCCTTTCAAAACCGTAAGGCATCGGACTCTTTACTTAGATGTATAGGTTTGAATTTAACTAATAAGGTTTACTAGCTCAGTTGGTAGAGCACATGACTTTTAATCATGGTGTCCGGGGTTCGATTCCCCGGTAAGCCACCAAAATAGTAATAATATGCAGGTGTGGCGGAATTGGCAGACGCACTAGACTTAGGATCTAGCGCCTTCGGGTGTATGGGTTCAACTCCCTTCACCTGCACCAAATACTATTTATAAAAACAACAATATGCGGGGGTGGCTCAGTGGTAGAGCGTCACCTTGCCAAGGTGAACGTCGCGAGTTCGAATCTCGTCTCCCGCTCCAAACATGCGGGTATAACTCAATGGTAGAGTGTTAGCCTTCCAAGCTAATTACGAGGGTTCGATTCCCTCTACCCGCTCCAATAAAAGTCTTTAGTATTTATACTAAAGACTTTTTAAAAATTATTTTATTATGCGCCCATAGCTCAGTTGGATAGAGTGGCAGACTTCGAATCTGAAGGCCGTGGGTTCGACTCCCTCTGGGCGCACCACCAAAGCCTTGCAAACACTAAGTTTGTAAGGCTTTTACTTTTGCCCTCTTTTGGCCCTTATAAAATTTTATGAAAAAATGAGGGTTATTTTGACCCCATATAATTATACAAGTCATTAAGTTTTGTATCAGCCTTCGCCTTCATAATCTCAAGTACATGAGTATAGGTGTTTAAGGTAATAGAAATATTACTATGGTCTAGATGACTTTGTACTATTTTGGGCTCTTCTTTAGCTCAAATAGGAGAGTAGCATAGGTATGACTTAAATCGTCAGGTATTAATATAATAAAGATTAAATAGCTATAGTTGTAATTATACTTATTAAAGAAAATAATACAAATGTATTGACAATTTAATAATACGTTTGTATTATTAAATTAAAGGAGGCTTTAATGATGAATTTAAAAAAACTTCCACAAACAGAATTGGAAGTTATGAATTTAATTTGGAGTAATGAAGAAACTTTATCAACAAACCAGGTTGCTGAGATAATCACTCTTCAAAAGGGATGGAAAGCTGGAACAACAGCTACACTTCTAAAACGTTTAATAAAAAAGGATTTTCTTTCAGCAGAAAAACGAGGAAAGCAGTTTTACTATTTTCCAAAGGTAGAAGAAAAAGAATATAAGTCTTTAGAAACAAAGGAATTCCTTAAAAATATTCATGGTAATTCTTTAACTAGCCTTGTATCAATGTTACATGATACTAAGGACATATTATCAGACGAGGATTTAGAAAAACTAGATAGAATGATAAAAAATAGGTGATAATATGCTAAAAACATTGTTTGAAAACATTATAGAAGCCTCATTAATAGGAACCTTTTGGATTTTATTGCTATTAATATTTAGAAAAAAGGTACTTAGTAAATATAGTGCAAATTTCAATTACTATATTTGTATAGTTATAATTTTAAAAATGGTTCTGCCCCTTAAAATTTCAATATATGTTCCTAAGAATGTGTTAATGGTAAAAGATAATGTAATTCCTAGTGGTATCTATGATAACATGGCTAAAATTAGTCATGTTATAAGTATAATTCCATATCTTTATTTCATAACATCTACAATAATATTTTTATTTATTATTTTATGTAACAAAAAATTTAATAGCAGTATTAAAAAGACTTCAAGAAATATATACAATGTAAAAATCATGAGAATATATAGCAAATCGAAAAAAGAAATGGGTATCAAAAGAAATATTCCTCTTAAATTTTGCAGTAGTATTTCAACACCATTTATTATAGGTATAGTAAAACCAACAATTATATTACCAGAAAGAACATATGAAGATGAAGATTTAAAATGGATAATAAAACATGAATTGATTCATTTTAAAAGAAAAGATTGGATATATAAACTTCTAAGCATTTTAGTTATATCATTACATTTCTTTAATCCTTTAATTTATAAGTTAAAAAGTATTTTAAATGAAGATTGTGAATTATCCTGTGATGAAAAGCTCTTAAAATCACTAGGAATAGATGAAAGAAAAAATTATGCCTTAACACTTATAAACTCAATGAAATTTAATAATCAGTTTAAATTATCAAATAGCTTAATATCACCCTTTAATGATGATAAAAATATAATGAATAGGAGAATTGAGAGTATGTTAAATTTGAAATCAAAGAAAAAAGGAATAATCACAGGAGCATTACTACTTGTAATATCAGGAGCATCACTATTTTCAGTAAATGTATTTGCGGATACTCCAGAAGAGCATATTAATGATGATATGAATAAGGTTAAACAGGAATTGCAGAATAATTTAGAGCAAGGAGCCAAAGAGGGGGATTTGAAGATTTTAAATAAAGATGGTACAAAAGTTTATTATAAAACTATTCAAGCATCATCAGAGATATCGCCTGAAGCATATAAATAACTACATAAAAAAAGGTCATTGAAATGAGGCAACTGAAAAAGTCTTGATATTTAAAATTTAACTTATTAAAAAAGTTAAAACTAGAAATTTATGAGCTATGGTTTTGTGGTAAATTATGTTGACAGGGATTAAAATGTATAGTATTATAGGTAAAAGAATAAAGAACCTTTAATTTTGCCCGAGAGGCTGAGAAGGAAGTAGATGTTTTACAGCGATATTACTACGCCTTCTCATAAAAGAGAGGGCGTTTTTTGTTTAGAAGTAAATGTAATATTAAAAGTACTTATAGTACCTTTAAATTTAGCTCAGAGAGGCTGAGAAGGAGTGGATGTAATATGCTAAAAGGAAGACACTTAATTGAACCAATGGATTTTACGATATTAGAGCTTGAGGAGATTTTTGATTATGCAGATGAAATAATTAAAAAACCTGAAAATTTTTCTCATATCTGTGATGGGAAAGTTTTGGCAACATTATTTTATGAACCAAGCACACGAACAAGATTAAGCTTTGAAGCGGCAATGTTAAGACTTGGAGGTCAGGTTTTAGGTTTTTCAGAGGCGAAATCAAGTTCGGCAGCAAAAGGGGAAAGTGTAGCAGATACTATAAGGACAGTAGAATGTTATGCAGATATTGCAGCCATGAGACATCCCAAAGAAGGAGCTCCTAAAGTTGCATCTATGCACTCTCAAATGCCAGTAATAAATGCCGGTGATGGTGGGCATCAACATCCAACTCAAACATTAACAGATCTTTTAACCATAAGAAATATTAAAGGGTCATTATCAAACTTAACCATAGGAATTTGTGGTGATTTAAAGTTTGGTAGAACAGTTCACTCATTAATAAAAGCCATGTCAAGATATGAAAACATTAAATTTATACTAATTTCACCAAATGAATTAACAATTCCTAAATACATTAAATCGGAAGTATTGGAAAAAAATAATATGGAGTTCCTTGAAGTTGAAAAATTAGAGGATGTTATTGGAGATTTAGATATTTTATATATGACTAGAGTTCAAAAAGAAAGATTTTTTAATGAGGAAGATTATATAAGACTTAAAGATATTTATATACTGGATAAAGAAAAAATGCTAAAAGCTAAGAAAGAGATGATAATTCTTCATCCACTACCTAGAGTTAATGAAATAGCTGTGGAAATCGACGCTGATCCAAGGGCATGTTACTTTAGACAAGCAAAATATGGTATGTATGCAAGAATGGCACTTATTGCTAAACTTTTGGGGGTGGATAAGTAATGGTAACAATAAATAGCATAAAAAGAGGAATAGTAATAGATCATATTAAAGCGGGTGTAGGACTCAAAATATTCAACTATTTAGGTCTTGATAATGCTGAATTTACAGTTGCGCTTATTATGAATGCACATAGCGGGAAGCTCGGAAAAAAGGATATAATTAAAATAGAAAACGAGATTGATATAGATTTTACAGTGTTGGGGTTTATAGACCCTAACATAACAATAAATATAATAACTGGAGAAAAAATTGAAAATAAAGTTAAACTAAAGCTGCCAGATAAAATTGATAATGTTATAAGATGCAATAATCCAAGATGCATAACATCTGTAGAGCAAGAAATTTTGAATAGTTTCTACTTAGCAAATAGTGAAAAGGGCGAGTATAGATGTATATATTGTGATGAGATTAATAACCATACTACTGTATCGTAATAAAACACATAATTATTAATATAAAGTGTACGGTTTAAATTGTGACTTAGACCGTACAAAAAAAATCGTAATACAGTGTGAAGGGATGGTAGAACTATGGAATTGTTAATAAAGAACGCAAGGGTAGTTGATTCATCACAGGATTTTATTGGCGATGTTTATATAAATAAAGGAACAATATATGAAATAGGAAAAAAACTAGAAAAAGACTGTGAGGTAATAAATGGAGAGGGATATATTTTAGCCCCTTCTTTTATAGATCTTCACAGTCATTTTAGAGAACCGGGGTATACATATAAAGAAGATATACTATCGGGAAGCCAGGCCGCAGTGCGGGGTGGATATACTGCGGTAAACCTTATGGCAAATACAAAACCAGTATGTAGCTCAATGGATACAATAGATAAGGTGCTCAAAAAATCTAGGGAAATAAATCTCTTGGACATTCATCAATGTGCATCTATTACAGAGGATCTATTGGGGAAATCTATAGATCACCTAGGTCAGTTAACCAATTCAGTAAGATTTATATCGGATGATGGTAAAGGGGTTTATGATAGTCGTATAATGCTTGAGGCAATGGTTAAAGCTAAAGAAAAGGATTTAACAGTAATATCTCATGCTGAAAATGAAGAGTTAGTAGAAGTTGATACAAGGCTTGCTGAAAATATGATGACATGGAGAGATATAGCCCTTTCAAAATTCACAGGTTGTAAACTTCACTTAGCTCATGTTAGTACAAAAGAAGCTATGCAAGATATTATAAAAGGAAAACAGCAGGGGGGACGAATAACCTGTGAAGTTACGCCGCATCATCTAGCATTAACAGAAGAAACAAACTATAGGGTAAATCCACCTATGAGGAAAGTTGAGGATGTAAGCTTCTTAATACAAGCTATAAAAGATGGCTTTGTGGATGTTATAGCTACTGACCATGCGCCACATAGTGTTGAGGATAAAATAAAGGGCGCTCCTGGTATATCAGGACTAGAAAGTTCATTTCCTGTATGCTACACTAAATTGGTAGGAGAAGGTCATATTACTTTAAATAAACTTTCTGAATTGATGTCAAAAAACCCAGCTAAAATTATGGGATTTAACAAGGGCGAAATAAAAATAGGTTATGATGGAGACTTGGTACTGTTAGATACTAAATCTAAATATAACATTGATCCTTCGCAGTTTTTATCTAAAGGACACAATTCCTCATTTGAGGGTAAGGCTGTAGTAGGTAGGGTAATGTGTACTATTAAGGCAGGGAGAATAATTTATAAAGATAAGTAGAAACAAACAAAGTGTTGATTTGTAAATAAAATGGTAAAGGCGGAATAATCTTTGATTATAGATAAATTATTTAAAAGTGTAGAAAAAAACGGTCATGTATGCGTTGGGCTTGATACGGATTTAGAATATTTACCAGTAGAGTTTAGGAATAAGTTTATGCATGAGGAGCACGCGTTATACAGATTTAATCAAATGATAATTGATGCTACTTTTGATGTATCAGCTTGCTATAAGGTGCAAATAGCATATTATGAAGCTCTTGGATTAAAAGGTTTAAAAGTATACAAAGACACCTTGAGTTATATAAAAAGCAAAGGTGGCATAGTGATTGCAGATATTAAAAGAGGAGACATTGCAAAAACTGCACAAATGTATGCTAAAGCTCATTTTGAAGGGGATTTTGAAAGTGACTTTATAACTATAAATCCGTACATGGGGATGGATAGTATTGAACCATATCTTCCTTATTTAAAAAATAAGGAAAAGGGATTATTCTCACTAGTAAGAACCTCCAATAAAGGAGCAGAAGATATAGAGTACATAGAGAATAAAGAAAATAAAAAGGTTTATGATATTGTGGGGGAAAAGTTATTAAAAATCGGAAGTGAATTTATTGGAGAGTGTGGATATAGCTCCATAGGTGGAGTAGTTGGGTGCACGCATATAGATGAAGGATTAAAGATGAGAAATGATCTTCAAAAAATGTTTTTCTTAATACCGGGGTATGGAGCACAAGGTGGAGCAGCGAAAGATGTAGCCATATATTTGAAAAATGGGAATGGTGGAGTAGTAAATGCATCTAGAAGTATTTTGCTTGCATACAAGAAAGCAGATAATGGTCAAATTCGTTTTGAACAGTGTGCTCGCGAAGAAGCTATAAAAATGAGAGACGAAATAAGAAAAGCCGCAAACAAAAAATAAGATATATTCTTTATTAAAATGCTGGAGGGGTTTATTTGATATGTTCAGTAGAAAAGACATATGAAAATGTTGAAATAAGTGATGGCGTGTATAAGCTTTCTATAAAGGGCAAGTTTAACGTAAAACCAGGACAATTTTTTATGTTAAAGGTAAAAGAAATGGAGCCATTATTACCAAGACCTATAAGTGTGTATGATGTGGATGATGAGAAAATAAGCTTTTTATACCAAATAGTAGGTCAAGGTACAAAATATCTTAGTAAACTCTGCGCAAATGATGAACTTCAGATAATGGGGCCACTCGGAAATGGATTTGATGTGGAAAAAATAAAAGGGAAAATTGCTGTTGTATCTGGAGGAATTGGAATAGCGCCACTTGTTTATCTGATCAAAAAACTTAGGTCGTGTGAAATAGATTTGTATGCAGGGTTTAGGACTGTGGATTATTCTGTGGATTCTGTGGAAAAATATGTAAATAAAATTAACTTATCCACAGAAAGTGGTAAAATTGGTCATAAGGGATACGTAACAGACATAATAAATGTAAAAGAATATGAAACTGTTATTTGCTGTGGACCAGAAATTATGATGAAAAAGGTTGTAAATATGTGTTGTGACGCAAAAGTGCCAGTATATGTGTCTATGGAAAACCATATGGCTTGCGGAATAGGTGCATGTCTTGTATGTACTTGTAAAACCGTGGGTGGAAATAAGAGAACCTGCAAGGATGGTCCAGTCTTTGAAGGAAAGGATTTGATTTTTAATGACTAAAGTAGAATTATGCGGTGTGCATTTAAAAAATCCAGTCATAGCTGCATCTGGAACTTTTGGATTTGGCGAGGAGTATAGTAAGTATTACGATATTGGAAGACTTGGCGGCATATCAAGTAAAGGTCTTACGATAAATGAAAAGCAAGGTAATGATGGAATACGAATTTATGAAACCCGTGGGGGAATGCTAAATAGTGTAGGACTTCAAAATCCAGGTATTGAAAATTTTATAAATACACAACTTCCGCAAATGCAACAATATAACACAGCTATAATTGCAAATGTTGGTGGAGGTAGTATAGAAGAATACATAATGGCAATAGGAAAATTAAATAATGAGGCTATAGATATAGTCGAATTAAACATATCCTGCCCTAATGTAAAATGTGGGGGTATGGCTTTTGGAATTAAATCAAAGGTAGCATATGAAGCAGTGAAAGAAATTAAGAGTATTTGCAAGAAACCTCTTATGGTTAAACTTTCACCGAATGCAGAGGACATAGTAGATATGGCATATAAATGCTGTGAAGCTGGAGCAGATGCATTATCTTTAGTAAATACGTTTAAAGGTATGGCAGTTGATATACATAAACGAAAAGCGATTTTTAATAATATATATGCAGGGGTATCAGGACCAGCTATAAAACCTATGGCACTCAGAATGGTACATGAAGTATGTAAAGCTGTAAATATACCAGTTGTAGGTATGGGTGGTATAACTAGCTTTGAGGATGCTATAGAATTTATAATGGTGGGAGCAGAGGCGGTTCAAGTTGGAACTGCCAATTTCATAAAACCGGATATTTGCAATGATATAATCGACGGAATTGAGAAGTATATGATAAAAGAAGGTATTAAAGATCTAAGTGAAATTAGAGGGATTATATAGGAGGAGATACTATGAATATTAATGTTTTAGATATATTAAAAGAATCAGGTGCGCTACTTGAGGGACATTTTCTGTTATCTTCAGGAAGACACAGCAATAGGTATTGCCAATGTGCAAAATTGCTTCAGTATCCAGACAAGGCTGAAAAGGTACTAAGTGTAGTAGTAGAAAAGATTAAAGATATAGATTTTGATGTGGTAGTAGGCCCGGCGATGGGTGGTATAATAGTAGCTTATGAAGTAGGTAGACAAACAGGAAAGCCTGCTATATTTACTGAAAGAGTAAACGGCACCTTCGAACTTAGACGTGGATTTGAAATTAAAAAGGGACAAAAGGTTTTAATTACAGAGGATGTAGTAACTACTGGCAAGTCTTCTTTAGAAACAATAAAAGTCTTAAAAGAACTTGGGGCAGAAGTAGTTGGGATATGTTGCATAGTAGATAGAGGAAGTAGCACTATTGATTATCCTATCTATAGCTCAATAAAACTAGATATTGAAAGTTACGATCCATCAGAGTGCCCACTTTGTAAAGCTGGAACAGATTACATAAAACCTGGTAGTAGAAATATAAAATAAATGTAATCTTTTTTTCTCACAGAATGCTGTAATGAAGAGTATATATTGCTGAAATGCGCTCACTTTGCCAAGGAATTCTAAAATTAATATTATTTTAAGTTGCTAAAAAATGCAAACTTGCTGCGTTCAAACATGCATTTTTCTTTACTCAACTGAAAATAATATTAATTAAGAATTACTAAGCCTCGCTCGAACGCATTCTACGCAATATATACTTTTATTAGCATTCTCTAAGAAAAAAGATATAATTGGGTTGCTAATAGTTGTTTAAGAAGATAACGCACTATGTTACTAAAATTATTCTTCTTTTGTAATTTCAAATATTCGAGTATAATCACATTTTTTCTCACTCAAGACTTTTAGAGAAAATTTTTCAACATATTCTTTTATGTCCAATTGTAAAAACTCTTTAAATCCCTTTGGTTCTAATAGTTTAATAATTGAAAATAGAAGTTTTTGAATAAGTTTTTTAGGTTGAGCCCATTCAACAACAACTATTTTGCCTTTGTTTTTTAATACTCTTTTGGATTCTTTCATTATTTCATACCTTATATTATCATCAACTTCGTGTAAAACTAATGAAATTAAGACGACATAAAAATAATTGTCATCAAAGTTCATATTTGTTGCATCCATAACAAGGGTTTCGATATTTCGTATTCCCCTTTTTTCTATTTTCTCTTTGGCAAGTGCTAACATTTCTTTAGATAAATCAATGCCAACTATTTCAGTGTTTATTCTGTTATCTGCAATAATAATACTGTTGGTAGCAGTTCCAATACAAACTTCCAATACTTTTGATTTTCGCTCTGATATAAAGTCCAATATACCTTTTCTTGGATTGGTCTTTGTACAATTAAAGTAGAATACGTCTACTAAATCATAAAATTTTGAAATAATCCTATATTGTAAATGTAAATGCATACTTTCCTCCCTTATTGAGTTAATAATATTTGGATTTGTACTAAAATATCTTCCTATATAGATTATAAATTCTATAGTTTTATATTTGTGGGATGAGGGATTAAGTAAATGAAAACCTCCAATAACAAAATCTATATTTTTATGTGTAGTTGTTTATATATTCATATGTTCACATATTCATATGTTCGTTTATTATTTTACTGCAAAAATTCAACTGAGTCAATCGTTACTTATTATACAATTAGTACCTTAAATTATATTCAGGATGTTAATATAGCAAAACCCACATCATAATTGATATGGGTTTTGCTTGCGACGTCATATACATAATAGCATGAACCTTCTCCGGAAGTGACTTAAAATAAGAAGAGTAGAAACATTAGAATTCCTTAATGGATTTCCATGTTTCAAACTCTAATTTGTAGTCATGCAGGAAAAATTTCGTATTTTTATTTGATCTTAAGTAAATTATTTATTAGTGTTTGGAGTTCTTTAGTTTTAACTTTATCCATTGGTTCTACACCTTTTAATTTATAAGGGATAGATAAAGCTTCGTATTTATTTACTCCAAGAACGTGATAGGAAAGAAGCTCTAGTTTATCAACATGCGGAACCTCTTTACTAATAATTTTCGCGAGTTTAGTTATATGTTCCACAGAATCTGTAATTCCGGGTACAACAACATGTCTTACCCAAACTCTAGATTTAGAGTGTCTTAACGCTTCTAAAAATGTATTAACATCAGTTGAATCTCTGCCAGTTAAATTAACATAACCTTGACCAGTTGTATGCTTTATATCCAAAAGAACTAAATCTGTATGCTTTAATATCTCTGAATAGTCACCATCACCAAAACCAGCTGTGTCTATGGCAGTATGGATACCATTTTGTTTACATAATTTTAAACACTCAAGTAGAAATTGTGGTTGAACTAACGGGTCGCCGCCAGAGAAAGTAACTCCACCGGAAGATCTATTAAAATATGGTTTGAATCTAATGATTTTTTGAACAATTTCTTCCGCAGTCATTTCAATGCCGCCACTTAGATTCCAAGTATCGGGGTTGTGGCAATAGGCACATCTTAGTTTGCAGCCTTGAAAAAAAACTACTACTCTTATTCCAGGACCATCAACCAGGCCCATGCTCTCTATAGAATGAATTTTACCTTTTACCATATATACTCCTCCTTCAGATTTGTTACAAGAAATTTCAATGTCAAAACTAGATTATATTCATTTCATATTAAAACAAAAACAATATTTTTGCTTTAATATAAAATGAAACCCACAATTAGTTTTATATAAATTGAGAAGTGCTTATAATAAGCACCTCTCATAATATATAAAATTATTTAGATTTTATCATGGAAAGTTCTGCTAATAACTTCAAGTTGTTGTTCTTTTGATAATCTATTAAAATGAACAGCATATCCTGAAACTCTTATTGTGAGTGTTGGATATTTGTCTGGATTCTCATAAGCATCAACTAAAACTTCTCTATTTAGTACATTTACATTTAAATGGTGTGCACTTTGTGCAAAATAACCATCTAAAAGGAAAACTAGATTATTTATTCTTGTAGATTCATCTATTCCAAGTGCAGCTGGTACTATTGAAAAAGTATTTGAAACTCCGTCTTGGCAATAATTTCTATAAGGAATCTTAGCAACTGAATTTAATGATGCTAATGCTCCATTTTCATCGTTACATTGTGTTGGGTTTGCTCCAGGAGCAAGTGCTATACCTTGTTTTCTTCCATCAGGAGTTGCTCCTGTCTTCTTACCATAAACTACATTTGATGTAATAGTAAGTGCTGATAAAGTATGCTCTGCTCCCTTATATGTAGGGTGTGTTTTAAGATTATCGCTGAATTCCTTTATAAGATTAACAGCTAAATCATCAACTCTATCATCATCATTTCCGTATTTAGGGAAATCTCCTTCAATTTCAAAATCAACGGTTATGCCATTCTCATTTCTTATTGGAGATACCTTAGCAAATTTTATAGCACTTAAGGAGTCGGCTGCAACAGAAAGCCCTGCTACTCCAAATGCCATGAAGTATTTAAGATCACTATCATGAAGAGAAAGTTGACCAGCTTCATAAGCATATTTATCATGCATATAATGTATGGTATTCATTGTATCCACATACATTTGCGCAACATATTTTAAAACTTTTGAATACATTTTTCTAACTGTTTTGTAGTCAAGAATTCCATCAGTTGTCTTTTCAATTCCAGGTACTACAAGTTTGCCTTTTAATTCGTCGACTCCGCCATTAAGTGATAGTAATAAAGATTTTGCAAGGTTAGCTCTTGCTCCAAAGAATTGCATTCTCTTACCAATTTCCATAGCAGATACACAACAAGCTATACCATAATCCTCACCATATATTGGTCTCATTATATCATCATTTTCATATTGTACGGCATCAGTTTCGATAGACATTTTAGCGCAATACTTTTTGAAAGTTTCTGGTAATTTTTCTGACCAAAGTACAGTCATGTTAGGTTCTGGTGCTGATCCTAGGTTTGTTAATGTATGAAGGAATCTAAAAGAATTCTTTGTTACCATTGCTTTGCCATTAAGAGCAACGCCACCTATTGATTCTGTTACCCAATTTGGATCTCCACCAAATAAATCATTATATTCAGGAGTTCTAAGATGTCTTGCCATTCTAAGTTTAATTACGAATTGATCAATAATCTCTTGAGCTTCATTTTCGGTTATTAAACCTTTCGCCAAATCTCTTTCAAAATAAATATCTAAGAAAGTAGTAGTTCGTCCAAGTGACATTGCAGCGCCGTTGTTTTCTTTTATTCCTGCAAGGTATCCTAAATAAACTGCTTGTACAGCTTCTTGTGCAGTGGTAGCCGGTTTTGAAATATCAACGCCGTATTTTGAAGCCATGCTTTTTATTTGACCAAGTGCTTTAATTTGCATGCTTAGTTCTTCTCTGTGTCTTATTAAATCATCTGATGCACGTCCTGTTAATTCTTTTAAATCTTTTTTCTTCTGCTCTACTAAATAATCTAATCCATAAAGAGCTATTCTTCTGTAATCTCCTATTATTCTTCCTCTACCATATGCATCTGGAAGTCCAGTTAATAATCCTACGTTTCTTGCAACTTTAGTAGCATCAGAATATGCATCGAAAACTCCTTCATTATGAGTTTTTCTATACTTAGGGAAGTATTTTTTTATATCCTTGTTTAATTCGTAGCCATACTCTTCAAGTGATTGCTCTACCATTCTAAAGCCACCAAATGGGTTTACTATTCTTTTGAGTGGTGCATCCGTTTGTAATCCAACAATTACTTCATTTTCTTTATCTATATATCCAGGTGCAAAATTATCTATGCCTGAAACCTCATTAGTTTCTACATCTATAATACCTTTCTTTATTTCTTCTATAATAAGGGAATTAGCTTTATTCCAAACTTTATTAGTTTTATCAGTTGTTCCTACTAAGAAACTATCATCACCTTCATATAAGGTATAATTTTTTTGAATAAAGTCTTTTACATTAATTTCATCTTTCCACTGGTCGCCTTTAAAGCCTGTCCATTGTTTAAACATTTGTTTTCCTCCTTATAATACATGAGCTTTCACGGAAACTCCTTAGCTCCTGTGATTACTCATTTTTAGTATCATTAATTTTTGTTGATTCCCCCACTTTTTTTGCATAAAACACTTGACAAGCCTGTAAAATTTTGCGGTCCTCCTCTTAAAGACATGTTTTAATAGGAGGATTATTTTATGCTTAAAAATTGGAGCTCTCATGCTGATTATCAGCAATTTATTATTTTAAATCTCTCATGTTTCTACAAAGCTTTTCCTAAAAAAATTATAGAACTTGAACCTTCTATCTCTAAGTTGTATTGCTTAGACTTAGATATTCTTAGAGAGATATTAAAACCTTATTATTCTAATATTGGTAGACCTGCAACTCTTCAACCTGAGATATTTCGTTCATTTTCTTTAATGCTTTTTCAAAAGGAAACAAGCATTACCAACTGGGTTAAAAAGATTCATGCCTGTGAGTTACTTGCAACCTGTATAGGCTGCACTAAAAATAATGTCCCATCACTTGGTGCTCATTATGATTTTATCTCTAGATTATGGCTTTCAAATCTGTCTACCGACAGGGTAAACCTAAAAAAAATATATTCGTATAAGAAGAAACCCTCTAAAATTAAGGCACCCGGGAAAAATAAAAAGCTTCCTAATAAAAAAACTGGTGTTGTTAAGAGAATTTCAGATTTTTTTGAAGCTGGTCGCTCATTTTCCCTAAGAGCCGAAAGGCTGCTTCAAAAAATATTCTCATTAGTTGCTGTAGAACCCTCTTTTAATCTTAACTTAATAGAAAAAGATAACCTTACAGTTGGCGGCGATGGTACTTGTGTTCACTGTAAGTCTTCTTACTATGGTTCTAAAGTTTGTGACTGCCGTGAAAATGGAATTTACGATTGCAAATGCCCTCGTAGACTTTCTGACATAAATGCTAATTGGGGTTGGGACAGCCATGAAAATCGTTGGTTTTATGGCTACACTCTCTATGCTTTATCTGTCTATAATAAAAAATATAAGATAGATCTACCTATTTATCTACGATTTGTAGAGGCAAGCAGACACGACAGTGTCACTGGAATAGTAGCATTAGCTGAATTTAGAGAACTGTTACCGCAGTTCACTATATCAAATTATGTTCTTGACTCAGCTAATGATAACTACCCTACATATGAATTATGTTCTAAATGGAACATTAATCCCTTTATTGATCTGAACTCCAAAAACAAAGGAAATTCAAAATATCCAGTTACTCTAGATATTAATGAAAAAGGATTTCCTATCTGTATTGGTGGCCATGAAATGGTCTATAACGGTTATGAAAAAAGTCGTTCACGCCTTAAATGGCGTTGCCCTTTAGTTTTAAAAAAGGTTGCTAGTTGCTCTTGCTGTGAACAGTGCTCACCTTCACCTTATGGGCGAGTAATCTACACTAAACCATCATGGGATTTGCGGTTGTTTACTCCTGTGCCTCGCGGCTCAAAACAATGGAAAACTATTTATAAAACTAGAACCTGCTCAGAACGTATAAACAATCGTATTCTAAATGATTATAAAATTCATACTTTACGAATACATGGTAAAAAACGTTATTCATTTATGACTATGATTGCTGGAATTAATATTCATCTAGATGCAAGACTTAAAGTTTCAGGTTTTAGTATTTTAAATTTATTAGAGTAGCTGTTTGACAATTAAGTACTTTTTTCTGAAAATTCCTGCATCGTGTAGGCTTGTTTGCTATACCTATTTTTATTCCTAACTGCTCTCTGAACATAAAATTTATAGCACTATAATGACTCTATACATAATTAAGTTTTACATATTAGTTTCCGTGACTACTCTACATTAATGTTATAATATTTTTTAAAGTGATTGGTTTTACATAAAATCACAACAAATTCATAAAATAATCGATATATAGTAGTGGTAATTTAAATTGATTATGTCGATATATATATTGTAATATTAAAAATGAAACAGTTCAAGTGTTTTATAAAAGTTGGAAAATTGAGAATATTCAGATGACTATGCGAACGTTGAAATACAACACTTTAGAAGTGTTAAACATTTAACGAAGAAAAACAACAGGATGTTTTTAAAATGAAACAAGGCCATACTGGATTGGATTATAATAGAAAAATATGCTTAATTACTTGAAACTTTAACAAATTATATCAATGCAGACTATTAATCAAATTAGATGTTGCAGTTTTGCAGAAGATTATTTAATATAGACTACTTGGAAAATATATATCGCTAAAGGGGTAGATGATATGGGATAAACAAAGAGACATATATGTCATCTTTAAAAAACCATATTATTTTCATTTACAATGATGTATAATTAATAATACTGCATCAATTATAATGGAGGTAAATTATATGAAGAAGCCTAGCATGTTTAGTAAGGATTATGAGAAAGAAGTGAAAAAACGAAGAAAAACAATATTATTATTGATTATTGTACCTATAATAGGGTTGAGCATATTTTTAGCTACAGATTTTGATTTTTTATTAAGTAAACCAAAAATCAATGCAGAGGATAAGGGAAGTAAGGCAGCGGAATCACAAAAAAAATCAGAAGAAGTTGTTAAACAACAGGCAGATGATGAAAAGTCGAAAGCTGCAGAGGCTTCAGCAAAAGCAAAGGCAGAGGCTGCTTTAAAAGCGGAAGCGGTTGAAAAAAATGAGATCTTTACTGCTTCATTTTCGGATGGGCAGAAAATTAGCGTTGAATATAATGTAAAATCAGGCGAAAAAAATATAAAAGGTGTATCAAACACTAAAGATATATCATATGACATAAGTCCAAGTAAGAAAGCAATAGTAGTGCAGAGTACGAAAAACCAGGATATGCTATACATTGATGTGAATAAAATCACTAAAGACATCACAAAAAAAGAATATAAATCTAGTAAAGGTGAAGTTTTTCCTAAAGTAAATAAGCTTAAAGAGAAACCAACATATATTTGGTCAATTACACCTAAGTTCATTGATGAAGATAATATTGCATACGTTAGTGAATTACCTTGGATGAAGGAAAAGGAAGTTCAATATATATGGAAGGTGAATTTAAAAAATAATGAGCATATGCAGGTAATGTCATTATCTGGTAAACAAATTACTTTTAAAAACATAACGGCAAAGGGGCTTGAAACAATTGTAGATGGTCAGGTAGTGTATGTAAATTTATTAGGTGAAGTAACGCAGTAGAGAAAAGAGGTTAAGCATGGATATAGGATTATCTTCGGCATGTTTTTATCCTAATTTGAGTACGGAAAACAGTATAAAAAAGATGAAAGAGTTAGGGTTTAATCATGGTGAAATATTTTTTAATACACCGGGTGAGTACGAGGAAGATTTTTTAAAGAGGTTACTTGAAAAAAAAGAAACCTATGAATTCAATGTAAATTCGGTTCATGCATTTTCAAGTTCATTTGAGCCGTATCTTTTTGATAAATATGACAGAAGACGCCTGGACATGTTAAAACATTTTAAAAAGGTTTGTAGGGCAGCAAAGATATTAGGTGCAAGCTGTTATACATTTCATGGTATGCGCAGTGCAGATTTTAATGAGCTTGATACTAAATTTGTTATAGATACATATAATGAACTTTCCTATATTGCAATGGAAATGGGGATTAAATTGGCGCAGGAAAATGTATCTTGGTGTATGTCCGGAAATTTAAAGTTTTTAACATTTTTGGCTGCTAAATGTAAGTACCCAATATATTTTACTTTAGATTTTAAACAAGCGTATAAAGCCAATGTTTCTATAGAAAAGTATATTGAGGTTATGGGCGAAAATATAGTGAACCTTCATATTAATGATAGAGATGAAAATTCCCCTTGTCTTTTACCTGGAAAAGGTAATTTGGATTATGAATATATAAATAACAAACTTAAGAGCGTTTAGTATAGTGGAAAAGGAACTATAGAAGTTTATAGCAGCAATTATTTAAGTTGCGAGGAACTGACACAAGCAAAGGAATTTGTTCTTGAAAAATTTAACAATAGTTCAGAAGGAAAGCCTCGCACTTCTATAAGTGACAGTTCTATACTATAGCAAGGAGAAAAGCTTGGCAAAATTAACTTGTAAATTATAAGCAATTTGGTTATAATTATAGCATTAGACTATTTGAGCAAATATGCTTAAGAATATTTGTAAATACATGAAAAGTTATGTTATAATATTTAAAGTAATAAGCATTTGTGGCGATTAGGAGGAGTAATATAATGAACATTAAAATGGAAAAATTAGAAAAAAATATTATTAAATTAGAAATAACGGTGGAAGCAACAAGATTTAATGAATCTTTGAAAAAATCTTGTGCAAAAAACTCAAAGACTATTAATATACCTGGGTTTAGAAAAGGTAAAGCTCCAATGAATATAATAAAGAAAATGTATGGTGAAGGTGTTTTCTTTGAAGATGCTATAAACTTCTGCTGTGATGATACATATCCAGAAGCTTTAAAAGAGTATGATATAAAGCCATTGGATTATCCTCAAATTGATATTGTTGAAATAGGGGAAGGAAAAGATTTTGTATACACTGCATCAATTGCAGTAGCACCCGAAGTTCAAATTGGAGAATACAAAGGATTAGAAGTTAAGAAAACTGAATATAAGGTAACAGATGGTGAAATTGAAAATCAGTTAAAAGGCATGCAAGAAAAAAATGCTAGAGTTGAAGAGAAGCTTGATGGCGCTGTTGCAATGGGCAACATAGCAATTATAGACTTCGAAGGATTTGTTGAAGATGTAGCTTTCGAAGGCGGACAAGGAACAGATTTTGAACTTGAAATTGGTTCAGGATCATTTATTGATACCTTTGAAGAACAATTAATAGGCTTAAAAGCTGGAGAAACTAAAGAAGTTAAAGTTAATTTTCCAGAAGCATATGGAAGAGAAGACTTAAATGGAAAACTTGCAACTTTTAATGTAACTATTAAAAGCATGAAAGAAAAAGAATTACCAGCTATTGATGATGAATTTGCTAAAGAAGTGTCAGAATTCGATACTTTAGAAGAATTAAGAAATAACATTAAAAAATCACTTGAGGTATCAAGTGCAGATAGAGAAAAGAAAGAATTTGAAGAAGCTGTAATAGATGCAGTTTGTTCTAACGTAGCAATGGATATTCCAGAAATTATGGTGAAAAGAGAAACTGATATAATGCTCAAAGATTTAGAAATGAAATTAAAACAACAAGGGTTAGATCTTGAATCGTACTATCAGTACACTAACAACACTGAAGAAAAGGTTAGGGAGTTCATGAAAGAAGCAGCTGAAAAGAGAGTTAAAACTGATTTAGTAATAACAGAGATAGCGAAAATAGAAAAATTTGAAGCTAGTGATGAAGAACTGTTAGAAAAAGCTAAACAAGTTGCGGCGCAATATGGAGACAAAGAAATAGATAAAACAGCAGACTTAATTATGAAAGCGCAAAAACAATATCTACAAATTGATGTTGTAAATGAAAAAGTAATAGATATGTTAGTTGATAGTGCAAAAGTTACTGCATAATTTATACTAGAATTAATTGCCAGATATTTCTCTGGCAATTAATTTTAAATACAGGATAAAATTAATTGATTAAAAAATAATTACTTGGGATAGAATTAAGGAATAGATTACCTAGTTAAACAGTACTATTATTAGAGTAAAGGAGTGAATTATATGAGTTTAGTGCCAATGGTTGTTGAACAAACTAATAGGGGCGAAAGATCCTATGATATTTATTCGAGATTATTAAATGATAGAATAATTTTCCTAGGAGAAGAGGTAAATGATGTCACTGCTAGTTTAGTTGTTGCTCAGTTATTGTATTTAGAGTCGGAAGACCCTGATAAAGACATTTATTTATATATAAATAGTCCAGGTGGATCAATTACAGCAGGGATGGCTATTTATGACACAATGCAATATATAAAACCACAAGTTTCAACTATTTGTATTGGTATGGCAGCATCCATGGGATCGTTCTTATTAAATGCTGGTGAAAAGGGAAAAAGATTTGCATTACCTAATAGCGAAATACTTATACATCAGCCTTTAGGTGGGTTCCAAGGTCAGGCAACTGATATTGATATTCACGCAAAAAGAATTATGAAAACTAAAGCTACACTAAATAAAATCTATAGTGAAAGAACTGGACAATCAATTGAAAAAATTCAACATGATGTTGAAAGAGATTACTTCATGAGTGCACAAGAAGCTATGGAGTATGGATTAATAGATGAAGTTATATCTAAAAAGAAATAACATTAAACGAAATAAGGTTAGTTGAGGTGAAAATATGACAAAGTTTGATGAAAAAAAACAACTTAAATGTTCTTTTTGTGGTAAAACCCAAGAACAAGTTAGAAGATTAATTGCAGGACCAGGAGTGTATATTTGTGATGAGTGTATAGAATTATGTTCTGAAATAATTGTAGATGAATTCCAGGGGGATGTTGAACTAGACCTAGGGTCGTTACCAAAACCTGCAGAAATAAAAAAATATATAGATGAGTACGTAGTTGGGCAAAATACCGCTAAAAAATCTTTGGCTGTAGCAGTATATAATCATTACAAAAGAATAAATTCAAATGTTAATGAAGGTGATGTTGAACTTCAAAAAAGTAATATATTATTACTTGGACCTACAGGAAGTGGTAAGACTTTACTAGCTCAAACATTAGCAAAATATTTAAATGTACCTTTTGCAATAGCCGATGCGACTACACTTACTGAAGCAGGATATGTAGGAGAAGATGTAGAAAACATCTTACTTAAATTAATACAAAATGCTGATTATGATGTAGAAAAAGCAGAAAAAGGTATTATCTATATAGATGAAATAGATAAGGTAGCTAGAAAATCTGAAAATCCTTCTATAACTAGGGATGTATCTGGAGAAGGCGTTCAACAGGCGTTACTTAAAATATTAGAAGGCACTACAGCATCAGTTCCACCACAAGGTGGAAGAAAGCATCCTCATCAAGAGTTTATTCAGATAAATACATCAAATATTTTATTTATCTGTGGAGGAGCATTTGATGGACTTGATAAAATTATAGAAAAAAGAACTAGAACTACATCTGTTGGTTTCGGAGCTGAAATAAGATCAAAAGAAGAAGCAAATGTAGGAGAAATGTTGAAATTTATAATGCCAGGAGATTTATTGAAATTTGGATTAATTCCAGAGTTTGTAGGAAGGCTTCCGATAGTAGTTACTCTTGAAGCGTTAGATGAAGAAGCATTAGTTAAAATTCTTAGTGAACCTAAAAATGCGCTCATTAAACAATATAAGAAATTGTTTGAGATGGATAACGTAGAATTAGAGTTTGAAGAAGAAGCGTTAAAAGCTATAGCTAAAGAAGCTATCAAAAGAAAAACTGGAGCCCGTGGACTTAGATCTATTATAGAGGATACAATGAAGGAAATTATGTTTGATATTCCATCTAATGAACAAGTATCTAAAGTAATAGTTAATGAGGATACTATTAGAACTAGAAACCCACAATTAGTCTTAGCTGAAAGTGGAAAAAGAGAAAAATTAAAGATTGCACAGAAAATTAAAACTAAAAAAGGCCCAGAAACAGCATAGTAAACTAAGACTAAATCATCACCTACGCAGGTGTAATATTAATGTAGAAGAAAGACGGATTATATATCTGTCTTTTTTTTATTGTGCGCCCGGCATGGGCGCAATCTAATGGGTGAAAGTCCCTAGCACGGGTTAATAGTGCCAAGTGCATAGCTTAAGACAAGGGTGTCCATCGTGAGATGGAATCTGAAGGAAGTTGGCGGCCAAACTCCGGTCTGACGAACAGAAACTACATATAAGGCATATGCTTGTGGGTAAGTTTGCAATACAAAACGAAGCCCAAAACTATTCGAAACAAGTGGTGTAAATGTAGCAGATAGATGGAGTGAAAGATTGCGTTCTTACCCGGGGAGATCTGATAGGTAAGTTGTGGATATGAATTTAGAAATAACAACCCATACAGTGATGTATGGCTGAACTATCAGAAGTCAGCAGACGTCATAGTACCATGCAAAACGCGTTAGCGTGGGAAGGACTGAACAATAGGAGGTTTTGGAATTTTGAAGGATACGAGAAAATATGATAAAAGCAGACAACTTCATAAAGAAGGCTCTCTACGAGAGAATAGAGTGGAACTCGAAGGTAATGTAGAAGTGCATAGTATTTCCTCTATGTCAGAAGAAGGAAGAAACGATGTGAATGAATATGATAATGGTTTACTCGAGCAGATATTATCGAGAGATAATATGAATAAAGCATATAAAAGAGTAAAAGCCAATAAAGGAAGTCATGGGATTGATGGTTTGACAGTAGATGAACTTCTACATTATCTAAAAGAGCATGGACAAGAATTAAGGCAATCATTATTAGAAAGTAGATATAGACCTCTAGCCGTAAGAAGGGTAGAAATACCAAAACCTGACGGTGGAATTAGGCTACTTGGAATACCTACTGTATTAGATAGAGTTATTCAGCAAGCGATATCACAAACTCTAATACCAGTATATGAAAAGAAATTTTCTGATAATAGTTACGGTTTTAGACCTTTAAGAAGTGGAAAACAAGCTGTTGAAAAATGTAGGGGATATATTAATGCTGGACATACATGGACGGTGAATATAGACCTTTCTAAATACTTTGATACGATAAATCATGATAAATTAATAAGGATACTATCGGAAGATATTAAAGATAGTAGAGTAATTTCTCTGATACGAAAGTATCTACAAAGTGGAGTGATGATAAATGGGGTATTTATGAATACAGAAGAAGGAGCACCTCAAGGCGGGCCTTTGTCCCCATTATTAAGTAACGTAATGTTACATGAACTCGATGTAGAACTAACAAAACGAGGACTAAACTTTTGTAGATATGCTGATGATGCGAATATATACGTCAAAAGTGAGAAATCAGCAAATAGAGTAATGAAGAGTATTACGAGATTTATTGAGGAAAAGTTAAAGCTTAGAGTGAATAAAGAAAAGAGTACAGTAGATAGACCTTGGAAACTTAAATTTTTAGGATTTTCATTTTACCGAGCAAAAGGTGAATACAGAATGAGAGTTCCTCAAAAACCTATAATCAAATTCAAAGCAAAGCTAAAAGAATTAACTTCAAGAAGTAATGCGATGAGCATGAAATATAGGTTTATGAAACTTAAGCAAGTGATAGTTGGATGGATAAATTATTTTGCTATTGCAGACATTAAAAGTATTCTTAAAACACTTGATGAATGGTTAAGGCGAAGAATTAGAATGTGTTTTTGGAAACAATGGAAAAAGATTAAAACAAAATATGGGAACCTTGTTAAATTAGGAATACCAAACAATAAAGCTTTGCAATATGCAAATACAAGGAAAGGCTATTGGAGAACATCCAATAGCCCTATATTAAACAAAACATTGACCAATAAATACCTTAAAAATATAGGATTAGTTTCTATATCTGAGACATATTTATTAAAACATTAATTTCTATTGAACCGCCGTGTACCGAACGGTATGCACGGTGGTGTGAGAGGTCGCTAAATAAATTAATTATTTAGCTCCTACTCGATTTGAGGAAATTATAAAATTAAAAATTTGAATAATATATGGAATAAGAAGAATATATTATTCATTTCTTGACCATAATATAAATGATGCAATATTTACTAAAATATGCAAATTTAATATGAGAAAGGAGGATTAGTTTAATATATTAAATATTAAACTTTAAATAATATGACAATGAAACTTCTTATGGCAATACAACTTTTTTTTACAATAGTTATTGGATTATATTTTTTTAATGCATTAAAAAGTCAGCAAAGTAGTAAGGTGGTTGTTAATAAAGGAAACAAAAAAGAAATGGAAAATTTAAGAAAAATGAAAAGCATAAGCCTTACAGAACCACTTACTGAAAAAAGCAGACCGACAAGATTCGAGGAGGTTATAGGACAAGAAAAAGGAATTAAGGCACTGCAAGCAGCAATATGCGGACCTAATCCTCAACATGTCATAATTTATGGGCCACCTGGAGTAGGAAAAACAGCGGCTGCTAGATTAGTACTTGAAGACGCTAAAAAAAGAGAACGATCTCCATTTAATGAATGTTCTAAGTTTGTAGAAATAGATGGAACAACTGTTAGATTTGATGAAAGAGGGATTGCAGATCCGCTTATTGGATCCGTTCACGATCCCATTTACCAAGGAGCCGGACCACTCGGAGCGGCTGGAGTACCTCAACCAAAGCCTGGAGCGGTTACAAAAGCACATGGCGGAATTCTATTTGTTGATGAAATTGGAGAGCTACATCCTATAGAAATGAATAAACTCCTTAAAGTATTAGAAGATAGAAAAGTATTTTTAGATAGCGCTTATTATAATGGAGAAGATCCTAACATGCCGCTTTATATAAAAGAAGTATTTGATGAAGGGCTTCCAGCTGATTTTAGACTTATAGGTGCAACTACACGTAATCCAGAAGAAATAATGCCTGCAATAAGGTCAAGGTGCATAGAGATATTTTTTAGGGCATTACTACCAGAAGAATTACAAACAATCGCTGAAAATTCAATAAATAAAATAGGTCTTAAAATATGTGAAAAAGCATTAAAGCTTGTTGGTAAATACTCTAGCAATGGACGTGATACTGTTAATTTAATTCAGTTAGCTAGTGGTATGGCTATTAACGATGATAGAGATGAAGTAAGTGTTGAGGATGTTGAGTGGGTTATAGAAAATGGTCAGTACTCCCCAAGGTTCGAAAATATGATATCCGATAAACCACAAATTGGATATGTAAACGGGCTTGCGGTTTACGGATCTAATATAGGAGCGGTAATGGAAATTGAAGCTAGTGCAAAAAAAATAAAGCTTAGAAAAGGTGTTCTTAAAATTACAGGAATTATTGAAGAAGAAGAAATAAGTAGTAGCAATAAAAAATTGAAAAGAAAAAGTACTGCGAGATCATCAGTAGAAAATGTGGTTACAGTACTCGAAAAATATTTTGATATAGATTGTGATGATTATGATATTCATGTAAACTTTCCAGGTGGATCACCAGTAGATGGCCCATCAGCCGGGGTTAGCATAACAACTGCAATATATAGTGCAATAAAAGGTGTGCCAGTTGATAATATGGTTGCAATGACAGGAGAGATATCAATTCATGGTAATGTAAAGCCGATAGGCGGTGTCAATGCTAAAATCGCTGCTGCAAAAAAAGCAGGTGCCACAAGAGTTATTATTCCGAGGGATAATTGGCAAGATAGTTTTAAAAGTATTGAAAATATTAAGATTATACCAGTGAGTAATATTAGTGAGGTAATTCGTGAGGCGTTACTTCAGGAGAATCCTAAAAATATTTCAATTGCATTTGAGAAAGATGTGGATGTTATAGCAGCTGAATCATTAAAAGGATAAATCATATTTTAAAAAAAAGGTGATCACTATTTAATTATAGTAGATTACCTTTTTTATTTTAAACTTTGTAGTATTGAAAAATAATTGTATTATAGGTATACTATAGTAGTCGAAATATAAAAACATAAAAATATAATGATCAAATATTTATAGTTTGTGATATCTATTCTTTGTAAAGTAGAAGTTTGATTTTACATTAATAGAAAAAAATTAATATAATATAGAAAAGAGGGAGAAAAATGGATAAAATTACAAAACTTCTTCCGTTAATTCCGTTAAGAGACATGAATATATTTCCATATATGGTATTGCACTTTGATGTTGGTAGGGAAAAATCTATACTTGCATTAGAGGATGCTATGCTAAATAATCAAGAGATTTTTCTGGGTTCACAGAAAGTATCAAAAATTGAAGAACCAGAAGAGAAGGATATATATAATATTGGTACTATTTGTAACGTAAAACAAATATTAAAGTTGCCAGGAGATGCAATTAGGGTACTAGTTGAGGGAATAAAGAGAGGTAAGATTCTTGAGTACAAAGAGAAGGAACCTTTTGTACGGGTGGAAGTAGAAATTATTGAAGATGAACTGTATGAAGATAATAAGGAATGTAAGGCATACATTAGAAGTATAGATAAAGCCTTTGAAGAATACATAAATCTATCAGTTAACAACTTCCCAGATGCTTTATTCAGTTTAGAAGAGACGGAAGAGCCAGGAAGATATTGTGATATGGTAAGCTCATATTTAATACTAAAGCCAGAGACAAAACAAGAATTGCTTGAAACAGTAGAAGTTATTAAAAGATTAGAAAAATTGTTATTTATATTAAAAAATGAGGTTGAAGTATTAAAAATAGAAAAGAAGATTGGAACCAAGGTTAAAGGTAGAATTGATAAAATCCAAAAGGAATATTACCTAAGAGAACAAATAAAAGCTATACAAGAAGAATTAGGAGAAGATGACGAGGATAAGAGAGAAATAGTAGAATATGAAAATAAAATAAAAAAGGCAAAGCTTCCTAAAGAGGCAAAAGAAAAAGCAATTTATGAACTAAATAGATTGAAAAGTTCAGGGAGTTATTCTTCTGAAAGTGGAGTAACAAAAGCCTATTTGGATTGGATATTAGCACTACCCTTTAATAAAGTGACTAAAGATACCATTGATATTAACAAGGCTAGAGAAGTTTTTAAAGCGGAACATTATGGGCTCGAGGATGTTAAGGAAAGAATAATAGAATATTTAGCAGTTAAAAAAATCAGTAATACGCTTAAGGGTCCTATACTTTGTTTGGTAGGTCCACCAGGAGTTGGAAAAACATCTATAGCAAAGTCTGTTGCTAATGCATTAAATAGAAATTTCGTTAGAATGTCACTTGGTGGAGTAAAAGATGAGGCTGAAATAAGAGGACATAGAAAAACTTACGTGGGAGCAATTCCAGGTAGAATTATATATGCCATGAAACAAGCCGGATATAGAAATCCATTATTCTTATTAGATGAAATTGATAAAATGAGCAGTGATTCTAAGGGTGACCCGGCAGATGCGCTTTTAGAAGTTTTGGATAGTGAACAAAATGCAACTTTTAGGGATCATTACCTAGAATTAGACTTTGATTTATCGAAAGTTTTATTTATAACTACTGCAAATAAATTAGATACCATTCCAAGACCATTACTAGATAGAATGGAAGTTATTGAGGTGTCAGGCTATACTTCAGAAGAAAAATTCCATATCGCTAAAAATCACATTATTCCAAAGATGTTAAAAGAACATAATATGGATGATGATAAAATAACTTTTTCCGATTCTTCGGTGAATTGCATTATCGAAAATTATACTAGGGAATCAGGGGTTAGAAATCTTGAAAGAAAAATTGCCTCAGTTATAAGAAAGGCAATAACTGAAACGGTAGAAAAGGGTAAAGAAAATGTTAATGTTAATGTTACAACTTCACATGTTAAACGATATTTAGGTCCAGTTTTATATACCTATGATAAAGCTGACGAGGAAGATGGAGTAGGAGTTGTAACAGGCCTTGCGTGGACAGAGGTTGGTGGGGTTATCTTGCCTGTAGAGGTAAGTGCTATGGATGGAACTGGTAAGCTTCAACTTACCGGTCAATTAGGAGATGTTATGAAAGAATCTGCTAAAGCTGGATACAGCTATGTTAGAGCTAATGCAGCCAAATATAATATTGATAAAGATTTTTATAAAAATAAAGATATTCATATTCATGTACCAGAGGGAGCGGTGCCTAAAGATGGACCATCGGCCGGGGTAACTATGATAACTGCAATGGTATCTGCCTTAACTAACAAAAAAGTAAGACATAATGTAGCGATGACAGGGGAGATTACACTTACAGGAAGAGTGCTGCCTATTGGTGGACTTAAGGAAAAATCGCTAGCTGCTTATAGGGCAGGAATTGATACAATTATAATACCTAAAAATAATGAAAAAGACATACAAAAAATACCAAATAGTATTAAAAATAAACTAAAATTTATAATTGCAAGTAAAGTAGAACATGTGCTTGAAAATGCATTAATTGGAGAGATATATAATGGAGATAAAACAATCTGAATTCATAATTTCAGCAGTAAAACCTAACCAGTATCCTACAGATAATATGGTAGAGTATGCTTTCGTTGGTAGGTCCAACGTAGGAAAGTCTTCTTTAATAAATACTTTAACAAATAGGCGAAAGCTGGTTAAAGTTAGTGGAACACCTGGAAAAACTAGACTTATAAACTTTTTTTTAATAAACAATAGCTTTTATTTTGTTGATTTACCAGGTTACGGATATGCAAAAGTATCAAAAACTGAACAAGCTAAATGGGGTAAGATGATGGAGGACTACCTAATTCGTAGACCACAACTTCAAAAGGTAGCATTACTTGTGGATTGTAGACGTAAGCCAACTAAAGATGATCTTCTAATGTACGGATGGATTAAACATTTTGGTTATGAAGTTGTAATAGTGGCAACAAAAAAAGATAAGTTAAATAGAGCAGAGCTTGTAAAAAATAATAAGTTGATAAGGGAAACATTTGCTCTTGAGGCGAATGAGGAAATTATTAATATTTCCTCACTAAAGAAAATAGGTGTAAAAGAGTTACTAGGAAACATGTTTAAAGATGATCACATAGAAGAATAAAAAATAAAAGAGACCTACATTACGGCGTGCAAACTAGTACTTTGTGCATAAAGTAATGAGGTCTATTTTTTTTTGCCTTTAGCATGTGTAAAAAATATACAGATCGCAGGTAATGATTTAAGCACATGGAAAAGATGATTTAATTTGAAAATCTGTGTCAATTTATTTCTACAAGAATAGTATATATTAGAACCAAAGAAAAAGATTTTAAAAGGTAAAACAACAATAAGGAGGCAAGTAAATGGATATGAATAGCTTATTAAGTGGCTTGAGTAGTGGCAAAGGAAATTTAGGCGGTGGCAACTGTGGCATCGGAGGTGGCAACTGTAACAACAGAGGAGACTGTGACTGTGGACGCGGCTTTGGTGGCGGATGTGGCGGATTCGGCGGCGGAAGAAGCTCAATAATTTGGATCATTATTCTATTATGCTTATGCGGAGGATGGGGTCAAGGACAAGAGAGTGGAACTGTCTGCGGATGCGATCCTAAACACTGCAAGGAACTTTGCAGATGTGGCTCAAGTAGTAGAGGTGGATTTGGCGGATTTGGTGGATTTGGTGGCGGATGTGGCGGATTCGGCGGCGGCGGTGCATGTTGCTGGATAATAATCTTAATTCTTATATTCGCATGTGGTGGCAATAATGGTAGACAAGGCAGAGGATGCACAAATAATTTTATAAATCTAGATAACTGTGATGAAGATTGTTAGATAAATAATTGTAATTGCACAAATAGATAAATTAAAATATTAATTAACTTGAGTTAAAATAAATAGTGCATTAAAACATGGCCCAGGAAGGGGAGTTTTATATGTCAAAAAGAAGACGTCGTGTAAGAAGATGTTGTGATAGAACATCAGAATGTGGATGTAGAAATGGAAATCAGTTTTCAAGTATATGTACAAATCCATGTTGTGCGTTAATACTCTTAATTATACTTCAAAGAACATGTCTACTTGAAAACAAAAATGCTTTCTTGCTAATATTGATATTCATAGTTTGTTGTTGTTGTAAAGGTAGAAATGTTGAAACACCAGCGAGAGGATGTTGTTGTTAATTCTAAAAATCAGGGAGAGCTTATGCTCTCCCATTTATAAATGAGGTGATAAATATGTCAAAACATCATAAACATGATAGAAATAATATGAATAATGAAAATAATAATAATAATGCAAATAATAACAATGACAGTAATAATAACGGTAACAATAATAATAACAACGGCAACAATAATAACAATAACAATTCTGGCAATAACCCATTAGCACAAATGATTAATGGAAATTCTGCAAATCCTTTGATGGGATTATTAACTAGCTTTCTTGGAGGAAATAATGGCGGGGGCAATAATATGCTTGAAGGGTTAATTTCTGGGTTAGGTGGCCAAGACAATAATATGCTAGGAAATTTAATTGGCAGTTTAGGCGGACAAGACAATAATATGTTAGGAAATTTGATGGACAGTTTAGGAGGGCAAGGTAATAACATGCGAGGCAACTCAGCGGATAGTTATTCAGGAAATGTAAATTCAACATCGAATTCAGCAAAAAATAATAATAATAATCAAAATGGTAATAATAATCAAAATAATCAAAATAAAAATAATAAAAATAATAATAGTAATAATAGTAATAATAGTAATCGTAATAATGGTAATAGTAATAGTAATGAAAAAAACAATGATCTTAATGAGAATAATGATTTAGTAAATTCAAATGAAGATGGGCAAGATAACATGTTATCAAATATATTTTCAGGTATGGGTGGTATAGATTTAAGCGAAATTTCAAATATGCTATCTGGAATAGATTTAAATAATCTAGACTTAAACAATCCAAATCTTGATGATATTATGAATTCCATATCGAATAATGATTCTTTTGAAAGCAAAGACGTTGAATTTAAACATACGAGTCCTAAAGAAAGTACACATAGCATTTTACAATTCTTAGAGGATGAGGATAAGGAACAGCTTATTTTTATATTAGCTCATCTAGTAGATGATAAAAAAATTGAAGTGCTCAATAAAATCGTAGAGGAAAATGATACCTCAAGACATTAGAATTTCTACAAATAAATGTGTATTCTATATAAAAAATTTAAATATATTTTATAATGAATAAAACTCCGTAAAAAGGGTAATATTATAAATGTAATCGGAGTTGAAATCTCCATTAGCATAAAATAATTATTTTATGCGTAACCCCCCATCCCCCTTGGGACCGATAATACGGTCCCTTTTATAATTGTGTATATCTTAATAATATCGCTTTATTACTTAAGGGTTACAGAGCTGATCTTGAAGATAGAAACTTTATTCTCATTAGGCATAAGCTTTACAATTAGGTCTATAGTATAGTTTTTTGTTTCTTTTAAATCATTTGTATTAGTTCCTTTAAAATTTAATGTCCATAGAATTTCACTGGCATTACCGTCTTTGTCCCAATTATAATCTTTGAAAACAGCATCTTGAAAAGTAAAATGTATTTTTTGGCTTGATAAATCGCCTAATAGTGAAATATCATTACCATTTAAATAAGGTGCGAAAAGTTCTTTTGACATATTTAATTCTGATAATGGAAAGCTTTCCATCAGGTTTACAAAACCTAACATGGTGTTTTTACCCATATAATTATCGGCATAATTATAGTTAAAAGACTTTAAATTATTTTTAATGAAAATATAACTGACTAAGTTCATTTCACCATCTTTAATATTTCCAGATATAACTTTAGGAGTTTTATTATTTTTACTATCTATAAAACCTAAAATATTGTTTGTGCTGCAAAATATATCATCAAATTTTTCTCCGGTCCAAAGAAATACATGCTGAATAGCCTCATCCTTTACTGATGCTTGAGTAAATATTTCAGGTGTATTATTTCTAGATATGTCCATTAAAGTAAGTCGCATCGGCCACTGTGAATAATAATTTCCCACTGTGTTACTTTTTTTAGAAGGCTCTAGGTAATAACTTTTAGATTCTGAATTTATTTGGATATAATATTTATCTGCATCTGTTTTTATGTAGAGAATATCCTTATTCCCATCTGCTGTTAGATCAGCTTGCATCATTTTGTTTTCATTAACAACATTAAACGTACTTATTGAACATTTTCTGAAAAACAAAAAAAATGTAAGCATTATGGTAAAGGTAATAATTGCTAAAGTATAATAGACAATTTTCTTCTTAAAAAATAGTATCTGTAATTTCATATATTACACCCCCCTCTAAATTATATGTAACAATTGTATGTTTAATTAATTTATATTAAATAAATTTAAAAAAGATTCATATTTATTAATAAAGTGAGGTGAACTTATGAAAAAATCATTAAAAAATTTATGTTGCGTTCTTATAGTTTTAACTATGGTGTTTAGCTTTTCATCATGCAAAATGGATGAAAAAGAAAAAAAATTAAATATATTTTTAGACACAACTGATGAGTCTTCTTCAAAAGTAATTAAGCTTTTAATTGATGATTTTAAAAAGAACAACCCTGATGTTGAAGTAAAACTAAATGATGCACTAGGTGATAAAAGTGATATCATGGAGACCATTAATTTAGGAACAGAAATTGATGTGATTTTTACTAATAGGAATAAACTTATTGAACTTAGTAAAAATGGAGTTTTGAGTGATATGAAAGATTCTTATGATGATAATACTATAAATAATAGATACTATAATATTATGAGTTCTTATGGTAGAGTAGGAGATAAATACTATGGAATAGGGGTTGTGCCATATTCTATTGAGCTACTATATAATAAAGCGAATCTTGAGAAACTAAAAATATCTAACCCTAATAATTTAGAACAATGGTTAAATGTGCTAAAGCAAATTAATGGTAAGGGTATGAAAACTCCTGTAGTGTTAACGGGAGATGTAGATGCGAGTGGATTTCTATTTTCATTAATAGCTAGCAAGAGCATAAGTATTCATGACGTTGAGGAAAAATATGATAGTGGTGAGGAATCTTATAAAAAATTGAAAGATGTACAGGGAATATTTAAAGAATTTGATTCTTTAACAAAAAATAATGGAATTACTAAAGACTCTTTTGAATTAGGTAATGAACAAAATATTACGGGTTTTAATAATGGCGATTCTCCATTATTAGTATGTATTTCTTATTATAATTCTAAACTTAATGGAAGTAACATAGGCATAATAGGAGATTACGAGAATAATTCAAAGTATGGGTCTAATGGGCCTATTATAATTAATTCTTTATTAAGTGTTCCTGTAAATGCAAAGAATGGCGATAATGCCGATGCGTTTATTAAATATATTTACAGTGATGAGGTTCAAGCAAGAATTGTGCAGAAAGGAATTATAAGTGGAAATAAAATCGCAAATAATAAAGTCACAGGTATTGGTAAAATAATGGTTCAACATATATATAAAGCTAATGATAATAATATACCTATATTATATAATTTACCTGATAAACTCAAAAACAATGTACTTTTGGCTTTGAAAAAGATTTTAGGTGGTGGTTATAGCTCTAAAGAATGGGAAGAGTTATTAAAAGAAAGTTATAAATGATTTGGTAAATAAAGAAAGAAGTATGAATTGGATTTCATACTTCTTTCTTTATTTAATTATTTTGCAATTTTCACATAAACCATAAAAATATACTTTACTCTCTAAAACTTCATAGCTAGTATGCTGTTTTACATCTTCGCGTATATTTGAAAAACGTATGCCTTCTATGTCATCAACCCTGCCACAACTTATGCAATGTATGTGAGGATGTGAAGACACATTGCCATCATATCTAAAGTTACCCTCACCTACATTAAGTTCAATTATTAATTTAACTTCTATAAGAGTTTTCAATGCTTTATAAACCGTAGCTAAACTCATAGTAGGATACGTTGGTTGCAGAGCTTTGTAAATCACTTCTGCAGAAGGATGCTCTTTTGTTGATTGCAAATATTTATAAACAGCAATCCGTTGAGGTGTAAGTTTTAATTTCTTCTCTTTAAAAATTGTTGTAATGTTATCCATATACACCATCCTATAATGTTATCAAATCTGTTGTAGGTTTTATTATATAATAAAAACTATTACTTGTCAAAAAAATAATATATTTAGAATTAATAGGAATTTCAAATTTTATTTTATTTTTAATTCATTTATAGGATAAGTAACATATATTAGTAATAGAGAAAGGGGGAGCTGACATTTTGAAAAAAACCTATGTACTAGATACAAATGTTATTTTGTATTCACCAAGCGCCATATTATCTTTTGAAGATAATGATGTAATAATACCTGAAGTGGTACTCGAGGAATTAGATAGTTTTAAGAAAGATAAAAGTGATTTAGGGGCTAATGCTAGATATGCGGCTAGACTTATTGATAAACTTAGGAAGCAGGGAAAACTAAATGAGGGTATTGATTTAACAAGTGGAGGAAGACTTAGAGTAGAGATGAATCATTATGATACCAAAATTCCTGATTCTTGGAATAAAGATAAAGCTGACAATAGAATATTGCAGGTATGTAAAGGGCTTAAAGAGCAAGGCGAGGATGTATGGTTAATAACCAAAGACATTTTCCAACGGATAAAGGCAGATGCCGTAGATATTAATGTAGAAGATTTTTATGAAAAATTTGTACCGGAATATGACAATCAGTATACAGGAAGAATAGAGGTATTTGTATCTCCAGAAAAGCTTCAGGAGTTTTTTAGTAAAAAAAAATTGGAAGTTGGTGCCTTACTTAAATATGATGAGGAAACAGAAGAATATACCACTCCATTTTTATACACAAATCAATTTTTAATAATTCATTCAATGGAAAATCCTAAACAAACAGCACTCGCTAGATATGATGGTAAAAATGTAGTACCTCTTTATAATAAGGAAAGTAAACCTTCAGGAGTTTCGCCAAGAAATGTAGGTCAGAAATTTATGCTGGAAGCTTTAAGCGCTGACTCAGTAAAAGCACCACTCGTAATTATAAAAGGACCTGCAGGAACAGCTAAAACATTATTTTCATTAGCGGTAGGACTTCAAAAAATATTACAGGATAGTAATGAACATTATAGAAGGATTTTAATCTGCAGACCCAATGTTACTATGGATGAGGAAATAGGGTTTTTACCGGGTACAGAACAAGAAAAAATATCACCATTCATGAGGCCGATATTTGATAATTTAGAGATACTTGTGGAATCTGATGAAAAAGAACGTTACAAAAATGAGAAGCAACTATTAGATAAAATAAATGACTTGTTTGATAGGAGAATTATAACTACTGAAGCTGTTGCTTATCTTAGAGGAAGGTCCATAGTTAAAAATTGGGTAATTATAGATGAGGCACAAAATTTGTCGCCAAAACAAGTTAAAGCAATAATAACTAGAGTTGGAGAGGGAACTAAGTTGATTCTTATAGGTGACCCAGAACAAATAGATCATCCTTTTCTTGATTCAAGGTCAAATGGTTTGTGTTATGCCTCTGAAAAAATGAAGGGTAGTGACTTGTGTTATCAAGTAACTTTGAAATATGATGAATGTGAGAGGTCGCCCCTAGCATACGAAGGCTCTAAAAAATTATAAAAATTTAATTCTATAGAAGAGAGTATAAAAATTTATACTCTCTTTTGTATTAATTTATCATATGATATTTATATTCACAAAAATTACATTTAAAAGATGTGTTAAAATATATAGTTTTATTGTATAATATGATAGTACATAATAAAGAAAAGGATGGGAAAGATGAAAAAAATAGAAAAATGTGGGAAGAGAAAAAAAAGAAGTCAAAGCACGCTTGTTTTATTTTTTATAATATTTGAATTAACTTTTACAGCTATTACAGGCCCATTTATGATTTATTATGGTCCGTTTAAAAATGTAAAGACTACAGTGGTAGGCGCAGCAATGACCACTCTTACATTACAATGGCTAGCAACATCATTTTTATCCGATGAAAAAATAAAAGAAATTATGAAGGACCAAGTAGTGGAAACTATAGCTCAAAATAACTCGGATGGCGTAAATGTAGAAAATAAAGATGATAATAGTATTGAAAGATATGATATTAAAGGGACAAAATATAAAGGGCATGTGTTAGTAATCAGTGACGCGACTAGATTAAAAGTAGGGTATAGTAGTAAGCTCAACCAGGAAGGGCAATTAAGGGAAGGGCAATTAACTAGTGATATTGCAAAAGATAATAATGCAATTGCAGCGGTTAATGGTGGCGCGTTTACAGATAAAGCTGGTGACACACTTTGGGCAGGAACGGGAGCAAATCCAACAGGAATTATAATGTCTAATGGAAAAGAAATTTTTAATGATATAAAAAATGAAAATGAAAAAACAGAGGTTGTAGCATTTACTAAATCGGGAAATTTATTAGTTGGAGCTCATTCAATTAAAGAAATGAAAGAGCTTGAAGTGATGGAAGCGGTATCTTTTGGTCCAGCACTTATAGTTAATGGACATAAAACTATAAATACGGGTGATGGGCGTCAGGGTATAGCACCTAGAACAGCTATTGGACAAAGAAAAGATGGAGCAATAATATTATTAGTTATCGATGGTAGACAGATAGGTAGTTTAGGTGCTAATTTAAGAGAGGTGCAAGATATATTGTATAATTATGGGGCTTATAATGCTACTAACTTAGATGGAGGTTCTTCTTCTACCTTGTTTTATGATGATGAAATTATAAACAATCCTAGTGATAGTTTAGGAGAAAGATCTATACCTTCAATTATTTATGTGGAGAGTAGGTAATGAAGTGAAATTTGAGCATAGTACATTTTAAATTAAAGGAGAAGAAACTATGAGCTGGAAGAAAAGAATAAGTATATGGATAATATTTTCATTATCCATGCAATGTTTAGGTTTATTTTATATAGATCATTATTTTTTAGCTACTGATTCAAAAATGGTTACGGAAAAAATTGTTGAAAATAAAAGCGATAAATTAAAAAATATTGATATTACATTGCCAGCAAACGTAGAAAATATATTAGCATCCTATGATGCTAAATATTTATGCTATTATGAGAATGAAGAATTAAAAATTGCTAACTGTAAGGATGGAAGCGTTAAAAATATAGAGGCGGAAGATGGAAGCAAAATTTCTTTTTATAAATGGCTTCCAGATAGAAATAGAATGCTTTTAGTAGAGAAAAGTGATGATGAGTCTAGTAATTTAGTATTGTATTCTTATGACGTAGCAAAAGGTGAAAAAGCGAAGATTAAAGATTTAGCCTGGACTGATACAAATGCTGAAGTAGAAGATACTCAATTATCAATTTTAACAGGATTTATTTACGTAAAAGTTTCAAGTAGTGGTGAGGGAAGCAGTATATATAGAATTACAAGAATGAAAGATATGACAAAAATTGATACAATACCAAAGAGTGTGAGTAATATGGCATTAGCGCGCCATGAAGATAATTTGGTGTACGAGGGATTAGTCTATAATAAAATGTATTCTACCACCCTTGAGGAACCTATAAATATTAAAGGCGTAGAAAAACTTACTTTAATAGGCACTGATGATGATGACAATGTGTATCTTGGAGAATTAAAAGATAATTTGGTAAGCAAAGTTTATTATGGTAAAACATCAGAAAACACTGAAAAGTGGAAGGTGATTGATTTACAAAAACCTTCTAAAAAAAATGATCTATTCGTTACATCTCTTGGTAAGGTCTATCAAAATGATGCAATGAAAGCTGTAATAAAAGATATTAGTTCTGGAACTGAAACTAGCTATAAAGGAGAATTATTGCAATTGTATACTAAGGGAATAGTATCATTGGTTAATAATAAAGAAGTATCTTTTGTTCTTTTTAAGTAGTCGATACTATGATGTTTTATTTAAGACCTTATCTTTTTAAGATAAGGTTTTTTCTATAATCTGAAGATATAAGTTAATTCATAAGGATATAGTTGTGGTGATATATTATTTTATTTTAAGAATATTCAATTCAAAATAACAATAAACTTTGTTATAATAGGATAGTAGACATCTTAAAAAATAACAAGTCAAAGATGCATTAGCAAGGTGAGTAGCGATTAACATTGCCTACCATGTAGGAGTATAAGGAGGAATAAATTTGGATACACAACAAATATTAAATAAGATTTTGATGATACCGGCAATTTTATTAGCATTTACTTTTCATGAGTATGCGCATGCTATCGTAGCAGATAGGTTAGGAGACAAAACTCCGCGATTTCAAGGGAGACTTACGCTGAATCCAATCGCACATATAGATCCAATGGGATTTCTTATGATTATATTAGTAGGGTTTGGTTGGGCAAAGCCTGTTCAGACAAATCCTAGTGCATTTAAAAATTATTATAAGGATGATTTGAAAGTTTCAGTTGCAGGCCCAATTGCTAATCTAATTCTAGGGTTTGTATTTGCAATTCTTACTGTGTTATTTTCGAAATTTCCACCAATTCATGGTGGATTATATACTATTATTAGCCAAATTTTAATAATTACAGGGTACCTAAATTGTATTTTGTTTTTTCTTAATTTAGTGCCAATACCGGGATTTGATGGATCTCATATAGTTAGGGATTTGTTCCCAAAGTTTTTTTACAATTTACCAGATACAATTTATAGGTATCAATTCTTAATATTTATGGTGTTAATATTGCCTATATTACCTGGTGGACAATCAATTTTTACTTATATCGTGCAAGCGCCAGGGTTATGGTTATTTAAACAATTTTTAAATATTGCAGGGATGTTTTAATATTAATATAAAGCTAAGAAAATCATATAGTGATTTTTTATTATTTAGAATGTAAGGAGAAAAATATATGCGCTTAAGAAAAAAATATTGGGCTAGGCCAGAGCTGGAAACTAGTCATATTGTAATAACTCACCAATATGATCACAAAGGAAAATGGAATGAAGAGTTTAAAAATAACAATGCAATTCATCTAGAACTAGGTTGCGGTAAAGGTAGATTTATATCAGAAAAGTCCAGGAGAGATCTCGATATCAATTTTGTAGGCATTGATTTAAAAGATGAGGTTCTGGTATTTGCCCTTAGAAAAGTTATAGAAGTAAGAGAAGTTGAAGGGGAACAAGACATAAATGTACGTCTTATGCCAATGAACATTATGCTTATTGATGATGTGTTTGCAAAAGATGAGATAAGCAGAATTTATATAAATTTTTGTAATCCTTGGCCAAAAGACAGACATAATAAAAGAAGATTAACTCATACTAAGTTCTTGACGAGCTATAAGAAATTCTTAAAACCGGAATCTGAAGTTTGGTTCAAAACAGATGATACAGAGTTATTCGAAGAATCAGTAGATTATTTCAAAGAGTGTGGGTTTGAAATATTATTTTCAGCCTATGATTTGCATAAGAGTGATTTTAAAGATAACGTAGTTACAGAATATGAAGCTAAATTCACAGAAATAGGCAAACAAGCTATGTTTCTACAGGCAAAATTAATTTAGCGAATTAATGCATCTCCTGTGGAACTGTTGCAGCTTCGCAGGAGATAACTTATAACCATATGAGGCTTAAGCATTTTAGATTCTTATTTATTGACAGGATTAACATAATGCTATAAACTTAATTACATAGAAATGTATTAAATTGAAAATTTTAAAAATGAAAATTATGAATTATATTAGTTAAAAATGAATAGATTTGTTTAGGTGCCTTTTATTAATCAGCCACTAAAGTGGATGCAGCTACTTTAGTATATGATTAGTAAGGTGAAAAGGGAATGTGGTGTAATTCCACAGCAGCCCCCGCTACTGTAATTGAGAGAAAATCTTATATAACTACCTGAAAGGGAAAGTGATAAGAGAAAGTGTATCAAGAGCCAGGAGACCTGCCTAAATTAGTAATATTAAGCTTTCGGCGGGAAAGAACTGTAGAATTCAAGTTAGTGCAATGAAAAATTTGTACATAACAGCAGGTGCGCAAGCTTGCTGTTTTTTTGTTGTGTGCCAAATAAGAATACAAGCAGGAAGAAAGGAGAAATAGTAATGGCTAAAGTAATGGTTCAAGGAACCGCTTCATCAGTAGGAAAAAGCATATTAGTAACAGCACTTTGCAGAATTTTTGTGCAAGATGGGTTTTCAGTATGTCCTTTTAAGTCACAGAATATGTCATTGAATTCTTATATTACATTGGATGGAAAAGAAATGGGACGTGCGCAGGTGCTTCAAGCCTATGCCGCAGGATTGGAGCCAGAGGTATATATGAATCCGATTTTATTAAAACCTACCTCGGATAAAAAGTGCCAAATTATCGTTAATGGAAAGGTTTTTGGGAATAGTACAGCTATGGAATATCATAATATGAAATTGGAATTCAAAGACATGTTAAAAAAGCAGTTTGAAGAATTAGAGAAGAAGTTTGATATTATAGTAATGGAAGGAGCAGGTAGCCCAGCAGAAATTAATTTAAGAGATAGAGATATAGTGAATATGGGAATGGCGGAACTTATAGATGCACCTGTGATACTCGCAGGAGATATAGATAAGGGTGGAGTATTTGCGTCACTAGCAGGGACTTTGCTTTTGCTTAATGAGGCCGAGAAAAAAAGAGTTAAAGCCACTATTATTAATAAGTTTAGAGGAGATTTAGAAATCTTAAAGCCAGGACTTACAATGCTTGAGGATATTATACATATTCCATGTGCAGGAGTAGTTCCTTATTTTAGATTGGAACTCGAAGATGAAGATGGTGCAGTAGAATTTAACAAAAAAATTACTGCACCTATTGATATTGCTGTAATAAAGCTTCCACATATATCGAATTTTACGGATTTAGACGCATTAAAGGCTGAAGAAGATGTATCAGTTAGATTTGTTACAACTAAAGGAGAATTGGGCACACCAGACCTCCTTATCATACCGGGAACAAAAAATACTATTGATGATTTAATTTCTTTAAGAAATTCGGGACTTGCAGAAGCGGTTCAGCAATATAGTGTACAAGGTAACGTATTAGGCATTTGTGGAGGCTATCAAATGTTAGGAAATAGCTTAAGTGACCCTAATGGCTTAGAGGGAAATTCAAAAGAAACAGAGGGTATGAAGCTTTTAGACGTAGACACAATATTTGAAGATGAGAAAATAACTACAAGAGTAAAGGCTCGTAGCATTAACATTAGGGATACTAGTATAGAAACTTATGGTTACGAAATACATATGGGAATTTGTAAATATGGTCATAATGCAAAACCACTTTTTGAAATCTATGATAAGAATGGTTCTGATACGTCATCCTTCGATGGAGCAATAAATGCAGGTGGAAATGTTATGGGTACATATATTCATGGAGTTTTTGATGGAGTAGAGTTTAGAGAACATATGATTAATACTTTAAGGGTAAAAAAAGCTATGGAACCTAAAAAATCTAAGGTTTATGAAAATCTAAGAGAAAAAGAATTAGACAAGCTAGCAGATATAGTTAGAGATAATGTAGATATGGATTCAATCTATAAAATCATAGGAATAAAAAGAAAAAGTTAGGGACAGTTAACAACTATTTAAAAAATTATAACAGTATAAGATAGTGAGGAATTAAAATGGCAATACTATTTCAGACGAACATAATAGATTTAATTTTAGCGGTAATGTTAGACTTATTAATTGGAGATCCATATTGGTTTAAACATCCGGTGATTTATATAGGAAAGCTTATTTCTAAATTAGATAAGTTAGGCAGAACGATATGTAAAACTAATGGTCAAATTAAAGTTTTTGGCGGAATTATTGTAGTTATAGTAGCACTTTCTAGTTTTTTAGTGCCTTTTATAATTTTGAGAATTTCTAATAAGTTTTTTTGGTTGTACCATATTCTCAATATAATATTGCTTTGGACGACAATAGCTGCTAGATGCCTTCATAAAGAAGGTAAGAAGGTTTATGATTCTTTAGTTAATAATGATATTTATGACGCAAGAGTTAAATTATCGTACCTTGTAGGGAGAGATACAAAAACCCTTACTGAGTATGAAATAGTAAGAGCTGATGTGGAGACCATTGCAGAGAATACAGCAGATGGTGTTATAGCCCCTATTCTCTATGCATTATTAGGGGGAGCACCTTTAGCTATGATGTATAAGGGCATAAATACCATGGATTCAATGCTTGGATATATGAATGAAAAATATAAATATATTGGTTTCTTTCCAGCTAAAACAGACGATGTATTTAATTTTATACCAGCAAGAATAACAGGATTTTTAATCTGTTTGGCATCACCACTTGTTCGAGGAAATATTGCTTGCAGTATAAAAGTGATGATAAGAGATAGAAAAAATCATAAAAGTCCTAATTGTGCTTATCCAGAAGGAGCAGCAGCGGGGGCTATGGGAGTTAGACTAGGTGGTACGAATGAATATTTTGGAGAAAAAATGTATAAACCAACAATAGGAAACAAAATAAACGATTTGGGGAAAGAACATATAATAGATACAATAAAATTAATGTATGGGGCAATGTTTTATTTAATAATAATATGCATGTTATATGAAATATGCGTATATATGAAATATTAGTAATAGTGATGTATTTTTGGAGATGATATAATGATACAACTTATAGGGCTAAAGCATGATGTGAAAATAGAAATTAGAGAAAAACTCTCAATTATACCAAAACGCCAAGGAAAGTGCTTAGAGGAACTTTTAAATATTTGCGAAGAGGCAGTTATTTTAAGTACCTGCAACAGGACAGAGATATATTTTAAATCTAAGGATGAAGAGATTGTTGATAAGATTTTTAAGGCATTAAATTGGGATAGGTCTTTAATAAAGTGTGTAGAAAATTATAAGGAAGAAAAAGCAATACAACATTTAATGGATGTGGTCTGTGGGTTTGATTCACTATTACTTGGAGAGGACCAAATTTTAGGGCAAGTTAGGGATGCTTATGAAGCTGCAAAAGGTTCAAAATCAACTAAAAAGGAACTTCAAAGACTTTTTGAAAATGCTATCGCTTGTGGCAAGAAGTTTAGAAATAAATCTAAAATAAGTGAGATACCGGTTTCTTCATCTTCTATGGTAGTTAAAGAAGCAATAGATAGGGGACACAAAAATTTTATGATTTTAGGCTATGGAGCGGTAGGAGAATTAACTTCAAAATATATACTAGAGGGAAAAATAAATTTACTATATATTGCAGTTAGGGATATTCATAAGGCTAATATAGAAGATCCGAGGGTGAAAATGATACCGTTTAACGACATACATAAATATTATGAAAAGGTGGATTGTGTTATATCTTGTACAACGGCCCCTCACACTGTGGTTCACTTAAAGGAGTTACCGAGCAAACATTTATTATTATTTGATTTAGCTGTACCAAGGGACATTGAAGAAATAGTAAGTGAAAACCCCTTATATGAAGTGTATGACATAGATATGTTAGGCGATATCCATGATGCCAACTACAAAAGACGTGAAGCCTCTATGAGGGATAATAGATACATTGTGGATGAAGCTATAAAAGAGTATATAGAGTGGAAAACCATGGAAGAGTTATCGCCTTTTATAAAAAAATTAAAACACAATGGTGAAGGTGTTTACAAAGAAAGACTAGAGACTTTTAAGCACAAGAAAGAGACTAAGGATAATGAAAAATTAGCAGAGATACTTTTGAAGAGTACTTCAAATGCCTATGTAAACAAAGCTATAGAGGTGTTAAAGGAGGAACATTTGAAGGGGAGGTCTAAGGAATGCGTGGACATAATAAGCAGGATTTTTCAGGTTTAAATTATACCATGATTTCACTGCTATCAGATAAGATTAATATACTTATAGTTGGTGGGGGAGAGGCAGCTCTTATAAAATGTAAAACTTTCTCAAAGGAAGGTTGTAATATTACCGTAGTATCAAAAGAGTTTTGCCTAGAATTTTACACACTACAAAATATTTATAACCTAAAATTAATAAAGGGTGAATATGATGAAAGATATGTGGATCAGAATCATATTGTAATTATTGCTACAGATAATATAGAGACAAATGATGGTATAAAAGAATACTGCGATAGAAAAAGTAAACTATATGTACACTGCGGGGATTATAAACAAGGGTTATTTGTAACACCAGTTCAAAGAAGTACACCCAATATGAAATTTGCATTACATACTAAAAACGGTAGCCCTAAAACAACACTTTTCATGTCGAAAGTCATAGAAGATAAAATTTGTGAGTATGAAGGTTTTATAAATTATACATGTAGCATGAGAACTATGGTAAAGAAGAGTGAAGTAAAAAAGGAAATTATGAATTTTGTATGTAGTGAAGATTTCCACTTTTTTTATACTAAGGGAGTGCAAAATACTATTTTACAAATGTTTTATGAAGCTGAATTTGGGATAGTTGAGAATTGAAAGTTAAAGTTAAAGGAGGAATAAATTTTGAAAATTAATATAGGAACTAGGAGAAGTGAACTTGCACAAGTACAAGCAAATACAGTTATAGCTATGATTAAAGAAAAGTTTAATATTGACTCTGAAAAGGTACTTATTGAGACTAAGGGAGATAGAATTTTAAATGTAACTTTAGATAAAATAGGAGGTAAGGGTCTTTTTGTAAAGGAAATAGAGGTTGCAATGCTGGAGCAAAAAGTTGATATGGCAGTACATAGTATGAAGGATGTACCCTACGACATACCAGAGGAGTTTGAAATAGTGGCTATTCCAGTTAGAGAAGATGTTAGAGATGCATTTGTTGCATTTAACAACGTTAGCTTTTATGACTTACCTAAGGGTGCAAGAATAGGTACTAGTAGTATTAGACGTGGCGCTCAAATTAAGACACTAAGACCGGATGTAGAAATTATACCTATAAGAGGTAATGTACAGACTAGAATAGCAAAAATAGAAAAGGAAAACCTAGATGGCATAATCCTTGCAGCTGCAGGACTAAAAAGGCTAGGTATGGAAAATATAATTACCAACTATTTTGAACCAACGGAAGTTGTACCAGCAATAGCCCAAGGTGCATTAGGTATTGAAATGGTTAAAAGCCATCCACAAGTATCTATGATTAGAAAATTAGATTGCTACGATGCTAGAATTTGCGTAGACGCAGAAAGAAGCTTTATGGCGACCCTTAATGGAGATTGTCATGGTTGTATAGGAGCATATGCTTATTTTGAAGGAGAAACTATGCACATGCTTGGTGTGTTTGACGTTGATGGGAAAATAGTAAAAAAACAACTTTCAGGAGATAAAAATGAATATATAAAGCTAGGTGCTGATCTAGCTAAAAAAATATTAGAAGATAATTAATCATATAAAAAAGTAGAAAGGGGATACTAATGGGAAAGGTTTATTTAATGGGAGTCGGTCCAGGAGATGAGGAACTAATAACCCTAAAAGCAATAAGAATGCTAGAAAAATGTACTGCAGTTATGTATGATAGGTTAGCAAGTACTAGTATACTTAAATATTTAAAAGCGGATTGTGAAATATACTATTGTGGAAAAGAACCAGGCTGTCATTATAAAACTCAGGAAGAGATAAATGTAATGCTAGTAACACTGGCTAAAAAAGGACATGTAGTTGGAAGAATTAAGGGCGGAGATCCATTTGTATTTGGACGTGGCGGCGAGGAAGCTTTAGCACTTCTTGAAGAGAACATTGAATTTGAAGTTATACCAGGAATAACTTCACCAATATCAGTGCTCAATTATGCTGGGATACCTATCACTCATAGAGGGATAGCTCAAAGTTTCCATATATTCACTGCAATGACCGCAGAAAAGCTTAATATTGATTGGAATGCGGTAGCAAGACTTGGCGGAACTTTGGTTTTTATGATGGGCTTTAAAAATCTAGAAAAGATTGCAGGAAATCTTATATCCAATGGAAAAAGTAAAGATACTCTCTGCGCGGTAATAATGAGAGGAACTACATCAAAACAGAAGAAGGTAGTGGGAACGCTAGAAGATATTTTATGTAAGGTGCAAAAATCAGAAATATCTTCTCCTTGCATTATCGTAGTGGGGGAAGTAATTAAATTTAATGATGAATTCAATTGGTACGAGAAGAAACCTTTATTCGGGAAGAACATCTGTATAACTCGTTCCAAAGAGCAATCAAAGGAATTAAGAGAAAAATTAATAGATTTAGGTGCAGAAGTACTTGAGATAAATTCCATTGAATTTAAAAACACCTCATATAATTTAGATGATTATAAAACAAAGCTTGCGGGTTATGATTTTTTAACTTTAACCAGTGTAAATGGAGTGAATATTTTTTTCGATTACTTAAAGGATATTGAATTTGATATTAGGAAGCTCAAAGCTAAAATTGCAGCCATAGGACCAGCCACTGCAAGCGCTCTTAAAAATAGAGGGATTATGGCAGCAATAGTTGCAGATCATTTTGTTGCTGAAAGTTTGTTTGAGAAAATGAAGACATACGTAAAAGCGGAAGATAAAATATTAGTTCCTCGATCTAAAGATGCAAGACCTTATTTGGTAGAAGAATTAAGAAGTACTGGCTGCAGCGTGGATGAAGTTTTCACATATGAAACGGTTTGTGGTAAATTAAGATATGAAAATGAAATAAAAGATGTAGATTTGATAGTATTTACTTCACCGTCGACTGTTAAAAATATGATTACAATGGTAGGTATTGAAGTTATAAAATCGAAAACGGCACTGGCTATAGGACCTATAACTGCAAAGGAACTTTCAGGTAATGGTATAGAAGCTATTATATGTGATGAATATAGTGCAGAAGGGGTTATAAGCAAGCTTGTAAAAATATAATGTTAATTTAGAGAAAATTTACAGCTTCGCAGGTGATGATTTAATAACAATTTGTGGATAAAATGATAATTTATTTAATTAGGAGTGGATAACTGTGTTCAAAAGGAATAGAAGATTAAGAGAAACAAGTAACATAAGAGATTTAGTAAGAGAAACGATATTAACACCATCAGATTTTATATTTCCTATTTTTGTAGTAGAAGGTGAAAATATTAAAGAAGAAATATCTTCAATGCCAGGAAATTATCATTTTTCATTAGATAGACTTCATGAAATTATTGGAGAAGTTGAAGAAGTGGGCGTACGTGGAGTAATTTTATTCGGATTACCAGATCATAAAGATGAAGTTGGTTGTGGGGCCTTTGATAAAAATGGTATTGTTCAAAGAGCAGTTAAAAAGGTACGGGAGATATCAAAAAAATTAGTTATAATAACAGATGTATGTATGTGTCAATATACTAGTCATGGACACTGTGGAATATTAGAAAACGAGAAAGTAGATAACGATAAGAGTTTAAAATATATGGCAGAAATAGCATTATCTCATGCTGTAGCTGGAGCGGACATGATAGCACCATCTGACATGATGGATGGTCACGTAGCTGCAATAAGAGGAATTTTAGACGGAAATGGATTTAAAGATGTATCAATAATGGCTTATAGTGCAAAATACTCGTCAGCGTTTTATGGCCCTTTTAGAGAAGCGGCTAACTCAACGCCACAGTCTGGGGATAGAAAAACTTATCAAATGGATCCAGCAAATATCAGAGAAGCTATGAGAGAAATAGAATGCGATATTGAAGAGGGCGCAGATATTGTAATGGTAAAACCAGCATTATCATATTTAGATGTAATAAGATGGGCTCGTGATAGACATGATGTGCCAATAGCAGCTTATAGTGTTAGTGGAGAATTTGCTATGGTAAAAGCAGCTGCAAAAATGGGATTAATTGATGAAAAAGCTGTAGCTATGGAAATGCATATGTCTATGAAAAGAGCAGGAGCGGATATGATAATCACTTATTATGCACTTGATTTATGTAGATGGATTAAGGGATAGTTAGAAATTAAATATTTAGAAAAGAGGAAATTACGATGAGAAATTTAGATATATTTAATGAATCAAAGCAATATATGCCTGGTGGAGTTAATAGCCCAGTTAGAGCGTTTAAAGATGTAAGTGTAACTCCTCCAATTATTAAAAAAGGTAAGGGCGCATATATTTATGATGAAGATGGAAATAAATACATAGATTTCGTATGTGCTTGGGGACCTATGATACTTGGGCATAGTGATGATGATGTAGTAAAAGCTATACAAAATACTTGCACTAGTGCTATTGCCTTTGGTGCACCTACAGAATTAGAACTAAAACTCGCAAGGCACATTTGCAGCACTGTAGATAGTGTAGACATGATTAGAATGGTTAACTCAGGTACAGAAGCCACAATGAGTGCAGTTAAGCTTGCAAGGGGATATACAGGAAAGAATAAAATAATAAAATTTGCAGGTTGCTACCATGGACATTTTGAAGGATTTTTAGTTGAAGCCGGTTCAGGAGTAATGACCGCGGGAATACCAGGTTCAGCAGGTGTTCCTGAGGAAAGTATTATACATACATTAATTGCAAATTACAATGACATTAGCAGCGTTAAAGCATTGTTTGAGAAATATAGTGATGATATTGCCTGCATAATAATTGAGCCAGTAGCAGGAAATATGGGAGTTATACCAGCTGAAAAAGAATTTTTATTAGAGCTTAGAAATTTATGTGATGAATACAAGAGTCTACTTATTTTTGATGAAGTAATGAGTGGATTTAGAGTGGCATATAAAGGAGCACAAAGCATTTATGGAATAGTTCCTGATTTAGAAACCTATGCAAAAATCATGGGAGGGGGACTTCCTTGTGGTGCATATGGTGGGAAAAAAGAAATAATGGAGTTATTATCACCTATGGGACCAGTTTATCAAGCGGGCACTATGTCTGGGAATCCAGTGGTAATGGCAGCAGGATATGAAACATTAACTAAGCTTTATAATAACCCTAGTCAATACGAGCACATGGAGAAACTTTCAGAAAAACTTCAAAAGGGACTACTCGAAATTGCAAAAGAAAAAGGTATACCTATGGTAGTTAATAGATGTGGTTCAATGCTTACAGCCTTCTTTACAAAGAAGAGTGAAGTTAAAACTTTTGAAGATGCTAAAACTTGTGATCCATCGCTATTTGCAAAATACTTTGAACATATGATAAAAAGTGGAATAAATATTGCACCTTCTCAATTTGAGGCAATATTCTTATGCGTTAAGCATACTGATAATGATATTGAAAAATTCTTAGAGGCGTTTAATAGTTTTAAAATATAAGAGTTCAGTGAATAACAGGCACAATATGTGAAGTAACAATTTTTTCTTGCTGTATGCTATAACGAAAAGTATATATCGCTACAGATGCGTTCGCTTTGCCAAGTAATTCTAAAATTTATTTTATTTACAGTTGCTAAAAAACACAAACTCGCTAGCGCTCAAACATGTGTTTTTCTTAACGCATCTAAAACTAAAACAAATTAAGAATAACTAAGGCTTGCTCAAACGCATTTTACGCGATGTATACTTTTGTTAGTATCTATTAAGAAAAAATACTTAATTTCTAAAATTGAAGGAAGTGTAAAACATGAGATTTATTAAAGATGATGAATTTATAAGGGGCAATTGCCCAATGACTAAGGAAGAAGTAAGAATATTAAGTGTGGTAAAACTTGAGCTTCAAGAGGATTATAGGGTATTAGACATCGGTGCGGGGACAGGATCAGTAAGTATTCAAATTGCTCAGATATGCAGTAGTGGTGAAGTAATCGCTATAGAAAAAGATGTTGATGCATTAGAGGTTATAAAACAAAATAAAGAAAAATTTAAAACGAGTAACCTGGAAATACTAAGTTCAGAAGCCATGGAGATAGAAACCGATATAACAGGAGAATTTGATGCTATATTTGTAGGTGGAAGTGGTGGAAATATAGCTGATATTATCGAGAAGTACGGAGGTAAGCTTAAGAAAAACAGAAATATTGTTTTAAACTTCATAACAATAAATAATGTGTACAAGGCTATGGAAGCTTTAAAAGCGTTAAATTATGAAGTAGAATGTGTACAAATTCAAGTAAGCAAGACAAAAGGAAAGAGTTATATGTTAATGGCAAATAACCCTATATTTGTTGTTAGTGGAGCAAAATAATTCTTTTGAAAATGAATAAATTTTGGTCGAAATTTTTAACGGTGTTTTTAGTGGTGACATTACCTTTAGGATTAATGGGTATTGTTCAACAATTTTTAGGTACAATGTTTGAAAAATGTTGTATGAGTATAGTGGCAATAATAGGCTTCTTGTCAGATACTCGTATTGCAGTTGAAAAACGTTGGTGATATATAAACTATGAGCTAGGCTCTAAATGTTAAACCTTCTGCTTATAATACATACCATTGATGTGAGCGTATAACAATTAATAATTATTATGATCCCTAGAGAACTATTCACTTATCTACAGCGTTTTTCGTGTTAAATCACAAAGGTACCATAGAAATTAAAACTCAAAGATTAATATTAAGGCGTTAGTTGTTTATATCTAATTCCATATATTTTTAAGGGAGTATCATGGAAATCTGTTTATGTATGGTTTCCTAAAAGTATAAAAATTGCACTTTATTTTGTATACATATATTTATTAATTAAAAGTTTTTATAAAAAAGTTACAAGTGTATGCTGATATTATGAATATTAAGTATTGTTAGTTTATTTTATTTTCGATAGTATTTACACTATCTACAAATTAAGAGGAGAATAAATATGAAAAAAGTGTTATTATTATTGGCAAATGGATTTGAAACATTTGAAGCAAGTGTTTTTATTGATGTAATTGGATGGAATTACATTGATGGTGATAAATCCACACAATTATTTACATGTGGAAGGACCAAGCAAGTAAACAGTACATTTAATCAAAGGATTATTGTAGACTACACTTTTGATGAGGTAAATATTGATGATTATGACGCATTAGCAATTCCAGGAGGATTTATAGAATATGATTTCTATAATGATGCTTATAACGAACAGTTTTTAGAAATTCTAAGGGGATTTGATAAAAAAGGTAAAACTATAGCCACAATATGTGTTGCTGCATTACCACTAGGGAAAAGTGGAGTTTTAAAAGGAAGAAGAGGAACTACCTACAATAAAAGAGATGGAATAAGGCAAAAACAGTTGAAAGATTTTGGTGTTGAAGTTATCAATCAACCAATAGTAATTGACCAGAATATAATTACATCTTGGAATCCATCGACTGCAATGGAAGTGGCTTTCATATTGTTAGAGAAATTGACAAATAAAGAAAATAAGGAGAAGGTTAAAGAATTGATGGGGTATTAAGAAAATAATTCTTTGGCTAAAAATATATTGTGCTAAATAGCATATTATAAGAAAAGTTACTCTAAGCCTCTGACGCTTTTTCAATACAATTTTTATGTCCCCCCAGAGAACTACCCAGAGTCAGAGCCTTAAATTAAAGAAAAAACAAAAATACTATTATGGGCATTTGATGTATAATTATTCATGAAGGGTGCATTAACCACAAATGTATGATTGATAGATAATCGTAGATTAATTGTTTTTTGACTTATCTATATTTAGTATCATAGAAGTGGCTTAAATAGCTAGTTTACAAATTGTAGGTATGTAAACTATGTGAAACTACTCAATTTTAACAACGGAGGTTAATAATGTATAATTATGTTATATTTGATATTGATGGTACGATTTTAGATACTGAATTTGCAGTTCTTTCATCACTCCAAAAATTAATGTTTGAAGAATTTAATAAAAATTTTAGCTTTGAAGAATTAAGATTCGCGTTAGGTATTCCAGGAGAGGTAACATTAAATAAACTTGGAATAACTAATCTCCCCGAGTCTAATGATAAATGGAATAGATATTTAAAAGAATATATTTCTCATGTAAAAGTTTTCGATGACATTAAGGATACATTAGTTAAATTAAATGAAAGGGGGATTTCAGTAGGTATAGTTACTTCAAAGACTAAAAAAGAGTACATAAATGACTTTGTACCTTTTGGGTTAACCAATTACTTTAAATTAGTAGTTTGCGCAGATGATACAGAAAAACATAAGCCTAATCCAGAACCTATTTTAAAATTTATTGAATTATCAGGAGCAGATAAATCAAAGACAATTTACATTGGTGACACTAAGTATGATATGGACTGTGCATTCAGTGCTGGTATAGATTTTGCATTAGCGTTATGGGGTGCTAAATCCTCAATTGGGATTAATGCAAATTATATTTTTCAAAACCCTAAACAAATATTGGAACTTATAGAGGGTTAATCCCGATTAAGGGAAACTCAAAATTTGGGGATTCTCTTAAAGGGTGTAAAATATAAAAGATAAGCAGAAAGATGTGTTAAATCATCTCCTGGGTCGCTGCAATATTAACGATTTTAGAAGGAGATTTATACTCCCACTGAAGTTTTCTATTTGTTAGAGTATGTAACCCCCACTTATAGAAGTGTTAGACTTTGCTCCTAAAATGTCGTTAAACCTTCTACTTATCTTTTATTGTTAAAATACATACCATTGGATGTGAGCACATAACAATTAACAACTGTTATGTCTCCAGAGAACTATTCAGAGGCTTTGAATTTAATATTGGCAAATGAAAAATCAATCTTGACTATTAATTGTAAAAAAGGTTATCCACATTGTTTTCCGCAAGCTGTTTCCTATATCATAAAAGAACGATACATACATCATTGTAAAATATGACGCAGCAAAGAGTTGTCACTTAAACATAGATTTAATTAATTCTGTGTTTTTTATTGTGAAATTATATAGCACAAACTACTGTACACTATATAGTAGTTTGTGCTATTATGTAATTATGAGGTGAGAAAAATTGGAAATAAATAAAGAGATGATAAAAGGATATATCGAAAGTATAATATTGAGCCTTTTAGTAGGTGAAGATTTATACGGATATGACATTGCCAAAAAGATAAGAAATATAAGTCAAGAAACATTTGAGATTAAAGAGGGAACAATGTATGTTGTTTTAAAAAGACTTGAAAATAACGAGCTAATTTCCCCATATTGGGATGATACTGAAAGTGGTGGAGGAAGGCGTAGGTATTACAAAATTACAGCCGAAGGAATGAATTATTTAAACAATAAAAAAACTGAGTGGATATTTTTTAAAAAAATTATTGATACATTTTACAGGGGGGTATAATTTTATGGAACAGATTGATAAGTATGTTAATTCAGTTTACAAACATGTAGGTGGCAATAAAGAAGAAATCGAATCATTAAAATATGAAATGAAAAATCATTTATTGCAACTGATAGAAGAGTTAAAGTCTGAAGGAAAATCTGAAGAAGAAAGCATTTCCATTGCAATTAATAGATTTGGTGAAGAAAATCAAATTAAAAATGAATTAATTGGTATATTTAAGTTTGTGAACAAGAAGGCAAAAAAAACATTAATAATAGCAGTAGCCTTTCTCTTAATAACCATAATATCTGGTGCTGTTTCTATAATAGGCACCGACATTTATTGGAAACAAATTGAGACAAGAAATAATGAAATTTTTACTATAATGAATTCATATAGAAAAGATAACATAGATTCTATAAATAAAGATATTAGTACAGTATTTAATAAATCTAAAAAAAAGCTTATATATGTAGCACTGGCTAGTCCATTTAATGTTAATTTTAAGTTGGAAAATATAGAATACATATATCCAAGTGATTTTCAAGGTGAAGCTGTTGAGGAGGGTATTGGAGCTACGAGCAAGCAGATTACCACAGAGAAGGGTAGCAAAAATATAATTATAGGTAGCAGTAATGAAGACGTTCCCCTTAGGTATCTAAGAAAAATAGGTATATCATCCTTTGTCTGGCTTGGTTGTTGCTTAATATCAATCATTGCTTGGGCTTTAATAAAGGTTGATTTACGTATTAAATTTAGGCGCTGATTAAAGATGTTGCTTCGGAACATTCTTATAATTCAAATTAAGGGAAACTCAAAATTTGGGGATTCTCTTAAAGGGTGTAAAATATAAAAGATAAGCAGAAGGAGATTTATTAAAAAAGTCAGATAAACTGGACAGGTTATGTCTATAATGTGAAGCTGGAAAATGAACATTTAATTGATGAGTGTTGGGAAAAAGAAGAATGGTGATACGTCGAAATAATACTAAGTTATATTAGATAAGAAAGGAGAAAATATGGATAGAACAGATATCCCAATATTGATTCAAATGGCTTATATGCTATTCATTACTATATTATCACTTGTTAAACAAAGAAAATTAATCATACAATCCAAGCACAGTAAAATTTTTAGTATTGTAATGCTTCTTATCGGTGCAATCTTATGAAGTTTAATGATTTATAAAAGACAAAAATCTTTTGAGGTGTTACTTGGATTAGGTTTATTTATTGAATTTTACCTTATCTCAAAATTAAGACAAGGTATTTATGAGAACGGTTTTTTGGCATGTACCAATTCTAGTACGGCATGGAGTCAAGTAAAAAGAGTGGAAATTTACAATAAAACACATGAAGTGAAAATTATGTATTACAATAATGCTGGCCCCAACGACTTAGCTTTTGAAAAGAAAAGTCTTAATTCAATTTTATATATTCTAAGAGAACATTTAGATAATGAATTCATTAAGATCATTAATAAGATATAAAGCTAATGAGTATTATCTTAGGTAAATTACCTATAAAGTTAAGACATATCATTCTTATAATCTGAATTAAGGTAAACTCAAAATTTGGGGATTCTCTTAAAGGTTGTAAAACATAAAAGATAAGCAGAAGGATGTGCTAGCGAACCTGAGGCAGGATGTCGAGTGTGGTCACATAATAATTAATAATTGTTATGTATCTAAGAGAACTACCCAGAGGCAGAGAATTTTATATTCGCAAAACACTGATTTTTAGGCGCAAAAAAAGTATATATTACGTATAATGCATTGAAGCAAGCTTTAGAACTTCTTATTTTATTTTTAATTAAGATGCGTTTCGAAAAACATATGTTTGAGCGACAGCGAGTTTATGTTTTCTAGCAGATTAATTAAAAATAAAATTAGTAGTTCTTAGTCAAGTGAATGCATTAATCGTATTGCAATACGCGTAATATATACTTTTTTTCTCTTTATTTTGAAGTTAAATAACCTTCTTTCATTAAAAGTTCAGCAGAAAGCACTGCGCCACCGGCTGCACCACGTAAAGTGTTATGAGATAGGCAAACAAATTTATAGTCAAACAATTTATCTTCCCTAAGTCTTCCAAGTGATATGCCCATTCCTTTTTCAATATCTCTATCTAGTCTAGCTTGAGGTCTATCATTTTCCTCAAAATAAGTTAGGAATTGCTCTGGGGCATTTGGTAGTTCTAAAAGCTGTGGTTTGCCTTCGTAACTTGCCCAATGCTTTAAAATAGTTTCTTTTGATGGTTTATTTTCAAAAGAAACAAAAACTGCAGCTAAGTGACCATCTGCCACAGGAACACGAATGCATTGAGTTGAAATTATAGGTTCCGCAGCATTAACTATCTTATTATTCTCCATATGGCCCCAAATTTTTAGGGGTTCCTGCTCGCTCTTTTCTTCTTCTCCACCTATATAGGGTATAACGTTGTCAATGATTTCCGGCCAGTCTGAAAATATTTTTCCAGAACCTGATATAGCCTGATAGGTGCAAACTAATATTTTTGTGGGTTTATAATCCATAAGGGCGCTTATAGCGGGAACATAACTTTGAATTGAGCAGTTGGGTTTCGCAACAATAAAGCCTCTTTTAGTGCCTAAACGCTTACGTTGTGCGTTAATTAGTTCAAAATGGTCAGCATTTATTTCTGGAATAACCATTGGAACATCAGGTGTACCTCGGTGTGCAGAGTTATTTGAAACTACAGGAGTTTCAGCCTTTGCATATTTCTCTTCAATTTCTCTTATTTCATTAGCGTTCATATTAACAGCACAGAAGACAAAATCTACCTCGCTGCTTATTACATCTACTTCATTTATATTTTTAATTACAATATTTTTAACGCTTTCAGGCATAGGTACGTCTAGTTTCCATCTGTTATTTACTGCGTCATAATAAGTTTTACCCACAGAGTTCTCACTAGCAGCAATAACAGCTATTTCAAAATAAGGGTGATTTTCAAGTAGTGTAACAAGACGTTGACCAACAAATCCAGTTCCACCTAATAATCCAACTTTTAATTTTTTATACATTGTATTAATACCTCCGATTCTAATGATATACATTTGTAGAAAAATATAAATATTACTATTATATATATTGCTATTATAAATAATTATAATGTTAAAAAGTATATACTTCAAGCAATTTATTATATAGAATGGAAAGAAACGATAAATTTATATCTTGACAATGAAGTCATAAGTTATATAATTTTCTTTAGAAGAAGTCTAATAGAAATGGGGAATAAAGTTGGCTAAAAATGAGAAAAATAAAATAAAGCTATATGGATTTAACAACTTAACAAAATCATTAAGTTTTAACATTTATGATATTTGCTATACAAAAACAGAAGAGGATCGCAAAAGATATATAGAGTATATTGATGAACAATATAACGCTGAGAGGTTAACAAAAATTCTTAGCGACGTTACTGAGACGATAGGCGCAAGTGTGCTAAATATTGCAAAGCAGAACTATGATCCCCAAGGAGCAAGCGTAACATTACTTATTTCAGAGGAAGAAATTCCATTATATGTGGTGGATCCTTCCTGTAATAGAGGAATTTTAACTCCGATTCGTGAGAATATCGTGGGACATTTAGATAAAAGTCATGTAACAGTACATACTTATCCTGAAAGCCATCCTCAAAATGATATAAGCACTTTTAGAGTAGATATAGATGTAGCCACTTGTGGTACTATTTCGCCATTAAAAGCTCTAAATTACTTAATAGATAGTTTTGATTCGGATATTATTACTATTGATTATAGAGTTCGCGGCTTCACTAGAGATATGGATGGGCAAAAACATTTTATAGATCATGAAATTAATTCTATACAAGATTATATTTCAAAAGAAACTATAAATAAATACAACTTAATTGATATGAATATATATCAATCTAATATATTTCATACTAAAATGATATTAAACGATTTTGAGCTTGATAATTATTTATTTGAGATTAAACAAGAAGATTTAAATGAAGATGAAAAATGTGATATTATACAAAAATTAAAAAAGGAAATGGGCGAAATATTTTATGGTATGGATATTTCTAATGAGTAAATTTCTATGAAATTTTATCTAAGGCACATTAAAATGAATAATTATTCATTTTAATGTGCCTTAATAATTATGAGCTTTATCATAAAGCATGATTATAGAGTTATAGATTTTTAGCTATCTGTAATAAAAACTGATACAGAAAAATAATTGTAAATATTTAACAGAATATTGGCGGGTAATATAGTTATAAATGTAACACTTATTCCCAAAAAAATTTTATTGATATAAAAAAAATGTAATTATCTTTAAATATTTATATATTTTTATTATGAAACTTAAAACAGTGTAATAATATTCTAATCCTAAAAGAAACTTTAGTAAACTTGTAGATAAATAATTATTATAAGGAGCAAAATCCACCAATATTTTCCCTATTATTATGATACAATTATAAAAACATTATAAAAATATTATTATAAATATTCAAATAAATGCAGTTAAATAAGGCTTTGCTTTCGTTTTAATAAATTTTAGAATTCAAAATTTATTATATACAATTACTAAATTATAATTTTTATATGTTTAAAGTGGAGGGTATATTCCTAATTTTTAAAGCGAAATTGTGGATGAGCCTCTTGGGGATGGCAAGCCATCAAATATTTTTCTTTGATTAGTTGTTTTGAAAATCCCTAAAGATTCTATGTACCTTGTAGATAAATTTTATGAAACGTATTTGTTCTCATTAATGTATGCATTTTCTAAAGATTTTTTTTTGTGTTTTTACATGATGAGGTAATTAGGTGTAAAAATGTGTAAAAATCTTTATTAAGTAAGATGTTAGCTTTAGTAAAAGTTAGTATTGTAGCTCCGCAGGAGATGATTTAATTAGTAAAGGTTTAGAAAGGAGAGAACTAGCATGATAAAAAAAGAAATGATAGCTATGATATTGGCAGGAGGCCAAGGGTCAAGACTAAAACAATTAACTAAAATCACAGCAAAGCCTGCGGTTCCATTTGGAGGAAAGTATAGAATTATAGATTTTTCTTTAAGTAATTGTTCTAATTCGGATATAGACACTGTAGGAGTTCTTACTCAATACCAACCTTTGGCTTTAAACTCTCATATAGGTATAGGCGCACCTTGGGATTTAGATAGGAAAAACGGAGGGGTGAGTCTACTTCCACCTTACCAAAGTCAAGATGGTGGAAATTGGTATAACGGCACAGCAGATGCTATATATCAAAACACAAATTACATCGATAGCTTCGAACCAGAGTATGTTCTTATTTTATCAGGAGACCATATTTATAAAATGGATTATTCCAAAATGTTAGATTATCACAAAGAAAAAGGCGCAGATGTTACCATTGCAGTATTAGAAGTAACGAAGGCCGAGGCAAGTAGATTTGGAATAATGAACACACGAGAGGATCACAGCATCTTTGAATTTGATGAAAAACCAGAAGAGCCTAAAAGCAATTTAGCATCTATGGGAGTTTATATTTTTAAATGGTCTGTTCTTAAACAGCTTTTAAAAGATGATAACCTTGATAAAAATTCCAGTAACGATTTTGGTAAGAATATAATACCAAAAATGTTGATAAATAATCAAAAATTATATGCATATCCATTCAAAGGGTATTGGAGAGATGTTGGTACTATTGAAAGTTTATGGGAAGCTAATATGGATTTGCTATCTGACGATAACGAACTCGATATACATGATAATCAATGGAAAATATATACAGTGAACCCTATGATGCCACCACAATATATCGGACCTAGCGCAAGCATTGACAATGCAATGCTCAATGAGGGATGTACTGTTTTTGGAGAAATAAGCAATTGTGTGCTTTTTCATGGAGTACATGTAGGAAAAAACACTAAAATAACTAATTCCGTAATTCTACCTAATACTAAAATAGGCAATAATGTGGTAATAGATAAAGCTATTATAGGAAGTAATGTTACCGTAAGACGTAATGTGCATATTGGCAATGGAGAAGACATTATTGTTATAGAACAAGGAAGAGAAATTAAGGTTGATTCAAAGAAAGTAACTAAATTATAAAACTTGCGAGGTGAGAGCATGCTTAAAAATTATATAGGAATATTAATGTTAAATGAGCAAGAAGATAATATTAAAAGTCTTACAAAATCGAGACCTATAGCGTCGATTCCTATAGGTGGGAGATATAGAATTATTGATTTTGTGCTTTCGAATATGATTAATTCGGGTATTCATAATATAGGTATGTTTACTAACACAAAATCGAGGTCCTTAGTGGATCATTTAGGTTCAGGGAAACCATGGGATTTAGATAGAAAAATAAATGGACTATTTTTGTTTAATCTTACCTCAGAAACATCACAATTAAAAGATATAGATGCAATAAGTGAAAACATGGAATATATTTATAGAACTAAGCAAGAGTATGTAATAATATCTTCTTCTTATATGTTATGTAACATGGATTACAATGAGGCTGCTAAGTATCACGAAGAATCCGGTAGCGATATAACGGTAGTATACAAAAAAACAAATAATGGGAAGACGCATTATGTAAGTTGTAGCACTTTATATATTGATGAAGAAAATAAAGTTTTGAACATTGGAAAAAACATAGGAGCAGAGGACGAACTAAATATATCAATGGAAATGTATATAATGAAAAAAAGCACTCTTATAGCTATTGTAAACAAGTGCATTCAGACTGGATATCATAATTCGATGAAAGAAGTTATTTGTAGTGAAATTACTGAACTTAATGTAAATGCATATGAGTTTAAAGGATACCTCCAATGTGTAAATTCTGTAAAAAATTATTATAAAACTAGTATGGATATGCTAAATGGTAAAGTAACCAAGGAATTATTCTTTAACAAAGGGTTAATCTATACAAAGAGTAAAGATGAAGCTCCTACTAAATACTTTAATGGATCAAAGGTTAGTAATGCTTTGATTTCCAATGGATGTATTTTAAAAGGAAGTATAGAGAAAAGTATAATTTCAAGAAGGGTGACGGTACACGAAGGGGCAGAAATCAAAAATTGTATAATATTTCAGAATTGCGAAATTAAAAAAGGTTGTAAACTGACTAATGTTATAATTGATAAAAATACAATTATAAGTGAAAATACAGTACTAAATGGGGATGAAGATTTTCCGGTGGTTATTGAAAAAAAATTTCGGCCATAACAATTTTAAAAAATAAGGTATATGAAAATAAATAACAAGTATGCTTACTTGTTCAGCTTGTTTACAAAATAACAAGTATACTTACTTGTTAACAAACCAACAAGTAAGTATGCTTGTTTACAAAATAACAAGTATACTTACTTGTTATTTATTTTCATATATTTAATGGGGGGTTTAGTATGAAAGTATTATTTGTGGCTTCTGAAGCATATCCTTTTATAAAAACTGGAGGCCTTGGGGATGTTGCATATGCACTGCCTAAAGCTTTAAGAAAGCTCGGCATTGACGCAAGAGTAATTATACCTAAATATAGTAAAATTCCTTTGTCATTTAAAAATTGCATGGAAACTATAGCTAGTTTTAAGGTTAAAGTTGGTTGGAGAGATAAGTATTGTGGACTACAACATTTGACTTATGATGAGGTGCCTTATTATTTTGTAGATAATGAAGATTATTTTAAAAGGCCTGAGATATATGGATATTATGATGATGGAGAGAGATTCTCTTACTTTTCAAAAGCAATCTTAGAATCTATAAAATACATGGGGGATTTCGTGCCAGATATAATTCATTGTAATGATTGGCACTCTGGAATAGTACCAGCTTTACTTAAAGAAAATTATAGTGAAGACGAGCGATATAATGAAATAAAAAGTGTATTCACTATACACAATTTGAAATATCAAGGAGTATTCAACAAAGAGATACTAGGTGATTTAATAGATTTAGATTGGAAATATTTTAATGATGAAGCATTAAAATTTTATGACAATGTATCATTTATGAAGGGCGGGATTGTTTTCTCAGATGCAGTAACTACTGTAAGCAACACTTATGCAAGAGAAATACAAACTCCTTTTTATGGGGAATCGCTAGATGGATTATTAGCCTCAAAGGCTGAAAATATATATGGCATAGTAAATGGTATAGATTATGATCTCTATGATCCTAGGGTGGATAAAAAAATATTTTGCAATTATGATGAAAAAAGTATAAAACAGAAAGTGAAAAACAAATTAAAGCTACAAGAAAAACTAGGGTTTACCGTAGATGAAGAAATGCCAATGATAGGAATTACCACTAGACTAGTGAAACAAAAAGGCTTAGATTTAATTGTGGATAAACTCCAGGAATTGCTTATTCTTCCAATACAGATAGTACTGCTTGGTAATGGTGAAGGATATTATGAAGATATATTTCAATACTTTGCGTCTATTTACCCAAGTAGGATATCTACAAATATTATTTTCGATGAGGAGCTAGCGCAGCAAATATACGCTGCTTCAGATATGTTTTTGATGCCATCTTTATTTGAACCTTGTGGCATAGGCCAGCTTATAGCCTTGAAATATGGAAGTATTCCAATTGTCAGGGAAACTGGAGGGCTCAAAGACACCGTTATCCCTTATAATAAATATACTAGTATTGGTAATGGTTTTTCTTTTGAAAATTATAGTAGTCAAGAATTGTTAGATGCTATAAAGAGGGCTCTGGATTTATACAAAGACAAAGAGTCTTGGAATAAATTAGTTCAAAATGCCATGATTTCAAACAATAGTTGGGAAAATTCGGCTGAAAACTATATGGAATTATATACTAATCTGAAAAGTAAATTTTAAAATTGCTAGGTGGTGAATATTATAGTAATAGATAAAGAAATATTTAAATTGGACTATGTAGAGAAACTACAAACAATGTTTGCAGAAGATGAAATTGATGCATCGCCTCTGCATCAATATTATGCTTTAGGTGCACTAGTAAAAGACTATTGCTCTAAACCATGGATAGAAAGTAATAAAGCGTATGGAAAAAATAGAGGAAAACAAGTGTATTATTTTTCTATGGAATTTTTAATTGGTAGATTACTAGATAGTAATCTAGTTAATCTAGGTATAAAGGATATTTGTGAGGATGCTCTTAATGATTTAGGAATTAGTTTAAAAAAGATAGAGGATATAGAATCGGATGCGGGGCTCGGTAATGGTGGGCTTGGAAGATTGGCAGCATGTTTCTTAGATTCTATGGCATCTACGCAGATACCGGGTCATGGTTGCGGCATAAGGTATAAATATGGATTATTCAAACAGAAAATAGAAAATGGTTATCAAGTAGAAGTTCCTGATAATTGGTTAAGAAATGGTAATTCGTGGGAAATAAGAAAAGAAAGCAAGTCTGTAGAAGTAAGATTTGGTGGAGATGTACATTTAAATAAAGAGAATGGATTAACAAGAGTTAGCCATGAAAATTATGAGTGTGTAAGGGCGGTACCATACGACACTCCAATAAAAGGATATGAGAATAATACTGTAAATACATTAAGGCTTTGGAGCGCAGAAACTATGGAGGAAGATTTTGATTTTTCATCCTTTAGTCAAGGAAATTATGCAAAAGCTGGTGAAAATAAATATTCAGCGGAGGCTATTTCACAAATTTTATATCCAGATGATAGCTATGAAAAGGGTAAATTACTAAGGCTTAAGCAAGAGTATTTTTTTGTGAGTGCTGGATTACAAAGTATTTTAAGAAATTATAAAAAGAAGAAACTTTCATTTAGTGAGTTTCATAAACACGTGGCGGTGCAGATAAATGATACCCATCCGGCTGTAGCTGTGGCTGAACTAATGAGGCTATTAATTGATGAGGAGGGTTTATCCTGGGACGCTGCAATGGATATTACAACGCGAACTATGGCATATACTAACCATACAATTATGGCAGAGGCACTAGAAAAATGGCCTGTAGATATGTTTAAAAAATTACTTCCACGTATTTATATGATTGTAGAAGAAATAAACAGGCGTTTTTGTAATGAAGTGTATCATAGGTACAATGGAGATTGGAATAAAGTCAATAAAATGTCTATTATTTATGATGGATATATAAGGATGGCGTATCTCGCTATTGTAGGAAGCCATTCTGTTAATGGAGTTGCAAAATTGCATACAGAATTATTAAAGCATCAAGAATTGGCTGATTTTTATGAGTTCTTCCCAGAAAAATTTAACAACCAAACTAATGGCATAACTCATAGAAGATGGCTATTAAATTCTAATCAAAAGCTCGCAGAACTTATAACGGAAACTATAGGTTATGGGTGGGTAAAGTCTCCAAATGAGCTCCATAAATTAATGGATTATTCAAAGGATACCGCTTTTCAAGAAAAGACACATAGCATAAAAACGAATAATAAAATAAAATTTTCAAACTATATATTAACCAACTATGGAACTGAAATTGATCCGAATTCCATATTTGACGTTCAGGTAAAAAGACTGCATTCCTATAAAAGACAAACTTTAAATGTATTCCATATAATGCATTTATATAACCAGCTTCTTGAAAACCCTAATTTAGATATGGTTCCAAGAACTTTTATATTTGGTGCGAAAGCTTCTCCAAGTTATTATATAGCAAAACAAACTATTAAACTTATTAATACAATAGCCTCTAAGATAAATAATGATCCTATAGCGCGCGGTAAAATAAAGATAGTATTCCTTGAAAATTATGGTGTGTCATTAGCTGAGAAAATTATTCCTTGTGCTGATGTTAGTGAACAGATTTCTACTGCATCTAAGGAGGCTTCTGGAACTGGTAACATGAAATTTATGATGAATGGGGCTATAACACTAGCAACCTTAGACGGGGCAAACGTAGAAATATTTGAAGCAGTCGGAAAAGAAAATATTATATTATTTGGACTAACATCAGAAGAAGTAATAGAATATTACAAGAATAAAAGTTATAACTCTTATGATATATATAATAGCGATCAAAGAGTAAATACTATAGTGAATCAATTGGTAAATGGATTTTTAGAAACTCCTAAAATGGAATTTATGAGCATATATGATAGTTTACTATTACACAATGATGAGTATTTTGTGCTTAAAGATTTTGATGCTTATGTAAAGGCACATAGAGAAATTGACAGGTTATATAGACAAAAGTCCATTTGGCAACAAATGGCCATTACAAATATTGCTAAGTCGGGTATCTTTTCAAGTGATAACACTGTAGAGAAATATGCAAAAGAAATTTGGGGAATTCCTGCGGTTAATATTAAATTATAATTGTATAAAAATGCTGTACTAGATTATTATCTAGTACAGCATTTTTTTAAATACATATTGATTTAACGAAAAAAATGTTGTAGTATTGATATACAACTATAAATACGAACAATTAATAAAAAACAAAACTTAATATTCGCAAACTCATATAAGCTTAGAAATATGGACTAAGCGTTTCTACCAAGTAGCCGTAAAATACTTGACTATGGGTGTTTTAATAAAAATAGTTAAATAATTCTAAAATGAATTTTTTTATTATAAACTCCCTAGCTAACGCGTTAAGCCGTTAATAGAGGAGTTTTTTGTTTTGCAATGAATCGTATGTTGAAAATATAGTTAATAAAGGAGAAGATTATGGAAATATTAAAGGATAAAATATTAACGCAAGGGTCAGTAATAGGTAGTGGAATTTTAAAGGTTGATAGTTTTTTGAATCATCAAATTGATATAGTGCTATTAAATGAAATTGGAAAAGAATTTAAAAAAAGGTTTGCACAACATGAAATCACAAAAATATTAACAGTTGAAGCATCAGGTATAGGAATAGCATGTATTGTGGCACAATACTTTGGTAACATTCCTGTAGTTTTTGCAAAAAAACATGAAGCCACTAATTTGGATAGCAATACATATGAAGCTGATGTGTTTTCTTTTACAAAAAATAAGAATTATAAAATTAGAACTAGTAAAAAATATATAAAAAAAGAAGATAAGATTTTAATAATTGATGACTTTTTAGCTAATGGGAATGCTGCATTAGGACTTATAAAAATTGTACGTCAGGCTGAAGCCGAAGTGGTTGGAGTGGGAATTGTAATCGAAAAAGCATTTCAAAATGGAAGAATATGCATAGAAAAGGAGGGTGTTAAAGTAGAATCATTAGCCATAATAAAATCTTTACAAGATAACAAGATAGTTTTTAGCTAAGACTTATTATTTATTATACGGGAGGAATTAACAATGAAGAAAAAATTAGGAAGTTTATTAATAGTACTTACATTAGTTATGCCTTTAATGCTTGCAGGATGTGGCACTGATAAGAAAACTGAGACAAAAGGTACGCAAAAAAAGGAAATAAACGTAGGGTTTATATATGTAGGACCTGTAGGTGACGAAGGCTGGACTTACTCTCATGATGTTGCAAGAAAAGAGATTGAAAAACAGCTAGCTGTAAAAACTTTGTATAAAGAATCAGTAAAAGAGGATTTAGCAGAAGTTGAAAAAGTATGTGAAGAAATGATTAATCAAGGAGCTAACGTTATTGTAGGAACAAGTTTTGGATTTATGGATGGAATGGAAGCATCAGCTGCGAAACATCCTGAAGTTAAATATCTACATGCATCTGGATACAAAACTTCAGAAAATATGTCAAACTATTTTGGACGTATCTATCAAGCAAGGTATCTTTCAGGGATAGTTGCTGGAATGAAGACTAAAACTAATAAAATAGGATATGCAGCAGCACACCCAATTCCAGAAGTAATAAGAGGAATAAATGCTTTTGCTCTAGGGGTACAATCAGTGAATCCGAAAGCTGTAGTAAAAGTAAAATGGACTAATACTTGGTATGACCCAGCTAGAGAAAAAGAAGCAGGAAAGGCACTTATTGCAGAAGGTGTAGACGTAATTACCCAGCATCAAGATACTGCAGGACCATTACAAGCTGCAGAAGAAGCAGGAATATCCGCTATTGGATATAATACAGATATGAAAGCTAAAGCACCTAAAGCATATATGACATCGCCAGTTTGGAATTGGACACCATATTATGTTGAGCAAATAAAAGCTATTAAAGCCGGTACGTGGAAATCAGGAAGTTATTGGAAAGGTTTAGAATCTGGAGTAGTGAGTCTTGCGCCGCTCACAGAAAATGCACCAACTGGAGCAAAAGAGGCTGTAGAAAAGGCTAAAACAGAGATTCTTTCAGGTGAAAACAAAATATTTGTAGGACCTTTAAAGGACCAAACGGGAACTACTAAAATTGAAAAAGGTAAAGTCATGACAGATGAGGAATTACTACAATTTAATTGGTTTGTTAAAGGCGTAGAAGGAAAAATAGAGAAATAATATATGATTTTAAAATATGGAGGAGATGATTTAATATGAATGAAATCCCTTATGTATCTATAGAGAATATTAGTAAGACCTTCGGAAAGGTAATAGCTAATAAGAATATGAATTTAACGGTGCATGGTGGGGAAATTCATGCGCTACTAGGTGAAAATGGGGCAGGTAAAAGCACTCTCATGAATATGCTATCAGGGGTATATACTCCTGATAGTGGCTCTATTTTTATTCATGGGAAAAATATGAATTTTACTTCTCCAAAGGATGCTATTAAAGCTGGTATAGGAATGATTTATCAGCATTTTAAATTAGTTGAGGAAATGACTGCGAAGCAAAATATATTACTGGGTCAAAATAGAGGCTTATTTTTTAATGACAAGTTAGAAATTAAAAAGATTAATGATATATGTGTAAAATTTCATTTAGAGATGGATGTAAACAAATATGTTTGTGATATGGCAGTAGGAGAGAGGCAAAATCTTGAAATACTTAAAGTACTTTATAGAGGTGCTGATGTCTTGGTATTAGATGAACCTACTACGGTATTTACTCAAGGTGAAACTGAAAAATTATTTAAAATAATGAGAAAGATGAAAGAACAAGGCTGTGCAATTATATTTATAAGTCATAAAATGGATGAAGTAATGGAGATCTGTGACAAAATTACTGTATTAAGAAAAGGTGAAGCTATAAAAACAGTTGAAAAAGAAAATACCACTCCAAAGCAATTAACAGAACTTATGATGGGTCGCAAAGCGGATTTATCTATAAATAAGGTAAATAAAGAGCCAGGAGATATAATGCTTAAGGTAAAGGACTTGAAAGTGTTAAATGCTGAAAAGGCAGAGATAATTAAAAATATTAGTTTCAGCCTAAGAAGTTCTGAAATTCTTGGCGTGGCTGGAATTGCTGGAAGTGGCCAAAGGGAATTATGTGAGGCCATTGCAGGAATTGAGAAGGTAGCAAGTGGTGAAATAGTTCTTGAGGGGGAGAATCTAGTAGGGAAATCTCCTAGAGATATTATTAATAAAGGCATAAGTATGAGCTTTATACCAGAAGATAGATTAGGAATGGGACTTGTTGCTTCTATGGGAATGGTGGATAACCTTTTGCTAAAGGATTACCACACGCAAAAGGGGATATTTATAGATAGAAAACCAGTCGTAATTAAAGCAAAAAAAATGGTTGAGAAATTTGAAATTAAGACACCGGACATACATCATCCCATAAAATATTTATCAGGTGGGAATATTCAAAAAATATTAGTTGGAAGAGAATTAAGTATGTATCCGAAGATTCTTGTTATGGCATATGCGGTAAGGGGCTTGGATATTAATACATGTTATACGATTTACGACCTAATAAGTCAAGAGAAGGAAAAAGGAACGGCAGTATTATTCATTGGAGAAGATTTGGATGTGTTAATTAAGTTGTGCGATAGGATTATGGTGCTTTGTGATGGTGAGGTTACTGGCATTGTTGATGCGAAAAAAGCTTCAAGAGAAGAAATTGGTATGATGATGGTGGGAAATACTGCCCAGATGGAGGAGAATTAGATGATGAAGATTGTTAAAAGAGCTGAAACTCGCAAAACTGATAATTTTAAAATTAGAAGCATTGCAATCCTCCTATCATTATTGGTACTAGGTATGTTTTTGTTAGTAATTAAACTTAATCCAATAGACGTATATGCGTCTCTTATAAAGGGAAGCTTTGGCTCGGGTTATAGTATTAAGCAAACACTTATTAAAGCAATACTACTGATTGTAGCTTCTCTTGGAATATCGATAGCCTTCAAGATGCAATTTTGGAATATTGGTGGAGAAGGACAAATAGTAATGGGAGCCTTTGCTGCTACTTTTTTTGCATTGAAATTTCCCTATATGGATAAATTACCATTGTTATTAATAATGTTTTGTGCAGGTATTTTAGGCGGAGGGTTATGGGCATTAATTGCAGCCTTACTTAAGGGGAAATGGAATACTAATGAAACGATTGTAACATTAATGCTAAATTACATAGCCTTAAAGTTTATTACATACCTACAATATGGACCTTGGAAGGATAAGAGAGCAATGGGTTTCCCTAAAATACCTAACTTATCGCCAAATGCAACGCTTCCAGATGTTTTTGGTATACATATGGGATGGATAATCGCAATTATACTTGTGATTATAGTGTATATTTTCATGAAATATACTAAGAAAGGTTATGAAATTTCGGTGCTTGGAGAAAGTGAAAAAACAGCATTGTATGCAGGCATTAAAATTAGAAAAACCATGTACATAGCTATATTTTTAAGTGGAGCACTATGTGGAATTGCAGGTGTAATTCAAGTATCAGCTGTAAGTAGGACACTGTCTGCACAAGCTGCAGGTGGGGCAGGATTTACAGCTATAATTATAGCTTGGCTTTCAGGATTAAGTGCACCCATTATAGTAATAGTATCTATACTATTTGCGGCTCTATTACAAGGAGCGTCATTTATTCAAACAGCATTTGGAATACCTGAAGCGGCTGCACAATTAATACAAGCAATTATACTGTTTTTTGTATTAGGCAGTGAATTCTTCATTAAATATAAAATAAATTTTAACTATCAAGGCATACTAAAGGAGGAAAATAGAAATGAATAGTATAACAACATTTTTAGCCGCTGCGGTTGTAGCAGGTACACCTCTACTTTTTGCCACATTAGGTGAATTATTAACTGAAAAGGTAGGCAACCTTAATTTAGGTGTAGAAGGCATGATGCTTATGGGGTCTGTCATTGGATTTATGGCAGGCTTAAGTACGGGAAATCCTGTTATAGCAATGATAGCTGCAGCGATTTCAGGAGCCTTTGGAGCGTTAATTTATGCGTTTTTAACTATAACACTTCGGGCAAATCAAGTTGTATGTGGTCTTACGCTAACTATATTTGGAACAGGGTTCTCAAGTATGATAGGTAAAAAATTGATTGGGCAAGTTACCCCAGATAAGGTTAAATCATTTTTCGTACCTAAAAGAATTCCATTAATTGGAGATATACCTTTTATAGGAGATATATTTTTTAATCAAGATGTGTTTGTATATTTGGGATATATTATAACTTTGCTTTTGTTTATATATTTATATAAAACTACTAAGGGCTTAAACACCATGGCAGTTGGCGAAAATCCTGCAGCTGCCGATGCAGCTAGTATAAACGTTAATTTGTATAAATATGTGAATACATTAGTAGGCGGAGCTCTTTGTGGTCTTGGAGGAGCATATCTATCTCTTGTTTATGTTCCAGCATGGCAGGAGAATGTAACATCTGGCAGAGGATGGATAGCAGTGGCCTTAGTAATTTTTGCAACTTGGAGACCTCATAGAGCGATTATAGGAGCATACCTTTTTGGAGGGCTTGACATAGTAGGTTTTAGACTTCAAGGATTACCTAATTTTTCAGTATCTCAATATCTTATTGATTTGCTACCATATTTAGTTACAATAATTATTTTAGTAATAGTATCAATGAAAAAATCTAGTAAAAACTCACCACCGGCTGGACTCGGAAACCCCTATTTTAGAGAAGAAAGATAGTTAATTTCTCGAATTTTTTTACATGATACATAATAGGGGACATTTAATAATTATTCAAATGCAAATAGTTGTTAACTGTCCCCAATTATTTTATGTTTTGTGTATAATAATAGTATGATATATAATAGGAATGGTGACAAAATGAAATATGCAGTTATTACATTTACAGAAAAGGGAGATCAAATAGCTAATATTTTAGCTTCAAGCCTTAACATTGATTTGTATTCAAAGAAAAAGCAAAGTGATTTTAGTTTTAAGGAAGTTAGTAGAAATGTAATGGAAAACTATAGAGGTGTAATATTTATAAGTTCTACAGGTATTGCAGTTAGAGCTATAGCGCCATACATAAAAAGTAAGGATGTGGACCCTGCAGTATTAGTTATAGATAATTCTTGTAATTATGTTATAAGTCTTTTAAGCGGTCATTTAGGAGGCGCAAATGAGCTTACATTAAAGGTTAGTAAGCTTCTCGAATCACAAGCGATAATAACTACTGCTACAGATAATTTAGGTATTTATGCTCCAGATATGATAGCAAAAGATAATGGATTTATAATTGAAGATTTGAAAAAAGCAAAAGAAATAGCGGCTCTTTTAGTAGAGGGAAGAAAAATTGGATTTTTTGATGAAAGAGGGATAGTACAAACGCCCGTTGGATATAGTAGTAATTTAGAGGACATTAGTGGGTTACTATACATTTGCAGCTCAGAGAGTACTGATAATCATTTAAAGGGACATATAGTGCCTACGCTTAAATTAATAAGAAGAAATATCGTACTAGGGATAGGATGTAGAAAAGATTTTTCAACCCAGAAAATGAAACAAACTGTATTAAGGGTTCTTAAAGAATATAATATAGATATTAGGTCTATAAAGTCTATAACGACGATTTTGATAAAAAAAGATGAGGTTGCAATAAATGCGCTAGTAGATTATTTTAAATGCCAACTTAAAATATTTACGGCAGAAGATATAAAGCAAGTACAACATAAATTTTACGGTAGTGATTTCGTTGAAAAAACTATTGGAGTTAGAGCTGTTTGTGAGCCTTGTGTAGAACTTAGTGGTGCAAGGATTATAAAAAATAAGATGAAATTAGATGGTATGACGTTATGTATAGGTGAAGTATGATATAATAAAGAAGATATTTTTAGTAACAATTATGCAATAAGAGGAGTGTATTTATATGACAACAGATAATAAAGAAGAAGTTATAATGAAAGATATGACAGTAGATAGTAGTGAAGAAATTACAATGAAAGATGCGATGGATAATACTGATGACGTGCTTTTAGCTAAAAAAAGTGAAGATAGCGTTAAAGTTTGGGAAAAATTACAGGAAATCGTAGATGAGAATAAAACGTTAGAAGTAACAGTTAGTGACATAGTAAAAGGCGGAGCTACGGCTTATATTGATGGAGTTAGAGCATTTATACCTGCGTCACAAATCTCAGATTCATATATAGAAAACCTAGAAGACTTTAAAGGCAAAACTTTAGAAGTTAAAATAATAGAACTTGATAAAGAAAATAAAAACATAGTTCTATCAAGAAGAGTAATAGAAAAAGAAGAGAATGAAGGTAAAAAAGATATAATTTGGAATGAACTCAAAAAGGGCGATAAGAGAAAAGGTGTTATAACTAGACTTGCTAAATTTGGTGCTTTTGTAGATTTAGGCGGCATTGATGGTCTTATTCACGTTTCACAATTATCATGGAAAAGAGTTCAAGATCCAGCAGAGGTAGTGTCAGTTGGAGATGAAGTTGAAGTTACTATTTTAGATTTTGATAAAGAAAAAGGAAGAATATCTTTAGGACTTAAATCAGAAGCAGGAAACCCATGGAAGAATATAGTAAGCAACTACAAGCCTGGTGCTATAGTAGAAGGAACTGTTGTAAAATTAATGGATTTCGGTGCTTTTGTACAACTTGAATCAGGAGTAGAAGGACTAGTTCATTTATCAGAAATATCAGAAGAACGTATAGCAAAAGTTTCTGACGTATTAAAAGTTGGAGAAGTTGTAAAAGTTAAAATCGGTGAAATAAACGAAAAAGATAGAAGAATAAGCCTAAGTATTAGAGAAGCAGCAAGAGGAAATGAAGATTTTTCACAATATAAGCAAGAAGAAGAAGCTGGATTAACTTTAGCTGATATATTAGGAGATAAATTCAAAAACTTTAAATTTGAATAAAATTGTAAGTAAAAATAATTAATAATAGTTTTACTTAATAGAGCTACAAGAAGCATAGATTTTTAAAAAAGTCTATGCTGAATTAAGAAGATGATTTCTGTATTGTAAACAGGAGTCATCTTTTTTAGGTTCCATTGATATCTAAATTTAATATCTACTTTTAATAGATTTTTTTAGAAGCGTATGGTAATATATTTATAAAATGTAATTTAATGATATGAAAGAAGGGGATTTTAGTGAGTGAAGTTAAAAAACTTAAAACAAGAGATGAAATTGACAGCATGTACAAGTGGAACGTCCAAAAGATGTATAAGAGTTCTGCGGCGTGGGAAGAAGATTTTGAAATACTAAGATCTAAAGCACCAGAAATGCAAAGATTTTCAGGGAAACTGGGAACTGCTGAGGAGTTATTATCATTTTTAGAAAGCAATGTAGAGATTCAAAGACTTCTAGAAAAATTGCTTGTATATGCACATTTAAGAGGGGATGAGGATACAGCTAAGGCAGAGTTTCAAGTACTTAAAAATAAGATTGATTCATATGCCGCAGAAGTTTCGAGTGCCACTGCATTTTTTGTCCCTGAACTATTATCATTAAAAGAGGGCTTTATAGATGAGGCAATTTGTAAGATTCCAAAACTTAAAATATATGAATTCTACTTACTAGATATTTTAAGTCAAAAGCCTCATACATTAAGTGTAGAGGGAGAAAAGCTATTAGCATCTGTAAGCGACTGCTTAAATGCCCCGGGAAATATATTTGAAATGCTTACAAATGCAGATATGACGTTTCCAAGTATAAAAGATGAAAAAGGTAATGAAATTGAATTAACAGAAGGAAACTACAGTATTTTTATAAAATCGAAGGATAGAAGGGTAAGAAAAGATGCCTTTGAAACATTATTTGGAACATATAAGGGGTTTAGAAATACGTTAACAACATCTTTAACATCATCAATAAAAAACTTTGTATTTAATGCAAAAACAAGAAATTATGCATCAGCATTAGAAAGCTCATTAAAGCCTAATAATATTCCAGTAGAGGTTTATCATAATGTGGTGGATACTATAAACAACAATCTAGACTCCCTCCATAAATATGTAAGACTTAAAAAGAAACTTTTAGGACTTGATGAAATTCATATGTATGATTTATATGTGCCAATAGTTGATGCGGTGCAAGATAGTATTGAGTATGAAGATGCTGTTAAGTTAGCATTAGATGGTATAAAACCTTTGGGTCAAGAATATTTAAATATATTTAAAGAAGGAATTAGTGAAGGCTGGGTAGATGTATTTGAAAATAAGGGTAAACGTTCTGGGGCATATTCTTCGGGATGCTATGACAGTATGCCATACGTACTCTTGAATTATAATCACCAATTAAATGATGTATCTACGCTTGCTCATGAAATGGGGCACTCTATTCATTCTTATTATTCAAGGAAGAATCAACCGTATATATATTCAGAGTATGAGTTATTCTGTGCGGAAGTAGCATCTACAACTAATGAATGTTTACTAATAGATTATTTAATTAAAAATGAGACAGATAAGAAGAAAAGACTATTCTTAATAAATCAGCAATTGGAAGGAATAAGAACTACAGTATTTAGACAATGTATGTTTGCAGAGTTTGAAAAAACAACCCATGAAAATATTGAGCAGGGTAACCCATTATCTCCAGAGGACTTATGTAAAATTTATCATGATTTAAACCGAAAATATTTTGGAGCTGAAATGGTGGTAGATGAGGGTATTGATATGGAATGGGCAAGAATTCCTCACTTTTACAGCGACTTCTATGTATATCAATATACTACAGGTTTTGCAGCAGCTAATTCTTTCAGTAAAATGATAGTTGAAGAGGGCGAAAGCGCTGTAGAAAGATATAAAGGATTCTTAAAGAGCGGTGGAAGTGACTATCCAATAAATATACTTAAAAAAGCAGGGGTAGATATGTCATCACCAAAACCTTTAGAGGATACTATAAGAAGATTTGATGAATTATTAGAAATGCTCGAAAAAGAGATATAAAAAAAGTATGAAGTTTCTCCTGCGTGCCTTCAAATAAGAACTTAAAACTGGAAATTGATTAAGTAATTCTAATGTTTTGCTCATGTAAAATTCTCGGGCACTCACATTCGGCGTCCTGCCTCAGGTTCGCTAGCCTCACTTCCTGTGAGGCTCACGAGAATTTTACATCGCAAAACAAGAATTTCTAAATGAAATTTCAATAGTTTTTACGTTTCTTATTTGGAGTCACTTCCGGAGAAAGATCATACTTACTTTTAAATTCCTATTTTAAGCATACCTCTGATATAAAAGAGATAATGACTATAAAATTTAATATATTAATATTTAATGCACAGTTGTATTAAACTGTGTAATGAGGATTATTTATATTTTGTGTACAATGGGGGATTAAAATGAAAGATAATACGAAAAGTTCAAAAGTAGGACTAATTATTTCTGCATTTACAATTATTATTGCTTTAATAACCTTTGTATATGCAAGAATTAAAGGAATGCCAAGTTGGACTGAGGTTACTATATTAATTTCTGTTATTATCATTTTTTGTAGTAGTATTTCAAACTATAAATCACAGAAAAATAAAGACAACAATTCTAAAAAAAATATTTGATTGGTACAAAATATTCATAAATAGCGCATCAAATGTACTCCTTGACTCAATTGTAAATCTAAAAGCAACCTGTTCTATTTACAATTGAGGTATAATTCTTAAATAAAATATATATGCCAAGAGGTTGCATCTCGGTATACAAAAATATCGGCATGTGTCAGGGCTTTTATTAGTAATGGGTGTATTACATGTACTACTTTATGGAAAGGCTGTATTTACTATAAATATTGGTATTAGTTTTATAGTTTATTTAATTTACATTTTAATGCTTTACAATCTACGCAAAATTGTCTGTAGTATTAAATTAACACCATTTTGTCTTGGCAACGTCAGGAGATTTAAAATAATTGGATATTATATGTTTTCTATAGCTATTTTTGATGCAATCATGAACTACAAAAGACAAGCTGGTATAGAAATATTTGCTACAAGATATGGGTCACTTAAAGGCAGTTTTTTTATGTATATTGTGTTAGCTTGTATGGCTTTAGCTTTAGCAGAAATATTCAAAAAAGCAATTGAAATAAAAGAAGAAAACGACTCGACTGTCTAAAGGAATATAATATTACAATTATCGTAAATTTGGATTTTATACACTTGAAGCTATTTCTCGTGAATTGCAATGCCAACCTGGTGATTTATTAGAATATAAAGAATAATATATATATAAGTTGCGTCGCAACATTCTAAAATAGAGCATCAATTGTATATCTACGATTGATGCTCTATTTTTGAAGACTTCGAAGGTTAGTCATATGATTTTTAACAGACAAGATGTAATTAATAATGACAATAATGCGGAAAAATAAATATTAAAAATTTGAATATTTAATGTTAAATATTATTGTGACATACATTATACACTATACGAATAAAATTAAGATATGATGTTAAAATGCCGCACGAGATATAGTAAGGAGAGTGATTTAAATAATAATTTTCACCACTATTTTAATAGGTATAATATTTTTGACAGGGATTATTATGCTACAGATATTTTTATCAAAACGACAAAATAAGTGGCTTGGTTTAATATTGCCAATAATTAATGTTATTTTTTCCATTAGGGCAGTTTTAGGTATAAATTTCGATGGGGGAGAATCAATTAGTACAATTGTAATGGAAACGATTATGACGTTTTTAGTGTGGAATATTTTAACAGGTGTTTTAAGTGATGTATATTTTACTTGCCGTGAAAAATTAAAAAAGAGTAAAATATAGATGAAATGAATGTGGAAATTATTGCGATTTGGTGGTTTTTTATCTGCTATCCATAGTAGATACATCTTAGTGTAAATATGATATAGTATGAAGTTTTTCCGGAAATGACATGAAATAAGAAGTGCAGAAACATTTGAAGTTGATTTAGAAATTCTACCGATTTATGCGCAAAAAAAAGTATATGTTACATATAATGCATTGAAGCGAGCTTTAGAACTTCTTATTTTATTTTTAATTAAGATGCGTTAGGAAAAACATATGTTTGAGCGACACAGCGAGTTTATGTTTTGTAGCAGATTAATTAAAAGTAAAATTAGTAGTTCTTAGCGAAGTGAATGCATTAATAGTAATATATACTTTTTTATTTTAGTCTTGTTTCTTTTTAGTAATATACCAATATACAGGTAATCCAATTAAGGTTATTGCAAGTCCTATAAGTGCTTTTGAAGTATCAGTTAAAAGTGTACTTACTAGGATATATATACCTCCAGTAATTCCGATGAGTGGAACTATTGGGTAGAAGGGTACTTTATAAGGTCTCTCTAAATCTTTATGTTTTGTTCTTAATATAAAGATACCAGCTACTGCCATTGTGAAGAAAATCCATAAAACAAATATAACAAGATCAGTTAAGGTATCAAAAGAACCGCTAAATACATATAAAGAGGCGAGTACTGCCTCGAAAATAAAAGCGTTTAATGGAGTTTGATATTTTTGATTAACTTTTCCGAGGATCTTATCAAAAGGTAAAAGTTTATCTCGAGCCATGGCAAAAGGTATTCTAACTCCTGTCATTAGGTAACCATTTAATGTTCCAAAGATTGAAATTAATATGCCAGCAGTTATAAACAATGAACCAAATTTTCCAAATAAAACTGTTGCAACATCAGAAGCCACTTTATTAGAACTAATAACAGCTGTTATAGGAATTATGTTTATAATTGCTAAATTAAATAAAACATACACTGTTATAATAACGATTAGTCCTAAAATTATGGACTTTGGTATGTCTTTTTTAGGATTTTTAAGTTCTCCTGCTATATTACCTACGCCTACCCAGCCATCATAAGCCCAAAGTGTTCCAAGCATAGCAGCTCCAAAACCAGCTCCGGCTGCAGTAGTCCCTAGTGGCAAGGAAAAACTGTGAGCTGTTCCTTTTATAAGGCCTAAAGCAATAATAATAAAAATTGGAATTAGTTTTGCAACAGTTGCAATGAACTGAATTTTACTAGCAAGTTTTGTTGATAACACGTTTGCAGTGGTGATAACAAATATCATTAATATTGCAAATAGTTTTTGATGGATTGGACTCATAGGTACAAAATTAGTAGCTTGAGTTGCTAAAACTATTGCGAGTGCTGCGGCGGCACCAGGTACATAAATAACCGTCTGTACCCAACCAAATAGAAATGCCCATTTTTCTCCATAAAGTTCTTTAAGATATATAAATATACCACCAGTCTTTGGAATAGCTGCTGCTATTTCAGCTATAGTAAGACCAGAAGCCATAGTTATAATGCCACCGGCGACCCAAGCAAGTATTCCCATGGTTGGAGATCCTGCGTTTTTAAATACAATAGAAGGTTTAAAGAAAATTCCTGAACCTATAACCATACCTATAACTAGGGTAATGGATTCTAGTAAGCCGATTTCTTTCTTTAGTGTTTTTGGTGAATTATTGATAGAATCTAATTCTTTTGATGCTTCCAGAATAAATCATCCTCTCTTTTGTTAGTCTTAAAATAATAGAAAACTCATTTAAGTGGGTCAAATCATCTCCTGCGGAGCTGAAATGTCGCTAAAATATATAAAGACATGAAGTAAAAAAGCGGCAAAAGCACTGCATTTTTACTACATGTCCTCTTATCTGAAAGTTTCATTAGATAATAATCTAAGTTGCTCCAATAAAAATATTTTAAATAACTATAATCCCAAATGTAAATTTTATTATTTCTTTATATTTTATTAGCAAATTCAAATATAGTCAAGAAGAATTTTTTAAAACATACAACTTAAAATATCTTCTATATTTGCATTTGAAAAATAATCAGATATATTAAAGGCTGAAAGCGCTTTTTTTACATCAGATTCCACATGATTTATGCCTATAAGGGCAGCATCTATGCCCGAGATATCAAGTTTGCTAAAAAAATCACCATATATCGTAATATCTTTTATTATTCCATGTTGTACTTCCATATTACATTCAACAGTTCCAAATGAAAATTTCTTTTCATTTGTGAAATTATATTTTGGTGAATGGCCAAAATTCCATTCCCAAGTAGAATATTTTTCAGTGGCAAGCTTATTTATACTATTTAAATCATATGGAGTGAATTCATACAAATAATCTGAATTATTTTTTGTAATAATATAGTTCATAAGTAACTCTTTAAATTCCATGATAGATAGAGACCGTGTTAAGTGCGAACTTATATTAGTTACCCTGCTTAATACGGATTTAATACTTTTGTCTTGAAATTTTAAAGGTTTAGCTTGTAATGCTTTTGATAAATCCGAAATATTTGATGAAAAAAGCAAGGTGCCATGATGAAGAACTCTGTTTTTGTAATTATATTGTGCATTGCCTGAGAATTTTTTACCTTCAATGGTTAGATCATTTCTTCCACTAAATTCTGCATTTATGTTAAGTAAGTTTAAAACATTTAAAATTGGCAAGGTGAATTTTCTGAAATTATTAAAGTTTTCTTCACTACTATTTTTGATAAAAGTGAAATTCAAATTGCCTAAATCGTGAAAAACAGTGCCTCCACCAGACAATCTCCTTACCACAGGAATATTATTTGTTTTTATATAGTCTAGGTTAATTTCTGATAAGGTATTTTGGTTTTTTCCGACGATGATACAAGGCTCATCACTCCAGAGCATAAAACAGTCTTCTTTAAATTTTTTTAGCAAATATTCTTCCGCTGCTAAGTTAAAATAGGGACTTGTATTTGTGTTATTTATATAAATCATTATATTTCCTCCTTGCATTAACTTTAGATTTGAAATTATAAACCAATATATATATTTAATTGAATTATATACCAAAAGGCAGTATAATGAAACATGAAGGAGAATAAAAAAACAATCATTTTTTTTTATATTTCAATGCATATATTTTACAAAAATGGGGGGAATTATGTTGAAAAATTTAAAAAAAACGCCGCTATATAGTGTTTATAAAGAATATGGTGGGAAAATAGTTGATTTTGCTGGGTGGCAAATGCCAATACAGTTTGAAGGGATAATTTCTGAACATGAAGCTGTAAGGTCCGCTGCTGGACTTTTCGATGTATCACACATGGGAGAAGTGGAAGTAAAAGGAGCTGAGGCTTTCGAATTTGTACAAAATTTAGTTACAAATGATTTAGCAGTACTTGAAGATAATCAAATACTATATACTTTTATGTGCTATGAAAACGGAGGAGTAGTTGATGATCTTTTAATATATAAATTTGGTAAGGAACATTTCTATCTTGTTATAAATGCAGGGAACATAGAGAAAGATTTTCAATGGATGATTGACAATAAGGGCGCCTATGATATGGAACTCACTAATATTTCAAATGAGGTAGCAGAGGTTGCGATTCAAGGACCAAAGGCACAAAAGATACTTCAAAAAATAGCTGATATAGATTTAGATGAAATTAAATTTTTCTATTGTAAACGAGATGTTCTTGTAGATGGTGTAAAATGTCTTATTTCAAGAACGGGATATACAGGTGAGGATGGGTTTGAAATATACACTTCTCCAGAGGAAATAGAAAAATTATGGCATAAACTATTTAATATAGGTGAGGAAGAAGGACTTAAGCCCACAGGGCTCGGCTGCAGAGACACTTTAAGATTCGAAGCTTGCCTCCCTTTATATGGAAACGAATTATCTCAAGATATTACACCGCTTGAAGCAGGACTTGGATTTTTTGTAAAGCTTAAAAAAAATGAATTTATAGGAAAAGAAGCTCTTTTAAAGCAAAAAGAACAAGGTCTTAAGAGGAAATCAGTAGGGTTTGAAATGAAGGATAGGGGAATTCCAAGACATGGTTATGAAGTTACTGCATTCGGAGAAAAAATCGGAGTGGTAACAACGGGATATTTCTCGCCTACATTAAAGAAAAATATAGGTCTTGCTTTAATAGATTCTAAATACTCAGAATTAGGTACAGAAATTGAAATTGGGATTAGAGGTAAAGCATTAAAAGCTGAGGTAATAAGTAAAAAATTTTATAAGAAAAATTATAACAAATAAAATTTAGGGGGATTTTAAATGAAAACATTAAAGGAATTATTTTATAGTAAAGATCATGAATGGATAAAAATTAAAGGTAATAAGGCATACGTTGGAATTTCTGATTATGCACAACATGCTTTAGGAGATATTGTTTTTGTTGAGCTACCAGAGGTAGATGCAGAAATTACTAGTGGGGATGTTTTTGGGGTCATTGAGTCTGTTAAAGCAGCTTCTGACATGTATATTCCATTTAGTGGAAAGATTTTAGAGGTAAATGATGATGTAGTAGATAACCCAGTATTAGTAAACGAAGACTGCTATGAAAATTGGATGTTTCTTATAGAAATTACAAATAAGGAAGAATTAAAAGAACTTATGAACGAAGAGCAATATAATGAATATTGCAGTAAGGAGAAATAAGATGTTTCCTTATATACCTAATACTTTAGAAGACGAAAAGGTAATGTTAAAAAGTGTGGGTGCGGAGTCTGTACAGGAACTGTTTAAAGACATACCAGAGGACCTTAAATTAAATAGAGATCTAAATATAAATTCACCCATGTCAGAACTGGAAGTACAAAAACACGTAAAATCACTTTGTAATAAAAATAAAAGCGCTGAAGAGTTAGTTTGTTTTTTAGGAGCTGGAGTTTACGATCATTATATACCTTCTATAATAAAGCATATAGTTTCAAGATCAGAATTTTATACATCATATACACCTTATCAACCAGAGATAAGCCAAGGTACTCTTCAGGCTATTTTTGAATATCAAACATTAATATGCAGTTTGACCGGACTAGATGTTGCGAATGCATCTATGTATGATGGTGCTACGAGTTGCGCTGAAGCTGCTTTTATGGCTGCTGAGCATACAAAAAGAAAATCTATAATTGTATCTAAAACAGTACATCCAGAAATTAGAAAAGTCGTTCATACCTATGCAAAATTTAAGGGATTAGAACTAATAGAAGTAGATGAGAAGGAAGGAGTTACTGATACTCTAAAATTAAAAGAACTTGTAGATAGCAGTGTGGCAGGAGTTATAGTTCAAAACCCTAATTTCTTTGGAATAATTGAAGATATGAGGTCGGTTGAAAAAATTACTCATGATAATAAAGCTATTCTAATAATGAGCGTAGATCCTATATCTCTTGCCATATTAAAAACTCCAGGAGAAATAGGAGCAGATATTGTGGTAGGGGAAGGCCAATCACTTGGAAATGCAATGAACTTTGGAGGACCTTATTTGGGATTCATGGCAACGACGAAAAAACTTATGAGAAAAATGCCAGGAAGGATTGTAGGTCAGACCATCGACGTAGATGGAAAAAGAGCCTTTGTATTAACGCTTCAAGCTAGGGAACAACATATAAGACGCGAAAAAGCGACTTCTAATATATGTTCAAATCAAGCTTTAAATGCATTAACTGCTGCAATTTATCTTACAACTATGGGAAAACAGGGATTAAAAGAAGTGGCATATCAAAGCACTCAAAAGGCGCACTATGCTTTTAATGAAATAATTAAATTAGAAAAATACGAGCCAGTATTTAATAAACCTTTCTTTAAGGAGTTCGTAATTCAGGGACAGGAAAGGGCTAGTATTATTAACGATAAATTATTAGAAAATAATATAATTGGTGGATATGATATAGAGAAAAATTACCCTGACCATAAAAATGCTCTACTATTCTGTGTAACAGAAAAAAGAACAAAACCAGAAATTTGTGAGCTAATAACTGCAATGGAGGGGATAAAATGAAACAGTATAATAAATTAATATTTGAAATCTCAAAAGAAGGAAGACGAGGATATACGTTACCTTGTTGTGATGTAGAGAGTATCGATATTAGCGAAATGATACCTGAGCATTTGCTAAGCAAAAAAGACATATCCCTTCCGGAAGTAAGTGAAGTAGATGTTATAAGACATTTCACTCTATTGTCTAATAAGAATTACGGGGTAGATACTGGCTTTTATCCTTTAGGTTCGTGTACTATGAAATATAATCCGAAAATTAACGAAGATATGGCGTCTATGACCTCATTTACTCAGATCCATCCATATCAAAGTGTAAAAACGGTACAAGGTTCCTTACAATTAATGTATGAACTTAGTGAAAAATTAGCTGAGATATCCGGAATGGATCAGGTTTCACTTCAACCTGCAGCAGGGGCCCATGGAGAGCTTACTGGACTTATGATTATAAAAGCCTTCCATGAAAATAAAGGGGATTTTAAAAGAAAAAAGATTATAGTTCCAGATTCAGCTCACGGAACTAACCCAGCCAGTGCAAGTGTGGCAGGCTTTGAAATTGTAGAAGTTAAATCTAATGAAAAAGGTAGTGTAGACTTAGATAGTTTGAAATCTGTATTAAACGATGAAATAGCGGGATTAATGCTAACAAATCCAAACACTTTAGGTTTATTTGATGAGAATATTAAAGAAATAACAAATCTAGTACATGAAGCTGGTGGGCTCGTATATTATGATGGAGCAAATTTAAATGCCATTATGGGTATAGCAAGACCAGGAGATATGGGATTTGACGTTGTCCATATGAATCTTCATAAAACATTTTCTACCCCACATGGTGGTGGTGGACCGGGAAGCGGACCAGTAGGAGTTAAAAAAGAACTTATACAATATTTGCCTGTCCCAATAATAGAAAAAATAGAAGAAAAATTTGTTCTTAATTATGATAAACCACTATCTATTGGAAAGGTAAAGAGTTTCTATGGGAACTTCGGAGTACTTGTTAAAGCATATTCTTATATACTTTCAATGGGCGCTGAGGGACTAAAGAAGGCAAGTGAAATGGCAGTGCTTAATGCAAATTATATGAAAAGCAAACTAAAGAACTATTATTATTTACCAATTGATAGAGTTTGCAAGCATGAATTTGTTTTAGGAGGTTTAAAGCAGGGACCAAGTGAGGTAACTACATTAGATATTGCCAAGAGACTTCTAGATTATGGATATCATCCGCCTACAATATATTTTCCAACAATTGTAGAAAATGCAATTATGATAGAACCTACGGAAACGGAAAGTCTTGAAGCTATGGATGATTTTATTGAAGCTATGATAAATATTTCAGAAGAAGCAATAGAAGATCCACAGCTACTAAAGGATGCTCCATATGATACTCTTGTTAGAAGGCTTGATGAAGTTCGAGCTGCTAGATATCCAGTTTTAAAATATACTAATTAATATAACTTCGGGATAGTTAAATCATCTCCTGCGGAGCTGTAACATCTTCGTAGAAGATGTATTAACGACTTCAGAAGGAGATTTATACTCCCGCTGAAGTTTTCTATTTGTTGGGGCAAGTAACCCCACTTATAGAAGTGGGAGACTTTCCTTCTGAAATGTCGTTAAGATATTCCGAAGTTATACTGATTTATAGGAGGAGGAGCAGTGATGGAGAAGGATATAGTTATAATTGGGGGAGGCCCTGGGGGATATGTTGCTGCTATTCGTGCAGCTCAGCTGGGTGCTAAGGTTTGTATTGTAGAAAAAGGTGAGCTTGGTGGAACATGTTTAAATAGAGGATGTATTCCTACAAAGGCGCTATATAGAAATGCTGAAATTTTAAATACTTTAAAGAATATTAATGAATTTGGAATCGTGGTAGATAGTTACAGTTTTAGCGTAGAAGAAATTCAAAATAGAAAAGACAAAATAGTTAATCAACTAGTGAACGGGGTAGAACAATTATTAAAGTCAAATAATATAGATGTAATTTTAGGGACAGCTTGTTTGAAAGATAAAAATACAGTTTCTATCTCTCTTAAGAATGGAGAATTAAGAGAAATAATAACGAAAAATATAATTATAGCAACTGGGTCTATTCCATTAATACCTAATATACCGGGTATAGATCTACCAGGAGTATTTACTAGTGAAAATATATTAGAATTTAAAGAAGTGCCTAATAAATTAGCAATTATAGGCGGCGGTGTTATAGGTGTGGAGTTTGCAGGTATATTTAATGCATTAGGATCAAAGGTAACTGTTATAGAGTTCTTGCCAAGTATTCTTGCTCAAGTGGATACTGATTTAACAAAGAGATTGAGTGTTTCACTTAAAAGAAAAGGTATAGATATGAGTATCAACACAAAGGTAATTAGTATTGAAAAATCTAATGAACAGCTAATTGTAACTGCCGATGGGAAAAAAGGAGAAATTGTGTTTACGGCAGATAATGTATTGGTATCCGTTGGTAGAACGCCTATGACTGAAGGGCTTAATATTGAGAATTTGGGTATATCGCTTAATAGAAGAGCTATTGTGGTAGATGAAAATTATGAAACTAACATTCCAGGTATTTATGCTATTGGTGATGTGAATGGAATAAGTATGCTTGCTCATGCAGCAACGCATCAAGGTAAAAAAGTGGTTGAGAGAATTATGGGTTATATTGCTCCTTATTCTAGTGAAATAATACCAAGTTGTATTTTTGCATTTCCAGAGATAGCTTGCGTAGGCATAACAGAAAACGAAGCCAAAAAAAAGGGAATGGAGTATAAAACAAGTAAATTTTTATTTGGAGCTAATGGCAAGGCATTAGCACTAGGTGAAGGAGAAGGATTAGTAAAGGTTATAGCAACGCTTGAGGATATAATCATTGGAGTGCATATAATGGGACCTCATGCATCGGATTTAATTCATGAAGGGGCTATGGCTATAAATAATAATATGAATGTTTCAAACATCGCTAGCATGATACATGCTCATCCAACACTATCTGAAGCTTTTGAAGAAGCAGTGTTAGGGTTAAAAGGTGAAGCTATTCATATGGTACCTGCTAAAAAAAGATAGAAGAAACATAAAGATAGTTCAAGAGAGTAATTTTAATTACTCCCTTGGACTATCTTTGTATTTTAAAGCTTTCTTACAAATAATATTTAAATGCTATGCAATTAGAATTATATTTGGACGTTTTGTATCCTGTTGAACCATATTTTGCTATAATATATATACATATACTATTTGAAATTTTAAAATAGTGAATAATGGGAGGGATGAAAATGAGATTATTGCTTACAAACGATGATGGTATAAATGCAAAGGGGTTATATGCTTTAGCTAAAGAACTCGAAAAAAATCATGAAGTAATTATTGTAGCACCATATAATGAAAAAAGCGCTTGCGGACATTCCATAACCCTTACAAGGCCACTTATTGTTAGAGAAACAAAAATTGAAGGGTTAAAATCAAAAGCTTATAGCGTAGATGGAACACCAGCAGATTGTGTAAAAATAGCAATTAATAAGCTCATTGATAGTAAAAGTGATTGTAAAATAGATATGGTAGTATCCGGAATCAATAAAGGATTAAATTTAGGTACTGATGTCTTATATTCCGGTACAGTTTCTGCAGCTATAGAAGCGACTATTTATAAAATACCAGCTATGGCGGTTTCTATGGAAATTAAGCGAAATATTGAAAATTATGAAATGGCAGCTAAATATGCTGGAAAGATATTGCTTAAGGCTATTGAGAATAACATTAAGAATGATATTGTATTAAATGTGAATATTCCTATGCTAAGGGATAATGAAATAAAAGGAATTAAAGTATGTAAAATTGGAAGTAGATTGTATAACAACCGTTATATAGAAACTATTGGAGAAAATAATGAAACTCAATATGAAATTAAGGGTGAGGTAATAGATATTCATGAGGATGATTCTGACACAATATATTTTAAAGAGGGGTATGTTACTGTAACTCCACTTCATTATGATTTAACTAATTTTAAAATGTTAGATGAAACACGCAAATGGTTTTAACGACATTTCAGAAGGAAAGTCTCCAACTTATATAAGTGAGAGTTCTATACTGTAACAAAGAGAAAACTTCAGTGGGGGAATTTATGAATATTAAAGAAAAACCATTAATTTTTGATGGCGCAATGGGGACATATTACGCAAGTGTTTGTGAAAATCCATTATCCAAATGTGAACTTGCAAATATTTATGATAAAAATACCATACTAAATATACATAAGGAATATATAAATGCTGGTTGCAAGGCAATTAAAACCAATACATTTGGAGCAAATAAAATTAGCCTTGAAAGTAATTTTGATACGGTTAAAGAGGTTATTGTAAAAGGTTATGAGATAGCAAGGGAAGCCACAAAGGGTACTGAGGTTTTAGTTTTTGCCGATATTGGGCCAATACCATTTTTAGAAATGATGGATTTATGGGAGGCATACAAAGAAATAGTAGATTTGTTTTTAGATCTCGGTGCAACATATTTTATATTTGAAACTTTTAGCAGTGATGAATATCTTGCTGAGATTTCAAGGTATATTAAGGAGAAAAATCCAAATACATATATTTTGATGGAACTTGCGGTTTCACCAGAAGGGTTTACAAGACTTGGAATAAATGGTGAAAAATTTATAGAGAAAGTTTCGCAAATACCAACTATTGATGCCTGTGGATTCAACTGCTTTTCTGGGCCATATCACTTACTTCAATATATTAAAACTCTTAATATAGAAAATAAAACTATTTCTGTTATGCCAAACTCAGGGTATCCAACAATAATAAATAATCGTACGTTTTTTAATAATACTAAAGAATATTTTGCTGTGCAAATGCTAGAAATAGCAAAGCAAGGTGTGGCTATTATTGGTGGTTGTTGCGGTACAACTCCAGAATTTATAAGGGAAACTGTTGCAAAAATAAAAGGTTTATCAACACGCGAAATTGTTCCGAGTAAAACTGGAAAAGTTAAAATTGAGAAATTAATTGTTAAAAACCTTCTCCTGGAAAAAATCAGAATTGGGAAAAAAATTATTGCGGTAGAATTAGACCCACCACTTGATACAGGAATTGAATTTTTTATGAATAGTGCTAAGAGTCTTAAAGAGAATGGAGTTGATGCAATAACCATTGCAGATTGTCCTATTGCAAGAGTAAGGGTAGATAGTAGTCTACTCGCTTGTAAGTTGAAAAGAGAACTCGACATCACAACAATTCCACATATGACATGTCGCGATAGAAATATTAATGCTACAAAGGCATTACTTCTAGGCTTAAATATTGAGGGGGTAAATAACGTTTTAGTGGTAACAGGTGACCCTATACCCTCAGCCCAGCGTGACGAGGTTAAGGGGATGTTTAGTTTTAATTCTGCAATACTTGCTAACTATATAACCAATCTAAATGATATAACATTTTCATCACCTTTTAATATTTGTGGTGCTTTAAACGTAAATGCTATTAATTTTAGTAGCCAACTATTACACGCAAAAAAGAAAATTGAAAGTGGAGTAACTATGTTTTTAACACAGCCAATTTTAACAAAGCAGGCTGTAGAAAATTTAAAACGGGCACGTAGTGAATTGCCTGCTAAGATATTAGGTGGAATTATTCCGATTGTAAGCTATAAGAATGCTTGCTTTATGAACAATGAAATTTCTGGAATAAGCGTTTCTGAGGAAATTATAGAACTATATAAGGACATTTCAAAAGAAGAAGCTAGGGTTCTTGCAATTAAAATATCTACTGAAATAGCGGAAGAAATCTACCCTTATGTAGATGGATATTATCTTATTACACCGTTTAAAAGAATTGATATTATTACTGATATTATTAAGAATATAAGCACTATTAATAATTAATAAATTAAAACTCCAATCATGAATAAATACATGATTAGGGTTTTAATTTTTTGATTACAAATTTTATAAAACTAATGAACTATTATTTCCCAGGAATGTTGACAAGTATTAATTGGTAACATATAATAAACATATGAACAATGATTCATGTGTTCATATGAAAGGGGTGGAATAAATGGGAAAAAACATAGAGGTTTGTACATGTTCTAATATACATGAAGATGTAGTAGAAAAAGTAAGAAAATCAATACCACGTGAGGAAACGTTATATGACTTAGCAGAGCTTTTCAAAGTTTTTGGAGATGGTACGAGAATTAAAATTCTTTGTGTGTTATTTGAAACTGAAATGTGTGTTTGTGATATAGCTGCTCTTCTTAATATGACTCAATCAGCTATTTCTCATCAACTTCGTGTGCTTAAAAATGCTAGACTTGTTAAGTATAGACGTGAGGGAAAGGTTGTCTACTATTCTTTAGATGATCAGCATGTTAAACAAATTTTTGATCAAGGACTTATACACATAAAGGAACTTAGATAATACTCTATTACATAAAGAAAAATTTATAATATAAAAGCAAATAAAAACTTTGAAAGTGGGGGAGAAAATGAGTACTATAATAAAAAGAGAATTCATTTTAGAAGGTCTAGGTTGTGCTAATTGTGCAAACAAAATTGAAGCTCAATGTAAAAAGATAGATGGAGTATTAGATGCAAATATAAATTTTGTCACTAAAAGCTTAGTAATTCAATTTCAAAGTGAAGAAAAAATAATAAGTGTTATAGATGATGCAAAAAAAATAGTTAAAAGAATAGAACCTGGTGTTAAATTTATAGTAAAACAAGTAAAAACATTTAAGCATGAGGAAAAGGGTCATAGCCATAACCATGATCATAACCATGATCACGGGGAAGAAGGAACTAATAAAAATAAAATTATACGTTTCTCTGTAGGTGTAGTAATTTTCATCGTAGCAGTTTTGTTTAAATTAGATTATTTAATTGAATTTGCGTTATTCCTCATAAGTTATTTATTAATTGGTGGAGACGTCCTAATAGTTGCAGTGAAAAATATATTAAGAGGACAATTATTTGATGAGAATTTCTTAATGGCACTCGCTACAGTAGGAGCATTTTCTATTGGACAATTTTCAGAAGGCGTTGGGGTTATGCTTTTTTATCAAGTAGGAGAATTTTTCCAAGATATCGCTGTAAATAAATCAAGAAAATCTATATCTGCGCTTATGGATATAAGGCCAGATTATGCAAATAAAAAAATTAAAGATGAAATTGTAAAGGTAGATCCAGAGGAAGTACACATTGGGGATATTATAATAGTAAAGCCCGGAGAAAAAGTGCCATTAGATGGTATTGTTATAGAAGGAAAATCATTAGTAGATACAGCTGCATTAACTGGTGAATCAGTTCCAAGAGAAGTTAAAAGCGGCGATGAAATTTTGGCAGGGTGCATAAATAAAAATGGATTATTAACTATAGAGGTTGCGAAAGAATTTGGAGAATCAACCCTTGCAAAAATTTTGGATTTAGTGCAAAATGCTAGCAGCAAAAAAGCACCAACTGAAAATTTTATAACTAAATTTGCAAGATATTACACACCGATTGTAGTTATAAGTGCAACAGCACTAGCAATACTTCCACCCCTTTTAATACCTGGTGCTACTTTCTCACAATGGATATATAAAGCATTGGTATTTTTAGTAGTATCTTGCCCTTGTGCACTCGTAATATCTATTCCACTTGGGTTTTTTGGAGGAATAGGTGGTGCATCTAAAAATGGTATTTTGGTTAAAGGTGGAAATTACTTGGAGGCATTAAATAGCGTTGAAGTAGTAATTTTTGATAAGACAGGAACACTAACTAAAGGAGTATTTGTGGTTACGCAGATGCATACAGAAGGTGAGATAAGTAGGGATGAATTATTAGAGTATGCAGCTCATGCAGAAAGCAATTCTAATCATCCTATTGCTACATCTATAATAAAAGCTTATGGCAAAGATATACGTAGTGAAGATATTGAAGGCGTCGAAGAAATAGCTGGAAAAGGTATTAGGGCTAAAGTTAAAGGGAAACATGTGTTAGCTGGTAATTCAAAGTTAATGGATAGTGAGAAAATTTCCTATAATAAAGCTGGAAATGTAGGCACAATAATATATGTAGCTATAGACAAGAAATATGCAGGTAGTATTATAATTTCAGATGAGATAAAAGAAGACTCTATTCAAGCAATAGTCGATTTGAAATCTATGGGTGTTAAAAAAATAGTAATGCTTACTGGTGACAATAAAGATATAGCGACGAGTATTGGAAAAATACTTGGTGTAGATGAAGTTTACTCAGAACTTCTTCCACACGAGAAGGTAGAAAAGTTAGAATTGCTTCAAAAAGAAAAATCACCTAAAGAGAAGATAGTATTTGTAGGAGATGGAATTAATGATGCGCCGGTGCTCGCAAGAGCAGATATTGGGATTGCAATGGGTGGTGTAGGTTCTGATGCTGCAATAGAGGCGGCAGATATAGTAATAATGACAGATGAACCATCAAAAATTGCTGAAGCTATAAAAATTGCTAAAAGAACAAAAACAATTGTTATGCAAAATATTATCTTTGCACTAAGTGTAAAAGCAGTTATTTTAACATTGGCAGTTTTCGGAATTTCAACTATGTGGGAAGCTGTTTTTGGTGATGTAGGAGTCGCTTTAATTGCAGTGTTAAATTCAATGAGAGCAATGAAGGTTAATAGCTAAAAATAGTAAAAGGTTAACAAGAACGAAAAGTTCTTGTTAACCTTTTTTATGTGATTAAGGACTATCGTGTCATAGCAATTTTCATTTGAGTTACTAGTGGATCAGCAATGGTACCAACAATAATCTGGTAGTTATTGTTTCCGATTTTCATAACAGCAGTAGCCCCAAGCTGCTTTAATCTAGGTTCATCAATAAGAGCATTGTCTTTAATAGATAACCTTACTCGTGTAATACAAGCATCTATAGTCTTTATATTTGCTTTGCCTCCAATAGCCTCTAACATACTAATAGCTCTAAGACCTAACTCAGAAGTATTTAGTTTAGCAAGTGCAGGAGAGGTTTCATCATCTCCTCTACCTGGAGTCTTTAAGTCGAACTTCTTAATAGAGAAGTAGAAAACAAAGAAATAAATAACACCGAATATTAAACCTATTATTATTAAAAGTATTGGCTTGCTCGCGATTCCAAAGCTTAGAACATAGTCAAGTATACCTGCAGAGAAAGTGAAACCAGATTTAACGCCTAAAGCAGAAGTTAAAGCAAAAGCTGCTCCCGTTAATATAGCATGCATTAAATATAGTGCTGGTGCAATGAACATGAATAAGAATTCAATTGGTTCTGTAATACCAGTTAGGAAAGCAGTAAAAGCAATACCAAGAAGCATTCCAGTTACAGCTTTTCTATTTTCTTTTTTAGCTGTAGCTATCATTGCAAGACATGCAGCAGGAAGACCAAACATCATAATTGGGAAAAAGCCTGTCATAAATGTCCCGGCAGTTGGGTCTTGTGCAAAAAATCTAGTAAGGTCTCCTGTAACGACCTTGCCAGCAGCATCCGTAAAGGTACCAAACTGTACCCAAATAAGTGTGTTCATAACATGGTGTAATCCAAAGGGAATAAGCAATCTATTTAGGACTCCATATAAGAAGGCGCCTATAGAGCCAGAGTGAGCAATAGAATTACCTGCATTATTAATAATATCTTGAATATGAGGCCAGATATAACCAGCGCCCACACCTATAATTAAAGTGTAAAAGGATGTTATAATTGGAACGAAACGTTTACCACCGAAGAAACCTAAGAAATCTGGAACCCTTATACTCTTATACTTGTTGTATAGGTAACCGGATAATATACCAACGATAATACCTGCTAGTACACCCATATCTATCTTAGAATTAAAAGTGACAGCAACGTCAGTTAATACAAAGTAGCCAACTGCAGCTGCAAGACCTGCAACTCCATTGTTATCATCTGCAAGACCTATAGCTATACCAATTGCAAAAATCATAGGAAGATGGCCAAAAATAGCATTTCCGGCAGCGAACATCCATGCAATATTAAATATATCTGGAGCCCCTAATCTTAATAGTAATCCGGCTGCAGGCATAACTGCAATTGGCGTCATCATAGCTTTTCCAAGTTTTTGAAGATTTGATGAAAATTTGTTGTTTTTAGACATTTTATTACCTCCTCGTTTTTGGATTAGATAAAAATTATTAATTCTTATCCTCCCTGTGGGTTTCATGGCATGTTACATGATTAAATTATAGGGATAAATGCAGTGATATTTATTAATATAGGTGAAAAGATATTATTAAGTATTACTCAGTACTAAGAATATTTAAGAAATCTAACACCATGATATACATGATAAAAAAATCGTTAAAGGTTTACAATAGAGGAATAAAAGAGAATATGCATTATAAATCTAAACTATTTTCTATGGACTCTATAATCGAATCAGATAGCTATTAATACTAAATTGTAATTTGTTGTTTCAAATAGGTTGTAAAAAAAACAAATTTGAAATATAATTGGTATATACAACATAACAATATAATAACATATAAATTGCATATGTGCACTAATTTACCAAAAAATATTATTAATCAAGGAGGGAAAAATTTGAGAAAAATTTCGAAGGATAACCCTATACCACTTCATTATCAAATAAAAGAAATATTACAGGAAATGATAGAAAATGAAGTTTTAAAGCCAGGGGAATCAATTCCAACAGAAAGAGAACTGTGTGAAATTCAAGGGGTCAGCAGAATGACCGTAAATAAGGCTATTATGTCCTTAGTAAATGAGGGGTTAATTTATAGAGAACAGGGAAAAGGGACTTTTGTGTCTACTGCAAAGGTTAATAGTGAAATATCACGGCTCAAAGGATTTACTGAGCAAATGCAAGAAAATGGAGTGGTATCAAAAACTAAAATATTATCTTTTAAGGTAATAGACGCAACAAAGAAATGCAAGCTTGAACTGAAAATGCCTGAAGATGAAAATAAAATTATTGAAATTAAAAGACTGAGATTTAGTGATCAGCAACCAGTAGCAATTGAAACAGCGTGGCTTCCATATTTTTTATTTAATGGAATGACTAAAGAAATTATTGAAGATAAATCACTATATGAAATTTTTCGTCAAAAGTATGGTCATCATCCGGATAAAGCGAAACAAACAATTGAACCTACAATGTTAAATCAATATGAAAGTAACCTTCTTAACCAAGAAAATGATGCTTTGGCACTAATATTTAGGCGAACCACCTATTTAGAAAATGAAACTCCAATTGAATATACCAAAGCCATATATAGAAGTGATAAGTATAAATATCAAATAAACTTAAAATAATAGGAAAACAATCCAGAATTGTCATATACCCCATAGATAAATAAGGAGGTTTTTTATGAAGGGAAATAATGAAAATAAATTTAATTTAGATACAATGAACACCTTTGAAATTCTTAAGAAAGTGAATGATGAGGATAAAAAAGTAGCTATAGCTATTGAAAATGAGCTAAGTAATATAGAGAAAGCTGTGGAACTAATAGTTGAAAGCTTTGAAGATGGTGGGAGGCTTTTTTATATTGGTAGTGGCACAAGTGGAAAATTAGGAGTAATGGATGCATCAGAATGTCCTCCTACATTTGGTACCGCGGATTCTATGGTTCAAGGAATTATTTCTGGTGGAAAAGAGGCAATAAGTGGATGGCTTGAACATACGGAGGATGATCCAGAACTGGCAATTCTAGATTTAGAAAAGGTAAATATAAATAAAAAAGATGTAATAGTCGGCGTAACAGCTAGTGGTAATACCCCTTATGTTGTACGCGCTATGGAATACGCTAAAGAAATGGGTTGCAAAACTATAGCACTTATATGTAATTCAAAGGGCAAAATCAAAGATATTTGCGAAGTTACTATAGCTATAGAGGTTGGATCAGAAGTAATACTAGGGTCAACTAGAATGAAAGCAGGTACTGCACAAAAAATGGTTTTAAATATGTTAAGCACTGTGGCCATGATAAAACTTGGCAAAACTTATACTAACTTGATGGTTAATGTACGACCTATTAATAAAAAGTTACAACAACGTGTACGCGAAATAGTAAAGATTGCCACAGGTGTGGATGATGCCCTAGTGAATAAAAATCTAGAAATCTGCGAATATGACCCTAAAGTGTGTATTGTTAAAATTAAAAAAGATGTAACCCTTAAAAAAGCAAAAGAAGCCTTGGAAAAGACCAAGGGAAATGTAGCTAAGGCATTAGCAACATTATAATAATTATATTCAAATATTTGATGAGGTGATTAATATTAAAGCTATAGTTAATGGAAAACTTATTATGAGAGATAGAATAATTTATGATAGTGTAATAATTTTCGATACAAAAATTATAGACATTATAAATAATGATAACTTCCTTCAGTATAAAAAAGAGTATAAGGAAGAAATACTAGTGATAGATGCTAAGGGTAAATATGTATCACCTGGCTTTATTGATATTCATATTCACGGCTCCGGAGGCTATGATACCATGGATGCAACGGCTACGGCATTGAGGGTTATAAGTACTACAATAGCTGAAAATGGAGTAACATCTTATCTACCTACTACAATGACTATGGACTCAATTAGTATATATAGTGCGTTAGATGCTATTAGACAGGCAATGTCATTAGAAAATGAAGGGGCAAAGATTCTAGGGGCACATATGGAGGGACCTTTCATAAATGAGAAGTACAAAGGGGCTCAGAAGGCGGATAATATTATAAAGCCCAATTATGATATTATAAAGGATTATTTAGATATTATTAAAATTATAACCCTTGCGCCAGAAAAGGATGAAAATCATAGTTTTATAAAAAAAGTAAAAAGTAATTCTAAAATTACATTATCAGTAGGTCATTCAGATGCAAGTTATGAAGAGGCTGTACGTGCTATTGAGGATGGCATAACACATGCGACTCATACATTCAATGCTATGACTCCCTTAAATCATAGAAAACCAGGAATTGTAGGTGCAATTTTCACAAATGATATAACATGCGAGCTAATAGCGGATCTAATACATGTTCATCCAGCAATTTTTAAGATGCTCATAAATATCAAACATAAAGATAAAATGGTACTTATAACAGATTCTATGAGAGCTGGATGTATGAAGAGTGGCAATTATGAGCTTGGTGGACAGAAGGTAACAGTTGAAAATGGAGCTGCAAGACTTCAGGATGGAACACTCGCAGGTAGTGTTTTAACCTTAAATAAGGCTGTTAAAAACATGTTAAATCATAGTGATTTAGAAATCTATGAGGTAGTGGCAATGGCATCGCATGTTCCGGCAAAGGTTATTAATATGGATAATAAAAAGGGCAGGTTAGAGGCTGGATTCGATGCAGATATAGTTGTTTTTGATGATGATATAGATGTATTTTTAACAATAGTAGAAGGCAAAATAGTTTACGAAACTCAAAAGTAAAATTTTGAGTATTATTATAAGGTGGTGCGAATATGAGAATATTAGTTTTAGATAATTATGAAGAAATGAGTAAAAAAGCTGCTTTGATGATTGCAAGCCAAGTTATGTTAAAGCCTGATAGTGTATTGGGCCTAGCTACTGGAGATACTCCACTTGGCATGTATAAGGAATTAATTGCGTTGTATAACAAAAAAGAAGTAGATTTTAATGAGGTCAGAACTTTTAACCTGGACGAATATTATGGAATTAATAGAGAAGATCCTCAAAGCTACTATAATTATATGATTAATAATTTGTTTAATAGTATAAATGTAAACGTAAAAAATATTAACGTGCCTGATGGTATGGCAATGGATATTGAGGCTTCATGCAGAGGCTATGAAAATAAAATAAAAGAAGTTGGCGGCATAGATATGCAGATCCTTGGTATAGGTGGAAATGGGCATATTGGATTCAACGAACCAGATGTAACCTTTGAGGCAGAAACGCATTTAGTTAATCTTAATGAACAAACAATAGAAGCTAATTCTAGGTTTTTTAAATCAAGAAAGGATGTACCAGTAAAAGCGATAAGTATGGGAATAAAGACAATAATGAATTCTAAAAAAATTATTTTACTTGCTAACGGCTTAAATAAGGCTGAAGCTATAGAAAGAGCTGTTAAAGGTAAAATAAATCCTAATATGCCTGCTTCAATTCTGCAGCTTCATAATGATGTAACAATAATTTTAGATAAAAAGGCTGCTAGTAATTTATAAAAGTAAAACACCTATACTAGATATTAAGCTAGTATAGGTGTTTTATTTAAATTATATATTTATTCTAGTATGCTTATGCTTTAATTAAATTAAAGCTTTCAATTCATTATGTTCGTATAATAAATTATAACAATAAGTTATTATATCACTTCTTTTAATTATTCCTATAAAAACGCCATTATCATCTACAACGGGGACAAAGTTTTGATCCTTCGCTAGTGATATTAAGCTCTCTATATCTGCACTAATTAATACTGCTTTGTTAGAGATATGCCTTGGGATATCTTCAATTAAAATTTTATTTGTATCATTAAAACTTAAATTTGGAGTATTCTTTAGTTTCCATAATAAATCACCTTCTGTTAAAGTACCTACATAATTACCTGTTTCATTTATTAAGGGCACAGATGTGTATCTGTGGTACTCCATCCGTTCTAATGCTTGCCTCATTGTAGAGCTTGGTCTTTCATAAACAAGTTCACTTTTAGGTGTAAGAAAAAATGCTATGTTCATACTTTACCATCCTTTAAAGATTTATATTTTGGGTTGTTAGATATCTTACAATATTATTATAACATGTTTAATAGAGTTATTTATTAATAATCTATTAAACATATCAGTATCTATCAAAATGTTGTTAAATACATTTTGGTATATTATAATATATAAAAGAATATTTACCATAATAGGCTGTTGTGGTAATGGTATGGATAGCTGGAAAAATTAAGGAGTGAGTGTATGATCAGTTTTTCATCTGTTGAAGAATATAAAAAGGCTAGCAAATTGGCTAAAGTTAAATATCACATGGACATATCAAGAGGGGCTTCTGGCCATATATTATCCTTAGATAGTATTTTAAAAAAAATAGATATAGTAGCGGAAGTCCCTTTAGGAATAAAAAGCATTCCATTAAAAAAAATAATAGGATCCTATTTTTATACAAGGAGTAGGGATTTTGCAACGAACTTTCTTCCTCTAGCTAGTATTGATAGCGAATTCTCTATGAAATGGCAAGCGGTCTATGCTCATCACATTAAAGATGGAATAATTGACCCTGTAAAAATTTATGAGTATATGAATGAATTTTATGTTATGGAGGGAAATAAGCGTGTAAGTGTATTAAAATACGTGGATGCCTATGCGATAGAGGGCGATGTTACTAGGCTAGTTCCTAAAAAGGATGAGAATGATTTAAATAACATAATATATTATGAATTTTTGAACTTTAATAATGAGACTGGGATAAATGCTATTTGGTTTTCCAGGGAGGGTAGCTTTACCGAGCTTTTGAAGTATTTGGATGGATATAATCCGAAGCTTAGCTTATTTTCAAATAAATACGAGCATTTTTTAAAAAATGTTTATTCACCTTTTAGAAATACCTTTTACGAATTAGGTGGAGATAAATTAAATACTACCACTGGAGATGCGTTTTTAAAATATATAAAAATTTATGGAATCTCAGACGAATTCATAGAAACAAAGAGAAAATCAAGGGTTCGTAAGTTCTTAGGAGAACTTAAAATACTTTCAAGAAACAATGCAGTAGAAATCCAAACGGAACCTTTTGATGTGCGTAGGAAAAATGTTATTACTTCATTTACAAATTTAGTAGGCCCACATAAAAAATTAAGAGTAGGTTTTATTTTTGAAAAGACTATTGATACATCAGGTTGGAGTTATGTTCATAATCTAGGAAGACTGTATGCACAAAATGAATTAGAAGGTGAAATAGAAACTTTTGTTATAGATAATTTTCAAACTGAGGGTGATAGTTATGAAAGATTAAGGGAGTTATGTGAAAAAGATTATGACATTATATTTACTACATGTCCATCTTATCTTAATATAACGTTGAGGGCGGCTTTAAAGTATGACAATATTAAATTTTTTAACTGCTCTCCCGTAAAGGCTTTTAGAAATGTAAGTACTTATTTTGGGCGTTCTCATGAACCAAGGTTTTTACTAGGGCTTATTGCCGGGGCTATTACAAAATCAAATATTATAGGATATATAGATATTTATAATGAAACAGAAGTTATAACGGGGATTAATGCTTTTGCATTAGGCGTTAAAACTGTAAATCCGAATGCGAAAGTTATGATTTCTTGGCTTAATGAAACAGGGGATATCAATCATTCAAAGGAATTAATTCAAGGGCTTCAAAGGCTCGGTGCAGATCTCATAATGCAAAATGACCTAACAGCTTTAGGTAAGGGGTCAAGAGATTTTGGACTATATTCACTAAAGTATAGTGAAAAAGAGAGTAAATGGATACCGGAAGTGAACTATGCTTTAATTACATGGGATTGGGGACAGTTTTATGAGAAAATACTTAGAAATATAGTAAATGGTAGTTTTAAAGGTATTTTTAGTACTGAATCTAAACGAGTAAGTTTTTGGTGGGGGATGGACTCGGGACTTGTGGATATTATATATTCAAAACATAATGTACCAATTCAAACTCAAAAATTAGTAGTTATAATGCGCGAATTAATTATTGAAAACAGATTCCACACTTTTACTGGTCCGGTGCACGATACAAAAGGTCAACTTAGGATAAATGATGGTGATATAGGAAACTACGAGGATATGTTATATATGGACTGGTTTGTAGACAATGTTGTAGGAAAACTTCCGGTGGAGGAGTAGAATAATCAGAAGATAAGTAGGTGATTAAAGTTAAAGTTCTATTAGTTTCAGATATAGAAGATAGTTACATTTGGGATCATTTTGATTGTGAAAGGTTTAAAGAAATTCAGATGGTAATTTCATGTGGAGATTTAAAGGCAGATTATTTAGAATATCTAGCGAATATGATTAAAGCACCTGTATTTTATGTTAACGGTAATCATGATATATCATATTTAGAAAAACCGCCAGCTGGATGTATCCCTATTGATGATAAGATAATAGTATATAAAAATATTAGAATACTAGGTCTTGGAGGATCTATTGACTATAATAAAGGCCCTTTTCAATATTCTCAAAAGGAAATGCAAAAAAGAGTTTCGAAATTAAAATTGTGTTTATGGAAGAATAAAGGGTTTGATATATTAGTCACCCATTCACCTGCAAAAGGTATGGGGGATGGAAAGGATCTTTGTCATCAGGGATTTGAAGTATTTATCGATATTTTAAATAAATACTCTCCGAAATATTTCTTTTACGCTCATCAGCATTTGGTCTATGGGAAAGGTGATAGAAAAATGATTTATAACACCACCACTCTTATAAATGCATTTAAATATCATATTATTGAAATATAAAGAGCTCATGGGCAATGGTTTTGCCCATGAGCTCTTTATATTTGTTTTATGGAGTAGCGGATATTTTCTTGATTTTTAAGAAATTTAATTTAGTTTCTGTTGTTATAATTGCAACAAATATAATTAAACATCCTAAAATCATTTTTGATGTAAATATCTCATTAAGCATTACAACAGATAAAATAGAACCGAAAACAGATTCTAAACATAAGATAATAGCAGCATGAGTAGAAGTGGTATATTTCTGAGCTACATTTTGTATAATAAATGCAATCATTGTGCTAAAAATTGCTAAATAACTAATTGCAAATATTGTATCTGAATTTAATGATTGTGGCATTGGTTCATAAATTAAAGCGGCTATAATTGAAAATACTGCAGCGGCACCTAACTGTATTATTACAAGTGATATAGCATCAACTTTTTCAGTGAAAAATCCAACAGAAACTATATGAGCTGCAAAAAATACTGCACATAATAGAGTTAAACCATCACCCAGTCCAATACGTATACCTCCATCTAAGGTTAGCATTCCTATTCCAACAAAGCACAAAAATGCAGATATTAATGAATATGTATCTGGCTTTTTTTTGCTAATTATCCAATAAAGGAAGGGCACAATAACTACATTAGTTCCAGTTAAAAAAGCATTTTTACCAGCAGTTGTATATTTCATACCAATAGTTTGAGCAGCAAAGCCTAAAAACAAGAGAAGTCCAACCAAAGTACCAACCTTAAGTTCATTTTTAGTAATAAGTTTAACCTTCTTTCTGAAAATTAAAAGCATAATAATCGCAGAAATACTAAAACGCATTGCCATAATATAAAAGGGTGTAAGACTATCTAAAGCACCTTTTACAGCTATAAAACCACCGCCCCAAAAAATTGCAACTAAAAGCAAAGACATATCGGCAAGGATACTCTTTTTTTTGTCAGTAATTTTCATGGTTATCACTCCTTCAATTTGTATGTGTAATACTAAGGTTAAGCGATTTAAATTTTGTGAAATTACTCAAATGTCAGTTGATAAATTATATGTTCCAATAAATTTATTTTACCATAAAAGTAATCATTAACCTATAAATTATATCGTAATAAGTGATAATTCAATTTTTTTATTAATCCATTCTATAATCATCAGCTCCATATCAGGTTCACCCTTTCTAGGATATTTTTTTATTTATTGACATTAATAATTAACATATTTATAATTAAATAAAACAGAGCGAAATAGTAAGAATTAATATATACAGTTAGTGGATTCTTTAACGATATTTAGAGGAGAGAGATAAAAGCATGGAAATATATTTAGATAACAGTGCAACTACTAAGCCTTATGAAGCAGTTATTGAGGATGTATGTAGTACTATGAGAAATTATTATGGTAATCCATCTTCAGCACATAGTTTTGGGTTTAAGGCAGAGCAAAAACTTAGAGAGATAAGGGTAAATATTGCGAGTAGCATAAATGCTAGCAGTGAGGAAATAATATTTACATCAGGAGGAAGTGAAAGTAATAATTTTCTTATAAAGGGGTTTGCTAAAACATCTTCAAATATAATAACTACTAAAATAGAGCATCCAAGTGTATTAGACACATTTAAGGCGTTAGAAGATTTAGGAATAAAGGTTACTTATATTGATGTAGATGAAAGTGGTAGAATTGATATAGAAAATCTTATAGACAGTATAGATAAGAATACTCAAATTGTTAGCGTAATGCACGTTAATAACGAAGTAGGTGTAGTGCAGGATATTGAGCTTATAGGAAAACGAATTAAAGAGAAAAGTAGTAGGGCTAAATTTCATGTGGATGCAGTACAAAGTTACGGAAAGATTCCTATTGATGTACAAAAGTGTAATATTGATTTACTATCGACTAGTGCACATAAAATACATGGACCACGCGGAATTGGATTTGCATATATACGGAAAGGACTTATACCGGGTAGCTTAATAAATGGGGGAGGACAAGAAAGAAATTTAAGATCTGGTACAGAAAATCTTGCTGGAATTGTGGGATTTGGAACTGCAGTAGAGACTAGCTGCAAAAATCAACATGAGAATTTTAACAGTGTTTTAGAGGTAAAGAAATATTTTATAGAAAAACTGTCTAAGTTAGATGATGTTATAATTAATAGCAAACTAGAAGATCATTTTATACCGTATATATTAAGTGTTTCATTTAAAGGGATTAAAGGAGAAGTATTACTTCATGCATTAGAAGCAAAAGGGATATATGTGTCTACAGGTTCAGCATGTTCTTCTAAAAATCATAAAAGTAGTGAAATATTAAAGGCACTTGGAAGAAGTTTAGAGGAGCAAGGTGGAACTATACGGTTTAGTTTTTCAGAGTGCAATAATAAGGATGAAATAGACTATGTTATAATCGAATTAAATAAATCACTAAAGTTTTTAAGAAAAATGAACAAAAGATAATGCATTACAGAAGGAGTGTCAAAAGATGAGAAAATTAATTTTAGTAAAATTTGCACCAGAAATCTTTTTAAAAGGGCTCAACAGAGGTAAATTCGAAAAAAAACTTAAAGACAATATAAAAAATGCTATAAGAGACTTAAATTACGAATTTGTTGAAGATCAAGGAAGATGGTTTATATACTCAGAAATGATGGAGGGAATTATAGAGAAGGTTAAAAATGTTTTTGGAGTAATGGAGGTTTGCGTAGTTACACAGGTTGAAGCTTCTATGGAGAGTATTGAAAAGCAAGCACTTTTAGACATGATAGAAAGCGCCGCTAAAACTTTTAAAGTAGAAACTAATAGAGCAAACAAAAAATTTAGCCCAGGGTCTATGGACGTAAGTCGAAAAGTAGGGGGTTATATATTACAAAATAACGAAGACGTAAGTGTAGATGTACATAATCCAGAGTGTACAATAAATGTTGAAATAAGAAATATGGCATACATTTATGCTAAAAGAATAAAGGCAGTGGGTGGATTACCTTATGGAATGAATGGTAGTACTATGCTTATGTTATCAGGAGGTATAGACTCACCTGTTGCAGGCTACATGATGGCAAGACGTGGGGTAGAACTTCATGCAGTTTATTATCATAGCCATCCGTATACTAGTGAAAGAGCAAAGGATAAGGTAAAGCAATTAACTAGTATTTTAAAAGAATACACCGGTAAATTGACTTTGTATGTTGTACCTTTTACTGAAATCCAGATGCAAATTATAGAAAAGTGTAGAGAAGACGAATTAACAATAATTATGAGAAGATTTATGATGAGGCTTGCGTGTGCTCTAGCCGAAAAATATGGCATAAATTCAGTAACTACAGGAGAAAGCATAGGGCAGGTAGCTAGTCAAACTATGGAGGGACTTGTAGTAAGTGATGATGTTTCTGATAGACCAGTGTTTAGACCACTGATCGCTATGGATAAAATAGATATTATAGATGTGTCAAGAAAAATAGAAACTTACGAAACCTCTATTTTACCTTATGAGGATTGTTGTACAATTTTTGTTCCTAAACATCCAAAAACAAAACCAAGGTTAATTGAGATAATTAAATCTGAATCAGTTTTAGATATTGATAGTCTAGTTGAGAAGGCTATTTTGGATATGGAAATTTATAAATAAATATATTTATGTTAGTTAATCAATCATGTGTATTAAATTAAATAAAGTGTTAATAATAATATAATAAACACATATTGAAGGGGTGATTAACATAGCTAAAAAAGGTACAGAGAAAAAATCAGGTTCTAAGGATACTAAAGATAAAACTCAGAAAAAGAATCAAAATGGTAACACAGTTAAATAAGAAGTAATATAAAAAACTAAAGATGTAATTGCAAAAAATAAGCTAACAAAATGATTTATCACTTTGTTAGCTTATTTTTAGTTTATAGAAAATTAATATAACTTGATCAGAGGACATTAAAAGCTGATTTTTATTAAAAATGTTAAAAAAATGTTGAAAAAATTAATAATGCATGATATCATGTATATATAAGACGATAATGAGTGTGAATCATCGTGTAAAAGTTTACACTGAAAACTAATTTAATAATTAAAATTGCGTGTTACTGATACAATCAGGCATGAGCAAAAGTTGTTATAATATTATGGCTACATTTAGGTGAAGCTATAATATTATAATGACTTTGCTCATGTTTTTTGTTTTTGATACATGCCACAAAAGAGAGGGGAATATAAATGAAAAAAGCTTTTGGTGTTTTACAAAAGGTAGGAAAAGCTTTAATGCTACCAGTAGCGCTATTACCAGCTGCAGGGTTACTGCTTGGATTCGGTAATATGTTTCAAAGTGAACAATTTTTAGCAAATGCACCGATATTTAATGCTGGTTGGTTCCAATTAGTAGCTAAAATTATGGAACAGTCTGGCGATGTTATTTTTGGTAATCTTGCATTATTATTTGCAGTAGGGGTTGCGGTAGGTCTAGCCGAGGGTGAAGGAGTTGCAGGACTTGCAGCAATAGTTGGGTTCTTAATAATGAATAAAACTTTAGGTATTGTCTCAGGAGTCACTCTAGATTTAACAGTGGGTCATGCACATCCAGAGTTTGCAAACGTATTAGGAATTCCAACACTTTCAACAGGAGTATTTGGCGGTATTATAATAGGTATTGTAGCGGCACAATTATATAAAAAATATTACAACATTGAGTTACCTTCTTACCTCGGATTCTTTGCAGGTAAGAGATTTGTACCTATAGCTACAGCAGTAGCTGCAATTGGAATAGGTATTGCAATGAGTTTTGTATGGCCTCCAATTCAACATGGTTTAAATGTCTTCTCAAAAAGTATGATTGAGGCTAATCCAACAGTATCAGCCTTCGTATTTGGAGTAATAGAAAGATCATTAATTCCATTTGGATTACATCACATTTTCTATAATCCATTTTGGTATCAATTTGGTGAGTATATAAACAAAGCTGGTCAAGTAGTTAACGGAGATCAAGCTATTTTTATGGCTCAGTTAAAAGATGGAGTATCATTTACAGCAGGAACCTTTATGGCCGGTAAATTCCCATTTATGATGTTTGGGCTTCCAGCAGCAGCACTTGCAATGATTCATGAAGCAAAACCTGAAAAAAGGGTGTTAATAGCTGGTATTATGGGGTCAGCAGCTCTAACTTCTTTCTTAACAGGTATTACAGAACCAATTGAATTTTCATTCTTATTCGTAGCACCAGTATTGTTCGGAATTCACTGCGTATTTGCAGGATTATCATTTATGACAATGCAGCTTTTAAATGTTAAAATAGGAATGACATTTTCAGGTGGACTTATAGATTACTTGTTATTTGGTGTAATTCCAAATAGAACAGCTTGGTGGTTAGTAATTCCTGTAGGATTAGCATTAGCAGTGATTTACTACTTCGGATTCCGTTTTGTTATAAGAAAATGGAATCTTAAAACTCCAGGTCGTGAAGTAGATGAAGAAGAAGGCACAAGTACTACAAAAACTAATCTTAAAGGTCAAGAACATGCAATATTAGTATTAAAAGCATTAGGTGGAAAAGAAAATATAACAAATTTAGATGCTTGCATTACTCGCTTACGTGTAAGTGTTGTAGATGCTAAAAATGTTGATAAGGCAGAACTTAAGAAATTAGGAGCTGCGGGAGTTCTTGAAGTTGGTGACAGCATTCAAGCAATATTTGGAACAAGAGCAGAGCATATAAAAACAGAGGTTAAAGAGGTTATAGCTAAGGGTTTAGATAAATAATATTATAACTTCAATTAAAAATAAATTTTAACACAAAAAACATTAGATAAGTAATATACTTATCTAATGTTTTTTTATGCTTATACTGAACTGTATTGCTTTCTAGTGTTTATTAATAGATAATATATTAATATTAAGGCTAGTATCATTAAGCTCAAATTAATGGAAAATATAGTTTTATTATAGATTAAGCATTCACCAATAAATCTTGAATATAAAACCACATATGAGATCCATGCACTAGAGCCTGCGAGAATACTAATTTGAAGATTTTTATTTATAAAAAAATATGGTAAAGTTGTAAAGAATAATAAAAAAAATATTTAAAGGTAAAGCCCTAATTATTCAATTATGAATAATTAGGGCTTTATAGTATAGTAAAACTATTTAGATTTTGGTTTATGTTTAAAAATATTAAGTTTAATAGTGAAATGTTTATCTAAATACTCGTTTAGTCCTTTGTTCATACAAAACCTATAAGCTGCAAGACTAATGAAAGACCATAGTATAGCGATAACCCATCCACCAAGCACATCTGTTGGATAGTGAACACCCACATAAACCCTACTAACTCCTACAAGAATTAAATATGCGAATATAAAACAGCTAAGTAGATAGGCAATTTTTTTATTCTTCATTCGCTTAAGTATAAAGTAAATAAGAACAATACCAATAGCTGTAGAAATCGAAGAATGGCCGCTAGGGAAACTATAGCCATCAGCTTCAACTAATCTTACTCCCAGGGGTCTAGATCGTTGTACAGTGTTTTTAAGCATCAAATTGGTAAAGCCAGTAATTCCAATATTAAATACACAGCAAATGGCTTCCAATTTGTTGTTCCAAAGATATAATATAATAAAAACCAATAGGGTTATTAAAATCTGTAATTCAGGGTCAGAAGATTTTGAAACAGCAATATAAAATTGATTCCATCCCAAATTCATAGAAGTTGCTAAATAATAAAGCATGTTAATTTAATCATCCTTTCTATATTACATTGAACATTAATATTCATTCGATAGTTAATGTATAAAATTCCAATTAAGTCATAAGCATCAGCTAATATTATATCAAAATCTACAATTAAAAGCTACATTTATATTATTTGTTAACACAGGAGTAAGATATTATTCATATTTTACAACTCAATTGTAAATCTAAAAGCAACCTGTTCTATTTACAATTGAGGTATAATTCTTAAATAAAATATATATGCCAAGAGGTTGCATCTCGGTATACAAAAATATTGGTATGTGTCAGTCTTTTGTTTTACTAACATTCAAAATTACATATCCTAAAAGAGTTGGCGGCAGAATGGAGGATATATGTCAACGTTTTTCACCTATGAAGAAAGGCTCGAGATACAAAAATTCTTAAAAGAAAGTCTTTCCTTTAAAGAAATCAGCCGAAGATTGGAAAAGAATCCAACCACCATCTCCAGAGAAATACGTAAGCACAGTTCAGAGGTTGCAACAGGTTATTCGGGATATCCGTACAATGCCTGTAAAAATCGTTTTAACTGCAGGTATAAGGATGTATGCGGTAAAAACTGCACAAGAAAAACAACCATCTACTGTAAGCTTTGTCAATCCTGTAATGATAACTGTCCTGATTTCATTTTGGAAATCTGTACTGCCCGCTTTAGGGTTCCCTATGTCTGTAATGGTTGTGAAACGCTTGGAAAATGCTCTTTATTAAAAAATATATACAATGCGGAGCATGCCCATATGAAAGCTCACGAAGCCATTTCACAGTCCAGAAGTGGATTGTGTGTATCGGAAGATGAAGTAGCCAGACTCAATAAAATAATTTCTCCACTAGTTCAAAACGGTCAATCTGTTCATCAGATATATGTTACGCATGAAGATGAAATTATGTGTAGTGAAAAGACTATTTACAACTACATAGATGCCTGCCTTTTCGATGTGCGAAATATTGATCTTCCGAGAAAAGTCAAGTTCCGCGAAAGGTATAAAAAACCGGAATTCAAGGTAGATAAAGGCTGCCGCATTGGGCGCAACTATAATGACTTTCAGGCATTCCTTGCTAAAAATCAGGATACCACTGTTGTACAGATGGATTCTGTGATTGGAAGTAAGGGTGGCAAATGCCTTTTAACGATTCACTTTGTAGATACCAGCTTGATGTTAGCATTTCTTAGAGATGCAAATACTTCAAAATCAGTAACGGATATTTATGAAACACTTTATGAAACCCTTGGGAAGGAGGTTTTTACAGCCCTTTTCCCTGTAATTCTTACAGACAACGGGAGCGAATTTTCGAATCCAAAGGCAATTGAATATGGTACTGAAAAATTCTCAGGACATCGTACCAATGTATTTTATTGTGATGCTGGAAGTCCCTATCAAAAGGGAGCCATTGAGGTTAACCATGAGATGATTAGGCGGATTCTTCCGAAGGGAAACAGCTTCGATCATCTGACACAGGAAAATATCAGCCTAATGATGAATCACATTGATTCCTATAAAAGAAAAAAACTGAACAACCGTAGCCCATACGAAACGTTCAGCTTTTACCATGGAGAAGAGATTTTACAAAACCTAGGGTGTACACCGGTAGCAGCCAGCGACATCATGTTAAAACCAATTCTTCTCAAAAAATAAAAATATAAAACAGTGCCGCCAGCTATCCATACAATCCTAAAATAGGGGTGGATTCTCCGATTACAAAAAAATCGAGAGTGAGTTGACCTCTATTCGGCATGCATATTTTCTATTATCATACATCAAAAAACCGAAAAATCAAACTGCATTTGGATTACAAATGTGGCTTTTGGGTTTCAAAACTGGCTTTTCAGATACAAAGGTTGCATTTCATTTACAAATATTCAATTGTCAATTACAAACGTTGCATTTCAATTTACAAAGTGGCATATCGCTTTGCAATTGAGGTTCATATTTTACAATTATAGAATTGTAAAATTGAATATAAACGCAAATCAATATATTTTTATTGAAAAACAATAAAAATATATTGATAAATAACTCGTATAGTAGTAATATAGAATTTGTAGAGAGTTGAAATGCATATCAGGGAATATGTTTGAATGCAGGATAGAACATTAAAATTGCGGGGGGTACTTATAATGGAGAAGAGGTTTGTGCAAGCTATTATTATAAAAGATAATAGGGTTCTTATGGCATATGGTCATAAAGAAAATAAAGAAGATATTAATTTTTTTGTAAAAGGAGAAATTAATGGATGGGAAAGTGCTGATAATGCAATTGGACGCGTGATTACAGAGGAAATAAATATGCCTTATAAAGTTGTTTTTAAACTTAATACACAGTCTTGTTTATATACAGAAACTTATTTAGTTAATATAGAAAGTGTAAGTGATAATTTTGATTTTTCAACAAAAAAAATTGAAAAATCTGTAGGTAATTTAGATATGGATGGTCTAAAATGGATTTCTTTATCTGAAAAAGAAGAATTTCGTAGAAGTGATATAAATTATTTGAGAATTTTATTGGAAGAATGTATAGAGCAAGATTATAGTGAAAGTTGGTTAAAATCAGTGGAAGACTTGTTGTTTTCTTATCCAGATTATAAGTATAATAATATGCAACTATTAAAGAAAAAACGTATGAAGGAAATAAAAAACATAGATTCCCAAATTGGTATACATGAAAAAATATATACTATGGGCATTGCACTTATTTTATCAATAATTTGTGAAAGATTTTTTAATGGTAAACAAATTGGTGTTTCTATTCCTATTTTTTATATTATGTTCATGGGATTTTTTTTATGGAGTGTAAGAGAAAAGATTAGGATTAAAAATAGTATTGGATATATTACCATTATTCCTACATTGCTAATAGCATTAAATTATTCTATTCACTCTAATAATGTTTTGAACTTGTTTAACGGGATTATGATATTGGTACTTGCTGGAGTAAGTACAGTATTAATTAGGTATGAGAATATAAAATGGGATAGTGCAGATGTAATAAAGAAAGTGATTAGCATAGGCATTAAAGCTATTGTAGAGAATGCTTGTAAGCCTTTTACATTTAGTAAATGTAGTATAACTACGAGAAATAAAAAAGAAATAAGTTCTACGAAGAAAAATATATTAAGAGGAGTAATTATTTCTATCCCATTATTAATTGTTATTTTAGTTTTATTAACATCAGCAGATATGGTATTCAAGGACTATGTAACCAATTTTTCAATTGGAATTAAGGATATAGACGTAGGTAAAATCATAGGCAGTTTATTAGTTATTATCATAACTTTCATAATTATATTTTCATATATATGGAGCTTTAAATATAGCTGTGATGGGGGCAGAACTAAAAATAAGGATATACAATGGGAGCCAGTTACTGTTTTAACAATCATTTTTATGATAAATATAGTATATCTTTTATTTTCAATAGTACAGTTTTCTTATCTTTATGGTGGAGGGGATAATTTTCTTCCTCACGAATTTACTTATTCAGAATATGCAAGAAAAGGGTTCTTTGAGCTTGTGGCTGTTACAATAATTAATTTTACAATATTACTAAGCAGTATGAAATTTATTAAAAAGGACAATAAGACAATAAATATAATATCCGATGTATTTTTAACCGTGCTTGTAGCATTTACATTAAACATGCTAGTTTCAGCTCATTATAAGATGTCTTTATATGAGCAAACTTATGGATTTACCTATTTAAGGATTTTCGTTCATATATTTATGCTGATGTTATTTATGTTATTTATAGTAGCGGTAATTGGCATTTGGAATAGAAGAATACCACTTAATAAGATTTTAATAGTAATTGTTTTGAGTATGTTTATATTAGTGAACTATATTAATGTAGATAGAATAATTGCTGAAAAAAATATAGACATATATTATAAAACTCAGAAAATGGATGTACAATATCTAAAAACTTTATCATATGATGCTATTCCAGAGATATTAAGACTAAAAGATGATTCTAACGCTTTCATTTCTAGTGAGATAAATACTTATATAAACAATATGAAGAAAGAGTTATTAGAAGGCGATTCCTGGTATGAATTTAATTATTCTAAATATAGAGCTAGAAAGGTTATAGAGTAAAAGGTGGTAATGTAAATTGAAAAAAATAAGAGAAAATTTATTAGGGGTTTACGACTTGATGTTAGCAGTGGGCGCTATTTGCATTGGAGTAATGATGGTAAGTTCAAGTGATGGAATATTTATTGAGTATCCAAAAGAATGGCTATCAAAAGTTCCATTTGATAGCTGGGTTACTCCTGGTATTATTGCAATCCTAGTATTTGGACTCGGAAATATTATAGCAGCAATCTTTAGTTTTAGAAAAGGAAATAGTAGGTCATGGGTTGTGTCTGCTGTAATAGGTGGGATATTAATTATGAGCCTTATTGCTCAAGTATTAATTTTAGGAGAGACGTACTTGGCAACTGTTGGATTTATGCTTTTTAGTATAATTCAGTTATGTTTATGTTGGTATGTTTTTGATGGCTATAGTAAAAATTTAATATAATAATTAAAAGAATATTTTAGTAATAAATAGCAGGATAGTTGCTTATATATTTATAAACCAAGAAAAAATTACTTTGGGGGGAATTGTAATGGATAGAGAACATTTACGTAATAGTGGATTTGCAACTAAAGCTATACATGGAGGCAATAAGAAAGATCAATATGGTGCATTGGCTACTCCAATACATCAAACAGCTACTTTTGTTTTTGATTCAGCACAGCAAGGTGGAAATAGATTTGCAGGAACGGAAGATGGCTATATTTATACAAGACTTGGGAACCCTACTAATACAGTTTTAGAAGAAAAATTGGCCATGCTTGAAGGTGGAGAAGCTTGTATGTCTATGGCATCAGGCATAGGAGCTATATCTTCAACTATGTGGACAGCGTTAAAGGCTGGAGATCATATAGTTGCAGCACAAACGCTTTATGGCTGTACTCATGCATTTTTGGCTCATGGTATTTCTAGATATGGTGTTGAAGTTACTTTTGTTGATGTTTCAAATCCAGAAAATGTTAGAAATGCTATGAAAGAAAATACAAAAGTTATTTTCTTAGAAACACCTGCAAATCCAACATTGCTTATAACAGATATTGAGGAAATATCAAAGATTGCCCACGCACAAGAAAATTGTATGGTTATAGTGGATAATACATTTAGCACTCCATACATACAAAGACCATTAGAACTAGGTGCAGACGTTGTAGTACACTCTGGAACTAAATTTATAAATGGGCATGGAGACGTAATTTCTGGTTTTGCTGTTGGATCTAAAGAATTTATTGACGGAGTTAGATTATTTGGTGTTAAGGATATGACTGGAGCTAGTTTAAGTCCTTTTGATGCATTTTTGATTATAAGAGGAATGAAAACACTAGAAATAAGAATGGAAAGACATTGCAAAAATGCAATGGCTGTAGCTGAATTTTTAGAAGCCCATCCAGCAGTAGAAAACGTATATTACCCAGGACTTAAAAGTTTTCCTCAATATGAATTAGCAAAAAAACAAATGGATCTTCCAGGCGGGATTATTGCTTTTGTAATAAAGGGTGGAATTGAAGAAGGTAAAAAGGTTATAAATTCCACTAAGCTTTGTAGTATAGCTGTTAGTTTAGGAGATGCTGAAACTTTAATTGAACATCCTGCTTCAATGACTCATTCACCATATTCACCAGAGGAAAGATTAGAAGCTGGTATAAGTGATGGTTTAATAAGATTGGCAGTAGGTCTTGAAAATGTTGAGGATATTATTGCCGATCTAGACCAAGCTCTTAATTTAATTATTAAATAGTAATTAGTATAGTAAATAAGTGAAAATAGGAATTATTATCTCACATGTTACCACGTAGATAATAATTCCTGTTTTTTTATTTTCTATTATCTGTTATTGTTAATCCATTCCATATAACATCAGTATCTTCATTTCTATCTTATATTAATTAAACCCTCTAATCATGCTTATATCGGATATTTTGATTGGGTGTTTTTGTTTGTTATTGTGGTTATTAATTTCCTTAAATGTTGATTTTCTTGAAGTTAGGGGGCCATAAAAATTTATTATTCCCCAAGATGCCAAAAATTTATTGTATTTAGATTTAATTGAAATTGTGATCAGTAATGCTCCTTTTTATATATTAATTCTAAATATTATATAATACATGTTAGAAAAATGTGATTTAATAATTAATTGATTTGTGAATTAAGACATAGAAGCCATGGAAAAAGTGTCATTCCTATAGTTGAATTTTTTATAATTTTTATAAAGGTTTGATTTCATAGCTATGCAAGGTTTAAAAATTGTTTTACCCTGGCATGGTTAGAATTAGAAAATAGTAATTCAGGAGTGGAGTTCGATAGTATTTCTCCATTTTCCATGAAAATAATTCTATCTGATATTTCTCTTGCAAATTGCATTTCATGGGTAACTACTATGAGTGATATTTTATCAATGGCAAGAGATTTAATGACCTTCAACACTTCGCTGACTAGTTCAGGGTCTAATGCAGAAGTTGGTTCATCAAAAAGAATTAATTCTGGATTCATTGCAAGACATCTAGCAATTGCAATTCTTTGCTTTTGTCCACCAGAGAGAGTACAAGGATAAGAATTTATTTTATCTATTAAATCCACTTTTAAAAGTAATTTTTCTGCAATGTCTATAGCATCTTTCTTATCTATATTATTTACTATAATAGGAGCTTCAATTATATTCTCAAGAACGGTTTTATGAGGGAATAGATTGAAGTTTTGAAAAACCATACCTATTTTTTTAGCAGCATTAATTGATTCAATATTATTAATTTTCTTTTTAGATTCTGCAATAGTTACGCCATTAAATTCAATGAGTCCATTATCCATATGCTCAAGACCACTTATGCACCTAAGCAGAGTGCTTTTCCCAGAGCCAGAAGGACCGATAATTGATATTACCTCGCCTTTTTTCAAACTTAAAGATACATTCTTTAAAACCTGGGTTTTATCATAACTTTTATTTATTTTACATATCTTGAGTAAATCCATAGTAGCACCATCCTTTATTTATCACATTGTTCTTTATTCGTAAATTGAATATTTTTTTTCAAGCTTTTTAAAAGCCAACACAATAAGAGAAGTAAAGATTAAATATATTATTGCGGCAATAAAAAAAGGAGCGATTGTAAAATCTCTAGTTACAATTTCCCTAGCAGCTCTTAGTAAATCTTGTAATCCAATTGCAGCTACTAAAGCGGTATCTTTTATTAGAGTAATCGCCTCATTACAAGTTGGTGGAATTATCCGTTTAAAGGCTTGGGGTAGTATTATTTTTGACATAGTTTGTCTATAATTCATGCCTAAGACTTTAGCGGCCTCGTATTGGCCTTTATCTATAGATTGAATACCGGATCTGAATATTTCTGTAAAATAAGCTCCGTAATTCAAAGAAAAGGTAAGAACGGCTGCAGTAAAAGGAGAAAATTTAATGCCTATAATAGGTAACCCGAAATATGTAAAAAACAGTTGGAGAAGTAAGGGTGTTCCGCGAAATAACCAAGTATAGAGGTCCACAATCTTACTAAGTATTTTTAAATTTGAAACTTTGATTAGTGCGCCTATTATTCCAAGAGGCAAACAAAAGATTATTGTTGCAAAATACAATTCAATTGTAAAGAGGCTCCCTTTTAAAATATAAGTTGTAATGTCTATAAAATTAGCCAAATCTAACACTCCTTCAGAAAAAATTCATAATTATTATTTGATTATATCTTTGCCGAACCATTTCTTTGATATAGTATTGGCAGTTCCATCATTTTGTATTTCATCTAGTTGCTTATTTATTTCTGCAGTAAGGCGTGTATCAGTTTTTCTTATACCTACGCCATAATCTTCTACTCCTAGATTTTCATTAATAACTTTATAATCACCAGGTTTTTTACTAGCATAGTATCTTCCAACTACCTCATCCACTATAACAGCATCAATACGACCAGCGTTTAAATCGAGTAGCGCTTCTGTATTGTTTGAATATTTCTTGGCCTCCTTTAGTGAGTTAGTAAGTAGTGAATCTTTAGCAAGTGCAGCTTCACTGCTGCTACCCATTTGCAAACCTACAATTTTATCAGTTAAATCACTTTTTTTAGAAATAGTTGACTTGTTTTTTACAATAATTGTTTGCTTATTTTGAAGGTATACTTTAGAAAAAGCAATTTGTTCTTTTCTCTTATCTGTTATTGTTAATCCATTCCATATGGCATCAATATCTTTATTGTTTAGACTTAATATAATTCCGTCCCATTCTACTGGTTTAAAGGTTACTTTTACGCCCATTCGCTTGCCTACTTCTTTTGCCATATCAATGTCAAAGCCTACAATTTCACCACTTTTATCTCTAAATCCCATTGGTGGAAAGTTATCATCAAGACCAATTATTAGTTCTTTTTTGTCTTGTATATCTTTTAAAGAATTATCAGCTGTGGGGGTGTTTCCGCAGCCAGATAAAATAGCGGTTGAAAGTATTGCCACAATTAGTAAGTTAAATTTAATTTTCATTATTAACACTCCTTTATGAATTCTATAAATACAATATTACTTTATTACGTTAGTTATGTAAAGCGGTAAATTAAAGATTAATTAACTTATATATAAATATAAAATTATTACAAGATAAAAATTTATAAATTTTTTAGAATAGATGGGAAAATCATAGTAGTATAAATCTCTCTTCCAGTGGAAAATATAAATGAAGAAAGGGGAGTGTTTTAAATGAGTATAAAGCAGAAACTTACTAATGAGCAATTATCTTCAGTAGGAATTAAGAGAACTGATAATGACAAAGATATGCATACGAATGATGTAAATATTAAAAATAATGAAACAAGAAATAAAAAAAACAAATAAATCATTTAAAAGTGTTTATAGCTAATATTTTGATTAATTGTTTATATTTATAAGATTCGCTTGACATTAAAATAACAAAGTGGTATTCTTAAGTTGAAAATTTAATAGATCCTTCAGGGTAGGGTTAAATTCCCAACCGGCGGTATAGCCCGCGAGCCGAAAGGTAGATCTGGTTTAATTCCAGAGCCGACAGTAAAGTCTGGATGAGAGAAGGAGAATAATGATAAATATAGGAGATTTTCATTTATTAACTATGAAAAATAGTTAATACTGCTTTTATATTTTATTGTGAATATATTTAGTGAACAGCACCGATAGGTGATGATTTAACAGCACCGATAGGTGATGATTTGACTAGATATATAATTAGCTTATTGAGCCCTGAAAACTTTGTTTTCAGGGCTTTTATTATTTTAGCCACATATATGATTTTATTTGATCAAAGTTATGCATACTAAGAGAGAAATATTTATGAAGATTGGCACCAGAATTATAGAATTAGGGGTGATAAATTGGATAATTATTATATGAGAAGAGCACTTGAATTATCTAAAAAAGCGGTGGGGTTTGTAAATCCTAATCCATTGGTTGGCGCTGTTATTGTAAAAGATAATAGGATAATCGGTGAGGGGTATCATGAATATTTTGGTGGACCACATGCAGAAGTAAATGCTTTTAAAAATGCCAAAGAAAATGTAGAAGGTGCAACAATGTATGTAACTTTAGAGCCTTGCGCACACTATGGTAAAACGCCACCTTGCGCTGATGCTATAGTGCAAAATAAAATATCTAAAGTGGTAATTGGAATGATAGACCCTAACCCATTAGTTGCAGGGAAGGGAATAGAAATTCTAAGAAGTAGTGGCATAGAAGTAACTACGGGCATAATGGAAACTGAAATAAAGAAAACAAATGAAATATTTGTAAAATACATAACTCATAAAAAGCCATTTTGCATCATGAAAACTGCTATGACAATAGACGGAAAAATAGCAACTTCTATTGGTGAGTCAAAGTGGATAAGTAATGAAAAATCTAGAGCGTATGTGCATGAATTAAGGCATATGGTAACTGGAATTATGGTGGGAATTGGAACTGTCCTAAGTGATGATCCAGAACTTACTACAAGAAGAGAATGCATAATTAGCAAAAACCCAATAAGGATAATTATAGATAGCACAGCAAAAATACCAATAGATGCAAAGGTGTTAAAATGTGATGAAAAAACAAAAACTATTGTCGTTACAACAAAATTTGCGAAAGAGACAAAAATTGAAGCTATTAAACAAAAAGGCGCACAAGTTATTATAACGCCAAGTAAAAATAACCGAGTGAATTTAAACTATTTAATGAGAGTACTAGGTGATATGGGGATAGATAGTATTTTGATTGAGGGTGGCAGTACTCTAAATTATGCTGCATTAGAAGAAGGCATCGTTGATAAGGTTATTACTTTTATTTCCCCGAAAATATTCGGCGGAACAACAGGTAAGACTCCAGTAGGAGGACAGGGAATAGAACATGTAAGTGATGCTATATTGCTTACGGATACTGAAGTAACTAGATTTAACGAGGACATTATGATAGAAGGGTACGTGAATAGATGTTTACAGGGTTAATTGAGGAAATTGGAGAAATAAAGTCTATAGAAAAAGGTGCGAGGTCTGCGAGAATTACCATAAAAGCTGCAAAGGTTATGTGTGGAATAAAGATTGGTGACAGTATTAGCACCAATGGAGTGTGCCTTACTGTAACAGAATTTTATAAAAATAGCTTCAGTGTAGATGTAATGGCGGAGACTATAAGAAGTAGTAATTTAGGGGAATTGAAATCTGGTTCTCATGTAAATTTGGAAAGGGCATTAATGGCTAGTGATAGGTTAGGAGGGCATATAGTAAGTGGACATATTGACGGAATAGGAACTATTGTAGATTTGTGCATCGAAGAAAATGCCACCTGGGTGTCTGTAGAAACTACAGTGGATATATTAAAGTATATTGTACATAAAGGATCAATAGCGATTGACGGTATTAGTTTAACTGTAGCATATGTTGATGAAAACATTTTCAAAGTATCAATTATACCTCATACAAAAGGGGAAACTACTTTAATTAATAAAAAGGTAGGTGACGAGGTTAACCTTGAAAGTGATATGATGGCGAAGTATATTGAAAAACTGCTTAAACATGGTGAAGCTCCAGAAAAAAAGAAATCTATTGGTATGGATTTTCTCGAAAAAAATGGATTTGTATAAGCAATCAGTTGTAGACACAGCAAATAATATTACATCACCAAAAGTGATGATTACAGCACAAAGTGATAATTAAGGGGTGGAAAAATGTATAAATTTAATACTATTGAAGAAGCTTTAGAAGATATTAAAAATGGAAAAATGGTTGTTGTGGTAGATGATGAAGATAGGGAAAATGAAGGAGATTTAATTATAGCAGCTGAGAAAGCTACTCAGGAAAACATAAATTTTATGGCTAAGTATGCACGTGGACTTATATGCATGCCTATAGTTAAAGATAGATTAGATAAGTTAAATATAAATCAGATGGTGGTAAATAATACTGATGTGCATGGAACAGCATTTTCTGTTTCTATTGATGCTGTAACTACCACTACAGGAATATCAGCTGCAGAGAGGGCAACTACTATATTAAAGGTGATAGATTCGGAGGCTTCATCAAAAGATTTCAATAGACCAGGCCATGTATTTCCTCTAGCAGCAAGAGAGGGTGGCGTATTAAATAGGGGCGGTCATACAGAGGCTGCTGTTGATTTAGCAAGACTTGCAGGGTTATATCCTGCAGGTGTGATTTGTGAAATTATGAATGAAGATGGATCAATGTCTAGGGTGCCAGAGCTTATGGATTATGTGAAAAAACATGATTTAAAAATGATTACCATAGTAGATTTAATTGCTTACAGGAGAAAAACTGAATGCCTTGTAGAAATGGTTACGGAGGCACAAATGCCAACTAGATATGGTGAATTTACTATCTATGGATTTGTTAATAAGATAAATGGAGAGCATCATGTAGCATTAGTCAAAGGTGATGTAAGAAGTAGTGAATCTGTACTTGTTAGGGTGCACTCTGAGTGTCTTACTGGAGATGCACTAGGCTCTATGAGATGTGATTGTGGAGAACAATATGATGCGGCCATGAAAGCAATAGCAAAAGAGAAAAATGGAATATTGCTTTATATGAGGCAGGAAGGACGTGGAATAGGGTTAATTAATAAGCTAAAGGCATACAATCTTCAAGATAAAGGAATGGATACCGCAGAAGCAAATGTAGCTTTAGGTTTCCCTGTAGACATGAGAGATTATGGCATTGGAGCTCAGATATTGGAACTATTAGGTGCTACAAAAATAAGACTCATGACTAACAATCCTAAAAAAATAACAGGAATTTCAGGCTATGGTATTGACATAGTTGATAGAGTGCCAATAGTTATGAATCACAATGAAAAAGATAAGTTTTATTTGCAAACTAAAAGAGAAAAAATGGGACATTTACTTGACCCTGAACGAGTATAAGTGTTAAGCACATTCAAGTAAACAATATGATATTAAATTAATAGGAGGAATAGAAATGATAACGTATGAAGGTAAATTAATAGCAGAAGGTTTAAAATTTGGGATTATAGTAGCAAGATTTAATGAATTTATAGGTGGAAAATTATTAACGGGAGCACTAGATGGTTTAAAACGTCACGGAGTTACAGAAGAAAATGTTGAAATTGCATGGGTGCCTGGTGCATTTGAAATACCTCTAGTTGCAAAAAAAATGGCTAAGTCTGGTAAGTATGATGGTGTGATATGTTTAGGAGCAGTAATAAGAGGCGCTACATCTCATTATGAATATGTATCTGGTGAGGTAACTAAGGGAATTGCATCTGTATCACTCGAAACAGGAGTTCCAATTATTTTTGGAATTCTTACTACTGAGAATATCGAGCAAGCTATTGAAAGAGCGGGTACAAAAGCAGGTAATAAAGGGTATGATGCTGCAGTAACTGCAATAGAAATGGCAAATTTATTAAAAGAAATTTAAAATAATAGAGTAAAAAAATTCTCCTGCGTGAATTGCAAATGAACTTAAAACTGGAAATTCGATTAAGAAATTCTAAATCAAATTTAATAGTTTATACGTTTCTTATTGCGAGTCACTTCGGATAAATACCATACTTACTATTCAGCTGATTTTTAAGTACTACTTTGGGTATTCAGTAGGGGTGCATAACAATTATTAACTGTTCTGCACCCCTAGACTTTTTTCGCTTTCCTGTATACTTATGATATACTATTCTTAAAGATAAGTAGAATGGGGGTAGTCCAAATGGGTATAGGCGATAGTGTATTTACTATTATATTTATTATGATGGGTGCATCGGCTGTTGTTTCTGGTTTGAATTTTGATAAGAAGCAGGGGAAAAAATATAAGGGCGAAAATTTAGATGAATATATAAAACTAAATAAGCTTGTTTTAATTTCAATGGGAGGAATGATTCTAATTGGTACTTTCCTCGGACAAGGGTTACCTTTATTAAAAAATGTAATAACAAATATAACAATTGGAGGTTTATTTCTCATATGGATTGTTTATTCGATAGTATCCAAAAAGAAATTTTCAACCAAAAAATAATAAACAGAATGGAAGGTTGCGGACTTCCATTCTGTTTTTAATTTTTTAGATTAAAATATTATATTTCAATGTGCTCTGGTTTTAGCTTGTAAACCACATCTTTTCTTTCTAGCATTATATTAATTTTTTCTTTTAATGCATCATCGTCTAGAATTTTTAGGAGTAGTTCTTTAGTAGGGTTTATTACTGTAGGGTTACTAATTAACTTTAACATAGAGTAATCTCCGGAAGTATCTCCATAAGCATAACTTTGATCCAAATCAATATTATATTTACAAACAAAATGTTCTATGGCGGCATGCTTACTAACACTATCCCACATAGGAATAATAGCACCAGTGTAAATATTATCTTTATTCAATTGATACTTTGTTCCTATATAATCATCAAACCCGTATTTTATAGACATTTCGCGTACAAGTTCTATTGGACTGCCTGATACAGTGATAATGATATGACCCTGGCTCTTATGCCATTTAATTCTATCACGGGTGTAGGTATAAACCCTATCCCCTTTTTGCTTTACAATTTGCTTAGCAATAAACTCGATTTGACACTTATGAAGTCCAATTATGGCCTCGGTATAAATATCAGCCATTTTAAGCAGGTAATTATCATAATTTCCTATTCGCTTATCCCATTTAACATAATAGGGTTTTACTTCTTTGTACCATTTATCATTTTCTATTATTTCGCTTTTAATCAATTTTTTGAATACCTCACTAATTAAACTATCTCTATAGAGAGTACCATCAATATCAAAGAAAGCAGCTATTCTTTTTTTCAAAGTGATCACCTCCAACATCGGTATAATATAATTATTTTAAGAAATTTAAAACTAGCTATTCGGGAAATATTATTCTTTTTTCAGTGATTATGAAATCCAATGGCACATCATATTCATCAGTGGGCACTTTATCAACTATTTGATAGTCATAGGCCATGCCTATAGTAGGAGTAAGTTTCGTCTTTTTAGGTAAAAATCTATCATAATAACCAGCACCAAAACCTATCCTATTGCAATGTTTATCAAATACTACGCCGGGAACTATTATTAAATCTATATCCTCAATATTAACTTTATCTAATGAGTCATGTTTTGGCTCCATAACACCAATACTAGATTTAGAAAGATCAGTAGTAAGATTATTTATTTTAAAAGGTATTATTTCTCGCTTAGATTGTATGCAATAGGGTGCAATTACTGTTTTACCGTTATCCAAACACCACTTGGCAAGAGGATATGTATCAACTTCTTTATTGAAACTTAGGTATAACATGATATTTTTGCAATTTATAAATTCAGGTAACTCCATAATTGTGCCTATAATTTTATTGCTAAAATTACTTACATCTTGAATCTTCATACTTTTTCTTTGATGTAGCATATTTTTTCTTAAAGTATCTTTAAGATTATCTTCCATAAGTACCCTCCCCTAGAAATTATTTAAATATTATACTATAAAATTTAAATTAGTATAACATATGTTTATCATATATGCAATTTATAGAATTATATATAAGTTTATATTATTTTAGATAACCAATCTTAAGCAAAATAACACTTCCATAAGTCTCAAGTAATGCATTAATACATTAAAAATTATAAATTGGGAAGTCTATAATTATAATATTAAAGATGCAGGAGTATTAAAAAATACTAGGTATCTTTAAGAAATATAAGGAGGAATATTCATGGACAATTCAAAAATAAGAGAAGTTAATGGAATAGACCACGTTGGAGATGTGCCAAGTGCAAAGAAAGGAATCGTAGATTTTCTTTCAGGTGAGGACAGATATAAAGACTCTATCCCACAGGATAGGCTTAATTCTTACAAAAAAGGTCGTGAAATAGCAGTAGAAATAGAGAATATTTTAAATGGGGATCAAAGGGATTATTAGAATTAAATAAATTTAATATTATTCAAAAATGGGTATAGAGTTTTAATTCTATACCTTTATTCTTTATAATGCAGTTTAAATTGATAAAGTTGAAAAATGATTGTAGCTTTCTGAAAAGTCTGATATTATTATATCTGTAATAGTGTTTGTAAAATTACAAAGACATAAAGAACTTTTTACGTGTTTTTATGGATATTTCAAGTAATATAGGGAGGTTATTTTAAATACATATATGCTATAATATATATTGTATTTAAAAACAATCTAGGGGTGGTGATGTACCATAAAAGGTTCACGTAAAACATGTCGTATACTGTTATTATTGTCTATTTCAATACTTTTAACATCTTGCAAAGGTAATACAAAACCTGTTGAAAAAGAGACCTACCTAATGGGCACAATTGTTCAATTAAAGGTATATGGTGGAAACGCAGAAAAAGCAACCGAGAAAGCATTAAAGAGGGTAAATGATATAGAAGATAAAATGTCTGTTAATATTGAAACTTCTGAAATTACAAAATTAAATGCTAAATCTGGAATTTCAGGTGAGAAACTTAGCGCCGATACATATTACGTAATAAAAGAAGCTGTTAAATATGGTAGATTAACTGGAGGTGCTCTTGATGTAACTATAGAACCAATTGTAAAGCTATGGGGTATAGGTACTGACAAGGAGAGAGTTCCAACAAAAAATGAAATTGATGAAAAATTAAAGCTAGTTGATTATAATGATATTATTCTGGATGAAAAAAATTCAACTATCAAGTTAAGGCGAGCGAGCCAAGCTATAGATTTGGGCGCTATAGCAAAGGGATATACGGCTGATGAAATAAAGAAGGTTTTAATAGATAATAAGATTAGCAGTGCGCTTATAAATTTAGGTGGTAATGTTTATGCTGTAGGAAGCAAACCAGACGGAACTAGCTGGAATATAGGAATACAAAATCCATTAGATACGCGTGGAGAATACTTAGGAACTGTTAGTTTTACTGATAAATCCGTGGTTACATCAGGCAATTATGAGAGATATTTTATAAAGGATGGTGTGCGGTATCATCATATATTTGATCCTAAAACTGGGTATCCAGCAGATAAAGGTATCATAAGTACAACTATAGTATCGGATAAATCAATTGATGGAGATGCACTATCTACAAGTACTTATATCATGGGACTTGAAAAAGGGATTAAATTGATAGAGTCTATTAAAGGTGTAGATGCTATTTTTGTTACCTCGGATAAAAAAATATATGTTACATCAGGCCTTAAAGATAGTTTTAACCTAACGAACAAGGAGTTTATTTATGAAAAAGGGCGATAAAATAGTTTTCATAATACTTTTAATTATTGTAGTAATATCTTTTAGTGTAGCTTTAATATACAAAATCGCAATCAAGGGGTCAGAAAATATTGCAGTTATTAAAAGCGCCGGTACAGTGATTAGAACTATTGATTTAAATAAGGTAAAAGAGCCACAAGAGTTTACTATAAAAACAAAAGATGGCCATTATAATACCATACTAGTTACTCATGATGGTGTTAAGGTAAAAGATTCTGATTGTGCACATAAAGAGTGTGTTAAAAGTGGAAGTATATCAGAGCCAGGTGGGATGATTGTATGTTTACCTAATAAACTTATGATTAGTATTGAAGGCGAAGCAAATAAAGGTATTGATGGTGGGACTTTTTAAATTAAAAAAATGTAGGTGAAAATATGGGAAAGACTAAAAGAATGGTTTTACTCAGTATGTTAGTTGCAATAGCATTAGTTATTTATTTAATTGAGACTCAGATTCCAGTGCTATTTCCAGGAATAAAATTAGGGCTTGCTAATTCTATATCGTTAGTTGCATTAATAATACTAGGGTGGAAAGAAGCATTTTTAATAATGATTTTAAGAACCTTATTAGGTTCTATTTTTGGTGGAAGCATGTCAGCCTTTATGTTTAGCATTGCAGGCGGATTGCTAAGTAATATAGTAATGGTATTGCTTTACAAGTATCTTAAGAATCACTTAAGTATACCTTCAATAAGTGTTTGTGGATCTGTTTTTCACAATGTAGGTCAGCTACTTGTGGCTGCTTTTATAATTAATGATTTAAGAATATACGTGTATTTACCGGTATTATTAATTTCAGCGATTGTTACAGGGTATTTTATTGGAATTCTATCTAGTATTTTAAAAAGTAGATTAGAAGAAATATTACCACTAAAATAAAAGTATGAAATTTCTCTTGTGAGCCTTGCAATACGAACTCGAAACTTGAAATTTGATTAAGGAATTCTAGTCTTTTGCTCATGTAAAATTCTCTAGCACTCACATTCGCCGTCCTGGCTAAGTTTCGCTAGACTGCCGTCCTGGCAGTCTTACGAGGATTTTACATTCGCAACAGAAGAATTTCTAAATCGAATTTCAATAGTTTTTACGTTTCGTATTGCAAGTCACTCCTGAGAAATTTCATCTTTTGGGCATAATAAGACGTCGCAGTTAAAGGCTGGTCCACATCAGATTTTCTCCTTCATTATTCATACGAAAATTTGATGTGGCACAAGCTCTTTCACTGCTTATACTAAAAGGAAGATTTGGACAATCTTACTCACTGCCTATAGGGAAAACAATCTATTATAGAATCTAAACTTTTATGTTGACAAAACCTCCCTAAAGTTATATATTTATAACATACATGTTATAAATATATAACTTTAGGGAGGTTTCTTTTATGGATCCAAAAATGAGTATTAAATCAAAGCTTGTTCTGCAATTAGGAGTAGCATTATATCAATTAATTGTTTTCTTACTGTATAAACTAAATGTAATCAATCCTGACAAGGGTGCTTCCATGTTTATTCAAGGTCTTTTTGAAATTATGATGGTGGCCATATTTTTCTATAATGAAAAAAGATTAAGTGGTATAACTGATGAATTAGGAATCAGTATATTATCTAAAGTAAATAAGATTGGTATGAATTTTTTAGTAATTTCAATGGTTATATTCAGCTACCGACTTACATCTCCAGCTTTTACAATTTATAAGGAGCTTGTTATTTCAAAGTTTGCAATAGGAGTCTGGTTAATGATAATCATATTTATATTCACTATAATAAGATTATTATCCTTTATGTATTATGATAGAAAGGGGATTTGCAAATAAGTGTCAATTCTAAATACAAACATTAAAGAGTATAGAGAGAAAGCATTAATGAAGCAAGCTGAACTTGCAAAACTAGTGGAGGTTAGACGAGAAACTATAGTGCATTTAGAAAATGGGAGATATAACCCATCCTTAAAATTAGCTATGGATATAGCCAAGGTATTCAATACGACAGTTGAAGAATTATTTAAATTTGTTGATTAATAAATATAACTTTAGATAAATAAAATGAAAAAGATAAGCAGAAGGTTTAAACCCTTCTGCTTATCTTTTTTATTTACTTACTACACTCTCGTCTTTAATAGTGACTTTACTTAAGTTTTCACGAGCTTTTAATGGTTTTGAAATAACCTTTGTAGGACACTTAGTAGAACATAGTCCACACTGTGTACATTTTTCAAAGTCTATTACAGGTAAGTTATTAACCATAACAATCGCCTTAGATGGGCAAACTCTCGCACACATTCCGCAAGCAATGCATCCAACACCGCAATTATCTTTTACTGTTTTACCCTTTGATTTTGAGTTACATTCAATAAGTACTTCTTGAGTAGCTGGAACTAATTCTATTAAATTCTTAGGGCATACTGCAATGCATGCGCCACAAGCTACACAATTATCCTTATATACTACAGCTACACCATCAATGACGTGAAGGGCATTGAACTCACAAGCTCTTACACAACTTGCAAAACCCAAACAACCATCAGCGCAAGCTTTAGGACCACCACCAGGAGCAATAACTGCTTGGCGGCAATCTTTGATTCCATCATACTCATATTTTTCTTTAGCAACCGTGCAAGTTCCTTTACATTTAACAAAGGCAACTTGTGGATTAGCGGTTTCAACGGATACGCCCATTATTTCCCCGATTTTTTCAGCGACAGAAGCTCCACCTACGCTGCATGCATTTAGGAGTGCACCGCCCTCAACTACAGCTGCAGCATAAGCATCACAACCAGCGAATCCACATGCACCACAATTTGCACTAGGCAATGCTTCTCTAACTAGTGGTATTTTAGGATCAACAGCTACGTAGAATTTCTTATTAGCATAACCAAGTACTATACCAAATACAAGGCCTATACCACCAATGCTTATTACTGGGTAAATTAAATTATTTATATCCATTTAAATACCCCCCAATTTTAAACCACTAAAGCCTAAAAATGCGATGGCCATGAGTCCGGCTGTAATTAGTGAAATAGGTAGACCTCTAAAGGCTAGTGGCATATTATCATTCTCTTCCATTCTTTCTCTTAACCCTGAAAGAAGTACAATGGCAAGCATATAGCCAGCTGATGCTCCAAGGGCATTAACCATGGATTCTACTAGGTTGTATTTTTCACCTATGTTGATAACAGCCATACCAAGCACAGCACAATTAGTTGTTATTAATGGAAGAAATATTCCGAGCGCTTTATAGAGACTTGGCTGAGTTTTTTTGATAACCATCTCAACAAATTGCACGAGTGCTGCAATAACTAGCACGAATGATAGTGTTGATAAATAAGTTATGTTCAAAGGAACTAAAATCCAGTTATAGACTCCATAAGTCATGAATGAGGCTAAGAACATAACAAATACTACTGCTAGTCCCATACCTTTTGCAGTTTCGGTTTTTTTAGAAACTCCAAGAAAAGAACATACTCCAAGGAATTTAACTAATAAGAAGTTATTTACCAAAAATGCACTTATAAAAATTGAAAAAAGTCTCATTTCCATCCACCTTTCTTAAAAAAAATTATTTTTTGCAACTATGAGCACAAGACCCACATCCAGTACACGCGCCAGTCACTGGATCAATTTCATGAAAATGTGCAATTTTATCATTAACTTTATTTGTTTGATTAATTGCTTTTTGGTTTAATAGAGCCATTAAAATTCCTAGAGTAATAAAAGCTCCAGGTGCTAGAACCATAATTATAGCAGGTTGAAAAGAGGCTCCCAATAATTTAAATCCGTATATTGAACCAGCGCCTAGTAATTCCCTTATTGCACCCAGAATTGCTAAAGCTACTGTAAACCCAAGTCCCATTCCGATAGCATCAAAAATTGAAGGAAGTGCTTTGTGTTTTGAAGCATATGATTCAGCTCTTCCAAGAATTACACAGTTAACAACTATAAGTGGAATAAAAATTCCGAGTGACTTATATAGCGATGGAACAAAACCTTGCAATAAAAACTGAATTAATGTTACAAAAGCAGCTATTATTGTAATGTAAGCTGGTATACGAACCTTATCAGGTATTGCATTTCTTAATAATGATATAAAAAGATTAGAAAAAATCAACACTGCTGTAGATGCTAGTCCCATACCTATGCCGTTTTTTACACTTGTGGTAACAGCTAGGGTAGGGCACATAGCGAGAACTTGCACAAATATTGGATTTTCGGTTACAATACCATTTTTTAATCTTTCAGAAAATACGCTCATTATTTTTCAGCTCCTTTCAATGAAGAGTTGTAAAAATCAATAGCATCGCTAACACCAAGAGTTACAGCTTTTGATGTAATAGTTGCACCTGTAATAGCTTGTATTTGGTTGTCCTTTGAAGGAGCTACTTTTACAACTTCTAATTTTTCGTTTATAGGTTTATTCTTAAATTGATCTGAAAACTTAGGTTCTGGAGCATTAGCACCAAGACCAGGAGTTTCAGTGTGGGCTAAAATTTTAATCCCAGTAACTTTTCCCTCGTTTGATATTCCAACCATGATTTCTACTGGGCCAGCGTATCCTTTTGGAGCAACTTTTATAGCATAACCAGCTATTTCATTACCCTTTAGGCCAGAGTTAACCTCAGAAATCTTTTCATTGATTTTCACGTCTGTCTTTTCAAATTTATCAGCTGTGGGTAATATTGCTTTCATAGCAGCTTGCTTATCAGCAGCAATCGAATTAGCAATAGGTGCTTTTGTTATTTCATAGGCACCGCCTAGTAAGAAGCCCGCAACTCCAGTAATTAAAAGTAAAATCAAACCTAATTTAATATTTTCTTTCAATTATTTCACCTCCCCAAAAATACGTGGAGCAGTAAACTTATCAATAAATGGAACAAATAAGCTCATTATTAATATAGAGTAGGATACTCCTTCAGCATAACCACCATATAAACGTATAATTGTGGTTAAAACTCCACATCCAAGTCCAAAGATAAGTTGTCCTTTTTTAGTCATTGGCGAAGTTGAATAATCAGTTGCCATAAAGAAAGCACCAATCATTAAGCCTCCAGCACAAATTTCATATAATGCATTTCCAGTCATTAAACCATCTCTACCTAATATAGCAGTTAAAACAAATACAGTACCAATAAATACTACTGGAGTATGCCAGCTTATTATTTTCCTATATAGTAGATAGGCTCCACCGATTAGTAATGCAAGTACAGAAGTTTCACCAATGCAACCACCGACATTACCAATAAAAACGTTCATTAGACTAGGTAAATTGTCACCACCAGTTTTAAGTATTCCAAGTGCCGTAGCAGCGGAAGTACCATCAACGGTAAAATTAGTCATGTGAACTGGCCAAGAAGCAAGTAAAAATGCTCTAGCGGCTAAAGCGGGGTTCATTACATTTTGTCCAATTCCACCAAAAAATTGTTTTACAATAATTATTGCGAAAAATCCTCCAATTGCAGGAAGCCAAAGCGGAACAGCAGCGGGCAAATTAAATGCAAGTAATAAACCAGTTACCACAGCACTAAGATCTCCTATTGTAATTTTTCTATGAGTTAGTTTCTGCCATAAAGCCTCTGCCGCAATACATGATAGCACAGATACCAATGTAACTAAAAATGCTTGCATTCCAAAAAAATATATGCCGGCAAAGGTAGCAGGTAGTAATGCTATTATTACGTCTCTCATTATGCCCTGCACAGAATCATTTGATTTTATGTGTGGGGATGAAGATACTGTATACATATAAGTCACCTCTATCTATTTTTTTCGTCTATTGATATTTACTGTTTGTTTACCTTCACGGCAAGTTTGAGTTAAATGACGTTTTGCTGGGCATACATAAGAGCAACAAGCACACTCAATGCAATCCATACCATGGTATTCTTCAAATTCATCGTACTTACCTCTTAAAACTAAAGAGTTAAGTTTTGTAGGGTTTAAAAACATAGGACAAGCGTTCATGCATTTTCCACATCTTATGCAGCTAGATTCTTGTTCTAATTTAGCTTGCTGTTTTGTTAAACAAAGTATCCCCGAGGTTCCTTTAATAACGGGAGTTTTTAATGAACTTAAAGCCATTCCCATCATAGGTCCACCGGATATTACTTTAACGGGGTCTTCTTTAAATCCACCAGCAGCCTCGATAACTTCTTCTATAGAAGTTCCAAATTTTACTCTTAAATTAAGTGGTTCTTTAACTGCTTCTCCGGTTACGGTTAGTACTCGCTCCATAAGTGGTCTACCGTTTACTACAGCGTTATATATCTCAAACACAGAATCAACATTTTGAACTATGCATCCAACGTCTGCAGGGAGCTTACCAGAAGGTAATTCTCTACCAGTAATTGCATAAATTAATTGTTTTTCTGCACCTTGAGGATATTTTGTAATAAGTGGAGTAACTTGTACATTATCCATGCTTTTGCAAGCTTTTTTCATAGCTTCAATTGCATCAGGCTTATTATCTTCTATTCCAACATATCCCTTTACACCAGGGAACATTTGAAGAATAATTTTTAAGCCGAGAGCTATTTCAGTGGATTTTTCCATCATCATTCTGTAATCGCAAGTTAAATATGGTTCACACTCTGCAGCATTTATTATAATGCTGTCGATAATTTTTCCCTCTGGAGGAGTAAGCTTAATATGTGTAGGAAAACATGCCCCACCCATACCTACTATACCAGCTTCTTTAATGATAGTTACGATTTCATTTTTTGATAGCTTTTCATAATCATTGTGAGGTGTCATAGTTAGCACTTCTTCATAAGTGTTATCGTTTTCGATAATGGCAGACAATACCATTGTTCCATTACTATGTAGCCACGGCGCTACGTCTTTTACAGTTCCAGATACGCTTGAATATATTGGCGCAGATACAAAAGCTTTGGATTCACCTATTTTTTGTCCCACCAATACTTTATCACCTTTTTTTACTAAAGGTTCGCAAGGTGCACCTATATGTTGTTGCATAGGAAATACTAAGTTGCCCTTTGGAAGCAAATCTTGAATTGCTTTGTGCATACTTAAGTCTTTACTACCACTCGGGTGAATACCTTTTTTAAAAGTCAAAAGTCCCATAATAAACCTCCTTGTAGTTCTCTGAGAGGCATAACAATTATCAATTGTTACCCTCTTTAGTGGTTTATAGTAGTATAACAATAATTAACTGTTATACTACTATAAAATTATAGCTAAGATTGTAAAAAATAAAAAAGTGTAAAAGCTTAATGCAGTTACAACTAAAATCCACTATACCATATATATTATACCTTTTGTATGTATAAAAGAATACCTTTTATGAAAAAAAACTTTTATGAAAAAGTGAGATTATTCCAATAACTCCACTGGTATAAAATGTGTTCTTAAGGAATATTACAATGAAAAATATAAGATTAATATGGTATACTTAATATGGATAATAAACTATATTTACGAGAAAATATAATTGAAAAGGTAAGGTGAATATGGAGAATAATAGTTTGAATAATTTGGAGATCCAAAGTGTGAATTTAGACATTAATGAGGATATCATAAATAGTTTAAAAACAGAGATTTATAAAAGAAGCAAATTTGAATATAATTCTAATGTTGTTACTATTCCCAATTATTTTTATAGGTTTATAGGTATAAAAAATAATGAGAAAGATTACTATGAAAATTTACATAGTTTAGACTGTGAATTAAAGAAAATAGGGTCATGTTACATACGGTTTGGTGAGGGATTAGATAAAGACATTAGCATAAGACTTCAAAATGTATTAAATGACATTTGGATAAAAGTATTCAAAAGAGAAGTTCTAGATGTATCCTTAATTATAAATTTAATAAGTGATAATGGACTTTTTCCGAATTTATCTAATAAAGTTTTGCTCAGACAAATTAAAAATAATTTAAAGGGACTAATAGAGTATTATATTAAGAGCAATGAAATAATTGATAATCATAAAATTAAAGTTATTATCAATTATGTGATTCATTGGATAAATATTTATTCTAAAGAGTTATTCGAAGAGTTTGATTATATGAAAATTAATCCTAAGGTAGTCTTTTATGGAGAAATTTCAAGAGAAGAAGTTTTTTATTTAATATTATTATCAACCTTGGGTTGCGATATTTTATACTTTAATCCGAAAAACGCTGGAGCTTTTCATGAAATTGATAAATATAATGCTTTTTCAAATGAAATTGTTTATAATTGTAACTATGAAATAAAACCGTTCCCTTCTAATATTGAGGATAGAATTAAGACCACTGCATACAATGCTAAAGAAGAGCTTAATAAGACATTGTATACGGATGATTCTGGGTTTTATAGACCGTGGCAGCTTTCAGATTATAATGTAGAGGCAGTAACCCTTAATACTACATATGAGGAAATATATATTTGGATTAAGGAAAAGGCATACATAAGGGAAGGGTTTAAGGTTAAAGACTCAACTGTAGTCGTGCCCAACATGTTCTCAAAAATTTGTGGCACTCATGAAAATATTGATATTTACTGGAAGGAAATTAACGAGGTATCAACTGGGAAATTTACTAAGTTTTATAATGAACTACCTATAATGGATGTAGTACATTTGGAATATGGAAAATTTAATAAAATATACCCGAGTAATATTTTTTCAGGGTTCAATGTTTCGGAAATGCTTAATTCATCTTGGTGGAAATACAAGGAGCTCAGGTCTGGACTTCAAAAAACTATGGCAGAGAAAATTAAAGACTTATGCCTTAATCCTGTAATAATAAACGTTGAACAGGAAGATTTAAGGGATTTGCAAGTGGATATTTTCTCAGTGTTAATAAATTTAGATACAACATTACTTGAATTACTGCAAGCATATGATTACCCAGAAGAAGTTCCTAAAATTGTAGTTTATAATAATGAAGAAAATGGGAACTTATCTTTCGAAGATTGTATAATGCTTGCCTTTATGAATTCTATGGGAATAGATATAATTATATATAACCCTTCAGGGTATAACGACATAGAAAATTTTATATTTCCTGAGAAATATGACATTCATAGATTAGAAAATGTAAGTTTTAAGTTGCATTTTAAAAAACATGTTGAGAAGAAGAAAGGTTTTTTTGAAAATTTGTTCCGTAGTTAATATTTTGATAGTTGAAAAGTGAAAGCTGATTTTTATGCTATAGCACAAAAATCTTAAAAATAAGTTAGAAAAACATAGGCGCACGAGATATTAGGGGGAGAAAAACATGGAAAAAAATAATCAAATACTTAAAATCGAGGATGAAAACATTGAAGATAAGGCTATAGAGCAAAAAGCAATAAGCATAAGTCGGCAGCTTAAAGTCTCACCACAAGTGATGCAAATTGCAGCCAATATAAATATTAAAGATGCAAATGCAATATTAGAATTTGGAAATGAACCGGCTCAGCAAATATCAAAATTTGCGGATCAAATATTAAATTCTATTAAAAGCAGTAGTGTTGAAGACTCAGGTGTTATGATAAAAGAACTTACAAGTATAATGAAGAAATTTGATAAGCAAGATTTTGAGGAAAACAAAACGGGTTTCCTTGCAAAGCTATTTAGTAAACCAGGTAAGGCAATTGACAAAATGATGGGTAAGTATAAAACCATCGGAGGAGAAATAGACAAAATTTACACGGCGCTTAGTGGTTATAAGGCGGAAATAAATAGTTCTAACTTATCACTTGAGAACTTATATAATCAGAATTTTGAGTATTATGGAGAATTAGAAAAATACATTGCAGCAGGAAATATGGTTGTTGAAAAAAATGAAAATGGAGATATTCCTAGACTTGAGGCGTTAGCAGCGAGTGGTGAACAAATAAATATGATAAATTACGAGAATGCTAAAGCCACTGTTGAAATGTTAAAACAGAGAATTTATGATTTGGAAATGGCTAAGATGGTATCATTACAAACTGCCCCTCAAATTAAAATGATTCAAAGAGGAAATTATAAGTTGATATCTAAAGTTCATTCTGCTTTTATAATAACTATACCTGTATTCAAAAATGGAATAATTCAAGCTATTGCTTTAAAAAAGCAAAAGCTAGTATCGGATTCTTTAGCAGAGCTTGACAGAACTACTAATGAATTATTAATGAAAAATGCCGAAAATATAAGAAGTCAAAGTGTTGACATAGCGAAACTCGCTGGAGGAACAAGTGTAAAAATAGAAACGCTAGAGAAAACTTGGAATACTATTATGCAAGGGATAGAGGAAACAAAGAACATTGAAGATGAGAATAAAAAATTAAGAGAAGCCGGAATAGTTAAATTACATGATATGACAGAAAAACTAAAACAAAAATCTTTAAGCTAATTAATTATAATAGAGCGTTTTAAACTAAACGAAAGATTTAAAGGTGATTATATGGATCTGTTTGAATTACAAGCACAAAAGAACTTACAAAAAGAAGCACCGCTCGCTGAGAGATTAAAACCTGAAAAATTAGAAGACTATGTAGGGCAAGAGCATATTTTAAGCAAGGGAAAGCTTTTACACCGAGCTATAAAAGCGGATAAGATAACTTCGTTACTACTTTATGGTCCGTCAGGTACAGGTAAAACTAGCTTGGCTAAAGTTATTGCAAATACAACGAAATCTAATTTTGTTAGACTTAATGCTGTAACAGATGGGCTAAAAGAATTAAGAGAAGTGGTAGCTGACGCTAAGAATAATTTAGGCATGTACAATACTAAAACCATATTATTTATAGATGAAATTCATAGATTTAATAAAGCTCAACAGGATGCATTGTTACCTTTTGTAGAAAAAGGCACAATAGTTTTAATTGGAGCAACTACGGAAAATCCGTATTTTGAAGTCAATAATGCATTAATATCTAGATCTATGCTATTTAAATTAGAACCATTAAGGAAAAAACATATTGAAAAGATTATTGCACGTGCGCTTGTTGATAAAGAAGTAGGATTTGGGAACACCGATATTTGTATGGAGAGTGAAGCTATAAGTTATCTTGCAGATATGGCAAATGGCGATGCAAGACGTGCACTTAATGCTTTGGAATTATCAGTACTCACTACGGATAGAGATGAAGATGGTAAAATAAAAATAACCCTTGCAGTTGTTCAGGAATGTCTCCAAAAAAAGCATATAAAATATGATAAGAATAGAGACGAGCATTATGATGTAATTTCTGCGTTTATTAAAAGTATGCGAGGATCGGACCCTGATGCTACAGTACATTACCTTGCTAGAATGATATACGCTGGGGAGGATCCAAAGTTTATTGCCAGGAGAATTGTAATAGCTGCATCCGAGGATGTGGGAAATGCTGATCCTATTGCGCTACTCGTAGCAAATAATGCAGCACAAGCGGTTCAGTTTATAGGCATGCCAGAAGCAAGAATTATTTTAGCACAGGCTGCAATTTATATAGCTTCAGCTCCCAAAAGTAATGCATCTTATATGGCTATAAATAATGCAATTAAAGATGTAGAAGAAAAAAATATAGGGGAAATACCTGTACATCTAAGGGATCAAAGTTATAGTGGTGCAAAGAAACTAGGACATGGAGTAGGATATTTGTACCCGCATGATTATGAGGGGAATTATGTAGCGCAGCAATATTTGCCTGATGAGCTAATTGGCAAAGTATATTATGAAGCCCTTGACAATGGATATGAGAAAAAAATTAAAGAACGCCTTAAGTCACATTCAAACAAATGAAGCAGATAACATAAACTTAGGTTTATGTTATCTGCCTCATTTGTTTGAATGCGCAAAAAAAAGTATATATTACGTATAATGCATTTAAGCGAGCTTTAGAACTTCTTGTTTTATTTTTAATTAAGATGCGTTAAGAAAAACATATGTTTGAGCGACAGCGAGTTTATGTTTTTAAGCAGATTAACTAAAAATAAAATTAGTAGTTCTTAGCGAAGTGAACGCATTAATAGTAATATATACTTGTTTATTTTTTATTTGAAAATATTTTTTTTATAATAGTTAAAATATCTACTATATATACTAAATATTTTTCAAAATATTCTGTTGTACCAATGGCAGAGGCAGTTGTTTTAACTACTACTTCAGTAACATCTTTTATGTTGTCTGTTACCTCATATAAGTTTTTAAATGTTTTTGGTAAAACAGACAATATTTCATCTATATTATCTTCATTTTTTTCGATAATTGAGTTTACACTTGATATAGTTTTAATAAGTTTTAATAACCCTATTATAAGTATAATTAAAATGACTACACCAAGAAAAAGCAATAAGCCTTGTCCTAATTTAAAAAAGTTTATATACATTAATAACACCACTATTCTATAAAATTTTGATTATTTTTTAGTTTCATTTTCAACTATAACAGGTTGTCCTACAACGGTATCTAAATCTTCATTGTCAGTTATAGTCATATCATCTTTTGTTTCAGAAATTACTTTTGAAGTCTTTTTTTCATTTAAATATTGAGAAACTTTAAATTTAGCATCTGTTACACTATCTTTGGCATCTGAGACTTTACTGTTAAGAGATTCTTTAAGGTCAGCACTTTTTTGTTTAATTTTAATTTTAGCATCTGTTACACTATCTTTAGCATCAGAGACTTTATTATTAATAGTTCTCGTAAGCTCTTTTGATGAACGAGCAATATCTTCTCTAGTTTCTTTTCCGGATTTTGGCGAAAAAAGTAAACCACCTAATAAACCACTAAGACTTCCAGCTGCGGTACCAATAAGTATTTTTTTTGCAGCTTTAATTCTTAATTTTCTTTCTTTTTCTTTTTTTTGTTTTTTATACCAATTTGAAAATATCATAAATGTTTCCCCCTCTAAATATAAAAACATTATATGGTTGTATATTATACAATATGTAGACTTTTGTCAATACATATAGGAAATGTAAAAAAATATACTGACAAGTACAAATTAAAACAAAAAGATTAGGACTTAGTTTTACACTAGGTCCTAATCTTTTTTGTTTTCATATGATTAATTAGAGCTTACAACCATTTGTGCAATATTATTTGAATGGTCTCCAACTCTTTCAAGATTGGTTAATAGTTCTAGATACACAGAGCTACCAGCAGGAGTGCATTCAAGGCGACTTAACCTAGATATATGCTCCTTTTTAAGCTGTCTTTCCATGGTATCTATCTTTTTTTCTACGTTCATTGCTTTGCGAGCAGATTCTAAGTCGGAATTTTCTAAAGCGGCTATTGCGTTATCAACACAGTATTTTACAGTTTCAAACATATATGTAACATCAGATAGTGATTTTTCTGAAAAAATGAGTTTATTAACCATTCTGCTTTTAGCAAGCTCACCTAAGTTGTCAGCATGATCTCCAATTCTCTCTATATCATTTACAACATTGTAAAGAGAAGTAATAATTTCAGATTGATGTTCGGATAGAGATGTGTTTGAAAGCGACACCATATAACTAGTTATTTCTCTCTCAAGATAGTTAATTGTAACCTCATGATCAATAACTGAGTTCATCATTTTTTCATCACAATTAAGGAAAGATTGCATCGCATTAGAAAGATTTATCGAGGCTAATTGACCCATTCTAGTAACTTCCTTAATAAGTTGTCCAACTGCGATAGAAGGAGTTTCCAGTAGTCTTCGATCTAAGTATTCGAGTACTAGAGCAGATGATTTTTCATCCTCACCAGGTACTAATTTATTAACAATTTTAACTAAAGCATTTATAAACCAAACTTGTATAAACACATTTGATACATTAAATAATGTGTGAGCATTTGCAATTTGTCTTTGAACATCTCCACCAAACATCGGAACAATTTTTAATACTAACTTGAAAGCTACCATAAATATTAATGTGCCTGTAAAGTTAAAAATCAAATGTAACAGTGCAGCTCTTTTAGCATTTTTAGTTGTGCCTATACTTGCAAGTAGTGCAGTAGCACAGGTTCCAATATTATCCCCGAAAAGTATCGGAAGTGCAACAGCAAGCGTTATACTACTATTTGAAGCAAGTGCCATTAATATTCCAATAGTAGCACTACTACTTTGAATTGTTGCTGTCATACAAAGACCAACAATAACTCCCATGAACGGGTGCTTTCCTAAAACTAAAATAAGATTCTTGAAGCTATCTAGTTCACTTAAAGGACTCATAGCAGTTTCCATCATTGACATACCAACAAATAATATACCGAAACCCAAAACAATCTCGCCAATGTCTTTAGTTTTCTTATTCTTGCAAAATAAAACTAAAGCAGCACCTATTGCAAGAACAAAGGGTGCGACATCTGTAAGTTTAAAGGCTATAAGTTGAGCAGTCATTGTAGTACCAACATTTGCTCCCATAATAACCCCAGCAGCTTGGAATAAATTCATAAGCCCTGCATTTACAAAACCTATAGTCATTACTGTAGTAGCACTACTGCTTTGAATAATTGCAGTGACACCTGCACCAACGAGTACAGCGAAAAACCTATTGCTAGTTAGAACCTCTAGCATTTTTTTTAGCTTTTCGCCAGCAGCCTTCTGGAGACCATCGCCCATTAGCTTCATTCCGTATACAAATAGTCCTAAACCACCTAAAAGTTGAAAAATCATTTTATAATCCATATTTTAATAACACTCCTCTAAATAGAATATTCCGATGAAATTTTATCACAACAATGTTAAGTTAGTGTTAAGTTTCGATAATTTATGTTAATTTTTAAAAAAAAATGTACATTATTTCAACAAATATTGCGAAATATTAAAGAAAGGTCTATAAGATTCTTCTTTTTGTTAAAATTTCAATTAGTATTAATGCAAAAGCTCCTCCAATGAGCGCAGTTATAAGCTGAGGTGACCCCATAGTAATAACTAGTTTATTAACTATTTTTGGAGGCATATTTAGATTGAATAAGGGAATAAGTTTTGATGCGGAAATTGATAGAAATATGTATTTTATAAAAGCCCCAGTTATAACTCCTAAATGTTCACCATATTTTCCACGTTTATTTAAAATTACAAAACTAAGAACAAATATTATGTTACCAATGATTATAAAGGGGAGGAAGGGTCCTAAAACGCTGGCAAGTTGTCCAGTTAACCAGGCGAGTAGCGGAGTTAAAGAAGCTACTAATACTCCGTAACCACCTCCACAAATTGCAGCTGTAAGTATAAGGATAGCATTAACAGCTGGTCCAACAAAAAATTGGCTTATTCCAGGTAAAGTCTTTCCTACTACTTGAAAAACTATAGCTAGAGCAAGAAAAAGACTTGCTTTTACCAGGTTAGTAACATTTCTATTTTTCATTTTAATCACTCCTAAATAGTTTTTTAAATACTAATTATACCATAATAATAGACAAATGCTGATATTATATGGTATCAGCAATAAGTGCATACTAATAGAAGCAGTGGAGAATATCATATTTGGTAAATAATAACAAAGAACAGTGAGAAAATATTAATGCTGTAACATTTGTTACCGACTTTCAATCTGTGCGCAACTATAATAAAGGTAGTTCAACAATAAAGGACAGATTACTTATGTTGATGTTAATTATTCAAAATACTAAATTTTTATATGGAAGATAATTAGTGCATTCAAATAAATACCAAGTTAATATGTGGCTATTTATTTGAAAGCGGCATTATAAAATTATTATCTATCCAAAAAACAGGAGGAATTTACAATGAGTATGTTTTGTTATCAATGTCAAGAAACTTCAAAGGGCACAGGATGCACATCACGAGGTGTTTGTGGTAAAACAGAGGATTTAGCTAATATGCAGGATTTATTAATATATGTTTTAAAAGGAATATCAATTTATAGCACAAGAGCAAGGGAACTAGGCGTAGAAAATCAGGAAGTAAATAAATTTGTAGTAAATGGATTATTCATGACTATAACAAATGCAAATTTTGATAAAGTTAGATTTATAGAAACAATAACAAAAGCATTAGAATTACGTGAAGTAATTAAGGCAGAACTCGTAAATGCCGGTGGAGTAATAGATGGTAAAATACCTGAATGTGCAATATGGATAGGTACTTCTGAAGAATTTGAGAGCAAATCTATGAATGTAGGAGTTCTTAAAACAGAAAATGAAGATGTAAGATCTTTAAGAGAACTTGTAACTTATGGTATCAAAGGAATGGCAGCTTATGCTGATCATGCATATAACTTAGGGTATGAAAACAATGACCTGCATGCATTTATGCAAAAAGGACTTGCACAAACTACTAATGATAACTTATCTGTTGATGAATTAGTTGCATTGGTACTTGAGTGTGGTAAATATGGAGTAGATGCTATGGCACTACTTGATGGAGCTAATACAACTACCTACGGAAATCCAGAAATTACAAAGGTTAATATAGGAACCCGTAATAACCCAGGAATATTAATTAGTGGACATGATTTAAAGGATATGGAAGAATTGTTAAAACAAACAGAAGGTACAGGAGTAGATGTATATACTCATAGTGAAATGTTACCAGCAAACTACTATCCAGCTTTTAAAAAATATGATCAACTTGTAGGTAACTACGGAAATGCGTGGTGGAAACAAAATTCAGAGTTTGAAAGCTTTAATGGACCAATACTAATGACAACAAACTGTATTACTCCTCCAAAGGATTCTTATAAAGAGCGAGTTTATACTACTGGAGCATCTGGATTTGCTTCCATGAACCACATAGCTGATAGGAAAGATGGAACTGCAAAAGATTTTTCAGCTATAATTGAGCATGCAAAAAAATGTAGTGCACCAATTGAAATTGAAAAAGGAGAAATAGTTGGAGGATTTGCTCACAATCAAGTAATAGCATTAGCTGATAAAGTTGTAGAAGCTGTTAAAACAGGAGCAATTAAAAGATTCTTTGTAATGGCTGGTTGTGATGGAAGAATGAAAGGCCGCGAATACTATACTGATTTTGCAAAAGAATTACCAACAGATACAGTTATTTTAACCGCGGGTTGTGCAAAATACAGATACAATAAATTAGAACTTGGAGATATTGGTGGAATTCCTAGAGTCCTAGATGCAGGACAATGTAATGATTCATATTCATTAGTTGTTATTGCAATGAAGCTACAAGAAGTATTTGGACTCGATGATATCAATGAATTACCAATAACATATAATATTGCATGGTATGAGCAAAAAGCTGTAATAGTGTTATTAGCATTACTTCACCTAGGCGTTAAAAATATTCACTTAGGACCAACATTACCAGCATTTTTATCCCCAAATGTTGTCAATGTATTAGTAGAGAACTTTGGAATAGCTGGAATTTCTAGCGTAGAAGAAGATATAAAAATGTTTATGGCTTAAGAAGTTGAACAAGCATCCTAAAAAGGGTGCTTGTACTTATTTAATGACATTTCAGAAGGAAAGTCTCCAATTTCTATAAGTGGGAGTATATGTGCAGCGACCCAGGAGATGATTTAATTACATTGCATAATAAGTTTACATTAATTTAATAGTTAAAAGCAAAATAATAATGATTAATCTTTAAATTAAGTGAAATCCGACAATTTAAGTGGCTATATTTAAATTCTCGAGAATATATTTTAAAAAACCCTTGAATAATTCCAAAATGTATTTTAAACTATAGAAGAGGTAATTTTAACATGAATATTGATTATAAGGTATTAAAATCTCTTAGTAGTAATGTTGTTGTTTCAGAGAAAGACGATAATGTCTATGTTCTTTTTGGTAAAGGAATAGGATTTGGTAAAAAACCTGGTGAACTTATAGCTAAAGGGAGTGCCATAGACCAGAAATTTATTAAAATAGATGATAGTGAAAAAGCTAACTATGTGGAAATCATTCAAAATGTAGAAGGTAAAATATTGGCAGTAGCAGAAGAAATAATTTCTTTTGCGGAAGATAGGTTACAAGAAAAATTAAATTCACATATACATGTTGGTCTAAGCGACCATATTAGTTTTGCAATTAAAAGAATGGAACTTGGAATTAATATAGTTAATCCATTTCTAAATGAAATACAAACATTATACCCTAATGAATATAGCATAGCAGAAAAAGGAACAAAATTTATCAAAGAAAAATTAAATGTGGCTTTGCCAGAAAGTGAAATCGGTTTTATTACTCTTCATATATATTCTGCAAGAGTTAACGAGGAAGTGTCTCAAAGCCTTAAGTATACTAGAATCGTTAAAGAAGTAATGGAATATATCCAAGAGTTACTTGGAATAAAAACTAGTGAAAAATCAATGGAATATGGGAGATTAGTTTCTCATTTAAGGTATGCTTTAGATAGAATAGATAATGATAAGGTTCTAAAAAATGTAATGCTGGGATCTGTTAAAGCTCAGATGAGCGAAGACTTTGAAATTTCTAAGAAAGTATGTGAATTTATATCAGAAAAACTTTCAAAAGAAGTTTGTGAAGATGAAGCTTCATATATTTGTATGCATGTACATAGATTAAAGCAATCAAATTAAAAAACAAAGTTTATAATGTTAGGTGTGTTACTGATTAGATCAGGCATGAGCCATATAAAATGCTAATGAGCATCTTATTAGTTTATGTCTTTTTTTAGAACGTTTTAAAAAGAATGTATAAAGATACTAAAGTAGATAAAGCTACTTTAGTGGATTTTAAAATGTATTTGAAATTCGAAAGATTGCATAAACTAATGTTTATATAATTATTTAAGATTTAAAGTGAAATCTCATAATAAAGAAATTTTAGGTGGATAATAATTAATAATTGAATCTACCTTAGAGAAAGGCGAGGATGATAAAAATGTTTAGTTTTTTAAAAAAGAGCAAAGAAGGAAAGAGTATGATTTTAAAATCTCCAGTTGTGGGAAGATGTTTTGACATATCAGAAATACCTGATGAAGTTTTTTCATCTAAAATGTTAGGTAATGGGATAGGATTTGAATCTACAGAAGGAGTATTATATTCACCAGTTGATGGTGAAATTCTTCAAGTATTCCCTACAAAACATGCCTTAATTTTAAAGAGCAAAGAAGGTATAGAGATACTACTTCACATAGGTATTGATACTGTAGAGATGAAGGGTGAGGGCTTCGAAGCTTTTGCGCAAAAGGGACAACAAGTTAAGGCTGGAGATAAATTATTAACTTTTAATAATGAATTAATAAAAGCTAAAGCTAAAACTAATTTAAGTGTTCTAGTTCTTACAGATAATGAAATAATGGAATCTGTAGAATTTAAGTTAGGGACTGTAGATAAAAATGATGAAGTTATAACAATAAAAATAAAAAAATAGGGAGCGTATATCATGATGGAAAAAAAAGCAATAGTTAAAAGTGAAAGTGGAATACATGCAAGGCCGGCATTATCAGTAGTTAAAGAGGCTTCTAAGTTTAAATCAGAAGTTCTTATAGTAAAAGAGGGCAATGAGTATAATGCAAAAAGTATAGTAGCTATAATGTGTATGGCAGCTGTTAAAGATGATGAAATAACAATAAAAACTACTGGTGATGATGAAGAAGCCGCTGCGGTAGCTATGGTAAAACTTATAGAAGAAGGACTTGGGAAATAGGGGGAATAAGCTATGTTAAAGGCAATAGGTGCATCTCTTGGAATAGCTATAGGCAAAGCATTAGTTATTAGAGAAGAAGTCTTAGAGATAAAGGAAAGCAAGGTAATAGATTCAGAGGTTGAGCTAGCTAGGTTTAATGATGCCTTGCAAGAAGCAATTACTGAACTTGAAAAAATAGTTAAAAATGTAAAAGAAAAGCTAGGCAGTGAGAAGTCAGAAATATTCGAAGCACATTTATGTATGCTTGAGGATCCAGAATTCATAGGAGCTATTCAAAAGAAAATAGCAAGCGATAAATTCAATGCTGAATACTCACTACAAACTGTAGCAGCACAAACAGCAGCTATTTTTGAAAATATGGATAATGAATATATGACTGAGAGAGCAGCAGACATTAGAGATGTAAGCAAAAGAGTGTTAAATGTGCTAATGGGTATAAAAGTAGCTTCTATTTCAGAAATTAAAGAAGAGTGTATAATAATAGCAAAGGATCTTACTCCGTCAGATACAGCACAAATTGATAAAGCTAAAGTTTTGGCATTTGTAACTGAAATAGGTGGGAAAACTGCACATACCTCAATTATTGCACGTTCTTTAGAGTTACCAGCAGTCGTAGGTGCAGGTAATGGCATAAGTGAAATTAAAGATGGCGATTTAATTATTGTAGATGGAGAAGAAGGTATAGTTATAATTAATCCTGATGAAGCGACTTTAAACGATTATAAAGAACGCCGAAAAGAATTCATTGAATCTAAACATCAGCTACTTAAATATGCCACTATGAAATCTACTACAATAGATGGCAAAACAGTTGAATTAGCTGCAAATATAGGATCATCGGAAGATTTAGAATCTGTTTTGAAAAATGGTGCAGAAGCTATAGGATTATTTAGAACAGAGTTTTTATATATGTCAAAAGATGCACTTCCAACTGAGGAAGAACAATTTAAGGAATACAAGTCAGTTATTGAAAAAATGGATGGAAAACCTGTTATTATAAGAACCTTAGATATTGGTGGAGACAAGAAATTGAATTACTTACCTATGGACGAGGAAATGAATCCATTTTTAGGATATAGAGCTATAAGACTTTGCCTTGATAGAACAGACGTATTTACAACTCAATTAAGAGCTTTAGTAAGGGCATCTGCATATGGCAAGCTTAAAATCATGTTTCCTATGATATGCAATCTTCAAGAACTTAGAATGGCTAAAAAAATACTCGCGCAGTGTAAAAATGAACTTAAGTCAGAGGGCGTAGTATTTGATGAGAATATTGAAGTGGGTATTATGATAGAAATACCATCAGCTGCAATAATGTCAGATGTATTAGCTAAAGAAGTAGACTTCTTTAGTATAGGTACTAATGATTTAATTCAATATACATTGGCAGTTGATAGAATGAATGAGAAAATATCATATTTATATGATTTTTATCATCCAGCTGTTTTAAGACTTATTAAAATCGTAATAGATAATGGTCACAAGGCAGGAATAAAGGTAAACATGTGTGGTGAAATGGCAGGGGATACAAATCTTATTCCTGTACTACTTGGATTTGGATTAGATGAATTCAGTATGAGTGCCTCTTCAATATTAAGAGCACGTAAAACTGTTACAAATTCTAGCTATGAAGAATGCATAAAGCTATCAGAACCAGTATTATCATTTGGAGATTCAGATGAAATAAAGGAATATATAAAAGCTAATATTAAGGCATAAGGCCTATATTAGTAAATAAGGCTTATACTAACGTATAAGTAATAAAATCAATCGTTTCACTAAAGCAATCTATTCTTAATAAAGGATAGGTTGCTTTTTTGCACTAAAGTTCTATATAATATATTTATGTGAAAAATATTTTAAGGATGCCTTCATAAATGTCCATTATGTAAAGGATGAGATTAGATGATTAAATTAAAAGAGAAACTTATATTTCATATAGATGTTAATTCAGCGTTTCTTTCTTGGAGTGCTACGGATAAACTTAGAAAAGGCTCGGATATTGATTTAAGAGATATAGCCTCGGTAATAGGCGGGGACGCGGAGTCTAGAAGAGGAGTAGTACTCGCAAAATCTATGATAGCTAAAAAAAGTGGAATAATAACAGGAGAGAGTTTATTTACTGCAAGAAAGAAGTGTAAAAACATGATAGTTATATCACCTGACTTTAGGTTATATGAAAGATGTAGTAGAAGTATGAGAGAAATTTTTGGAGACTATACACCTTATGTGGAGAAATTTTCTATAGATGAATGTTTTCTAGATATGACAAGTTATAATACCTCAAAAGAAGCAGCACTCAAGATAGCTTGGGATATTAAGGACAGAATAAAAAATGAACTTGGATTTACAGTAAATGTGGGCATATCAAATGTTAAGCTTCTAGCTAAGATGGCATCTGATTTTGAGAAACCTGATAAAGTGCATACGCTTTATGAAAATGAAATAGAAAAGAAACTGTGGAATCTTCCAGTTGGTGAGCTTTTCATGGTTGGAAAGAGAACCGTTCCTAGGCTTAATAATTTAAACATATTTACTATAGGAGATTTAGCTCAGTATGATGTTGGATTTTTGAAATACCACTTTAAAAGTAGTGGACTTATGATGTGGAAATATGCCAATGGTATAGATAATAGAGAGGTAAAGTCAAATAAACATGAGCTAAAAGGAATAAGCAATTCGACTACATTATCAGAAGATGTTAAAAGTAAAGATGAAGCCTATAAAATATTATTAGCATTAGTAGAGCACACAGCTTCTAGATTAAGAAATATAAAAAAATGCTGTTACTGTATTTGCATAACTATAAGGAATCATGAATTTGTTGATTATTCGCGTAGCACGACTTTAAAAAGTGCTACAGATTCAACGCAGGAAATACTAAAAACAGTAAAAAAACTTTTTGATGAATTATGGAAGGGAGATCCAATAAGACTACTAGGAGTTTCTCTTAATAATCTAAGTGAGGATAATTTCAAACAAATATCAATTTTTGATATTGGTAATGATTCTGATGAAAAGAAAAGGGCAATAGACAAAACTATAGACCGTATTAGACGCAAATATGGTGAAACTTCAGTTATGAAATCAGTATTTCTAAAAAATAAATAGTTTATTAAGTCGCAAAGAGAACAAACATATATTATACACTGTTGTTCTAAATAATAAAAAAATGATATAGACTAGGTAAGAAGTATTATTTGAGAAAATGTAACGGAGGTATATGTAAATATGGATAATCGAGCACTTATACCATTATACCTTAATGAAAATATGATAAATAATTTATATACAATTGTAATACAGGAATTTGCCGAAATCAAAAGTGAAAGTACGAGAAAACAGTTAACTATTAGTACCAATACACCATTATATGAACTTACTTGTGGTAAAATAAGGCAAGGAGATTTAAATGTTCAACTTCTTAATGAATTCTCGTCGCAGAAAATTGAAGAAAGAGTTTCGATTGTAATAACAATACTGTCAAGGATAAAAAATATACTAAATGATCAAAGTTTGTTAAAGGTTATAAATAATGAGAGTGATGTAAAGAATATGAAGGAATTTGATTTTGTTCAGTTTACTAGTGAATTGTATAAAAATCCAGTTATAGAATATATAGAAGATATGATTAGGGTTATGGAAATGCAATTGGCTTTTTCACCGGAAACTGTGGAAAACGGTGCTGAAAGCCAAGAGCAAAGAGTTAAGAAGCAAGTTTTAAAGGTCTTGAAAGATGATATGGAAAATTGTAAAAGAGAAAAATGTTTAAAATTCATTAGTAGTAATATAGGGACGAGCAATACAAAAGTTGTAGTGCCCTTAGAGATAAAAAATATGGCAGACAATTTAGATTATATTGAAGGTGCTAAAATCACTGTCCTTGGTAAGGTGGTAAAAATTCCAAAGGAAAATGAAATTAATAACTATAGTTTACTAAGTGGCACATACTTTGATTATTTGAATGAAGAGTATTTTAAAGAATTTAAAAATAGATTTCTAAAAGATACAAGTTTAATTAGTGATTATGATAAAAAACAAATAGAAATTACCGGATCTGTGATTGAAATTATACCTATAGCAATGTATATTTAGAATTAAGATTACAGTGAAAATAAAGGGTGAGTGGAATGATTAAAGATAATACTATATTTGTAGGCTTTATGTTTATACCAAATGATGTAAAAGTAATTTTAGACACTTTAAAAAATAATGGATATGAATCTTATATAGTGGGAGGAAGTATACGTGATTCCAAAATCGGGACATCCATGCCCAAGGACTATGATGTAACTACCAATGCCCTACCACAAGAGGTTATCAAACTCTTTGACAAAACTGTGCCTACAGGTATAGAACACGGAACTGTTACTGTTATGATAAATGGAGATGGATACGAAGTTACAACTTACAGAATAGATGGTGAATACTTGGACAATAGAAGACCGGATGGTGTTACTTTTGTTTTAAATTTAAAAGAAGACTTAGCAAGACGTGATTTCACTATAAATGCTTTAGCTTTTAATGAGGAAGATGGGCTTATAGATTATTTTGGTGGCACCGAAGATTTAGAGAATAAAATAATTAGAGCTGTAGGCGAGCCTAATAAAAGGTTTCAAGAAGATGCGCTAAGAATGCTTAGAGCTATTCGTTTTTCAGCCAGGTTAGATTTTGAAATAGAAGAAAAAACTTTAGAGGCTATAAAAGCAAATTCGTTACTTATATTAAATGTAAGTAATGAAAGAATTAGAGATGAATTATGCAAAATGATGGTATCTAATTATACAACAAAAGCTTTAAGATTACTTGAAGAGACTAAACTATTAGAGGTCATACTACCAGAGATTCAATTAGCTGTAGGGTTTAATCAGCAAAATCCTCATCATGATAAAGATATATTTGAACATACTTTGTCGGTTGTGGAAAAATGCCCACATTCACTTAATGTGAGAATAGCAGCATTATTACATGACATAGCTAAACCTTACTGTTTCACTATTGACAAAGATGGGATAGGTCATTTTTATGGACATGATAAAAAAGGTGTTATATTATCTGAGCAAATACTAGGGCGTCTTAGATTTGATAATCAAAGTATAAGTGAAATTAGTGTTTTAGTAAAGGAACATATGAATGTGCTTACAAAACCAACAGATGCTTCTGTAAAACGTCTTATTAATAGAGTGGGTGTAGATTTAGTATGTGATCTCTTCGCCTTGCAAAGAGCGGATGCACTAGGTTCACGTTTTCCAGAAGTGAGATTAAAAGAAATTAATAAGGTAGAAGAAAAAACATTAGCTATCTTAGAATCTAAAGTTCCACTATCTATAAAAGAACTTGCAATAAACGGTGGAGATTTAATGAGTGAATTTTCTATTAAACCAGGAGAAAAAATAGGTGATATGCTTAGATTTCTTTTAGATAAAGTATTAGAAAATCCGCAATTGAATAGTAAAGAGAAACTTTTAGCTATAATTTATGATGAATATGTAAAGTGAAAAACTAAAATCGAAGACTACTCTTCTCCTATTTCTTCAAGTAAAGGTTCTTTACTTCCCTTATTTTTCATAGTTTTTAGAATCATAGGTATTAAATCCTTTATAGGAGTTCCTTCAATAGGTGAAATATCAAAATGTAATGCTCCATTTGCTTCAAAGAGTGTTAGAAGCTCTTGAATAGTATCTCCTTCAAATATAGATATGCATAATAGTATGAACTTTCTCTGGAAATGATTTCAGGTCGCACAGGGGAAAGTTATACGGATGCATTTTTTTTATTCTAGGAGATTTCCTTTTGAGTTATTATGAAAATTTGGTATAAAACATTTACTTAGGCACAAAATAATACATGAGAGAAGGTGTAGTGTTTGAAAGCTAGTGAAATAATTACTGTACTAAATGAAAATGGTGAGAAAGTCGACTTAGAACTGATCGATGCTATTAAAATGGATGGAAATGAATATGTGATAGTTGGTCCTAAAGATTCGGATGAGGCATATGCTTACAAGTCAGTTGTAGTTAATGGAGAAACAGAATACTTGTCCATAGGACAGGGCCAAGAGTTTAAAAAAGTATTACAGAAGTTTAGCGAGCAGTAATACTGCGGTGGCAGAGGCAACATATTTAGAAGTATGTAGTAATAATAAGTAATTAGGAGGAGTATATATGAAGAGTCGTGAAGAAGCTAAGAAGGAAAATTTACGTGATTATATTAAGAAAGATACAAAAACACAAAATGGACATTCTAAAAATCAAATTATTCAAACCGTTGAAGAAAGCGCATATAACGAAAGTGTTTTTGAAACCAAAAAAAATGGATATTAGGTATCTGAAAAAAAACAACTAATAAAAGATACATTAATAAAAAGAGCAGGTGTTTGTTATCTAAGCTATGATAGTATATAGTTTAAATAAAGGTTAGCTTGCTCTTTTTGTTATAATAACAAAATGTGATGTAAATAAAAAAATATCAATAATAGATAGAAAGGACTTAATATATGATAAAAATGTTTGAAGAATTTGAGAGGCATTTAATGGAAGATAATAAGCCGTCTATATATTTCGATAAAATAATAAATAATAAGATCATCTTTAATGAATATCCATATACATTGTTAAGTCGTTTAGTAGATATTCCCCAATCTCCACAGTATCACCCAGAAGGAAATGTATGGATTCACACAATGTTAGTTGTGGATAATGCAGCAAAAGTAAAGGAGAAAAGTGAATGTCCTAGAGCGTTTATGTGGGGGGCATTATTACATGATTTAGGGAAAGCACCTACTACAAAAATCAGGAAAGGAAAAATAACGTCTTATGACCATGACAAGGTTGGTGAAGAGCTTAGCATAAAATTTCTTGAAGCGCTTACAGATGAGGTCGAATTAATTAATCAAGTTTCAGCTTTAGTTAGATGGCATATGCAAACTCTTTTTGTAAACAAAAAATTACCTTTTGGGGATATGAAAAACATGTCGCAAGAAATATCTTTTAAAGAAATTGCCTTATTATCACAGTGTGATAGACTTGGTAGAGGGGAAATCAGTGAGGATAAAGTTAAAGAGGAGAAAGAAAATATTAAATCTTTTATTCGCACTTGTGAAGAGTATTTATCGCGCTCAAAATAATTTACATAGATTAAGCACTAAATTACTTTGTGAGTTTAACGAGTATAGTATAAAAAGGATTTATTTTTATGGAAAAACCTATGATATACTAATAAAGTATGCAACAAATAAAATTCATTGAATTTACGAAGTTTGGAGATGATTACAGTGAGGTATGAAGGAACAGTATACAGACCACCAAGTGAGGCTTACAGTCTTATACTGCAAGTTACAATCGGATGTTCACATAATGCGTGCAGCTTTTGCAATATGTACAAAGATAAGAAGTTTAGAATACGTGATTTAAAAGATATTATGGTTGATTTACAGCATGCTAAATCAACATATAGGGTAGTTAAAAAGATATTTCTAGCAGATGGAGATGCTTTAGTTATTGAAACTAATAAATTGAAATTGATTTTATTAAAAATAAGAGAATTGTTCCCTCAGTGTGAAAGAGTAGGGATTTATGCTGCTCCTAGTGATATTTTGAGAAAATCTTTAGCGGATCTTAGGCAGCTTAAGGATCTTGGCGTTGGGATTGTGTATCTAGGTGTTGAATCTGGAAGTAATGAAATATTAAAAAGTATAAATAAGGGCGTAACTGCTGAGGAAATGATTATTGCAGGCTGCAAGGTTAAAGAAAGTGGGATAAAGTTATCCACTACCTTGATTTCAGGAATAGGTGGCACAGAAAAAATAAGTGAACATGCAATAGAATCGGCTAAACTTATAAGCGCTATAAACCCAGATTATGTAGGATTTTTAACTTTAATGTTAGAGAGGGGAACCCCTATATATGAGGATGTACAGAACGGGACTTTTCATATATTAACGCCAGAACAAATAATGTATGAGATGAGAGAGTTCCTTAAAAATGTAGAAGTTGCTAACTGTGTTTTCAGAAGCAATCATGCTTCAAATTATATGGCACTTTCTGGAACATTGCCACAAGATAAAAATCAGTTAGTGGGAGACATTGACCTTGTACTGAAAGGAAAATATAGGTATAGGCAAGAGGAATACAGAAGACTATAAAACGACTTTCCTCAGAATTTGGTAAAACAAAAAAGGGTGTGGATGTTATGAAGGAAAAAATCATTAGGCTACTTAAGGACAGTGGAAATAATTTTGTGTCTGGTCAAAAAATTAGTGAAGATTTAGGCGTTAGCCGTGCAGCTATTTGGAAACATATAAATATAATTAAAGAGGATGGCTACGAAGTTGAAGCAATTTCAAGAAAGGGTTATAGAATAATTTCCTCACCGGATATACTTACATTTGAGGAAATTAAAAATTTTTTAAGTACAAAATACATAGGTAGAAATATTATTCACTATGATTCTATAGGGTCAACTAACTCTAAAGCTAAAGAGCTTGCGGAGACAAAGCAAGATCACGGCACAGTTATAATAAGTGAAGAACAAACATTAGGACGTGGAAGGCTCGGACGAAATTGGGTATCTCCAAAGCACAAGGGCATATGGATGTCCATAATACTTAGACCAAATATTAACACAGAAAATATATCACAAATAACCCTACTTGGGGCAGCAGCAGTTCAAAAAGCTATTATGAAAATGGGAATTAAAACTAGTATTAAGTGGCCTAACGATATAGTATTTGATGGTAAAAAAGTATGTGGTATATTAACAGAAATGAGTGGTGAAGTAGATCATATTAATTATTTAGTTATGGGAATTGGTATAAATGTAAATGTGGAAAAAGAAGATATACCAATTGATCTAAAAGATGTGGCTACGTCTATAAAGCTTGCGAGTGGTAAATACATGGAGAGGAAGCTTTTGCTTGCCAACATATTAAACATTTTTGAGGAGCTATATAGTGATTTTATTCAAAATGGAAATATAGAAGAAACTATACAGATTTGCAGAAAAAATTCCATGCTTATAGGTAAAGAAATCCAATTGATTAATAGAGGAAAAGTAACAACAGCTAAGGCAATAGATATAAGTGATCAAGGAGAATTAGTAATTGAAAATTACAAAGGGATAGTAGAATATATTGTTTCAGGAGAAGTTTCTATAAGAGGAATTTCCGGATATAGTAAATAAACTGATGTTTCATATGTTTAAGGGATAATTTCCTTTTGAAATGTTATTTAATCTATATTTTTATATAGACAGTATAGCTAGATTAACGGTATAATGTGGTTATTAAGGTTGAAAGGAGAATAGACATGGAAGAAAATAAAATTATAACAATGTTAGATGAAGATGGAGCAAAGGTTGATTTTGAATTAATCGAAATTATTGAGTTAGATGAAAATAAATATGCTTTATTAGCTCCTATAGGAGAAGAAGATGATGCTTTTGTCTATAAAATAGAAGTGGTAGATGGTAAAGAGCAATATATTGCAGTAGAAGATGAAGAAGAATTTGAAAGAGTTTTAGAAGAATATGATTCATCTTTTGAGGAATAAATAGTAGACCAATAACCCAATAAATCGGTAAGGTTTATTGGGTTTTTACTATAAATATTATAATTTTTTTAGATATTAAAAATTATTGTAGTAACTGGAGGAGGTGAAATTTTGAATTTAGTAGAAATTAATATGGAAGCACTTATAGAAACAATTTCGCATGTTGATGACAATTTAGGGAAAAGCTTTCTAGACACAACTACTGGTGAGGTTATATATATTCCTACAGAAGTAAGTGTAGCATTAGAAAATGGGACTTTAAAAGAAGATACATTTGATAAGTGGTTAAAAGAATTTGTCATCACTGCTATACTTATTAGCGAAGATGAGGTTAATAGATATTTAAGCACTCCTCTAATAGATGAAGACTTTTATATAAGTGCAATGAAAAAATATGTTAATAGTATAATTAGTAATTCAGATTTAAAGCTAGAATTAAAAAGGGCACTAATAAGTGAAGAACCTATAAAAAGTTTTAAACATATTCTAATGGATAAACCAAATGCAACAGATGGATGGTATGAATATGAAGATAAATGCATAGAAGAATTTGTTAGAACATGGTTAATGTCAATTGGTATTGAATTAAAGTATTTAAATTAAAGCAACCTATTTGTTGGAGGTATATATATGTTAGTATATGAAGTAGCAATAAGGCTCGCGCTTGCAGTTTTAGTTGGTGGCTTAATTGGATATGAGAGAGAATATAAGAATAGACCAGCTGGTTTTAGAACTCATATATTAGTATGTCTAGGCGCGGCAGTTACCTCAATGATACAATTATATTCAATTCAAGAAACAACTAATATGATACTGCGGCACCCAGAACTCCAAAATGTCATGAAAGCAGATATTGGAAGACTTGGGGCGCAAGTTATATCGGGAGTAGGATTCTTAGGGGCAGGGACTATTATACATGAGAAGGGATCAGTAAAAGGACTTACTACTGCAGCAAGTTTATGGACTGTGGCATGTATTGGACTTGCAGTTGGTCAAGGTTATTATACTTTAAGTATATTATCAACTATATTTGTTTTTATAGTATTAGTATTTCTTAAGACTTTTGAAGCTAAGTTATTTAAAAACATTAATATTCTTAAAATAGAAATTCAATACGTTAACAAGAAAAACATGGTGGAAAAATTAGAACAGTACTTTGATGGTATGGGCATAAAAGTTAAAAATATAGATTTTTCAATTGATGAGGAAGATGAAAATCCAGATTACAGCACAACAATGTATACAATTTTAGCACCCAGACATATAAAGAGCAGTGGGATTGTGCAAAAACTATGTGCTTTTGAAGAAATATACAAAGCAACTATATTATAAGAGAAAAATAATAAGTGTACTTATTTATAAATTACATATATTAGCGAAATCTCAATTAACAAGATAAAAATCAATGTGTAAATAAGTTTTTTAAATTTATTCATTATTATCACCCCATTTATATTGTATGTTAAAAGAGACGATAAAATAATCAAATCATCGCCTGCGGAGCTGAAATATTAATGACTTCAGAAGGTGATTTATACTCCAATTTATAGAAGTGGGAGACTTTCCTTCTGAAATGCCGTTAAAAGTAAATATACGCGAAAAAAGAGCACTTATTAATAAGTGCTCTTTTGATTTAACAAATCTATCTTCTAGATTTAGCTACTTCAATATTTACTTTTCTACTATTTAATTTCTTACCTGAACTATTGTTTAGAATAGAATCTACTAAGTTCGCAGGAACATCTAAGAAAGAAAATTTATCTAAAATATCAATGCGGCCAAGTTCATTTTTATTAATGTTAGCAGTCTCGCATAGGAAAGATATAATATCTTTAGTCATAACTTCATCCATTCTTCCTATAGATAAGAATAGTCTAACATTATCTGTAGTTGTAGTTGTAGCATCATCTGCATAGTTATAGTTAACTTCTTTATCAAAAATAATTTTGATTAGGGAAGCAGCTACATCTTCATCACCAAATTCTTTTATAAGATTTTGTCCTAGTGGAAGAAAGTTTTCATATAAATTTTCTTTTAGAACTAATTTTATAGAATCTAAAATAGTTTCTGATTTTGCAGCGAATATATCTGTTATAGTAGGTACAGTTTTTTTAGCGATGATACTTTTAGTATCACGTTCAATTTGTCTTATAGCAGATGCTTCTCGTCTTGTAATAAGACTATAAGCTGTGCCTTCTTTACCAGCTCTACCTGTTCTACCAATTCTATGTATATATGATTCGCTATCTTGTGGTAAATCATAGTTTATTACATGAGTAACATTTTCAACGTCGATTCCTCTTGCAGCTACATCTGTTGCAATTAAGAAATTCAGATTACCATCTTTGAATTTTTTAAGAGTATTCATTCTTTGACTTTGTTTCATGTCTCCGTGCATACCTTCTACTGTATAACCTCTAGGTTGTAATGCATCAACTAATTCATCTACACCCTTCTTAGTTTTACAGAATAGTATACAAGTCTTAGGAGCATCAACGTCAAGAATTCTACATAATGATTCAAATTTATTTTTTGGGTTTACTTCATAATAATATTGTTCAATCTTAGAAACAGTCAAAGATTTCTTTTCTATTGCAATAAGCTTTGTTTCAGGATGCATATATTTTTTTGACAATATTTTAATAGCTCTTGGCATAGTAGCTGAGAAAAGTAAAGTCTGTCTATCTTCACTTAAATTACTTATAATGCTTTCAATATCTTCAATAAAGCCCATGTTTAACATTTCGTCAGCTTCATCTAAAACAAGAAACTTAGCATTAGCGAGTTTTAAAGTGCCTTTTCTAATATGATCTAATAATCTTCCTGGAGTTCCAACTACAATATCTACTCCTCTTTTTAAAGCGGATATTTGTCTATCAATAGATTGGCCACCATAGATTGGTAATATTTTAATTCTTTCATGTCTTGCAATACGTGAAAGTTCTTCAGCAACTTGGACAGCAAGTTCTCTTGTTGGAGACATTATTATTGCTTGAACTTTTCCATTTGGTCTTTCCATTAGGCTTAAAATAGGTGCACCAAAGGCTAATGTTTTACCAGTTCCTGTTTGAGCTTGACCTATAATATCAAAGCCATCTAGTACAACTGGAATAGCTTTTGCTTGAATATCAGATGGATATTCAAATTTTAGATCTTGTATAGCGTGGAGTACGGATTCGCTTAGTCCTAGTTCATCAAATTTAAGTTTGTCAATTTTGTTCATTAAAATTCCTCTTTCTTCTCATAAAGTATCAAATACATCTTATTATTACAAAAATATATACAAAATAATAAATATTAAATCAAAAAAGCAAATTCAAATTGCTTTTTTATAATTATTTAAAAAAATTCCTCAAAATTGAGTTCTTCTCAATAACATAAATAAGAGGCAATCCAATTCCATAACAGCAGACTAATTCTCCCCATGCAACTTGCAGCATACAAACTATAAGGGGCATGTCATTAACATATAAAAGCTTTAACAGTATGCCTATAATAATGGCATTAACTACTACAGCCGGTAATGGAGCAAGTATTCTTTTGAATTTAAGTTTGCTTTTACCAATATAGTAAGTTGAAATCGCAGCTATAAGCGTTGCAAGGGAACCGAAAACCATATCCATAATACCTAGTGGACTTATAATATTAGAAACTATACAACCAATTAGCAGCCCAGGAATAGAAAAGGATGCAAAATAAGGTAAAATAGTAAGTCCTTCAGCGATACGATATTGAATAACTCCAAAGCTGAAAAACGATAAGCTTAGAGTTAAGGCTACATAAATAGCAGCCACCATTGCTGCAAAAACGATCTTTCTTATTTTTACAGACATAGTTCCTTCATTTAATTTAATATTCATTTTTGTGCCTCCGTAGTTTTATTTTAAGACAGGATGGTTACGAACTGTCTATGAGTATTTGACTCGAATCTTTATTTTACTCCATATTTCGCAATTAGTCAATAGGGCTTTCAGATTTTCTGAGGTTGTAGGGGATTAATTCTAGTTTTAAATACGTTGAAATTATGGTCTAAAATAGTTAAAAGTATGATATAGTTAAAATATATATGAATTTGTTTTTTGAAGTTAGTATTACAGCTTCGCAGGTGATGATTTAATAACATAGTTTTTGGTTAAAGGAGAATATGATGAGTAAAGAAATTTTTAATACAAAACAAACACAATTAAGTAATGGTATTAAACTTATTACTATTAAAAAGGATAGTCAAATTTCAGCAGTTCATGTTGGAGTAAACATAGGTTCTCTTTTTGAAGAAAAAAATGAAAAGGGAATAGCACATTTTATAGAACACATGCTTTTTAAAGGAACTGAGGGTAGAACTAACGAAGAACTAAACAGCAATCTAGAAAATTTAGGTGGGGAATATAATGCATACACGGATTTTAATTGTACAGTATATACTGCTACAATTTTAAATGAAGAATTAGAGAACTCGTTAACACTTCTCGGAGATATGCTATTAAATTCAACCTTTCCAATTGATGAAATTGAAAAGGAAAGGGGTGTAATACTCGCTGAAATTAGAACGATTAATGATGACATTGAAGATTTAAGCTTTAAGAGAATTAATGAAATTGCTTTTAAATATAGTCCACTTAGAGAAGATACTATTGGTAGCGAAAATATTATAAAAAAAGTTACAAGAAAGCAACTTGTTGATTTTTATAACAAATATTACTTGCCTAATAATTCATTCATATCTATTGTATCGTCGTTTGAACATGAGGATATAATAAACATGGTTAACAAATATTTTGGTGATTGGACAAAGAGGAAATTTGAAAAGAAAAAAACAACTTTTGAACATCATAAGTCTATAAAAAAAATCTCATATAAAAAAGAAATTGAGCAATGCACTATACTGTATTTATATACCTTTAATGGACTATCTAAAGATGAGGAATTAGCACTTAGAATATTAAACTATAAATTTGGAGAAAGTTCTAATTCTATATTATTTAGAGAACTTCGAGAAGAAAGAGGATTGTCATATGATGTTTACACTCATTTAGATACTTCAAATAACGTTAAAATATTATATATTTATACATCGGTGTCAGAAGAAAATGTAGAGGAAGCAATCGATGTAATAGATACTGCTATTAAAGATATTGAAAGTAAAAAAATAGTTTTTGACGATAATACGATAGCCTTGATGAAAAAAATAATGAAAACTGCTATAGCTTCAACCTTAGAGGACTCAACAGACCTTGGAAGTTATGTAATACATCAAGCTATGGACGATGAAGATATATATCAGTTTACTGATGATATGGATAACATGGAGAATATTAAAAGTGAAGACCTATATAATATTTCAAGAAAAGTATTGCAGGAGCCAACAATTCACATATTTTTACCAGAAAAGAGAGTGTAAAATTGAGTAGTATTATAACAAAAATTGAAATACAAAAAAAAAATAAGCGGAGAGTTAACATCTATATGGATGGCGAATATGCATTTGCTTGTGATGCAGAACTTATATATATCCATAATATTACAAAAGGCAGAGTTATGGACAAACAGAATTTAGAAGATATAGCTAGTGAAGATAATTATATTAAGGGGAAAACCTGCGCACTTCACTTTTTGGAGAGAAGCAATAAATCGGCTAAACAAGTAGTTGATAAATTAACGATAAAGGAATTTGATACTAAAACTATAGATAGAGTACTGGAGTTTTTAAAGCGGTATGATTTTATTGATGATAAGCGGTTTGTTGAATTATTTATAAAAGAAAAAATCAGGTCTAGTGGTAAAAATAAAATAAAGTTTGATTTATTAAAAAAATCTCTTCCAAAAGAATTAATTAAAGAAGAACTTAATAAGATAACTAATGAGCAACAGCTCGAAACAGCTTTGAAATTAGGCGAAAAAAAAATCGTTACAATATCTAAGAGTGAGAAGGATACAAAAAAACTTTATAAAAAAACATCAGACTATTTAGCTCGCAGTGGATATGATTACGAAATAATTAAAGAGGTTTTGGCTAAGATAACTGAAAATGACAAAGGAGAGGAATCATGCGATAATGCGCCCTCCGAAGATACTTATCAAGAAGATTATGATAAATTATACGAGTTAGCTAGTAAAAGATACAGCATATTAATCAAGTCAGAATCGCACAAAATAAAGCTATATAAAAAGCTAGGAGACTATCTTTTAAGAAGAGGATTCCAGTGGGATCAAATTAAAAAAGTATTAAAAGATTTAATTAATGGCACAGAAGATATTGTTAATGAAAGCGGTGATAGGAGTGTTTAAAGAGCCCGTAAGCTTAATTTTACTGTTATTGTTTATATACCCAATAATTAAAGGGTTTATATATAAATTCTCATCGGAGCATTTAAAAGGTGGCATTGAGGGAGTTTTTCAAAGTATATCTTTTTTGCTTTCTTTATGTCTAGGTATTTATTATACGAAAAAAGTGCTTATTCAGCACAATGAAGGTATGTATGAGAAAATATATAAAAGTATACCAATGAATGTTATAGGGTTTATTAATAGCAAACCATTAGTGATTTATATATTAATAATGCCAATAGTGATATTAATAATTTATAGTGTTATAAATTTTGTAATTAGTATTATTTCTCACATTACTTTTTATCCTTTATTTGATAGCATAGAGCGCAAAGTAAGGCAAAAAAGTGTTTTATTTAATAGAATTATAGGTGCAGTATTTCAGTTGCCTAAAGCAATATGTTATGTAATTGTTATTACTTTCATATTTAATTTTCTATCACTTCTTAATATAACTGATACATATAATAAGTATTTGGAAGAATCACAAATATATAATTATATATCCAAAGAGGTAGTTATTCCATTGACTAATTCAAAGCTTGCAAAAAAGCTTCCGAATGTTGTAGATAACTCTTTTAAAATTGTAGTAAAAGAGGCTTCTACTTTAGAACCTAATTTACAAAACAAGCCAAAAGGTATAATTTATTACAATGGTATTACTCTGGATCAAGGGGTTAAGTCTAATGATGAAATTAATAAGTTTGCAATTACCCTGGCTGAAGGTAAAAGTGGAACAAGGGAGAGAGCAAGGGTTATTTATAAATGGGTAGGTAGTGAAATAGCTTATAGCGATGAAAAAGCAAATAGAGTATTAAATAACGATTTAGAAGCGAAATCGGGTGCCATCCCAACTTTTAACTCGAAAAGTGGTATATGTTTTGATTATGCATGTCTATATGTAGCTATGTGCAGAGCTAATAATATAAAGGTGAGAATTATAACAGGCCAAGGATTCAACGGAAGTAATTGGGTTAGCCATGCTTGGAATCAAGTATATATAGAGGAAGAAAACACCTGGATTAATGTAGATCCAACATTTTTAATTGGTGGGGATTATTATGATAGTAAAAGATTTGATATAGACCATAAAGGAGAGAATATAGCTGGAGAATGGTAATAGAATAGCTCCCTAAGTTTTAGGGAGCTATTCTCAGACCGTTGACAAACATAAAATGTAAAACACTCTAATTTAAAATTGGAGTGTTTTTTTTTATATTCAAAAAGGATTTTAGGACATCAATGTCGAATATATATAGTATACAAACTTTATAATTCGGAGGGCATTATTATGATTAATGAAAAGAATTTTACACAACAAAAACTAGAAATGGTGTATTTAGAAGATTTAGTTCCTAAAGACCATATTCTGAGAAATATAGATAAATACATGGATTTCTCTTTTATAAGAGAACTGACTAAAAAATATTACTGCTTAGATAATGGAAGACCTGGCGTAGATCCTATTATACTTTTTAAAATGCTGTTTATTGGGTACTTATTTGGAATAAAATCTGAACGACAACTTGTAAAGGACATTGAAGTAAATGTGGCTTATAGATGGTTTCTAGGACTAAGTCTTACTGATCCTATTCCAGATCATTCAACAATTAGCCAAAATAGACGTAGACGGTTTAAAGGTACAGATGTGTTTCAAAAAATATTTGACGAAGTAGTATTTAAGGCTATAAATCTTAAGATGGTAACCGGTAAAATACTTTACACAGACTCTACACACCTAAAAGCAAATGCTAATAAGCGAAAGCTTGTGAAAATTGAAGTTGAAAAAACGCCGAAAGAATATGTAGCTGAACTTAATAAAGCAGTGGAAGAAGATAGAATAAACCATGGTAAAAAACCTTTAAAGGAAAAAGAACCTGTTACCAAAATAAAAGAAACTAAAGTTAGCACAACCGACCCCGACAGTGGATATATGATGAGAGATGGCAAGCCGGAAGGCTTCTCATATTTAGATCACAGAACTGTCGATAGCAGACATAATATAATTACTGATGTGTATGTTACTCCTGGAAACATAAATGATGTTGATCCTTATATCGATAGATTAGATGTGCAAATAAAAAAGTTTAATTTTAATACAAAATATGTTGGTGCAGATGCTGGTTATGCTACAAATCTTATATGTAAAGAACTATATGAGAGGGAATTAAAATCTGTAATGGGATACCGTAGGTCTCCACATACAAAAGGAATGTACACAAAAAATAAATTCCAATATGTTAAAGAGCAGGACATTTACGTATGCCCTGACTTAAGGGCTTTACATTATAAAACGACAACAAGAGAAGGATATAAAGAATATGTTGGTAATGCAAAATATTGCGAGATATGTCCAAATAGAGCTCAATGCTTTTCTGCAAAAAGCAAGTTTAAAACTATTAGAAGACATGTTTGGGAAACGTATAAAGAAGATGTTGTAAAGTTCACCAGAACAGATAAAGGCAGAAATATATATAGAAGAAGAAAAGAAACTATAGAGCGAAGCTTCGCAGATTCAAAACAACTGCATGGGCTTCGCTATTGCCATATGCGTGGATTAGAAAATGTGCAAGAGCAGTGTCTGCTTACAGCAGCAGTGCAGAATATGAAAAAGATAGCTAGCCTGCTATCTTTACTGTTTTTTGATTTTCTAACTAAGAAGATAGTTGTTATTTTAAATTTATCCATAACTCAAAATGCTATCGCATAATTGCATGTAAAAAACCCAGTATAATAAAAAAATTATACTGGGTTTGTAAACAACCTGAGAATAGCTCCCTAAGTTTTAGGGAGCTATTCTATAGCTTTTTAATAATAAATTAATGGCTTTTTCGCAATCTGTATCTTCATTATTTAATGACCAAGCTGTATTGAAATAATATAATGCTTTTTGCTTGTTAACACACATAGCATAGCAGTAAGCTAAGTTGAAAAAATATTTGCTTTCACGGCGCAGGCTTATAGCAGCATGCAATAAAGGTATTGCCTTTTCGTATTTTTTTAAGTGAATAAAACATACTGCGGTATTATAAAGTGAACCAGCCTCATTATCTTTCATTTCTGCGGATTTTTTATAGAGAATTATTGCTCTATTATAATCTTTAGTATTGTATATTTCGTTAGCTTTTTGAAAGTATTCCATTATTATCCTCCTTGTAATTCTCCGAAGAATTATAAATTTGTTATTCTAAATACTGTCCAAGGGTTTTAAAATGTATTCATTTAAGTGGAATTTTATTTGTTTTTATTAACCACTTTTTTTTCGAAAAGTGCAACCATTTCATACATAAGATAAGCTAAGATAGAAAGTATTACTATGCTCATCATTACCATATCTAGTTGGGAAACTTGACCACCATAGATTATTAAAAATCCTAAACCTTCTTTAGCCACTAAGAACTCACCCATAATTACGCCCACCCATGAGAGGCCTACATTGATCTTAAGTGCAGAAATAAAAGCTCCAATAGATGAAGGAATAATTAGATTAATTAATATTTGGTATTTAGAAGCTCCGAAGGTTTTTAAAAGTTTAATTTTATCTTCATCCACTTCTCTAAAACCGCTTAGTATGCTAATTATGGTTACAACTATTGATATTAAAAGCGCGATTACTATTATTGCCTTTACCCCGTTGCCTACCCAAAATATAATAATAGGTGCAAGAGCTACTTTAGGCAAGGCATTTAATACTATTAAGTATGGATCCAAAACTTTTGAAACAAAATCGGACCACCACAATAAGACTGCAATTAAGGCCCCTAATATGGTTCCAAGTAAAAAACCTGTTATTGTTTCAAAACATGTTACTGATATATGAGTTAGCAGTGTACCTTCATTATATATTTGTATAAAGGAATTATACATTTTTGACGGTGTGCTTGTTAAAAAGGAATCAATCCATTTAAGTCTGCCAGCTATTTCCCAAAGGCTAAAAAAAACAATTAGTATTATTATCCTTGTGAAAATAATAGTGTATTTCTCTCTTTTTACATTTTTGATATAATTCTTTTGCTCATCACTTTGAATCAGCATTGCTATTCAACTCCTTCCAAATTTCATTGAAGTAAACTCTGAAATTTGGAGCTTCTCGACGCTTGAGAGGACAAGGGAAATCTTCTCCAAATTCAATATTCATCTCTTTAACGATTACAGCAGGTCGATTTGAAAGGATAATAATTTCATCTGACATAGCGATAGCTTCAGAAATATCATGAGTTACCATTATAGTAGTCTTTTTTTCTTTTTTTATAATTTCATAAACTTCATCACTAATGTTTAATCTAGTTTGGTAGTCTAAAGCTGAGAAAGGCTCATCTAAAAGAAGGACTTCGGGGCTTAAAGCTAGGGTGCGAATTAAAGCAACTCTTTGGCGCATGCCTCCGGATAATTCTCTAGGATGATGATTTCTAAATTCCCAGAGATTATAGCTTATTAAAATATTTTTTACCATTTCCTTATTGTCATCTGTAATACGGTGGTTAATTTTGAGACCCAAAAGTACATTGTCCCATATGGTTAACCAGTCGAATAATTGATCCTTTTGAAACATATATCCAATTTTTGAAAGGCTTGAGCTATTATCGTGACTTTTAATTACTATTTCGCCATATGACGGAGTAATTAAGCCTGCTATTATATTTAACAGCGTAGATTTCCCACAGCCAGAAGGGCCTACAATACTTAAAAAGTGACATTCTTCTACACTAAATGAGATATGCTTTAAAGCAGGAGTTTCTGCAGTTAAAGAGTGATAATTCATGCATATATTATTAATTTCTACTTTAATCACTTTGTCATCCCCTTGAGAGTTATAGTTTAGTATATGAGGGTAGATAATGTATTGTTAACGACATTTCAGAAGGGGCACCCACTTACTTAAGTAGGAATATACATCTATAATAAAAATAAGAGTTAAGTAGAAATATAAAACGCCTTCTGAAGTCGTTAATATTGCAGCATCGCAGATGATGATTAACAATATTTCAGGAGGAAAGCCACCCACTTATATAAATAGGAATATAAATACCATAATAAATAGATAGGGATGTACATACTATAATAAAGAAAAATTAGGTTGAAAATATTATGGTTATTGAGTTATAATTTTATATACTTATGTTTTAATATTATACAAATACAATTAATAATTACAAATTTTATCAATAATGATATGTAATTAATAGAAAAAATATTATAAGTATCTGTAGCAGAGGGAATAAATTCGGTTTTTGAAGAATAAAGATATATAATAAATAGGCTATTTACTGAAATATTAGGTTATTTTAAAAAAATGGAGATTGAATCCAACTGCATTAACATATATAATAAGATATTAGGGTCAAAAAACACAAATAAATCCAGACTTGCGGGGAAAGAGAAGATAATTATGAAAAAAATATTACATGTTGGATTAGATGTAGGATCTACCACTGTTAAAATAGTAGTGTTAAATAATCAAGAAAAAATAATATATAGTAAGTATCAAAGGCATTTTTCTGATATAAAAAGTACAATAGCCGAGCTTTTATATGAGGCTTATAATGATTTCAGTGAATGCGATATAACTATAGTGGTAACGGGGTCTGGTGGACTAGCCTTATCTAAATGGCTCAATATCACATTTATTCAAGAAGTAGTTGCCAGTACTTATGCTATAGAAAATATTATCCCAAGAACTAATGTGGCTATTGAACTAGGTGGAGAAGATGCAAAGATTATATATTTTGATGGAGGAATAGACCAAAGAATGAATGGTACTTGCGCTGGTGGTACTGGCGCATTTATTGATCAGATGGCATCACTGCTTCAAACGGATGCAGCGGGACTTAATGAACTTGCAAAGAAGTATAAAACTATATACCCAATTGCAGCTAGATGCGGAGTTTTTGCTAAAACTGATATTCAACCCTTATTAAATGAAGGTGCTGCGAAAGAAGATATTGCTGTGTCAGTTTTTCAATCAGTAGTTAATCAAACTATTAGTGGACTTGCTTGCGGTAGACCGATTACGGGAAATGTTGCATTTTTAGGTGGGCCATTATATTTCTTGTCTGAACTACGACAAAGGTTTATTGAGACATTAAAGCTCTCAGAGGATCAAGTTATTTTTCCTAAGGATTCTCAGTTATTTGTTGCGCTAGGGGCTGCTATGTCATCAAAGAATGAGGGCATTATTTCTTTTGAAGAACTAAAGAGGCAGCTTCCAAAGTTAAAGGAAGTATCGAGCCTCGATGTTCGAAGACTTAGGCCTTTATTTATAGATGATGCGGAGCTACAAGTATTTAACAAAAGACAGAGCGAATATAAGGCAGCAAGAAAAGAATTAGCGGATTACACGGGGAATTGTTTTTTGGGAATAGATGCTGGATCTACAACTACCAAAGTTACACTTATAGATGAGGAAGGCGCAATTTTATACTCTTACTATGGAAGTAATGAAGGCAATCCATTGACCGTAGTTAGTAAAATATTAAAACATATATACACTATTTTACCGAGTGAAGTAATCATCAAAAATTCAGCGGTAACAGGTTATGGTGAAAGGCTAATAATGGCTGCATTAAAAGTGGACATTGGAGAAATTGAAACTATAGCTCATTACAAGGCAGCAAAATTCTTTTTGCCAGGAGTAGACTTTATATTAGACATTGGCGGGCAAGATATGAAGTGTTTAAAAATAAAAGATGGGGTAATCGATAGTATAATGCTAAATGAAGCATGTTCTTCTGGTTGTGGTTCTTTTATAGAAACTTTTGCTAATTCTTTAGATATGCAAATATCAGATTTTGCAAATGTAGCCTTGTCTGCTAAAAGCCCAGTGGACTTAGGTTCAAGATGTACTGTGTTTATGAATTCAAGGGTTAAACAGGCTCAGAAGGAAGGCGCCTCTATAGGGGGTATATCATCAGGACTTTCTTATTCGGTAATAAAAAATGCACTGCTTAAAGTTATTAAGATAAGAGACCCAAAGGACATGGGTAAGAAAATAATAGTTCAAGGCGGAACATTTTATAACAATTCGGTACTTAGGGCTTTTGAAATTATTTCAGGACGAGAGGCGGTTAGACCAGATATTGCAGGACTAATGGGTGCATTTGGTGCCGCACTTATTGCAAAGGAAAGAGCAGTAAAAGGCCAAATTTCTACATTGTTATCACTCGAACAATTGGATAGTTTTAATGTAGAAACTTCAATGGGTAGATGCAAGCAATGCGCAAATCAATGCGTTCTTACAATTAATAAATTTGATAATGAAAGGGAATTTATAACTGGTAATCGCTGTGAAAAAGCATTAGGAAAAAGCAGTAAAAAAGAAGAGGTTCCTAATCTCTATGACTATAAGTATAAAAGAATATTTGATTATACTCCATTAAAGAAGGAAGAGGCATTTAGGGGTGTAATAGGCATTCCAAGAGTACTTAACATATATGAAAATTATCCATTTTGGTTTACCTTCTTTACCAATTTAGGATTCAGGGTAGAAGTATCCCAAAGATCTTCTAAACAGGTATATGAAATGGGAATTGCAACTATTCCCTCAGAATCTGCTTGCTATCCGGCTAAAATAGCACATGGGCATATAATGAGTCTTATAAATAAGGGGGTAGACACTATATTCTATCCTTGTATTCCATATGAAAAAAAGGAGCAATCAGGCGCGGATAATCATTATAACTGTCCTATAGTAACTTCATATCCTGAGGTAATAAAAAATAATATGGATATTTTGAAGGAACGAGATATTAAGTTCCTGAATCCTTTTATTTCTTTAGATAATAAGAAAAAAATAATTGATAGATTAGCGGGTGAGCTAGCGAGTTTTGGAATTGATAAAAGAGAAGTTGCTATGGCGGTTAAAAAGGCATGGATCGAAACTGAAAAGGTAAAATTGGATATTCAAAGTAAAGGTGCGGAAGTCGTACAATATATTAGGAGGACCGGAAAAAGGGGTATTGTTTTGGCAGGGAGACCTTATCATATAGACCCAGAAATTAATCATGGAATCCCAAGTTTAATTACGGGATTTGATATGCCCGTGCTTACAGAGGATTCAGTGGCTCATCTAGGTGTTGTTGAAAGACCTTTAAAAATAGTAGATCAATGGGTATATCATTCTAGGTTATACGCAGCGGCGAGTTTTGTAGCAAAAGAGCCCAATATTGAGCTTATTCAGCTAAATTCTTTTGGGTGTGGACTTGATGCAGTTACCACGGACCAAGTTGGAGAAATTTTAGAAAATAGCGGCAAGATATATACAAGCTTAAAAATTGATGAGGGAAATAACTTGGGAGCTGCTAGAATTAGAATTAGATCCTTAAAAGCCGCCCTCGATGAAAGAGACAAGAACGGAACTTTGCCGAGTAAAACTGAAGCAATCAACAGTAGAATTATTTTCACCAAGGAAATGAGAAAAAATCACACGATTTTATGCCCGCAAATGTCTCCGGTGCATTTTCAATTTGTACAGGAAGCTTTTAATTCATCAGGATACAATTTAGAAATTTTACCTTCGGTAGATACTAAAGCTGTAGATGAAGGCTTAAAATATGTAAATAATGACGCTTGTTATCCAACAATAATTGTAGTAGGACAAATAATTGCTGCTTTAAAATCAGGTAGATATGAAATAGATAATACCTCCGTTATAATTTCTCAAACTTGTGGAGGATGTAGAGCTACAAATTATATTGGATTCCTTAGGAAAGCCTTGAAGGAAGCAGGGTTTCCAAAGGTTCCAGTAATATCCTTAAATGCTGCTGGTCTTGAGAAAAATCCGGGTTTAAAATTCACATATCCAATGGTTAAAAAATCGATAATGGCTTTAGTGTACGGAGATTTGTTTATGAGGGTACTATACAAGGTTAGACCTTATGAGAAGATACTAGGCTCAGCTAATTTACTTTATGAAAAATGGGTGAAAATATGCAAAGAAGCCGTGACAGAAGGTAATAGTCGCGAGTTTAATAATAATATATCTTCTATAGTAGCTGATTTTGACAATTTAGAAATCAAAAACATTTCGAAACCTCAGATAGGCCTAGTAGGAGAGATTTTAGTTAAGTTCCATCCTACAGCTAACAATAACATTATAGATGTTATTGAAAATGAAGGTGGGGAGGCAGTTATGCCGGATTTAACGGACTTTTTCTTATACTGTGCATATGATGCTGACTTTAAATATAAGTATTTGGGTAAGAGTAGGACGGATAAAGTACTAAGTAACATAGCGATTCGATATATAGAAGGTTTCAGAAAATGTATGAAATCAGCTTTAGAAAGTAGTAAAAGATTTCACGCACCTAAAACTATACAGGAATTAGCGAAAGGAGCAGCACCTATTTTATCACTAGGTAATCAAGCAGGTGAAGGATGGTTTCTCACCGCTGAAATGGTTGAGCTTATTGAAAGTGGAACAAGAAACATAGTGTGTATGCAACCTTTTGCTTGTCTTCCAAATCATGTAACAGGTAAAGGAATGATTAAAGAATTAAAGCGGAGGTATCCAGGCTCTAATATAACCGCTATAGATTATGACCCGGGTGCAAGTGAAGTAAATCAAATTAATAGAATAAAGCTTATGATGTCCATTGCTTTTAAAAACCTTAAGAGTGAGGAAGAAGTTAAAATTGCGCACCAAGAAGTAGCTAGTGATAAAAAAACAGATTAAAAATCTAATGAATTGTTAATTACAAGTTTTTTCTTAAATTATGCTACAACGAAAAGTATATATTGCTAAGTGATTTCACATCGCGAAGTAATTCTAAAATCTATTTTATTTACAGTTGCTAAAAAATACAAACTCGCTTACGCTCAAACATATATTTTTCTTCACCCATCTGTAATTAAAATAAATTAAGAATCACTAAGGCTAGTTCAAATGCATTTTACGCAATATATACTTTTGTTAGCATAATCCAAGAAAAAATATTCAAATCATCATATTCCACACAATGTATTATGATGAAAAAGTATGGAATTTATTGATATAGACACATAAAAGAATATGGAATATAAGAGAGGGGTAATACCTTCTTTTTTTATGGAATGAATTAATTATCTGATTTATAATACATTTTGTGTAGAATTATAATTTATTATTTGGAGGAAAAAATGAAACCAATAAAATTAAATAACTTTGAAGCATATACGCTAAAAGATGACTTTTACGGTGAAATTATTTCCTATATGTTAATTGCAGATTTCAGAAGAAAATGAACATTGGATGATTTTCCAGAATTAAAAAGAATAGAAGAGGAAGAAGAGTTTGAAAGAAGTAATTTTATTAAGGTAATATTTTTGCATAATTCACAAATTGAAAAAGATCTTGAGAATGAACTAGTAAGCATTGCAGGAGGATTTTTAGAAAATAAGGATGAGTGCCATTCAAATAAAACGCAATGATTTTATCATAGCGTTTTTGTTATAACTATATCTAAGTGTAGTTATATTGTATTAAATCTTAATTTTAACAAGTATTTTCTCATTAGATATAAAGTGACTCCCGAAGGGGAAAAAGAGATAAGGCAATGGATGGAAGCAGATAATGAAAAAGACACTTCTAGAAGTGAATTCCTTTTAAAAATGTTTTTATCAAATGAGAAAAATGTGGAGGAAATGCGAAAACATATTATTCGGTTTAAAGAACAATCAGAACAAAAGTTGGAATTATTTAATTTGTTTGATGTGCAGTTAAATAGAGACATAGAAATACATAATAATCATAAGCATATACTTTATGTATTAAATCTAGGCATACGTCAGGCAAAGTTATATATTGATTGGAGTAAGGAAATCTTAGAACATTTGGAGAAGGGAGAATAATATGGATAAAGTAATGGAGATTTTACAAAATAACATAGGATTCTCATGGAAAGGGTTAATAGTCTTTATATTACCTATGCTATCGAATATTCTCTTTTTTATATTGAAGGATCCAAATGGTTCGACGGTAGTAACCAATAAACATCTCTTATTAGATATTATTGAGCATGGCAGTCAAACGATATTTTTTGCACTTTTGATATTTGGGGTCAGTAAGAAAGTTTCTCCAATATTATGTGGATATACAATTTTTATGTTAATAATATTATTATCATACTATGGATTTTGGATAGCATATTTTACAATAGGTACTAATTTTATTATGATTATATCAATGGCTGTTTTTCCTGTAATTTATTTCATTTTAGCAGAAATATGGCTTCACAATCTATTTGCTATTGTACCACTAACGATTTTTGGGATAGCACATACTATAATTACTTATATAGATTATTATTCATCATATTAATATAACAATAAAACCTCAGTTATTCAAATCATAGTTTATTATATTGTATACTTATAGATTTATAGTTTATGTGAAAATGATTTATTCAGTTTATATATTTGATTCGCAAAATAAATCTGTAGGTGGTTCAAAAGATATACAAATAACATTTACGGTTAAAAAGATAAATGGTACATTATGGAAAACGAAGAACCGGCCTAAATTTTAAAATAGGCCTTTGAATTTTAGCAAAACAACCGTACTTACCTTATTTGTGGATAACTTTTTTTATGGAATGAATTAATTATCTGATTTATAACCATTTTGTTATAACAGCACCAACCCCAATTAATATATATAATACCATCATATATACGATCAACATACCAGTTTCAATAGAATGAACACCCATTGAATATAGAATAAGTAAAATAGCCCCACTACCCAAAAGAACAACGTAAAGTACAATCATAAGATAACGTTTCAAAAGTAGCAGAGTTCGTTCATCAGCATCTGGAATATTACCATTTCTTTTTTTATTCCACTTATATAAAATCAAAGTTATGATATTTCCGAATGCTAACCCACCTATAATAGGCATAACATATTCAATAGGGTCTTCACCAAAAATATACACCCAAAAACCACCTATCATCATACATAACATGATAAACACCCAACCAAAGATTTGCAATTTTTTATTTTTCATAGTTATTCCCCCTTTGATTTTCCTAAATAAAATAATTCCTCAATTGGCACATCAAAATACTGTATTAATTTTAGTGCTAACTCCAAACTGGGATTATATTTATTTTTCTCAATTGCATTTATAGTTTGCCTCGTAACTTGTAAATCTTCTGCCATTTTAACTTGTGTTATCATCTTTTCTTGACGAATTTCACGAATATGATTTATCACCCTCATTTGTAGCCCTCCAATCAATAAGTAAAGATATCTTTACTTATATTATAAAGAAAATATTACTGAGTGTAAAGATATATTTACACTAAATATATCTCTATATCTTAGAAAAATGGTATAATAGGGTATATTAAAATAACAATTCAAAAGGGAAGCCATTTTATTTGTGAACTGCCCCCTGTCAAGTAGACAGTGGAAATAATTAAAGATTTTATGTAAGGCGTCTATCATTTGGTAGGCGCTTTATTTATGCTGCATTACCTAATAGATATCGCTGATATTCCATTGGTGTCATGCACTTTAAACGTTTTTGATAACGTCTATTATTATAATATTCTATATAGTCTTCAATCGATTTCTTTAAGCTTTCATAGTCTTCAAATTTATGAAGATAATACATTTCTGTTTTTAAGATTCCCCAAAATCCTTCCATTGGACCATTATCAATACAATGCCCAACCCTCGACATGCTCTGTATCATTCCAGCTTTTTTTAGTTTTTCTTTAAATATTTTTGAAGTATACTGGAAACCTCGGTCACTATGAAATATTGGTTTAGCATCAGGGTATACTTTAACAGCAAGATTAAAGGTTTGATAAACCAATTGGTTATTATTAGAATGACCAATGACATATGAAACAATACTTCTATCACCTAAATCAAATATTGCACTTAGATAAGCCTTTTGTCCACTTCTCCCATATTTAAACTCGGTTACATCTGTAAGCCATTTTTTATTGACTTGTTCTGCTTTAAAATTTCTATCCAAAATATTTTCTGCAGTAACTTCAGGAGTTGACTTAATATAATTATATCTTTTTTTTCTGCATACGGATTTTAATCCTAATATCTGCATCAGACGATAAATTCGTTTATAATTAACTTTTTTATTATATTCTCTACGGATTTTAATCGTCATCTGGCGATAGCCTAAGATACCGTCTTTTTCCTCATATAACTCACAAATAAGCTTTAATAATTCTTCGTTTTTCAATACTCGGTTACTTTTTTCTCTGTGTAGCCATTTATAATATGCAGAATGGCTAACGCCGCCTATAATGCACAACTCAGTTATAGGAAATTTATCTTTGTTAGATAATTCTTGGATTGCAAGATAAGTATCTTCGTATCTAGCTTCGCTTAATATCGCCTTCTTTCTATCTCTTGGATTTTTTTTAGAAGAGCATTCTCCATCCGTAATCTTCTATTTTGTGCTTCTAAAAGCTTGTATTGAGCTTTTAGCTTTTCATCTTCTGTCATTAACTCTTCAGCCTTTGGCTTTCCACGTCGGTCCAAAAGCCCTTCAATACCAAACTGATTATACTTCTTCATCCAGGTATAAATCTGAGGATAAGATACCTTATATTTTTCAACAGTTTTATTATAACTGTTATTGTTTTCAATACAGTACTTTATGATTTCAATGCGTTCAATATAAGAAGTTTTGCGTCCTTTGGTCATGATTATTTTTCCTCCTGTTCCAGAAGATTTTATGTTTTCATGACCATTATACTTCTTTATCCAATTGCATAAAACTGTATTTGACGAAATATGATACTTAATGCATAAATCATTCAGTGAGCCATGCCCATCAAGATATTCTTTTACAATGTTAATCTTGATTTTGGCAGTATAAGAAGTATTTTTGCTAGAATGTTTTAACCCAGCTTCACCTTCTGATTTATATCGTATTACCCATTTTTGAAAAGAACTCTTATGTACTTGAAGTTTGTTGCATAAACTTAACATACTAGCTTTTCCATTTAAATATGATGTTACAGCCTTAATTTTTTGTTGGTCTGATATAGTTGATTTTCTTCCCATAAAAAAATAGCCCTCCTTATAGTAAACAGTTTTATTATTTTAACTGTCTACCATAAGGGGAGCATATCATTTGGGACTTCCCTTAATTTATATATTAATATTATCATTTATCCTTTAATTTTTTTCATTAGCTCAATATACAATTTTGGGTCTGCTTCTGATTTGTAAACAAATACCTTCCACTTACCATTTTCGTTTAAAAGCCCTATATATCCTTTTGCTGTATCAGTTCGTTCAGACTTCCCATTAGTAGAAATAAACTTCAATTTAGCTTCATAATAATATCCAGCTTTATCTTCTTTCTCACCATACAAATTTTTATCTAAGATAAAGTCTGTAACATGTAAAGTATAATTATTATCATTACAGAACTTTGTAGCCACAATATTGTAATGTCCCGCAATAGTTTCATACCCCTTTGCTGTCATTAAAGGTAGTAAATTTTTATCAAGGGACTGTATAATTTTGATATATTCCTGTGTATGTGGTATAACTCCATCAGTATTTGTGGGATTTCCACTTGCTATATCCATTTTTTTACCTTCCCTAAGAAGTTTCTTATACTCAGCAACTTTTTCTGTATTTACTGTGTAGAGATTTCTTCCAAGTTCTTGAGCAACTTTTTGTGCATTGTTTTCATCTGAACTTTTACATCCAGTAAAAGCTATAGTTATTAAAAATAGTAGACTGAATAATTTCATTATTTTTTTCAGGATTATTCCCCCTTTATTATATATAAATTGCTTGCCGTTAAACTTGCCATAATAAAACCTCCGTAATCCTTCATATAGTCTTATTATATCCGAATATTCATAAAATGTTAATTATTAACATTAAATTTAAACATAGCCTTTTTTATAGTTGAGAGTTGATAATTGAGGTTGAGTTTTCATTTAGAAATTCTTGTTTTACGAATATTAAATTCAAAGGATATGTACCACATCTGCAGCCCACCGGCTAAAAGACTTTTGGGGCGATTATAGAGAAGTAATAGTTTCTTTATATGCCATTCATCTTAGACACATATTGGGGTAGTTGCATAATAGGGTATACTAAAATAAATAACAAATATTTTTATGCGCAAAAAAAAGTATATATTACGTATAATGCATTGAAACTAGCTTTAGAACCCCTTATTTTATTTTTAATTAAGAAACGCTCAGAAAAACATATGTTTGAGCGACAGCGAGTTTATGTTTTTTAGCAAATTAATTAAAAATAAAATTAGTAGTTCTTAGCGAAGTGAATGCATTAATAGTAATGTATACTTTTTTACTTTTTATTTTAAGTCTTTTACGGCTTTGTCGCTAAAGGAATTGTTGACGATTTTATTAAAAGATGGTCTTTCGGGAATTAACGCTGCGTTATAAGATTGTATTATATCCATAAGCTTTGTTAAGTCATCTGATTTTAATATTGGGTTCGGCGCAAAAGCATTTATATCTCTATAGTTTTTAATGGATGAAGTAAGAACAGCCTCATCTGCGCCAGGGAAATAAGATTTAATTGAAGTCATTACTTCTTTATCGGAATGACTACTTACCCATTTTTGACCTTTATATATTGCATTAGTGAATTTTTGAACCATTTCTGGATTTTTTTCTATATAAGATTTTGTGGAAAAAAAACATGTATAAGGTATGGTTCCAGCGGACGCTCCGATGGAGGCTACAATATGTCCAGAATTATCTTTTTTCATCATACTAGCACTAGGTTCAAAAAGAGTAACATAATTACCTGCTCCGCCCTTGAAAGCACCGGACGTAGCTGTGAAAGCGAGGTTTGTAACAAGATTTATATCAATAACTGGTTTAATACCATGATTTTTTAAGACATACTCAAAAGCCATTTCAGGTACGCCGCCAGGTCTTCCTCCTATTACAGTTTTACCCTTTAAGGATTCCCATTTGAAATTCGCTTCAGCATTTCTGCCTACTAAGAAAGATCCATCTTTTTGTGTTAATTGTGCAAAAATAACAGGATAGTCTTCTCGGTGTTGATTATAGATGTAAATAACTTGCTCAGGTCCACAGAAACCTATATCTACAGATTTGCTTAATACCTGCTGCATAGTTTTGTCCGCTCCTTGCCCAGTTGAAAGGTTGATTTCAATACCCTCTTCTTTAAAGAAGCCTTGAGAAATAGCTGCATACATAGGGGCATAGAAAATAGAACGAACTACTTCACTTAATTTTACTTTTACTAAAGCATCACTAGGTTTCTTTTTACAGCCGGAAAATAAGGTGGTTATCAAGGCGAAAGAAAGAAACAGGGAAAAAATCGAAATTTTTTTAAGCTTCATAGATACCTCCATATTATATAGTTGCTATAATTATATAATATGAAAGAGCGTGTAGATGTGACATTTTAAATTCAAAAATGAAATACCTTGACATATGTAAATTAAGAGGTATACAATAAATGAAAGACAAGTGAATAATAATTGAACAACTAGATAATAATTTCATAAAACATTCAAAAGCGTAGATGAAGAGGAGTAGGGGAAAATAATATTAAGAGAGGAAGATCCAGAGGCTGTAAGATCTTCTATATGAAAAACCTTGAAGGTAGCTTCGGAGCTTCTTTGCCAATTCATGTAATTATGAGTAGATGGCAAAGACGGTTTTCTTAATCGTTAAATTTTAAAGAGCCTGCAAAATTGTAGGAAAAAAGGTGGTACCGCGAGCTTTTCGTCCTTTTATAGACGAAGGCTCTTTTTTTATTGTTTGAAATTTATTGCTAAAATAAATTGACATACTAATTATTGTTTAGGAGGAGTTAATAATGGAAGAAAATAATAATATTGCTAAGAATTATGATCCAAAAGAGTTTGAAGAACGACTTTACGCATGGTGGGAAGAAAAAGGATTTTTTACTCCAACCGTTGATAAAGATAAAAAACCATTTACAATAGTAATGCCCCCACCAAACATTACAGGAAAATTACATTTAGGGCATGCTCTTGATAATACTCTTCAAGATATTCTAATAAGAACTAAAAGAATGCAAGGGTACAATACCTTGTGGCTTCCTGGTGAGGACCATGCTAGTATTGCAACAGAAGTAAAGGTTGAAAATGAACTTTTAAAAAAAGGGCTTAAGAAAAAAGAAATGGGAAGAGAAGCCTTCCTTGAAAAAGTTTGGGAGTGGACTAATGAATATAGAGAAAAAATAAGAGGACAAATAAAGAAAATGGGATGTTCTGTTGATTTTACTAGGGAAAGCTTTACCATGGATGAAAACTTAAACCATGCAGTAAGAGAAGTTTTCGTTAAATTATATAAGGATGGACTAATATACCAAGGCAATAGGATAACAAATTGGTGCCCAAAATGCATGACGGCAATTTCAGATGCTGAAATAGAGTTTGAAGAACAAGAGGGGCACTTCTGGCATGTTAAATATCCAATAATAGGTAGCGATGAGTTTTTAGAAATAGCTACCACGAGGCCGGAAACTATGCTTGGAGATACGGCGGTAGCTGTAAATCCTAAAGATCCACGGTATACACATTTAGTAGGAAAAAAAATAATGCTACCTCTAGTAAATAGAGAAATACCAATAATTGCAGATGATTATGTTGATATAGAGTTTGGAACAGGCGCAGTTAAAATTACTCCAGCACATGATCCTAATGATTACCAAGTAGGAAAAAGACATAATCTTCCAGAAATAGTGGTTTTGGATGAAAATGCAGCTATATGCGAGGGTTATGGAAAATATTCAGGTCTTGATAAATATGACGCAAGAAAGGTCCTGGTAGAAGATTTACATAATGCAGGACTACTTGTTAAAATAAAAGACCACGCTCATAATGTAGGTACTCATGATAGGTGTAAAACCACTGTAGAACCAATGTTATCAAAACAATGGTATGTTAAAATGAAATCACTTGCAAAACCAGCTATAGAGGCTGTACGGGAAAATAAAACTAAATTTGTTCCTGAAAGATTTGAAAAAACATACTTCAATTGGATGGAGAATATTCAAGATTGGTGTATATCAAGACAGTTATGGTGGGGACATAGAATACCAGTATGGTATTGCAAAGATTGTGGGGAAATTATAGTTACAGTTAATGCGCCAACAAGTTGCAGTAAATGTAATAGTACAAATCTTAATCAAGATAAAGATGTGCTTGATACTTGGTTTAGTTCAGCATTGTGGCCTTTCTCAACACTTGGCTTTCCAAATAACACAGAGGATTTAAAACAGTTCTATCCAACAAGTGTTTTAGTAACTGGATATGATATTATATTCTTCTGGGTAGCAAGAATGATTTTTTCAGGGATTTATAATTTAGGGGAAGTGCCATTTGAAACAGTAGTAATACATGGAATGGTTAGAGATGATCAAGGAAGAAAAATGTCTAAGTCTCTGGGAAATGGTATTGATCCATTAGACGTAATAGACCAATATGGTTCAGATGCGTTAAGGTTTTCGCTCGCAACAGGAAACTCTCCAGGCAGTGATATAAGGTTCTATGAGTCAAGAGTTGAAGCAGCTAGAAACTTTGCTAATAAAATTTGGAATGCTTCTAGATTTGTTATGATGAACAATAATTGCGAATTAATGGAGAAATATAAAGATAATAAAAATTACACTGTTGCAGACAAATGGATATTATCAAGAATGAACACTGTAATAAAAGAAGTTACAGAAAATATTGAGAAATATGAAATAGGGATAGCACTTCAAAAGACTCATGATTTCATGTGGACAGAATTCTGTGATTGGTATATTGAACTTGTTAAACCAGTATTATACGCAGAAGATGGAGAGGCTAAAGGCATCGCATTAAATGTATTAAACAATGTATTAAAAACTGGGCTTAAATTACTTCATCCTGTTATGCCATTTATAACAGAAGAAATTTATACTCACTTAGATAATGAGTATGAATCTATAACGATTTCTAAGTGGCCAGAGTATGACGATGCTCTTAAAGATGAAAAAGCGCAGGAAAATATGAATTATATCATAGAAGCGATAAAAGACGTAAGAAATGCTAGATCGGATATGAATGTAGCACCTTCAAGAAAAGCTAAAGTATTTATATATGCTACAGAGGCAAAAGAAGCATTTGAGGAAGGTATGGTTTATTTTCAAAAACTTGCATCAGCTAGTGAGGTTAAGTTTCTAGCTACAAAAGCCGAAGCACCAGAAAATGTAGTTACAGTAGTAACTAAGGGCGCGCAGGTATATATGCCATTACTTGAGCTTGTAGACTTAGAAAAAGAATTAGAAAGATTAAATAAAGAAAAAGAAAAACTAAAAAAAGAAATAGATAGAGTAGAGAAAAAGCTTTGTAATGAAAGATTCACAGCTAAAGCTCCAATTGAAGTGGTTGATGAGGAAAAAGCTAAGGGCGAAAAATATAAAGAAATGTATGATTTAGTAATTAAAAGTATAGAAAACTTGAAATAATCTTTAATAAAAAGCAAGATAAACTATAGAATAGACACTTGAAAAGTCTATTCTATAGTTTTTTTTGTTTTTACCATACAAATAAAAAGTTGGAATATTGAAAAAAATGAATGGTGTGAGTTCAGCATACCAATAATTATGCAAGGTGTATTGATAAAGAACAGGAGAAAAGATTCTCTAATTTGATCTACTATAAGATAAGTGAAAAAAGGTGAATCTAATTTAGAGGTGGCCAACTATTAAAATAAATGAAACATATAAAAATATATTTCATTAGTTTAATTCTATTATTAATTCCTTTTTCATAAATAGAAATATAGATTACTATGAATTTATTTTCATAATGAAACCTGTTATATATACTAATGTATTTTACAAAACATACAAAATATATAAAAAACACGAAGGAATCACAAATAAAATATGGATAATATATGGATTTACTTACAAAAAATACATTGACTTCTGGAAAAATATTATTATACTTAAAATAAGATTAAAGGGGAGGACCTACGATAGTGCAAAATAATACTGTGAATATTTTTCAAATCAGCATTTATAAAGGTTAAGATGGCTATGAAATATGAAGGAATATAAAAGATATATGAATAATATATTTAATTATTTTATTGTTGTAAAATGGACATGTTAAAAAAAATCGGATAAATCAAATGATTTGATAACGGAATAGTTACATGAAAATATTTTAAAATGAAATATTTATCCGGAGCAACTTCAATAGTGTAAGTAATTTCGAATCTTTCAACAACGAGATAATCTTGTATTCTTAAAATTAATAAAGGTAAGATAATAAGCTATAATTCAAAAAACAAGATTAGTGTTTGAGTAGTCACGGAAACTAATATGTAAAACTTAATTATGTATAGAGTCATTATAGTGCTATAAATTTTATGTTCAGAGAGCAGTTAGGAATAAAAATAGGTATAGCAAACAAGCCTACACGATGCAGGAATTTTCAGAAAAAAGTACTTAATTGTCAAACAGCTACTCTAATAAATTTAAAATACTAAAACCTGAAACTTTAAGTCTTGCATCTAGATGAATATTAATTCCAGCAATCATAGTCATAAATGAATAACGTTTTTTACCATGTATTCGTAAAGTATGAATTTTATAATCATTTAGAATACGATTGTTTATACGTTCTGAGCAGGTTCTAGTTTTATAAATAGTTTTCCATTGTTTTGAGCCGCGAGGCACAGGAGTAAACAACCGCAAATCCCATGATGGTTTAGTGTAGATTACTCGCCCATAAGGTGAAGGTGAGCACTGTTCACAGCAAGAGCAACTAGCAACCTTTTTTAAAACTAAAGGGCAACGCCATTTAAGGCGTGAACGACTTTTTTCATAACCGTTATAGACCATTTCATGGCCACCAATACAGATAGGAAATCCTTTTTCATTAATATCTAGAGTAACTGGATATTTTGAATTTCCTTTGTTTTTGGAGTTCAGATCAATAAAGGGATTAATGTTCCATTTAGAACATAATTCATATGTAGGGTAGTTATCATTAGCTGAGTCAAGAACATAATTTGATATAGTGAACTGCGGTAACAGTTCTCTAAATTCAGCTAATGCTACTATTCCAGTGACACTGTCGTGTCTGCTTGCCTCTACAAATCGTAGATAAATAGGTAGATCTATCTTATATTTTTTATTATAGACAGATAAAGCATAGAGAGTGTAGCCATAAAACCAACGATTTTCATGGCTGTCCCAACCCCAATTAGCATTTATGTCAGAAAGTCTACGAGGGCATTTGCAATCGTAAATTCCATTTTCACGGCAGTCACAAACTTTAGAACCATAGTAAGAAGACTTACAGTGAACACAAGTACCATCGCCGCCAACTGTAAGGTTATCTTTTTCTATTAAGTTAAGATTAAAAGAGGGTTCTACAGCAACTAATGAGAATATTTTTTGAAGCAGCCTTTCGGCTCTTAGGGAAAATGAGCGACCAGCTTCAAAAAAATCTGAAATTCTCTTAACAACACCAGTTTTTTTATTAGGAAGCTTTTTATTTTTCCCGGGTGCCTTAATTTTAGAGGGTTTCTTCTTATACGAATATATTTTTTTTAGGTTTACCCTGTCGGTAGACAGATTTGAAAGCCATAATCTAGAGATAAAATCATAATGAGCACCAAGTGATGGGACATTATTTTTAGTGCAGCCTATACAGGTTGCAAGTAACTCACAGGCATGAATCTTTTTAACCCAGTTGGTAATGCTTGTTTCCTTTTGAAAAAGCATTAAAGAAAATGAACGAAATATCTCAGGTTGAAGAGTTGCAGGTCTACCAATATTAGAATAATAAGGTTTTAATATCTCTCTAAGAATATCTAAGTCTAAGCAATACAACTTAGAGATAGAAGGTTCAAGTTCTATAATTTTTTTAGGAAAAGCTTTGTAGAAACATGAGAGATTTAAAATAATAAATTGCTGATAATCAGCATGAGAGCTCCAATTTTTAAGCATAAAATAATCCTCCTATTAAAACATGTCTTTAAGAGGAGGACCGCAAAATTTTACAGGCTTGTCAAGTGTTTTATGCAAAAAAAGTGGGGGAATCAACAAAAATTAATGATACTAAAAATGAGTAATCACAGGAGCTAAGGAGTTTCCGTGAAAGCTCTGTTTGAGTAGTCACGGAAACTAATATGTAAAACTTAATTATGTATAGAGTCATTATAGTGCTATAAATTTTATGTTCAGAGAGCAGTTAGGAATAAAAATAGGTATAGCAAACAAGCCTACACGATGCAGGAATTTTCAGAAAAAAGTACTTAATTGTCAAACAGCTACTCTAATAAATTTAAAATACTAAAACCTGAAACTTTAAGTCTTGCATCTAGATGAATATTAATTCCAGCAATCATAGTCATAAATGAATAACGTTTTTTACCATGTATTCGTAAAGTATGAATTTTATAATCATTTAGAATACGATTGTTTATACGTTCTGAGCAGGTTCTAGTTTTATAAATAGTTTTCCATTGTTTTGAGCCGCGAGGCACAGGAGTAAACAACCGCAAATCCCATGATGGTTTAGTGTAGATTACTCGCCCATAAGGTGAAGGTGAGCACTGTTCACAGCAAGAGCAACTAGCAACCTTTTTTAAAACTAAAGGGCAACGCCATTTAAGGCGTGAACGACTTTTTTCATAACCGTTATAGACCATTTCATGGCCACCAATACAGATAGGAAATCCTTTTTCATTAATATCTAGAGTAACTGGATATTTTGAATTTCCTTTGTTTTTGGAGTTCAGATCAATAAAGGGATTAATGTTCCATTTAGAACATAATTCATATGTAGGGTAGTTATCATTAGCTGAGTCAAGAACATAATTTGATATAGTGAACTGCGGTAACAGTTCTCTAAATTCAGCTAATGCTACTATTCCAGTGACACTGTCGTGTCTGCTTGCCTCTACAAATCGTAGATAAATAGGTAGATCTATCTTATATTTTTTATTATAGACAGATAAAGCATAGAGAGTGTAGCCATAAAACCAACGATTTTCATGGCTGTCCCAACCCCAATTAGCATTTATGTCAGAAAGTCTACGAGGGCATTTGCAATCGTAAATTCCATTTTCACGGCAGTCACAAACTTTAGAACCATAGTAAGAAGACTTACAGTGAACACAAGTACCATCGCCGCCAACTGTAAGGTTATCTTTTTCTATTAAGTTAAGATTAAAAGAGGGTTCTACAGCAACTAATGAGAATATTTTTTGAAGCAGCCTTTCGGCTCTTAGGGAAAATGAGCGACCAGCTTCAAAAAAATCTGAAATTCTCTTAACAACACCAGTTTTTTTATTAGGAAGCTTTTTATTTTTCCCGGGTGCCTTAATTTTAGAGGGTTTCTTCTTATACGAATATATTTTTTTTAGGTTTACCCTGTCGGTAGACAGATTTGAAAGCCATAATCTAGAGATAAAATCATAATGAGCACCAAGTGATGGGACATTATTTTTAGTGCAGCCTATACAGGTTGCAAGTAACTCACAGGCATGAATCTTTTTAACCCAGTTGGTAATGCTTGTTTCCTTTTGAAAAAGCATTAAAGAAAATGAACGAAATATCTCAGGTTGAAGAGTTGCAGGTCTACCAATATTAGAATAATAAGGTTTTAATATCTCTCTAAGAATATCTAAGTCTAAGCAATACAACTTAGAGATAGAAGGTTCAAGTTCTATAATTTTTTTAGGAAAAGCTTTGTAGAAACATGAGAGATTTAAAATAATAAATTGCTGATAATCAGCATGAGAGCTCCAATTTTTAAGCATAAAATAATCCTCCTATTAAAACATGTCTTTAAGAGGAGGACCGCAAAATTTTACAGGCTTGTCAAGTGTTTTATGCAAAAAAAGTGGGGGAATCAACAAAAATTAATGATACTAAAAATGAGTAATCACAGGATCTAAGGAGTTTCCGTGAAAGCTCTGTTTGAGTAGTCACGGAAACTAATATGTAAAACTTAATTATGTATAGAGTCATTATAGTGCTATAATTTTTATGTTCAGAGAGCAGTTAGGAATAAAAATAGGTATAGCAAACAAGCCTACACGATGCAGGAATTTTCAGAAAAAAGTACTTAATTGTCAAACAGCTACTCTAATAAATTTAAAATACTAAAACCTGAAACTTTAAGTCTTGCATCTAGATGAATATTAATTCCAGCAATCATAGTCATAAATGAATAACGTTTTTTACCATGTATTCGTAAAGTATGAATTTTATAATCATTTAGAATACGATTGTTTATACGTTCTGAGCAGGTTCTAGTTTTATAAATAGTTTTCCATTGTTTTGAGCCGCGAGGCACAGGAGTAAACAACCGCAAATCCCATGATGGTTTAGTGTAGATTACTCGCCCATAAGGTGAAGGTGAGCACTGTTCACAGCAAGAGCAACTAGCAACCTTTTTTAAAACTAAAGGGCAACGCCATTTAAGGCGTGAACGACTTTTTTCATAACCGTTATAGACCATTTCATGGCCACCAATACAGATAGGAAATCCTTTTTCATTAATATCTAGAGTAACTGGATATTTTGAATTTCCTTTGTTTTTGGAGTTCAGATCAATAAAGGGATTAATGTTCCATTTAGAACATAATTCATATGTAGGGTAGTTATCATTAGCTGAGTCAAGAACATAATTTGATATAGTGAACTGCGGTAACAGTTCTCTAAATTCAGCTAATGCTACTATTCCAGTGACACTGTCGTGTCTGCTTGCCTCTACAAATCGTAGATAAATAGGTAGATCTATCTTATATTTTTTATTATAGACAGATAAAGCATAGAGAGTGTAGCCATAAAACCAACGATTTTCATGGCTGTCCCAACCCCAATTAGCATTTATGTCAGAAAGTCTACGAGGGCATTTGCAATCGTAAATTCCATTTTCACGGCAGTCACAAACTTTAGAACCATAGTAAGAAGACTTACAGTGAACACAAGTACCATCGCCGCCAACTGTAAGGTTATCTTTTTCTATTAAGTTAAGATTAAAAGAGGGTTCTACAGCAACTAATGAGAATATTTTTTGAAGCAGCCTTTCGGCTCTTAGGGAAAATGAGCGACCAGCTTCAAAAAAATCTGAAATTCTCTTAACAACACCAGTTTTTTTATTAGGAAGCTTTTTATTTTTCCCGGGTGCCTTAATTTTAGAGGGTTTCTTCTTATACGAATATATTTTTTTTAGGTTTACCCTGTCGGTAGACAGATTTGAAAGCCATAATCTAGAGATAAAATCATAATGAGCACCAAGTGATGGGACATTATTTTTAGTGCAGCCTATACAGGTTGCAAGTAACTCACAGGCATGAATCTTTTTAACCCAGTTGGTAATGCTTGTTTCCTTTTGAAAAAGCATTAAAGAAAATGAACGAAATATCTCAGGTTGAAGAGTTGCAGGTCTACCAATATTAGAATAATAAGGTTTTAATATCTCTCTAAGAATATCTAAGTCTAAGCAATACAACTTAGAGATAGAAGGTTCAAGTTCTATAATTTTTTTAGGAAAAGCTTTGTAGAAACATGAGAGATTTAAAATAATAAATTGCTGATAATCAGCATGAGAGCTCCAATTTTTAAGCATAAAATAATCCTCCTATTAAAACATGTCTTTAAGAGGAGGACCGCAAAATTTTACAGGCTTGTCAAGTGTTTTATGCAAAAAAAGTGGGGGAATCAACAAAAATTAATGATACTAAAAATGAGTAATCACAGGAGCTAAGGAGTTTCCGTGAAAGCTCTGTTTGAGTAGTCACGGAAACTAATATGTAAAACTTAATTATGTATAGAGTCATTATAGTGCTATAAATTTTATGTTCAGAGAGCAGTTAGGAATAAAAATAGGTATAGCAAACAAGCCTACACGATGCAGGAATTTTCAGAAAAAAGTACTTAATTGTCAAACAGCTACTCTAATAAATTTAAAATACTAAAACCTGAAACTTTAAGTCTTGCATCTAGATGAATATTAATTCCAGCAATCATAGTCATAAATGAATAACGTTTTTTACCATGTATTCGTAAAGTATGAATTTTATAATCATTTAGAATACGATTGTTTATACGTTCTGAGCAGGTTCTAGTTTTATAAATAGTTTTCCATTGTTTTGAGCCGCGAGGCACAGGAGTAAACAACCGCAAATCCCATGATGGTTTAGTGTAGATTACTCGCCCATAAGGTGAAGGTGAGCACTGTTCACAGCAAGAGCAACTAGCAACCTTTTTTAAAACTAAAGGGCAACGCCATTTAAGGCGTGAACGACTTTTTTCATAACCGTTATAGACCATTTCATGGCCACCAATACAGATAGGAAATCCTTTTTCATTAATATCTAGAGTAACTGGATATTTTGAATTTCCTTTGTTTTTGGAGTTCAGATCAATAAAGGGATTAATGTTCCATTTAGAACATAATTCATATGTAGGGTAGTTATCATTAGCTGAGTCAAGAACATAATTTGATATAGTGAACTGCGGTAACAGTTCTCTAAATTCAGCTAATGCTACTATTCCAGTGACACTGTCGTGTCTGCTTGCCTCTACAAATCGTAGATAAATAGGTAGATCTATCTTATATTTTTTATTATAGACAGATAAAGCATAGAGAGTGTAGCCATAAAACCAACGATTTTCATGGCTGTCCCAACCCCAATTAGCATTTATGTCAGAAAGTCTACGAGGGCATTTGCAATCGTAAATTCCATTTTCACGGCAGTCACAAACTTTAGAACCATAGTAAGAAGACTTACAGTGAACACAAGTACCATCGCCGCCAACTGTAAGGTTATCTTTTTCTATTAAGTTAAGATTAAAAGAGGGTTCTACAGCAACTAATGAGAATATTTTTTGAAGCAGCCTTTCGGCTCTTAGGGAAAATGAGCGACCAGCTTCAAAAAAATCTGAAATTCTCTTAACAACACCAGTTTTTTTATTAGGAAGCTTTTTATTTTTCCCGGGTGCCTTAATTTTAGAGGGTTTCTTCTTATACGAATATATTTTTTTTAGGTTTACCCTGTCGGTAGACAGATTTGAAAGCCATAATCTAGAGATAAAATCATAATGAGCACCAAGTGATGGGACATTATTTTTAGTGCAGCCTATACAGGTTGCAAGTAACTCACAGGCATGAATCTTTTTAACCCAGTTGGTAATGCTTGTTTCCTTTTGAAAAAGCATTAAAGAAAATGAACGAAATATCTCAGGTTGAAGAGTTGCAGGTCTACCAATATTAGAATAATAAGGTTTTAATATCTCTCTAAGAATATCTAAGTCTAAGCAATACAACTTAGAGATAGAAGGTTCAAGTTCTATAATTTTTTTAGGAAAAGCTTTGTAGAAACATGAGAGATTTAAAATAATAAATTGCTGATAATCAGCATGAGAGCTCCAATTTTTAAGCATAAAATAATCCTCCTATTAAAACATGTCTTTAAGAGGAGGACCGCAAAATTTTACAGGCTTGTCAAGTGTTTTATGCAAAAAAAGTGGGGGAATCAACAAAAATTAATGATACTAAAAATGAGTAATCACAGGAGCTAAGGAGTTTCCGTGAAAGCTCTGTTTGAGTAGTCACGGAAACTAATATGTAAAACTTAATTATGTATAGAGTCATTATAGTGCTATAAATTTTATGTTCAGAGAGCAGTTAGGAATAAAAATAGGTATAGCAAACAAGCCTACACGATGCAGGAATTTTCAGAAAAAAGTACTTAATTGTCAAACAGCTACTCTAATAAATTTAAAATACTAAAACCTGAAACTTTAAGTCTTGCATCTAGATGAATATTAATTCCAGCAATCATAGTCATAAATGAATAACGTTTTTTACCATGTATTCGTAAAGTATGAATTTTATAATCATTTAGAATACGATTGTTTATACGTTCTGAGCAGGTTCTAGTTTTATAAATAGTTTTCCATTGTTTTGAGCCGCGAGGCACAGGAGTAAACAACCGCAAATCCCATGATGGTTTAGTGTAGATTACTCGCCCATAAGGTGAAGGTGAGCACTGTTCACAGCAAGAGCAACTAGCAACCTTTTTTAAAACTAAAGGGCAACGCCATTTAAGGCGTGAACGACTTTTTTCATAACCGTTATAGACCATTTCATGGCCACCAATACAGATAGGAAATCCTTTTTCATTAATATCTAGAGTAACTGGATATTTTGAATTTCCTTTGTTTTTGGAGTTCAGATCAATAAAGGGATTAATGTTCCATTTAGAACATAATTCATATGTAGGGTAGTTATCATTAGCTGAGTCAAGAACATAATTTGATATAGTGAACTGCGGTAACAGTTCTCTAAATTCAGCTAATGCTACTATTCCAGTGACACTGTCGTGTCTGCTTGCCTCTACAAATCGTAGATAAATAGGTAGATCTATCTTATATTTTTTATTATAGACAGATAAAGCATAGAGAGTGTAGCCATAAAACCAACGATTTTCATGGCTGTCCCAACCCCAATTAGCATTTATGTCAGAAAGTCTACGAGGGCATTTGCAATCGTAAATTCCATTTTCACGGCAGTCACAAACTTTAGAACCATAGTAAGAAGACTTACAGTGAACACAAGTACCATCGCCGCCAACTGTAAGGTTATCTTTTTCTATTAAGTTAAGATTAAAAGAGGGTTCTACAGCAACTAATGAGAATATTTTTTGAAGCAGCCTTTCGGCTCTTAGGGAAAATGAGCGACCAGCTTCAAAAAAATCTGAAATTCTCTTAACAACACCAGTTTTTTTATTAGGAAGCTTTTTATTTTTCCCGGGTGCCTTAATTTTAGAGGGTTTCTTCTTATACGAATATATTTTTTTTAGGTTTACCCTGTCGGTAGACAGATTTGAAAGCCATAATCTAGAGATAAAATCATAATGAGCACCAAGTGATGGGACATTATTTTTAGTGCAGCCTATACAGGTTGCAAGTAACTCACAGGCATGAATCTTTTTAACCCAGTTGGTAATGCTTGTTTCCTTTTGAAAAAGCATTAAAGAAAATGAACGAAATATCTCAGGTTGAAGAGTTGCAGGTCTACCAATATTAGAATAATAAGGTTTTAATATCTCTCTAAGAATATCTAAGTCTAAGCAATACAACTTAGAGATAGAAGGTTCAAGTTCTATAATTTTTTTAGGAAAAGCTTTGTAGAAACATGAGAGATTTAAAATAATAAATTGCTGATAATCAGCATGAGAGCTCCAATTTTTAAGCATAAAATAATCCTCCTATTAAAACATGTCTTTAAGAGGAGGACCGCAAAATTTTACAGGCTTGTCAAGTGTTTTATGCAAAAAAAGTGGGGGAATCAACAAAAATTAATGATACTAAAAATGAGTAATCACAGGAGCTAAGGAGTTTCCGTGAAAGCTCTGTTTATATAAGGGGGAAGAAAAGTACCAATATTATAAGATGGGGGGGCAAAAGATGTTAAATTTCTTTGTTAAAAGACTATTTTCAACTGTGATTACAATCTTCGTCGTTATCACAATAACTTTTTTCTTAATGCGATTAATGCCTGGCGGACCATTTTCTGGTGAAAAAAAGCTTAATCCACAGGTTTTAGAGAATTTGAACAAGAAATTTGGTTTGGACAAACCTGTATTTAAACAATACACTATGTATCTAAAAAATCTTTCGCATGGGGACCTAGGTCCTTCAATGACATATGAAGGAAGAACAGTTAATGAAATTATAGGATATTCTCTTCCGGTTTCTGCTAGATTAGGTGTGGTTTCTGTAGGGTTTGCTATGGTATTAGGTGTATATCTAGGAATAGTTGCAGCCCTCCATCAAGGAAAATGGCCGGATAAATTATGTATGTTTATTTCAACCATTGGAATTACGGTACCAAGTTTTGTAATTGCGACACTAATGATTTATGTATTCGCAATAAGGATGGGTATATTTCATGCCATAGGGCTTGAATCTCCTATGGATTATGTTCTTCCGTCAATTGCTCTTGGAGCATCTTCGATGGCCTTTGTTGCAAGACTTGGAAGGTCGGCTTTACTTGATGTTATAAGGACGGATTATATTAGAGTTGCAAGGGCTAAGGGACTTTCTAAAAATTCAGTTATATATAAACATGCTTTAAGAAACTCATTAATTCCTATTGTAACTTATATTGGACCACTTCTCGCTGCTGTTTTAACTGGTAGCTTTGTAATTGAAGGGCTGTTTGGTATCCCAGGTATGGGCCGAGAATTCATTACAAGCATAACAAACAGAGATTACACCGTGATAATAGGTTTTGTAACTTTAGATGCTACCTTCTTAGTACTTTCTAATTTTGTTGTTGATATACTTTACGCAGTAATTGACCCAAGAATAAAAATTGAATAATAGGGGGTGCATAAACATGGAGATAAATAGTGAGTTATTTGAAAAAATACCAAATGACAAGAAAAAAATGAATGAGATAGTTAGACCAAGTGAAACTTATCTACAGGATGCTTGGAGAAGATTAAAACAAAACAAGCTTGCGATGGGAGGATTAGTTTTTGTTATATTAATAACTATACTTGCTATAGTTGGCCCAATGTTATCAAAGTATAATTATTATTCTCAGAATTTTAGAATTGCAAACCAAAACCCTAGTGCGACTCATTGGCTCGGTACTGATAAGTTTGGTCGCGACCAATTTGTAAGAATATTATATGGAGCAAGAATTTCACTTATCATTGCATATGTTGCAAGTATATTAAATCTTGTTGTAGGAATTTTGTATGGTAGTATTGCAGGATATGCAGGTGGTATTGTTGATAATTTAATGATGAGGATTGTTGATGTAATTTGGTCAGTACCTAGTATGATTTATGTTATTCTCTTGATGGTTATACTTACTAAACCAAATCATCCATCAGCCGATGGGGGTATGTTAAATATTATAATTGCAATGGCAATATCCTTTTGGGTGGTAATGGCAAGAATAGTTCGTTCGCAAGTTATGGCACTAAAGGAACAGGAATTTGTCCTTGCTGCAAAGGTTTCAGGTGCGTCTAGCATGAGAATAATACTAAAACATCTTATTCCAAATAGTATGGGACCGATAATAGTAACAATGACAATGTCTGTACCGGGTGCTATTTTTACAGAAGCTTTTCTTAGTTTTATAGGACTTGGAATTTCTGCACCTCAAGCATCATGGGGAAGCCTTGCGTCAGAAGCATTAGATGGATACCAACTTTACCCATTACAATTGTTTTTCCCGGCGATGGCAATTTGTTTAACAATACTTGCATTTAATTTCCTTGGTGACGGCTTAAGAGATGCTCTAGATCCAAAGATGAGAAAATGAGTAGTCACGGAAACTAATATGTAAAACTTAATTATGTATAGAGTCATTATAGTGCTATAAATTTTATGTTCAGAGAGCAGTTAGGAATAAAAATAGGTATAGCAAACAAGCCTACACGATGCAGGAATTTTCAGAAAAAAGTACTTAATTGTCAAACAGCTACTCTAATAAATTTAAAATACTAAAACCTGAAACTTTAAGTCTTGCATCTAGATGAATATTAATTCCAGCAATCATAGTCATAAATGAATAACGTTTTTTACCATGTATTCGTAAAGTATGAATTTTATAATCATTTAGAATACGATTGTTTATACGTTCTGAGCAGGTTCTAGTTTTATAAATAGTTTTCCATTGTTTTGAGCCGCGAGGCACAGGAGTAAACAACCGCAAATCCCATGATGGTTTAGTGTAGATTACTCGCCCATAAGGTGAAGGTGAGCACTGTTCACAGCAAGAGCAACTAGCAACCTTTTTTAAAACTAAAGGGCAACGCCATTTAAGGCGTGAACGACTTTTTTCATAACCGTTATAGACCATTTCATGGCCACCAATACAGATAGGAAATCCTTTTTCATTAATATCTAGAGTAACTGGATATTTTGAATTTCCTTTGTTTTTGGAGTTCAGATCAATAAAGGGATTAATGTTCCATTTAGAACATAATTCATATGTAGGGTAGTTATCATTAGCTGAGTCAAGAACATAATTTGATATAGTGAACTGCGGTAACAGTTCTCTAAATTCAGCTAATGCTACTATTCCAGTGACACTGTCGTGTCTGCTTGCCTCTACAAATCGTAGATAAATAGGTAGATCTATCTTATATTTTTTATTATAGACAGATAAAGCATAGAGAGTGTAGCCATAAAACCAACGATTTTCATGGCTGTCCCAACCCCAATTAGCATTTATGTCAGAAAGTCTACGAGGGCATTTGCAATCGTAAATTCCATTTTCACGGCAGTCACAAACTTTAGAACCATAGTAAGAAGACTTACAGTGAACACAAGTACCATCGCCGCCAACTGTAAGGTTATCTTTTTCTATTAAGTTAAGATTAAAAGAGGGTTCTACAGCAACTAATGAGAATATTTTTTGAAGCAGCCTTTCGGCTCTTAGGGAAAATGAGCGACCAGCTTCAAAAAAATCTGAAATTCTCTTAACAACACCAGTTTTTTTATTAGGAAGCTTTTTATTTTTCCCGGGTGCCTTAATTTTAGAGGGTTTCTTCTTATACGAATATATTTTTTTTAGGTTTACCCTGTCGGTAGACAGATTTGAAAGCCATAATCTAGAGATAAAATCATAATGAGCACCAAGTGATGGGACATTATTTTTAGTGCAGCCTATACAGGTTGCAAGTAACTCACAGGCATGAATCTTTTTAACCCAGTTGGTAATGCTTGTTTCCTTTTGAAAAAGCATTAAAGAAAATGAACGAAATATCTCAGGTTGAAGAGTTGCAGGTCTACCAATATTAGAATAATAAGGTTTTAATATCTCTCTAAGAATATCTAAGTCTAAGCAATACAACTTAGAGATAGAAGGTTCAAGTTCTATAATTTTTTTAGGAAAAGCTTTGTAGAAACATGAGAGATTTAAAATAATAAATTGCTGATAATCAGCATGAGAGCTCCAATTTTTAAGCATAAAATAATCCTCCTATTAAAACATGTCTTTAAGAGGAGGACCGCAAAATTTTACAGGCTTGTCAAGTGTTTTATGCAAAAAAAGTGGGGGAATCAACAAAAATTAATGATACTAAAAATGAGTAATCACAGGATCTAAGGAGTTTCCGTGAAAGCTCAAAATAAGTAAGGGGGAAATTATGGAAAAATTACTTGAAATAAATAATTTGAAAACATCTTTTTTTACACATGTAGGAGAGGTGCAGGCTGTAGGTGGAGTATCCTTTTACTTAAATAAAGGTGAGGCTCTTGGAATAGTTGGAGAATCCGGAAGTGGAAAAAGCGTTACTATGATGTCACTTATGAGACTACTTGCTGATACAGGGAAAATAATAGATGGTGAAATGCTATTCCAAGGAAAAGATTTAGCAAAGATTTCCGAGAAAGAAATGGAAAAAATAAGAGGAAATGAAATTGGAATGATATTTCAGGACCCCATGACTTCCCTAAATCCTGTATTCAACATAGGTAATCAAATAATGGAACCATTACTTAAACATAGAGGATTAAGTAAGCAAGAAGCTTTTGATAAGTCAGTGAAAATGCTTTCATTAGTTGGAATCCCAAGTCCTGAAAAAAGAATGAAACAATACCCTCATGAATTTTCTGGTGGTATGAGACAACGTGCAATGATTGCTATGGCATTATGTTGTGAACCAAAATTGTTAATTGCAGATGAACCTACAACAGCCCTAGATGTTACTATACAGGCACAAATTCTTGAACTTATGAAGGATATTAAAGAAAAATTAAACACTTCTATTATTCTTATAACGCATGATTTAGGCGTGGTTGCAGATGTTTGCGACAGAATAAATGTTATGTATGGTGGATTAATTGCAGAAACGGGTTCTACTAAGGACTTATTTTATAATCCAAGGCATCCATATACTTGGGGGCTTTTAAATAGTATTCCAAATCCCCAAAGTACCATAAGGGAAAAATTGAAACCAATAGAGGGTCAACCGCCAGATTTGTTAAAACCTCCTGTGGGATGTCCATTTGCAGCTAGATGTAATTATTCTATGAAGATTTGTGAAAAGCAAAGACCGCCATTATTTCAAATTAGTCCTGAGCATAATGCAGCTTGCTTTCTAAATCACCCTAGTGCACCTAAGGTAAAAGCACCTGTTGGAAGGGGGAGTTTATAATGAGTGTTGAAAAAGTGTTAGTTGAAATAAAAGATTTGAAAAAATATTTTCCTGTTAAAAAGGGATTGTTTGGTACAGCTCATAGTTATGTAAAAGCAGTAGATGGTATTTCTTTTACGATCAATAAAGGTGAGACTTTAGGGCTTGTGGGAGAATCAGGCTGTGGTAAAACAACCTGTGGAAGAACAATAATAAAGCTATATGAACCAACTGGTGGACAAATAATATACGATGGACATGATTTATCAAAGTTAAGTCAAAAGCAGATGCTTCCTTATAGAAAAAAAATTCAAATGATATTCCAAGACCCCTATGCTTCGTTAAATTCAAGAATGACTGTTGGCGACATAGTTGGTGAATCAATTGACATTCATGGTGTTTATAAAGGTAAGGATAGAATGGCAAGAATTCAAGAACTGTTAACAACCGTGGGATTAAACAGTGAACATTCTAGCAGATATCCACATGAATTTTCTGGCGGTCAAAGACAAAGAATTGGTATAGCTAGGTCTCTAGCAGTGCAACCAGAATTTATAATTTGTGATGAACCTATATCTGCACTTGATGTTTCCATACAAGCACAGATTATAAATATGCTCGAAGAGTTGCAAGAAAATATGGGATTAACCTATCTTTTTATAGCTCATGATTTATCAATGGTTAAGCATATATCAAATAGAATTGGAGTTATGTATTTAGGTAAAATGGTTGAAATAGGTAAAAGTGATGAGGTATATAGCCGCCCAATGCATCCATATACTCAGGCGCTACTTTCGGCTATTCCAATACCGGACCCTGAAGGTGCAGCACTAAGAAAGAGGATTATGCTTGAGGGAGAAATACCATCACCTATAGATCCTCCACCGGGATGTAGATTTAAAGGTAGATGTAAATATGCTAAGGCAATATGTTCAGAGGTAGACCCAGAGCTTAAAAATTTAGGGGCAGACCACTTTGTGGCTTGTCATTTATTTTAAATGGTATAAAAATTTTGTTTAGCGAATATATTATTGAGTATAATTCGATGCTTTGCAACGAATAGTTATATATATAACAGGGGGGAATAATAAAAATGAATAAATCAACAAAGATTAGTGCAACTTTGCTTGCGGTAACCTTAGGGGTATCATTGCTATCGGGCTGTGGCACTAAAGCAGCACCAGAGGCTAATGGCAAGGTGCCGCAGGTAATAACTTTCAATTTAGGTGCAGAACCTAAGACTATCGATCCAGCATTAAGTCAGGCAAGTGACAGTGCAGATGTTATCGGAAATGCTTTTGAGGGTTTGATGAGATTGGATGATAAAGATAAACCAATTCCAGGTATGGCTGATAGGTATGAAATGTCAAAAGATGGTTTGACTTATACGTTTCATATTAGAAGTGGCGCTCAATGGTCAGATGGCAAACCAGTTGTTGCTGGTGATTTCGAATATGCGTGGAAAAGAGTTTTAAAGCCTGCAACTGCTTCTGTATATTCTTATCAACTTTTTTACTTGAAGAATGCCCAAGGGTATAATGAAAGCGAACTTGCAGCTGACAAGAAAACAGCTGGTGTAAAATCAGCAACTGTTGATGAAGTCGGAGTTAAGGCTAAAGATGATTCAACTCTTGTAGTTACCCTCGAAAACCCAACTGCTTACTTCTTATCACTTATGGCTTTCGAAACATATATGCCGATTAGAAAAGATGTAGCAGATAAAGATGCTTCTTGGGCAACCAAACCTGCAACTTATATTACTAATGGTGCATTTAAAATGAAAGAATGGAAACCTAAGGATGTTTTGACTTTTGTAAAAAACGACAAATATTGGGATGTTAAAAATATTAAACTTGATACTCTTAACTATAAAATGTTAGAGGATCAAACAGCAGCACTTTCAGCATATAAAGCCGGTCAAATGGATCTCATTAAAGATCCACCACAATCAGAAATTCCTGCGCTTGTAGCAGATGGTAGTTGCAAAATCACTCCTAATTATGCAACTTACTACTATGTGCTAAATCTTACAGCAGAGGCGGTTAAGATAAATCCAGAGGCTGCTAAGGCTATACAAAACCCTAAAGTAAGAAAAGCATTATCGCTTGCCCTTAACAGAAAAGACATAGTTGATAACGTTAGTAAAGGTGGGCAAACCCCAGCAACGTCATTTGTTCCAAAAGGGAGTCTAGAACCAAATGGTAAGGATTTTGCAAATAAAGCTTACTACCCAGCGGAGGGAGATATAGCTCAAGCTAAAAAATTACTAGCTGAAGCAGGGTATCCAGATGGAAAAGGATTCCCTAAAATAACTTTACTCTATAACACCCTTGCGGGACACCAAAATATAGCTGCTGCAGTTCAAGATATGTGGAAAACAAATCTTGGAGTAAATATAGAACTTAAGAACCAAGAATGGAAGGTATTCATACAAACAAGAAATACTAAGCAATATATTCTTGCAAGAAATGGCTGGAATGCAGACTACACAGATCCAATGACATTCCTTGATTTATTTACAACAAGTTCAGGAAATAATGACGCTGGATACAGTAATCCAGCATATGATGCAAAAATAATAGCTGCAAAAAAGGAATTAGATCCAGCTAAGAGAATGGCTATTTTGCATGAAGCAGAAGACATTATTATGAACAATGATGTTGTAATTCCTATTTATGGGTATACAAATACAATGGTTTCAAAACCAAATATTATGGGAGTTCGTACATCAGCTTTAGGAAAACATTGGTTCCAAAAAGCCTACGTAACTGCTGCTAAATAACATAAAATAGCAAAATAATAAAATGCCCTATAGAATAGATAAAAGTCTATGCTGTAGGGCATTTTTATGAAAATAAAAGAGGTGGGTTAACAGATCTAATGGGGGAATAGATGTTAACCGTCTCTAATGTTTTCCCAGGTATTAGTAGGCAGTATCTATACATAAAATAATTCCTAAAAAGAATTACTTAGAATATTTTATTTGAGTAATGATTAAAGTGTTACAAATTTTTTAGATTTTTTATAAAAAAGGTTGTTAACTGCCACTAAGTTGGTATAAAATTTAACCGGACATAGTTATTTATTTTGAAAGGAAGGATAAGCATGAATTATGATGAATCTATAGCTTACATAAAAAATACAGCAAAGTTTGGTAGCAAACTTGGGCTTGAGAGAACTGAAAAAATATTAGAACTTTTAGGAAACCCGCATAAAAAATTAAAGTGTATACATATTGCAGGAACTAATGGGAAAGGTTCAACTACTGCTATGGTTACTACGATTTTGGTCGAAGCTGGATATAAAGTAGGCTCATATACTTCGCCATTTATTGAAGAGTTTGAAGAAAGAATGCAAATAAATAATAAAAACATCTCTAAAGGAGATTTAAGTGATGTTGTAACAGAGGTTTCTAAAGCGGTAGAAAAGGTAGTGGAACTAGGATATAGTAATCCAACAGAGTTTGAAATCATTACCTGCGCGGGTTTTTTATATTTTTATAAAAACAATATAGATTTTGCAGTGGTTGAAGTAGGGATAGGTGGAAGGCTTGACTCAACAAATGTAATTACACCTATTTTAAGTATTATTGCATCTATTAGTTTGGACCATACGCTAATACTCGGAGATACTATCGCTAAAATTGCTTGTGAAAAAGCAGGTATTATTAAAGAGGGGATTCCCGTAGTTATGTTTCCGCAACAAAAACAAAGCGAAGAAGTAATAGAAAGAATATGTAGAGAAAAAAAATGCAAATTAATAAAAGTATCACAGGATTCAGCGGTATATTTAGGGAAGGGAAATTTACAATATAGTGCAGTGGATTCAATGGAAGAAACAATGTGTACTAGTAATAATGCTATAACTCAAAAATTGAAAGTGCAAACTTCAAATAATGATTATACTATTGATTTATCACTTTTAGGAAAACATCAATTACTAAACTGTTCTGTAGCGGTTCATGCTATAGAGGAGCTTATAGAGCAAGGCGCAATGATTAATAGAGATCATATAATAACAGGGCTTGGGAGTGTAGTGTGGCCAGCAAGGCTTGAGGTGATGCATAAAAAGCCTTTAGTAGTTATAGATGGTGCACACAATATAGATGGTATAGAAAAACTTACGCAGAGTATTGATATGTACTTTAACTACAAAAAAATCATATTAATTTTAGGAATCCTTGCGGATAAGCAAGTGGAAGAGATGATAAAAACTATAGTTCCAAAGGTGAGTAGAGTTATTACTGTTACCCCCCATAGCGATAGGGCGGAACTCTGCGAAGAATTAAAAATCCAAGTAGAAAAATATACTATGAGTTGCGAGGCAATTGAAGATTATGAGGATGCATATAAAAAAGCTTTGAGCTACTGCGATGAAGATGATTTACTGTTAGTGTCAGGTTCTTTATACATGGTGGGCGATATGAGAAAAATAATACGAAATGTTCATAGCCATTAATAGTATTAAATCATCTCCTGCGGAGCTGAAATGTCGTTAAAAATAAATTGACACATATTACTAGATAATATGTGTCAATTTATTTGGTTAAGCTTTTGCAACTAATTCTTCCAGTGCCAAAGCTAATTGGTCTGGGCAAGAAGTGCTTTTACCACCACAGTTAATACCCTTAAGTTTTTTTATAACTTCGGAAACTTCCATACCTTTTACTAAGGTTGAAATTCCACTTAAATTTCCAGCGCATCCTCCTGTGAAAACAACATTTGTTATTTTATCGTCAACGACTTCAAAAGTTATTTTTTTTGAACAAACGCCTTTTGGCTCATAACTATACATAATTTACTCCTCCGTCCTTTGTAATATTAATAATTACAATAGTTATTATATACTATTAAGTATCCTCATTTCAAGAATTTAATTTTAATGAAAACAATGTTAGCATATTAGCGCTATTTTCATATTATGGTTATGGGGAGGTGAGGGATTTGAGAAAGTTATATGTGTGTAGTACTTCAGCAGATTGCATATCAAAAGTTAACTTGGATTTGTTTATAGAAGAAGAAAAAATATATTTGGATAAAAAAAATCTCAAAAGAATTGGTCCTCATGGTATATATATATATAAAAACAAGATATTAACAGCTAATAGTTATGATAATAGTATTTCTATGGTTGATATTGATAATAATGAAACAGAAAGTTATTTTATAGGTATGCATTGTAATGATTTATCAGTTTATGATAATAGGGCATATGTTATTTGTGGAGATTCTGATGATATAATAGTTTTTGATTTAGACAAAAAAACAATTGTAGAAGTAATTCCATGTGGTAACTCACCACATAGTATTTATCTTTGTAAAAGAAAGAACCTTATTATAGTGGCAAATATGAATAGTGACAGCATAACAATAATAGATTGTGCTCAGAATACAAATATTAAAAATATTAGGGTGGGGGCATATCCTACTAAAGCTCTAATTACCCCGGATGGAAATTATATTTTAGTTTGCGAGAGCAATATAGGTATGGACAATAAGGGAAGTATAAGCATTATTTCATTAAAAAACTATAACGTATTATACAAGATACCTGTTGGTAATTCGCCTGTGGACATGTATTGTAATGAAAAATACTGTTATGTATCAAATTTTGGAGATGGCACGGTGAGTATATTAGACATAAATAATTACAAAGAGATAAAAAAAATTAAAATTGGGGGTATGCCTCGGGGAATACTCGAAGATGAAAAATATTTGTATGTAGGTGATAATTATAACAATTTGCTTATTAGAATTGATAAAATTACTGAAAATAAAAAAGCCATCTCTATTGGCGGAGAGCCCACAGGTATGGCACTTTTATAAAAATCAGCTTCTATAGAAGATTAAGATTAATCATCTATGAGAAGATTAATTATTTTAGCATAAAGTTCAGAAGGGTTTTTTCTCCATTTACTGCATAAATTTCGTGCTTGCTTGTTCGACGCAACACTAAGTTTAATATCTATAAGTGTAAAATTATCTTCTGAAGCGGTTAGGTTAACTAAATAATTATTATTGTTTTCTATTGTGTAATCAGCACTAACCGTGAGTGCTTTTTTGATGTTTTCAATATGAACTTTCAAATAGCTATCAATAAGTTGTATCTTGCTTTCAGAAATTCTTCCTTTAAATAAAGATAGAACATTGTCACCTTTTTGCGAAATGACTAATCTATGCTTACCTTTCTGATCAGTATGCTTAAGTAGGTTAGATGCAATAAGTTCAGTAATATATTGTTGCAAAGTAAAATAATTTATAAAATTATTCTCTAAAATAATTTGCGTTATTTGAATATTAGAAATAGGGAGCTTTATTTTATAAAATATATAAAGTAAAAGAAGCTTATTTTCAGCTAAGTCTAAAGCATCCTCAAACATATCTGTTCCTCCTTGTAGTCTGCTTAATATAAAACAATAATGAACGGTATCATTTCATGTAAAATTAACTATAAACATTATAACATAAAAAGCACCGAAATGAATCGGTGCTTTTAATCTTAATACTATATAATGGTTTATCTGAATTTTCAAAAGAAATAAACTTTATAAATTAAATTATACACATATATATTAACTTATAGAATATAAATTTAAAGTATAAATGTGCGAGGAGACGATAGGGGATATCTATTACTTTGGCACAAAGTGATTATAAGGAGGATATAAGAGGATATGAATATGAATTACATAAAAAAAAAATTAATAGTATTTTGTGCGATTTTCATTGTGATTTTATCAATTATAGGTGTTTATAACTTAAAAACTAAGGGTGCGTTTTTGGGTGAGCAACGTAAATTACCAATTTACTCCGTAGATACTAAAGAGAAAAAGATTGCGATCTCTTTTGATGCAAACTGGGGCGATGATAGAACAGATGATATATTAAAAATATTAGATAAGTACAATGCTAAAGCAACGTTTTTTATAGTGGGAGCGTGGCTAGACCAGTATCCGGATAGGGTAAAGACGATGCATCAAAAAGGTCATGAAATAGGAAACCATTCCAATAAGCATCCTATAATGACTACAATATCCAAGGAGAGAATGAACAAAGAAATAACCACCACAGATGCTAAAATAATGGCTATAACAGGGAAAGAAACAACCCTTTTTAGATGCCCATCTGGAGAATATAATAATTTAGTAATTGAAACCGTAGAATCAACAAATCATTATTGTATTCAATGGGATGCAGATAGTATTGATTGGAAAGAGCAGGGGGCAGAAATTGAGTATAATAGAATAATTAAAAAGACTAAGCCGGGCTCCATACTTTTATTTCACAATAATGCAAAGTATACCCCTGAAAATTTAGAAAAAATTTTAAAACATTTTAAGGCTCAAGGCTATAAATTTGTAAAAATATCAGATCTTATATACAAAAAAAACTATTATATAAATGAATCAGGAAAACAAATACAAAAATAAAAATTAAATGTATTGAAATCCACGGTGTATTTGTATTATAATGGAAATACCAATTAGTTATAATTTTGGAAAAATAGATATAAACAAAATTCTCTTAATATTAGGTATATTACATTGAAAAACTGAATATTTATATTCTAAAGAAAGTTTATTAAAAAAAACTAAGGGAAAGAGGGATTATGATGGATAATGTTATGTTAAATAACAAGATTTATTTAGAAGGAAAGGTAGTATCTGAATTGAAATTCAGTCATGAAATGTATGGAGAAGGCTTTTATGTATTTGATTTTGAGGTTTGGAGACTTAGTGAAACAACAGATATTTTAACTATAACAATTTCTGAAAGATTAATTGCAGGTATGAATATTACAATAGGAAATGAGTTTATAGTTGAAGGTCAACTTAGATCTTACAATAAATTCGTTGACGGATCTAACCGATTAATATTAACGGTATTTGCTAGAGATATTAAAATTTGTGAAGAACACAGTAAGAATCCAAATCAAATATTTTTAGATGGATATATTTGCAAGAGTCCAGTGTATAGGACAACTCCGTTTGGGAGAGAGATTGCGGACATGCTTTTAGCAGTTAACAGATTGTATAATAAATCTGATTATATACCTACAATTGCTTGGGGACGAAATTCTAGGTTTTGTAAAAGTCTTGAAGTAGGAGATAATATAAGAATATGGGGAAGACTTCAGAGTAGAGAATATCAAAAGAAATTATCAGATGACGAAGTTATAAAGAAAGTGGCATATGAAGTCTCTATATCAAAGATGGAAAAGGTTGCTAAAGATGGTGAGGGCACTGTAGAAGCGGATATGATTGATGAAGAGCAGGACCTTGAAGCTCTAGACGTTATATAGTATAGATATGTAGAATGAATTTTCTTCTTTTAATGGGGTTGAAAAGAGCATATATTACGTAAAATACATTCGAACAAGCTTTAGTAATTCAAACTAATTTTATCGGAAGATACGTTAAGAACAGTACATGTTTGAGCGTTAGCGAGTTTGTACTGTTTAGTATCTTTCAATAAAATTAGTTTAGAATTACTTAGCAAAGTAAGATGAATTTGTAGTAATATATGCTCTTTTAATTTTTGTTATTTTCTTAAATCATCAAGTAGTTTAGTTTTTTCTTTAGTTCCACTATCCACATTTTTTATTATTTTTGCGGGTGTTCCAGCAACTACAACATTTTCAGGAACATCATTTACAACTACAGATCCTGCTGCCACTATAGAATTATTTCCGATTTTTACTCCTTCTAAAATTACAGCATTGGCTCCAATTAGTACATTGTCTCCAATTTCACAAGGACTTTTACTTGGAGGTTCTAACACTCCTGCGATTACTGCACCTGCACCTAAATGAACTCTTTTACCGAGTTTACCTCTGGCACCAACAACAGCGTTCATATCTACCATAGTTTCATCGCCAATTTCAGCACCTATGTTAATTATGGCACCCATCATTATAACGGCATTTTTACCTATGGTAACCTTGTCGCGTATAATTGCACCTGGTTCAATTCTTGCATCGATATTTTTTAAATCTATCAAAGGAATAGCGGAGTTTCGTCTGTCTTGTTCAAGTTTGGATTTTTTGATTCTGTCTTTATACTTTATTAGAAAATCTGATACCTCATTACTTTCTCCAAAAAGGATATAAAAGCTTCCGTTACCAAAACTTTCTATATTGCCAAATTCGCATTGTGATAAATCTCCATCAATATAGAGTTTAAGTGGAGTTGCCTTTTTAGCTTCTTTTATGTATCTTGCAATTTCATAAGGGTCGGTTAAATCATAGTTCATAGTTAATCTCCTTTCGTATTATAAGTATTAAGCCAAATTTTCATTTTTATGCATTTAATTTCGATTACACCATAAATATTAGCATTATCCTAGAACAATTTAAAAAATACTGATTTTTATTCTATTATATAGTAAAATACTTATAATGCAAATAATTGAAAGCACAAACACATTGAAAAGGATGATGTTATGAATAATTTATTTTCAAAAAATGTAAGCAATGTAGAGATTTCTGGAATTAGAAAATTTTTTAATAAGGTTCCACAAGTTGAAGGGGCGATTTCACTGACTCTTGGTCAACCTGATTTTCCAGTGCCTAAAAATATTAAGAAAGCCATGATCCAAGCTATTAATGAAAATAAAACTGAGTATACAACTAATGCAGGTATTCCGGAGCTACGACATGAGATTTCTAATTTTTTATGCGGCACAGGCATCAACTATTCAGCTGATGAAATAACTGTGACTGTTGGTGGAAGTGAGGCACTTCTATGCACATTTGCAGCATTTTTAAATGTTGGAGACAAAGTGCTGGTACCGACTCCAGCTTATCCAGCTTATGAGAGCTGTGTAAAGATTTTTGGAGCAGAAGTAGTTAATTATAAGCTTAACAGTGATTTTACTATTAATTTTGAAACATTAAATAAACTTATTAATGAAGAAAATCCTAAGATTTTAGTGATGTCACATCCGTCTAACCCTACTGGAGCAACATTAACATTATTCGAGCGAAATAAACTTTTTCAAATTCTAAAAGAAAAAAATATTTACATAATAAGTGATGAAATTTATAGCTCATTATGTTATGAAAAATACTATTCATTAGCTCAAATTGATGAATTAAGGAATAAAGTAATTTTGGTGGGTGGATTTTCTAAAATGTTTTCAATGACGGGACTTAGAGTTGGATATGTTTGTGCTAGCAAATATATCATGGATAATATAATGAAAGTACATCAGTATAATGTTTCTTGTGCAGCCTCAATATCTCAATGGGGCGCGTGCGAAGGATTACTTTCTAGCATGAATGATGTAAATAATATGAAAGTGGAGTTTGAGAGGCGAAAAGATTATGTATATAAAAGGTTGAAGCAAATGGGAATGGATACAACTATTCCTAAAGGGGCCTTTTATATATTTCCCTCTATAACAAAATTTTCTATGAGTAGCGAAGAGTTTTGCAACAGACTGTTGAATGAAGGCAAGGTCGCTGTTGTGCCTGGTTCGGCTTTTGGCACCGGAGGAGAAGGTTTCATAAGGATATCATATTCTTATAGTATGGAAGTGTTAAAAGAGGCTTTAGATAGAATGGAAAAGTGGATTAAATCATTACCTGAGTAATTTTTAAAAATATTGAACTAGAAAAGCAACCTATTTAAGTATTTAATACTTTGAAGGTTGCTTTTCTAGTTTAAAGGCTAAATCATCTCCTGCGGAGCTGTATTAACGACTTCAGAAGGAGATTTGTACTCCAACTGAAGTTTTTTATTTGTTAGGGCACGTAACTCCAGCGTGTAGTAATGGGAGACTTTCCGTCTGAACTGTCGTTATATTGACATATTAACTACATCATCCATACTATATAGACCTTTTTCTTTTCCGTATATATATTCGCAAGCTTTAAGTGCACCTATTGCAAAAACATCTCTTGATATTGCAGTATGCTTAATTTCAATACATTCTCCTTTTCCTGCAAATATGACTTCATGATCACCTATAATACTTCCACCACGGATAGCATGAATCCCTATTTCATTAGGTTGTCTTTTACTTAAACCATCACGTCCTTTGACAAAGGTGGTTTCGTCATCTATAGAATCTTTAATTGTATTTGCAAGGAGTAAAGCGGTACCACTAGGGGAATCGACTTTTTGATTATGATGCTTTTCAATTATCTCAATGTCAAAATCCTTGTAAAGCATATTGCTTATGCTTTTAAGTATATTATTAACAACATTTATACCTATAGACATATTTGCAGAGTGGAATACTGGGATTTCGGTGCTGAGGGAACTAATTTTAGATAACTGTTCTTGCGTGTAACCAGTAGTGCAGAACACAATAGGGATATTTTTCTCTTTAGAATACTTACATAAGGAATCTAAAGCATCTGGCCTTGAAAAATCTAAAATCACATCTATATCATTTTCGCATTCAAGTATGCTGTCATAGCATGTATAGCCTAAATTAAATGAATTTTTATCAACACCTGCAACAATTGAAATCGTTGTTGATGCTTTAGCCATTTCAGAAATAACTTTGCCCATCTTTCCATTGCAGCCATTTAGAAGCATTCTAATCATTTGATTTCCTCCTTTAAAGGGATATTATATGCTTTTAATTCTTTTTTTAGAATCTGTAAATTTATTTCATCCATTTCACATAGTGGTAGTCTTAAAGCCCCGACTTCCATTCCCATAAGATTCATAGCTGTTTTTACAGGGATAGGATTAGTTTCTATGAATATAGAGCCATTAAGAGGAAGATACTCCAATTGTATTTTTAGAGCTTTTGCATGCTCGCCTTTTAAATATAATTCACACATGTTATGAATCACTGTAGGAATTATATTTGAAAGAACAGATATAACTCCGATACCTCCTAAGGAAAGTATAGGTATAACTTGGTCGTCATTACCTGAATAGATATCTATTCTATCTCCGCAGAGTGCTTTAATCTGTGCTATCTGACTTATATCGCCGCTCGCTTCTTTAATTGCTACAATGTTTTGTACTTCGCATAATTTTAGAAGTGTGTTTGGAGTAATATTAAGACCTGTTCTCGAAGGAACGTTGTATATTATTATTGGTGAAGTTACACTATTTGCAATTGCTTTGAAATGCTCAACTAAGCCTTTTTGAGTAGTCTTGTTATAGTAAGGCGTAATTACAAGTAATCCGTCTACGCCTATTTTTTCTGCCCATCTACTCATACTTATTGCAGCGGCAGTATTGTTACTTCCTGTGCCCGCGATTACTGGAATTCTCTTATTAACTAGATCAACTACAAATTTTATAGTCTCTTTTCTTTCTTGCTCTGTCATAGTAGAAGCTTCACCTGTAGTACCACATACTACAATAGCATCTGTCATGCTTTTGATATGCCATTCTATTAATTCTTCGAGTTTTTTAAAATCTACGCCTCTTTCATTAAACGGAGTGACTATTGCAACACCAGAACCTTTAAAAATACTCATAAGATTACCTCCTAGTAGTTTATACTATATAGTTATTAATTTAGATCGCTTTTAGTGAAGCATTTCGTAATATTCTTCATAATGAATTAGGAAACACATAAATTATCACTAAAATATTTTTCTTCATTAGATTATATTATATAGCCCATATGTAAAAATATATATACTTAAAAAAAAAAAACTGAAAATCAGCAAGGTATAATTTAATGGGTATATTTATAAAACTGTAATTTAAATCATATTATGATTAAATAACGGGTAATATTTATTTTTTATTATGAATAAAAAAACCTCAAATTGTAAAAAATATAAGATATTACAATTATAATTAGGAGGTATATGATGGGTAAAACACCTTTGAAAAAAGTTATAAAAGCTAAGTTAAGAACAAATAAAGAGTTAACTAAAAACGAAATGCTAAGAGAATCGTTAAAATATGAAATAGCGGAAGAATTAGGATTAACAGAAAAGATAGATGTGGATGGTTGGAGTGGATTAACAGCAGAAGAAACAGGAAGAATTGGAGGCTTAATGACAAAAAGAAAGAAAGCCATAAATCTCCCTAAAAACAAAGATTTTTAAAGATATTAAGCAAATTAATTTGGACAATATTTGGTATATAGGTTAGTATATTATATACCATTATAGTATTAAGAGGAATATAAAGGAGAAATGTTAATATGAACTGTTACAAAGAGTTTGCTTGTATATATGATGAATTAATCAATTCTGATATTGATTATAAAACATGGGCTTCCAAAATATTATGTATTTGCAAAGAGCATCACTTAGATATGGAGAGTTATTTAGATTTAGCCTGTGGTACAGCAAATCTTACTATAGAAATTGCAAATGAGTTTAAGCATACCTGGGCAGTTGATTTATCTTGTGATATGTTAAGTCAAGCAGAGAAAAAGATGAGGGATGCTCGGGTAGGAGCAAAATTTGTATGCCAAGATATTTGTGAATTGAATTTAGATAATACTTTTAACCTTATAACTTGCGGATTAGATTCTAGCAACTATATATTAAAAAAAGAAAATTTTAAAAAGTATTTATTAGGCGCTTATGATTTATTAAAACAGGATGGGTTATTCATCTTTGATATTAACTCTTATTATAAACTTACCAATGTGCTTGGTAATAATATTTATAATTACGATAGTGATGATGTAGTGTATATTTGGGAAAATTATTTAGAAAATGATATAGTACAAATGAATTTAACTTTTTTTGTAAAAGAAGGACAAGTGTTCAGACGCTTTGATGAGCAACACTCTGAAAGGGCTTATAAAGAAGAATATGTAGAAAGTGTTATAAAAGAAATTGGGTTCGAAATAATTAAAAAGATGGATAACTATGAAGATAAAGTAGTAAGTAAAATCACAGAGCGAATATGTTACGTACTTAAGAAGTAAAAAACAAAAATAGTTTACAGGAGGCTAGTATATGGATAAATTGGTTAGAGCTACTGCAAAGGAAGGCCAGGTTAGAATAGTCGCAGCAATAACTACGGGTTTAGTAAATGAGGGAGTTTCTATGCATTTGTGTGCACCCACGGCAGCAGCTGCTTTTGGTAGGATGCTAACGGCTGGTGCTCTTATGGGAAGCATGTTAAAGTCGCAGCAAGATAGTTTAACACTTCAAATTGATGGCGGAGGAGAAGCGAGAGGCGTGGTAGTAACTGCACATGCTGATGTAAGTGTAAAAGGGTACATAGGAAACCCTAATGTAGATTTGCCTGCAAACAAACAGGGGAAACTTGATGTAAGTGCTGCCGTTGGTACGGATGGTTATTTAAGGATTATAAGAGATATGGGACTAAAGGAACCGTACATAGGTCAAGTGCCAATCTGTACAGGTGAAATTGGGGATGACTTAGCTTATTACTTTACTGTATCAGAGCAAACGCCGTCTGCTGTGGGACTCGGAGTTTTAGTTGACACGGATATGAGCATTAAAGCTTCAGGAGGTTTTATAATCCAAATGATGCCTGGTGCAGACGAATTTTTAGCTGATATAATAACGTATAGGCTTGAAGAAATTCCATCTATAACTGAATTAATAGCAAAAGGGATGAACATCGAAGAAATTTTGGAATTTATTTTTGAAGATATGGAACTTAAAATACATGAAGAGGTTAAGCCGACGTATAAATGTGATTGCTGCAGGGAAAGGGTTGAGAGGGCCTTAATAAGTATAGGTAAAAAGGATTTAGAAGAATTATATAATGATGGTAAAACCGAAGAACTTAAATGCCATTTTTGTAATGAAAATTATGAATTTAATCATGAAGAAATTGGGCAATTACTTAAAGAAGCTAATTCATAGATAAAAATGCAGCTTTGGATAAAGAGAATATAGTATATGTGGTATTGCTTTTTATAGAAAGCAATACACAAACTATATTCAATAGTAATATATGTTTCAAATCGTAGCAAAGTGGAGTAAATTCGATAAATAGGGAGTATAATTTAAATATACGTGAATATTGACCATATTTATGGTTGACAGCCGTAAGAAAATCTTATAATATAATAAAGTACTCACAAAGTACACATGGACGAGGAAGTTAACAGTAAAGTAAAAAAACAGTTAATACATAAAGTTGTTGACAAGTTTTATGAAATGATGTAAACTGTACTAGTCTGATAAAGATATGTGGGAGCATAGCTCAGCTGGGAGAGCATCTGCCTTACAAGCAGAGGGTCACAGGTTCGAACCCTGTTGTTCCCACCACATATGGCTCAATAGCTCAGTTGGTTAGAGTGCCGCCCTGTCACGGCGGAGGTCGAGGGTTCGAGTCCCTTTTGAGTCGCCATTTGAATTTAGTGAATTTGAAAATTATTAAGGCTGGATAGCTCAGTCGGTAGAGCAGAGGACTGAAAATCCTCGTGTCCCTGGTTCGATTCCTGGTCTAGCCACCAGTGTTGCGGAAGTGGCTCAGTGGTAGAGCGTCACCTTGCCAAGGTGAACGTCGCGAGTTCGAATCTCGTCTTCCGCTCCAACTATAATTATGAATAATGGCGCTATAGCCAAGCGGTAAGGTCAAGGTCTGCAAAACCTTTATTCCCCGGTTCAAATCCGGGTGGCGCCTCCAAAACAATAAAAAGTAGTCTAAATGCTGATATTTCAGCATTTAGACTACTTTTTTTATTTCAGTATATTTTGGATTCGTTAGACTCTAAAAATACTACCTCTATCGATTAGTTTTCCATTTCTCAAAAATACAGGTTCTACCTTATGCTTATTTAAAAAATTTAATACTTCTTTCCCATACAAATAATGATCTAAGTGACCATAAAAAGCTAAGACATTATCTTCGATAAGACCTGTTACGCCACCTATAAAACCGTAGTTAAGCCCGGGAAGGATAATATCACCAGGTGGAATTAATAAAATATCTATTTTTTCAATGCTTAAAGCCTTAGCGATAGAAACATCACTAGTTATGACTGCATGATCATTTACAATGCAAGTAGAACATTTTGTATAACCTTGCTTAACGTTTATTAATTTTCTTGTTTTTAATAGTGACAAAAGATTAGTATCAGTAAAATTAACTGAGTGAATAAAAAGATTGCCTAGGCTTAATGAATTGAGACATATGTCATAAGGGTATTTATCTTTTAAAGTTGAATTTGATTTATAAACTTTATAATTTAACAAAATTAAGCTCAGTATGAATTCATTATCCATGTCTTTATGAACTATAATATCTTTGCCTAAAATATGCATAAGCATATCAGGGTGACCACATACAGCCTCGTATAAAATGTTGCTAGGTGGGCAAATAAGCAAGTTATATCCTCTAGAAACTAAATATTCTTTTTCTTCATTATGAATTCTAAAATCAACAATAATATTTTTCATTACAATACTCCTATTTAATATTTATTTTCTTATGTTTATTTTATAACACAAAGCTATCACAAATTGCAATATGTCGATAATTGTTTAATCTATTTTGCATATACATTAATATTACACACATACTATCTTAGTGAGAAAGGAGTGTGCGAAATGCTTTTATTAACTATTGTATATAATAGGAGTATGGAATGTATTATTGATGAAATTAAAGACATTAAGAAGTGTTTTGAAGATAAAAAAAATTTTTCAGGTATATCGGAAAATATAATAGGGGATACTCACGTAGTAAAGTTTTTTTGTGATGATGACAACTTAAGCGATGCTAGTATCAAAACATTTAATTTGCATGTTGCAAACATGTTATATAAAATAGTTGTAATGGAATTTTGTAAAAAAGGACTCAAAAAATTTTTAGATGAATCTTATTTTTTTCTGCAATATGATGAAATAGAACAAATTAAACCTAGGATACAAGAATACTTGAGTAGTGAGGGCGAAATATCCGGACCTAATGGAGTATATTGTATGAATAGGAAAAATAGTATAATTGATAAGATAACTAAATGTATAGAAGAAAATAATGAAATTAATATAAGTGGATTTTTAACCTTTAGGACAAAAGAGCTAAAGGGAGATTTAGAGTGCATAGTGGATAAAGTTGTGGAAGAGTATATGGTAGAGAAAGAATATAATGAGTTTATAAAATTGCTTAAATACTTTGTTGATGTTCAGGATAGTAAGGTAGATGAGATTAATATTCTAATTGAAAAAAACGGAAATTATCGTTTAACAGATGAAGAAGGTAATGATTTAGTAGGAAATATGATGATGGAGTTACCGGATGTTAAATTTGATTCAAAAGAAAATCGAGAGGAACTTATTATTAGCACTATGATAACCAATGCTCCTAAAAAAGTAATTATACACTGTGTAGAGCATTGTAAAAATAAAGAACTAATACAAACGATAAACAAGGTTTTTGCAGATAGGGTCTATTATTGTGATAAATGTGTTAAATGTGAAGAGATAAAAAAAGAAACTCTTGTATGGTAGTAAGGCATATTGATATGTGAATAAAATAAATAAAAAAGTGTTGACAAACAAATACTTAGATAGTATACTTTGAATTGTTGTGAGTGAAAATATAAAAAATATTTTAATATAATAGAGTTATCTTTTACAAGAAGAAACAGCCGTTTCTCACCTAACAGTAATGCTAGTTAGGTTAATTAGTAATTTAAATTTGTTACTATTAGGGACGGCATTTTGTCGTCCTTTTAATTGTTTAAATATTATATTTTTATCTAAATACACTTAGGAGGTGAAAATTATTAGTAAAAACAAAGATTTCATGATGAATGAAGAAATCAGGGTTAGAGAAATAAGAGTTATTGGAGCTGATGGTTCTGCATTGGGTATCTTGAATACTAAAGATGCGTTGAATCTTGCGGAAGAGAAAGATTTAGATTTAGTTATGATGTCTCCTACCGCGAAACCTCCAGTATGTAGAATAATGGATTTTGGTAAGTTTATCTATGAGCAACAGAAAAAAGAAAAAGAAGCTAAAAAGAAACAAAAAGTTGTTAATCTTAAAGAAATACGATTAAGTGCAACAATAGAAGATCATGATATTGCAATTAAGGCTAGTAATGCTAAAAAATTCTTGTTAGATGAAGATAAGGTAAAGATAACCGTAAGATTTAGAGGTAGAGAAATTGAAAACTCAAAAGTCGGACATAAGATATTAAAATCTTTTGTAGAAAAAATCGGTGATGTTTATATTGTTGAAAAACCAGCGAGACAAGAGGGAAGAAATATGATAATGATTTTAGCTCCCAAAAAAGCATAACTGAGAGGAGGAATTTTATTATGCCTAAAATGAAAACACATAGAGGCGCAGCAAAAAGATTTAAGAAAACAGGAACAGGTAAGTTAAAAAGAGCTAAAGCTTTTACAAGTCATATATTAACAAAGAAAAGCCCGAAAAGAAAAAGAAACCTTAGAAAAACAGCATATGTTTCAACAACTCAAATAAAATCGATGAAGAAATTGTTACCATACTTATAATTGAATGGTGATTAGGAGGTATATTAAATGGCAAGAATTAAGCGAGCAGTTAACTCTCGTAAAAACCATAAAAAAGTATTAAAGCTTGCAAAAGGCTACTATGGTGGTAGAAGTAAGTTATTTAAAACAGCTAATGAAGCAGTAATGAGAGCACTTAGAAATGGTTATATCGGAAGAAAATTAAAGAAAAGAGATTTTAGAAAACTTTGGATAGCTAGAATCAATGCTGCTACAAGGTTAAATGACCTTTCATATTCAAGATTCATGAATGGAATGAAACTTTCAGGCATAGATATTAACAGAAAAATGCTTTCTGAAATTGCAATAAATGATCCAAAAGCTTTTGCTGAATTAGTAGAAGTTGCAAAAAAACAATTACAAGCATAAAAATTATTTATTCAAAAATGTAGCCATACGGCTGCATTTTTTATTGCATTTTTGACAAAAACATGTAAAGTGATATAATTAGTAAAACATCATAGTTGAAAATTTAGAGGTGAATAATTTGAAATTAGATATTAAAGATCTTAAAAAGAAAAGCATATATACTCCTGTTCGGATACTTGCATTAGGGTTTGCTATAGTCATAGTCATAGGGGCTATACTATTAAGCCTACCTATAGCTTCGCAAAGTGGTAAAATTACGCCTTTCATAGATTGTATATTTACCTCTACATCTGCTGTGTGTGTTACGGGACTTATAGTACTAGACACGGGAACATATTGGACATATTTTGGCAAAACAGTGATCATGTTACTTATAGAAATAGGTGGACTTGGATTTATGTCTGTAGCTACTTTAGTTTTTTTAATTTTAGGGAAAAGAATAACATTAAAGGAAAGACTAGTGATGCAGGAAGCTATGAATGTAAACTCATTACAAGGGTTAGTGAAAATGGTCAGATATGTATTGATATTTACAATTTATGTTCAGATAACAGGTGCGGTGTTATTCTCAACACAATTTATTCCTGAATTTGGAATTGCCAAAGGGATTTATTATAGCGTGTTCCATTCGGTGTCTGCGTTCTGCAATGCTGGGTTTGATTTGATTGGAAACTTTAATAGTGTCACTGCTTATGCTAGTAATTCTGTAGTAATATTAACAATTGCAGCATTAATAATAATAGGTGGGTTAGGATTTTATGTTTGGGTAGAAATTTATAATTGCAAGGGAACAAAAAGATTGTCCCTCCATGCTAGAATAGTTATTTACTCGACGATAGCATTGGTTGTTTTAGGGGCAATACTTATGTATATTTTTGAGATGAATAATGCTGACACTATGCAAGGAATGTCTATTAAGGGCAAATTTTTATCTTCCGTTTTTGCATCAGTTTCCCCAAGAACAGCAGGGTTTAATTCTATACCACTCGGTAAAATGACCACGGCGGGAAAGTTTTTAACAATAATTTTAATGTTTATTGGAGGATCGCCTGGATCAACGGCGGGTGGAATAAAAACGACTACTGCCATTGTGATTTTTATGACTATAGTGTCTGTGGTTCGTGGAAGAGAAGATACTGAAATATTTCAAAAGCGCATAAGCAAAGAATTTGTGTATAAAGCGTTTGCAGTATCACTTATTTCCCTAACAATTGTTATATCAGTTACCATGATATTATCTATTACACAGAGCCCGAATATTCCTTTTGAATACTTTTTGTATGAGGCTACTTCAGCATTTGCTACAGTTGGATTAACACTCGGATTAACTACAAAATTAACATTTGTAGGAAAGGTAATAATCTTACTTACCATGTATGCAGGGAGAGTGGGACCACTTACTATAATACTAGCATTAGCTAAAAATAAAAAAAGTAAATCGGGAAATATAAAATACCCAGAAGGCAAAATTTTAATTGGATAGGGGTGGGGTTAATGAGTAAAAAACAGTTTATCGTTATAGGTCTCGGAAGATTTGGAGAATCCGTTGCTGAAACATTATATTCTTTGGGAAATGATGTATTAGCAGTTGATTTTGATGAAGATGTAGTTCAAAATATTTCGGATAATGTAACTCATGCAGTTCAAGCTGATGCGAATGATGAAAATAGCTTAAGGGCTCTTGGAATTCGTAATTTTGATTGTGCAGTCATTAGTATAGGTTCTAATATCCAATCTAGCATTTTGGCAACACTCTTAGTTAAAGAATTAGGAGTAAAATATGTGATAACAAAAGCGACTAATGCCCTGCATGCTAAAGTATTATATAAAATAGGTGCAGACAGAGTAGTTTTTCCAGAAAGAGATATGGGTGTACGCGTTGCTCATAATTTAGTATCATCAAATATATTAGATTATATTGAATTATCTCCTGATTATAGTATAGCTGAAGTTATTAGTCCTGAAGAATGGCATAATAAAACCCTGGGAGAATTAAATATAAGAGCTCAATATGGTATAAATGTAATGGCTATAAAAAGAAACAATGATATTGATGTTGCTCCAGCAGCTGATAATATTGTTGAACCAGGTGATATTATTGTTGCAATAGGTAATATTGAAGAATTAAATAAGTTGGAAAATCTAGTTAAATAAGGAGCATTCAGTTTGGAACATATTCAAAGTAAGGATAATTTATTGATTAAAGATATCAAAAAGTTAAAAGAAAAGAAATATAGGAAAGACAGTAATATGTTTTTAGTTGAAGGTTTCAGATTTGTAGAAGAAGCTTTGGATTCTGATTTTGAAGTGGTGCACATTTTTATAAGTGCTAGAGGAGATTCAAAATATGAAAACTCTTGTATGAAAAACAAGCTACAGAAGAATACTAAAGTTTATAGTGTTAGTGACAGTTTATTTAAAAGTATTTGCGATACGGATAATCCGCAAGGTATTATTGCTACAGTTAGAAATAAACCGGTAGAGATTAAATATGATCATGGCTTCTATATGTTAGCTGATAAAATACAAGATCCAGGTAATATGGGAACTATAATTAGAACAGCTCATGCGGCGGGAGCACTAGGAGTTATAATTACAAAAGGAACTGTAGATATCTATAATGAAAAAACTTTAAGATCCACAATGGGTTCTATTTTTAAAATACCCGTTATTTGCGATAGTGATCTATCGGTGGTGCAAAAGCTTAGGAGCGCTGGATTTAAGCTAGTTACTAGTTCATTGGATACTGATAAAAACTTCTATAATGTAGACCTTAGAGAGAAAGTTATTATATCAGTTGGAAATGAAGGAAATGGAATAAGCGCCGAAGTTTATGAGATATGTGATTTGAAAATTAAAATTCCCATGCCTGGTGGTGCAGAATCTTTAAATGCAGCTGTAGCTGCATCAATTATGATGTATGAAGTCGTAAGACAGAAAAATAATATATGATTTTTAAATTCATAGTTGAATTTTTTTGTAGTTGTGGTTATAATATTTTGTATACTACCATAAATTAATAATAAACTGTGACGGAGAAAGTAAATATAAAGATACTTACAGGGATAAGAAGCCTTAGACTGAGAGCTTCATTAAGAAATTTTTATATCCAAGTTCACTCCAGAGTTCTAATGGTGAAAAAAAGTAGCCGATAGCGGGTAAAACCGATAAATTTATCTAAGAGGACTGTTTTTAGTCAATTAGGGTGGTAACGCGGATTTTCCGTCCCTTTATTGGGGATGGTTTTTTTTGTTTTATAAAGAATTATCAAAATATGAGAGGAGCATTCATTATGAAAGAAAAGTTAGAAACGATAAAAGCTGCAGTTTTAGAAGAATTAAAAGGAGCTGCTATTAAAACAGAATTAGAAAATATCAGAGTTAAATATTTGGGCAAAAAAGGTGAATTGACGCAAATATTAAGAGGCATGGGACAGTTATCAAATGAAGAAAGACCAATTGTTGGAAAATTAGCAAATAAAGTAAGAGAGGATATAGAGACACTTATAGATAAAGCTTCAGATACATTAAAAAACAATGAAAAAGAAATGAAGCTAAAAAGTGAAGTTATAGATATATCTATGCCAGGGAAAAAACAAACAGTAGGTAAAAGACATCCGTTAGAGTTAACACTTGAAAAAGTTAATGAAATATTTTTATCTATGGGATTTGTTATTGAAGAGGGCCCTGAGGTAGAAAGAGATTATTATAACTTTGAGGCATTAAACATACCTAAAAATCATCCGGCAAGAGGTGAACAAGATACTTTTTACATAAATGATAATATAGTTTTAAGAACCCAAACTTCACCAATACAAATAAGAACTATGGAGCTTCAGAAACCGCCTATAAAAATGATAGCGCCAGGTAAAGTTTATAGATCCGATGCAGCAGATGCTACTCATTCACCAATATTTTATCAAATTGAAGGGCTTATAGTAGATAAGGGAATTACCTTTGCTGATTTAAAAGGGACGCTAGAATTATTTACGCAAAAAATGTTCGGGGACGAAATGGAAACAAAGTTTAGACCACATCATTTTCCTTTTACAGAGCCATCAGCTGAGATGGATGCCACTTGCTTTGTGTGCAATGGTAAAGGGTGCAAGGTTTGCGGCGGTAGCGGCTGGATAGAACTTTTAGGTTGTGGCATGGTTCATCCGGACGTTTTAAGAAATTGTGGGATTGATCCAGAAGTTTATAGCGGATTTGCTTTCGGGTTTGGCCTTGATAGAATTACAATGTTAAAATACGGAATAGACGATATTAGAGCACTTTATGAAAGTGATATGAGATTTTTAAAACAATTCTAAAATATAAATAATAATGCAGCTTCGCAGAAGATGATTTAATACTATACAAATTCTAGGAGGATATAAAATGAAAGTTCCAGTTAAATGGCTTAAAGATTATGTAGATATAGATATTTCACCAAAGGTGCTTGGAGATAAGTTAACCATGTCTGGTTCAAAAGTAGAAGAGGTTATTATATCAGGTGCTGAAATTGAGAAGGTTGTTACAGGGAAAATAATAAAAATAGAAAAACATCCGGATGCTGAGAAATTAGTTATATGTCAAGTAAATATAGGATTAGACGAGCCGACACAAATCGTTACAGCAGCTACTAATATGAAAGAACAGGATATAGTACCAGTAGCACTTCACGGATCAACGTTACATGGAGGACTAAAAATAAAAAAAGGTAAACTCCGTGGAATAGTTTCAAATGGTATGTTCTGCTCTGAGGAAGAACTTGGAATTGCAGTTGATGAACGAGTTGATGGACTAATGATACTTCCAAGCGATACCATCATTGGAAAAGACATAAAAGAAGTATTAAATCTTCAAAGTGTACTAATAGATTTTGAAATAACTTCAAACAGAGCAGATTGCTTAAGTATTCTAGGAATAGCTAGAGAAACGGCTGCAACTTTAGGCACGCAGTATAGAAAACCAGCACTTGATTATAAAGCTACCTGCAAGGATAATGTGGAAGACCTTTATAAGGTTCATATTAATGATGAACTTTGCAGAAGATATATGTTAAAGGGTATAAAAAATGTAAAAATTGAGCCTTCTCCACAATGGATGCAGGAAAGACTTATAGAAGCAGAAATTAGACCTATAAATAATATAGTGGATATCACAAACTTCGTTATGGTAGAGCTTGGTCAACCTATGCATGCATTTGATGCTAGGCAAATTACGACTAATGATATAGTGATAGAAAGAGCGGGTAACGGAGAAAAATTTATTACCTTGGATGAGATAGAAAGAGATTTAGATGAAAGCATTTTAACTATTAAAGATGGAGATAGAACAATAGCAATTGCAGGCATTATGGGAGGCTTAAATTCAGAAATTAAAGAAGACAGCACAAGCATAATATTTGAGAGTGCAAACTTTAATGGGGTTAATATAAGACTCGCTTCTAAGAAATTATCTTTAAGAACCGATGCATCTTCTAAATTTGAAAAAGATTTAGATCCTAATATGGCTGAAATGGCAATGGATAGAGCTTGTCATTTAATAGAAGAATTAGGTGCGGGTGAAATAATGGACGGATGCACTGAGGTATATCCGAGTAAAGTTAAATCTCATACTTTAGAAGTAGATGCAAATTGGATTAATAAATTTTTAGGAACTAATATATCTATGCCCAATATGAAAATATACCTTGATAGATTAGAACTTGCTACAGAAATAACAGGGGATTTTTTAGTTATACATGTGCCTACGTTTAGGTCTGATATTAACATTAGAGAAGACGTCGCAGAGGAAATAGCTAGAATGTATGGTTATGATAACATACCATCTACTATTCCTAATTGTGAAACTTCAAAAAGTGGGAAAAGTGAAAAGCAAAAGTTAGAAGATAAAGTAGTGCTTTCTTTAATTGGCAGTGCACTTAATCAATCCATAAGTTATTCTTTTGTAAGTCCTAAAATATTTAATAAAATATTAGTTCCAGAAGATAGTGAGTTAAGAAAAGTAGTTACTATAAAAAATCCTTTAGGAGAAGATTATAGTATAATGAGAACTACAACTATAGCATCTATGATGGAATGTTTATCAAGGAATTATTCAAGGAATAATGAAGAAGCTAGGTTATTCGAAATAGGTAAGGTGTATATACCAAATGAAGATGCAGATAAGCTTCCAGAGGAAAGAAATATATTAACTATAGGAATGTATGGAAATGCTGATTATTTGGATTTAAAAGGTGTAGTGGAAAATGTATTAGATATTTTGGGAATGAAAAATACATCATTTAAAAGAGAAAGTGAAAATCCAACTTATCACCCAGGAAAAACATCAAACCTATATGTAAAGAGAGAATTTATAGGTGTGGTTGGAGAAATTCATCCGAGTGTTTCGGAGAACTATGAAGTGCAGCCAAGATGTTATATAGCAGAATTAAACTTAGATATATTATATAAATATGCTGACTTAAATAAGAAATACAAAGCACTTCCAAAGTTTCCAGCTGTAACAAGGGATATTGCACTTATAGTTGATGAGAGGGTTCTAGTTCAAGACATTGATGATATAATTGTAAAGCAAGGTGGAAATATTTTAGAAAGTGTAAAATTATTTGACGTGTATAAGGGGAAACAAATAGCAGAAGGAAAGAAAAGTATAGCCTATGCTATAGTATATAGACGCTCGGACAAGACATTAACAGATGAAGAAGTAAACAAGGTGCATGAAAAGATATTAAGATCTCTAGAGCATAAATTAGGTGCTGAACTTAGATAATGAAAGTAAACTAAAACTCCCTTAGTAATAAGGGGGTTTTATCATTGTGCGCCCGGCATGGGCGCAATCTAATGGGTGAAAGTCCCTAGCACGGGTTAATAGTGCCAAGTGCATAGCTTAAGACAAGGGTGTCCATCGTGAGATGGAATCTGAAGGAAGTTGGCGGCCAAACTCCGGTCTGACGAACAGAAACTACATATAAGGCATATGCTTGTTGGTGTTAGTATAATATTGTAGACACGGAAAGCCGAACACATTAAAATATAAATAAGATAAGGATGTGTTTATAATGGCAAGAGGTCAAAAACAATATACAGATGAATTTAAAAACACAATAGTAGAGCTATATAACTCTGGAAAAAGCTTAGCAGAGTTAAGCAGTGAATATGCCCTTTCAAAATCAACGGTAACAGGTTGGATAAATAAAAATAAGCCAATAGCTGTGGATAAAAATATAACTTTAACTGCAGAAGGATACAAAAACTTATTAAAGAAAAATGCTAAGCTTGAAGAAGAAGTTGAAATATTAAAAAAAGCAATGGGTATATTCGCAAGGAAATAACTACTGTATTTGAATTCATTACTAACAACAAAAAATATCATGATATCAAACTAATGTGTGAGGTTTTAGGTGTTGCACGAAGCTCTTATTACAATTATTTACACAAGAAACCAAGCAAGCGAGAAATTGAAAACAAGAATATAGAAAAAGAAATTATAAATATCCACAGCACAAGCAAAAATCGATATGGGGCTCCTAAAATAAATAAATCACTAAATGCACTGGGGATAACTATTAGTTTAAAAAGAACACAAAGATTGATGAAAAAATTGGGGATAAGATCTTTAATAGTAAAAAAATATAGACCAACTTCATCTAAAAATAAAATAATAGAGCAGGAAAACATTTTAAAGAGAGATTTTACAGCTACTACAGTTAATGAAAAGTGGGTAACAGATATCACTTACATCCATACTATTAAAGATGGTTGGTGCTATTTAGCATCAGTCATGGATCTTTATAGCAGAAAAATAATAGGTCACGCTATGGCTAAATTCATTGATACTACATTAGCCCTACAAGCTGTTAAAAATGGTATACAGCTACAAAAACCAACTAAGCCTCTAATACTTCATAGCGATTTGGGATGCCAATATACAAGCTTCGCTTTTAAAGAATATATAGAGAGCACTAAAATTATTAAACACTCATTTAGTGCCAAAGGTTGCCCATATGATAATGCTTGCATTGAGTCATTTCATGCCTCATTGAAAAAAGAAGAAGTTTACCATGTTAAATATTTTGATTATGATGCTGCAAGATTAGGAATATTTGAATATATAGAAGCTTGGTACAATATAAAAAGGATACATAGTAGTATTGGATATATTACTCCTCAACAGTGTGAAGATTTGGCTAAAAAGGCTTCATAAAAAGTTCGACTTTTTATGTCTAAGATATTGACATAGATCCATGTGGGTAAGTTTGCAATACAAAACGAAGCCCAAAACTATTCGAAACAAGTGGTGTAAATGTAGCAGATAGATGGAGTGAAAGATTGCGTTCTTACCCGGGGAGATCTGATAGGTAAGTTGTGGATATGAATTTAGAAATAACAACCCATACAGTGATGTATGGCTGAACTATCAGAAGTCAGCAGACGTCATAGTACCATGCAAAACGCGTTAGCGTGGGAAGGACTGAACAATAGGAGGTTTTGGAATTTTGAAGGATACGAGAAAATATGATAAAAGCAGACAACTTCATAAAGAAGGCTCTCTACGAGAGAATAGAGTGGAACTCGAAGGTAATGTAGAAGTGCATAGTATTTCCTCTATGTCAGAAGAAGGAAGAAACGATGTGAATGAATATGATAATGGTTTACTCGAGCAGATATTATCGAGAGATAATATGAATAAAGCATATAAAAGAGTAAAAGCCAATAAAGGAAGTCATGGGATTGATGGTTTGACAGTAGATGAACTTCTACATTATCTAAAAGAGCATGGACAAGAATTAAGGCAATCATTATTAGAAAGTAGATATAGACCTCTAGCCGTAAGAAGGGTAGAAATACCAAAACCTGACGGTGGAATTAGGCTACTTGGAATACCTACTGTATTAGATAGAGTTATTCAGCAAGCGATATCACAAACTCTAATACCAGTATATGAAAAGAAATTTTCTGATAATAGTTACGGTTTTAGACCTTTAAGAAGTGGAAAACAAGCTGTTGAAAAATGTAGGGGATATATTAATGCTGGACATACATGGACGGTGAATATAGACCTTTCTAAATACTTTGATACGATAAATCATGATAAATTAATAAGGATACTATCGGAAGATATTAAAGATAGTAGAGTAATTTCTCTGATACGAAAGTATCTACAAAGTGGAGTGATGATAAATGGGGTATTTATGAATACAGAAGAAGGAGCACCTCAAGGCGGGCCTTTGTCCCCATTATTAAGTAACGTAATGTTACATGAACTCGATGTAGAACTAACAAAACGAGGACTAAACTTTTGTAGATATGCTGATGATGCGAATATATACGTCAAAAGTGAGAAATCAGCAAATAGAGTAATGAAGAGTATTACGAGATTTATTGAGGAAAAGTTAAAGCTTAGAGTGAATAAAGAAAAGAGTACAGTAGATAGACCTTGGAAACTTAAATTTTTAGGATTTTCATTTTACCGAGCAAAAGGTGAATACAGAATGAGAGTTCCTCAAAAACCTATAATCAAATTCAAAGCAAAGCTAAAAGAATTAACTTCAAGAAGTAATGCGATGAGCATGAAATATAGGTTTATGAAACTTAAGCAAGTGATAGTTGGATGGATAAATTATTTTGCTATTGCAGACATTAAAAGTATTCTTAAAACACTTGATGAATGGTTAAGGCGAAGAATTAGAATGTGTTTTTGGAAACAATGGAAAAAGATTAAAACAAAATATGGGAACCTTGTTAAATTAGGAATACCAAACAATAAAGCTTTGCAATATGCAAATACAAGGAAAGGCTATTGGAGAACATCCAATAGCCCTATATTAAACAAAACATTGACCAATAAATACCTTAAAAATATAGGATTAGTTTCTATATCTGAGACATATTTATTAAAACATTAATTTCTATTGAACCGCCGTGTACCGAACGGTATGCACGGTGGTGTGAGAGGTCGCTAAATAAATTAATTATTTAGCTCCTACTCGATTCATGCAATCTCAAAAAACAAATGAATATTGTATTAATTGTATGCATAATTTGAAAAAATTGGTTTTATTAAAAGTTATATTGTGGTACAATAAGTTTAACTAATCTGTCTAAGAGGGTGTTTTAGATGAACGTTGTAACAATAAAGATAAACGGTGTTGAATATAATTTAAAAGGTGATGAAAGAGAAGAATATTTACATATGGTAGCTAGTTATGTTGATAAAAAAATAAAAAATATAATGAGTAATAATGAAAAGCTTAGTACTTCCTCAGCAGCAATTTTAACTGCTTTAAATTTAGGTGATGATATGTTTAAAAGTAAGTCACTTTGCAAGGAACTTTTGAGTAAGGGTGAATCTTTAGAAAAACATGATAATGAATTGACTGAGCAGTTAGAAGGTTTAAAAAAACAGTTAAATCATTTGGAAGACTATAATCAAGAATTACTTAACAAGTGTAAAAACACAGAAAAAACTGAATATGTAAAAACATTAGAGCAAGAAAATATAGAGATGCAACAACAATTAGATGTGATGCAAGTGACTAGTAAAAGTTGTATCGAAGAAAATAGAAGAACAAAAACAGAAAATAAAGAAATGAGATTTAAGCTTCAATCTTATAAGTACAAAATAATCGATTCACAAAATAAGTTGATAGAATACCAAATTAGTTTAGCTAAACAAAAGAAAATTAATAATCCACTTTTAGCTTCACATAAAAAATAAAAATTATTTAATTGTCGCCGAAAGGCGATTTTTTTAATGGACGAGAAATATATTTACAAAAGGCTCACAATTTTTAAAATAATTGTGAGTCTATTTTTTATTATAATGACTTTAAGTTGATAAAGTGTAATATTAAAATGCTCATGAAACATATAATTATATTGATAGCGAAATTAAAGACTGTTATATTAACAACAATTATTAAGTTATATCAAATTGTTTATAAAAAAAGGGGGGAAAACAATGAAAAGAAGAATTGCTGGATGTTTAAGTTTAGCAATGTCAATGGCTCTAGTATTATCGGGTTGTGGTAAAAGTGATGTTGGGAGAGCAGCGAAGGATTTAAAAGGATCAGAAGTTATAGCGGCTGTAAATCCAGAAAAAGTGCCACAAACAGCAAAAAACAGAAAAGATACTTTAATTGTTGGATTTACAGCACCAGAAGGAAAATTTAATCCCATATATGAAAGTTCAGTAGATGATGGTTATATTGCTCAATTAGTTTTTGAAGGGTTATTGACAAATGATGCGAAAGGAAATCCTGTAGAAAAAGTGGCTAAGAAATGGGAGATTTCAAAGGATAGCAAAACCTATACCTTCCATTTAAACAAAGGCATTAAATTTAGCAATGGAGAAGAATTAACTGCAAAGGACGTGGAATTTACTTATACAGCTATTTGTGACCCAAAGTATGATGGACCTAGAACAGACGCTGTAGATAAATTGGTTGGGTATAAGGAATACAATAAAGGTGATGCTAAAACTGTTAAAGGCATAAAGGTTATAGATGACAATACAATTTCATTTACATTAACAGATGTTAAAGCACCAGCGCTAAGTTCTGATTTTATTTATGGAATTATGTGTAAGAACTATTATACATTTGAAAAGGGTAATATAGATAAATTAAAAAAAACATTCTTAAAACCAATGGGTAGTGGTCCATATATTTTAAAATCATATAAAGCAGGTCAAGAAGCTGATTTTGAGAAAAACCCTGATTATTGGAAGGGTGAAGCTAAGATTAATAAGTTAATATTAAAAGTTACTAATGCTCAAACTAGTATTCAATCACTATCCGCTGGTGAAGTAGATATCGATAGAATTATAGCTGAACCAGAAAATATCCAAATGCTTAAGAGTGCAAGATTCTTAGATATGCAACTTTTTCCGGATAATGGATATGGATTTATAGGTTTAAACCTTAAAAATGAAAAATTAAAAGATAAGAGAGTACGTCAAGCACTTACCTATGGTTTAAATAGAAAAGGATTTATAGATGCTAGATATAAAGGTTACGCTGATGTTTGTAATTCACCAGTATCGCAAGTCTCTTGGGCATATACTGATGATATAAAGAAGTATGAATATAATCCTGAAAAAGCAAATAAATTATTAGAAGAATCTGGTTGGATTAAAAAGGAAGATGGCTTTAGATATAAGGATGGTAAAAAGTTTCAAATCCATTGGATGACTTATCAAGGAAGTAAATACGTTGAAATGTTAATTCCAATAGTAAAGGAGAATTGGAAGGCTATAGGAATAGATGTTATTCCTGAATTAATGGAATTTAACACTTTGTGTACAAAGGTTTTTGATGAACAAAAATTTGATATGTATAATATGTCTTGGACTTTAAGTATTGATCCAGATCCATCAGGATTATTCTCAGAAAAGCAAGCAGAGCTCGGTGGATTCAATCCAGGAAATTGGGTAAATAAAGAAAGTGAAAAATTAATGGCAGATGCTCGTAATACTACGGATGTAAAAGAAAGAAAGGTATTATATCAAAAGTGGTTAAAACTTTTCACAGAGGAAGCTCCATATGTTTTGTTAGATCAATGTAAAATGATGTGGGCTGTAAGTTCAAGAGTTAAAGGCATAAACATCTCTCCATATGTTAATTTTACTTATCAAATTGCAGATGCAGAATTAATTGAACCTAAAGCTAAATAGGTAAATGATGCTTTAATTATATTTTACTATGCTTGGGGTTACCAAGCATAGTTTATAAAGGAGGATTGTCATGAGGCAGTATATAACTAGAAGATTACTGCAAATGATACCAGTTTTAATAGGGGTATCTATAGTAATATTTTTAATATTACAGTTGGCACCAGGTGATGCATTAACAGGTAAAATGGACCCACATTTAACACCAGAAAGAAAACAAGAATTAAGACAGCAAATGGGACTAGATCTACCGGCGTATAAGCAGTATCTTAGATGGGCTGGAGGAGTACTTCATGGGGATTTTGGCGAATCTACTAACTTTAAACAGCCAGTAGGAAAAGTTATGAACACATATATTTGGAATACATTTTACCTAGCTATACTCTCATTAATACTAAGTGTATTAATCTCAATTCCAATCGGAGTGGTTTCTGCAACTAAGCAGTACTCAAAATTTGATGGATTTTTCACCGTGTTTGCCCTGATAGGTATTTCTATGCCCTCCTTCTTTTTTGGTATGCTTCTTATAAAAGTTTTTGCTGTAGACCTTAAAATACTTCCGGTTTCTGGAATGAGCACGGCTGGAAGTACAGTAGCAGGCATTTCCTATGGTTTAGATGTAGCTCGTCATATGATACTACCGCTAATTGTACTTACTTTAAGTAGTGTGGCAGGTCTTATGAGATACACAAGATCAAGTATGCTAGAGGTAATAAGGCAGGATTATATAAGAACAGCTAGAGCTAAAGGACTTAAAGAAAAAGTGGTTATATATAAACATGCTCTTAGAAATGGAATGATTCCTGTTATTACTTTACTGGGATTTTGGCTTCCTTTATTATTTTCTGGAGCGTTTATTACAGAAAGCATTTTTGGGTGGCCTGGCATAGGACCTATAGAAATTGCTGCAGTAAGTGGACGTGATTATCCACTGCTCATGGGAATAAATATCTTATTTGCAGTGTTAACTTTGGTTGGGAATTTAATTGCAGATGTTACTTATGCCGTAGTTGATCCGAGAATAAGGCTTAAATAGGAGGTGTTAAAATGCAAGCAGAAGTAAAACCAAAAGTGAAGCAAATTAAAAAAGAAGAAATTTTAAGCCCTTGGAAGATAATAAGAAAACGGTTAAAAAAGAATAAACTAGCTATATTTGGAATGTATATACTGTTGTTTATGGTGATTATGGCATTAATTGGTCCATTAATATCACCTTATAAAATGGAAACTATAGATTTATACAATGTATCATCTTCACCTTCTTTTAAACATCTTTTGGGTACCGATGATGTGGGAAGAGATGTTTTAGTAAGAGTGATGTATGGGGGCAGAATATCTCTGTCAGTAGGAGTGCTCGCTGTATTTGTTGAAGTACTAATTGGAAGCATGTTAGGAGGAATAGCAGGCTTTTATGGTGGAACAGTGGATAGTGTAATAATGAGGATAGTTGATATATTCTTATGCTTTCCAAGTTTGCCACTACTAATAATGCTGGCAGCTGTAATGTCAGATTTAAATGTTGCCCCACAGTATAGGATGTACGTAGTTATGTTTATTATAGGATTACTTGGATGGCCAAGCCTTTGCCGTATTGTTCGAGGACAAATACTATCGCTTAGGGAACAGGAATTTATGCAGGCAGCAGAAGCTTTAGGACTTAAGGATAGAAGGAAAATATTTAGTCATCTACTACCAAATACCTATGCGTCTATTATAGTTTCAGCTACTTTAGGTATAGGTGGTGCAATTCTAACGGAATCAGCATTAAGTTTTCTAGGACTTGGAGTTACTCCCCCTACGCCGTCTTGGGGTCAAATGGTCCAGGCAGTTAATAATGCATATATATTACAATTCAAACCTTGGATTTGGGCGCCTCCTGGCATATGCATTTTCTTAACGGTAATGGGTATAAATTTATTTGGAGATGGACTTCGCGACGCCATCGATCCCAAACTAAAGGTTTAGGAGGTGTATTATGAGTAAAAATTTAGTGGAGATAAAAAATTTGAAAACATATTTTTACACAGAAGATGGAATTGTGAAAGCTGTTGATGATGTTAGTTTTAATATTAGAAAAGGTGAAATAATAGGTGTAGTTGGAGAATCGGGTTGTGGTAAAAGCGTTACGGCAATGTCAATAATGAGATTAATTCCGTCACCACCCGGAAAAATAGTTGGAGGCGAAATTCTGTTTGAAGATAAAAATATTTTAGAACTTAAAGGCGATGAAATAAGAAAAATAAGGGGGAATGACATAGCAGTAATATTTCAAGAGCCTATGACTTCATTAAATCCTATATTCACTATAGGGTATCAAATAGAAGAAGTAATAATGCTCCATCAAAAGTTAAATAAAGCTAAGGCTAGGGAAAAAGCAGTAGATATGTTAAAGCTAGTTGGAGTGCCAAGAGCTGAGGACATAGTGAAGTGTTACCCTCATGAGCTTAGTGGAGGTATGCGCCAAAGGGCAATGATTGCAATGGCTGTGTCTTGTAATCCAAAGCTTTTAATAGCAGATGAGCCAACTACTGCATTAGATGTAACAATTCAAGCGCAAATACTTGATATTATGAAGGATCTAAAGAAAAAGCTTAATACTTCAATAATGCTAATAACTCATGATCTTGGAGTAATTGCTGAAATGGCAGAATATGTAGTAGTAATGTATGCTGGTAAGGTTATTGAAGAAGCACCTGTAATTGAGTTATTTAAAAATCCAATGCATCCATATACTGAAGGCTTAATGAAATCTAAACCTTCACTGGATAAAGATGTAGATAGATTATACTCAATACCCGGACAGGTTCCAAACCCAATTAATATGCCAGAAGAATGTTATTTTTGTGCAAGATGCCCGAAAGCTATGGATATTTGTAGAAAGAAGCAACCACCTACTTACGAGATAAGGCAAGGACATAAGGTAGCCTGCTTTTTATATGATTAGCAAAACAACTAATAACTGTTTTGTACTATGAAGCAATGCAAGGAGGGGAAGTAAGTGCACGATGAAATAGTTAGAGTAGAGAATTTAAAAACATATTTTCCTATTAGGGGTGGAATACTTCAAAAGACTGTAGGTTATGTTAAAGCTGTAGATGGGGTGTCACTATATATAAATAAAGGTGAAACCTTGGGTCTAGTAGGTGAATCAGGATGTGGTAAAACTACAGTTGGGAGAACCATGTTAAGGCTTATAAACAAAACAGAAGGCAATGTTTATTTTAAAAATCAAAATGTATTTGATTTGTCAAAAAAAGATTTAAGAAAGATAAGACCTAAAATGCAAATAATTTTTCAAGATCCATATAGTTCTCTTAATCCAAGACTTACTATAGGGCAAATAGTTGGAGAATCGCTAATAGATCATGAGTTATTGCCTAAAAGCGAAATTGCTGGTAGAGTTCAAGAGGTGCTTGAGATTTGTGGGCTTGCACCTTATCACATAAGAAGATACCCACATGAATTTTCAGGTGGGCAAAGGCAGAGAATAGGAATAGCAAGAGCTCTTATATTAAATCCTGAATTTATAGTTGCTGATGAACCTGTATCAGCACTAGATGTGTCCATTCAATCTCAAATAGTTAATTTAATGTGTGATCTTCAAGAAAAAATGGGGTTTTCATATTTATTTATTTCGCATGATTTAAGTGTAGTAAAACATATTAGTCATAGAATAGGGGTTATGTACCTAGGATCTTTGGTGGAATTAGCATCAAAAAATGAATTGTATAATAATCCTCTTCATCCATATACGAAGGCATTGTTATCGGCAGTGCCTCTACCAGATCCAACATTAAAGAGAGAAAGAATTATTCTTAAGGGAGACATACCAAGTCCGGCAAATCCACCCTCTGGCTGTAAATTTCATACCCGATGTCAATATGCTGTGGAAAGATGCAAAAATGAATGTCCACAGTATAAAGATGTAGGCAGTAAACATTTTGTAGCTTGCCACTTGCTGTAAGGTAATGATTGGTAGCATAAAAGGATAGTATATTGAATTTCCAAAGTAAGGGGGGAATATATGAGACAGGAAAGAGAACTAGAAAGAATAAAGGATAGTGATTTGAATTGTGATGAAGGTGTAGGATGGAAGGACATTGTAGCCATTGTTATAGCACAATTTCAGATATTTATGCCAATAGTTATGGGAGCTGCATTAGTCATGGGTTTGTTGTTATTTATTGTAATGAAAGTATGGATCAGAAGTTAATAATAGTCAACTAATACTTGTAAAAAAATGTATACTTGTTTAAAAATACACCCTAGAGATAATGAAAAATTTGTCGAAGATGAATTTGCACTATCACTTGGGTGCTTATTTGGGTATAATTGAAGTGTAGGGACATTTAATCTCATGCCCCTAATGTTAGAACATGAAAAGGATGGTATGTATATGAATTTATTAACAATAGAAGAAATGAGTAAAAGTTATAGTGAAAAAATACTCATTAATAAAGTGTCATTAGGTATAAGTGATGGCGATAAAATTGGATTAATAGGAGTTAATGGAACAGGAAAATCAACTTTTTTAAAAATAATAGCTGGCTTTGAAGTTCCTGATGGGGGAAGAATTTTAAAGGGAAACAAAGTGAATATAGAATATTTATCTCAAAATCCTAAATTTGACCCAGAAGCTACAGTGCTTGAGCAAATTTTTAAAAGTGAAACTGATGTTATGAAGGTTATAAGAGAATATGAAGTAGCTATGGAGAAAATGGAGGAAAATCCAGAAGATGAATCCGTTCAAAATACTTTAATGAACCTTAACACTAAGATGGACGCATGTAACGGATGGGAAGTTCAAAATGAAGCTAAAATAATACTTACAAAGCTTGGAATAACCGATTTTAAGCAGCGAATAGGCAACCTTTCAGGTGGACAAAGAAAAAGAGTCGCTTTGTGTAGTGCTCTAATTACTCCCTCAGATTTATTAATTTTGGATGAGCCTACAAATCATATGGATAATAAAATAATAGATTGGCTTGAGAAATTTTTAAATAGTAGAAAAGGTGCACTACTTATGATTACTCATGATAGGTATTTTTTAGATAGAATAACAAATAAAATTATTGAGCTTGATAAGGGTAATCTATATAGTTATCAGGGGAATTATAGTGTGTTTTTGGAAAAGAAAGTTGAAAGAATGGCTTTAATGGATACAATAGAGAAAAAAAGAGAGAGTTTATTTAAAAAGGAACTAGCTTGGATAAGACGTGGGGCTAAAGCTAGAAGTACTAAGCAAAAGGCGAGAATTGACCGTTTTGATGAGCTTCGCGATGGAAAAGTTGATGTAACAAACGAAAAGTTAGAATTATCCTCGGCATCTACTAGACTTGGTAAAAAGATTATGAATGTAGAGAACATATATAAAGCATATGGTGATAAAAAATTAATTAGTAATTTTAGTCATACTTTTACTAGGAGAGATAAAGTAGGTATTATAGGACCTAATGGTATGGGGAAATCTACGCTTATGAATATTTTAAGTGGAGTATTAAGCCCAGATTCAGGGGTAATAGATTGGGGAGAAACATTGAAAATTGGCTTTTTCCATCAAGAAAATGGTGAGATGAACGAAAAGCTACGTGCTATAGAGTACATTCGAGAAGGTGCAGAATATATAACTACAGGCGATGGAGAACAGGTTACAGCTTCTCAAATGCTTGAGAGATTCTTATTTGATGGAACTACTAAGCATTCATTTATTTCTAGTTTATCCGGTGGAGAAAAACGAAGACTATATTTATTAAGGATTCTTATGGAAGCTCCAAATGTACTATTTTTAGATGAGCCAACTAATGACTTTGATATTCAAACTCTAGCAGTACTCGAAGATTATTTAGATGGGTTTAGTGGTGTGGTTATAACTGTATCTCATGATAGATACTTTTTAGATAGAGTATCTGACAAAATATTCAGTTTTGAGGGAAATGAAAAGATAATTCAATTTGTAGGTAATTATTCTGAGTATAAAGAATATATAGAAAAAAATCCGAATTTACTAGAAGTAGATAAAGAAGACAAAAAAGATGTAAATGAAGAGGTTGCAAGCAGTAAAGATGAGGCAATTAAAGAAGAGAAGCTTTTGAAAATTACATTTAAAGAGCAGAAAGAATTTGATGAAATCGACGGTAAAATTGAGCAAAAGGAAGCAGAACTTGTGGATATTAATAAAAAAATCAATGATGGAAGTAGTGATTTTGAATATTTGCAGAAACTAGTTAATCAGCAAAAGAATATTGGAGTTGAAGCTGAACAGCTAATGGTGCGATGGACATATTTAAATGAATTAGTTGAGAAAATAGAGCAGCAGAAAAACAATTAAATCATCACCCACTTATACAAGTGGGTGATTTTGTTTCTGAAATGTTATTGAAAATTTATGAGTGATAAGTTTATTTAATAAAGAAGGTATGGTCTGTGGATAAAAATAGAGATATAAAAATATCTGTGCGTAACTTAGTAGAGTTTGTACTAAGGGCTGGCGATTTAGATATGAGGTTTATGGGGAGTAGCAGAGCTGTAGAGGGAACCAAAGCACATCAAAAAATTCAAAGTGAGAATAAAGAAAAGTATTCGGTATTACTTGGAGAAGAATATCGCGCTGAGGTAAGTTTAAAACACAGTATACTATATAATGGGGCCTCGATTATAATTGAGGGGCGTGCTGATGGTATTCTAATCAAAAATAATAAAGTTACCATAGATGAAATTAAAACAGTTGCTAAGGATATAGAACTTATTAAGGAAGATTATAATAGTCTTCACTGGGCTCAAGCCAAATGTTATGCATATATATATGGGATTCAAAATAATCTTGGGCTTATTAATGTTCAATTAACCTATTATGAAATAGATACGCAAAAAACTAAGCAGTTTATCAAAGCTTTTTCAATTGAAAAACTACAAGAATTTTTTGATGAAATTATCTCTAGCTATTTTGTATGGGCAAATATTGCTAGTGAGTGGAATAAGGAAAGAGATAGTACTATAAAAGAGTTGTTGTTTCCGTTTGAAAATTATAGGGACGGTCAAAGGGAACTAGCTGTCTGCGTATATAAAACAGTAGTAGAGAAAAAGAAAATGTTTGTGCAAGCCCCCACAGGAATAGGTAAAACTATATCTACTTTGTTTCCGGTGGTTAAAGCTATGGGAGAAGGGCATACCACAAAGATTTTTTACCTAACAGCCAAAACTATAACAAGACGAGTTGCAGAGGATGCCTTTGATAAAATGAAATCAAATGGACTTAAATTTAAGACGATTACACTAACAGCAAAGGATAAAGTATGTCTTAGTAAAGGTAGTGCATGTAATCCGCAGCAATGTAAATTTGCAAAAGGACATTTTGATAGAGTTAATGAAGCGCTACTTGATATTCTGAAAAATGAAAATACATTTAGCAGAGAATTAATTGAGATATACTCAAATAAATATAACGTATGTCCATTTGAGTTTTCATTGGATTTAACTGTGTGGGCTGACAGCGTTATATGCGATTATAATTATGTTTTTGATCCTAGGGTTTACTTAAAAAGATTCTTTACTGATAACGGTGGGGAATATACTTTTTTGGTTGATGAGGCTCATAACTTAGTGGATAGAGCTAGAGAAATGTTTTCAGCGCAAATTAGTAAAAAATTGATTATGCAATTGAAAAAAGATATAAAAGGTCTTGACGATCAAATGTACAAAGTTTTGAATAAGTTAAATGCTCTTATCAACAGCATGAAGAAAATGTGTAATGAAGATGGATATTACAAACAAAATGCTGAACCAGTGGATGTATATAACCTCCTTACGAGGCTTACTAAAATATTAGAAAAATGGCTCACGAAAAATGAAAAATCTGAAACATATGATAGTTTTTTAGAATTGTATTTTAACTCTTTGAGTTTTATTCGGGTAGCTGAACTTTATGATGATAAATATATAACCTATGTAGAAAGTGGGTTAGATGACGTAGTATTAAAAATGTTTTGCTTGGATCCATCTAAGCTTTTAAGCGAGGCGTCAAAAAGAGGTCAATCAGTGATATACTTCTCTGCAACGCTACTACCATTAGTATACTTTAAAGAGATTTTGGGTGGAGAAAGTAAGGATTACCATTTAACGCTGAATTCTCCCTTTGACAAAAGTAAGCTTAGGGTAATGGTAGCTAAGGACATTTCTACTAAATATAAATATAGAGAAAATAGTTACCTAAAGATAGTAGAGTACATATATTCTGTAATAAGTGCTAAGAATGGAAATTATATGGTATTTTTTCCTTCATATAAATATATGGAGGAAGTGTGTAATAGTTTTACGCAAAAGTATCCACATATCAAAGTAAGTATCCAAACCAATTCTATGACTGAAGATGCCAGGGAAGAATTTTTGCAAAACTTTAGTAGTTCGAGTGATGAGAATATTTTAGGTTTTGGAGTTTTAGGTGGTATATTTTCTGAAGGTATTGATTTAAAAGGTGATGCATTAATTGGTGTTATAATCATCGGTGTAGGTCATCCTATGATTTGCTTTGAACGGGAAATTATTAAAGAATACTTTAATAATAAAAGCAATTGTGGCTATGAATATTCTTATATGTACCCAGGTATGAATAAAGTACTACAGGCGGCGGGAAGGGTAATTAGAACAGAGGAAGATAGTGGGATCGCGCTGTTAATAGATGATAGATTCCTTAACCAAAGGTATAGACGACTTTTCCCAAAGGAATGGGACAATTATCATATAATAAATAATAGCACTCATGCTAAAAAAGAGATTTGTGAATTTTGGGAATAAGGAATTGTAAAAATAATATTATCTAAGAAAATAAAAAAACTTGAGCATTTGCTCAAGTTTTTTATATACAAATAATTAAAGTCTATTTATAAGATACTGTGGGGGGATAAAAAAGGAAACTAATTTAATAATAACCGCTACAGATACATCTACATAAAATATTTTCCTTTTTATAGTTGGGGGTATTTAATTTTAAAGGGATTATATCAAAATAAGTTTCCTATATATAAACGGTATATTTCGACTTATTTCTTACTCTAAGATTAACATGTATTACACATATAGTCAATGGGATTTTTAAAAGTTTAATATAAGCTGATTAAAAATGAAAATAGATAAATATATTCGACAAAATATAATGAAATTTACATTTTCATTTAGTGATTTATCAGTGATGTTATAACATTTTTGTAAAATATTAATTCTAACTAGTTTTATATTTTACTTATATCGTATTCTCTCTATAGGTTAGTTAGCTATATAGGTTGACGATTTCCTATACTATTAATTAAATAAGTAATAGTAACAGGAGCTTAAAAGGTTTTTGGGGGTATTTTTTACAGAAAATTAATAATAATATAGCATTTATAGTGCTAGAATATAATATAAGAGTAACAATGCTGAAAGTGCTAAATTAAAATTATTATATTTAGTTTACTGCTTACACATGTTAAAGTAGATAACAATTAATAATTGTTATCTACTTCAGAAAATGATAGGGGGAATAGTATAAATGTTTGTTAAATCTTCTAGAGAAGTTTATGGCTGGGATAGATTTTCAACAGCAACCTTATTGATAGGAATATTTTTGTTAGTAGCTAGGTATTCATGGATTTTAGGAACAGCACTTATTATATATTCAATTTGGAGATGTAGGTCAACTAATGTACATGGGAGAAATAATGAAAAATTTGTTTTTGAAAATATAGAAAGACATTTTTATCGTAAAATCAATAATTTAAAACAAAATATTAAACTAATTAATATTAAAATTAAAAATTATAGACCTATAGAGAGATTAAAGGAAAAAAAGAAGTATATAATAACTAGCTGTCCTAAATGTGAACAAAAATTAAGATTACCAAGAGGAAAAGGTAAAATTATTATAACTTGCTCAAAGTGCTGTAGCGAGTTTAGGTTGAAGACATAAAAAAAAGATATCCTTTTAAAGGATATCTTTTTTTTATTGTTAGGCTTATATGCCCTATTTTATTTAATAAAAAATTATCTTGAATTATTTACCTGAACCTAACTCAGCAAGACAGTCTTTACAAATATTTTTACCTTTGTAGTTTACAACGTCTCTTGCATTTTGACAGAAAATACAAGCTGGTTCATATTTTTTAAGAATAATTTGATCACCATCTACATAGATTTCTAAAGCGTCCTTGATATCTATATCCAAAGTTCTTCTCAATTCTATAGGAATAACAATTCTTCCAAGTTCGTCCACTTTTCTTACAATACCTGTTGATTTCATTTAATTTCCTCCTCAAACATCTTTCGACTTATTTATAATTAAATTGTAGCAAAAATAACATAAAACGTCAATAGGTTTATGAAAATATTTAAGAAAAATAATAAAAATTAACAAACTTTTACGTATTATGCAAAAAAAATATAATGGTCTGTCATTTTAAACATTATTATAATATCTTATACAATATACATAAAATTTTAATAATTACAATATTCATAATAGATTGTAATTGGTGTAAATCATGATAGTAAATAAAAAAAGGTTAGTACAGTGGGTACTAACCTTTAAAAATGTAACTATCTATAATTAGTGAATTGTAGGGGAATATCAAAATCTTTCGATTTTATTAAAGCCATTACTTGCTGTAGATCGTCAAGGTCCTTACCGGTAACCCTTAGCTGATTATCCATAATTTGAGCTTGAACTTTAATTTTGCTGGATTTAATTTCAGCAATTATTTTTTTCGATTTTTCAGTAGAAATACCTTTTACAATTTTGGCTGTTTGCCTTGCAGAACCTAATGTAGCAGGTTCTTGTTTACCTAGATCTAATGCTTTTCCAGATATACCTCTTTTAATTAACTTACTTACAAGAACGTCTATAACTGATTTTAATTTAAAATCATCATCAGATATTATTTTAATATCTTCTTTTCCTAGGTTAATTTCAGTAATAGTATTTCTAAAATCATACCTTTGTTTAACTTCTTTCAATGCTTGGTTTATTGCATTGTCTACTTCTTGCATATCGACATCTGATACTATGTCAAACGAATGTGCAGTTGCCATAATTAAAAACCTCCTATATATTTTTATGTTAATTAATAGAATCTTATTAATTAATAGTAGATTAATAATTTGAAAATGTCCAGTAGTTAATGAGTAAAAATTATAAAAACTATAAACTTGATAGCGATTTGTTTATTTATGAAATGTTATTAAATCATGAAAATCAAATGTTTGATATGTTTTAAATATCATAAAGTTGACGAAAATAGATAATAATACATGTTTTGATTAAAACAAATACAAAGTTCGTCGCCATAAAGGTACAAATTTTTTAAAATAATGTTATACTATTGTAAGAAATTATTACGTATGAGAGGAAGAAATATATGTTGCGTGAAGCACAAGAAAAATTAAAAAAGTATTATGGATATGATAATTTTAGAAAAGGACAAGAAAATGTAATAGAGAGTATAATAAGCGGAAAAGATACCTTTGCTGTAATGCCTACTGGTGCAGGGAAATCGGTGTGTTACCAGATACCTGCTCTAATGCTAAAAGGAGTAACACTCGTAATATCACCACTTATATCGCTTATGAAGGATCAAGTAGATACATTGAATAGTATAGGGATAGCTGCAACATATATAAATAGCTCATTAAGTATTAATGAAGTTAATGAAAGAATTGATAAGGTAGCGCTTGGGGAGTTTAAGCTTCTTTATGTTGCCCCAGAAAGGTTAGAATCAGACTTCTTCTGCAATATGTTAAATAGATTAACAATATCGCTTTTAGCAGTGGATGAAGCTCATTGTGTATCTCAATGGGGACATGATTTTAGAACCAGTTATGCAGCAATTTCTAGTTTGATAGAAAAATTACAAGAAAGACCAATTATAGCGGCATTTACAGCTACTGCAACAGAGGAAGTAAGGTTAGACGTTATAAAGTTATTAAAATTAAGAGAGCCGGATGTTTATGTAACTGGTTTTAATAGAGAAAATTTGAGCTTTACTGTTATTCGTGGAGAAAACAAAAGAGATTTTGTATTAGAATACATTCAAGATAATAAAGACCAAGTAGGGATAATATACACTTCTACAAGGAAGGAAACGAATAATCTCTATGAGCTTTTGAATAAAAAGGGATATAGTGTTGGAAGATACCATGCGGGGCTAGGAGATGAAGAGCGAAAACAAAACCAAGAAAAGTTTTTGTACGACGATATCAACATTATTATAGCTACAAATGCTTTTGGAATGGGAATAGATAAATCAAATGTTCGATATGTAATTCATTATAATTTGCCAAAGAGTATGGAATCTTATTATCAAGAAGCGGGACGTGGAGGCAGAGATGGAGAGCCTAGCGAATGTATACTGTTATTTTCTGCAGCAGATGTGTTACTTCAAAAATTTTTTATAGAACAAAGTGTCGTATCACCTCAAAGGAAGGTAAATGAATATAAGAAACTTCAAGCTATGGTGGATTATTCACATACTTCAAGATGTTTACGACAGTTTATTTTGGAATATTTTGGCGAAGAAAATGTTCAAGATAAATGTGACAATTGCAGTACATGCAATGATGAAAGTGAACTGGTAGATATAACTATAGAGGCACAAAAAATATTTTCTTGCATCTTTAGGATGAAGGAGAGGTATGGTACTTCATTAATTGCAGAAGTACTTCGTGGCTCAAAGAATAAAAAAGTTTTGGAACTTGGATTTGATAAGTTATCTACTTATGGGATAATAAAGCAATATACTGTTAAAGAGATAAGAGACCTCATAAATGTGCTTACGGCAGAAGAATATCTTTCACTTGCAGATGGTCAATTTCCGGTGGTTCATTTAAAAGATAAAGCAGTGGCAGTACTTAAAAATGAAGAAAAAGTGTATCAAAAGGTTGAGAAAAAGAAAGCTAAGGTAGCTCGCGATACTGGTTTGTTTGAAATATTGAGGTCCCTTCGAAAAGAAATTTCAGACCGGGAAAAAGTTCCACCTTATATTGTGTTTGCAGATAGCGCGTTAAGAGAGATGAGCGAATATTTCCCAGTAAATAATAAAGAAATGCTAAACATTAAAGGGGTAGGAGAATCTAAGCTTAAGAAGTATGGTGAGGAATTCATTCAGGTTATAAAAAAATATATGCAGGAAAACAATATAGAACTAAAGGCAGAAATACTATATAATGAAAATGATGAGAAGGTTCAAACTGAATGTGCGGTAGAAAAAGCTTGCGAAAATGAAGGAAAGATCCCTAGCTATGTTATTACTTATAATATGTATAAAGAGGGTAAAAGCATAGAGGACATAATTTACGAGAGAAAATTAAAAAGCCTCACAGTACAAGAACATATATTTAAATGTGCTTATGAGGGTTTTGATGTTAATTTAGATGATTTTATTCCAAAACATCAGGAAGCGCTTATTATTGAAGTTATAGAAAAAATTGGAGCTTCAAAGCTTAGACCTATCAAAGAAGCATTACCAGAAGAAATAGATTATTTAGCTATAAAAGCAACAATATTTAAATACGCTAACAATAAGATTTCTTAGAAAAAAGGAGAAAATATGAATAAATTATTTAATGAACTAGGATTACAAGAAAACCTTATAGAAGGTTTGATTAAACAGGGGATACAGAGCCCTACAGAAATTCAAGTAAAGGCTATACCAATTGGACTTGAGGGCAAGGATATTATAGGAGAATCAGAAACAGGTTCAGGTAAAACACTGGCTTACTTATTACCTATATTTCAAAAAATAGACACAACATCAAAGGATATTCAAGCGATTGTACTTGCACCTACTCATGAACTTGCAATGCAAATACATAAGCAAATAGAATTGCTATCAGAGAACTCAAATAGCAACATCAAATCAACTACCATAATAGGTAATGTTAACATCAAAAGACAGCTAGAAGCTCTTAAGGAAAAGCCACATATAATAGTTGGATCCGCAGGAAGAATTTTAGAACTTATAACTATGAAGAAACTGAAATCACACTTCGTTAAGACTATAGTAATAGATGAAGGCGATAGAATGATAGATGAAGATAACATAGATGGGGTAAAGGCCATAATAAAAACTACGCTTAGGGATAGACAAATTATGATATTTTCAGCTACGATTTCGCTTAAAGTTGTTGAGATTGCTAAAACTTTGATGAAGGATCCAGAAGTAATTAAAGTGGGTGATAAAAGTCAGGTAAATCCTAATATAGAGCACATGTATTTCGTAGTTGAAAAGAGAGAGAAACTGGTTCTACTCAGAAAACTCATAAGTGCTACTAAACCTGAAAAAGCAATAATATTTATAAACAAAAGTGATGAGGTAGAAATTACAACTTCAAAGCTTGGTTATCACGGATTAAAGGTTGAGGGTATTCATGGAAGCTCTGATAAACTTAATAGAAAAAAAGCTATTGAGGATTTCAATGCAGGAAAAATTCAACTATTAGTTGCTTCTGATTTAGCAGCTAGAGGCCTTGATATAGTAGGAGTGTCACATATATTTAATCTTGATATACCAGAGAATCCTAAGGATTATTTACATAGGGTAGGTAGAACGGCAAGAATGGGTGAACATGGTTTTGCATTATCTATAACAGAAGAGAGAGAACTTGATCTAATTAAAAACTATGAAAAAGATTTTAATATAGAAATTCTGCCTAAAGATATTCGTATGGGAACAATTATTGATTTACAAAACACACCTAAAGCAAAGTCAATAGAACATAATTTTAGATCTGATAGCAAAGCATCAAACACTAATAAGTCTAATAAAACTAGATAAGAAAGAAATAAATTACATTGGCCTAGTTTCTTTCCGTATGGTATAATGAGTCAGTAGTTTTGACTAGAATGAAATTACTTAATGTATGGAGGTATTTATAAAGATATGATTAGTACAAATAACGTAAGTTTAAGATATGGTGCACGTAAATTATTTGATAATGTTAATATAAAATTTACTCCAGGTAATTGTTATGGATTAATTGGTGCGAACGGTGCCGGTAAATCAACGTTTCTTAATATATTATCAGGTCAAATTGAACCTAATACAGGAGAAGTTAATATTACAGCAGGAGAAAGATTAGCATTCTTAAAGCAAGATCATTTTGAATTTGATGAATATGAAGTTGTCAAAACTGTAATGATGGGGCATGTAAGATTGTTTGAAATAATGAATGAAAAAGATGAATTATATGCAAAACCAGATTTTACTGATGAGGACGGAATTAGAGCTTCGGTACTAGAAGGCGAATTTGCAGAACTTAATGGATGGGAAGCTGAATCAGAAGCTTCAACTCTATTGATGGGACTTGGAATAACTGAAGACCTTCAAAACAAAACAATGAAGGAATTAACAGGATCAGAAAAGGTTAAGGTACTCCTTGCTCAAACACTATTTGGAAAACCAGACATTCTATTACTAGATGAGCCTACAAACAATTTAGATGTAAAATCTAAAAATTGGCTTGAAAGTTTCCTACTGAATTTTGATAGTACTGTTATAGTTGTTTCCCATGATAGACATTTTTTAAATAAAATATGTACTCATGTTGCAGATATAGACTTTAGCAAAATTCAATTATTTGTTGGAAATTATGATTTTTGGTATGAATCTAGTCAGTTGGCTCTTCAAATGGCTAAAGATCAAAATAAGAAAAAAGAAGAAAAAATTGTTGAATTACAAAACTTTATTGCTAGATTTAGTTCTAATGCATCTAAAGCAAAACAGGCTACTTCTCGTAAAAAGCAATTAGATAAATTGACTTTAGATGATATAAAACCATCTTCTCGTAAATATCCATTTGTTGGATTTAAGCCAGAAAGAGAAGCGGGAAATGATTTATTGACAGTTAAAAATCTAAGTAAAACTGTGGATGGAGAAATACTTCTTGATAATGTTTCTTTTATAGTTAACAAGGGAGATAAGATTGCTTTTACAGGTGCAGATGAAATAGCTAAAACTACATTATTTAAGATAGTAATGGGTGAAATGGAGCCGGATAGTGGTGAGGTTAAGTGGGGAATTACTACTTCTAAGGCTTACTTACCAAAGGATAACACGGAATATTTTAATGGCGTAGATTGCACATTAGTTGATTGGCTTCGCCAATATTCAGATGAAAAGGCTGAAAGCTTTATTAGAGGCTTTTTAGGCAGAATGCTTTTCTCTGGAGAAGAGGCCCTTAAAAAAGCCAGCGTATTGTCCGGTGGAGAAAAGGTTAGATGCATGCTTTCTAAAATGATGCTTAGTAATGCTAATGTATTAATTTTTGATGAGCCCACTAATCATTTAGACCTAGAGTCTATTACGGCGTTAAACAATGGGTTAACTAGCTATACTGGAACAATGTTACTTACATCTCATGACTCCCAACTAGTTGCAACAGTTGCAACTAGAATAATAGAAATTACACCTAAGGGGATAATGGATAAACAAATGACTTATGATGAATTTATAGAAAATAATGAAGTTCAAAAAGAACTAGATCTTATGTACAAATAAAAAAGAAGCACTTCTAATAATATTATTAGGAGTGCTTCTTTTTTTATTAAATTAACAACCAAAGCCACCAAAGCCGCCGAAGCCGCCACGGCCACCAATACCACCACAGCCTAATAGTAAAAGAATTATCAAGATACTGCCATTTCCGCAGCCAAAGCCACTTCCAAAGCCACTTCCAAAGTTATTATCACAGCAGCAAGCAGGTTTACAACAACTAACAGGCTTACAACAACTAACAGGTTCACAGCAACAACAACAATTTTTATGTCTATGACTCATATAAATAACCTCCTTATTTTTAATAAGTAAAAGTTTAAAAATCAACGTAGGTAGCTAAATTAGCAACTTAAGAAGAAATTTTACACTTAAACTTAAGTAATGAAGTTGCTTTGGTGTTAATGCCACCATAAATAGGTGATGGACTGCTTTTGAAAGGTCGTTAAATGAATGAAGTTGTAGCTGTACTTTAATATATTCCGCATTTTATTAAGTGTGAATATAAGTTGTAGGAAATCTTTAAAAAAAAATTTGATGAATCCTTTTATTTTCTCATAAAATATTCATAAGACCTATTCATCATACAGAAGTAATGTCATTCCTATACGCATAGTATAATTATGTATATAATAACAAAAAATAGAATTTAATTGCGATTTATGATATAATAGAGTACATAATTAATATTAAGTTATAAATATCTTATATGGGTCACTGACAGTCACCTAAAAAAAGGGTTTTTCCTAAAAATATAGAATATAAGTATTAAGGATAAAAATTGTTTTAAAATGGGAGGTACATGATATGATAAAAGAGAATACGTTAACTTCGGCTAAAGAAGCTGGTGGATCAACAGCAGAAGAGGCAATAACAATAGTTTCTGATGTTACAAAAGAAAATGTTGATAAGACTATTAATGCGGTGAAGGATATGGCTAAAAATGTTAAATCAAAAGCTAGAAGGGCAACTACTGCTACAAAAAAAACAGCTAAAAAAACAATAGCGAAGAGAATTGATGTTGGATTCTATGTTCAATATAAGGGAAAAGAGGTTTCCAAAAAAACAATACTAGAAAAAGTTTATGAAGAATGGGTAAAATCTCACAAAATTACAGAACTTAAAACCTTAGATGTATATATAAAGGTTGAAGAAGATATAGCCTATTGCTTGGTAAATGGTGAAATTAAGATTAATTTGAAATTATCCTAACATAATTCAATAATATTTTAGGAGGGGATTTTTAATGTTGCAAGAAAGACTTAATAAGGTTCTAAAGATCATGGCGCTAAAGAAAACACCTCAAATGATAGTTTCTGACCCAGCGGCTATATTCTATCTTACGGGGAAGTGGATTTTATCAGGAGAAAGAATGCTTGTACTCTATATTAACTTAGATGGACATAACAAATTGTTTATAAATGAGTTATTCCCTATAAGTGAAGATTTAGGGGTAGAAAAGATATGGTTTAACGATACTCAGAGTCCAGTAGAAATTCTTGCAAGAAACATTGATAAAGATAAGCCTATGGGAATAGATAAAAATTGGCCAGCTCATTTCTTAATAAAATTAATGAAGCTTAAAGGTGGAAGTACATTTGTTAATGGATCTGAAATTCTTGACAGAGTAAGAATGTGTAAGGACGAAGGTGAAAAAGATCTAATGAGGGCAGCTTCAAAATTAAATGATACCGCTGTGGATAAAATGATAAAGCTTATCCCTAAAAAATATTCAGAAAAGAAAATGGGAAAGTTGCTTGGTGATATATGGGAAGAAATGGGTACTGAAGGGCATTCATTTGATCCGATTATAGGTTATGGGGCAAATGCTGCTGATCCTCATCATGAATTGGATGGATCAATGGTTAAAGAAGGGGACAGCGTAGTTATTGATATCGGATGTAAGATGAATTCATACTGCTCAGACATGACTAGAACTGTTTTCTATAAAAGTGTATCAGATCATAGTAGAGAAGTTTATAATATTGTTAAAGAAGCAAATAAAAGGGGAATTGAAAAAGTTAAAGCAGGCGTTAGATTTTGTGATATTGATGCTGCAGCTAGAGACTATATCTCGGAGAAAGGATATGGAAAATATTTTACTCATAGATTAGGGCATTCAATAGGAATAGAAGTTCATGATTTCGGTGATGTTTCCTCTGCTAATACTGATAAAGTTCAGCCAGGACAAATTTTCTCCATTGAGCCAGGTATTTATCTTCCGGGTGACGTGGGTGTTCGTATAGAGGATTTAGTAATAGTTACGAAAGAAGGTTGTGAGGTATTAAACCATTATACAAAGGACTTAATTATTGTAGAATAGTATAAAAGTGCTAAATAAAATAAAAGAGCTAAATAATATAAAAGGGCTTTGATAAATTAAAATTTTATCGAAGCTCTTTTATATTATTTCGAGGGTATAAATAATTTTCATTGTTATATATAATGTATAAGGTGTGGGTACACTAATGTAAGAGGATATCCACAAAATTGAATTTAGTAAATAACAACAAAGTAAATGGATATAACTTGTAAGATAAATTTTAAAATTTAAAAGGAGCGATTTAAAATGGCGAAGAGCTTTCCAAAAGGATTTCTATGGGGCGGAGCAGTAGCAGCTAACCAATGTGAAGGTGCGTACAATGAAGATGGCAAAGGGTTATCAACACAAGATATTGCACCAAAAGGTATAATTGGGAAAGTTACAGAAGAACCAACAGAAGATAACATGAAATTAGTAGGTATTGATTTTTATCATAGATATAAAGAAGATATTAAACTGTTTGCACAAATGGGGTTTAAAACATTTAGAACATCAATTGCATGGTCTAGAATATTTCCAAATGGTGATGATGAAATGCCAAATGAGAAGGGATTACAATTTTATGATGATTTATTTGATGAATGTCTAAAATATGGAATTGAGCCACTTGTAACAATTTCACATTATGAGACTCCTCTTGCTCTTTCTAAGAACTATAATGGGTGGGTAAATCGTGCGTTAGTAGGATTTTTTGAGAACTATATAAGAATAATTTTTGCTAGATATAAAAATAAGGTGAAATATTGGCTTACTTTTAACGAAATTAATTCAGTATTAAATGCACCATATATGAGCGGTGGTATATTTACGGATAAAGAAAAATTAACGAAGCAAGATTTATATCAGGCGATACATCATGAATTAGTAGCAAGTGCAATGGCAGTTAAGATTGGGCATGAAATGATACCAGGAGCAAAATTTGGATGTATGATTCTTGGTGTACCAAATTATCCATTAACGCCTCATCCAAGCGATGTAATTGAAGCAATGAAACAGGATAGAGAAAATTTATATTTCGCAGATGTTCACGCAAGGGGAGCATATCCTAAATATATGGATAGATACTTTAAAAATAACAATATTAAAATACATATGGAGCCAGGAGACACTGAGGTACTTAAAAATACAGTGGATTTTATCTCATTTAGCTATTATATGAGTTCTTGTGCAACAGCAGACCCTAAAAAGAGAGAAGTGGGAACAGGAAACATTATTTCAGGTGTACATAACCCATATCTTGAAGCTTCAGATTGGGGGTGGCAGATAGATCCACAAGGATTGCGTTACATACTTAATCTTTTTTATGACCGTTACCAAAAACCTTTATTCATTGTTGAAAATGGGTTAGGTGCTATTGATAAATTAATAATTGATGAAAATGGAAACAAAACAGTAATTGACGATTACAGAATTAAGTATTTAAATGATCATTTGGTTCAAGTAGCGGAGGCAATCGACGACGGAGTCGATATAATGGGGTATACTTCATGGGGATGCATTGATCTTGTCAGCGCAACAACTGCAGAACTCAGAAAGCGTTATGGATTTATCTATGTTGATCGTAATGATGATGGAACAGGTACATTAGAAAGATATAAGAAAAAAAGCTTTGATTGGTATAAAGAAGTAATTTCAACAAATGGGAAAAGTTTAATATAAAATAAGAATATAATTTTTTATTGGAGGGATAATCATGTTAAATATAGGTTGTCATTTATCAGTATCAAAAGGGTATAAAGCCATGGGGAAAGATGCTCTTAGCATAGGGGCAAATACATTTCAGTTTTTTACTCGTAATCCTAGAGGTAGTAAAGCAAAAGAAATTGATCCGAGTGATGTAGAAGCTTTATTAGAAATATTAAAAGAAAATAAATTTGCGACAATCTTAGCGCATGCGCCATACACACTTAATGCTTGTTCTGCTGATGAAAAAACAAGAGAATTTGCAGTGATGATTATGGAAGATGATTTATCTAGAATGGAATACTTCCCGAATAGTTTTTATAACTTCCATCCGGGTAGCCATATAAAACAGGGTGTTGAGAAGGGAATAGAATATATTATAAATATGCTTAACACTATATTGAAACCAGAGCAAACCACTACGGTACTTCTTGAAACAATGGCTGGTAAAGGAACAGAAGTAGGACGAACGTTTGAAGAATTAAAACAAATTCTTGATGGTGTTACCCTTTCAGACAAAATGGGTGTATGTCTTGATACTTGCCATATATATGATGCTGGTTATGATATCGTTAATGATTTAGATGGCGTAATAGATGAGTTTGATAGAATTATTGGACTTGATAAGCTTTATGCAATTCACTTAAATGATAGTAAAAATCCATTTGAAAGTCATAAAGACAGACATGAAAAAATTGGAGAAGGTTCAATTGGAATAGAAGCGATTAGTAGAATTATTAATCACCCCAAGTTACGTCACTTACCATTCTATTTAGAAACACCAAATGAATTAGCTGGTCATGCGCAGGAAATTAAGATATTAAGAGAAGCATATAAAAACTAATAAAATACTATTGATAAGTTAGGTTTTCTTTGTTAAAATAGAATCGAAGACATATTTCAATTATTGACCCAGTGGGACGTTTTAATTCCCACTGAATATAAAGCGTATTAAATTACCATATACATATGGAAGGAGATAATATTATGATTTATTCAACAGAAGTTTCAGAAATGATGTGTGTTGCAAAAGGACCTAATCATGGATCGGCACCAATTCCTGAAGAAGGAAAATGGGTACAAAGTAAAGAAATTAAAGATATCTCAGGTTTAACACACGGAATTGGCTGGTGTGCTCCTCAACAGGGTGCATGCAAGCTTACTTTAAATGTAAAAGAGGGTATAATACAAGAAGCATTAGTTGAGGTAATAGGATGCTCTGGTAGTACTCACTCAGCTGCAATGGCATCAGAAATACTTCCAGGAAAAACTATTTTAGAAGCGTTAAACACAGATTTAGTGTGTGATGCAATAAATACAGCTATGAGAGAGTTATTCCTTCAAATTGTTTACGGAAGAACTCAAACAGCATTTTCAGAAGGTGGACTACCTATAGGAGCTGGACTTGAAGACTTAGGTAAAGGTCTTAGAAGTCAAGTTGGTACAATGTATGGAACACTTGCTAAGGGCCCAAGATATTTAGAAATGGCTGAAGGTTATGTTACTAATATTGCATTAGATAAAAATAACGAGATAATAGGTTATAAATTTGTTCAACTTGGAAAAATGATGGAAATGATCAAAACAGGTATGGATGCTAATGAAGCTATGGAAAAAGCTACTGGAAGTTATGGTAGATTTGCAGAAGCAACAACAGTAATCGACCCAAGAAACAAATAATATAAGAAGGAGGAATAATTAAATGGCTTTATTTGAAAGTTATGAAAGAAGAATAGATCAAATATTACCTGTGTTAAGTAAGCACGGTATAAACTCACTAGAAGAAGCAAGAACAATTTGCGAAGAAAAAGGTATCGATGTTTTTGGTATAGTTAAAGGAATTCAACCTATAGCATTTGAAAATGCTTGCTGGGCATATGCAGTAGGTGCTTCTATAGCAATTAAAAATGGTTGTACTAAGGCAGCTGATGCAGCAGTATATATAGGAGAAGGTCTTCAATCGTTTTGTATACCTGGTTCTGTTGCTGATGACAGAAAAGTTGGAATTGGACATGGTAACTTAGCAGCTATGCTTCTACGCGAAGAAACTAAATGCTTCGCATTTTTAGCTGGACATGAATCATTTGCTGCTGCGGAAGGTGCAATTGGCCTTGCAAGAGCTGCAAACAAAGTAAGAACAGAACCTTTAAAAGTAATACTTAATGGTCTTGGAAAAGATGCTGCTTATATAATTTCAAGAATTAATGGATTTACTTATGTTCAAACTAAATTTGATTACTATACTAGTAAATTAACAGTAGTTAAAGAAACAGCTTATTCTGATGGAGAAAAAGCTAAAGTAAGATGTTACGGAGCAGATGATGTACGCGAAGGCGTTTCAATAATGCATTCTGAGGGAGTAGACGTTTCAATTACAGGAAACTCTACAAATCCAACAAGATTCCAACATCCAGTTGCTGGTACTTATAAAAAAGAATGTTGCGCAGAAGGTAAGAAATACTTCTCAGTTGCATCAGGTGGTGGTACTGGAAGAACTCTTCACCCAGATAATATGGGAGCAGGTCCTGCTTCATACGGAATGACTGATACTATGGGAAGAATGCATTCAGATGCACAATTTGCAGGTTCTTCATCAGTACCAGCTCACGTTGAAATGATGGGACTTATCGGAATGGGTAACAACCCTATGGTTGGAGCTTCAGTTGCGGTTGCGGTTGCAGTAGAAGAAGCAATAGTAAATAAAGTCTAAGAAAAGGTACAAGCCCAGCATTTAGTGATAATTGACTAAATGCTAGGGCTTTTATTCTCGTCTATAACTAATGTCAAATCAAATTACTAGATTCAAAAAAACCTGCTGAATGGTTAAGAACGGAGTAGATAAAAAGATAGACATGAGAGAAGTCGCATGTCTATCTTGTGTTAATGAAAACTAGTAGTCATTACTACCAGTTGGTTTACCTGCATAAAGGTTATATCCTATGAAAACCGAGACAATGCTTATTATAACTGTAGCAATAGCTACACAAATCAGAATAGTAGTTCCTAGAGGCATTATAGAAAAACTTTCAAAAAATTCTACTTCGCCAGTGTATGATGATATCGGCATAGAAGATTTTAGAAAAGCTAAAAGTCCATAACCGATAGTAGCAAACCCAGCAAAACTTAAGAGCCTAAGTTTTTTGCTTTTTATAAAAGTAATTGCAACTCCCACAAAAACAATTATTACTAATATGCATAACATTAATAGATCTCCTTTTGTTGTGTCTATTACTTGATTTATAGCAGAGTCTGGAGGAGCGTTACTAAAACCTTGGGAATCCGTAAGGTATACAAATCCAAATATACTACCGAGTAACACAGCACCAGAAATATAGAATAGGATGTACATTATAAATATCATAACTATTGGTAGCAAAAATATATTTAACGCTGTATATTTTCGGCTTACAGGAACAGTTTCAAAAAGTTTGTGATCACCATGAAGTATCCCATTAATCATCCATACAATTATAATAGGCAAATTACAAGGTAAAAAAGAATCGAAAATTGCTGTGTTTCCGAAAAATATAGATATATTCATGAAAATTATTACAGCAAAAGCAAAAACATAAAGTAATACCTTTAAAGGGGCTGGTGAGTTAATATCAATTGGAGGATATGAATTTAGCAATAGCTTTTGATAAGCAATGAATTTTTTTAACATGTTAAGCACCTCTCTCCTTTATATAGTTTATAGGATATTAACATTGAAATAGGGATTATTACTACACAGACGCAGACTAATAATAATAAAAATTCATTGTAACGAGGCATTATTGCAATGCTTTTCCAAAAATTTATTGTACCAAGTTCAGTTACAACCGGTAATAAGTTTTTAAATAAAAGAAGTACTATTAGGATAAGTACAACTCCAAATATTGTAAGGGTTTTTCTAAGGCAATTAAGCCTTATAAAAAATATGGGCAATAAGATACTAGCTACTATAGTAGAGGTGCACCCTATTAATAATATAGTTTTCCAACTAATTATTAATACACTCATACTCGAAGTGAAGTTTAATTGTGTCATAAGCCTCGCAAATAGGAGCAATATAGCAGCTGGAAAAGTAATAAATATAAAAACAAAAAAATAAATATTTATAAGCGAATACAATTTTGAAACTGGTACAATTTCAAATAATTTATTTTGTGAATTTATAGTGGAGTAAATTGCATACAAAGCAAAAACCGTGGTATAGAATATAAATCCTCCATCTCCGAATATTAGGTCTAAAGTAATCATAATTAGCATGTAAATAAATATACTAAAAAAAACAAATGTTAAAGAATTTTTCGTATTAGCGAACCATGATGAATCACTTAAAAGTAACTGATAATTCCAAAATTTCTTTAGCATTATTCCACCTCCTTGTAAAACTTTCTATAATTTGCTAAGTGGTAGTTCCTTGTCATCTTCATTTTTTTGCACCCATGTAAAGCATAATGTCCTCAACTGTAGGCCTGGCGGTTTTAACCCCTTCAAAATTTTGAAGTTTTAGATTTTTGTTGCATAATCCCTCATATCCGAAGGTCGTTTCCTTTATGCCTATAAGTCCAGATTTAATTTCATCTGTCATAGATTCTCTCTCAATATGTGCAAGAAGATAGGTATCAAGCATTTCATCTTTCCCCTTAGAAAAAACAATTTTACCATTATCAATCATTGTTATATAATCTGCAATTTTTTCAAGATCACTTGTAATATGAGTTGAAAATAGTATGGATCTTTGCTCATTTTGCATAAGTTCTAAGAGTAAATCAATTACGTCAGCTCTTGCGATTGGGTCAAGGCCTGCTGTGGGTTCGTCAAGTATAATTAAATCTGGATTATGACATAGTGCCATTACAACTCCGAATTTCATCTGCATACCTTTTGAATATGCTTTAAGCTTTTTACTTGGATTAAGTTCAAAGCGCTTCATAAGTTCGTCAAATTTTTTATCATCAAAGGTTTTATAAAAGGGTGATATCATTTTTTTAATTTTAATAGGTTTGAGGTTAAGAGGATAAATTAGACTGTCAAAGACAACTCCTATTTTTGCTTTAACAGTTTCTTCGTTTCCGAACATAGGAGTACCATCGAAGAATACTTGTCCCGTTGTTTTTGGAATCATATTAAGTATTGTTTTAATAAGGGTGGTTTTACCTGAACCGTTCTTTCCTATAAACCCCATAATAGTTCCTTTTTGAATTGAAAAATTTATATCATCCAAAGAGAAATCTCCTATACTTCCATTCAAGTTTTTGATTTCCAAAGCCTTATTAGTCATTTCTACTACCTCCGTATATTTCATTTATAACTTTAAGCATTTCCTCAGGGGATATGCCACAAGCGTCTGTAAATTCTTTAATTTCAAGAAGTCGTTCATGAAGCATGTCAATGTGTATTGCCTTAACTTTTTTTCGGTCAATCTCTGCCACAAAGCATCCTCGTCCTTGTAAATTGATGACAATACCCTCTTTTCCAAGTTCTTCATAAGCACGTTTTACTGTTATGATTCCAACCTTCAAATCTTTTGCCATAAGCCTTATTGACGGCAATTGCTCCTTGGATTTTAGCTTTCCGCTGAGTACCATTTCTTTTATTTGATTTTGTATTTGCTCATATATGGGCGTTTGCGAAAGGGATGATATAAGAATATTCAAGCACACTACCTCCTTGTCTACTGTTATTATATGATAGATACAGATAATTGTCAATAATTTCTTTTAATTACAATTTATCAATTAGAAGCTTTCCTTGACATGTTTTTTAAAAAGAATTAACATTATAGTAATTAAATCATCTCCTGCGGAGCTGAAATATTAACGACTTCAGAATGAGATTTATACTCCCACTGAAGTTTTATTTTTGCTAGGGTAGTTAACCCCCACTTGTAGAAGTGGGAGACTTTCCTTCTGAACTGTCGTTAAAACTTAAGAGGGTGAGTCCTATAAAAAAGAGAATAGCTATTGTAGCACTAGATTATACGGCTGCAAAATTTTACGAAAATCAGATTAAAGAGCTTTTTGGTGAGCTAGTAACCACATGTGCTTATAATGTATTAAATGGATCAGTTAAAGAAATAAAGGAAGCTGATTTATTTGTAGTTTCAACCGATGCTTTCGAAAACATTACGGATTTTCAGGAGTGCATCCCCATTGATGTTCCTAAAGTAGAAATTGCAGTGGCTTTTACTAACAAATCTCTTGATATTTTAAGGAGTATACCAAATGGAAGTAAAGCTTTGTTTGTCAATCTCAGTGAAAAAATGGTGCGCGAGGCTATAACTAGACTAAGCCAACTAGGCATAAATCACATAGATTTTACTCCATATTATCCTGGAGCAAAGCTGGTTAGTGGGTTCGAGTTGTCGGTAACACCAGGTGAATTACGTTATGTACCAAAAGATATAAAGACTATTATCGACCTTGGGCAGCGTGTGCTAGATTCAACCACTATGGTTGAAATAGCACTGAGGCTAAAATTTGATTACCTATTAGAGAGTGGGAAATTCAAGGAATATTTTCGTTCTTTAGCTGTCAATAATTATAGCTTTAATCAACTGTTTGGAAGATCTCTTCAAATGGAAAGTCAATTTGAAATTTTGATGGAAATTATGGATGAAGGGATTATTGGTGTGAATGATAATGATGTTATTTTTGCTTGCAATTCAAGAGCACTAGAAATTACAGGTGTTACGAAAGAACAATCCATCGATCATCCTGCTACGTTAAATTTCTCGTTTTTACCTTTTGAGGAGTGTAGGAGTACGCGAAAAAAGATAAATAATCGTTTGATTAGAGTGAGTGGCGTGGATATTACTGTAACCGTTACTCCTGTAATACGTGGAGAGGAATATCTCGGTTCTTTTGCTACTATACAAAAATTTACCGAAGAAGAGTATAAACAACATAATCTGCGTATTCAATTACTTAATAAAGGGCACAAAGCTAAATATACCTTTGAGGATATCATCGGGGAGAGCGATGTAATAAAAAAAGCATGTACCATTGCTAAAAAAATGGCGAAAACCAATTCTACTGTCTTAATTACAGGTGAGAGCGGAACGGGGAAGGAACTTTTTGCACATGCTGTACACAACGAATCAGAGCGTCATAACTATCCTTTTATTGCCATAAACTGCGCAGCAATACCAGATAATCTGCTAGAAAGTGAACTATTTGGTTACGATGAAGGATCTTTTACTGGTGCTAAAAGGGGTGGAAAATTGGGACTTTTTGAATATGCTCATAGGGGAACAATATTTTTAGATGAAGTAGAGGGAATGAGCCCGGCCCTCCAAATAAAACTGCTTCGTGTTATTCAAGAAAGAGAGATTATGCGGATCGGCGGCAATAAAATTATTAGTATTGATGTACGAATAATAGCTGCAGCCAATGAAAATCTTGAAGAGCTGGTGTCTAACGGGAGTTTTCGGAATGACCTCTACTTCCGTCTAAACACCTTGCCAATTCAGCTTCCTCCATTGCGAGAGCGCGGTGAAGACATTATGCTGTTGTTTGACTACTTTAAACATAAATTAGGAGGAAAATTCATCCTATCTACACAAGTAATTAATGCATTGCTCTCTCATAATTGGAATGGAAATATTCGTGAACTACACAACTATGTAGAATATCTCACCTATATAGATAAAGATATGGTGTATTACGACGATTTACCACCTGGGTTCTACAATAATGCTATGTCAACATTAAAATGCAAGTCTGACACTAGCATTAATCTAGATGCTAAACTTTTGGAGCAATTAGCAGGTAATCAATTAGATGATTATTTTTTTGTACTAGACAGATTGCATGTGGGATTTGTTCAACAAATTTCCATGGGTAGGTTATCAATTTCTGAGCAAGCAGAAAAAACGGGACGCTACCTAACCCAACAAGAAGTTCGCGGTATTTTAAACGATTTAAATAATTTAGGTTTAATTAAAATGTCGCGAGGTAGAGGTGGTAGTAAAATAAATGACCGAGGCATAAAGGTTTTCAACAAACTGCAATCTCAACTTAAATAGACATTATTTTTCATTAAATTGGCACCATATTTGTTGTATTTATGTTATAGCAAATATTTCTTGCATAAATAAATATAAGAAGGGTGTAAATTATGAAGTAATAGAATCTTGTTCTAATAATTGAAAATCAATTGTTAGAACAAGATGGAGTTTATTCAATAGATTTTAAGGACTTTGAAAAAAATTAAAACAGAAAACAACTAATTAAAAGGCAATGTAAAATTATTCTTCAATGAGATTAAAAGACCAAGTGATATCTGATTTATAAGTATTTGCAACACCACTTTCAACTTCAAAGGCAGTTTTAAGCACATATTCTATCATTTCAGGGGTCATACCTTTTCCTTTTATATTATATGAAAGATCGATTTTTTCGATAGGTTTTGGAGCCACTGATCCTCTTTCTCCATTCACAATCACTTCGTATTCTGAAATTTGAGCCCCTCTAGCCTTAAGCATTGTAACTATATCTACACTTGTACATGCTGCAACCGCATGAAGAAGTATTTCAATTGGCTTTGGACCTAAAACTTTTCCGTTATTCATTTCTGCAGGACCAGCCAGCACGAATTTTGCTCCCTCTGGAGTTGTACATTCAAATGCCGCTCCGTCTCCAAGCCATTTTACTACTGCGTTCATCATAATAATTAATTCCTCCTATATTCATAATATGGTATGTGTTTAAGTTAATAATAACTCATAGACTTCAAAAAGAAAAATTGATATAATAAATCATAATCATATAAAAAATTTATGGATGAAGAAAGGATAATAACATGGAAATTCGCCAACTTAATACATTCATTACTGTAGCTGATCTTAATAGTTTTACTCGAGCAGCATATACGCTTGGATATACTCAGCCTACTGTCACATCTCAGATACAGTTGCTAGAGAGTGACCTAGGAATTCGTCTATTTGAACGTATTAGGAAGAATATTTCGCTTACTCATGAGGGGGAAAAATTTATTGTTTATGCAAGACAAATCGTTAATCTGTGTGAAGAGGCAAAAAATGCAGTAAAAGATTATCCTGCTACAAAAGGAGTTCTGACGATAGGAGCATGGGAGTCATTATGCACAACACGGATAGATAACCTCCTCAAAAAGTTCCATTATAAGTTTCCTGACATTGAAATCATATTAAAAACTATCAAATCTACGGAGTATCAAGAACTTTTACTGGATAACCAGATTGATGTGGCCTTTTGCTTGGAGCGTATGATAACAAGTTCGGATTTCATTGTTGAATTGGCAATACCTGAACCTTTAGTATTACTCGCAGAACCTAACCATCCCCTTGCAAAGTTCATTGGTGTATATCCCGAAAACATCGTTGACTATACTCTTATTTTAGCAGAAGAAGGCTGTAGCTATCGGAGGACGCTGATGAAAATACTTAGCGATTGTGGTTTGACTCCCAAATCAATTATGGAAATCGGTAGTATCCAATCTATGAAACAGCTTGCAATCGGCGGTTTAGGAATTATAGTTCTGCCTAAAATTACAGTTGAAGAAGAACTATCAAAAGGTCAGCTTGTTGAATTGAAATGGTGTGGACCTTATTTTGAATTCTTGACTCAAGTAATTTACCACAAAGACAAGTGGGTGTCGCCTGCTTTACAGACTTTGCTGAATATGACGAAGATAATCCTTCCAATGCAGTATTGTCAGAAGTGATATTAGACTGCTGCCCAGATCTCGTAGGAGGTAAAATAGTGCTTTTATCAGAAAAGGTATAGCAAAATTTTGCTATACCTTTTTGTGAACTTTTTATATAAGTTTATTATTTTTTAAAACTCAAATAGGTCTTTTTGTGGGAACAATCCAAATGCTCCGCCGGTATGAATAAATAGAATATTTTCGCAGTTTTTAAAGGTTCCCTTTTTAATTTCTTGTACTAATCCATACATTGCTTTACCGGTATACACAGGATCTAAAATAATTCCCTCTAGTTTTGCAAAGTCGTGGATGAAGTGAAGCTCTTCTGGCCTGCTTAGTGCATATCCTCTTCCTACATATCCATCTATAATATGAATTTCATCTTTTGAAATATGTAGATTCACATCGATGTATTGCATACTTTCATGAGCTATTTTATAAATCTCATTTTTGAAGTGTTCAGCGTCATCACAAACGTTGACACCATAGATTTCGCCAGTATACTCTAGTGTTTTGCTTGCTAGAAACAGTCCGGAATGAGTTCCACCAGATCCTACTGCTAGTACAATTCTATCAAAATGCACACCTAGCTCTTTTTCCTGGCAAATAATTTCCTTCATGGCATTATAGTATCCAAATCCACCAATCCCATTAGAAGCACCTTCTGGTATAATATAAGGTTTACAGCCCGTTGCCTCTAATTGCGCTTTGATTTGTTCCATAATTCCAGCTTTATTATTTTTATATTCTTCTGGAGTAACAAAACGAATCTCAGCTCCCAATAGCTTATCTATAAACAAATTACCATCTGATTCTGTTTCTGAGTCCCCTCTTAAAACAAGGACTGATTTCATTCCAAGTCTTGCAGCGACTGCTGCCGTAGATCTACAATGATTAGATTGGATTCCTCCGCAGGTAATAAGTACATCACATTTTTGATCAAGAGCTTCCTTTACAGAAAATTCAAGTTTTCTTATTTTATTACCAGAGACTTCGGTTCCTGTTTGATCATCTCTTTTTATATAGATATTAGGTCCGCCCAGTTTTTGAGAAAGTCTTTCTAGTTTTTCTATCCGTGTTGGTAAGTTTGCAAACATTATTTTTTCAGGAATTTTAATCATTGATTACTCCTCCTTTTTTATACAAATGCTACAGCTTCTATTTCAAGTATTCCATCTTTAGGCAGTTTTGCCACCTGGACACATGAACGTGCTGGTTGATTTGAAGTAAAATAGCTTTCGTATACTTCATTTACTATTGCAAAATCATTCATATCTCTAAGAAAAATTACCGTTTTTACGACTTTATCAAGAGATGATCCTGCTTCTTCTAATATTGCTTTTAAATTTTCAATAGATCTTTCTGTAGCTTTTCTTACGTCGCTACTTATGAGTTCTCCGGTTTCTGGTATAAATGGTAGTTGACCAGATGTAAATAATAAATTTCCTACCTTAATTGCCTGTGAGTATGGTCCAATTGCTGCAGGTGCTTTTTTAGTTGAAATAATTTCTTTTATCATTATTATTCTCCTTCTTTATGAAACTATATTTTAATTTTAAAATCTTTTTATCTTTTATCTTACAATAATAATATACAAGTAAACCTAATAATGCAAGTTCTAATCCTAGCATAGTACTATTAGGTGAATACTTACTATTATTAAAGTTTACAGTTTAGGATTTATTGTACATAAAGTATTAGATGCTAAAAATCATCCGATGTAAGTTTTAATTGTAACTCGTATTTGCAAATACACTTATATTACAAGCAATAACTATGCCAATGTTATTGAACCCTTTTCTATATTATTAAGAATTTATAGGACTAAATCAGTTATTTAAGGGGAGAGCATTCAACCTATAATATAGAGTTAACATCTATAAATCATTAGCCTTTGATAGAAGATGATAAAGATTGAACATTCTTCTTCATCCAGTCTTTACCTTCTACCAATCTAGTAACTATCATAGATGTTACAGCGTCACCAGTGCAGTTTATCCATGTTGCAGCAGGATCTACAAGGAAACCAAGAGTTGCAATAATTGGAAACGCTTCTGGCGGAAACCCAAATAAGTTTACAATCAACATTTCACCGATAAGTCCACCACCTGGAACACCCGACATAACTACGCCGCCCATAACTGAAATGGCTAGTGCAGCAATATAGGTTCCAATTCCAGAGAATCCTTGTCCGAATATTCCAAATAAAAATGAAATTTTTAATATCGAAGAGATAACAGTACCGTCCATATGCATGGTCGCACCGATTGGCAATACAATTTCACGGATATCCTTTGGAACTCCCATATTATTAGTAGCCTTTAGGTTAACAGGTAGAGTTGCAATAGAGCTTTGTGTTGCAAGAGATGTAATTGACGGTTCTAAGATGTTTTTGAAGAAAATTTTTATACCCTGAGTACCACCAGCAAAATATGAATATCCAGAAAATGCAACAAAAAAATATACAATACATAGTGGATAATATATAATCATAGCTCTTGCATAAGCTCCCAAGAGCTGAGGACCAAATTCGCCAATGAGGCTTGCAAAATAAGCACCTAAACCAATTGGAGCGTACAACATAATAATGCTGATAAATTTCATCATAACCTTGGACATAGCGTCTAACCCCTTAGCTATAATGTTGTTTTCAGCGCCAAGGGAACTAACACATAAACCAAAGAAAATAGAGAATATAATAAGAGGCATCATATTAGAGCGAGAAAATAAGCCACCAAAATCAGTTACAGTTAGTGTCTTAACAATTTGATCAGAAAGCTTGACGGATTCCAACGCTTTAGCAGATTGCAATGTTAGGTTAACGCCAGCAGCAGGTGGAAAAAACTTGACAACAGCAATAACGATAACGCCGGCAATAAGTCCCGTAGTAACAAATGTCAAAAACATGTTGCTTATAATTTTCCCAAGTCTTTTCATATTGACCATATTTCCTACTGCACCAGCTATGGTAACAAAGACTAGAGGGGTTACAACGGTGAACATTAAGTTAAGAAATACATCACCAAATGGTTTAAGTACTGTTGCTTTTTCACCGAAAACAATTCCAATTATGCTACCTATTATAATAGATAGCATTAAAACAATAGAGAAACGATAGTTTTTCCATGTGCTTTGTTTTTTTTTGTTCATTTTAATATCTCCTTTTCATTGGTTGGTATTGTTAAGAAATAAAAAGACATTTCAAACAATCCTTGACTTTACGCTTTTTTATAATTGATAATGAGCAATTACCTGTTATACAATCTGTCGACAAATAATGACATTGTTGATTAATCACGATTTATAAGTACGGTATCGTTTACTTTGACGAAAATAATTTTGAATAAATATTGAAAATAGGTGTGATACCTATTCCATTATGTACGCTTAATATAAGTGTACAATTGCTCCTTGCATTAGCAACTTAATAATTCCATTTTTGTAATCATAGTTTTTATCCTTTCATTTCTTATATCAAGCTTGCTATAATGGTAACTAGCAAATTTTATGCCAATAAATGAGGTTTTTGCTCTTTTTCAACAAAATTCGGTAATTAGAGATGAAGAATTATTGGTCTAAATGAGAATGATGTAATTTTTGATTGCAATTCAAGAGGAGTAGACAATATTTTTCATTTAAATGGTTTAAGTTGTATAACTTTAACCATTTAATTTGTTCGAAAACAATTTTTTCGATAAAAGCTTTATATATAATAGATACTTAGTTAAAGACCACTCCAAAAGATCAATCAGAAAATTGGCATCATTTTTGCTATATTTATGTTATAGCAAGTATTTCTTGCACAAATAAATATAAGAAGGGTGTAAACTATGAAGTATAATTTTGATGAAATAATTGACCGTAGTAACAACTTTGCTGCAAAATATGATGAAAGAGAAAAAAAATTTGGAACTTCTAATGTAATACCATTATGGATAGCAGATATGGAATTCGAGGTAGCTAAGCCCATTAATGATGCCATCATCAAAAGAGCGAAGCAAGGAATCTATGGATATACATCTCGCCCTGACTCCTATTATGAAGCTTTTTGTGATTGGGAAAAGACTCAAAATAATTGGATAGTTAATAAAGATTTAATTAGTTTCAGCCCCGGTGTTGTTCCATCTCTATCGGTTATTGTCAGAGAATTTTCTAATAAAGAAGATAAAATTTTGATACAGACTCCAGTCTATCCAGAATTTTATGACGTAATAGAATCTTGGGGAAGAGTGGTAATTGAAAATCAATTATTAGAACAAGATGGAGTCTATTCAATAGATTTTGAGGACTTCGAAGAAAAATTAAAACAGAAACCAAAGTTATTTATTATGTGTAGCCCACACAATCCGGTAGGCAGAGTGTGGATCCGAGAGGAACTAGAACATATTACTGAACTATGCCTACGCTACAATGTAATGATTGTTTCAGATGAGATACACTCAGATTTGATATTGTGGGATAATAAACACATTCCTACTGCTAGTATATCAAAGGAGGTTTCTAGTAAAACCATCACCTGTACTTCATGTACAAAAACTTTCAACTTGGCAGGACTACAGGCGTCTGTAGTGATTTTTCCGAATGCTGAAGTTAAAGAGACATTTGATGTTTTTTGGAGAGGTATGGATATCCATCGCAATAATTGCTTTAGTCTTGTAGCGGTAGAAGCAGCTTATAGGTATGGTCAAGAGTGGCTTACACAGTTAATTCCATATATTGAGGGCAATATTGATTTCATAGGAGAGTTTTGTAAAAACAACATACCAAAAATTAAACCTAGCAGACCTGAAAGTACTTATCTGGTTTGGCTTGACTGTCGTAAACTAGAATTGGGAAATGATGAACTGAAAGAATTTATGATAAATAAGGCGGGTCTAGGACTTAATGCTGGCAATGATTTCTGTCGTAGTCTTTCTGGATATATGCGTGTAAATATAGCGTGTCCACGTTCAATACTTGAGAAAGCTATGCTACAACTTGAAAAAGCTGTTAATTCATTGAATAGGGATTAGATAAAATTATAAACAAGCAGTGATATACTTGGATTTAACGAGGGATATGAAAATAAAGAAATAGCTGTAGTAATAATTAATTTTACTACAGCTATTTCTTATTTATCAAACAATCTTTGGAAAATTCCTTTTTTCCTGTGAAGAATTTCGTCGGCTACTGCTTTGGATCGTTGTCTTTCAAGACTTTGAGTTAGATTATTAACCAATTGAATATCGTGTTCTTTAATGGTTTCGGGTAATGATAACACGATTTTATTTTTCTCTTGTTCTTGTTTAAACAGGACCTGTGTATTTTCTAATAATTTATTAATATCATAGAGTTGACCGTCTTTAACAGTTAATTGCTGTTTAATAAATTCGATATTACTTTTAAGTATTTCAATCATATCTTCTTTTAATAGATTCACCACTGTAACTGCAACTTCTGATTCTGCTTCTGAAGAGTGATTATATTTTAGAGCTTGTTTAATTGCTTCTAGACCTTTTTCTTCTACACATGTTTTACCATTGTGGGATATTAAAAAAGGTTTTACTTCAGGTAATTTCATCTTAGCGTAAGCCGTTACTTTACTGATATTTAAATGTTTAGCTATTTTAAATGCATCATAGATCATTGTACACGCCTCCTAAATTATATATAGAAAGTATTCTCCAAATATTTCCAAATACCTTCTATAATAAATTAAATTTAATAAGGCCATTGTAAAATTTAATTAAACACTTAGCAGGAATGTATAGTAAAGTACTAAGATTAGGAGTTTTATCGGGTTAAGGGTTAGTTAATAGTGCCGTTAAATTTAACGACACTATTAACAATGGAAAAGGTTATTTTTGCTTAAATTCTTGCTGTAAGTACTTTTGGAAGTCTTGGCATCGTAATAATATTTTCTATATGGATTTTTATTTAAAAAAATTCATGAAGAATACAATAGTTGGGATACCTATGAGGTCAATTAGAAATGCTCCGACTAATGGAACTATTAAAAATGCCTTTGGAGATGGACCATATTTTTCAGTAACAGCTCCCATATTAGCTATAGCATTTGGAGTAGCGCCAAGACCATGACCTGCCATACCAGCTGCCATAACGGCTGCATCAAAATCTTTTCCAAGGAATTTAAATACAACAAATACTGTGTATAATATCATAAATATTACTTGTGCAGTAACTATTATTAATAATGGTCCTGCAAGTCCTACAAGTTCCCATAACTTCAATGTCATTAATGCCATTGAGAGGAAAATTCCAAGGGACACGTTGCCCATTAAATCTATAGTGTAATAATCAAGTTTAGCGATGTGTATTTTATCATTTATATTTCTAAAAGCTACAGATACAAACATAGCGCCTACATATCCAGGTAAAGAAAGGCCTGTAGCTGTTGAAAACCATCCGCTGGCAATAGACCCGATTGTCATACAAACAGTTATTATTGCCATATGAGCCATAACCATATTCGTTGTGATTTTTGTATTTCCTGTGTCGCTTACTACATTTTCAAAGGATTTTACGTCATAGTTATCTGATGTACTAGGTTTTAATTTGTGTTTGTCTATTAAATGCTTTGCAATGGGGCCCCCGATAAGACCACCAGATATAAGACCAAAAGTGGCGGCAGCTATAGCTACGGTAGTAGATCCTGCAATACCCATAGCCTCAGCAGTTTTTCCAAAAGCGGCTGCTGCACCATGTCCACCTTCCATTGAAACTGAACCTGCCATAATACCAAACATAGGGTGAATTCCAGTAATCTTTGCAAATACAATGCCTATAACATTCTGTGAAATAGCAAGGACTCCACATAGCAGCCAGTAGATAATTAAACATTTTCCACCTTTTTTAAGTAATTTAAAACTTGCGCCAAGTCCAATAGTCGTAAAGAAAGCTATCATAAAAGGAGATTGAAAAGTTGTATCCATACTAATTGTTATTAGACCGCTCTGTTTTAAAACAAGGGCAAGTATTGAAAATAGTAAACCTCCAATTACAGGGGCAGGAATACAAAACTTTCTAAAAAAAGCTACCTTTTTTATAAGCCAGTAACCTAATAGTAATAATAAAATTGCGGTTGCTAAGGTTGCTACCATATCAACCTTGAGAGTAAGTAAATCTTCTACTAATTCTGTTTTCATAATTGCTCCTCCTTTAACATCAAGACAATGTAAACGTTGTCTTGATTAATTTTATTATACCACTTTCTAATTTTAACAGTGCTAGACATCTATAGAAACATAAGAGTGGTTTTAATAATATATGTAGAATTAAATACTATATGTTCGATAAAAAAGTATCAGTTAATTATTTAGTAATAAGGATTCGTTTAGAGAGGATTTATAATAGATTTGAGATAATTAGTAAATAAAAACTGTATATTGAAATCAGTTCCAGATATTAAGGATCCACCAATCTGATACTTTAGGGAAATCCTTAATTGAATATGTGAAAAACTCTAGGGAACGGGGGTTTTGGTAAATCATTAGACTTTTCAAAGGCTTAAAAGAATATAAATAACTGTAAGGAGTGATTTATATGAAGTTGATATATACATTATTAGTTGTAAAAGTATTGTATAGTGGAAAAGCTAATCCGAAAAAAATAGTAAAAACAATTAAAAAGGAGTCTAAGTTTTGGGGTAAATTAATTACTGAAATCAGTAAACATTATAAGTAGGTTTGTATCTATATAAAAACGTTACAACTTCACTTGTGAAAATATAGGGTTTCCATCTTTATCTAACAATACAGTAATTCCTCCAGCATAATCCTCAATATTAATTAAATAATTTGTTACTGTGTCTGTATCTACAAGTATTTTACAACGTACTGCTAATGCATCAGCCCGATTGCATACAGTTTTAAATGTTTTATTTCTTATCTTATCATTCTTATTAAACATTTTTTCCTCCTATATTTTTTATTTCGCAATATTATTAAATATAGCCAAAAATTAAGGTTGTATACTTAATAGGGGGAGACTTTTGTTATTTGACGACAGTTTCTCAAAAAAATGTTTCTATGTTGATAATAATTAGCCATGTGTATCAGGATGCGAAACATTGAATTATTTAGACTAATATGTAGAAATATGAATGTAATCTAGCTAGAGTAGCTATGTTGTGAAATTATGCTCTTATTTATGTGATAGAATACTCCTTGTCGTCACAAACGAGTGGCACGATAAGCTAACTGTTGATAACTATTTAGTATGTTTTCAAATGAAAACAAATTAAAAAAATGTTGACAAAACAAGAAATACCTAGTAATATAGTAGAAGTCGTCACATGATGACAAAGCGAATTGGTCTTTGAAAATTAAACAGAGAAATAGGTAAAGATAGCGAAATAATATTTCGTTAAACCAGTTAATTACTTTAGTATAAAGTAAAATTTAGTCGTAAGACTAAAAAGTATGTAATGAGCTTGCGTAACAACTTAACAGTTGTCGCAGATTAATCATTTCAACTAAAAAAGTGTAAACTTTTAAATTGAGAGTTTGATCCTGGCTCAGGACGAACGCTGGCGGCGTGCCTAACACATGCAAGTCGAGCGATGAAACCTTTCGGGGTGGATTAGCGGCGGACGGGTGAGTAACACGTGGGTAACCTGCCTCAAAGAGGGGAATAGCCTCCCGAAAGGGAGATTAATACCGCATAATATGTTTTGGTCGCATGATCGAAACATCAAAGGATTTTTCTTCGGAAAATTCCACTTTGAGATGGACCCGCGGCGCATTAGCTAGTTGGTGAGGTAACGGCTCACCAAGGCGACGATGCGTAGCCGACCTGAGAGGGTGATCGGCCACATTGGAACTGAGACACGGTCCAGACTCCTACGGGAGGCAGCAGTGGGGAATATTGCGCAATGGGGGAAACCCTGACGCAGCAACGCCGCGTGAATGATGAAGGCCTTCGGGTTGTAAAGTTCTGTCTTCTGGGACGATAATGACGGTACCAGAGGAGGAAGCCACGGCTAACTACGTGCCAGCAGCCGCGGTAATACGTAGGTGGCAAGCGTTGTCCGGATTTACTGGGCGTAAAGGATGCGTAGGCGGACATTTAAGTCAGATGTGAAATACCCGAGCTTAACTTGGGTGCTGCATTTGAAACTGGGTGTCTAGAGTGCAGGAGAGGTAAGTGGAATTCCTAGTGTAGCGGTGAAATGCGTAGAGATTAGGAAGAACACCAGTGGCGAAGGCGACTTACTGGACTGTAACTGACGCTGAGGCATGAAAGCGTGGGGAGCAAACAGGATTAGATACCCTGGTAGTCCACGCCGTAAACGATGAATACTAGGTGTCGGGGGTCGAACCTCGGTGCCGCCGTTAACACATTAAGTATTCCGCCTGGGGAGTACGATCGCAAGATTAAAACTCAAAGGAATTGACGGGGGCCCGCACAAGCAGCGGAGCATGTGGTTTAATTCGAAGCAACGCGAAGAACCTTACCTAGACTTGACATCCCCTGCATAACCCAGAGATGGGCGAAGTCCTTCGGGACAGGGTGACAGGTGGTGCATGGTTGTCGTCAGCTCGTGTCGTGAGATGTTGGGTTAAGTCCCGCAACGAGCGCAACCCTTATCATTAGTTGCTACCATTAAGTTGAGCACTCTAGTGAGACTGCCCGGGTTAACCGGGAGGAAGGTGGGGATGACGTCAAATCATCATGCCCCTTATGTCTAGGGCTACACACGTGCTACAATGGTGAGTACAAAGAGATGCAAGACCGCAAGGTGGAGCCAAACTCAAAAACTCATCCCAGTTCGGATTGTAGGCTGCAACTCGCCTACATGAAGCCGGAGTTGCTAGTAATCGCGAATCAGCATGTCGCGGTGAATACGTTCCCGGGCCTTGTACACACCGCCCGTCACACCATGAGAGTTGGTAACACCCGAAGTCCGTGAGGTAACCGTAAGGAGCCAGCGGCCGAAGGTGGGATTGATGATTGGGGTGAAGTCGTAACAAGGTAGCCGTAGGAGAACCTGCGGCTGGATCACCTCCTTTCTAGGGAGTAGATGTATTGACTTCGGTCGATGCAATAGAAGAATATTAATTTGTTCTTCAAAAATATCTATTGTAATTAATCGTACCTAGTTCTCTGTTTAATTTTGAGAGACTAATTTTATCTAACTCTTAGGAGTTAGATAATGAATAGTTTTTCTTAAAATGTTCTTTGAAAATTGCACAGTGAAAAAAGTTGTTTTAAAAAAATTAAAACTACGCAAGTAGTTTATAAATTAATTTAATACAATTTCGCAAAATTAATATAACCGTCTATGTAAATAGACAGAATCAAGGTCAAGCTACAAAGGGCGCATGGCGAATGCCTTGGCACTAGGAGCCGAAGAAGGACGCGTTAAGCTGCGATAAGCTTTGGGTAGGCGCAAATAGCCTGTGATCCAAAGATTTCCGAATGGGGGAACCCACATAGTAACAACTATGTACTGCATACTGAATAAATAGGTATGCAGAGGTAGACCCGGGGAACTGAAACATCTAAGTACCCGGAGGAAGAGAAAGAAACATCGATTTCCTAAGTAGCGGCGAGCGAAAGGGAAAGAGCCCAAACCCAGGTCTTTGATCTGGGGGTTGAGGATAGATCATAAATACTGCAATTCCTTAATTGAAGATAGCTGGAAAGCTGCTCCGCAGAAGGTAATAGGCCTGTAAATGAAAAGGAAAAACAGTCAGATCTAATCCAGAGTACCACGAGACACGTGAAACCTTGTGGGAAGCTGGGAGGACCACCTCCCAAGGCTAAATACTACCTAGTGACCGATAGTGAAGAAGTACCGTGAGGGAAAGGTGAAAAGAACCCCGGAAGGGGAGTGAAATAGAACCTGAAACCGTGTGCCTACAACCGGTCGAAGCACTTTATATGTGTGACGGCGTGCTTTTTGTAGAACGAGCCAACGAGTTACGATATGTAGCAAGGTTAAGTACTTAAGGTACGGAGCCGAAGGGAAACCAAGTCTGAATAGGGCGCATAGTTGCATGTCGTAGACCCGAAACCGGGTGACCTATCCATGGCCAGGATGAAGCGGAAGTAAAATTCCGTGGAGGTCCGAACCACGTTGGTGTTGAAAAACCATGGGATGAGCTGTGGATAGCGGAGAAATTCCAATCGAACTCGGAGATAGCTGGTTCTCCTCGAAATAGCTTTAGGGCTAGCGTCGATTAATTGAGTAATGGAGGTAGAGCACTGAATGGGCTAGGGGCTGACAACAGTTACTGAACCCTATCAAACTCCGAATGCCATATACTTTTATTTCGGCAGTCAGACTGCGAATGATAAGATCCGTAGTCAAAAGGGAAACAGCCCAGACCATCAGCTAAGGTCCCAAAGTGTAAGTTAAGTGGAAAAGGATGTGGGATTTCTAAGACAACTAGGATGTTGGCTCAGAAGCAGCCACTCATTTAAAGAGTGCGTAATAGCTCACTAGTCAAGAGATCCTGCGCCGAAGATGTCCGGGGCTAAAACTTACCACCGAAGCTATGGGTGTACACAATTGTGTACGCGGTAGAGGAGCTTTCTGTACTGGCTGAAGTCATACCGTAAGGAGTGGTGGACGGTACAGAAGTGAGAATGTTGGCATGAGTAGCGAGAGTTAAGTGAGAATCTTAACGGTCGAAAACCTAAGGTTTCCTGAGGAAGGCTCGTCCTCTCAGGGTTAGTCGGGACCTAAGCCGAGGCCGAAAGGCGTAGGTGATGGACAATCGGTTGATATTCCGATACCACCAATGGACGTTATTAGAAATGGGATGACGCAGGAGGATAAGATGTGCACACTATTGGATGTGTGTCTAAGCATTTAGGCGGAGCAGACAGGCAAATCCGTTTGCTCTTAACGCTGAGATGTGATGGGGAAGGGAATTTATTCCTGAAGTATCTGATTCCACGCTGCCAAGAAAAGTCTCTATCGAGGATATTGGTGCCCGTACCGCAAACCGACACAGGTAGGTGAGGAGAGAATCCTAAGACCATCGGAAGAATTGTTGTTAAGGAACTCGGCAAATTGACCCCGTAACTTCGGGAGAAGGGGTGCCTACGTAAGTAGGTCGCAGAGAATAGGCCCAAGCAACTGTTTAGCAAAAACACAGGTCTCTGCTAAAGCGAAAGCTGATGTATAGGGGCTGACGCCTGCCCGGTGCTGGAAGGTTAAGGGGATTACTTAGCGCAAGCGAAGGTATGAACTTAAGCCCCAGTAAACGGCGGCCGTAACTATAACGGTCCTAAGGTAGCGAAATTCCTTGTCGGGTAAGTTCCGACCCGCACGAATGGCGTAATGATTTGGGCACTGTCTCAACAACACATCCGGCGAAATTGTAGTGCAAGTGAAGATGCTTGCTACCCGCGATTGGACGGAAAGACCCCGTAGAGCTTTACTGTAGCTTAGCATTGAATTTCGGTATTGTCTGTACAGGATAGGTGGGAGACTGAGAAACATGGGCGTCAGCCTGTGTGGAGTCATCCTTGGGATACCACCCTGACAGTACTGAGGTTCTAACTGGAGGCCATGAATCTGGTCACAGGACATTGTTAGGTGGGCAGTTTGACTGGGGCGGTCGCCTCCAAAAAAGTAACGGAGGCGCCCAAAGGTTCCCTCAGCGCGGTTGGAAATCGCGCGAAGAGTGCAAAGGCAGAAGGGAGCCTGACTGCGACACTTACAAGTGGAGCAGGGACGAAAGTCGGGCTTAGTGATCCGGTGGTACCTCGTGGGAGGGCCATCGCTCAACGGATAAAAGCTACCTCGGGGATAACAGGCTGATCTCCCCCAAGAGTCCACATCGACGGGGAGGTTTGGCACCTCGATGTCGGCTCGTCGCATCCTGGGGCTGAAGTAGGTCCCAAGGGTTGGGCTGTTCGCCCATTAAAGCGGCACGCGAGCTGGGTTCAGAACGTCGTGAGACAGTTCGGTCCCTATCCGTCGCGGGCGTAGGAAATTTGAAGGGAGCTGTCCTTAGTACGAGAGGACCGGGATGGACAAACCTCTGGTGCACCAGTTGTCACGCCAGTGGCATCGCTGGGTAGCTATGTTTGGAAGGGATAAACGCTGAAAGCATCTAAGCGTGAAGCCCACCCTGAGATGAGATTTCCCATAACTCGCACGTAAGTGCGATGTTAGTAAGACTCCTGGAAGACCACCAGGTTGATAGGTTAGAGGTGTAAGCATGGTAACATGTTCAGCTGACTAATACTAATAAGTCGAGGGCTTGACCTAAATATATAATTAAAAGTAATGCGATATACTTCTTTCGTAAGAAAGAAGCGAGGCTTTGAGCGTGAGCGAAAAGACTAATTCACTGTGCAATTTTCAGAGAATATTTATATTCTCAATCTGGTGATTATGGCATGAAGGTAACACCCGTTCCCATACCGAACACGAAGGTTAAGCTTCAATGCGCCGATGGTACTGCAGGGGTGACCTTGTGGAAGAGTAGGTTGTCGCCAGGTAAGAAAAAACCGCTAAGTTTAACGAGGCCGCTGAAAAAAGCACTCTTTATTTAGTAGAGTTTTCAAGCTTGAATAGAAAAAGCATGAGATATTCATATTTTGGATATCTCATGCTTTTTATTTTATAATTAAGTTTTAAAAGCCCTATTTCATGCTTTTCAACTTAATTATTCTCTTTAGATTCACAGTGAAGATTGATAATGCACCTTGAATTTGCATACTAATTAAGCCTGACGATATTGCTACATCATAGCTATGTTGGTGCTTAAGTTCACTGTTTTTAGCCTCTATCATATAACGTTCCCTAGCTCGTTTTTTAAAATATTCACTTTTTTCGAACTCTATTTGATCTTTGTGAGTATTTGACTTTATTGAAACTGAATAAGTTTTAGATTTAGCGCCTTCTTTATAACACCCATCTTTATGAACACAATTTTTACACTTTTCTACATTAAAATAGTAGGTTAGCACTTGATTTTTACCAACATTCTTCTTTCCCTGTTTTGCTTTTTTAATAGCCATATGACCTGCCGGACATACAAATAAACCAGCATCTTTATTAAACTCAAATTCATCTTCTTTTTTTCGCATTCCTTGTGAAATTACAGGATTTAGTCTTGAAATTAATGCAATTTTATTTTCTTTTGTATATTCTAGGTTTTTCTTTTCAGAATAAGCTGTATCTCCAATTACTTCATTTACATCTATACCAGCCTCACGGCTTTTTTCTATTAAGGTTATGAGCTCCTTTCCATCACTTTTTTCGCCAGTTGTAATAACAGCTGCTGTAATTAAACGTTCTTCACTCATAGCAAGGTGTGATTTATATCCAAAAAAAGAACTATCCTCAGTTTTATGCCCCACTTTTGCATCCTCATCTTTTGATATTTTTAGATTTTCTAAGTCATCATTAATAGCTTCCATTAAGTAGTTTAATTTAGTTTTCACAGCTGGATTTGCTGCAGTTTCTGGCTTCTCGTTTATGGTATCAATTAATAATTTGCAGTACTCAAGAATATCTTCAAGTACTCCAGTTGTAACTTTATTAGGTAACTCTTCTTTAATACCAGGATGTACTCCGTACAATGTTTTTCTTAAGTTTTTTGCACGTTTCAATAATTCCTCGCTTGCTGACTTTTGGTTATAACGTGACTTGGTATGCGTAGCATCAACTATTATTGCTTTACTTTTTAAAACTCCCTCTTTTATAGCAAGTTCTACAGTCTTGTTTATTAATAAATCCAATAAATTCATGTCTTTAAGGCGAAGCTTTCTAAATTTAGTTAGTGTACTTGAGTTTATTAAATTTGTTTCTTCTGGGGCTAAATTTAGAAAATATTTAAAGGACATGTCATAAAGAGTTCTTTCAACAACATCTTCATCAGACAATTCATATATTACTTTCAAAAGTAAATATTTAAATAGCATTATGGGGTTAATAGCACCTCTACCCATAGATGAACTATAGTTAATCATCAATTCGTCATAAACAAATGAAAAGTCAACAAGGTCATTAATTTGCTTTAAAATGTTATCTTTCGGAATAATTAACGAATATAAGCTATGGTATGTATTTATTTTTATTTCCAATTGTCCTTTTAGCATAATAGTTTAGCCCCTTTTATTTTATTCTACTATACTAATTCGACATATCTTTTAAAATTCCTTTTTGTTTTTTAGTCTTTTATATAAAAAAATCGCCATCTTTAATTAGATGACGATTTTTCATATAGTTTTTCAGTGGCCTCAGTTTAACTTAGTGGTTTTTATTGTGCGCCCGGCATGGGCGCAATCTAATGGGTGAAAGTCCCTAGCACGGGTTAATAGTGCCAAGTGCATAGCTTAAGACAAGGGTGTCCATCGTGAGATGGAATCTGAAGGAAGTTGGCGGCCAAACTCCGGTCTGACGAACAGAAACTACATATAAGGCATATGCTTGTGGGTAAGTTTGCAATACAAAACGAAGCCCAAAACTATTCGAAACAAGTGGTGTAAATGTAGCAGATAGATGGAGTGAAAGATTGCGTTCTTACCCGGGGAGATCTGATAGGTAAGTTGTGGATATGAATTTAGAAATAACAACCCATACAGTGATGTATGGCTGAACTATCAGAAGTCAGCAGACGTCATAGTACCATGCAAAACGCGTTAGCGTGGGAAGGACTGAACAATAGGAGGTTTTGGAATTTTGAAGGATACGAGAAAATATGATAAAAGCAGACAACTTCATAAAGAAGGCTCTCTACGAGAGAATAGAGTGGAACTCGAAGGTAATGTAGAAGTGCATAGTATTTCCTCTATGTCAGAAGAAGGAAGAAACGATGTGAATGAATATGATAATGGTTTACTCGAGCAGATATTATCGAGAGATAATATGAATAAAGCATATAAAAGAGTAAAAGCCAATAAAGGAAGTCATGGGATTGATGGTTTGACAGTAGATGAACTTCTACATTATCTAAAAGAGCATGGACAAGAATTAAGGCAATCATTATTAGAAAGTAGATATAGACCTCTAGCCGTAAGAAGGGTAGAAATACCAAAACCTGACGGTGGAATTAGGCTACTTGGAATACCTACTGTATTAGATAGAGTTATTCAGCAAGCGATATCACAAACTCTAATACCAGTATATGAAAAGAAATTTTCTGATAATAGTTACGGTTTTAGACCTTTAAGAAGTGGAAAACAAGCTGTTGAAAAATGTAGGGGATATATTAATGCTGGACATACATGGACGGTGAATATAGACCTTTCTAAATACTTTGATACGATAAATCATGATAAATTAATAAGGATACTATCGGAAGATATTAAAGATAGTAGAGTAATTTCTCTGATACGAAAGTATCTACAAAGTGGAGTGATGATAAATGGGGTATTTATGAATACAGAAGAAGGAGCACCTCAAGGCGGGCCTTTGTCCCCATTATTAAGTAACGTAATGTTACATGAACTCGATGTAGAACTAACAAAACGAGGACTAAACTTTTGTAGATATGCTGATGATGCGAATATATACGTCAAAAGTGAGAAATCAGCAAATAGAGTAATGAAGAGTATTACGAGATTTATTGAGGAAAAGTTAAAGCTTAGAGTGAATAAAGAAAAGAGTACAGTAGATAGACCTTGGAAACTTAAATTTTTAGGATTTTCATTTTACCGAGCAAAAGGTGAATACAGAATGAGAGTTCCTCAAAAACCTATAATCAAATTCAAAGCAAAGCTAAAAGAATTAACTTCAAGAAGTAATGCGATGAGCATGAAATATAGGTTTATGAAACTTAAGCAAGTGATAGTTGGATGGATAAATTATTTTGCTATTGCAGACATTAAAAGTATTCTTAAAACACTTGATGAATGGTTAAGGCGAAGAATTAGAATGTGTTTTTGGAAACAATGGAAAAAGATTAAAACAAAATATGGGAACCTTGTTAAATTAGGAATACCAAACAATAAAGCTTTGCAATATGCAAATACAAGGAAAGGCTATTGGAGAACATCCAATAGCCCTATATTAAACAAAACATTGACCAATAAATACCTTAAAAATATAGGATTAGTTTCTATATCTGAGACATATTTATTAAAACATTAATTTCTATTGAACCGCCGTGTACCGAACGGTATGCACGGTGGTGTGAGAGGTCGCTAAATAAATTAATTATTTAGCTCCTACTCGATTGGTTAAATACAATTACATTTTTGGATTTTAGTGACACTTTAATTTTAGGAGAATATACTATAGGGACAAGATCCATACTTCTAAAAAAAAGGGGTATTCAGTATGAATAAAAGATATCTATCAGGTATTGTCTTTATAGTTGTGGTTATGATAAGTGGATGTACTTTAGCGAATAAATCGGAGGCTGCGGTGAAATTGCCTCCTAGTGACGCAAAAATATATCAAACTAACGTTAGAGTGTCTCAAAATACTATACAAAAAGAAAATGTACAAAATAACAGTATTAAACTTTTAGCACAAAAAAAACAACAGCCAATTGCTCAAATAATATTTAAGCAAGGAAATAAGGGCAGTAAAGTTAAGGAAATACAGCAAAAGCTTAATAAATTTGGTTATAAACTTTATGCAGATGGAGACTTCGGACGATTAACCTATTATGCGGTTATAGACTTTCAAATGAGAAATAAGCTAATCAAAGATGGCATAGTAGGTAATTTAACACTAAAGAAACTTAATATGAAACCAACTTCACAGTCTATGTATAAACCACCAGTAATACAAAAATATACACCTAAAGTTTCAGTTTCAAACAATTCGTTAGAAAAAACTATAAACAGTAAGAACATTTATAGTTCAACTGCTTATTTTATATGGATTGATTTATCTCACCAAAGGGTAAATATATTCAAAGGGTCTAACAGAAAATGGAATCTTGTTAGATCAATGGTTTGTTCTTCAGGAAAATCAAGAACACCAACAGTTAAAGGTAATTTTACCGTTGGAATTAAAGGAAGCTACTTTATTTCAGATGGAGGCGCTAGGTGTAAATATTATACTCAAATAAGAGGTAACTATTTATTCCACAGCGTACTATACGATAGAAAGGGTAATTATGTTATAGATAACACCCTTGGAGTTCCTGTATCTCACGGATGTGTAAGGTTAGCTTTAAAAGATGCTAAATTTATATATGATAATATTCCAGCTAGAACTGCTATTTGGAGCAAATAAAAAGTAAGTTATAAAAGGATATATACTCGAAAATAAGAATTCCATTTGGTATTCTTATTTTTATTGTATGCTACAATGTGTTAAGTTATTCTTTAGTTATGCTTAATAGCTCTATTTTATAATTTCCATCAGGAGATGCTACTTCTACTATAGTTCCTACTGTTTTTCCGAATAATACCATTCCTATTGGTGACTCAATACTAAACTTGCCATTTAATATATCCACTTGTAATGTTGTTACAAGTTCTATTTCTTCGATATCATCGCTACCTTCAAATTTTATCATTAATTTATCACTTATATTTGCCCCTTTAGTATTATAAATAACATCATCTATAACTTCAGCGGTTCTAATCATTTTTATTAAATATCCCATTCTTCTGTAGTTTTCGTACATATTTGTTTTGGCAGCTTTATATTCAGCATTTTCACTTCTATCACCGTGAGCAGCAGCTATCATTTTTTCATGTGCAATTTCCATGGTTAAAGGACCTTTACGATAATCAAATTCTTTTTGAAGATCTTCAAGATCTTTTTTAGTAAGCTTATTATTCATTTTAGCACCTTCTTTTATCTTTTTTACAGATTGTTTACTATATAATTTAATAGTACATTTATAATTCAATTTCTTAAAAAATCTGGAGTATTACTTGTATATTTTACTATTGAACTTGCCGTTTTTCAACTTTTTTCAGTAAGTAATGTTATTCTTCCATCCACATGACCACCAATGATCATAAGTTAATGATAGCATTAATAACTCCATCTAAGTCTATAAGGTATTTTATTGCTGGTATTCATGTAAACGGTTATAACTAAAAAACACCTCCGAATCAAATATTCATAATTATTCTAGCATATGTAGAAATATGTTTAAAGTTTTTTATCCAAATCTTGAGAATAATAGAGTATAATAAAAGAAGTCATTGTAAGTAATATAAATAAAAAAATATTAAATATGAAGATGAGAAAAACAACTTAAAGAGGGGGTTGTAAATGCAATCAATATTAAGAACAGCAATTGAAAACAGTAAAAAAATTACGAAAGATGGACAAGTAGCAACGTATATTCCTGAACTTGCAAAGGGGGATAGAGATGCTCTTGGAGCATGTATATTTGACATATGCGGTAATATTATTGTAGAAGGTGACTACCTAACAAAGTTCACTATTCAAAGTGTATCAAAGGTGGTAATCCTTATATGTGCTCTTATTGATAATGGAAAGGATGTAGTTTTTTCTAAAGTAGGTAAGGAACCTTCAGCGGACCCATTTAATTCATTGGTTAAGTTAGAAATGAAGGAGACACATAAACCATCAAATCCGTTTATAAATGCAGGTGCAATAGTTTGTACATCCCTTGTGGAAGGAGATAATGGGATAGAAAAATTCAGTAAAATTCACAATATGATGAAAAAATTAGCAAATAATAATGACATTGAGGTGAATTATTCAGTTTATAACTCTGAAAAATTGACTGGGAATACAAACAGAGCTATTGCTTATTATCTAAAGGGAGCAGGCATAATTGAAAAGGATGTAGAAGACGTATTAGACGCATACTTTAAATGCTGCTCAGTAGAGGTAGTTGTTGAGGATATAGCAAGAATGGCATCAGTAATTGCAAACAATGGAGTAGCACCATGGTCAAATGAACAGTTAATTCCAGAGTGCATCAATAAAATAGTTAAGGCTATTATGATGACCTGTGGATTATACGACAGATCCGGAGAATTTTGTATCGAGGTTGGTGTTCCAGCTAAAAGCGGAGTAGGGGGATGTATTATGGCTGTTGTTCCAAACCGTATGGGAATAGCAGTTGTAGGGCCAGCACTTGATAATTACGGAAATAGTATTGCTGGAACGAGAGTTCTAGAAGAACTTTCTAAAGAACTCAATCTAAGTATCTTCTGAATTTTCTAAGAAAATACATATTAAGGTATGGTGATGATAGAAAAAAGTTATTATATTTCAGTATTTAAATTATTAGAAGGAGTGTGACAGAATGTTAAATTTATTAAATTCTATTGTAACATCAGTTAATAACATACTTTGGTCTTACGTGCTCATAATTTTACTTATAAGTATTGGAGCATATTTTACTATTCATCTTAAGTTTCCACAGTTCAGATTTTTTTCTCATACAGTTAAACTTCTTAGGAATGGTAGAAAAACCTCAGATGGAGAGGAAGGTGTGGCTGTATCATCATTTCAAGCATTCTGCATAAGTGTTGCTTCTCATGTTGGTACTGGAAATCTTGCGGGAGTTGCAATAGCCGTTACAGTTGGAGGTCCAGGAGCAGTTTTCTGGATGTGGGTTATAGCTCTTTTAGGTGCAGGCTCAAGCTTTGTTGAAAATACATTAGCACAGATTTATAAAGTAAAGGGTGAAAACGGATACAAGGGTGGTCCTGCATACTATATGGAAAAAGCGCTTGGCAAACGAAAGCTTGGTATAGTATTCTCAGTACTTATAACTATATCATTTGGACTTGTATTTAATTCAGTTCAGGCAAATACTGTAACATTAGCGTTTGAAGGAGCATTTGGTATTACAAGATTCTGGGGTGGGATGATCCTGGTAGGACTTACTGCTTTGGTTATATTTGGTGGCGTTAAGAGGATAGCAAAAGTTGCAGAGATTCTAGTACCAGTTATGGCTGTAGCCTATGTATTCGTTGCATTCTTTGTAATTTTCAAAAATATAGCTCAAGTTCCAGCTGTATTTAAAATGATTTTTCAAGGTGCTTTTGGTTTAAAGCAATTTACAGGCGGCGGAATTGGTGCAGCGATTATGATGGGTATTAAAAGAGGACTATTCTCAAATGAAGCAGGTATGGGAAGTGCCCCAAATGCAGCAGCTACAGCAGATGTAAGCCATCCTGTCAAACAAGGGATTGTGCAAGTATTTGGAGTTTTCCTAGATACTATAGTAATATGTAGCGCAACAGCATTTATTATTTTAATTTCTGGGGAGCAGCTAAATAATGGACTTACTGGAATAAAACTGACGCAAGTAGCATTAACCTCGCAGGTAGGTAACTGGGGTAATATATTTATAGCAACGTGCATTTTCATGTTTGCATTTAGTTCTATAATTGGAAACTATTATTATGGTGAATCAAATATCGAGTTTATAAATGGAAACAAGATATGGCTTAATATTTTTAGAGTAGCTGTAATCGGTATGGTATTTTGGGGTTCAATGTCTTCAATAAGTATTGTATGGAATATGGCAGATTTATTCATGGGAGCAATGGCACTCATAAACCTTGTTGTTATTTTCAAATTAAGCAAGGTACTTCCAAAGGTAATTAAGGATTATGCAATTCAAATTAAACAAGGTAAAGATCCAGTATTTCATGCGGATTCGATTGATGGACTTACCAATACTGAGTGTTGGGATAAGGATTAGTAGGGAATTCTAATAGCATATTTTAAATAGGTTATTGAACAGGCCATATACGGTGTATATTTTTAGTATATGGTCTGTTTTTATATATTATAGAAAAAATTCTTTATGAATATTAGGGAAGCAAGATTTTTCATATCATAAATTTTATTGGAATTATTTTTAAAAGTGTTAGAATTAATTAACTTGGTATATAATGATATTATTAGATAGAAAAGTAGTTTTAAAATAAATTATAAGGTGTGTTGACATGGAAGAGTTAAGAAGCGCGATTAATGAAATATTAAAGCAGGATATTTTAAAATTAGTTATTAGTAATAAAATGAATAAAGATGTACAGTATAATAAAATAACATTCGTATTGAAAGAAGATGATGTAAAGCAATATTATCAAATAGAAAAAAACACCGATAAGCAAGCTTTCCATGAGAATATTACTATAGATGTTTTAGGAGAAAAAATACTAGAATATGTATCAGCGAGTTATAAACAAGTAGATGCTTGGTCAAATACAATTACATTTGATTTGAAAATATCTAAAAAAGGTAAAGTTCATTTAGGGAAGAAAAAAAGTGATAATGTAAAAATTGCTAATAAAGGACATAACAAAGAAAAAAATTATATTCTTAAAGAGGGTATGATAATAGAGCCTCTTATAGATTTAGGCATTTTTACAAAAGAAGGCAGGGTTGTTAATTCAAAATATGATAAGTATAAGCAAATAAATAAGTTTGTTGAAATTATTGATGATGAAATTAAGAAGAATGATTTTAAGGAACTTACTATATTAGACTTTGGATGTGGAAAATCTTACTTAACATTTGTATTATATTATTACTTTGTTGAAATCAAAAAAATCAATGTAAAAATGATAGGACTTGATCTTAAGGAGGATGTAATTAAAGAATGTAATGACATATCTAAAAGATACAATTATGAAAACTTACATTTTGAGCTAGGGGATATAAATGGATTTAAATATGATAATAAAGTTGATATGGTAATTACATTACATGCGTGCGATACAGCTACTGATTATGCTTTATATAATGCGATAAAGTGGAATAGTAATATGATTTTCTCTGTTCCTTGCTGCCAACATGAATTCAATAGCCAAATTAAAACAGAGTCATTATCGATACTAACAAAGTATGGAATAGTACAAGAAAGGGTTTCGGCGCTTATGACAGATTCAGTAAGAGCAAATCTTTTAGAAAGCGTCGGATATAAAAGTCAACTTCTAGAATTTATAGATATATCACACTCTCCTAAAAACATATTAATTAGAGCTTCAAAAGCTAATATATCTAAGGATAAAAAAGAGAAAGCATTATCTGAAGTTAATGTTTTAATGAACCAATTTAATTTAAATTCAACATTATTTAATTTATTAAAAAAAGATAATTTAATTTAAATTATATCGATTAATATGGATAACATAATGATAGCTTAATCAATCTAATTTAAATTCAACATTCTTTAATTTGTTTTAAAAATATAATTTTAATTTATTTTTTATATTAAGAGACGATAAGCTAGAGTGCTGAAAAAAATATATAAAAAGAGAGTAGATGAGATGAAAAAATGTTAACAATATATGCGGTATCGGATTCAATAGGAGAAACAGCGGAACTTGTGGCAAAATCAGTAGCGAGTCAGTTTCCAGATAGTGTAATAGTGAAAAAAACACCACATATTAAAACAGCTGAGGATGTTAATTATTTTATTAGCAAAATTGATAGGGATTCAAAAGTAATGATTATTTCGACTATTATTATGGTAGATGTAAAAGAATTTTTAGTACAAAGATGTGTAGAAAAAGGAATATTTGTATCGAATGTTTTAGGACCAGGGATAGGACTAGCTTCTAAGTTATTAAATAAACAGCCAGAATACATTCCAGGAGCAATATGGAAAATGGATAAGGATTATTATAAAAGAATAGAAGCTATGGAGTTTGCTATGCAATATGATGATAGCAGGGATTATGATGGGATAAAACATGCAGACGTAGTGCTTATTGGTGTTTCAAGAACTTCAAAAACCCCATTGTGTATGTATTTAGCTAATAAAGGAATTAAAGCTATAAATATACCGTTAGTACCTGAAGTTCCTGTTCCAGAAGAACTATATAACATTCCTGGAAGGAAGATCATAGGGCTTAAAATAAATCCTTTTGAGCTTATTGAAATAAGAAAAAATAGAATGGGTAAATTCAATGGGCTTAATGCTAACTTTCAATATGCTAATGATTCAAGAATATTAGATGAGTTAGATTATGCTGAAAAAATAATGAAAAAAACAAGGTGTTTGACAATTGATGTTACTAAAAGAGCTATAGAAGATACGGCTTTAATTATTATGAAAAGTATAGGGTATGATCAATAGTGTTTTTAATGCTTTTTTAATAATAGTAATATTTTTAAATAAATGCTTTGCTGTGGAATAATTTTACTTAAAATAAAAAAATGTATTTCATGTGTGAATTTTATGATACATTAATAGTATAATAAAAAATATAAACTTAAATGTTAAAAGGGAGTAGCTGCCTATATTGGTGATAAAGTCAACATACTGACCTTTTGGTCTGGCTTTATCGTGGCTGAGTTCAGTCAAGTGAGATTTTTAACACAATGGTTTTATCGTTGTATGTAAGGTCTTTTTTAGTATAATCGTTTATGCTAAAGGAGATTTTAAGCAGGATAGAATTTCAGTGTGTTGAAAGTCTTTTTTATTTATATATTTTAATTTAAAGGGAGGGCATCAAACGGCGATATTTATTAAAGCATTATTACTTACTTAATCGATGTCCATTTCAGAAACAATATTATTAGCTATTAATTATTATATAGTATATAATGGTAACAAAGAAAGGAAGTTTTTGTATGAGGACAAGAGGAAATAAAATATCTATAATTGGAGCAGGTTTTGTAGGTTCTACTACAGCATTTGCTTTAATGACTGGAGGATTAGCATCTGAAATTGTAATTGTAGATATAAATAAGGAAAAAGCTGAGGGCGAGGCAATGGATTTATCACATGGAGCTTCCTTCGTAAGGCCTATTGAAATAACGTCTGGAGAGTATTCAGACACAAAGGATTCAGATATAGTAATTATTACAGCTGGAATTGGTCAAAAGCCAGGAGAAACAAGGCTTACATGTATTTCGAAAAATTTAAAAATATTTCAAAGTATAGTTCCGGAAGTTGTAAAATTCAGTCCCAATTCTATATTGTTGGTAGTGTCAAACCCCGTGGATGTATTGACTTATATAACCTATAAGCTTTCAGGATTTCCAAGCAATAGAGTAATTGGGTCGGGGACGGTTCTTGATACTTCGAGATTTAAATACCTGCTTAGTCAGCATTTTGAAATTGACGCTAGAAATATACATACCTATATAATGGGTGAACATGGGGATTCAGAAATTGCTACTTGGAGTTTAACTAGTATTGCGGGTATGAATGTTGATGAGTACTGTGATATGTGTCCTAAAAAATGTGGTGGAGAGATGAAGTTTGATATATATAAGGAAGTAAAAGAAGCAGCCTATACTATTATTAAAAAAAAGGGTGCAACATATTATGCTGTTGCCCTAGCCATAAAAAGAATAGTTGAAGCAATATTAAGCAATGAGAACTCTATTCTTACAGTATCATCTCTGCTAAAGGGTGAATATGGAATCCAGGACATTTATATGGGAGTTCCAACAATTTTAGGTAGAGAAGGGGTAAAAAAAATACTACAAGTCAAACTCAATGAGGATGAAACAGATAAACTTTTGGAATCTTCAAAGGTGCTGAAGACAGTTATAAAAGATTCCAAAATATAAAGTTGAGGCATTCGAAATAAAATAACAAGTAGAAAATTGCCGAATTTCATTTTAGAATAATTAAATAGGATTATGAATATAAAAAGAATCTTTTCTGAATAGTTAAGATTTTTTTTGTTCAAATTTTTAACGTAACCCATCTCCTATAACACTTTTAGGCATAATATTATTCTCATTTGAACAAATATTAAGCCAACTATTACCCATTATAAATGTGCCAGTGCCGATAGGAACATAACTGATGTTACTTATTTTATAATCTTCTTGAATTATAGAATTGTTGCCAGAACTATAAAATAATTTTGATAAAGGGAACCCATATTGATATGCTCCCCTTATGGTAGACAGTTAAAATAATAAAACTGTTTACTATAAGGAGGGCTATTTTTTTATGGGAAGAAAATCAACTATATCAGACCAACAAAAAATTAAGGCTGTAACATCATATTTAAATGGAAAAGCTAGTATGTTAAGTTTATGCAACAAACTTCAAGTACATAAGAGTTCTTTTCAAAAATGGGTAATACGATATAAATCAGAAGGTGAAGCTGGGTTAAAACATTCTAGCAAAAATACTTCTTATACTGCCAAAATCAAGATTAACATTGTAAAAGAATATCTTGATGGGCATGGCTCACTGAATGATTTATGCATTAAGTATCATATTTCGTCAAATACAGTTTTATGCAATTGGATAAAGAAGTATAATGGTCATGAAAACATAAAATCTTCTGGAACAGGAGGAAAAATAATCATGACCAAAGGACGCAAAACTTCTTATATTGAACGCATTGAAATCATAAAGTACTGTATTGAAAACAATAACAGTTATAATAAAACTGTTGAAAAATATAAGGTATCTTATCCTCAGATTTATACCTGGATGAAGAAGTATAATCAGTTTGGTATTGAAGGGCTTTTGGACCGACGTGGAAAGCCAAAGGCTGAAGAGTTAATGACAGAAGATGAAAAGCTAAAAGCTCAATACAAGCTTTTAGAAGCACAAAATAGAAGATTACGGATGGAGAATGCTCTTCTAAAAAAAATCCAAGAGATAGAAAGAAGGCGATATTAAGCGAAGCTAGATACGAAGATACTTATCTTGCAATCCAAGAATTATCTAACAAAGATAAATTTCCTATAACTGAGTTGTGCATTATAGGCGGCGTTAGCCATTCTGCATATTATAAATGGCTACACAGAGAAAAAAGTAACCGAGTATTGAAAAACGAAGAATTATTAAAGCTTATTTGTGAGTTATATGAGGAAAAAGACGGTATCTTAGGCTATCGCCAGATGACGATTAAAATCCGTAGAGAATATAATAAAAAAGTTAATTATAAACGAATTTATCGTCTGATGCAGATATTAGGATTAAAATCCGTATGCAGAAAAAAAAGATATAATTATATTAAGTCAACTCCTGAAGTTACTGCAGAAAATATTTTGGATAGAAATTTTAAAGCAGAACAAGTCAATAAAAAATGGCTTACAGATGTAACCGAGTTTAAATATGGGAGAAGTGGACAAAAGGCTTATCTAAGTGCAATATTTGATTTAGGTGATAGAAGTATTGTTTCATATGTCATTGGTCATTCTAATAATAACCAATTGGTTTATCAAACCTTTAATCTTGCTGTTAAAGTATACCCTGATGCTAAACCAATATTTCATAGTGACCGAGGTTTCCAGTATACTTCAAAAATATTTAAAGAAAAACTAAAAAAAGCTGGAATGATACAGAGCATGTCGAGGGTTGGGCATTGTATTGATAATGGTCCAATGGAAGGATTTTGGGGAATCTTAAAAACAGAAATGTATTATCTTCATAAATTTGAAGACTATGAAAGCTTAAAGAAATCGATTGAAGACTATATAGAATATTATAATAATAGACGTTATCAAAAACGTTTAAAGTGCATGACACCAATGGAATATCAGCGATATCTATTAGGTAATGCAGCATAAATAAAGCGCCTACCAAATGATAGACGCCTTACATAAAATCTTTAATTATTTCCACTGTCTACTTGACAGGGGGCAGTTCATATAATGTTACCTCAATTTTGGAATGTATTTTAAAGGTAATAATTTATATAGCAGTGCTTTCAAAATAATCTCTATTTGAAAGTACCGCTGGAGAATCAGGCTTATATTCAGCTGCTTTATTATTATATTTAATTGACTCTGATCTACTTCCTAACCTGTCATAACAAACACATAGTTGTAAATTGGGTATATATCCCCAATAATCATGAGATATAAAGCCCCAACTATTAACTGGCTTATTAAGTTCTGATGCGAGCTTATACCAAAAAATAGCCTTGTTATAATCGGAAATTTCAAAATAGTAGGTTCCTATAGTACAGCATATTTCAGCTCTTGGAGTATCATATTCAAAGCTTCTAAGTAGTATTTTTAGCATGGCTTTTTTATCACCTATAATGTTATAACAGTTAGAAAGATCAAAGCAGGCACTTATATTATCCTCTACCCAGCCTTTTTCTGTGTCTAAAAATTCATTGAAATATTTTATTGCTTCTTCAAAAAATCCATTTTGATGTAATTCCCTGGAATAATAGAAGAGTCCTCTTGGTGTTAAAGATTGCCCATCTGACAGTAATTTTTTATAAATAGATATATTTCTACCTTGTACTGCGGCATGTTCTTTTCTATGTGTTATGCAAACATCGGCGTTTATAATGTTTCCTCCCATTACTAGGCATTCATGAACAGGTTCTGTCCATTTACAATTGTTTATTCTTTTTGACAAGCGTTCTCTAAAATATGATAAGGTAACTGTTCCATTTTCATCAAAGCCTACGTTATACATCATCATAACATTATCTACATCTAGAGTTAAGCTTTGCTTAAGTTGTTTAAATTTTTTTATATCTTCTTCGAGAATAATATCATCAGCGTCTAGCCAAAGAATATAATCCATTTTTGCTTTAGAAAAAGAAAAATTTCTAGCAGCAGAGAAATCATCAATCCACTGGAAATTAAAAAAATCATCTGTATATTCTTGTGCAATTTTTTTTGTGTTATCTGTCGAGCCAGTGTCAACTATTATTATTTCGTCAACAATATCCTTAATACAGTCAAGACACCTACCTAAAACATCTTCCTCATTTTTTACAATCATACATAAACTAATAGTTACCATATAAGATATAAGCCTCCTAAAACAAATTTACAGTATATAATATGCTGTGGGTTGGAATAGGGAGCATATTTAAAAATAAATTATAAAATGTAACTAAGGTTATGAAAATCATTTCTAAGGCCATTAGAATGCATTTATAAATAGGATAGGTACACTTTTTAATAATAAGCGTAATATGTAATTGAAGCATAATTTGCTGTGACTAAGTGATCGAGGAAGGGATAAAGTAATGATTGAGAATAGGAAAACTTCAATAATAATTTTAACTTACAACAATCTTATTTATAATCACAAATGCGTTGATAGCATAAGGAAATACACTAAAGAGAATACCTACGAAATAATTGTTGTAGATAATAATTCTACTGATGGGACAAGAGAATGGCTTAAAGACCAGAAGTATATAAAATCTATTTTAAATGATGAGAATGTAGGTTTTCCAAAGGGCTGTAATATTGGAATAGCTGCATCAGGCAAAGAAAATGATATTTTGTTTTTGAATAATGATACGGTAGTTACTCCAAGGTGGCTTGATAATCTTAAAATATGTCTTTACAGTGATGATAAAGTTGGAGCAACTTCATCTATAACTAATAATTGTTCTAATTATCAGTCTGTAAGTGTGCCTTATAGTGATGTTAAAGATATGATTCCATTCGCTGAGGCTAATAATGTTTCAAACCCCGAGAAATGGGAGGGGAAAGTAAGGCTTGTGGCATTTTGCATGCTTATAAGGAGAGATGTTCTTAACAAGATTGGCGTTATGGATGAGCAATTTTCACCTGGAAATTTTGAAGATGATGATTTATGCATGAGAATTATAGAATCGGGATATAAGATGATGCTTTGTAATGACAGCTTCATACACCATTTTGGCAGTTCATCTTTTAATAAAGATTATACTGAATTTAATAATGTACTAACGACAAATCGTAAAAAAATTGAGGATAAGTGGGGGTTTAACTCTAACGTAGGTAGCACATTAAAATTTGACATAATACAGCGTATAGATGAGCCAAAAGAAAATGGTCTAAATATTCTTGAGTTTGACTGTGGGCTAGGTGCTACACTACTTAAGTTGAAATATATGTATCCTAACGCTGATATATATGGTATAGAGACAAATGAGCATGTAGCGAGGCTAGGTGGAAAAATTCTAGAGTTAATAACTGATGATTTTGAAGAAAATTATAGCATGAACTTTAAAAAAGACAAGACAAATTTTTTTGATTATATAATTCTTGGCAATAGACTTCAACTAAGTAAAGACCCTTGGACATTACTAAATGAAATAAAAAATTTTTTGAAGCCTGGGGGATATATAATTGCGACTATTCCTAACTTAATGCATCATTCAGTTATAAAAGAGTTATTAAGAGGAAGCTTTATGTACAGCGGAAATTCTATTTTAAATAGAAATAATAATAAGTTTTTTACTTTAACAGATATATGCAAAATATTCGATGAGTGTGGGTATAGTAATCCATATATATTTCATTATCGTACTGAATTAACACCGGAAGATGATCAGCTATTAAATAATATTTGTGGTATTGTTGGTAAAGATATGAAAGAGTATTTCTTATCTTACGAGTATGTAGCTAAATATCAAAAAAATGTATAGTGTGCAGAGATTGACAACTATGTTGGCAGTCTCTATTTTTTAGCAAGGAGAAAATTGGCGTAGTGTAATTGTTAGACTTTTTTCTTTTTATAGAAATATTTATGACTATCTGAGGCTAAGCTAGTTTATTTTTGTTGCAAATTGTCGTATGGTGTATAATGATTAATGTAAACAAAACTGGATATAATTACAACAATAAATATTAAAGATTATCAGGTGGCAAAATTAAATACCAAGTGGTTAAAGGAAGGTAGTAAAAATGTATAAACATGAAATATTATTTCAAGATTATTTAGAACTAAAAAGTAAAGAATCAAAAGATTGTATTATGGGTTTTCAAGAATACAATGAGCCTGGGAAAGATATAGAAATTAAAGTTAATTTGATAAATGGCGACTGGTTAAGGGTTTATTATAATGAAAGTGATATAGATTGGTGTTAAAAAATAATGTAGCTATTATATTAGAGTCAGTTGTTTGTAAACAGTCTGAAACATAAAAATAATCCTCCCAATTTGGGAGGATTATTTTTATGTTAAGATAAACCAAAGAAATACCTTAATTTTTTTATAGATAACATAACTTATTAGCAAGCTACCAAGCATATTCCCCTTAAGTATCTACAAGTATAAACTATGATTTCTCTAATTCTATATAGTTCACTTTCCTTATTTCGTGCCCTCCAGATTTTTGCATAATCACAGAACCATACTTCGAGATTTTCTGCGAGATCCATTGGACTAAATACTGTATCTACATCATTTTTAGAATACTCATTCTTCAAAAGATTTAGGAAAAAGCTATTCACAAGTTGTATTGCCCTTGCTGAAACAATAAATTCTTGCAGATCAAAGGTGTTTATGCACACTTTTTTAGACAATGTAGTAAACTTATTTTCTATTTCACAAGCTATGTCATAACCAGCTAAAATCTTTTTCCAATCAAGCTCGCTGAAACTTTCTATAATATCTGAATTTTCACTATGATTTTCTTTCCATTCGACTAGTTCATACCAGCCTACGACCTGCTCCTTGGATAATTTATTCAACAGAGACACGAGTTCAAGTGAGTCATCACCATACTCTATTAAGGACAACGCTTTAAATACATTTTCAAACTCTTTCTCGCCATCTGGGTTCCATGATAAGGACGCTCCGTATGCCATGCCTGGAATTGAGCTACTTAAAAAATTTATATGACCAAAATCTCCCCAGTCAGTATTGAGAACGCCTGTTGCACCATATTTAACACCATAGGCTACCATTCTTTTAATATTCTCAAAACCCTTATCGACTTTGTTCACTAGTTGATTCCATCCCCATACACCTGGGCACACGTACTGCTCCATACCTGACTCAGTTATTGCTTTTGTTCCATCCTCTTTGGCATTTTCGTTATAGTCCCAATTAAGACATATGGCATCCTTACTTATATTATTTAAAAGTTCAGGATGATGTAAAATCACATCCCCCCAGAACATAACCTTCTTGCCTTTTTTCTTGACTATATCTATTACTTTGTTCAAAAATTCAACATACAACATTCCAACCCCAACTTCATCGGCTTTGGCTTTACTTTTACCCTTTCCTAAATCAAAGGTTTCATCACAGCATATATTGAATGTGTCTGAGCTAAATAGCGGTATATATTGCATTAGCATTTCTTCAACTAGTTTTATGCTACCTTCATTAGTTGCATCCAGTGTGTGTGAAACCATTCTATGACCAAAAGAGTACTCGCCTCCCTCACTGTTTTCTAGCTCACACAATTTATTGAAGGACTTTGACCTAAGCACCTCATACATATGCCCGAAGGTAGACAAGGATGGGATTAATTCAACATGCCTTTTTTTGCAATATTGGTCAAGTATTAATATTTCCTCCGCTGTTAGTGGATCTTTGTCCATCCATATTTCACTCATGCCTTTAAATGCAAAAGTATGTTCTATATACAATTGCAACTGATTAATTTTATAAAAAGCTGCCCTGTCAACTAGTTCCATAAGCATTTCAAGTGTTGGTACCTTGCCTCTTGTAACATCATGATAGAACCCACGGTTAGTAAAATATGGCTCGTCTTCAATTTTGAGATTTGGAAGTAAAGTTCCATTTTGCCTAATAATTTGTCTAAATGTCTGTACTCCATAAAATATGCCTATGGAAGTAGCAGCACATATTTCGATGCAGTTTCTACCAATAATTAAGGTGTAAGCCTCTTTTGGACCTGATACTTTTTTAAATCTAATTACGGTTTTATCATTATGGCAATCAAAGGCCTTATTTATTACTAATTTGAAGCCTAATTGTTGCTGAATTTCATCTTGTAATACAATCGCGGCATTTAAGTCATCAAAATTACATTGGTAATCTAAGACTATCTCCGTATCACGTCTAAGCTGCAATGTACCTTTATTCAGTTTTAATTGTTTTGGACTTGGTATTAAAAACATATTGTACACTCCCTAAATTTTGTTTGATTAGAATCCGGGTTACTAGCCATTAAAGGGTAATAAATCCCGATTTTACTGAGTATTGTAGAGAAAAATATCTATAAAATAAAAGCATCCATTTTATAATAGTTTTGCGATAAACTTTATATAAAAAGATGCTAATAAAATGAACAAAAAATATTTAAATCAAACTCTTACCTACTTCTCTACGCTATACCATATTGGAGAAGAAATCAATAGAATGATAGATAATAAAAAAATTACCAAAAGCAATTAATAACAAGGATACGGTTTCAAGCCATAGTCTAAGACTTAGAAGTGTTTATTTTAACATTTGTGTAAAAATAAACTACATATATAGTAAAAGCGTATATGTTAACTTTCTACATTATATGTGTCTATTATAAATGCATCTTGTTAAAAGAAATAAAAAATGTGTTATCAATATATAAAACGGTAAGATATTATATATTGATACTAATAGAGTTGATTTTGAAATGTATTGATAATAATTAGCCATGTGTATCAGGATGCGAAACATTGAATTATTTAGACTAATATGTAGAAATATGAATGTAATCTAGCTAGAGTAGCTATGTTGTGAAATTATGCTCTTATTTATGTGATAGAATACTCCTTGTCGTCACAAACGAGTGGCACGATAAGCTAACTGTTGATAACTATTTAGTATGTTTTCAAATGAAAACAAATTAAAAAAATGTTGACAAAACAAGAAATACCTAGTAATATAGTAGAAGTCGTCACATGATGACAAAGCGAATTGGTCTTTGAAAATTAAACAGAGAAATAGGTAAAGATAGCGAAATAATATTTCGTTAAACCAGTTAATTACTTTAGTATAAAGTAAAATTTAGTCGTAAGACTAAAAGTATGTAATGAGCTTGCGTAACAACTTAACAGTTGTCGCAGATTAATCATTTCAACTAAAAAAGTGTAAACTTTTAAATTGAGAGTTTGATCCTGGCTCAGGACGAACGCTGGCGGCGTGCCTAACACATGCAAGTCGAGCGATGAAACCTTTCGGGGTGGATTAGCGGCGGACGGGTGAGTAACACGTGGGTAACCTGCCTCAAAGAGGGGAATAGCCTCCCGAAAGGGAGATTAATACCGCATAATATGTTTTGGTCGCATGATCGAAACATCAAAGGATTTTTCTTCGGAAAATTCCACTTTGAGATGGACCCGCGGCGCATTAGCTAGTTGGTGAGGTAACGGCTCACCAAGGCGACGATGCGTAGCCGACCTGAGAGGGTGATCGGCCACATTGGAACTGAGACACGGTCCAGACTCCTACGGGAGGCAGCAGTGGGGAATATTGCGCAATGGGGGAAACCCTGACGCAGCAACGCCGCGTGAATGATGAAGGCCTTCGGGTTGTAAAGTTCTGTCTTCTGGGACGATAATGACGGTACCAGAGGAGGAAGCCACGGCTAACTACGTGCCAGCAGCCGCGGTAATACGTAGGTGGCAAGCGTTGTCCGGATTTACTGGGCGTAAAGGATGCGTAGGCGGACATTTAAGTCAGATGTGAAATACCCGAGCTTAACTTGGGTGCTGCATTTGAAACTGGGTGTCTAGAGTGCAGGAGAGGTAAGTGGAATTCCTAGTGTAGCGGTGAAATGCGTAGAGATTAGGAAGAACACCAGTGGCGAAGGCGACTTACTGGACTGTAACTGACGCTGAGGCATGAAAGCGTGGGGAGCAAACAGGATTAGATACCCTGGTAGTCCACGCCGTAAACGATGAATACTAGGTGTCGGGGGTCGAACCTCGGTGCCGCCGTTAACACATTAAGTATTCCGCCTGGGGAGTACGATCGCAAGATTAAAACTCAAAGGAATTGACGGGGGCCCGCACAAGCAGCGGAGCATGTGGTTTAATTCGAAGCAACGCGAAGAACCTTACCTAGACTTGACATCCCCTGCATAACCCAGAGATGGGCGAAGTCCTTCGGGACAGGGTGACAGGTGGTGCATGGTTGTCGTCAGCTCGTGTCGTGAGATGTTGGGTTAAGTCCCGCAACGAGCGCAACCCTTATCATTAGTTGCTACCATTAAGTTGAGCACTCTAGTGAGACTGCCCGGGTTAACCGGGAGGAAGGTGGGGATGACGTCAAATCATCATGCCCCTTATGTCTAGGGCTACACACGTGCTACAATGGTGAGTACAAAGAGATGCAAGACCGCAAGGTGGAGCCAAACTCAAAAACTCATCCCAGTTCGGATTGTAGGCTGCAACTCGCCTACATGAAGCCGGAGTTGCTAGTAATCGCGAATCAGCATGTCGCGGTGAATACGTTCCCGGGCCTTGTACACACCGCCCGTCACACCATGAGAGTTGGTAACACCCGAAGTCCGTGAGGTAACCGTAAGGAGCCAGCGGCCGAAGGTGGGATTGATGATTGGGGTGAAGTCGTAACAAGGTAGCCGTAGGAGAACCTGCGGCTGGATCACCTCCTTTCTAGGGAGTAGATGTATTGACTTCGGTCGATGCAATAGAAGAATATTAATTTGTTCTTCAAAAATATCTATTGTAATTAATCGTACCTAGTTCTCTGTTTAATTTTGAGAGACTAATTTTATCTAACTCTTAGGAGTTAGATAATGAATAGTTTTTCTTAAAATGTTCTTTGAAAATTGCACAGTGAAAAAAGTTGTTTTAAAAAAATTAAAACTACGCAAGTAGTTTATAAATTAATTTAATACAATTTCGCAAAATTAATATAACCGTCTATGTAAATAGACAGAATCAAGGTCAAGCTACAAAGGGCGCATGGCGAATGCCTTGGCACTAGGAGCCGAAGAAGGACGCGTTAAGCTGCGATAAGCTTTGGGTAGGCGCAAATAGCCTGTGATCCAAAGATTTCCGAATGGGGGAACCCACATAGTAACAACTATGTACTGCATACTGAATAAATAGGTATGCAGAGGTAGACCCGGGGAACTGAAACATCTAAGTACCCGGAGGAAGAGAAAGAAACATCGATTTCCTAAGTAGCGGCGAGCGAAAGGGAAAGAGCCCAAACCCAGGTCTTTGATCTGGGGGTTGAGGATAGATCATAAATACTGCAATTCCTTAATTGAAGATAGCTGGAAAGCTGCTCCGCAGAAGGTAATAGGCCTGTAAATGAAAAGGAAAAACAGTCAGATCTAATCCAGAGTACCACGAGACACGTGAAACCTTGTGGGAAGCTGGGAGGACCACCTCCCAAGGCTAAATACTACCTAGTGACCGATAGTGAAGAAGTACCGTGAGGGAAAGGTGAAAAGAACCCCGGAAGGGGAGTGAAATAGAACCTGAAACCGTGTGCCTACAACCGGTCGAAGCACTTTATATGTGTGACGGCGTGCTTTTTGTAGAACGAGCCAACGAGTTACGATATGTAGCAAGGTTAAGTACTTAAGGTACGGAGCCGAAGGGAAACCAAGTCTGAATAGGGCGTTGTGAACGCAAGTTCACGAAGTTGCATGTCGTAGACCCGAAACCGGGTGACCTATCCATGGCCAGGATGAAGCGGAAGTAAAATTCCGTGGAGGTCCGAACCACGTTGGTGTTGAAAAACCATGGGATGAGCTGTGGATAGCGGAGAAATTCCAATCGAACTCGGAGATAGCTGGTTCTCCTCGAAATAGCTTTAGGGCTAGCGTCGATTAATTGAGTAATGGAGGTAGAGCACTGAATGGGCTAGGGGCTGACAACAGTTACTGAACCCTATCAAACTCCGAATGCCATATACTTTTATTTCGGCAGTCAGACTGCGAATGATAAGATCCGTAGTCAAAAGGGAAACAGCCCAGACCATCAGCTAAGGTCCCAAAGTGTAAGTTAAGTGGAAAAGGATGTGGGATTTCTAAGACAACTAGGATGTTGGCTCAGAAGCAGCCACTCATTTAAAGAGTGCGTAATAGCTCACTAGTCAAGAGATCCTGCGCCGAAGATGTCCGGGGCTAAAACTTACCACCGAAGCTATGGGTGTACACAATTGTGTACGCGGTAGAGGAGCTTTCTGTACTGGCTGAAGTCATACCGTAAGGAGTGGTGGACGGTACAGAAGTGAGAATGTTGGCATGAGTAGCGAGAGTTAAGTGAGAATCTTAACGGTCGAAAACCTAAGGTTTCCTGAGGAAGGCTCGTCCTCTCAGGGTTAGTCGGGACCTAAGCCGAGGCCGAAAGGCGTAGGTGATGGACAATCGGTTGATATTCCGATACCACCAATGGACGTTATTAGAAATGGGATGACGCAGGAGGATAAGATGTGCACACTATTGGATGTGTGTCTAAGCATTTAGGCGGAGCAGACAGGCAAATCCGTTTGCTCTTAACGCTGAGATGTGATGGGGAAGGGAATTTATTCCTGAAGTATCTGATTCCACGCTGCCAAGAAAAGTCTCTATCGAGGATATTGGTGCCCGTACCGCAAACCGACACAGGTAGGTGAGGAGAGAATCCTAAGACCATCGGAAGAATTGTTGTTAAGGAACTCGGCAAATTGACCCCGTAACTTCGGGAGAAGGGGTGCCTACGTAAGTAGGTCGCAGAGAATAGGCCCAAGCAACTGTTTAGCAAAAACACAGGTCTCTGCTAAAGCGAAAGCTGATGTATAGGGGCTGACGCCTGCCCGGTGCTGGAAGGTTAAGGGGATTACTTAGCGCAAGCGAAGGTATGAACTTAAGCCCCAGTAAACGGCGGCCGTAACTATAACGGTCCTAAGGTAGCGAAATTCCTTGTCGGGTAAGTTCCGACCCGCACGAATGGCGTAATGATTTGGGCACTGTCTCAACAACACATCCGGCGAAATTGTAGTGCAAGTGAAGATGCTTGCTACCCGCGATTGGACGGAAAGACCCCGTAGAGCTTTACTGTAGCTTAGCATTGAATTTCGGTATTGTCTGTACAGGATAGGTGGGAGACTGAGAAACATGGGCGTCAGCCTGTGTGGAGTCATCCTTGGGATACCACCCTGACAGTACTGAGGTTCTAACTGGAGGCCATGAATCTGGTCACAGGACATTGTTAGGTGGGCAGTTTGACTGGGGCGGTCGCCTCCAAAAAAGTAACGGAGGCGCCCAAAGGTTCCCTCAGCGCGGTTGGAAATCGCGCGAAGAGTGCAAAGGCAGAAGGGAGCCTGACTGCGACACTTACAAGTGGAGCAGGGACGAAAGTCGGGCTTAGTGATCCGGTGGTACCTCGTGGGAGGGCCATCGCTCAACGGATAAAAGCTACCTCGGGGATAACAGGCTGATCTCCCCCAAGAGTCCACATCGACGGGGAGGTTTGGCACCTCGATGTCGGCTCGTCGCATCCTGGGGCTGAAGTAGGTCCCAAGGGTTGGGCTGTTCGCCCATTAAAGCGGCACGCGAGCTGGGTTCAGAACGTCGTGAGACAGTTCGGTCCCTATCCGTCGCGGGCGTAGGAAATTTGAAGGGAGCTGTCCTTAGTACGAGAGGACCGGGATGGACAAACCTCTGGTGCACCAGTTGTCACGCCAGTGGCATCGCTGGGTAGCTATGTTTGGAAGGGATAAACGCTGAAAGCATCTAAGCGTGAAGCCCACCCTGAGATGAGATTTCCCATAACTCGCACGTAAGTGCGGTGTTAGTAAGACTCCTGGAAGACCACCAGGTTGATAGGTTAGAGGTGTAAGCATGGTAACATGTTCAGCTGACTAATACTAATAAGTCGAGGGCTTGACCTAAATATATAATTAAAAGTAATGCGATATACTTCTTTCGTAAGAAAGAAGCGAGGCTTTGAGCGTGAGCGAAAAGACTAATTCACTGTGCAATTTTCAGAGAATATTTATATTCTCAATCTGGTGATTATGGCATGAAGGTAACACCCGTTCCCATACCGAACACGAAGGTTAAGCTTCAATGCGCCGATGGTACTGCAGGGGTGACCTTGTGGAAGAGTAGGTTGTCGCCAGGTAAGAAAAGACCGCTAAGTTTAACTTAGTGGTTTTTATTTTGTATAATATAACAAGTGAAAACATTAATAAAAGGAGCTTGACCTAAATGGATAAGCTCCTTTTATTAGTGCGTCGGGCATGGGGCACTTAACTTTTTCTATTAATAGCACTAAATAGAGCATTTAGTGAAGATGTATCAATATTCGAAGAAACACCAACCCCAAAATACCTTTGGCCATTGTATTCTATTTGTATATAAGTGGCAGCTTTTGAGTTCGAACCACTGCCTAGAGCATGTTCATCATAAGATATAAAGTTATAACCATTAATGTTTGAACCATGTAGCGCATTGAAGAAGGCGTCTACTGGACCGTTTCCAACTCCAGAAATATTCATCACTTTACCACTTACTGAAATTAATGCCTGGATGTTAACTATATTTTCATCTGTTTCAACGTTTTGTACTGATTGGATGGTATAACTTTTCAATAAATTTGGGGATTTTATATTTAAGTTGGATTGTCAATACTTTATTATACAAACTTTATTCGGACATCTTAGCCTTATATTCTTTTGGTGTCATATAGTTTAATGAACCATGAATTCTATGGTTATTATACCAGTTTACATAATCAAATAGCTCACGTTCCAATTCCTCAAAACTGCTAAATACTCTATCATATGCAAACTCTGTTTTTATTATTTTATATGTTGCCTCTGCAACTGCGTTATCGTATGGACAACCTTTTTTACTAAGTGATCTTTGGATATTAAATGTTTCTAAAACCTCATCTATAATGTTATTTTTAAATTCATTTCCCCTGTCTGTATGGAATATATTTATGTTGCTTAGGTTACAATCTGCTCTCATAAAGGCCTTATAAACAAGCTTAGCATCCTTATTCTTACCCACAGAGTAACTTATTAACTCTCTATTATGTAAATTTATAAGAAGGCATATGTAGTGCCATTTCCCAGCAACATTTACATAGGTTAGGTCACTTACAACAACATCTAGATTGGATCTATTTTGAAAATCTCTATTAACGATGTCCTCAACTTTATCATTGTTACAACTAGATTTATGTATTTTAAACTGTTTAATAGTATAATTTGATACTAGTCCATATTTCTTCATTATACATGCTATTTTAGCTCTTGATACCTGAATTTCTTTCTTGGATAGTTCAACCTTTATTTTTCTTGTACCGTAGTTATTCTTACTATCTTTAAAAATCTTTATAATTGTATTTTCTAAATCTGAATTAAATCTGCGTTCTTTACGTTTATAGTAAACTAATCCTCTTGGAATGCCTAGTGCTCTGCACATTGCGCTAATACTGTATTTATACTTATTCGCTAAAATAAGTTCTATTTTCGTCCCATTATCAGCGCTGCTTGCTTTAAAATATCATTTTCCATCTCTAACCTAGTATTTTCTTTTTTCAATTTGAGTAACTCATTTTCAGCATCGCTACGGTTATCTTTTGCTTTAAATGATCCAGTATTACTATAATCTGCGACCCATTTATTAATAGTTGATTTAGCCACGCCATATTCTCTTGATATTTCTGCAATAACCTTACCATTGTTTCTAAGTGCTACTAGTTGTTTTTTAAATTCCTCAGTGTAATTTTTTCCGTTTCTTCCCATGATATAACCCACTCTCTCTTTCACTTATTTTTATATTATATCATGTCCGAATATTTACTGTACAACTAATTATAACCTATCCAAGTATTCACTTTTAAATAGATCATAAATTTGAATTGATGAAAGCTCTGTTCCTAGAAGATCTGTTTGGTTCTTTACGAGTGTGCCAAAATCATTCTGCATAGATTTAGGTAAAACAAAGCCAAATTCATTTTCCATTATAAAAGCAGCACCACCTTTACCAGATTGACTGTTGATACGAATTATTTCTTCATACTCTCTGCCAACATCGTGTGGGTCAATTGGAAGATAAGGAACTTCCTAAAAATTACTATTTGAATCATGATTAGCTTTAAACCCTTTTTTGATTGCATCTTGGTGTGAACCAGAAAAAGCTGTGTATACAAGTTTTCCGGCATATGGATGACGCTCATGAACCTTCATTTTAGTGCAGTCTTCATAGACTGCTGCAATCTCATAAAGTTTTGAAAAATTTAATTCAGGATTTATCCCTTGAACATGCATATTTAAAGCAATTGCCATAATATCAAGATTCCCAGTTCGCTCACCATTACCAAATAGAGTGCCTTCAACTCTGTCAGCTCCTGCAAGAATTCCAAGCTCTGATGCCGCAGTACTAGTACCTCGGTCGTTATGAGTATGAAGAATTATTAGAACGCTTTCTCTATTTTTAATGTTCATGCAGAACCATTCGATTTGATCTGCATAAATATTAGGAGTAGCCATCTCAACTGTTGATGGTAAGTTTAAAATAACTTTTTTTGCGGGAGTTGGTTTCCAAACATCTAATATAGCTTCACAAATCTCTAGGGAATATACAAGCTCAGTTCCAGTAAAACTTTCAGGGGAATATTCAAAAGAAAAATCTGTTTCAGGGTATTTATTCTTGTATTCCATTAGAAGTTTTGCACCAGTAACTCCGATATCGATAATTTCTTGCTTGCTTTTGTTAAAAACAACTCTTCGTTGTAAAATTGAAGTTGAATTATAAAGGTGGACAATTGCTTTTTTGCTCCTTTAAGACTTTCAAAAGTTTTTTTTATTAAATGCTCTCTTGATTGAGTTAAAACTTGAACAGTCACGTCGTAAGGTATAAGATCTTTATCTATCAAATGTCTTAAAAATTGATATTCTGTATTTGAGGCAGATGGGAAGCCCACTTCTATTTCTTTAAAGCCAATATCAACAAGAAGTTTGAACAATTTAACTTTCTCGTCTACGTTCATTGGAATTGGAAGGGATTGATTACCATCTCTTAAATCAACACTGCACCACATTGGTGCTTTTTCAATTTGTTTATCAGGCCAGTTACGATTTTTAATATTTATACTACCATATGGTTTATATTTTTTATATGACATTTAAAACACTCCCTTAAAATTATTAGAAATAATTGAAAAGAAACTTCGCCTCGATCAATAGGCGAAGTTTCTTGAGGCTTTTACTATTATATTTCTTTTGCAATAAGGTCGGACATTTCCGAAGTGCTAACGGATTTCATGCCAGGTTGCATTATGTCAAATGTTCTATATTTTTTGTCTAAAACCTTAGATACTGCATCTTCAACATCTTTTGCGGCATTTTCCATATTAAAACTATATCTAAGCATCATTGCTATGCTCATTATAGTTGCAATTGGATTAGCTTTATTTTGGCCAGCAATATCTGGTGCTGAACCGTGTATTGGTTCATATATACCAAGAGTGCTGCTACCTAAACTTGCAGAAGGAAGCATTCCAAGGGAACCCGTAAGCATTGAAGCTTCATCACTTAGGATATCACCAAACATATTTTCAGTTAAGATTGTATCAAATTGCCCTGGATTTCTTATAAGCTGCATCGCACAACTATCAACTAATTGTACATCGAGAGTTACATCTGGATAATCTGATGCCATTTTTGTAACGACTTCTCTCCAAAGTCTTGAGGTCTCAAGCACGTTAGCTTTATCAACTAATGTAAGCTTTTTAGTTCTTTTTCTTGCAGTTTCAAAACCAACACGAGCTATTCGCTGGATTTCATAAGTCGAATAAGCCATTGTGTCACATGCCTTTTGGGCACCTCCATCTAGGTCTATTCTAGATTTTTCACCAAAATATATTCCACCTGTTAATTCCCTAATAACCATAATATTAATGTTACCTTTAAGAATTTCTGGTTTAAAAGCTGAGGCATCTTTTAATTGTGGGAAAAGAATAGCAGGTCTTAAGTTTGCAAAAACCTCAAGTTCTTTTCGTATTCCAAGTAAACCAGCCTCAGGTCTTGATTTTCCAGGAAGTTTATCCCACTTAGGGCCGCCAACAGAACCAAGTAAAACTGCATCACTATTTTTACAAGTATCTATAGTTTCCTGTGGAAGAGGAACTCCCGTTTTGTCTATAGCTATTCCGCCCATTAAAACATCAGTATAAACAAATGGAAAGTTATATTTTTTAGATATTACATTTAACACCTTAATTGCACCTAGAACAATCTCTGGTCCAATTCCATCTCCTTTAATAACAGCTATCTTTTTCATTAAACTTCAGTCCTTTCTTTAAGATAATTTATAAGACCTTCAGCATTAATTATATCTTGCATAAATGCTGGGAAAGGTGTTGCCTTATAAGTTTTTCCTTTTGTTTTGTTTATGATAACCCCAGTAGAAACATCAATTGATACATCATTTCCTTCTTCAATATCCTGAGCGGCTTCTGTGCATTCTAAAATAGGTAAACCTATATTAATTGAATTTCTGTAGAATATTCTTGCAAAAGTTCCAGCAATTATACAACTAATTCCTGCAGTCTTTATAGCAAGAGGTGCATGTTCTCTTGAAGATCCACAACCAAAGTTTTTACCAGCAACCATTATGTCACCATCTTTAACTTTGCGTGTGAAATCATTATCGATATCTTCCATACAATGTGATGCAAGCTCTTTTGCATCTGAAGTATTAAGATATCTTGCAGGGATAATAACGTCAGTATCTACATTGTTACCAAATTTTATAGCTTTTCCTTTAAACATTACATTACCTCCTCTGGTGAACAAATTTTTCCTGTTATAGCTGATGCTGCAGCAACTGCAGGGCTGCAAAGATATACTTCGCTTTCAGGATGGCCCATTCTGCCAACAAAATTTCTGTTTGTAGTAGAAAGAGCTCTTTCTCCCTTTGCAAGTACTCCCATATGTCCACCGAGACATGGTCCACAAGTTGGCGTACTTACGGCAACTCCAGCTTCTATAAATATTTCAATTAAACCTTCTCTAATTGCCTGAAGATAAATTTTTTGAGTAGCAGGGAAGATTAGTGTCCTTATTTTAGGATGGACTGTTTTACCTTTGAAGATACTTGCAGCCATTCTAAGGTCTTCTATTCTTCCATTAGTACAAGAACCAATAACTACTTGATCGATTAAAACTTCACCAACCTCATCGATAGTTCTAGTATTATCAGGAAGGTGAGGGAAGGCTACAGTAGGTCTTATAGTACTTAAATCTATTTCTATTACCCTAGAGTATTCTGCATCAGCGTCAGCACTGAAAATTACAGGAGTTTTAGTTGAATGCTGTTTTACATATTCCAAAGTTTTAGTATCAACTTCAAATATTCCGTTCTTAGCACCTGCTTCAATAGCCATATTGGATATTGTAAATCTGTCATCTATAGATAGATTAGCGAGGCCTAGACCTGTATATTCCATTGACTGATAAAGTGCACCATCTACTCCTATCATTCCTATAATATGAAGGATTACGTCTTTACCACAAACCCACTTTTGCATTTTACCAGTTAAAATAAATTTTATTGCTTCAGGTATTTTAAACCAACATTTTCCACTTGCCATTCCTGCTGCCATGTCAGACTGGGGTTGTTATATCATTACCTAAAACTAAATCAAGATTTACCATAACTAATTGGCCAGATTTTACCTCTTTTAAACCAGCATGTGATGCAAGTATTTTTTGTGTCATCGTCATTCCCATAGTAAATTTAAACCTCCTTTTAAAAATTGATAGACATTTTATAAAGTATAATTTTTTATTTTAAATAGTAACATATTAAATCATCTCCTGCGGAGCTGCAACATCTTCATAGAAGATGCATTAACGACTTCAAAAGGAGATTGATACTTCCACTGAAGTTTTCCATTTGTTAGGATATGTAACTCCCACTCATAGAAGTGGGAGACTTTCCTTCTGAAATGTCGTTAAAAAAAGGTACAAAAAAACAGACGTCTTCACTTGGGGCGAAGAGTCTGTCGCGATACCACCCATATTTATAACTTAATTTAAGTTAACGGTTTGCACCGGTAAGACCTACTAAGAAGGACACTATTAAGCGCAATTTAGTTTAAGTCTACAACTCGAGGGTAAGTTTCAACATCCAATTATTTAGGGTTCTCAGCTTTATCCCTTCTCTGTAAAACATCCTGATGCCTAATTGTCCCTGTCATAGTATTTATTATATTAGTCGTTATTTTATCAATCAACCCATTGTTTGTCAATATACAATTTCATTTTTATCAATATCTCATCCTCTTATTTAACACTAAAATGACAACTCCCCCTTATCAAAGATTTTATAGTTGTAAGTAACTTTCTAAAAATTTACTTGTACCATAATATAATACGATTAAAAAAATATGTCAATATGCAATAAAAAAAATATACTGATTAACGTTGACAATTTATTTTTTTGATGGTAAGATACATAAAATGTTTGGTACAATTTACAAATTTATTGGAAATTATTTAATTGTGGAAAAGGAGGCGATATTTTTGATTTCACATGTATTGTCAATTCTAGTTGACAACAACCCAGGAGTACTAACAAGAGTATGTTCATTATTTAACAGGAGAGGTTTTAATATTGACACTGTTTCATCTGGTCATACCGAAGATGAAAAATTAACACGAATAACTTTATTAACTAAAGTTCGTGATGATGATGATGATGAAGGAATCAATCAAATAATTAACCAGATAAAAAAATTAGAGGATGTTCACAAAGTTGAGGAATTTGATAATGAAAACTCTATTTGTAAGCAAATGTTGTTTATAAAGGTTAAAGCAGAGGGCAATGACAGACGGGAAATCATAAATATCGGAAAAGCTTTTAAAGTTTCAATTATAGACATAACTCCAATAAATTTAATTATTCAAATTATAGGAGACAATAGTAAATTGTGTGCTTTTGAAAATTTGATAGAGTCGTTTGGGATTTTGGAAATAGTTGGAAGTGGATTTATTGCAATGAAAAAAGATGCAGATGCAATAATCTAAAAATATGAGCGAAAAATTAGGGGGAATTAATAATGGCGAAAATGTATTATGAAGAGGGATGTAATTTAGAAAACTTAAAAGGTAAAAAGGTTGCAGTAATAGGGTATGGTAGCCAAGGACATGCGCATGCATTAAACTTACATGAAAGTGGTGTTGACGTTATTGTTGGTCTTTATGTGGGAAGTAAGTCTTGGGAAAAAGCTGAAGAAGCGGGATTAACCGTTATGACTGCAGCAGATGCAGCAAAGGCAGCTGATATCATCATGATACTTATTAACGATGAAAAGCAAGCAAAATTATATAAAGAAAGCATCGAGCCAAATCTCACAAGAAATAAAGCTTTAGTATTTGCTCATGGATTTGCTATTCATTTTGGTCAAATAGTTCCACCAGCAGATATCGATGTATTCCTTATAGCTCCAAAGGGACCAGGACATACAGTTAGAAGTCAATTTTTAGAAGGCAAAGGGGTACCATGCCTTATAGCTATACATCAAGATGCTTCAGGACATGCAAAAGAAGTGGCTTTAGCTTATGCTTTGGGAATAGGTGGTGCAAGAGCTGGAGTTATGGAGACTTCATTCAGGGAAGAAACTGAAACAGATTTATTTGGAGAACAGGCAGTTCTATGTGGAGGTGTTACAGCTCTTATAAAAGCCGGGTTTGAAACTCTTGTAGAAGCGGGTTACCAACCAGAAATGGCATACTTTGAGTGTTGTCATGAAATGAAACTTATCGTAGATATGATAAACCAAGGTGGTTTAAACATGATGAGACACTCAATAAGTGATACTGCAGAATATGGTGATTACATAACAGGAAATAAAATAATAACTGTAGATACGAAAAAAGCTATGAAAGGTGTATTAAGAGATATCCAAACAGGAGCTTTTGCTAGAGACTGGCTTCTTGAAAATCAGATTGGAAAACCATTTTTTAATGCGACAAAGAGGATAGAAAGTGAACATCAAATAGAAGAAGTTGGTGCTAAGCTTAGAAAAATGATGTCTTGGATGAAAAAATAGTTTTAATTTGATACTTAAAATATAATAACTTAAATATTAAGTTATTAATAGTGTTTAATGAGAACCAAGTTCTAAAAAATATAAAATTGAACTTGGTTCTCTTTGACATCTGGATTAAGTAGAATATAAATTAATTGAAGATGAGAAACAATTAAATAAAGAGAAAGGTTTAGCTAAGTTTTGAGGAGGAGATATTATGAAATCTGATGCTACAAGAAAGGGTATAGGAAAAGCACCTCACCGTTCACTATTTAAGGCTTTAGGATTTATAGACGAGGAAATGAATAGACCACTTATAGGTGTAGTTAGTTCCTATAGTGAGATAATTCCTGGTCACATGAATTTAGATAAAATAGCTCAGGCCGTTAAGGATGGAATAAGAATGGCTGGAGGAGTCCCTGCTGAATTTGGAACAATTGCTGTATGCGATGGTATCGCTATGGGCCATATGGGAATGAATTACTCTTTGCCTTCAAGGCAGTTAATTGCAGATAGTATTGAAATAGTTGCAGATGCACATGCATTTGATGGTTTAGTTTTTATAACAAACTGTGACAAAGTTGTTCCTGGAATGCTTATGGCAGCAGCTAGGGTAAATGTTCCATCAATATTTATTAGTGGTGGACCAATGCTCGCTGGTAGAATGAATGGGAAAGTTACAGATTTAAGTTTAGTGTTTGAAGCGGTAGGTTCAGTAAATTCAGGTAAGATGACATTAGAAGAATTAGATGAACTTGAGAACTCAGCTTGTCCTACTTGTGGTTCTTGTTCAGGGATGTTTACTGCTAATTCTATGAATTGTTTATCAGAAGTACTAGGAATGGCATTACCTTTTAATGGAACTATACCAGCGGTTTATTCAGAGAGAGTAGGTCTTGCAAAAAAAACAGGGATGCAAATAATGGAACTTGTAAAATTAGATATAAAACCAAGAGATATCATGACAAAAGATGCATTTACAAATGCCATTACCGCAGATATGGCTCTTGGGTGTTCTACAAATTCTTTGCTTCATTTACCAGCTATAGCTTATGAAGCTTGTATAGATTTTGATCTAGATTACGTAAATGTAATTAATGCAAGAACTCCAAATATTTGCAGGTTAAGTCCAGCAGGTAGCCATCATGTGGAGGATCTGCATTTTGCAGGTGGAATTCCAGCGGTTTTAAATGTACTTTCAGGTAAGGATTTAATAAATAAGGACTGCATGACAGTAACAGGTAAAACTATATATGAAAATGTAGAGGATGCAAAAATAAAGGATGCAGCAGTAATTAGAACTGCGCAAAATCCATATAGCACAACTGGCGGATTGGTAGTTTTAAAAGGAACACTTGCACCAGATGGAGCAGTTGTTAAGAAGTCAGCAGTTGCGCCTGAAATGATGAAGTATACAGGAGCTGCAAAAGTATTTGATAGTGAAGAAGAGGTAACAAAAGCAATATATGGTGGTAAAATAGTAGCCGGTGATGTAGTTGTAATTAGATATGAGGGACCCAAGGGTGGCCCGGGGATGAAAGAAATGCTTTCCCCTACGGCTTCACTGGCCGGAATGGGACTAGATAAAAGTGTTGCATTAATAACTGATGGTAGATTTTCTGGTGCAACAAGAGGAGCATCTATTGGTCACGTATCTCCAGAAGCAGCTGAGGGTGGACCTATTGCATTAGTTAAAAATGGAGATTTGATAGAAATAGATATAGAGAATAAAACATTAAATTTATTAGTAGATGCAGCGGAATTAAAGCAAAGAAAACCTGAAGGAAAGATGAAGGAAGCTAAGGGGTATTTAAGAACTTACAGAAAATCAGTTTCTTCAGCTAATAAAGGGGCAATTTTCGCAGACTCAAGGAGGGATTAATTTGAAATACAAAGGTGCAAGAATTTTATTAGAATGTCTTAAAGAACAAGGCGTAGATATTATTTTTGGCTATCCAGGTGGAGCCGTACTAAATATATACGATGAACTTTATTCATTTGAAGGAATAAATCATATTTTAGTTACTCATGAACAATGTGCAGCTCATGCTGCAGATGGATATGCTAGAGCGACTGGAAAAGTAGGCGTATGTCTTGCAACTTCTGGACCTGGAGCTACAAATCTTGTGACAGGCATTGCAACTGCTTATATGGATTCTGTACCTATGGTTGCAATCACTGGCCAAGTAGAAACAAAGTTAATAGGTAAGGATTCATTTCAAGAAGTAGATATTGTTGGTATAACAATGCCTATTACAAAGCACAATTTTTTAGTGAAAAGTGTTGAGGAATTAGCATCTACAATAAGAAAAGCCTTTAAAATTGCAATGAGCGGAAGACCTGGACCTGTACTTATAGATATACCTAAGGATATAACTGGAATTGAATGTGAATACTCCTTTGAAAAACCACAGGTAATAGAGCAGAAAGTCGTAAATACAAATCAACTTAAGCATGCTATTGAATCCATTCAAAAATCCTGTAAACCAATAATTGTAGTTGGTGGTGGGTGTAACATATCAGAGGCTGAGGAAGTACTAATAAAGCTTCAAGATAAATTAAAGTGCCCAGTAAGTAGTACTATGATGGGCATTGGTGCTTTTAGCGGACTACACCCAATGTACACAGGTATGCTAGGTATGCATGGAACATATGCGTCTAATAGATGCATAACTTCAAGTGATTTAATTATTGCCATTGGAGCTAGATTTAGTGATAGAGTTATTTGTAATTCTAATACATTTGCAGTAGATACTAAGGTTATCCATATAGATATTGATGAGGCGGAAGTCTCAAAAAATATAAAAGCAGATAGCTGGATAATTGGAAATGTAACCGATGTATTAAAAAGTTTATTACAAATGCTTCCTGGGAGAGAAGATAATGAATGGACAATTTATGCAAAAAAACTAATAAAAAAAGATAAGACAAGGGTTATAAAAATAAATGAATTTGATGATGTAAATCCTCTTTATGTAATTAGAAAAATTTGTGAAATTACAGAGGGTAAAGCTATAACAACTACTGAAGTAGGCCAAAATCAAATTTGGGCAACTCAGGCATTTACCTATACTAAGCCAAGAAATTTTATTAGTTCAGGTGGCCTAGGTACTATGGGTTATGGGTTTGGAGCTGCAATAGGTGCAAGTTTGGGAAAGAAAGAAATGGTTTTTAATATTGCAGGGGATGGTAGCTTTAGGATGAATCTTAATGAGCTCGGTACTGCTGCAAGATATAATATTCCTGTTAAAATAATATTACTAAATAATGGAGTTTTAGGAATGGTAAGACAATGGCAGAATGTGTTTTACTCAAAAAGGTTTTCTAGTACTACATTAGAACGAGATACTGATTTTGTAAAAATTGCTGAAGGCTTTGGAGTCAAAGGGATTAGAGTTGATCATAACAGCGATGTTGTGGATGCATTAAAAGAAGCAATAGACTGGAAAGGACCTGTTGTTATTGATTTCAGAGTAGCCCCTGATGAAATGGCTTCACCAATGGTTTCACCTGGTGCAAGTCTTGAAATGATGTTTGAGATATAGTGAATGCACTGTAGCTTAGCTAAAATACGTTGGCATTCTTGCAACAGAATATAATGTAATAGGTTAGTTGAAGGTATAAAAAATGGAAAACTATAAACAATATTATGCTGATTTTATAGAAATTACGCACTATAAGCGTATCCATACACTTACGTATGTTATATACATATGGTATACTATTCCTATTAAATAAATTATTGGGAGGTTATTTTATGGAAAGATATGAAATTAATAAAAATCTAGCTCAAATGTTAAAGGGCGGAGTAATTATGGATGTTGTGAATGTTGAACAAGCAATAATTGCAGAAAATGCAGGGGCTTGTGCGGTAATGGCACTAGAGAGAGTACCGTCAGATATTAGAAAAGAAGGTGGCGTGGCTAGAATGTCTGACCCTAGAATGATTAAAGAAATAAAGGCAGCTGTTTCTATTCCGGTAATGGCTAAAGGTAGGATAGGACATTTTGTTGAGGCACAAATTTTGCAGGAAATAGGGGTAGATTTTATAGATGAAAGTGAAGTTTTGACTCCAGCAGATGAGCAGTATCATATAAATAAATGGGATTTTAAGGTTCCTTATGTTTGTGGAGCAAGAAATTTAGGAGAGGCACTAAGGAGGATTGGAGAAGGTGCTGCAATGATAAGAACAAAAGGTGAAGCAGGTACAGGAAATGTAGTTGAAGCTGTCGGGCACATGAGATGTATAATGGATGAAATTAGAAAAGTGAAAAATGCTCCAAAAGAAGAGCTAATGACAATTGCTAAAGACTTTGGAGCCCCAATTAATTTAATTGAATACGTATGGGAAAATGGTAAACTTCCAGTAGTAAATTTCGCTGCAGGTGGGATAGCTACGCCAGCTGATGCAGCACTCATGATGCAACTTGGGGCAGAAGGGGTTTTTGTAGGTTCAGCAATATTTAAAGCAGAAAATCCACAGGCGGTAGCAAAAGCTATAGTTTTAGCAACTACATACTATAGTGATCCAAAAGTTATAGCTGAAGTTTCAGAAAATCTTGGGAAAACAATGAGTGGTATAGAAATAAGTGAAATTAAAGAGAAGTTTGCAGAAAGAGGATGGTAAAATTGAAAATTGGAGTTTTATCACTTCAGGGTGGTGTAATAGAACATATAAATCATATTAATAAGCTTGGACATGAAGGTGTAGAGATTAAGAAAATTGAGGATATCGAAGATATACAGGGAATCATATTACCGGGTGGGGAAAGTACAACGATAGGGAAACTTTTAAGGGAAAGAAATATGCTTATGCCTTTAAGAGAAAAAATACTATCAGGATTACCTGTGTGGGGAACTTGTGCTGGTATGATACTACTTGCTAAATATATTGAGGGATCAGACAATGAATATCTTGAAATTATGGATATAAAAGTAAAAAGAAACGCCTACGGAAGCCAAATAGATAGCTTTAAAAGGAATGTTGTAATCAATGAGATTTCAAGTGAGCCGTTGCCACTAGTTTTTATTCGAGGACCATTAATTACAGAAGTTTCAAGCGATGTTAAAATAATATGTACTGTTGATGATAAAATTGTAGCAGCAAAACAAAATAATATGTTTGCTACGTCTTTCCATCCGGAACTTACTGATAGCTTAGAAGTTCATAAATATTTTATAAATATGTGCAGCTCTAATAAAATAAAGCTTTATTTATAAACTAATATTATTCCCATACATTTTAAGTTTCGAACTTATTTGAAAATTAAAATGTATGGGATATTTATTTATACTTAAAATAATCTGCAATATTAGGGAGCTTATAGGGTAGACATTTATGCTGCAACAATTTGGTATGCTTAAAATTTTATTTATGGTATATGTTAAATAAACATTGCTACGATGAAAGATTTTATAATCCTAATAGCATTGAAATTGAACGATTAAGTGGATTTACTCATGTGAATAATATATCATAAACTAATAAAAATGAAAATAACATTGAACATAAATCTGGTAAAGAGGTAGTGGGAGTATATTTAAAAATTAAATTATAAAGGGTAAGTTGTAAAATGAAATGACCATAGAACAAAAAATAAAGACTCAAGAGAAAAAATCTTGTACAATGTTAAGTGACTAAACCAACACAAGTACAGGAGGATTTCAAATGAGTCAATCAAATTTTATCACAGAGAACAAAAAAGGTAAACACCTAACATATGAGGATCGTATAAAGATAGAGACATTATACAAAATGGGGCTAAATTCAAGCTGTATTGCGGAGCAAATAGGTGGACGTTCAGAGCGTACAATAAGGCGTGAAATTGCTAAAGGAATAGTAGAATTATTGAATAGTGATTTAACCACTCGAATGGAATATAGCGCAGAAATTGGGCAGTCAGAACATGACAGACAAGGCACAGCAAAAGGGCCTGCATTGAAAATAGGGAAAGATCACAAATTGGTGAAGTACTTAGAAAAAGCCATTGGTAAATATGGCGAATCTCCGTATGCAGCTATTCAAAATATAACAAATAAAGATCTACAATTCGAAACAACTATTTGCTTCAAAACTGTGTATAACTATTTGGATAATAATTTATTCTTAAACATAAGTAACAAAGATCTGCCTGTTAAAAAGAATGCCAAAAAGAGAAACTATAAAAAAATAAGGCCGGCGTATAACAATACCAAAGGAACAAGTATATCAGAAAGACCTACAGCGGTAGCTGCACGTGATGAGATAGGGCACTGGGAAATGGACACCGTAGTAGGAAAGCAGGGTACGAAGACTGTATTAATGGTATTAAGCGAAAGAGTAACTCGCAAGGAGTTAATCTTTAAAATACCTTCTAAATCACAGGTCGCTGTTGTGAAGGAATTGGACAAATTGGAGCGTAAAATGGGAATGGCATTCTCAAAAACATTTAAAACAATCACCTGTGATAACGGCTGTGAGAACCTTGATTTCGAGGGTATTGAGACCTCAGTAAGGAATAAACGAAAGAGAACTAAAGTATATTATGCCCATCCATATAGTTCATGGGAACGAGGCACAAACGAGAATATCAATAAAATGATACGACGATTTATCCCAAAAGGTGTGGATATTTCAGCATTCTCTAAAAAACAAATTATGCAAATACAGCACTGGATCAACAATTATCCAAGAAGGATTTTTAACGGTCTATCTGCTAATATGATGGAACGGAAAACCATTACAACTTAACATTATATTTTTCTTGAAAATTTCGGACATTTTATATTGCAATCTACAAATTAAATTATAAAGTAAGGTTTTTGTAGTATAATGAAAATAATAATAAATAGATTTAATGTGAAAAAATATGGCAACAATAAAAAACTTGAAATATTTAATACTTGATTTATCCATGAGTATAATCTTTTTTTTTATTAGAAAGTAGATGAACTTTAATTGTCTACTATTAACATGTTATACATCAGATATAGAAAGGAAGTGAGTATTTAGTGGGTTTGTGTACCTTTTATACAAGATCTCACTAAAGATAAAGTATGGATAGTAAATTTCTAAACGCAGACAAGGTATTAGAATGTCTATTAGAAAATTTGGAGGAAGGAATTCAAGTAATAAATTGTGAGGGTAAAACTATATATTATAATAGTGCCATGGGAAAAGTAGAAGGTGTAGATAGTAAAGAAGTAATAGGGAAAAAGGTTAATGAGTATCTAGTGGATGTAAAAGATGATGAATCTACACTTATGAGCGTATTAAAGACCGGTAAAAAAATTGTGGATTTAATACAACATTATGGTAATGGATATAAGAAAAAAGTCACTACTATAAATACTACTGTGCCAGTAACATTAAATAATAAAGTTGTAGCAGTGATTGAAATAGCTAAAGACATGACTCAGCTAAAAGAACTAACTGAAAACGTTTGTAAACTGCAAAATTTAAATAAAAAAATTCATAGACATTTTACTTTTAGTGATATATATGGTGACAATCCTGCTATGAAAAGTGTTATAGAAAAAGCTAAAAAAGCTAGCATGTCAAGTTCATCTGTACTATTATATGGAGAAACTGGATCAGGAAAAGAAGTTTTTTCTCAAAGTATTCATTATGATGGATTAAGAAAAGATAAGCCCTTTATACCTATAAATTGTGCAGCTATTCCTGCCCTATTACTAGAGGGAATGCTTTTTGGTACAGAAAAGGGAGGGTTTACAGGGGCAGAGAATAAAAAGGGATTATTTGAAGAGGCAAATCATGGAACTATTTTATTAGATGAGGTTAATTCTTTAGAACCGTATCTTCAATCTAAACTTTTAAGAGTACTTCAAGATGGTTATATAAGGCCTGTGGGAAGTACCAAAAGCATATATATTGACGTTAGAATAATAGCTACGTTAAATGAGGAACCAGAGAAACTTATTGAGAGTGGTAAATTGAGGAAAGATTTTTATTATAGGGTAGGTGTAATGAGAATAAATATACCCCCATTAAGAGAAAGAAAAGAGGATATTACTATATTTCTAGACAAAATAATCGAAAAATATAATAAAATTCTATGTAAGAATATAAGGGGTATCGATGAAGATATGATGAGAAAACTCCAAGAATATAATTGGCCGGGAAATATTCGTGAATTAACAAATGTTATTGAAGCTGCGATGAATATGGCGGACAATAATTCGACTTTAACAGAAAACTATTTTGATTCTATAATAACATATGAAAAATGTGGAAATGTTCATGACATTACATCAAATACATATGAGAGCTTTGATTTAGAAAGTTATATGAGTAATATTGAAAAAAACTTAATAAAAAAAATGTTGAAAAAAAATAATTATAATGTTAGTAAGACTGCTAGAGACCTTAATATTTCAAGACAAAATCTTCAATATAAAATAAAGATACATAAAATAACAGAAAAATATTAAAATAGCAAAATTTTTTGCTATGCATGCAAAATAATTTGCACATATAGCTAATCCCAAGAAACACTGAGGTTACCTAAAATTACTAGTCTTAATTCTCAATTATAAAAAAAAGATGCAGAATATTTTGCGAATTCAAAACACATGTATTTGAGCGATGGCTTAAAAGCATGTGTTTTTTACTTGGCATGGTAATTGCTGTATATTAAAGTGAGTATATCAATAAAGTGCTTTAATAAATATTAAATTTGGGAGGTATAAATTATGATAAAAAAAGGCATCTGGGTTGAAGTAGAAGAAATCGTTTTAATGCCAGAAGACAGAGCTTTAAATATACCAGATGAGACAAAGAAAACTCCTCTTAAATGTTGGATAAGAGGGAAGTGCCTTAGTGATTGTGAATTAGGAGATGAAGTGCAAGTTGAAACTAATGTAGGCAGAATTGCTAAAGGTAAAGTTGTTGAAATAGAGCCAGGATATTACCACACCTATGGTAAGTATGTTGAAGAAATAAGTAATATAGGAAGACAAGCTAGGGAAATAATAGCACAGTAGGTGATAATTTAAGAGGAGGTTATAAAGTATGAATAAATATGATGAGCTTATGGCCCGAAAGAATGAAATAATTCTTAAATCTATAGGAATAGATTATAGTAAATACGAAACTGGTAAGCTTTCATTTAATTATGAAGCTTTGATGAGAGATGTTGAATACTCATTTGCAGAAGTTAAAGAAATTCAAAATGATGTAGGGGTAGGAAATACTCCACTTATTGAACTAAGAAATATAACAAAATTAGCAAGAAAGGTTTCTAAGACTGGACGTGCGGCTAGAATATTTGTAAAGGATGAAAGCTGCAACCCATCCGGAAGTTTTAAAGATAGAAGAGCATGCATATCTGTATTTGATGCAATGAAGAGAGGGTACAAAGGCGTAGGGGCAGCTACGTCAGGTAATTATGGAGCAGCGGTTGCATCTCAAGCAAATATTAGAGGCCTTAAATGTATAATAGCAAATGAATGTTATGATTCAAGAAAAATAGGACAACCAGAAATATTAGAAAAAGGAAGAAAGTGTGAGGGGTTTGGATCAGAAGTTGTTAGGCTTTCCGTAGGTCCTGAATTATTTTATACTTATCTAAAGATACTTGAAGATACAGGTTATTACAATGCTTCATTATATTCCTCGTACGGTGTAGCAGGAATTGAAACTTTAGGATATGAAATAGCTGAGCAGTGTAGAGAAAAATTAGGAAAAGATCCTGATGCAGTTATTATAACTCATGCAGGTGGTGGAAATGTTACTGGTACTGCAAGAGGACTTATTAGGGCAGGTGCAGTGGAAACAAAGATAATAGGGGCATCGGTTGACCTTTCTGGATTGCATATGGCATCTGATATAGACTTTAACAAGAAATCGTTTACCACAGGCCATACAGGATTTGGAATTCCATTTATGACTTATCCAGATAGATCAGATGTACCTAGGAGCGCGGCTAGACCATTAAGGTATTTAGATAGATATGTAACAACTACTCAAGGTGAAGTATTTTGGATGACTGAAATATTAGCTCAGCTTGAAGGCTTAGAAAGAGGTCCAGCAGGAAATGTATCCCTAGTAGCAGCTTTTGCAATTGCTCAGGAATACGATGATGATGCCGTAATCGTTGTCCAAGAAACTGAATATACGGGAGCTGGAAAACATTTATTGCCTCAGCTTAATTTTGCTAAAGAAAATGGGATTAAAGTTTATGTGGGTAATCCTAGCCAGCAAGTACCTGGCGAGAATATAGTAATTCCGTCTCATCCATCAATAGTAACAGTCACAGATATAGACATGGAAGGGTTGAAGAATTCCTACATGAAAAATGTTATTAAGAAATTGATTGAGAATAGAGTGCAGCAGGTTGATATTGAGTTTTTGTCTTTAGAAACAAAAATGTCTAAAGAAGAAATAGTAGAAATATTAAAACAGCATAATGTAGAAATGTCATAATCTTGCAAAACATAATCTTGAAATATGTTAGGGGGAGTTTAATTTATGAAAAGAGAAGATGATTTTGAAAAAAGAAGAGAACATTTGAAAGGTTTGACTAATGATCAGTTATATGAAAGATTTTGGAGCCTTACTAATCAAGTTGTAAAACCAATGGTGGATTTAGCGTATACGCATACATCACCAGCTATTGAACGTTCTGTAGTACTTAGAATGGGATTTTCTAGTATGCAAGCTCAGCCTATAATTTCTTATGCAGCAAAATGGAATTTGATTGGAAAAGGTATAGGAAATGTAATTTTAACTTATGCAAAGCTTAAAAATATGGACTATCTTAAAGCAGGAGCAGAACTCTCTAAAGGAATAGGGTGGGATATTGTATCTGAAAAAATGAAGGGAAGTGAGAACTAATGCAAGAAAAATTACAAGAAAATGAAAAGCTTAATGTAGAAGAAATATTAAAAGACTTAGATAAGTATCAACCAAAATGGAGAGGATGGCACTGGAGAGAAGAAAATGAAACTGGAAAGGTTGGAGAATTCACATATCATGAAATATCAGCACCTTTAAAGAAGAGTCAACCTCTTCCAGCAGCAAGAAGCTTTGAAAATATAGATCCGCAACCAAGAGCAGTTATTACGACAGAAATTGCTTCAGGAAGATTTGAAGATGATATAAGAAGAATGAGAATGGCAGCATGGCATGGTGCGGATCATTTAATGGTTATAAGGACAATGGGTCAAAGTCACTTTGATGGATTATTAGAAGGAAGCCCAGAAGGGTTTGGGGGGGTACCAATAACTAGAAAAGAAATTAGAGCAACAAGAAAGGCTATAGATTTAATAGAAGAAGAAGTAGGAAGAAAAATTAATTTCCATTCCTATGTATCGGGCGTTGCCGGTCCTGATGTAGCGGTTATGTTCGCAGAAGAAGGCGTTAATGGAGCTCATCAAGATCCACAATACAATGTACTTTATAGAAATATTAATATGGTTAGATCTTTCGTTGATGCTGCAGTTGCAAAGGGTATAATGGCTCATGCAGGAATGCTTCAAATAGATGGTGCACATAATGCAAACGCAACAGCTATGAAGGGATATAAGGTAATGCCAGAACTTATGGTACAACATGCTATAAATTCTTGTTTTTCAGAACTCGTTGGAATGAAACCAGAAAACATTTCTTTATCAACTGTACCCCCAACATCTGCACCAGCTCCTTGTATGAGATATGATCTGCCTTATGCAGTAGCACTTCGTGAGTTTTTCAAAAGATACAAAATGAGAGCTCAAATGAATACTAAGTATATAGAGTCTTGTGAAAGAGAAGCTACAGTTGGACATACTTTGAATCTTTTAATATCAGAACTAACATCAGCAGACATTCAAAGTACAATAACTCCAGATGAAGGACGTAATGTTCCTTGGCATTATAATAATATTCATGCTATAAACACAGCTAAACAGGCATTTATAGGTATGGATGGATTAATGGACATGATAGAGCTTAAGAAAACAGGATATTTACCAGAAAAGGCAAGAGAAATTCAAGAAAGAGCTATTTTGTTCTTTGAGGAAATACTTGAAGTTGGTGGATACTTTAAAGCTGTTGATTCAGGATTCTTTATTGATTCTGGTCAATATCCAGAAAGAAATGATGATGGTATTGCAAGAAAGATTGCGGGCGGAGATGCTGTCGGAACAATTGTAAAAAGAGAATCAGATTATTTTGCACCAGTTTGTGGCCATTTTGGATACAATAATGTTCCAAAAGAATATAAAAGACCTTGCGATGCAATAGATGAATGTACATTATGTAACCATTCCAAAATTCAATATATCGATGAATTGGATGATAATGACAATGTATTTAAGAGAATGGAAGAAGTTAAAGAAGATGGTACTGTAATTCCAGAAGTCCAATGGGCTAAAGACGGGTATGTAAAAATCACTTTATGTATCCCGGAAAATGAACAAATTAGTGAAGCAGCAGCACTTGAAATGGGCACGCGAATGAATTTGAAAAATGTAGAAATTATTCATAAACAAGTGTTACAAAAAGCTGAGGGAACTCTTGTGGAAATAAAAGGCGTATGTGATTTTACACCTGTAAAACGTGATGAGTTAGTTCTTCCAAAGAGAAGAAAGTCACTAACAGATCAACAAATGAAAGATTATGTAAAAGGACATCCACTTAAGGTTGTTGCAGCCACAGTAGGTGAAGATGAACACTCTGTTGGAGTTCGCGAAGTTATTGATATTAAACATGGCGGAGTTGAAAGATTTGGTATAGAAGCAATTTTCCTTGGGACTTCATGTCCAATAGAAAAACTAGTAGATGCAGCTATAGAGTCAAAAGCTCAAGCTATATTGTGTAGTACAATAATTAGCCATAACGATGTTCATACAAAGAACATGAAAAAACTTAGTGATCTTTGCATCGAAAAAGGAGTAAGAGATAAGATTATACTTGTTTCCGGTGGTACACAAGTAACTGATGAAATAGCTAAAGCAAACGGTATGGATGTTGGATTTGGACGTGGATCAAATGGTACAGCTGTTGCATCCTTCATAATCAAAAGGTTAATGGGTTTGCCTGATAATGAAGAAGAAGAATAAAAGGAGCGATTGCTTGTGAAGGTAAATTATCTTGTTGCTGAAATAGGTAGCACCACTACCCTGGTTACTGCTTTTAATGTATACTATGATGATAAGGGACAGGTTATTGTAGATATACCTTTTCAAGGTAATAGCTGTACAACAGTAATAGATGGTGATGTAACTATAGGATTAAAAAATGCTGTTAAAGATATTGAAAATCAAATTGGAGAATCAATTACATGGAAAAAGATGTTAGCGACGTCTAGTGCTGCAGGGGGACTTAGAATAACTGTTCACGGACTTATGCAGCAAATGACTGTTAAGGCTGCTAGAGAAGCAGCTCTTGGTGCTGGTGGTATCATAAAAATGGTTACTGCTGGGAAGATGCGAAAAAGTGATCTAAAGAGAATACATGATATAAATCCTAATATGATAATGATTGCTGGAGGCACTGACTATGGTGAAAGGGAAACCTCTCTTTATAATGCAGAAATTATAAGCCAAGAAAAATATAACAAACCCATTGTATATTGTGGAAATATTGAAAATAGGGAAGAAATAAAAGAGATATTTGAAGGGCAAGAACTTTATTTAATTGACAACGTTTATCCAAGTATAGATGAGTTAAATGTGGAGCCTGCAAGGAAAATAATACAAGAAGCCTTTGAGAAGAATATTGTAAAAGCACCTGGAATGAATAAAATAAAAGAAATGGTGAATGGAAGCATAATGCCAACTCCAGGAGCAGTTATGGAGAGCTCAAAACTTTTATATGATATGATAGGGGACTTAGTAGTTTTTGATGTAGGAGGTGCTACAACGGATGTGCACTCTGTTACAGAAGGAAGTAGAATAGTTTTAGATATGCTAATAAATCCTGAACCAAAGGCTAAAAGAACTGTAGAAGGAGACCTTGGAGTTTTTATTAACAGCAAAAATGTAATAGATTTACTTGACGTTAGGGATTTAGGTGAATATACTAAGGAATATATAAAGTTGCACATAAAACCTATACCGGAAGATATGGATGATATAAATGCAAGCAGCCTGCTAGCGAAGAAAGCTATATCCGTTGCAATAGATAGGCATGTAGGATTTATAAAAAGAAAATATGATGGTGAAAGTGGTTTTGTGGCTTATGGTAAGGATTTATCTGAGGTTAAATATATAATAGGTACCGGAGGGGCGCTTACAAGGCTTCCGAGTGGAGAAGCTTTGCTACTAGAAATAAGACACTTAAAAGACGAAGTTACAATGCTACCTAAAAAAGGTGCTAAAGTGCTTCTAGATAAAAACTATATTATGGCTTGTGCAGGGGTTTTAAGTAGAGAAAATAAAGAAGTGGCAATAGCGTTATTAACTCAAAGTTTAGGTATAACAAAGGATATGGGAATTAACGACATTTGAAAAGGGGAGTATCTATATGAAAAAAAATTATCCTTGTGTGGAAGTGAACTTGAAAAAATTAACACACAATGTAAAAACAATCCTAGCAATGTGTAATAAAAAGCATATAGATGTTACATCCGTAACTAAAGTATTTTGTGCACAAAAGCCTATTGTAGAAGCTATACTACGAGCTGGGGTGACTGAGGTTGCTGATTCTAGAATCTTAAATCTAAAAAAACTAAAGGATTTAAATTGTAAAAAGATGATGCTTAGAATTCCAATGATAAGCGAAGTCTATGAAGTTGTGAAGTATAGCGATTGCAGCTTAAATTCAGAGATCGACACAATTAGGAAGCTAGGAGCAGCTGCAAAAGATTTAAATAAGATGCACAACGTTATACTAATGGTAGATTTAGGGGATTTAAGAGAAGGAGTATTGATTGACGACGTAGCTTCCATTGTGAGTAAAATAGTAAAATTAGATAATATTAATTTAATTGGACTTGGAACCAATGTTACTTGTTATGGTGGGGTAATTCCTGACACAGAAAACTTAGGTAAGCTTATAAAGTTAAAATTAGATATAGAAAAAAACTTTAGTTTAAGGTTACCTATAATTTCAGGGGGGAATTCTAGTAGTTTATATATGGTTATTAATGATACTATGCCAGAAGAAATAAATCAGCTTAGAATTGGAGAAGCAATAGTTCTTGGTAGGGAGACTTCTTTTGGACTCGCAGTACCTAATTGCTATGAAGATGCCTTTATACTCAGTGGGGAGGTAGTTGAAATAAAGAGTAAACCAACAGTACCAACAGGCACTATAGGAATGGATGCTTTTGGTAATAAACCTCACTTTGAAGATAAAGGAATAAGAAAAAGGGCTATTATAGCAATTGGAAGACAAGATATAAGAGTTGAAGGGTTAATTCCTTTGGACACAGATATAAGCATTTTTGGTGCAAGTAGCGACCATTTAATTTTAGATGTAACTGATAGTAAAAAAGAACTAACAGTTGGCGATATAGTAGATTTTAAAATAGATTATGGATGTTTGCTTGCAGCAATGACCTCTCCATATGTGGAGAAGTATTACAATAATTAATTAAGACGCAGTTTAACATATAGAGTAAAATATAAAATTATGAGGGGGAAAATATTATGAGAAATAAAATAAAAGTTGTAGTTTGGGGATTAGGTTCAATGGGAAGCGGTATTGCTAGAATGGTATTAAGCAAAAAAGGATTTACTATCGTAGGGGCTATTGACATGGATCCGAGTAAGGTTGGCAAAAAACTTTATGAAGTGTTAGGTGTTCCAGCAAATGAAGATAATTCATGTATAGTTACAAAAAATGCTGGAGATGTTATAAAGAAGGGTTTTGCAGAGGTTTGCCTTATGGCTACAGCTTCATTTACAAAAGTTGTATTTCCATTAATAAAAATGGCAGCAGTTGCTGGCATGGATATTGTAACAACAGCTGAGGAAATGTCCTATCCAAGAGCTTTAGACCCAGAATTATCAGATGAAATGGATAGAATTGCTAAAGAAAATAAGGTTTCAATATTAGGAACTGGAGTAAATCCTGGATTTATAATGGATTTAGTTGCAATAATGCTTACAGGAGTTTCTGACACAGTTGATAGCATAAAGGCTACTAGAGTTAATGACTTAGCTTGCTTTGGCAGGGCAGTTATGGTTGAGCAAGGTATTGGCTTAAAACCAGAAGCATTTATACAGGGTGTTAAAGACAATACAGTAGATGGGCACGTAGGATTTTTACAATCATTTGGTATGTTTGAAGAAGCATTTAATATTAAGTTCAATAATATTAGACAAGAAAAATCACCAATTGTTACAACTGTGCCACGTAAAACAGATATTATCTCAGTAAATGCTGGAGAGGTTGCTGGATGTAGCCAATTGGGATATGCAAATTTAGGAGATAAAGTATTTGCTACAATGGAACATCCTCAGCAGATAAGACCAGAACTTGAGAATGTTGATACTGGAGATTATATTACAATTAACGGAGTTCCAAACTTGAACCTTCAAATAAAACCAGAAATACCAGGAGGAATCGCTACAATAGCTATATGTGTTAATATGATTCCACTAGTAATGAATGCAGAACCAGGACTCAAAACAATGCTCGATTTACCAGTTCCAAGAGCAATACTATCAGACGTTAGAAATTTACTAAAGTAAAAAGATATTAGAGGAGGTTTTTTATATTGGAAGAAAATAATAAAAAATTAGGACTAGGGTTACTTGTTGCTTTAGGCATAGGTACTATGATTGCATCAGGTATTTTTAATAGCCCTACAGATTTAATAACAACAACAAATCCAATGGTAGTCCTAATTTCATGGGGTATTGGAGTTTTTGGGGTAGTAATGCTAGGATTAGTATTTTACTTGCTTTCAAATAAAAAACCTGAATTACACGGGGGAATTTATTCCTATGCTAAAGATGGATATGGTGATTTTATAGGTTTTAATTCAGCTTGGGGTTACTTTACAAGTTCATTCCTTGGCAATGTTGCATTTATTGTTTTAATTTTCAAGACTATAAATAGCTTAATTGGAGAAGGATACACAATGCCTCGTGTTTTAGCATTTTTACTTGCATCTATTGTTTTGTGGTCATACTATTTTGTAATAAAAAGAGGAATTAGACAAGCTGGTATACTCAATTTGGTAGTTACAATTGGCAAAGTTATACCACTAATTCTAGTAATTGTATTTGGCCTTTCAGCTTTTAAACTAGGTACATTTAATGTTGAAAATTGGAAGACAGTTTTAGCAGTCAGTGGAGACACCGTTAGTATAGGGAAACAGATAAGTGGCGCAATGGGAACAATTTTATGGTGCTTCGTAGGTGTTGAAGGCTTAGTAGTTTTGTCTCAAAGGGCAGAATCTCATATAGTGGTTGGAAAAGCAACAATAATCTCACTTGTTATAACAGCGATACTTTATGTATCAATATCTATATTGTCAATGGGTATTTTGCCAGCTAAGGCTTTAGTTGCAGCACAAACTCCATTAGCAGCTGTTTTAGCACAGACTTCATTGGGAAGTGCAGGGGCTATTATAGTTAAAGTGGGAATTTTAATTTCTGTTATGGGTGCTTTACTTTGCTGGCTTTTGATAACCACAGAAATTTTATATGTTCCAGCAGAACAGGATGGGTTAATGCCTAAATGGTTTAAAAAGAACAATGATAAAAATGTGCCTATAAATGCTCTTTTATTTGGAATGGTAGCAACACAAATAGGGTTGCTAGCTATGCTCTCACCAGGCTTGCAAAAAGCTTATTTTGTTGTGACACATATGTGTACTACTAATATATTAATACCATACTTATTATCTTCTATGTATGCATTTAAGGTATATAATAAAGAAAGTGGACATCTTAAGGAAAAAATTATAGCAGTAATTGCAGGTATATATTCAATTTATGTTATATATGCAGTGGGAATTGGATATTTAGGTTTAGCAGTTGTAATTTATGCATTAGGGTTAGGTTTTTATTTGAAAGCAAAAAAAGAAAAAAAAGAAGCTATTACTCAGAAAGAAAAGTTGTCCATGATAGTTATGGTTATAGTGGCGATTGTTATGATAATAGCAGCAGCTATGGGTAAAATTTCTGTTTAACGACATTTCAGGAGATGATTTAACGCAGAGTCTTTGTAATCATTATTACAAAGGAAATAAAAGGCAGTCCTACGGGATATGCCTTTTATTTTTATTATGGGGGGATTAAGCTTGGATTACTGATTTTTGGAAATGATATATTACTAAAATAAATAACAAATATTTTTTTCTTTTTTAGTCTAAATCATTCCTTACGATATCCTCATAGGTTTCCCTTTTAACAACTAACCTTGAATTACCAGCCTTTAGCATTATCACTGCTGGTCTCGGTAATCTATTGTAATTACTGGACATCGAGTAGTTATAGGCTCCTGTAGTAAGCATTGCAAGTATATCACCTGTTTCCATTTTAGGAAGCTTTATATCGTGGATCAGCATATCACCCGATTCACAGCATCTTCCTGCAATAGTTACAAGGTCTTCATTTTCTTTATCAGCCTTATTCGCAACAATAGCTTCGTTTTCAGCTTGATATAGGGCAGGTCTTGGATTATCTGCCATACCACCATCTACACTAACATATTTTCTTATTCCCTCAATTTCTTTTATAGCTCCTATTGTATAAAGGGTTATACCGTTTTCTCCGACTAACCATCTTCCTGGTTCAATGAGAACTCTAGGAGTTTCTAATGAATATTTCTTGCAATCTCCATATATATTACCCATTATTACTTCTATAAACTCACTCATTTCAAGAGGTTTATCGCCATTAGAATAGTAGATTCCAAAGCCACCGCCCATATTTAGCTCTTCTGTTTTAAGGCCTAAGTTGTTCTTTAAATCAAGCATAAATTTTGTCATTATATGAACAGCTTCTTTATAAACATCCTTGTTAAACATTTGTGAACCTATATGACAATGTATACCGCTATATTTTATGTTTTCACATTTGCTTACCATTTCTATAGCCTCAAAAGCAACATTACCCTGTATAGGGAAGCCAAACTTTGAATCTAACTGTCCAGTAGAAATGTATTCATGTGTGTGACCTGAAATGCCAGGGGATATTCTTAAAATAGCCCTTACTACAACACCTTTCTTTTGGGCTATTTTTTGTAAAAGTTTCACTTCGTGAAAGCTATCGATAACAAAGCAGCCAACATTATTATCTATACCAAGTTCAATCTCTTCTTGCGATTTATTGTTGCCATGAAAATATACTTTTTCCATTGGAAAGCCAGATTTACATGCGGTATATAATTCGCCGCCTGATACAACATCTATGCCAAGACCTTCTTCTTTTATTATTTTGCACATGGCAATGTTGCTGAAAGCTTTGCTGGCATATAAAGCAAGCGTATTGGGGTATTTATCCATAAAATGCTCGCGCACCTGTTTACAACTCTGTCTTATTCCGTCTTCACTCATAACATAAAGAGGCGTCTTGAATTCTCCTGCCAATTTTACAGTATCGCATCCAAAAAACTCTAGATGTCCTTTTTCATTTACATTTATATAATTTCTTTTCATGAAAACACCTCCTGGTTGATTTTGTGAAATTACTTTATTATCGATTTAAAGTGTTATTGTATTTATAAATTAGCAATTATCATGCCAATACAGGAAAGTTATATAAATCAAAGATTTAGTTTGTTAATGCGTCCAAAATATTGGAAAAAAATCTGTTCTAAATTTTTGTGTCTCCGAAAAGTGTTATTTTCAGAATGAGTCTAATATTTTGGACTGATTCCACAGTTTTGGACTTGATTTGTTTATAAGTATGTTGTTCAAAATAAAATCAATGATCCATATCAATCATTGATTTTATTTTGAAGATTATACCTCTTAAGTTTTTCGTAAAAACCTGATTTGCTTATGTTAAGTATCCTCATAGCTTCGGTTTTATCTCCAGCTGTGATTTTTAGTGCATTTTCAATAGCTTTTCGCTCTGCAATTTCGATTGCACCCTTGAGAGAATATCCAAAGCTACAGCTTTCTGAGCCTTTCGCTGAGGTTATGATGCTTATATCCTTCGTAAAAATTGTATGCTCATCAGATACGTTTATTGCTCTTTCAAGAACATTTTCAACCTCTCTGACGTTTCCTGGCCAATCGTACATAAGCATTTTTTTTATAACACCCGCCGATATTCTTTTCTCTTCGCAGCCCGCTCTTTTGCAAATCTTAGGAGTCAAGTACATAATCAACGTATAAATATCTTCTTTTCTTAATCTTAACGGCGGTATAAAAATAGGGAAAACGTTAATCCTATAATATAAATCTCTTCTGAATTCTCCCTGATTGACAGCTATATCTAAATCCTTATTAGTTGCAGCTATAATTTTTACGTCAACTTCTATGTAGTGTGTACCACCGACTCTATTAAATCGTTTGCTTTGCAAGACGTGTAGTAGCTTTGCTTGCATATATAAAGGTATATCCCCTATTTCATCGAGAAAAATAGTCCCCTCATGAGCAACCTCAAATAGACCCTTTTTACCTTCTTTTTTTGAACCGGTGAACGCGCCACCTTCATATCCAAAGAGCTCACTTTCTATTAATTCCTTGGGTATAGAAGCGCAATTTACATATATGAATGGCTTATTAGTTCTTCTACTACCTTTATGTATGCACTCTGCTACGAGACCCTTTCCTGTACCACTATCGCCTAACAGAAGTACTGTAGAATCTATTTCTGATGCCTTTCTGGCAAGCTTTCTTACAGCCTTTATGCTGTCACTTTGTCCAATAATTCTTCTGAATTCGTCATAATCTTTAAGTTTATTTTCAGCATCATTAAGAGATGCTATGGCATAGTCTCTTTCTTTAATTATATTTTCAAGCTCAGTTATGTCTTGAACCTTTAATAAGGCACCTATAATTTTGTTATCATCTTTTAGCTGAACTAAAGAGCATCTTGTAGACCGGCCATTTATGTCCTTAACCTGATTAGTATAAGAAATATATTTACCGTTTGCGGCTTCTACAAAATCTACAATATTTATATTCGTTTCTTTAGGGTGAACATCAAAAATACTGTGTCCAACCACATCAATTGTATAGTTATAATCTCCCTTTGAAGCAAATATGGTTCCATTAAGGAGCTTTTTTATATCATCTCGCCTACTGGTGTAGCCTCTAGCCTGATAAAATTTTACCTTACCTGTATTGCCGCATAAAACTACCATATGTCCTATGGACTTCGTATAATTAAGTGTATATTTAATATCATTTATAGATATAATCGCCACCCTGTTACAAAAATCAATAGCTGCAGTTAGTTTATTTTTAGAATATATGTTTTCAAGATACAAAGTACTTTCTCTAGAAGAAGTGCATTCTATTACACCATTGTATGATTTATCTCCCATAATACCTATTGAAACAAAGGCATCTCCTTGTTTCAATTTTTGAGAGGATACCCCTATATTTTTTAAGTCTTCAAGGGTTAGCCCCCCATCATCCTCACCAAGCATTGTATCAGCGATTATTACAATATCATTTTCTACGATACTGCCAGCAGAATGCCCTATGCCCTGGTTATATATAATTCCAAAGATCTCTTTAGCCATTCTGTTATAACATTTAATTACTCCATTTGGGTCGACTACTATGAGGCCTTCCGAGACCTCATCAAATATAATATTAAAAGGATCCTTCATATTATTACCACCATTCTATACTCTTATTCTAGTATTTTTGCTTGGGTATACTAGATTATTTTGTATCGTTTATTTATTGTCATTCATAGCATTTCTTGCAATATGTTTTAGAAACATTATACCACTCTAATAAAAAGATAAAAATATATTACCTCTTTAAAAACACATTATAGAGTAGATAAATAAAAAAAATCTACATTGAAGGGTAATTTTATGTATAATAAAGAAAAAAAGGAATAGTGAAAATCATTATTAATAATAATTTAAAGGAGGAAGATCATGAATAAACCTAAAATATACATTGCTCAGCGTATACCTAAAGAAGTAGAAAATTATATTGCACGATTTTGTGATTATGAAAAATGGGAGGGAGAAAAAGAAATTTCAAGAAGTGAACTATTAGATAAACTCTCTGATAAAGACGGTGTATTATTATCCGATTTTTGTATTAACCAAGAACTATTAAACAGGGCTCCTAAATTAAGAGCTATTAGCAATGTTACAGTTGGATATAATAACTTTGATTTACAAGTAATGAAAGAGAGGAACATTATAGGTACGAATACTCCAGGTGTTTTAGATGATACTGTTGCAGATTTAATATTTGGACTGATGTTATCTTGTGCAAGGAGAATTGCGAAATTAGACAGATATGTAAAGGAAGGTAAATGGACTAGAGATGATAACGAAACACTCTATGGAACAGATGTACACCACTCAACAGTAGGCATAATTGGTATGGGTAGAATAGGAGAAGCAGTAGCTAAAAGGGCAAAGCTTGGATTTGATATGGAAGTTTGCTACTACAACAGAAACAGAAAAAAAGATGTAGAAGAAAGACTAGGCATTAAATATTGCGATTTTAAATCACTTCTAGCTAAATCTGATTTCATTGTATTAATGACTCCACTTAATGATGAAACGCGCCACCTTATAGATTTTGAGGAATTCAATATAATGAAGAATACTGCTATATTTATCAATGCCTCTAGGGGTCAAACAGTAAATGAACAGGCCTTAATTGAAGCACTTCAAAGTAAAAAGATTTATGGCGCAGGTATGGATGTGTATGAAAAAGAGCCAGTTAATCCTGAAAATATACTGCTTAAAATGTCAAATGTAGTTACGGTTCCACACATAGGATCAGCAACGCAAAAGACCCGTTTTGATATGGCGATGATGGCTGCGCAAAATCTTGTTAAATCACTGCAAGGAGAAATACCACCTAATATTGTACCAGAATTACAAAAATAGAAAATGTATTATAATTTTATCAGCAGCCAGTTTATAGTTTTTTATATATAAATTGGCTGCTATAATTTTTTGTGATAAGTGTAATTATTTTAGTACATTAGCTCATACAATTATATGTATTAGTATACTTTTAAGACATTCTCAATAAATAAAGTTATAAGTATAAATTACTTTTTAGAAAGGATAGATGAAAATGTTAAATGAGGTTATGGACTATTTACTAAGCCACATTGATAAATACTATGAAGCAGTGAGGATTCATATTAATATTAGTGTTACAGCAGTTTTAATAAGTATAATAATAGCGGTACCTTTGGGAATTATATGTGCTAAATTCACAAAAGCAACACAGCCTATAATGAATATATTTAATCTTTTTAGGATTATTCCAAGCCTTGCAATCTTAGTGCTAGTTATGCCAATACTTGGGACTGGATACTTGCCAGCACTATTGGCACTTGTGATTTTAGCTATACCACCAATACTTATAAATACATATTTAGGGATAAAAAATATTGATGCATCTGTTCTAGAAAGTGCTGAAGGTATGGGAATGGATTACAAGAAAATGCTTTATAAAATTGAAATTCCATTAGCACTTCCATTAATAATTACGGGAGTTAGAACATCTGCGGTTGAAGTAATTGCTAGTGCGACTTTAGCATCTTATATAGGAGCTGGAGGACTAGGAGATTTCATTTTCACGGGTCTTGGTATGAATGATTTTAGAATATTAATAATAGGGGGAGCAACAGTTGCACTGCTTTCGGTAATCGCAGAAATGTTGTTATTTATGTTAGAACAAAGTATAACAAAGTATCAAAGAGACTAAAGAATACTATGTAGGAGAGTGAGTAGTTATGAATAAGAGATTAAAAAGCTTAGTCGTAGTTTCTGTATTAACAGCCTTGGTTACAGTTTCAGTTTTAACTGGCTGTTCTAAAAAGAGTGTTTCATCTGGGGATATAAATACATCCCAAACTAAAAGTAAACCTACAATAAAAGTTGGATCTAAAGATTTTACAGAATCTTTAATTTTATCTGAATTATATGCAGTTGCTTTAGAAAAAGAAGGTTATAAAGTTTACAGAAAATTTAATCTTGGTAGTGCTGTGGTTCATACTTCACTTGTAAATGGAGATATTGATGTTTACCCTGAGTATACTGGTACAGGATTATTATCTGTTTTAAAGCAGCAGCCAAAGTTTGATTCAAAGGAAGTTTATAATGAGGTTTCAACGAAATACAAGGAGAAATTTAAATTGATTTGGCTTGATCCATCTTCTGCAAATGATGGGCAGGGATTAGTGATTTCCAAAAGGGCCTCTGATAAATATAATATACACACTATAACCGATCTTCAAAAAAGAGCAGGAAGTATAAGGTTTGCATCGCAAGGTCAATTTGATGAAAGATTAGATGGACTGCAAGCTTTGACAATGGCTTATGGGGATTTTAAATTTAAAGATGAAAAGATCTATGATAATGGAATTAAATATGATGTGCTTCATAATGATAAAGCAGATGTTGCTGTAGCATATACAACAGAAGGACAATTAAGTAAAACTGAGTTTGCGATTCTCGAAGATGATAAGAATGCATGGCCACCGTACAACATAGCCCCAGTTATAAGGCAAGACCTTCTTGAAAAGAATCCTCAAATAAAAGATATTTTAAATAAGGTTACAAGCAAAATTGACAACGTGTCAATAATAAAATTAAATTCAGAAGTAGACATAGATAAAAAAGAATACTCAGAGGTAGCTAAGAATTTTTTTGAAAAGGAATTAGCAAAATAGAAAATGGATATACACGGAAGGAGGTAAATCTTTTGAAAAGGGTAGCGATTGAATTTGTAAAAGTAAGCAAAAAATTTAAGGGTTCAGAGCAATATGCTGTAACAGATGTAAGTGCCAGTATTGAAGAAGGTAGTTTTATAACAATACTGGGAACTTCGGGTTCAGGTAAAACTACATTTTTGAAAATGATAAATAGAATATATGAATCAACCTCAGGGGAAATATTATTTTTCAAAGAAAACATTAAAAATATTCCCGCTGAAAAACATAGGCAGAAAATTGGATATGTCATTCAACAAATTGGGCTATTTCCTCATATGACTGTGGAGGAAAATATTGCTACAGTTCCGAATATTTTAAGGTGGAAAAAGAAAGACATAGCGCAAAGAGTTGATATATTGTTGGATTTAGTGAGTATTCCTTCTAAGGATTTCAAAAAAAGATATCCAAGGCAATTATCAGGAGGCCAGCAGCAAAGGGTTGGAATAGCAAGAGCTATGGCTGCTGATCCTGAAATAATGCTTATGGATGAGCCTTTTGGAGCGATAGATGCTATAACTAGACTAAATCTTCAAGAGGAACTCCTAAGAATTCAAAAAAAGCTTAATAAGACAATTCTCTTTGTAACTCATGATGTTAATGAAGCTTTCAAATTGGGGGATAAAGTAATAATCATGGATAAAGGAAAAATTCAACAGTTCGATACACCGTACAATATATTATTTCATCCAGAAAATGAATTTGTTACCCGTTTGGTCTCTTCAGAGAATGTTATTCAAAAACTTAAGTTTGTACGTGCGAGTTCTGTAATGATTCCTTTGGATTCAAAAACAATGGAAGATGACACAAGAGTTAATGAAAATGAGGATTTGCAACATTTGTTAGCATATTTTCTTAAAAAAAATATCGATTATTTGATTGTTGAGAAGGATAATCATGAAGCTGTTGGCAAAATAACACTTGAGCAATTAAAAATAAGTCAGTGAACAGGGGGGATAGTGCATGATAGAGTATTTATATAAGTATCATGATAATATGTTAACTTTGCTGCTACAGCATCTTCAAATTGTATCACTAAGTATTTCAATATCACTCGTGATTGCAATCCCTCTATCACTTTTGATTTTAAGGTCAAAAGTTTTATCTGTAGTAGTTTTATCCTCTTTAGGGGTTATTTATTCTGTGCCTAGTCTAGCATTATTTGCTTTATTAATACCTCTATTAGGCCTTGGAAAAGGAACAGCGATTTTCGTTTTAGTAATTTATAATCAGTATATTTTAGTTAGAAATATATTCGCAGCATTTAAGTCCATAGATTCATCCATTATAGAAGCCGGGAAAGGGATGGGTTTTAACCCTTTTCAGTTATTTTTGAAAGTACAAATGCCGTTAGCTCTTCCAATAATAATTGGGGGAATAAGAATTGCTACTGTAACTACCATTTCCATAGCGACTATTGCCTCGGTAATAAACGCTGGTGGGTTAGGAGTTATTTTGTTTGATGGACTTAGGATGAATTACCTTCCTAAAATATTATGGGGAACTATAATGTCTGCAGGACTTGCAATAGTTGCAAATGAAATATTATTATATTTGGAAAAGTTGGCTAGTTTTAAAGCTAGTGGTAAATGCGAAGTTTGATGTTCTTATATTAAAATATATAGCTAGAAGTTTTATAGCAAAAGTTACCAAGGTGATATATTATAAAATACATTTGTATTTTTTGAATTTACAAGGGGGAGAAAAATGAATACAATATTTGATTATAGTAAGCTAGATACTATATTAGAAAATCATAAATTTAAATCTAGTAATATTATTGCAATATTGCAGGACACCCAAGAATGCTATAGGTATTTACCCAAGGAGGTATTCTCGTATCTTTCAGAAAAGCTTGGTATGAGCAGAGCAAAAATATATAGTGTGGCAACTTTTTATGAAAATTTTTCTTTACAACCTAAAGGTAAGTTTATAATAAAAATATGTGATGGTACTGCTTGTCACGTTAGAAAATCTGCTCCTATATTAGAAAAGCTAAGAGAACATTTAAAACTTTCGGAAACTAAAACTACAACAGATGATTTAACATTTACTTTAGAAACAGTTTCTTGTCTAGGTGTTTGTGGACTTGCACCAGCTATGAGTATTAATGATAAAGTACATGGTTCTATGACCCCAGAAAAAGCAATGGAGCTTTTAAATACTCTTAAGGAGGAAAAATAATATGCTTCATAATAGAAATGATCTAATTAATGCAAGAAATATTTATATAAATAGTTTTACAAAAGAAAAAAAGGAAATTCTTGTATGTGCTGGTACTGGCTGCGTTGCAGGTGGATCCCTAGATATTTATGATGAATTAATAAGGATTATAAAGGAAAAGGGCATAAATTGTGAAGTAAGCCTTGAGAAAGAGCCACATGAGGAGACTGTTGGAGTGAAAAAAAGCGGATGTCATGGATTTTGTGAAATGGGTCCTCTTATAAGAATAGAACCATTTGGATATTTATATTTAAAAGTAAAGATGGAAGATTGCGCAGAAATCGTGGATAAAACTATAGTTAAAGATGAATGTGTTGAAAGACTTGTATATACCAAAAATGGACATATATTTAGGAAGCAGAATGAAATTTCTTTTTATAAAAAACAAACTAGAGTTGCACTTGAACATTGTGGACACATTGATGCAACTTCAATAGCAGAATATATCGCTATAGGCGGATATTCTGCATTTGAAAAAGTACTATTTGATATGAATTCAGATGAGGTTATTAACCAAATAAATGAATCAAATTTAAGAGGCCGTGGAGGCGGTGGATTCCCTACTGGTAGTAAATGGGGGCAGGTACAGCGCCAAAAGGAAAAGATAAAATATATTGTATGTAACGGTGACGAGGGTGACCCAGGGGCATTCATGGATAGGAGTCTAATGGAGGGAGACCCTCATAGGGTTATTGAAGGAATGATAATCGCCGCTGTTGCTTGTGGTGCACAAAAAGGTTTTTTATATGTTCGTGCAGAATATCCTATTGCTGTAGATAGACTTTCGAGTGCTATTAAACAAGCAAAAGAATATGGAATTATTGGGGAAAACATTCTTGGGACAAATTTTAGTTTTGATATCCAGATTAATAGAGGTGCAGGTGCTTTTGTATGTGGTGAGGGAAGTGCACTAACAGCTTCCATTGAAGGGAAAAGAGGTATGCCAAGGGTAAAACCTCCAAGAACTGTTGAGAATGGACTTTTTGGCAAGCCAACAGTTCTTAATAATGTTGAAACTTTTGCTAATGTGCCTGTAATAATTAATAAAGGCGTAGAATGGTATAAATCAATTGGAACTAAAAATAGTCCTGGTACAAAAGCGTTTGCTTTAACAGGAAATATTGAAAACACAGGACTTATTGAGGTGCCAATGGGCACAACTCTAAGAGAAATAATATTTGATATTGGTGGAGGAATAAAAAACGGCAAAAAGTTTAAGGCTGTACAAATAGGCGGGCCATCTGGTGGATGTCTTACAATAGATGATCTTGATTTGCCACTAGATTTCGACTCACTTAAAAAAGCAGGGGCAATGATAGGGTCGGGTGGACTTGTAGTTATGGATGAAGATACTTGTATGGTTGAGATTGCAAGATTCTTTATGAACTTTACAAAAAATGAATCCTGTGGCAAATGTGTTCCTTGCCGCGAAGGTACTAAAAGAATGCTTGAAATTCTTGAAGGAATAGTTGCAGGTAAAGGAAAGCTTGAAGATATAGATATGCTCTTAGAACTTGCAGATACCATATCTTCAACATCACTATGTGGACTTGGAAAGACAGCGCCATTACCAGTTGTCAGTACTATTAAGAATTTTCGTGATGAGTATGAAGCTCATATTACTTATAAAAAATGTCAATCTAAAACATGTCAGAAGTTTAAGACAATATTTATTGATTCAAAAATTTGCAAGGGATGTTCAAAGTGTTCAAAAATTTGTCCAGTTGGAGCAATCTCAGGTAAGATTAAAGGGACATTTACAATTGATAAAGACAAGTGCATAAGATGTGGTAGTTGTGTTGATACTTGTGCATTTAAAGCTATAAAGGAGGAGTAATAGAATGAATGGACAGTTTATGACTATAGATAATGTACCTGTAGAAATAAAGGGCGAAAAAAATATTCTTGAACTAGTTAGAAAAGCTGGTATCGAATTACCTACATTATGCTTCTATTCAGAGCTTTCAGTTTATGGAGCTTGTCGTATGTGTATGGTTGAAAACAAACATGGAGGCATTGAGGCCGCATGCTCTACTCCTCCTAAAGCTGGCATGGATATATATACAAATACGCCAAGACTTAGAAAGTATAGAAAGAATATTCTTGAGTTACTACTTGCAAATCACTGCAGAGATTGTACAACCTGTGAAAAAAATACTTCATGTAAGCTACAGGAGTTAGCAAAACGTTTCGGAATAAAGAAAGTAAGATTTGAAAATACTGCTAAAGAACCTGAACCAGACAATTCATCTGTATGCATAGTAAGAAATCCAAGCAAGTGTATCTTATGTGGTGATTGTGTAAGAGTGTGTGCAGAAGTACAAAACGTTGGAGCAATTGATTTTGTTGGCAGAGGATCTAAAATGACTGTTTCAACGGCATTTAATGAACCTATAGGAGACTCTAATTGTGTTGGTTGCGGGCAGTGTGCAGCAGTATGTCCTACTGGTGCTATTGTAGTAAGGAGTACTACAGATAAACTTTGGAAGGAACTTAGTGATAAGAATACACAGGTGGTAGTTCAAATTGCTCCTGCTGTAAGGGTATCTATGAGCAAGGAATTAGGACAAGAAGATGGCAAAAATGCAATGGGAAAAATAGTAACTGTCCTTAGAAAAATGGGATTTGATAAGGTATTTGATACCTCAGTAGGGGCAGACCTTACAATTATAGAGGAAACAAATGAATTTATTTCAAAACTTAAAAATAATGAGAGCTTACCTCTATTCTCATCTTGCTGCCCTGCCTGGGTAAATTATGTTCAAAATACTTATCCAGATTTAATGAAAAATGTTTCCACTTGTAAATCTCCTATGCAAATGTTTGCTTCTGTATTGAAGGAACATTACAAAGATGATGATAAAAAACTTGTGAGCGTAGCAATTATGCCTTGTTCATCAAAAAAATTCGAAGCAAATAGGGATGAATTTAAAAAGAATGGTGTTCCTAATGTAGATTATGTAGTAACGACGCAAGAACTTATTAATATGATAAAAGAATCAGGAATTGCGTTCTCAGAATTAGAACCTGAGGCACTAGATATGCCATTTGAAATTAGTAGTGGAGCTGGGGTTATATTTGGAGTAACGGGTGGTGTTAGTGAAGCTGTTATACGTAAAGTTTTAGGGGATCAACCGATTGCAATATTACGTGCACTTGCTTTTGATGGTGTTAGAGGTATGAACGGCGTTAAAGAAGCCAGTATTAATGTAAATGAGCGCGTAATAAAATTCGCCATAGTAAGTGGACTCAAAAATGCAGATTACGTTATAAAGAAGATAAAATCCGGTGAAGCTCATTATGATTTTGTAGAAGTTATGGCATGCCCCGGTGGATGCGTTAGTGGCGCAGGACAACCATTCGTAAAAGCAGAAGGGAAATCTAAGCGTGGTACTGGATTATATAAAGCAGATAAAATGAATAGTATAAGTCGTACAGATGACAACCCATTGATGAATTCGTTATATTCAGGATTGTTAAAAGGCAAGGTTCATGAACTATTACATGTACACTACAATAAAAAAAGTTGAGTAATCAACACCCATCCATATACGAGGCCACTGAAAAACTATATGAAAAATCGTCATCTAATTAAAGATGGCGATTTTTTTATATAAAAGACTAAAAAACAAAAAGGAATTTTAAAAGATATGTCGAATTAGTATAGTAGAATAAAATAAAAGGGGCTAAACTATTATGCTAAAAGGACAATTGGAAATAAAAATAAATACATACCATAGCTTATATTCGTTAATTATTCCGAAAGATAACATTTTAAAGCAAATTAATGACCTTGTTGACTTTTCATTTGTTTATGACGAATTGATGATTAACTATAGTTCATCTATGGGTAGAGGTGCTATTAACCCCATAATGCTATTTAAATATTTACTTTTGAAAGTAATATATGAATTGTCTGATGAAGATGTTGTTGAAAGAACTCTTTATGACATGTCCTTTAAATATTTTCTAAATTTAGCCCCAGAAGAAACAAATTTAATAAACTCAAGTACACTAACTAAATTTAGAAAGCTTCGCCTTAAAGACATGAATTTATTGGATTTATTAATAAACAAGACTGTAGAACTTGCTATAAAAGAGGGAGTTTTAAAAAGTAAAGCAATAATAGTTGATGCTACGCATACCAAGTCACGTTATAACCAAAAGTCAGCAAGCGAGGAATTATTGAAACGTGCAAAAAACTTAAGAAAAACATTGTACGGAGTACATCCTGGTATTAAAGAAGAGTTACCTAATAAAGTTACAACTGGAGTACTTGAAGATATTCTTGAGTACTGCAAATTATTAATTGATACCATAAACGAGAAGCCAGAAACTGCAGCAAATCCAGCTGTGAAAACTAAATTAAACTACTTAATGGAAGCTATTAATGATGACTTAGAAAATCTAAAAATATCAAAAGATGAGGATGCAAAAGTGGGGCATAAAACTGAGGATAGTTCTTTTTTTGGATATAAATCACACCTTGCTATGAGTGAAGAACGTTTAATTACAGCAGCTGTTATTACAACTGGCGAAAAAAGTGATGGAAAGGAGCTCATAACCTTAATAGAAAAAAGCCGTGAGGCTGGTATAGATGTAAATGAAGTAATTGGAGATACAGCTTATTCTGAAAAGAAAAACCTAGAATATACAAAAGAAAATAAAATTGCATTAATTTCAAGACTAAATCCTGTAATTTCACAAGGAATGCGAAAAAAAGAAGATGAATTTGAGTTTAATAAAGATGCTGGTTTATTTGTATGTCCGGCAGGTCATATGGCTATTAAAAAAGCAAAACAGGGAAAGAAGAATGTTGGTAAAAATCAAGTGCTAACCTACTATTTTAATGTAGAAAAGTGTAAAAATTGTGTTCATAAAGATGGGTGTTATAAAGAAGGCGCTAAATCTAAAACTTATTCAGTTTCAATAAAGTCAAATACTCACAAAGATCAAATAGAGTTCGAAAAAAGTGAATATTTTAAAAAACGAGCTAGGGAACGTTATATGATAGAGGCTAAAAACAGTGAACTTAAGCACCAACATAGCTATGATGTAGCAATATCGTCAGGCTTAATTAGTATGCAAATTCAAGGTGCATTATCAATCTTCACTGTGAATCTAAAGAGAATAATTAAGTTGAAAAGCATGAAATAGGGCTTTTAAAACTTAATTATAAAATAAAAAGCATGAGATATCCAAAATATGAATATCTCATGCTTTTTCTATTCAAGCTTGAAAACTCTACTAAATAAAGAGTGCTTTTTTCAGCGGCCTCCCATATACGGGTGGTTTTTTTTTGTAAAATTGTATCATTATACATTTAAAATACATATTCTATGTTGACAACGTTAAAGTTCTAGTGTACTATTAGCATATGTCACTAGGACGTTAATGTACTTTCAGAAAGGAGATGAAATCATGGATTTGAAATTTAATGACAAAATGCCTATATATTTACAAATTATGGATCTTATAAAAATGGACATCGTTACAGGAAAGCTAAGATCAAAGGATAAATTACCATCAGTACGAGAAATGGCAACAAATTTGAAGGTGAACCCAAATACGCTTCAAAGATCCTATCAAGAGCTTGAAAGACTTGGAATTGTGTATACACAAAGAGGCACTGGAACATTTGTGGGGGAGGGAGAAAATATGGTAGATGATTTAAAAAAGGAAATGGCAAAGGAAGTTATAGATTTATTTATACTTAGAATGAAAAGCTTAGGATTTACTGCTAAGGAAATAATTAAATCTGTTTCAAAGGAAACTATGGAGGTGAAACAAGATGAATAGTATATTAAAATCAGAAAAAATATGTAAGTCATATTTAAATAAAAAGGCCCTACGGGGAGTAGACCTAGATATAATGCCAGGAAAAATTGTAGGACTTCTTGGTCCTAATGGTAGCGGTAAAACTACATTCTTAAAAATAGCAGCTGGAATACTGCATTCATCGAAAGGAGAAATACGCATAGATGGTCAAAAGCCTGGTGTTTATACAAAGTCTATAGTTTCATATTTACCTGATAATGAGTATCTTCTAAATTGGATGAAAATAAAGGATGCGGTGAAGTATTTCAAAGACTTTTATTCTGATTTTGATGAAAAAAAGTCAAAGGAAATGCTCCAGTTTATGAAACTTGATGAAAATAGCACTGTGAAAAGCCTATCAAAGGGAATGAAGGAAAAGTTAAAGCTTACATTGGTACTCTCAAGATCCGCAAAGCTTTATATACTTGACGAACCACTTGGTGGAGTAGACCCTACTACTAGAGAACAGATATTAAATGCTATAGTTAATAACTTTAGTGAAAATAGTTCCATGATAATTACTACACATCTTGTAAATGATATAGAACGAATTTTTGATGATGTAGTATTTATATCTGATGGAGAGATAGTACTTAAGGGTAATGCAGAAGAATTACGAATTAGTAAGAAAAAGTCAATCGATGAATTGTATAGGGAGGTATTTAAGTAATGTTTAAGCTTATAAAATATGAATTAAGATCAACTTTTTTAACCATAATTGGAATATGTATATCGGTTATAATTGCTAACTTATTTCTTATGACAAAGAAAGATACCTGGGGTGGTAATACAGTAACTGCATTATCTACATGCTTAATTATTGGCGCCATGATAGTAATATTTATATCTTCATTAAAAATTATGAGCAAATACTTATATGGAGATTCAGGCTACCTGTTGTTTACACTTCCGCAATCTGGGAGCGCGATAATGACTTCAAGGCTGATAAGTGCCTTAATTCAAATATCCATTGTTGCGTTTGTATCCATTTTGATGCTCTATTTGACTTCAATAGACAAAATAGATTTAAGTTTTTTTAAATATTTCAAGCTCAGTATAGTATTATTTTTTATAATTCAATATATATGGGGCATTGTTTATTTATTAACATTTATATACTTTTGTATGGTTATTGGCAAAGTAGCCTTAAGAGGTAAAAAACTAGGTAAAATAGGTTCTTTTATAATTTTTATAATACTAACAGTAGCGATAGGCTGGCTATCATTCAAAATTGTTGAACTATTCCCTCAAACACTGAACATCGTTGGTTCTTCATTAGAGAGTAGTTTTCAATCATCTGCTTCGGCTCTTTCAAGTTCAGGTGGGGAACTAAATATTAATATTGCTAATACCATATTTCAGATAATTACTTTTGTAGGATTATTCATAACCACTACCTATCTAATAGACAAAAAATTAGATTTATCATAAGATTTAATAATTTAAAACTCATATAAGGAGGTTCAACATGGAAACTATAGTACAAATCAAGAATGTTACAAAAAAAATCGGTAAAAAGGTAATAATAGATGATCTTACTTTTGACGTGCGTTCAGGGGAGGTGTTTGGATTCCTCGGACCAAATGGCGCTGGTAAAACTACTACTATTAAAATGCTTTTAGGACTGATGTCTATTACTAAAGGTGAAATGTATATTGATGGATTAAATGTTGAGAAGGATTTTGAAAAAGCCATTGTTAAAGTCGGTGGAATTATTGAAAATCCAGATTTATATAAATATTTAACTGGGTATCAAAATCTTGTTCATTTTTGGAGGATGTATCCAGACTTAAAGAAGGAACGTATTGATGAGGTTATAAAAATTGTGGGTCTTGAAAAAAGAATAAATGACAAAATAAAGACATATTCACTAGGTATGCGTCAAAGACTAGGGGTTGCACAAGCGCTCCTTAACTCTCCAAAGTTATTGGTATTAGATGAACCTACTAATGGATTAGATCCTGCTGGTATTCATGAATTGCGTAATCATTTACGGACACTTGCAAGAGAAGAAAATGTTGCAGTAATAGTATCAAGCCACTTGCTTTCAGAAATGGAGCTTATGTGCGATAGGGTAGGAATTCTGCAAAATGGAAAATTGGTTAGAATTCAGGATATGAAAGAAATGCTTGAGGATGAGTCGGATTCAGTTATAGCTCTAGATGTTTCGCCGATTGAAAGTGCAAAAGCATATTTAGAAAGTCTTAGTAGCAAATATAAACCAGAAATAAATGAAAAAGAAATTGAAATTAAGGAAAATATAGAAAATGTTCCTGGGTTAGTTGAAAAGCTTGTGCAGCAGGGAATTAAAATTTACGGTGTTCGTAAGGTGCAACAAAGCTTAGAGAAAAAATTCTTAGAAATGACAGGGGGTAATGGAATTGCGTAAAATAATAAATCTAGTTCGTAATGAAAATATGAAACTTGCTCATAGCGTTAGCACATGGATAATGATGGGTATATTAGTTCTTATTATAGTAGCAGTTGGGCTCTTATTTAGATTTACAGGTACCCAAGCGCCTAAAAGTGATTGGAAATCAGACATAACAATTCAAAACCAGGAAATTAAAAAATCATTAGCTAGGCCAGGGATATCTAAAATGGAAAAGGACGGAATTACAAAGCAGTTACAAACTAATGAATATCGTCTTAAAAATGACATACAACCTATACAAGATAAATCCTTATGGGGATTTGTAGAAGGAGCAAGTAGCCTAATATTTTTAATTTCTCTTTTTGCTATTATAATGGGTGGTGGAATAGTAGCCAATGAGTTTTCAGGAGGCACAATTAAATTATTACTAATTAGACCTTCAAAACGGTGGAAAATTCTACTTTCAAAATATATTTCTGTTTTAGGATACACTCTTTTCATGCTTTTAGTACTTTTAGTAGTTTCATTTCTTATTGGAGGAGCATTGTTTAGCTTTAAAGGGTCAGGTACACCATTCCTTACAAATGTTGCTGGCAAAATTAGTGAAGTTAATATGATAGCACATATTGTGGAGGTTTATGGACTTCAGTGTATAAGCTTAGTTATGATGGTTACTTTAGCATTTATGATTTCTACAGTTTTCCGTAATAGTGCAATGGCTATAGGTATTGGAGTTTTTCTTTTAACTGTAGGGAATACCGTAACAATGCTACTCACTAGATTTAATTGGTCAAAATATATTCTATTTGCAAATACGAATTTGAATCAATATATTGATGGGCAGCCATTAGTTAAAGGAATGACAATGAACTTTTCAATTACAGTACTGATAGCTTATTTTATAATTTTCAATGTTATTGCATACGCAGCTTTTATAAAAAGAGATATAGTAGCATAATATTATAAATAAAATACAGACCACCTGGATAAATATAAAATTTATCTAGGTGGTCTATATTTTCATATTGACACGATTAATGTTGCAGTGTACTATTAACATATGTCACTAGGGAATCGATGTATTTTCTGAAAGGAGATTGAATAATGAATTTAGAATTTAATGATAAAATGCCTATATATCTACAAATCATGGACCTTATAAAAATGGACATCGTTACAGGAAAGCTAAAATCAAAGGATAAGTTGCCCTCAGTACGAGAAATGGCAATGAATTTAAATGTGAATCCAAATACGCTTCAAAGATCCTATCAAGAGCTCGAAAGACTTGGAATTGTTTATACACAAAGAGGAACTGGAACATTTGTGGAGGAGAATGAAAATATGATGGATAATTTAAAAAATGAAATGGCAAAGGAAGTTATAGATTCTTTTATACTTAGAATGAAAAGCTTAGGATTTACTACTAATGAAATAATTAAATCTGTTTCAAAGGAAACTATGGAGGTAAAACAAGATGAATAATATATTAGAATCAAAAAAAATATGCAAGTCGTATTTAACTAAAAAAGCCTTGCGCGGTGTAGACCTAGATATAATGCCAGGGAAAATTTTAGGACTTCTTGGTCCTAATGGTAGCGGTAAAACTACATTCTTAAAAATAGCAGCTGGAATACTTCATCCATCGAAAGGAGAAATACTAATAGATGGTCAAAAGCCTGGTGTTTATACAAAGTCTATAGTTTCATATTTGCCTGACAATGAGTATCTTCTAAAGTGGATGAAAGTAAAGGATACAGTGAAATATTTTAAGGCATTTTATTCTGATTTTGATGAAAAAAAAGCGAAGGAAATGCTCGTATTTATGAACCTTGATGAAAATAGCGCTGTGAAAAGCCTGTCAAAAGGAATGAAAGAAAAGTTAAAGCTTACATTGGTACTTTCGAGAGCTGCAAAGCTTTATATACTTGACGAACCCCTTGGGGGAGTAGATCCTACTACTAGAGAAAAGATATTAAATGCTATAGTTAATAACTTTAGTGAAAATAGTTCTATGATAATTACTACACACCTTGTAAATGATATAGAACGGATTTTTGATGATGTAGCATTTATATCTGATGGAGAGATAGTGCTTCAAGGTAATGCAGAAGAATTACGAACTAGTAAGAAAAAGTCAATCGATGAATTGTATAGGGAGGTATTTCAATAATGTTTAAGCTTATAAAATATGAATTAAGATCAACTTTTTTAACCATAATTGGAGTTTGTATATCTGTTATAATTGCTAACCTATTTCTTATGACAAAGAAAGATACCTGGGATGGTAATACAGTAATGGGGTTATCTACATGCTTAATTATTGGCGCCATAATAGTAATATTTATATCTTCGTTAAAGATTATGAGTAAATACCTACACGGAGACTCAGGCTACCTATTATTTACACTTCCACAATCGGGAGTATCAATAATGGCATCCAGGCTGATAACCGCTTTAATACAAATTTCCATTGTTGTTTTTGTATCCCTTTTGATGTTTAATTTGACTGTAACAGGCAAAATAGATTTAAGTTTTTTTAAAGATATTAAGCTCGGGATAATATTATTTTTTATAATTCAATATATATGGATCATTGTTTATTCCTTAACATGTATATACTTCTGCATGGTTATTGGCAAAGTAGCCTTAAAAGGCAAAAAACTAGGTAAAATAGGCTCTTTTATAATTTTTATAATACTATCAGTAGCAATAGGCTGGCTGTCAACTAAAATTACAACGCAATTCCCTCAAACAATTAACTTGAGCAATTTTTCAATAAATACGACTAATAATATATTGAATTCTGATTTCACGGTTTCAGGTGGAGCATTTAATATTAATATTGCGGATACTATATTTCAGATAATTACTTTTGTAGGATTATTCATAACCCCTACCTACCTAATAGATAAAAAATTGGATCTATCATAGGGAAAATAATTAAAACCACCTGGATAAATATGAAATTTATCCAGGTGGTTTTAAGATGCTTTTCTAAATTCTTTTTTTTCTTCTAAATATTTTATTTATGTTTGAGAATAACCCTAAAAGAATTCCTATTAGCACAGATTGAATCGCATATGTAAAAGTGCTAGATATATGAAAAATCATTGCTAAGGTTGCAACTATAAATGTACTAAGTACCAAGGTTATTAGCATAAAAAGATATAATCCTAAAAAGTTATTTATCTTAAACTTTGTTTGTATTTTAGTGCTAATTAATAGCTTTTTATCAAAGTATATAAATAGACCTGCTGGAACTAAGAGTAGTATTGCTATTACTATATTCGTATCCATGATTCATCATCTCCTCTTATAATTGTACTTTCAGTTGTATACATATTGTTTTTCTATTTGATTTAAATGCATGCTAAATTATAACACATTTTTAGTGCTGCTTTATTAGGTTATCTTACAAAATTGTAAGATAACCTTTTCTATTTGTAAGTGGAGTGACATGGAGTGCAAGCGGCGAGTGAAGTATAATATGGTTATAGTGATGAGAAAAGAAAAAAGGAGAGATATAAATGGAAATTTTAAAGGTTGAAAATTTAAATAAAACTTATGGCATAGGTGATAACAAAGTGGATGCACTTAAAAATATAAATTTATCAGTTAATAAGGGTGAGTTTGTAGCAATTGTGGGGTCATCAGGTTCTGGAAAAAGTACACTTCTTCATTTGCTCGGTGGACTCGATAGACCAACATCTGGCAATGTAGTTATTGATGGAGAAAGCATTTACGATTACAAGGAAGAAAAACTTGCAGTGTTTAGAAGAAGAAAGATAGGTTTTGTATTTCAGTTTTATAACCTACTACCTATTTTAGATGTAGAAGAAAACATAGCACTTCCAGCACTTCTTGATAATGATAAGATTGATAAAATTTATTTAGAAGAGCTCATTAAAGTATTAGGACTTAGCGAGCGGAAAAATCATCTTCCATCAGAATTATCAGGGGGTCAACAGCAAAGGGTATCAATTGGTAGAGCTGTATTTAATAAGCCAGCTATAATACTTGCAGATGAACCAACAGGAAATCTTGATACTAAGAATTCAAAAGATGTTATGGAATTATTAAAGTTTACAGCTAAAAAATATAATCAAACACTAATACTTATTACTCATGACGTTAATATAGCAAACATGGCAGATAGAGTTATTACTATTGAAGATGGTGAAATAACTTCTGACAAGAACTTAAAAATAAATTAGGGGGTGAAAGAGATGATAACTAGTTATAAACAGCTCACAGGGAAATATTTGAAGAAAAATAAAAAAAGAACCGCACTTACGATTATTGGAATAATGCTATCAGTTGCACTTATATCAACAATAGGACTTTTCTTTAAAGGAATGCAGGATGCTCAGATACAGGATGCTAAAAATAGTGGAGGTTCTTTCCATTTAGCATTTCAAAAAACAGATGAAAAGTTAATTTCTAAAATAGTTAATAATCCTAAAGTGTCTAGGTTTGGATTGTATACTATAAGTAAAGAAATAAAGATAAGTGATAAATTAGCTGTTAACGTAATAACGGCAACAGACAAGGCTTTAGAACTTTTGCCATATAAAGCAAAGATTGGGAGATTACCAGAAAAAGAAAATGAAGTAGCAATGGAAAAGTGGGTATTATCATCTATTGATAAAAACGTTAAAGTAGGAAATAAAATTAAAGTTAACAATAAGGAATATATTCTTGTTGGGATACTTGAGGATAATGCACAAAATCAAATAGATGGTAATGGAGTAATTTTATCTAAAAATAATAATATTAATAAAGATAATGCACCGTTACTCGTAGAAATAAGCTCAAAAACAAACTTAAAGACTGCAGCTCACGAATTAAAGCAGTTAGGTGAGAAAGATACCGTTATGGAAAACAGCTATTTGCTACAAATGCAGGGAGCAGGAGGTTCTGGTTCAAGTCTTGGAGGATTATATGTAACCCTAGCAATAATAATCGGAATAGTTTTAATTTCAACAATAGCCGTAATATATAACTCATTTCAAATAAGTGTTGTTGAAAGAATTAAACAGTTTGGGCTTTTAAGAGCAGTGGGAACTACTCCAAGACAAATTAGAAAGATCGTCCTAAGAGAAGCAACAATCCTGGCGGTAATAGCTATTCCATTAGGACTCGTATGTAGCGTTATAGCTATCTATGGAATAAGTATTGCATTTAAATTAATTGGTGCAGATTCAGTTATGATTATGAAAATCTCTATATCACCTATGGTTTTAGTCATAAGCGCAGCAGTAGGTCTTGTAGCAATTTATCTATCAGCACTCGTGCCAGCATATTTCGCAGGTAGGATTTCGCCACTGAATGCTATAAGTGGTAGAACTTCAATAACAAAGGAGAAAATAAAAAGAAGAAAGAATAGAGTTATTCAAAGAATATTTGGGTTTGAAGGAGGATTGGCTGCTAAAAATATAAAGAGAAATAGAAAAAGATATAGAATAACTGTTTTTTCAATAGTAATAAGTGTGGTGTTATTTGTCACTTTTAAATCCTTTATGGATATGTCACTCAATATATCATCAGATCTTAATGAATCAAAAAACATTCACTTTACAGTTGTGAAAAGTAGTGGAGATGGAACAGAAAACTTCATAAATAGTAAAATAGAAGATGATATTAAAGCACTGAAGTCAGTTGATAAGGTATATGGGGTATATAATCCATATGTTTTTGATATGGCAATAAGCAGAAATAGCGAAGTTAAAGAAATTCAGGATATGAAAAATATATACAAAAAAACAACTTTAGATGGAGTTAAGAAAACCCTTATAGAAAGTTCTATTGTAATTTATGATAAGAATTCTTTAGAAGCTTCTAAAAAGTATCTAAAGTCAGGAAATATTGATATAGAAAAACTAAACATTGAAAATGGAGTAATCTTAATCAACAAAAATAGAGTGTATGATGAAAATACAAAGAAAGATTATTTTGGACCACTAGCAGATATAAAAGTAGGAGATGAAATAGACCTACAATATGATGCATTTAAACAGGGAGAAGCTGTTAAAGTGAAGACGGAATTTGGTAAAGGCAAGGTTCAAAAAGTTAAGGTTATAGCGATTCTTGAGAATGAACCGTTTAACTATTGGGGATCTTCAAATGGATTAAAAATAATCACAACAGAGGAAATGGGAAAGAAATTAACAAATATTAAGGATTTTAAACCTGCAAGCTTAAAGATAGTTCTTAAAGATGTAAAAAATGAAGATGCAGCGAAAATAGGGATAGAAAATGTTATAAAAACAAATAATTCTTTAACGGTAATAAATAATATAGATTCTAATAGAAAAGAAAAATCCTCTATGTTAATGGTGAAAATATTATTGTATGGATTTGTACTAGTGGTTTCATTAATAGGAAGTGTTAATATTATAAATACATTAACAACAAATATAATCTTGAGAAAAAGAGAGTTTGCTACATTAAAATCCATAGGGCTAACTCAAAAAGGTTTAAAGAAAATGATTGTTCTAGAAGGACTTATCTATGGTATTGTTGGTGCTGTATACGGCTGTATAATAGGCTGCGGCATATCTTTTATGATGTTCAAATCAATGAGTTTAGTTAGAGAGATGGGATGGATGGTGCCATGGGAGGCAATAGCTATTGCGGGAACTTTCTCTATAGTAATAAGTTATGTTTCAGTATTATCACCACTATCAAGAATAAAAAAAGAAAATTTAATCCAAGCAGTTAGAGAAGATTATTAATAATCTTCTCTGTTTTTTATTATATAGTAGATTATGAATTTTTTTTAATATGCATCCTTAAAGCTTTAACAGCTAAAAGTATTATAAATATACTAAATACTGGAATTGATGCAGAGAATAACATCCCCATTTTATTAACACTCCTTAAATTTGTACCGTAATATTAAATAAGTAATTGTTAAATTATAGTTTGTTTATATGTTAATTGTAACATGAATTCCAATGAAATAGAACAAGTAGGTAAGAAATTCTATATACATTAGCTTTAAATTAAGACATAATTGAGGTATTATTAATATTACAGCATCGAAGATAATGATTTAATACTTAACAATATTTAGTATAGTCGGAAAACAATAATTAACAATTTCCATATTTAAGTATTAAAAGTGCTTATTTGAATGAAAAGTTATATTTGAATTAATTACGGACATGACAAAAAGACTTTTTTATACACTATTTTAAAAAAGCCGTAGGCTGGTTATTGAATTGAAATTTATTTTGAATTACGCAGCTATATTTTAAGAGTTGGGAAAATATCAGCAAGGGCTAATAATTTTTCTGAAGCCCAAGCATCTATGAAACAGCAAAATGCACCAAGAAATACCCTTGTTATTCTACACCCAACAGAATAAATAATTGCATCTTCAGCATGGAAATTGTTATTTATTCTATCCCAACATCTTTCAGTAGTTGAACGTCTTTTATAAAGAGATTTCCATTGTTTTGAACCTCTTAATATTGGAGTGAAATACCTTGGATTGTCTAATGTTTTAGTGTAATAAGTTTTGTTGCTTTTCATAGGACATTTTTCACAGTTTTCACATTGAACTGGGAATAACCATTTATGTCTATATTGTTTAGTAATAATTCCCCAATTGCGAAGCTGATGTCCACAAACAGTTCCGTGGGGGATAGCATTCTTATCAAGTTTAACAAATTCACTACTTGATGAAGGTTTTGAAGAACGCGAATTTAAATCAATAATAGGATTTATTCCATAATGCATGCATAAAAGATAAAAAGCATTAGCATCATAAGCAGAATCTAATGCTATAGAATGAAATTTAATTTCAGGATATAAATCCACAAGTTCCTTAAGTGCATAAACGCCAGTAACAGCATCATGGCGTGCCGCACTAACAAATTTAATATGGATAGGTAGGCTGTAAAAGCTATCACAGGCAGTAAATCCGTGATAGGTATGACCATAGTAATAATGTTCATTAAAGCTATCCCAGCCCCAGCTAGCACTGGGGTCGGTAAACTTTCGATAACAGTCACAATGTTCTCCTGGTTTAAGTTTGCAATCACAAACTTTTTTACCGTAAGGCGAAGCCTGTGTTGGCATACAGGTTCCGTCGCCAGCAATATTTAGTTTAGAAGGATCGCCCAAAATACCCATTGATAAAGAAGGAATAACAAATAATTCTTTAAGTATGTTGTTCATTTTGGATTCGATTCTGTCAAGGAGCTTTGAATTATCATATTTTAAGATTCTTTTAACTAAACGGTCAACTACACCAGACTTGGAGTTATTCATCTTTTGGTTTTTCTTTTGTTTTTTACGTGGTTTACGTTTAATTTTACGCAGTTTGGATTTATTAAGGATCTTATCCTTATGAATCAGCCTATCCATAAAATCATAAAAAGTACCTACACCAGGAATTCGGTCAACATGTATGCCTTCGGCTTTAGATTCTGAATAGCAAGCGGGTATAAAGCCAGATAAAATTGAATAGAAAGGGTCTGAACGTAATGTTTTTACCCAAGATGATATACTAGTTTCTTTACAATAAGCCATGATAATAAGTGACCTGAGTAATGCTACCGCATCTTTGGGCGGAGCCCCTTGATTAGATTTAGAGTAAGTACTTTCTATTAGAGGGACAATTCCGGTTAGGTCGGTAGACCAGATTTTAGTTATTTGTGAACTACGCTCAAACAAAGTGATTTGTTGATTGGTTTGAATATAGAATTTTTCTAAAAATGTTTCAAGAAAATATTGATATTGGGAATGAGAAACCTTAACAGTAACATAAAAACACTCCTCGCAAATGAAATAATGTAAAAAATATACATATTTAATTTTGCAAATTTTTACTAGCCGTCAAGTCTTATTTCACAATGTTTAAGTAAAAAAAAATAAAAATAGTACGAATAGCTTAAATTTTCTAGGTTATTCGTACAATATGAGGCACCACGAATTTTTGAGGTGAAGTTGATTTTTGAGTAAAATGAATCAAGAGTTAGCAGTACCTTAAGAGTTTCCGAGAGTGCACCAATATTTACAGTGAGGTGAACGATATGAATAGATTATTATTAGTTGAAGATGATGAATCACTAGCCCTTGGCATAGAGTTTTCTCTAAAAGATGGTGGCTACGAAGTTTCTAGAGCCGCAACAGTAGAAGGTGGAAAAAAATTATTCCATTTAGAAAAGTTTGATTTGATTTTATTAGATGTTAATTTACCTGATGGAAATGGATATGAATTATGTAAGTACATAAGGAGCAAAAGTGATGTGCTAATAATATTTTTAACAGCCTGTGATGATGAGGTTAATATAGTTCAGGGACTTGAAATAGGTGGGGATGATTATATAACAAAGCCATTTCGCGTAAGAGAACTTTTATCAAGAATAAAGGCACTAATAAGGCGCAACTCTAAAAATATATCTATAAAAAGTACAATGAAAAGTGAAAATATATTAGTTGATAATATAAAATCAGCAGTGTGGAAAAATGGTGAAGTCATAAATCTTACGGCGCAAGAATATAAACTTTTATTAATATTTATGAATAAACCTAATGTTCTAATGAAGAGGGATGAGATATTGTGTGAATTATTAGAAGGGGAAGATCCTTTCTTTGATGAAAATACACTATCTGTTTATATTAAGAGAATAAGAGATAAAATAGAAGATAACCCGAGGGAACCACAATATATAGTCAATAAACGTGGGCTAGGGTACAAGTGGAATAAGGAGATTATTAAGGGGTAGATTAGTATGAGAAGATATTTTGTTAATTCTGAGCTAAAAATAAGTACGGCGGTTCTTTTGTTTTTAATGACTTTATTTTTGATCATTACATCATTATGTTTAAAAGCGCATCATGATAACTTAAAGGCTGATTATATAAAAAGTTTAGGAGTAATTAGCGAAAGAATGATAGAGAAAAATCCGGAAATGGAAAAGGAAATTATACCTCTTATTACAAAAGAAATTTCTAGGAAAGAAGCTATAAAAGGAAGTGCTTTTTTAAGAGAGTATGGGTTAAGCGAGGATTTAGAGAATGAACTTTTCCCATATGTGAGCACAACTATTATAAAGAATAACTACACAGTTATTTTAATTTTTATTCTTATGGGTGCTATAGTACTTATACTTAATTATGTTCAATATAGTTTTTTTTATAAAAGGATAAGAAGAGTAACCTACGCCGCAAAGAGGGTAGTTGAAGGCGATTACGACATAGATATTAATGAAAACAGAGAAGGAGATTTTTCAAAATTAGCAATTTCTTTTAACTCTATGAGGGAAATCATTAGGAGTAATTTAAGCGATCTTAGGCGGGAGAAACAATTTCTAGTGGATTTATTATCAGATATATCCCACCAGCTAAAAACTCCACTTTCATCTGTAATTTTATATAATGATATTATGGGTACAAAGGAGCTACCTCGAGAGCAAAATGAGGCATTTTTATTAAATAATCAAAATCAACTAGAAAAGATGAATTGGCTCATAAAGAATATACTTAAGCTTGCTAAACTGGACGCTAAAGCAATAGAAATTGTAAAAGAAAAACAAAGCTTAAATGAAACATTGCAAGATTCAATAGAGGCTTTAGAAAGTAAGGCAAATGATTGCCAGGTTAAGATTATTTTTAATGAAAAAGAAGAGATAAATTTTGCACATGATAGGTTGTGGCTTCAAGAGGCACTTATTAATATTATTAAGAATGCTATAGAACACACTCAACCTGGCGGAATCATAAACTTGGAGCTTATGGAAAATGCTTTGTATGCAAGAATTATAATAGAAGATACAGGCGAAGGTATAAGTGATACGGATTTGCCTAATATATTTAAAAGGTTTTATAAAGCAAAAAACTCTAAGAAAAGCGAGTCTATTGGAATTGGGCTAGCCCTTTCAAAATCGATAGTTGAAGCACATAATGGAATAATAGAAGTTCGAAGTAAGGTTGACATAGGAACCAGATTTATTATTACATTTATTAAATGGTGAATACAAAGCAACAAAAAGTGGTAATGCCCATCATTATCCAGTGTTTTATGATATAATAATTTTTATTGGTATTTTGAGTCTTGGAGGATTAAAATGAAAAAGCTATATACAGACATATATGATAATATAAAAAAAAATATTGTTAAAGGTATTTATACACCAGGGGAAAAACTTCCCTCAGAGAATGATTTTTGCAAAGAGTATGGGGTAAGTCGTGGTACTGTTAGAAAAGCTTTGGAGATGCTTGCTGAGGAAGGCTTTGTTAATAGTCTTCATGGTAAAGGGGTATTTGTTTTAGAAAATAATTTTATTTCATTTTCTGTTGGTGGTCTAGTTAGTTTTAAGGAAGCTAGTGCAAGCAGTAACCAAAATTTTATTACTACAGTGCCTAAATTCCAGGAAGTTATAATAGATGAAGTAATAAATAAAAAAAGCAATTTAAATGTAGGAAAAGAAGCTTTTCAATTATATAGAGTGCGTAGTTTAGAAGGTGAACGAATAATTTTTGATATTAATTATTTCTTAAAAGATGAAGTGCAAGGATTAACAAAAAAAATTGCAGAGAAATCCATTTATGAATATATTGAAGAAAGCTTAAATTTAAAAATAGGTTTTGCTAATAAAATTATACAAGTTGAAACTGCTAATTCAAGAGATAAATTAAATTTAGATATGAAATCTTATAATTTTGTTGTTGTTGTTAAAAATTATGTATATTTAGCTGATGGAAATCAATTTGAATATACAGAATCTCGTCATCGCCCAGACCGTTTTGTGTTTACTGATTTTGCACGTCGCCGATAGGGCGATTTTTTTTGCGATTTAACAATTCAAAATCGTTTACATTTTTTTTCGCTTAAATCTATTGACTAACTTGTATATATAAGTTAATATAAAAACAAGAGAAACTTGTATAGACAAGCTGAGATGGAAATATAAAGAACTGGTGTATATAAGTTATAATGAATTCTTTAGGAGAGAAGTGAATTAAAGTTAAGGAATTATAATTGTAGGAGGAATTTATATGAGTAAATATACAGAAGATTCAAAACGATTATTAGAATACATCGGTGGGAAAGAAAATATTGTAGCGGTATCCCATTGTGCAACTCGAATGAGATTTGTATTAAAGGATGATAAAAAAGCAGATGGTAAAAAGATTAAAAGTATTAAATTAGTAAAAGGTACTTTTATGCAGGCTGGACAATTTCAGGTTATTATAGGAAATGAAGTACCTGATTTTTACAATGAATTTGTAAACGTTTCGGGAGTGGACGGGGTTAGTAAAGATAAGGCAAAGATAGAAGCAAAAGGTAATATGAATTTTATTCAAAGAATGCTTGCTAATTTGGCAGAAATATTTACACCTCTTATTCCAGCGCTTATAGTTGGAGGTTTGATATTGGGTTTTCGCAACGTAATAGGGGATATTAAATTTCTTGAAAATGGTACTAAAACAATAACTCAGATGTATCCATTTTGGGCTGGAGTTCATTCTTTCTTGTGGTTAATTGGTGAAGCTATATTTAACTTTTTACCAGTAGGAATAACCTGGGCTATTTCTAAAAAGATGGGAACGACTCAAATACTCGGAATTGTATTAGGTCTTACTCTAGTATCACCTCAACTATTAAATGCTTATGATGTAGCAGGTGCTGCTGCAGATAAGATTCCATTTTGGAATTTTGGAGCTTTTCACATTCAAATGATAGGTTATCAAGCACAAGTTATTCCAGCAATTATGGCAGGATTTCTTTTAGCGATATTCGAAAAAAATGTACGAAAAATTGTTCCAGAGTATATATCGATGATAGTGGTACCTTTTCTAGCGTTGGTGCCAACGGTAATAATAGCTCATACTGTTTTAGGCCCAATAGGTTGGGCAATAGGTTCAGTTATATCAAGTGTAGTATACACTGGGTTAACTTCTGCTTTTGGGTGGTTATTTGCGGCAGTGTTTGGATTCTTTTATGCACCACTCGTAATTACTGGATTACATCATATGTCAAATGCTATTGATCTACAACTTATGGCTGAATTTGGTGGAACAAATTTATGGCCAATGATCGCACTGTCAAATATAGCTCAAGGTTCTGCAGTTATGGCAATAATACGTATAAATAAAAAGGCTAAACCAGAAGAAGAACAAGTATCAATTCCGGCAGCTATTTCCTGTTACCTTGGAGTAACTGAGCCGGCTATATTTGGTATTAACTTAAAATACGTATATCCATTCTTGGCAGCTATGGTAGGTTCAGCAATTGCAGGCGTAATATCAGTTAGTTCAGGAGTCATGGCAAATTCAATTGGCGTTGGGGGAATTCCTGGTATACTATCTATTAAACCTAAATATATGTTGATTTTTTCATTGGCAATGATAGTGGCAATTGTGGTTTCATTTACATTAACGCTTATACTTTCTAAAACAAAATTTGCAGCAAAATTTGCACCAGAGGATTAATCGTGAATAAATAAAAAAATATAAAGTGATGATTTAATATAAATTCGTTTATATGCATTCATTTAAAGGAGTATTAAGAAGTATGAAAGATTTTAAAAAGAGTGTGGTTTATCAAATATATCCTAGATCATTTAAGGATTCAAATGGAGATGGAATTGGTGATTTAAAAGGTGTTACGCAAAAATTAAATTATTTAAAAGTCTTAGGAGTGGACTATATATGGATAACTCCATTTTATAGTTCTCCCCAAATAGACAATGGGTATGATGTAGCAGATTATTGTAGTATTGATAGTAGTTTTGGTACTATGGAAGATTTTGAGGAGATGGTTTTAGAAGCTAAAAAATTAGGAATCGACATTATGTTAGATATGGTATTTAACCATACGTCTACAGAGCATGAATGGTTTAAAAAGGCAATGAATGGTGATGAAAAGTATAAAAATTACTATATATTCAAAGAACCTAAGAATGGAAATGAGCCAACAAATTGGGTTTCAAAGTTTGGTGGTACGGCTTGGGAATATGTAAGAGAATTTGATGAGTATTATTTGCATTTGTTTGATAAAACTCAAGCGGATCTTAATTGGAAAAATGAAGAGTTAAAACAAGAAGTGTTCGATGTGGTTAATTTTTGGATGGAAAAAGGAGTAAATGGGTTTCGATTTGATGTGATTAATTTAATTTCGAAACCAGAAAAATATGAAGATGATTATAAAGGCGATGGTCGCCGTTTTTATACAGATGGTCCTAAAATTCACGAATATTTAAAGCAGCTTAACAAAGAAACATTTGGAAAATGCGAAGATATTATTACAGTTGGAGAAATGTCCTCCACGACTATAGAAAATTGTATCAAATATTCAAATCCACAGGAAAAAGAACTATCAATGGTATTTAATTTTCACCATCTTAAAGTTGATTATAAAAATGGCGATAAGTGGAGTTTAATGAATTTTGATTTTAAAAAGTTAAAACAAATTCTTGCTGATTGGCAGGTTGGAATTGAGGAAAGTAATGGATGGAATGCTTTGTTTTGGTGCAATCATGATCAACCACGTATTGTGTCTCGCTTTGGAGATGATAAAAAATACCATAATGAATCTGCAAAAATGCTGGCAACAACAGTGCATTTATTAAGAGGAACACCTTATATTTATCAAGGGGAAGAGCTTGGCATGACAAACCCATACTTTGATAAAATTGAATTATATAAAGATATAGAGTCAATTAATTATTACAATATCTTAAAAGAGAAGGGTATAGATGATAAAGAAATAATTAAAATATTGCAATCAAAATCAAGAGATAACGCGCGTACTCCGGTGCAATGGAATGATAATATGAATGCTGGTTTTACAACAGGCTCGCCACATATATCAATATGTAACAATTACAAAGAAATAAATGCCCAGAAGGCTTTGAAGGATGAAGATTCTATTTTTTATCACTATAAGAAACTTATACAACTTAGAAAAGAATATGATGTAATTGCTTATGGTGATTTCAAGATTATAATAAAGGATGATTCTCAGATATTCGCTTATATGCGTTCATGGAAGGCTGAGAAAATTTTAGTTATAAATAATTTTTATGGGAAAGAAACTACTTTTAATTTACCAGAAGATTTATTGCTTAAAGGGCAATCAACTATTTTGATATCTAACTATAAAGATACAATAAATAACATCAATGAATTAACTTTAAGACCATATGAATCTATTGTTTTTTATATAAAATAGAAGTTTAAAAAATAGAGAATTTTTAAAACGCTTTGCTCCATACATGGGCAAAGCGTTTATATTGTGCGCCCGGCATGGGCGCAATCTAATGGGTGAAAGTCCCTAGCACGGGTTAATAGTGCCAAGTGCATAGCTTAAGACAAGGGTGTCCACCGCGAGGTGGAATCTGAAGGAAGTCGGCGGCGAAACTCTGGTCTGACGAACAGAAACTACATATAAGGCATATGCTTGTGGGTAAGTTTGCAATACAAAATGAAGCCCAAAACTATTCGAAACAGGCGATGTAAATGTAGCAGATAGATGGAGTGAAAGATTGCGTTCTTACCCGGGGAGATCTGATAGGTAAGTTGTGGATATGAATTTAGAAATAACAAACTACACAGTGATGTATGGCTGAACTATCAGAAGTCAGCAGACGTCATAGTACCATGCTAAACGCGTTAGCGTGGGAAGGACTGAACAATAGGAGGTTTTGAAATTTTGAAAGATACGAAGAAAGCAGACAACTTCATAAAGAAGGCTCTCTACGAGAGAATAAAGTGGAACTTAAAGGTAACGTAGAAGTGCATAGTATTTCTCCTATGTCAGAAGAAGGAAGAAACGATGTGAATAGATACGGTAATGATTTACTCGAACAAGTATCGTCGAGAGATAATATGAATAAAGCATATAAAAGAGTAAAAGCAAATAAAGGAAATCATGGTATTGATGGGTTGACGGTAGATGAACTTCTACAACACCTAAAAGAGCATGGACAAGAATTAAGGCAATCATTACTGGAAAACAGATATAGACCTCAAGCAGTAAGAAGGGTGGAAATACCCAAACCTGATGGGGGAATAAGACTACTTGGAATACCTACTGTAGTAGATAGAGTTGTTCAACAAGCAATCTCACAAGTTCTAATACCAATATATGAAAACAAATTTTCAGATAATAGCTATGGTTTTAGACCTTTAAGAAGTGCAAAGCAAGCTGTTGAAAAATGTAGGGGATATATTAATGCTGGACATACATGGACAGTAAATATAGACCTTTCTAAATACTTTGATACGATAAATCACGATAAATTAATAAGGATACTATCGGAAGATATTAAAGATAGTAGAGTAATCTCTCTGATACGAAAGTATCTACAAAGTGGAGTGATGATAAATGGGGTATTTATGAATACTGAAGAAGGAGCACCTCAAGGTGGACCCTTGTCCCCATTATTGAGTAACGTAATGTTACATGAACTTGAGGTAGAACTAACAAAGCGAGGACTAAACTTTTGTAGGTATGCTGATGATGCTAATATATATGTTAAAAGTGAGAAATCAGCAAATAGAGTAATGAAGAGTATTACAAGATTTATTGAGGAAAAATTAAAGCTTAAAGTGAATAAAGAAAAGAGTACAGTAGATAGATCTTGGAAACTTAAATTTTTAGGATTTTCGTTTTACCGAGCAAAAGGTGAATACAGAATGAGAGTTCCTCAAAAACCTATAAGTAAATTCAAAGCAAAGCTAAAGGAATTAACTTCAAGAAGTAATGCGATGAGCATGGAATATAGATTTATGAAACTTAAGCAAGTGATAGTTGGATGGGTAAATTATTTTGCTATCGCAGATATTAAAAGCATTCTCAAAACACTTGATGAATGGTTAAGGCGAAGGATTAGAATGTGTTTTTGGAAACAATGGAAAAAGATTAAAACCAAATATAAAAACCTTGTTAAATTAGGCTTGAACAAGAATAAAGCCTGGCAATATACAAACACAAGGAAGAGCTATTGGAGAACATCCAATAGCCCTATATTAAACAAAACATTGACCAATAAATACCTTAAAAATATAGGATTAGTTTCTATATCTGAGACATATTTATTAAAACATTAATTCTTATTGAACCGCCGTGTACCGAACGGTATGCACGGTGGTGTGAGAGGTCGCTAAATAAACTAATTATTTAGCTCCTACTCGATTTTATTAGTAATTATAATAGATAATATAGAAACACTACTGTTACAGCTTAACAGTAGATTTTTATCGAAATTTTGGACATTTTATATTGCAATCTATAAGGGGAAATTTACGATTCAGTTTTTCTTTACATGACTTAGAATCAGTGGTAAGATTATTTCTATGTCGTGTTTACTGCAATTATTTATACTAAGAGAAGAACTAGTCGGCTAGTAAACACACTTGGAATTAAAGTGGATATTCCTACTGCATTTATTCTCAGCATACTTGCGGCTGTAAGCGCTTGTGGTACTTCAGGAGTAGCTGGTGGTTCTATACTACTGGTTCCTCTAGCGGCTAGCTTATTTGGAATCCAAAATGATATTGCTATGCAGATAGTTGGTGTAGGATTTATCGTAGATGTGCTGAAAGACTCTTGCGAAACGGCACTTAACTCATCCACAGATGCACTTTTTACAGCAGCAGCTGAATTTGCTAAGTGGCGTAAAGAGGGGAAAAAAATCGACATCAATAAGGTAGCGTAAAGAAGGAAAAAATCATTATCAATAAATAGAAATTAAATTATGTGATTGTGGTTACATCTATTAAAGCCCCTTATCGCAGGTTATAATCTACGATAAGGGGTTTTCTCTTTTGAATGAGCAGGTATTATCTGAACGTTGAAAAAATAAATAAGCATAAGCACCAAGATATATTTTTAAATATATTGGGGCTTATTTTCTTATTTCTGTAAAGGGAATAAGAGTAGTATATGTATAATTGTATATGAAATGTGAAATATTAGTATGAAAATGTTAATAAGTTAGATGCATATAAAAGTGATTTATTGAGGTGACATATATATATAAAACGAAACCCTAAGACAGATTGGGATAACTGTGTAATATTAAGAGCAAATGATGAAAAATTTAAATACGAAGGCAAGAAGAGCGATACAAAAGATAATGGTGGCTATGGCCAAGATTGGTAAAAGGATGTATATTAGTATTATATAGCTCGCTATTTTATAATGGAAGGAAAGTGGTAATTTGAAGGATTTTAAAATTCTTTTGGTGGAAGATGTCAAAATAATAGTTCTAAACAAGGTTATGTCTCGAAATGAACATGTAGATTTGTCAGTAAATTTTACACTGTAGATAAATCTAGATCTAAAGAAAGTGGTGGAACAGGCCTTGGACTATCTATTGCTAAAGGGATTGTAGATGTACATGGAGGAAGGATATATGCAGAAAGTGAGGAAGGCGAGGGAATAAAAATAATTGTTATATTATAAATAGCAATGTTGTTAGGGGTATAAAACCTTTATTACAATATTAAACATTTCGATTTCAAATTTAGCGATTATGTAGGTGTTTTTTATTATACGATATTATGATTTTTAAACTAAACCTAAGACTTTTTAATCTGATTTTAATCTTATCAATATACAATATAAAATATGATAAAAGTTATATAGTATAGTCGGAAAACAATAATTAACAATTTCCATATTTAAGTATTAAAAGTGCTTATTTGAATGGAAAGTTATATTTGAATTAATTACGGACATGACAAAAAGACTTTTTTATACACTATTTTAAAAAAGCCGTAGGCTGGTTATTGAATTGAAATTTATTTTAAATTACGCAGCTATATTTTTAAGAGTTGGGAAAATATCGGCAAGGGCTATTAATCTTTCTGATACCCAAGCATCTATGAAACAGCAAAATGCACCAAGAAATACCCTTGTTATTCTACACCCAACAGAATAAATAATTGCATTTTCAGCATGAAAATTGTTATTTATTCTATCCCAACATCTTTCAGTAGTTGAACGTCTTTTATAAAGAGATTCCCATTGTTTTGAACCTCTTAATATTGGAGTGAAATACCTTGGGTTGTCTAATGTTTTAGTGTAATAAGATTTATTGCTTTTCATAGGACATTTTTCACAGTTTTCACATTGAACTGGGAATAACCATTTATGTCTATATTGTTTACTAATAATTCCCCAATTACGAAGCTGATGTCCACAAACAGTTCCGTGTGGAATAGCATTCTTATCAAGTTTAACAAATTCACTATTTGATGAAGGTTTTGAAGAACGTGAATTTAAATCAATAATAGGATTTATTCCATAATGCATGCATAAAAGATAAAAAGCATTAGCATCATAAGCAGAATCTAAGGCTACAGAATGAAATTTAATTTCAGGATATAAATCCACAAGTTCTTTAAGTGCATAAACGCCAGTAACAGCATCATGGCGTGCCGCGCTAACAAATTTAATATGGATAGGTAGGCTGTAAAAGCTATCACAGGCAGTAAATCCGTGATAGGTATGACCATAGTAATAATGTTCATTAAAGCTATCCCAACCCCAGCTAGCACTGGGGTCGGTAAACTTTCGATAACAGTCACAATGTTCTCCTGGTTTAAGTTTGCAATCACAAACTTTTTTACCGTAAGGCGAAGCCTGTGTTGGCATACAGGTTTCGTCGCCAGCAATATTTAGTTTAGAAGGATCGCCCAAAATACCCATTGATAAAGAAGGAATAACAAATAATTCTTTAAGTATGTTGTTCATTTTGGATTCGCTTCTGTCAAGGAGCTTTGAATTATCATATTTTAAGATTCTTTTAACTAAACGGTCAACTACACCAGACTTGGAGTTATTCATCTTTTGGTTTTTCTTTTGTTTTTTACGTGGTTTACGTTTAATTTTACGCAGTTTGGATTTATTAAGGATCTTATCCTTATGAATCAGCCTATCCATAAAATCATAAAAAGTACCTACACCAATTTCTTTACAATAAGCCATGATAATAAGTGACCTGAGTAATGCTACCGCATCTTTGGGCGGAGCCCCTTGATTAGATTTAGAGTAAGTACTTTCTATTAGAGGGACAATTCCGGTTAGGTCGGTAGACCAGATTTTAGTTATTTGTGAACTACGCTCAAACAAAGTGATTTGTTGATTGGTTTGAATATAGAATTTTTCTAAAAATGTTTCAAGAAAATATTGATATTGAGAATGAGAAACCTTAACAGTTAACATAAAAACACTCCTCGCAAATGAAATAATGTAAAAAAATATACATATTTAATTTTGCGAATTTTTACTAGCTGTCAAGTCTTATTTCACAATGTTTAAGTAAAAAAGATTAAAAGTAATACGAATAGCTTAAATTTTCTAGGTTATTCGTACAATATGAGGCACCACGAATTTTTGAGGTGAAGTTGATTTTTGAGCAAAATGAATCAAGAGTTAGCAGTACCTTAAGAGTTTCCGAGAGTGCACAGTTATATAATGAGAGGGGAAAAATATGAGTGTTTTAATGAATATTATAAATGGAATAATGCCTTTTATAAAAAATCATTTTTCTTATGTACTAATGGCGATAATAATAATTTTTTTATTGCCTGGAGTTATAGCGTTCATAAAAGAAAATAGAGAAACAAGGAGAAATGCTGAAAATGATGAAAATAATATCTTTAATGCAGAAATTTGATAGTTCCATATTATTGTATATAAAAGGCAATATGCATGGAACTATTATGGATAAAGTAATGGTCGCTATTACATCATTAGGTGATAATGGAGCTATATGGATTATAATGGCAATTGCATTGATGGTTAACAAAAAATATAGGAAAATAGGTTTCATGGCTTTATTAGCGTTATTGCTAAGCGCAATTTTAGGAGAAGTAATATTAAAAAACGTAGTTCAACGTATAAGACCATCAGCAGATATACCAGCAGTTGACCTTTTAATTGTAAAGCCTTTATCCTATTCATTTCCTTCAGGGCACACTACGTCTTCATTTGCGGTTGCAGGTGTATTAGCAAAACATTTTAAAAATTATGCACTTGAGATTTTTAGTTTAGCTGCTTTAATAGCTTTTTCAAGATTATATTTATATGTTCATTATCCTACAGATGTTTTAGGGGGCGTACTTTTAGGGCTCATATGCAGTGGAATAATAGTTTACTTGTTTAACGGCATTTCAGAGGGGAAGTCTCCCACCCCTATAAGTTAAAGTCCAATATTATAACAAAGCGATTTAATTTATATCAGTAAGTAGAAAAAAATGGAGATCTTGATCAACTTAAAACACCTTCATTATTTTCCGTTTTCTGGTGTGGGTCTGAATCAATTAAAATAGTCTTAATTTTGTAACCAATCATGGAGGTACTATTCAATGTCTTTCTCAAGGGGTAATAGGTTATTGATTGAAAAGTTTTGCTTCCAAAACCATCTACAGGCATATAACTTCCTCCAAGGAATACCATTACAGGTATTATAAAATTTAAAACTCCATTTGCCACATTTTCATTTTTGAAAATAAATCCAAGCCCAACACCTATGCTTATTGCCATGATTATTTGAGATGTAAATATTAGTAATACAGTAAAAATATCATTCCCCCAATTTGCATGAAGCACATATTTACTAAACAAAATAACAATAGCAATCTGAATAATTGTACCTATAACTCCACCTATTGTTTTTCCAATAAGAAACTCATATTTTTTAACAGGACTTATCAAAATCCTATCTCTAGTTTTTAAATTTTTCTCACTTGCAATTCCAAAGAGACCTGTCATTCCTGAATACATAATTATTAGAGCTATTTCTGCAATTGTATAATAATCTAAAGAGGAGGGCTGGATTGCTTTATTAAGAGAATTAATTGTAGAATAGTTGTCATTGCTATCACTTAGCAAACTATTTATTATATGTGGATTTACTTTGCTAATATCTACAATTACATTAAATTCTTGTACATAGGTAGATAGAATAGTTTCAACCACACCAGCCTTAAGGCTTTCTACATTGCTCTTGTAAAATTCTATCTTATTATTACTTTTCATTTCTATGATTGCATCGTACTCTTTAGAAATTAATTTTTTCTTAGCAGAATCCATATCCTTAGTTTTTGTAAATTCTATTTTAAAATCTTTACCTTTTTCAATAAAACTAGTTTTAAAATTATCCGAAACAACACCTGTAGCTTCAATGCTATATAAAACTTTAGGTGTACCAATATCAATAGTGTTAGTAAACTCTGATTTAAATGCTGCACTAATCACAACTATTAGCGCTATTGGAAATAATATCATCATTGCCATTGATTTTCTATCTCGGAAAGTATGTTTTACTTCCTTTATAATTATAGAAATAATGTTCATTTTTTCACCTCTAATCCCTTAATTTTCTACCGGTAAGTGTTAAAAATACAGTTTCAAGATCTGGTACTTTGTTCTCAATATTTTTAATTGGAATTCCATTATCCGTGAAATATAAAATTATCTTATCTAAATTGTTAATTTCCTTTAAACTGTCAATTTTAACTTTGTTTTCATTAATGAGGACATTCGTAACTCCCTTTAGTTCCTTTAATTGTTCTTCATTAATTACCGTACCATCGATAACCGTAACCTCAACAGTATTTTTATCTGTAACAATAGCTTTGAGTTCTTCCTTGGTACCTGTTACAATAACCTTCCCATGATCAATAATACTTATCATCGTTGAGATTGCTTCTACTTCTTCCATGTAATGAGTTGTATAAATAATGGTACATCCTCTTTCATTTAATTTCTTCACAGAGTCAAGTATATGATTTCTTGATTGTGGATCGATACCTACTGTAGGCTCATCCATTATTAAAAGCTTAGGGGTATGGGTAATTGCGCATGCTATATTTAATCTTCTTTTCATTCCTCCAGAGAAACTAGCTGGCATACTCTTAGCTTTATCACTAAGACCAACAAATTCTAGAGCTTCTTGGGCTTTCTTTTTTAATTCTTCCCCTTTAAGACCATAGAGACTTGCAAAAAACTTTACGTTTTCGAGGCAAGTTAAATCTTCGTATACTGCTATGTCTTGAGGAACTACACCAATGTTTCTCTTTGCATTATTCGAATTTTTCTGATTATCTTTTCCAAGTATTTCAATAGAACCTTTTGTCGTTGTAATTAACCCACAAATCATATTTATAATGGTACTCTTACCTGCTCCATTAGGCCCAAGTAAGCCATAAATTTCTCCCTCTTTAATGGAAAAATCTATATTATCAACTGCAGTAAAGTCTCCAAATTTTTTAGTTAATCCTTTTATTTTAACAATATCCAAAATAATACCCCCTAAAACTTTTTTGTTTTTAGTAATTTCTATGCTTTTATTATATAAAAAAAAGACTTCTACTGTGAGTGCAGAAAGTCACTTTTACAACATGACAAAGGTCACATTCTATTTATTACCACCTTTTAAATAATAAATAGCAATCTGTGTTCTATGTTCGAGGCCTGTTTTACTTAAAATTGAAGTAATGTAGTTTTTCACAGTACCCTCTGATATAAACAATCTTGCCGAAATCTTTCTATTTGATAATCCATCAGCTATTGCCTGCATTATCTCTATCTCTCTCCCAGTAAACAAATCCCTATTTAATTTACTATTATTATCACTATCTATTCCTTTTAACACTTTATCAATTATACCTTCCTGCATAACCATATTCCCACTGTATACTACCTTTATTGCAGCTTTAATCTTATCTGGAGTATTATTTTTAAGAATATACCCCTTTGCTCCATAACGAATCGCCGCATTTATATATTCGTCCTCATCAAAGGTAGTCAGAATGAGGCATTTTGTTGAAGTCTTTATAGCAATTTCCTTTATGGCCTCCACGCCATTTAATACTGGCATTCTTATATCCAAAAGTGCAACATCTACTGAGTTGTTTAAACAATATTCTATTGCATCGAATCCATTTTCAACGCAAGCCATCACAATAAATTCTTCGTCTAAGCCAATTATTATTTTTAGACCTTCTCGAATAAGTGAATCATCGTCAGCAATCAAAATCTTAATCGGCAATTTAACCCCACCCCTTTACTAAGTTTCAATTAATTCCTAAATAGGAAGTAAAATAATTACTGAAAAACCACTAGAACCATCAAAAATAACTTTTCCATTTAAATTCATAGTTCTTTCTTCTATTCCAGATAATCCAAGATTTTTTGTTATTTTAATACAGCCTATGCCATCGTCCTTTATTTCTACTTTAAGTAAAGTGTTAAGCACTTCCACATTTACTTTGACATTCTTGGCTTTAGAATATTTAATTATATTGGTGAAAGTTTCTTTTATGTTATCGCATATAACTTTCCATTCAATATAAGAAATCCTCTCCAAATTATTGCTGTAATATAAATTTGCATTGATTTTAGTTTTATTGTTAAACTCATCTACAAGTAGCTTTATTTTGTTCATACCTAACTGTTCTGCTTCAGGTTTAATGTTCTTCAATGTATATCTTATACTTTCCATTCCATCTCTAAGTACATTTATTGTAGTTTGAATAATAGCTTTGCTTTGATTACTATCCTTGTCCATAATAAGTTTCGCAGCCTCTAGTTGCATTAAACTTCCTGAGATACTATGGCCTAATTTATCATGTATTTCCTGAGCAATATTATTTCTCTCTTGCAACTGTGAAGTATATATTATTTGATTTTTGTATTCCATTTGATTATTTAAACTCATCAATAATCTATAGTTTTTCTCTTTAAGCTCATCATTTTTAATAGTAAGTTTTTTCAGTTTATTTTCAATGATTAAAATGAAATAGTATGCTACGAGGCTAAACAAGGAAGCGAATGAGTATTCGCATACTATAAAATGTTTATTAATAATAAAAATAGATATTAGTAAAACAAACAAAATAAAAATGAGTTTTATTTTACCAATAAATATTTCGAAAAAGTTTAATGGTAACAATATAAAAAATATAGGGGTGACAAAAAAAATGCAAATCAAAAGCTCAAGAATTGATATGCTTAAAAATATGAGTTTGCATTTATTATTTGAAATCAATGATTTACTTACATTAATAATCACATAAAAAAGTAATGATATAATAACTATATAGTTGCTGCAAGGATAATCGAAATTGCCCTTTACTAACAGACTACTCACATAAATTAGTAAAATTAATTTATTTAATATAATCCAATTTTCCATAAAAGCACCTCTACCTATTAAAAATTACGCAAATACTTGAGCTATTTTGTTAATATTCATAAATCTCTATAAAATATACCATTATTGTAATTCTATATTAATTTAATTTTATCCTTCAATTATAGAAAAATAACTTCATTATAGTACTTCAGACTAAAGCGGAAGTAGTGTTAGGATGATGGCATAATAGAAAATAAAAAAATTGAAATTTTTATTTTTTTAATTGACATTGTGAATATTTAATGTTAAAATTCTCCTTAAAATAAGTATATTGTTAATGCGAAGACGGAGAATGTTATTTTATAAACTTTAGTTACAGAGAGTCGATGTTTGCTGAAAGTCGATACTAGGTAAAAGATACAAATCACTCCTGAGCTGCTTGTCCGAATAAAGTAAGATAAGCCGGTGAGCCCCGATAAAAGGCATAGGTTTTAACGAACCGAAAAGAGAGGTGTCTTTTAAAAGACACAATTAAGGTGGTACCGCGATTAATACTCGTCCTTGGATTTATTTCCAAGGGCGATTTTTTTTGTAAAACAATAACACAATTTAAAAAATAGGAGGTTTTAAATATGCAAAAATCAGAATTAAAATCGTTATCAAATCAGACATTAGAATATCATCTTTCAAAAATTCAAGGGGCACAGGCAAACCTAAAAGATGTGTCTATAAAAACAGCTCTTATATACAGTGATGTTTTCAGTAATGAATGTGGAAATTCCATTTATATTAAACCTGAGAATTTGCAGATTACTGGTGCCTTTAAAATTCGTGGGGCTTATAATAAGCTTTGTACCTTAACCCCTTCGCAAAGGAAAAGAGGTGTGATTGCATCTTCCGCTGGAAATCACGCCCAAGGGGTTGCATATTCAGCTGAAAAATTAGGGATTGCGGCTACCATTGTAATGCCTAAAACAACGCCTCTTATCAAAGTTGAGGCCACGAAAAGCTATGGTGCAAATGTGATTCTAATAGGAGACTGTTACGATGAAGCTTATACAGAAGCTAAAAGATTAGAACAAGAACATAATTATGTTTTTGTACATCCCTTTGATGATTTGGATGTAATGTATGGTCAAGGTACTATAGCTTGCGAAATTTTTGAGGAAATTAAAGATATAGATTGTATCCTTGTACCTGTTGGTGGTGGGGGATTAATCGCCGGAATTGCCCTTGCAGCAAAAGCCTTAAATCCTAAAATTAAAATAATAGGTGTTGAGCCCGAAGGTGCAAAGGCAATGAAGGAATCTATGGACAATAAAAAAATTGTAAACCTTGAAACAGTTCGTACTATAGCTGATGGTGTGGCTGTAAAAAAACCTGGGAATCTAACCTTTGAAATCATAAAAAATTATGTAGATGAAATTGTAACAGTTTCAGATTTTGATATAATGGAGTCATTTCTTATTCTTTTAGAAAAACACAAGCTTATTGCAGAAGCTTCTGGTGCATTGTCATTTGCAGGACTCAAGAAAATACAAGAAAAAGGTAAAAAGGTGGCCTGCGTTTTAAGCGGCGGAAATATTGACGTTGTTACAATTTCCTCTATGATAAATAGAGGTTTGGTTTCAAGGGGAAGACTATTCTGCTTTAGTATAGAACTGTCAGATATACCAGGAGAGCTTGTCAAAGTCTCATCAATCTTGGCAAACGCAAATGCCAATGTAGTGAAGCTTGATCATAATCAATTTAAAACTAATGATCGTTTTATGCAAGTTCAGCTTGAAATTACTGTAGAAGCAAATGGTCACGATCATGTGAATACCATTATAAATGAATTAAACAATGCTGGATATACAGTTAATAAAATATACTAATTCACAGCTTTCTACCTTTTACAAATGGTACTGATATTTAGGATTATGAAACTACCATCACTGCACGGTGTGGTTGTTTAAGTCAAAGCACTGGGATGTAATCAATCAATAATTTAGAGACATTCAATAGGGTGGAAAAAGATGATTGAATGTCTTAATCTTGGTTTTTATTTAGCTCGCAGCAGGGTAACATCATTAGAATATGTTTCATTGAACTAAATTATTGAAGCTCATGAGGATACTATAAGCGTAGAAAGTACAATAAACCAAGGCAGTCAATTTATAGTGAAATTACCTATGGATACATAAAAACTTTTTCCTTTACGTTGTTAACTTAAAGGAAAAAGTTTTAGTTATAGTAATGATGAATTAGTTAGTGTATATCATAAAAATTAACCACCTATATAATCTTTTCTAATCTTTTCTAAATTCGCATTTTTTAAATCATCTACAATAACCACGCCACCTACAATACTGCCATCTTTTATAATCAAATAGATACCGCTTCCACTAAAGGTGGTAGTTACTTTAACAGTTCCTTTTTTACCTTTAAAAGTAGTTATGTTGTTACCAGTGTCTGGTGCAGCAATTTCAAAGGTTCCATCCGGATTGTCAAATCCATTTAAATCAAAGCTTAAAATTGTATTAACATTTTTAGCCGCAACTACAATCAAGGGTTCAAATTCATATCCTGTACCTTTAATTGAAAGAGCCTGGTTGCTTCCTGAAATCACAGCTTTTTGGATCAATCTACTGGTTTCAACTTTACTCAAATCCGTACCATAAATACTTGGTTTTTCAGGGGTAGCAGGTGCGTCAGTTGTGCTACCCATATTACAACCAGGCATTCCACTAGATGGAGCTGGCACAGAAGGATCAGGTTTTGAAGTGTCCACAGCTTCCACATTATCAACTACCTTAAATATACCCCTAATCATGCCCATTCCGCAACTGAAGTTTATATCTTTATCATTTGGTGTAAATTCAATAACATTCTCACCGGGCTTCAAAGTTTTCTGAATGTTTAAGGATGGAATAATTATTTGTCCGTTACAGGAGTTTAATGATTTACCATCAATTATCCATTTTACAGGCATGTTTTTCTGTATATATAAACCATTTGGTGTATAACCTGCGCCATCTGCGGTCATCTTAACTATCTGCACTCCATTCTCTATAGTTGGCTTAGCAGCTGGTGCAGCTGATGCCAATGTTTTATTACCAGATAAACTAGAAGCTAATGAAGATGTAGAAGGCACATTTACACCAGCTAAAGCTAGTCCTCTACTTCCCATTAGAATACCTAAAACTACAACTAGTATTCCACTAAATTTTAAAAGGGTTTTTGTATATCCTTTAGTAATGAGACCTGATAATGCGCCAAATGTTAACATTAAAGGTACTGTACCGAGAGAAAATATTAGCATAGATAAGGCTCCATTAAAAGCACTTCCAGTTCCTAAAGCATATAGTTGCATTGTCTGAAGGGGCCCACAGGGCATAAGTCCATTTAAAACACCAACTAAAAAAGGAGTTTTTGGTTTCTTCTTAACTGAGCAAGCAGGCCTCGGAAGCTTTATGTTAAACCTTCTAAATAGGCTATATCCACTCATATTAAGTCCCATTATTATCATAAAGACACCGGCAAATATTTGGAGCCCAGCCTTTGCGGATAGAGAGAGTGAAAGCACGGAACCTAGAGCACCTACTATCCCGCCAATTACTGTATATGCTAGAACTCTACCTGCATTATATAGAAGTGCAGGTTTGATGGAATCGAATTTACTTTTGCTATCTTTATTTATACTTTGGGATAGCATTATTCCACCACACATTCCTACGCAATGTATTGAAGTAAGGACTCCAACAATGAATAGAACAAAATATGTAGCGCCATTGAGTCTAGAGGTCATGTCAATTCCACCTGATGAATTTCCGATTAATATAATTGTCGCTACAATTATAAATATACCTACTATTTTGTGGTTATTTGAACCTTCTATGCTATAACCAGCTGCTTTTATGGCAGTTCTAATTTCTTCAGAATTACACAGGTCTGTATCGTATTCTATTGTTACAGATTGACTACTAAAGCTTGCTAGAGCTTTTTTCACACCATATAATTTTGTAACGGCTCTTTCTACTTTTGATTCACATGATGTACACGTCATATCGAAGACTTTTATTTTTTCCTTTTTAATGCTCACATTATTACCTCCTAAAAGTTCTTAATATAATATTTAATGTTGTATTCAATGAATATAAACTTATTATTTAAATTATATAAAAAAGATGTGTAGATTTTATAAAGATATTAGTGCTTTAAAAATAAAGAAATATAGCTGATAGGTTTTAAAAAATAATTAAATCCAGATAAGTTACTTATCTGGATTTAATGTTGAGTTAGATTATTTATCTAGAGTTTTAATATATTCTTTCATCTGATCAATATTCATAGCACCAGAGTGTTTAGAAATGATATTCCCGTCTACATCAATGAAATATGAAGTAGGAATTGATGCTATATTATATTGAGCGGCAACAATCTGATCAGGGTCTGAAAGAACTTTAAAATTATAATTATTACTATCAATAAAGGATTTAACAGTATCTAAAGGTTCACCAATTTCTATAGCTACTATAACCAAGTCGCTATCTTTTGTTTCTTGATATAATTTTTCGATTTCAGGCATTTCTGATCTGCAAGGTGGACACCAAGTTGCCCAAAAATTAAGAAAAACCTTTTTACCTTTTAAGTCACTTAAAGATAATTCCTTACCCTCTAGATCCTTTAATTTGAAATCCGTGGCCTTGGTTTTAACAACCTTAGGATTTATTCCAATGGGCTTAGTAGGAGCATTATTTTGAGTGGGACTACTTTTGTCTGTATTTTCCACAGATAAGTTAGAGTTAGAACTTGATGCATTATAGGTGTTTAAAGTATGGACAGAGACACCTACAATGATAGCAGCTATAATTAGTATTAGTAATTTTTTCATATTAATTCTCTCCTTCAACTAGAAATTAATAAAATTCATGTATTGACTTAATATGGCTAATTTATTCGTGAAAATCATAACCCCCATTATTATCATTAAAACGCCACTTATTATAGAGATTATAGGAAGATATATTGAAAACTTTCTAAATTGTTTAATAAAGCTACCTATGGCCATGGCAGTTAAAATAAATGGAACAGCAAGTCCTAGGGAATACATTATCAAAAGTAAAACCCCTTTACCTATAGAGTTCATACTTGTAGCATAGATGAGTATTGAGGATAATATAGGACCAATGCAAGGTGTCCAACCTGTGGCAAAAGCCATTCCCATTATCACTGAGCTAAAAGGACCCTTGATTTTATCGAAATATAAAAATCTTTTCTCACGATAAAACAATTTTATTTTAAATAATCCAATAGTATGAAGACCAAAAACAACAATAAGAGTTCCTCCTACTTTTCTAAAGAAATTTTTATGGGTAATTAGTAATTTACCAAGGGATGTTATAGAAACTCCCATTAAAATAAAAATAATAGAAAAGCCTAATACAAATCCAAAGGATTTATATAAAACAGAAAGTTTAGCTTTGCCATCCTTTAATTCTTCTATGGAAGAACCAGTTAAATAGCTTATATATGCAGGAACTAGTGGAAGGACGCAAGGAGATAAAAATGATAGAAGACCTGCAGAGAAAGCTAGTAATATTGATATGTCATTCAAAAGTAAAACACCTCCAATTTAGTATTAAAAAAATGAGTTAATAAATCAAATAGGTTATTGAGCTTCAACGTAAAATACGAAATAATAAAAATTCCTTTCTATGAAAAAAATCATAACTATAAACATTATACTAAAAAGATGTGGAGATTTTATGTGCTTATGTAAAATAGATTTTTAAAATAGGGTTCTTCATAAAATCTACATAATAATTAGGTATTATGTGGTTATAGAAATGAAAAGGAGCTGTTTAAATATTAAAAATGCCAACAAAATTATGATATTAATGATCAATTAGTTATAAATTATGTTTATATTATATAATTTATGGTGTACAATACAACTAGATAGCACCCCCTATGGGAGGGGTAAGGAGATGTTTAAATGAATCAAGAAAAAGTAAGGGCATTACAATCGTTGAAAACTTCAAAAGGACAAATTGAAGGGATTATAAAGATGTTAGAAGGCGGAAGATATTGTGTAGATATATCTAACCAAATAATTGCAGCTCAATCTCTTTTAAAGAAAGCTAATTTATTAATATTAAAACAGCATTTAAGTCATTGTGTTAAGGATGCTGTACTTAGTGATAATGGGGATGAGAAGATTGAAGAGATAATTGATTTACTCTCAAAGATTATGGATAAATAATAAAGTTATAGGAGGCAATATAAATTGGAAACAAAATCATTGAAAATTGAAGGAATGACCTGTTCAGCATGTGCTAAGACTATAGAAAGGGTTTCAAAAAAATTACCAGGGGTTTATGATGCAAGTGCAAACTTTGCTACAGAAAAATTAAATATAAATTATGAAGAGTCAAAAATTAAATTATTAGATATTCAAAGAGCAGTTGAAAAAGCTGGGTACAAAATAGTAGTGCAAACAACTAATAAAACCTTTAAGATTGAAGGAATGACTTGTTCGGCCTGCGCTAAGAATATAGAAAGAATAACTAGAAAGCTTAATGGAGTTGTGGAATCAAATGTAAACTTTGCCACAGAAAAATTAACTGTTTCTTTTGAACCATCATTAGTAAGGACAGTAGATATAAAGAAGGCAATCGAAAAATCAGGATATAAGGCTCTAGAGGATGAAAGTAATGTAGACGCTGATAAAGAAAAAAAAGAAAAAGAGATAAAGTCTTTATGGAATAGATTTTTAATGTCTGCAATATTTGGAGTTCCATTGTTACTAATTGCAATGCTACCTATGATTATTACATTACCTGAAGCTATTAACCCGATGATGCATATGGAGACTTATGCTATTTTACAATTGATACTTGTTCTACCAATAATGTATACAGGTAAAAAATATTTTATAGTTGGCTTCAAATCATTATTTAGATTAAGTCCAAATATGGATTCACTTATATCTATTGGAACCTCTGCGGCATTTTTATATAGTTTATTTGCTGTATTTGAAATAACGATTATGGGAAATATGGATTATGAAATGTATTTTGAGTCAGCAGGAGTAATTTTGACACTTATAACTCTTGGGAAGTATTTAGAATCAGTAACTAAGGGGAAAACCTCCGAGGCAATTAAAAAGCTTATGGGGCTTGCTCCAAAAACTGCAATGATAATTCGCAGTAATAAAGAAATAGTGATTCCAATTGATGAAGTAGAAGTTGGAGATATAGTAGTAGTGAGGCCTGGCGAGAAAATGCCTGTGGATGGCGAGGTAATAGACGGAACTACATCAGTAGATGAGTCAATGCTTACAGGTGAGAGTATACCAGTTGAAAAAAGTATTGGACATAATATAATTGGTGCAAGTATAAATAAAAATGGATCTATTAAATATAAAGCAACTAAAGTTGGTAAAGATACGGCACTATCACAAATAATAACCTTAGTTGAAATTGCTCAAGGCTCAAAAGCTCCAATAGCTGAAATGGCAGATGTTATATCAGGTTACTTTGTACCTGTGGTTATAGGACTTGCTCTAGTTTCGTCATTAGCTTGGTTTTTATCTGGAGAAACGGCAGTGTTTTCTCTAACAATATTCATTTCGGTGCTTGTAATAGCGTGCCCTTGTGCTCTGGGCCTTGCAACACCTACAGCAATAATGGTTGGAACAGGAAAAGGCGCAGAGTATGGAGTGCTTATAAAAAGTGGTACAGCGCTCGAAACTGCACATAAAATTCAAACTATAGTATTTGATAAGACTGGAACACTTACGCAAGGAAAACCAAAGGTAACTGATATAGTTACAGTGGAGGGTGCTTCCGCGGAATTCTTACTTCAAATAGCAGCCTCTGCTGAAAAAGGATCTGAACACCCACTAGGTGAGGCTATAGTTAAAGACGCAGAAGAAAAATTATTAGAATTTAAAAAAGTAGAAAGCTTTAAAGCTATACCTGGTTATGGAATAGAAGTTAGTATAGATGGTAATAAAATAATATTAGGAAATAGAAAACTTATGATAGAAAGTGAAATTTCTTTAGAAAAATTAGAAGATGTTTCAAACAAACTAGCTGAAGAAGGTAAGACTCCAATGTATATTGCCATAGAAAATAAGTTAAGTGGAATAATTGCAGTTGCTGACACTGTTAAAGAAAATAGTAAAAAAGCTATAGAGAGACTCCATAGTATGGGAATAGAAGTTGCCATGATAACTGGTGATAATAAAAGGACTGCAGCAGCTATTGGAAAGCAAGTTGGTATTGATAGAATATACGCAGAAGTTCTGCCAGAGGATAAAGCAAATGAAGTTAAAAAACTTCAATCAGAAGGTAAAAAGGTTGCTATGGTTGGAGATGGAATAAACGATGCTCCTGCACTTGCACAGGCTGATATTGGTATAGCTATAGGTTCTGGAACAGACGTTGCAATGGAATCCGCAGATATAGTACTTATGAGAAGTGATTTAATGGATGTACCTACAGCGCTACAGTTAAGTAAGAAAACTATAACAAATATAAAGGAAAATTTATTCTGGGCTTTTGGTTATAATGCATTAGGAATCCCAGTTGCGATGGGAGCACTGCATTTATTTGGAGGTCCGCTTCTAAATCCTATTATTGCAGCACTTGCAATGAGCTTAAGTTCAGTTTCAGTATTAACAAATGCTTTACGATTAAAAGGGTTTAAGCCATTAAGATAAAATTCATGAGAAAAATATAAATCACAATTAAATTTAAATATGAAAATACCCAAGTATTTTTTAATAAAACAAAACTCCTACTTATAAAAGAGGCCACTGAAAAACTATATGAAAAATCGTCATCTAATTAAAGATGGCGATTTTTTTATATAAAAGACTAAAAAACAAAAAGGAATTTTAAAAGATATGTCGAATTAGTATAGTAGAATAAAATAAAAGGGGCTAAACTATTATGCTAAAAGGACAATTGGAAATAAAAATAAATACATACCATAGCTTATATTCGTTAATTATTCCGAAAGATAACATTTTAAAGCAAATTAATGACCTTGTTGACTTTTCATTTGTTTATGACGAATTGATGATTAACTATAGTTCATCTATGGGTAGAGGTGCTATTAACCCCATAATGCTATTTAAATATTTACTTTTGAAAGTAATATATGAATTGTCTGATGAAGATGTTGTTGAAAGAACTCTTTATGACATGTCCTTTAAATATTTTCTAAATTTAGCCCCAGAAGAAACAAATTTAATAAACTCAAGTACACTAACTAAATTTAGAAAGCTTCGCCTTAAAGACATGAATTTATTGGATTTATTAATAAACAAGACTGTAGAACTTGCTATAAAAGAGGGAGTTTTAAAAAGTAAAGCAATAATAGTTGATGCTACGCATACCAAGTCACGTTATAACCAAAAGTCAGCAAGCGAGGAATTATTGAAACGTGCAAAAAACTTAAGAAAAACATTGTACGGAGTACATCCTGGTATTAAAGAAGAGTTACCTAATAAAGTTACAACTGGAGTACTTGAAGATATTCTTGAGTACTGCAAATTATTAATTGATACCATAAACGAGAAGCCAGAAACTGCAGCAAATCCAGCTGTGAAAACTAAATTAAACTACTTAATGGAAGCTATTAATGATGACTTAGAAAATCTAAAAATATCAAAAGATGAGGATGCAAAAGTGGGGCATAAAACTGAGGATAGTTCTTTTTTTGGATATAAATCACACCTTGCTATGAGTGAAGAACGTTTAATTACAGCAGCTGTTATTACAACTGGCGAAAAAAGTGATGGAAAGGAGCTCATAACCTTAATAGAAAAAAGCCGTGAGGCTGGTATAGATGTAAATGAAGTAATTGGAGATACAGCTTATTCTGAAAAGAAAAACCTAGAATATACAAAAGAAAATAAAATTGCATTAATTTCAAGACTAAATCCTGTAATTTCACAAGGAATGCGAAAAAAAGAAGATGAATTTGAGTTTAATAAAGATGCTGGTTTATTTGTATGTCCGGCAGGTCATATGGCTATTAAAAAAGCAAAACAGGGAAAGAAGAATGTTGGTAAAAATCAAGTGCTAACCTACTATTTTAATGTAGAAAAGTGTAAAAATTGTGTTCATAAAGATGGGTGTTATAAAGAAGGCGCTAAATCTAAAACTTATTCAGTTTCAATAAAGTCAAATACTCACAAAGATCAAATAGAGTTCGAAAAAAGTGAATATTTTAAAAAACGAGCTAGGGAACGTTATATGATAGAGGCTAAAAACAGTGAACTTAAGCACCAACATAGCTATGATGTAGCAATATCGTCAGGCTTAATTAGCATGCAAATGCAAGGTGCATTATCAATCTTCACTGTGAATCTAAAGAGAATAATTAAGTTGAAAAGCAGGAAATAGGGCTTTTAAAACTTAATTATAAAATAAAAAGCATGATATATCCAAAATATGGACATCTCATGCTTTTTCTATTCAAGCTTGAAAACTCTACTAAATAAAGAGTGCTTTTTTCAGCGGCCTCTTATAAAAGTGGGAGTTTTGTTTTAGAAGATGAGCAGTTTCGCAGAAGATGATTTAATTCTAGTATATAAACAATTTTGAAAACAAACATCTACAACTGATATACAGCTACCTTATCAGAAACTGTAAAATCAGCTTCTGTAATACTACGAATGTCCTCAACATTTAGGCCTTCAAATATTTCAGTAAGTACCAGTCCAGTAGGCGTTACCTCAAATACTGCTTTTTCAGTAACGATAACATCGACTACACCTTTACCTGTAATTGGAAGAAGGCATTTTTTTAGTATCTTAGATCCACTCTTACTAGAATGTTTCAATGTAGCAACAACTTTGCGAGCACCATTTACTAAATCCATAGCCCCCCCCATGCCTGGTGCAAATTTTCCTGGAGCAAGTGGCATAGCCCAGTTTGCAATGCTACCCTCTTGATCTACTTCAAGTGCGCCCAGTACTGTGGCGTCAACATGCCCTCCACGAATAATGCAAAATGATGTAGCCAAATCAAAAACCGCAGCTCCGGCTAGTAAGCTAATAGGTTGACCACCAGAGTTTGCAATATCCGGATCTTCCTTGCCTAGTTTTGGAGTAGGGCCAAACATTAAGCAACCGTTTTCGGATTGCAATATTACTTCCACACCCTCAGCTAAATAATTGGCAACTGCTGTAGGCATTCCAAACCCTAAGTTCACTACTTGATCATTACTTAGTTCCTTAGCTGCCCTCCGAGCAATTATTTCTCTTGCTTCCATACTTAATTACCTCCTTTGATTTATAAAAAACAATTATTTTAATTGATTAGAACGAACCCACAAATTAGTATATACTTGTTTATGTTCATCAAATGAATGGCCTTGTACAACGGCTTGTACAAATACACTTGGTGTACCTACGCATTCAGGTTCAATACCACCAACATCAACTATTTCATTCACTTCGGCTACTGTATAGTCTGCACCCATTGCCATAATTGGATTGGTATTAATGGCTAAGCCGCGATATTGTATATTTCCTAATCTATCGCCTTTATAGCCTTTAATAAATGCAAAATCAGCCTTCAGCGGCAATTCAATTAAATACATTTTATCCTCTATTATAAGTTTTTGTTTACCGTATTCAACTAATGTACCTACACCGGTAGGGGTAAGAACACCACCTAACCCAGAACCAGCTGCTCTAATTTTTTCAACAAGACTACCCATTGGAAAGTATTCAATTTCAATATCTCCGTTTTTAAATTGCTCCAACGCAAGCTGGCAAGTGCTAGAATGGGCAGTTATTAATTTTTTAACTTGCTTGTTTTTGTACAATCGTGCAATGTCAAAATCCTGACCGGGATAAGAGTTAACTACTGATATTATAGTTAACTCTTTAACACCTTTTTCTACTAATTTGTCAATTGCTTTAAGCGGTGCACCCACCCCTAGAAAGCCACCAAACATAATTGTCGCTCCATCGTGAACCTTTTCCATTACTTCATCTAAATCCATAACTTTGTTCATGAAATTATCCCCTTTCACTAATAGCTTGATATATAAACTTATAATGTCTCGGTTAAATCATCTCCTACGGAGCTGAAATGTCGTTAAATTTATGGGGGTATATTTTTATTAGCGTACGAAATATCTATTTTCGCGTACACGGCCCATAGTATATCTTTTCGGTATAGTTTTATTAGTAAGATTAGGTATGCATAACTAATTTTTATTGCATACCTAATCTTCTTCATCTACTAGTTGTCTAAAATTTATACTTTCTAGTTATGCATTTAAATTCTTTTGTACTTTTGTCATAGCTCTATGCACAAAAGGTTGGATCAATTACACATCTACTAACACATACTTAGCCATCCATTATTTCTATACATCTAAGCAATGTGGGTTACTGCTACAACTGTGTTGTAAGGAATTCACTTAAATGTACATATAAACTATATATATTTATCATACTATGAATGAACAAAAATTATTACATTAATTTCAAAATAACAAAAAAAAGAAAAACATCTATGCAATCTCCTGTTACAATTAAGTCACGACACAAAACATAACTTATGCTATCCAAAGGGAGCTTCTAAAAAGTATAAATCAGATATTAATAGAACAAAATCATGGGATATATTTAGTCCATATGAATTTGAACCAGTATCTCAAGTATCTATTGATGATGATTGGTCAGCAATGCGTTTCCGTCATGTTAATAATATAAAGACAATGAAAAGAAAAACTGCAGTTACTGAAAAGGGAAAGGAACGAATAAAGGACAATAAAGGACAATAAAGGACAATAAAGGTTGTAAATAGGTATTACTGTACACGATTTACATATATATTGTTAATATGTAATTGTTAGTTTAATAGCTGACATCATCTAGAAATGGATTATTTGTGAGCTACTACCACTTCTATAAGTGGTGGTAGTTCACAGAAATAGTTCTGAATTTCCTTTATAAGCTCCATAAAAATCTACATTTTCAGTATCTCCTGGATTTGCTTTTGGAAGAACAGGAATATTATAAATTTTGTCTATTGCAAGTGGAGTATTGCTTGAAGAATTATCGTATTCATCAGTAATATAATAATTATCAGCATGACCAGTACCGTTTCTAGTTACCGCCAGTTTTACAATTGCTTCATATATTGCCATTGGTGCAACTATTCCGGTAACTTTAACCTGTCTTGTTGTTGGTATTCCAGGATTTGGATTAGAATTGCAATTGCAGGGACAAGGATAATATATTACCTTCATTGAAGTATGATTTTCGATATTATGATTACATTCATCTTTACAACTAGTATGTCTTTCTTGTATTACGATAGTATTTTTTATACAATAAATTACTTTTATAAATGGAATTAAATTGTTATCATTACACATGGCCGAACCAAAGTTAGTGATAAAATCATTATTTTTTTTACAAAGAATTATACCCTTGTTTGAATTTGAATTCTTGAACCATAGCGAAACAATCTTAGTGAGATTCGCTGTAACTGATATTTTAGAAGTTATGGGATATATGCTACCTTCAATAAGATGGTTAACTTTCGGAGGATTTTTATAGGTAGTGTAATTGCTAAAATAATCAAAAAGCGGATATATATTAATACATTTTTTTTTATTTTTATAAAAGTTATCAGTTTTAAATAATACAATTTCTGCATTGGTTATTTCAGCATTATTTGGTATTGTGGAGATATCAAAAAATAAAAGGCTTGAATAAGTATATACTCCATCATTTCCTACGGTTATATAATCTTTATTTATGTTTCCAGTAGGAATTTTATTTGTTAATGTAAGACTTTTAGTTGATGGTATTATAATACTTTCCACTTTTGTTACACTCCTTATCTTATAACACAAACAAAGCCTGCCAAGGCTTTGTTTGTGTTTATTATTATGCTATTGGAATCATAGCTCCTTCAAAAGCTCCACCATCTCCAGAGATTAATAATGTCACTGGCTTTGGTGTTGATAAAAGCTCATTAGCTGTTAGTCTGGGGGTAATTGCCATATATACTTCGTCGGGTGTAGTCGAGAAGTCTGCACCAGCAAGATACTCCTTTGTTACATAAAAATATCTATGAGTAGGCGTAAGCGGAGTAGTAATATTATCTAGAACATCCAAAGTTATAGTTACTGCATAGGTTGGAGAATCAGTACCAATCTTACCAGTAAGCTGTATTTCTTGAACAGAAGCAGTTTTAGGGCTTCCAAAATCTAAAGTTAGTGCTGCCATATATAAAGACTCCTTATTTTTAATTTAAGCTTTTTATTGCTCAATACATAGTATCGCATTTCTAGTATTTTGTGACTAAAAAGGAGTATTTATACTATTTTTTTCTTCGAGTATTGGGGAGTCTATAAGTGTAACAAATATTAATTTATGGGAATGGAAATCATTTACGGATGTAGTGATTTTTACTAAATGAACATGTTTTCCATTACCAACAGGTATCTGAAGGCCAGAAGTTGCTTCGAAATAATGTAAGTGATCAAAACAATCTGTTCTTGACTTAACTTTATGAATATGTCCACCTGAAACAGATATTGCAGGACTGGATACTCCAGCAAATCTATGATTAGGAGGTGTTTCCTCTAATTCGGCTATTGTAGTGCTACCTTCAAACTCATGGACATGAAATTGTTTTTTTTCGGAATCACAATGATCTTTATCATCGATATTGTCATTAAGTTTTTTTTCGAAATCACAATGATCTTTATCATCGATATTGTCATTAAGTTTTTTTTCGAAATCACAATGATCTTTATTATCGATATTGTCATCAAGTTTTTTTTCGAAATCACACTGGTCTTTAACGTCGACTATATCATCATGTTTTTCTTCAAAATCACACTGGTCTTCACAATCGTCTTTTTCGACACACCAATCTTCAGGATGATACTTTGTTTCTATATTTGGCATAACATCGCTCCTTAGATTATTTAGTATATAATACGTAGATTGATTAAAAACGATACTAAAAGTAAAAGCCCGTGGTAAAATAATGTTATAATCTTCATAAGAGTTGCTTCGCAAGTGTAGATTAGTGTGAAGAATAGCAAGGATTTAAATATATAAAACAAAGATAGTGTTTACACTATCCAAACATAGAAGGAGGTGTTGTCAATGAGTAGGAGGACTAAAAAAGTATTGTACTTTGTAATGTTGACATATATTATTACACTTTTATTTTATTTAATGCTTCAGGTTATTGGAGGGAAATCAAGTCCGATTGCTGTCGATTTATTAGGAGTACCAATGATTCTACCTTTTATCTCAGTTATTATTGTGCAAAAATTTATCTTCAAACAGAAATTAAAAGGTTGTCTTGGCATTTCTTTTAGACCTAATTCTTGGTTTTTATTTTCAATATTATTACCTATGTTAATGGCATTGGTTATTAATGTAATTAGTATTATCCAGTTTAACAACATAATTTTTTCAAAAAAAACATTTATAATAAATATAATAATTGGTCTGTCTATTTCAGCTGTTTCAGCATTAATAGAAGAATTAGCGTGGAGAGGTTTTTTGTTTAATGAGTTGAAACATATAGGTATGATTAAATCATCATTACTTATAGGCTTTATATGGGCAGTGTGGCATACTCCTGTTAGCATATGGTATAAGTATCCCAATAATCCGATTAAAGGAGCAATTATTAATTTTATACAAATGTTTGTTATATCTATAATTATTACTTATATTCGTGAAAAGTCAGAATCTATATTTGCAGCGGCTATCATGCATGGAATGTTTAATACAATGATTTTATCAAGTAATATGGATGATTTTAAAGTTGTGGTAATAAAGATTTTATCGGGTATATTGGTTATAACTGTATTGTTTACATACGATTTTTATAAAAAAAAAGCATCTCTGCTGTTAGTAGCTTAGTGCAGGCACAGAAGTTCGAAAGCTATAAGAAAAATAAGCGTGTAGATTTGCAAACTAATTACATATTAAAAAATTATTATACTTCTTTTATTAAGAGTGGATTTTATCCTATATTTAGGGTTAAAATCCACTCTTTATTTTTTTGAGGTAATCAAAAAAATTGAAGCTGGATCAGTATCATATGCTAAATATCTTCCATAACTTCAAAACATCGATTGCATAATTCATGTATAAGGAATAAAAAAGGTATGGTTGCTGATGCTTATGTATAATTATAGGCAAATATGTATTATATTCAATTTAATTTGCAAATTTTGATATAATATGTTATATTCTTAGAAAGAAGTTTATAATTTGCAATTAATAGAATTATTAGGTCGAAACATAAAAGTGTAATCAGATGAGAATTTTCTAAAAAACATAAGTTACATAAGATTTAGATTAGAAATAGACTTTTAGGTTCAGTCATAATATCACTCATTATAAAAGAAAGAGTGTTAATAAGTGAGGAGATATATATTAATGATAGAGGGTTTTGCGGTTAATATTAAAGATGAATTTTTAGATATTAATATAGAAAAAATAACAGAAAGACTGGATAATTATGGACAAGACTTAAAACGTAGCTTTAAATATAAAGAAGATTTATTTAGAACTTCAATTGGAGAAATGCTAACAAGAACAAAAATGTGTAGTATATTAGGTATTTCCAATAAAGACCTTAAGTTTTTTAAAAATAATTATGGTAAGCCATACATAATAAATAACAAAAATATATATTTTAATATATCTCATTCAGGAGAATGGGTTGTAGGGGTATTTTCAAATTATGAAATCGGTATAGATATTGAAATAAATTTAGATTTACAAGTGGATATTGTAGATGCATGTTTTACAAAAAACGAGAAAGAATATGTGTATTTTGGAAATAAGAATAGTAGTATAAGTAGATTTTATGAGATATGGACACTAAAGGAAAGTTTTATTAAAGCGCTTGGAAGAGGTTTATCTATTCCGCTAGATAGTTTTGAGATATCAAAAGACAAGCTTGAAAAGGACTTATGGATTAATTCTGATAATCCTAATAACATATATTATTTTAAAATATGTAAGTTTCATAATGAATATACAATATCAATAGCTACTCCTATGAAAATATTTCCAAACGAAATAAAAATAATTAAGGTTGCTGAACTTTTCAGTGAGTTTATTAGATTGTAAATTAACCGATGGATTTTGATGTAAATTAAGGGGGAGAAGAATATGAAGGTAAAGTTATTTTGTATTCCATATGCAGGAGCGTCAGCAACTGTATATTTAAAGTGGAAAAAACAATTAAATAAAAATATTGAGGTTCATGCAGTAGAATTACCAGGAAGAGGATTAAAAGCTAATGAACAACTATGTACAAACATTGATGACATTGTTGAAGAAGTATTTAAAGAAGTATCGCAAGAAATTGATGAATATTCGGAATATGCTATTTTAGGACATAGTATGGGAGGCTTGATTGCATATGAACTTTATTACAAATTAATGAAGTCTAATTATAAAAGGCCAGTACATATTTTTATATCTGGATCTAAAGCGCCACAGTTAAGAATAGAAAACAGGGATAGTTATAAACTACCATTAGATAAATTTAAACAATTAATATTAAAATATGGACTAACTACATCAAATGAAATTTTTATAAATAATGAAGTTATGGATTTTTTTCTTCCTATTTTAAGGGCAGATTTTAAAATCGGAGATACATATAATTATATAAAAAAAGAAAAAAAAATAGAGAGTGATATGACAGTATTGGTAGGAACTAAGGATGAGAGTATGAGTATAGATGAAGCCAACGCATGGGAAGAACTTGTAACTTCCAATTTTAGATTGAAAAAATTTAACAGCGGTCATTTTTTTATAAACGATTATGAAGACGATGTCATAGAAGATATAAATAATACTTTACTTTCCAAAATGAATTAAAATATATGGCATATTTTAAATTAATTCAGTACATTAATAATTTTTACTAGTACATATTTAAAAAGTTAATTATGTAGCAGAAATTTATAACTATAGTGTACTTAGGAGGAGGATACTGTAATGTTAAAAAAAATAACAGTACCTGGAAATATATACGAAGTTGATGGGTGTAAAATGCATTTATATTTAGTTAATAGAAAGAGTGTAGGAACTGCGATTCTTATTTCAGGAAGTGGAACTACTTCTCCATATGCAGACTTTTATCAACTGCTAGATGAATTATCGAAAAGTATTAGTACATGCGTTTATGAAAGACCAGGATATGGGTTTAGTGGAACAACTAATTCAATAAGAGACATAGATACAGTTGTAGAGCAATTGAGAAGTCTTTTAAAAAAAGCATCGATTACACCTCCATATATATTTATTGGGCATTCAATGGGATCATTAGAGAGTATTAGATTCTCGCAATTATATCCAAATGAGGTTATGTTTGTAGCAACAATTGATGGCATTAGCCCAATATATGCTAAGAACTTTAAGAGGAGTTTTATTCAAAAATTAGGCAGCAATTTAATTAATAGGTGCATTACTTCAGATTTAATGAAAAAAATGCGTTATACATCTTTAGCAAATAAAATTTTTGTAGATATAGATGGATTACCAAAAGAAGTACAGGATATAAAAATACAAATGGCAAATGAAAATGCTGGAAGCAATGAAATGAAAAGAGAACTTGATATGTTGAATAGAAATGGAGAGAAAATTAAATCAGGTATAAGACCTACAGAAATTGATTTAATCAGTTTTAGTTCTGTAAATAACGGATATGAAAATTGGGAGGCTGTTCAAAGTGATTTAGAGAGCTATTTTAGTCTGAAAAGCAAGGTTGTTTATAGTGATTGTGACCATTATATTCATCACAAAAAATATAAAGATATAGCAAAAACAGTAGTTGGATTTTATAAACAAGTTCTTAAGAAATAATATATTTTATAAAAATTTAAAAGGGGATATGTCAATGATAAATATAGTAGAGAGCAGAGAAAAGTGGGTTGATACATTAAAAAAATTTGAAAACAAGTCTGTTTTCAAAAATATTAAAAGCAAAGGAAGTATGACTTTAGAAAAAAAAACATTCCCCAATAATTATTTAAATGTACTAAATCCAAATGAAAAATTTGAGGGTATGGGTAATATATTAAGTTTTTTTTCAGCTATAGTTTCAATTGTATTAAATAAGTACAATAATTCTAATGTTTTTATAGGAGTTAAATCTAACACTGGTAGATATGTCCCTGTATTTGCAGACTTTGAAAATAACACACCATTTGTAACACTTGTAAGGCAAGTTGAAGATGATTATATAATGGCAGATAAGCATCAAAATTTTAACATAAAGAGTATTTCACGTAAATTAGGATTAAAAGTAAGTTGTATTGATGAACTCTTTGAAATAGGAATAACATCACAAGAGTATGATAAAAGTGTTAATCTAGAAGAAACAAAGTGCAACTGTATTTTTAAAGTCAATAAATATAATTTTGAAATTTATTATAATAGCAACATATATAGTGAATATGATATTGAGGTAATAGGCAAGAGTATAATGGCAGTTTTTGAAACAGTAGTTAAGATACCTCAATTAGAAATAAATAGAATATCGATTATAGGTAAAAAACAAGAAGAAGAAATACTGCAAGTTTACAACCGGGAAATAGAACATAATAATGAAAATGTAATAGGTCTATTCAGTGAACAGGTGAAAAATTATCCATCAGCAGAAGCTGTAAGATTTGAGGAAAGTAAAATAAGCTATGAGGAGTTGAATGCACTATCAAATGGGGTAAGTGATTCTATTATAAAAAATGGAATAAAAGCTGGACAAACAGTGGCATTTATGTGCGACAGATCATTAAACATGGCTGTAGGAGTAATAGGGATAATGAAATCCGGTGCTGTGTATATCCCAATAGATACAAAACTTCCAAGTGACAGAATGAAATTTATGTTTGAAGACAGTGACGTTAAATTAGTAATAGCAGATAAAAATAATTTAAAAAAAGCAAAGGAAATTGGAGTTAAAGTAATAGAAATTGATAGTATAGAAGCTGCTGAAAACACAATAGGAGAAGTAGGAGAAAATGCATATATTATTTATACATCAGGAAGTACGGGAAAACCAAAAGGCGTATTAGTATCACATAATAACTTAGGTTCATCAATAAAGTGGAGAAAAGAGGAATATAAGTTAGATGCAAGTGATAATGTTATGCAGTTATTCTCATATGGTTTTGATGGATTTATGACAAGCTTCTTCACACCAATAGTATCTGGATCAACGGTGGTGTTAGTAACAGAGGAAAATGTAAAAGATGTAGTAGCCTTAAGAAAAATTATAAAAGAAACCAAAATAACTCACTTTATAGCAGTCCCAGCTTTATGTTTAGCAATTTATGAAGATATTACAAAAGAGGAAGCTGAAACCGTAAGAATGATAACAACAGCTGGTGATAAGTTAATAATAGAGGTAATAAAAAAAATAAAGGAAGTAAATAAAAATACAGAATTGATAAATGAATATGGACCGACAGAATGTAGTATAGTAGCAACGGCTAAGAGAAATGCAAACGATTGTGGGAATAGTTCAATTGGGAAACCAATAATAGGAGCATCCATATATATAATGGACCAATATGGGAATCTATTGCCAGAAAATGTAGCGGGAGAGATTGTAATTGGTGGGAATGGAGTTGCAGTAGGATATTTAAATAGAGAAGACCTAACTAAAGAGAAGTTTGTGCAAAATCCATACAATAAGGGGAGAATGTATAAAACGGGAGATAAGGGTAGATGGTTAAGTAATGGAGAAATAGAATTTTTGGGAAGAATAGATAATCAGGTGAAAATAAGAGGGTATAGAATTGAGCTTCAGGAAATAGAAAATATATTAGAAACAATAGATGGAATAAAGACTGCGGCAATAAAGCTAGTAAATGGCGAATTATGTGGTTATTATACAAGTGATTCAATAATGCTCGAAGATAATATTATTGAAGGAATAAGAAAGAATCTACCAGAATATATGGTTCCTAAAAACATTATAAAAATCAATGAAATGCCTTTAACAAGTAATGGTAAGATAGACTATGAAAATTTGCCTGAAATAGAAAAAAACATTATATCTGAACGCATTAAGCCAGAAACATTACAAGAAAAACAAATGTGGGATATATGGAAAGAAGTGTTGGGTAATGATGATTTTGGGACTAATGATAAATTTTTTGAGATTGGCGGTAACTCATTAAAAGGTATAATTATGGCATCTAAGGTTTCACAAAGAAGTGGTAAAAAGGTAACATTACCATTATTAATGAATAATGATTCTATTAAATTATTTGTTTGTGCTGTTGAAAAGTTAAGTAGTAACGAAGTTGTAAAAATAAAAAAAGCAGATGCACAAGATACTTATGAATTGACAGCATTACAACAAGGGATATATATGAGCTGTGAATTTGATGATACAGGAATTGGATATAATGTGCCATTGGTAATGAAAGTTGAAGGAGCATTAGATATATCGAGGGTACAAAAGGTAGCACAAAAGTTATTAAACCGTCATAAAATTTTACGTACAGTTTATATACGTACAAATGAGGGAATACATCAGCAAGTTAAAGAGAATATAAGTATTTCAGTTGATTTTGTAAAAAGTAACAAGTCTATTGAAGAGGAATTTACAAAATTTTTACGTGCTTTTAGCTTTGAAAAAGCACCATTATTAAGAATGCAAATTGTTGAATGTAATAATATAAAGTATATTATGTTTGACTCACACCATATTGCTGTTGATGGAATATCTATGTCAATTTTATATGATGAGTTCTGTGCACTGTATGAGGGAAAGGAACTTGAAGTGCAGGATATAGAATTTATTGATTATTCAGTTTGGCAGAATGGCAAGGAAGGACAAAGTTTAGTTAAAAACAATATGAACTACTGGATTGAACGATTTAAAGACTGGAATGGTATAAGTAATATTACTACAGATTTCCCACGTGATTCAATAATTAGATTGAAGGGTAAAACACTGAATTTTGACATTGGTGTTGAACTAACAGATAAGGTGAATAAATTTTGCTCTCAAAATGCAGTTACTCCATATATGATGCTTTTAGGAGTGTATAGTATATTGTTAGGAAAGTATACCGGACAAAACGATGTCACTATAGGTTTACCAAGTTATGGTAGATACTCGGAACAGTTTGAAAAAATGGTAGGTATGTTTGTTAATAGTTTACCAGTTAGAGTTTATCCTAAATCAGAGAAAAATTTTATAGAATTATTAAATGAAATTAAGGATGATGTTCCGCTAGCACTAACTAATGAGGGATGTTCCATAGAAAAAATTGTATCAGGGCTGGGGTTAACATCCGAAAGCGGTACAAATCCATTGTTTTCAACAATGTTTGCATTACACGATATACCAATAAATGAGCATAAAATCCATGGCTTGAGATTAAGTAAAGTGAAAATAGAACAAAATAGTTCTAAGTTTGATATTACACTTGATGCACAAGAAGAAAATAAGATTATGAATTTTCAACTTAGGTATAACAGCAATCTTTTTAAACTTGAAACAATGGAAAAATTTATTAAACACTTTATAAATTTAATTGAAGAAACAACGAGTTCACCTAAAGATCCGATATACAAACTTAATATGTTATCAATAGAAGAATATGATCAGATAGTGATACAGAATAATAATACACACGTAGAATACAAATACAAAAACTCAAATATTAAAGAACTTTTCGAGAGACAAGTGATTTTAAAACCAAATTCAATAGCTGTTTCATTTAATGGAGAAGGTTTAACATATAAAGAGGTAAATGACCGTGCCAATAATTTGGCGTATAAATTATTGGATTCAAATATATCAAGGGGTTGTGTAGTACCAATTATAGCTGATAGAAGCTTTGAAATGCTAATAATTGAAATTGCAATAATGAAGTCAGGAGCAACATTTTGTCCTCTTGATCCTAGCTGGCCATCAGCAAGAATAAATATGATTATTGCTGAAATTGGCGCTGGATTTGTTATAACTAGCACTCAAAGTAAAGTTTTAGAAGAGGTATCAGTTGAAAAATGGGAAGTTACGCTTAAAGATATAGGTACAAAAAGTGAAAATCCTCATGTTGAGATTTTAAGTAGTGACGTAGTTTATATCATATATACTTCTGGATCAACAGGTAAGCCTAAAGGTGTGGTAGTTCCGTATAGCGGAATTATTAACCGTTTGATGTGGATGAACGAGAGATTAGGTATAAATGGAAGTAATAGTGTATTAAATACTACAAATTATGTATATGATAGTTCAGTGTGGCAAATGTTTTGGCCATTGATAAATGGTGGTAAAACAGTTATACCTGTTCCTAATGCAATTATGTCTGCTGAATATATAACAAAAGTTATCGCAGATGAAAAAATCACAATAACTGATTTTGTTCCATCAGTATTCAATGTAATTGTTAGTGAAATGAAAGAGTCAAAACATTCATTAGAAACATTAGATAGTTTAAATTGGATAATAATTGGTGGAGAAGAAATAAAACAAAACTCTGTTCATGATTTTATGAAGTTATTTCCAGATACTCAATGCATTAATTTATATGGCCCAACAGAGGCAAGTATAGGTTGTGTATATAAGGTTATTTCTAAAGAAGAAAATGGTGTGATTCCTATCGGAAAACCAATTAGCAATGTTAATATTTTATTACTTGATGACAATATGCAACCAGTTCCAAGAGGTGTTATAGGTGAAATTTATATAGCGGGAATATGTTTAGCAGATGGATATTATAAGGATAATGAGAAGACAAGTAAAGTTTTTATAAAAAATTCATTTAGTGAAATTGATAGTGAATATTTATATAAAACAGGTGATGTTGCAAAATGGGGAGAGAATTGGGATATTTATTTTCTCGGAAGACGTGATTATCAGGTGAAAATAAGAGGCTTTAGAATTGAGACTCAAGAAATAGAAGATAAAGTTTTAAAACTTGAAGGCGTTAATCAATGCACTGTAATTGACTATGAAAGTGATGAGGGAGATAAGTACCTTTGTGGATATTTTACTGCTAAAGAAGACATTGGACAAGAGGATGTTAGAAGCTACTTAGTAAGTCAACTACCCAATTATATGATACCAACATTTATTATTAAGCTTGATGAAATATATATAACAATGTCAGGAAAAGTGGATAGAAAAAGATTGCCTAAACCTCAATTTGATATTCTTGATAGGGAGATTATATTACCTAAAACTAAAGAAGAAAAATTATTAGCTATTGCATGGAAAGATGTATTAAATCTTAAGGGCGTAGGAATAAACGATAATTTTTTCGCAATAGGTGGTGATTCTATTAAGGCTTTACAGATAGCATCACACTTAAAGAAAGCTGGTTTAGAATTTACGATGCAACAGTTATTTAGTAATCCAACTATTGCACAACTTGCTAAAAAAGTTACATATGTTAATCAAAAAAAATATGATGTTGTAACTGGAGAGGTAGATTTATCACCAGTTCAAAAACGTTTCTTTGATACTTATGATTCAAGATTGTACTTTAATCAAGCTATTATGGTTTTCCGAGAAGAAGGCTTTAAATTAGATTTAGTAAGAAAATCATTTAAATATATAGTGAGTCAACATGATATGTTGAGAGCAAGATTTTCAACATGCAATGAAGGCGTTAAGCAAGTTATTGGAGAAGTTGAAGATGATTATTTTATAATAGAAGAGTTTAAAGTATTTGATGAAGTTAATGAGGAACAACTTATAGGTGAAATTGTTGAAAGTATTCATCAAAAGATTAATTTATCATCAGAGTTAATACGTCTTGCTGTAATAAAAACCAAGAGAGGCGATCATTTAATGATAGCTATGCATCATTTGATTGTAGACGGCGTGTCTTGGCGTATAATACTTAAAAATTTCATAGAGGCATATGAGAACATTTGTAAAGGAATTGTATATGAAGTAGATAATAAATCAAAATCATATAAAGAATATGTTGAATATCTAAAAAGGTATTCAAATAATGAAAAACTAAATAAACAGGTGAGATATTGGGAAAATATTAATTCTAAAAATAATGTAGATATTAAAGAAGAGGTTCTATTCGGCGATAGAGAACATATTACCATGGAAATTAATCCTCAAGTATCTAAAAAATTATTAAAAGATGTTAATAAGATTTATAATACACAACCAAATGACATACTGTTATCTGCATTAGCACTTGCTTTTAATAAGATAGATAGTAGTAAAAATTTATTAGTTGATCTTGAAAGTATAGGTAGGGTACTACCAGGACAAGGGTTTGATTATGCCCAAACAGTAGGATGGTTTACAGCGATTTATCCTGTAAATATAGAAATAGCTGAAAACAATATAGGTAAAACAATATGTTTAGTTAAAGATAACTTAAGATGTGTACCTGAAAACGGATTAGGATATCAAGTCTTGAGATATTATACACATAAGCTTAAAGGAGCCTTAGATAGTAGCATTAGTTTTAATTATTTAGGAGAAGTAGATTTTGAAACACAAAGCGATATTGGTACAAAATTATCTGATTATCCCGCAGGAAGCATGATTTCACCATCAATGAAGACGAAATATATGTTAGATATTAATGTTAAATTTTACAATGATAAGCTTATGATCTCTTTTGATTATTCAAAATCAAAATACAACAAAGTCATTATTAATGATTTAGCAAATTCCTATAAGGATGTATGTGAAGCTATTGTTCAACATTGTGAAGAAGAAACAAATATAGTTAAAACTCCATCAGATTTTGGGGATAGTTCTTTAAATTTTAATGAACTTGATAAAATATATGAAAATGTAGGTCAGGATATTGAAAGGATATATAAACTATCACCTATGCAGTCAGGTATGCTTTTTCATTCACTTTTAGATAATGAATCTAAAAGTTACTTTGAGCAAAATTATATAACTCTTCAGGGGGAAATTGATGTTGAAGCATTAAAAAAGGCATATTGTATGCTTATTAAAAATTGTGATATTTTTAGAACAGTATTTATGTATGAAAATCTACAAGAGCCACGTCAAATTGTAAAAAATTACGAAAATACACAAATAAATTTTAAATTTGAAGATATTTCAACTGATAACACTTTTGATGAAAAAAATAGGATAGTTGATGAGTATTGTATAAAAGATAAAAAAGAAGGTTTTAATTTACAAGTAGGGCCTCTTATAAGGATGAAATTATTTAAACTTGATGAAATATCTTACCGTCTTATATTGAGTGATCATCATATATTAATGGATGGCTGGAGTATGTCTATTGTATTTAAAGAAATTTTTGAAAATTATGAATCAATAATTAATGGTAATATTTTAAATGAAAAACATCTGAATCAATACAATAAATACATTGATTGGGTATTAGATCAAGATGAAGAAGCGGCAATGAATTTTTGGAAGGATAAAATTCAAACATGTGACACCAGTTCAAATTTAAAGGGTTCAGATAAAAAGTATAGTACATATAAACAAAAGAAACATAGGATTAAATTATCAAAAGAAATATCGAGTATGTTAATAAAAACTGCGGAAGATTGTGGAGTTACTCTAAATTCAGCTATGCAGTCAGTGTGGGCACTTGTTTTAATGCGTTATTGCAATACAAATGATGTAGTATTTGGAACTGTAGTTTCTGGACGTTCATCTGCTATAGATGGAATCGAAGATATGATAGGATTATTTATTAATACACTACCAGTAAGAGTTAATGTAAATGAAAATATAAAATTTGAAGAAGTTGTTAAAAACGTTCAGAGCGATTTTATTGACATGGAAGAGTTTAGTTATTATCCATTAGCATCAATACAAGCTTTATCGATTCTTGGTGATAATTTATTATCACATATATTTGTGTTTGAGAACCACCCTATGAAGCAAGTTATGGATAGTATGGGGGAAAACAATCTTTTGCCTGTTATAAAGGATATTGATGCGTTTGAGCAAACAAATTATGACTTAAATATAATAATTGTACCTAGTGATGAGATTATAATAGACTTTGTATATAACTCAAATGAATATGAAGAATGGTTTATTAATCAACTCTCTAGGCATTATTTGAATGCTTTGGAAAGAGTTTCAAACAATTTTGATGTTTATTTAGATGAAATAGATATTTTAGATAAATTCGATTATTCAAAGATGCTAACTGAATTTAATCAACCATCTGTGGGGTATCCTCATAACAAAACTATTATAGATTTATTTATGGAGCAGGTAGAGAAGAATGGTAATAGAATGGCAATTAAATGCGAAGATAGAGAATTTACTTATAATGAAGTTAATAACATTTCAAGTGCTATTGCTAGAAAACTTGTAAACACAGGTGTTAAGTCTAACGATATAGTTGGACTGCTTATGGAACAAACAGAGTATATTGTAATATCTGCATTAGGGGTTTTAAAAGCAGGTGCAGCATATATGCCACTAGACAGATACTATCCAGTAGAGCGATTAGAATTTATGATTGAGGATAGTAATGCAAAAGCAGTTCTTTTTAAAGGTGATAAATATGGGGTTAAATCAGAGCGTATATTCGTTGACGTAACATTAGATAATCTAGAAGAGTCAGTTGAGAATTTAAATGTTTATATAAAACCATCGGATATGGCTTATGTAATTTATACATCAGGTACAACCGGTAAGCCTAAGGGAGTAATGATTGAACATAAAAATGTTGTGCGTTTGATGATTAATGATAATAACTTATATGATTTTAACAAGAATGATATCTGGACAATGTTCCATTCGTTTTGTTTTGATTTCTCAGTTTGGGAAATGTATGGCGCATTATTGTTTGGAGGAAAGCTAATTGTAGTACCACGTAATATAGCTAGAAATACTATTTCATTTGTAAAATTAGTAGAAAAAGAAAAAATTACAGTGTTAAATCAAACTCCTACAGCATTTAATGCTTTTTCAGAGCAAGTTATATTAACTAATAACATTGGATTAAATTTAAGATATATTATTTTTGGTGGTGAAGCATTACAAACCACGCTGCTTAATAGTTTCCACAAAATGTATATTAATGTAAAGTTAATAAATATGTATGGAATTACCGAGACTACAGTTCATGTGTCTTATAAAGAAATTGGCCAATATGAAATAGATAACAATATATGTAATATTGGAGTTCCAATACCCACGCTTAGGGTAAACATAGTAGATAGAAACATGAAATTATTACCTATAGGTATGCCAGGAGAGATGATTGTAAGTGGTGAAGGAGTTGGAAGAGGATACATTAACCGTGATGAACTTAACTTGGAAAAATTTATTTCTCATACATACGAAAAAGTTGGAACTAGAACATATAGAAGTGGAGATTTGGCAAAATATCTTCCTAATGGAGAACTTGAATATTTAGGAAGAATTGATGAACAGGTTAAAATTCGTGGATACAGAATAGAACTAGGTGAAATTAAGGAAGCAATGCTTAAGCATGAATACATAAATGATTCGGTAGTTACTATTAAAAAAGACAAGTTAGGTACTAATAACCTAATTGCATACTATGTATCAGAAAAAAGTCTAGATATAGAAAAGCTAAGAGGATTTTTATCAACATTTTTACCTCAATATATGATACCAGCATATATTATTAAAATTGAGAAAGTACCAATAACATCAAGTGGTAAAACAGACATTAAAGCATTACCAAATTCAGATAGTCAAGTTAGTACAAATGAATATGTAGCTCCTAAAAATGAGTGTCAAGAAAAAATAGCTAATGTATGGTCTCAAGTTCTGGGTTTAGACAAAATTGGAATAAATGATAATTATTTTGTTAGTGGAGGAGACTCCATAAAGGCAATACAGATATATTCAAGATTAAATGCTTTAGGTATTCAATTTGAAATTAAAGATTTATTTAAATATCCAACTATTGAAAAAATAAGTGAAAGAGTAAAATTTAATATTGAAACTTATTCACAAGATGAAGTTTATGGGAATGTTAAATTGACAGCAATACAAAAATGGCTTTTAGAAACAGATGGAGCTGAGATATATAACTACAATCAGGCAGTTATGTTTTTTAATGCCAAGGGGTTCGATGTAAATGCTCTAAAAGAAACTATAAGAGAAATTGTTTCTTATCACGATTCACTTAGAATTCGGTTTGAGAGATGTAACGATGGTATTGTGCAGACGTATCAAACTATAGAAGATATTCAGGATATATGTGAAATTAATTATATAGATCTAACATCAGAAAAAGATTTGGAAGCAAAAATATTACAATATGCCAATGAAGCACAGAAAGATATTACATTGTTTTCTAAGAAATTATACAATGTTACATTATTCAAAACTAATAAAGGCGATCACTTATTATTTGTTATACACCATATGATTATAGACGGAGTATCTTGGAGAATTCTATCAGAGGATTTAGTACAAGTTTATAAATCTATAAGAGATGGCAAAAAAGTAGAATTATTAGATAAAACATTATCATTTAAAGAATGGTCAGAAGGTATCAATAGGTATGCACAATCTAAAAATGGGAAATCAAAGTTAAAATATTGGTCTGAAGTTCAAACAATAAATAATAGTGAGTTTATTGAAGAAAAGCACCGTTTTGGAACATATGAGCAGACTAATACAGTAAAAGCAGAAATTGAAGAAGAGAATACTAAAAAATTATTAACTGTTGCGAACATACCATATAATACAAAAGTTGAAGAAATTCTTTTAACAGCTTTAATTGAAGCTTTTCATCATACTATGAATATAAAAACAATAGGAATTGATATTGAGGGTCATGGACGTGAAAAACTATTCGAGCATAGTGATGTATCAAGAACATTAGGTTGGTTTACGTCAATATATCCAGTTGTTTTAAATATGGAAGAAACAATTGAAAAATCAATTTGTACAATTAAAGAAAGTATGAGGAAAATACCTAACAAGGGTATTGATTATTCCATTTTGAAATATTTAAATCCATATGAAGAACAGTTAAATAAAGTTTCTCAAATAAGCTTTAATTATTTAGGACAAATAGAAAAACTTAAAGGTGAGGAAATAACACTATCAGATATGGCTATAGGAGAAGCGGTAAATGGAAAAATTGCACGTAAATATGCTTTAGATATTAGTTGTAAAATTGAGAACTCAGTATTTAAGATTGCATTTGATTATTCAGCGCACTTATTTAATGATGAAGTTATTAATAAATTATCTGAAAATTACGTACAAGCACTTGAACGATTAATAAATCACTGCGCTTCAGTTAAAGAAATAAAAAAAACTCCTTCAGATTATGGATTAGATATTTCTATTAATGAGTTTAATACAATTGTAAGTAATAGACTGAAAAATATAGAGAATATATACCCATTAACACCAATGCAGCAAGGAATGTTATTTCATGCATTACTTAATACAGATTCGGATGCGTATTGTGAAAAAATGGTGATGGATTTAGAAGGCGAAATTGATTTGGAATTATTTAAAAATTCAGTTGATGCTGTAACTAGAAAATATGAGATTTTTAGAACAGCTATAATTAATAATGGATTAAGTAGTCCGATTCAAATGGTTTTAAAGGAAGTACCAAGTAGCTTTAATTATTTTGATTACAGTGAGGGTAACTATAGTGAGTTTGAAAAAGATTATTTAAGCAGATTTGATTTTGAAAATGCAAAATTAAGTAATATTACATTGGTTAAGTTAGGTAATGAGAAGTATAAATATATATGGAACTTCCATCATATAATATTAGACGGTTGGTCAGTTGCAATTGTCCTTGAGGAGTTATTCCAATATTATATTAAGCAGCGTAAAGGTATTGTTATTGAGAGTAATTCAGAAGGAAATTATGTTGAATTACTTTCATGGCTTGGAAACAAGGATAAGGAACTTGCAAAAGAATATTGGAGTGATGTTTTTAATGGATATAATACAGCAGTTACAATTCCAAATGAGAAAGTGTCAAGTGAATATGATTTAGAAGAAATGGATTTTTATTTAAATGAACAACAAACTACTAGATTAAAAGAACTAGCTAGTAAAAATAATGTAACATTTAGTACTGTTGTGCAAGTACTATGGGGAATTATACTTCAAAAAATAAACAATACTAAAGATGCAGTCTTTGGTACAGTTATATCTGGTAGACCAAAAGATTTAAAAAATGCAGAAAAAATAGTTGGTATGTTTATTAATTCTATCCCGGTTCGTGTAGAGACTATGGAGAATGATAGTTTTACAGATTTAATAAGCTCATTCCAAGGACAGTTAGTTAAATCAGAGGAGTTTGGCTATTATGCACTTTATGAAATTCAACATTGTTCTGAGTTAAAGGATAACTTAATAAATCATGTTGTAGCATTTGAAAATTATCCTGTTAATGAGTTAATGAAAAATGAATTTAAAAAGGAAGTTTGTGGATTCGAAATTAAAGATATTGTTATGAGAGAACATACTAATTATCAATTTGGTGTAGTATTTACTCCAGGTAATAAGTTGAAAATTAATATAACATATAATAAGAATGCATTTGATGGTAACAGCATTAAAAACATTGGGGAGTATTATATGTATCTAGTTGAGACGGTAGTGAAGGCACCTAAAGCACCAATAAATAGAATATCAATAATGGATAAAAAAGGAGAAGAAAAAATACTGCAAGTTTTTAACCAAAAAGTAAAATCAAATAATGAAAATGTAATAGATTTATTCAGCGAACAGGTGAAAAACTATCCATTAGCGGAAGCGGTAAGTTTTGAGGAAAGTAAAATAAGCTACGGGGAGTTGAATGCACTATCAAATGGGGTAAGTGATTCTATTATTAAAAGTGGAATAGAAATTGGAGAAACAGTGGCATTTATGTGCGACAGGTCATTAAATATGGCTGTAGGAGTAATAGGCATAATGAAATCTGGTGCTGTGTATATCCCAATAGATACAAAACTTCCAAGTGACAGAATACAATTTATGTTTGACGATAGTAAGGTTAAGTTAGTAGTTGCAGATAAAAACAATTTAGAAAAAGCAAAGAAACTTGGAGTTAAAGTAATAGAAATTGACAGTATAGAAGCTAAAGAAGATATGGTGGGAGAAGTAGGGCAAAATGCATATATTATTTATACATCTGGAAGTACAGGGAAACCAAAAGGTGTATTAGTATCACATAATAACTTAGGTTCATCAATAAAGTGGAGAAAAGAGGAATATAAGTTAGATGCAAGTGATAATGTTATGCAGCTATTCGCATACGGGTTCGATGGTTTTATGACAAGCTTTTTCACACCAATAGTATCTGGCTCAACAGTGGTGTTAGTAACAGAGGAAAACGCAAAAGATGTAGTAGCTTTAAGAAAAATAATAAAAGAAACTAAAATAACTCACTTTATAGCAGTACCAGCATTGTGTTTAGCAATATATGAAGATATTACAAAAGAGGAAGCTGAAACTGTAAGAATGATAACAACAGCTGGTGATAAGTTAATAGTAGATGTAATAAAGAATGTAAGGAAAGTAAATAGTAATACTGAATTAATAAATGAGTATGGACCAACAGAATGTAGTATAGTAGCTACTGCTAAGAGAAATGCACAGGATTGCGAATATAGCTCAATTGGAAAGCCAATAGTAGGAACAATGGTATATGTAATGGATAAAGATGGAAATTTAAACCCGGAAGGTATAGCTGGGGAAATTGTAATTGGTGGAAATGGAGTTGCCGTAGGATATTTAAATAGAGAAGAACTAACTAAAGAGAAGTTTGTGCAAAATCCATACTCCAAGGGAAAAATGTACAAAACAGGTGATAAAGGTAGATGGTTAAGTAATGGAGAAATAGAATTTTTGGGAAGAATAGATAATCAGGTAAAAATAAGAGGGTATAGAATTGAGCCACAAGAAATAGAGAATATATTAGAAACAATAGATGGAATAAAAACTGTGGCAATAAAGTTAATAAATGGTGAATTATGTGGCTATTACACAAGTGATTCAATAATGTCAGAGAGTAATATAAAAGAAAAAACAAGAAAATATCTACCAGAATATATGGTGCCTAAAAATATAATGAAAATCAATGAAATGCCTTTAACAAGTAATGGGAAGATAGACTACAAAAATTTGCCTGAAATAGAAAAAGGCATTGCAATTGAACGGTTAAAGCCAGAAACATTACAAGAAAAACAAATGTGGGACATATGGAAAGAGGTATTAAGTCATGATGATTTTGGAATCAATGATAACTTTTTTGATATTGGTGGTAACTCATTAAAAGTTATGTCATTACACTCTAAAATAGATAAGGTATATCCAGGAACAATGGAGTTGGCAGATTTATTTTCTTATTCTACAATTAAAAAAACATGCGAATATTTGTTTAATAAAGAAAAAGAAGAGGACCAGTATCGATTAGAGAGTAATATTGATGAAAAAGTAGATATGGAAAGTACAATTATGGATATGTTATTAAATGAAGAGAATATGGATACTGATGAGATGGTTAATAAAATTATGAGCTTAAAATAGAGTGAAAAGGAGAAGAATATGAAAGAGGAGATAAAATATTTAATTCAGTGTGCTTCTAAAAACATCTTAGATAAACGAATGGTAGCTAAAATAATATCTATAATGAGTAGTGCATCAAGTGAAAAAAATGAACAATTTGCAATTGTAGGAATTAGCGCGAATATGCCAAGAGCAGAGGATAAGAATAAATTTTGGGATGTTATAGCTAACTCTACGGATTGTATAGTAGACTTTCCAAAAGATAGAATGGATTTTGCAAAAAAATATCTTAACTATATAGGCTTTGATGATGACGTAATTTTTGCAAAAGGGGGGTACCTTGAAGGCATAGAAAACTTTGATTATTCGTTTTTTGGAATTACTCCTGCTGAAGCAAAATTAATGGATCCAAATCAAAGGTTATTTTTGCAAGAGGCTTTCAATTGTTTGGAAGATGCAGGGTATGGTAATAAGGTATTGTCAGGAAAAAATGTTGGCGTATTTGTAGGATATGATAATTCTACAGTAAATGAGTATCGTCAGATTATTTCTGATGTATCACCTGAAGCATTAACACTGGCACTTGCAGGGAATATAGTACCTGCGATTGCTAGTAGAATATCCCATATCTTAGATTTTCATGGACCGGCAATGGTTATAGATACAGCTTGTTCATCAGCATTGCTTGCCGTTCATATGGCATGTATGTGTATACAAAGCAATCAATGTCAATCAGCAGTTGTAGGTAGTGTAAAGTTAAGTATGTTACCTATAGTGATAGGCGAAAAGTTGGGTGTAGAGGCAGGAGATTGGAAAACTAAAGCTTTTGATGACAGTGCAGATGGAACGGGTGTTGGTGAAGGTGTTGGTGCAATTTTTATTAAACCTTTAAAAAAGGCCATTAAAGATGGCGATGACATTTATGCTGTGATTAAGGGCGGGGTGAGTAATCATGATGGAAATTCAATAGGACTTACTGCTCCAAACCCATTAGCTCAAGAAAAAGCTATTTTAGGTGCTTGGGAAAATGCAGGAGTTAAGGGGGATACTATATCGTACATAGAGGCTCATGGAACAGGTACAAAGATAGGAGACCCAATAGAGATTCAGGGTTTAACAAAATCATTTTTAAAGTATACAGATAAAAAACAATTTTGCGCTATAGGTTCTGTAAAAACAAATATTGGGCATTTGGATCATGCATCTGGGATTGCATCTATAATAAAAGTTGCGTTAGCCTTAAAAAAAAGAAAATTACCACCTACATGTAACTTTAAATCACCAAATAGGATAATTAACTTTATTAACTCACCATTTTATGTTAATACAAAACTTAGAGAATGGGAGTGTGGTGAAACACCTCTAAGATGTGGTATAAATTCATTTGGATTAAGTGGAACTAATGTTCATTTAGTATTAGAGGAGGCTCCTAAAAAACAAAACTATAATAACATTGGGATTTCAGTATTAGTGTTATCAGCAAAAAGTGAATTTTCATTAAAGAAATATCTAGGAAGTATGAGAATATTTCTTGAGGAAACACAAGAGAATTTTAATGATATATGTTATACAACGAATTGTTGTAGAGGGCATTATACATATCGGGTAGCAATTGTGGCTGATAGTTGCATGGACGCAGCTAAAAAAATAAATTATCTAGAAATGGAAAAGGATTTAGTAACACAAGGAGAACAGATTTACTATGGAATAGAAGATCAAACAAAGTATAAAAAAGAATTAATTGATGAAGATATTTTACAAGCTACTGATGATATAAAAAAGAATATGCTTAGTGATTTAGCTAAAAAGTATTGTACAGGTATAGAAATAAATTGGGATAAGCTATATGAAAAACCTAGTAGAGTTCATCTACCACCTTATCCATTTGATATGAAGAAATGCGTAATTGAAATACCATATGTTGATAAGGATATAAGTAAAGTTAGAAAAGAAATATATGAGAAATCAGAAAAGAATATACTGGTTATTGGTAATTATTCTGGTGTATCAGAAGAAGTTGTTTCAATAGTGGCAAATACTTGGGGAAATGTATTAGGAATTGATGAAGTAAATGTAAATGATAATTTATTCAAACTTGGAGGAGACTCCATTTTTGCAATGAAGGTCTTTAATATTTTAAAAAATCTTATTGGTGAGAAAGTGGAAATAAAAGATATAATGGGAAGCGGCGATTTTATAACTCTTGCAAAAACAATGGAAAGCAAGTTTGATAATAAAAACATAGGCGTGATTTCTCATAACAAAATTAATGAACATAGTTCAATTAATGAATATAAATTGACTCCGCAGCAAGAAAGGTTATTTTTAATTAATCTTATGGACAGTGATTCTAAAGCATATAATATGCCTACTGTTATGATAATTGAAGGTAAGATTGATATTAATAAGCTTGAAAATTCATTCAAAAAGCTTATTGCTTCTCAGGAAAGCCTTAGAACATCATTTAATGAAAATAATGGACAAGTATTTGCTAAAATACATAACAATGTTGACTTCTCTTTGGAAATTATTGAGTGTAATAATGGTGATTATGATAGTGCAATTGAAGAGTTCATTAAACCATTTGGTTTTAATAAAGCACCTTTATTAAGAAATGGAATAATAAAGGTATTTGAAAATAAACATTTACTATTATTCGATATTCATCACATTATTTGTGATGGAATGTCAATAACTATATTAATTGAAGAATTAATGAAGTTTTATATTGGAGACAATGAAAGGGCAACTAAATTAAAATATAGTGATTATGCAATAGCTCTTAATAAGAAAAATGAAACAGGAGATTATAAGAAACAAGAAGAATTCTGGAAAAAGCAATTATCAGGAAAAATAACAAGGCTAAATATGCCAAATACTAAAATTCGTCCACAAGTACAACAATTTGAGGGGTTAAGAATATCAAAGGATTTGTCAAAAGAACTTACTGAATCAATTAAGGATTTAGCAAAAAATAATTTAACAACAACCTATAATGTGTTATTTGCAGCATTAAATATAATGATTAAAAAATACACAGATCAAGATGATATTATAATTGGTTCACCTGTGTCAGGTAGAAATGATTCACAACTTAACAATATAATTGGATTGTTTGTAAATACCGTAGTTATGCGTAATGAGGTTGTAGGTGAAGATACAGTATTAGATTTAATTAATAAAATAAAAAATAATACTATAAGTGTATATGAAAACCAAGAATTTCCCTTTGATAAAATGGTAGAATTATTAGATTTACCTAGGGATTTAAGCAGAAATCAGATATTTGATGTAATGTTTTCAATGCAAAATTTTTCACAAGCTTCAATGGATATAAAAGAATTAACAATTTCACCATATGCTTTTGAAAATAAAGTTTCTAAAGTAGACATTACAGTAAATGCTATTGAGAAAAGCGATATTATAAATTTAGAAATTGAATTTTCTACAGCTTTATTTGAAAGAAAAACAATAGAGAGAATGATGGGAAATTTATTCAACATATTAGATGAGATGGCGAAAAAACCCGAAACAACTATTGATAAACTAGATATGCTTACTAAAGAGGAATTAAAAGAATTAAAAGTGTTTGGAACTTGCATGACAAGTTATAATGAGACTTTAACAATAGACAGGCTAATAGAAACACAAGTAAATCTTACACCAAATAAGGTAGCATTAATCATCAACGACGAAAAAATAAGTTACATAGAGTTAAATGAAAGAGCTAATTCTCTTGGAAATGAACTTTTATTAAGAGGTGTTGATAAATCAGGGTTTATCGCCATAGTGGCAGAACGATCCATTGAGATGATCGTTGCGTTGTTAGCTATTATAAAAATTGGGGCAGCATATGTTCCAATAGATCCATACTATCCTAAAAAAAGAATAGAATTTATGATTAAGGATAGTGGAGCTACAAGTGTATTACATTATTGCAGTGATAAGAGTATTATTATTAATTTTGCTAATTCCATAGATCTTTCAAAAGAAAACAATTATTCCAATAATTTCAATTCTCCAAATGTTAGTATTGATGAAAATAGTCCAATGTATATGATATATACATCAGGTTCAACAGGCGTACCTAAAGGTGTAATATTGACACATAAGAACGTAAATAATTTTATTAATGGTATTACACGGATTATAGACATTAATGAAAATAACAAAATATTGAGTGTTACAACTTTTGGTTTTGATATTTTTGTATTAGAAAGCTTTTTAATGTTGTCAAAAGGTGCCACTATTGTGTTAGCATCTGATGAACAAATAAATAGTCCTCAATTACTATGTCAGCTTATTGATAAAAATGATGTTAATATTTTACAGGCGACTCCTCTAAGAATGAAATTAATTTTAAATGAAGAGAATTCAACAGCATTTAGAAAACTTAGAACTATTTTAATTGGCGGAGAGGCATTTCCTTTAGAACTGTTAAAAAAATTAAATAAATATGATAAATTAAGAATATACAATATGTACGGACCTACTGAAACAACTGTATGGTCAACAGTTAAAGAACTAACAAACCTGGATTATATTACAGTTGGAAAGCCAATAGCAAACACAAGTTGTTGCATAGTAGATACGAAGAATAAATTAGTACCTATTGGTTCAGTTGGAGAACTAATTATTGGCGGAGATGGAATTTCAAAGGGTTATCACAATAGATCACAATTAAATAAAGATCGGTTTATACATATGGATTCTCATAGTTTCGGAATGATGTATAAAACAGGGGATACTGCAAGATGGCGTAATGATGGTGAAATTGAAGTTTTAGGTAGAAATGATAATATGTTTAAAATTAATGGCTATCGAATAGAACTAGGCGAGATACAGAGTTGCATTGCACAACATGGAGCTATAAAAGAAGTTGGTGTTGTAACTGATGATAAAGATTATATTCTGGCATATTATGTAGAAAACTTTAAAGTTTCCTCAAAAGAGATTAGAGATTACGTATCAAATAAGTTACCAAATTATATGATTCCTAATAAATTTATCACATTAAATAGTTTACCACATACACCAAATGGAAAATTGGATTTGAAAGTTTTAAAAAGTATGAAAGTAGAGGGGGAAGAAATAAATAAGAAATCAATTTTACCACCTAATAATAAATTACAAAAATTATTGGTTGACTCATGGAAAAGAGTTTTAGAAGTAGATGAAGTAAGTGTTGACGATAACTTTTTTGAGCTTGGTGGTAATTCTATGAAGGTAATAATGTTTATTGCAGATATGAAAAAATTTAATATAGATATTATTATCAATAATGTATTTAGTCATAACACCATTTTAGATTTAGAATATTATTTAAATTCCTTAGTAAAGAAAAATCTAATTAGCAATGGTACGGAAGTAAAGAAAAAAATATTTGAGACATTAAATTTAAATATAAACATTGTAGAGACAATTATAGATAATGAACAGTACATAATTTATTGTGTTGATGATTATAGCGAGGACAATAAACAAAAACTTTTAGAAGCCTTAAATAAATATGTAGATAAGGAAATTTATCCTCATTATATTATTTCTAGCGATAAAGCATTAGCATTAGGTATTGATAGTTTTGAAGGGGAAAGGATAATAAATATTAATCTAAATGATTTTGAGTCGAATTTACATATGCTGAAAATTAATTGCGAGACTATAATAAATGAAATTAATAATAAACATAAAGAGTTTGAAAAGGCTGTATTAATTGGTGAGGTAGAAAAAGAATATAGATTAGCACCAATTCAATATTTTTTCTTAGATAGTGAAAGATACTCGGGCACACTGTTACATTTTGATGATGTATTAAATATCGATATATTTAATAAAGCAATACAGGCACTACTTATTAATCAAGGTATTTTTAGATCAACACTAGTAAAGAGAAATGATATATTGTTTTGGAGTCAACACGAATTAATAAATAATGTACAAGCTCCCTATATAGATATCAGTAATGTAACAAAAGAAAGTAAAGTAAATCTCATGAGAAATATTGCAAGTGACTATTATTTTAAAAGTTATGAACAAATTTCTAGATGTGTGCATAATACAGCAAACAGTAACGATGAAAATAGTTTGTTATATAGAACTTTGCTTGTTAAATCAACTGAAAGAGACTTCTATTTATTTTTACCAGTAAATCATGCAATATTTGATGCGATGAGTGGAGAAATTGTTAAGGGCAGTATTAATGAATTTTATAATAGAATTTTAGACGGTGAAGTAATTGGAATGGAAAATAGTAACCAATATCAGAATTTTATTGAACAGATAAGAAAAGGACCTGTAAATATAAGTGACGAAGAGTTAGTTAAAAAATTAGAAGTTGGTAAATATGTACAATACACTAATTTGCTAAATGAAAAGATAAATAAATATAATCGTGATAAAAGTACTTATATAAAGTTTGAAATTGAAAAACAAGAGGGTGTAAGTGAGGATAATGCATGGGAGGTTGCATTTGAAGTACTTAATATATTTATTCAAGATTATATGGGAGTGAAGAATCTTCCGATAATGTTTTATTATTATGGACGTAATTATGAGAATAAGGGGTATTTCGACACAGTTGGAGAATTTATTGATATGATACCAGTATTTATTGATGGAAAATTAGAGCTTTCTAATATGGTACAGGTAACTCAAGATGCAATAGCTCTTTCTGAAACCCATAATATTAATTTTTCAAATTTAGCAACTAATAAGTCACAACAAGTAAGGACACCTAAGATATGCCGATTTGTTACAGAAACAAATGAAAAATCATCTATAGTGTTTAATTTTCAAGGCAAGCTTGAAGAAAAAGAAATGAAATTATTTGAAGACGTATTATATGAAAGATTAATGCATGAGCTAAATATGGAGGAATCAGTAAATATACACTTTATGACTAGATATTCAAATAATAAAATACAAGTGGATATAAATATTCCATTTGATACGCAAGATAATACAATAATTGAGTTTTTTAAAAGCAATATAGAAAATATTAAAGAGTGCAAGGAGATTAAATATGGTAAATAAAACTGTTTCAAATGAAATTTATATTAAAAAATTTCCGAAAAAAAACATACCTATTTTGTTTTTAAGTAGATTTATTAGTGATTTGGGATCAGCCGTATTTAAATTTGCATTAAGTCTTTATATTTTAGACGCTACAGGATCACCAGCAATATATTCACTTATTTTGACACTGAGTATGATGCCAGGGATATTAATTAGTATAATTGCTGGAACAATTATAGATAAATATGACAAGAAAAAGATAATACTTTGGGCAGATATTATTAGCAGTATTTTAGTTTTGAGTATGTTTATATCATTAGAAATGATAGGAAATAATATTTTCATTCTAGGAATATGCGTTGTTAGTGTAAGTGTAGTTCAATCATTTTTGAATTTGGGTATTAATTCCTGTCTAGCGAACATTGTAGAAGAGGACAAGCTTCCAAAAGCAAATTCATTTTTTCAAGGTATGGGTGCTATTATAACAATTCTAGGCCCAGTAATTAGTGCACTGCTTTATAAGGTAATAGGAATTAAACTAATAATGTGTATAGATGGAGTTTCTTATATTATAGGAGCTATTCTTACATTTTCATTAGTATTTACAAGCAATAGAAATTATAACGAACATGAGACTGATAAATTTATCGATAATTTAAAATTTGTATTCAAATATGTTAAAGAAACAACTGGTATAAAGTTTTTTATGATTATATTAGCAATATTAACATTCGTGTATTCTCCACTTACAATGGTCGCAATTCAATATATTATGAGAATTGAGATAGTATCATCAGAATATCAGTTATCGTTTATACTTGCAGCATTAGGTATAGGAGTAATTGCAGGTGCAATTTTAGTAGGTATAATAAAAAATACTAACTCAGTCCTAAGAAAATTACCAATTTTATTTTTGCTTTTAGGTATTAGTGTAATTGCGTGGGTTATACCAGTTAGAATAGAGTATGCAATTAAGAATCAACAAACTATTTTAAACGTACCAAATTTTATTCAAGGTATTTTAAGTGGATGGAATACTTGGAACACTACTATAATTTTTTCTGTAATAATGTTTTTTATGGGTGTACTATACACAATGATAATTGTTCCAACCTATACTTATCTTCAATTAAATGTTCCGGAGAATATGAGAGGCAGGATTTTTGGAATAGCGACAACAGCATTGAGTATTTCTGGTCCACTAGGGGTTGTTATTTATGGACAACTTCTACAAAACTTTAATTCAATAATAGTAATCGTAGTGTCAGCAGTATCAATTTTAATGGCAATCTTAATATCGGTATTTAGTAAAGATTTCAATAGTTTTAGAAAGTCAGTAAATATTCAATAAATGGTGAATAATTAGGAGGGGAAAATGAAACTTATATTAAAATATTTTTTATACAACATATGGAATAAAAAGTTAAGATCTTTTATCATTATCTTTTCTATAATGATTACAACATTGTTGGTAATGGCTAATTTAGGTATAAATAATTATTTCATGGCCACATATGATACAAATGTTAAGTATTTATTAGGAAATATAGATATTGTTATAAGTGCATCAAAAAATAGTGATGAATTAATTAAGCAAGGTAGTATAAAACTTAATAGCAGCGATGTTAAAAATAGTTCAGAAATATTTGGTGGACTCGGAAAAATTAAAAATAAAGCTGGGAAAAATATAAAGATAAATATTATTGGTGCAGATACAAATGAACTTAAGAAATTAAAAGTTATTGATAATGAGGAAAATGATAATAATAACGGAATTGTAATATCTAAAAAGGCATTAAACTATTTAGGGGTCAATATAGGATCAGAACTTGAATTGGATGTGCTGGGACAAAAATATAGGAATACTGTAGTAAACGTAGCTGATAACAGTGGAGTGCTTGCTAAGGATGATGAAAATAACATTACTATGGTATTACCTAAAAAAATTGTAGAACAATTTTATCATTCGGAAAATAAAATAAACAACATATATGTAGCTGTAAAGGATGGTAAAGATATAAATAATGTTATGAAAAATATAGAGAATGATAACAGCGGTATAGATGCACAGGCTACACATTCAATTGAGGATTATAAAACTCAAACTGACTCTATATCATTAGCTTTATTATTTGTATTGGTAATTACAATATTTATAAGTGTATATTTAATTTCATTTCTATTTAAGGTAATGGGAGCAGAACGAATAAGCGTAATTGGGACTTTTCAAAGTGTAGGAGCAACTAAAGGTGAGATAAGCCTATTGTTTATTGGTGAAAGTTTAATTTATGGAATTTTAGGATTTATATTAGGGATAGGGGTAAGTAATTTTACACTATCAAATATATATTCTATGCTAAATCAATTTCAGACAAGTAATACAAATGCTATTCCTATAATGGAACCAGTTAATATACTAATAGCTTTTGCTGTTGCTGTAGGGATATCTTTGATTAGTAGTTTAACTATAACTTTCAATATTAATAAAATTCAAGTGAAAAATCAAATAATAAATACATTAAAGCTAACAAAAGATGTAAGCATTGCTCATGTAGCTTTTGGAATAATAAGTTTTGGCGTAAGTGCAGGATTGTATTTTTACAACAAAAACTACAATAGTATTATAGGTGCAATAAGCTTTTTATTTTTAATAATAGGGGGAATTTTAATTTCCTCAATTGTAGTTAATATTTTCACATTGCTTGTATCAAAGACATTAGGTAAGTTTAGTGGCACACTGAATTTGGCAATGAAGAATTTGGAAACGGATAAATTTTTACAAGGAAATATAACACTAATAACTGTTATGATAACGATGATATTAACTATATCCATAGTAATTACGAGTGTTCAATCGTCAATGGTGTCAATGCTTAATCAGAATGATTTTGACGTATCTATTACTAGCATTAGTTCAGATATTAAAACTTACGACAGGATCAGTAAAATAGATGGTGTTAATAAAATGTATTATGAATATTTAGCATTTCCTAAAGCTGAAGCAGCTGAAGCAGGTACACAAACTCTCGGAAATTTAAGTTTAATTGGAATGTCAAAAGATCAACAATTTAGTGATTTTCATAAGAATGGAGTAAAGTATGATAAGAAGTTGGCTGAAAAATTACAAGATGGCGATTATATAATGGTTGATTCTTTCTTTGCAGATAAAAACAATTTAAAAATTAGAGATAAATTATTGGTTACTTATGATTCTGAAAAACTAACAAAACGAAAAAGTAAATATGAGATCATAGGTTTTCTAGACTCTTCTGGGTTTGCAACAACAAGGGATGCAGCAATTATAAGCCTTGATAATATGAAGAGAAGCGTAACTAAAATACCATATCAAATACTTGTGAAATTATCAGATGATAAGAAGAAAAAGGCAACAAGTGATATTACTGATGAACTTATAGACACTCCTGCTGTTGTTAAAACAATTAATCAAAGTATAAATGATAGTATGCAAGGAGTAGATGGATTGATTTCGGTTTTAAGCGTATTAATGGCCCTAGTTTTTGTTTTAGTTGGATTCGGAGTTGTTAATAATTTGTTTATTAGTTTCTTGCAGAGAAAACGTCAAATTGCAGTTTTAAGTTCTGTTGCAATGAGTAATCTTCAAATTACTTGTATGTTTTTTTTAGAAACTATAGCATTGTTTATAATTTCTTTAGGTTCTAGTTGCATATTAAGTTATACAATTTGCATTATGCTTCCTAAAATGCTTTGGGGAACAGGGCTTGCATTTAAATTTTTGTATTCATGGAAAGTATTTGGTATTGTAGCAATTGTATTATTTATACTAATGATTTTGGGTACTATAATAACTTCACTAGGATTAATACGTATGAAAATTATTGATGAATTGAAATATGAATAGAATAATATATGTAGGAGATGGAGTGAATGAAAGACATAATATTAAAAACTGAAAATTTATTTAAAACAGTTACTATAGGAAAAGAAAATACCAATATATTAAATGATGTGAATTTAGAAGTTGAAAAAGGAGAATTCATTTCAATTATGGGCCCATCAGGGTGTGGAAAGAGTACATTACTATATTTATTAGGAGGATTAGATAAACCTTCCGAAGGGAACGTTATATTAAATAATCAAGATATTAATAAATTATCTAATTCTAAAAAGAGTAGATTACGTTGCTCAGAACTAGGTTTTGTATTTCAATTTTATAATCTTGTCCCAGGATTAACTGTAGAGGAAAATATATTACTTCCAGTAGTAATGGCAAGAGAAAAGAGAGCGGATGTGAAGGAAAAGTTAGAGGAATTACTTAAAATAGTTAACTTGACAGATAAAAAAAAGCTTCGTCCTCATCAGCTTTCAGGAGGACAGCAACAAAGAACAGCAATTGCACGTGCACTTATAACAAATCCTAGTGTACTTCTAGCAGACGAACCAATTGGAAATTTAGATAGTGTATCTGGAAACGAAGTAATGAAACTTTTTAAAAGGATAAATGATGAACAAAAAGTTACGATAATTCAAGTTACTCACTCAAATGAATCTGCAGAATATGGAAATAGAATAATTAGAATGCGTGATGGACGGATTATTAACCATAGAGATGGAGTTGTAACGAATGAATAATAAAAAGATAGCAGCACTGTTTCCAGGACAAGGTTCACAATATATTGGAATGTGTAATAAGTTTGCAGACAATAAATGTGTAAACTTAATATTAGAACAAGCATCGAATAAATTAAATATTGATATAAAGAAAATGTGTAATGAAGAAAATAAGGATATTTTCAAAACTGAATTTGCACAGCCAATTATATTAACTGTAAGTTATATTATGTACAAGCTTTATAGAGAACTTGGAGGGGACGTACCAGATATAGCATTAGGACATAGCTTGGGAGAGTTTTCAGCATTGACATGTGCAGGGTGTATAAGTTTTGAAGATGCATTGGAACTTGTGAGCATGAGAGGTAAATTAATGAGTACTGTAGACAATGGCTATGCTATGACTGCAGTAGTTAATGTTAGTTATGAAAATCTTGAAAAAGTAATAGCAAAAATGAATGAAAAAATATATATATCCAATTATAACTCTCCAACTCAAGTTGTTATATCTGCTAAGGCAGATATTATTGGAAAATTTGAAAAAGAAATTGAAATATTAGGTGGGAACACAAAAAGATTAAAGACATCTCAACCGTTTCATACTGAAATTATGCAGGGTGTTGCAATTAAATTTGAAGAGTATATAAATAAATGTAAATTTTCAGAGCCAGAGTTTCATGTAATATCTAATGTAACAGCGGAAGTACATAAGGAAGAATTAATTAAAAAAAGACTTATACAGCAAATATACAAGCCAGTAAATTTTACTCAATGTATGAAAACTTTGAGAAGGAGAGGCATAGAGAATGCCATAGAATTTGGGGCGGGGAATGTATTAACGAGGATAGCTATTCAAAATTACAATGAGATATCAGCATATGCAATGGATGAATATGCTGATAGAAAGCAGCTTAATGACTTAATTAAATTTAATAAGAATAAATCAGTATCATTATTATATATAGTAAATTTATGTTTAGCTGAAGTAACAGGAACAAAATTTGAAAATTATATAGTTGAAGCACATAGAGGGTTAAATGAAAATTATAAAAAACTTGAGTTAATTCGTAATAATTTAGAACAGTCCAATAGTTTAAGTCATGAAAATATAGAGGAAAAGTGTGTTGAGTTATTAAAAAAATGTTTAATGTTAAAAAATGTTCCTATGAACGAGCAAAATAGTATATTAACGAGCATAACATCATCTTTTAATGTATATAAGGAGCGTGAATATGAATTATAAAACAATTACGGAAGCCATACTTGATCTTGATAAATGTAGAGAAGAGTCAATAACCTTTATTCTCCATAATGATGAATATAAAGTTAAGTATTCAGATATTTTAGGAAAAGGTAAGCAAGTTTTACACATGATACAGAAGAACGGATTAGTTAAAGGAGATACACTAATTTTTCAGTTCGACGATAATGAACAATTCGTAGTTACATTTATAGCGTGTATTATAGGTGGAATTATTCCTGTGCCTATTGATAGAATACAAAATAAATTTAACATAGAAAGAATTAAAGGGATATTACAAAAGATGCCTAATTCATGGATTATTACAAGTGATTATGTATTAAATAGTGTCTTACAAATTATTGAACATACAGATGATAGTGCATTGATAGAAAAATTTGAAAAACAAGCCATTAGATACGAAAATTATACTGAATTTAATGAATCACAAAAAATTTGCAACCCTAAAGAAGATGATATTTGCTTAATACAATATTCATCAGGTTCAACTAGTCTACCAAAAGGAGTTCAAGTGACACATAAAGCGCTGATTTCAAATGTATCAGGCATTTATGAAGCCGTTGGCGGTACAAAAGAAAGTGAAATATTAACATGGACACCATTAACACATAATTTAGCGTTAATACCTTTTGTGGTACTGCCTTTAGTATATAAAGTTAACACTCATATAATGCAAACATCAATGTTTTTACAAAATCCACTTAATTGGTTACAAAAAATTGATGAGCACAAAATAACTTTTTCTGCAACACCAAACTTTGCATTTAAGTATGTATTACAAGCAATTCAAAAGCTAGGACTTCCTAAATTCGATTTATCATCATTAAAAGTTATTTTTAATGGTGGAGAGCAAATTTCTTTTGAGGCATGCGAAAGTTTTGTAAATATATTAAAACCGTTACAGTTATCACATAATTCAATTATTTCTGTGTATGGAATGTCAGAAGCAACGGTTTGCGTAACTATATCCCCTGTTAATGAACATATTTATGCAGGATATTATAAACGTGAAAGTTTAATTGGTGGAAAAAAGGTTGAGTTAGGTGATGAACAAAGTAATGATATCTGTCTGGTAGATGTTGGATATCCTTTGAATGGAATACAAATTAGAATCTGCGATAACAATAAAGTTTTAGTAGAAGAAGGAGTGGCGGGTGAAATTCAGTTGAGGGGAGACGCTTTGACTCCAGGATATTACGAGTTAGAAGAGGCTACGAAAAATCTTTATACTGATGATGACTGGTTAAAGACTGGAGATATTGGTTTTTTAAATAAGGGTAGATTAACTATTATAGGCCGTGAAAAGGATTTAATAATTGTTAATGGAAAAAATATCTACTGTCATGATGTTGAGAAATATGTAGAAGACTCAGGAGAATGTATAGAATTACAGGTAGTAGCTGTGGCAGCTTTTGATTCTATCTCACAGCGAGACAGAGCAGTTATATTTATTGAAAGTGATATAACATTTGATCAATTTAAAATTATGGCACTCCGAATAAAAGCATATATGGCATTAAACTATGGTTTAATAATTGATGATATTTTACCAGTGAGTAGTATACCTAAAACACTAAGTGGTAAGAAACAACGTTACAAATTAGCAGAGGATTATAAAAAAGGTGAATTTAACCAAATAAAGCAACAAATTAATACTATAGATTGCGGATCTAAATATTTAAAAAGTCCTAAAACTGGAACAGAAGAGATACTTTTTAATATATGGTGTGATGTTTTGAAAAATGATAAGTATGGAGTTGGTGATAATTTCTTTTTATTAGGTGGAAATTCTATTAAAGTTATTGCTATGGTTGGGTTAATAAAAGAAAGATTAAATAAGACGATCGCTGCATCTGTAATATTTAAAAATCCTACTATAGAAAGTTTATCTGTTATTATAGATAAAATGAATAGTGAAAATAATTTTACATTGAAGAATAATCCTAAAGAAGAGTATTATCCATTAAGTAAAGAACAACTTAGAATTTATATTAGTGCATGTCTTGCAGAAAATAATACTGTGTATAATATTCCTATAGCTGCAAGGATATACAATTGTTTGATTGATCCAGTAAAGGCTCAAAATATTATTAATATGTTAGTTCAAAAGTATGAAATTTTACGTACTAGCATAGAACTTGTGAATTTATCTCCTATGCAAAAGGTGCACAATAACGTTGAGATAAATGTTGGGTATAGGGAAATAGATGAAGAAGAGTTAAAGCTCGTTATTGAAACATTTGTAAGACCATTTAACTTAACAGAATCTCCTTTAATGCGTTTAGAAATAAATAATGTCGAAAATGATACGATTATTTTAATAGATATGCATCATATTATTAGCGATGGTACAACTATTTCACTTTTTTTAAATGAATTTTTAAATATATATTATGGAGGAGAACTTCAGCCACCAAGATTCCAATTTAAAGATTATGTAGATTATCAAAATAGTTCGGAATATGATTTAAAAATTCAAAAAATGGAAAAATATTGGATTGAACAATTTAACACAGAGGTATCACCAGTATATTTACCGGAGGATTTTGATAGATTAAAAGTTAAAAGGTATAATGGTAAAAGAATAAGCTTTCAGTTAGATAAAGAAATTATAACAGAGGTATTAAATATAGGAAATAAATATAATGTAACTGAATTTATGACATTTTTATCTATATATAATATTTTTATAAATCTTTATACTGGAGAAAATGATATTGTAATTGGAACACCTGTGGCGGGGAGACATTTAAATGAAATTCAAGATATGTTAGGTGTGTTTATAAATATGGTTCCAATACGTAATAATTTTAATGATGAAGTGAAATTTAGTGAATTGTTAAAAATTGTATCAAATAACGTAATAAATGCACTTGATAAGGGAGAATATCCTTTTGATATGTTAATTAAAAAGTTAGGAATTAAGACGGATTCTAGTACAACGCCCTTATTTAATATAGCATTTGTTTATCAGAATTTTATGTATCCTGAAGTTCAAGGGATAAGATATACTTTAAAAGATGTTAATACATCTACATCACAATATGATTTATTATTAACAATTTATACGTTAGATGATGGATTTAAATTTGAATTTGAATATGATACTGATTTATTTAAAGATGAAACTATTGTTCAATTTATTAATTCATTTTATGACATTATTAATCAAATAACACAAAATCCAGAAATTAATATTAATAAAATACAAATCTATGGAAAACAAAATAGTAAAGTAACTATCCATATGTTAAAATAACATCTTGCTCTCATGTAATTTATTAAAGCAGTTTTTAAATTCATGAAGGGCATATGCGACCTGGTCATACGTTTTTATAACAGGAGTTAAATCAAAATGGACATTAATATATTAAAAAAAATTATTAATCAAATGGAACAGTCATCAATTTCATATTTAGAATATAAAGATAGTAACATAAGTTTAAAACTTGCAATGCAAAAAAAAACATAACATAAATGACGAAATTGCATGCGCTATAAAAAATAAAGATATTTATTTAATAAAATCAAAGTACGTTGGAATTGTAAAAATCATAGATAATGAAAGCCATCAACCATTTGTTACTCTAGGACAAATGGTTGAAGTAGGTGATTTATTGTGCGTTATAGAATATCTAAACTTGTTTATTCAAATAAAATCTTGTGTATGTGGATATGTTAGTGAAATATGTGTTAGAAATCTATCAATGATTCAATATGGCGAAGTTCTATTTAAGATTGTTATGTAAGAGTCAAATTTAAGGGATTATATAAAGAAGTAACAAGATTATGTTGCTTCTTTATTTTTAGTGTGCCCGGCATGGGCGTAATCTAACGGGTGAAAGTCCCGAGTGCGGGTTGATAGTGCCAAGCACATAGTTGAACACCAAGGGTGTCCTCGGCGACGAGGAATCTGAAGGCAGGTGTAGACAAATTTCCAGTCTGACGAACAGAAATTACATATAAGGCATGGTATACTGGGTAAAATTGCTAAACAAATTGAAGCCCAAAACTATTCAAAAAAATATACTGTGTAAATGTAGCAGATACATGGAGAGAAAGATTGCGTTCTTACCCGGGGAGAGCTCATGGACATGTTAAGATGTATTTCGATACATGGTTGAAATAAGATTTATCATGAGCAGTCAGCCGACGCCATAGTACCAAAATATTTATAAATATTTTGGGAAGGGCTGAACTATAGGAGGTTTTGAAAATTTTGAAGAACTCAAAGAAATATGTAGAAATCAGAAAACTTCATAATGAAGACTATCTATGCGAGGTAGGGTTGGAAATCCAAGATAACATAGAAGTGATGAGTATTTCTTCGGCGTCAAGGAATGGAAGAGACGACAAGAAACGAGATACTAATAACCTAATGGAGCAAATTCTTCATCGTGGCAATTTGAACAAAGCATACAAAAAGGTGAAGAAAAATAAAGGAAGTAGTGGCGTGGATGGAATGACAGTAGATGAACTACTAGAATACCTAAAACGTAACAACAGCCAACTTCAAAAGGATTTAATAGAAGAAAGTTATACCCCAATGCCAGTCCGTAGGGTAGAAATAGATAAACCCGACGGTGGGAAAAGACTTCTAGGAATACCTACGGTAGTAGACAGGGTAGTACAACAGGCGATAGCCCAAGTGTTAACACCAATCTACGAGGAAAAGTTTTCAGAAACAAGTTTTGGATTCCGACCAGGAAGAAGTCAACACCAAGCGATTGAAAAATGTAAAGAACACATCAACGACGGTTATAAATGGGTCGTTGACATTGACATATCTAAGTATTTTGATACTGTAAATCATGATAAACTCATGTCCATCCTATCCAAGGATTTAGATGACAAAAAGGTATTAAGATTAATAAGGAAATATTTACAATCAGGTGTAATGATAAACGGAGTGGTCGCAGAAACAGACCTCGGATGCCCGCAGGGTGGTCCATGTAGTCCGCTACTCAGTAATATTTATCTAAATGAATTGGATAAAGAACTGGAAAGGCGTGGATTAAGGTTCTGTCGTTTTGCAGATGATTGCAATATCTACGTTAAGAGCAAACGATCTGCGGAAAGAGTAATGAGGTCAGTTACAAAATTTCTGGAGGAAGAACTGAAACTGAAAATAAATCTAAACAAAAGTAAGGTAGCTAGGCCATGGAAACTGAAATACTTAAGTTTTTCATTTTACAATGGCAAAGGTGGAATTCAAGTACGTGTACACCCGAAAGCTATAGAAAAACTTAAGAAAAACATCAAAGAAGTAACTTCAAGAAGTAATGGGAAAAGCCTAGAATGGAGATTCCAAAAACTGAATCAGAAACTTCGAGGATGGATAAATTATTTCAGAATAGCTAATATGAAAACTATAGCAAAAGAGCTAGACCGATGGTTAAGGAGAAGGATACGCCTCTGTATATGGAAACAATGGAAAAGGGTCAGAACGAGATTCAAGGAACTTAAAAAGAGAGGGCTATCAAAACAAAAGTCTTGGGAATATGCAAATACACGAAGAAGTTATTGGAGAATATCCAAGAGTCCAATTATGAATATTGCATATAAAGATAAAGACCTAGAAAGTCTAGGTCTAATCAGTATAACGAAATATTATCTTAGAACTTGTTAGTTCTTATAGAACCGCCTTGTACCGAACGGTATGCAGGGTGGTGTGAGAGGTCGGCTAATCAAATAATGATTAGCCTCCTACTCGATTGGACTTAAAGTAGTTACATTGGGCATAATATCGTTAATACATATTTGATAGGAGTTGTTGTAGCTATGACTAAACTAGGCACTATTAAACAAAACAAAAAACCTAACAGATTAATTAATGAAAAGTCTCCATACCTTCTGCAACATGCATATAACCCAGTAAGTTGGAATCCCTCGGGTGAGTACGCCCTTACCAAAGCAAAAGATAAACCAATCTTCCTTTCAATCGGTTATTCAACTTGCCATTGGTGTCATGTAACCTAAAGACTGCAATTTATGACAAAGAAGAAACCATTTAAAATCAATGTATTAAGATGCTTTTGCACTAAAACTTCAACTTCAATTCCTATATAAGCACTAACTTAATTGTAGGTATTGTTTTTTTATGCCTTTTTAAATTGTTATTAAATAATATAGTTACAGAACAATTACTATTAACTAAAGCTGTGTATGTTATATATATGTAAGCGACAAATAACCCGTCACCTAAAATAATGTAATAATACTCCTATGAAGACGAGGAGTATTATTACATGAATAAAAGAAAATTTGAGGCACAATGGATGACATTAGTAGTAATTTGAAAAAAACTTGACATGCAACTAAATGGTTGCTAATATAAAACTATGGATAAAATATTTAGTGCTCTTGCTGACAAGTCACGTCGTTACTTATTAGATCTGCTTTATGAAAAGAATGGTCAATCTCTTTCTGAACTATGTTCCCGGCTTGAAATGTCAAGACAGGCAGTATCAAAACATCTTTTAATACTAGAAAACGCCGATATTATAGTACCCATATGGAGGGGGAGAGAGAAGATTCATTATATTAATACTGTTCCATTAAGGCTAATTTCTTTGAGGTGGATAAATAAGTTTGATGAAATAAGAATTGAAGACTTGATGGAATTGAAAGGAAATCTTGAAAAATAAACTAAGGAGGATATTATGGAAGGATTTATGTATCAAATAGTTATATCGACCAGTGCGGAGAAAGTATGGGAAGCTCTTATTAAACCTGAATATACAAAAAAATATTGGTTCGGACGCAGTGTAATTTCTAAATGGAATGTTGGTTCCTCTGTATCAGTTATTACACCCGAAGGAAAAGAGGAAGTGAGAGGCGAAGTTATTGAATATAACCCAAACAAAAGACTTTCCTATACTTGGAAAAAGTTTCAAGAAAATACTGAAGAAAAGATCACAACAGTGGTTTTCGAAATACAAGAGATGGGACCCTTAACAAAATTAACAATTTTGCAAGATATAAATGCTGAAGATGCAAAATTCCAGCAAGCTGCTGCTGGATGGACTTTTATTCTTTGTGGAATAAAAACTCTATTAGAAACAGGAGAACCACTTCCGTCGCTTCCTTGGAAGCACTGATAAAGAAAATTGAATATAAAAAAATAACTTAGTATCTTGGATTAAAGAATGATACTAGGTTATTTTTATGGAAGGCTGGTTATATCTGACTGATAAAATGATGTTAATCGGGCTTTTGCATTAGAAATTATGAAATAAGATAAAACTTTCTTTACGGACGACACAAGTGTTTTTGTATTGATATAGGTATGCAACACAAAATTAAACACTTGGATAAAATGTTATTCTTTATTTTTATGGACTTAAAGTAGTTACATTGGGCATAATATCGTTAATACATATTTGATAGGAGTTGTTGTAGCTATGACTAAACTAGACACTATTAAACAAAACAGAAAACCTAACAGATTAATTAATGAAAAGTCTCCATACCTTCTGCAACATGCATATAACCCAGTAAGTTGGAATCCCTGGGGTGAAGACGCCTTTACCAAAGCAAAAGCAGAAGATAAACCAATCTTCCTTTCAATCGGTTATTCAACTTGCCATTGGTGTCATGTCATGGAGAAAGAATCTTTTGAAAATGAAGAAGTAGCAGCTATTTTAAATAAATATTTTGTATCAATAAAGGTAGATAGAGAGGAACGCCCAGATATAGACAGTATTTATATGACCGTATGCCAAACTTTAACTGGAAGTGGTGGATGGCCCTTAACTATTTTTATGACACCAGATAAAAAGCCATTTTATGCTGGTACGTATTTTCCAAGGGAAAGTAGACATAGAATGCCAGGCATAAAGGATGTACTGAATTCTATAGCACAGCAGTGGAATGAAGAAAGAGAGAATATTATAGCATCTAGTGAAAAAATAGTAGAGCATATAAAAAACATTGATAAAAAGGTTAATCTAGTAGAACTAGGAGAAGAAATAGGCGAGGATGAAATACATAATGCATATAATAGCTTCAAGGGTGTATTTGATTGTGATTATGGTGGATTTGGAAGGTCTCCAAAATTTCCAGCGCCTCATAACTTGCAATTTTTATTGAAATACTGGAGAAATTATAATGAGCCTAAAGCATTAGAGATGGTAGAAAAAACTTTGGAAGCTATGTATGAGGGCGGGATTTTCGACCATATAGGGTTTGGATTCTCAAGGTATTCCACAGATGGGAGATGGCTCATACCTCACTTCGAAAAAATGTTATATGACAATGCACTTTTAGCTACAGTATATATTGAGGCTTTTGAAGCTACAGGCAAAGTATTCTACAAACAAGTAGCTGAAAAAATATTTATTTATATCTTAAGGGATATGACCTCTCCAGAGGGTGGCTTTTACTCAGCAGAGGATGCAGATAGTGAGGGAGAAGAAGGCACATATTATTTATTAACATTAAAGGAAATAGGTTTAGTTTTAGGTGAGGAGCTTTATGAAACCTATTGTAAACGCTATAATATAACGGTTGAAGGTAATTTTGAAGGTAGGAATATTCCAAATCTTATTGGCAAAAAAAGTAGCTCTAAGATAGATGAAAAAATAGAACGCAAATTAGAAGAAATGAGACAAAAGTTATTTGAATATAGGGAAAAAAGAATTCATCCTTATAAGGATGACAAGATATTAACTTCCTGGAATGGACTTATGATTGCGGCGCTCGCTTATGGTGGAAGAATTTTTGAAAATAGCGATTATATTACCCAGGCAGAAAAGGCTATGGATTTTATTTTAAGTAACATGATTAATGAAAAAGGAAGATTAATGGCTAGGTACAGAGAAGGCGAAATAGCCCATTTAGGCTATTTAGAAGATTACGCATTCCTTGTGCATGCTTTAATTGAGTTATATGAAGCTACTTTTAATGTAAAATACTTAGCTAGAGCAATAGAGTTTAATAAAAATATGCTTAAGTTGTTTAAAGATGAAGAGCAAGGTGGATTGTTTTTATATGGAGTTGACGGAGAAGAACTAATTGTTAGGCCAAAAGATATATATGATGGTGCTATGCCATCAGGTAATTCAGTGGCTACTTTAAATATGTTAAGGCTTGCTAGATTAAGTGGTAATAGTGAATTAGAAAATGAGGCATACGGGCAATTTGAGGCTTTTGCTTCAAAGGTTAAAACTATAGAAAGTGCTCATGCTTATTTTATGACGGCACTATTATATAGCAATATACCAGGAAAGGATATTATTATCGCAGGAGAGGGGCAGGGTAGTGTTACTAAAGCTATGATTAAAGAGATTAATAGTAATTACCTCCCATTTGCTACAGTAGTAATAAACACTGGCGATGAAAGGTTAAATTCCATTAATAATGAGTTAAGAGCACATAAACCTTTGCAGGGAAAGACTACTGCCTATATTTGTGAGAATTTTACTTGCAAAGAGCCAATTACTGATTTGAAAAAATTCTCTGAGTATATTAAGATTTATTAATATGCAAAACAAATTGTAAAAAAATTGACAAATATGTACTGTAGTGATATAATTTAAGCTATTATTGAGTAATTATATAATTATATAATCATTAAATTCCATGAAAAGGACAGTACTTTCTTATTAATCTTAAAGCGAGCAAGGGTAGAGTGTAAGCCTTGTAAGGTATAGGAAGTTAAGTGGGCAACTATTTAACAAAATTAGTATTAAATTAATTTTAGGAAGAGAACCTTGGAGAAGCTGCCTGAACTAGTTAAAAGTATTTTTGACTCTTATAGGGTAAGCCGCGAGTAGCGTTAACACATTGAGTGGACTTTATAGTCAACTAGAGTGGTACAGCGGAAGTATAACCCGTCTCTTTATTTAGAGATGGGTTTTTGTTATATTACAATATATATGGATTTTGAAATTAGGATTACAATTAATAAGTGTATCAAGTGAAATGCAGCGCAGGAGGGATAACAATTGTTATCTACCGCAGAGCAATACAGGAGGGAATTTTTATGGATTATAAAAAAATAGTTGCAGAAAGAATTAAACAATTGGTGGAGCTCGATATAGAAACAATAGAGAAGTTAATTGAAATACCCCCAAGACCTGAAATGGGAGAGTTTGCTTTTCCGTGTTTTCAATTAGGAAAAACTATGAAAAAAGCGCCTAATATGATAGCTAATGACCTAAAAGGAAAAATTGAAAATGAGGGTTTTGAAAAAATAGAGTGCTTTGGTCCTTACTTAAATTTCTTTCTAGACAAAGGAGTATTTATTAAAAATACTATAGAAAAAATATTAGAAGAGGGAGAAAGCTATGGTTCATCTAAAATAGGTGAAGGTAAGAATATGATAGTAGAGTATTCATCACCTAATATAGCAAAGCCATTTCACGTAGGACATTTATTCACTACAGTTATAGGTAACTCTTTATATAAGATACTTTCTTTTGAAGGATATAATTGTACTGGAATTAATCATCTTGGGGATTGGGGAACACAATTTGGTAAGCTTATTTACGCCTATAAAAACTGGGTAGACGAAGATGCATTAGAAAAAGAGCCTATTAATGAATTATTAAGAATTTATGTGAAATTCCATGAAGAGGCTGATATTGACCCAACACTTAATGATGAAGCAAAAATGTATTTTAGGAAATTAGAAGACGGTTGCGTTGATGAAGTTAAGCTTTGGACTAAATTTAGAGACTTAAGCCTAGTAGAGTTTAAGAAACTTTACAAAACTTTAAATGTTGAATTTGATTCTTATGCTGGGGAAAGTTTTTACTGTGATAAAATGGATGACATAATAAAAGACATAGATTCAAAGGGCCTACTTGTAGACAGTAATGGAGCTAAAGTTGTAATGCTCGATGAATACAATATACCACCTTGCATAATTAAAAAATCAGACGGTGCTACAATTTATGCTACTCGTGATTTAGCTGCAGCAACTTACAGAAAGAAGACTTATGATTTTCATAAAAATATTTATGTAGTTGGAAAAGATCAAGCTCTTCATTTTAAACAAGTATTTACTACTTTAAAGCTTATGGGCAATAAGTGGGCAGATGATTGTGTGCATGTACCTTTTGGCACAGTAAGATTTGCAGATAAAAAATTATCTACAAGAAAAGGCGATGTTATTTTCTTAGATGAATTATTAGATCAAGCAGTGGTTAAAACTCTTGAAGTAATAAATGAAAAAAATCCAGAGCTTGAAAACAAAGAAGATGTAGCTAAAAAAGTAGGAATAGGTGCTATTGTATTCACTTATTTAAAAAATCATAGAGAAAGAGATATTGTCTTCAATTGGGAAGAAATGCTTAGCTTTGATGGGGAAACAGGTCCTTATGTGCAATATACTTATGCAAGAGCAAAAAGCATATTAAGAAAAGTTGGAGAAAATAGCAATAAACCTGAAACTAATGAAGTTAGAACTAATGTAGAACCTGATTATAATAAATTAAATTCTAAAGAAGAATTTGAACTTGTTAAGCAGTTAGAAGGTTTCCAAAGTGCAATTATGGCTGCTATTGATAAATTAGAACCATCTATGGTTACAAGATATGTTATTGAGGTAGCAAAGGCATTTAATAAATTTTATAATCAGCACAATATATCAAATTTAGAAGATGAATCGAATAAAAAAGCAAAAATTAAAATGGTAGAATCTACTTGCCAAGTAATCAAGAACGCGTTAAACCTTATAGGGATAGAAGTTGTAGACAGAATGTAGCATATACTCGGTATTCCTTTGGATTTGCGTTATTGCAATTATTTGCAATAACGCTGTTTTTAATGTATTATTAGATTATAGAAAAATGTAAAACTTGTTTAGAATTATTTAGCAAATAAAAAACACATTTGTTGTAATAGATACTTTTCTTTTTTTATAGATTAGGGGGAACTATGTTTATCAAAAAATACAAAATTAAGGTTATTTTGCCTAACGAAATTTTCACCAAATATAAGATGGACACTATTGCGTATTTAGATATTGAAGCTACAGGGTTCGATATGGAATATGATAAAATAGTATTGATATCTTTAGGGTATTACTTAAACAAAGATGAATTTGAAATCGTTCAATATTTTGCGGAGGCGCCAAGCGACGAGGAGAGTCTTTTGAAAGAACTTAAGAAAGCGATGGGTAATTTTAAAAGATGGTGTTCTTATAATGGAACAGCCTTTGATGAGCCCTTCATAATTAGAAAGATGTACAGATATAATCTTGGGTTTAGAATGCCAAGGGAACATATAGATTTATTTAGGATTATAAGACCTTTTCATAAAAAAATGGGAATTAAAAATTGCAGTTTAAAAAGTGTAGAGCAGTTCACTGGTATTAACAGAAAAGATGAAATAAATGGGGCTATGTGGGTTGAACTATATAATGAATACCTAGTAAAACATGATGAAAAGTCTAAGGAAATTCTTATGCTTCATAATTATGAGGATGTTGTGAATTTGCCTAAAATTTTCAATGTAGTTGATATTATTGAAAATGATTTGGATCTTAAGAGAAAAGAAAAATTAGCTAAAAAACAAATGGCTTTTTTGAAAAGTAATAGAACAACTAATGAACCACTAAAAATGGTGAGTACCAGGTTATCTATATTAGCAAAATAGTGCATAGTTAAGATTAAAAAAAACAGTGGTATAGTACAAAAATGTACTATACCACTGCTTTTTTTATTGAATTTTATTGGGGGGCTTTATCTCACAACTATGGCTACAGCCTTTACAGCCATTTCCACAACCACAATCACCACTTGCTTGCTTTTTTATATTAGAATACAAGATATATCCAGCTACAACTATAATCACACCAACAATAATAAATTCCACGCTAGCATCACCTCTTTATATTTTATACTATATATTTTATGCTATAAATTTTTTATTATCCAATTATAATACTACCTACATTAAATATTATAAAAGAAACTATCCAAGCTAATAGCAATTGATATGTTAAAGAAAAAATTGCCATTTTATTTCCATATTCCTTTTTCATAGTTGCGATTACCGATACACAGGGAGTATATAATAATACGAAAACTAAGAAACTATAAGCCGATAGTGGCGTAAAATAATTAGCTAAAATATGTTTTAAATTACCTCCATATATAACACCCATTGTACCTACAACTACTTCCTTAGCCATAAGACCAGTTAAAAGTGCTACCGAATTTTGCCATGAAGCAAATCCAAGTGGTATAAATACTGGATTTATAAATTTTCCTATTGAAGCTAAAAAGCTAATGTTTATATCAACCATACCTGTAGTATTGAAATTTGATAAAAACCATATTATTACGGAAATTGAGAAAATTATAGTGCCGGCTTTCTTTAAGAAGCCTTTACCTTTTTGCCAAGTGTGTATTAATAAGCTTTTTGGTTCTGGTAATTTATATACAGGTAATTCTATAATAAAAGGTTCTTCATCCTTTTTGAATAAAGTATTTTTAAATAGTAGGCCAATTCCAAAGGCTAAACCAATACCTAGTAAGTATAATGAAAATACCATGAAGGTTTCTCTTCCAGGAAAAAATATTGATGCAAACAATGCATAAACTGGAAGCCTGGCATTGCAGGACATAAGAGGAACTAAAAGTGCTGTTAATTTTCTGTCTTTATCACTCTCTAGAGTTCTAGCAGACATTATAGCTGGAACAGAGCAACCGAAACCAACAATTAAAGGAATAAAAGCTTTACCTGATAAGCCCATTTTTCTCATTAACTTATCCATTATAAAAGCAGCTCTTGCCATGTATCCACTGTCTTCTAAAAATGAGATACCTAAGAATAATGTCAATATAACCGGTAAAAATACTATTACGGAACCAACTCCGCCTACGATACCATCAATTAGTAGAGAAGAAAACCAAGCGCTGTTACTCGCAAGTACAATACGTAAAAATGGAACGAAAAAATCATTAAGCAAACTATCTAGAAGATCAGCTAAAGGTTGTCCAACCCAGGTAAATGTAAACATAAAAATTAAAAATAAACTTCCGAAAAATAGCGGATAAGCAAGTATTCTATTAAGCACAATTTTATCTATTTTTTCTGTAATAGAAGCTTTATTATCAGTGTTTTTATTAGTAATTGATTTTAATAAACATTCAATGTAATCATAAGTTTCTTTTTCATCTTTAAATTTTAGACTGTTTGTAGAAGTGGTAATGTAATCCTTTTTGAGGAGGCAATCGCGAACATCAGAAATACCTTTACCTTTTGAAGCTACTATAGGTATTATTTTTACCCCTAGTTTTTGTTCTAAAAGTTTTAAATTAATGTCTATTCCCTTAGATATTGCTACGTCTATCATGTTTAATACTAAAATTATCGGTTTGTTAAATTGTTTTAATTGAGTTGTAAGGTATAAATTTCTATCAAGGCTCGATGCATCAACAATATTTACAATTACATCTACGTTACTGCTTTGCAAAAATTCCTTGGAAACTTTTTCTTCGTTTGAATAAGTGTCCATGGCATAAATACCAGGCAAGTCAACAATTTTAATTTTATTAGCTATAAAGCCTTCTTTTTTTTCTACGGTCACTCCAGCCCAATTACCTACGTATTGGTTAGAACCTGTAAGTGCATTAAATAGAGTTGTTTTGCCAACATTAGGATTACCTAGTAAAGCAGCAGTAATCATTCAAATCCTCCTTATTATATCTCGCTATAATAATTATGCAATTTTTATAGATATATTTTTAGCGTCATTTTTTCTAATGGCTAAATTGAAACCGCGTAAATTTATAATTATAGGATCCCCTAGAGGTGCGGTAGCTACTAATTTAACTTCAGTACCTTCTATGAAGCCTAATGCGAGTAATCTTTTAGCAAATTTATCATCCCCGCAAACGGAGTCAATGAGCGCTTTATCTCCTGGCTTTAAATCGTAAATACTTATAATAATCACTCCTTAATGAAAACAATTCTCAATTGTAATTTTAACATGTTTATCTATTAGTGTCAATATGAAGTAACAAGAAAAATCATTAAATTTTAAAAATGATTTTATAAAATAGTGGAAATGTGATAACATATAAATAGAGCAGAGGTTTAAATTAGACATGTGCAAATTTACGGTTTTGCTTTTTAGAAAACTTAGTAGAAAAGAGTGATATTGTGATTACAAAACTTAGTAGTATTAAGGTAGGGGAAATTTCAGTGGAAGGGGCCCTTACTATAGACGGAAATAAGCAACTCTTTAAAGATGCATTGTTTTTTGATTTAGAACATTACATTTATAAAAAGCCCATATGTATAGGAGTTTTTGGGTGCTGCTATTATGATGAAATTTCAAATGAGTTAAAGGTTACCCAATATATGGCGGAAAATAAAAAAGATGCTATAGAAATATTATCTTTAGCTAAAAATTATTTTGAAGAAATGAAGATGAAGTATAATAAAAAATTCATCGTTACATTTTCAGGGAATAATGATTTTACAGTTATAAACTATTTGTTAAAAGCTCATAAAATAGATTTTATACTAGAAGGGTATTTTGGCGAAGTAGATTTGCAGAAATGTTATGAAAAAGCTGAAGGAACATGTATTGGGCTTAAAGCTCTAGAAAAGATATTTGAGATTGATCGCGAAAGTGAGGTAATTAGTGGCTCTAATTTAGCTAAAACCTTTGGTAAAATAGTAAAAGATGCTGAGTATATAAATAGAATGCCTAAAGAAAAAAAAGAAAAAATATTATTATATAATCAACAAGATGTTGTTAGTTTATTTTATATATATGTTGATTGGTACAATAAAATACAGTTAAAAACTGAGGAAAGCATAGCACATCAATAGCTGTGTTTTTTTATTTGCTAAAAAATTTTAGATTAACTTAGTAATGAGGAATACTGTAAGCATTTCCATAATAATTTAATAGAAGGGTGTTTTAAAATTATTAGAGGAGGGAAGCATATGGAGCAGACTCGGAGAAACATTGATGCAGCGATGGGAAGGGTTAAAGCAGATTTAGTGCTAAAGAATGCGAATTTTATAAATGTGTTTACTGAAAATATAGATAGAGGGGATATTGCTATACTAGGCGATACTATTATAGGAATTGGTGAATACGATGGAACCGCTGAAATTGATTGCTCAGATTTATATGTTTCGCCGGGATTCATTGATTCGCATGTACACATAGAATCCTCCATGATTATGCCCAAGCAGTTTGCGGAGGTGATAATTAAAAAAGGTGTAACTACAATAATAGCAGATCCACATGAAATAGCTAATGTAGAAGGAATGAACGGTATTAACTTTATGATAAATAATAGTAAAAAAGCACCTATAGATGTTTTTTTTATGCTACCTTCTTGTGTTCCGGCAACAAACTTTGAGGATAGTGGATTCGTTCTTAATGCTAATAATTTTGATAAATTAATCAATAATAAGCTAGTTTTAGGTCTCGGTGAAGTAATGGATGTGACCGCAGTTACAAATAAGGATGAAAATATATTAAAAAAAATAGATATAGCAAAGCACAAACATATAGATGGTCACTGTCCTAATATATCGCCTAGGGAGTTAAATGCATACTTAAGCTGCGGTGTAAGAACAGATCATGAAAGCGAAAATGCCAAAGAAGCCTTACTAAAAGTTAGTAGGGGAATGTACGTAATGCTGCGAGAAGGATCAGCTGCAAGAAATTTAAAGGACATTCTTCCCGCTGTTACCAAGAATAACTTCGGAAGATTTTTATTTTGCACGGATGATAGACATGTAGACGATTTACTAGAGAGTGGCTCCATAGATAACTGTATTAGAATTTCTATAAAGCAGGGAATTAATCCTATAAATGCGTTTATAATGGCCTCATTTAATGCAGCTAAATGTTATGGTTTGTTGGATAGAGGAGCTATAGCACCAGGATATAAAGCAGATTTAGTGCTATTTGAAGACTTAAAGGGCGTAAATATAATGAAAGTTATAAAAAATGGTAAAGAGTATAAAGAATTACCGGGCACAAAACATGTAGACTTAAAAATAAAATCGTCCATGCATATGGATTTTATAGATAGTGAAATTTTCAAAGTTAAAAGTAATGCTAAAGCTGTAAATGTGATAAAATTAATTCCGAATTCCTTGCGAACTAAATTGGTGCAGAGGAAAACAGAAAGTGAACTTGGTTATATAAAGAGAGTGGCAGAAAGAGATGTATTAAAAATAGCAGTAATTGAAAGACATCATAATACAGGTAAGCATTTTGTTGGATTTATAGAAGGATTAGGATTAAAGCATTGCTCCATAGCACAAACAATAGTCCATGATTCTCACAACCTTATAGTCATTGGAGATAATGATAAGGACATGGAGGTGGCAGTTAATACTCTTGTTTCGATTGGTGGAGGTATAGCTATGGTGTCTGAGGGGAAAGTTATTGCTCAGCTAAGCTTGCCAATTGCGGGGCTAATGACCTTTGAGTCCCCATATATGGTGTCAGAGCACCTAAATAGGCTTAGTAGAATTGCCAGAGGCTTTGGAGTACGAGAGGAATATGACCCTTTTGTAAGCTTATCTTTTATGGCGCTTCCAGTAATACCTGAAGTTAAAATTACTACTCGAGGATTGTTTGACTATAATAAGCATGCATTTATAAAGCTTATTGTCGAATAATAGCGGAAATAAAAATCTTACAATAATAATTAATATTATTGTAAGATTTTTTTTAAACCCATTTCTAAATGATGAACATATTAATTAATAAAGTATATTTATGAAAAGGAGATATAGGGATATTAATTTATCCCCCAAAATTAACGTTTTCTTTATAATTATGTTGAATATTCATAAAAAACTATGCATATAATTTGCAAAATAAGGAATGCACTGATGGCGGGTATTGTGATTGGATTTAAAAAAAATAAAAAATCCGTAAATATTTTTAATATGAGTACATATACTGACAGAGTGGTATTTAAATTTAGCGTACTAAATATTATATAATGTGTTATGAAGCTATTAATGAGAAATTTAATAACAGTGAAAACATGATTAGGAGTGGGGAAATATGAGTCTTCAAAATAAACAGAAATTAGGATATATACTTGTTCAAACCAAGAAAATAACTGAAGAACAGTTGAGATCAGTTTTGAAAAAACAAAGAATATCTGGGAAAAGACTTGGAGAACAACTTATAGAGGACAATATTTTAACGGAAGATGTAATAATAGATGTACTTGAAATACAACTAGGAATTATGAGAGTAGATTTAGAAAGAACTGTTGTAAATATGGAAGCAGTTAAATGTATATCTGAAAGTCTAGCTCTTAGATACAATTTGATTCCTATAGATATAGAAGACAATAAAATCAAAGTTGCTATGGCAGACCCATTAAATGTGTTTGCAATCGATGATGTGGGCATATCATCAGGTTACGAGGTAGAACCTTTAATTACAACTCAAACAGCCATTAAAAAGTCTATAGATAGATATTACTCGTCGCAATATGTTCAAAAGGCAGCAAATGAACTAGTAAAATCTCAAACTCAAAGTGATATAAAGGGACTTAGCGTGGAGGAATCTGATAGTCTTGAAAACATTAAGAATGCTCCTGCGGTAAGGCTTGTAGATTCTCTAGTTAAAAATGCAGTAAAAAGCAGGGCTAGTGACATTCACATAGAACCATTTGATGAGTATGTTAGGGTTAGATATAGAATCGATGGTGAGCTTCATGAAGTATTGAAGTCTCCCAAGGAAACCTTAGCTGCATTGGTAACAAGAATAAAAATACTTGGTAACATGAATATAGCAGAGAAAAGACTTCCTCAAGATGGAAGAATACTAATGAATATAGAGAAAAAAGATTACGATCTTCGCGTATCTATTCTTCCTACGGTTTATGGAGAGAAAGTGGTTATTAGAGTGCTTGACAGAGAAAACTTTCTTAAATCTAAGAAGCAACTAGGATTAAGTAAAGATGACTTAGAAAAGGTAGAGGGTATAATTAAAAGCCCTTACGGTATTATTTTAGTAACGGGGCCTACAGGAAGTGGTAAGTCTACCACGTTATATAGTATTTTAAGTGATTTGAATAAGGAAAATACTAATATTATAACTGTAGAAGACCCAGTAGAATACTTAATAGATGATATAAATCAAGTTAATGTGAATATTAAGGCGGGACTAACCTTTGCGTCAGGCCTTAGATCTATTTTAAGACAAGATCCAGATATAATAATGATAGGTGAAATCAGAGATAGTGAAACAGCAGAAATAGCGATTAGGTCCGCTATTACAGGACATTTGGTTTTAAGCACTATTCATACCAACGATGCGGCCTCAGCAGTAGTAAGACTTTCGGACATGGGAATAGAACCATACCTAGTGGCAACTTCGGTAAGTGGAGTTATTTCACAAAGACTTGTGCGGAGGATATGTAAGCACTGTAAAACTTCTTTCGAAGCTAGTAGTTATGAAAAAACAATATTAGGATTAGAAGAGCAAGAGACGCTAAAGCTTTATAAGGGCGAGGGTTGTACCTACTGTAATAACAGTGGGTTTTCGGGCAGAACAGGTGTCTATGAGATTATGGAAATTACTAGAGAAATAAGGGAAAGCATTCTACTTAACAAAAGCATAGATCAAATTAAAGATATAAGCATTAGAAATGGAATGAAAACCCTTAAAAAGTCCTGTGAGGAGCTGGTTTATAGTGGTGAAACTACAATAGATGAATTAATAAAAATAGCTTTTTCAAAGGATAGTTAGCAGTCGTGCTAACTATAAAGGGGGTGTACGAGTGCCGGTTTTCGTATATGAGGCAAAAAACGTTCAAGGTGTTTCATTAAAAGGTAAAATGGAGGCCTCAAATGAAAGAGCTGTAACTATGATGCTTAGAGAGAAAAGCTATTATCCTGTTAGAATAAAAGAATATAAGAAATCCTTAAATGTAGATTTAAGCTCTCTTAAAATGGTTAGTACAAAGGATATATCAATATTTTGCAGACAGTTTTCAGTTATAGTTTCTGCGGGAATCAGTATAGTTAAGGCTGTAGATATAGTTAAAGAACAGACAGAAAATCCAAAGCTTAAAAAAGTTTTATATGTTGTGAGCGAAGAGATACAAAAGGGTAAAACTTTTTCAATATCCCTTAGAGAACACAAAGATATTCCAGATATGCTAGTAAATATGGTTGAGGTTGGAGAAACTAGCGGGAATTTGGACACAATTTTGGGAACATTAGCTAAGTATTATGAGAATGAGCATAAACTACAGCAAAAAATAAAGCAGGCCATAACATATCCAAAGGTTATTGTTATTTTTTCATTTATTGTTGTAACTGGGATTGTAATCTTTGTGGTGCCTACATTTACAAATATGATTATAGACGCAGGAGGAAAAATTCCACTTCCTACTAAAATTGTTATGGGCATCAGTAATTTTTTTAGAGAAAATATAATAGCTGTAACTTTAATTATGTTATTTACTTTTCTATTGTTTAAAATTTTGGGCAATAAGGGTAAGAGAAAATTGAGAAATGATAGATATACTATGAAAATGCCTATATTTGGGAAGCTATATTTGAAGATTGTAACAGCTAGATTTGCTAGAACATTTGGAATACTTTTATCTAGTGGAGTACCAATGATTGAAAGTTTAGAAACCTGCGCGAAGGTCCTTAATAGTAGAACAATTAGTGATATACTTTTTTCTATTAAAGAAGAAGTTAAAAAAGGGATAGGTCTTGGTGATGCTTTGTCAACTAGGGAAATCTTTCCACTGATGCTTACTCAAATGATTAAAATAGGTGAAGAATCTGGTAATATGGATGAGGTCTTAAAGAAAACGGCTGATTTTTATGATGATGAGGTAGCGAACGCTACAGCACAAATGACTGCTTTAATAGAACCCCTTATAATAATAGGATTAGCAATGGTAGTCGGATTTATAGTGGTATCAATAATACTACCTATCTTTGGCATGTATGATGCAGTAGGGGTCTAAAGGGTCTAAATTTGATAATTATCAAAGCTAATACTTTGATGAATATAAATATTATATGAAAAGGGAGGAATTATAAAATGATTGAAACGATTATTAAAAAGAAGAAAAAAGGATTTACACTTATCGAGCTTATTGCAGTTATAGCAATACTTGCTATACTAGGTGCTATTTTGGTGCCAAAAATTACAGGCTATTCCGACAGTGCTAAGAAAGCTAAGGCTATATCGGATGCTAAAATTATAGTGAATGCAGCAGCAGCCTACAATGCTGATCATGAAACTGCACAAATTGCAGATACAGGTACTTTTAAACTTGGATTAGATGCAATTATAGGAACTGGAACTGGAAAAGTTATAGAGGTAAAACCTAGTGAATTTTCTGAGGTGACAACATTAGCACAATTAAAGGTGATTGCAGCTGCTGGCAAAGATCATATAATTCTTGATAGTAATGGAATGGTAACATCTAACTAATAATTTAAGGTTTTTAGCTTAATCAAGGTGATTCAATGCTTTGGTTAAGCTTATTATTGAATGAAATTTTATTACTAAACATGAGGTGAATTAAGTGTTTGAAAAGGATAGAATTGCTCTAGACTTAGGTTCTACCAGTATGAAAATAATGATAGGTAATAAAAAAGAAGTTAAGTTATTTGAAACTATAAAAACCTCAGAGGGTAGCATTAAAGATGATAAAATAGTGAATCTTGAAGAAATCAAGGATTCACTTGGAGTGTTTTTAAAGAAGAACAACATTAGAACAAAGGAGATTGCCTTTACTATCCATGGACAAGAGGTTATATCAAGACATACAGAAATGCCAATAATGGATGATAGAGGAATAAAAACTTCACTTGAATGGGAAATGAATCAGTATCTCCCAAGAGATATAAGCGAATACACTATCGATTATGAAATTATAGAGAAAATAGATACCTCAGAAAAAAAAGCATTAAGACTTTTAGTTTCGGCTGTACCTAAAGAAAAAATCAACCAATTAGTTAAAATTTCTCAAATGTTAAATTTAGAGATTGTAGCAATAGATATTTCTTCTAACTGTGCACGAAGAGTGTTTAAAGATGCTTCAAAAAAGAGTACTTCATCAGAGAATATTGGTGTTATAGATATTGGTAGTAACAATACCAATATAATAATATTAGATAAAGGAAAACTTTTTATTGAAAGAGAAATTCCATTTGGTGTAAATAATATACTCAAGGAAATTATTAAAAAAGAAAACATTGAGCACATTAGTGCATTTGAATATTTAGAAAAAAATATTAATTTTATAGAAAATAAAGATGATAATGAACTTGAAGGCAGAATAAAAGCACTTTTTAATAATGTTTTATTATCTTTAGAAAAAATAGTCACTTTCTTTACAATAGGTAAAACTAAGGGTAATTTGGATAGTATATATTTAATTGGCGGAGGTTGTGTAATTAATGGTTTAAGTGAATACGTTAGTAATTATTTTAACTGCTCTGTATATATTTTAGATGATGCTAAGAGTATTGGAGTGAAGACAATAATTCCTACTGAATGCAATATAAAACATTTTATTGGCACCCTAGGCCTTTTACTTAGAAAGGAGTAACTCATGTCTGAATTAAATTTAATACCCTACGAACTAAAGGTTAAAAGAGAGAGGAAATTAAAAAGCAAGAACTATATTTCCATGGGAATTATAGTTCTTGCAATACTCTTTACAATTGTATATGTCCCGAAGCTTTATTTGAATAAGCTTATTTCAGATGAATCGGATTTTAAAACTGAAATTGCTGACAATTACGAAGTCGTTCAAGAAAACAAAAAGATTTTGTCAGATATTAAAAACTATAACTTATATAATAATGAAGTAGATTTATTAATAAAGCAAAAGGTAAGTGTCACAAACAAAATTAAAAATCTTGAAAAATATATTCCGGTTGATGTATCACTTACAGATATTAATTATTCAAAGGGAACAATAATGATAGGTGGAGCTTCAACAAATTATGCTTCAATTAGCACTTTTGCTGCAAATCTTCAAATGTCAGTTGAGTATCCAATAGCTAAAATTGGTAACATAAATAACTCTGATATTAAGACAAAAGGGTATACATTTACTATAGAGATAAGTGAATAGAAATATTTAGAATTTTGAGGTGATTTTATTGAGCAATTTTAGTAAGAGAGAGAAACTTCTGGTTATAGTAGGAACCATTTTAGTAATCTTGTATCCATATTACAATCTTTTTCTAAAACCAATAAGTCAAAAAATAAAGATTGTAAATCAAAGCATAAGTGATAAAAAGATAGAATGTGATTCGATTGAAAAATTTAATGGTTCAAATATAAGTAATACTGAAAAGCTAGAAGATATTAAAAATATATATAATGAATCAGTAAAGGTGCTTCCTGAAAATGAAAGAAATCCTGAGATATCTTATAGCATAAATTCTTTTGCCACTAAGAATAAAATTAAACTAATTTCTGTTGCCTTTGGGCAAAGTGTAAATTATTCTTCCAAAAGTAGTGTGAATAATTCTGCGAACATCACTGCAAATGCCAATGAAGTAGATAGTTCTATTGACAGTACTAATCAGAAATTAATGTTTGTACCAGTAACTGTTATAATTAGCGGTGATTATTCATCTGTTTTAAGTTTCATTAGTGACATAGAAGGGGATAGTAGATTGGCTGAGATAGTTGATATAAGTATGTCTTCAGCACAGGGAGAAAGCAAGGGGCCACAAGCAACTATTGTTTTGAACTACTATTCTACTGAAGGTACTATTAAAAACAAACCAAGCTATGATTTTAAGGATGACAATGTTGGGAAAAGCAATTTGTTTAATTAAGGGGTTTGATATTAGTGTCTAGGAGCAGAGATATAAAGTTACAAAAGCACAAGGGATCTTCTTTATTACTGGTAATTGCTATAGTTGGTGTTTTACTTATCTTGTGTTCGGCTTTAGGAACTAGTGTAGTTTGGGAAGCTAACAATGCAAGAAATCAAGAAAAAAAGACACAAGCATATTATATAGCAAGAGCGGGGGCGGAAGCCGCGGCTAAATATATAGAATCTATGAACAGTAAGGATGTGAGTACATTGGTATCTCAACTTCCACTCCATTCTGATAATACTATTTTTGGTAATGGTAATTTCAACATAACAATACCGACTATAACAAATGGAAAATTACTAATTAAATCAACAGGTAAAGTTAATAATGGTAAAGACTCCGGTGGAAGTCCAAAATATATTACAGATACAGTTACAGTTGTTCTTAAAAATACTATATCACCTACAATCATTACAACAGCTATTTTTGCTAATAGTAGTATTATTCTTAATGGCGGTAGTGTGGATGGAGATATTGGGACCAACTCTATAGCTGCTAATTCAATTAAGTATTATAAGGATGTAATTACTAGCGGTCATAAAATTATAATTCCTAATACTGGGAACAATGGTGAATTAGAAGGTGCAGTAGTTAAAAAGCAAGGAAATTGGATTAAACTTGTACCCGTAGAGAATTCACCTAACACTGTTGTTGGAAATTACCCAACGCCAGTTATGCCAAGATTCCCAAATGGTCTTGCAAATATGGGTAATATTACGATTAATGGTGCTAGTAGCGTAAATATTAGCACTGATGGATGTTATGAAAAAATTGAAATATTAGATGACACTACTCTAACTATTAATACAAGTACAGGGGATAGAAATATAAGAATAAAAAATTTAAACATGAAACAAGGTAAAATTGTAATTACTGGAGGTAATAAAGTTAATATATATGTGGACTATTGTACTAACCTAAAAGGATATGTTAACAGCGATGGAAAATCAAATGGAGATAAAAACAAATTACAATTTTATTGTAACAATACTACTCCATTTACTATGGATGCTGAAACTCATATTTATGGTTCTGTAACATGGGGCACAGGGGAGATTATATTAACTGGATCAGGTGTGATTATAGGAAATTTAACCTCCATAGGAACATCCATTCTTTTTGATGGTGGAAGCTTTTTAGGTTCACAAATTTTATATGCACCTAATGCAGATATTACTTTAAATAGTGGAAAGATTACAGGCGCTGTTATTGGAAATACAGTTACCGTCACTAATAGCGGATTTGTAATAAAGTTACCTAGCGATCTGCCACCTTTATCTGTTAATTCAGATAGATACGAAATCTCGTATTGGAAATAAAAAAAATTATTTTTAGGAAGTGAGTTTATGAAAACTGTTTCAAAACAAAGCGGGGTTACATTAGTAGAAGAAATCGCTTCGCTTGCAATAATTTCAATAGTATTAGTTACATTTTTACCAGTTATTACAGGTAGCTTAAAAAACATTCATGTTAATGGTAATAGGACTATAAATGTTTCTTCTGCTGAAAATATAATTGGGAATGCAATAAAAGGTAATTCGACTACAGGTGTAGTTCAAACAAGCAAGATGATTCCAATGACGTTGAAAAATTCTGAGGGCATAATGATACTAACACCTGGAAGCATTAAAGGTACGGTGTTTACTTTTGATAAAAGTGGCGACAACCAAACAACGCTATCTACCTTTGTTCCGTTGGATGAAGTGCTTAGAGGAGAGTAATATTAAATGAATCAAAATAAGGGCTTTCATAAAAAGGGATTTACACTATTGGAATTGGTTGTAACAATTCCAATAATGATAATGGCTATAGCTTTAATTTTTTCTATTGGAGATTTTGGAAATAGATATTTCAAAAAAACTAATATACAAATGAATAATCAACAAGTTGTTAGACTAGTTGGAGATTATATTAAAAAAGATATTAGAAGTGCTAAAATAATAAATAGTGACAAAACAATTGTTAAAGAACAAAATGTGAATGTTAATTATTATGTATTAGCATACACAGGTAATCACTTAGTAAAGCAAGTAAGGAAAAATAGTGATGAAACTTTAGTCAGTGAAATAACCATAGGTGATATGCTAACAGATTTATCTTTTTTGACTGCTACGGATAAGGGGATGCTAAAGTATAAAGTAACAAATAATGCTAACGGACAAAATTATAGTGTAACATATGAAGTTGTACTTGATAACATAAGTACGGTTGTGTTACCTAGCGCCAGTACACCAACTATATATTATGCAAATAATTAAAGTAATAAATAATAAAAATAGTTTAACAATTTAAAGACATGTCAACACTTTCAAAAGAGGTGATGGCATGTCTTTTAAAATTACGTGGAAAACGCATGTAATATGCATTTTAATAACATTTATAACCGTAAAGCTCCTGGGGAGTAGCGCAAATAACATACTAGATAATTTCTTTCTAAAACCTTTTATTTTTTACCCAACGTCAAACTTAATCATTAATTTTTACATATATGTGTTGCTTCTTATGATTCCTATATCAATTGTCCATGAGAGTATACATGGATTAGCATTTTTAGCTTTTGGTGGTAAAGTTAGGTATGGATTCAAAGGCATTTATGCATATACCCAGGAAATATCTGAGCTACCTATAGATCGCACTAAATTTCTAATCATCCTTATGGCACCTTTAACAGTACTGTCTATTATAACATTATTGCTACCTATTTGGCTGGGAGGTATAATATTCCTGATTAATTTACTAGGAGCTTCAGGGGACTTGTATATGTCTTTTAAGCTAATAAGGTATGACTTTAATAGTAAAATAGTTGATAAAAAATATGGATTTGATGTAGTGTAGGAAAGCCATGGGTTGAAATAGCAGTCCATAGCGTTCCTATTTTTTTAATAGCATCTAGATTTCTTTTACTTAACTAATGTGAGCAGAAACTGATGTATGCAAATATGTATATAAATAATAAATAAGGATAACATTGTGAATATAACCATGGTAGTCAGTTTATAGTTCTTCTATAAATTGGCTACTTATTTATGGAAGAAATACAGAGTCCTATAAAGCGGGTCTCACATGTAAAACTCAACTCAATTAAAAGTTATTAGCTCTCAAAAGGAGTTAAAATAAAAAGATAACAAAAGGGGAAACAAAGAATGATGAAAAATGTTAAAAAGAAAAAAGGATTTACCCTAATTGAACTAATAATTGTAATTTCAATTATTGGGATTTTAGCGGCAATTGCGGTGCCTAAGTTTAGTGGGGTACAAAAGGATGCTAAAGCAAAAGTTGATGTAGCTAGCGCAAAGGTTATTGGTGATGCCACAAATACTCTTATTGCTAAGGATGGCATAACAAAAGCAACTTACTTTAAACCAAGTCATTTAGGCAAAGAAATAACGGATTATCTTCAAGTAGAGCCTGATGTTAAGGCAGTTACTGATGGTGAGTTTTTTGTTGAAATCGATGGTAATGACAATGTTTTTGTTACAGTTGGCGGCGCCCAGTTGTATCCTAAACAAAAGGGAGTTTATCCTCCCGCAAAATAATAAGCATATCTGTAGTCTTATTTATTTGTCCAAAGTTTTAATGACTTTGGACTTTGAATTATTAGACATTCACAAGATTACGTTGCATTAATATTTGAAAAAACTTTATATTAAAGTAATCCTCCTAAAACATCTTATTTTGTGGATTTAATTATCATTAATTTATATTTTGAATGTTATTATTTGCTTATATATGTTAAAGTAATAATGAAAATAAATACAATAGAGTTAAAAACTTATATTAAAATAGATTAATATAAATGCTTCTTTGTATTTAAATATAAAAGCAAATTCAAGGAGGTTCTACCTATGGAAAGTATTTTCGGAATAATTATTTTTATCTTAGGATTATTAATAGGAAGTTTTTTAAATGTATGTATATATAGAATTCCAAAAGGAGAAAATATAGCATACCCAGCATCGCACTGTACTTCTTGTGGCAGTGATATTAAACCTTATGATCTTATACCAGTATTCAGTTGGATTTTTTTAAGGGGCAAATGTAGAAATTGCGGAGAGAGGATATCTAGCAGATATGCACTGGTAGAAATTACAACAGCTATATTTTTTTTATTAACTTATTTTCAATATGGAGCCAGTATTTATCTAGCACGGTATTTAATACTTATACCTTTTTTAATAGTTATAGCTATGATAGATTATGATACTATGGAAGTATATACCACTACAACATGGTTGGCTGTTGCTATGGGTATTGTTTTACTAGGAGTGAATATCTACATGGGACAATCAATAGTTACCTACATTTATGGAGGGATACTCGGAGCAGGTACAATTACCTTTATTATATTATTGTCAAAACTTATTCTTGGGACAGAGGGTATGGGTTGGGGAGATGCAGAGATTTGCGGGCTTTGTGGTTTGTTTTTAGGGTTTAAACTAACCATTGCGATGATGTTCTTTTCTTTTATAATTGGGGGAATCATTGGTGTTTATTTAATGAGATTCAAGAAAAAGAATGGTAGAGCAGAAATGCCCTTTGCTCCATCTATTATAATAGCCGCTTTTTTAATGATAATTTGGGGTGATAAAATTTTAAACTGGTACTTGAATTTAATTTTATAATTAACTGTAAAATTTCAAATATTTGCAAATGACAGTCTAAACATAAGGACTTTAATGAAAACTAGAGGATTACTCGAATAGTTTAGGTAATCGCTAAACTACCTAGAATGGCGACCTTTGGCTCTTGTGAATAAAAGTTGTATAATAAGTCATAACTGAATCGGTTATGGAAGGTTGATAATATGCAAAACATTTTGCAGAACATGAATAATAGAGGAAAGGAAAAACCCATGAAAGCTAAAAAAAGTGATTATCTTCAAAAAATTTACGAGAAAAATACTAGTACAGGAAATTATGTTATACAGGTAGCTATAGATAAATACACTGACATATTTAATGAATGGGATCGTGCTCCTTTTAGAAAAAGAGATATGGATCCGGATTTAGCACTTTTTCTTGAAAACTGTTTTGAAGATATTCCGGCTAAACATGGAGTAGATATATGTTTCTACTTACCTAAAGAGGGAAAAGATGTAACCAGAGAAGAATTGTTAATTGCAGGTATTAAAACTTATTATTCCTTTTATTTGCATCAAGAAATTAGAGTTTTAAAGGGGAATTATAGTAGGTTATTCAAATATTTAGTTTCATCATTTAGTTTACTAGCAATGTCTATTTTTTTAGGTACAATAGTTGGTGAAAACATAATCTTAGAAACATTGCAACAAGGATTTAACATAGGCGGCTGGGTATTTTTATGGGAAGTTATTTCAATAGTAATATTTAGAGGACGCGAAGTTAGTTCTGAAATTAATAAATACCAGAGATTTTTAAATTCATTAATTTATTTTAAATATGGTAATGAGAACCCGTTATCATAGGATAGTTAAAAGCTAAAAAGGTAGATATTTCTGCAACAGCAAAAATATCTACCTTTTTTATTACCTTTAGGAAATATTAAACTAACCTTGTTACGGTTTTGTTTTAAAATTTAAAGGATTCTTCTAAAAATGTATATTTAGGAAGACCATTTTCTATTGATATTTTTGGTTCCCCCATTATTAATGGCAAGGTGTATTCGTATGCGTCGCGCGTAACATTATTACCTTCCGAATTTATCCATTCCAAAGGGAAGTATTTTATGTTATTTGCAACATGTACAGTATCGAGCGCAAAAGTTGCAGAGGTGTAAGGATCGTTTGAAAGTCTTCTTATACCTATCATATTTCCGCTTATTCCATCTATAGAATAAATAGCAGCGGCTTTTCCTACTTCATATGCTTCATCAATATCTGTTTGAGATGCACAGTGCATTGAACAACGTTGAGTTGTAGAAAGTTCTAAAACTCTAACTTTTTCAGCGGTACTCGTAGTTAAAATTAAATCCTTAAGGTAGGCACAAACACCACCTAATTGAACATGACCAAATTTATCGAGGCATGTTGCTCCCATTTCACCTAAGAATTTACCTTCTTTAGTTCGGATGCCCTCAGATACTACTACGAAAACATGATTTTTTTCAGTAAGTTTTTTACTGACATCTTTCAAAAATTTCTCTACATCAAAAGCTACTTCTGGTAGATATATAAAATCCGCGGCAGGTTTACCGTTAATAGTTGCAAGGCAAGCACTAGCAGCGAGCCACCCAGTATCACGTCCCATAGTTTCAAGTATGAAAACCCCTTTTGCAGGATAAACACTGGCATCTAGGAAGTTTTCAAGAACTTGAGTGGCAATTAGTTTAGCTGCGCTTCCAAAGCCTGGGGTATGATCCATAATTGGTAGATCATTATCTATTGTTTTAGGAATGCCAATAAATTTTATATCCTTATTATGCTCAGTTGCGTAAACGCTAAATTTATGAACAGTATCTTGTGAATCATTCCCCCCGATATAGAAGAATGTTTTTATTTCATATTCTTCTAATATTTCAAAGAGTTTTATGTATTCCTCGGTGCTTTTTTCAAATGGTTTTAATTTATATCTGCAAGAACCAAGACCAGAGGAAGGCGTGTATTTTAATCCTTTAACATCATCATAGTTAATGGTGGATAGGTTTACAATGTGGTTGTCTAAAATACCTTGTATTCCATATATACCAGCATAAACATTATCATAATAGTGAGAATTTATATTTGCGTCTAGTAATCCTATAGCACTAGCATTTATTACGGAAGTTGGACCTCCTGATTGCGCTACGATACAATTTTTCATTAGAGAATCTCCCCTTTCAATAGAACTTAAATTAATAGTATGTTCTTATAGCACATACCTATTTATTATAATGCACATAAAAACAAATAACAAGCCAGTATTATAGCGTAACAGGTGATGTTAAAAAAAAAGACGAAAATCTATAGAACTATTAGAAGTTTCGTTTAATAATAAAATTGTTGCAAAAATTCGAAGACTAATTTTGAAATTAATGATAAAATATATATATAATATTTTAAAAATTCTGTGAAGTTTTTGGTATTAAAATCAGGAGGGATACAATGTCGATTAATAAAAATAAACATAAAAAAGAATTGAAAAATAATATAATTTTAAAAGAAGTTAATATAAGAGGAAATTTATGTGGGGAATTTGCGGAGTATACTATTGACCATGTATATGAGAATAAAGGAAGCAATAATGTAGAAGCAATTTATACTTTCCCAATTCCAGATGGAGCTGTAATATCTGGTTTTGAAGCAGTGCTTGGCGGTAGGACTATAAAGGGATTAATACAAGATAAGGAAGAAGCAAATAAACTATACGAAAATCTTAAGGGAAAAGATAATAACACTTTTATGCTGGAAGAATTTAAAGATAATATAGTTAGAATATTTATTGGCAAGATAATTCCTAATGAAGTTGTGAAAATTAAAGTGTCTTATATAGAAGAACTTAGTTATGAAAATAGAAACTTAAAATTAATTATTCCAACTATAATAACTCCAATAAATCTTTCTACTAATAATAATTTACTATCTAATAAAGATAGTAGCACCAATGAAAATTATAAGTTCACTTTAAGCCTATTAGTTGAATCCTTAACAAAATTAAAATTTAAATGTTCTTCGCATAAACTCAAGGTTGAATATGAAGAAAATAATTTATATAAAGTAACGTTAGATGGAAAAAATCAAAAAATGGATCAAGATTTAGAAATAATACTAGAAGAGCAAGAAAAATTAGAAACTACAGGAATGATATATGATTATCCGAGAGATGATAAGGGGATTTTATATTTAAGGTTTATACCAGAGATTGAAATAGAACAAAAACCGACTGGAGAAAATTATATATTGCTGTTGGATATATCAATGGATGAAGATAAGTTAATAGAAGGTAAAAATGCGCTTCAACTATGTTTAAGAAATTTAACACTAGGAGATACCTTTAATATTGCAGCGTTTGGAGATAAGCTTAATTACTTCTCTAAAGAGATGAGGGTTGAGTTTAACGAAGAAAATTTAAGCAGTGCTAGCAAGTGGATTGAAGAACTTACAACAGAAAAAGATGCAGCAATTTTTGATGCAATAAAATATGCACTACTTGGGAAAAGTGAAAAAGAAGAAAATATAATATTCTTATTTACAGATGATGTGGTTGAAAATGAAAAAGAAATATTGAATTTTGTGGAAGAGAACATTAAAGAAAGCCGAATATTTACTTTTGGAATAGATACTTCAGTAAACAGTTATTTCATAAATAAATTAGCTCGTATTAGCTATGGTGCTGCAGAAGTTATTTCCTCAGATGAGAGAATTGAAGATAAGGTGCTTAGACAATTTAATAGAATCAAAAATCCTCAAATTACTGACATTGAAATTGATTGGGGTAAAATGAATGTGGAAACAACATTCCCAAGAACTATTGAATATATGTATGATAAAGAACCATTTTCAATTTTTGCTAAAATTAAAGGAGAAGTGGGCGGTGTTGTAACTTTAAAAGGAAAAGTTGGTAACAATAGAATTCAAAGAATAATTATGCTTAATGAACTTGAACTAGAAGAAAATGTGAATTTAATTGAAAAAATGTGGTACAAAAAACGTATAGAATCTCTTCAACACAGAGTCAAGTATGAACGAGGGGAACTTCGTGATGCAATGAGCAATAAAATTGTTGAAATTTCTAAAAAGGTTGGTATAATTTGCAAAGAAACTTCTTTTATTCTTTATGAAGAGATGGAAGATCCAATAATAGGAATAAGAATAAGAGAGATTTTACCAGTTAAAACAACGAAAAAATTAGGGATTTCCTGTGAAAGTTTAGATGAAGACTCTGAATCAACAGCATTTTATTATAAAGATTTATTAAAACTAAAAGAAGGCAATGATAAATATTCTAATTTTCAAAGAAATGAGTTATTAAGGATTTTGGCGTCGAACCAATTTGCCAGCGGAGCTTTTGGTATTAATGTGGAAGATAAATTAGAAAAAAATATAAAATACACTGTAAAAGCTATATTAGCATTTATCATAGGCCGCGAAGACACTAAGAAGTATACTAATCAATTAAATAAATCTATAGAATTTTTAAATGGAGCATTAGGAAAGAATGATTTAGAAATAAACAAAGAAGAATACCTAAATTTATTGTTAGTTTTTAAACTGGCTATTAAAAAGAATATAGCACTATCTTTTCACAAAGAAAATATTGATAAGAAAATTAATGAAATCAAAGAAAAATTTGAATTGCAGAATGTTGATGTAATTGAAATGCAAGATGAATTTATTAATAGGTTAAGGGAAAGTTCTAATGAGCCTAAAGACACACTTAATTTTATAATTGACACCGCTATTTTAAAAACTGTTTAAAATTCACTAGAGTTTTTAAGTATTAGGCACATGGAAATAAATAAGTAGTCAGGATATACTGACTACTTATTTTTATGAATCAACCTAAGAATAAGGAAGTAAGGCAATGATAAATGAAAATATAAAAGATTTAGAGTATGGCAGGTCAGAAATAATTGAAAAAAGAAATAGCATAAGAAAGAAATTTATAGTAAGATCTATTAATGTAAAAAATGGAAATATACAATGCATGTCAAATGAGGATTTGAAAATTTTATTCTATTTGTATGATGAAGAATTTTTTTATGGTTACTTTAGTAAAAGATTCAAAGGGAGCTTAATTTTTTCATTATCCACTAGGATGACTTCTGCTGCAGGAAAAACTATGTATAGTAGAAAGATAAAACTATTGCAGGAAGCAGAAGAAAGTTATGAAATCAGGATGGGAATAAAATTCTTTTTTCAGTATTATAAGGTAGACAGAGACAAAATAGTATCTGGTATAAATACAAAAGATTCCTTAGAGGCATTCCAAATAGTATTAGAACATGAATTATGCCATTTAATTGAACTACATATTTATAAAGAATCTAGTTGTAAAAAACTTAGGTTTAAAACTATGGTTAATAACTTATTTGCCCATACGGATGTGTATCACCAATTGCCAAGTCAAAAGGAGATAATTTCACAAAAATACGGTTTAATAACAGGACAAAAGGTGAGTTTTGTGAATGCAGGTAAAAAATATAGTGGGTTCATTTATAAAATAAATAAAAGAGCAATAGTTATGGTGAAGGATTCAAAAGGCACTTATAGAGATGGATATGGAAATGCATATTCTAAATGGTATGTACAATTAGAGAAACTTAATTTTTAAAAAAGATTGTCACATAACATCATAATTTATGATATAATTAGAAATAATTGCTAACGAAATTAAGATGTTTTTATATTTTGTCAACGATTAATATAATATCAAAATCAATACGTGTAGCATGTGCTACATGAGATGTAAATAGGAAGGTGACAAAAATGAAGAGGATTCTTTCAGTAATATTATGTAGTGTGGTAATATTTACATTGGTCGCTTGTGGGAAATCTGAGGTAAAAAAAGAGGAGCCAAAAGCAGTTACTAAAGTAGAAACTAAATCAGAAACTAAAGAAGAAACTAAATCAGAGCCTAAAGAAGAAGTGAAAAGTAGTGAAGTGCTGCTGTATTTTAGTGATGATCAAGCTATGTACTTAGTAGGAGAGAAAAGAAATATAACAAAGCCTACAGCTAAATCTATCGTAGAGGAATTAGTAAAAGGACCTAGTGCAATGAGCGAAGGAGCAGGAAAATTGTATGCAACATTGCCTGTTAGAGCACAAGTACTAGATGTGCAGATTAAAGAACATATAGCTTATGTTGATTTTAAAGGTAACTTAAGTGAGAAAATGCAGGGTGGCTCTGCAGGTGAGGGAATGGCTTTATTTTCAATAATAAACACATTGGTTTTAGATAAGGAATTAGGAATAACAAAGGTTCAATTTCTTGTTGACGGGAAAAAGGTAGATACTATCAAAGGCCATTATGATGTTAGTAAACCTATGAGTGAAAATAAAGAAATGATAAAAAAATAATACCCACAAGGTTTCAGATTTATAGATTACTGAAAAACAAAAAGGCAAGTTTATTATAAATACATTTAAACAAATAACAAGTCAATATGCTAGCCTATTTGACTTGTTATTTATTTTCATGTACCTAATAACTTGCCTTTTAACCCTAGGGATTATTTGACAACTTAGAACAGTCTTCGCTACAACCCATATACATACCTACACACCTATTTGTAATCTTTCAACAACATACAAGCATTACAGCACATATATACATCTTTGCTCGACAATATAGAACACCTTGGGAGCCAAAAACAATCTCTCGATTAAGAATAACCCCTAGTTATAAGTTAATAAAACCTGCGGCAACCTATATCATCTTAGCTCGAATATTACACATCCGGGAGAACCATATATATACGGTTAGGCACATATCCAGCTGTTAAGAACCCATAATAATCTTCCCTCCAGCATATACAAAACCTTAGCAGATCTCGCATACACCTTTGGCCGAATACTCTAAAGCCATTTCCAGCCTACGAGCACTCTAGACTCAACCATAATAAATCATCTACTAAGATTATTGTATGCTTTTTTTTATTTATTATACTATAAGGCATAATAAAAAAATTATAAAAATTAGCCAAGAGTAAGAATTTCTTTCAGAGAGGATATAACAAATTCAACATCTTTATCAGAAACCCAATTGTGAGTAACAAAACGCATTAATCCATCTTCTTCTCCATTAATTTTTATTCCTCTATTGTAGAATTTCTCTACTAATTTATCGCTACTAAATCCAGTACTCCTCATATCAAAGAATACCATATTAATATGGATATATTCCTTATTGACTACTATGCCAGGGATTTTTGACAATTCTTCGCCTAGAACTATAGCATTTTTATGATCTATTTTAAGTTGTGGAATCATCTCACAAAGTGCTACAAGGCCTGCTGCAGCTAGAATACCGGATTGCCTTAAACCTCCACCTAAAACTTTTCTTTTCTTTCTTGCCTTATCAATAAAAATTTTACTGCCCGCAAGCATAGAACCTATAGGTGCACAAAGAGCTTTGGATAGGCAAAACATAACAGAATCACAATACTTAGTAATTTCTTTTGCATCCACATCTAAGTAAGCAGAAGCATTAAAAAGCCTTGCTCCATCTAAGTGAACAGGTACTTCATGCCCTTTTGCCAAGGTGTAAATTTTTTTCATTGTACTTAGAGGTATTACTGTACCGAAGGAATGAGCATTTTCTATGCATATAAGGCCTGTACTAGGATAATGAATGTCTTCTTCCTCTTTTCTGATTTTAGATTCAATTTCTTTAGGATCTAATTCACCCTTATTGCTCATTAGAGTTCTAAGCTGAACCCCAGCAATTATTGATGCACCAGCAACTTCATGCATTACTATATGGCAATCATCACCAAGAATTACTTCATTACCCCTAGTGCAATGAGTAAAAAGTGCTAGTTGATTACCCATTGTACCACTTGGTACAAATAGCGCAGCTTCTTTGCCAACAAGTTTAGCAGCATACTCTTCTAGTGTTTTTACAGTTGGATCATCTCCATAAACATCATCTCCAACTTCAGCTGTGAACATAGCTTGTCTCATATTTTGTGTAGGCTGCGTTACTGTATCACTTCTTAAATCTATAAATTTCATTTTAATAACCTCCCTAAAATATTTATAGATACTATTATAACTTAAATTTTTTTATATTGTAGGGAATAATAAAATCTTAATGGAGTAGTAGTAATATTACTTTTGGTTTTTATGGTAAAATCTATATTAGGGGGTGGTAAAGTAATGAGTGGAACATTTCGATTTATTCATGCTGCAGACTTGCATTTAGGTTCCTTTCTTAATATAAATGGGAAACCACAGGAGGAAATTCAAGGCTTGTGTAAAGACGCTGTCTATGATGCCTTTGAAAGGATATGTAATAAAGCTATTTCATACAAGGTAGATTTTATATTACTTTGTGGAGACGTTTATGATAGCTATTTAAGATCAGTAAGAGGAAATAGTTTTTTTATTAATCAATGCGAAAGACTAAATGAAAAAGATATAAGTGTATATGCTATTTACGGTAATCACGATGCTATAAATGATGCACAGGAATTATTTGCTATGCCACAAAATGTTCATATATTAAGCGCTGATAAAGCAGAGAGTTTTGTGGTATACAAAGAAGGGAAAGTTATAGCAAAAATTATTGGGAAATCTTATAAGCATCGATCCGAAAGAGAAAAAATATATGAGAATTATTTATTGGATAATGATGTTTTTAATATTGCAATGCTACATACTGCTTTAGAAGGGGATAATAAAAATTATGTTCCTTGCACTTTGGAGGAACTTAAGGTGGTGCCTAATATAGATTATTGGGCTCTAGGTCATATTCATAAACTAAGTATTTTAAGCACTATGAAACCTATTATAGCTTTCCCAGGGATTCCTCAAGGGCGTGATATGGGGGAACAGGGAGTAGGGGGAGTTTTCTTAGTTACAGCATGCAAGAAAGAAATTGCCCATATGGAATTCATACCTGTAGCAACAGTTATGTATAAAAGGGTAGAAGTAATAATAGGTGATGAGAATGAAATAGAAAATTATAGTGATTTACTTCGAGTAATTTACGATAAGATAAGTAGTTTAACATATAGCCTTCCTGAAATTTATAGCGAGATTGTTCCTTTAAATGAAGATACATATTCTAAGGAAAGTACGCCTTTAAACGAAGATCTATTGGATGAATTTAAAGGCTATATTGTGAAGCTTATAATAAAAGGAAGAACAGATATGCACGGTGATATAAATAACATGACGGAAGATGATTATAAGCAGTTTATAGAGGATATAAATGAAGAACTGGTCGCCCAAAAATATTTTCTGTGGATAGATTCCATAATATTTAGAACCAAACCACTTATGCAGGATTTTGAAAGTCTAAAAATGCAAAACTCTATTTTTAAGGATTTAGATGAAATAATTAGCTTATATACTGAGGACCCTGAGCATAAAAACCAACTTGCGAAAAATTGGGGATCCATTTGGAAAAAACAAATTTATACAGAAAATATAGATGAAGATAAATTTGATTTTGATGAAGAGATTATGCAGGATATTATATCACAAGCTAGAGAATTGCTTATTGAAAAATTGGCAGAAGCTTTAGAAATAATGTAGGGGTGGTGAGAATTTGAAAATAACACAGCTAGATATTAGAGATTTTGGCGTGTTTCAAGGTGAAAAACTGGAAGACTTGGGTAGCGGCATAATAGTTATTGGTGGTGCAAATAGATCTGGTAAAACTACCTTAATGCAGGTACTTAGAAATATCCCCTTTGGGTTTTCAAAGAATAGCGGTATACCCCCAGCTAAATTCCAATACAATGTACGATGTGATTTATTATTAGATGATGGAAATGGCGTAAATGTACTTTTAAAAGGATTTAGTAATCCGGAGATAGTTTATAATAATGCTACAGACAATAAAGCTAATAAAGGGTTATATAATATAGATAAATCAGCCTACAGAGAACTCTTTACCATAAGTCTTGATGAACTCAATAAAAGCTCTGGCAAGGAAGATAGTAACCTACAGTCTATGCTACTGGGTGCAGGTTTTAAGCATATTGCAAAAATTCCTGGAGTTGCTAAAGAGTTAAGGGAAAAAGCTAATACAATCGGTGGAACTCGTGGAAATCCATCAACTAAAATGTTTAAGCCCTTCACGGAGAATATTAAAAAAGGCGTAGAGGGAAGGGAAAAATCCATATCCATGTTAGATACTTTTGCTGAAAAAAAAAATAGATTGTCCCGTCTTCAGGCTACCATAATTTCAAAGGAGAAGCAGCTTGAGATTAGCAATAATAATATAATTAAATTAGACATTTTAAGGCACAATTATGAGCTTAACCAAGACAGAAAAAATATTGAGGGTGAGCTTCAAACATATTTTTTTAGTCATAGCCATATAAAGGAATATAATATAGAAAAAGCAAAGACTCTAAAAACTCAATATATTAAAGAGTTAGAACAGTACAATAATGACAACAATGAATTTCAAAGGGAAATAATCACAGAGAAACCTATGAAAGAATTACTTTTAGGTAGCAAGGATTTAATTAGTGATTTTTATAATGGAATATCAGGCATTAAGGAAATGAACAAGAACCTACTAAGTGAAAAAAATGAGTATTATGAGAAAACACAGTTATTAATGAATAAAATTAAAAAATCAAATGATAACTGGTCTAGTTTTAAAGATATTTCAGAGATTAATTGTGATGAGGTGCAACAATGCATTTTAATACAGAATATTGAAAAATTTAAAAAGGCAGAATACGATAGAGTACTTTGTGATAAAAGAAGTGGAGACCTCAAAATCCAAAGGGAGATCTTAGAAAAACAAATAGTAACCTGCGATTCTGCAACTTATATGAAAAAGTATTTTTATCTTACAATATCTTTTATGATTTTAGGCTTGGCATTATTTTTTATTGATAAATTGATTGGGTGTTCACTAATAATAATTGGGGCAATAGGATCAGCCCTATATTTGTTTATAAATTACTCAAATAGCAAACTAATTATAAATAGAAATATAGAAATTAAAACTCAGATAGACAATAGATCAGGTGATATCAGTAATAATTCCCAGGAAATAATAAGCTTAGATGAGGATTTAAGAGAACTAAACAACATAATGGACGAGTATAGGGACATTCTAAAGCTTGATGGAAGAGTCTCAGTAGAAGGTATCAAGGATTATTTTAAAACCGTGTCTTATTTAAAGGATGAAATATCGGAGTACTATTTATTAAAGAAAAAACTAAGCAGTCACTTTAATACCCTTAATGAATCTTTAAGTGGTATTGATGAGGTGCTTAAAAGATTTACTGAGTTTAAGTCTAAAAATCCAGAGGAAATAAATTTAGATAATATTGAAAATATTTGTAGCGACATACTGCTAAAGTTAGAGGAGTTATATAAGTATTTGATACTGGTGGAAAAAGCCCATGAAAGTTACTTAAAATTAAACATGGTAGAGCATGAAATATTGGGGCTCCTTGGAAGCAATTACTTAGAGGATATAATATTAAATATAGAAAAGTATATAAAATATTTAAATATGCAGAACGAATTAAAAATTATTCAGGAGAAGTTATTGCAATCGGTAAAAAGCCAGCGTATAAAAAAAATATTATATGATGGGAAAGTAGAAGCTGCGCCCAGTGATGATGCAAATCTATTAAAAATCCTTGAAAATTTATATAGGGAGTATATCAATATAGATGAACTCACTTATGAATATGAGGGATTAAATGCTGAAATTAAAGAATTGATAGGGCAATTGGATATTTTAAAGAATGAAAAACAAACTTTAAAAGATGAACTCCTAGCCTTAAATTCTGATGAGATGTTAGTGCAATACGATAAAGAAATTAGACAGGCAAGAGGCCACTTGCGGCCCCTTGCAGAAAAATATGCTGTTTATAATACAGCAGCTTTATTACTCGAAAAAATCAGAGAAAAGTTTTTAGAAAGTACTAAGGATAAGTTATTAAAAGGAGCTAGTGATATTCTAAGTGAAATAACCTCTGGGGAATACAAAGATATTGTGCCTATGGAAGATTTAATGCAGGGAGACTTTAAAACTGTATTACGAGATGAGAGTGTTAAGGAGAGTTCAAGAGAGTTAAGCAGGGGCACAAAAGAACAATTATTTTTGGCAGTTCGTATAAGCAGAATAAAAGAAATTAAGCCAAGTTTACCAGTGATTTTAGACGATTCCTTTGTTAACTTTGATATTGCACATACGAAAAATACAGTTAAGGCATTAGTACAGCTTTCAAAAACTCATCAGATTTTTGTACTTACCTGTCATGCAACTTTAGTAGAGTTAATAAATGATCTAGAGAAGCAGGCACAATATTTCAAATTAGACAAGGGTAAGTTTGAAAAAAGCACAGGGGGAGATTTGAAAAAATATCTAAAAGAACTATAAGTGCATTTCCTTTGAAATAGGTGCGTAAAAAATGGTATAATAGATTGCTTAATACAATTATTAGAGCATGTATTATAGAGTTTGTTAATACTTCAGCTCCGCAGGAGATGATTTAATGGAAAGTGAAGTGGTAATTATTAGTAAGGCGTTATTTATTACAGAGAAACCAAGTGTTGCTGCGGAATTTGCCAAAGTCTTAAAAATAAATGGTAGAAAGTTTGATGGATATATAGAGTCTGATAAAGCTGTTGTTACATGGTGCGTGGGACATCTTGTTACTATGAGTTACCCAGAAAAATATGATGCAAAACTTAAAAAGTGGTCTTTAGATACTTTGCCATTTTTACCTAAAAAGTATAAATATGAAGTTATAGATGGAGTGAAAAAACAATTTAATATAGTTAAAAGCCAACTAATACGTGAAGATATTGATAGAATTTATGTTTGTACAGATTCGGGGCGAGAAGGGGAGTACATATATAGATTAGTAGATGAAATGGCGGCGACTCCTAATAAGCAAAAACGAAGAGTGTGGATAGATTCACAAACGGAAGCTGAGATTATTCGAGGAGTTAAAGAAGCAAAGGATTTGAGTGAATATGATAATTTATCTGAAGCGGCCTATTTAAGAGCAAAAGAGGATTATCTAATGGGAATTAATTTCTCAAGGCTTTTAAGTTTAGTATATGGAAAAACTGTAAGCAATTATCTTGGAAAAAATTATATAGTTATTGCTGTGGGACGAGTAATGTCTTGTGTGCTTGGAATGGTAGTTCAAAGGGAAAGAGAAGTTCGCGAGTTTGTTGTTACTCCTTTTTATAAGATTATGGTCAGTTTTAAGGTAGATGAAGGTTGTAATTATGAGGGAGAATGGAAAGCCGTAGAAGGTTCTAAGTATTTTGATTCACCTATGCTTTATAATGAGGGTGGGTTCAAAACCAAGGAAACGGCGGAAAAGTTGATGGGAGAACTAAGGGATTCAAGTATAGATGGTAAAGTTTTCGTTGAAAATATTACTAAGAAAAAAGAAAACAAAAATGCTCCGCTGCTTTTTAATTTAGCAGAAATACAAAATGAGTGTTCTAAGAAATTTAAAATAAATCCAGAGCAAACGCTTAGTCACATTCAAGCATTATATGAGAAGAAAATGCTTACATATCCAAGAACGGATGCTAGGGTATTGACTACAGCGATAGCAAAAGAAATAGATGAGAATATAAAAAAATTAACGAAGTTAAATGGAAATGCTGAGATAAATAATATAGCTCAGACTATTTTAGGGAAAAAATGGTATAGTAATATAGCTAAAACAAAATATGTTGATGATAGCAAGGTAACAGATCATTATGCTATTATTCCAACAGGTGAAGGGCTTCAAAACTATTCATCATTAAAGGATATACAAAAGAAAATTTATGACTTAGTGTTACGACGGTTTTTGGCGATTTTTTATCCGCCTGCTGTGTATAGTAAGGTCTCTGTTATAACAAAGATTGACAAAGAAAGATTTTTCACCTCAGACAAGGTGTGCGTTGAACTTGGATATTTGGAGGTTTTAAAACCGGATAGGGATAGCAATGATAGTGAAAGCACAAATATGAAATTTTTGAGTACATTAAAAAAAGGTCAAAGTGTAGAAATTGAAGATTTAGTTGTAAAAGAAGGTAAAACTTCTCCCCCTAAAAGGTTTACCACAGGTTCAATTATTATAGCTATGGAAAATGCAGGTAAGCTAATTGAAGATGAAGAACTAAGAGAACATATAAAAGGGTCAGGTATTGGTACAAGTGCCACTCGTTCAGGGATTTTAACGAAGCTTGAAAAAATAGAATACATTAAATCTAATAATAAAACACAAGTAGTTATGCCTACTCTACTTGGAGAAATTATCTATGATGTGGTGAAAAATTCTATCCCCACGCTTTTAAATCCAGAGTTAACAGCTAGTTGGGAAAAAGGATTAACCATGGTTACTCAAAAAGAAATAGCTGGAGATTTGTACATGGAAAAGCTTGAAAATTATATTATTAAAAATAATGATAGGGTACTTAAACTGAATAATGGACAAAGGCTTAAAAACAATTTTGATATGGTAAGTGGGTTTTACAAAAATTCAAAAGCTAAGGTGGAATAATAGAAAAGATAAGCAGAACGTAAAATATATCTTCTGCTTATCTTTTTTCTGAATTTCACTGATATTATAATTAAAGGGAGATGGCTCTAATTGGCAAAAGATAAAATAATCTATGTTTGTAAAGAGTGTGGGTCACATGCTCCAAAATGGATGGGTAAATGTAATGATTGCGGTGCATGGAATTCATATGAAGAGAAAGTGGTTAAGGCGGGCTCTGCTAAATCAAATACTTTAAATAGTATGGGAACAACAACTAAACCTACAAAACTAAAGGCGGTTGTACAGGCGAACAGTGATAGAATAATTACTGGAGTTTCAGAGTTTGATAGGGTTATGGGTGGAGGAATAGTTAGAGATAGTGTGACTATTATATCTGCTCCCCCAGGGGCGGGAAAGTCTACACTTTTGCTACAACTCGCAAATTCACTGTCATTAAAAGGATATAAAGTTTTATATGCGTCTGGAGAGGAAAGTAATAGCCAAATTAAAAATAGAGCTGACAGAACAGTAAAAGAGATCGCTGATAATTTTTGGGTTGTTTCAGATACAAAGTTAGATGAAATATTACAACATATAGAAGCTGTCGATGCTGATTTGATAATACTTGACAGTATTCAAACATTCACTTTGGAGGAATATTCAAGTTCGAGGGCTGGTTCTCCTACTCAAGTAATTGAATGCGCCACAGCTTTAAAGGATAAAGCAAAAAATCCAGAGAGGCCAAGAGCTGTTTTTCTGGTTGGGCAAATGACAAAGGCAGACGAGATGGCAGGACCGCGCATATTAGAGCATTTAGTAGACACTGTATTATATATTGAAGGAGAAGATGGAGAAGAGCTAAAACACTTGGTAAGTAAGAAGAATCGTTTCGGAAATACGGAAGAGAGTGGTATGTTTAGGCTTTCGGACATAGGAATGGAAGAGATTACTGATCCTTCTGAGTTTTTTATGACCAAAAGAAATGAGTTGGTTCCAGGAAGTGCCTTAGCTGTTATAAAGGATGGAACAAGACCCATTGTTATAGAAATAGAAAGTCTTGTATCTAAATCTTTTACTCCTTACCCGAGTAGGTTAAGTGAGTGTTTTTCAAGGAAGGAACAACTGGGAACCCTTATTTCTATTCTTGAAGAAAGGGGAGGGATAGGGCTTTATGATAAGAATGTTATTATAAAAGCAACAGGGGGTCTTAAATTAACTGAAACATCGGTGAATCTTGCTGTAGTTATGAGCATCGCATCTTCTACGCTTAATCATGGGATAGCTACAGATACAGTATTTATTGGAGAACTGGGTCTTACTGGTGAATTAAAAAAAGTCCCATCTTTAGAGCAAAGACTAAAAGAAGTAGACAGGATGGGGTTTAAAAAGGCTTATATACCTCAAAATTGTTTAAAAGCAGGGGTTAAATTTAAGAAATTAAAGGTTATCCCATGTAAAAAATTAACCGATGTTATTGAAAAAGAATTCAAGCAATAATGAAAAGGCCACTGAAATATTTATACATATTTCAGTGGCCTTTTCCGATAGGTCGCGGGTCTGTCCCACCTATCGTTGTTAGCCGCCAGACCGTTCTCTTCCATGGTCGCGCAAGAGCTCCATCTTTGAATATGGAGATGCACAATAGTATGGAACTTCACTTTTCAAGCTCTTATTTGGAGTCACGCAGGAGAAACTTCATACGGATTGCACTCTTATTTTATAATTAATTCAAATAGTTTTTTAGCTGCCTTTTTAGGACCATCTTTTTCTTGTCCTTTTACACCCAAGGAAGTTCTGATTTGTCCAACTTTTACCCCTGTTTTGAAGAATTCGTCAAAATAGTTCACTAGAAGTACATCTACTAGTTCTTGTTTTTGAACAGGACCAAAAGGGTTTGCAAAATAAGAGGTTACAAGACCTAATTCAGTAGTAGTACCTTTTGCCATCCTTGACCCTCTTTTGCAAACATCAATAGCGTCCGCAGGATTCGTAAAGAAATTAATTTCTTCAATATCACAGGTTACTTCTTCATAATTATTTGCATAGAGAAATAAATCTATGGGATAACCCTTAATAATATCTTTATAGCTTGCTACTGGCATAACAAGTCTTGCATTAATTTTATCAGGATTCATAAATATGCTTCTATCAATTTCTTTAAAGGCATAACCTGCATCTAAATCATCGAGTCTTACGAAAGCACCAATTTCAGTTCCAAAGGCTAATGGTTTAGCACCTTCGTTTAGAGTAAGAACGCCCATGTCATCAAAGACTATGGTCATGTCACTGATATAATCTTCACTTAAACTTCTAAAGGCTTCTAAGCATTCAGACTTACCCGCACCGCTATCACCCATGATAACAATATTTGCGCTGTTACCATTATTCATAATAATGTTTACCATTGCGCCATGAATTGGCAGAGAACCGCGTTTAATCATTATTAAGTTATGAAGTGTTAAGGTCATCTTTTTTACATATCCGAAATAATCAATTTCATCGCCATAACTTATATAGCCAAGCATGATATTATTTGCTACATCATCATAAAATACTGTGCTGCCTTTAGAAGAGGAATTTTTAATATTAGAAGAATCTTTACCACCAAAAACAAAAACTATATCTGGCTTAATGCCCCTATATTCGCTTTCACTTGCCATTTCAAAGAGGTTACATAGCGTTATTGCATGGGCCATAAAATCTCTGTGAATATAAATGAATGCAAGTAAAGTGCCTACTTTAGCTGGATAACAAAACCAATGGTCTGTGCTTATAGTACAATTTTTCAATGGGTTTTCAAAGCATTCATTAAAAATTCCATTACGAGTATTCTTTTTAGGGTAGCTTATATAAGGTAAATCTAATATTATTGAATCAATAAATGGAACGTCTTTTAATAGCTCATATCCAGAAGGCATTGGCCAATATGAATTATTAACAATTAGACCAGCATTGCCACCTGCGGGCAGTTGCCTGTAAACCTTAGGTTTATAGCCAACAACATTCTCTTCAATTTTTCTGTATAAATTAAGTATAAGCATTGAAAAATCATTGTTAGCTTCAACAAAGCTTGTTTTCTCAAGGCCATCATTGATTTTATTGTTGTGAATTACAGTGTATCTTTCAAGTTTTCTCCAAAAGCCATAGAAATCTTCTATAAAATCAATAAAAGTATCCTTGCTACTTATAAGGGAACTATATTTAGTGTTTAAATTTGTAATCTCATGTACATTTAATACAGATAAGAGTTTAAATAAATGTACAATGAAGACATCTAAATTCTCATTGTCTGTGTGTGCATTTTGGATTAAATATTTATATATATTCGATTTTTTCTTTTTTATTTTTTTGAGATATGCGTTGAAAACCCGTCGAAAGCCAGCACTTTCTAATAGGGTTTCAGGACTATTACAGTATTTTGCAGTGAAATTTATCATTACTTTATCGTTACTTAAAGAAAATTCTTTTTTCAAATTGGCACCTCCATATGTGAGTAGATAATTTTTGCGTTTTAACGAAATGAAATTAATATAAAAAAACATTTCATAAGTGGCGGTTGAAACTTGAATACTATAATATAATACTGCAAAAATGAAATATTAACAACACCTAAATTGCATAAATCATATTTTAATATATTATGCACATGAAAATATATAGGGATATAGACATACTAGGATACTGAATTGTTATTTTTAAAATGTGCTTTATAATAATAATATATTAGAGTAACTAGATATTGGCAACTATCTTAATGTTTATGTGGAGCTTATCATATTTAAGCATAAAGGTTATATCAGAAGAGGTAGAGCCAACATTATCGGCATTTTATAGAGTTATGTTAGCTGCAATAATTTTATTTATAACATTAAAAGTGAAATTCCATAAGGAAAAAGTTTTAAAAGAGGAGAAGTTTAAATTTGCCTTGGGTGGTCTCTTTGGAGTAACACTATATTTTATATTTGAGAATAGGAGACTTGATGACTCTTGGAGCAGTATTTTCTTGGATGATTTACAACATTGTTTGTAGTAGTTTTAAAGGGAATTATAAAGTTATAACTATAAATACTTATGAAATTATGTAGGGGTAATTATTATAACCTACTATTAGAAAAAGCGCATAGCGCTAATTTTTTGAAAAGACAACTAATGTTCATCAGGAAATATCGCATTTATAACGTTTATGATGGTTTCATTACAAATTTTATAATTAATTTGTAGACCATTTCTTTCACCTTTGATAATTCCAAAAGATTTTAGTTTTTGAAGATGCTGAGAGACGGTGGATTGAGGAAGGTTTAAACAGTTCTGCATATAGCTAACATTGCAGCGTCCTTTGTTCATAAGTCCTCTAATAATACATATTCGTGCAGGGTGAGCAATAGCTTTTAATAAATCAGCAATTTCTGTATATTGTTCAAAATTCGCATTCATAAAAAATCTCCTTTTAAAAATCAATAAATTTTATCTTAGATTTGTTTTATACATTATATGTAATGAAAAATATAACAACTTATAATATATTAATATTCTTATATTAGTATATTACGATATAAATGTCAATATACTCGCAAAAAAATTATTTGAAAAGCCTAAAAAAGGACTATATTAATTTTTGAATTAATATAGTCCTTAAACTCGCAAATACCTATTTGAATCTCATTCCTCTACTATGACGATTTTTACGTCGATTGATAGAAGAAATTAATAATACAATTAATGCTAAAACTACGATTAGTACAATGGCAGCTGCAGCATAGATAATTATATTATCTTTAATAAGAGCAGATTTTGAAATCATTGGATATAATTTATAGCTTTTTTCAGCATCTTTTTGTTTGAAAAGTAATGTCCCAACAGAAGTCTTTTTATTAAGTTTCCATGCATTCGTGAGGGAAACTTTAGAGGAAGTTTGTGGTGCGACATCATTTTTATAAAAAGTCACATCTTCCTTTGACTCTAATGGCACATCAATTGTTTTTTCTGGTCCTATGAATGGAATAACCTTATAGGGTACAGAAATTGTTTTGATTTCAGTAGCTTTTTTATTAAGCACTTCTTTTTTAGCGTCATAACTAAAGTCAATTAGTTTTTTCATATCTTCAAATACCTTTGTATCTTTTGCATCATTCTCAGAATTCATAACAACGCCTATGATATGGCGACCGTTACGTTCATATATAGAAACTAAGCATCTTCCAGCCTTTTCTGTATAGCCAGTTTTACCACCTATGTTGCCTTCTATGCCAAGAAGTTTATTTCTATTCTGAACAGTAGCTTCGACCCCATTAGCAGATTTTATTATACTTGTTTTTTTACCCATAGACTTTTTTACCCAATCATTTTTATAAGCAGCTCTACCTAAAAGAGTTAGGTCATAAGCAGTTGTATAATGTTGATCATTTTTATCATCCAAACCATTAGGTGTGATAAAATGAGAGCCTTTCATTCCTAGATTCGTAGCCTTGTCATTCATCATTTTAGCAAAATTAGTTGGATTTTGACCAACGTTATCGGCAATCATATAGGCTATATCATTTCCCGAATAAAGAAGAAGTCCATCCATTACGTTGTCAGCGGACATTGTATCTCCAATTGCTACAGGCTGTACATTTAGATTATAAGAGTAAGATGGTTGTTCTTTTGCAGTTTTTGTATAATTTAAATTATCTGTTGATTTTTTATTTTCAGCTAGTAGTAAAGCTGTAATAAGCTTTGTAATACTTGCTGGGTACATCTTATTATCAATGTTTTTGGTGTAAATAATTTCGTTAGTATCCATATCTACAGAAATGGCAGCTTTACCAATTAATTCTGGTGGGTTAACAGCAGCTAAAACAGTTGTAGAAAATATTAAAGTAAACACTAGTGTAAATAATAAAAGCCGATTTTTTCTTTTCAATTTTCATCTCTCCATTTGTATTGAATTTTATCTTTATCTATTGATAATTATAAAGCAAGTATATCATTTTAAGATATTAAGAACAAGGTACATTGATTAATGAAGATGTATTTAGGATGAAGTTAATACAATATATTTATGTTTGATATGTGAGAACCAAAATAATGAAAGGTTTGGTTTATTATTTGAGTATCTTGGTATATTATATAAGTAGGTTGAATCAGGAGGTAATAGGTATGGTAAATAAGCTAGAAAAAATATTTAAAAATAGAGATTCTAAGGTTATTGGAGAATTTAAAGAGAGTGCAGTTATGATATTACTTACGGAGGATGCAGAGGGATTATCTATTGTATTTGAAGTGCGTGCACACAAATTAAGAAGCCAGCCAGGCGATGTTTGTCTTCCAGGTGGAAAGGTGGAACTAGATGAAAATCCAAGGGAAACTTCTATAAGAGAAACTATGGAAGAATTAAATTTGAAAATCGATCAAATTGAAATTATAGGGGATATGGATTATTATATAAGCCCTTATGGTAACTTGCTATATGCTTTTGTAGGCAAACTAAAATATGGTGAAATAAATCCTAATGAGGATGAAGTAGATCACGTTTTTAAAGTTCCACTAAAATTCTTTTTGGAAAATGAACCACTGCTTTATAGAATGGAGATAGGTCCCATAAACCAAGAGGGTTTTCCTTTTCATTTAATAAATGGAGGAAAAGACTATAAGTTTAGAAAAGGGTATCTAGATGAGCATTTTTATGAATATAATAACTATAAGATATGGGGTTTTACAGGGCAGATTATTAAAAGTTTTATTGAAATTTTACAAAACAGTAATAAGAAATAGATTATTACTGTTTTGTAGTTATATTATTTACTGCGTGCGACTTTGTTTTTCTTAATGAATAATAAAACACTTAGTGAGATAAGAACCAAATAGATAAAAACATATATAATTGAAACTAATCCTGATTTATAGAAAAATTTTAGATAAATAAACGCACTTTGCGATATTAAGGCCCAAAATAGAGAAATAAAAGCCATGATATTATTTCCGTGTCTCCAATGCTCAGGGTCTTTCATTGATCCAATGATTTTATCTCGTCTTTTACTTTTATCACCTGTGTTAATTACTAGAAATTTGTAATACAAGAAAAATATAAATGATACTATAGAAATTGCAAAAAACATATATGATAATGAAGTACTGGTTACATTCAAAAAAATCACTCCTTTTAGCAATTAATATGCCCTAAAAGTTAAAAAATATGTTTAGTTAGCTGATGATTAGCATACTTAATTTGAACATATCAAAAAAAGAGTGGAAAAGTCCACCCTTTAAAAATCACTATTCTTTGTTGTCAGAGACGATGCCTTCATAATAATCAGTTCCCCACTTACACATAACGTCTAATATAGGCATTACACTTTTGCCTTGTTTTGTTAAAGAGTATTCTACCTTAGGAGGAACTTCTGCATAAACTTTTCTATGAACCATTTCATATGATTCTAATTCTCTAAGCTGTTGTGTTAACATTTTTTGTGTTATTCCACCCATGGAGCGTTTCAATTCGCTAAATCTTAATACACCGTTTTGGGCTAATTTCCAAAGAATAATTGGCTTCCACTTACCACCTATTATATCTAGTGTTAACTCTATGGCACAACTATATTCTTTATTATTTATTTTCATAATTTTATCGCTCATAATACCTCCTAGTGTTAGTTCGAGTGGTAACAGTTCTTAGTATACTAAGTAACTTATAAGTGAGTACTTGATTAAAAAACCTTTGGTATATACAATTATATCATTGATATATTTTATATACAATGATATAATCCTCCTTAAAAAAGGAGGGAAAGAAATGAAAGAAATTCATACATGGCATAAAGAGACTATTGGGTCAAAAGTAGTAGAGGTTCTTAAAAAAAATGGTTTTTCAGCAGTTTATTTAGAAAAAGGTGAGGAAGCCTCAGAATTTATAATGAGTAATGTACACAAGGGTGACAGAGTAGGTTTTGGAGGATCAATGACTATAAGTGAACTTGGTATACAAGAAAAGGTAAAGGCCATGGGAGGAGTTGTGTTAGATCATGGTGATCCAACTTTAACACCTTACGAAAAAGTGGAGACTATGAGGGGTGAGCTCCTTAGTGATGTTTATTTATGTAGTTCTAATGCTGTAACTTTAGATGGAGAGCTTGTTAACGTTGATGGGGCAGGAAATAGAGTGGCAGCAATGAGCTTTGGACCTAAAAAAGTCATTGTTGTAGTAGGGGTTAATAAAATTTGTAAAAATGAAGCTTCAGCTTTTGAACGAATAGAACAAATTGCGGCACCAAAGAATAATATGAGACTAAATATGCCCAATCCTTGTACTAAGACGGGAGTTTGCAATGACTGCAAAACAGATACTAGAATCTGTAGGATCTATTCTGTAATTAAAAGAAAGCCTATGAGAACTGATATTACTGTAGTTGTAATTGGTGAGGACTTCGGTTTTTAACGATATTTCAGCACCGCAGGTGATGATTTAATGACATCTCAGAAGGGAAGATAATTTGTATATTTTTGTCTATATATTTATATGTAAAATTTAAAAAAGCACTTCAAATTATCACTAGAATGTCTTATAATGTTATGAGAGTAATGATGTTACTTAAATAACAAAATATGGGACGAGGTGATGAAATGTTACAGTGTGATTTTCTGACAACTATAGAAGAAGAAGTAGACTGCTTTAAGGAGTGTGCATTACATAAATGGGTAGATAATGGAGGGAAATGCCCGTTTGATGAATTGAGAAATTATAAACCATTTGATATTAAAAATATTTCTGATTATGATTTATTTAGTGATGATAAAACTTCACCACTTAGATTACTATACAAAGAATACTAGTAGGAATATTAATGAAAGTTTGTGTATAATATCTAATAATAGGATATAATTTAGTTTATAAATATACAATGCGGGGGAGTGAATTTAAATGGAAAGAACTTTGGTTTTAATTAAACCAGATGGAGTTAAACGAGGACTTATTGGGAAAATTCTTAATCAATATGAAGAGAAATCATTAGAAATTGTGTCGCTCAAAATGATTACTGCTACAAAGGACATTGCTAAAAAACATTATAGTGAACACGCAGGAAAGAAATTTTTTGATGCGTTAATAAATTATATTACTGAAGGTAAAATATGTGCAATTATTTTAATGGGTGAAAAAGCTGTTGATGTAGTGCGTAAAATCAATGGAGATAAGGATCCTGTAAAAGCGGAACTTGGCAGTATAAGAGGGAAATTCACTTTGGATAAAACTAAAAATTTAGTTCACGCCTCTGATAGCATTGAAAGTGCAGAACATGAGATTGCGTTATGGTTTCCGGAGCTTGCGAGCCTTCAAAAGCTTACATACCAAGATCAGTATAAGGGAACTGTTGATTTGTTTTCAAAAACAGATGGTCTATCAATAAATGTATAATTTTAACTAAAAGGCTAACCAATAATATTGGCTAGCCTTTTTAAGTATTTCCATATTAATCACATATTACATGTGGTTAATGAGAACCACAATGTCCACCGCAACCATTACAGGATTGTTTGCCAGCACTAGAACAATGGCTCTTGGCATCTTTCGGCAATAATGTCTTAATCCAAAATCTAGAATCTTTATAGGCTACTGTGAGTTCATTTATGTTTTCTAAAAGAGTTTCATCATATAATATTGGTAAATTATCAATATTATTTTTTATGTCTCCAGTTTTAAAATTATCTAAGTAAATATCAACTTTTGCAGTTTTGCAACAACCGCTGACGTATACAAATCGCACACTATCATAAGCATCGTCAAGTTTAATCATTTCCATAAGATTATCAAGAGCAATTTTTGAAAGCTTGATTTTTAAAGGTTGTGCCATAAGTCCTCCTAGTATAACTCTTAGGGATAACAAATATATTTCTGTTACTCCTCGAGGGTTTCAGAATAATGAGTTAATAGACCTTGCTTTAGGTTCCATAAATTCCAAGAAAGATCCACATAATATGCATGAGGATTATCAAATCTTAAAACTTCTGTCCATAACTTAGATACTTCTTGTTCAGAAAATGCTTTTATTTCCATAACAGACGGAGATTCATAAATCTGCTGTCCATTTTCAAATAGTTTAACCATAAGTTCTTTTACATAGTAATGTTTAAGATTTTTCTTTTTCCAGGTATAAACTGGATTAAATATTTCAAGTGGTCTACTTTCATCGATTTTCTCATCATGTAAGGTAATAAAATCTGCAATGGCCTTGTGTGATGTTTTATCGAAAATTCTATATAATTTTTTAAAAGCAGGATTGATGATTTTTTCTGCATTCTCACTAATCTTAATTTTTGGTATTATTTCTCCATCATTCTCAACTGCAACGAGTTTATAAACACCGCCAAACACTGGTTCCGATCTTGCAGTAATAAGTCTCTCACCAACACCAAAGTTATCAATTTGTGCCCCATTTTCCAAAACACCGCTTATAATATATTCATCCAGTGAGTTAGAAACCGTAATCTTTACATCTGAGTATCCAGCTTCATCTAAAATTACTCTAACTTTTTTAGTTAGATAGGTAATATCACCACTATCAATTCGTATTCCTTTAGGTCTTTTACCCATAGGTTTAAGTACATCATTAAATACTTTTATGGCATTTAGAATCCCAGAGCGTAGTACGTTATAAGTATCTATAAGAAGTACACAGTTATCGGGGTAGGTTATAGTCCAAGATTTAAAGGCATCATATTCAGTATCAAAAAGCTGTACCCAACTATGAGCCATAGTTCCAATGGCTGGGATATCAAACATTTCTTCAGCGATAGTGCAAGCAGTACCAACACAACCACCAATAACGGCGGCACGTGCTCCATATATAGCGCCATCATAGCCTTGAGCACGCCTAGAACCAAATTCCATAACAGGTCTACCCTTTGCGGCTCTACATATTCTACTCGCTTTTGTAGCTATTAAAGTTTGATGATTTATTGTGAGTAGTATCATTGTCTCAACAAATTGAGCTTGTATAATAGGTCCTTTAACTATAACCAAGGGTTCACCAGGAAAAACAGGATAACCTTCTGGCACCGCCCAGACATCACAAGAAAATTTAAAATCCTTTAAATAATCTATAAAATCATCTGAAAAATCATTTTTGCTTTTTAGATAGGATATATCATCATTTGAAAATTTCAAATTAGAAAGATATTCAAGTAATTGTTGTACCCCGGCCATAATACAATATCCACCACCGTCAGGTATTCGTCTAAAAAACATATCAAAGTAGGCAATTTTATCTTGAACATTATTATCTAAATAACCGTTTGCCATAGTTAATTCGTAAAAGTCTACCAGCATTGTTAGGTTTCTTTCGTTCCTCACATTAAAATCTTTTGAGTGTTTCATAATTTTTCCCCTTTGAAATTTAATAAAAGTATATAATGAAATTATAACATAATTATATATTAATGTTTAGATAAGATTATTAAAATAGTAAATTGGGTATAAGCATAATATATGAGCAATTTAAAGTAGGTGGATGAAAGTGGAGACAAAACATAATATGGATAATAAAATAGTAAGCAAGAAAATAAATTCGAAATTAAGTAAAGAGCAAAAGGATGCTGTTTATTCTGTTAACAGAAATTTATTAGTAACAGCAGGACCGGGTAGTGGTAAAACAGTAGTTATTGTTAATAGGATTGTTCATTTAATAAATGAGAAAAATGTTAAACCAAAAAACATTATTGTCATTACTTTTACAAGAGCTGCGGCTATTAATATGAAAAGTAGATATGTTGCTATTAATGGAAAGGAGAGGGTTCCGTTTTTTGGAACATTTCATGGTTTGTTATATAAGATTCTTAAGAACTATTACGGACAGATAAACATAGTAGATACACTAGAGGTATATAAACTCATAAAAAATGTACTTATGTCATATTTGGATGAGGTAGGTGATGAAAAAGTAAAGGAAGTTATAAATAATATTTCAGTATTCAAAACAAGTGGAAAGCTAATGGAAAATTTCTCTCCAAGTATTGATAAAGGAATCTTTATAGCGGCCTATAACATTTATGAGCAGTATAGAAAAGAAAAAAACTTATTTGATTTTGATGATCTTCAAATAGGGTGCAGAGATCTGTTTATAAAAAATTACACAATACTTAAGGGGTATAGAAGTTTATTTAAACATATTTTAGTAGATGAATTTCAAGATTGTGATTCTATGCAAGTTGAGATACTAAAGCTTTTAAATGAAGAAAATTCTATTTTTGCAGTAGGAGACGAGGACCAATGTATTTATGGTTTTAGAGGGTCGAATCCTGAGTGCATGGTTAAGTTTTCAGAGCATTTTGTAGGTGGAGGGAAATTACCCTTGTCTACTAACTATAGATGTCCAAAGAATATAGTAGAAATATCCATGAACATTATAAAAAATAACGACTTGAGAAATGAAAAGGATATAACAGCATTTAAGCAGTATGATGGCATCGTTGCAGTACTTAACAATGTGAATGAGAACTCACAGGCAGAGGAAATTAGCTGTATTATTCAAAAATATAAGAAAAATAATGAAAAAAATTATAGAGATAATGCCATATTGTACAGAACAAACGTAGAGTGCAGAAGTCTAATAGATGTCTTTATCAAAAAAAGAATACCTTTTAAGCTTTTAGACAAGGAGTATGACTTTTTTCAACATTTCATTTGTAAAGATATAATTGCATATTTTAAATTAAGTATTGATAAAAGTGATAGAGAGAGTTTTGTCAGAATAATTAATAAGCCCTTTAGATATATAAGTAAACTAAACTTAGATAAATTAAAAAGAAATCCCGTAAAAGAAGACTGTTTTGAAATGCTAAAAGATATTGAAGAAATACCGGTATTTCAAATGAAGATGCTAGATAAGTTAAAAAAGGATATACATTTTTTAAATAAAATTTCATTAGAAAACGCTATAGATAATTTAGTCTTAAGTATAGGATATCATGATTATATTAAAGGGTATTGCACTAAATTTAAGATAGATTTAGGTGAGATGGAGGATGTTATTGACGAGTTTAGACAATCAGCAGAAGGATATAACTCTATAATAACTTTTCTAGCCCATGTGGACCAGGTTAAAGAGGAAATTAGTAAGCATAAGAAAAATATAGATGAGGATGCAGTAATACTTAGTACAATTCACGGTGTTAAAGGTATGGAGTTTGAAAATGTATACTTAATAAATTGCAATGAGGAAAATATCCCCCATGTAAATAGTATAGATAATAACCTAGAGGAAGAAAGAAGACTATTTTATGTTGGAATTACAAGAGCTATAAACAATGTTTGGCTTTGCATTAGTAAAAGTGTAAAAGGAAAAGCGAAAGAAACCTCACGATTTATTAGAGAGTGCAATATTTTAGGATCAAGCGATTCGGATTTGCCTTTTAAAGAAGGCGACGCGGTGATGCATAAAAGTTTTGGGAGTGGAGTCGTAATTGCAATTACTAGTAAAGAGTTAGAGATTAAGTTTGAGGGAGAAATTATAAGAAAATTTGACGTCAATGTATTGTATAATAACTCTTTAATTTCAAAAGTATAGCAAATGTAATGCAATACATAACAACAATTGACAAAGTATGTAAATATGGTATACTGAAAAATGAATTGTGTATTAAGGAGGGTATTTAATGGTTGCCTTTAAGCAAATGTGGGATGATGTAAGGTTAATTTTGTCAAATGGAAAGCACTCAGATATAGAAATTGTGGAGAGATTTAACTGTGGATTTACAGTTAAAGAGAGAGGTAATATAATTTTTATTACAAGAGATGACTTCGTGGATTTTTGGTGCAAGCTATTGTACTATAATGAATTATCATTGGAACAGGCTTTAAAAGATGATAAATCAAAACCAAAATACATTTATACTATTATAAAAAAATTACCTTATGTATCAGAAAGTTCCGGTGTAATTAAGTTATTACAGTAGTTTTATTGAATGTTACAATATAATTTTATTAAGCTCATATTCTATGAATATGAGCTTAATAATTTAATTTACAGTGATGGGAATAATAGGAATGTAATTGAAATATATTGGGAAAAATAGCGTAAAGGGGTGTATATAGTGAATTTTTTAGATATGGCAAAAAATATTGAAAGTGAATTAATAGACATAAGAAGAGGCTTTCATGAAAACCCTGAATTAGGGTTTGATTTATTTAAAACCTCCCAGAAGGTAAAAGATTTTTTATTAAAGGAAGGCATTGAGTTTTATGAGGTAGCACAAACGGGAATCTGTGCTATTATTAGAGGCAAAGGTGAAAAAACTATTGCTTTAAGGGCAGATATGGATGCACTTCCATTGCAAGATAAGAAAATATGTGATTACTCCTCTAAAATTAATGGTAAAATGCATGCTTGTGGACATGATGCTCATACCACTATACTTTTGGGTGCAGCTAAGATATTAAATAGCATGAAGGATAAAATTCCAGGAAATGTTAAACTTTTATTTGAACCAGCAGAAGAAACAACTGGTGGTTCACCTTTAATGATTAAAGAAGGAGTACTAGAAAATCCTAATGTGGATGCTATTATTGGGCTTCATGTAGAAGAATTTTTAGAGGCTGGAACCGTTGGTTTAAAAAGAGGCGTAGCTTATGCAGCATCAAATCCATTTACTATAAAAGTAGTAGGTAAAGGAGGACATGGTGCAAGCCCACATATGACGGTTGATCCCATTGTAATAGCTAGCAATGTTATTATTTCACTTCAAAACATTGTAAGCCGCGAAATTCCACCTACAGATCCTGCAGTAATTACTATAGGATCAATTCATGGAGGTACAGCTCAAAATATTATACCCGAAGAGGTTACAATATCGGGAATTATTAGAACTATGAAGAGTGAACATAGAGAATATATAAAGACCAGATTAGTTCAGGTAGTGGAAGGCATCGTTACCGCTATGAGAGGGGAATGTGAAATTAGTATTGAGGAAAGTTATCCTTGTCTTTATAATAATGATAAGCTTGCAGAGATGTTTGAAAGTAAAGCAAGTCAAGTTATTTCTGAGAGTAATGTTTATAAATTAGATCAGCCTACTATGGGGGTGGAAAGTTTTGCTTATTTCTCTATGGAAAGGCCAGCACTATTTTATTTTTTAGGAAGTGGTAATAAAGAAAAAGGTATAGTAAACCCGGCTCATGGTAGTTTATTTGATATAGATGAGAGTTGTATATCAATAGGTGTAGCTATGCAATGTACATTAGCTTATGAATTTTTATTGAATTCATAACACATATTAGTATATAATTGATATTTGATGTGATTTTTTTAAATGTATTATAATTTATTACAAAATAAAAGGGTGATTTTTTATAAAATAAATTAGATTATATATAGAATTCGTCAATAGATAACAAGAGATAAAAGAAATAGGAGGATTATATGAGGATAGAAATTGGAGCGAATGAAGCGGGACAAAGAACGGATAAATTCATGAGAAAAGTACTTGGTGATGTGCCGTTAAGTAAAATATATAAAGCTTTTAGAAAAGGTGATATTAGGGTTAATGGTAACAAAATCAAGGAAAAACATTCTTTAGTACAAGGAGATATTGTTGAAACAAAATATATTACAAGTGAGTTTAAAAAAGAAGAGTTTAAAAGAATTGAAAACAATTTAAAAATTACATTTGAGGATGCTAATATATTAATGGTTGAAAAATGGCCGGGAGTTTTAGTTCATTCTGATAAAAAAGATGGCGAAGCTACTTTAATAGATTATGTGCTTTCTTATTTATATGATAAGGGAGATTATCAGCCAGAAAATGAAATAACATTTAAACCAGCACCTTGTAATAGATTAGATAGAAATACTTCAGGTATAGTTATGTTTGGTAAGAACTTTAAATCTCTTAAACTTTTAAATGAAATGGTAAGAGAAAGAAATGTTGAAAAATATTATATGGCTTTAGTAAGAAACAGAATTAAAGATGGGGTTTACGAGGGATATATATATAAAAATGAGGATGCAAATATATCACAGGTATTTGACACCGAGATGCCAGATACAAAAAAAATAGCAATGGAAGTTAAAACGTTGCAAAGTTGTGGTACATTTTCTTTAATAGATATTAATCTTTTAACAGGAAGAAGCCATCAACTTAGAGCGCATTTAAGCCATTTGGGTAATTCTATTGTTGGTGATTCAAAATATGGAGATAAAAAAATGAATAGTTTCTTTAACAACAAATATGGTTTAGATTACCAATATTTATATGCGTATAAGGCAATGTTTAAGAATTGCCCGGATGATTTATCTTATATGGAGAATAAAACTATTGCAGAGAGTTTACCACCAATATTAAAAAAGATTAAAAAGGATGTATTTAAATTTTAGAGGATGAGTTTAACGACATTTCAGAAGGAAAGTCTCCCACTTCTATAAGTGAGAGTTACCTACTATAAGTAGGCGTTACTTGCCCTAACAAATAGAAAACTTCAGGGGGAGTATAAATCTCCTTCTGAAGTCGTCAATGCATCTTCTGTGAAGATGTTGCAGCACCGCAGGTGATGATTTAACGACCCAGGAGATGATTTAATGAGTGAACAAGCAAATTCAAATAAACAATCTACAACAAAAGGTTTTGCCATATTATCTGCAGCAAGTTTTATGGTTAAGTTCTTATCTTTGCTCTATGTACCTTTTTTAAGAAAGATATTAGGAGCTGAAGGGTATGGTGTATATGCTTCTGCATATCCTATATTTGTATACATGTATATCTTGACAAATGCTGGTATTCCTGTGGCTATTTCTAAGATGGTATCGGAGCTTATAGCAGTAGGAAATTATAAGGATGCTGTAAAGACTTTTAAAATAGCTAGATTTTCGCTTTTGATATTAGGTATAATTATGTCACTTTTAATGCTTATTTTTGCAGTACCTATAGCTAATAGAACTAATAGTGATACTGCAAGATTAGCAATTATGGCTCTTGCTCCAACTATTCTATTATCTTCTGTGTTATCAGCTTATAGAGGTTATTTCCAAGGAAGAGGGAATATGACCCCCACTGCTGTATCACAGGTATTAGAACAAATTGCAAATACTATATTTAGTTTAGTTTTTGCAGCATATTTTATAAAATATGGAGTAGCAGCAGGTGCGGCGGGTGGAACAATAGGAACATCTGTAGGAGCACTAGTTGCAGTAATATATATGATTTATGCTTATAAAAAAAATAGAATTTTTATAGTTCCAAAAGGATATAGTAAGTTAAATATAAAAAGATTTACTACTAAAAAAATAATAAAAAAGCTATTAGGTGTTGCAGTGCCAATGACAATTTGCTTAGGAATACAACAAGCAGGTTTATTAATTGATTTAGGACTTGTTCAATCAAGAATGCTAGCTTCTGGGATTATTGAAAAACAAGTTACTATTTTATGGGGTGTATTATTTCAATATACAACATTAATAAATGTGCCTATAGCTATTATTTCATCATTAGCTATAACTATTCTGCCGTCTATTTCTAGTTTAATGGCACTTAAGGACAAAAAAGCTGTAAGAGATAAAGTGAATTATGCTTTTAGGTTATGCTTTTTAGTGGCGGTACCGTCTGCAGTTGGACTTGCAGTTTTAGCCAAACCAATAATATATTTTATCCAATATGATTCAGAGGTTTCAAGATTACTAATATATGGATCAGTTGTAATAGTACTTATGGCCGTGGTTAGTATTCAAACTTCAATTCTTCAAGGACTTGGAAAACTTTACTTAGTTACGATTTATGCAGTTTTTGGTTTAATAGGAAAAATAATTGTTAATTATATTTTTGTAGCAATTCCAAGCTTTAATATATTAGGTGCTGTTATGGCCAATGGAGTAAGCTTTGCTATAATTTTGATGTTGAACTATAATACTATGAACAAAGCGCTAGGGACAAAAGTTAAACTATCTAGTCATGCAATAAAACCCATAATAGCATCAGGGGTTATGGCTGTAGTTGCAGGGTTCATGTATACTATCTTTAATTTTATATTCAGTTATATTAAACAAGGATATTTTGCTAATGCTATGGCTATATTATCTACTATGTGCTTAGCAATGTTAACTTATTTATTCGCATTAGTGATTATAGGTGGAGTAACTAAAGATGATTTGGATGTATTTCCAAGAAAGATTAAGAAACTTATACCTAAGTATATTTTACAAAGAATTAAATAATAAAGTATATATTACTATTAATGCATTCACTTCGATGAGAAGTTCTAAATCTCCTTCTGAAGTCGTTGATATTGCAGCTCCGCAGGAGATGATTTAATGCATTATACGTAATATATACTTTTTTTCATTCATCTCTCAATACACAAAAAAATATCTGCATTATTTTCTTTTTTTTGTAAGCAGGATAGAAAATAGTAAAAGGGAGAAGCCAGTAGCAATAATTATTATGTTTTTAGTAACAAAGATAGAATTTGGCAACGTAGTATTTAAAATTTTTAATACAAAGTATAAGAGTATGCTAAGACAGACATCAGTTAAAATTTCGCCTACTGAAAACTGTATATAGCAGCTTTTTTTTATTGCAATAATATTTAATATAAAGCTTATAATAGAGCTTATAATGAGAGCTATGCCGTAACCTAGAATGTTTAATTTTGGGATACCTAATAATACATATAGTAAAACAAGTTCAAGAATAGAGGTTACTATAGAATTTATTAAAAGAGATTTTTGTTTGCCAAGTCCGTTTAAAATTCCAAAGGTTGAACCAGACATATACATGAATGGCGCACTTAAGGAAGCAAGCCGTATGTAAACACCTAAGTCATATCTGTCGAAAAATAATTTTCCAAGGGAGTCTCCAGTACATAAACATATTATCATAGTTGAAAGTCCTAGTAAAAACGAAACTTTTATAACTTCGCGGACTCTACGCTCCAAACCGTTATAATCATTTTTACTAATACTTTTAGAAATATCTGGAGTTAAGATGGTTGACATGGATATTACAATAATAAAAGGAAAGAACACAATGCTCATAGCCATACCTGAAAATTTACCTATTAAGGATAAACTCTGCGTATACTCTATGCCTGCAGAAACTAGTCGCCCAGGGACAATCAATGTTGATAGCGCGGAAATTACAGTGTTTAAAAAGCCATTTAAACATAATGGGAATGAAACAACAAGGACATTAAATAAAAGTTGGGCCCTTCCTTCAGTTTTTTTATTGTAATTCTTAAATTTGGTTTTACTTTTTTCATAGAAGATAAAGAGTAGAATAAAACTTATAAGTTCCCCAATGGATAAGGCGATATATGTAGCAGTTACGGTAGTAGTTACATTTTTTAATGCGAAAAAATTTATAATTCCAAGTATTATGCCCATTCTTACGGTCTTTTCAACAATATCTATGATTGCAGGTACTTTAACATTGGAAATACCGTAGAAATAACCCTTATATATAGATGAAAGAGCAACAAAGATTAAAGCCGGGCAAATAACCCAAAGGGAGTATAATGTTCTTTGATCTTTTATTATATATGTACTAATAAAAGGTGAAAAAATAAATACTAAAGCTGCTATTAATATAGAAAATGCAAAATCAAAAACTAAGGCAGTATGTATAGATTTGTTTAAACTACCGTAATCCTTTAATTCGTAATAGGATGAAGCTTCTTTTGAAATAGCTGTTACCATTCCACCGCAAATAAGGCAAGTGAATAAATCATAAATAGGCATTACAAGGCTATATAATCCCATACCTTCTGCACCTAATTTTTTTGAAAGTAAAATCGAAAACATAAACCTTAATATACCAGCAGTTAAATTTGATACGGTGAGTATTATTGAGTCTCTATAGAAATTATCTTTAATCATAAAAGGATCCTCCTTGTTCTTCTACCTGGGGAGATAACAGTTATTTATAATTAGTATGTGAAATTTAATAATTATATTCTGTAAATCATCATCTGAGATGTTGAAATGTAATTAAATAATCTCCTGGGGAGCTGCAATATTAATGACTTCAGAAGGAGACTTATACTCCTACTGAAGTTTTCTATTTGTTATAGTATGGGACTCCCATTTATAGAAGTGGGAGTCTTTCCATCTGAAATGTAATTAAAATAAAAAGTTTATTAATTATGATACCAGGGTAGTTTATGATTTTATAAAAAAATTGTAAAAACCTTCTAGGGAGGAGCTTTTTATGTTAGAATAATTTTAGTAGTGTCTTAAGGAGAATAATAAATAATATTATTATTTACTCCAAATAAAAATGCGGAGGAAATAGAGCGATATGAAATGTTTGATATGTGGTATGGAGATAAATATAAATAATTTCAATATAAATAATGATGGTTTATTAGAAGTGAATGAAAGAGAGCATATTAAATATTGCCCGTTTTGTGGCGTAACTTATAAGTATTTAAAATCTGTTGGTGAAGCCTACAAGGTTTGTGCGCAAAGTTTGGATCCCAATACTTTAGTAGTATTAGATCATGCCATGAAACTTGAAATATTTAATTCAGAGTTTTATATGTCGGCGGCAAAGCTTGCGAGTAACAACCATGTTAAAGAAATTTTTAAAGCACTTTCAAAAATTGAAAAAATACATGCTATTGTGCATCAAAAACTAGGTGGGTTCAAAGAACTTCCAAAACTCGTGGATATAGATTACAGTAAATATAAAAACGATACAAGCTTAATGAAACTCGCAGAAAATAGAGAAGTTCATGCTACAAAGTTTTATGAAAAACATGCAAAGGAAATAAATAATTTGATTGTTAAAGAGGTATTTGTTGCCTTGGCGGAGGTTGAAAGAAGCCATATACAAATTGCTAGAAATTATTAACACATATACTCTAATTTATATAAATATATATAAATTAGAGTATTTATAATTTAGGGGGTAAGTATGAAGAAGACCATTGGATTTATAGTTATTTTAGCCGCAATGGCTTTTGCACTATTTTCAATGAAAGGTTCGTTTAAAGAATATAGGGTTACGGTTAAAGATGAAGTTATAAAATCACAGATACTATTTAAAGGATTAAGTAAGGCAGTAGATTTTACGAAAGATAGTGAAGGAAACTACTATGTAGCTTTCAAAGACAAAGTACAGTACATAGATAAAGTAGGCAGGTCATACAATATATTTACAAATAAGAAGCTGAGCATAACTAGTTTAGATTATAATAATAAAGTATTGTATTATGCATCCGGAACAAAAGTCTACTCATATGATTTAGTAACAAAGGCAAATAAAGAAATTATCAAGAATATGCCTAATTATGGAGACTATAATGACAGTTTAGTTAGAATTAATGGAGAATATCTATTTGTTACAATAGGAGCTGCAACAAATTCTGGGGTAGTTGGACCGGATAATCAATGGTTAGATGATTACCCTCAAAATCATGATGTTTCGCCTAAAAGTATAACTATAAAAGGGATTAATTTTGATAAGAAAAAGACCGGAGCATTTGTTCCATATAAAACTAGGAACGTAAAGGGGCAAATAATAACAGAACATATGATTGGAAATTCATCTATAATAGTTTATAATTTAAAAACTGGAGCACAGGGAAACTTTGCTTGGGGTATAAGAAATATGAAGGCTATAGATTTTAATAGTGAGGGCAAAATATTAGTTGCTGTTGGTGGAATGGAGGACAGGGGATTAAGGCCTGTAAAGGGAGATAGTGATTATATATACAAAATTAAAAAAAAATCATGGTATGGTTTCCCAGATTATACTGGAGGAGATCCAATAAGTTCACCTAAATTTAAAGGCTTACTTAACTGGGACATACCATTTATTTTAGACCAGCACCCTACAACAAATCCTCCCGCACCAATTTATCAACATAAAGAAGTAAATAGTTTAGCCGGGTTAGCAATTGATAAAAAAGGTATAATAGGTAGCATAGACTGTATATATTTCTATGAAAAGAATGATAATAGTATATATAGTTTAAATAAAAGTAGTGCGCTTAAAGAAAAAGTAAGATTTGGGGATGAAACTTATATATCTAGTATGAAGTTTTTTGATGATTTAATAGTGTTAGACTCTAAAAGTGGATATTTAATTAAAATCAAAAAAAATATAAAGAATGATATAGGGATAGAAGGGAGGAGATTAAGTTATTATTTATTAACAATTGTGCTAACTTTAATAATTAGCCTACTTGTTAGTTTAAGCAAAAAGAATTAGAATATAGTCAATATACATTGTTGTTAATTATTAAAAAATATTCAGGTATGTTTTCAGATCATATTTATTGTATACTAAAGTGAGAGGTGAACAGGTTGAAGAAAAGAATGGAAGTTACTTATGGAAAAACTTTAAAAGGCTTAATGATAACAATAAATCCAATTAAAAAAAGGGTCATGAAAACTCATTGCATTGTTCATAAATTTATAAATATTCAAGCTATAGAAATTTTAAAAAATAAGGAATATAGTGAAATTTCTAGTTTTTACAAGGGACACATAAAAGAACTAAATAAGGGGGTTACTTGGGCAGATCAAGATTTTAAAAGCTCAAACCATTTTTATCATCACATTAAGGGTACTGGCCTTTATGGATTTTCAAATGCATTAACCGAATTCGAAAAATATTATAAATGTGCATTAAGATTTATTAAAGAAGGGGACACAAGGCAAGCCCTGTTTTATTTTGGAGCAGCCTGTCATTTAATTCAAGATGCTACGGTGCCTCAACATGTGAACAATAAGCTACTTAAAAGCCACAGAAATTTTGAACTTTGGATTATAAGTAGATTAATGAGTGATTATTCATTTCCTATTTTTAATGAAGTAATAAAACAGGAGAATATAGAAGACTATATAAAAAAAAATGCATTATTTGCGAATGAAACTTATATTGCTAATGCAAACATAAAAAACAAGGAAGATAGGTACAAGAAAATATCTACACTTATAGTGCAACGGGCACAAAAGACTACTGCAGGTTTAATGATTAATTTTTATAATGAAATTAATAAATAATTCCTTTATTTTAGAGGAATTATTTTATTTTTGAAGAATAAGATAAAAATAGGTAAAAATAGGTAAAAATATATGAAATATATTTAACAAAGGGGGAGTAACAATTGAAAAAGGAGGTTTTTATAAATTTAGAAAAAGAAATTTTCAAAGGAAATATATTAGATATAGGTTTTTCTAATCATGGAATTATATATAATATATACAAACAATATGTTGATGATAGTAGTAGCTTAGATTATATAGAGGGGAAAGGTGAGAAGACAGGAATAGAAGAAGGTGAGTATGATCTCTGTGCACTGTTTTTTACTTTGAGTGATATAAAATTTACAAAAAGCAAAAGTAAATTAATACAAGATATATATAAATTTCTGAAAGAAGATGGATTACTATATATATGGGATGTAGATAAGGGATTTGCTAAAATCTTTAATTCTAAAATAAAGATTGTGTCACCTGATAAAAATACAAAACAAATACATTTAATAGACTTAAATATATTTAAAGATAGTTCTAAAGAGAATACAATCAAAATTTTACAACCTTATTTTGAAATATTAACTTTGAAAAATTCAGATAATGTTTATTATATGATATGCAAAAAGAAAGGGAAATCAAAAGATGAAAGTAACACTAGTAGGAATTAATGCAAAATATATTCACAGTAACTTGGCAGTAAGATATTTAAAAACATATACAGAGGATTTAAATTACGAATGCAAAATTATGGAGTTTTCTATTAATGATCAAATCGAAAGAATTGTAGAGGAAATTTTGAGTAGCAAGCCAGACCTTGTAGCATTCTCTTGCTACATATGGAACATTGAGTACGTTAAGGCTGTATCATCTCTTATAAAGCTTGTAAATAGTGAGATTGAAATCCTTTATGGAGGACCAGAGGTTAGCTTTAATTGTAAAGAGTTTCTTGAGGAAAACGTAGGGGATTATGTAATAGAAGGGGAAGGAGAGGTAACGTATAAAGAATTTATTAAATGGAGAATTAATTCAAAGGATGATTCTGAAATCAATGATGAGAATAGTGGTAACATTCAAAATATTCTAGGGCTATATTATAAATATTATGAAAATATAGGATGTGATAGTAAAATTAACTATGGTGGTAAGAGAACCTTAATGGATATGGAGCAAGTTATTTTCCCATATAATGAAGAAGAACTTACCAATAAAATAGTTTATTATGAAGCATCAAGAGGATGCCCTTTTAATTGTAAATATTGTCTCTCCTCGACTACTCATGGAGTTAGATTTTTAAATACTGAAAGAGTAAAGAGAGAATTGAAATTTCTCGTGGACAAGAAGGTAAAATTAATAAAGTTTGTTGATAGAACATTTAATTGCAATTCGAGATTTGCGGTAGAAATTTGGGAATTTCTAATAAAGATGGATACTGAAATAACTTTCCACTTTGAAATCTCAGCAGATCTTCTAAACAAACAGGAATTAGACATTTTAGCTAAGGCACCAAAGGGTAGATTTCAATTTGAAGTGGGTGTACAAACAACAAATCCCTTAGTTCTTAACAATATAAATAGATTTGTAAACTTTAATGATATAAAGGAAATGGTGGAGGAATTAGAAAAAATAAAAAATATTAAACAACATTTAGATTTAATAGCGGGACTCCCAGGAGAAAATTATGAATCATTTAAAAGATCTTTTAATGATGTTTATAGCATTCATCCAGAAGTAATACAATTAGGATTTTTAAAATTACTTAAAGGTTCGGATATGAGGAGTGAAGCAACTCTTTGGGGAATGGTCTATGCACCTTACCCACCATATGAAATTCTAAAGACAAGGGATATAAGTTATGAGGAATTAGTAAGCTTAAAAAGGGTAGAAAAAATTGTGGACAAATATTACAATTCACAAAAGTTTAGTACTATTCTAAAATATTTTGTGAAAAAATTTAATACACCATTTGAATTTTATTACGAACTGGGAGTGTTTTTCTATGAAAAGGGATATTTAAGTAGAAACATTTCCTCAGTAGATTATTACAAGATATTTATTGAATTTAATGAGGAGAAACTTGAGGAAGAAGATTTCGTTTTAAAAGAAATTGTTAAATATGACTACCTTAAATATAATAAAAAGAAGTGGCTTCCAGATTTTCTAATCAGAGATTTAGGTAAGAAAGTAGAAAGAGCAATTAAGGATAAGTTGCTACATAACAATGATATAAACAATACATCTAATATTCATATTGAAAAATTTATGATTGATATTTTAGATTATATAGATAATAATACTGTACGCAAAGAAGATCATTATTTAGTTTATGATATTAATGATGAGGATAACATAAAGGATATAACTTCAATCCTAGATTAGAATATGATAAAAGTTATAAAACGGAAAAAATGATAAATTATTAAAAATGACATTTGTCACATCGGAATAAGTTAATATTACGAATATTGTTAATGTTAAAAAAAAGTTGAAACTTTCAATAAAAATTAGTATAATTAAGATGTATTCAATATTATATAAAATAGAATAAAGGTAAATACTATACTAAGTATTTACTATTATATAAATTATTAATAATTTATATATACTCATTATGGCTAGTTATTAGTAAAAGGTGGTGATATTTTGGCATTAGAAGCAATGAAAAGTATAAAAGAAGCGGAAAAAAAAGCAGCAGATATTGTAAGTAAGGCAATTTCGGATAGTAAGGATATATTAAAAAAATCTGAAATTTACGCCGAAGATCAGTACAAAAAGGTTTTGGATGATGCAAGAGAAGAAACTAAAAAAATCATTAAAAATGCTAAAGAAGAAGGTAAAAGTAAGTCTGAACCAATTTTTGATACAGGTAAGATAGAGGTCACGAATATACTAAATTTAGATAAACAAAGGTTTGATAGGTCGGTTAACATGGTGGTTGAGAGGATAGTGAAAAATAATGGCAATAGTTAAAATGAGCAAATTTACATTGTTTGCCTTTGAATCACAAAAAGAAGCGTTGCTTGATAACTTTCACAAATTTGAAAATATTCAATTTGTAAACCTACAAGAAAGTGCAGAAGAAGATTTGCAATCTCTTGTAAAAGACTCGGAAAATGAAAAAGTTTCTCATTTAGAAGGAGAGCAAGCAAAAGTAAAGTTTGCCCTAGATCTATTAATGAAGCACTCAGAAAAAGAGGGTGCTCTAAAATCTTTAATCAAAGGTAAAAGTTCTTTGGATTATGAGGAGTTAGAAACTTTAGCGAAAAAATCAAACTATAAAGAAAACTATCAAAAGTTAAAGGATCGAGATAATAATTTGATTCAAATGAAGAGTGAAAAAGCCAAAATTAATTCTGAAATAGGGTCATTAACTCCATGGATATCCTTAGATGCCTCTTTTAAGGATTTAAAATCATTAAATTCTTCAATATTCTTAATGGGGTCTTTGCCAAAAGCTTTTAAAGATGCTTTTAGAGAAGAGTTTGAAAGTAAAATTCCGTGTTCTTACTTAGAAGTTATTAGTGACGGAAAAAATGCAATTAATGTAATAGCACTAGTGTATAAAGAGTATGAAGATAAAGCTAGTGAAATACTTAAACATTATAGCTTTAATACTACTAATTTAAAATATGATGGAATTTCAGCAGAAATTGTACGCGAGTTTAACAAAAGATTAGATGAGATATCTAAAGAAGAAGAAAAAATAAATGCTGAAATAAAAAATGATTGCCAGTATTTAGAGGATTTTAAAATAGTATATGAATATTTATCAAATAAACATATAAAAGCTTCAGCTTGTAAAAATTTCTTAAGAACAGAGAACACCGTTGCCATAGAGGGATGGGTACCAACAGAATCAGCAAAAGATTTAGAAAATTTGATAAAGTCTACAACTAAGGAAGAGTTCTATTTAGAAATTGAAAAAGCTGTCAAGGAAGATGATAGGGTGCCTATACTTTTAAAGAATAGTGCAGTTGTAGAACCATTTGAACTAATAGTATCAATGTATAGTTTACCTAAATATTCAGAGATAGATCCAACACCCGTAATGGCACCCTTTTACATGGTATTCTTTGGGATGATGCTCGCTGATCTTGGGTACGGGTTAGTAATGTTCATAGCTTGTGCAATTGCATTGAAAAAATTTAATTTAGAAGAAGGACAGAAAAAATTTGCTAAATTCTTCTTACTACTAAGTATACCAACTGCACTAGCAGGCGTTGTTTACGGAGGTTTCTTCGGGGATATAATTCCATTTATATCAACTCACAGTTTAATAAATCCTGGAGAAGATATAATGTTATTACTGATTATATCAATAGTAATAGGTGCAATCCAAATCTATTTTGGCCTTGGAGTTAAAGGTTATATGTTAATTCGCGATGGAAAGCCAATGGATGCTATTTATGATGTAGTGACATGGTACGCTGCATTAACTGGAGCATTTTTATTATTAGGTGGAGCACAAATAGGATTAAGTCCTGCTGTAGTTAATATAGGTAAATGGGTTATGATAGTTGGAATGGTTGCACTAGTATTAACTCAAGGAAGACAAAACAAAGGCATTGGTGCAAAACTTGGTGGAGGTCTTTATGGTTTATATGGTATATCTAGTTATATAGGTGACTTAGTTTCCTACTCAAGAATCATGGCTCTTGGACTTGCAGGAGGATTTATAGCATCTGCTTTTAATATGCTTATTAAAATGATGCCAACACCATTTAATATTATTATAGGTATATTTATATTCGTGTTTGCACAAACATTTAATCTATTATTAAGTTCATTATCAGCTTTTGTTCACAGTGCTAGGCTTCAGTATGTAGAGTACTTTAGCAAGTTTTATGAAGGCGGAGGAAAAGCATTTAAGGTGTTTAAATCAAAGAATCAATATATTAACGTAATAAAAGGAAAGCAAATTTAAGGAGGAATTAATTATGACGTTCATGGAATTTATGAGTAAAAACGGTGGATTTATCTTCGCTGCATTAGGAATGGCTTTAGCGGTAATTTTACCAGGTATAGGATCAGCAAAAGGAGTAGGTATGGTTGGTGAGGCAGCTGCAGGACTTACAACAGAAGAACCTGAAAAATTTGGTAAAGCCCTTATTCTTCAATTATTACCAGGTACTCAAGGACTTTATGGTTTCGTTATAGGACTTATGGTATTGCTTAAATTAACTTCGGGTATGACTTTAGATGTTGGATTTTATTATTTGATGGCTTGTTTACCAATAGCTTTCGTAGGGTATTTTTCAGCATTATATCAAGCTAGGGCAGCTGCTGCCGGTATTGCAATAGTAGCTAAACAACCAGATCATAGCACAAAAGCTATCATACTTGCAGCAATGGTTGAAACATATGCCATTTTAGCATTCGTTGTTTCAATAATACTCGTAAGTAAGACACTCTAATTTAAAAAGTGATGAGCTAGAGGAAGTGAGAATATGTCAAATTTAGATAAATTAGCTGCCAAGATAATAGAAGATGCTAAAATTAAAGCAGAAACTATTTTGAAAGAAGCTAAAAACAATGAAATTTTATTAATAGAAAAGAAAACAAAAGAAGCAGAACTAGTAAAAAAACAAATGATAGAAAAAACTAAGGTTGAAGCTATTATGGTGAGTAAGAGAATTGTATCAAATTCTCAGCTAAAAGCACGAAATGAAAAGCTAGGGGCTATGCAAAAAATGATTGATAAGGTATTTGAGAGTGCGCTAGAAAAACTTATGGCGATAAATGATAATGATTATTTGGAACTTATAAAAAAATATCTTTTATCAATGCCAATAGCAGGGGATGAAGAAATAATACTTCCTGGGAAATATAAAAGTATTGTAAGCGATGAATATTTATCTGGAATTAATATTTCACTAAAAACTAATGGAAAAATAGGTGAATTAAAATTAAGTTCCGATAATCGAGATATAAAAAGTGGATTTGTAGTACTTAAAAATGGTATAGAGATTAATAATACTTTTGAAAGTCTAGTTAACTCCTTAAGGGATGAACTAGAACCTGAAATTGTTAACGCATTATTTAAATAAATGTAAATAAAATTTAAGGAGTGGATACCAATTTATAATTGGTATCCACTCCGGATCAAAACAAGGAGGATAGCCATATATGAATAATATGGATTTTACACAAGCTGTGGCTAGGCTAAGAGTATTAGAAAAAAGACTCCTGAGTAAAGTAAAGATTGAGAGAATGATTGACAGCTCCTCGGCGGATGAAGTACTTAAAATTTTGAAGGAAACCGAATATGCAAGTTTGATGGGAAATGTAAAAAGAGCAGAGGACTACAATATATTACTTAAGGATGAGCTAAATAGAGTATACTCCCTTATGTATGAAGTTTCTCCATATCCTTCTATAGTAGATATTATGAGTTTGAAATATGATTATCATAATATAAAAGTGTTGTTAAAAGGAAGAACTTTAGATAAGGACTTTTCTCATATGCTAATTCCAGCAGGTACAGTAAATATAGAGGAATTAAAATTTTACATGACAACTATGGAATATAAGAAATTAGACCCTAATATGAGGGAAGCTATAATTGAGGTGGAAAAAGTATACAAAGAACTTAATGATCCTCAAAAGATAGATATTATATTGGATAGGTATATGTATGTAGATATGTTAGCTAGGGCAGAAGAAACAAAAATTGATTTTATAATTGAATATGTTAAGAAAAGTATAGATTTTTCTAATATTAAGTCAATAATTAGATTAAAAAAACAACAAAAGGATGTTAACTTTTTTAAAGAAGTTATATTAATTGGTGGAGATATATCTAGTGATGTTCTATTAACAGCTTTTAGTGATCCAATTGAAAATATGGCAACTAAATTTTCTTCATCAAAATATGGAGAAGTTGTAAGAATTGGACTAGAAGAATATATTAAAACTGGTAAACTTTCTAGTTTAGAAAAATTATCAGAAAACTATATTATGGAGAAGCTAAGGGCCGCTAAGTATGTTACTTTTGGACCTGAGCCAATATTTGCGTATATCGCAGCAAAGGAAACAGAAATAAAGATAATAAGAATAATTACGGTTGGGAAATTAAATAATGTTGATACGACGATCATAAGAGAAAGGATGCGTGAAGTTTATGCATAAAGTAGGAGTAGTTGGAGATAAAGATTCAATACTTGCTTTCAAAGCTCTTGGAATTGACGTATATCCGGTTATTGAAGTAGAAGAAGCTAAAAAAGCTATAGATAAAATGGCGTCAAGTAATTATGCAGTTATATTTGTAACTGAGCAGATAGCTCAGCACTTAGATGAAACTATAGCAAGATATAACAGACAGATGATTCCTGCCATTATATTAATACCAAGTAATCAAGGCTCACTAAATATAGGAATGCAAAGAATTCGCGATAATGTAGAAAAAGCAGTGGGCGTAAATATTTTATAGAAAGGTAGGGAGATAACTTGAAAATCGGTAAAATTGTAAAAGTTTCAGGTCCATTAGTTGTTGCAAAAGATATGGACGAAGCTAATATATATGACGTAGTTAAGGTTGGAGATAAGGGTCTTATTGGCGAAATTATTGAAATGAGAGGAGATAGAGCCTCTATTCAAGTATATGAAGAAACATCAGGCCTCGGACCAGGAGATCCAGTAGTTACTACCGGTGAACCACTAAGTGTTGAACTTGGACCAGGACTTATAGAATCAATGTTTGATGGTATTCAAAGACCGCTTGATAAAATAAGAGCTATAGCTGGTAATTACTTAACAAAAGGTGTAAATGTTTCGCCACTAGATAGAGAAAGAAAATGGGACTTTGTTCCTACGGCGTCCGTTGGAGATATTGTTTCATATGGCGTAGCTATAGGAACAGTTGCGGAAACTACTGTTATAACTCAAACAATAATGGTGCCTAAAGGAATAGAGGGTACTATAACGTCTATAACTGCAGGAGAATATACTGTAGAAGATGTAGTAGCAGAGGTGCAAACAGATGGCGGAATTAAGCAAATTACGTTAATGCAAAAGTGGCCAGTAAGACGTGGAAGACCTTATGCTGATAAATTAAATCCAATAGAACCACTAGTTACAGGTCAAAGAGTAATAGATACTTTCTTTCCAGTAACTAAAGGTGGTACGGCATGTGTTCCGGGTCCTTTTGGTAGTGGAAAAACTGTAGTTCAACATCAATTTGCAAAATGGGCAGATGCAGAAATAGTTGTTTACATAGGTTGCGGTGAACGTGGCAATGAAATGACAGATGTTTTGAATGAGTTTCCAGAACTTAAAGATCCCAAAACAGGTGAATCACTAATGAAAAGAACGGTGCTCATTGCAAATACTTCTAATATGCCAGTTGCAGCTAGGGAAGCTTCTGTATATACAGGTATAACTATTGCAGAGTATTTTAGGGACATGGGATTTGCTGTAGCATTAATGGCAGATTCTACGTCAAGATGGGCAGAGGCTCTACGCGAAATGTCAGGAAGACTTGAGGAAATGCCAGGTGATGAGGGGTATCCAGCATATCTAGGCTCACGTGTAGCAGATTTTTATGAAAGATCTGGAAAGGTAGTTTGCATTGGAGACGACAAAAGAATAGGCGCAATTACAGTTATAGGCGCAGTATCACCTCCTGGTGGAGATTTATCAGAGCCAGTTACTCAAGCAACGCTTAGAATAGTCAAAGTGTTTTGGGGACTAGACGCGCAACTTGCTTATAGAAGACATTTTCCATCAATAAATTGGTTGGATTCTTATTCACTATATTTGGATCAGCTAGCTAATTGGATGGATGAGAACGTTGCTGCCGATTGGACTGAGCTTAGGGTTAAAGCTATGACCATTTTGCAAGAAGAAGCAAAACTTGATGAAATAGTAAGACTTGTAGGTGTAGATGCTCTTTCTGAAAAGGACAGGTTAAAACTAGAAGTTGCAAAATCAATTAGAGAAGATTATTTACAACAGAATGCATTCCATGAGGTTGATACTTTTACGTCACTTAACAAACAATATAAAATGTTGAAATTAGTTTTAGATTTCCATGTTGAGGGTGAAAAAGCATTGAGTTCAGGGATTTATTTGAAAAAGATATTAGAAATTCCTGCGCGTGATAAAATAGCAAGAGCAAAATATATTGCAGAAACTGATATGTCAAAAATTGATGATATATTTACGGCCCTATCTAATGATATTGAAGAATTAATAACGGAAGGAGGAGCTGTAAATGATTAAAGAATACAAAACTATAACAGAAGTTGTAGGGCCACTTATGGTTGTAGAAAAAGTTCAAGGCGTTCGGTACGATGAACTAGTGGAAATAGAACTACAGAACGGTGAAATTCGTAGCGGAAAAGTACTTGAAATAAATGAAGATAAAGCAATGGTTCAGTTATTTGAAAGTTCTGCTGGAATTAACTTAAAAGGTAGTAAGGCTAAATTTTTAGGAAGACCACTAGAACTTGGAGTTTCAGAAGATATGCTTGGAAGGGTCTTTGATGGACTTGGTAGGCCTAAAGACGGTGGACCTAAAATTATTCCTGACAAGAGACTCGATATAAATGGAGAGGCATTGAACCCTGTGGCAAGAGACTATCCGTCAGAGTTTATTCAAACAGGTATTTCAGCTATTGATGGACTTAATACTTTAGTTCGTGGACAAAAATTACCAGTGTTTTCTGGTTCGGGTCTCCCACATGCGCAACTTGCGGCTCAAATAGCAAGGCAAGCAAAGGTATTAAATTCAGATACGAAATTTGTTGTTGTATTTGCAGCTATAGGAATAACTTTTCAAGAAGCACAGTTTTTCGTAGATGATTTTACAAAAACTGGTGCAATAGACAGAACTGTATTATTTATGAATCTTGCAAATGACCCAGCTATTGAGAGAATAGCTACGCCTAGAATGGCACTAACTACAGCTGAATATCTTGCTTACGAAAAAGGATTTCACGTACTTGTAATTATGACTGATCTTACAAATTACTGTGAGGCTCTGCGTGAAGTTTCAGCTGCAAGAAAAGAAGTTCCAGGTAGACGTGGATATCCAGGATATCTTTATACTGATCTTTCGACGCTATATGAAAGAGCAGGTAGGATTAAAGGACTTGAAGGTTCAATAACTCAAATTCCTATACTTACAATGCCGGAAGATGATATAACTCATCCAATTCCTGACTTAACGGGATATATAACTGAAGGTCAGATTATTTTAAGCCGAGAACTTTATAAAAAAGGCATTATGCCACCAGTAGATGTTCTACCGTCGTTATCAAGACTTAAAGATAAAGGTATAGGCAAAGGCAAAACGCGCGAAGATCATGCTGATACGATGAATCAACTATTTGCTGCATATGCTCAAGGTAAGCAAGCAAAAGAGCTTGCAGTTATATTAGGAGAGTCAGCATTATCTGATGCAGACAAAAAATATGCAATATTTGCAGATGCTTTTGAAAAACGATATGTTTCCCAAGGATTTGAAACTAATAGGACTATTGATGAAACAATAAATTTAGGATGGGAGCTTCTATCTATTCTCCCAAGAAATGAACTTAAGAGAATTAGAGATGAATATGTAGAAAAATACTTACCAAAAAAAGAGGGTGAGTAAACGTGGCGAGGCTCAATGTCAATCCAACTAGAATGGAGCTTACTAAACTAAAAAAAAGATTAGGTACAGCTACTCGTGGTCATAAATTATTAAAGGATAAGCAAGATGAGCTTATGAGAAGATTCATTGATCTTATAAAACATAACAATAAACTACGAGCGAAAGTTGAAGAAGAATTACAGAACTCTTTTAAGGATTTTGTTATGGCAAGTGCATTAATGTCATCAGAATTTCTAGAGGAAGCAATAGCGCAACCAAAAGAAAAAATTTCTGTAGAAGTTGAGACAAAAAATCTTATGAGTGTTAATGTTCCGATAATGAAGTTTAAAAGAGAATTAGAAGATGATCCTGGCAGTATATATCCATATGGATTTGCCAGCACTTCGGCAGATCTTGATGGAGCTATAGAAAAGTTATATTTAGCCTTGCCGGAGCTTTTAGAACTTGCAGAAGTAGAAAAATCTTGTCAGCTCATGGCAGATGAGATTGAAAAAACTAGAAGAACGGTTAATGCACTTGAATACATGACTATACCTCAACTCAATGAAACTATAAAATATATAAGAATGAAGCTTGAGGAAAATGAGCGTGGAGCTTTAACTAGACTTATGAAGGTTAAAAGTATGATGGAGAAAGCTCAAGAGCTAGCAGATGCAAAAAGAATTAGCACATAAATAAGGTGGAATTAAGGTGTCTTTAGTGATGCCTTAATTTTTTTGCTGAGATTTTAGTTGATGTATACATATATTTAGAATAGAATATATGTATACATTTAAAAGTTATTGCTGTGAAACGCAATTAGTATAAAGAAAAGGAGAATGCATATGGCAGTTAGGAAAATTTTACAATATGGAGACGAGCGTCTTAATATGATTTGTGAGAAGGTAGGAAAAATAGATAGGAAGATATTAAACACAATTGACGATATGATGGATACGCTTTATGAGGGTAATGGAATAGGACTTGCGGCTCCTCAAATAGGAATTTTAAAAAGGGTTATCTTAATTGATTTAGGAGAAGAAGAAGAAAATCCAATAATAATTATAAATCCTAAAATAACAGCTCAGTCAGGAAATGAAAAGGATTATGAGGGCTGTTTAAGCTACTTAGGATATGAAGGTGAAGTATTTAGACCTACAAACGTTACAGTTGTAGGAATTAATATTAAGGGGAAACCAGTAACTTATGAAGCTTCAGGATTACTGGCAAGGGCCTTATGTCATGAAATTGATCATCTAGATGGAGTATTATATATGTCTAGAGCTGAGGAAATGTACGAAGTAACAACAGAATAATTTTGTACAAGAGCATGCCTGAGATTATTAAAATCATAAGGCATGCTCTTTTTTACAATTTAAGGTGTTTATTAATGTAATCTTTAAGTCTATCATCCCAAGGAGCAATTTCAATGCCAAGAGAATGTTTTATATGCGAATTATTTACACAGGTATATTTAGGTTCTTTAATGAGATTGGATAAAAGCTTATCTGAATTCACAACTAACGGAACATCGAGATTACTAAATTCTATAATACTATTTATTAGCATTGACTTTGATAAACAACCTTCATTGGTATAGTTATATATCCCATATTTATCAGTTTCTAATAGTCTCTGAAGGACTATAGTTAAATCTTCAATATAAGTTATGGAAAGGGTGGGGTCCGAAAATAGATAAATTGCTGTATGTTTGCCATTTATGAGCTTTCTCACAAAACAATCATTGCCACCAAATATATTTGAGGTGCGGACAATAAAATATTTTTCACAAATGGTTTGTATTAATTCTTCTCCACCTAATTTACTTTTGCTATAGGCGTTTATTGGGGTACATTCATCAACTTCACTGTAGGGTGTTGTATTAGTATCTCCGTATACATCTGTGCTAGATAGGTATACTAGGGGGATACTAAGCGAATTACAACAATTAGCAATGTTTAAAGTTCCTACAGTGTTTACATCATAGGCTAAAGATTCATGGTATTCACAAATATATTTATTTGTCATGCCCGCAGTATGAATTACAGCGTCAGGCTTTAATTCATACAGAGTTTTCTCGGTAGTTATTTTATCAGTTATGTTAAGTTCAGTTTTATCTAATCCATATATAGTATGTGATTTAGACAAGATATTACAAAGATAAGTTCCAATATTACCTTTTGCGCCAGTTATTAAAATATTCATAGAGCCCTCCTTAAAGTTCGTGCTATTAAAGTATATGGCTCAGTATCCTTATTATTAAAAAATATTTTATTTTTCAGGGTGAATAATAGAATATTTTAATATTTAAGTGACAAACTATAAAGTATATGCATTTTCATTTATATAAAAGATAGGTTAACTAATAATCATTATTAGTTGAATGGATTTGATAAATGTGGTAAAATATATTATATGTAAGATGATTAAAATCATATAGGTTTATAGGATGTCTAACAATTAATAATTGTTAGACACTAAGAGAACTAAAGGAGGACTTTGAGAATGGAAACAACAAAGTTAAAAGACAATATTTATTGGGTTGGGGTAAACGATCCTAAGCTCGAGGTATTTGATATTATAATGGAAACAAAGAAAGGAACTACATATAATTCATATTTAATAGATGATGAAAAAGTTGCTATAATAGATTGTGTTAAAAATGGTTTCTTTGAAGGGTTTTTAGATAAAATAAAAGGTGTTATTGGAGAAAGAAAAGTTGATTACATAATTGTTCAACATACAGAACTCGACCATAGTGGTTCTTTAGGTAAGCTCTTAGAAGTTTATCCAGAGGCTGTTGTTCTAGCTTCAAAACCTGCTATAACGTATCTAAAAGAAATTACTAACAAGGAATTTAATAGTAGGCCAGCAGTAGGAGAGATTTGCTTAGGTAAAAACACATTACAATTTATTTCAGCACCAAATTTACATTGGCCTGATACAATGTTTACATATGCTAAGGAAGAAAAAGTATTGTTTACTTGTGACGTAATGGGTTGTCATTATTCACCAGTTAATTGTATAACGGATGCTTGCTCAGGTGATTATTTCGACGAAATGAAATATTATTTTGACGTTATAATGGGACCATTTAAAAAATTTGTTAATATGGGATTAGATAAAATCAAAGATTTAGAATTAGATATGGTAGCGCCAAGCCATGGTCCTATACATGTAGAGGATATTAAAATGTATGTAGACCTTTATAGAAAGTGGGCTAAAACTTACGAGATAAAAGAAAAAAACATTCAAATATTATACATATCCGCTTATCATAATACTGAGGCTATGGCAAAATATATAGCTAATAAAATTAATGAAAAGGGAATAAAGGCTGAAGTTCATGAAATAACATCTATGAATTTAAGTGAGATTGTATCATTAATTGAAGAAGCCTCAGGTATTATGATTGGTTCTCCAACTATCAATCAAGATGCTGTAAAGCCTGCTTGGGATGTTCTGTCTCTTGTGTGTCCAATAACAAATAGAGGTAAAGTCGCAGCAGCTTTCGGATCATATGGATGGAGTGGTGAAGGAGTTCCGATGCTTACACAAAGACTAAAATCTTTAAAATTTAAAGTAGTCGAGGAAGGACTTAAATTTAAATTCGTCCCAGACAGCAAGGAATTTGAGCAAGCTGATAAATTTGTGGAGGAGTATTTACAACTCTTGAATTAATAAGTTACTAGGGATACTTAGGCTACAACGTTTATTATAGTAAATAAAAGAAAATCTCACTTGGTTAGTGAAATTTTTCTTTTTTTTTATAAAGAATTAAAAATATTTCAAATGCAAAGAATATAATGACCAGGATACTAAATATTATTGTAAAAAAAAGTTTCGCAATAATATCCAGACAAGAATTAAATCACAGTAAATAATTCACAAATGATTTATGGAGGGGTATATTTGAATAAGCAAAATATAATAAATTTTCTAAATAAGAATGGCCTAAGTGACATAGTTGAAATTCAATATAAAAAGGACACTATAGCACTGAAATTTAAATATTATTATGATGAAGTAGAAATTGAAGCTGCTACATCTTATGCAAATGAAGAAGGAGATTTTAAACAAAATGAAGAAGATTGGTATGAAGAGTTTTTCTTGCCTTATTTAAGTGATATTTCAGCAGATAATGTGGAAGATATAATGGAAGAATGCGCTGAGGAAATGGAAATTGAATATGAATTCATTGGTTGTGATATATCAGAAGATGCATATGAATTTAATGAATTCGCGGTAGTTTTTTATGGTGCAGATGTAAATATTGAAATTGATGATATTTTAATTGAGTTGGATATCTAAGATCATGTGTGGATTTATCAAGCCACTTTTTCCGAAATGGCTTGAAATTTCTGATATTTAATTATAACTTCATCTAATTGCTGACTGCATGATACAACTATTTTATCTGTAGGCTCTTTACAATTTAGTAAAAAATGTAATATTGTTCTTAATGATTCTAATTCTTCCTTTATAATTTTTAATTTAATATCCATACATCAACACCTCTTCGCTTTATTTTGTTTTTGTGGAATAAATATATAATAACATATTATGCAATCTATGTTAAATTTTTAGTTAGCCATTAAAATATAAAAAAATACAAAATATACTATAATTTGTTAAATAAAACATCTATATAATGGTAAAATATAACAAAAAAATCCATGCAGATGTTGAAAAAACTTACATGGAATAATATGTAAATGACGAAAAAAGTCTTAATTTTCTTGTGTTATAATTATAAAATCAGAATATGTTTCATTTATACTATTTATGAATAAAATATTTTGGTATAATAGAAAAGTTAAAAATAGTCTAGGAGTGATATTATGAATATTGATGAATTAACTAACAGAATAAATTACCTTTATAATAAAAGCAAAGAAAGTCAACTTACAGAGGAAGAGAAATTAGAACAACAAGAGTTAAGGCAAAAGTACATTGACAATGTTAAAAGAAATTTTAGAGCACAATTAGATACAATTAAAAAAGTATAATATCTTTATTAAAAACAATAAATTTTAAAATCAGTAAAAATGGGGGAGTTTTAATGGATGTTACTATAGAGGAATTAATAGAGCATTTTAAGTTAGAGGTTTTAGTAGAAGGAGAAAAGGGTAACTTAATTAATGTTAGTGATATTAATAGACCGGGGCTTCAAATTGCAGGCTTTTACCAGTATTTCGATAATAATCGAGTTCAATTAATAGGTATGGCAGAATGGAGTTTTCTAGATTGTATGGAAGAAGACCTTAGGAAGAAACGATTGAATAAATACTTTAAATTAGATATACCTTGCGTTATAGTCACTAGGCAGATGCAACCTCATAAGGAACTTATGGAGGCAGCAAGGGGAAATGGACGATGGGTTTTACGAACAAAATTAATTTCTACAAGATTTATTAGTAAATTTACAAATTACGTAGATACTAAGTTAGCTCCAGAAACTAGACTTCACGGTGTTCTAGTAGATGTTTATGGTATAGGCATGTTATTAAGTGGAGAAAGTGGGATAGGCAAGAGTGAATGTGCGTTAGAACTTATAAAAAGGGGTCACAGGCTGATCGCAGACGATGCAGTTGACATTAAAGAAATTGATGGTGTATTACTTGGAAGTTGCCCATACATAACCTCAGGAATGCTGGAGGTCAGAGGTATGGGGATAATAGATATTCCAGCAATATATGGTATGAGTTCGGTTCTAAACACTAAGACTATTAGTTTGTTGATATCACTTACTCAGTGGAATGAGAGTGAAGAATATGATAGGCTTGGTATAGATAATGAATTTATGGATATTCTAAATGTGCCTGTAAGAAAAATAACATTGCCAATTAGGCCAGGTAGAAATATAGCAGTAATTATTGAAGCAGCTGCAGCTAATTATAGATACAGTTTAAATTCTAAGATAACTCCTGTTGAAACCATAAATATGAGAATAGAGGAAGTAACTGCAACTCTTAAGAAATAAAAAAATGGAATTAACATAGAGTATAATGTTTTTTTTTGTAATTTTAAATGTTTGTAATTTTAGGAAATATTTAGTAGAATAGTAAGTGCAGGAAGCATTTATAATAGGGAGGGAATAAACATGTCTGAAATTAAAAGTTTAGAAAAAGAATATGAAGTAGCTTGGGATAAATACACAAAAAGTGATTTTAAAAAGGTGTTTGCATTATCTGACAATTATATAGACTTCATGTCAAAATGCAAAACTGAAAGAGAATGCGTTACAGAGTTTGTTACACTAGCTAAAAAAAACGGTTACAAAAATATTGATACTTATATAAGTGAAGGCACTAAATTAAAAGCTGGTGATAAGGTTTACGCTAGCAGTATGGGAAAAACCTTAGCATTGTTTTTAATTGGGTCTGAGCCTATTGAAAAGGGTTTTAAAATTTTAGGTGCTCACGTGGACTCACCAAGACTCGATTTAAAACAAAATCCATTATATGAGGATTCAGATCTAGCATTAGCTAAAACACATTACTATGGTGGAATTAAGAAGTACCAATGGGTTACGTTACCTTTAGCTATTCATGGTGTTATTGTTAAAAAGGATGGTACAGTAATAAATGTAGTAATAGGAGAAGATGAAAAAGAACCAGTAGTTGGAATTTCAGATCTTCTAATTCACTTATCAGCAGATCAATTGAAAAAGACTTTAGACAAAGGTATCGAAGGTGAAGATTTAAACGTATTTATGGGAAGTATACCAGTAGAAGATAAGGATGCAAAAAATAGAGTTAAGTTAAATATATTAAAACTTTTAAATGATAAATATGATATAGATGAAGAAGATTTCGTATCATCAGAATTAGAAGTAGTACCTGCAGGACGCGCTAGAAACTATGGACTAGATAGCAGTATGATTATGGCTTATGGACAAGATGATAGAGTGTGTGCGTACACTTCTTATGAAGCATTAATGAACATTAAGGAAACAGACAAAACTTGTATTGTTTTACTTGTGGATAAAGAGGAAGTTGGAAGTATTGGTGCAACAGGAATGCAATCAAAATTCTTTGAAAACACAGTAGCTGAGGTTGTTAATTTAATGGGAGAATATAGTGATTTAAAAGTAAGAAGGGCATTAGCAAATTCAAAAATGTTATCATCAGACGTAAGTGCAGCATATGATCCAAACTTTCCTTCGGTTATGGAAAAACGTAATTCTGCATATTTTGGAAAAGGTATAGTTTTAAATAAGTATACTGGGGCTCGCGGAAAAGGAGGATGCAACGATGCAAATCCAGAATTTATTGCGCAGCTTAGAACCATAATGGAAAAACATAATATTTCATGGCAAACATCAGAGCTTGGAAAAGTGGACCAAGGCGGCGGCGGTACAATAGCTTATATACTAGCCGGGTTTGGTATGCAGGTTATAGATTCAGGGGTTGCTCTTCATAATATGCATGCGCCATGGGAAATTGCAAGCAAAGCAGACATATATGAAGCTTTTAGAGCTTATGAAGCTTTCTTAATAGAAATATAGAAAAGAAAGTGTATATTATTACAACTGCTTTTCACTTCGCTGAGTAATTCTAAGCTAATATTATGAAAGACACTAAAAAGTACAAACTCACTATCGCTCAAACATGTACTTTTCTTAACGTATATTTCATAACATTAGCAAAAAATTGCTAATGCTTGTTCAAATGCAGCTTACGTAATATATGCTTTTTTTCTTTAGTTTACGATTTTGTTCCACAGTTGCGCAAGAGCTCTTCTTTAGACGATAGATATTTGTTTTGCGAATATTAAATTCAAAGCATATCTACCACATCTGCAGCCTACTGGCTAAAAGACTTTTTGGTAGGTAATATTGAGATTTATTATTACTTTACCTGCCATCCTTCTTATATACATATTAGCATAACTGCATAATAGGGTATCAAAATAAATAACAAATATTTTTATGTGTAAAAAAAAGTATATATTACTATTAATGCATTGCATTAATAGTAATATATACTTTTTTTCTTTTATGATTCTAAGGCATTTACAAAGGTAGCTAGTTCATTATGGCTTAAGGAAACTGAACCAACGACGCCATGACTGGTATCTGAGGTTGTAATTCCATGAAAATCTGAACCAGCAGTAATTAACTTGCCATATTCTTTAGCTTTTGACTTTAATAGTGATTTTTGCTTTTTTGTATTTATTGGGTAAACTGCTTCAATACCATCAAAATCTAAGCTTAGCATTTCATCTATGGTTGATTTTTTAATTAGAACAGGGTGTGCAAGTACAACTAATGCATTAACTTTTTTTAATATGGTTATGCCATCGGCTGTTGAAATTCTCTTAATGTGTACATATGCAGGGCTACTGTTTGAAAGGAAATTATCAAATATATATTTCCAATCATATTTATAACCAGCATCAATTATGGCTTTAGCTATATGGGGTCTAGCTATTACTCCTTTAGCTTCATCTAAAACTTTTTGATAGTCTAATTTTATTTTGAAAAACGTATCTAAATTTTCCACTATTTTTTTAGCTCTTAATATTCTGAAATCATCTATGTCTTTTAAGAAATTTTGAAAAGCAACATCTTTATATTTATCATCTTTAAAATAACCCAATATGTGAATGCTTTCGTTATTATAAATAGTAGATAGTTCTATTCCAGGTATTACCCTTATATTTTCAATTAGACCTTCTCTGATTCCTTCCTCAACATTTAAAGTTGTGTCATGATCTGTTATTGCAATAATATCCAAACCATTTAAAGACGCTTCATGAATTAGTTCTTTAGGACTTAGTTTTCCATCAGACGCATTTGTATGAAGATGGAAATCACCTCGATTGTACATATAATCACCTCAAATTTAAAGTTTAGCATAAGGGATATAAAAATAAATAACAAGACAATATACGAGTCTATTGTAGCCTATTTATTTTTATGTGCCTAATACCATTTTAACCAATATTGGTGAATATTAAAAGGGAATTATAATAAATAATAATTATTATTGAATATTTATTAAATGTTAGGCTCTTTTTATTTGCAATTGTATAGGTGGTAGCCTGCGAGATAGTTACTCGTATAACTAATCTTTATAATTTACTTATTTTTAAGACATATATTTCATACATTTCATATTTTATAATTGTAAATGTGACTTGATTACAATTATAAAAATTTGGAGGGTACTTATATGATTCAATTAAAAGCTGTGAATAAAAAATATAAACGCGAAAATATGGAGCAGGAGGTTCTGAAAAACATAGACATGGCAATCGAGGAAGGGGATTTTATTACTATAATGGGTCCTTCAGGAGGTGGAAAGTCTACACTTCTATATATTTTGTCAATGCTTGAAGCTTCAAGTACTGGTGAAGTCTTTTTTGACAATAAGATTATCAGTGGTAAGAAAGAAAAAGAAATAGAGGTATTAAGACGTAAAAATATCGGACTTATTTTTCAAAATTCTAATTTAATAACGGGTTTGACACCTTTAGAAAATTTATTGTTAGCTATGGATAGCAAAGAAGGTAAAAAAGAGAAAATAGAAAAATGTGAAGCTTTATTAAAAAAGGTAGGCTTGTTAGATAAGAAAAATGCTAAAGCAACCTCACTTTCTGGTGGAGAAGCCCAAAGAGTAGCTGTAGTGAGAGCACTTGTTAACAGTCCTAGATTCATACTATGTGATGAACCTACAGGTGCTCTAGATTCTGAAAATGGTAAAAGGGTTATTGAACTTTTAATGAGGGTTAAAGCGGAAAGTGGTTGCTGCCTTGCTATAGTAACTCATGATGAAAGAATAGGCTCTTTGGGAGATAGAAAATTTTTCCTTGAGGATGGTGTTTTGAATGAACTGGCTTAAGATTTTTAAAATATACAATTTGCAAAATTTGAGAAAGGAAAAGCTGATTTTATTATTCACCATGATCTCTATATTGCTTACTACAACGTTATCCATTACTGCTCCTATTATTTCCGCAAATATAAATGAATACAATAAGAAAAGTATAAAGGAGGCTAACGGTGGGGATTTATTTATAAAGTCATTTTATGAATCTAAAGATTTTAATGAAGAAATAAGTATATTAAAAAAAGAGAGTTATAAGGTTACTTATAAAAAAACTACTCCTGCCTTTTTTCAAAACAGTAAAAGCAGTAAATTTTACGCTAATTTGATATTAGGTGAGCAGAACATTAAAAAGGATGAAATAATTTTGGATTCATCTATGGCAAAGAATCTTGCTGTTAAAATCGGAGATGAAATTAATATAAAAACTGATGGGGGAACAAAAGCCTATACGGTTAAAGAAATAGAAACAATTCCTAAAGGGGTAACTAATGATGAAACAATAATTGGTTACGGAAAAATAAGTGAAAGTGTCAGTGGAAGTGAGGGTAATTTAATTTATATCAGTGGAAATACTGATGGAGAAGAGTTGAAACAGCGTATAAAGTCTAAGGAAGATGGATATATGTATAGTTCAATAAAGGATAAAGAGCGAACGCTTAAAAGTGAGACAGATGTACAATTTGCTTCTTTTGGAATATTGACCACTATGGGGTATATACTATCTTCAATAGTAATAATAACGACCTCAATAATGCTCATAATAAGACGAAAAAGAGATATATCTATTATGAAGCTTTTATCCCTTAAAAATAAGGATATAAAAAATGCTCTAAGAATGGAATTATCTATTATAGTTTTATTGCCCGTAATCTTATCTGTTTTAACCACTATTTTAATATCCAATTTCATATTAAAAATGAATTATATTCCTCAAAGTATAAGTTTTATAGAAGAATTGCGGATATTTTCAAAAGGAATTATTATAAATACACTATTCTTCGAGATGTTTTCAAATATACCTTTATTAATAATAGATGATTTTAAAGGTTTATGGCTTCTAAGAGAAAATGAAGAAAAGAATGGGATAGTAAAAAAGCGTATATTTATCTACCTCATATTATTAATACCTGTAATGCTATTCGTATACTCGGTTTATATAGGAAGTTCTGTAAATTTTGCAACCTCATTAGGTATAATATGTATCATTTTAATATTTTTGATTGCAAGCGCAGTATTGATGAAGATTTTTTCTTCCATTCATTACAGAAGTCAATTATTAATGTATTCCTTTAAAAATATGAAGAAAAACTTTTTAACATTTATTTTGCTTACTGTAAGTTTTTCTATTACTCTAGTATTTATTATGATCACATTAAATCTAAACAACAATGTTAAAAATAGCATGAATAAATCTTTAGCTACAGCGCTGCCATATAACTATATTTTGCCTTCTAAAGAAAACCTAAATCTGGAAAATGTTCTTACAAAAGAAAATGGGGTTGAAGGGTATATTAAAAATTATAATTCAACAGGTAAAGTCCTAAACAATAATATTAAACTAAAATTAATTGCCTTTATAGAAATAAAAAAGGAAGATTACAAGCTGGAGTTTAAAATGGTGGAAGGTAAAAAACTTTTTGACGGAGAAGACGGGTGCTTGATTACTTCTGAGTACCAAAAGAAAAATAAGTTAAAGGTTGGAGATATACTTCACATATCTTATAAAGATAAAACAGTAAATATAAAAATAAAGGGCGTTTATGATAATTCAATTATAGATAGTATGTGCATTCTACTGCCTTATCGTGGATATAGCAATGATTCTAAATTTTACATTAAAGCTGACGGCACTAAATGGATGGATAAACTAGGGGACAGTCCTGTTATATCAATTGATATTCTAGGTAGCGCTATGTCAACATATATAGGGAAATTTCTTAATATATTCAAAGCACTTTCTTTTATGGTAGTGTTTGCATCATTAATTTTTAATATTAATCTTTTGAACATTACGTTTCTAGAAGAAAGAAAAGAAGAAACGGTAATAAGAGCTTTAGGCCTAGGAAAAGGGTTTATATCAAAAGTTTACATCTTTAAAGGAAGCATACTTATCATAGTGTCATGTGTTCTGTCTTATGGCTTCTATGTTTCGGTTTCAAAGTTGTTATTTAAGCTACTAGGAATTAATGCAGTATATTCTGTATGGGACTTGATTGTGTTATTACTTTGTAGCCTAACTCTCACTGTTGCTACATTCATCTATCCGTTTATCACTATGATAAAATATAATTCTTATGAGTTTTTAAGAGAGAACTAAAATGGTATAATTAAGAAAAAACTTAAAGATAGGTGGTAAAATGCAGAAAAATATATTAATTGTGGATGATGATTTAGACATAAGAGAAATGTTAGGTAATTATTTCTCTAGAGAAGGTTATGAAATTGATTGCGCTTGTGATGGAGAGGAAGGTTTAATAATTAGTAAAAATAAGGCCTTTTCCCTGATATTATTAGATATTATGATGCCTAAAATGGATGGTTATAAAATGTTAGCCAAAATGAGGGAGTTTTGTGATGCCCCTGTAATTCTGTTAACTGCTAAAGGTGAACAAATGGACAAAATAAAGGGATTTACTAAGGGATGCGATGACTATGTAGTTAAGCCTTTTGACTTTACAGAATTATCATTAAGAGTTCTTTCAATATTAAAAAGAACATCAGATAGTAATGTGCCTATAGATAGCATTTTAAAAATAAAGGACTTAGAAATAAATCTTTTAGAACATACAGTACAAAGATTTGGGGAAGAAATCATGTTAACCCCTAAGGGATTTGAGATTTTAAGCACCTTAGCTTCAAACAAGGGACGAGTATATTCAACCAAAGTGCTGTATGAGCGAATATGGAAGGATACATTTTTAGAAAATGATAACAGCGTTATTGTACACATGAGAAACCTTAGGGATAAATTAGGTGATAAGGTTAAGGTGGGTAAGTATATAAAAACTATTTGGGGAATGGGGTATAAAGTTGAAAAGGATTGTTAAGCTTAAGGGTGAGCTAGTTATTATAGCATTAATTGCTTTTGTGATTTCATTTTTGAGTTCCGCAATGATAAAAGATAAAGGAGTGGGAATTTATAATAAAAATCCTACACTTAGAATAAATAATATTTATGATAAGTGTATACCTAACTTAGAGAAGGAATTGAAAAACAGTAATCTTAGTAATAATATAGCGCTAAAGCAACTTATAAATGATAAATATTCATATAATCAAGGGTACAGTTTCTATATAGTAGATCAGAGGGGTAATGTTATAGTTCATAATAGCAAAGGAGTACAAGTCATAGACAAGAATGAGATAAAAGATGGCAAAATAGAATATTCTGTTCCAAGCAAATATAAAAAGGATTTCAGAGTATCTGGCTGTGAATATTTAAAGGATGGATATTTCTTATATTACGTTTATCTTGGATATGGAAATGGTGACAGCATGATGATGCTCTGGGCATTAATAGGTTTCATAATAATCTTTTTTATATTAGTTTGGGGGAGGGTATCCTATATTTCAAAAATGAAATTCTCAGTGCAAATTATAGCCGAAGGGAACTTATCTCACAGAGTACCCATTCACTATAACAACGAATTAAGAGAGCTTGCAGAAGGTATTAACTTTATGGCATCTGAACTTGAAAAAGAAGACAGGAAAAGAAGCGAATTTCTCACCAATATTTCACATGATTTACGAACTCCTCTCACAACCATACTTGGGTATATTGATATTCTTAAGAAGGACAAATACTCTTCTAAGGAAGAACTGAATAAGTATATAAGCATCATAGAACGTAAGGGCGTATATCTTAGAACTATGCTGGAGGACTTTTTTCAATATTCAAAACTAACATCAAAGGATATAATATTAAATTTTGAAAACTTAGAGCTAAATGAATTGGGAAGACAGATATTCGAGGATGAAGCAAGTGGATTTGATGAGAACTCATTAAAACTAGAAGTGGAGGTGTCAAAGGAGCCCGTTTACATTAATGGTGATCCTGATTTGATTGGTAGGGCAGTTAATAATATCATAAGTAATTCTTTAAAATACTCTAAAATAAATACTGTAGTGAAAATTAAAATTTTCAAAGAAAAACTAAATAGCATAAGCTATGGAGTTTTTTGCGTGAGTAATGTTCCTACAGAGACAGTTTCAGAAGCAGAAGTGGATAGTTTTTTTGAAAGATTATATAAAAAGGACCAGTCCAGGCATGAAGGGGGTAGTGGTTTAGGTTTGTCCATTGTAAAGGATATTGTAAAACTTCATGGAGGAATTATAAAAGGCTTTAAAGAAAAGGAAGAGGTAGTATTTAAATTATTTATAAAATAATAGCAAGTGAAAGCTTTCAGTTTTAACTGCGAGCTAAAATATAATAACAGAAAATGAAAGTTGATTTTAATCCTAATGATTTTACGCAAACTATTTGATATAATATAAGTAATTATAAGAGAATAGGAGATAGTTTATGTTTTTGATGATAGACAATTATGATTCATTTGTATACAACCTAGTTAGATACTTTGAAGAGCTAGGTGAGGAAATATTAGTATATAGAAACGATAAAATTTCCTTTGCGGATATTGAGAAAATTAAACCCGAAGGAATAATCATTTCACCTGGTCCAAAATCTCCTGAATATGCGGGGATTTGCATGGAAATAGTAGAAAACTTTAAAGGCAGCATACCTATTTTGGGAATATGTTTAGGGCATCAGATTATTGGTAAGGTGTTTGGTGCTAAAATTATTAAGGGAAATGAACCAGTGCATGGGAAAGTATTTGAAATAAAGCATAGTGGAAAATATGTGTTTAAAAATATTGTGAGTCCAATGAAGGTTACGAGATACCATTCCTTAATAATAGAGAGAGAATCCTTGCCGGAGGTATTAGAAATAACTAGTGAAACAGAGGATGGTGTTATAATGGGTATAAGACATAAGCAATATCACATTGAAGGGGTACAATTTCACCCTGAAGCAGAGCTTACGGAATATGGACATGAAATTCTTAAAAATTTTATTAATGAAGTTAGAATTCAAGATAAATTTGTTGAAAACTAAGGAGAAGAAATGAAACTGATAATTGAACAAGTTAATACTAACCTTGATGGGTTTGGTATATATTCATTATTTAAAGAAGATTTAAACACTATATTATTAGATAGTGCTAGAGACGAAGAAACGTTAGGAAGATATTCTTTTATAGGAACTAACTGTTTTTTAACATTTAAAAGTAAAAATGGTACCTGCTATAAGGGAAAAGAAGTATATGAAGGGGATACATTTGAAGAGTTAAATAAAATTATTGAAGAATACGCTATAGAAAATAATACTGGGCTGCCTTTTGTATCTGGCGGTATAGGATACTTTTCCTACGACCTGGCTAGGGAAGTTGAAGAGCTACCCAATATAGCAAAGGATGATGTAGATATACCTCACTGCTATTATAATTTTTATGATAACATTATTATTTTAGATAATTTTAAGAAAAGTGTTTATATATCTGCACTAGGAATACTTAAATCTCAGAAAGACAGTATTGAAGGTATTAGGCAGCGTATACAAAAGGGCAATAAAATTGTATATGAAAAAGTAGGAGTTATAAAGAATAAATTTACGTCGGACTTTGAAAAGAACAATTATATAAATACTGTATCAAAGGTAAGAGCTTATATAAAAAGTGGAGATATATATATCACGAATTTAACTCAAAGATTTAGTTGTAACACTCGTAAAAGCGCATATGAAATATATAAAGATCTAAGAAATATAAATCCAGCTCCTTTTGCTGCATTTATGAATTTTGAAAATTTTAATATAATATGTTCTTCTCCAGAAAGATTTTTGCGGATTAGAAATAGAATGGTAGAAACTAGACCTATAAAAGGAACTATGCCAAGAGGGATGGATGCAGGGGAAGATCTTAAAAATAAAACCATACTTATAAATAGCGAAAAAGATAAGTCTGAACTTCTAATGGTGGTGGATTTAGAGCGAAATGATTTAAGTAAAGTCTGTAAGCCGAGTTCAGTTAAAGTAACGGAACTTTTTAAATTAGAGGAGTACAGTACAGTATTTCATTTAGTATCTACAGTAGTAGGTGAATTAAAAGAGCCGGTAAGCTCACTAGAATGCATTAAAGCTTGTTTTCCAGGAGGGTCCATAACAGGAGCACCTAAAATACGCTCCATGGAAATTATTGAGGAATTAGAGCCTGTGCGTAGAAACATATATACGGGCGCGCTTGGATATTTAGGGTTTGACGGAAATGTAGATTTGAATATAATTATTAGAACGATCTTAATAAAAGACAATAAAGCCTATTTTGGTGTAGGTGGTGGAATAACGTGGGATTCCAATGAAGAATGTGAATATGATGAGACCTTAGATAAAGCAAAAGCGTTAATGCGAGTCTTATAGGCTGGTGAATAAAGTTGTAAACTAAATTATAGAATTTGCCACGTGTCACATGGGTGGAACCTAAGGGGGTATTATGATATTTGTAAATGGTGAATTAAGTGTGGATAAGATATCCTTAGATAGTGGGTTTTCATTTGGAAGGGGAGCATTTGAGACTATATTAGTTAAAGAAAAACCATTATTTCTAGCTGAGCATATAGAAAGGTTAAATAGAGGGCTTAACACACTAAACGTAAATAAAAAAATTACTGAAACAGAAATTTATGCTGCTACTCAAAAACTCAATTGTAAAAACTGCGTGCTCAAAATTATGGTATCTGAGAAAAACACTATAATTACTAAAAGAGAAATGGCCTATAAACAAAGTGATTATGATGAAGGGTTTGCATTAGGATTAAGTGAGGTTAGGCGAAATGCGCATTCAAATTTAACATATGTGAAATCCTTCAACTACATTGAAAACATAATTGAACGAGATAAAATTATAGATAAAGGGTACAATGAAGCACTATTTCTAAACACAGAGGGATTTATAAGTGAGGGAGCTGTAAGCAATATATTTTTCATCAAGAATGGAATTATATTTACACCAAAGATTAAATGTGGGTTATTACCGGGCATAGTACGAGATTTTATTATTCGAAATTTGTTGCCTATAGGATTTATTGTACAAGAAGGCGAGTTTACATTAGAAGAATTAATGAAAGCTGAGGGTGTTTTTATAACTAATAGTATTATGGGTATAATGAAGGTGAATAAGATCGAAGATAAAGTTTTGAATGAAAGCACAGTTGTATCTGAAATAAAAAGGTATTATGATAGATATGTAGAAAATCATAAGGAATAAGGCACTACTCTATATCAGTTGGAATTGATAAAGAACAACCAATAGTAGCATTAACAAGTGAGAGCATTGGGATAGATGTCGGAATAAAAGACCTTGCTATATGCTCCAATGGAATGACATTTAAAAATATTAACAAAATAAAAAGTGTAAAAAACATGAAAAAAGGCTACGTAGATTACAACGTAGGGTATCTTGCAAATACCTAAAAAATAAAGAATGGAGTAAGTTGTCAAAACAAGTAATGTTATAAAAATCGAAAAGCAGATTAAATTACTTCATAGAAAAATAACTAATATAAGAAGTAATCATAATCACCAAGCAACGAATACGATAGTGAAAACCAAGCCTTCAAGAGTTGTTATGGAAACACTTAATATAAAAGGAATGATGAAAAATAGACATTTATCAAAAGCCTGTAGTGAGTGTGGTCATATAAAGCCAAAACTTTCATTATCAGTTAGAACATATATCTGCGAGGAATGTGGCTGTGTTATAGATAGAGATTATAATGCAAGTATCAATCTAAGTAGATATGAATTAGTAGTTTAATAGCATCGCAGATGATAATTAATCACTTAAACGATACTACTAATATGTACCATGCGTTGTATGGGAATTTAAGCCCTTGGAGTGTTATATAAACCAAAGTAGCATATCTGAAAAGATTGCAAAATCGGACACGTTGAACAGGGAATTAAACAATATTTATAGATTTATATAGATTTTTGGCAACGGTGGAAATTATAGATAATAATTTAATGAATGATAAAATAAATCTTATTATAGAAAACTATAGCTTTGTGTATAATTTAAGGAAGATAGAAAACTTCGAAGAACATAGAGACTTTTGCCTGCATGATATGCAGCATTTTTTAGACGTGGCACGACTTATGTACATAACGAGTTTAGAAAAGCATTTGAATATACCAAAACACATAATTTATACAACTGCACTTTTGCATGATATAGGTCGGGGAGAAGAATATGAAAATGGAACACCTCATGATATTGCTAGCCAGGAAATTGCTAAAAACATATTAAAGCAGTGCAAATATAGTGCTAAGGAAATAGATGAGATTCTAGAGGCTATAGGAAAACATAGAAGCAATACTGAAAATTTAAATAGTTTAAGTGATGTATTATATAAGTGTGACAAGCTTTCAAGAAATTGTTTTAATTGCGAAGCTATTGATGGCTGTAAATGGCCAGTAGAGAAGAGGAATTTGAAGGTAACATACTAGGAATACAGTTGAGAGTGAATGAGATTATGAGGAGGAAGTTTATGGAAATAGGAAACCGAAATTTTGAAATAGGAAAAAGAACTTACATAATGGGGATTTTAAATGTAACTCCTGATTCCTTTTCTGATGGCGGAAAATTTAGGGATATTAGCTCAGCAATAAATCATGCGAAAAAAATGGTTGCTGACGGGGCAGATATTATTGATATTGGTGGCGAATCCACAAGACCTGGACATGACCCCGTAAGTGAAGAAGAAGAAATTAAAAGGGTAGTACCTATTATAGAGGCTTTAAAGAAGGAAATAAGCGTCCCAATTTCTGTGGACACATATAAAGGCAGAGTTGCAGAGCTTGCAGTAAAGGCAGGGGCAGCAATGATTAATGATGTATGGGGGTTTAAGAAGGACGCATATATTGCAAGCGTTGCTGCTAAGTATAATGTGCCTTGTTGTTTAATGCACAATAGAGATAATAAAAATTATACTAACTTAGTTTGTGATATAATTAATGATTTGGAAGAAAGTATCCAAATTGCACTAAAAGCAGGAGTTAAAAAAGAAAATATTATTTTGGATCCAGGCATTGGTTTTGCAAAAAGTTATGAAGATAATTTAAAAACTATGAATAACCTGGAAAAGCTAAATAGTTTAGGGTATCCTGTACTTCTAGGAACCTCAAGAAAATCCATGATAGGGTTTGCACTAGACTTACCTGCAAGTGATAGGCTTGAGGGAACACTTGCAACTACAACTATTGGAATAATGAAGGGCTGCGAATTTATAAGGGTACACGATGTATTAGAGAATAAAAGGGTTTGCGTTATGACAGATGCTATATGTAGAAGCTAAGAAAACACCCTTATTTATAAAGGAGACAATACTATGGACAAAATGTATATAAAAGATTTAGAGGTTTACGGACACCATGGTGTCTTTAAGGAAGAAAAAACCTTAGGACAACGTTTTTTAATTTCATTGGAGCTTTTCCTTAGTTTAAGAGAGGCAGGCATCACTGATGATTTAACTAGGACGGTTCATTATGGTGAGCTTTGTCAATTGGTTGAGGAAGAATTTAATAAGGAAAGTTATGATTTAATAGAGAAAGCTACAGAAAAATTAGCTGAATTTATACTCTTAAAATATGATTTAGTTCAAAGAGTAAAGGTTAAAATAAAAAAACCTTGGGCGCCTATTGGAAAACCACTTCAATATGCAGCGGTAGAAATAGATAGAAAATGGCATACAGCGTATATTGGTATAGGTGGAAATATGGGGGACAAAGAGAAAAATGTGAAAGAATCATTAGAGCTTATAAACAATTCTTATCATACCCAAATAACAAAAACATCAAAATTTTATGAAACTAAGCCAGTAGGATATCTAGAGCAAGATGATTTCTTAAATTGTGCTATTGAAATAAAAACACTTTTAAATCCATTAGAGCTTGTAAGATTCCTGCTATCTATAGAAAAAGAATTAAAAAGGGAGAGAGTTATAAGATGGGGTCCTAGAACAGTAGATTTGGATGTACTACTGTATGATGATATTATTAGTTCTTTAGATGAAATAATATTGCCTCATCCAAGAATGCAGGAAAGAATGTTTGTTTTAGAGCCACTGTGTGATATAGCACCTTATGTTATGCATCCAATTTTAAATAAATCTATAATTGAAATCAAGGCATGCTTAAAGGAATAACCGGATAAAAAAACAAATACCTTATTTAGGTATAAGGTATTTGCATAATCCATAAAGATTATAGGCTTTGTACATTTTACTTGTATCAATGTAATCCATTTTGTAGGAGCCATCCCAGGGATATATGGAAATGAATTTTTCGTTATAGACATTTATCATATATTTATCTTTGCTGAAGGTTAAAAATATCTTATATATTGGTTTATCGGGTAAGTTCGCTGGTTTATCTATGAAACTATCATTATTTAATGAATTAAAAAACTTGGCGAATGAAGATAAATCCTCATTGGAAAAATCTTTCTTCTTATAAAAATTCATATATAGAGCATAATGCTCAGTAGGCTTTTCTAGAGATAAATCTTTCATTAATAACTTGGTATAGTAAAAATTGTTTGGTTTACTTTTTATAAAAATGCTTTTATCAAAATTGTATCTACAGCCGAAGAGACTTAAAGAAAAAAACACACAAATTACGAGTAAAATACATTTGCTTTTATTAATACTCAAATAACCACATCCTTTAACGACAGTTCAGAAGGGAAGTCTCCCATTTCTATAAGTGAGAGTTCCATACTATAGTAAAAATAAAACTTCAGTGGGAGTATAAATCGCCTTCTGAAGTCGTAAATGCAGCTCCGCAGGAGATGATTTAACGACAGTTCAGCTCCCTAGGAGATAAGTTAACCTCCTTTAAATAAAATATGTTGATTAATTATCTTTTAGTACACAAAATAGTAATGTTTGGATATTTTAATATTTATATGGTGACGAAAAAGATTAAAAAGGGTTCGTTAAATATATTGATTTCAAAAGAACTCATATATATATATAATTATCTAAAGGCTTTAAGAAATCAAAACAAAAATGAAAGAACCACCTGAAGCCAGGTGGTTTTTTCATTTTTGTTCCATATAACATCTTATTATTTCTTATAGGATCGAGGTTTTATTATACTGTCCAATTTTCCGACAGTTGGTTTAAGGCGATTCCACTTATACTCAATAATATACTCTTCATTTACATTGATCAGAGCATATTCATTTTTAGTGCATCTAAAGGGGGTGTAGTTCACTATCATCTTAAATTATGTAATTAATTATATTATAAAATTATTCGTAGCTAATATTAACTCTTAAGAGGGGTTATGGGGTTTGTAATTAAGAAATCAATAAATGCCTTTGAAGCGTTGGATAGATAACGATCTTTTTTCCAAACGAGAGCAATTTTTATGGGAATAGCAGTACTAAATGGAACTTTTGTTATATTTTCATTATCTTCAACAATTTCCTTTAGTAAAAAAGAAATGCCAACCCCATTGGTAATAAGGCCCTTGATGGTTTCTAATTGGGTGGATGATAAAATAACATTAGGCTGAATATTGCATTCATTAAAAGATTCTAATATCTTTTGTCTGATGTAGAAGCCTTCTTTTAGTAGGATAATAGGTTCGTTCTTAATATCTTTAAATGTAATGGTTGGTTGTTTGCTTAAAGGGTGTTCCTTTTTTAAGCAAACGAAGAGCTCACTATTTAAAATGGGAAGGGAAGCTAGGGACTTATCGGAGGAATCGATGATAATCAGACCTAAATCAAGGTCTCCATTTTCTACCATTTGTTTTGTTGTAAGGGACCCATATTCCGAAATATTGAGTTTAATATTTGGATGTGATTTTTGGAAGTCAATAAATACTTTTGGAAATATAAAAGTACTGATCAGTGGAGGGATACCTATTGTCAGGATCACATTTTTAAGATCCTGGCAATCCTTCATTTCTGCAACGGCATTGGTTACTTGTCTTAAAATATCATCTACTCTTTTTAAGAAGATTTTGCCTTCGTCTGTGAGGGAAAGCTGTTTTTTAGAGCGGTCAAAGAGCACAATGGACAGTTCCTTTTCTAGATTTTTGATAGAATTGGTAATAGAAGGCTGAGTTACATAAAGTTTTTTGGCAGCTTGTGTAATATTATTTAATTGACATACCATTTGAAAATACTCTAACTGTCTTAATTCCATAACATATCCCCCTAATTATAAGTTTTAACTATTATATCATAGTTAAATGATAGTTTTAATTTATAACAACGTGTGTTATAGTTTTAACAAGGATTTAAATAAAATAACATAAATGTTAAAAAGAGAAAAGCAGTACTTCTTTTTAATAAATGTAAAAATATTAACATGATTAAAGGGATAAAATACTGTAATCGTTTTAAATTCACAACGTATATTCCACTCTTTTATAAGCTTAGACCATTATATCATAGTTTAATGGTTTTTTTAATTTAGAATAACATTTGTTATAGCTTTATCAATAAATCAAATAAACACCACTGTTTTTTAAAAATCATAAATGTTAAAAAGATAAATGCCATATTATTCTATTAATAAGTGTTGAAATATTAACAAAGTCGAAGGGAGGTGTAAATCTAGACTTGTTCGTTTGTTTAAAAGTCTAGATGAATAAATATGAAGTATAGTTATTATCCAGGTTGTACGTTAAAGACGAAAGCTCAGGAATTAGAAAAGTTTGCACTGGATGCTGCAAACGTTTTGGGGTTTGAGTTAGAAGAGCAAAAGGAGTGGCAGTGTTGTGGTGCTGTATATCCCATGGCCACTGATGAAATAGCTACTAAATTATCCTCAGTAAGAAGCCTAGCAGGAGCACGGGACAAAGGTGAAAAACTAGTTACTTTATGTGCAGCATGCCATCACGTGATTAAAAGGGTCAATGAAGATATGAGGACCAAAGATGACATAAGAACAAAGGTTAACAATTACTTGGAGCTAACAGAAGCATACGCGGGAGAGACGGAAGTCCTTCACTATTTTGAGGTGCTCAGGGATGAAATAGGATTTGATGAACTCGCTAAAAAAGTAACAAATCCTCTTACTAACCGTAAAATTGGTGCATATTATGGATGCTTGCTACTTCGTCCCAGTGGAACAATGAATTTTGATGATCCAGAAAACCCTTCTATTATAGAAGATTTTATAAAAGCCATTGGTGCAACTCCTGTAATATATCCTTATAGAACGGAGTGTTGTGGAGGGTATCTTTGTTTAGATCAAAAGGATCTTGTAAATAAGATGACAAATACTATAATTCAATCAGCTGTAAAAAATGATGTAGAAGAAATTGTTACTGCATGCCCACTTTGTAAATATAATCTAGAAATTAGTAATGATGGGGCCAAAAATAAACTATCTATCAGCTATTTCACGGAGCTTTTAGCAGAAGCGTTAGGTGTCAAATAAGATAGGAGGGGATAGTGCAATGAAAAGAGTGAAAATATATTCTGACAAAAAATTAAAAGAGTTAGATCAAATTTCTCAAATTAGTGGGCAGAGGATACAAGATTGCATCCAATGTGGGAAATGTTCAGCAAGTTGCCCTGCAAGTGAAGGTATGGATATCCTGCCTCATCAGGTCATAAGATTACTTCAGACAGGAGAATTAGACAAGGTTACAGAGAGTAAAACCATTTGGTCTTGTGCTTCATGTTTTACATGTTCCCAGCGTTGTCCTAGGAATATAGATATTGCAAACGTTTTAGAGGCAGTTAGGCTTATAATCCTTAGACGTACAGGAGAAAACAGAATAAAAGCTGAAGAGGTCTTTGGAAAAATAGATGATAAAATGCCCCAGCAGGCAATTGTAAGTGCATTTAGAAAGTATAATAAATAATTTTTACAAAAAAATAATGATACTGTTATTTTAAAGGAGGAATCAAATTGCAGAAAATTGGAGTTTTTGTTTGTTGGTGTGGAAGCAATATAGCAGCTACCGTGGACATTGATAAAGTTATAAAAGAAGCTGAAAAAATGCCTGGAGTTGTATATGCTAAAGACTATCAATATATGTGTTCCGAAGTAGGCCAGAATTTGATTAAGAATGCGATAAAAGAGCAAAAATTAGATCGAGTTGTGGTAGCATCATGTTCTCCTAGAATGCATGAGGCAACATTTCGAAAAGCGGCAAAGGCAGCGGGATTAAATCCTTATTTATTAGAAGTTGCAAATATTCGCGAACATTGTTCTTGGATTCATAAAGATAAAGAGAGAGCAACCCCGAAGGCCATAGCGCTTGTTAGGGCTGCAGTGGCTAAAGCAACATTAAATAGCGAACTTGTACCAGGTGAAATAGATGTAACGAAAAGGGCACTTATTATTGGTGGAGGAATTGCAGGAATCCAAACGGCTCTTGATATTGCTGAGGCTGGTTATCAAGTGGATATCATTGAGAAGTCACCAAGCATTGGTGGGAAAATGTCTCAGCTAGATAAAACATTCCCTACATTGGATTGTTCTGCCTGTATTTTAACACCGAAAATGGTAGATGCGGCGTCTCATCCAAATATAAACATATACACCTACAGTGAGCTAGAGTCAGTTAAGGGATATGTGGGAAACTTTGAAGCTACCATTAACCAAAAAACACGAAGTGTAGATATGGACAAGTGTACTGGTTGTGGCGTTTGTGCTGAAAAATGTCCTTCAAAAAAAGCTAAAAATGAATTTAATGAAGGCTTAAATAACAGAGGAGCTATTTATATGCCTTTTGCTCAGGCTGTGCCAAACGTACCTGTTATAGATAGAGAACAGTGTATCAAGTTTAAAACAGGGAAATGTGGACTTTGCGAAAAAGTATGTACAGCGGGTGCCATTGATTTTTCTCAGGAAGATACTAAAATGACAAAACAATATGGGGCTATAGTGGTATGCACAGGTTATGATCTTATAGGTTTAGATAAATTTGGAGAATATCAGTATGGTGAGCACCCTGATGTAATTACATCTCTTGAATTTGAGAGATTAACAAATGCTGCAGGGCCAACAGCAGGCCATCTTGTGTGTCCATCGAATCATAGAGTGCCTAAAAAAGTAGTGTTTATACAATGTGTGGGATCAAGGGACAAATCTTCTAGGGGTAAACCTTATTGTTCTAAAATTTGTTGTATGTATACAGCAAAACATGCAATGTTACTCAAGGATCATTATCCCGATATGGAAGCCTATGTTTTTTATATTGATGTTCGTACACCAGGGAAAAACTTTGAAGAGTTCCAGCGAAGAGCTGTTGAAGAATATGGTGTTCATTATATTAAAGGTATGGTTGGTAAAGTTTTTCCAAATGGAGAGAATCTTCAAGTTAATGCTATTGATGCTTCGACTGGAGAAACAGTTCAAATTGATGCAGATTTAGTAGTGCTCGCAGCGGCGACTAAGGCCAAAGACGATGCAACTACAATTAAAAGGATATTAGGTATAAGTACAGATACAAATAATTTCTTTACAGAGGCTCATCCAAAACTTCGTCCAGTGGAAACTCATTCTGCAGGAATATATTTAGCGGGAGCATGCCAAGGACCAAAAGATATCCCAGAAACGGTGGCACAAGCTAGTGCTGCAGCAGCAAAGGTAATTGGGGTATTAAGTAAGGATAAATTGGTTAACAATCCTTGTGTTTCAGAAGTAGATGAATCAATTTGTAGTGGATGCCTTGCGTGTACTAAAATATGTCCATATGATGCAATTTCATCAAGTACAATTGAAGTTAAAGAGAACGGGAAAACAATTACAAAAATAGTTGCAAAGGTAAATGAAGCACTTTGCCAAGGTTGTGGTGGATGCACAGTAGCTTGTCGCCCTGGTGCCATTGATCTTAAAGGATTTACAAATAAACAGATTTTAGCGGAGGTGGATGCCATATGTCGATAGAAGCCGAAAAAATCGAGGGAATAGATGAAAATAAATTTGAACCCTTAATTGTAGCCTTTTGTTGTAACTGGTGTAGTTATGCAGGAGCAGATTTAGCAGGAACAAGCAGATTAGCATATCCTGCCAATGTTAAAATTATTCGGGTTCCATGCTCATGCAGAGTAAGTGAAAACTTCATACTCAGAGCATTCCAACATGGAGCTGACGGCGTAGTAATTGCCGGTTGTCATCCAGGGGATTGTCATTATACAAGTGGAAACTATCATACAAGACGACGTTTTTCAGTTTTGACAAATTTACTTGTATTTATGGGAATAGAAAAAGAACGTTTTAGAGTGGATTGGATTTCAGCAGCAGAGGGACAAAAATTTTCAAGCGTTATGAATGATGTATTAGAGAAAGTTCATAAACTTGGTCCTAATAGAAAGTTGAGGGATGAAAGATGGATAAGATAACTGAAAAAATAAGAGCGACCGCAAAACTTGCCCTAGAAAATGGGGAAGTAGAAAAAATTATAGGATGGGAAAAGGGAGATACCTTTGATGATTCCTATCCCGTATTTATTACAGAAGTGGGTAAAGTAGATTCTTTAATATGGGACTGCTTCTGTGTTAATAACCTAAGTAAATATTTACTTAAGGAATTAAAGGACAATAAAAAAGTAGGTATATTTTTAAAAGGATGCGATTCTCTTGGATTTAACCAACTGATAAATGATAACAGAATAGACCGCGCGAAGGTTGTGGTCTATGGAGTAAGTTGCTCTGGTATGATTGATCCAGAAAAAGTAAAAAAAGGAGGGTTAAATAAAGGCATTCTAAGCGTGAAAAGATCTGGGGATGAAATTATATTTGTGAAAAATGATGGTGAAAAGAAGGTTTCAGCAAGTGAATTTGAATATGACAAATGCATTAAATGTAGACAGCCGAATCCTGTAGTATATGACCAGTTGATGTCGGACTTTGTAGGGAGAGAAGTGGATCCACTAGAACGATTTAAAGATGTGGAAAAACTTGAATCCCTAACAGATAAGCAGCGATCTGATTTTTGGGCTGCTCAATTTTCAAAATGCATAAGATGTAATGCTTGTCGTAATATATGTCCTGCATGTAATTGTGTAAAATGTATTTTTGACAATGATAAGGCAGACGTATCAGGTAAAGCAAAATTAGATAGTGAAGAGCAGTTTTATCATATTATTAGGGCTTATCACGTTGGTGGTCGTTGTGTGGACTGTGGAGAATGTAGCAGAGTATGTCCAGCAAATATCCCACTTCACCTATTAAATAGTAAAATTATGAAAGATATAAATGAACTTTACGGTGAATATGATGCAGGGGTAGATCCATCTAAACAAGCCCCAATCGGAATGTATAAACTGGATGATAGTGATTCCTTTACATCGCATGGAGGTGGGAAAAAATGATGAAGAAAATATTAAAGAATCAGTTTTCGCAGCTTTTTAGTATGATTGATAAATCCTATGAATTGTTTTTGCCTATTGAAGTGGATGGAGATGTAAACTTCAACCTGTGGAAACAAGGAGATACGGTGAATGTAGAAAAACTGAAAACTAATATTTCACCAAAAAGTTTTATTTTCCCCCAAAGTGAAACCTACTTAAAGTTTAAAAGAGATGGAAAGAAACTTGAACTAGAAAATGTAGGAGGAAAGAAAGAGGACTATGTACTATTTGGTGTGAGACATTGTGATGCAGCGAGCTTTAAGCTACTTGACAATGTATTCCTCGTTGATCCTGTAGATGCTTTATACGAGGAAAGACGAGAAAAAGGAACCATCGTTTCTATGGCCTGTTTTGATCCAGAGGAAACTTGCTTTTGTAGTTCATTTGGAATAGAACCACAGACAGCTTCTAAAGAAGTAGATGTTAACACATGGGATATGGGAGATAGCATACTTTGGAATCCACAAACATCAAAAGGTGAAAACTTAACGGAGAAATTAAAGGACATTTTAGAAGATGCAACTGAGCAGGATATAAGTGAATTAAAGGCATTGAAAGAGGCTACAAAAGTGAAAGTTAAAAATCTTCCTTTAGCAAATATAGACCCTAAAAAAATAACGGGAGAGCTTAAGGAGTTATTTGAATCTAAAATTTGGGGAGAACTTAGTGAACGTTGTTTAGGTTGTGGTTCATGTACTTATGTATGTCCTACTTGTCATTGTTACGATATTGGTGACTTTAAGGGTGATACATCTGGAGAAAGATTCCGTTGCTGGGATTCATGTATGTTTTCGGACTTTACCCTGATGGCTCATGGAAATATCAGAAAAACGCAAAAGGAAAGGTTCAGACAGCGGTTTATGCATAAGCTTGTTTATTATCCAAATAAACAAAATGGTGTATACGCTTGCGTTGGATGTGGAAGGTGCATAGAAAAATGTCCAGTTCATTTGGATATTGTTAAAGTAATTAAAAAGTTAGGTGGTGGACAAAATGAGCTGCAATTGTAATGTACATGAACATAAACATGTAAATCCTTTAATGCCAGAACTAGCTGAAATAGTGGACATTAGGGAAGAAACACACGATGTAACTACATTTAGGGTTACAAAACCTGGTGGTGGAAAATCATTTGAACATATGCCAGGTCAATGTGCGATGATTTCGGTTCCTCCACTTGGAGAAGCGATTTTCTCAATCACTTCTTCTCCAACAGAAAAGGATTATATGGAGTTTAGTGTAAAAAGATGTGGAGTAGTTACAGAATATCTACATGGTTTGGAAGTTGGGAGTGAAATAGGTATTAGAGGACCATATGGAAATAATTTCCCGGTAGAGGATGAGCTAAAAGGAAAAGATCTTCTTTTCATCGGTGGGGGTATAGGACTAGCACCCATTCGTTCCGTTATAAACTATGTAATGGATAATCGAGACGATTATGGAAAGGTAGATATTTTATATGGAGCAAGAACGCCTGGAGATCTTGTCCAGACAAAAGACATCTTTGAAAATTGGCCATCAAGGTCTAATACAGACGTTTATTTGACGGTTGATCGAGAAGTCGAGGGATGGGAAGGACATGTAGGATTTGTTCCCAGTTATATTAAAGAGATTGGATTTAGCACAAATAAAGTGGCTTTGGTATGTGGACCGCCTATTATGATTAAATTTGTTCTTCAAACGCTTGAAGAAATGGGATTTAAGAAGGATCAGGTATACACCACATTGGAATTAAAGATGAAATGTGGCGTAGGGAAATGCGGACGTTGTAACATCGGAGATAAATATGTGTGTAAAGATGGTCCTGTATTTAGATGCGATGAAATAGATCAACTTCCCGATGAATATTAATGTAAACACTAAAACAGTTTAACCCATTAGATATTAGGTATAAACAAAGGAGGCATATAAAATGTCCAATAAAGAAATGGTGGAAATATATATATTAAATAAAAAGTACTCTGTACCTTCAAGCCTTACAATCATGGATTCAATGGAATATGCAGGGTATCAATTAGTTAGAGGATGTGGATGTAGGTCGGGCTTTTGCGGTGCCTGTGCCACGATATATAGAATTAAAGGTAAGAAAGAATTAAAGGTATGTTTAGCATGTCAAACCAAGGTTGAAGATGGTATGTATCTTACTCAATTGCCATTCTTTCCTGGAGACAAAAAATTATATGATATGAATGAATTAGAGCCGACGGCTGATACAATGATGAAGCTTTATCCTGAAATATACAGCTGCATTGGATGTAACTCTTGTACGAAGGGATGCCCCCAGGACCTTAATGTTATGCAGTATATTGCCTATGCCCAAAGAGGAGACATTGAGAAATGTGCCCATGAATCTTTTGACTGTGTTATGTGCGGAATCTGTGCTTCTAGGTGTCCTGCCAATATAACTCATTACCAAGTAGGGGTGATTGCACGCCGGCTTACAGGTAAATACATTGCCCATGAAACAGAACATTTGACAGAGAGGGTACAACATATTAAAGAAGGCATGCATGATGATTCATTGAGAGAACTAATGGCTAAAAATGTTGATGAATTAAAGGTATTATACAATACAAGGGATATTGAAACATAAAAATTAGCTTAGAGTTACATAAAAATATAGTATTACCAGGGAGGTATTTAAATGTATACAGCAGAAATGAGGGGGCTAATAAAGAAGGTGGAGGCCACCCGTTCCCAAAGATTAGGAGTTCAGTTTCCAAGAATGAGTCCCCAAGAAAAGGAAGATATATTAAAGGAAAATTATCCTGATTATAGAGATAATGAATTCAAAAATCTAAGTTTAGGGCCTAACAAAGGATCAAAGGTTCCCCTAGAGTTAGCGGATATTATTGAAGCTAAAAGTAGACTTCAAGATCTGGACATGGATTTAACTAAAGTAAACTATGACGTAGATGTGTTGATAATAGGTGGGGGAGGAGCTGGAGCATCGGCAGCCCTAGAGGCCCATAAAAAAGGCGCCAATGTATTGATTACCACAAAATTACGTTTTGGCGACGCTAATACGATGATGGCCGAAGGGGGGATCCAGGCTGCTGATAAGCCAGAAGATTCTCCTGCGAAACACTACATGGATGTAATGGGTGGCGGACACTTTACTAACAAAAAGGAACTTGTTAATGCCCTTGTAAAGGATGCTCCGGAAGCAATCAAATGGTTAAATGACCTTGGGGTAATGTTTGATAAAGAAGAGGATGGCACAATGGTTACTACCCACGGAGGTGGAACCTCGAGAAAGAGGATGCACGCCGCTGCCGACTATTCGGGAGCTGAGATCATGCGTGTGCTTAGGGATGAAGTGATTAACAAAGGGATTGAAGTGGTGGAATTTTCACCTGCTGTGGAGATCCTATTAGACAAGGATGGTAAAGCTGCTGGAGCCGTATTATTCAATCTTGAAACAGAGGAATATTTAATCGCAAGGGCTAAAACAGTTATTATAACCACGGGAGGTGCTGGAAGACTTCACTATCAGGGTTTTCCAACATCAAATCATTATGGTGCAACAGCGGATGGACTTGTTTTGGGATACAGAGCCGGAGCAGAACTTGTCTTCGCAGATGCTGTGCAGTATCACCCTACTGGGGTAGCATACCCTTCTCAAATTTTTGGGGCACTTGTTACGGAGAAGGTCCGTAGTTTAGGGGCAACACCTCTAAATATCCATGGTGAGCAATTTACTTATCATCTTGAAACAAGAGATGTGGAAACATCTGCAATCATTAGAGAATGTCATGTAAGAAATAATGGTATTGAGACACCTTTAGGGGTAAAGGGTGTATGGTTGGATACTCCTTTAATCGAAATCATCAATGGGGAAGGAACGATTGAGAAAAGACTTCCTGCCATGCTGAGGATGTATCAAAAATTTGGTATTGATATGAGAAAAGAGCCAATTCTCGTATATCCTACCCTTCATTACCAAAACGGAGGACTTTTAATTGATGAAAACGGTCAAACCAAGGTAGAAAACCTTTATGTGGCAGGAGAAGCTTCAGGAGGGATACACGGTAGAAACAGATTGATGGGTAATTCACTATTAGATATTATTGTTTTCGGACGTAGGACAGGGTTCCATGCAGGTGAAAAGTGCAAAGTGGTTAAAGTAAAAGAACTGAGCCTTGACCATGTTAAAGAATACCACAAAAGCCTTGAGGAAAACGGTGTGAATACAGACAAGATTTCTCCTGTACTACTGCCCCAGTATACCCATGGAAGAGAAAATGATAAATAATATTATTTAGTTTGATTTTTACTATGAATAAGAGTATTTATTTTTCGTAACAAAAATAGAGTTAATATTTATAAAATCAATTGACGTAGTAGATTTAAAGGTGGTGATATGAACAGTAAAATACATAATTAGCATGTTGAATTCTTCATAAAATTATATTGGGTTATGTCGGTAGGAAATATTAAAATAGTTATTGTCATAATAAAGAATAAAACAAAAAAGGAGAATGAAAAATATGAATATTAAAGAAGAAGCAATGAAATTACATAGACAATGGAGAGGTAAAATTGAGGTGATTTCTGCAGTACCAGTAAAAACTAAGGAAGATCTTTCAATAGCTTATACACCGGGGGTTGCAGAACCTTGTCTTGAAATTTCAAAAAATATAGATTTATCATATGAGCTTACAAGAAGATGGAACCTTGTAGGAGTTATAACAGATGGTACTGCCGTTTTAGGTTTAGGTGATATAGGACCAGAGGCTGCAATGCCAGTAATGGAAGGTAAATGTGTACTATTCAAAGCATTTGGAGATGTTGATGCTTTTCCTTTATGTCTAAAAACTAAAGATGTTGATGAAATTGTAAGAACGGTTAGTTTACTTCAAGGTAGTTTTGGTGGTATTAATTTAGAGGATATAAGTGGACCTAGATGTTTTGAAATCGAAAGGAAACTAAAAGAAGTATGTGATATCCCAATTTTCCACGATGATCAACATGGAACAGCTATTGTTGTTGCTTCTGGTGTAATTAATGCTCTAAAATTAGTAAAGAAGAATATGCAGGATGTTAAAGTTGTAGTAAACGGTTCAGGAGCTGCAGGTATTGCTTGTGCAAAATTATTAATGAGTATGGGAGCAAAAAATGTTATTCTTTGTGATAGAAAAGGTGCTATCTATGAAGGAAGAGAAAATTTAGGTGGAGAAAAAACTTTGATGGCAACTATTACAAATAAAGAAAAAGTACGTGGTACATTAAAGGAAGTTATTGTTGGAGCAGACGTGTTCATAGGAGTATCGGATGCTAACCAAGTAAGCCAAGATATGGTAAAGACTATGGCGAAAGATTCTATACTATTTGCTATGGCTAATCCAGTACCTGAAATTTTACCATCTTTAGCAAAAGAAGCCGGTGCAAGAGTTGTTGGTACTGGAAGATCAGATTTTCCAAATCAAATAAACAACCTATTAGCATTCCCAGGAATATTTAGAGGTACATTAGATGTTAGAGCAAGTGATATCAATAATGAGATGAAGATTGCCGCAGCAAATGCTTTAGCGGAGCTTGTGAGTGATGAAGATTTAAATGAAGACTATGTTATTCCACTACCATTTGATCCAAGAGTTGCAAAAGCCGTAGCTGAAGCTGTTATGGAAGCTGCTAGAAAATCTGGAGTAGCTAGAATATAATAATAATAATAATAAAAGCTGTTCAAAATTTTTGAACAGCTTTTACAAGAAAAATATTTGGAAGGAGTTGTGGATTCATGCGTAAAGTAGATGTAAAAGAAATTGAAAATGCTTTAAAAGATATGAGTATAAAGACTAATTTTTATGCGGGAGAAGACGTATTAGATGCCTTTCATAAATTCCAAAAGGAAGAAACATCTCCGGTAGGAAGAGATATTATAGCCAATTTGTTGAAAAATGCTGAAATTGCAAAAACTGATCAAGTACCAATTTGTCAGGATACAGGTATGGCTGTAGTATTTGTAGAAGTAGGTCAAGAAGTTCAGTTAATCGGCGGAAATATTACAGATGCCATTAACGAAGGTGTACGACGTGGATATAAAGAGGGATTTTTAAGAAAATCTGTTGTAGAAGATCCTTTAAAACGAAAAAATACAGGGGATAATACTCCGGCTGTGATATATTATGATATTGTACCAGGGGATAAAGTCAAAGTAACTATAGCCCCAAAAGGTTTTGGCAGTGAGAATATGAGTAGATTAAAAATGCTTAAACCATCAGATGGTTTAGCAGGTGTACTTGATTTTGTTGTAGAAGCCGTTTCACTTGCAGGTCCAAATCCATGTCCACCTATTGTTGTAGGTGTTGGAATTGGTGGCACATCTGATAAGGCAATGTATCTTGCCAAGAAGGCCTTAACAAGAGATATTGGTAGCCATAATGAAACAGAGCATTTAAAAGAAATTGAATTAACTTTACTAGAACAAATTAATGCACTAGGCATAGGACCTCAAGGACTAGGGGGAAATACCACAGCCCTTGCTGTAAATGTGGAAGCTTTTGCAACACATATTGCTGGATTACCTGTGGCAGTAAATATTAACTGTCATGTGGCAAGACATGCAGTAACAATTATATAGGGAGGGGAAAAGATGGAAATCAAACATATATCTACTCCTTTAACACAGGAGAAGTTGAAGGATTTAAAATCGGGAGATAGTGTTTTAATATCAGGAACCATGTATACAGGTAGAGATGCAGCTCATCAGAGACTAGTAGACGCAATTAATAATGGGGATGAGTTACCTTTTGATCCTAAAGATGCCATTATATACTATGTGGGACCTGCTCCAACTAAACCTGGAAATGTAATAGGTTCTGCTGGTCCAACTACTAGTTATAGAATGGATGATTTGACTGTTCCATTGCTTGAACTAGGTCTTACTGGAATGATTGGGAAAGGGCTTAGAAGTCAAACTGTAGTAGAGTCAATGCAGAAAAATGGCGCAATTTATTTTGCTGCAATAGGAGGAGCTGGAGCTCTTATTGCTAATACAATAAAAGAATGCGAAATTATTGCTTTTGAAGATTTGGGTCCAGAAGCCGTTCGTAAACTGACGGTAGTGGATTTTCCGGCTGTGGTTATAATAGACACCAAAGGCAATAATCTTTATGAAACAGAAAGAATAAAATATCAGAAATAAAAAATAAAAACTGTATTGGGAAATTCCAATACAGTTTTTATTTCTTTGAAAGAAATTTATTTTAAATATAAAAGACTATTAAAAATTAAAAGATATGTTAATAGGCAACGTTTATATTAAAAAACAATAAAAGTTTTGTGTCACCTTTTTGCCATTTTAGGCATAAAAAAAGACTTTCAAGAAATACTTGAAAGTCCTTTGGTGCCGAAGGCGGGAATCGAACCCGCACGGTATTGCTACCTCTGGATTTTGAGTCCAGCGCGTCTGCCAGTTCCACCACTTCGGCATGTCTGACAATATGAATTCTAACATATATTTATAATTAATGCAATAGTTATAGTATATTTTTATTAATAAATTTTATATCTTAATAGATAAAGGTTTTATGTTAAGTATTAATGTGTTGAAATAAAATTACATAAATAAAGCTATTTATAATAGAAGTAATATATTGAATTAATAGCCACATAATGCTAAAATCAAAAGTAAGTTGTATATATTAAACATTAATTTTTAGATTTTATTTAAAAGTCTAAAAGGAGGAATAACAAAATAAGGAGGGATTTCATTGCTTAGAAAGAAACAGAAAAGAATACTTAGCTGGATACTATCGTTAGCATTAATATTATTTAATTTTAACGGTGTTATTGGAACTAAAATTGTAGAGGCGGCTGGAATTGATACATCGACAAATGTAACCGTTGCCAGAAAGAGCTTGGAACCAAATGCATTTACTCTAGGAATTGGACAAGTAACGTCTCCATCAGTAGCTCCAGTTAATGCTACAAATAAAACATTTGATATAGTAGAAATTACAGATTTTCATGGACAACTTTTGGATTCAACTAATACAAAACCTGTAGGAGCTGCATTAGCAAAAGTAGTTAAAGACGTGAAAACTGCAAATCCTGGAAGAACACTTATCATTGGTGGAGGAGATCTATATCAAGGAACACCCACCTCTAATGTACTAAGAGGAGTTCCAGTTCAAAAGGTGTTATCAAATATGGGAATGGAAGTTACAGCTTTAGGCAATCATGAGTTTGATTGGGGACTTGATATAATTAATACTGAAACTATGATTGGTGCAAATTACAACATTGTTTGTGCTAATATGTATAAAAAAGGGACAAGCAATAGACCATATCAGCCTTATAAGATAATTACTAAGGATGGTGTTAAAATAGCAGTAATAGGAGCAATACTTAAGGAAGCTCCAAGTATAATTATGCCAGCTCTAGTAGATCCTTTTGATTTTAGGGACCCAGCTACAGAAATTAATATAGTTGCAAAGGAAATCAGAGAAGGAAATCTAGCTGATATAGTACTAGCAGATGTACATGATGGTGGTTCATCGCTTAATACTATGGTTAATAAATTACGTGGCGTAGATGCGGTATTTGGTGGACATACACATAGTATTGGTGATGTTGTAAACAAAGATGCAGATGGGTTGGACGTACCTACATTAATAGCAGCGGCTACTGGTAAAGGTTTTATAAATTTAAAGATTACTGTAGACTCTACAAACAAAATAGTAGGTTTCTCACCTAAAGGTTCAAACTGGAAAGGACTTACAGTGACAACTACATCAGCAACAGACCCAGATTGTAAGAAAATTGTTGATGATGCAAGTACGTCATTACTTCCAATATTTAATGAAGTAATTGGAACTAATGACAATGCTTTAACTAAGAGCCAAGTTGACTCACCTTATGGAGAATCTCAACTTGGAAATTGGATGGCAGATGTTGTAAAGAACTATTCAAAATCACCAGCAGAGGTGGGAATGGTGAATAACGGAGGGATTAGATTAAGTCCAATTCCATCAGGCGATATAACTGTTGGAACAATATTTAATATAATGCCATTTGATAATACGATTTGTACTACAACCATGACGGGGGCACAGCTAAAATTTATTTTTGAACAAGCTGTTCAAAATGATGGTAATGGAATACAAATTTCTGGAGTTAAATTTGTATATGATTCTTCAAAACCGTCGTATAAACCAGCTGTAGTAGATGCAAATGGGACAGTCACAACACCAGAAATACCAGGTCAAAGGGTTCTTAGCATGATAAGAGAAAGCAATGGCACAGTTGTTAAGGATACAGACACACTAAAAGTAAATGCACCAGATTTTGTTGCTACTGGAGGGGACACCTTTACAGGATTCTTAGCACCTGAGATAGTAGCTAGTTTAGTAGATTCGCATGAAAATGTAAGAGACGCTTTAAATGCTGATGTTAGAGATAAGGGCAAGATGACAGTTGTAATGAAAAATAGAATAGACAATCAAATGAAAGATGTAGATCCTGGAGCAACTATTTCAGTAGTAGCAACTTCAGATGTACACGGAAATGTTCTAAACTTTGATTATGGAACTAATGCAGCGCCTTCAAAAGGACAGGGACTCGCAAAGGTTTCAACTTATGTTAAGGGCTTAAGAGCAACTAATCCAAATGTTATGTTAATAGATAATGGAGACACTATTCAAGGAACTCCACTTGCTTATTACTATAATATGATAGATAAAACCACAACTTATCCAATGTCAGCAGTTATGGGAGCAATGGGATATGACAGCTGGACTCTAGGGAATCACGAATTTAACTATGGACTTGAAGTATTAAATAGAATTAAGGATGATGCGAAGGATCAAGGTATCGACGTGTTATCTGCTAATACTTACAAAGCTGATAATAAAAATTTTGTTAAACCATATACTATGAAGTCTTTTGTAGTTAATGGAAAAACAATTAGCGTAGCGGTACTTGGACTTACAACAAAAACTATATCTAGTTGGGAGGATCCAGCTCATTATGATGGATTACATTTTAATGATTTAGTAGACGAAGCTAAAAAATGGGTTCCAGTAGTAAAGGCAGATGGAGCAGATGTAATAATAGTAGCTGCACATACTGGAGAAGAAGGAGTAGCAGATATTATTCCGGAAAATCAAGCTAAGGCATTGGCTACTCAAGTAAGTGGGATAGATGCTATAGTTGCAGGACATGCGCATAGTACTTTAAATGACATCAATTTAAAAAATCCAGAAGGCAAAGTGGTTCCAATATTAGAACCAGGTAAATGGGCACAAAACGTTTCACAAATTGATATAGCGGTTAATGCTGCAGGAATTGTTACAGGATTAACTACTAAAAATGTAGCTATGGACACTATCGCTGAAGATCATGATATAACAGCTTTAATTGCACCATATCAAGCTAAAACTTTAGAATATACTTCAACAATACTTGGACAATCTAAGGGAGAATATAAAGGCAATAAGCAAATTACTGAACCAACTGAAATAATGGAGTTAATAAACAAAGTTCAAGCTGGTGCAGCTGGAACACAACTCTCAATAGCAGCTCCACTAAGTTTATCATCATATATTCCAAAGGGTGATATTACTATTAAAGATATTATGGGCGTATATGTATACGAGAATTATCTTTATGGAGTGAAGATGAATGGAAAACAAATAAAAGATTGGATGGAATATACAGTAAGATACTACAAACGAACATCAGGTTCAACAGATCCAATAGTTAAGGACGCAGATCTTAATATTGCAGATTATAACTTGGATCAATTGTACGGAGCAAGTTATGACATCGACTTAACAGAGCCAGCAGGAGCAATTGATTCAGTTACTAAAAAAATGATATCTGGAAACAGAATTAAGAACTTAAAGTTTAATGGAAGAGTGATTAAGGATTCAGATGTATTTACAGTTGCAATAAACAACTATAGATACAACGGCGGCGGAGGATTCATGGCTGCTGCTGGAATAAGTAGCGTTGATACATCTTTAGTTACTTATAATTCAGCTAAGGCTCTAGGTGATGATGGTCAGGTTAGAAGTTTAATGATGAAATATGTTAAAGATAATAAGACTATAACACCATCTTCAGCAAGAAATTGGAATATATTATCATCATCAATAAAGCAAGAGGTTCCGGTGACTGGAATATCACTTGAAAAAGCTTATTTTAGCATTGGCCCTAAGATGAGTGAAACCTTAGAGGCAACATTACTACCTGGCAATGCAACAAATAAAAAAGTATCGTGGAAATCAAGTGATACTTTAGTGGCGTCAGTTGATGATAATGGAAAGGTTACAGGACATAAAATTGGGTTAGCTAAAATAAGTGCTACAACCGATGACGGGAATTACAAGGACGAATGTACTGTTGCTGTTGTAAGTAAGCCGGTTAATAAAGTTAGAATAAATAAAAAGGATATAATTATAAAAGTAGGCAAAAATGAAAAATTAACAGCTTTAGTTGGACCGGGAAATTCAGATATTAAGGATGTAATTTGGAAATGTGACAGTTCGATAATAAAAATTATTGAGAAAAATGGAAAGAGTATTTCAGTAATTGGAATATCTACCGGAAAGGCTAAAGTGACGGTTACTTCACTAGATGGAGGGTATAAGGCGACCTGCGACGTAACTGTTATCGATAAGAAAAAATAATTTTGGCGGCAGGTACATTTGTATCTGCCTTCATTTTATTTAAATCGTTGATGTTTTTATTGACGAAGTATATTATAATGTAGAATATAGCACAATATATAAACATACTAGAAAGAAGGGATTTACAATGTCTAAGGAAAGACTATTAATTTTAGATGGCCATAGTCTTATGTATAGAGCTTTTTATGCATTACCAGCCCTAACAAATTCGGATGGCATATACACTAATGCAGTTTATGGTTTTACAAATATGCTTTTAAAGATGAAGGAAGAGTTTGAGCCAGATTATATTGTTACAACATTTGATAGGAAGGCGCCTACTTTTCGTCATGAAGAATATAAAGATTATAAGGCAGGTAGAAAAAAAATGCCTGATGAGCTCCGCGATCAGTTTTCTCTAGTTAGGGAACTTTTAGAGAAAATGGCTATAGATATTTTTGAATTAGATGGCTTTGAAGCAGATGATTTAATAGGAACATTATCTGTATTTGCAGAAAAACAAGGACTTGAAGTTTTTATAATAACAGGAGACAGAGATGCACTCCAGCTTGCCACAGATAATGTTAAAGTTGTAATAAACAAAAAGGGAATGTCACAAAAGGAAATATATGATAGAAATCGAATAATAGAAGAGTTTGGAGTAACTCCTACAGAATTTATAGATGTAAAAGGGCTAATGGGGGACGCTTCTGATAATATTCCAGGTGTGCCAGGAATTGGTGAAAAAACTGCTTATAAGCTAATTAAAGAGTATAAGAGTATAGAAAACCTTCTTATGAATATTGATAAGATTAGTGGTAAAAAACTTGTGGAAAATTTAACTGCTTATAGTGAACAGGCTATTTTCAGTAAAAAATTAGCTACTATTATTACATGTGTGCCTATGGAAATGGAATTAAGTTCAATTAAATCAAAAGAAAAATATGATGTACGGGCTGTAAAAGATTTATTCTACAAATTACAATTTAAATCTTTAATAGGGAAAATACCAGATGATGAGGATTCAATCGAAGAAACATTTTCTGCGGATTTTACGGTAATAGATAAATTGTCGAAGCTTCTGGAAGTTATTAGTGAAATTAAAGAGACTATTTATATAACTTTTGATATTGCAGATTCTAGTGTGTTTTCTAAAATTAGCGTAAATAACATATATTTTAATTATAAGGGAAAAAACTATTTGATTATGGTTACTGATTTATTTAATGAAGATGAAGAAAAAACTATAAGTTATTTGAAAACTATACTTGAGAGTAATGATATTAAAAAGGTAAGTCACGGCGTAAAGAATGCTTACACTGCACTTAATAAAAAAGGCATTAAGTTACAAGGGGTAAAATTTGATACAGAACTTGGGGCTTATTTGCTCGATTCAGCTAAAAAGGAGTATAGCCTGGAAACTCTTATAGATAAAATTCTTAGAATCTGTATTATAGGCGAGGGTCATGAAAGAGAGATTAATAAAGTAGCATTACTAAAAGAGCTTTATGAAATCTTAGAAAAGAAGATTGAAGAGTACAAAATGGAAGAACTGCTATATGATGTGGAGCAACCATTAACAGAAGCTATATCATATATGGAGGCAGAAGGATTTACAATAGACAAGGATAGATTAGAGGAACTTGGCATAAAATTCGCTCAAGATATAAAAGAAATGGAAAGCACTATTTTTGTTTTATCTGGAGAAGAATTTAATATTAAATCTCCAAAGCAACTAGGCAAGATATTATTTGAAAAGTTAGATTTACCTGTTATAAAGAAAACAAAAACAGGATATTCAACTAATGCTGAGGTTTTAGAGGCACTAGCAGATAAGCATCCCATTATCACAGAAATTACAAGGTATAGACAGTTAACAAAGATTTTTTCTACTTATATAGAGGGGCTACAAGCAGTAATTGATACAGATTGTAGAATACATTCAAACTTTACACAAACAGTTACAACAACAGGAAGACTATCAAGTACTGAACCTAATTTGCAAAATATCCCTATAAGACATGAAATGGGTAGAGCTATAAGAAAAGTATTCATACCACACAATGATCAGTGTGTTATTTTATCTGCGGATTATTCACAGATAGAGCTTAGAGTATTAGCTCATATAGCAGGGGATGAAAATTTAATTGAGGCTTTCATTAAACATTGTGATATTCATACTAAAACTGCTTCAGAGGTATTTAATGTACCGATAGGAGAAGTTACGGCGCTTATGAGAAGTAATGCAAAAGCTGTAAACTTTGGAATAGTATATGGCATTGGAGAATTTAGCTTAGCAAAAGACTTAAATATATCTAGAAAAGAAGCTAAAGCATACATAGAAACATATTTTGAAAGATATCCAAATGTTAAAAAATACATGGAGGATATAGTGGTTGAAGCTGAGAAAAATAATAGTGTTACTACAATAATGAATAGAAGAAGATTTATCTATGAAATAAATTCAACAAACAAAATTGTGAAGTCCTTTGGTAAAAGGCTTGCTATGAATACACCGATACAAGGAAGTGCAGCAGATATTATTAAACTTGCTATGATAAATGTATTTGATAAATTAAAGCAGGAGGGATTAAAGAGCACTTTAATTCTCCAAGTACACGATGAATTAATACTAAATGTATATAAGGATGAGCTTAAGCAAGTTGAGTATTTGGTTAAGGAACAGATGGAAAATGTAGTTAAACTTTCAGTTCCACTAGAGGTAGAAATAAGCATTGGAGAAACTTGGTATGAGGCAAAATAGTTGAAAACGCTAAGGGTTGGGATAACAGGTGGAATCGGTAGTGGAAAGAGCACAATAACTAATATGCTAATAGAGAAGGGTCTTCCGGTTGTTGATGCAGACATTGTAGCTAGAGAGGTTTTTATAATATATCCTGAGATGATAAATAGAATTAAAGGGGAATTCGGGTATGAGTTTTTTGACAGTGAAGGTAATCTTAATAGGAAAGAGTTTGGAAACTATATATTTAAGGGTGATAATCGCAGAAAAAAGCTTGAAAGTATAATGATGCCGTTTATAAAAAAAGAAATACAAGACAGAATAAAAATGTACGAAGAAGGCAATTGGCAATTTTGCTTTTTAGATGCACCTACTTTAATAGAAAACAATTTTCATACTAGTATGGATGTAACTATTTTAGTGTGGGTGAGTAGTGACATTCAAGTACAAAGGGTTATGAATCGAGATGCTTTAAAAATAGACGAAACATGGGATAGAATAAGAGCTCAAATGCCAATAGATGAAAAGAAAAAATTTGCAGATTTTGTTATTGATAATGGCGGAAGTATTGAAAATACAAAGTTACAACTAGATTTGATTATTAGGAAGTTAGAAAGGTTAGGAGTGAAGTGATGAAATTTAAAAAAATTATAAAAATCTTAATCTTAATTTTTTTGGTTATTATAGTGATTAACATTAAAAGCATTTTTAAAAGCTTTTACCCTATAAAATATGGAAATCAAATAGTTAAGTATTCGCAAAGGTATAATGTGGATCCTTGTTTGGTTGCAGCTGTAATTAGGGCAGAAAGTAATTTTGATGGAAACGCTGTTTCTCCAAAAGGTGCCTATGGGCTTATGCAGATAATGCCTGATACTGCATTGTGGATTGCAGAAAATATGAAATTAAAAGATTTTGATGTGGAAAAATTATATGAAAGTGAAATTAATATTGCTATGGGATGTTGGTATATTAATAATTTAAACACTGAATTTAATGGAAATATAGACTTGGTGTTGGCAGCTTACAATGGTGGACGTGGAAATGTACAAAAATGGCTTAATGATAAAGAATACTCTAGCGATGGAAAAACATTAAATGTAATACCTTTCGGGGAAACAGATAAATATGTTAAAAAGGTAAAAACAAATTATAATATTTATTTGAAATTATATGGTGATGAAATCAAATAAAAACAGAAAAAACTATTGACAATTTATACTAGAATAATATATAATCAATCTTGTAGTTACAAGTTTTGAAATACATATGACTATAAGATTTGATCCTTTATATTAAATAAACAAAATTTGCGATAGTGGCGGAATGGCAGACGCGCACGTTTAAGGGACGTGTGGGAGACCATACGGGTTCAAGTCCCGTCTGTCGCACCAAAAAATTATATTACTTTAAAAAAGAGGTAGAAATACCTCTTTCTTTTAACGACTTTCCTTCAGAAGTTGTTAATATTGCAGTACCGCGGGTGATGATTTAATTGGTAAGATAAAAACCTATGAAAAGTGAATTTTTTTAAGAAATATGGAAAAACTAACATCTGAAAGAGGTGTTATTTATGAAAAACAAAAACAATAATTCTAATGAAAAACAGGAGAAACCACTCAAAAATAAAGAAAATAATCCAGTTACTATAAATGGTGATAGTAACATGAGAAAGCCTGTAAGAGGATTAAAGTAGAGGCGCTATAAAAAGTGAGCGCTATAAAGAGGGTGTAATTACATCCTCTTTATTTTTTTTTTGCATATTGTCATAAAATTAGTATCAAAACACGGCCTCTAGCATAAATTGTTAATGTATTAAGTTATAAATAGGGAGGGCGGTTATGAAACTAGAGGACAGAAATATTGAAGATATAGACATGAAGGAAGAATATGAAATGGTTCCACTAGAACCTATGATGTATGGATATGGGCAAATGAATATGATGCCGAATATGGGCATGAACCCAAATGTGGGTATGAACCCAAACATGGGAATGCAAATGGGAGATATGCAGGATGTAAATCCAAATATGGGGATTAATTCGATTATGGGAATGAACCAATTTAATGAAGACATGTTCATGAATGGGTCCAATCCAATGGGTATGACGTATGGAGATGTATCTATGAAAGGTTTTGAGCAGGGGGATGAAGATTTAAGACAATTGGATAATTATCAAGATAGATCCCCATTTGATAGACCTAATCCCCAATACAATGATGTTGAGTCCATTGTAAGAAGAATTGAGAGGTATAACCCTGCCATATTTAGGAGGTTAAATAGGTGTGGGATACCATATTTAGAAGCAAAAGAAATAGTTAGAAGAATCGTTAGAGTAACACTTATGTACAGAGATGAATAAAAAATAGTAATCATTTAACATAAAGAAAAACAAAATTCATCTAGAACCCTATAAAAACTTATAGGGTTATTTGATTTGTAATGATTTGACAAAAAAATAAAAATATAGAAGGGCTAATATAATTTTTTTTGAAGGGGATTTAAAAGTAACGTAGAATTTAATTATTAAAGAGGCATAAAATGTTAAAGAGGAGTAAATTTAAGAGGTGTAATTATGTTTAATATAGATATTAAATTTGATGATGTTAGCATTATGAATGTAGAAAAAGAGGATATTTTAAAAATTAAAAATTGGACTAATAAACAGCAAGCTTTTAATATAGAGGCAAGGTTAAATTATGATATTAAGGAATTTTATGAAAGATATTTAGAGTGTTATGTGAGTGAAGGGGAATACTTTCTTAAAGTGTTACATGGTAGTGAACTTATAGGTATTATAAAAGGTAGAATAGAATTTAAAAATCCAAATGAAGTATGGATTATGTGTTATTTAATAGAAAATAGACTATATGATGCTGATATATCAAACATAATTATTAATGAGTTTTCAAAGCATTTACATGAAAATTATGGAATGTGTGATTTCTATACTTTTGTTTCATCTAATAATAATGCAATGGTGGAATTTTGGAAACACAATAACTTTGAAGAAAGTAGGGTAACAAGCAATTTTTTTAAGATAAATAGCGAAGACAAGGATATAATAATTCTAAAAAAAACAATTTAATATATATATATATTTTTTTATTCTAAAATCAATTTTAAAATAATAGTATTTTAAATAAGGCATCTAAAAAAATAGACTACAAGTTACTAGTTGTTTTTTAAAAGATGTTTAAAGATTTATTAAATTAGGGGATGATAAAGTGAGATATACTAGATATAATTATAAGACGCCTAGGAAAAATAATAATTTTATGATTGTAATTACATTAACTTTGATAGCAGCCATTGCCTTGGGCACAATGTTGTCCAAGCTAATACCTAATAATAACGTAAAAACGGGTACAGGTGATAAAACTACTAAAACGGATATAGTAAAAGACAGTAAAGTAAATCAAGATAGTAAAGTGAACAAAGAGAGCGTAGATGTTTCTAAAGAGATTCCTCAAACTAATATTAAAGATTATGTAGCAATACAATGTGGCGTTTTTAGCGCGAAGGAAAATGCTTTAATTTTGAAAAAAAGTTTAATGGAGTTTAGTACACCATTTATTCTTGAAGAAGATAAATTATATAAAGTCTTGGTTGGTGTTTATCCTAAAGATGGGATTGGTAATATTATTAAACAACTTGATGCAAAAAAAATAATGTATACTAAAATTAATTTTCAATTGAGTGGAAAGGATTCAACAAGTGCACAAACCAATGAAATGATAAGTGCTGATCTTAAAATATTAAATAAACTTTCAGAAAAAGATACTAAATCAATTAAAACTGTAGAATTAAAAAAATGGATAGGTTCTTTAAAGGGTGCGGAAGAAAAAAGTAAAAATTATAGTACCATGACAGAAATGAAATCATATTTAACTGCAATGCCAGCGGAATTAAAAAAGGAAAAAACAGAGGAGGGGTATATCTACATCTATAAATATATAAAGAAAATATTAAAGAAGTAGAATGATGTGGAATTAAATCATTAAAAATACAAATAGATTATTTGAATCTATTTGTATTTTTTTATCTAAATGCTAGTGGATATTTTTGCAACTTAATAAATTACAATTATAAACTTTTTTTGAATATTAAATTTATACACTTGTGTATGAATTTATTAAATGTTAAAATGTATAGGATATAAGTAAAGTGGGGGGTACGATTTGAAAAGTGCAGAAGGAAGAAATCCGTATTTTATTTTTTTCATACTGATTGGAGCTATTTCTGGAAGTTTTATAGGTGAACTATTAGGAGATAACGTAAGCGCACTCAAATTTTTAAAGAGTACATACACCATAGGAATGAATACTCCTATGCTTATAGATTTTAAAGTATTAGCAGTAACTTTCGGTATAAATTTTAATATTAATATAATGTCTATTATAGGCATTGTTTTGGCAATAATATTATATAGAAAATATTAGGAGTGATGTAGTGGATATTATTCTAGCTTCTGCATCTTTGCGTAGGGTGGAACTTTTAAAAAAAATAACTAGCAATTTCAAGGTAATAGTAAGTGACTTTGAAGAGAGTGACGTATTATTTTCTGCGAATTGTGGAGACTACGTTATGGCCTTAGCAAAAGGAAAGGCTGTAGCTGTTTGTAGTAGCGTTAAAAAACCAGCTGTTATAATAGGGTGTGATACTATTGTTTATTTCAAAGGCAAAGTGCTTGGAAAACCTAAAAATAACAAGCAAGCTTTTCAAATGATTAGTGATTTAAGTGATAATACACATGAGGTATATACAGGAATTGCAGTAATAAACACCGAAACTCAAGAGATTAGTACTGAGTATGTTTGTACGGAAGTAAAATTTTCAAAATTGTCTTTAATAGAAATAAACAATTACATAGAAAAGGGCGAGTCACTTGATAAGGCTGGAGCTTATGGAATACAAGGAGCAGCATCTCTATTTGTTGAAGAAATAAAGGGCTGTTACTATAGTGTGGTGGGGCTACCGGTAAATAAATTATATTTTATGTTAAGGGAGATGGGGGTCAATCTATAAAGGAGTTGTTTATGGGTATGACGTGCAAAATCATGGATTTGCCTCAAAATGAAAGGCCAAGGGAAAAATTGTTAAGATACGGTGCTGAAACTTTATCCAACAATGAGCTATTAGCTATAATACTTAGAATAGGATCAAAAAATGAAAATATTATAAGTCTTTGTGATAGAATAATTTCTGAGTGTGGCGGACTAAATGGACTTCTAAGTTCAAGTGCAGAAGAATTTATGAATTTAAAGGGTGTTGGAAATGCTAAAGCAACACAACTTTTAGCACTTACAGAAATTTCAAAAAGATTTAGAAGTTTTAAATCAGGAGAAGAGTACAAAATTACTTCCCCAAAAGATGTTGCAGAATATCTTATGGAGGAAATGAGATATTTAAAAAAAGAATATCTTAAATTAGTTATGCTAAACACAAAGAATGTCATTATAAGTATAAAGGATATCTCAATTGGTAATTTAAACACTTCGATAGTTCATCCAAGAGAAGTGTTTTACGAAGCTATTAAAAGATGTAGTGCTTCCGTGGTTATTTGTCACAATCATCCGTCTGGAGATCCAACTCCTAGCAAGGAAGATGTAAACATTACTATAAGACTTCAAGAATGTGGTAAATTACTAGGGATAGAAGTGCTTGATCATATAATTATTGGGAATGGAACTTATACGAGTTTAAAAGAAAAAGGAATACTTTAGATACGAAGGGAGAAATTATAATGGGAATATTTGGAACAACTCGAGATATGGGAATAGATTTAGGAACAGCAAATACATTAATTTACTTGAAGGGGAAAGGAATTGTACTAAGAGAACCTTCTGTTGTAGCTATAAATGTAAATACTAATAAGGTATTAGCCGTTGGTGAAGAAGCTAAACAGATGATAGGTAGAACACCCGGTAACATTGTTGCCATTAGACCTATGCAGGATGGAGTAATTGCAGATTTTGAGATTACTGAAAAAATGCTTAGACACTTTATAAATAAAATTAGTTCAAAAGGTCTTACAAGTCCAAGAATTGTAGTCGGATTTCCGTCTGGTGTAACTGAGGTTGAAAAGAGAGCAATTGAGGAAGCAACTAAAAGAGCAGGTGCAAGAGAAGCATATTTAATGGAAGAACCGATGGCTGCAGCAATTGGAGCTGGACTTCCTGTAAATGAACCAACCGGAAGTATGATAGTGGATATTGGGGGCGGAACTACGGAAGTGGCAATAATTTCATTAGGTGGAATTGTAACAAGCAAGTCTCTAAGAGTGGCAGGGGACAAGTTAGATCAATCAATAATAGCCTTTGTTAAAAAACAGTACAGCCTTATGATAGGTGAGAGAACTGCGGAAAATATTAAAACAGAGCTTGGATCAGTATACGAGCTAGAAGATGATGATATGAGTATGGAAATAACAGGAAGAGATTTGATAACTGGATTACCCAAAGTGATCGAAGTAACGCAAAAGGAAGTAAGAGAAGCACTTAGTGAGCCAGTTCAAGCAATAATTGAGGCAATAATAACAACCCTTGAAAAAACCCCACCAGAGCTTGCGTCAGATATTATGGAAAAAGGAATTATGTTAACTGGAGGCGGAGCGTTATTAAAAGGAATAGATACACTTATAAATCACGAAACGCATATGCCTGTACACATAGCTGAAAATCCACTTGATTGTGTTGCCATAGGAGCAGGAAAAGCTCTCGTTAATATAGACGTCATGAGTAAAAGAAGATAAATATGGGATTTTTAAAAAATAAACTGGCAGTAGTTATTATAATACTGTCAGTTACATTTTTATCTTTAATAGGATATAGTGCAAATCGAGAAAAAATATCTTTCGTGGAGAATGGTGTGGGTGTAACGATAAATTCAGTGCAGGGTATATTTTATGGTGGGTTTCATAAAATAAAGGGTTCTTTTAAATTTATAACAAACTTGTCAAATATTAAAGCGCAAAATGAAAAACTTCTAAAAACTAATAGCGAGTTACAAGTTAAAGCATTAGAATATGATACTGCAATAAAAGAGAATGAGAGGTTAAGAAAAATGCTTAATTTTTCAACGCAAAGAGATGAATACAACTATGTAGGTGCTGAAATAAGAGGATTAAGTGGAAATAGTTTTTCAGATGGCTTTATAATAAATAAAGGCACAAATAAAGGCATAAAAAAAAATATGATAGCCATGACTGGAGACGGGCTCGTAGGTCAGGTTACATCTGTTGCTGATGATTGGGCCACCGTTCAATGTTTATCTAATGAAAATATTGCAGTGGCAGGTCTTGTTCAAAGGACAAGAGATAATAATGGTATGGTTAAAGGATATAAAGATGAAAACAATAAATTACTAGCCGAAATACAGCATCTATCTGTAGATTCAAGTATAAAAAAAGACGATATAATAGTAACATCTGGTCTCGCTGGCAAATATCCAGCTAAAATTAGAATTGGAAAAGTGCTAAGTGTTCATGAGGATAAAGGTGAAGTAATGAAAAGTGCTATAATCGAGCCATATGTTGACTTTTCAAAAATTGAAGAAGTTTTTATTGTGGTACCAAAACATATAAAAGATGGTGAAATAATATATTAGGAGTTGTAGTATGAAGAGAATATTAACAGTAGTATGGTTATGTATTCTATTCCTAATATTAGATAATACGTTGATGCCTTTACTCAAAATAAACGGTACATATCCAAGTTTAATATTTACTTTTGCACTGTGTTATTCGATTGTTAGTTCGCCAAAAGACGCAGTAATAATTGGAGTTTTTACCGGCGCACTGCAGGACATCTATTTCTTAAATGGATTTGGAATCAATATGCTAAGTAATATGCTTATGTGTGCTATAGCTGCAAACATAGGTAAAAATATATTTGTTGAAAAACCGTTTTTGCCAATAGTTTCAACTTTTGTGTTAAGTTTAGTAAAAGGGTTAATAGTATTTTCTATATTGTTTTTGATAAAGCAATATACACATATGGGGGTAGTATTATATCATGGAATATATAATCTAATAGTTTCTATTTTTATGTATAAATTTGTATATAAACTTTCACAAAAAGAATATATGAAGAAAGAGTGGAAATTTTGATGCAGTACATTTATATGATTTTTAAAAGGTTGGTGCAAAAGTGAGAAAGAAAAATAAAAATAACAATAAATTTTCTAGATTTAATGCTTTAATTGTAATTATGATTTCGATTTTCTCAGTTATTATTTTCAAATTAGTGAATATACAGGTAATCAATGGCCGGGTGTATATGGAAACTGCAAATCAACAAAATCATAAGATAATATCTAAAGTAGCACCAAGAGGTGAGATAATAGATAGAAATGGTGCGAAACTCGCTACAAGCAAGCAAAGTTATATAGTGACATTTACTAAAACAAAAGAGAGTGAAGAAAAATTCTTGCCAACTATTGATAAGGTATTTAAAATTCTTGATGATAACAAGCAAACTCAGGTAGATGAGTTTGCACTTAAAGTAAAGACTAGTGAGGATATAAAAGATGTAGAGTATAGTTTTGAATTTAAAACCTCAGATAAAACATCACAAGATTGGATGGAACTTAGATTTAAAAAAGATAGAGGGTTTGATGAGACAGTTATTAAAAAACTCTATAAGGGTAAAAAGAAAGATGATTTAACCGCTGATCAACTTAAAAAAGTTGATGAAGAACTTTTAAAGATTACGCCAGAAGAAGTGTATAATCAACTAATAGTGGATTATAAGCTGGACGAAATCAAGGATTCTAAAAGCAAAGAAGAGCTCAGACGGTATATGGTAGTTAAGGACAATATAAAAATTCAGAGCCTTTCTGGATATAAGCCAGTAGTTATCGCTAACGATTTATCTAAGGACGTTGCATTTATTTTTGAACAAATGCAACCTGAAATTCCTGGTATTAGTGTTATGACTCAGCCTGTTAGAGTCTATCCTAATAAGGATCTAGGTTCAGCTTTCCTAGGTTATATTTCTAAGATAAATCCTTGGGATTCATCTAAGTATGAAGAAAAAGGTTATGATATAAGTACGGATTCTATAGGTACGTCAGGAATTGAATCAGCTTTTGAAGATGTTTTAAAGGGAACTAAAGGACAAGAAAGTATAACAGTTAATAAACAAGGGCGTAAAGTTAATACTTTAGGTGAGATTGCAACTTATCCTGGACAAACAGTGCAGCTTAATATAGATAAAAATATGCAATATGCTGCAGAGAAATCTTTAGATGCTGTGATGCTCCATCTACAAAAAAAAGGGAAGGACATATCTCAAGCTGTTGATACAACAAATGCAACCAGAGGCGCGGCGGTGGTAATTGAAGTTAAGACGGGCAAGATATTAGCACTTGCAAGTAGACCTGGGTATGATCCTAATATGTTTAGGCAAGGGTTAACTAGTGCTCAATATGATGAGTTGTTAGGTCCAGTCACAGAGAAAATTGGACTAGATTATATTAAAAAAAGAGGGCTTGCAGATATTAAAGGGGTACTAACCGATAGTGATATGTCAAAATCCAAAGAAGAAAGAGAGAAAATAGTACTTGATTATATGTTCCCGATAGATAAAAGTGTAAAAGGGAATACTACAATTAGGAAGGATAATAATGATATTTTCCCCAAAGCAACTTTCAATTATGCAACTAAATCTCTAATACCACCTGGTTCCACATTTAAACCAGTGACAGCTATTGCTGGGCTAGATGAAGGCGTTATAACCAAGGATAGTCAAGTAAATGATAATGGACCATACAATCACCGTTATGAAAGCGTTACAGCTGCATGTTGGATATATAACGAGCATGGTTATGGGCATGGAATGGTAAATATTCAAAAGGCAATGAGAGAATCTTGTAATTTTTACTTTTATGATGTGGCTGATAAACTTTTTGAAAAGGCTGGTGAAAACAAAGCTGGATTAGACTTACTAGCAAAATATGCATGGAAATTTGGTCTTGGAATAGATCCGAACAGTAATAAAAAACCTGCTACAGGTATAGAGATTCCAGAAAACTTTGGACAGGTATATAATTATGAATCTAGTAAAGAAATATTAGCTAATATTCATATAAGTAATCTAGTGAAACTTTTACAAAGCGGAATAAATAATGGAGGAGTAAAATTTAAACCTCTTGATATTGAACCAAAAGCTGAAAGTGGCACTACTAAAGAAATAGATGAAATAAAAAAAGAAAATGAAAACAAACGTAAGTATCTTGCTATAATTAAGGAAAAAATGAAAAAAGACAAGGTAGATTCTATTAATTCAAATATGATAAAGGAGCTCATTGAAGGTTCCTCAGCATTAAAAGGTAATAATTATACAGATAAAGATATCAAAGCAATGTCTGAAACTATAAATTCAGAAATAAGTGATTGTAATACTGAAATTAATACTGCAGCTAATGCATACTATGCAGCTATAGGTCAGGGGTTTGATTCTTTTACCCCACTGCAGTTAGCAAATTATGTATCTACCCTGGTAAATGGAGGAAATAGATATGAACTGCATTTGGTTGATAAAACTTTAGATGCGGATGGAAATGTAATTAAGCAAACTAAGCCTGTAGTTTTAGAAAAAACTGGTATAAGTGAGAATACAACTAATATAATTAAAGAGGGTATGTTAGAAGTTACTAGTGATCCTCAAGGTACAGCATATGGGGTATTTAAAGATTTTCCTATACAAAATGGAGGGAAGACAGGTTCCGCTACTTTTAATGAGGTTACTCAAACAGCTCTCGGAAGGACTTCCTTCGGATATTATATTGGGTTTGCTCCCTATGACAAACCTGAAATAGCTGTTTGCGCAGTGGTTTTTGATGGAGGTCATGGTGGTTATGTTACTCCAGTTGCAAAAGCAGTTTATGAGCAATATTTTAAAGCAGAATTACTTAAAAAAGATCCTAAATATAAATTTATGGTTGATCCAGATAAGGGAACTAGTAATATAGATTTAAATAATACTACTAATGGAAATGGTCACGATTAGTAAAAAAATCTAAATTATAAATAAATTAGAACTTTAAATAAACTCTGACAAATTTGTTTGTTAGAGTTTATTTAATTGTAAAAGCATGGTGAAAAAATAAAAAAATATATTTATATTGAAATTAAGCAGGAATTTACTGTTAATATGTTGAAATAATAGCTTAAGTTCAATTATGGAGCAAAACGATTATTTATTTAAAAGTTACGTACACCAGATGAGAACTAGGAGGTTAAAATTATGGTTACAGATAAAATAATCATTAAGGGAAATAAAGAGGGATTAAATGTAGTTATAAATATGAATCATTTCAGTGATTTTGATGACATGCTAGAGTCTTTAATTGATAAGCTATCACAAGGGAGGAAATTTTACAAAGGTAGCACTTTGAAAATTACTACTGAACTTAAATACATAAATGAAAGGGAAAGTATAAAATTAAAGGAAATATTATTTGATGAATTTTTAATTAGTGATTGTATTTTTCAGGAGCAAGAAGATTCCGTAGGAAAAGTGTTTACTGGAATTTATGAGGGGAAAACTAAGTTTTTGAGGAAAACTATAAGAAGCGGACAAAGTATAAATTATCCTGGTAATGTAGTTATAGTTGGTGATGTTAACCCAGGAGCTGAAATATATGCAGCAGGAAATATAATTGTTATTGGTACTTTAAGAGGGGTTGTACATGCGGGTACTAATGGTAATGAAAAAGCTATAATTGCGGCAGTTAAGTTGCAACCTCAAATACTTCAGATAGGAAGCATAGTAACGAGGTCCCCTGAGGATGAAGTAAAGCCTCTATATCCGGAGGTGGCAAAAATTAAAAATGGCAATATCATTGTGGAACCGTATTTAGCAAATAAATATATATAATGGAGGTAATGCACATGGGAGAATCTATAGTTATAACTTCGGGTAAGGGTGGGGTAGGTAAGACAACTACCACAGCAAATATTGGAACAGCTATCGCATCTATGGACAAAAAAGTAGTAGTTATTGATGGAGATACAGGACTTCGAAACCTAGATGTTTTAATGGGACTTGAGAATAGAGTAGTATTTACATTAGTAGATGTTATTGAAAAAAAATGCAGGTTAAAGCAAGCCCTAATAAAAGATAAAAGGTTTAACAATTTATATTTGTTACCAACAGCTCAAACAAGAGACAAGAATGACATTGATATAAAGGATATGCTTTTAGTAGTAAAGGAATTAAAAGAAAACTTTGATTACGTTATTATAGACTGTCCTGCAGGTATTGAGCAAGGCTTTGAAAATGCTATAGTAGGAGCTGATAGAGCTATTATAGTGGTTAATCCTGAACTTACTTCAGTTAGAGATGCAGATAGGGTAATAGGAAAATTAGATTCTAAGGGTATAGATAGACATGAGGTTATAATAAACAGAATGAACTATGAAATGACAAAAAATGGGGATATGTTATCTGTAGATGATATTATAGAATGTTTGGCCATTAAATTAATAGGCGTCGTTCCAGATGATAGGAAGGTTACTATTTCAACAAACAAAGGGGAACCAATCGTTCTTGATGAAAAGTCTTTGGCGGGTCTAGCTTTTAAAAACATAGCAAGGCGAATAATGGGAGAGGAAGTATCATATGCTTCACTAGATGGATCATCATGTAGTGGGACAGGATTCTTTGCTTCTCTAAAAAGAATATTTAAAGGGATATAGGGGGTAGGGCATTAATGAATTTATTTAAAATGTTTTCTAATAAAATTTTTTCAAAGGATATTGCAAGTGATAGATTAAAGCTGATTTTAATACATGATAGAGCGGACTTTTCACCTAATTTTCTAGAAATGATTAAGGCCGACATACTAAAGGTAATTTCAAAATACGCCGAAATAGAAACGGGGGAAATTGAGGTTAGATTAACAACAACGGAAGAATATGAAGGAAATTCACCAGCACTAATTGCAAATATACCTATTAAAAAAATAAAGAGATAAGTTAGCAAAGGCTTTGTATAATTAACAACTTATGCATAGCTTTTTTTTATTAATATGATATAATCATATTTGAGATGGAGGTAGGTTAAACCATGAAAATTTTACAAAACCTAAGACTTAATAAAAAACTGTTAAGAGAATTGGATTATAGTGTGATTATAGTAGCAATTTCTATTGTGATTTTTGGATGCATAAATATTTATAGTGCTACAGTGAAGAATTATGGAACTAAGTTAGTTAAAATGCAAATTATATGGTTGATAGTAAGTATTGCTGTGATGTATGTTCTTTTGGTCTTTGATTATATGTTAATAGAAAATTATGCCGTTATAATATATTGGGCAGGCGTTGCATTGTTAATATATGGTGATGTTTTTGGAACTGTTGTAAATGGTGCAAGATCTTGGATAAATATAGGCATAGGCACCCTGCAACCTTCAGAATTTGCTAAGATTGGCATGATAATAATGCTGGCTAAGAAATTAGATGAAATGGAAGGGCGAATTAATGATCCTAAAAATTTGTTGGAGTTAGCATTTTATGTGGCAGTGCCAATGTTATTAATTATTATTCAACCGGATATGGGAATGACTATGGTAAGCTTTTTTATAGTACTAGGGATATTTTATTGTATTGGACTAAATTACAAAGTGATAATTGGAGGAATGACTTCAATATTGCTTATAGTTGTAGGTGTATGGAATTCTCCAATTATGAAAACTTATTGGAAAGGAAGACTCACTTCATTCTTGCATCCTGAGCAATTTGCACAAGGGTATGGTCATCAGCTTATTCAAGCAAGACTCGCTATAGGCTCGGGAGGAATACTAGGAAGAGGGTTTGGAAAAGGAGTGCAGTTTAGCTCTGTTCCAGAAAATCAGACGGATTTTATTTTTGCCGTCTTAGCAGAAGAATGGGGACTTATTGGTGCATTAGTATTATTATTATTATATGGACTACTTATATGCAGGTTAGTAAAAATTGCAAAAGAATCGAAAGATATTTTTGGCACTGTGTTGTGTGTGGGATTTATTTCGAATTTATTATTTTCAATAATGCAAAATATGGGAATGACAATGGGACTTATGCCTATTACAGGAATAACTCTACCATTTATGAGTTATGGTGGGAGCTCACTTTTAACAACTTTTATATCATTAGGATTAGTGCTTAATGTAGGTATGAGAAGGAAAAAAATAAATTTTTGATAATATTCAATAAATCATGAGGGGGAATAGATATGAGAATAGCACTAGTAGCCCATGATAAAAAAAAGGCTGATATGATTGACTTTGCAACAAGGTACAAGGATGTTTTAGAAAAACATGATTTATACGGAACAGGGACAACAGGAAAATTAATAAGTGAACAAGTGGGACTTGATGTTACTAGGTTTTTATCAGGACCACTTGGCGGTGACCAGCAAATAGGTGCAAAGCTTGCACAAGAAGAATTGGATATGATAATTTTTTTAAGGGATCCACTAACCCCTCAACCTCATGAACCAGATATTTCAGCACTTCTTAGATTATGAGATGTACATTGTGTTCCACTTGCCACAAATTTAGGTACAGCTGAAGTTTTAATGAGAAGTTTAAAAAATCGTAAATAGAACAACATAATCGAGTAAGCGCTGCATAGTTTGCAGTGCTTATTTTGTTTAAGATGATATAATATATACTTTTTTCTTATAATATGTAATATAAATGGTAGAAATTAAATATATATAAATAGTAAAAGATTGTTAGAGGGGGATAAAATGGGTAATTATAATACGCAGTATCAAAGCTATTATAATAATTTGGCAAAAAGGCATAGAAGCGCAAATAGTTTTCATAGTGAAAATAACAAACAAAGTGGAATGCCTAATTTTTATATAAAAAGATTAACCAGGGAATTGATTGGTGTACTAGTATTGTTTATTTTTGTATTATGCTTAAAAGTAGTAGTTACACCTAAAACTCAATATGTTTATAATTATTCTAAGCAAGCAATAAACAAAGAGTATGATTATGGTACATTAATAGATAAAGCGAAGGGCGTTAAATTTAAAGATGTAGAATCTGTTACAGTGAATTTCATAGAGAAGGTTAAAAGCAAAATTTCAAGTGGGGATGGAATAAATAGTAAAGATATTAATTTTTGATGGTTTAATGACAGTTCAGAAGGGAAGCCGGCCGCTTCTATAAGTAGGAGGTCCATACTATAGCAAAAAAGAAACTTTAGTGGGAATATAGATCTCCTTCTGAAGTCGTTAATATTGCAGCTCCGCAGGAGATGATTTAATGACAGTTCAGCAATTGCTTTGGGGGATTAATTGATAAGAATAAGTAAGTTATTTATACCGTATATTATTTTGTTAATAATATTAGGATTTAAAGGAGAATTAGTAATAGCTTTTGCTTTTGTATTCATCCATGAGATGATGCATTATTTAACTGCTAGAATTTTAGGATTTTCAGGCTTTGATATCGAAATTCTTCCTGTAGGAGCCGTACTTAAGGTGAAAGATTTAGATGAAGCAAGTGCTAAAGAGGATTTAATAATTTCTTTATCGGGTCCCTTATTAAACTTATTATTAGCAGTTATTTTTTATATTTTATTTATATTATTTAATAGACCTTATTTGCATTTAATTTATAAAAGCAATTTAGCTTTAGGCATTTTTAATCTTATACCAGCCTTTCCACTGGATGGAGGAAGGGTGCTTAGGGATATACTTAATATTAAGACTATATATAGAAGGGCAAATGAAATTTCTATTAGGGTTAGTATGATTCTTGGAAGTATTTTCATGTTTATATATTTTGTAAGTGTAGCAGCAAATAAAAGCAACTTTAATTTAGGCTTAATTTCTATATTTATTTTAATATCTTCGATTAAAGAAAAGGAAAGGATAGTATATTTGATTATGGGTTATATTATTAGGAAGAAACATAGATTTATAAAGAGAGGATATGTAGAGAATAAAAGTATATCTGTTTTTTGTGAAAAAAATTTATTATCGGTACTAGGAATAATTGATAAGAATAAGTACAATTTGTTTACAATACTAGATGAAAATATGACATTGCTAGATACGTTGTATGAAGAAGAAATAATTGAGGCAATAAAAGCCTATGGTAATATAAGCCTAAGTGAGTACATTGACATTAAAAAATTAAAAAATAATGTATAATAAGATATCTTAAAGTAAAACAAAGCCTATTAAAGGTTGGGTGTTTTACTTTAAGATATTTTTCATTTTGAGATTTAACGCTCATGTGTTAGAATAAAATAATGTAATGTGTCTATGGCAGATACAAAGGATAACTATTATCTAGCCTAGAGAAAAAACGAGGAGTGATTTCTATGAATAAAATTTCAGATGATATCTTATTTAAGGTCGAAAAGCCTGCTAGATACATAGGTGGAGAACTTAATTGTTGTTATAAAGATTTAGAAAAAATTGATATAAGATTTGCTTTTTGCTTTCCTGATGTGTATGAAGTGGGAATGTCACATTTAGGTAGTAGAATACTTTATCATGTATTAAACGAAAGAAGCGACACTTATTGCGAAAGAGCGTTTGCTCCTTGGCCAGATATGGAAAAACAAATGAGAGAAAATAATATTTCTTTGTATGCTCTTGAGAGCAAAGATTCTTTAAAGGAATTTGATATTTTAGGGTTTACTCTGCAATATGAGATGAGCTACACTAATATACTCAACATGTTAGATATGTCGGGTATTACTATAAGAGCTTCAGAGAGAGGTGAAGATGAACCCATAGTTATGGCTGGGGGACCATGTGCTTATAATCCTGAACCTCTTCACGATATAGTGGATTTCTTTGAGATTGGCGAAGGCGAAGAAATAATGAATGATGTGTTAGATATTTACAAAAAGTACAAAGGTCGTAAAAAAGAATTCCTAAGAGAAATATCTAAGATAAGAGGAATATATGTGCCTTCCTTATATGAGGTGTCCTATAATGAAGATAACACTATCAAGGAATTTAAGCCTAAATATGATGATGTTCCTAAAATCGTTAAGAAAAGATTCGTAACAGATCTTAATGAAGTTGCTTTTCCAGATAAAATCGTAGTTCCGTATACTGAAATAGTACATGATAGGGTAATACTCGAGACATTTAGGGGATGCACTAATGGATGTAGATTTTGCCAAGCGGGCATGATATATAGACCAGTTAGAGAAAAGAGTACAGCTAACATTATCGATGCTGCAGATAAATTATTAAAGAGCACAGGGTATAGAGAAATATCTTTAAGTTCTTTAAGCATATGTGATTATTCAGATATACGAAACCTTATAACGACGCTAATTGAAAAACATAAGGAAGACCACGTGAGTGTATCTCTGCCTTCAATTAGGATAAATTCTTTCTCTGTAGATTTAATTAAGGAAATACAAAAGGTTAAAAAAACTGGTATAACTTTTGCACCGGAAGCTGGAACCCAAAGAATGCGCGACATTATAAATAAGGGAGTTACAGAGGAACAAATATTAGAAGCTGCCAGCAGCGTTTTTGCTTCAGGGTGGTCAACTATAAAGCTTTATTTCATGGTTGGGCTTCCTTATGAAACTATGGATGATGTACGAGGCATTGCAGAGCTTTCGGATAAAGTTGTAGCAGAATACTTTAAAATCCCTAAGGAAACACGAAAAAGAGGATTAAGGGTTACTTCAAGTTCCGCTATATTTGTACCAAAACCATTTACTCCATTCCAATGGGCGCCGCAAGCAACAATGGATGCGGTAGTTGAAAAAATAAAAGCAGTTAAGTATGCTATAACAAGTAAGGCGGTTATTTATAATTATCATGAATCTGTAGTTTCGTTTCTAGAAGCGGTAATTGCTAGAGGAGACAGAAGAATTTGTGATGTTATAATTAAGGCATTTGAAAAGGGTGCGAAATTTGATGGTTGGTCTGAGTATTTTAATTTTGAAATATGGAAAGAAGCAATGGATGAATGTGGCGTTTTAGGAGAATTTTATGCTTATCGCGAAAGAAGTTATGATGAAATACTTCCTTGGGATTTTATAGATATTGGTGTTAATAAAGAGTATCTAATACTCGAAAATGAAAAAGCAAAAAAAGTAGAATTAACTCAAAATTGCATGTTAGGCTGCACGGAATGCGGCGTTAATGTTAATTTTAAAGAAGGGACGTGTTTCAACGGTGCGTTATTTAATTAAGTATACTAAAGGCAGTGAAATTAAATTTGTTGCTCATTTAGATTTAATGAGAACCCTCCAAAAAATTATTAAAAGGTCAGTTCTTCCAATAGGATATTCAAAAGGCTTTAATCCTCACATGGCGGTATCTATTGCACAACCATTGTCTGTAGGGGTACATTCTGAGGGGGAATACATGGATGTAGTGTTAAACAGTGAGTTAGAAGAAAAATATATTATGGATAAAATGAATGAAAATACGCCACGTGGAATTGAAATTTTAGATGTGGTAAAAGTTATTCCAGTTGAGGGAAAAAAGAAAGCTCAAGCTATGGCGATTATTGATGCTGCTAAATATACAATTAAACTAAAATGCACGGGTGGAGAGGATGCACTAAAAACATTGCAGAGTATTTGTAGTGCAGGCGAATGGAACATCGTTAAGATGAGTAAAAGCGGAGAAAAAATGATTAATATAAAACCATTAGTGCATAAATTTGAATATGAAGTAGATAGCTCAGTAATTTGTATTTCAGCACTTATTGCTTGTGGAAGTCGTGCTAATTTATCAGCTCGGTTATTAGCAGACTATTTGAAGGAAAATATAGAGTCTATTAATAAAGAAGCTTTTGTTGATATAGAGCGGGAAGAAATGTATGCATATAAAGATGATAAATTAGTCACTCTTAGCGAGCTTTTCAAAAATTAGTAAAATAGGAGTGGATTAAAGTGAAAGAAATATATATTGAAAGGCAAGAAGAATTTTTAAGAATAGCTATAAAGGAAAATAACAAATTAAAGGAATGCTTCATAGAAGAAGAGGATAGTGGCCCTATTCCAGGAGAAATATATCAGGGAGTCGTAAAAAATATTGTTCCAGCAATTAAATGTGCTTTTATAGATATTGGGAAGGGCAAAGACTGCTATATGTATCTTGATGAAAAGTTTAAGAATACCAAGATAAAAAAAGGCGATGAGATTATAGTTGAAGTCTTAAAAGAAGAGATCGATAAAAAGGGAGCTAAAGTTACTAGTGCTTTCGGCATTGCAGGTATTTACTGCGTGCTTGTAAATATGAATAAAGACATAAGCTTTTCTAAAAAAATAAATAATAGAACTTTTGAAACTATGGTGGCAAATCAACTTAACAAGCCAGAGGATATAGGGGTAATGATTAGGACTAATGCCTTTGATGTAGACATTGATACCCTAAATGATGAAGTTCGTGAATTATATGAAATATATAAGGCCGTTATAAACAGAGCGAAGTATTCAAGAAATCCTATTTTGCTATTTAGTGATGCTGGAGCTTTAAACAGAACTCTACGTGATATTTTAGATAAAAACACTTTTAAAATAGTATTGAATAATGAAAGTGATTTTCAGTATACGAAGAAATTTACAGAAAAACGATCGGACATCAATGTAAAAGTTGAATTTCATAGTGAAAGCAGAATGTTACTGGATTATTACGGAATAGAAAAAGAAATACTCAGTCTTCGCAATCATAGGATTCCACTAAAATGTGGAGGAAATATTGTAATTGATAAAACTGAGGCAATGTATGTAATTGATATTAATTCTGGGAAGAATACAAAGAGTCGATCACTTCGAAAAACTGCACAAAGCACCAATATTGAGGCGGCGACAGAAATTGCAAGACAAATTAGACTTCGAAATCTAAGCGGAATCATTATAATAGATTTTATTGATATTGAGGATTTAGAAGTGAGAAAAATTATATTAGACGTTTTAGAAGCAGGATTTGCGGATGATAAAAACAAGACTGTAATTTATCCATTTACTGAGCTAAATTTGGTTCAAATTGCAAGACGGAGGCGCGGAAAGTCTATATACGAGTTTATTGAGGAACCTTGCAAGCATTGCGGTGGGAAGAGTAGCAGGGTTAAGCTAGCCTATATTCAATTTTTAATTAAAAATGAAATTTTTAAGATACATAAGGAACAGGGCATTAAAGATATATATATTGAAATTGACGAAATTTACAAAAAGGATATTATGGAGGATGTTTTAGAATTTGCACGTCAAATAGGAGCGTTAGATAATAAAATTTATGTGAATTTTATTCCACATTTAGAAAAATTCAAAGTAGAATCGCTAATTTTCGCAAATCAAATAAGAAATTTGCAAACACAGAAGATATATGGGTAAATACACTTTACAAACATTTGGATATATGTTAGAATGTCATTTGTAGACCGCACACGTAAGGTTATAAACATACTTGCTTATTTTACATAAAGGTATGTACCTGGGATGGCGAGACTGGATCAAGGAGGTGTATTTTATGTACGCAGTTTTAGTTACTGGTGGAAAGCAATATAGAGTTCAAGAAGGAGACGTTTTATTCGTTGAAAAATTGGATGCTGAAGTTGAAACAACCATTGAATTAAATGAAATTCTTGCAGTAGGCAAGGAAGAAGGCTTAATAGTTGGAAAACCTGTAGTAGAAGGAGCTAAAGTTGTTGCTAAAGTATTAGCACAAGGAAAAGCTAAGAAAATTATAGTTTTCAAATTTAAGAGAAAGTTAGATTACAGAAAGAAACAAGGACACAGACAAGCATATACTAAAATTCAAATCGAGAAGATAGAAGCTTAGTTATGGTTAAAGTTGAATTTGTTCGAAGAATAGGTAAAATAGTTTCTTTTAAAATAAAAGGTCATGCTCAGCCTAAAGAAGCAGAATTAGATGTAGATTTAATTTGTGCTGCTATTTCAGCAATTTCTCAAACTACAATTATTGGGATTGAGAAAGTTCTAAAAATTAAGGTGAAGTATGATATAGAGGATGGATTTTTGAATTTAGATTTAAAAGATCAAACCCTAAAAGATATCGAAAGATGTCAAGTTTTACTTGAAACAATGATACTTGGACTTAAAAGTATAGAAATTACTTATGGTGAATATATAAAAGTAGAAACAGAGGAGGTGTAGTACAATGTTAGTTATGAACCTTCAGTTATTTGCTCATAAAAAAGGAGTAGGTAGCTCAAGAAACGGTAGAGATAGTGAATCTAAGAGACTTGGGACTAAACGTGCAGATGGACAATTTGTTCTTTCAGGCAATATTTTAGTAAGACAAAGAGGAACAAAAATCCATCCAGGAAACAATGTTGGAATAGGTGGAGATGACACTCTTTTTGCTAAAATTGATGGAGTTGTAAAATTCGAAAGAATGGGCAAAATGAAGAAAAAAGCAAGTGTTTATCCTGTTGATGTAGAAACGTGTATTGCTGAATAATTTAAGGCACCCTTAAAGGGTGCTTTTTTAAAATTCTCTTTTGGAGGATAGTAATGAGTGATTTAGAAAGTTTTATAAACTTAATTAGAAAACAAAGACATGATTTTATGAATGATCTGCAAGTTATATCTGGATATTTGCAAACGAGGCGACCGAAAGATGCTTTGAAATACATAGATAGGTTATCCAAGGAAAATGAAATTATCAGTGAAATTTATAGATTACAAGATAATGGATTTTCACTATGCCTTGAGAATAATATTAAAAAACTATGGCAAAATGAAGTAAAAGTAGAAATAAACATCGAAATTAGCAATTTTAAAAGTAAAATTTTTGAAATTGGATATAATAAAAAAGGCGATTTACTTAACACTATATTTATGGAACTAGAAGTTACTAATCAGAAATTTGTATATATTTATATATTCGAAGATGAATTAGGTGAAAGTTTACTGATTACTAATAATGAAGCTATGTCTGACGAAATGAGTTGGATGGATGAATGGCAACAAATAGAAACAGAAATAGATGATTTAAGAATTTATAAATGTGTTTTTGATAATAATATAGCTTATAGATTAATATTCAGTACCATAAGTGATGTTATCACCTGCGGCGCTGGGCTAATAAATTAAAATTAAACAAAATAGAAAATGAGCTAAGGTAAGGTGAAATATATGTTTATTGATACAGCCAGGATTTTTGTTAAATCAGGAAATGGTGGCAGTGGAGCCGTTTCGTTTAGAACAGAGAAATATATACCACTGGGTGGACCAGATGGTGGAGACGGTGGAGACGGTGGAGACGTAATATTAGTAGTTGATCCTAGTATGACTACCCTATTAGATTTTTCATATGCAAGAAAATTCGTAGCGAAAAATGGAGTAAACGGTTCTGGTTCTAAGTGTTATGGAAAAGCTGGAGAGGATCTGTATGTTAAAGTTCCAATGGGGACTATTGTGCGTGACATGGAAACAGAAAAAATAATGTATGATTTAGCTCATGATGGTGATAGTTATAGAGTTTGCAAAGCTGGACAAGGCGGAAAAGGTAATGTTAAATTTTGTACACCTACAAGGCAAGCGCCAAACTTTGCTGAACCAGGAATGCCAGGAGAAGAAAGATGGATTAAGCTTGAACTTAAGAGCTTAGCTGATGTTGGATTATTAGGTTTTCCAAATGTAGGCAAGTCAACATTGCTTTCAGTAGTATCAAAAGCAAGACCTAAAATTGCTAATTATCACTTTACAACTTTAAAACCGAATTTAGGAGTAGTAAGTGTTAAGGGTGCACAGAATTTTGTTATTGCTGATATACCAGGAATAATTGAAGGTGCAGCTGAAGGAGTAGGTCTTGGAATAGGTTTTTTAAGACATATTGAAAGAACTAGAATGCTTATTCATGTGGTTGACATTTCAGGAATTGAAGGTAGAGATGCTGTAGAAGACTTTGTAAAAATAAATGAAGAACTTAGAAAATACAGCGTTAAGTTATGGGATAGACCTCAGATAATAGCCGCTAATAAGAGTGATTTGCTGTTTGATGATGAAGTATTTGAAAACTTTAAGAAGAAATTAAATGAACTGGGATATGATGATAGTAAGATATTTAAAATATCTGCAGCTACAAATCAAGGTGTGGATGCACTTATGAAAGAAGCGGCTAGAATGTTAACTACTATCCCAGTTACGGAACTAATAATAAATGATGAAGATAAATTCATAATAGAAGAAAAGAGATTCACCTACACTGTTGAGGTTGATGAAGAAGGAACTTTTGTTGTTGAAGGAAGTTTTGTTGAAAGATTGTTAAGTGCTGTTAATATAAATGAACCGGATTCTCTTAAATATTTCCACAAAGTGTTAAAGAATAAGGGAGTATTTGACGCATTAGTTGCAAAAGGAATTCAAGACGGTGATTTAGTAAGACTACAAAAGTTTGAATTTGAATTCTTATTATAAAAGATAATGAGCGATAATTCTTATCTTATAAGAATGTAACTAGGAGGATATTATGATTACAAGTAAACAAAGAAGTTATTTGAGAACTCTTGCAAATCCATTACAACCTGTATTTCAGGTTGGAAAAGCTGGAATAGAAGAAAATTTTTTAAAACAGATAGAAGACATATTAGAATCTAGAGAGCTTGTTAAAATTAAAATTTTAAACAATAGTGGAATAACTGCTAGAGAAGCATCAGATATAATTTGCACGGCTATAAATGCTGAAGGAATACAAAGTATTGGTAGTAAATGCGTATTGTACAAAAGGTCATTAAAAAAGCCTAAAATTGAATTACCATAAAAGCATGTAATTTTACATGCTTTTTCCTTTATATAAATTAGAAAATGTGTTATTATTTTACAGAAGGTACCTTATTATACTATAAAGAAGGTGTTACAGTGAAAAAGGCTATTTTTGGAGGAACCTTTGATCCAATTCACATAGGGCATGTTCATATTGCCTATGAAGCATTATACAATTTACATTTAGACAAGATTTTATTTATGCCAGCAGGGAATCCACCGAATAAAATTAATAAAAAAATAACAGATGCTCAAATTAGATATGATTTAGTTAAAAAGGCAATAGAGCACGAAAGCCACTTTGAAATAAGCGATTATGAAATTAATAAAAAAGAGAATAGCTATACTTATGAAACACTTGAACTTTTTAGTGAATCGCAAACTAATATAGAGTGGTATTTTTTAATTGGTGGAGACAGCCTAATGGATTTAAATAATTGGAAAAATGTAGATAGAATACTCAAAAGTTGTAAGTTGGTGGTTTATGGTAGAGCAGGATTTACAGTGGAAGAATTGTTAAAGCAGAAAAATCATGTAGAACAAAAGTTCAATGGTAAAGTGATTTTTCTTAATATGCCAATTATAGACATATCTTCAACGAACATTAGAGGTGGTATAAAAAAAGGTAGAAATGTTGATTATCTTCTTCCTAAGGGTGTAGAGGTAATAATTGATAATCTTCAGTTATATAAATAGGGGGATCTAAATGTGGAATGAGAAAGAAATGCTCCATTATTTGAAATTAAGTTTAAAAGAAAGTAGATTAAGACATAGTTTAAACGTTAGTGAAACTGCAGTAACGCTAGCAGTTATTTATGGAGAAAATGTAGAAAAAGCACGAATTGCAGGCTTAATACATGATTGTGTTAAGAATAAGACTGATGAGGAGCTTATAAAACTGGCTATAGAACATGAAATACAATTAGATGAAATATACCTAAAGAACCCACCAATTTTGCACGGATTAGTTGGAAGTATACTAGCTAGAGAAGTAATGGGGATTTACGACGAGGATATTTTAAATGCTATTCGTTATCACACTACTGGTAGAAAAAGCATGAGCCTTTTAGAGAAAATAATTTATATTGCAGATTATATTGAGCCATTAAGAAAATTTGATGGGGTAGAAGAACTAAGAAGCTTAAGTAATATTGATTTAGATGCAGCAGTCATAAAATCTTTTGACAATACTATAAAATATGTTATAGGTCAAAAGGGATTATTGCATACGGATACAATAGAAGCAAGAAATTATTTATTAAGTAAATATAGTAGGTGAGAGTATGAGTGATAATAAAAAAAAGAGAAAAATAGTAAATTATAAAAGATTTGCAATTGTTATCAGTACTTTAGTGGTGACAGTGCTTGTGTTAATTTTTGGTTATCTTTATTTCTACTTAAATAGCTTTAATAATAGTGCATTAGATTTAACCCAAAAAGGATTAGCATCGGAATTAAATAAGGATGATATAGAAAAGATTAAGAAAGATGGGAAATCTTGCAATATACTGGTTATGGGCGTAGATGTGGGTACTCCAGGTGCTACAAATGCTGACGATCCAAAGAGGACAGACACAATGATATTAGCACATTATAATGCAAATGATAAAAAAGTTAATTTGGTTTCTATCCCCAGAGATACTTTAGTTACGATAAATGGTAAAAATCAAAAAATTAATGCTGCCCATGCTATTGGTGGCGTGGATTATGCAGTTGCTGCTGTACAAAAGTTATTAGGTGTTCAAATTGACTACTATGGCAAAATTGACTATAAAGGATTTAATAAACTAATTGATGCTATTGGTGGAGTAAATATTGACATAACAAGGAAAATGGATTATAAAGATCCTGATCAAGATTTAAGCATTCATTTTGAAAAGGGGACGAATGTTCATTTGGATGGTAAAAAAGCTGAGGAATTTTTTAGGTGGAGAAAAAATTCCGATGGTAGTGGTTTTGAAAATGGTGACTTAGGAAGAATAGAAAATCAGCATATGTTTATTTCTAAAGTTATGAAGAAAGTAAAAAGTCCTATTACAGTAATTAAGATTCCAAGCATTTTATCAGCAATAAAAAGTTCTGTAGAAACTAATATGGATGCTAATGATATACTTAAATATGGATACATATTTGCAACCATTGGTAGTGATAAGCTCTCCATGGATACCATTAAGGGCGATTTAAAGAGCGTACATGGTGTATCATATGTAGTATATAATAAAGCTCAAAATAAAGAGATTATTTCAAAATTAGAGGGCAGCCAGGTACAGAATATTGATAAGTCAAAACTTAAAATAAAGGTGATTAATGGGACTAAAACACCAGGACTCGCTAGTGACTTTTCAACATATCTTGTAGAAAACGGCTATAATAAAGCGGTAACAGGAAATGGTAAAGCTACTAGTAAAACTAAAATTTTAGTATATAATGGTAATAAAGACATGAAAAATGATTTAGAAAAAGATTTTAAAATAGACAATATTGAATTTTTATCCTCCAGTGATGAAAAATTCGATATAATAGTTTTCTTAGGTAAAGATCATAAATTAATGCATTAATAATTTTCAAAGAAGATTTCAGCCACCAAGGAGATGATTTAACTTACCAATACTATTTAGAGTAGTCACGGAAACTAATATGTAAAACTTAATTATGTATAGAGTCATTATAGTGCTATAAATTTTATGTTCAGAGAGCAGTTAGGAATAAAAATAGGTATAGCAAACAAGCCTACACGATGCAGGAATTTTCAGAAAAAAGTACTTAATTGTCAAACAGCTACTCTAATAAATTTAAAATACTAAAACCTGAAACTTTAAGTCTTGCATCTAGATGAATATTAATTCCAGCAATCATAGTCATAAATGAATAACGTTTTTTACCATGTATTCGTAAAGTATGAATTTTATAATCATTTAGAATACGATTGTTTATACGTTCTGAGCAGGTTCTAGTTTTATAAATAGTTTTCCATTGTTTTGAGCCGCGAGGCACAGGAGTAAACAACCGCAAATCCCATGATGGTTTAGTGTAGATTACTCGCCCATAAGGTGAAGGTGAGCACTGTTCACAGCAAGAGCAACTAGCAACCTTTTTTAAAACTAAAGGGCAACGCCATTTAAGGCGTGAACGACTTTTTTCATAACCGTTATAGACCATTTCATGGCCACCAATACAGATAGGAAATCCTTTTTCATTAATATCTAGAGTAACTGGATATTTTGAATTTCCTTTGTTTTTGGAGTTCAGATCAATAAAGGGATTAATGTTCCATTTAGAACATAATTCATATGTAGGGTAGTTATCATTAGCTGAGTCAAGAACATAATTTGATATAGTGAACTGCGGTAACAGTTCTCTAAATTCAGCTAATGCTACTATTCCAGTGACACTGTCGTGTCTGCTTGCCTCTACAAATCGTAGATAAATAGGTAGATCTATCTTATATTTTTTATTATAGACAGATAAAGCATAGAGAGTGTAGCCATAAAACCAACGATTTTCATGGCTGTCCCAACCCCAATTAGCATTTATGTCAGAAAGTCTACGAGGGCATTTGCAATCGTAAATTCCATTTTCACGGCAGTCACAAACTTTAGAACCATAGTAAGAAGACTTACAGTGAACACAAGTACCATCGCCGCCAACTGTAAGGTTATCTTTTTCTATTAAGTTAAGATTAAAAGAGGGTTCTACAGCAACTAATGAGAATATTTTTTGAAGCAGCCTTTCGGCTCTTAGGGAAAATGAGCGACCAGCTTCAAAAAAATCTGAAATTCTCTTAACAACACCAGTTTTTTTATTAGGAAGCTTTTTATTTTTCCCGGGTGCCTTAATTTTAGAGGGTTTCTTCTTATACGAATATATTTTTTTTAGGTTTACCCTGTCGGTAGACAGATTTGAAAGCCATAATCTAGAGATAAAATCATAATGAGCACCAAGTGATGGGACATTATTTTTAGTGCAGCCTATACAGGTTGCAAGTAACTCACAGGCATGAATCTTTTTAACCCAGTTGGTAATGCTTGTTTCCTTTTGAAAAAGCATTAAAGAAAATGAACGAAATATCTCAGGTTGAAGAGTTGCAGGTCTACCAATATTAGAATAATAAGGTTTTAATATCTCTCTAAGAATATCTAAGTCTAAGCAATACAACTTAGAGATAGAAGGTTCAAGTTCTATAATTTTTTTAGGAAAAGCTTTGTAGAAACATGAGAGATTTAAAATAATAAATTGCTGATAATCAGCATGAGAGCTCCAATTTTTAAGCATAAAATAATCCTCCTATTAAAACATGTCTTTAAGAGGAGGACCGCAAAATTTTACAGGCTTGTCAAGTGTTTTATGCAAAAAAAGTGGGGGAATCAACAAAAATTAATGATACTAAAAATGAGTAATCACAGGAGCTAAGGAGTTTCCGTGAAAGCTCTATTTAATTATGAGGGGAAGAAAAAATGGGAAAATATATTATTAGCACAAAGTTAATGGCTAGAGATTGCGTTCAGGTAGGAAAGTTTCTTAAGGATGCAATAGTTGAAATGGAAGTAATTGACATTGAGTAATGATAAATTAACATATGTAGTTGGAGCAAACATCGTTGACGTAAAGATAAGAGATTATTTAAAGTACACAGAAAATTTATCTGGCAGATTTATAAAAAGCTCAGGGCTTAGTGGGAAAATAAGGGTAAACAATCAAGTAGCTAAGTTGAATCTTAGAATAAATTCAGAGGATAAAATAGAAATTGATATGAAAAAAGACGAACATCAAAATATTGAGCCTGAGAAGATGGATATAGACGTGGTATATGATGATATAGACCTTATTGTTGTAAATAAGAGCCCGGGAATAGTAGTTCACCCAACTCGGGGTTATCCCAGTGGTACTCTTGCCAATGGAGTTTTGTATTATTTTAAGGAAAGAGATGAAAAATGCATTGTTAGACTCGTAAGTAGATTAGACAGGGATACTTCAGGTCTTATAATAATTGCAAAAAATCAATTTTCACATATGGCATTAGCTAGAGATATGCATAGCAGTGATTTGCAGGTAAGAGATATGCAGGAAAGCGACATGCATAGCAAAACTTTCGAGAAGAGTTATATGGCTGTTGTACATGGCAATATGGAAAATAAGACAGGTACTATTGATTTGCCTATTGGAAACCCCGATGAAGAAAGTGCAAGGAGAGAAGTTTGGGCAGATGGACAAAGAAGTATAACTCATTATGAAGTTATTGATTCTTTTGAAAATGGTGATTTGTTAAAAGTAACTTTGGAAACTGGTAGAACACATCAAATTCGTGTTCATTTAAGTCATATCGGTCATCCACTTTATGGAGATAGCCTTTATGGAGAGTGCGAAAGCCACTATATTGATAGGCAGGCACTTCACGCTTATAAATTAATTATTCCGCATCCAAGAACTGGTGAGAAGCTTATACTTAAATCAAAACTTCCAGATGATATAGCGAATTTGGTAAGTAAACTTAAAACTGAAAGTGACATATAAAAAAGCACCAAGTATAAACTATTAATCTAGTTTATACTTGGTGCTTTTTTATATGTTATGTTTTACTATTTAAAGTGTCTGGGAATATACTCTATTATGTTTCTCCTTTTTCCTATTTTCCTTTTTTTTGATATTATAACAAATAACAATAGTGCTAAAGCAAGTGCAAGATATTTTAGTGCATTTATTGTGTTTGTTGAGAGTGAAGGGGTTTGAACGTGCTTTTTAGCATAATCTATTCCACTAGTCAAATCTAAAGAATAAGAATCTTTACCATAAGTAATTGTAGCATTACTTATTAGAACACCTTTCTTAATTGGCGAAAGGCCTATTTTTTTTTCCTCAGTTTTAATAGTTGGAGTTAAAGTTGGATTTTTAGATTTAACAATATAAAGATCAGTTGAAGCAAGTAGCGGAACATTCGTACCGTCATCTAAAGTTAAATTTGATACTTTATCATTCTTATTAAATTGTTTATAGAGTTCAAAATTATCAAAGCCATAATCCAATAATTTTTTACTGTCTGGAAAAAATGTCTTTTCAGAGTCATGTACAAGAGATACTATAAGCTTTTGACCATTTCTACTAGCTACGGCAATAAAGGAATGCTGTGATTGGATAGTATATCCTGTTTTTCCGCCTTCACAGCCTTTATAGTAGTGTGGGTCATTCTTTTGTATTAGTCTATTCTCATTCCAAAGAGGACGGTTTTCCTTGGATTTATTTGTTGTTGCCATTTTATATGAAGGCGTTGTTGAAATCATATTGTACTCGGGATGCTTAGTTAGCTCTTGCATAATTAGGGATAAATCATAGGCTGAAGTTTTATGATTTACGTCATATAGCCCATTTGGATTGACAAAATTAGTGTTTTTACAACCTAGAGATTCTGCCTTTTCATTCATAAGCTTTGCAAATTTTCCTGTGGAACCACTTATATGTTCTGCTAAAGCTACGGCACAGTCATTAGCAGAGGCTAATATTAATCCGTATAACAATTCTTTTACAGAAACTTTTTCGTCTTTAAGGAGATATATTTTTGAACCATCAGTCATCTCTGCGTCTTTACTTACAGTTACCACATCGTTTAAATTAGAGTTTTCTAAGACGAGAAGTATAGTCATTATCTTTGTGGTAGAAGCTGGTGGGTAAGCAGAATCTTTATTTTTCTCATAAAGTAGTTTACCAGTAGTGGCATCCATTAAAACCACACTATCAGCAGACACCACTGGCGGTTTTAATAGTGCTTTAACTGTTGGGGCCGTATTAAAAAATAAAAAAAATGATGCAAGTGCTATTGTGATTAATTTTTTCATAGGTTACCTCCAAGTTTTTCAACATTTATAGTATATCAAAAAAAATCTTTCTTAGCGATAGTATTTACGTAAACTTGTCAATAATTTTATATAGGATGGCAAAATAATTAGCAAGTGTCCTGTGCTCTAGGAGGTTAACGAGGAGATATTATGAAAAATAAAGAGAAAATAATTGGTTCTATAGTTATTTTATGCATAAGTATTGCATTTATAATTGCTGGCTACAAATTGTCAAGTCCAAAAGAAAATGTTAATGCTTCGGATTATAAGGATATATTTGTAGAAACTGATAAAACTTCAGAAAAAAAAGATGCAGAGGGCGTTATTGCAGCTGGATCAAATAAAGTAGAAGGTAGTAATGCAAAAGTAGAAGGTAGTAATGCAAAAGTAGAAGATAGTAATATAAAAGTGGATATAAAAGGTGCTGTAAAAGATCCTGGTGTTTATGATATAAAAAAAGGAAGTAGAGTTACCGATCTTATAAAACTAGCAGGTGGGGGAACTAGTGATGCAGACCTTGATGCGACAAATCTTTCTGCAAAACTAAATGATGAAGATTGTATTGTGATTTGTAAAAAGGGTGAGGTAAACAAAACACAAACGCCCCTGAATACTACTCTAAAGAGCAATTCTAACGATTCTGCGACTTCAAACTCGGGTAGCACTGAAAAGGGCGCTATTATTAACATAAACACTGCTAGCAAAGAAGAACTAAAGACTCTTACAGGAATAGGGGATGCTAAAGCTGATGTTATAATCGAATATAGGCAGCAAAATGGAGGATTTAAGTCTGTAGAAGAGATAACAAAAGTGGGCGGTATTGGAGAAAAGACCTTAAGCAAATTTATAGATAAGATAGACATAAAGTAATTAAATCATCTCCTGGGTCGCTGAAATGTCGTTAAACTAATAAAGTTTATATGGGATATTTGTATATTTATATGAACTAAGGATACAATATACAGATGAACGAGGGAGATTTAAAGCATGGAGTGTAGGATTAAACAATTCGACAAGATTATGCACATTGATATTGAATATATCGGTGAAATATGCTAAAATTAATAACATACATGGGGGTAGGTGATAGTGTGCCTGCCGAGTTAAAACTATGTTGTAGTGCTAATACGACGAATGAATTCAATTTACACATGTTTCACAATTAAATAGACATATTGCGGCTTAGATACATAGTTTTATGCTATCTGAGCCGCTTTTTATATTGTATTCCATAAAAAAAAGAGTTTATAACTCTTTTTTTAAATTCTCTTCAATAAATTCTATTCCGGTAAGTTCAATTTTATAATTTCCTCTAACCGCTTGTTTAGTTATAAGCCTTTTTTTCATTAAAGATTCAAGAGAAGATTTCAAAACCCTAATATCACCTTTACCATTACCTAGATTAAGCGCAAGTTTTATTTTTGCGATGCTTTGTGGGGATGCGGTTCTATTTTCATACAGATAGTTTAATATGCTATCTTCAATTTCTTTTATGTTATCTTTCATAAATATCCTCCTTCATTAGCGTATTTAGCCATAATATATAAGTATACTACATACATTAGGTAATATAAAGAAAAATTATCTAAGAAACTGTCATGGTTTTTATGTAGGGGGCAAGAGATAAACATAGGTAGCGTTAGCTTTGTATGGTATATATTGTAATAAAGCTCAGATCCCTTATCGAAGGCTTATATTATGCCCAAAATCGCTTTCGACATTATGCATTAAAGGTAATATAATGAGAATATAGTCAACATTCCAAATTATGAGAAAATATAAAAATAAGTATTATTTATAAATATTGGGGGTGATGTTTTGGAATTTATAACTAATAAAATAATGAGTATAGACAAAGATGCTGAAAGCTATAGGAAGGGCATTGATGAAATGTTAAAAGAAAAACAAGATGAATTTGAAAATATAATAAAGGATATGAAGGTTAGCTTTCAAGAAGAATCTAAAAACATTAAGAATACTATAAGTAATGAAAAGATGATGGAGGCGGAGTTTAAAGCTGAAATCATAAGAAAAGAAAAAGAAAAAGTATTAAAAAATATTAATAAAAAATATCAAAACAATAAATTAAAAATAGTAGATGAAGTATTTAACGCTATCATAGGAGTGGGGATATATGGGAAGTGTTGTTAAGTTTAGTGCTATTAATTCTAAAGTAAAGGCAATGATGGGAAAGATGATAAGCGGAGATCAATATTTGAAATTACTAAAGTGTAAAGATTTTAAAAGTACTGTTAAAGTATTAAAAGAGGATACGAGCTATGGGGAGCTTTTAGGAGAATACAACTTAGAGAAAATACATAGGGGTAATTTAGAGATTATTTTAAATAGATACTATACAAGTATTTATAGCAAATTTATAAATTATTTTGATGGTGAATACAGGAAGCTTATAAAAGTTTTTTTTGTAAGATGGGAAATAGAAGATTTAAAAATAATTATTAGAGGCAAATATTTAGGCCTACGTTGCGACGAAATAGAAAACAAGCTAATTGCAAGAAGTTCTTTAAATACAATAAATTATGATTATTTATTAGCCTTAAAAAATACAGAAGAGGTAATAGATGGGCTAAAAGGGAGCATATATTATAAAAGTCTAAAAAATTTAGCTAGGGGCATCAGTGAAAAAGGTTTGTTTAGGATTGAAACAGAACTTGATTTTGTTTATTTTATGTCTGTACGACGCGAACTCAAGCATTTGGACAATGAGAATAAAGAAGTGGTACACAGTATATTAGGATTGGAAGCAGATCTTTTAAATTTAGGGTGGATATATAGAGGAAAGACTTTTTACAATATACCTTCTGAGGAGCTGTTTAACTACACCATATATAATGGGTATAAGCTTTCAAAGGAAAATATTAGAAAGCTTTGTTATATAAATAATATGGAAGAATTTTATAATATAATAGAAAAAACACCATATGCAAAGATATATGAAAAGGATGATTTTAATTCCATTGAAAAACGACAACGTGAATTTAAAAAAAAATATTTCAAAAAAAATCTTAGAGAAAATAAAACAAATATTAGCATGGCTATGAGTTATCTTGCGTTTTATAGGATTGAAATAAAAGATATTATATCTATAGTAGAACAAAAAAGATACGATATGGATATGAATGAAGGTATAAATTATGTTTCTGTCACATTATAAATGCTTATCTACCCCAGAAAAAAGCAGGAGGTGATTTTGTGTCTATAGAAAAAATGCATATGGTTAATTTAGTAGGTGAAATGTCCGATTTTGATAAATTAACTAAATTATTAGCACTAGAAGGCTGCATGCAGCCAGTAAGTGCTTTGCAAGAAATAAACTCGTCAGATTTTGTATTAAAAACTTCAGAAGGCAATATAGAGGCTTTAATGGATGTAAACTATATAAGACCTTACTTATATGATAAAGAATATAATATAAGTTTAAAACATGTTGAAAAGCTTGCAAAGGCTCAAAATACTGTTGATATAAGTTGCGAATACATTAAAGAGATGATTTTTGATTTTGATACCATAGAGAATAAGCTAGCGGAAGTATATGATAAATATATGGTTTTAAACAAAGAATTTGAGGATTTAAAACAAAAGGAGCAATACCTTAAAAACACATATGAGGCCTTAGGATTTTTAAATGATGTATCTATTCCTATGGAAGAGATTACTGCTATGAAAAATTTCCAAATGGATTTATATAAAGTGCCAGAGCAAAACATGGTTAAACTAAAAGCCAATTATGAAAATATTCCATCAGTAATAGAAACTGTCTATAAGGAAAAAGATTTTGTTACATTTATAGCATTTACTCCAATGCTTTTGCTAACAGAAACGGAAAGAATTTTTAAATCGGCAAATTGCGAAAGAATTCTAGTGCCTAATCATTACATAGGCATTCCAAGGGACGTGGCGGTGGTTGTTCGTGCGGAAATATATCAAGTGCAAGAATCTACAACGAAAATTAAAATGGAACTTAGTGATTTTCTAAAGGAAAATTACAAAACTATAAAAAATATAGAAAATAGTTATGAATTGGAGCAAAAGTCTGGAGAAATTAAAAAGAGTGCGGCGTGCACAAATGAATTTTTTTATCTTTCTGGTTGGATACCTAAAAGTTTTATGGAGAGCATTGATAAGTTACTTTTGAGTTTTGATGATAGAATATTGATTATTAAAAAAGAGCCTAATGAGAGAACTAATAAAGCTATAACTCCACCAACAATGCTTATAAACAACAAATTGTTTAAACCATTTGAGAGTTTGCTTTTCATGTATGGTGTTCCTAGCTATGATGAAATCGATCCTACTAGGTTTTTGGCAATAACTTATACTCTAATGTTTGGTGCTATGTTTGGTGATGCAGGACAAGGATTAGTATTGCTTTTAGCAGGAGTTATGCTGAAAAGTAAGTCAGGTAGAAGTAATATAGGCGGGATTTTTGAAACCCTGGGGGTAAGTTCTATAATATTTGGATTTCTATATGGGAGTGTATTTGGTTCTGAAAGAGTAATTAATGCATTGCTAATTAGACCGATGGAAGATATTAACGATATGTTAATTGGAGCTATAATATTTGGATGTGGTTTCTTAATTTTAGGCTTTATATTAGGGATTACTAATAGTTTAAGAAGGAAAGATATAGAACGTGGACTTTTTGGAAAAGAAGGACTAGCAGGTTTTATGTTCTATATTGGAGCTTTAATACTAATAGTATCTATAATCTATAAAAAGCCATTATTACCGAAAGCTATTTGGATGATATATTTTCTTTTCTTTTTATTACTGATATTACTAAAGGAGCCGCTAGCGAATATTATTAAAGGTAAAAAAATATTATTTGAATCTGGAACTAAGGATTATTTTATAGAATCAGGTTTTGAGGTGATAGAAACATTGTTATCTATGTTTTCTAATACACTTTCATTCATAAGAGTAGGTGCATTCGCATTAAATCATGTGGGCTTGTTTGTTGCATTTTCTGCTATGGCTTCTATGACTAAGAGTGGATTTGCTTCAGTGCTAATACTAATAATTGGAAATGTAATAATTATATGCCTTGAAGGGTTGATTGTATTTATACAAGGGTTAAGACTTGAGTATTATGAATTATTCAGTAAGTATTATGAAGGGGCAGGGATTGCTTTTGAACCTGTGCAGATTGAAATCAAGTAACATATATATAAACATGCATTTTGTGTAAAAAAATGGAAGATATAAATGTGAAAGTTAGTGCACTAGATATTAGAAGGAGGAATAACAATTATGACTATTTTATTAATGTTAACATTTTGTGTTGTTATAGTTACTATTACTTATGGAGTCGTTTCTCAAAGTAAAATAGATGTTTTGGGGAGGAAAAAGGTTAAAAAAGCACTAAAAATAAATTTAGGTGTATTTATACCAGTTATGATGGGAGCTTTGATCGTGAATATTCCAAGCGTAGCACGCGCAGCGGGAACAGTTGCAGTGAACCCGGCTGCTGGGCTTGGGTATTTAGCAGCTGGGCTTTCCACAGGACTTGCAACTATTGGCGCAGGCTATGCTGTAGGGGCAGTTGGTTCTTCAGCATTAGGTGCGGTATCAGAAGATCCTAAGATACTAGGAAAAACGCTTATCTTTGTTGGCCTTGGAGAAGGTATTGCTATATACGGACTTATTATATCAATAATGATACTTTCGAAATTATAATTTTTTAGGAGAGAGGATTATGACAAGTTATTTAATAAGTGATAATGTGGATACTTTTGTAGGGATGAAAATGGCAGGAATAGAAGGCATTGTTCTTCATGAAAAAGAAAAAATATTAGAAAAAATAAAAGAATTAAAAAAAAATCAGGGAATAGGAATAATAATAATAACAGAGAAAATTGCTCTTTTAATACCAGACGAGGTAAGCGTCATAAAATTATCAAGAGAAAGACCCCTTTTGGTGGAAATTCCAGATAGGCACGGCTGGAATCGTGGTAGTGACTCTATATTAAGATACGTTAAAGAGGCTATAGGGATTAAGATATAATAATTATACAAGTATAATAGGAGCATAAGAATTCGCAGGAGGGTTAGTTATGACCACAATTGAAGATAAGATAAATTTATTTTCTAAGATAATATATGACAAGGTAAATAAAGAAAAAGAAGAAAAATTAGAAACATTCAGTTTTGAGGCTGAAAAAAAAATCAATATAGAAAAAGAAAAGATAGAAGAGCTTAGACGGAGCATCCAAAGGGAAGTTACAAAAAAAACTAATATTAAAGCAAATGGAATAGTAGCAAAAGAAAGGCTTAATAAACAAAGAGAAGTGTTGTTCCTTAAGGATAAGTTGATTAGTGATGCTCTAGAAAATGTTCGGGTAAAGCTTGTACAATTTGTTAGTTGTGAGGAATATAAAACGTATTTCATAAGTAACCTTAAAAAGACTTTAAATGCGATGGATAAAGGAAACTACTATATTATAGTACTAAAAAGGGATTACGAAAAATTTCAAAGTGAAATTGGACTTATACTAAAGGAGTATTGTGATCATAATTTTGAAGTGAAAATTTCAGAAGAAGACTTTATAGGTGGACATATACTAAAAGATTTTGAAGGAACATTTATTATAAATAATAGTATATATGCTGCATTACAAGATAGTAAAGAAACAATTGGTGTTAGAGTTATGGAAATGCTGGCCTAAAAAGGGGAGGAATAACATGGTAGGAAACATAATCGGAGTAAATGGTCCAGTTATAAAAGCTGAACACATGAAGGGCTTCAAAATGAGAGAAATGGTTATGGTAGGCGCGAGGAAGCTTATAGGTGAAATAATAATAATAGAAGAAGACTTTGCAACTATTCAGGTTTATGAAGAAACTAGCGGTCTTAAGATAGGTGAACCTGTAATTTCTACTGGGAGTCCTCTTTCTCTTAAATTAGGGCCAGGAATACTAGGAAATATATTTGATGGAATTGAGAGGCCACTAGAAAAGATAAATGAAATGTCTTATGGATTTTTACCAGAGGGTATAGGGCTCATTTCTCTTGATGAAGAAAAACTTTGGGATGTAGACATTATCGTAAAGCTTGGAGATGAATTAAAAGAAGGACAAATATACGCAAACGTTCAAGAAACTGCATCCATTATGCATAAGATAATGGTTCCTCCAGGGGTTTTTGGAACTGTAACCTGGGCATGCGAAAATGGAAAATACAATATAGAAACCACAGTAGCTAAATTAAAGCAAGGCGCGGAAAATTATGAACTTAAACTTTATCAATATTGGCCTTGCAGAACGCCAAGACCGGTAAAAGATAAAAAAACTATTTTTAAACCACTTATCACGGGCCAAAGAATAATAGATATATTCTTCCCTTTGGCTAAAGGAGGAACTTGCGCTATCCCTGGGGGGTTCGGTACTGGAAAGACTATAACCCAACATCAGCTTGCAAAGTGGTCTGATGCAGATATTATAGTGTACATTGGTTGCGGAGAAAGAGGAAATGAAATGACAGAAGTTCTAGAAGAGTTCCCGAAACTTATAGATCCTAGAACGGATTTACCACTTATGAATAGGACTGTGCTTATAGCTAATACATCAAACATGCCCGTAGCTGCAAGAGAAGCAAGTATTTATACAGGAATAACTATAGCGGAATATTTTAGGGATATGGGATATCACGTTGCTATAATGGCGGATTCTACTTCGAGATGGGCAGAAGCCTTACGTGAAATCTCTGGAAGACTTGAAGAGATGCCTGCTGAGGAAGGTTATCCAGCCTATCTCCCATCAAGAATTGCAGAGTTTTATGAAAGAGCGGGTTATGTAGAAAACTTAAATAATACAGAGGGTTCTGTTACTGTAATTGGGGCAGTGTCGCCTGCGGGAGGAGATTTCTCAGAACCTGTTACTCAAAATACTAAAAGATTCGTTTCTGTTTTTTTAGGACTTGATAAAAAATTAGCTTATGCAAGGCACTATCCAGCAATAAACTGGTTAGCTAGTTATAGTGGCTATTTATCACTTTTAAAGGAGTGGTATGAGGAAAACGTGGCGGGAGACGTAATGGACTTAAGAGCAAAGATGCTTAAACTTTTATATGAAGAAAATAAGCTTCTGGAGATAGTTAAATTGGTAGGTGAAGATGTGCTGCCGGACGCGCAAAGGTTGATTATAGAGGTTTCGAAATGCCTTAAAATATCATTTTTGCAACAAAATGCCTATAATGCTGTAGATACTTATGCACCTTTAAACAAACAATATAAAATGCTTAAAGTTATAGAATCGTTTTATGATAATGCAAGCAGGGCTGTGAAATTTGGAATACCAATTTCTGTTATAATAAACAAAGAATTAATGGAAAAGCTTTATAAAATGAAATACAATGTACCCAATGATGAGCTTTCGATAATAGATGATTTAGAAAGTGAATTAGTGAATTATTTTGATGGAATTATAGAAAAATATAGATAATGATTATTATCTACATTATAGAGACTAGCAGGGAGGTCCAATATGAAAAAAGAATATTTATTGTTAAATAAAATTCAAGGGCCTTTAATTATACTTTCCAGTGTTGAAGATGTAGCATATGATGAAATTGTTGATATAGTGGTGGATGGAAAGTATAACAAAAAAGGGAAGGTTGTTCAAATTTATAAAGACAAGGCTATAATACAAGTTTTTGAAACCACAACTGGTATGTCTGTCAACAATACATCAGTTCATTTCAGAGGGGAATCTTTTAAAATAGCTCTTACAAAGGATATATTGGGAAGAGAATTTAACGGGATAGGCGATCCAAGAGATAATGGTGGCGAAGTTTATTCTTCAAAAAAATACGATATAAATGGAAGGCCTATGAATCCTGTAGCTAGAAAATACCCTAGAAACTATATACAAACAGGAATATCATCTATAGACTGTCTTGCTACATTAATAAGAGGGCAAAAGCTTCCTATATTTTCTGGAAATGGTATGGCGCATAATGAACTGGCAGCACAAATTGTAAGGCAAGCAAAAATTTCTGATGAGGTTGATGAAAAATTTTGTATAGTATTTGGAGCTATGGGCATTAAGTATGATGATTCTAACTTCTTTAAGAAAAGTTTTGAAGAAGCTGGTGTGCTTGAAAAGGTGGTTATGTTTACAAATCTAGCAGACGATCCTATTGTTGAGAGAATAATAACTCCAAGATGTGCATTGACTGCTGCAGAATACTTAGCATTTGAAGAGGACATGCATGTACTTGTAATACTTACAGATATGACTAATTATTGTGAAGCGTTAAGAGAACTTTCTTCCTTAAAAGAAGAAGTTCCAAGTAGAAAAGGTTATCCAGGATATTTATATTCGGATCTAGCGTCACTGTATGAGAGGGCTGGAATGATGAAAGGGAGAAAGGGTAGTATAACACAAATACCTATATTAACTATGCCTAATGATGACATAACGCATCCAGTACCAGATCTTACAGGGTTCATAACCGAAGGGCAAATTGTTTTAAGTCGCGGAATAGAGCAAAGAGGCTTTTATCCGCCAGTAAACATCCTTCCTTCCCTGTCGAGACTTATGAAAGATGGCATTGGCGAAGGCTTTACAAGGGAAGATCATGGAGATGTATCAAATCAAATATTTGCAGCCTACTCTAGGGTTCAGGATGTAATAGCACTAGCTCAAGTTATAGGAGAAGATGAGCTTTCAGAAATAGATAAGATATATATGGATTTTGGTAGAGCATTTGAAGAAAAGTTTTTAAAACAGGAGTATGATGAAAATAGAGATATGACAGAAACTTTAGATTTAGCTTGGGAAGTTCTTAGCATATTGCCGAGTAATGAGTTGGATAGGGTTTCACCTAAGATTTTAGAAAAATATTATAAAATAGTGGTGGAGTAATATGGAAACATTTGCACCAACTAAATCTACATTAATGGCTGCTAAAAATTCCTTGGACTTTTCTGAAAAAGGCTTTGAACTATTAGATAAAAAGAGAAATGTACTTATAAGAGAAATGATGTCTTATGTATCTAAGGCGCGCGAACTTCAAGATGAGGTAAATATAACTTTTTCAAAGGCATATAAAGCGCTAGAATCTGCAAATATAAATTCAGGAATAATAGAAATAGAAGACGTAGCTATGACCATAGGCGAAGCTAAAGACTATAAAATTTTATTTAAAAGTGTTATGGGTGTAGAAGTTCCTAAAATTATTTTTGAAAGAAAAGAAATAGAACCAAAGTATGGATTTTATAGAAGCAGTGCGGCTATTGATGAGTCTATGAAAGAGTTTAATAACGTGAAATATTTAACCTATGAGCTGGCAGAAGTAGAAAATGCTGTCTACAGATTAGCCATGGAAATAAAAAAAACTCAAAAGAGAGCAAATGCACTTCAAAATATACAAATCCCTAAATTTAAGGAAATGGTCAAATTTGTTACAGAAGTTTTAGAAGAAAAAGAAAGAGAAGACTTTTTTAGACTTAAAGTAGTAAAAAAGAAACATAGAAAGGAGGATTAGATAATCTTCTGCGAAGGTGAATGTCGTTAGAAGTTGAATAATAATATTAATAAAAGAATATTCAAATTATTCAAAATGTGTTATAATGACATTAGAATAGGAGGATAAAAAAGAAAAATTATAACTAGATTTAAATTTTACGAACAAATGTTAATGTTAAGGAAGTTTTAAAAAAATTACTGTTTAGTTTCAAATAATATATGTGAAATATATAATTATGAACAAAATTTTAAATAAATAATAAGAGGTGGAGTATGGAAGAATATAGGGGTTACGTAATAGAAGTTGTAGAAAACAATGAGAAAGAATATCCATATAAAGCAATAGCAATAAAAGAAGAGCAGGAAATAAAACATAAGGGTCATAGTAAACTGCAAGCTATCGATTTTGTTAAGGGAACAATTAATTTAACAATAGCTCGAAATGCTAGTCAATAAATATTTAGTATTTTAAAAAGTGTTAAAAAAACATTGCATATTAACAAAATATATGTTATTCTTAATGAGTTGGGATTGCAAAATCAACAACAACAAGATATTTGATATGATTAAAACATTACCTTTTTAGGCATATAAAGTAAATCAGATCTTAAATCTTAATATAATTAAAAAGGAGAAATGTTTAAATGGCTGATAAGACTATAGTATGTAAAGATTGTTCACAAGAATTCGTATTCACTGAGGGTGAACAGGAATTTTATAAAGAAAAAGGATTCGAAAATGAACCACAAAGATGTCCTGATTGTAGAAGAGCTAAAAAACAACAAAACAATAGAGGATTTCAAAGATAATATTATCTAAGAAAAATTACCTATAGGAATTAATTCCTATAGGTTTTGTTTTGTAGAAAATTATTGCATAATTTTAAAAAGAATATGGTATAGTATATAGAAGATAATGCATATGCATTATTATAAGTACATAAGTAAAGGAGCGATTTGAATATGAAAAACATAAAATTAAGTAAAGCTAATTTAAATAAAATTAGAATAAATAATGTTATAATTGCAAAAACACAACATATTCATGGGGGAACCTATGAAGGAGGAAGAGTTGATGGTAAGAAACATGGCGAGGGCACTTTTAGTTATAGCGATGGAAGTAAATATGTAGGCCTTTGGAAAAATGATCAAATGCATGGCCAAGGTACACTGGCTTTTTCAGGTGGAGAAAAATATATAGGAGAGTGGAGTAATGATGAAAAACATGGATATGGAATATATACATGGCCTGATGGTGAAAAATACATAGGATTTTGGGAAAATGGTGAAAAATGTGGTCAAGGTATTTGTACATGGCCAGATGGAGACACATATGTAGGTGACTTAAAGAATGGACTTAGGCATGGAGAAGGAATTCATACTTGGGCCCAGGGAGAAAAATATATAGGGCAGTGGCAAAATGATGAAAGAGAAGGGCAAGGAATGTATATTTATTCAGATGGAGAAATTCAAATTGGAGAGTCTAAAAATAACAAATTAATAAGGTGAAGTAATTGTTGAAATAACAGATGAAAAATTCTGTTATTTTTTTATCGTTAATGACATTTCAGCTTCGAAGATGATTTAAGTGGAACCTTTTTGTAGTAAGCATAATATTATATAACAACAAAAGAAGCATTAATGGCAGAAACTTAGGAAAAATGATTTTAAACAAAAATATTTGCCTTCGGAGAGGGGGGGAATATATATGTGTTGTTGGTGGATAATATTATTATTACTAGCTGATGATTGTGGCAGGAATGATTGTGACAGAGATGATTGTTGTTGCAATACTGTTGTAATAAATTGCAATAAGAGACATCATAGAAGAAACCGTAATAGATGCGATTTCTAAAATTGTTATAAGGGTTTTGAATGTTAGTATAAAAAAACTAAATTAAGCATTTAAAATTAAGGAGACTTTAGATATTTATTCTAAAGTCTTCTATTTACTATTAAAAAGTATATTTATACTATAGTAATCTATTCAAATAAATAAGAACAAGCTGATTAGTATGAATATTTATTGGACAAAATAAAGGTTGTGGAGGTGTGAAAATGCTTGAAAGTATATTTTTAATAATGCTTAAATTATAAGGAAACAAAAAAATATGGAACAAATTTATATGTTCTTTTTAATAGATAAATTTTCAAGTAGAATAGTTTATTATGGTTAGACCTTTAGTGTATTATGCAATAACAATATTGATGGGATGCCTTACTTGTTTGATTTTAATAAATAATCCTATTTTAGGTGCAGTTATAGCTGCAACCTTTTTAGCTATAATGTTTTTTACTATAGATAAAAAGTTTTTTTATATAGTAGTTTGCTTTTTTATTATTGGAACTATAAATTATTATTCTTATTTTAATACTAATCTGCCAAGTAAGCAAAAGTTAAAAGTGAGGATTTCAGAAAAAAGTACATATTATTGCACTGCGAAATATGATAATAAGAAAATTGTTTTGGAAGGCGATATCTTTGAATTAACGCAGGGAAGAAGTTTTTGGATAAATGGTAATTTTCGAAAATTGGCAGTGTATGAAAGAGGCATCGTTGGAACATATACAGTTAAAAATTATAAGATTTGTAATGAAGATTTAATATCGAAAATTGAAAGTTTTAGAAGAGGCTTATATGAAAAATTTTTAGAAGTATTAGGAAAAGAAAAATCTGCTTTAGTTATGGCAGTATGTTTTGGAGACAGTGGATACATAGAAAAAACGCAAAAAGAAGATTTTAAAAAATTAGGTATCAGTCATGTTATAAGTGTATCAGGACTACACATGTCAATAGTATATAAAGCTTTAGAAATTATTATGGGTTATAAAATAGCTTTATTATTTTCTTTTGGATATATGATATTTACGGGAGGTCAAGCCTCTACAATAAGAGCATTTATAATGATTTTTATATTGAAAATATCAAGTATGGTTTATAAAAAATATGATAGCTTATCTTCTCTTAGCCTAGCGGCAATTATACTATTAATAATTAGACCTTTTTATATTCTTGATATAGGCTTTATGCTCTCATTCCTTTGTGTTCTGGGAATTATAGTATATAATAAGAAAATGAAAAAGGTGCTATACAAATTACCATCTGCTTTAAACGAATCTTTTAGTTTAAGTCTAAGTTCCCAAATATTTTCTATGCCTTATGCAATTGGAGCCCTTAAAACTTTTAGTTTAGGATTCCTTTTTAGTAACTTATTGTTATTGCCATTCTATACGATAGTTGTGGTGCTGGGGAATATGGGTTTAGTACTTAGCCCAATTTATCAATTGTTCAATTTAGTAAACTACGGACTATATACTGTTTTAATGATTATAGAATTTATTCAAAAAATGCTAGGTATATTATTACCAGAAATAATATACTTCTCTTATTTAGAGAGTTTAGTTGTATTTGGACTGTATCTGTGCTATGTTGGAATTAAAAAAGGTTATGGGCAATTTAAGTATGTTCCAATTTGCATTGTTTTTATTTTTGCTTTTCAAAATTATAAGGTTTTTCCCGAGATTAGCTATATAAATATAAATAAGAATGATATAGTTTTATTACAATATAAAAAAACTACAATTGCGGTGACCACAGGCAATATTAATGTGAAGGATTTAAAAGTGCCTGTGAAGGTAGATAAAGTTTTTAAGGGTTACACGGGAGATTCAACTATCAGACTTTCACAGAGATATGCAATTAGGCTAATTAGTAATGGTAATAAATTAGAAGCACAAGTGTGTTTTGTGAAAAACACAAATGTAGAACCCGATAGGGCGGTATTTAATGATAGTGCATTATCTAATAATATCGGTGAAGAAATTATACCATTTAAATGTATTGTAAAGCTAAAAAAGGATGAAACATACACATTGCCAGGTACAATAATAAATAAATATGTAATTATAGGAAACAGAACATTAAAATTTTCACAGGGGTTGGAGGAAATATTTTGATTAACTTTACAGAGCTTGAGAAAAAAATCAAGAAACATGAACTAGATAATTGTTATATATTTTGCGGATCGGATGAAAAACTAATAAAAAATCATGTTGATTTTATAACCGATAATGTATTAAGTAAGGATTTCATGGATTTGAATTACTCGAAATTTGATGGTAGCAAAATTGATTTTGAGACAATTATAGATGCTTGTGAAACCATGCCGTTTATGAGTGATAAAAAGGTTGTGGTTGTATACAGGGCTTCATTTTTAGATGATAGTGGTGGAAGTAAAAATTCGGGAGATATAAAAAGCAAAAATTTCGCTATGCTAGGCGAATATTTGAAAAATCCTTCACCACATTGCATTTTAGTCATATATTATGTGTTTTTAAGTGACAGAGAAAAACCAAGCAATAAAATAAAAAAACTAGATAAAAAATCATGTGTCATAAAAGTTGATAAATTAAGGGGGGAATCGCTTCAAAAAAAGTGCAAGAATTTATTTGAAAACGCTGGAACGAAAATTGGGAGATCAGAACTTACTTTATTCTGTAGCCAGGTAGACAATAACATGGATATAATATTAAATGAAATAGAGAAATTAGTTTCATTTACGCAGGGAAGAGAAATTACTAAAGAAGATATTTTGGAGATGATGCCTCAAAAGAGTGAAAGTGATATTTTTAATTTAGTTGATTATTTGTCTCAGAAAAATATTAAGAAAGCTCTAGACGTTTTAAATGAACTTATATACAAAGGAGAGAAGATACCACTTATCTTATTTATGCTAGGACGACAATTCAATCTTTTATTTAATCTTAAATTAGGCATTGATAGCGGGAAAACAAAAGAAATTTTGGCGAGTGAATTAAAGCTTCATCCGTATATTTGTGAGAAAATGATCTCGCAGTGTATGAAGTTTACAATAAAGGCACTAAAGAGAAATATTGAACTATGTGTCGATACAGAAAAAATCTTAAAAAGTGCGTCTACTGACGATAAGCTAAATATTGAAATTTTTATGATAAAAACTGTTATGTAACATTACAGCTTCATATATGACGATTTAATATCATTTCTAAGACTGTCTACCTTTGAATTATTATTCTTTTAAATATCTTATACAAAAAAAACAAAAAACCGGTGTAAATCACCGGTTTTTTATTATGCTGTTAAACTTAAAGCATTTAACTTAGCTGCTAGTCTAGATTTTCTTCTTGCCGCTTTGTTTATGTGAAGTATTCCTTTTGTTACAGCCATATCTAAAGCTTTAACCACGCTTGCATATGTAACTTTAGCTTCTTCAACATTGCCAGTAACGACAGCTGTCTCAAATTTCTTTACCTTAGTTTTTAAAGCAGATTTAATCATTGTGTTTCTTTGTGTTTTAACTGCAGTAACTCTAATTCTTTTTTTTGCTGATTGAATATTTGCCATTTAATTTCACCACCCTCGTATTTAATAACATGTCAGCAGTCTTGGGTAAAACTGCGTACGAATCTTTTTAATTATTCAACTGATATTATAGCATTAAAATTTAATCACTTCAAGTGAAATTTAATCTATATATATAATTTTTAATATAAGGCGCATTTTAAATAAGTGAAAAGGCTAAAAAAATATTTTTGAAGGGATAGGAAAGGGCTATTAGGAAAAGCTAATATTAAAAATATAGTTGAGGTGAAATTATGATAAGTGTAAGAACAGATTTAGCTGTTGAAGCTAAAGAAATATACAAGGCAGAAAACAATGGTGAGATGCCAGGTGTTGATGTAGAAGAGTATAACAAGGGTGATATTAAAATTACTAATGTAAAAATAGTAAGTGATATTGGCGAAGAAATGATGGGAAAACCAAAAGGTACATATATAACTATTGATATTCCTGAATTTGTTCACTATGATGGTGATGCTATAGACAGAGTAAGCGTTGTAATGGGAGAGGTGCTCGCTCCGCTAATAAAATTAGAGGATAGTATGACAGCGCTCGTGGTTGGACTCGGTAATTGGAACGTTACTCCTGATGCTGTAGGACCAAAAGTTATTTCAAAAATAATGGTGACTAGGCATTTAAAACAATTAGTACCCGACTCTATAGATGAAGGTATAAGGCCAGTATGTGCCATATCCCCTGGAGTACTAGGAATAACTGGTATGGAAACTGGTGAAATAATCCGCGGCATAGTGGAGAAAATCAAACCTAATTTAGTTATTTGCATTGATGCATTGGCTTCTAGAAAAATGGATAGGGTCAACAGAACTATACAAATAGGGACTACTGGAATTTCTCCAGGAGCTGGAATTGGGAATCGGAGGATGGAAATAAGTGAAAAAACCTTAGGCGTGCCAGTTATTGCTATTGGGATTCCAACAGTAGTTGATGCGGCAACACTAGCGAATGATACCATTGATTTAGTACTTGATGAAATGATTAAATCCGCAAATGAAGGCAAAGAATTTTACAATATGCTTAAGTCAATTGATAAGGTAGAAAAACAAAAGATGATTGCTGAAATATTAAATCCATATGTTGGTAACCTTGTAGTTACACCAAAAGAAATTGATATGGTTATAAATTCAGTTTCTAAAATTATTGCAAATGGTATTAATATAGCGCTACAACCAGCATTAGACTTAGAGGACATAAATAAGTATTTGAACTAGTAATAACTTCATATATTCCCTCATATATATTGTATAAGCGGGGGGGATAAAGATGAGTTACAAAGGTATAGAAATTAAAGGTAAATATAAGAATATGCTAAGTAAAAAAATGAATTTTTCAAAATATGCTATTAAAAAAAATAGTAATGTTAGAATATTTTTTTGTGTTTTCATATTACTCATTATTTTTTTATTAAGCCTGATTTTACCTAAAAGTGCCAAGGCGGATAATGAAGGGAAATATAGAAATTACTTTTATGTTAATGTTATTAATAATACATTAGCAGTAATTAAGTCCTCAAACACAGAGCGGCAGTATACTAACAGTGAAAATAGCGTGAAACTTTCAGCATTATCATTGTTAGGAGTAGATATCTTAAATCCTATATCTATAATAGTGAAAGAAGTTGCATTTTTGGATAACGATGACGCTAGCGCTGATGTAAGCAATTCAAAATTTAGTCCTAATCCCTTTAAATTAGAAGATAAACAGGTAAGTAAGGCGGAAGCGGAAGCAGAAGCAGAAGCAGAAGCTAAAGATAAAGATTCTAATCTGGTAGCTCCCCTTGATAATCCTGATTTGAAAAAAGCTTTAAATAATGCAAAGCCTAGAGTGCTTATATACCATTCTCATACCTGTGAAGCTTATCGCACATCAGATAATGATAGATCTAAAATTGATTGTAGTTTAGATCAAACAAGAAATGTTTGCACTGTAGGAGATGTAATTAAAGATGAACTAGAAAAAAAATATGGAATTGCAGTTATACATGATAAAACTGTGCATGATAAAGGAGATTATAATAGTGCCTACAAAAAATCTGGAGTTACTTTAGACAGGTATTTAAAGGAATATGAAAAATTCGATTTAATTATAGATTTACATAGAGATAGTGTACCGAATAAGGGTGCAGTAACTACTAAAATAAATGGGCAAAATGTAGCTAAATATATGTTTGTAGTGACAGATGGAAACCCTAGATACGCAAAGCAAAAGAAATTAATAAATTCCATGATAGGAATATCAAATAAATTATACCCAAATCTTATAAGAGGCAATGAAATTCATGCTTATCATCGTGGAATTAGGTTTTATAATCAAGATAGAAGTGATAATGCTATGCTAATTGAAGTAGGTGCCGAGAGTAATACTGTCCAAGAGGTGAAAAATACTGGTAAGTATTTATCAAGAATAATGGCAGAACAATTAAATGGGAAAAAATGAATAATTTATTTTAAAAAGTGCATCCTTACTAAGGAGAAGATAATAATTAATAATTATTATCTATTTAGGGCAATTGTAAGGAGGCACTTTTTATGCTTAAAAAGGGTAGAATTAAATATTTTCTTGTGATTTTTATTTCTTTTTCTGTTTTAACTTATGGATTCATCAAAGTTAATATTAATAAGACAGAACTTGTGAGAAATAAGTCGAAATTTACAATAGGCTTTAAATTAAAACCTGTCGATTTTAGAATAGAGACTAAGGACTATGGTTTTTATGTGAATAATAAAATATTTGATAACATGAAAAAAAAATGCATTAGTACATACAATGGTATTTTTTCAAAATAATATAAAAATACATATATTAAGCGAAATAAAGTATAATGTAGAATCATAATACGCTTACAAAACTAGAGATATTTATGATATAATTTAATTTATAAAACTAATATGCTTTAGGATAAGTATGTTTATGTTAAGCTAAAGCAAATGATTTGATTCATATAGAATAACGGGGGTACAAATTAATGCCGAGTAATAGACAAAAATACATAAGAAACTTTTCGATAGTTGCACATATTGATCACGGCAAGTCTACTCTTGCAGATAGATTATTAGAAAAGACAGGCACTTTAACTAAAAGGGAAATGGAAGAACAAGTACTTGATAATATGGACCTCGAAAGAGAAAGAGGTATTACTATTAAATCTCAACCAGCAAGGCTCGTTTACAAAAGGGAGAATGGAGAAGAATACATATTCAATCTTATAGATACTCCGGGACATGTAGATTTTAACTATGAGGTTTCAAGGAGCTTAGCTGCTTGTGAAGGTGCAGTGCTTGTAGTAGATGCATCACAAGGGATTCAAGCTCAGACTTTAGCAAATTGCTATCTTGCTCTGGACAACAACCTAGATATTGCACCAGTTATTAACAAAATAGATCTTCCTAGTGCAAGGCCAAGCGAGATAATTCAGGAAATTGAGGACGTAATAGGTATTGAAGCTCAGGATGCTCCTCTAATCTCTGCGAAAACTGGGCTTAATGTAGAGGATGTTCTAGAAGCTGTAGTAAAAAAGATTTCACCTCCTAGTGGAGATGAAGAAGCACCACTCAAAGCTTTAATTTTTGATTCTTCATATGATAGTTATAAAGGTGTTGTATGTTATGTAAGAATCAAAGATGGAATTGTTAAAGCAGGAACAAAGATTAAACTGATGAATACTAATAAAATATACGATGTAGTAGAAGTTGGAGTATTTGTTCCAAATTATCTGACCGTACCGCAGCTAAGTGCTGGGGATGTTGGATATATAACAGCATCTATAAAAAATGTTAGGGATGCACGAGTTGGGGATACAATAACAGAAGCGTCTAGACCAGCGTCTAAGCCGCTTAAGGGATATAAACCAGCAGTGCCTATGGTGTTTAGTGGTATTTATCCGGTAGATGGTGCTAGATATGGAGAATTAAAAGAGGCACTAGAAAGGCTCCAGTTAAATGATGCAGCGCTAGGATTTGAACCCGAGACATCTATCGCTTTAGGATTTGGATTTAGATGTGGATTCTTAGGCCTTCTTCATATGGAGATAATACAAGAAAGAATAGAAAGAGAATTTAATATAGAAATCATTACGACAGCCCCATCAGTTATATATAAAGTAATGAAAACTAATGGAGAATTAATAGAAATAACAAATCCTACAAATCTTCCAGAACCAACGGAAATTAGTTATATGGAAGAGCCAGTAGTTAAAGCGTCTATCATAACACCATCAGAATATTTAGGATCAGTTATGGAGTTGTGTCAAGAAAAAAGAGGCGTATATATTGATATGAAATATATAGAAACCACTAGAGTAGTGCTCAATTATGACATGCCTCTTAATGAAATAGTATACGACTTTTTCGATGCCTTAAAATCAAGAACAAAAGGATATGCATCTTTTGATTATGAATTTAAGGGTTATACCACGACTCAGCTCGTAAAACTAGATATTTTACTTAAAGGAGATAAAGTAGATGCGCTGTCTATGATTGTTCCGGAGGAAAGAGCTTACCATAGAGGAAGAATTATGGCTGAAAAACTAAAAGAGCTTATACCAAGACAAATGTTTGAGATACCAATACAAGCATCTATAAACTCAAAGATAATAGCAAGAGAAACTGTAAAGGCACTTAGAAAAGATGTTTTAGCTAAATGTTATGGTGGAGATATCTCAAGAAAGAAAAAATTATTATCGAAACAAAAAGAAGGTAAAAAGAGAATGAGACAAGTGGGAAGTGTAGAAGTTCCACAAGAAGCATTTATGGCTATACTTAAAGTAGATTAGGAATAAAGTGAGGCTTAAACTATGAAGAATGTTGCGTTGTATATACATATTCCTTTTTGCAAGCAGAAGTGTTTATATTGTGATTTTCCGTCATTTGCTGGTAAAGAGGAGTGTATGCTTGATTATGCCGCAGCTCTAGCAAAAGAAATAAATAGTATAAGAGATAAAAAAATAAAAACTATATTTATAGGTGGGGGAACTCCCACCTATTTATCTTTAGCGGGCTGGGAAATGATAGGGAAAAGTATTGATAGATTGGATATGTGTGACGATTTAGAGTTTACAGTGGAAGGAAACCCCGGAACATTTACAGGGGAAATATTAAACTTTTTAAAAAAAATAGGAGTAAATAGGATCAGCATTGGACTTCAAGCCTTTCAAGATTCTTTGCTTAAAAAGCTGGGTAGAATCCATACTATTGAAGATTTTAAACAAAGCTTTCAAATGGCTAGAAATCTAGGTTTTGATAATATCAATGTAGATTTAATGTTTGGACTTCCGTCTCAAACGCTTAAGCAGTGGATAGAGACTTTAGAGAATGTAACTAACCTTAATCCAGAACACTTATCTTGCTATAGTCTAATAGTGGAAGAGGGAACGGCTTTTTATAAAGGGCTTGAAGAAGGCACATTAAAGCTTCCGGATGAGGAAATAGAACGAACTATGTACGCACAGACAATAGAATATTTAAGAGGAAAAGGGTATATACAATATGAAATTTCAAATTTTGCAAAAATCAATAAGTCATGTAGACACAATTTAGTATATTGGGAAATGGGCGAATATATAGGATGCGGCGCTTCCTCTCATTCATATAGGGATGGGTTTAGGTATAGAAATGAAGAAAATATAGAAAAATATATTAAGAAAATAAATGTTGATTGTTGTGCAATAGTGGAAAAAATAAAGAATTCATTTAAAGATGATATGGAAGAGTTTATGTTTATGGGTCTTAGAAAGAATGTAGGCATAAGCAAAAGTGAATTTAGGAAAAGATTTGACAAAGATATAGATAGTGTTTATAGGGAAGTAATAAATAAATATGTAAGTAATGGATTCATGGAGGAAAATGATAACAATATTTTTTTAACTTATGAAGGTATTGAAATATCGAATGTGATTATGGCAGAATTTCTTCTATAAATGCATTGCCATAAATTTTTGTCTAAAGATATTAATATTATAGCACCACGAAAATCAAAGGAAAGCGTAGTATACTTAATTTAAATCGATATAATCAACATATAGTGGCTAAATTAAAAAATTAAGGTTATTGACAAATACATTAGCAAATGATATTTTTAATACATACTCGTTAGCACTCAACTGTAGTGAGTGCTAATAAAAGAGGTGATATTATGGAAATGGATGAAAGAAAAATTAAAATACTTCAGGCTATAATTACAGATTATATAAATAATGGTGAGCCTGTTGGATCCAGAACCATAGCTAAAAAGTACGATTTAGGTATTAGTCCAGCTACTATAAGAAATGAAATGTCAGACCTCGAAGAGCTGGGATATATAGAACAGTTGCATACATCATCTGGTAGAAAACCATCAGATAAGGGTTATAGATTATATGTTGATAGACTTATGGAACTTACAAAATTATCCAATGAGGAAGAATATATGATCAAAAATCACCTTATTAATGCTGCTTTATATGAGGTTGATAAAATCGTTAAGCAAGCAACACAAATGCTTTCTCTTCTTACAAATCTTACATCTATAGTTAAGGCACCATCTGTTCAAAAGAGCTGTATAAAATATATTCAGCTAATGAATCTAGATGCTGAGAGTATTTTGTTTGTAATTATTACAGACAGTGGTATCATCAAAAATAATGTTATTAAGATTAGAAAACCTATTGGTAGTGATAGCATTGCAAAACTTAACAATATGCTTAATTTTAGATTGAGAAAGCTTACAATTGAGCAAATAAATTTAGAAGTTATTAATAATTTAAAAAGAGATTTAGCATTTTATCAAGAAATTTTTGATGGAATTATTCCAGCTCTATATGATAGTTTGTCTGGTGTTGAGACTTCAGAAGTATATATTCAGGGTGCTGCAAATATATTTAACTACCCAGAATATAACAATATTACTAAAGCTCGTGAGTTCTTAGTTTTAGTAGACAATAAAGAGAGTATAAATAGTTTACTAGGAGTAGGGGACATTACAGGTAATATTACAATTAAAATTGGTGGAGAAAATTTTGTTGAATGTGCTCGCGAATGCAGCATTATAACAGCTGTTTATAGCGCGTCCGGAATACCGCTCGGATCTATTGGCGTTATAGGACCAACAAGAATACCTTATGGAAAAGTTATATCTGTACTAACTGGGATAGTTAAAGAATTAAATGATAATATAGCTCAAATTTATGATGATCATAGATAAATTTTAAAATTAAAAGATTTACTTTGAGCCAGAAATGGAGGGATGATTTAGTGAATACAAATAATCAGGAAATTTTAAAAGAAGATTTAAAAGAAGAAAACACATCAATACCTAATAATGGGGCTTCAAGCTCAGTTGATGAAGCTGGCGAAAGTCAAAGCACTATGGAAGAGACAGAGGGTTCTATAGAGGAAACTGCAGAAGAAGCTGAAATAGTAGAAGAAGTTGAAGAACTTTTAGAAAGTGAAAAAGATATGAAAAAAAATAAGAAAAAATTAGAAGAAGAAAACATTAAATTACAGAGTGAGCTAGATGATTTTAAAGACAAATATTTAAGGACATCTGCTGAATATGAGAACTTTAGAAAAAGAACAGTAAAAGAGAAACATGGTATATACACAGATGCTTGCGCCGATGTTTTAAAAGAGGTTTTGCCAGTACTTGATAACTTAGAAAGAGCACTTTCTGTTGAAGGAACTGGGGAAGATCTAAGAGTCGGTGTGGAGATGACGGTAAGACAATTTAATGATGCCTTTACTAAATTAGGGGTAGAAGAATTAGTCTCAGAAGGTGAATTTGACCCAAATCTTCATAATGCAGTAATGCATGTTGAAGATGAACAATATGGAACTAATGAAATAGTAGAAGTATTCCAAAAAGGTTATAAAAAAGATAACAAGGTATTAAGGCATAGTATGGTTAAAGTTGCAAATTAAAGATTTGTATTATAAAAAAAATATTATAAAAAAATATTATAATAAAATATAAGAATTATAACAATTATAATTGTTATGGTCTAAAAGGAATATGAGGAGGAAATAATAATGGGAAAAATTATAGGAATAGATTTAGGTACAACAAACTCATGTGTAGCAGTTATGGAGGGTGGAGAACCCGTAGTAATTTCTAATTCAGAGGGTGCAAGAACTACACCATCTGTAGTTTCATTCCAAGCTAATGGAGAAAGATTAGTAGGTCAAGTAGCAAAGAGGCAAGCAATTACAAACCCAGACAAAACAATAATGTCAATTAAAAGAGAAATGGGTTCCAATCATAAAGTAGATATTGATGGAAAATACCATACACCACAAGAAATTTCGGCGTATATTTTACAAAAAATAAAAGCTGATGCTGAGGCTTATTTAGGAGAAACAGTTACAGAAGCTGTAATAACTGTACCTGCTTATTTCAATGATAGCCAAAGACAAGCAACAAAAGACGCAGGAAAAATAGCTGGACTTGAAGTTAAAAGAATAATAAATGAGCCAACAGCGGCAGCTCTAGCTTATGGTTTAGATAAAATGGATGTTAACCAAAAAATATTAGTATATGATTTAGGTGGCGGTACATTTGATGTATCTATATTAGAACTTGGTGATGGTTTATTCGAAGTAAAATCAACTAATGGTAACACTAAACTTGGTGGAGATGACTTTGACGAAAAGGTTATGAATCACATAGCCGACACTTTTAAAGCGGATAATGGAATAGATTTAAGAAATGATAAAATGGCACTTCAAAGATTAAAAGAAGCTGCTGAAAAAGCTAAAATTGAATTATCATCATCAATGCAAACAAATGTTAATCTACCATTTATTACTGCAGATGCAACAGGTCCAAAGCATATAGATATAAATTTAACAAGAGCTAAGTTTAATGAGTTAACTCACGATTTAGTAAATGCTACAATAGAACCAATGAAAAAAGCACTTGCAGATGCAGGGTTATCACTTAATGAAATAGATAAAATTGTACTTGTAGGTGGTTCAACAAGAACACCAGCAGTTCAAGAAGCAGTTAAAAACTTTACTGGAAAAGATCCTTCAAAGGGAGTAAATCCAGATGAATGTGTAGCACTCGGTGCAGCAGTTCAAGCAGGAGTATTAAGTGGGGAAGTTAAAGATGTTTTACTTCTTGACGTAACTCCATTAACACTAGGAATTGAAACTCTAGGTGGAATAGCTACTCCTTTAATTGAAAGAAATACTACAATCCCAGCTAAAAAGAGTCAAGTATTCTCAACAGCTGCAGATGGTCAAACATCAGTTGAAATTAACATTGTTCAAGGTGAGAGACAAATGGCTGCAGGTAACAAGACTTTAGGAAGAGTTACTCTTTCGGGAATTGCTGCAGCACCAAGAGGAATTCCACAAATAGAGGTTACTTTTGATATAGATGCTAACGGTATAGTCAATGTATCAGCTAAAGATAAAGGAACAGGAAAAGAAGCTAAGATAACAATTACAGCATCAACTAATTTAAGTGATGATGAAATTGATAAAGCAGTAAAAGAAGCAGAAAAATTTGCAGAAGAAGACAAAACTAGAAAAGAAGAAATTGAAGTTAAGAACAATGCAGAACAGTTAGTATACCAAACTGAAAAAAGCTTGACTGAGCTTGGAGAAAAAGTAACAGAAGATGATAAAAAAGATATTGATGCTAAATTAGAAGCTCTTAAAAAAGTTAAAGACGGAGAAGATATAGAAGCTATAAAGAAATCTACTGAAGAATTAACTGAGGCTTTCTATGCAGTAACTACAAAAATATATCAAGCAGAAGCAGAAAAAGAGCAAGGAGCAAACCCAGGCGAAACTAACGCAGATGGAAATGCTCATAAAGATGACAATGTAGTGGATGCTGACTTTAAAGTAGAAGAAGATGAAAAAAAAGAAGATAAATAATTAGTAAAATCAATTTAAAATAAGGGATGGGTAACTACCCTTCCCTTATTTTAATGACATTTCAGGAGGAAAGACTCCCACTTATATAAGTGGGAGTTAAATACCTTAACAAGAATAAAACTTAAGTGGGAGTAAAAATATCCCTATGAAGTCATTGATATGCAGCTCCGCAGGATATGATTTAATGTACACAGCTCCGCAGGAGATGAGTTATGTAAAGAAATATTAGCAATATGCATAGAAAAACTATATAATAGTGATGGTTAAATTATTTTAAGGATTACTTTATATTAGAGATTAGTTTATAATATAGAAGTATATATATTTTAGGTGGTGAAAAGCTAGATGTCAAAAAAAGATTATTATGAAACTCTTGGCATAGAAAGAGGTGCCAGTGAGGAAGAAGTTAAGAAAGCTTTTAAAAAGGGTGCATTAAAGTATCATCCAGATAGAAATCCAGATAATAAAGCGGCGGAAGACAAATTCAAAGAAATGAATGAAGCGTACCAAGTTTTATCTGATTCAGAGAAAAGATCAAGATATGATCAATATGGTACAGCTGATGCAAATGGAGCAGGCTTTGAAGGTAGCTCTGATTTTTCAGGATTTGGTGGTTTTGGAGATATATTTGGCGACATATTTGGAGGTGGAGGATTCTCTTCAAGAAATCAGAATGGACCTAAAAAAGGTGCAGATTTAGAATATAATCTAAACCTGCATTTTGAAGAGGCCGTTTTTGGGGTAGAAAAAGAGATATCCATTACAAGAAATGAAAAATGTGGGGATTGCAGTGGTAGTGGTGCTAAAGCCGGTACTTCGCCTAAAACATGTGATAAATGTGGGGGAGCTGGGCAGATAAAAGTACAGAGAAACACTGCCTTTGGAAGTTTTGCTAGCATGAGCACTTGTGATAAGTGTGGTGGCAAGGGTCAAATGATTTCTGAGCCATGTAAAACTTGTCATGGTTCTGGGAAACAGAGAAAAAACAAAAAAATTAAAATTGATGTTCCAGGTGGAGTTGATACTGGAAATGTTATGCCTCTAAGAGGTCAAGGGGAACAGGGTGAAAAAGGTGGCCCATCAGGAGATTTGTATATAAATATTAGAGTAGCTCCTCATAAAAGTTTTAAGAGGAATGGAACTGATATTCATATAGAATCTCATATAAGCTTTGGGTATGCAGCTATGGGAACTGAGATTAAAGTGCCAACCGTTGATGGAGACGTTAAATACAAGGTTCCAGGAGGAACACAATCTGGGACTGTATTTAGACTTAAGGGTAAGGGAATACCTAGAGTAAACGGACATGGAAGAGGAGATCAATACGTAAAGGTTATTGTTGATATTCCAAAAGCGATGAATGATAAGCAAAAGGAAGCTTTAAAACTATTTATGGAGGCTAGTGGCGAGAATGTAGATTTTTTTGAAGAAAATAAAAAGTCTATTGTAGATAAAATATTTGGCAAATAATAATAAAAACTCCGTTTTGTAAAACGGAGTTTTTTATTATAAATAAGGAGATTAATAATGAATAAAGATTGGATTGAAGTAACTATAATAACAAGTAGTGAGGCTGTTGAAGCTGTATCTGCAATGCTATACAATACGGGAGTCGAAGGGGTCTCTATTTTAGATCCTTTAGATTTGATTTTTAGACGGGATCATACTACAGATTGGGACTATTTTGATGAAACTATTATAGATACAAAGAGTGGGGTTGTAATTAAGGGATACTATAAAAAGGATGAAAAATTTGAAAAGCACTTAGAAGATATTAAAGCAGGGGTAAATAATTTGCCAAAGTGTGGGTTAGACAAAGGTGCTGGATCTGTAACGGCAGATAAAGTAAATGAAGAAGACTGGGAAAATAACTGGAAAAAGTATTATAAACCAATAAAGGTAGGGGAAAAGATAGTTATAAAGCCTATATGGGAAGAATACAATAAAAATACTGATGAAATAATTGTGGAACTAGATCCAGGTATGGCTTTTGGAACTGGATCTCATGAGACTACTAGAATGTGTATAAAGGCACTTGAGAGGCACGTGGACGCTAATTCAACAGTTTTTGATATAGGAACAGGTTCTGGGATATTAGCTATTGCTGCAGCTAAGCTTGGGGCTAAGAAAGTCATAGGAGTTGATTTGGATCCAGTAGCAGTAGACTCTGCAAAACAAAATGTTAGCTACAATGATATAGGTAACATTGAAATATTATACGGAGACTTAATGGAAGTTGTTAAAGGAAAAGCGAATATAGTTATAGCTAATATAATGGCTGATATAATTATATTTTTGACGCAGCAAGTTAAGGCGTTTATAGTAGAAGGTGGATATTTTATATCTTCGGGGATAATTTTAAGTAAAAAAGATGATGTAATAAATAAGTTAACTGAGTGTGGCTTTAAAATTGAAGAGATAAATATAGAGGGTGAATGGGCTTGCATAGTTGCAAAGTTATAGCAAAATAAGGTGCATGAAAATAGACCAGTATATTTATTTGAATGTACCAAGGCTTAAGGAGAATAAATAATGCATAAATTTTTTGTATCAAAAGATAGTATAGATGGAAACAATGCTGTTATTGATGGTGAGGATGTAAAACATATATATAAGGTATTAAGGCTTCAAATCGGGGATAAGGTAAGTGTTAATAACTGTGAAGGTAAAGAATATGTAGGTGAAATAACCTTTATAGATAAAAAGGCAGTAAATGTAAATTTATTAGAAGAAAATTCTATAAATAATGAAAGTCCTATTGAAGTACACTTATTTCAAGGTATGCCTAAATCAACAAAAATGGATTTAATAGTTCAAAAAAATACGGAACTTGGGGTTAAAGCAATAACACCTATAATTACAGAGAGAGTAGTAGTTAAAACTGATCTTAAGGAGTTTAAAAAGGTGGATAGATGGAATAGGATAGCACTAGAAGCCTGCAAGCAGTGCAAGAGAAGTCTGGTGCCTCAAATAAATGTTCCTATAAAGTTTGACAACTTATTACAAGAACTAAAGTACATGGATTTAGTAGTGGTTCCCTATGAAAATGAAGAAGGTTATGGTATAAAAAAATTAGTAGAAAATATAGAGAAAATACATATTAATAAAGTTGCTATTGTAATAGGGCCAGAGGGTGGATTTGAAGAAAGTGAAATATTAAAACTTAAAGAAATAGGAGCAAGGATCGTTACTTTGGGACCGAGAATACTTAGAACTGAGACTGCAGGCTTTACATGTTTAAGCCTTATAATGTATGAACTGGGAGACTTGGGAGGGAAGGTGTAATGAAAGTTGCAATCGCTACCTTAGGATGTACGGTAAATTAGTATGAATCAGAAGCAATGATAGGAAGTGCAAGAATTATAAAAATTTTGAGCAATAAATATATGTAGCAGGAGAAAAAAAAATTATGTTGAATACTATAATATAACTAAGGTTGAGTAGTCACGGAAACTAATATGTAAAACTTAATTATGTATAGAGTCATTATAGTGCTATAAATTTTATGTTCAGAGAGCAGTTAGGAATAAAAATAGGTATAGCAAACAAGCCTACACGATGCAGGAATTTTCAGAAAAAAGTACTTAATTGTCAAACAGCTACTCTAATAAATTTAAAATACTAAAACCTGAAACTTTAAGTCTTGCATCTAGATGAATATTAATTCCAGCAATCATAGTCATAAATGAATAACGTTTTTTACCATGTATTCGTAAAGTATGAATTTTATAATCATTTAGAATACGATTGTTTATACGTTCTGAGCAGGTTCTAGTTTTATAAATAGTTTTCCATTGTTTTGAGCCGCGAGGCACAGGAGTAAACAACCGCAAATCCCATGATGGTTTAGTGTAGATTACTCGCCCATAAGGTGAAGGTGAGCACTGTTCACAGCAAGAGCAACTAGCAACCTTTTTTAAAACTAAAGGGCAACGCCATTTAAGGCGTGAACGACTTTTTTCATAACCGTTATAGACCATTTCATGGCCACCAATACAGATAGGAAATCCTTTTTCATTAATATCTAGAGTAACTGGATATTTTGAATTTCCTTTGTTTTTGGAGTTCAGATCAATAAAGGGATTAATGTTCCATTTAGAACATAATTCATATGTAGGGTAGTTATCATTAGCTGAGTCAAGAACATAATTTGATATAGTGAACTGCGGTAACAGTTCTCTAAATTCAGCTAATGCTACTATTCCAGTGACACTGTCGTGTCTGCTTGCCTCTACAAATCGTAGATAAATAGGTAGATCTATCTTATATTTTTTATTATAGACAGATAAAGCATAGAGAGTGTAGCCATAAAACCAACGATTTTCATGGCTGTCCCAACCCCAATTAGCATTTATGTCAGAAAGTCTACGAGGGCATTTGCAATCGTAAATTCCATTTTCACGGCAGTCACAAACTTTAGAACCATAGTAAGAAGACTTACAGTGAACACAAGTACCATCGCCGCCAACTGTAAGGTTATCTTTTTCTATTAAGTTAAGATTAAAAGAGGGTTCTACAGCAACTAATGAGAATATTTTTTGAAGCAGCCTTTCGGCTCTTAGGGAAAATGAGCGACCAGCTTCAAAAAAATCTGAAATTCTCTTAACAACACCAGTTTTTTTATTAGGAAGCTTTTTATTTTTCCCGGGTGCCTTAATTTTAGAGGGTTTCTTCTTATACGAATATATTTTTTTTAGGTTTACCCTGTCGGTAGACAGATTTGAAAGCCATAATCTAGAGATAAAATCATAATGAGCACCAAGTGATGGGACATTATTTTTAGTGCAGCCTATACAGGTTGCAAGTAACTCACAGGCATGAATCTTTTTAACCCAGTTGGTAATGCTTGTTTCCTTTTGAAAAAGCATTAAAGAAAATGAACGAAATATCTCAGGTTGAAGAGTTGCAGGTCTACCAATATTAGAATAATAAGGTTTTAATATCTCTCTAAGAATATCTAAGTCTAAGCAATACAACTTAGAGATAGAAGGTTCAAGTTCTATAATTTTTTTAGGAAAAGCTTTGTAGAAACATGAGAGATTTAAAATAATAAATTGCTGATAATCAGCATGAGAGCTCCAATTTTTAAGCATAAAATAATCCTCCTATTAAAACATGTCTTTAAGAGGAGGACCGCAAAATTTTACAGGCTTGTCAAGTGTTTTATGCAAAAAAAGTGGGGGAATCAACAAAAATTAATGATACTAAAAATGAGTAATCACAGGAGCTAAGGAGTTTCCGTGAAAGCTCAGGTTATGCAAGGAGGTGATTATGTGGAAGAGGAAGATTGTATTTTTTGTAAAATAGTAAAAAAGCAAATCCCTTGTGAAATGGTTTATGAGGATGAAAAAATTATAGGATTTAAGGACATAAGCCCTGAGGCACCAGTACATGTTATAATTATTCCAAAGCAGCATATTGCTGACTTAAATTGCTTAAAACAAGAGGAATCAGAAATAATAGGTCATATATTTATTGTCGCAAAGAAAATTGTAAAAATTCTAGGAATTGCTGATAGTGGATATAGAATTATAACTAATTGTGGAGAACAAGGGGGACAAACCGTTCAACATATACATTTTCATCTGTTGGGTGGAAGAATGCTTAAGTGGCCACCTGGTTAGCATATAAGGTTTATTCAAACAAATAATGAGGCGGTATTCTAATTTACTTTACAAAATGTTGAATTTTTAAAAGTATTTTATATATAACAAAACAGCAATGAAAATGTTGACATAATGTAAAAGTGTGTTGTATAATAAAAAATGTGCTATTTAGGCCCCGCATTAGCTGCTTTTAAATTGAATTGAGCTAGCGGAGGGAGGGATAATGATGTCAGAAATTAAGGTTGGAGCAGACGAGACAATTGAGAATGCTTTAAGAAGGTTTAAGAAGAAGTGCGCAAGAAGTGGAGTGCTCGGAGAAGTAAGAAAAAGAGAACACTATGAAAAACCAAGCGTTAAGAAAAAGTTGAAATCAGAAGCTGCAAGAAAGAGAAAATTTAAATAAAATTTTTAAAATGGAAACAGGCAATGTTAGAGTGCCTTCCTCAGCAGTTAACTAGATTAGAAATTATAGAGCTATTCAAAAAGGCAGTTGTGTAATTGGTGGATAATGGCATAAAATACATTGAAAAAATTATGTTTGCCTTATTGCTTAAAGTTATAAGTAATGCAGATGGTAAGCTTATTAGTGAAATAGTAAAATAGTAAAATAGTATTTGAATAAATGAAAGACTCAGCGATTGCTGAGTCTTTTTTTTATTGAAAAAAATTATAAAATTTAAAAACTGTAATTTGTTAGACTTTTTTTTCATAAATTTAATATGAAGTATTTTATGAGGTGAGTGTATGGATAATAAATTTTATAAAACGAAAGAAATTATAGCAAGTAAGTTAGAATTGCCAAGAGATATCCTGTTAGATTTACCGAAAATAACTATTTTAGCTAACAGTGAAATAAATATAGAAAACCATAAGGGTGTAGTAATCTTTGAAGAAGAAGAAATAAAAATAAATTCCAATGTGGGTCCGATTTCGATATACGGTAAAAATTTTAAAATACTATTTATAGGGGGAAACACAATAACTTTGAGTGGCAACTTTAAGTCGGTTGTGTATGAAAGTCATGAATAATTTTAAAAAATATAAAAAAGGTAATATCACAATGGAAATACAATCATTAATGCCAGAAAAGTTTATAAATTTATTGTGGAGAAATGGTATTCAAGTTAAGAACATAAAAAAAATAAATATAACAACTGTAGTTTTAGAAGTGAGATTAAGCGACTATGGAGAGATTAGTAAAGTGGCAAAACGAACAGACACTAGAGTTAAAATTATAGTAAGGAGCGGAGCAGCATTTTTTTTAATAAAGTTAAGAAGTCGATCTGCACTTCTACTCGGAGTAATCTTGTTTGGGAGCGTAATATATTATTTATCTACATTTGTATGGAATATAGAAATCAATACGGAAAATTATATAAGCCCATATGAATTGCGTCAACAAATTAAAGGTTTTGGGATAAGACCAGGACTTAAAAAGAAAAATATAGATGTTTATGATATTGAAAATAAAATCACAAGAAGTAATGATGAAATAATGTGGGTAAAAGCAAGGATTGACGGTGTTAAGCTAAAGGTTGATGTAATAGAAAGACAATCACCGCCTATTATAATTAGTAACCAAACACCCTGTAATTTAGTAGCAAGCAAACATGGTATGGTAGTTAGAGTATACACTACGGAAGGTACAGCCGTTGTAGAAGCCGGGAAAATGATACAAAAGGGGGAGCTGTTAGTTAAAGGAGAGCAGGGCAAGGAGGAAAATGTTTATCCTGTACATGCGAAGGGGGAAGTTATAGCAAAAACTTTTTACGAGGAGATTAAAGAAGTGCCATTAAACAATATATCAAAGGTTAAAACAGGAAACAGTATAAGCAATTTATATATTAAATTTGCAAATAAAAAAATTTATCTAAAAAATAACATAATTCCATATAGTAATTATGATAAAATAGAAAATAACAGTAAGTTTATAAAAAAAGAAATCTACTATGAAATTGAAGAAAAAAATATACCTGCGGATGAGGGTAAGGTAGTAGAGGGGATGTATTCTAATATTTTAAAAAATTTAGACAAAAGTGTAAAAATAATAGATAAAATTAAAGATGTAAAAAAGGAGAAAGATAAGTATCTAATAAGAGTGGTGGTAGTTGCTGAAGAAAATATTGCTTCAGAAGGAGAAATAACACCCGAAAAAGTGAGTATACCCGAAAAAAAATAGTGCATCTCAAAAAACATTAAACATTAAGAAAGAAAATATGTTTTTATAGTTTACTCGAGAAGAAAAGGTGGGGATGGGATATGAAAAATATAAGGGAACTTATGAAGCTTAATAAAGCAAAATCATATTTGATTTTTATAGTTACGGCGATTATAATGTATTCAATTTTAGTAACAGCTTTAGTTCCAAAAAAGTATACAATAAATGTGGGAAGTATTGCAAAAGTAGATATAAAAGCTCCTAGGGAAGTTGAAAATGAAGGAGCCACAGAAATCAATAGAACAAAAGCTGTAGAGAGCGTAGGAAAAAAAACAATTAAAGTTTCAGTAAATGACAAGGCTATAGAAAATATCGGTAAATTATTTTCAGCAGTGTCCCAGTTAAACACTAGTAAATCACCCGAGAATAATAGCGTAGACGCATCTAAAAAAACATTATCGGAAGAGGAAAAAATAGATTCACTCAAAAAGAGCAACCCAATTCCTAATTTTACCGATGAGAATTATCAGACTTTAGTAAATTTAGAAATTAAAAAAGCCAAGGAATTAGAAATATTTCTTAAAGATACGATAACAACCCTTTATGATATAACCACAATAAATGAAAATAAACCCGAGGAAATTATATTGGCAAAGGGGATTATTGCTACACTTATTAATAACTCAAATTTTCCTAAGGAAATAAGAACAATAGGGATGTCTATCGCAAATGTAGAGGTTCGTCCTAATTCAATTTATGATAAAAAAAGTACAGATGTGTTAATAGAAGAAGCAAGGAAAAGTGTTAAACCTGTTATGATTAAGAAGGAACAGATCATTGTAAAAGAGGGGGAACCAATAACCTCTGAGCAAAAGGCACTTTTAGAATCCTTAGGGCTTCTAGATAATACTAGTAATTTTGAATGGTCATTATATACAAGTGTAGCAGCGCTTGTATGTCTAGTAATATTACTTCAATGGTTTTATTTATATAAGTATCATACGGCAATTTTTAATGATACAAAAAAATTAGTTATGATTAATCTTCTTAGCATCATAGCTATACTACTGGCTAGAACATTAGGTATAATTTCTTTGTTTGTAATTCCATTAGCCTGCGTGCCAATGCTTATGACCATTTTAATTGATGATGAAGTATCAATAGCTCTAAATATTCTTAATTGCATTCTAATTAGTGTTGCAGTTAATTTTAATTTTGAAATAACAATATTAGCTGTGCTAAATTCTATTGTTGGGGTTATGATATTAAAGAAAATGCAACAAAGAAACGATATATTATATTCAGCTATATATATTGCAATAATAAACCTTATGGTGTATCTATCTATGGGATTTTTGCTAAGCAATAGTATAATTGATGTTTTAAAAAAGGCAGGACTAGTGTATCTCGCAAGTCTTATATCTGGAGTACTTACTATAGGATTTTTGCCGTTTTTTGAAAGCTTTTTTGATATAGTGACTACAGTGAAACTTTTGGAACTATCAAACCCTAATCACCCACTACTAAAGCGGCTACTTTTGGAGGCTCCAGGAAGTTATCATCATTCTGTGCTTGTAGCTAACTTGTCAGAGGTTGCAGCAGAAGCTGTTGGAGCGAATCCTGTTCTTGCAAGGGCTGCTGCATATTATCATGATATTGGGAAGATAAAGAGACCATATTTTTTCAAAGAAAATCAATTAGGAAATGATAATCCACATGAGAGAATAACTGCAAATTTAAGTACACTTATAATTATCTCTCATGTAAAGGATGGGTTAGAGCTTGCAAAAGAATTTAAAATACCTAAAGTAATTCAAGATATCATTAGGCAGCATCATGGGACGACTTTAGTTAATTATTTTTATATAACTATGAAAAATTCTAGTGACAATCCAGATGAAGTTAAAGAAGAAGATTTTAGATACCAGGGACCGAGTCCTGAAAGCAAGGAAGCGGCAATTATAATGTTGTCAGATATAGTGGAAGCAGCTGTAAGATCAATTCCAAATCCTACGAAAGGTAAAGTTGAGGAAATGGTTAATAAGCTAATAAAAAGCAGACTTAATGATGGACAACTAAATAATTGCGATTTAACTTTAAAAGATTTAGAAAAGATAAGAAAGGCATTTTTAAAAGCGCTTTCTGGAATATACCATGAGAGAATAGAGTATCCAATGGACAAATGGCAAAAAGATAAGGAACATGAAGATAAAAAAATGAGGCTAGAATAAAGGAGTAAAAATAAGTATGATTTTTATTGATAATAGGCAAAATAAGATTGAAGTTTCGAGTGAACTTGAAACTGTTATAAAAAATGTCATTGAGTATACGCTTAAAGAAGAAAAACTTTTTATAGATAATGAGGTAAGTGTTATCTTTATTGACAACGAAGAAATCAGAAAAATAAACCTAGAGCATAGGGGAATAGATAAAATTACAGATGTGCTATCTTTCCCTATGTTACATTATCCAGAAAATAAGGTGTTTAAAGATGTGTATGTAAATTATGAATTTGACCAAAGTGATTTATATGATGAAAGGCTAGTAATTGGGGATGTTGCATTATCCCTGGAAAAGGCGAAGCAGCAAAGTGAAGAGTTCCGTCATTCATTTACTCGCGAATGTGCGTATCTTACAGTGCATTCAATTTTACATCTGTTAGGTTATGACCACATGGAGGAAGACCCAAAAGATATTATGAGAAAAAGAGAAGAAGAAATATTGAACAATTTTAAAATATCTAGGTAGGATACACTTATGGTTAGTTTCATGTGTCTTACTGCATGAGAATATTTTTAAAGGTGGTTAAGGATGAAGGTTAAGAAATTAGTTGATAGTTTTAATTATGCTATTGAAGGAATCATATATTCCATTCGCACGCAAAGAAATATGAAGATACATATGTTAACTACAATAGTAGTGCTTACTGCCACTTTTTTTTATGATTTGTCAAAGATTGAACTTTTAATTATTACCATGACTATAACAATGGTCATAGTTGCTGAAATGATAAATACGGCAGTAGAATGTGCCATAGATGCTACAACAAATTTTTATCATCCACTAGCCAAAATTGCTAAAAATGTCGCTGCTGGCGCAGTACTAGTAACCGCTATAAATTCAGTCTTAGTTGGTTATGTGATATTTTGGGATAGAATAACTCCTTTTAACATGACAGTTATGTTAAAACTTAAAAAATCTGACCCTGACATGATCTTTTTTATGCTGGTTATAATTTGCATTGCTACAGTAATAGTTAAGGCAATTTATGGAGAAGGAACACCACTCAGAGGAGGAATGCCTAGCGGTCACAGTACCATAGCTTTTTCAGTAGCTACAGCCATAACATTATTAACGAATGAACCTTTAATTATGGTGTTATCATACTTGCTAGCTGTAATTGTTGCACAAAGTAGGGTTGATTCAGAAATTCATTCTATCTTGGAAGTGGTTTTTGGTGGTGTTTTTGGGACTTTATTAACATTGCTACTATTTAAAATTTTAGGATAATTAATTTTTTTATGTCTAATGACTAATATCCGAAATATAATTATAATATTATTGAAATACTAATATTTAGTGATATAATTGGTATACGTGATTTTTCGTGTATATGTGAAGAATAACTGTCAAATTATTTGAATAGGAGTGTACTAATGGATTATAAAAAGTTAGCTAGAATAGCAATAGATGCTAGAGCAAATGCATATGTGCCATATTCGAAATTCAAGGTAGGCGCAGCAGTTGTTACTGAAGATGGGTCAATATATACTGGATGCAATATTGAGAATGCTTCCTATGGAGCTACTAATTGTGCCGAAAGAACAGCAATTTTCAAAGCTGTATCTGAGGGGCATAAAAAAATCAAGGCTATTGCTATAGTTGGAGATATGTCAACTAATACCTATCCATGTGGTATTTGCAGACAAGTTATAGTAGAATTTGCCACAAATGATATTGATATTATATTGGTAAAAAATGAAGAAAATTATATAATTAAGACTATGGATGAAATTTTACCAGGTGCTTTTACTAAAGAAGATTTATTAAAGTAAGATAACAAATAATTAATAAATACTATTTACTAAAGATAATCAAAAGGAGGATATATGTTTAAATCGGGATACGTAACTATTATAGGACGACCTAATGTAGGAAAATCTACATTAATAAATTATATTATGGGGGAGAAATTATCAATTGTGTCTAATAGACCCCAAACTACAAGAAATAACATACAAACCATTTTAACTACTAAAGAATCTCAAATAATATTTGTAGATACTCCAGGAATGCATAAACCTAGACATAAACTAGGAGAATATATGGTTAAAGTAGCAAAGCAATCTGCTAGTGAAGTAGATGTTATATTATTTATAACTACGCCAGGAGATGAAATTGATAAAGGTGATATGCATATTCTTGAACAATTTAAAGATACTAAGATACCCGTGTTTTTATTAGTTAATAAGATTGATGAGAATACTCAAGAGAGGGTAGCTAAAACTATTCAAGGTTATTCTGAGTATTTTAATTTTAAAGAAATAATACCAATTGCAGCTATAAAAGGTAAAAATATTGATATAGTTACTAAACTTGTAGAAGAGCACATTCCAGAGGGACCTTTATATTACCCAGAAGATATGATTACAGATCAGCAAGAAAGATTCATTATTACTGAAATTATAAGAGAAAAAGCTTTGAAATTATTATCGCAAGAAGTGCCTCATGGAATAGCAGTAGAAATTATTTCTATGAAAAGAGATAAAAAAGAGATCTACAATATTGAAGTTAACTTGCTTTGCGAAAAAGATTCTCATAAGGGAATAATAATTGGAAAAGGTGGAAAAACCCTAAAACAAATTTCTACTTATGCAAGACAAGATATAATGAAATTATTAGGAGAAAACATACATCTGAGATTATGGGTAAAGGTAAAGAAGGAATGGAGAGATACTTCGAGTATTTTGAAAGAGTTAGGATATAAATAGGGGATGATTTTCTGTCAATTTTAAAAACTAGGGCCATTGTTATAAAGACACAAGAGTTTAAAGAGACTGACAAGTTAGTTTGGCTTTTTACTGAAGAATTTGGAAAAATAACAGCCATAGCAAAGGGAGGCAGAAAAAATAAAAGCAGATATATATCATCGACCTTACCTTGCTGCTATGGAGAATTTGTGCTTTTTAAAGGGAAAAATTTATATACAATAAATGAAATTACAATTATAGATTCTTTTCAGCAATTATTAAGGGACCTAGATACAATTACTTATGCCTCGTATTTTAATGAATTAATTGATATAACAATGGAGAATGAAGAGGTTAATAAAGAACTTTTTATAAATTTAGTTACTGCCTTTTATTTCATAAAAAATGACGTTATGGATATAGAAGTCCTAGCCAGAACTTTTGAAATAAGAATTCTAAAGGCAACAGGTTATGCATTAAATTTTAACTACTGCGTTAAATGTAGAAAAAAAATAACCATGTCTAATAACATTGATTTAATATCTTATGGTCCAATTTGTAAAGAGTGTGAAAAATTAAATAGTATATATATTTCAAATCCTACATATAATACATTAAAATTCTTAAACAATTTTGGTATGGATAAAATTAATAGAATTATTGTTTCAAAAACATCCAAGCTCGAGTTGTATAAAATTTTATCCTTTATTATTTCCCAAAATTATACACGTAAGCCGAAGAGCTTAGAAATGTTTAATTACTTAATGACATTTCAAAAGGAAAGTCGCCCACTTTTATAAGTGGGTGAATAACAATGAATAATTGTTATTTACAACTGGACAAATTATAAGGAGGAATATTTTAATGGCAGAAATTACACTAGAGAAGATTGATATTGTTAAAGAACGAACAGGAGTTACGTACACTGATGCTAAGGAAGCATTAGAAGAATGTGATGGTGATGTAGTTAATGCTTTGATTTATATCGAAGCAAAACAAAAAAAAACTGAAAAATTTAATATGAAAGAAATGTACACGACTAAGGATGAATTTGTAACTTGGATAAAAAATACAGCACGAAAAGGAACTGTAACAAGAATAAAAATAAAAAAAGATGAAACTGTGATTATAGATATACCTGTTAATGCTGGTATTGCAGCAGGTCTCGTTGGATTATATATGCCCTCTTTAATTGGCATAGGATTATTAACAGCAGTAATCACAAAGGTTAATATTGAGATAACTAAAGAGGACGGTTCTGTGGAGTTTATTAATACTATTATTAAAAACACAGTTGAAGAAGTAAAAGGCAAAGTGAGTGATATAAGTGAAGATGTAATAGAAAAAATTAATGAAACAAAAGACAGTCTTAGCAAAGGTAGCAAAGATATCAAAGATAGCAATAATGAAAATGTATATCAATATACTGTTAAATTTGATGAGCAGAAAAAAGAAGAAGAAAAGAGTAACTAATGTATTCTCTTTTCTATATTTTAAAACTTTGATCAATGCTATTTTCACTTATATAAAGCCAGCAACTTATTAGTTGCTGGCTTTATATAAGTGAAAATCTAACTATATCTTAAACAAAAAGTGATTAAATCATGATACATTTGATTGTAAAAACGTGGTATAATGTTAGGAAGGGTATGTAAAAATTTAGTATAACATCATTTTGTGGAAACGTTTTATTTCAAGTATATACCATTTTAAAAAGCCTGAGTAAGGTTAAATAATCTTCTGCGAAGCTGTAACATTAACGAATTCATAAGGAGACTTTCCTTCCGAAATCTCGTTAATATGGTGTTAATGTAGTTAATGGTATATTTATATACTAATTATCATATATAATTTAGAAGGAGTTGGGTTAAAATGGAAAACAGAAAATATGTATACTTATTTAGTGAAGGTAATATGTCAATGAAAAACCTTTTAGGTGGGAAAGGTGCAAATCTTGCAGATATGACAAGTCTTGGGATTCCAGTTCCACAGGGATTCACAGTAACTACAGAAGCTTGTAATAAATACTATGAAGATGGTCAATTGATCGCATCCGAGATTATTCATGAAATTCATGCTAAAATGGCTGAACTTGAAAACATTACAGGAAAGAAGTTTGGAAGTTTAGAAAATCCATTACTTGTATCAGTTAGATCTGGGGCAAGAGCATCGATGCCTGGTATGATGGATACGATCTTAAATCTTGGATTAAATGATGATACAGTAGAAGTTATGGCAAAATTAACGAATAATCCAAGATTTGCTTATGACTCTTACAGAAGGTTTATCCAAATGTTTGCTGATGTTGTTATGAATATTGAAAAAAGAAACTTTGAAAACATGATGGATAAAATGAAAGAAGAAAAAGGCGTAAAATTTGATACAGAATTAGATGCGAGTGACCTAAAAGAATTAGTTAAACAATTTAAAGAATTCTACAAAGAATATAAACGTGAAGAATTTCCAAGTGATCCTAAAAGTCAGTTAATAGAGGCTGTTTCGGCAGTATTTAGATCATGGGATAATCCTCGTGCAAATGTATATAGAAGATTAAATGATATTCCAGGAAATTGGGGAACTGCGGTAAGCGTTCAAGAAATGGTATTTGGTAACAAAGGAGAAACATCAGGAACGGGTGTTGCTTTCTCAAGAAATCCATCTACAGGAGAAAAAAGAATATATGCTGAGTACTTAATGAATGCACAAGGGGAAGACGTTGTTGCAGGGATAAGAACACCACAAGATATATCACAACTTGAAAAAGATATGCCAAAAGTATATGAAGAATTCATGGGAATTGTTAAGACCCTCGAAACTCACCACAAAGATATGCAAGATATGGAGTTTACAATCGAAGATGGAAAATTATACTTTTTACAAACAAGAAACGGTAAGAGAACGGTGCAAGCCGCATTAAAAATTGCGGTAGAACTCGTTGAAGAAGGAATGTTATCAAAGAAAGAAGCTATAATGAAGGTTGAGCCAAAACAACTAGATACATTACTCCACCCTAACTTTGATGCAAAAGAATTAAAGAAAGCTATAGTAATAGCTAAAGGCTTACCAGCATCTCCTGGAGCTGCCTGTGGAAAAGTTTACTTTACGGCTGAAGATGCAAAAATTAAACATGAAGCTGGAAATAAAGTTATCCTTGTAAGGCTTGAGACCTCACCAGAAGACATCGAAGGTATGGTTGCTGCAGAAGGTATCTTAACAGTGAGAGGTGGAATGACATCGCACGCTGCGGTTGTTGCAAGAGGAATGGGGACTTGTTGTGTTGCTGGATGCTCAGACTTAAAAGTTAATGAAGAAGCTAAGAGTTTCCAAATTGGACAAACGATATATAATGAAGGCGACTTTATTTCAATGGATGGAAGTACAGGAAATGTATACGCTGGAACAATTAAAACGGTTGAGCCTGAAATAAATGGTTATTTTGAAATATTTATGGGCTGGGCTGATGAAATAAGAAGATTAAAAGTTAGAACTAATGCCGACACTCCAAGGGATGCTGCTCAAGCAGTTAAATATGGAGCTGAGGGTATAGGACTATGTAGAACAGAGCATATGTTCTTTGATGCCGATAGAATAATGGTTATAAGAGAAATGATTGTTGCTAAAGATGAAGATTCAAGAAGATTAGCATTACAAAAATTATTACCAATGCAAAGAGAGGACTTTATAGGAATCTATGAAGAAGTTGAAGAAAGACCAACTACAATCAGATTTTTAGATCCACCGCTACATGAATTTTTACCGCATGCTGATGAAGATATAAAAGAATTAGCAAGAGACATGGGAATAACTTTTGCAGAGTTAAAAGCTACTGTTGAATCATTGCATGAAGTTAACCCAATGATGGGACATAGAGGATGCAGACTTGCAGTATCATATCCTGAGATAGCTGAGATGCAAACTAGATCGGTTATTGAAGCAGCTATAGATGTTAAAACTAGAAAAGGATACAATATTGTTCCAGAAATAATGATTCCTTTAGTTGGGGAAGTTAGAGAATTAAAATATGTTAAAGATATAGTAGTAAGGGTAGCTGATCAAATCATAGCTGAGTCAGGCATTGATTTAAAATACATGGTTGGTACAATGATTGAAATACCAAGAGCCGCACTTACAGCTGATTTAATAGCAAAAGAAGCAGATTTCTTCTCATTTGGAACAAATGACTTAACGCAAATGACTTTTGGATTTTCAAGAGATGATGCTGGAAACTTCTTAAAACATTACTATGAAAAGAAAGTTTATGAATTTGATCCATTCCAAAAATTAGATCAAACAGGAGTAGGCAAACTCGTCAAAATGGCAGCTGATCTTGGACGAGAGGCTAATCCGGGTATAAAACTTGGGATATGTGGAGAACATGGTGGAGATCCATCTTCTGTTGAATTCTGTCATAATGTAGGACTTGATTATGTATCATGTTCACCATTTAGGGTTCCGGTTGCAAGACTTGCAGCGGCTCAGGCTGAAATAAATAATCCGAGAAAAAAATAATATTTAAATGTAATTAATCAATTAAAAGTAAAAAGCCACTGCAAAGCAGTGGCTCAGACCGTTGACAAACATAAAATGTAAAACACTCTAATTTAAAATTGGAGTGTTTTTTTTCATATTCAAAAAGGATTTTAGGACATCAATGTCGAATATATATAGTATACAAACTTTATAATTCGGAGGGCATTATTATGATTAATGAAAAGAACTTCACACAACAAAAACTAGAAATGGTGTATTTAGAAGATTTAGTTCCTAAAGACCATATTCTGAGAAATATAGATAAATACATGGATTTCTCTTTTATAAGAGAACTGACTAAAAAATATTACTGCTTAGATAATGGAAGACCTGGCGTAGATCCTATTATACTTTTTAAAATGCTGTTTATTGGGTACTTATTTGGAATAAAATCTGAACGACAACTTGTAAAGGACATTGAAGTAAATGTGGCTTATAGATGGTTTCTAGGACTAAGTCTTACTGATCCTATTCCAGATCATTCAACAATTAGCCAAAATAGACGTAGACGGTTTAAAGGTACAGATGTGTTTCAAAAAATATTTGACGAAGTAGTATTTAAGGCTATAAATCTTAAGATGGTAACCGGTAAAATACTTTACACAGACTCTACACACCTAAAAGCAAATGCTAATAAGCGAAAGCTTGTGAAAATTGAAGTTGAAAAAACGCCGAAAGAATATGTAGCTGAACTTAATAAAGCAGTGGAAGAAGATAGAATAAACCATGGTAAAAAACCTTTAAAGGAAAAAGAACCTGTTACCAAAATAAAAGAAACTAAAGTTAGCACAACCGACCCCGACAGTGGATATATGATGAGAGATGGCAAGCCGGAAGGCTTCTCATATTTAGATCACAGAACTGTCGATAGCAGACATAATATAATTACTGATGTGTATGTTACTCCTGGAAACATAAATGATGTTGATCCTTATATCGATAGATTAGATGTGCAAATAAAAAAGTTTAATTTTAATACAAAATATGTTGGTGCAGATGCTGGTTATGCTACAAATCTTATATGTAAAGAACTATATGAGAGGGAATTAAAATCTGTAATGGGATACCGTAGGTCTCCACATACAAAAGGAATGTACACAAAAAATAAATTCCAATATGTTAAAGAGCAGGACATTTACGTATGCCCTGACTTAAGGGCTTTACATTATAAAACGACAACAAGAGAAGGATATAAAGAATATGTTGGTAATGCAAAATATTGCGAGATATGTCCAAATAGAGCTCAATGCTTTTCTGCAAAAAGCAAGTTTAAAACTATTAGAAGACATGTTTGGGAAACGTATAAAGAAGATGTTGTAAAGTTCACCAGAACAGATAAAGGCAGAAATATATATAGAAGAAGAAAAGAAACTATAGAGCGAAGCTTCGCAGATTCAAAACAACTGCATGGGCTTCGCTATTGCCATATGCGTGGATTAGAAAATGTGCAAGAGCAGTGTCTGCTTACAGCAGCAGTGCAGAATATGAAAAAGATAGCTAGCCTGCTATCTTTACTGTTTTTTGATTTTCTAACTAAGAAGATAGTTGTTATTTTAAATTTATCCATAACTCAAAATGCTATCGCATAATTGCATGTAAAAAAACCAGTATAATAAAAAAAATATACTGGGTTTGTAAACAACCTGAGCCACTGCAAAGCAGTGGCTTTTTACTTTTAACAGAATTAAAATATCAAATTTATTATGTTATTTTAAATTTACTTTTAATATACGTTTTAAACTTTTCAACAAAATCTAATTGATATTCATTATTGTTAGTTGCGTTATCTAGCAGGCGTAAGAAGGCTTTTTTATTACATTTGTTAATATTACTATAATAATCTCTTGATATTTTCCAATATCTTTGGGGGAAAGCCAAATAAACAAAAATATATTTGTAATCATCCAAGGTTAAAGGTAGGATTTTATCATATAATTCTAAAAAATTTATTGCTAGCTCTAAATCCCATTTTGTACTATCTCTTTTCAGTAGGCGCCTTAAACAATAGGAAATATCATGGGCGCAAAAGTCATTTCTACATTTATCAAAATCAATTACCCATATTTCATTATTAGTATCAAATATAATATTTTTATTAACATAGTCAAGGTGGCATAATGATTTTGTAAGATTATTGGGGTTGATATCATAAGCAATGTTTGCAGAATATTTAGCTAGCTTACTACTTGTTTCAAAATGATTAAGATATAGAGTTGAAAAGGCATCATTATATTTATAAGCCAAATTAGAGGAATTAAGAAGGCCTTCATAGTGTTTATATATGGAAGGGCTCAAAGGGCTAAAGTCCTCTTTTATGGAACTTCCATATATAGGCATAAAGTTAATGCTGACTTTATGCATATTTGCAAGGTTGGTACTACATAATAGAATATGATTAATATTATCATAATCACATTTTATACCATTAATCCAGGGGGTGAGTATAAATAACATATTATTATAGTTTACAAATCTGTTATTTGTGTTTGTAGGAAGTATGCGAGGTACATGGATATTATTTCTGTATAACCATTCTATAGCTGAGTATACAAATAATAAATCGTTTATAGAATAATAAACTTTTTTTAAACAATAGCATTTACCAAAGTCTTGCACTTTATATACAGCCCTTTGTTTATCTGTATCTTTAAATTTGATTTGCGTGATATCAGCATTAGTTAAGTTATATTGAGGCAGAATGTGTCTTTTTACATTTTCGGCAGACAATAAATTTATGTTATTAAAGTTTTTAGCCGTAGATGGCATCTTAACACTCCTAAAAAATTATTACATTATTAGGATATTAATAAAACTTTAATATTATACATTTAACATTAAAAAAGGGAAATTAATTTGATTCGTAGAATACTAACTAAAGCGTCTTTAAAAAATAATATGCATACTTATCAACCGTTTTTAGAAGATGCCTAAATTTAGGAGGAAAACCATGGATATTCGCAAAAAAATAGAAACTAATGAAGGTAATAGCATTATACGATATGGGGCGTTATCTCTAAACTCAAAAGGAAGGAAAGTATTAGAGGATAAGGATGAGGTAAGAACCTGTTATATGGTGGATAGAGATAGGATAATACATAGTAAATCATTTAGAAGATTGAAGCATAAAACTCAAGTATACATAAAGACTAGTAGTGATCACTATAGAACAAGATTAACACATACCTTAGAAGTTGCACAGATAGCTAAAACTATAGGGAGAGGCATAGGCTTAAATGAAGATTTAATAGAAGCTATAGCAATGGGTCACGATATAGGGCACGTACCTTTTGCTCATAATGGTGAAGAGGTGCTTAATGATATTTTGCCACAAGGATTTAGGCACAATGAAAATAGTATTAGAGTTTTAACAAAAATTGAAAAATTAGGTGCTGGTCTTAATTTGAGCGCGGAAGTGCTAGATGGAATTCTCAATCATAGTGGGTTTTCTTCTAAAATTGGAAAGGCTTCAACACTTGAAGGTCAGGTTGTTAGGTATAGTGACAAGATTGCATACGTAAATCATGATATAGACGATTCTATAAGAGTAGGATTGTTAACTGAAGCAATGCTACCTCCAGGTGCTATTGAAGTATTAGGGGCAAATCATGGCAAGCGAATTGATACTTTAGTTAAAGACTGTATTTATAACACCATAAATAACTTAGATATAGGGGATATAGGTGTATCACTTAGTGAAGGTGTTGGAAGTGCATTGGGTGAATTAAGAAATTTTATGTTTGAAAATATATACAAAGGTGAAATCTTAAAGGCAGAAAGACAAAAATCACAATTTGTGGTAACTCATGTATTTAAACATTACTATAATAATCCACTGGCTATGCCGGACTTTTATAAAAGCATAGTTAAGTATGAAGGTCTACATATAGGAGTAGCAGATTATATTTCTGGTATGAGTGATGACTATTGTTTAATGCTTTTTAATGATTTATATGTGCCTAGGGTTGTTATTTATTAAAATATGATAGAAACAAATATTGGGTTTGGAAAACATATTAATATAAAATTTATAAATAAAAAATAAAAAATACAAATATTGAAGGAAATTTGTGTTTTATAAAGAATATAGTATAAGCAAACATAATTTTTTTTAAAAAAAATGATTTTAAAGAAGGATAATACACTTTTTTGTCGAATAAAATTATATTGTGAACTTATATAAGTAAGGTGGTAATAATCTATTGATTGCTGAAGATGTTATCCGAAAAATTAAGGAACAAAATGATATTGTGGATGTAATATCTGAAAGGGTTAAACTTAAGAAAGCGGGGCGAAATTATATTGGTCTTTGTCCTTTTCATAATGAGAAGAGTCCTTCTTTCACAGTGTCTGAGGAAAAGCAAATTTATAAATGCTTTGGATGTGGTGAAGCTGGGAATGTAATTAGTTATATTATGAAGGATAGGAATGTAAATTTTCCTGAAGCAGCAAGGGTACTCGCTGAGAGAGCTAACATTAGTATAGAAATGGACAAAGAGGAAAATAATGTTCAAAAAGACATGTATAAAAAAATGTACAATATTAATGTAGCAGCGGCTAGGTATTTTTATGACAATTTAAGAAAGGACAAGAAGGCTGAAACATATTTCTTAAACCGAGGAATTACGGAAGTTACTATGAAAAAATTTGGTTTAGGGTTTTCGTTTGATAAATGGGATGGATTGTTATTATACCTGAAAAGGAAAGGCTACTCCGAATTAGATTTACTTAGTATAGGATTAATTATTAAAAGTCCTAAAAATTCCTATTATGATAGGTTTAGAAATAGAATAATGTTTCCTGTGTTTGATTATAAAGGCAGCGTCATCGGATTTGGAGGAAGGGTTTTAGATGATTCAAAACCTAAATATTTAAATTCACCTGAGACACCATTATTTCATAAGGGGCTACATCTTTATGGATTGAATTTTGTAATAAAAAATAATAGGTCTCGAACAATAATAATTGTAGAGGGATATATGGATTGTATTTCACTTCATCAATATGGGTTTTCAAATGCCGTTGCGTCCCTGGGGACGGCACTTACTATTAATCAAGCAAAATTATTGAAAAAACATGTAGACAAAGTTATTATTTCATATGATGCTGATGTAGCAGGCCAAGCAGCAACATTAAGGGGCCTTGAGATATTAAGGACTGAAGGTTTTGATTTAAGGGTGCTGATAGTTCCAAAGGATAAGGATCCTGATGAATATATAAAAAACAACGGAAAGCAGGCTTTTCAGAAATTAGTGGATGATGCTCTCCCCTTAATATATTATAGGATTAAAAGAGCAGGTGACGGAATAAATTTTTCGAATAGTGAAATGATAATACAATATGTGAAAAAGGTTACTGAAATTATTGCAGATTTAGATCCTGTCGAAAAAGATGTTTATATAAAAAAGGTTTCTGAGGAAACAGGCATCAAAGAACAGGCAATATATGACCTACTAAGTGACGAAATCAACAAAAATGCAAAAAAAACCAAAAAAATGAATATGCAACAAGATTTTGGACAAAAATTATACTTAGAGCCAGCTTATATTAAGGCTGAAAGAAATTTGTTGAAATTTATGTTTATAAATGAAGAAAATTGTAATTATATCACAGAAAACTTGGACCTAGAACAATTGGTACTTCAAAGTCATAAAAGTATATATACATTAATTGTTAAATATAAAAACTTAACAAAAGATGAAAAAACTAAAAAAATTGAATTTATATGTAATGATATAGAATGTACAAAAGAGTGGATAAATACTATGGAAATTGAATTTTCAGGAGATGAAGAGGATCATAAAAAACTTATAAATGACTGCATTAAAGAACTTAAAAAATTCAAGTTAGAGGAGTCGAAAAAAGAAATTATGAATAAAATCAAACAATATGAATCAAAAGGTTTGCTAGAAGAATCTATACAATTAGCCCAAAAACTTATAGAAATGCAAAAAGATCTAAAACAATTATAGTAATTTGAAAGGAGGTAATATGATGAAGGATAAAAGTTCGAAAATGACTATAGTCAAAAAACTTATGGAAAAAGGGAAGAAAAAAGGATCTTTAACTTATAAAGAAATAATGGAAGAACTTTATGAGATAGATTTAAGTCCAGAACAAATAGAAAAGGTTTATGAAGTTTTAGAATCAATGGAGATAGAGGTTATTGGTGATATGCATCAAGCTGCTGCACCTGCGACTGGAGCTCAAGCTGAAACTGAACCAGAAACTGAAGAACTGGATGTTAGCATACCCGAAGGCGTATCTATAGACGACCCTGTTAGGATGTATTTAAAAGAAATTGGAAAAGTTGCTTTATTATCATCAAGTGAGGAAATTGATCTTGCTAAAAGAAATGAAGAAGGAGATCTAGCTGCTAAGAAAAAACTAGCAGAGGCTAATTTAAGACTCGTGGTAAGTATAGCTAAAAGATATGTTGGTCGCGGAATGCTATTTTTAGATCTTATTCAAGAAGGTAATTTAGGACTAATAAAAGCCGTAGAAAAATATGATTATAGAAAAGGCTTTAAATTTAGTACTTATGCTACATGGTGGATTAGACAGGCAATAACTAGAGCAATAGCCGACCAAGCAAGAACTATAAGGATACCTGTACATATGGTTGAAACTATAAATAAGCTTATTAGAGTTTCAAGGCAATTGCTACAAGAACTTGGACGTGAACCCCAACCAGATGAAGTTGCTGAAAAAATGGAAATGCCTGTAGCAAAAGTTAGAGAAATTATGAAAATTGCACAAGAGCCAGTATCGCTAGAGACTCCTATAGGTGAAGAAGAAGATAGTCATTTAGGCGATTTTATTCCTGATGATGATGCTCTTGCACCAGCAGAAGCTGCTGCATTTACAATGTTAAAAGAGCAATTAATCAACGTTTTAGATACTTTGACTCCTAGAGAAGAAAAGGTTTTAAGATTAAGATTTGGACTAGATGATGGAAGGGCAAGGACCCTCGAGGAAGTTGGAAAAGAGTTTAATGTAACTCGTGAAAGAATTAGACAAATTGAAGCAAAGGCTTTACGTAAATTAAGGCACCCAAGTAGAAGTAAAAAACTAAAAGATTACTTAGATTAGAACAGTATACTTAAGAAAACACCTTATTTAAGGTGTTTTTTCAGACCGTTGACAAACATAAAATGTAAAACACTCTAATTTAAAATTGGAGTGTTTTTTTCATATTCAAAAAGGATTTTAGGACATCAATGTCGAATATATATAGGATACAAACTTTATAATTCGGAGGGCATTATTATGATTAATGAAAAGAACTTCACACAACAAAAACTAGAAATGGTGTATTTAGAAGATTTAGTTCCTAAAGACCATATTCTGAGAAATATAGATAAATACATGGATTTCTCTTTTATAAGAGAACTGACTAAAAAATATTACTGCTTAGATAATGGAAGACCTGGCGTAGATCCTATTATACTTTTTAAAATGCTGTTTATTGGGTACTTATTTGGAATAAAATCTGAACGACAACTTGTAAAGGACATTGAAGTAAATGTGGCTTATAGATGGTTTCTAGGACTAAGTCTTACTGATCCTATTCCAGATCATTCAACAATTAGCCAAAATAGACGTAGACGGTTTAAAGGTACAGATGTGTTTCAAAAAATATTTGACGAAGTAGTATTTAAGGCTATAAATCTTAAGATGGTAACCGGTAAAATACTTTACACAGACTCTACACACCTAAAAGCAAATGCTAATAAGCGAAAGCTTGTGAAAATTGAAGTTGAAAAAACGCCGAAAGAATATGTAGCTGAACTTAATAAAGCAGTGGAAGAAGATAGAATAAACCATGGTAAAAAACCTTTAAAGGAAAAAGAACCTGTTACCAAAATAAAAGAAACTAAAGTTAGCACAACCGACCCCGACAGTGGATATATGATGAGAGATGGCAAGCCGGAAGGCTTCTCATATTTAGATCACAGAACTGTCGATAGCAGACATAATATAATTACTGATGTGTATGTTACTCCTGGAAACATAAATGATGTTGATCCTTATATCGATAGATTAGATGTGCAAATAAAAAAGTTTAATTTTAATACAAAATATGTTGGTGCAGATGCTGGTTATGCTACAAATCTTATATGTAAAGAACTATATGAGAGGGAATTAAAATCTGTAATGGGATACCGTAGGTCTCCACATACAAAAGGAATGTACACAAAAAATAAATTCCAATATGTTAAAGAGCAGGACATTTACGTATGCCCTGACTTAAGGGCTTTACATTATAAAACGACAACAAGAGAAGGATATAAAGAATATGTTGGTAATGCAAAATATTGCGAGATATGTCCAAATAGAGCTCAATGCTTTTCTGCAAAAAGCAAGTTTAAAACTATTAGAAGACATGTTTGGGAAACGTATAAAGAAGATGTTGTAAAGTTCACCAGAACAGATAAAGGCAGAAATATATATAGAAGAAGAAAAGAAACTATAGAGCGAAGCTTCGCAGATTCAAAACAACTGCATGGGCTTCGCTATTGCCATATGCGTGGATTAGAAAATGTGCAAGAGCAGTGTCTGCTTACAGCAGCAGTGCAGAATATGAAAAAGATAGCTAGCCTGCTATCTTTACTGTTTTTTGATTTTCTAACTAAGAAGATAGTTGTTATTTTAAATTTATCCATAACTCAAAATGCTATCGCATAATTGCATGTAAAAAAACCAGTATAATAAAAAAAATATACTGGGTTTGTAAACAACCTGAGAAAACACCTTATTTAAGGTGTTTTTTCTACTCCATGTAGAATCATGTATGAATATTTACAAGGTCGGTTTAAATATGCTATAATATGCTTTAGAAGGTGATTAAATGGGAAAGTACATATCAAAGAGGGGACGCGGTTTAGGGTTTATTTTGCTCACGACTGCATTATATAATATATTAATATTAATAGTGCTCAGGTTTACTAATTCATACATCGTAGTTAGTTTATTAAAGGTATTATTAGTGTCTTGTAATATATATCAAGGATATTACATCTTGCTTTATGCATCACTTAAATGTACTATTGATGACGAAAATCTTAAAATTTATGCTGTTGGATCATTAAAAAAAATAATTATACCATTAAATGAAATTGGAGGATACACTATCTCAACTGGTACAATTGAGGGGGTTAAGCTTAATGGTATAGCTACTAATAATTTTGCAATGGGTAGATTTGTAATTGAAAAAATAGGAATGTGTAGAATGTTTGTTACAAATAATAAAAATGTTTTTTACATAAAAACTAAAAACATGAATTATGCAGTTTCGCCTCTAGATTATAAAAAATTTGAGGAAACTTTAATACATCATGATATACATGTGGTAGAGTGGAAATATAAAGTAAATAATAGCTATAATCTTCATAAAGACAAGCACTTCATTTTACCTTTAATGGGTGTAAGTATAATAATAATAATATTAACCTTAAATCCACTTATATTATATTTGAAACGTAATATACCTAATATTATGCCCTTAAACTTTGATGCGAATTTTAATCCAATACAAATGGGGACAGGCAAACAATTTGCATTTACTCAGATGATTTACGGGGTATTAAATATGGCGTTGCTTTTTTGTATGTATTATGCAAGTTATTTTTGCGCAAAACATGATAGGAAATCAGCATATAAATATATTTATATGGCACTAATTGTGGCAATGATATTTTTAATATTGCAGTTTAAAATATTAATAAATTTTAGATAAGGATGAGAGATATGGAGCTTAGTATAAGATTAAAATGGATTGCAAGTATGATAGAAGAATGTGATAGTGTTATCGACGTAGGCACGGATCATGGGTATGTTCCTATTAATTTAGTGAAAAATGGTGTAATAAAAAAAGCTATTGCTTCTGATATAAATAAAGGGCCTGTTGAGAAGGCCAAAAATAATATTATTCACAATAATATGCGTGGTCAAATTACTTGTAGACTGGGAAGTGGACTATCTACAGTTGAAAAGGGAGAAGTCCAGGTAGCTATTATTGCAGGAATGGGTGGCAATTTAATAAGAGACATTTTAGAAGCTGACTTAGATGTTGTTAAACAATTTAATTATATGATACTTCAGCCAGTTCAAAATGCTGAGGTTTTGAGAGAATATTTATATGTCGCTGGGTATGATATCCTTGATGAAGAAATTTGCAATGATGATGGTAGGTTTTATGAAATTATCAAGGCAAGGTATAATACTAAACCAGTAGAAGTAGACAGTATATATTACGAGATAAGTAAAATATTATTAGATAAAAAACAATTAGTAATGCAAAAATTTATAGAATATAAGTTGCAAAAATATTCAAAAATATATGATACTTTAAATGAAGATACAATTTTATCTAAAAATAGAAAACAACAACTTTATCTTGTTATAATACGGCTTAAGGAGTTTTTGAAATGCTTTTAAAAGTAAGTACTATTGAGCATATTATGCAGCAGGTTGCTCCACATATACTAAAAGAGGATTATGATAATGTAGGATTAATGGTTGGGGACAAAGATGCGCAGGTTACAAAAATTTTAATTGCATTAGATTGTACAATGGACGTAATTCGCGAGGCAAAGAATAAGGGGTGCAATTTTATATTGACTCATCATCCTCTTCTTTTTGTTAAACCCAAAACTATTACCACAGACACTTTAGTAGGAAAAAAAATTATTGAGCTAATTGTGAATGGTATAAATGTATATGCTAGTCATACAAATTTAGATTCAGTTAAAGGCGGACTTAATGATATTGTCACAGAAATTTTAGGGTTTACTAATTATAAGGTAATAGAGAATTCAACAATTCAAGGGTATAATAATGGTGATAATGGTATTGGAAGGCTAGTGATTCTGGATACCCCAATTTTATTAATGCCCTTATGTGAAAAGGTTAAAGAACTTTTAAATACTGAGTATATTAGGTATGCAGGCGACCATAATAAAGTAATAAAAACCATTGCGATTATAAATGGCAGTGGAGAAGACTTTTTTGAGGAGAGCATAAAATTGGGTGCAGATTGCATTATTACAGGAGATACTAAATACCATCATGTTAGTGATTTATTAGAAGAAAACATAGCGCTGATTGATGCTGGGCATTTTGCAACTGAGTGGACACCACTCATAATATTTGCAGAAAAGTTCAAAAAGCAACTGATAGAAAATGGATATGACAATGAGGTTATAATTTCTAAAAATACACATGATCCATATAAAGTTAAGTAATAATAAAATACTATTTGCTTTTATTTTAATAGTATGATATCATTGGTTTTACGAGTAAGCCAGACAATCGCTGCTAATTATTGCGTGCGATAATTAGGAGAGGAAAGTCCGAGCTCCATAGGGCAGGGTGCTGGATAACACCCAGTGAAGGTGACTTTAAGGAAAGTGCAACAGAGATATACCGCTAAAGGCATTCAAAAGTTTAGTTTTTCTAAATTTTTGAATGTACTAGCAAGGATGGAAAGGCGAGGTAAGAGCTCACCAGCGCAATGGCGACTTTGCGGCTATGTAAACCCCACCTGGAGCAAGATCGAATAGGAGAACATTATGAGGCTGCCCGTCTCGTTCTCGGGTGTATCGCTTGAGCCTATTGGTAACAATGGGCCTAGATAGATGATTGTCTAATACAGGACTCGGCTTATAGGCTTAGTCGTACCAAAAAACACTCACTTTACAGTGAGTGTTTTTTTTATTGACTAAAAATTCAAAATATGTTATAGTCATGCGAAGTATTACAAATTAATAATTTCGGATGAAGATATTTGGAGAGAGATGTATAACATCCACCGAAGAAGTTAAACTTTCAGGTATCCATTTTTGGAGAAGTACTGATATCGGACGAACCTCTGGAGAGACTTATATAAGCACCGAAGGAGAAAGCTAAACATTATTTAATTACATATTATTTGTATGAAATTTAATAGTGCATTAGTGAAACTCTCAGGTAAAAGGACAGGGTTATTTTCAAGAGGTCATTTTATTTTGATCTCTATTTTTTGTGTGCTTTAAAAAATAATGGTCTCACAGAGTATTAATTGGTATAAATATATTCTTTACACAAGAAATTTTTTATCTGAAAAAATTTTAATAACTAGAAGGAGCGTGTGTTTATGGATTTTTTATCAATTATTAAAGGTATTAACGGTGTTTTGTGGGGGTATGTACTAATATTTTTGTTATGTGGTACTGGAATTTACTTTACAATAACGTTAAAATTTGTTCAAGTAAGAAAATTTAAAGATGCATTTAAAAAGACTTTTGGAGGAGCTAAATTCGGCAATAAAGCAGGAAAAGATGGAATGTCATCCTTTCAAGCCATGACAACTTCAATAGCGGCTCAAGTAGGAACAGGAAATTTAGCAGGAGCCGCAACTGCTATAGCATCAGGAGGACCGGGTGCTATATTCTGGATGTGGCTAAGTGCTTTCTTTGGCATGGCAACTATTTTTGCGGAAGCAGTGCTTGGTCAAAAGTATAAACAGACAGTTGACGGTGAGGTGACGGGAGGACCTGCTTACTATATTAGTAAAGGCCTTGGGAGTAAAAAGTTGGCAGCATTTTTCTCAGTAACTATAATAATTGCATTAGGATTTATAGGGAATATGGTACAATCTAACTCAATAAGTGCAGCAATAAGCCCAAATACCAATATTCGTATAATCATTGGTGTGATAGTTGCAGCATTAGCGGGTATGATTTTTATTGGAGGAGTAGGCCGAATTGCAGCCTTTACTGAAAAAGTAGTTCCGTTTATGGCTATATTTTACATACTGGGTAGTTTAGGAATCATTATAGTGAATTTTGCTAATTTAGGACCAGCATTTAAAATGATATTTGTAGGAGCTTTTAACCCTAAAGCGGCTACTGGCGGTTTAATAGGAGTTGGCGTAAAAGAAGCTATGAGATACGGCATTGCAAGAGGTTTATTTTCTAATGAAGCTGGAATGGGGTCAACACCACATGCACACGCAGTTGCAAAAGTTAATCATCCAACTGAGCAGGGACTCGTTGCAATAGTATGTGTATTTATTGATACCTTTATAATTTTAACATTAACTGCACTTGTTATATTAACTACAGGAGCATTAGATGGAAAAACTACTGGTATAGCGTTAACTCAAAAAGCTTTTTCGAATGGTATGGGAAGTCTTGGAGGTCCATTTGTAGCTATAGCGTTATTTTTCTTTGCTTTTTCTACCATAGTAGCTTGGTATTTTTTTGGAGAGGCAAATGTTAAATACTTATTTGGAAAAAAAGCGTTAACGACATATAGAGGATTGGTTCTTGTATTTATAGTATTAGGAGCAGCTCTAAAGGTTGATCTAGTTTGGGAACTCGCTGATACTTTTAATGGATTAATGGTTATACCGAATTTAATTGCATTATTAGGTCTTGGAGCTTTAGTTAAAAAGACTTTGAAAAATTACGAAAATGATTTTGAAAAGAAAAACTAAATTTTATAATTTTCTTTTTAGAAAAAAACAGGATGGCAGATTTATGCCATCCTGTTTTTTTGTTAGTATTAAAACAATGAAGTATGAAACTACATTAAGATAAGAAATTTCATAATTACTATAATATTATTAAATTTCGTAATTTAATAATATTATAGAAAAATTAAAAACAACTTTATTCTAAAATATGCTTTTATAATTAGATGAAGTATATTATAATGTGATTATAACGAATTATAAAAGAAAATCATTGTTTAATATTCGTATAAATATAAATTTTGGAGGTATTAATCATGAAAGATAAGATATATAGGTTATATGTAGAGAAAAAAGCGAACTATAATGTTGAAGGTGAAAAAAAATTAAGAGATATAAAAATAAATTTAGGTATATCGAACTTGGATGGGCTTAGACTAGTTAATAGATATGATGTTATGGGAATAACCAAGGAGCAGTACCTAATGTCAAGGAATACAATATTTTCAGAACCTACAGTAGATCAGGTTTATGATGGAGAGTTAGATATTCAAAAGTACGATACTGTATTTGCTATTGAATTTTTGTCTGGACAATATGATCAGAGGGCAGATTCAGCTGCTCAATGTATACAAATTTTAACTCAAGAGGATAAACATATAGTTAAAAGTGCAAGAGTTATAGTGTTAAAGGGAAATATTACTAATGACGAACTAAATAAAATTAAAGAGTATTGCATAAATGCCGTAGACTCTAGAGAAACAGGGTTTGATAAACAGAATGATTTACAGCAAAGGTTTAATGAGCCAGAACAAGTAAAAACAGTAGAATCTTTTATTGAGATGAATGATACGGATTTAAAAGAGTTCTTAAAAAGTAATGGACTTGCTATGAGCTTTGAGGATTTGAGATATTGTAGAGATTATTTTAAAGAAACTGAAAAGAGAGACCCATCTATAACGGAGATAAAAGTTATAGATACGTATTGGTCAGATCACTGTAGGCACACAACTTTTAATACTGTAATTGAGGATGTTTACATAGAAGATGGTAAATATTCTAAACCAATTAAGATGGCTTACGCGGAATATTTAAATACTAGAGAGTTTGTTTATGATAAATCAAATAGGGACGTAACACTTATGGATATGGCTGTTATTTCCATGAAAGATTTAAGGAAACAAGGGAAATTAAAGGACCTTGATGTTTCAGACGAAATAAACGCCTGTAGTATAATTGTGAAAGCAGACATTGAAGGAGAGAAGGAAAAGTGGCTAGTAATGTTTAAAAATGAAACCCACAACCACCCTACTGAGATAGAACCTTTTGGTGGTGCAGCTACTTGTCTCGGTGGATCAATAAGAGACCCATTATCAGGTAGAAGCTATGTGTATCAGGCAATGCGTGTTACTGGCTGCGGTGATCCAAGGACGAAAATTTCAGATACAATAAAAGGCAAACTTCCTCAAAGAAAAATAACCCTTGAAGCTGCTCATGGATTTAGTTCTTATGGAAATCAGATAGGACTTGCTACAGGACTCGTTTCTGAAGTTTATGATGAAGACTTTGTGGCTAAAAGAATGGAAGTAGGGGCAGTTATTGGAGCTGCACCTTATAAGAACGTAGTCCGTGAAAAACCAATGGCATCTGATGTTGTTATACTTCTTGGTGGCAAAACAGGACGTGATGGATGCGGAGGAGCTACGGGTTCATCTAAGCAGCATAGCGAGAGCTCAATACTAACTTCAGGATCAGAAGTTCAAAAGGGTAATGCGCCTACAGAAAGAAAGATTCAAAGATTATTTAGAAATCCAAAGGTTACGACGCTTATAAAAAGATGTAATGATTTTGGTGCAGGCGGAGTATCCGTAGCTATAGGGGAACTCGCAGATTCACTTATAATAAATTTAGACAAAGTCACTAAAAAATACGAGGGCTTAGATGGTACGGAGCTTGCTATATCAGAATCCCAAGAACGTATGGCTGTTGTTGTTAGGCGCGAAGATGCTGTCGTATTTATAAAGCTAGCAGAAGAAGAAAATTTAGAGGCTGTAGTGGTGGCGAAAATAACTGATGATAATAGGCTTAAAATGGTATGGAAGGGAAAAACTATTGTTGATGTGAGTAGAAGTTTCTTAGACACAAATGGAGTTAATCAGCGTATTAATGTAAAAGTAGCAGCACCTAAAGAGAATGAATACTACTTTTCAAAAGATTTAAAATGGAGCGAAGGTAATTTAAAATCAATAAAAGATTTATGGAATTCTAATCTATCAGACTTAAATGTTTGTAGTCAAAAAGGATTAGCTGGGAGGTTTGATAGCACAATAGGAGCAGGAACGGTGTTAATGCCTTTTGGTGGAAAATTTCAGAAAACACCAATTCAGTCCATGGTAGCAAAATTACCTGTACTTCGCGGAGATACAACCACTGGTACAATAATGTCCTATGGGTACAATCCTAAATTATCAAAATGGAGTCCATTCCATGGAGCTGCTTATGCAGTAATAGATTCTGTAACAAAGGTAGTGGCTAGTGGTGCTAATTATGAAAATATTAAACTAACATTTCAAGAGTATTTTGAAAAATTGTCAAAAGAACCGTATAAGTGGGGTAAACCATTTTCATCACTTTTAGGGGCATTACATGTACAAAAACAATTCAGCATAGCGGCTATTGGTGGAAAAGATAGTATGTCAGGTACCTTTAATGATATGAATGTACCGCCAACGCTTATATCCTTTGCTGTCGATGTTATAAATACAGATAAGGTTATATCTCCAGAGTTTAAAAATGGAGATAGTCAGGTTGTTTTAGTTTATGCAAATACTTGTGAAGATGGATTACCTGATTTTGGAGAGCTTCGTCAAAACTATAAATTGGTAAAGAAGTTAATAGATAGTGGCAAGGTGTTATCAACCTATGCAGTAGGGATGGGAGGTCTGTCAGAAGCTATATCAAAAATGTGCTTTGGTAATAAAATAGGATTTGAATTTAAAGAAGATATTCAGGTGGAAAGCATATTTAAAGAGGATTATGGCAGCATTGTAATGGAAATAGATAAATGCACGCTTTCAGAGCTAATTAAAGAGAATTTAAATATTAAGATACTTGGGCATACTCAGGTAGAACCATTTATCAAAGTCTTAGGGGAAACTATTAGTCTAGAAGAAGCGTTAAGTAATTGGGAAGGACCTTTAGAAAGTGTATTTAGCACGAAAGTAAATACTAGTAAATTAAATATCAGAAATGATAAAATTTATGCAAGTGTTGAAAATCCAAAATTTAAATCGGCTCCTGCAATTAAAATAGCAAAGCCTAGAGTTATAATTCCTGTGTTTCCGGGTACTAATTGTGAATATGATTCTATGAGAGCCTTTGAAAGGGCTGGAGCTGAAGTGGAAATTATGGTAATAAAGAATCTATCATCAAGGCATATTGAAGAATCTATAAAAGCTATAGCAGAAAAAATAAAAAGCTCTCAAATTGTTATGCTTCCAGGTGGATTCAGTGCTGGTGATGAGCCAGATGGGTCTGGTAAATTTATTGCTACATTCTTTAGAAATCCTATAATACGCGAAAGTATACATCAGTTATTAAAAAATAGAGATGGGTTAATGCTCGGAATATGCAATGGCTTTCAAGCCTTAATAAAACTTGGGTTACTGCCCTTTGGTGAAATAACGGATATAACACAAAACAGCCCAACCTTAACGTATAATGAAATTGGTAGACATGTATCTTGCACAGTGCAAACTAAAGTGGTTTCAACCCTGTCTCCTTGGCTTAGTAATTTAAAAGTTGGAGATGTGCATTCAATTCCAGTATCACATGGAGAAGGTAGGTTTGTAGCAAATGAAGAAGTAATTAAAAAATTATTCGCAAGTGGTCAAGTAGCCACTCAATATGTAGACTTCGACGGAATGCCAAGTTATGATATAAACTTTAATCCTAATGGTTCAATGCATGCTATTGAAGGAATCACTAGTTTGGATGGAAGGGTTTTCGGTAAAATGGGTCACTCTGAAAGAGTAGGCGTTAACACTTTAAAAAATATTATTGGTGAGAAGGATCAAAAGATATTTGAGGCAGGAGTAAATTATTTTAAATAAAAGATAAGAAGCAGTAAGGGTACAAATTGTGCCCTTGCTGCTTCTTTTTTATTTTTTTGGAATTCGGATATAAAAAACTAGTTGAACTTAAAAATGCGAACAATTTATTAATGATAGTAATTAAACGTACATATATGCAGAAGAAACACGAACGATAATAATAAAAATGGCATTAATGCATTGACTTAACGAAAAAAAACTGTTAAGATGAAATTATAAAAGTTGTTATTTAATTACATTGGGGAGGTAATAAAATGAAGGTAGGAGTTATTTTTGGAAGTAAATCAGATAAGGATATAATGAAAAATGCAGCGATAGCACTTAAGGAATTTGATGTAGATTATGAAGTACATATTCTCTCAGCTCACAGAGTACCAGAAAAATTAAAGGAAGTAATAAATGAAATGGAATATAATGGGGTAGAATGTATCATAGCAGGGGCAGGACTTGCAGCGCATCTTCCAGGTGTAATTGCATCACATACAGTAATGCCGGTGATTGGAGTGCCCATTAAAGCGGCTCTTGGTGGTATAGACTCACTACTTTCAATTGTTCAAATGCCAAAAGCAATTCCGGTTGCTACTGTGGGCATCAATAACAGCTATAATGCTGGAATGCTTGCAGTTCAAATTTTATCCCTTAAGTATATTGAACTTAAAAATAAATTAATTAAATATAGAGAAGAAATGAAAGAAAAATTTATAGCAGAGAATGAAGAAGATATAGAATTTTAAAATGAAAGTTAAGGAATGCGGTTTATAAATTAAAATTTGAGGAGTGATTGTTAGTGGAAAATTCAGTATTGTTATATGAAGGAAAAGCAAAAAAAATGTTTAGCACAGATAATAAGGATGAGGTCAGAGTATATTATAAAGATGATGCAACAGCATTTAATGGAATTAAAAAAGCTCAAATTGAGAAAAAGGGAATTTTAAATAATAGCATAACTACTATGTTATTTGAGTTATTAGAGAAAAAAGGTATAAAAACTCACCTTATTAAAAAAATAAGCGATAGAGAACAACTTTGTAAAAAGGTTGAAATAGTGCCTCTAGAAGTAATCGTAAGAAATGTTGCCGCTGGTAGCATGGCAAAACGATATGGAATAGAGGAAGGAACTAAGCTAAAAACAACAGTCCTCGAGTTAAGTTATAAAAATGATGAATTAGGTGATCCACTTATAAACGATTATCATGCAGTAGCAATGGGCCTTTCGACTTTTGACGAATTATTAGAAATATATAAAATGGCTTCAAAAATAAATGATATTCTAAAGGAAATTTTCTTTAAAAAAGATATTAATTTAATAGATTTCAAATTAGAGTTTGGGAGATTTAATGGAGAAATAATTTTGGCAGATGAGATATCACCAGATACTTGTAGATTTTGGGATGTTAAAACTGGAGAAAAATTGGATAAAGATAGATTTAGAAGAGATTTGGGTAATGTTACAGAAGCTTACGAGGAAATATTAAGTAGAATAAATAATAAATAAGATATATACAAGAAATAGTGGGGAGGGATTTCTTTGAATAAAGTTGTAGAATTAAACCAAATATCCATTAATGATGAAAATAAGCTAAAAGATGAAGATAAGTTTAAAGAGGAATGTGGTGTTTTTGGGGTTTTTTCACCGGATAAAGACTTAGATGTTGCATCTTTAACTTATTATGGACTTTATGCTTTGCAGCATAGGGGAGAAGAAAGTGCTGGGATAGTATATTCGAATGGAACTACCCTCACTTGTGAAAAGGCTATGGGCCTTGTGTGTGATGTTTTTAATGATGAAAAGATTAAACTAATGAAGGGTCATGCTGCCATAGGGCATGTTAGATATTCAACGACAGGAGGCAGTGAAGTAAAAAATGCACAGCCACTTTTAAGTAAATTTAGTCTTGGTGACATAGCTATAGCGCATAATGGTAATTTAGTAAATGAAGATGTCATAAGAGAATTACTAGAGGATTGTGGATATATGTTTCAAACATCCATAGATTCAGAAGTTATATTAAATCTAATTGCTAGAGGCGCAAAAAAAGGAATTGAAAAGGCCGTAGTGGATGCAATACAGGCTATTAAAGGGTCTTATGCAATAGTAATGCTTACAAAGGAAAAGTTAATAGGAGTTAGAGATCAAAATGGTATTAGGCCTCTTTGCATCGGGACAATAGGTAATAATTATATTCTTGCATCGGAAAGTTGTGCACTTGATGCAGTAGGTGCAGACTTTTTAAGAGATGTAAAGCCTGGTGAGATAGTAATAATAGATAAAAATGGACTTACATCAATTAATTTTGCGGAAAAAATTAAAAATGCAACTTGTTCATTTGAATATATATATTTTGCAAGACCAGACAGTACTATTGATGGGATTAACGTGTACACTTCAAGAGTGGCAGCTGGAGAACAGCTATTTAAAGAATCACCAGTCGATGCCGATATGGTTATAGGGGTTCCAGATTCAGGTATGGCCGCAGCAATAGGATATTCTAAAATATCTGGAATACCTTTTGGAATGGGTCTTATAAAAAACAGATATGTAGGTAGAACCTTTATAAGTCCCACTCAAGAAATTCGGGAAAGGGCAGTGTCTGTAAAACTAAACGCATTAAAAATAAATGTAGAAGGTAAAAGAGTTATTCTAATAGATGATTCAATAGTTCGCGGAACCACAAGTAAAAGATTAGTTGAAATATTAAAAAAAGCTGGAGCGAAAGAAGTTCATTTTAGGGTCTGCTCACCAGTAGTGAAATATCCATGTTATTTTGGAATAGATACACCTTATAGAAAAGATTTAATTGGGGCGAATACTTCCGTAGATGAAATTAGACAAGAAATAGGTGCAGATAGTTTAGGATATCTAAGCATAGATGGATTATTAAAATCTCTTGGTCATACTGAATTTTGTTTAGGGTGCTTTAATGGTACATATCCAGTATCAGCTCCATATGAAAATGAAAAAGAAAGATTAGAAAGGTAGGGGATATTCATGATAACTTATAAAGATGCAGGTGTTAATATTGAAGAAGGATACAAATCAGTAAAGCTTATAAAAGAATATGCGGCAGCCACATTTACAAAAGGTGTTTTAAACCATTTAGGAAGTTTTGCTGGTATGTTCGAAATAGGCGAGGGTTATAAAAATCCTATTTTAGTTTCAGGCACTGATGGAGTAGGTACAAAACTTGATATTGCATTTAGAATGAATAAATATGACACTGTAGGAATTGATTGTGTTGCTATGTGTGTAAATGATGTCCTTTGCCATGGCGCAAAACCACTTTTCTTTTTAGACTATATAGCTTGTGGTAAATTAGATTCTAAAGTATCATCACAACTGGTAAAAGGTGTATCTGATGGATGTATTCAATCAGGATGTGCACTTATAGGTGGTGAAACTGCGGAAATGCCAGGGTTCTATAGAGATGGGGAATATGATATGGCGGGATTTACTGTTGGCATAGTGGATAAACACAAAATTATTGACGGATCTGCAATCAAAGATGGGTATTCACTTATAGGTATTGAGTCAACAGGTCTTCATAGCAATGGGTATTCATTAGTTAGAAAATTAATACCAGATTTAGATATTGATTTTAATGGTGAAAAGATTGGAAAGACACTTTTGACTCCAACAAAAATTTATGTGAAAACTATATTAAGTCTTTTAGAAAAATTTGATATAAAGGGAATGGCACATATAACAGGTGGTGGTTTTTATGAAAACATACCTAGAATGTTTAGTGAAAAATTCACAGCAGTGGTAGATAAAAATAGTTTTAATACTCCAGATATTTTTAGGCATCTTATGTCTCTCGGGGTAACGCAGGAACATATGTTTAATACATATAATATGGGAATAGGATATGTATTATGCGTTGAAGATAAGGATACTTTAAAGATTATAAAGACAATTAATGATTTAGGGGATAGAGCATATAAAATTGGGCACGTTGAAGCTGGGGGTGCAGGAGTTTGCTTAAAATAGCTGTACTGATATCAGGGAGCGGAAGCAATCTTCAAGCAATAATAGATAATATAGAAAGTGGATACTTAAACTGCTCTATAGAAGCAGTAATTAGTGATAAAAAAGATGCATATGGCATAGAAAGATCAAAATCTAAAAATATAAAGACATATATATTAGATAGAAAACAGTTAGGTACTGGGGTTTCAGATGAAATATTAAGAATTGTCGACGGAAAAGTAGATCTAATAGTGCTTGCTGGGTTTTTATCTATACTTCAAGGGGAACTTCTTTGTGTATTTAAAAATAAAATTATTAATATTCACCCAGCGCTTATTCCATCTTTTTGTGGGGAGGGAATGTACGGTATGAAAGTTCATGAAAAAGCTATAGAATACGGTGTTAAAGTTTCAGGATGTACTGTCCACTTCGTAGACGAAGGTACAGACTCAGGACCAATTATAATTCAAAAGGTTGTAGATGTTTATAGTCAAGATTCAGCAAAAGATTTGAAGCTAAGGGTTTTAAATGAGGAACATAAAGCACTACCAGAAGCCATTAAATTAATAAGTGAGAATGAAATAGAAATTAAAGGAAGAAAAGTATTAGCTATTGGAAAGGTGGAGTAATAATGATTAAAACAGCGCTTATAAGTGTTTTTGATAAAGAGAATATTTTAGAACTTGCTACATCCCTTCAAAAAAATGGAGTAGAGATTATATCTACAGGTGGAACTTTTAAGTACTTAAAAGAAAATGGCATAAAAGTTTCGGAAATATCTGATGTTACAGGATTTGAAGAGATATTAGGTGGGAGAGTTAAAACATTACATCCAGTTATTCATAGTGGAATACTAGCAGTGAGAGATAATGAAGAACATATGGCAACTATAAAAGCTAAAGGAATAAAACCTATTGATATGGTAGTAGTTAATCTTTATCCTTTCTTTGATAAAGTATGCGAAGAGATAAATTTTCAAGAGAAAGTTGAATTTATTGATATCGGTGGACCAACTATGCTAAGGGCAGCAGCTAAAAATTTCAAAGATGTTATTGTACTAAGTGACACAACAGATTATCAAAATATTATAAAGAAAATGGATGCTAAAGAAGAAGTGGATTTAAAAACTAGAAAATATCTAGCAGGCAAAGTGTTCAATTTAACATCAGCTTACGATGCAGCAATAAGTAATTTTTTACTGGGTGAGGATTCATATCCAGATTATTTGGCTGTTTCTTATAAAAAACAAATGGATTTAAGATATGGTGAAAATCCTCATCAAAGCGCAGCTTATTATATATCGGCTGCAGGAAATGGAGCAATGAAGGATTTTAATCAATTAAATGGCAAGGAATTATCTTATAACAATATAAAGGACATGGATATTGCTTGGAAGGTAGTATGCGAATTTGATGAAATTGCTTGTTGCGCGTTAAAACACAATACCCCTTGCGGCGTAGCTACTGGTAGCAGCGTACTTGATACATATAAAAAGGCATATGAATGTGATCCAATGTCTATTTTTGGGGGCATTGTTGCTTTTAACAAAAAGATAGATAAAGAAACTGCAGAAGAACTTATAAAAATATTTTTAGAGGTTATTATTGCACCAGAGTTTGATGAGGAAGCATTACTAGTTTTAAAAGGTAAGAAAAATTTAAGAGTCATAAAATGTTTAAGTAAAGCAGTTGGCACAAAAAATATTGTTAACGTCGATGGTGGAATATTGGTACAAAGTTCAGATGATAAATTAATAGATGATATAAAAGTAGTTACAAAGAAGGGCCCAACAAATGATGAAATGAAAGATTTGATATTTGCCATGAAAGTAGTTAAGTATGTTAAATCAAATGCTATTGTAGTGGTTAAAGATGGGGTGACTAAGGGGATTGGTGCAGGTCAGGTAAATAGAATATGGGCAGCAGAGCAATCATTAGAAAGGGCAGTAGATGCTACAATAATGGCATCAGATGCATATTTCCCATTTGGAGACGTTGTGGAGCTAGCTGCAAAATACAGCATAAAAGCAATTATACAACCAGGTGGATCTATAAATGATCAAAAATCAATAGATGCATGTAATGAAAATGGAATTTCCATGGTGTTTACGGGCACTCGACATTTCAAACATTAGGAGGCTGATTTATGAAGGTATTAGTTATTGGTTCTGGAGGACGCGAGCATGCTTTAGTATCAAAGGTTGCAGAGAATTCCATTGTCGAGAAGGTGTATTGTGCGCCTGGTAATGGTGGCACATGCAGAGAAAATAAGTGTGAGAATATTAATATTAGGCAAATAGATGAGCTTTTAGCATTCGCTATAAAAAATAAGATAGATATCACAATAGTTGGATCAGAGGAATGGCTGGTACAAGGTATAGTAGATAAGTTTAAACAAAAAGGACTTAAGATATTAGGACCTAGTGAAAAAGCGGCAAGGCTTGAAGGAAGTAAAGCTTATTCTAAAGAGTTTATGAAAAAATATGGTATAAAAACAGCTGTATATGAAGTTTTTGAAAATGAGAATGAAGCTATAGGGTATTTGAAAAACTGTGAATATCCTATAGTAATTAAAGCAGATGGCTTGGCAGCAGGTAAAGGAGTTATTATATGTAATGACTTTACTGAGGCGGAGAAAGGCATAAATGATTTTATGGTGTTAGATATATTTAAAGGTAGCGGAAAGAAAATTATAATTGAAGAGTTTTTAGAAGGCGTAGAATCGTCGATACTCTCCATAACAGATGGAAAAGTTATAATTCCTTTTGTATCTTCAAAAGATCATAAACAAATATTTGACGATGATAATGGACCTAATACAGGAGGGATGGGAGCTATAGCACCAAATCCATATTGTGATAAAGAGGTATTAGATGAATTTTGTGAAAATATATTAAAGCCTACTCTTAAAGGAATTCAAGAGGAAAAAATGGATTATACAGGCATAATATTTTTTGGTATAATGATAACGAAAAAGGGTGTATATTTGCTTGAATATAATGTAAGGTTTGGAGACCCAGAGACGCAAGCGGTTCTTCCACTTATGAAAAGTGATTTTACAGAGCTTGTGATTAGCGCTATAGATGGTGAACTTAAAAACTTTAGATTAGAATGGAATGAAGGATATTCTTGCTGCCTAATTGCGGCATCGAAGGGTTACCCCGGAAAATACGATACAGGATTTGAAATAAGTGAGCGTAGTAAATTAGAAGGCAAGCTATTTCTAGCAGGTGCCACATGCGATGATGGTATTATGAGGACAGCTGGTGGTAGGGTTTTGGGAATAACAGGTCTTGGGCAAACACTTAAAAAAGCAAGGGAAATAGCTTATGATGATATGAAGAAAATTCAGTTTGATGGAATGTACTATAGAATGGATATTGGGATATTAAAATAACAAAAAAGGTAGATGATTTATAAATCATCTACCTTTTCATTATGTAAGACTATTAAAAAATGCTTATAAGCATTTTCACGGCAACAGCTAAAGACATGGTTACAAATATAGGTTTTATAAGTTTTGAACCCTTATTTAACGCAACGCTTGTACCCACTTTAGCCCCTAAAATCATAGATATTGCAACAGGTACTCCTATCATGTAATTTATTTTACCACTTATGGCAAACAAAATTAGGGCTGTAATATTGCTTATAAAGTTTAAAATGCGGGCATTAGCGGAAGATACTACAAAGTTAAACCCGAAGATACTTATAAATCCAAATACTAAAAAGGAACCAGTTCCAGGACCGAAAAAACCATCATAAAAACCTAGAGAGAGAGCAAGGATTATACCGTATATAACATTTTTTTTAGTAAGCCCTTGAAATTTATCTTCAAGTCCTAAAGATTTAGAAAAAAGAGTATAAATTCCGATAAATAAGATGAGAATTAATACCAATCCATTTAGAAATTTTTGGTCTATATTTAGTACCGTTCTAACACCTAACATTGCACCTATGAATGTAAAGGGAATAAGATATTTTAAAAGCTTAAAATCAGCCTTGCCTGATTTTATAAATCCGAGAGAACTAGTAAAAGAACCAGCAGTGGCACTGAATTTGTTAGTGCCAAGCACCATGTGAGGAGGCAGACCTGCAAGCATAAAGGCAGGGACGCTTATTAAACCACCACCCCCTGCTATGGAATCTACAAAGGATGCTAAAAAACCAGCTATGCATAGAAGAATAATTTTAGTAATCATATGGCACCTACCTAAGTTTTATTATTTAAGAATGAATATAAAGTCCTACTATTAATATATATGATTTCTAAGATGTTGTAAAGGAGTACAGTGATGATTTAAGTCAAGTAATAATCAAAATAGAGTAGCATACTAATTTGTAATTTATTTGAATACTCCTTAATAGCCTATTGATTTATATGTAATATATACGTATTATATATAGATGGGATTAAAAAATTATAAATATTTCTCTAATGCGAAATTAACAAAATAAACTTTATGAAAATAATATAATATGGGGAGGATTTAAAATGGTAGAACAAAATGAAAAAACAATTGAAGCGGATAGTAACAAACAGGGTATTAGATGTGGAAATTCAAATGAGGTCAAAGCTATTAAACCTACTTTTGTAGATGCTTTTACAGCTAGCCTTATAGATTTGATAGTTATAGGGGCAATATCAACAGTAGGAGTATTTGTGATAGATGCGGTGATTAAATTAGCAGGATATGCTGTAGCTCAAAAGTTCCAAATGTCATTTATAATCTTTATGGTTGTTATGGTACTATACATGAGCATTATGGAAAGTGGAAAAACGTCTGCTACATTTGGTAACAAAGTATCTGGACTAATTATTACAAAAAGATAGGAGTTTGAGAAAACAATATGCAAAAAAGAAAAGAATATGAATTTTATATAGAAAACTTAGAATTTCCAGCACAGGGCATAGCATTTTACGAAGGTGAAAAAGTTTTGATAAAAAATACATTGCCAGGGCAAAAGGTAATTGCTAAAGTAGCAAAAAAGAAACAAGATGTAGTAGAAGCAAAGCTTGTAAAAATACTTGAAGATGTAGACTACAAAATTGAGCCTCTTTGCAAGATTACAGATTTATGTGGAGGATGTAGCCATCAATTTCTTTCTTATGAAAAACAATTAGAATTTAAAAAGCAACAGGTATTAAAGTTGTTTGAACAAGCAGAAATAAAAGATTTTGAGTTTCTAGGTATAGAAAAGAGTCCTGAACAGTTCGAATATAGAAATAAGATGGAATTTACATTTGGTGACTTTCGAAAGGGTGAAGAATTAACTCTAGGAATGCATACCAAAGGAAGAAGCTTTAGTATAGTTACTGTTGATGATTGTAGAATAGTAGATGTGGATTTTAGAGAAATTCTGAAATTAGTATTAAACTATTTTAAAGGGTTAAAATTTACACACTATAATGTAATGGAGCGTGAGGGATATTTAAGAAACTTAGTTATTCGAAAGGCCCAAAACACTGGTGAAATATTAGTAAACATAGTAACTACATCTCAAGTAGATTTTGATTTTAGTGAAATAACTAATATGCTTAAGGATTTAAAATGTGAGGGAGTCATTACAGGAATAATACATACATTTAATGACTCATTATCAGATATAGTTCAAGCAGATAAAACTGAAACATTATATGGAAGAGAATATATTATGGAAGAATTATTAGATCTTAAGTTCAAAATTAATCCTTTTGCTTTCTTTCAAACTAATACAAAAGGAGCAGAAAAGCTTTATAGCTTAGTTAGAGATTTTTTAGGTGAATCAGAATCAAAGGTAGTTTTTGATTTATATTGTGGAACGGGAACTATAGGACAAATTGTTGCAGCTAAAGCAAAAAAAGTTTTGGGAATTGAATTAATAGAAGAAGCAGTTGCTGCTGCAAATGAAAATGCAAAAATTAATAAATTAGACAATTGTGAGTTTATAGCAGGGGATATAGCGAAGGTTATTAAAGAGGTAAAAGATAAACCAGATAGCATTATTCTAGACCCTCCAAGAGCTGGAGTACATCCTACAGCATTAGATTATGTAATAAAATTTGATGCCAGGCACATAGTTTATGTTTCTTGCAACCCTAAAAGTCTAGTAGTTGATCTTAAGGAAATGATAAATACAGGATATAAGGTGCAAAAGGTAATACTAATGGATATGTTCCCACACACTCCTCACATTGAGACTATTGTGGACTTAATGAAGGCATAACTGGATTTGACAATAGTATTAATGCTATTTATGGAGTAATTTACGACATTTTTCCGACGGTTACGTTAGCATGTCGGAAAAGTGGTTTTCAAATTTATTTATAGCTGATTGTTTCATCTTTGTTGTAATATGAGAATAGGTATCCATGGTTGTCGCTAACTTACTATGACCTAATCTAAGTTGAGTGTATTTATAACCAGCATCAGAATCTAGAAGCATAGTTGCATGAGTGTGGCGATTATGTAGAGTGTTTGATTATGGTGAGTGTTTTAATAAATTAGCCTATCTGTGGGCTTCTTCTGTTATTCACTCACCATAATTGTTCATAATAAGCATATCAATGTTTTATGAAAGGAGCTTATTATGAATGAAATTCAAGTAATCCAAGAATTTATGAAATCAATTTTAAGAGAGCTGGAATGCCAAAAATATTCGAAAGGTGCTATTAAAACTCATAGTATGATTTATAATGGAATTTTAAAATACATAAATGTAAATAAGATTTCTTCTATCAATGAACAAGTTTGCATTAACTATGTATTTTTTCGTACAGGCTATAATATCGATGGATTTTATGGTACTGGCAATCGTAAAGTTAATACTGTAATGAAACCACTCCAAGAACTACTGGATTATATCCAGACGGGAACTGTTAAGTTTAAGATGCGATCTAAAATTAATACTTACCAATGCCCTATTCAGTTTGAAGAAGAATATTCTGCTTTTCAAGAAGAGCTCATTTATAGGGAGTACGCTAGATCAACTGTCATTTCTAACACACAATTAATAAATAAATTTTTAATACTTTTAGATTCGCATAAAATTTATTCTTCAAAATTAATTTATGCGAAGTATCTTTCTCTTTTTCTTTCTGAATATAAAAAATGCAAACCTAAGTATATTTCTACAATTATTTATGTTTTAAGAAACTATCTAACTTTTTTATATGATCATAGATTTATAAATGAAGACATAAGCAAGTCACTTCCAAAAGTAAGAATTATGAGAAATGCATTTATTCCTTATTCATGGAATTCAGAGGATGTTAAGAAACTTCTTAAAGCTATTGATAGAGGTGATCCAAAAGGAAAGAGGGATTATGCAATCATACTTCTAGTAGTACGTCTTGGATTGCGCGTTAGCGATATTCGGGGATTAGAGCTTCAAAGCTTAAATTGGAGTCGGAAAACAATCTCATTTGTGATGCAGAAAACAAAGCAACCACTGGAATTACCGCTGCTCGAAGATATTGGTTGGTCAATCATAGATTATTTAAAGAATGGACGACCAGAAACAAAATCCAATAGGGTATTTGTGAGACATCGGGCACCTTTTGATTCATTTGGCGAAAATGAAAGTTTTTATCGTGAACTACATCGCTATATGGTAAAAGCTCAGCTTAAAATTCCGTTGGATGTACATTGTGGACTCCATTCATTAAGAAGTACATTGGCAAAAAATATGTTAGAAGCAAAAACTCCTCCTACTACTATTTCAGCAGTTCTTGGCCATCAGAGCATTCAGACTACAAGCATTTATATTAAAATTGATTTGATAGGTCTGCAAAAATGTGCATTAGATCCGGAGGAGGTGTTTGAGTTATGAAAAACACCTATAAATGGATAAGTGATATGGCACAACTTTTGCAGCTATATTTGACAGAAAAACAGATGACAGGATTTAAATTTGAAAAACAAGGCCGAGAACTAGAACGTTTTGATAGTTATTACCACAGAAATGGATATACAGGTATCCGGCTAACAAAGTCTATGGCGGATGGATTTATTTATGGCATCAATTATGAAAAGTCATCAACTCATTACAAAAAAGAAGTCCTATTAAACAGTTTAGCAAAGTTCATAATGCGCCAGGGACATTCAGTTTATATACCTTTAATTAAATCTGCACAGCAGAAACGTTGCTCACATATACCATATATTTTTTCCAAAGAAGAGTTAAAACGATTTTTTTTGGCAATCGATCAGTATCCACAAACTACTAGAACAAATCGCAATACTATTGACCCTGTATTGTTCCGACTGTTATATGGTTCTGGATTGCGAGTGTCAGAAGCCTTGAATCTACAATGTAAAGACATAGATTTTGAAACTGGTACTATCACTATACTCCAAGCGAAAAATAATAAGGATAGACTTGTACCTATTGCAGCAAGTCTAACTAAAGATTTCGAAAATTATTCTCCGAATTACACACCTTTAGTGATAAATCCACCTACTTTTTTATCAGTACGACCGGTGGAAGAATTGATAAAAGCACCGTATACTGTAGATTCCGTGATTATCTTTTAATGGCTGAGATATCTCACACCCAACGTGGACCAAGGGTACACGATCTAAGGCATGCCTTTGCGGTTCACTGCTTAAAAAAATGGGTGCTTTCAGGTAAAGAGCTGACTAATTTAATGCCTTATCTTGCTGCATACATGGGGCATTCAGATTTTAGGGGTACACAATATTATCTTCGTTTAACAGCAGACTTATATCCAGACATAATAAACAAAACAGAAGCCCAATTTGGATATTTAATTCCTGAAGGATGTGACAGTTATGAAGGAGAATGATTTCTCAAGGTACTTAACAAACTTCTTGTCACGTTATTTACCCGGTCAAAAAAATGTCAGCATAAACACCATTTCTTCCTATCGGGATGCATTTAAGTTGTTGCTTATTTTCTGTGAAAAAATCAAAAAAATTAAACCTGAAAAGATAACATTAGAAAAACTGACAAAAGATCTGGTTATTGAGTTTCTTAAATGGTTAGAGTGTGAACGAAAATGTTCTATATCTACGAGGAACCAACGGCTTGCTGCACTCCATTCTTTTTTTCATTATATTCAAAAGGAAAGTCCAGAGAATTTATATGAAATACAAAAAATACTTTATATCCCGAATAAAAAGACGGCGAAGCCAATGATTCCATATCTTACTGTGAATGAATTAAAAATTCTAATGGAGCAGCCCGATTTAAAAACAAAAGATGGGCGTAGAGATTTAGTATTGTTGGCCACATTGTATGATACAGCTGCAAGGGTACAGGAATTGGTCGATTTAAGGCTACATGATATTCGTCTTACGTCTCCAGCCGTAATAACATTACATGGAAAAGGCGATAAAAGCAGGCAGGTTCCAATCATGGGAAGAACTCAGAAGATACTCCAACAATATTTAGATGAAAGTAAACAAAGCACTGGAATCTCAAAAATGGAATTGCCCGTTTTCTATAATCAACAGCATAGAAAACTCTCACGTTGGGGCGTATCATATATTATAAATAAATATGTAGAAAAGGCAAAACAGAATCCACACTTCAGCATTGACTTTCCTGTAACGCCACATGTTATTCGCCATAGCAAAGCTATGTGTTTGCTCCAAGCGAGTGTAAATCTAATATATATTCGTGATTTCTTGGGTCATGTTGATGTGGCGACAAGTGAGATTTACGCAAGGGCAGATAGTGAAATGAAACGAAAGGCATTAGAAAATTCATATATAGATTTAGTCACTGATGAATTGCCAAAGTGGGAGAAAGATGCAGGTTTAATGAAATGGCTTAACAGCCTATGTGAGTAAAAATGTGTAATATTATGGTGAGTGTTTTTAGGTTAAGTTGTTAAACAGCTGATGTTGTGGAGTTACACTCACCATAATCAAACACTCTACATAATGCCGAAATGAGTGAAAACTATATTTAATTCCAAGCTCATAATTAATTACTCGGCTTAGGTATTTCAAACTCTCAGTCGAAATAAGTTCACCATTTTCTCGTGTAGATAAAAGGTCAGTATTTGTATAGGTCCTATTACGTTCTTTGTAAATGTAATTTTCATTAGCGTAATGGGTACCATACTTTATTATGTTTTTTTCTTGAAGTATAGGAATTTATAGAATATCCATATAATCAATAAAAATGGGTTTAATATACATGATGAAATTAAACTAGAAAAATGTAAGGGAAAAGAGTAAAATAAAGTTTATGAGTTGGATAAATAAGAATGTAGAATCAGATATGCTAACGTTTAAATTAATATTGAATTTAAATGATAATTGGGAAGAATATAAGAAAAATGATAAATATGAAGTAAGAGAGGTGGAAATTAAAGAAGTAGAAAAAATGTTAGGCTGCATGGATGTTAAAAAAGGATACACAAGTTATATATGCGAAGCATGCGGAGAAATAATATATATACCGCATAGTTGTAAAAGTAGAATATATGCAGTACTTGTGGTAAAAGGCATGCAGATGAATGGGCAGAAAAGATAAATTCGGAAATGTACGCAGTACCCTACAGACATATAATATTTACAGTATCAGATAAGTTATGGAGATTTTTTGAGGGTAATTCAATGATGCAGAAAGTAATGCTTGAAACAGCATCAAAAGTAATGAAAGAAATAGTTTCAGAATATAATGGTAAAAATAAAGAAGCAGAACCGGGAATAATAATGGTGCTACATCCATTCGGGAGAGATTTAAAAACAAATATGCATGTGCATATGCTTATGACCGAAGGTGGGTTAACAAAGAAAGAAGAATGGATAAGCATGCCATATATTGATTATAGGATAATAAGAAAGAAATGGCAGTATGGAATATTGACAGCAATGAGAAAAGCAATGCCAGGAAATAGTGAATTAAATAAAATAATAGATTGGTGTTTTAAAGAGAGAACAAATGGATTTAACATACAAGCAAAAAGAAGAATAGAAGGAAAAACAAAGCAAGCGGCAAGATATATGGCAAGGTATGTAAGGCATCCTGCGATAGCGGATAGTAGGATAATAGGATATGATACGAAGAATGTAATATTTAAATATGAAAGGGATGGGATATCTCATGAGGTGATAATGGATAAATATGAGTTTATTCATAGTGTAATAAAACATATTCCAGATGCGAATTTTAAGATGGTAAGATACTATGGAATCCATGCGAGAAGAGCTAAAAAAAGAGTGAGAAAAGTAATGGGTAAGTTAGGTAAGCTTGTAAAGTACGTAATAAACTCATTTTCATGGAGAAAGCACATAATAGAATATACAGGAAAAGATCCACTGCAATGCACGAAGTGTGGAGGACAAATGAAGTTATTTGAAATAGCCTACTGTAATAAAAAAGGAGAAATGAAGAAATATGGTGGGGTTAATTTGTTGTTAAAAAAATTAGGAGTGAGGGAAGTATATGAGCTTGAAAAGGAAGCAGAAACAAAGAAAAAGAAAAAAATCAATGTAACGAAAAGGCAGAATGGAGTCAGTTATGTATGTTCTAACTGTGGAATAGAAGAAAAAATACCAGTAGGAGTTTTAGAGGAACTTGATGAACTATATCCAGAACAATTACTTTTGGGAGGTCATCAATTTAAATGTGAAAAATGTGATATTGGTATAATGAAAGAAAAAGAATCAAGGTCTATTATTAGAGGGTATGGATTATTTGAAGGTATAAAAAAAGGCTCCCTATAGGGAGTTGTAAAAGGTCATGAGCGTAGCGAATTTTCTTGGCAATAATTGAGATAAGCTAATTATCCAATATTGTAAGGAGGAGTATTTTTATGTAAGATAATTCAAAGAAAATTTTAAGAAATTATATCAACGAGCGAAAGTTTACAAAACCAAATGAGGTTGTAGCTGCAATAAAGAGTATGTTCAGAGACGTTCTTCAGGATGATTTAGAAGCGGTGATGGATCTAGAACTTGATTATGACAAATATGATATATTAGAAAAACAATCCTTAAATAGTAGAAATGGTCACTCTAAAAAAACTGTAAAAGCAGAACTTGGAACAGTAGAACTTAATATACCACGTGGTAAAAATAGGTGAATTTGAACCCGAAATATTGACTAAGCATCAAATAAATGTAACTGGTATTTGAGATAAAATAATTGCTCTTTATGCAGCTCGAATGACTAACGAGATATAGCTGAACAAGTTTTAAATTTATCTGTAGTAAATTATTATGTGGAGTAACTATATAATAATTTTTATCTTCAACTGTTTTTATTCGTTTAACTTTGCATAATAAGATAGTAAAATATCAGTATGACTAATTAGAATGGAGGTCATTTATTTATGTCTAATAATACTGTTAATTATTCACTAACCAATTTAATATCCGATGCTACTGTATATATGGATAAACTGAACTACAGTAGAAAAAGCATTTTGGACTATAATTGACTATGGAAACATTTCCTTGATTATTCAGAGTCGTCTAAAAGTCATAGCTTCTATTCTCCCAAATTGGGAGATGAATTCTCAGAAGATTATTACAAGATTACTAAAGAAATTAAATTAAAACCTTCCCAGGTATATAAAGTCAGAATTATAAGGGTGATTTATGATTATATGGTACATGGCCAATTAAAAAAATGTTATAGGTATACAAAAAAAGATGCTCCCAATCAATTTAAGGGTATTCTATCTGATTTTTCAGAGTGTGGAATGAGAAAAGGTCTACATCATAATATTATTATGATTAAATACGATCAGATGAAACTCTTTATGGAATATCTAGAATTCGAGCACATAGACAGCATTTTAAATCTAAATTTAGAATAAGTATTGGGATTTTCAAAATCTTTATACAAATATTCAAGTAGAACTAAATCAACACTTTTATGTACCTTATGTGAATTTCTCACTTTTATGTTCGAAAATAGATATATAACAGAACCATTAGGTGAACTGTTTCATGTAATTACCACATATAGATACGAAAAGAACCCATCTCTTTATTAAAAGTGTGAACTTAATAAGATAGTAGAATCAATTAATAGGAATATGGCGACTGGATGCCGAGATTATGCAATGATGATTCTTGCCATTCAGTTAGGTATGCGTGTAAGCGACATTAAAAACTTAAAAATAGAACATATTAAATGGGATAGGAACTGCATTGAATTTTCATAAAGGAAAACAGGTAAACATATCCATTTATACCAGACAACCTTAAGTTTGCAATCATAGACTACATTAAGAACAGCAGACTGGCATCTAGTGATTATCATATATTCTTGCGACACAGGGCACTTTTTGAAACATTTGTAAATGGTAATAAACTTTATGGTTGCATTAACCAATATATTACGTCATCGGGAATAGTGGTAAAAAAAAGCATGGTATGCATTCCATGAGAAGTAGCTTGGCGGGAAATCTTTTGGTAAATAACACACCAATTCATGTGATTACAGGAATTTTGGGACATGATAATTTTAACAGTACCTAGACATACATTAGGATTGATGTTGAACAGTTACTCTATGAGTTTCTTTTATGGCTTGAATCAGAAAAAAACTACTCAGCCATCTAGAAACCAACGACTTGCTGCAGTCCATGTACTTTTTAGATATATCCAAACACAAGCACCAAAATATATGAGTTTATGTAGTCATGTCCTATCTGTTCGCTCAAAAAAAGTATCACAAAAACCAGTTGAATATTTAACGCTAGAGGCTATAAAAGAACTTCTTGCAACTATTGATACGACAAGTAAAAAGGGGCGCAGGGAGCTTGCTACAATCGCACTTCTTTAGAAACTGGTGCACGTGTATCAGAGCTTACCAACCTGACAGTTGGAAATATACGATTCAGTAAGCCGCCATCTATAACCCTTACAGGGAAGGGCAATAAAAGTAGAATAATTCTATTAATGCCTCAAACTATTGAGATTTTAAAAATGTACATGGAGGATTATAATATACTTTGAGTGATGATCAGAATATTCCTCTTTTTTTAATAAAAACAAAAAAGCTGTTAAGAGAAGGCATTGCCTATATATTAGACAAATATGTTGAAGTAGCGCGAGTTAAATCTCCAGACTTATTCAAACTAAAAATTACACCAGTACTGATACACTGCAAAGCAATGATATTAGTACAGAACAATGTAAACATTATATACATAAGGGATTTTTTAAACCATGTATCAGTATCTACTACAGAAATTTATGCCAAGGCAAATCCAGAATTAAAACGTAAGACAATTGAAAAGGCTAGCCAAGGTATTCTTTCAAAAAATAAATATACCAAAGAGGAAACTAAATCTATGCTCGATTGGTTGAAAACCATCATATAAGCATAATATTATGTGGAGTTGAAAAAGAAAATTTATAGTAACATGGTACAATTTATCCAACAACTCCACATAATAATTTACTACAGATAAGATGCTATACATTACAAAGTACGTGATGACAAGCATATTATAATCAAAGCAGCTTACGCTGTATTAGGCGTGAATATGGATGTTGAAAAAGAGGTGATTGTTATTTGGATAGGAGCATGAAAGCAGTAAGTTCTGGCTTTCAGTGCTTAATTACCTTAGAAACAGAGGCATGAAGAATGTTTTGGTGTTTTGTGTAGATGGCCTAAGTGGCTTCAAAGAAGCAATTGGTGCTGTATATCCTTTTGCAAAAATACAACGTTGTATAATACACCAATTGAAAGCAAGTATGAAATATATACTACATAAAGATACGAAGGCATTTGCAAAAGATTTGAAAGCTGTTTACGGTGCAGTAAATGAAGATCTTGCACTTGAAAATCTAAATTTTGCAAAAGAAAAATGGGGCAATAAATATCCAAATGCAATAAAAAGCTGGGAAGATAATTGGGATAATCTTCTCAGCTTTCTTTATATTTCTAGAGTATATTCGTAGAAGTATATATACCACAAATATTATAGAGAGCCTCAATAGTAGGTTTAGAAAGGTCACAAAAACGAAGCTTATATTTCCTAATTACGGGAGTCTTATGAAAATGTTATATTTAGCAACTGAAAAAGTAAGTAAGAAATGAACTCGCGTATATACAAATTGGGATCTTGTTATCAGCCAACTCAATATATTATTTAGTGGAATTTTAAATGCTGGAGCGTAGCTTAGGGGACTCCGTCCCCTAATCCCTGAGGTTTATCGCTTTAGTTCTAACAGGAACGATAAAAACGGGCAACCTAAATGGCTACATGTTCCTGTATAGAAGATGAATAACCGCTTAAATCTAATTTTAGCCTAAATAGAGAGAATACACAAAATTATTTACACGCTATCAAAGCAGCTTACGTTGTATTGGGTGTAAATTTCTTTTCACTCTAACATTCCTCTACTCCTTTGTACTTTTCTCTACCTAATCTACCTAACAACTTCTCCATTTACCCTTCCAACATTTGCTGCATAACATCTTTTAGTAGTCTTTGCATTAAACCATTCATCCTAACTTATTATTACAATAGATACCAATACCATTTATTCATACAAAAAAAGAATGTACAAAAGATGATTATATATTTTCTGTTTTCATAGCTCTCATGGAATTTAACACTGCAATAAGTGTAACTCCAACATCACCAAATACTGCTTCCCACATAGTACCTAATCCTGATGCAACAAAGACTAATAAAATAAGTTTAATACCTAAAGCAAAGAATATATTTTGCATTACTATAGTTCTTGTTTTCTTTGCTATTTTTATTGCAGTAGAAATCTTTGAAGGTTCATCGGTCATTATTACTATGTCAGCAGCTTCAATTGCAGCATCAGAGCCTATTCCACCCATGGCTATACCTATATCAGATCTTGCTAGAACTGGTGCATCATTTATTCCATCACCTACGAACACTAACTTACCTTTTGTTGATTTCTCTTTATACAGCAATTCTAACATTTCAACTTTTTGGTCTGGAAGTAATTCAGCATAAACTTCATCCAAACCTAATTCCTTTGCAACTTTAGTTCCAACAGTTTTATTATCGCCTGTAAGCATAACTATTTTCTTAACACCTATTGCTTTTAAAGTTTTAATTGCCTTTGCTGAATCATCTTTAACCTCATCAGATATTGTTATATATCCAGCATATTTGTTATCCACAGCAACATGAACCACTGTACCTATAGTGTCTATTTGATTATAAACAATATTTTCTTTGTCCATTAATTTGCAGTTACCAGCTAATACTTCTTTGCTTTCCACAATAATCTTTATACCATGACCTGTTATTTCTTCATAATTTTCTACTAAACCCTTATCTATCTCCTTGCCATAAGCATTTAATATTGAAGTAGCTATTGGGTGATTTGAATAGCTTTCAGCATAGGCAGCATAGGTTAAAAGTTCATCACTTGAAATATCATTTTGTGATTCTATTTCTGTTACCTTAAATACACCTTTTGTAAGCGTTCCAGTTTTATCAAACACTACAATTTCAACATTATTTAATGCCTCAAGGTAGTTACCTCCTTTTATAAGAATACCATTTTTCGAAGCACCACCTATACCTCCAAAGAAACCAAGTGGTATAGATACAACTAAAGCACAAGGACAAGATACTACTAGAAATGCCAATGCTCTATATATCCACTCTGAAAATGTTGCGCCTTCTATAACAAGTGGTGGTATTACAGCTAATGCTAATGCTGAGAAAACAACAGCAGGTGTATAGTATCTAGCAAATTTTGTTATATAATTCTCTGTAGGAGCTTTCTTGCTACTTGCATTTTGAACTAAGTCTAATATCTTTGCAATAGTAGAATCTCCAAACTCTTTTTCTACTTTTATTGTTAAAAGTCCATTTGTATTAATAACTCCACCTAAGATGCTGTCACCTGCCCCTACTCTTCTAGGCACTGATTCACCAGTTAAAGCAGAAGTATCTACCATAGAGCTACCTTCAATTACTTTACCATCTACTGGAACTTTTTCTCCAGGTTTAACAACTATAATATCTCCCACAGCAACTTCTTCAGGTGATACTTTTTTAATATCATCACCTAATTTTAAGTTAGCAAAATCAGGTCTTATGTCCATTAGTGCTGTAATAGATTTTCTTGAACGATTAACAGCTATCCCTTGGAATATTTCTCCTACTTGATAGAAAAGCATTACCGCTACACCTTCTGGATAATTACCAATTGTAAACGCACCGATGGTTGCTATACCCATTAAGAAGTTTTCATCAAATACTTGACCTTTACTTATATTTTTTAAAGCTCTTAAGACTACTTCTCCACCTACAATTAAATAACTTATTACATATAGAATAAGTTCTAAAGTACTAGGAAACTTCATAGCAGTTGCTACTCCAAAGATCGTTGCACCAACAGCCAATTTAATTATTTCATTCTTAGTATTTTCTTCTTTAATTTCTTCATTTTTATTGTTTACCTTTTTAACTTTACCCTCAAGAACAATCACATTAACATCTGGTTCAATTCTTTTAACAATTTCCCTAACTTTTTCAATAATTGCATTTTGTTTAGATGGACTATCTATCTCCATAATAAGTTTAGTAGATACAAAATCCACAACCGCAGATTTTACACCGTCTATATTATTTGATTCTCTTTCTATCTTTGCAGCACAGTTACCACAACATAGTCCCTGAAGCAATACTTCTTTTTTTAACACCTTTGCCGCCTGTTTTTCTATTACTTATATATGACTTTCTACACTTTTAACAATTTCAGTTGTTGCAGTAATTAGTTCTTTTGTTCTATTAATTTCTTCAATTTCTAAAAATAATGTTTTAGTTACAAAGCTTATACTTGCTGATTTGATGCCTTTTAATTTACTAAGTTTTTGTTCCATTTTAGTAGCACAGTTAGCACATCCTAATCCTTCTAATATAAATTCTTTTTTTAAACTAAGTTTAGTACTTAGTTTAATACTACTTTCTAACGGTTTCATATTTTCATTAATTAATTTAATATTTTTTGCTGATATTTTAATATTACCTTTTGTATTAGATTTTTTTACTTCTTTGTCCATTATTTTACTCCCCTCCGATAAAATTTATCTTTTCTCAGATACATGAATTAAGCCTTGGTCAAAAATACCCTTAACCTGTTCATCATCCAATGAATAATAAACTACTTTCCAATCTTTTATGTACTTTATGAGTCGAGCTTGTTTCAATACTCTAAATTAATGTGAAATAGCTGATTGAGTCATTCCAAGTAATACAGCTATTTCACAGATGCACATTTCTGCTTGAAATAAAGAACATAATATTTCTATTCTAGTTGTATATCCAAATACCTTAAATAAATCAGCTAAGTCATAAAGTATTTCCTCTTGTGGTATGTATTCTTTAACTTTATTAACTTTCATGTATAGTAAAACAACTACAATGATCTAAATTATTTTTTTCTTTTATATTTTTATCTCTTTCATCTGAACAGATGAATATATGTTCATACGTTTATTATATGCAGAGATATTAATTTTGTCAACAAAATAAAAAATAATCCAAAAAATTTATGATTGATTTATGATAATGTACTTGTATACCGTTTTTGATTATGTCCCGAATTTCAAAAATATAGTAATCATCCTGTCTCCTAAGGCGAACCGTTCTACAAAGAAAAGGGTGAAAGTTCAATTGAAAGAATTAGCTAAATAAACAAAGTTAAAAAAAAGTAAAAGAAATACAATTGGCGACGCTTGATGCAGAAGATTCACATCAAGGACGTCCCAGATGTGCCTATACTGGTGAAATGCTTCAGATGGATGATTCTCTTCATAAATGGTTTGGTATTGAGAAGAGTCAGATACATATTTCAGGCGCATATTTTGACCAACAGGAAACCCTGAATGGCTATTATCATGTCCTGCAACAGGTTCTCGTTGACTATGGCATCCCATACATGTTTTTCATTGATTGAAAGTAACAGTGAACATTTATCTAACATAACTAATATAGGCAAAGAAGTAGAACGGCAACTGAACGAAGTAGAAATAACAACTTATGAACAATTAATACTGCTTGGGGCAAAAGCATTGTGGTTGAAATTCAAGAGATTGATGAAATAGCTTGTATTAATAGGCTCTATGCTCTGTGCTATTCCGGGCATAAAGAAAACATTGTTGCCTGATGAGAGAAAAGTAGAACTCAAGGAGTTTTATAACTGGCATAAAAAATAGACAATTATATGTAGTAAGACGTAGCCGAAGAGAAATCCCCAACTGTTTTTATAGAAACTAATAACAATAGCAGATAAAAAAATCCATATGGAGTGAAATTGACTCATTTCTATCTGGCTTCGTTTGACTCTATCTAAATTAAATAGAAAGAAATTATTAAATTAAATGAGGAAATACAGAGAGTTGGATTTTTACAGGGATGAAAAGAAAGATGTTTCGGAATTTTTAGGAGCGATTAGGGCTTGCAGTTTTTTTTTTCACACAAGTTCAGTAACTGGGGAACAGGTAGTAATGGAACAGAAAACGGATATAATAATGTAAAAATATGGTAATATACTATACTTATTAGGTATTACCATATTAAAATTATTCTATTTCAGTTTCTAAAGTAAGAAAAGGTCTTAACATACCTTTTCTAATTTCTTCTGATATTTTAAATGAATGAATAAATACAAAAATATCTTTGAATCGTAGCGTAAGCTCCATATACTGAACAAAATTAATAGGGCATAGAATACTATTAAAAATTTCTATATACTTAGCATTAACTAATGCAGTGAATTTTTTGCAAGCTACCGCTTTATCTACTCTGTTTCACACTCTAATAAATTCCCAAAATCATCTATGTAACTAAAAACACTCTCATCCTTTCTCACATTATTACTGATGAACTCTATTAAATCCGTGGAAACTTTATTATATTTAATTGCAAATGATGGGAATATACTTATGTAGATTTTTTCGCCGGAGGCTTTTTCCCATAACATAGTTTGTATGCTAATCTTTGTATAATTTAAGTTGTTCTCTACTATATAATAAAGTCCACGTTCAAAAGTACCATTTTTCTTGAGTTTATCTAATTCTGGTATATTTAATTCCTTTCGGATTGATGCCTTCAAATACCTTTAAAATACTTTTCTTCATATTCTTTCAAAAACGTATTGAAATTAATGGGTAAATGTATTATTATATTCATAGGTTTTCTTTTGTAATTTAAGCCTAAGCAAAAAGCACAAGTTGTATTCAATACATCCTGTGCTTTTCGTTTATATATTTTTAACTGCTAACATTCGTGTCTAAAAATTAAGGATTACTGCAAATTAAGATGTCTCCTAACAATAGGCACATCCTTCTATATGACGCAATATTTATATAATGTTGTGCGACAGGAGTTTAAATAAATGATCTTATTTTTTTTCTTTAAGTACCATAAACGGTCGTTTATGGTGCTGATAGAGTTAGGTTCAAATTACTCGTTTCTTACTCTTTAGTATAGATAAGTCGGAAATGTTGGTGAGAATCCTGTTAGGAAAAAAATATATGAGCAATGCAAAATAGAGAAATATCTCTGAGGAACAAAGTAGGTGCCCAAAAGTGGGAAATCGCTAATAAAATAAAAGGATGATGAATTATGAAAAAAGTAGGCAAGAAAATATTTGCGTTTTTAAAGTGGCTAATAATCACATTAGTAGCATTGTTTGTATTCTTTCTAGTTGTGAGGTTTGTTGTACGAGGTATAAGAAAGAGGAATGCGATATCAATGAATGAGGTAAGTGAGGTTATTACTGTTGACTTAGGGGAAATTAAACAAGAAGTATTATTAGAGGGGGAAAGTAAAGACCTTCCGGTTATGGTTTATGTTCATGGTGGTCCTGGACAATCGATTCCATTTAATGCAGGTTGTAGAGGATTGTTTAAAGAATTATCAAGTGAATATATTATGGTGTATTGGGATCAATATGGAGTTGGGAAAAATCATGCGGTATTAAATGATAATTTTACAATTGATACATATGTTACTATGCTTACCGATTTAGTAACTGAGATGAAAATTAGATATCCAGATAATGAACTATATGTTTTCGGAGCATCTTGGGGATCCTTACTTACTTGCAGAGCAGCAAATCGAATTCCAGAAAAGATAGATGGGGTTATTATTTATGGTCAAGTAATAGATGAATTATATCGGTCAGAGGAATTATTGAATACATTTTTAAGTAGTGATATGAGTACAGAAGAGAAGTTATTTGTTGAGGGTATCAAAAAGAAAGAACAATTATCCTACGATGATTTAATTAAGATTGATGGATTTATACAATCACATACGGATGGTTATTTTTATAAAAAAAATGGTCAGAGTAATTCTATGATATATAAAACAATGCTTCAAACACTATTCAGTCCTGACTATTCATTACGAGAAGCGTTTGGAACTGTGGTTGATGCTTCCGCGTATTATAAAGAATGTGATATTACCATGGAATTAATAGAAAGCAATATATCTGAAGAATTGGAGAATATAAGTATACCTTATTATATTCTTCAAAGTGATAATGATTTGGTAACTTCAACCCAGAAGGTAACTAAATTTATAGATAATACAAAAAATAAGAATTTGAGTATAAAAGTAATCCCCAATAGTGGACATATCCCAACCAACAGTTGTTTAGAAACAATTATAGATGAACTAGTAAAATATAAGGCTAGAAGAGAACCAAAATAGCAATTAGGGTATTTTGGCCTATCCCGCCAAAAAGGTGTATTTTCTAACTGAAAACTCCCCCATATTATAATCGAAAATTCCCTCCACCCTTATATCAATTGATAGCACATGTGGGTTGCCATTGACATTGAGCCTCTGTGCATATGGTTATATGCCATTAATCAAACCATTGTAAACAATGGCTTAGCAATAGTTATAGGCTACCACATGCACTCTCAATGTAAATGGTACGCTTTGCCAACCCACACTAAAATTCTCAATTGCAAATTAGGTGGGGGAATAATTCAATTATAAAGTGGGGGAGTTTTCAATTAGTATATACAAAAGGTATATTAGGGTCAAAATATATTATTAATGTGGATTTTGAGTGTTTTGAAAGTTACACAATGCATTTGTGTAACTTTTACTTTCCTTAGTTAGCAACGGTATTTGGTGTTTTAAATCCTGATAAGTTCGCAACTTTCTTATAGAACTAAACCGCTAAAAACGGTGGTAGACGAGTGCTAATTACATTAATTTAATTTTTGCTTAAATAAAATAGAAAGAAGTATCCTATTTGACTAAGATACTTCTTTATTATAATGTACACTTCCTTTAAACTTTTATTGTTGAAATAAAAAATGAGGAAGTGTTATTATTTATGTCAGAATTAAGAAAAAGAATGAAAATGGATATGGAACTACGTGGTTATAGCCCAAGTACAATAAAAAATTATATCAATAACGTCAGTAGTTTCGCTAAATTTTACAACAAATCACCAGAGCTTTTAAGAGAAAAAGAAATACGTGACTATCTGCATTATTGTATCATGAAAAAAAGATTAAGTGAAGGTACAGTTAATTATATTAATGCAAGTTTAAAATTTTTTTATACAAAAATTCTTAATAGATACTGGAATATGGATAAGCTAGCAAGAGTCAAACAACCAACAAAATTACCTGCTGTTTTGTCCCCTGAGGAAGTTAAATCCATTTTTGATGTTACTGAAAACCTTAAGCATAAAACAATTCTTATGACAGTTTACTCCGCAGGATTAAGGGTTAGTGAAGTTTGTAATTTAAAAGTAACAGATATTGATAGTGGAAATATGCAAATATTAATAAGACAAGGTAAAGGTAAAAAAGATAGATATTCATTGTTATCAAACTCAAATCTTGAAATTCTTAGAGAGTATTGGAAAAAATATCACCCTAAAGAATTTTTATTTTCTGGAAGGGGTCGTACAGATGCAATAACATCACGTAGTGTTGAAAAAATGTTGGAGAAGTCTATAAAAAAAACTGGAATTACTAAGAATGCAACGGTTCATACCCTTCGTCACAGTTTTGCAACTCATTTGCTAGATGCTGGTACAGATATTTGTTATATTCAAAGGCTTTTAGGACATACTCGAATAACTCCACTATTTATTTACATCTTAGGAGAATGGATTTACTTAATATAAGGAGTCCATTGGATATACTCTTAGATAATAAAGGTGAACAGGATGATTGAAATTCAAGATATATTTAATAAATATGGTGATGAATACAGAAGAAATCATAAGCTTCCACTACATATTCAAAAGACTATGATTTCTATTGAAGCCTGTAGAACAGCGGAGCTTGGTGGTCATGTAGATGAGTGTGATGAATGTGGTCACATGAGAATTTCTTATAATTCTTGTCGAGATAGGCATTGTCCTAAGTGCCAAACTTTAGCTAAGGAAAGATGGCTTGAAAAAAGAAAAGAAGATTTATTACCCGTAGGGTATTTTCATATTGTTTTCACTATACCTGAGCAACTTAACTATATAACTCTAACTAACCAAAAGGAGATGTATTCTATTCTCTTTAAAGCTGTTTCAGAAACACTGCTTGAACTTTCAAGAGATAAAAAATATTTAGGAGCCGAAATTGGGTTTATGGCAATTTTACATACTTGGGGTCAGAACTTAATGAACCATCCACATATACATTGTATAGTTCCAAGTGGTGGGTTAACTTTAGATGGTAACCGATGGATAAACTCGAAGAAAGATTTTTTTATCCCAGTTAAAGTGCTTTCAAGAAAATTTAGAGGTAAATTTTTATTTTACCTTAAAAGAGCATATTATAGTAATGCCCTTAAATACACAACTGGTATTGAGGAATTAACAGAAAAACATATATTTCAGGGTTTCATAGATAAGTTATATAAAAAAGAATGGATTGTTTATTGTAGACCTCCTTTTGGTAGTGCGGAGTACGTGCTTGAATATTTTGGAAGATACACTCATAGAGTAGCTATATCTAATCATAGGATTGTAAATTTAGAAAATGGCTATGTCACTTTCAAGTGGAGAGATTATAAAGAGCATAACAAGGAAAAGTTTATGACTCTAACAGTAGATGAATTTATTAGAAGATTTCTAATGCATGTTTTGCCAAGAAAGTTTGTTAAAATTAGACACTACGGGATATTAAGTAACAGAAATAGGTCAACCAAGCTTCAAAAATGCAAAGAGCTTATAGGTGGAGTACAAAGTAAAAAACAAGACTCAGAGGTTAAATTAAATGCAGCGGAGCTTCTTCTTAAGCTCACAGGAATAGATATAAATATTTGTTCATGCTGTGGTAAAGGTAAAATGATGACAAAAGAGAAGTTAATTCGCCAAAACTATTCTCCGCCAGGAGAAACAAATAGAATAGCATAAAGTGTTTATTTAGGGGAGGGGGAAAGTACGTCTATTTTTAGAAAATAATCAAAATTTAAAAGGAGTGCAGATACATTTCTGGAAATTACAGTTAATAACCTTAATGTTAAAGCTAATTTCAGAAAGAGGGAGAAGATTGAATCCCCATAGCAGTGCTAACGCGGCATCGTTCTATAGCTTGTTTCAGAAATTGAGCAATTTTAGTGGCTATCATCTTTTAAGTATATACTTAAGGTGATAGTTTTTATCGGCTCAACATCTGAATCCAAACCTATTCATAGTGTGACCCAAGTCCTACTTTTTTCATTCTTAAGAAATATGTTTAAAATATATTTTAGAGTAATTAAAACACCGATATATTCAAAAGTTCGTTGAATATATCGGTGTTTTGGTAATATATGTATTGACGTATAAAATCCGCGTTTTGCGGTTACTACCCCATAGCCATCAAGCTAAGGGAAGTCTATAAAAATAAAGCCCCCCATTTGTAAAAATGTTATCATTTAAAAGATAACAAAACACATCAATGGGGGTAATTTACAAATGATAGAAGAAAACTTAAAATTGGATAAAGATATGAAACATTTTGCAGCTGAAATTAAAAGATGTTTTTCAAAAGAGGAGATTGAAGAAATAGCTAGAGTAACAGGCTTTGTGAAAAGAAAAGGTAAAATTAAAGCATGGGAATTCGTTTGCTTATGCTGCTTTATGGATGCAGAGGTTGCGAATAATACACTTGTTACCTTATGTACAAAACTTAGTGCAAAAATAGGAATAGTTATTTCTAATCAAGCATTAGATCAACGTTTAAATGAAAGATGTGTGGAATTTTTAAAGAAGATTTTTGAGAACCTGTTGCGCCAAACAATAACAAATAATACTTGTATACCAAGTGTATGGGATGAACATTTCAAACGAATAAGAATACTTGATTCTACTGCTTTTCAAGTACCAGAAAGCTATAAAGATATTTATCCTGGATCTGGTGGCTGCTCTCAAGCTTCAGGTGTAAAAATACAACTAGAATATGAATTGAAATCTGGAAATCTTCTTAATATACAAGTAGGAGCTGGCTCAGGAAGCGACAATACTTTTGGGAGCAAAATAAGAGATACTATCAAATCTGGGGATCTTATTTTAAGAGATCTTGGGTATTTCAACTTTGAAGATTTTTTGGACATAGAAGATAGAGAAGCGTTTTACATATCAAGACTCAAACCTAATATAGCAGTATATATAGAAAATAAGGATATAGAGTACTATAAGAATGGCGCTCCTAAAAAATCAAGCCTTTTTAAAAGAATCTATATTTCTGACATAATGAAACAGATGGGCGAGGGGGACCGTTATGAAATTAAGGATGTCTATGTAGGCAAGGAAAAGACGCTAAAAACAAGGCTTATTTTGTATAAACTAACAAATGGGCAATTGAAAAAAAGAACAGAAAAATCTGTGAAGAATGCTAAAAAAAAGGGTATAGAAAAAAGTAATAATACGATTGAATTATTAGGTATATCTATTTATATAACGAATATTAAGGAAGAAGTTTTAAGTTCAAAGCAGGTTCATGAGTTTTACAGTTTAAGATGGCAGATCGAAATAATATTTAAAACGTGGAAATCCATATTTAGTATACAGGTTGTAAAGTTAGTTAAAATAGAACGGTTTCAATGTCAGCTTTATGGAAAACTTATTTTGCTACTAATAAGCTCTGCTGTAATGTTTAAAATGAGGACTTTAGCTTTAGAAAATAAAGGCCTTGAAGCCAGTGAAATTAAAACTTGTGAAATAGTTCATGAATATATTGATAGTCTGTATTTTGAGCTTATCAAATTCCCTAATAAAGTTCTCAATACCTTAAAATTAATATTTGAAAATGTAGTTAGGAATGGTCTGAAATCTCATAAAAAGAACAAGAAAACTGTTTTTGATATTCTTGGAGTTTGTTATAAATTAACATCATCGCAGGCTAAAGTTGCAGCATAAAACAACTTGATAAAATTGTAAAAGCCCCACTATATACGTGGCTTTTTTTAGTGTACCCTAAAATTGTTTGAATACTATTGTACACTTAAAATTTACCATTAAAATCTTTCAAAATAAATTTTGATGGTAAAATATAGTATTTAATACTGACTTACTAATATTCAATATGGCTTAGCTTGATGGCTATGGGTTACTACCCCTATTAGAAAATATTAAATATTATTCAAGATAACTCCATTAGCACAGGGGATATTCAGAAAACTTTTTAAAGTTAGCTCAGGCCATGCTGGATGCAATAATTTTATAAAACATCTACAACTAAAACAAATTTTTTATTCCATACCTATCCGATCTACCCGCAAATTGAGAGGTATCTACAAAGGTCTCTAACAACACAAGCGAAACAACAATATTCTCTCAGCCAATCTTTTTGAATTTGTTTTATGGATAAAGCTAACGCTTTACTTGCTAAATTTTTAATGTTGACCCAAGGAAATATTAAAAATCTACTGTTATTAAGTATAAAATTAAGCCTTACATTTTTATTTTCAACACTCCAGCCTATCCGTTCATCACGTGATTTCAATGACCACGCTGACGCGGAAAATTGAGGACATCCGAGCTTCTTGTCTCCACTTTTAACAAAATAATATAATCTAGAACAAAATATTTGCTTATCTCCTAACATATGATAATCATTAACATATTTTTGCCACAGTTTCAATTGGACTCCTGCTCTTGCAATTTATAAATATATTGGCTCAAAATCTTTTAGTTCTCCTATTATAGGAGTGATATCTATCACAAAGTCCGGTATTATTGAAATTGCTACTTTTTTAAATACAACAACTAAATTTGGTAGTTTAATAATGCCTGCATCTTCTAATTTTACTAGAAATCCTACGCATTGAGGTGTTTGGCTCTTCAAGCTGGCGTAGTCCAGTTTAGAAACTCACATACAGTGACTGCTAATTCTTTTCTTGATAAATGTGAATATTTATTTCTTGTCCATATTGTGCCCCACCTACCTTTCCAATATTATAATAACATTTGTACTATGTAGTTGTTCAGGTGCATTTAAGAAAAAGTTTTTTAAAAAAAACTTATAGCCCTTGATATACAAGGGCTATATTTTTAGTGTGCCCGGCATGGGCGTAATCTAACGGGTGAAAGTCCCGAGTGCGGGTTGATAGTGCCAAGCACATAGTTGAACACCAAGGGTGTCCTCGGCGACGAGGAATCTGAAGGCAGGTGTAGACAAATTTCCAGTCTGACGAACAGAAATTACATATAAGGCATGGTATACTGGGTAAAATTGCTAAACAAATTGAAGCCCAAAACTATTCAAAAAAATATACTGTGTAAATGTAGCAGATACATGGAGAGAAAGATTGCGTTCTTACCCGGGGAGAGCTCATGGACATGTTAAGATGTATTTCGATACATGGTTGAAATAAGATTTATCATGAGCAGTCAGCCGACGCCATAGTACCAAAATATTTATAAATATTTTGGGAAGGGCTGAACTATAGGAGGTTTTGAAAATTTTGAAGAACTCAAAGAAATATGTAGAAATCAGAAAACTTCATAATGAAGACTATCTATGCGAGGTAGGGTTGGAAATCCAAGATAACATAGAAGTGATGAGTATTTCTTCGGCGTCAAGGAATGGAAGAGACGACAAGAAACGAGATACTAATAACCTAATGGAGCAAATTCTTCATCGTGGCAATTTGAACAAAGCATACAAAAAGGTGAAGAAAAATAAAGGAAGTAGTGGCGTGGATGGAATGACAGTAGATGAACTACTAGAATACCTAAAACGTAACAACAGCCAACTTCAAAAGGATTTAATAGAAGAAAGTTATACCCCAATGCCAGTCCGTAGGGTAGAAATAGATAAACCCGACGGTGGGAAAAGACTTCTAGGAATACCTACGGTAGTAGACAGGGTAGTACAACAGGCGATAGCCCAAGTGTTAACACCAATCTACGAGGAAAAGTTTTCAGAAACAAGTTTTGGATTCCGACCAGGAAGAAGTCAACACCAAGCGATTGAAAAATGTAAAGAACACATCAACGACGGTTATAAATGGGTCGTTGACATTGACATATCTAAGTATTTTGATACTGTAAATCATGATAAACTCATGTCCATCCTATCCAAGGATTTAGATGACAAAAAGGTATTAAGATTAATAAGGAAATATTTACAATCAGGTGTAATGATAAACGGAGTGGTCGCAGAAACAGACCTCGGATGCCCGCAGGGTGGTCCATGTAGTCCGCTACTCAGTAATATTTATCTAAATGAATTGGATAAAGAACTGGAAAGGCGTGGATTAAGGTTCTGTCGTTTTGCAGATGATTGCAATATCTACGTTAAGAGCAAACGATCTGCGGAAAGAGTAATGAGGTCAGTTACAAAATTTCTGGAGGAAGAACTGAAACTGAAAATAAATCTAAACAAAAGTAAGGTAGCTAGGCCATGGAAACTGAAATACTTAAGTTTTTCATTTTACAATGGCAAAGGTGGAATTCAAGTACGTGTACACCCGAAAGCTATAGAAAAACTTAAGAAAAACATCAAAGAAGTAACTTCAAGAAGTAATGGGAAAAGCCTAGAATGGAGATTCCAAAAACTGAATCAGAAACTTCGAGGATGGATAAATTATTTCAGAATAGCTAATATGAAAACTATAGCAAAAGAGCTAGACCGATGGTTAAGGAGAAGGATACGCCTCTGTATATGGAAACAATGGAAAAGGGTCAGAACGAGATTCAAGGAACTTAAAAAGAGAGGGCTATCAAAACAAAAGTCTTGGGAATATGCAAATACACGAAGAAGTTATTGGAGAATATCCAAGAGTCCAATTATGAATATTGCATATAAAGATAAAGACCTAGAAAGTCTAGGTCTAATCAGTATAACGAAATATTATCTTAGAACTTGTTAGTTCTTATAGAACCGCCTTGTACCGAACGGTATGCAGGGTGGTGTGAGAGGTCGGCTAATCAAATAATGATTAGCCTCCTACTCGATTGCTTCAGCTCTGTCAAATTACCTGAAACTGAGCTAGGTCTTGAATTATTACATCCATGTTTATAGGCTCATGGTTTTTATTAAACTCATATCGAAAATAGAGATTAATATGCCGCAATTAACTGGATAGATATGGATTATAAAATTTAATTTTATCCAATTGTTCCAATGATTATAAATAATTACCAATAAATGTTTGATATTTACAATATTTAATAGTATACTAAGATAGTTGTTATGAATTAATTGTTATTTTTACAATTATAAGGTTGTACTATGTATAAAATTATAGTTTTTAAAAGTAATATGAAATAATAAGAATTAATGAGGAGAATATTTATGCAAAAATACGTAAAAGATTGCATATTGCAGGAGATCGGTGGTGAGAATGTACATTTGGATAAATCGGGTGTTTCTAATTTTAGGTCTAATATTGAAAGAGATTGCTATGAGTCCACGAGAGAACATATTGTAGTTTTGCCTCATTCCTGCGAGGATAAAGTGGACTATAGTCCTTCGTCATATATAAATAAGCCAACGCATGTAGAAAGTATAATTCAGTTAGAAATAAAAAAACATCAAATGGTCAATGATTTATATGAAAGTAAAAAGCGCATAGACAAAAACCGTATTTATGCTGAAGTAGGAAGTCTTGAAAAGATTACATTCTATGAAAAGCTGATTGAACTTGAAAAAAAATATAGCTGCAAAACTGCTATTACAGAAGGAGAAAAATCAGTCAGCTTTACTGAACTGAAGGTCAACGCATTAAAATATGCCAGCTATTTTATCTCGAAAGGAATAGGCAAGGGCAGTGCGGTTATAATGCAAATTCCTAATTCAATACTTTTTGCTGAGGTATGCTTCGGATTATGGCGTATTGGAGCTGTACCGGTTTTTACCATACCTGCGCTAAGATTTGCAGAACTTAAGGGTATCGTAAAGGCTACAGGGCCAGTTGCATATTTTGCGGATGATGAATATATGGGATTTAATTATCATAATCTTGGAGAGCAGTTGAAAAATATTTGTCCGACTATTCAATATTTAATGTTTTCAAGTGAACTTGAAAGGGTATGTAACAGTTTTGCTACGCTAAGTGATAGCAACATTCCATATCCTGAATATTATGATATGGCTTTGTTATTACTATCCAGCGGCACTACCGGAATACCGAAGCTTATTCCGAGAAGCCATGCCGATTATATATGCAATGCCAGTCTGGCAGCTGGAAGATTTGGTATTACTGAGGAAAGTGTATTTTTACTTGCACTTCCAGTTCAACATACATTTGGGTTTGCTTTGCCAGGTCTTCTGGGTACGCTGATTAACGGTGGAAGAGTCGTAATGTGCAAGGTGGCAAGTCCTGATAATGTTTTGCCTTTAATAGAAGAAGAAAGGGCTGATATAGTTGCTATGGTGCCATCTTTTGCAGCAGTACTTATGGAGTTCCTGCAGTGTGATGATTATGATATTTCATCAATTAGAAAGGTACTTGTTGGTGGGGCACATTTAACGCCCGCATTAGGTATAAAAATTCAGAATACTTTGCCCGGAAAGTTGTATCAGGTATATGGATTTTCAGAAGGTCTTATTACTTCAACTCATGAAAATTTCACTCCGGATATTATCGAAAACTGCGTAGGCACGCCGCTGTCATCAGCGGACACCGTAAAAATTGTTGATGATAAAGGCAAGGAAGTTGCACAGGGTGAAATTGGTGAACTCATTGTTAAGGGCCCATATACAATTACCTCTTACTATATGAATGACAATGCAAATCATACTGTTTTTACGGAAGATGGCTTTTATCATTCTGGAGATAAGGCGCAGATTACAGATGAGGGTAATATTCAGATTATTGGTCGGGTTAGAGAACAGATAAATCGTGCTGGCGAAAAAATAATGCCCTCCGAAATCGAGGAGAATCTGTGTATGATGCCTGAGATTGAAACTGCCGCAGTTGTGGGTGCAACTGACGAAATTCTCGGGCAAATTGTGTTTGCTTTCATTATACAGTCAAATGGCAGAGAAGTAAGTATTGAAATTATAAACCGTTTTTTTAATAACTTAGGAGTATGCGCCTACAAAAGACCGGACGTAATAAAAATTATAGGTAAAATGCCATTGACTAGAATGGGTAAGCTTAATAAAAAAGAACTCGAAAAAATTGCAAATGAAATCTACAGCAAGGGAGAATATTAACATGCCTGAGAGAATTAATACAACAGAACTAAAAGATATAATACTCAGCGTTCTTAATAAGGACGTTGAGATTGATTTAAATCAGAATTTATTAGAGTTAGGTCTAGGATCGTTACAGGTAATGAGAATTGCAGGCCAACTAAGAAAAAAAAATATTAAGATAACATTTGAGAAGTTGATGAATAATCCAACGATAAATGAATGGAACATACTAATTAACGGAAATACGACTACTACATTAGAAAAAGCGGAAGAATTAAAGGATAAGGAATTTGATAAAGGGAAAATGTCGGTTTTTCCAATGACTGACGTTCAGTATTCATACTGGATAGGGCGTGACGATGAGCAGCCCTTGGGTGGTGTCGGATGTCATGCCTATATGGAATTTGACGGTGAAAATGTGAAACCTTCAAGACTTGAAAGAGCGTGGAAGCAATTATTTATAACTCACTCGATGATGCGAGCTAAATTTTACAATGGTGTGCAGGAAGTTATGCAAACAACTGAATTTGATTTTCTGACAATTAAAGATTTTACAAATTGTGGCGTTGAGGAAGCTGAAGAGCACTTGATTGAATTCAGGGATAAAATTTCACACAGAAAGCTGAGAACGGAGATAGGTGAAACAGCAGGTCTTGCATTAAGCTTGTTGCCTGGTAATAAAACTAGAATTCATTTTGATGTTGATATGCTTGTTTGCGATGCCCAAAGTATTCGTATTATAATAAGAGATCTGGAAAACGGCTATGTCAAAGATACAGCTCCAGATGTTAATCCGGAATGGGATTTTGGAAGTTATCTTAAACATACTGAAATATCTTTTTCAGAAGAAAAGAAGAGAGCAAAGGAATATTGGGATGAAAGATTAGATACTTTACCATTACGTCCTGAACTACCTCTGGAAAATTCTCCAGCAAAGCTTAAAAAGAGGAGATACTCAAGACATGCTATGTTTCTCAGCGCTGAAAAGACTGAAAGGCTACAGCTTCTATCCAACAAATATCACGTAACTCCTTCAATGGTACTACTCACTGTTTATGCTGAAATTTTGGAGCGTTGGAGTTCACAGGCTAATTTCATGATTAATGTTCCGCTTTTCAACCGCAACACACAGGACAAATCGGTTGAAAATGTAATTGCAGACTTCACTACACTTATGCTTTTAGAGATTGATTTTAGTGAAAAAGAATCATTTATAAATAATCTTAAGAAAATCAGTTCACAGTTCTATAAGGATATGGACTATACTGCTTATAGTGGAGTTCAGGTATTAAGAAATCTTGCATCAAAATATCCCGGTGAGCATGATTTTGCACCGGTTGTTTTTTCTTGTACTTTGGGTACTGAACTTATAAGCAGTGACTTTATTGATAATCTTGGAAATCTTTCATATATGATTTCCCAGACTCCTCAGGTATGGATAGACTGTCAGATATTTGAAGTCGATGGCCGATTAATGCTGTCATGGGATACTCCAGATGGTTTGTTTCCTGAAAATATGATAGATGACATGTTCTCATCATTTGAAAAACTGATTAATCTTTTAATCTGTGAGAATGCTGATTGGTCAAAGGATATAGAATATCTTGGCAATACTCAGTTGGAAAGTATAGAAAGTAGAGCCACATTCAATCTTCCAGCTCATACCAAAACTTTAATTGATGAGTTTTTCAGAAATGGTAAAAGCAATCCCACAAAAATCGCGCTTGTTGATTCTGAAACTGATCGTAGAATTTCATATGGTGAACTTGCTGAAAGTGCTCTCAAAATTGGTGCATTGCTTAAAGAAAACAGTGTTAATGAAGGAGATAAAGTTGCTTTCACTTTGCCGAGAGGCATTTGCCAGATTGAAGCTGTTTTGGGAATTCTTTCGATCGGAGCCTGTTACGTACCAGTAAGTGTTTCACAACCTGCTCAGCGTAGAAACACAGTCCATAAAAGCATGGATATTAGATGTGTATTAACCGACAGAAAAACTGAAAGTAATGTTATTTTCCCAGATGGTGTTGTGAAAATTTATATGGAAGATACCGATACATGTGTTCCTATTGATAAAGTTAAGGTTTCTCCATATGCTTCGGCATATATTATACTAACATCTGGGTCTACTGGCGAACCAAAGGGCGTTGAAATAAGTCATTATGGTGCATGGAACACTATTGAAGATATAAACAAGCGTTATGAAATATCTGACACTGATGTTGCTTTGGCTATTTCAGCGATGGACTTCGATTTATCAGTTTATGATGTTTTCGGAATTTTGAGTGCAGGCGGTACATTGATTATACTTTCTGATGAAAACCTCCGAAATGCCTCCGTATGGATTGACCTTATTGAAAAATACGGAGTTACTGTATGGAACTCCGTTCCGATACTCATGAAAATGTTGCTCACATTTGCCAAAGGTAAAAATAGAAAATTGCCGTCATTGCGAGTTGCAATGCTATCCGGCGACTGGATTGGTCTTGAAATTCCTAGTATGCTGAAAAAAACATCGGAAAGTTGCAGACTTGTGGCAATGGGCGGTGCTACCGAAGCATCTATATGGTCCAATTATTTCGATGTTGAACTTCCTTTGCCAGAAAAATGGGCTTCGATTCCATATGGGCATGGACTTACAAATCAGTCTTATCGTGTAATGGATTTAAAGGTCAGACCCTGCCCTAATTGGGTAGTGGGTGAATTATGGATTGGTGGTGCCGGCGTTGCCAAGGGTTATTGCGGCGATCCAGCTCTCACGGAAAAAAAGTTCATCGACTATAACGGTGAAAGATGGTACAGGACAGGTGATCTCGGACGCTATTGGTCTGACGGCACAATTGAATTCTTAGGTAGAACGGATTTTCAGGTAAAAATTCGTGGTCATAGAATTGAATTAGGCGAGATTGAAAGTGCACTTAAAGCAAATGAAAATATTAAAGATGCTGTTGTAATATCCGCTGGCGAAAAGCAAGGAGAGCATTATCTTGTGGGCTATGTTGTGATGAATGATAATACCTCATACGATTCAGATGTTATTCGTGAATACATTGAAAAGATAGTTCCTTCGTATATGATACCTGCAGTATTTGCTCAATTGGACAGAATTCCGATTACAGCTAACGGTAAGTTAGACAGAAAGCATCTTCCTGAGCCACAAATAGCTGAAAAAGTATATATTGATCCGGAAACCGAAACAGAGAAAGTTTTGGTTGAAATCTGGTGTAAGCTTTTCGGCACTGAAAAAATAAGTGTCAATGATAACTATTTCAGACTTGGCGGCGATTCATTGTTTGGAATTCGCCTGGCTACTGAATTAGATAAGCAATTTAATGTTGAATTATCACTGTCTAAAATTTTTGAATTACCGGTACTAAGAGGTCTGGCTAAATATATTGATACTTTGGCAGTTAAGAAAAAAAATCAATTTCCCGAACTGGTGGTTGATAGAGACAGATGGAATGAAGAATTTCCTCTTTCCGATATTCAGTATGCTTACTGGGTTGGAAGTCAGGGCGAAATGGCTCTTGGAGGAACTTCCACCCATTGTTATTTTGAATTTGACTGTGATAAGTTTGACGAAGAGCGTCTTAACAAGACTTGGAACCAGCTTGTGAAATCTATAGGAATGATGCGAGACGTAATCCTGAAAAAAGGTAAGCAGAAAATTTTAGAAGATGTACCTGAGTATAAAATTAAAAAGGTTGACTTAACAAATAAAACTGAATATGAAAGGAACGAGATCCTAGAAAAAATAAGGAACGAAATGTCGAATGAAAGCTTTGATCCATCAAACTGGCCTTTATTCAGAATAATGCACTCTGTAATTGCTGACGGTAAAGATCGTATTCATATTGCGTTTGATAATATAATTTTCGACGGATGGAGCGTATTTTATGTCATTGAAGAATGGGCTAAATATTATAAGAATGAAAATTATGAAAGTGAACCGCTGGAGATTTCTTATCGCGATTATGTAATGAGCCTTGATGCTATGAAGACCCACAATAAATATATAGAGGATAAAGAATACTGGACAAACCGTCTTGCAGAGTTGAAACCTGCTCCAGAGCTTCCTCTTAAAAAATCTCCGGAGATGCTTAAAAAACAAACATTCATACATCTAAGAGATTGTATTCCTGTTGATGAATGGAATCATATAAAAAAGATTACAAATGAATTGTCTATTACACCATCTTGTGTGTTGCTTACTATTTATTGTGAGGTACTGGCGCGTTGGAGCAGAAAATCTGAATTTTCCATTAATCTCACACAGTTTAACCGACTTTTCAGACATCCTCAGATAAATGATATTGTGGGAGATTTTACAACACCAATTATTCTATCCGTTAATTTAAAGAATGCAAATTCGTTTTTAAAGCGTGCTGAAGACATTCAGAAGCAGCTTTTAAGCGATATGGAGCATCCTTTCATTGGCGGTGTTGAAATACAGAGAGACCTGGCAAAATACACAGGTGGTGAACAGCGTACAATTCCTGTTGTATTTACAAGTATGCTAGGTATAGGCTCGCTGAACGACGAAAAAATGTTGGGCAGCTTAAGCTACACTGCAACCCAGACTCCACAGGTATGGCTTGACTATCAGGCTATTGAAAAGAATGGCGAGCTATACATAGGCCTTGAAGCAGTACGTGAAATGTTTGAGGATGGTATGGCTGAAGAAATCTTTGAGGCCTTTACAGAAACGCTGCATGTTCTGGCAAAGAATAAACTGTTATGGACAAAGCCTTTATCAAGTATTGTAAAAATCAATAAAGTTCCTAATCGAGAGTCTATGCCGGTGCCTTTGCCTACAGAAACACTTGATAAGCTGTTTGTTGATCAGGTTTGTAGAAACGGGCAAAAAATCGCCGTTATTTCAAGTGGAACGGAACTTACGTATAAAGAACTGTTTGAAAGATCATCAGCAGTTTCCATGAAAATTGAAAAAGGAAGTATCGTTGCAATAGTGATGAAAAAAGGCTGGGAACAGGTTGTTGCTGCTATGGGTACTTTAATAGCGGGTGCCACCTATATGCCAATTGATCCGGACAATCCAGATGAACGGAAGAAAGCAATACTTGAAAGTTCAAAAGCAACTGTTATACTTTTACAGTCATCAATTAAAGAACAACAAATGTCTTTCATAAACGGACAGAAAATAATCTGTGTTGATGAACTTGAATCAGTTGAAGTTTTACCTGAAAATTACAAAGCAAAGGCTTCAAACACTGAACCTGCTTATATAATTTTTACTTCTGGTTCTACTGGTGTGCCAAAAGGTGTTGTTATCTCCCATAAGGGAGCTTTGAACACAATAGTTGATGTTAACTCTCGTTTCGGAATTACCCAAAATGACAGTACTATAGCCCTTTCTAATCTGAACTTTGACTTATCAGTTTATGATATATTTGGAATGCTTTGTATAGGCGGTACAGTAATTATTCCTGATAATGACAAAATAAGAGATCCAATGCATTGGATGGAATTGATTAAAAATTACGGTGTAACTGTATGGAATACCGTACCCGCATTTATGCAGATGCTGACAGAATATGCAAATGAAAAAAATATTAGTTTGGTTAATAAACTTAAAACTATATTGCTCAGCGGTGATTGGATTCCTTTGGATTTGCCTGAAAAAATACGTAAGGTATTTTCATATGAGACCAATATTATAAGTCTTGGTGGAGCGACAGAAGCATCTATATGGTCAAATTACTACATTATTCACGAAGTAAAAGGGAATTGGAACAGCATCCCTTACGGTTATCCGCTCACAAATCAAAAATTCAGAATTCTTAATGACCAACTTGAGGATTGTCCTGCTAACGTACCTGGTAAGCTGTACATCGGAGGAAGCGGTTTAGCATTATGCTATCTCAATGACAAAATAAATACTGAAAAGAAATTCATAATTGATCCAGTAACGGGTGATCGCCTTTACGATACCGGAGACCTTGGTAAGTTTTGGTCAGATGGTACAATAGAATTTTTAGGACGTGATGATTTCCAGGTTAAAATCCGCGGTCACAGAATTGAACTGGGCGAAATTGAGTATGCATTAAAGAATTTATGCTACATAAGTGACGCAATTGTTGTTGCTCATGAAAGCAAAGTCGGTGAGAAGTATCTTACGGGCTACGTTGTAACTGGTGAAGATGATTTTAAACCAGATACTCTTACAGAGTATCTTAGCAAACGTGTACCTGCTTACATGGTTCCTGTTACGTTTATGAGACTAGACAATCTACCTATTACAGCCAATGGAAAGATTGATCGTAAAATGCTACCTAAGCCCGAAGAAATTGTTAGAAAATTCGTTGAGCCTGAAACAGAAGCAGAACGCATACTTTGTAAAATATGGGGCAAGCTGTTTGAAACTGAAAATATCAGTGTGCTCGACAGTTATTTCATATTGGGTGGAGACTCACTAATGGGGGTTCACATGATTTCCAAAATTGAGTCGTCCTTTGGTATGGAGATAGCTTTAGGGAAAATATTTGAAATGCCGGTTCTAAGAGATTTGGCGGCGTATATCGAAAGTTTTGACAGTGCAAGTAAAAACGGAGAACTTCCCGAACTTATAGTCAATAAGAAAGCATGGAATGAACCATTCCCGTTGACAGATATTCAGCATGCTTATTGGATAGGGAGCCAAAACAATATGTCGTTAGGCGGAACATCTACACATTGTTACTTTGAACTAGAGTGTAATGATATCAACCTAAATCGTCTTAATAAATGCTGGAACAGGATTATAAAGTCTCAGGGAATGATGAGAGCAGTTATTCTCTTGAATGGTATGCAACTGATTCTTAATGAGGTTCCAGAATATAAAATTGAGGCAATTGATTTAGGAGGATTGGATAAAGTAGAAGTTGCAGAAAAGAGATTGGAAATCCGAGACAATATGTCACAAGAAAGCTGTGATCCGTCCGTTTGGCCGCTGTTCCGTTTATCTTTATCTGATAACGGAAGCACTGACCAAATTCTGCACGTTGCTTTCGATAATATAATTTTTGATGGCTGGAGCGTATTTTTCGTACTAGACGAGCTGAGCAATTGTTATAAAGATGATAATTATAAATTAGATGAACTAGAAATTTCTTATCGGGATTATGTTATGGGTTTCAATGATATTAAGGAAACTGAAAAGTTTAATACAGATAAGGAATATTGGATAAACCGACTTGATGATATTTATCCTAAGCCTGAGTTACCTACAATAACGGATGCAGATATAATCAAAGAACATACATTTCTACATCTTAAGGGTACGATTAATCATAATGACTGGACAAAAATAAAGCAGGCTGCTATGGACAATAATGTAACTCCGTCCTGCGTACTTATTACAGCCTACGTAGAGGCTTTGGGCAGATGGTGCCGCAAACCTCAATTTACTATTAATCTTACGCAGTATAATCGCCTATTTTCACACGAACAAATCAATAAGGTTATTGGTGATTTTACTACCCCGGTATTGTTGTCGGTTAATGTAGACGACGGCATGAGTTTTGCTGAAAGAGCCAATTTAATACAAAAACAGCTCGTAAGCGATATGGAGCATCCTTATTTTGGTGGAGTTCTTGTTCAGAGAGAACTGACACGTAAAAACGGCAGTATGCAGACTATGCCTGTAGTATTTACCAGTACCGTAGGCTTTGGTTCACTGGATACGAGCAAACTTATCGGTAATTTGACGTACACAGCAACCCAAACTCCTCAGATATGGCTTGATTTTCAGGTTATGGAAGTAAATCGAAACATAGAAATCAGTTTTGAAGCGGTTAAAGAACTGTTTGTTGAAGGTATGCCTCAGGAAATTTTGGACGGCTGCATGAATGTACTTAGCAAACTGGCGGAAAATCATGACAACTGGAATTCCAAATCAAAAAGCCTTGTTGATATTAAGTATCCTCTCAATCGGGAATCAGAATATGTTCGTGTTCCCGAACTGACATTGGATGAGTTATTTGTGAAATCAGCAATTAGATATAGTGATAAGCCCGCAATTATTTCACCTAAAAAGACACTGAGCTACAGGGAAGTATTTAGCTACGCTTATGAAATTTCAAAGCATGTTAGTGAAGATTCAATTGTTGCAATAGTAATGGAAAAGGGATGGCAGCAGATTGTTTCTGCCATAGGAGTAATAATGGGAGGCGGCGCATATATGCCTATTGATCCTGATAATCCAGTTGAGCATAGAAAAAAAATCTATCATTCTTCCGGTGCTTCATTATTACTTACACAGTCTTGGCTTAAGAATGAACAGGCAAGTTTTGAAAGCGAAAAGGTTTATTGTATTGATACTGTCGTTCCGGATAATACGATAGATATCAACTGTTTTAAATCCAAAGCTGGATTTAATAAGCGTGCTTATGTAATTTTCACTTCAGGTTCAACAGGAGTACCAAAGGGTGTTGTAATTTCAAATCATGGTGCAGTTAATACTATTTTAGACGTAAATTCTCGTTTTAGTATTACAGATGAAGATAGGGCAATAGCTATTTCAAACCTTAATTTTGATTTATCTGTTTATGATATTTTCGGAATGTTAGCTGCGGGTGGAGCAATTGTAGTTCCTGAGTATAAAAAGCGAAAATATCCAGATCATTGGATTGAACTTATTAAAAATTACGGGGTAAGTGTTTGGAATACTGTTCCCGCATTTATGCAGATGCTGACGGAATATTCCGAGGCTAAACTGGATAAGGCTGTAAACAACTTGAAAACAGTGATGCTTAGCGGCGATTGGATTCCACTTGAACTTCCAGATAAAATTCGAAATGTTTTTGGTGAGAACACAAAGATTATCAGCCTTGGCGGTGCTACTGAAGCTTCCATTTGGTCAAATTACTTCTATGTTAATAAGGTTGAAAAAGAGTGGAAATCTATTCCTTACGGCTATCCTCTAACCAACCAAAAGTTCAAAATACTTAACGATCAGTTGCTGGATTGTCCTGCAAACGTAATCGGAAGGTTGTTTATTGGAGGTGAGGGACTTGCTATGTGTTATATAAACGATAAAGAAAAAACTGACGAAAAATTCATAATTCATCCTACAAGTGGTGAACGTTTGTGCGACACGGGAGACCTTGGTAAGTTCTGGCCGGACGGTACAATAGAATTTATAGGACGAAATGATTTTCAGGTTAAAATCCGCGGCCACAGGATAGAATTAGGCGAGATTGAAAATGCTCTTCTTGAGGAAGAAAATATACAAAAAGCTACAGCACTTGTTATATCAGGGGCTAACGGCAAGAAATTTATTGCAGCTTGCGTAGTTCTTAAATCAGCTGGTGTTTTTGATGAAGAAAAGACGACTGGATATATTAAAAATTCCATCCCAGGCTACATGATTCCGCAAGTTTACTGTGTTGTTGAAAAGATGCCGCTCACAAATAACGGCAAAATTCATCGCAAAGAGCTTGAAAAAATTGTGTCAGAAGCGGTAAAACTAAAATATGAGGCCATAAAGGAAGTAGCTAGCGATATAGAGCTTACTCCAACTGAAAAAGAGGTTGCTGATGTTTGGGGAGAAGTACTACAAATAGTCTCATCGGATATTCATGAAGACTTTATTGATCAGGGGGGCGACTCAATATTGATGGTTAAATTTATTAACCTCCTTCAGGAACGATATGGATATAATGTATCCATGGGTTGTGTATTTGAAGAACAGAATATTCATGGTATTGCTGCAAGAATTGATGATGGAACTTCTGGTGAGGATTAAATGATCATCTTCGATGCTACGATATTAACGACTTCAGAAGGAGATTTGACTCCCACTAAAGTTATCGCTTTGTTATAGCATGTAACTCCCACTTATAGAAGTGGGAGACTTTCCTTCTGAAATGTCATTAAAAATAATAAGGTTAACGCTTTGCGTAGAAAGGTTGAGGAAATGAAAGAAAAATGGAAAATAGTGAATGGTAAAGACAGATTTGAACTTTTGAAATTTATGGATGGCTGCCTAAATGGATTTACATTTTTGGACGGTATTAACACTGGTCCTATGGGAGGGATATTTGTACCAAGCTGTATGGAGCTCCGAGGTGAAATGGATCTTAATAGGCTGGAACACGCTATTCAAAAAGTATATGATAAGGTAGATAATTCAAGAATTGTTATTGTTGAGGAAGTCGAAAAGCAGTATTTCAGAATTTTTGAAAAGTATGAATACAAGCTAAAGCCTATAAGACTTTCTGAAAAATCAGAATCGCAGAGGAAAAAAGCGACTCTCGATGATATTAATAAATTTAACAGTGAAGGGCCGAAAGTCCACAACGACATTGCAATGCAGATTAGAATTTATGAGATTAATAAGGAAGATTACATTATAGCTTTATTTATAGATCACTGTGCAGGTGACGGATATGCTGTATCTATGATAATGCGGATGATACTTGTTTACTATAACGATCCTAAAAATAAAAATTTTGAAAATCTCGCAACATTTGAAGAGTATTACTGTAATGAGCTGAAAAAGCTGAACAATGAAAAAAATCTGAAATACTGGAAGAGGGAAATAGAGGGAGTTCCCTCTATACCCTTCAGAGAAGAGCTTTTACCTAACACTAGTGATTTGTCTGATAAAAACGATTATGTCATTTTACCATCTAAATTAATAAACAAGATTGCTTCTGGTAACAGAGCTACCGCCTTTAACATAATTACGATGGCAACGCATTTAGCAATTCATGCGGTCTATGGAATAAATGATTCCTGCATTACAGTGGCAAGCGGAAACAGAATGAGTGAAAAGGACCTGAGAACTGTTGCGATGATATCAACTATGTTAAGTAACAGGCTTAAGATTTCAGCTGATCTGAAACTTTCTGAGTTGCTTAAAACTTCAAAGCTAAAGTTGCTTGAAAATCTTCAGCACAGGGAGGTTCCCATAGGAGATTCGGGACTTACCAGAGTTATTCTCACTTATATGTCCATCGGCTCTACGTTGGCTCTGAAAAATGATAATTCACTACCAGATTTTGACTATGCTCCATTTTCTCCTACTCCGACAATTGGTGGAATGGATACGCCGCTTCTTGGTCTTGTTGGTTTGGAGCATTGCGGTGCAACTATAATTAAATTTCAAAATCATAAGAAATATTTATTAAATGAAGATATTATGAACTTGAAAAAGGCATTTGAAGATTTGGTTTTTATGATGAACGAAAATCCCGATGCTACCGTTGCAGAATATCTTGAATATGTTCATTCAGGTAAACACAATAGGGGGTTAGAATACAGACATTTTTGTGACACTGTAAAAAAAATGCTGAAATCATAAAATTTATATATAGGGGATGGGTTTTATAATGGAGTCTAAGTGGATTGCTCATGGAAGCAATAATGATAACGCTAAAATCAATCTTTTATGCTTTCCTTATCCAGGAGGGAGTGCTGGCGGATTTTCCAAGTGGAAATTACAGTTTAATGACGAAATCAACGTCTGTCCAGTACTCTACCCCATGAGAGAGCGCAGAAGAAAAGAAAATCTGCCTGATAGTGTTGCAGAACTTGTTGATGCTTTTATAGAGGAGAATATAGAACTGTTTAATAAAGATTTTGCTATTTTCGGATACTGTGCAGGTGCAGCAATTGGGTTTGAGGTTGCAGTAAAGATAAAGGAGTTAACAGGTAAAGATCCTGTTTATTTTATGGCTGCCTCTTCTGAAGCTCCCGCATATGTCAATGATTCAGCTATTATTAGTGGAGAAGGGGATAAAAATCAGACAGTTTTAAACTATTTACGCTCACTTGATGCTTTTGATGAGGAAACCATTACGAGTAGCAGCTTTATGAAATATTATCTGCCGATATTAATAGCTGACTCAAAGCTTTTAAGCTCTTACGAGGCAAGCAAGGTCAAAAATTTTAAATTTAATATTGACGTAGCTTTTGGAGTGAAAGACAAATCAGTTAACCCTTGTAAAGCAGAGGAATGGCAGAACGTTACTAATGGTTTTTTCGAAATTTACAGGTATGATGCTGGTCATTTCTTTGTAGATGATAATTTTGAAGATATTTGCGTGAAAATTAGAAATAAATTACTGTAATAAAGGAGAAATCAAAATGGAAAATATTTATAAAGTACTTGAAGAAATATGGAAAGAAATATTAGGAATTAACGAAATTGATTATGATACTTCTTTTCTGGAACTTGGAGCAGATTCGATTCGTTTTGTTAAATGTATCAATTTAATCTATGAAAAGTTAGGAATTGAGGTTGAAATCACTGATGTATTCTTCAATGAAACTATTAATAATTTAGCTGACTTTATTAAGACAAAAATGTAAATACCATAAGTAAGAAAGGAGTGAAACTATGTCTGGAAATTCAAACAAGAAATGTAGAGTAGGCCTGTTCGGAGCAACGGGGCTTGTAGGAAAAGGTGCATTGAAACTCCTTATGTATCATTGCAATGAGTATCAAATTTCCATTGCAGGAAGGTACATAGAGCGCATGAAAAACGCCGTTTGTGAAATTGCTCCCGAAAAAGAAAATGAAATTGAATACAGCATTGTAGACATAACCAACTCAGTACAGTGTGAAAATTTTATAAAAACATGTGATATTATTGTCAATTGTGCAGGCCCTGTAAGTCTTATTGGTGACAGCATCGCCAGACTTTGTATAAAAAACAAGGTTTCGCTGTCTGACGCTTCAGCTGATGACGTTCTGCAAGAAAAAATGGAAGCACTTCATGATAGAGCGACTGAAAATCAAGTAACTTGCATAATAGCCGCAGGAATAAATCCTGGGCTTACAGAGATGATTCCATATTACATAATGACTAATAGATTTGATTTTACCACGGAACTCAATGTTTTTCTGGCTGGAAAGGGTAAGTTGTCATACAATGCATCATACGATATTATTCAGACTGTAGGAAGAGGTTCTTCAGAAAGAGGAAATGAAAGAAAAATGTTCACTTATATTCACAACGGTAAAAAGGAAAAAGCTAAGCAATTCATTAGAAAAAAAGAATATAAAGAGCCTGTAGGTAGAAAAGCCACATATCCTTTTATCAGCAGTGATTTCTACAATATGGTAAGTAAGTGTAACGCTGAATCTGTTTATTATTATGACTCCTATTTAATTCCTCTTATTAACAATAGGTATATTCTTGATATTGATACCGAAGATAAGAAACGTGAAGCTGCAAGGAAAATGTCGGAGGCCAGTGCCTGTGATATGGAATATGGCATTATTTTGGCTGAAGGCAGCGGCGAAAGATGCGGCAAGGTTGTAGAAATTAGTTATGAAATGAGCTTTGAGGGTTCAGGTGAAAACCTGACAGGTATTGTAGCAGCAGCAGCCGGACTAAGTATGCTTATTAACGGTACTGAAAAGTATGGTTGTTTTTACGCCTATGAGATCATAAGTTTTGGTGATATTTTACCATTCCTTAATGAAATTGACAATTTCAAAATAACAGAAACGGAGGTTAACATATGACTTATAAAGATTGCTTTCCTTTTGAGATAAACCCAGATAAACAAGCCTATATTTTTTGTTTTAGTCATGCAGGAGGCAACGCCAATATGTTTCGCTCATGGATGATGCAGGAAAATGACGTGCAGATTGTACCTGTGGAGTATCCAGGTCATGGAGCAAGATATTCAGAAGGCTGTTGTGAAGATATAGTTGTATTGGCAAAGGACACAGCGCAGAAAATCGCTGAACTTAAAATTAACCGTCCTGTTTATCTTTACGGTCACAGTGTGGGTGCTTTAACAGCTTTTGAAACTGCTTACGTAATAGAAAACAATTATCCGGACATTAATTTAAGAAAACTGATTGTATCAGGAAGACATGCTCCACATAAAGAAGATCCTTCTGAATACAGAACAACCATGGGAACTGAAAAGCTAGTGGATGATTTAAGACGTATGAAGCTAACAAACGAGGAGTTACTCAACAGCAAAGCTTTTCTTAATTATTATATTCCAGTTATTACAAATGATTATAAAATGCATGAAAACTACGTTTATAATAATGGAGTACTAAATATCCCTATTGTTGCTCACTGTGGAAGTGACGACCCCGATGCCGGAATGGTTTATATGAAAGAATGGATTAACATGACAAATAAGCAGTTTTCAATAACAGAGTTTAATGGTGAACATTTTTTTATTTTGGATGAAGAAAAATGCTATGCCCATGTACTGTTTGATATAGCTAAGGAAGATATGCTTGTAGAAGCATAACCAATTAATAATCAGCTCATTATCTGTTTTAATGCTAAATATAAGGAGGAAAACGAATATGCAAATTCGATTAAATAAAGGAATAAAGAAATATGGTGAAGGTGAAACTCTTGTTTACGCTCTCAATAATGCCGATGTTACAGTAGAAAAGGGAGATATATGCGTCATCCTTGGTCCATCCGGTTCGGGAAAATCAACAGTTCTTAATATATTAGGGGGACTTGACAGCCTGGATGAAGGTACATTGGAGGTTGAAGGTAAAAAAGTGTCTGACATGAAAAGCAGCAAACTAACGGACTATCGTCGTGAGGACGTGGGATTCGTGTTCCAGTTCTATAATCTCATTCCTGACCTTACAGTAAGAGAAAACGTTGAGGTGGTTGCAGACATTGCAGATAAACCGCTTGATATTGATGAAGTACTTGAAGAGCTTGGCATTGGAGAATACAAATACAGATTTCCGAGAGAACTGTCAGGAGGCCAACAGCAGAGAACTGCCATTGCAAGAGCTCTTATAAAAAATCCTAAAATCCTATTGTGTGATGAGCTTACAGGTGCTTTAGATACAAAATCCTCTAAAAACGTTCTCATGTTTATTGAAAAGGTTAATAAGAAATACGGCACCACAGTTATAATAGTAACTCATAATGAGGAAATTAAGAACATGGCTGACCGTATTATCAGACTTAAGGATGGAAAAGTGTGTGAAAATATAATTAATAAAAACAAAATATCATCTAAGGAGCTTGAATTATGATGGTACTTAACAAGAGATATAAAAGAAGTTTAAAATCTTCCATTCCTTTCTACATAAATGTAGTGTTTTTGACCGCTATAAGCGTATGGCTATACCTGTGTCTGGCCTCAGGTGTTTCCTGTGAAAGAGAATATCTAGATAATTTTACCGAGAAATGTAAAATTGAAGACGGTAATTTTATTACAGCCAAGCCAGTGGATGTGAAAAAATTAGAGGATAAATATAACGTTGTTCTTGAAATGAACAGATATGTCAATGTGGACACTGACAGCTATACATTACGTGTGTTTGCTCCTAATAAGGATATAAATATTTATGATGTAATTGAAGGTGAGGATATTCAAGATGACCATGATATCCTTATTTCTAAAAATTTTGCAATTGAAAATAAAATTAAAATTGGCGATAGATTACCACTTAATGGTATTCAATTTACTGTAAAGGGCTACTGTGAACGTCCTGACTATGGTACAATGTTGAAAAATATAACCGATATGTCTTATTCAAATGATAAATTTGGTATAGGTATTACTAAAAAGGATGTCCTTGAAAAATTGGGTGCTATTTCAGAATATACGTCTGTAAGATATAAGGATAAAAATGAGACTGAATTCAGAAAACAGCTTTATAACGACTACAGCGCTATAAGCTACATTTCTGCAAAGTCTAACAGAAGAATTTATGTTGCAAATTCTGTTATTGACCAGTATCAGGCGGCCACTGGTGCAATACTTCCAAGTATGCTTACCTTTGTTATTATATTACTTGCTGTTGTCTTAGGCCGTAAGGTTAAAAACGAAAAGAAACAGATAGGTACGTTATCGGCCCTAGGATATAAAAAGAGAGAGATTGTTTGGCACTATATGCTTTTTGCAGTTGTTCCCGGTCTTATAGGAAGTATAATCGGTATCATTGTTACCAAACTCACTGTTCAACCTGTTGCAGAAATGCTATTCTTTAAACTGGAAAAATACCCTGTAATTTATCAGTTCCCTATAGTTGAAAGTATAGTAAGTTTCATAGCTCCTGTTATCGCTTATGGAATTGCTGCTGTCTTTACGGTAAGAAGATTACTAAGGGTTGACACAGTTTGTTTGCTTTCAGGTGAAATTAAACGTAAGAGGAAAAATCTTAACTTCTTCACCAGAAGCAGGATGCATTTTTCACGCAAGTATAAGCTCAGGATGCTTCTCGGCAATTTCTCAAGAACACTAGTTATAATTCTTGGGATTGCAATCGGCGGTCTTGTAATGCTTTATGGATTTATTGCTATGGACTCCTGTTATCATTATAAAGATGTACAGATCGAAAAAATCGGTACTTTCAAATATGAATATGTGCTGAACGCTATAAATGTTGGTAATGTTGATGATGGTGAAACATTAATCCAAAATTCATTTGAGGTAAAAGATAATGATACTGCAGTACAGCTTTGCGGTACTACTGACAACTCATATCTTAATTTGAAAAATACTGAAGGTATGAGCATTGAACTTGAAGATGATAAGTACTATATGACTACACTTGCTGCTAAACTTTATGGTATTAAAAAAGGGGACAAGTTTACATTTACAAATGCAGTATCTCTTAAAGATTATAAAATTAAAATTAACGATTTGATTGATAATGATTCCCAGATACTTATTTACACAACAAAGACAACAGCCTGTGATTTGCTTGAATTGCCAAAAGACAGCTATAACATTGTAATGAGTAATAAGAATTTGAATTATAAAGATGAAGAAGTAATCTCGACAATAACTAAGGCATCGCTGAAAGATCAGATGCAGACAAGTATTGATGGTATGGAAATGATGATGAATTTAATAATCCTCTTCGGTTGTCTCATATGTATAATCAGTGTATACCTTATGGTAAATATGCTCATTGAGGAGAGTGTTACTAGTATATCGATGCTGAAAGTACTGGGCTATAAAAACAGTAAAATCAACAAACTGGTTGTACACATTTATCATATTCTTGTTCCTATTGGTACGGCTGTAGGCTTCGGGCTGGGATATTTAGTATGTAAGGCGTATTTTAAGGAGTCCATCGCAGACTTTCAATTAAACATCGAAACATATGTTAGCTCGAAGAGTATATTGCTTTATATAATCTGTATTGTGGCAAGCTACGTTATTTCACTTTATCTGCTTAAGAGAAAGGTATTTAAGGTAAATATGATTGAAAGTCTTAAGGATAACCGAGAATGAATATGCTTGATCGATTTGAGGATTGTTTAAAACGAAATCTTCAGAAATTCTCATTTGTTGGAATTGATGCAATAGTTTATCTTCTGGATATTTCGTTTATTGAAGAAAAAGATCTTGCTTTTGCAGACTCTTTAATGTCAGCAGAACGATTTGAAAGAATGAACAGGTTTCGTTTTTTTGAGGATAAGGGAAGACTTTTAGGAAGTGAACTGGTGTTCCAATCCGGGCTTGCAGAGCTTTTTAATATCAACGCTTATGACAGGAAAAACTCAAAGTGGATAGAGCGGACAATATCAAGAAATGGCAAGCCATATTTAAAATATTATCCTAACATATTTTTCAACATAAGTCATTCAGGAAAATATGTTGTCTGTGTCTTTTCAAAACATGAGGTTGGTGTAGATATACAGCAAATTCAGCCATTTGAAATTAGCATAGCTGAAAAATTTTTTAATGAACAGGAATATAAAGGGATTTGTGCGCTTCACGGAGAGGAACAATTGTCGGCCTTTTATGAATCATGGGTGTTGTATGAGAGTTTTTTGAAGACAATCGGTACAGGATTATCTATACAGTTCAACCGCTTTAGTTTTCTTCGCGGACAAAATACAATACGTGTGATGCAGGATTATGATGCTGCTGAATATAATGCACAGCTCTGTAATATTGATGATGGAATGTATAAGATAGCCGTTTGTACAAAACAAATAAATGCAAAAAATGGATTCTGATTTGATAAGTTTTTGTATATTTAGCAATATAAGATTTAGAAAATAGTTAACACAAAACATAGTGATTTTCAAATCTAATTCTTATGATAATCAAATAAAGGAGTTTTCAGAAATAACTGCATCCTGTTACTAAAGCTTCTCAATATTTAGTTAAAGGGGCTGATGCTACCCATGCTGGGCTTTTGCTTGTTATTGAAGGAAGTAGAAAAAGCTATCCACTAGAAAAGGAATACTATTACTATTATTATAACGGGTTCATTTTTGAGGTGCTTATGTAGTAATTACCACATCAAATAGCATGTATTCTATTGTTGGCTATTAAGCAAAAATTATATTCATAATGATGTTTTTTCATGAAATTTTTCCTACCAAATCAGTTAGCAATTCTGCTATGAATAGTTCTGAATGTATAATAACCAATTCACCATGCTTATATCCTCGGTACTAATTCAGTTGCAAAATTTATTGGGATGACTCCTAATTTACCAATAATTTCAAATGAAGAATAGTAATTTTTAGATGGTGCATGATTCATTTCACTAATTAAAATAGAATTTATATCTACCATATTTTCCACAATGAGCTGTATTAATCTATCGCCAGTTCTTTTTATAAAATAATTTGAAATGTTTGTTGGTGATGGTGTAAATGATGCCCCAGTACTAGCAATGGCCGATGTAGGAGTGCCATGGGCGGGTTAGGATCGGATGCAGCTATAGAGGCTTCAGATGTTGTAATCATGACTGATGAACCATCAAAGATAGTAACTGCAATTAATATAGAAAGGAAAACAAGAACTATAGTAATGCAAAATATAATATTAGCTTTAAGCGTAAAGGTAATAATATTATCTTTAGGTGTTGGTGGATTTGCTACAATGTGGGAAGCTGTGTTTGGAGATGTAGGTGTGACAATATTAGCACTTTTAAATGCAATGAGAATATTGAATGTAGATGATGTATAGTTTTAAATTTGAAAATGACAACTGGATTACAAACTAATGTTATAAATTATTTATAGAATAAAATCTACCTTAACTATTTGTTAAGGTGGATTTTTTTATTAGTTTATATAGAAACATATAATATAAAAAAAATTTGGAGAGATACTATATGTGAACATACATAATAATTGAGAGGTGACACAATGGAAAAAGCTATTAATAATATACAAATATGTAAATGTACGGTAATGAATAATGATATAGTCGAGAAGGTAAAAGTGATTCTGTTAACTGATGAAAAATCATACACTCTTTCAGAATTCTTTAAGTTTTTCGCTGATAAAACAAGAATAAAAATAATACATGCTCTTTCTATGGAGGAAATGTGTGTTTGTGATATTTCAGTATTATTAGAAATGAGTCAATCAGCTATATCACATCAATTAAGAGGATTAAGGCAATCAAAATTAATAACGCCACGAAAGGAAGGCAAAGTTGTCTACTATTCATTAGATGATAACCATATTAAACAAATATTTAATCAAGGATTACAACATATTAATGAAAAATGAAACGATTTATTAAGGAGTGATGCAAATGAGCTCGAATATAAAAAAAGAACTTACATTAGAAGGTTTAAATTGTGCAAACTGTACATCAAAAATTGAAACAAAAGTAAAAGATATTAGTGGGGTAAAATCAGCTTCAGTAAATTTTGCTGCAAAAAAATTATTCTTAGAAGTTAGTAGTGAAGTTGAATTAAATAGCATTATTGAAGAAATAAAAGTTGTTGTTAAAAAAGTTGAACCGGATGTGAAAATTGTAGCAGAGGATGAAAAGATAAAACAGGTTAATAGTAGTCCTGATGAAGGGGATAATAATAAGAAAATCCCTATAAAATTAATCCTTGGTGCTGCAATTTTTGGTGTTGCTATTATATTTAAATTTTCTACTGCTACTGAATTTGCTCTGTTTTTCATTAGTTATGTTTTAGTTGGTGGAGTGGAGAATCTACTGTTACAAAAATATTAGAGTTAGTTCAAAACGCAAGTAGTAAAAAGGCTGCCACAGAAAACTTTGTTACAGTTCAGATGTGTCTACTCTAAAATCAGTATTATTTTATTATAATAATTAAAGAAATAAGCATATTAAACATTTAATTTTCTGAGAAAAAATCTTCAAACTAAAACAAGCTTAAACCATGTATTTTCCACGGTTTAGCTTGTTTTTTTACTCGTTTTATGGTATAATCTTAGTATACAAATTAATCAAAAAGTGGTGTGTTTTATGGGTTCTAATTATCAAAAACAGTATCAAAAAGAATATGAAAATTTAGTTTATGAAGTAGGAGATTTAAAAATATTACTAAAAAATCTTACTTCCACTATTGGAACTCTTAATGACACCATTAATGCAATGAACGTGACGAGTGAAAAAAAAGATGAGGAAAAAAAAAACTTATCCTTGAAATTGAACGGTTAAAAAACAATAAAGATAAAAATAGCTCAAACTCTGGAAAACCGTCTAGCAAAGATGGGTTTAAGAAGATAATTCATAACTCTAGGACTGAAACTACAAAGAAACAAGGCGGACAGCCTGGTCATAAAGGTAGTACTACGGATGTTTATAAAATCAAACAATTAATTGATGCTGGCGCTGTTAAACACTCGATTATTAATGTAAACAAAACCAATGAAAATCAGGATAAACCTTACGTTACTAGGTATATTCAGGACATTGAAATTATTTCAGTTATTAAGGAGTACAGGTATTATCTAAACGATTCAGGTAATTATGATATTCCTAAAGAACAAAATAATGTAGTAACATATGGTAATGAACTAAAAGCTGTTGCTATGCTTTTAATTCATAGAGTTCCAGCTTCAATGGATCAGAGTGTTGATTTTTTAAAAGCCATTACAAAAGATGCCTTTGTCCTTACAAAAGCTACATTAGTTAATTGGAGCAATTCTCTAGCTGGCAAACTTACGCCTTTTACAGAAGAAATTCTTCAAGGACTATATAATGCTAATTACGTCCATACTGATGAATCTCCAATTAATATTAACGGCAAGAATCATCAATTGCACAACTACAGCGATGATAAATATACACTTCAATATGTACACGAGAGCAAAAGCAAAAACGCTATGGAAGAACTCGGATTTTTGCCTAATTATATAGGGACATTAATACATGACCATAATAGGGTACAGTATAATTTTGGAACTAACCACGCAGAATGTAACGCACATATTCTACGGTACTTACAGGGTGTTGAGGATTTTACTAAACATAACTGGCCTATAGACATGTCAAAACTCTTAAAAGAGATATTGCATCAAAAGAATTCATTAAAAGAAGATGGTGTTGATTTTTTTGATATAGCTTCATTGGCTATGTATGTTAAAACTTATGATGAAATACTTGATAAGGCTAATAACCAATATCAATCTGATTATGCTGCCAATGCATACAAAGATGAAGAAAGAAGGTTAATAACTAGGTTAAAAGAATACAAGAATAATCATTTGTTATTCATGTATGATGTAAGCGTAAACCTTAACCACATTCTTAAATACATATATTCATGAAAAACTATAAACAAAAGACCCCCACCTTCCGCTGAAGAGGGGGAGTAATTTATGCTTTTGCACTCTCTAATTTTTCAGTTTCTGTTTCAGCTGGTGCTTTACAAATTTCTGGTATAGTGGCTGACCAAGGAAGTAACTTATCCAATGAATTTACGTCAGTTATATCAGTATTAGGAAGCTGCTCAAAGAGGTAAGTTAAATATTCATAAGGCTTTAAATCATTTTCTTCTGCTGTTACGATGATACTATAAATTATGGCACTAGCCCTAGCTCCGCGTTGAGAATTACTGAATAACCAATTTTTTCTTCCTATTACAAAAGGTTTTATTGATCGTTCAGCCAAATTATTGGTTAGCTCTAGTCTTCCATCCAAGAGAAATGCTTCTAGATTAGTCCATTGATTTCTACAATAAGTAATGGCCTTACCAAGCGCACTTTTGGGTAGAACTCGCTTGCTTTGTATATTAAGCCATGACGAAAAAGCCTCCAAAAGAGGTTTGCTTTTTTCTAAACGAGCCTCAAAACGTTCTTCACTCGTTAGAGCTGACGTAGCGTGTTCTATAGAAAAAAGCTGATTACAGAAATTCAATCCCTTTGTAGCTTCCAGCGCTGCTTTACTTTTTTTGTCTGGCATTGCTTTTAGAGTATCTGTAAAGTATCTTCGGGCGTGAGCCCAGCATCCAACTAGTTTGACATTAGGTATCCCATGATACCCTGCATAACCATCTACATGAATATATCCTTTGAAATTTTCTAGAAACTTACGTGGATATTTACCGGCCCTTGTAGTTTGATATTCATACAGGACAATTTGAGTTTCATTATCAACTCCGGTACGATATAACCACATGTAAGAATCAGATTGCGCGGAGCGCCCTGGCTCATTTAATACCTGTAATCTAGTTTCATCCGCATGAAGAATGTCATTTTTCAATAAATTAACATGCAAACGATCATACAGAACTTTAAGCCAGTCATTACCTCCATGCATCATCCAGTTAGCCATGTTTTGCCTAGATATTTCTATATCCAAACGACCAAACATTTTCTCTTGACGATATAGAGGCATAGCATTTACATATTTTTGAACCATTATGTATGCCATTAGTGAAGGTGACACAAGACTCCCTGGTAATATTGATTTTGGCATTGGAGCCGTAATTACAGGGGTTTTTATTTCATTTTGTTCGCAATCACGGCAGCTGTAAACATATTTAATGTGTTTTACAACTACTACTTTTGCAGGAATTATTTTAAGCTCTTGTCTTATTTCCGTGGTCATCTCATGTAGAATATTACCACATTGATCACATATGCGTTCCTCATCAGTAAGACGATATTCTATAACTTCAACGGGAAGTTTTTTTAGGTCAGCTTCTCGATTCCAACTTGTTTTTTTCGCTTATAGGTAATTTCTTCTACAGTAGGTTCAGGAATCTTTGAATCAGCTTCTTTTTCAGCTTCATCAAATAAGAAATTAAGCTGATCAATATCTGTTTTTTCACTAGAGGTTCCAAAACGTTTCTGTTGGCTCAATCGAAATTGTTCTTCATACCAATTAAGCTTAGCAGTTAGTTCCTCAATCTGGAACGCTTGCTTAAAGCACCGATTTTTTAGGTCATCTAATGTATATTCAGTTTCAGTATTTGCAGAAGATTTTTTAGATATTTCCATTCATAATCACCTATATTTCCTTTAATTTCTTTTCTTTTATTATACCATATTTCGCCCGAAAAAGAAAGAAAAACATGTCCTAAAGTGCTGATTTCACAGGCTTTTAAAGCGTATTACCAATATGAATTTATTGTTGTATATTTATCGTTTTTTATCAAATAATTATTCGCTCTGTTACTGGCTTATGTGCTTGCTTTTGTTCTAATGTTAATCCATCTAACAACCACCTAAGTTGCCTTTGACTTATATTTAATGTTTCACCTTCTTTATTAGAAGGCCATTTAAATTTTCCTTTTTCTAGACGCTTGTAGTGAAGCCAAAATCCATCATTTTCCCATTCTAATATTTTTAGCTTGTCTTTGTTTCTATTAGAAAAAACAAAAAGGCATCTAGAGAAAGGATCTAGATTAAAGCTTTCCTGGACTATAATTGCTAAACCATCAATATTTTTACGGAAATCAGTGGCGCCGCAAGCAAGATAAACGTTATCCACTATATTATCTCCTAACATAGCACTAACAACAGTTCTGTCACTTTTAAAAATAAATCCTTATTGAAATCTGAATTTATCTCCAGGGATGCATTACCTATTTTCACAATTAAGGGTTGTTCTTTAGACATGACTTTTAATTCAGAGGTGTCAACTGAAATCCAACTAGTTGCTTTTTCATTTGTAGTATTGTTTAGTTTGAATACGCGAATCCAGTAACGTAGAGTTGGATCTATGTCAATATCTTAGACATAAAAAGTCGAACTTTTTATGAAGCCTTTTTAGCCAAATCTTCACACTGTTGAGGAGTAATATATCCAATACTACTATGTATCCTTTTTATATTGTACCAAGCTTCTATATATTCAAATATTCCTAATCTTGCAGCATCATAATCAAAATATTTAACATGGTAAACTTCTTCTTTTTTCAATGAGGCATGAAATGACTCAATGCAAGCATTATCATATGGGCAACCTTTGGCACTAAATGAGTGTTTAATAATTTTAGTGCTCTCTATATATTCTTTAAAAGCGAAGCTTGTATATTGGCATCCCAAATCGCTATGAAGTATTAGAGGCTTAGTTGGTTTTTGTAGCTGTATACCATTTTTAACAGCTTGTAGGGCTAATGTAGTATCAATGAATTTAGCCATAGCGTGACCTATTATTTTTCTGCTATAAAGATCCATGACTGATGCTAAATAGCACCAACCATCTTTAATAGTATGGATGTAAGTGATATCTGTTACCCACTTTTCATTAACTGTAGTAGCTGTAAAATCTCTCTTTAAAATGTTTTCCTGCTCTATTATTTTATTTTTAGATGAAGTTGGTCTATATTTTTTTACTATTAAAGATCTTATCCCCAATTTTTTCATCAATCTTTGTGTTCTTTTTAAACTAATAGTTATCCCCAGTGCATTTAGTGATTTATTTATTTTAGGAGCCCCATATCGATTTTTGCTTGTGCTGTGGATATTTATAATTTCTTTTTCTATATTCTTGTTTTCAATTTCTCGCTTGCTTGGTTTCTTGTGTAAATAATTGTAATAAGAGCTTCGTGCAACACCTAAAACCTCACACATTAGTTTGATATCATGATATTTTTTGTTGTTAGTAATGAATTCAAATACAGTAGTTATTTCCTTGCGAATATACCCATTGCTTTTTTTAATATTTCAACTTCTTCTTCAAGCTTAGCATTTTTCTTTAATAAGTTTTTGTATCCTTCTGCAGTTAAAGTTATATTTTTATCCACAGCTATTGGCTTATTTTTATTTATCCAACCTGTTACCGTTGATTTTGAAAGGGCATATTCACTGCTTAACTCTGCTAAGCTTTTTCCAGAGTTATATAGCTCTACTATTGTGTTTTTAAATTCATCTGTATATTGTTTTTGACCTCTTGCCATTATAAACACATCCTTATCTTATTTATATTTTAATGTGTTCGGCTTTCCGTGTCTACAATATTATACTAACACCAAGTAGCCGGCCTAATCTTTTTTGATTCACACCACATTTGTGCTGTTTGACCACTGGCCTTAAAGTCTGTCACTCGTTGTTCCCAAATATAGCTAACTTTTGTTCTTGACATAACAATAACCTCCTTGCTTTGAGGTTATTATCTCACGAATTCAAAAGTATAGGAATGTGGGGAGTGTTTGACGCTTACCTTAAAGGTGAAAATGTTAAAGCTTTAGAAGTAAACAAAGAATATATTGTATATAACGAACCTCTAAAATCTATTATTAATGATTTTCATAACAATCTAAACGAACTTCTTTTAAGTAATTATAAAATTCAAGAAATGGATAGAAGAGGGAAAATAATTATTAAGAGTTTATTTAATTTTTATAAAGAAAATCCATCAAAACTACCAAAAGAGACCTATAATAAATACGAAAGTTGTAAAAATGAAAAAAATATAATTGTAATTGTAGATTATATTTCAGGAATGACTGATAGGTATGCATTGGAACAATATAATAACTTAATAAATTTAGAGTAAATAAAGACACAACTATTATTGTAGAAAAAACCATGATTGAGTTACTGTTGACATTGTGAAGGCTAGGCTAGTCTAGTTAATGTTAAGGACAATTTAAGCAAAATTCTATATAAATTTTTATTAAAGACAAAACTTATAACTTTCATACACCCATTAGGCTAATAATTAGTAGTTGCCCAAAAGACTATTACTGCCAATATCATGTCTATTATATTTACTGACGAGGGCTACATACTCCTCTGAAAGAGAAGGAAAACTAATCATATTAAGTAAAGTGAGGCAAAATAGAATGAAAATGATTGAGACATTCACCCTGGCGATCAGCAAATATAAAAAAAAATTGAACCTTATCTTCCGATTTATCCGAATGGGCTTGATAATTTGTATGAATATTTTGGAATAGAATCTGATGGTGAGTATTATTCTTTGGACCGGGTCATTGTGGAATTACGTCAACAAATAAAGGCCATCCTTCAAATTGCTGGCTATGAGAGGTGTGAAAGCAAGTTAACAAAACTGCGAAGGCATTACTTTTATCAATATAAAAAGAATCTTATTGATGTACAAGAGCCTCTAAAGGTATTAGAAAAGGTTTCTTATAGCATATCTGAGCTTAATAGGGCGGCGAAAAGAACAGATAGAGACCTAAATAAACATGAGATAGTCAAACTTGTAAAGCTGGCTGTTTTCTATTATGCACTGCAATGTGAAGGACCTAATGAAGTTGAAGAATACTATAAGCGACTGTACCCAAAAGAGTGGAGATATACAGAAAATATTTTGGAGTTGGAGCAGTTGGTAACACAGTGTGTAATAGAAGATGGGGAGTTGCAAAATGAGGATGATGTTTCACAATATCTTTTCCATGTAATTGAAGAAAATGTCGTAAATTATGGTGCTTTTAGATTCTTGTCTGCAATATACTTGCTGTACATGGAGGCGTATGATGAAAATTCTAGATTATTTACAACAAATAGTACATCACGGAAATTTTTATATCATATCGCAATCAAACATGCTACAATACGTAGCACTTCTTCTTCTTCTGGAGATGGTGATACTTCCCGCCTACAAACTATTAATAGGCTTACTAATGCTTTAGTTAATTTATTTGACTACCGAATTAATTCACAATTTGAGTTTATGTTTTTTCAGGGAGATCCGATTCAATACTTACAGAAAGTCATCTTTCATGATGCGTTATTTAAAGATAAGCAGTATAATCCGGAAAGTGTTTTAATCCTCCTGGGAAATATTCTATTGCCCTACGAAAGTGAAATAATTTCAAAAATTGGGGTGAATGTGAATGAGTTTATCTGTATTTCAAGAGCGATTATTCAGTATGCGACACAGCAACTAAGGCTTAAAGAAAGGGCAAAATTCCGAATTAAGCCTGCAGATATTTTAAGTGAGAAAATCCTATCTCAAAATATTGATAAGCAGAAGGTCACATCATATTTTCAGAATATGATAACCGATTCTCCAGTTAACAACAAATTTAACCAGCCGATGGATATGAGCTCTAACAACGATGATTCTATGTGGCTAATACAGGTGCCGGGGTCTACACAGAGGGAATGCTTTCTTCAGCTACCATCTGTAGCATGTACTGGTCTATATGATAAGATATTGGAGAAGATAGGATACCCTAATATTGGGATAGTGTACGAGGACTTCATAAGGAGATGGATAGAGACAAATTCACAGTTACATGTACATACTGGAAAGTATATCTTAAATAAGCAAGTGTTTGAATCAGATGGGGTAGTTATGAACGGGAATGATATATTTCTCTTTGAATGCAAAACAAAGCCTTTAAGAAGGGATTCACGTTCAGGACATATTGGTAGACTGCTGATTGACTTGTCCAAATCGTATCTCAAAAGTACTTTGCAGGCATATCGCTGTGAAGCTGCTTTTAGAACTGGTGAACTGGTGCTGTATGACAAAGAGTATGGGGATAAGGATATTCTCAAAGGAAAAGGAAAAGGAAAACATATCGCTACTTTAAAGCTACCGGAAAATCCAACCTTTTGGAGGATATCCTGCACTACGCTTGGGTTTGGAACACTAGGTGAAAATATTGTAAGTAAAGGAATTCTAAAGGCTATTTGTTATTACGACTACAAGGTGGATGATCCAAGTCTTCATTCATCTATTGTAGAAATGCATAAGGACAGGGATGAGTTGCTGAAAGTATGGGATAGTATGAAGGAATACTACAAACGTGATAATGGACAATACTTCCACAATATAACACAACGAACACTTCTCATCCCATTTGACTTATTGTATAACCTTACCCAAGGCATGGCTGAAGCTTCTGACCCATTCTCAAAGGTTAAGACGATTGCATATATGCAACTGAGTAGTTACGATACTCCACAAGGATTAGGATACTTATTTGGGTTATCCGGAACTACGTAATTGCCAGAATGGATGTATAGGCTACTGTATCAAATTGATGTTTTTGGATTGAAGAAACTGGTTAGAAAATAAGGAAAGTAGAAAAAATCACGTATATAATTTCTATTACAGTTGGTTGAGTATATAGGTCCTGTAAAGATATTTATACAAAACCGGTAGTTTTAACTTCTGATTATTCTTACAATTAGAAGTTGTAAAATAAATATTTAATTGATAAGTGTAAGGAATGTGAAGGATATTATAAAATCATATTTTATAAAAATCCCTCTCTGCCAAAGAATAACAGAGAGATGTCGAATTTTTATTAAAACCCCATCAAACCTTTATTTATCAGCATCACTAATATTTAACAGCACTAGAATCATAAGCTCTATTTTATAGAATGTTAAGTGTAAATTTAGAAATATCCACGGGCTGAGATATGGTATGTAGGTTATTACAAAAGTTAAGTTTATGGTGGCAATGGCACCCGTTTGCCATTCTTAATGATGCGGCGGAAATTCCGACTAATTTCCACCGGTCCATAAAATATGATTAGATATAATTAAATAATTTTAGTGCTTAAAAATTATTATATACCTCATAGATGGTATTATAGTACTCTCGGAAACTCTCAAGCCATTGCTAATTCTAGGTTCATTTTTATTCATATATCAACTTCACCCCAGAATTTCTTCGAGTTTTATATCTTTCGGATAGCATAGATAGTCTAAGCTATCCTTAGTATTATCGATTTATTTTAATTAAATAGTTTTAAATAAGACTTGACAGCAGTAAAAATTTCGCAAAATGAATTATGTATATTATTACCATTTTTCATTTATAAGGAGTGATTTTTATGTTAACTGTTAAGGCCTCACATACTCAATATCAAAATTTCGTTGAAACATTTCTAGAAAAATTCTTTATTCAAAATAATCAAGAAATTACTTTGTTTGAGCGTAGTTCAATAATAACAAAAATCTGGTCTGCCGACCTAACCGGAATTGTCCCTCTAATACAAAGTGCTTATTCTAACTCCAATCAAGGGGCTCCGCCCAAAGATGCGGTAGCTTTACTCAGATCACTTATTATTATGGCTTATTGTAAAGAAACCAGCATATCATCTTGGATAAAGACATTACGTTCAGAACCGTTTTATGCAATTCTGTCAGGCTTTATCCCTGCTTGCTACTCGCCTTTTAAAGCCGAAGGCATAGTTGCTGATCAAATACCTGGCATAGGTACTTTTTATGATTTTATGGATAGGCTGATTCATAAGGATAAAATCCTATATAAATCCAAACTGCGTAAATTGAAACGTAAACCAAGTAAAAAACAAAAGAAAAACCAAAAGATGAATAACTCCAAATCTGGTGTAGTCGAACGTTTAGTTAAAAGAATCTTAAAATATGATAATTCTAAGCTTTCTGACAGAATAGAATCCAAAATGAACAACATACTTAAGGAATTATTTGTTATTCCTTCCTTATCAATGGGCATTTTGGGTGACCCTTCTAAACTAAATATTGCTGGTGATGGAACTTGTATGCCTACACAGGCTTCGCCTTATGGTAAAAAAGTTTGTGATTGCAAACTTAAACCAGGAGAGCATTGTGCTTGTTATCGAAAGTTTACCGATCCCAGTGCTAGCTGGGGTTGGGATAGCTTTAATGAACACTATTACTATGGTCAAACTTATCACGGGTTCACTGCCTGTGATAGTTTTTACAGCCTACCTATCCATATTAAATTTGTTAGTGCAGCACGGCATGATTCTGTTACCGGTGTTTATGCACTTAAAGAGATTGTAGATTTATACCCTGAAATTAAATTCTATTCCGTAGCCTTAGATTCTGCCTATGATGCTAATGCATTTTATCTTTTATGCATGCATTATGGAATAAATCCTATTATTGATTTAAATTCACGTTCTTTAAAACCTTCATCAGGCAGTGATTTTGTTGAACTTGACGATAAGGGCATTCCTCATGGGAAAATTTGTGGACATCAGCTTCGTAATTGGGGAATCGTCCGTAAGGAATTTAGGCATAAATGGTTATTCCCAGTTCAATGTGACCACTGTGAAAAATGTCCTATTAAAAGCAAGAAAATTTATTACACTAAAACATTAGATAATCCAAGATATTTTACTCCTATACTAAGAGGTTCAAAGCAATGGAAATCTCTTTATAAACGACGTTCAACTACTGAAAGGTGTTGGGATAGAATAAACAACGACTTCCATGCTGAAAAATCGATTATCTATTCCGTTGGTCGCAGAATAACAAGAGTATTTCTTGGTGCATTTTGCTGTTTTATAGATGCTTGGGCTAATGAAAAAGAGGTAACAATTGCTGATATCTTCCCGGTTTTCAAGAAAATAGCTGCCTAATTTATAATCAGTTTTAACTCAATAACCAGCCTACGGCTTTTTTAAAATAGTGTATAAAAAAGCCTTTTTGTCATGCCTACTATTAATTCAAGTATAGCATTTCATCCAAATAAATACTTTTATTCCTCAAATATGGGAATTGTTAATTATTGTTTTTCGAGTACACTCGGTATTATATCTATGTTCACAGAGTATTATAAAATATAAACAGATAAAATAAAATGCAAAGTATAGACACACTCCTCATATTGAGACTATTGTGGATATAGTAAAAGTTATGTAGTCATATATATCAAGGGCTAAGATAGAACTAAGGAGTGGTTTTTCTTAGTTCTATTTTTATTATTTCTGTAATTTAATCAAAACATGTACCCTTTTTTATTTGGATAGCATATTAAAGTAGTATAAACTCAAATAAGGAGGGTACGTGATGGTAGAGATAATTACACAATATGTATTAATAGTGCTTTTAGCAATGGGACTTGGGTATTTAGCCTATTTGTTAAAAGAAAAAGGTGTAAATATTAAGGACGACTATTTTGGTCTTGCTTATATAATACTTGGTTCTTTAACTGCTGCAGAATCTACACCTGAAAACGCTAAGAAAATTATTAGGATTGTTTCAAAAGCAGTGCAATATGTAGAAATTAACTATAAAAACAGCGAAAATACCCTTAAAGAAGAGGAAGCTATTAAAATTGTAAAAGAAGGCACTAATCTATTGGATTTTAAAAGTAATGTAGATGATGAAAGCGTAAAATATTTAATAAGAGTAGCTGCGGCGTTATTGCCACCAACTAATAAAAAAATAGATTGAGCATATTGGTGACTAAAATTAGAGTGAATTACTGCATTGACCAGTAGAAAAATCTTATTCTGCCGGTCAATATTTTTATATAAAATTGGGTAAAAGCAATATAAAAGAATAAAAACTCCTCTGAAAACAGAAACTAATGTTCTGATTTTTTATATAAATCCCTTTACCTTTTGCTAATAAACATATAAAATAACAAATGTATGATAAAATTTTACTGGAGGATTTTTATGAGTTTTGATAAAGAAGAAATTCAAACATATGATGTAACAGACTTGACTTCTCTAGAAAAACTAGAGCCTGTAAGGATAAGACCTGGTATGTACATAGGGTCTACAGGAAGTAAAGGCCTACATCATTGTATATGGGAGATATTGGATAATTCTATAGATGAGATAGCTAATGGCTACGGCGATAGAGCTGAAATTATATTAAATAAAGATAAAAGTGTCACTATTGTTGATAATGGTAGGGGTATTCCAACAGGAATACATCCTATAAAAAATAAATCTGGTGTAGAAATGGTATTTACTGAGCTTCATACTGGCGGAAAGTTTAATAATAAAAATTATAAAACTTCTGGTGGACTTCATGGTGTTGGAGCAGCAGTTGTAAATGCATTATCAGAATGGTTACTAGTTGAAATAAAACAAAAGGGGAAAATTTTCACTCAAAGATTTGAATATGCTTATGATGCTGAGTTAAAAAGACTTATGCCAGGTACACCGGTGGGTAAGCTTGAAATAATAGGAGAAACAAAAAAAACAGGTAGTAAAATTACTTTTATGCCGGATAAAAATGTATTTACTACTTTGGAATTCAGTTACGATTTTATTGATGAAAGATTACAAGAATTGGCGTTCCAAAATAAAGGAATTACCTTAGTGTTTAAAGATAAGAGAAAAGATGGAAACGTCATGAAGGAATATCACTCTGACAGGGGTCTTCTAGATTTTATTGATTATTTAAATGAAAGCAAAACTCTTCTTCACAAGGACCCTATATTCTTTCAAGGTGAAAAGGAGATAAATGGGATGCAATTGTATGGAGAAATATGTATTCAATTTACTGATTCTACTACAGAATACATTGCTAGCTATGTTAACAACATACCAACTACAGAATCTGGAACTCATGAAACTGGATTTAAAACAGGGATGACAAGGGCTTTTAAAGAAGGAGCTAAAAAGCTTAATCTTTTAAAAGAGAAAGATAAGGAATTTGAAGGTGACGATTTAAGAGAAGGCATGACAGCAATAGTTAGAATTAAAATAAGTAACCCAATCTTTGAAGGCCAAACTAAAAGCAAGCTAGGAAATAATGAGGCATACAGCATGATGAATGAATTGTGTTATGTTAAAATTTTAGAATGGATAGAAGATAATAAAGAGATGGCTACTAATATAATAAATAATGCACTTTCTGCCGCATCTAGGCGGGACAAAATAAAAAAGATTAATGAAGCGGAAAGAAAAAAAGTAGGTAAGGGAGCAGCTCCTCTTGCGGGGAAGATTGCAGTATGTACAATAAAAGATTCAAATGTTACAGAATTTATAGTAGTCGAAGGAGACTCAGCTGGTGGAAGTGCTAAGCAAGCTAGAGATAGAAGGTTTCAATCTATAATGCCATCAAAAGGTAAAATTATGAATACAGAAAAGCAAAAGCTAGAAAATGTACTAGCTAGCGAAGAGTTAAAAATATTCAACACTGCAATTGGAACGGGAGTTTTAGATAATTACCATGAAAAAGATTTAAAATATGATAAAATAATTATTTTAAGTGATGCAGATGTTGATGGCTATCATATTAGAACATTATGGATGACTTTTATTTATAGGTATATGAGGCCACTAATTGCAAAAGGTCATCTTTATATGGGAATGCCACCACTTTATAAGGTTTATAAGAACACGAAAAATGGTGAAGTGGCTAGGTATGCATATAGTGATGAGCAATTAGCTGAGACAAAAAAAGAAATTGGAAAAGGTGCTCTTATCCAAAGATATAAGGGGCTTGGAGAAATGAATCCAGATCAACTTTGGGAAACTACACTAAACCCAGCTACAAGGACGCTTCAACAGGTTACTATAGAGGATGCAGCAAAGGCTGAGAAGATGGTTTCACTTCTAATGGGCGATGTTGTTGCACCTAGAAAAAATTATATGTATAAATATGCTGAGTTCTAACGACGCTTTTGAAAGCCGTTAGCATCACATTGTGTGATGAAAGCAGCACAGTAGGTGATGATTAACAGCACCATAGGTGATGATTAATGGGGGGATTTGCTAAATGGCAAGAAAAATTGATGTACCTAAAGATAATAATATAGTAATGATTCCAATTGAAGAAGCTATGCCAGATAACTATCTTCCATATGCAGTGGAAGTTGCAAGAGAAAGAGCACTGCCAGATGTACGCGATGGTTTAAAACCAGTGCATAGAAGGATTCTTTATGGAGCATATATGCTAAAGGCATTTCCAGATAAGCCTTATTATAAATCAGCAAGAATAGTTGGAGATATTCTTGGTAAATACCATCCGCATGGAGATAGCTCTGTTTATGGAGCCATGGTAATACTAGCTCAATCTTTTGCTACAAGAAAACCATTGATAGATGGTCATGGAAATTGGGGAAGTCAAGATGGGGATAATGCAGCTGCTATGCGTTATACAGAAGCAAGGCTTTCTCCTATTGCGCTTGAAATGATAAGAGATATTGATAAAGGCGTTGTGGATATGGTAGATAATTATTCCGATACAGAGAAAGAACCATCGGTACTGCCATCAAGATATCCAAATCTATTAGTAAATGGAACCTTTGGTATAGCGGTAGGAATAGCAACAAATATACCACCTCACAATTTAGGAGAGGTAATTGATGGGTTACTCGCTTATGCTGATAATAAAGAAATTACAACAAAAGAGCTTATGCAGTATATTAAAGGACCCGATTTACCAACAGGAGGCATAATAATTGGCAAAAATGCTATGGAATCTGCCTATGAGACTGGGGAAGGTAAGGTAACGTTACGTTCCAAAATGAAAATTGAAGCTTTAGAAAGTGGACGCCTTGGCATAGTTATTACGGAGTTTCCATATAGAAAAAACAAGGCGAAATTACTTCAATCTATTTCTGATATGACAGCAGATAAAAAACATTTAAAGTCTTTAGAGTCTATTGTAGACATTAGAGATGAATCTGATAGAAGTGGACTTAGATCAGTAATTGAATTTAAAAAGTCCACAAATAGGGAAACTGCTACCAAGGTACTTAAATATTTAATGATGAAAACAGAACTTCAGTGCAATATATCTTTTAACATGGTAGCTTTAGCCAATGGTAAACCCCAAACTATGGGGCTTAAAACCATATTAATGCACTACTTAAACCACCAAAAAGATGTTGTTACTAAAAGAACCCAAAGAGAGCTAGAGGTTGCAGAAAGTAGATTCCATATTGTAGAAGGATTTATTAAGGCTGTAGATGTAATGGATGAAATAATTGCAACAATTAGAAGTTCAAAATCTAAAAAAGATGCTGGACAGAACCTGATAGTTAAGTTTAATTTTACTGAGCTTCAAACAGAAGCAATACTTGAAATGATGTTATATAAGCTAACAGGACTTGAAATAAAGATATTTTTAAAGGAATATAAAAAATTAGAAATACTAATTAAGGGGTATAAAAAAATTCTTGAAAATGAGAATGAACTTCTTAAAGTAATAAAAGCAGAAATCTCAGAAATTAAAGAAAAATATAATGATCCGAGAAGAACGGAAATTATTGAGGATGATAGCCAAGCTAAAATAGAAGTAGAAGATATACTAGTAGTAGAGGATGTTATGATAACTTTATCTAACGAGGGTTATATAAAGAGAGTGCCTATGAAATCCTATAATAGATCAAACATTAACATAGAAGATATAGAGTATAGAGAGGGAGATTTTAATACATATTTACTACAGACCAATACTAAAGATACATTAATTATCTTTACTGATCTAGGCAATATGTATCAACTAAGAGGAGATTTAGTGCCAGAATATAAGTGGAAGGAAAAGGGTGAAAGAATTGATACCCTTATTCGCGGGATAGATTTAACAAAAGAAAAAGTGGTTTCTTGTTTTTTATTGGAGAACTTATCAGCTAACAAGGAGTTTATGTTCTTTACTAACAAAGGAAACATAAAGAAAACAGGGGTGGATAAATTCGTTACGAGTTATACTAAATTATCAGCTTTGAAACTAAGAGAAAATGAAAAGCTTCTTAAAGTTAAGTTAATCCCTGTGGAAAGACAGGAAAGGTTTATAAAGATACTGACTAAAGAAGGCCTGGAATTTTCTGTAGAAGAACCTATACTTGAAGATGTTCCTAGAAATGTAGTGGGCACTCAGTTATTTAATTTAACCCAAGGAGACGTTGTGGTAAAATTAGAATTTACAGAGGGGTATGATTATAAAGAATTTAATTTTAGTATAAATGCAAAAGGTGCAATAAAAATATCTAGTAAAAAAACTAATGCTCCATTAAGCACTTATACCAAATCATCGGCTACATTGCTTATATTTACTCAAAAAGGATTAGTACATAAACTACCGAGTTATATGGTTCAGAATATTAATAAGAAAGGCATATGTATTAATACTTTGCTGGATAATTTTAATATTGATGATAAAATAATAGGGATTATGTCTGTTGATGATTTCAACGAAGAAACAAGTATATACCTTTTTACAAAGAAAGGATTTACAAAACGAACTAAGATTTGTGAATTAGATGGTAATTTCTTCTCTACGTTGGTGTGCAAACTTAAAACAAAAGAAGATAAATTAATCTTTGTAAAAATTAACAAAGATAATGTAGATAAAGATGTGTTAATGGTTACCAAAAAGGCAATGTGCATAAGATTTAACGTAAATAATATTAATTTTATGGGGAAAGTTGCATCTGGGGTAACGGGTATAAGCTTAAAAGATGATGATGAAGTTATATTTGTAGATTTGGTAAATTCAGTAACGGAAAAGGTAGATGGCTGCAATGAAATACTTGTGACGCTTGACGAGAATTTAAGTTTAACAGTCAATTCATTTAAAGGTGAAAAAAAGATTATAAGACTTGAGGATATAAATGTTCAAAATAGAGCAGGTAGAGGTAAAAACTTAACCAGTGCACTCATAGATGATTATGTAGAGGAGGTTATTTTAGGCATCTGAAAAAAATATAAAAAAGACATGCAATAAAAGTTAAATAAAACTTAATTTTAGCATGTCTTCTTTTTATTAAAAACAAAAAACTTGTTAATTAAAAAACCAAGTAGGCCTATAACTGTAGAATCTATTAGGATACATATGTTAAACCACAAGTGGTTTAAGCGGACTATATTACTATGGTAATGCAGAAGAGAAATTAAAGGATTCCTACTTGTTAATAGCACTAACATAGAGCTGTTTAAAATCATACTAAAAAATAGTACAGATGCATATTGAAGGTAGCCTTTTTGCTGCGGAGTTTCTTTAAAGGTGAACTTCTTATTTAATTTATAACTAGAAATTGAATAAACTGAGAATGCGATTATGTTAAAAACAAACAATGTTTTTCCATGCGTTATGCCTGTGGTAAATGAAAGAGTATTTAGTATTATAATTTCTATTATAATGTTAGTAGCACCAACTAAAGTATAATTTATAAATTGAGATAAGGACTGCAGTGTTTTATTTTTATTATTCATAGAACTTTATTCTTAAATAAAATATGTTAAGAAATTAGTCACCACCCTTTTTATGAAAAGAATATTATGATGCACTCATACACATTAGTGTACAACAAAAGAAAACAAAATAAAAGGGAAATATTTTAAAAACAAATAAAAGAAGGAAAGTGGATGTATGGAAAAAGTAATATTTGAAAATGGAATAAAGTTATTGTACAAGAAAGCGGAAAATAATTTAACTTCATTTACAATAGGGTTTAATGCAGGGGCAAATCAAGAGAAAAGTGAATATTTAGGAATTGCTCACGTGGTAGAGCATATGCTTTTTAAGGGGACGGCTTCTCGCACGGAATATGAAATAAACAAATTATGTGATGAAACCTTTGGGTTTTGTAATGCGATGACTAATTATCCCTACGCAGTATATTACGGAACCACATTAGATGAAGATTTTGAAAAGGGGTTTGAAATTTACTCTGATATTCTTTTGAATCCTTCATTTAAAGTGCATGGGTTCAAAGAAGAAATAGAAGTGATCAGCGCTGAACTAAAAGAATGGAAAGATGATTCGTACCAGTTTTGCGAAGATTCCATGCTCTATAATGGGTTTGAAAAGCGAAGAATAAAGAATTTAATTATAGGTACAGAGGTAAGCATCCGTGCTATAACCATTAAGCAAATCAAAGATTTTTATGAGAGGCATTACACCTCGGATAATTGCGTAGTAAGTGTAATATCTTCCATGGGCATTAAAAAGGTTTCAGAGATAGTGGAGAAGTATATGGGTAATTTAAATCCTAAATTATCTAGTGGGAATGACCATTTGGAAAGGGATAAAGGGTGTCTATATGAAATTAATAAGCCAGGCACCTATTTTCAATATAGAGATGACTTGCAAGGTGCAAAAATCCAATATTGTTTTCCAATACATGATTTAAACCAGAGAGAAATTAGTGCTTTAAAGCTATTTAGCTTAGCTTTTGGAGAAGGTACAAGCAGTATTTTGTATGATGAAATTAGGACTAAAAGAGGGCTTGTATATGATATAAGTAGCAAAATAAAAAATGAAACAGGAATAAAACTTTTCACAATAACCCTTGGAACTTCATGTGAAAATGTTAAAAAGACCATAGGAATTATTAATGATGAAATTGAAAAAGTTAAAGATCTTAGGAATTTTTTTGATAAGCAGTGTATTTTAAAGCTATGCAAAAGTTACAAATTAAGAAGAATGATAGCCCTTGAAAAATCTATTCAAACTAGCGTAAATTTATGTGTATATGAAATTATGTATGGAGACAGTTCACAAATTTTCTCGGAATTTGATGGTATGAGAAACATTGTGGATGAAGAAATAATGAGAGTGGTTAACAAAGTTTTAGTGAATGCTACTATACAGGTTTTAACGACATTTCAGAATGGAAGTGGGAAATAAATATGGCAAAAAAGTGGTTGATAAGGAATACTTCTAAAGACGTTAGTTCAATAGCTAAAAGCTCAGGTGTAAGTGAGGTTGTAGCTAAGATCCTAATTAACAGGGGATTTGATAATGGAATAGACATAAAAAAATTTATGAGAGCCAGTATAGAGGATTTGTATGATCCATTTTTAATGAAAGATATGGAAAAAGCTACAGATTTAATTAAACTAGCAATTGAAAACAATGAAAAAATTGTAGTATATGGTGATTATGATGCGGACGGCGTTACTAGTACTGTTATAATGTATAAGGCATTAAAACATTGTGGTGCAAATGTGGAATACTATGTTCCGGATAGGGAACATGAAGGTTATGGAATAAATATTGATAGGATAAGAAAACTAAATGAGCAAGGTTTTGAAGTGATTATAACTTGCGATAATGGAATCGCAGCTACTGAGCAGGTTAAATTGGCAAAGGAACTAGGAATGATTGTCATAATAACTGATCACCATGAATTATCATTTGAAGAAGATGATAAGGGCATTCGAACTTTCAAGGTTCCACCAGCAGATGCTGTTATTAATCCAAAGCAAAAGGAATGTAATTACCCATTTAAACAATTGTGTGGTGCAGGTATTGCTTTTAAATTTGTACAAGCACTATATATAAAGCTTGGAATTAATAAGGAATATGTAAAGGAATTTATAGAAATAGCAGGAATAGGTACTATTTGTGATGTGGTAGATTTAATTTCTGAAAATAGAATAATTGCTAAAAATGCTTTAGTTATGTTAACAAATACAAAAAATCTTGGGCTAAAATGTTTAAAGGAAATTTTAAGCATTAATGATAAAGAGATAAAATGTTATCATGTTGGGTTTCAAATAGGACCATGTATAAATGCTACTGGAAGGTTAGAATCGGCAGCGATTTCAGTAGAATTACTTCTATGCGAAGAAGAGACTAGAGCAAAAGAACTAGCTAAAACATTATTTGAACTTAATAAAAAAAGACAAGAGATGACAACCGAAAATGTGGAAGAAGTAATAGAACTTATACATCACTCCACTTTTAAAAATGACAAAGTGTTAGTAATTTATAAAGATACTATTCATGAGAGCATCGCAGGTATTGTAGCAGGCCGTGTTAGGGAAACTTTCAATGTGCCAACAATAATTTTAACTAAAGGAAAAGAGAACCCAAAAGGTTCAGCAAGATCTATTGATGAATACAATTTATTTGAGGAATTAATAAATTGCGGAGAGTTACTTGAAAAATTCGGGGGTCATCCAATGGCTGCGGGTTTATCTATAAAAGAAGAAAATATAGAAAAATTCAGGTGGAAATTAAATTCTCTTTGCAAGTTAACCAATGATGATATTGTACCTAAGGTACGAATAGACCAGCGAATGCCATTAAACAAAATAAATTATGAGATGATTCATGAATTAGAAATTTTAGAGCCTTTTGGTAAAGGAAATTCAACCCCATTACTTGCAGAAAAAAATATTCCTGTTTTAAAAATAGATATATTAGGTAAAAATGCAAATACATTAAAAATAAAATGCGTAATGCCCGGTGTAAATAAAACAATTAATGGAATATGTTTTAATAGAGTGGAAGAATTTATAGAAATGCTAAAAGATAAATATGGAGAAGAATATATGAACTATCTTAAGAGCCCAAAAGGAATGAAAATAGATTTAATTTTTTCACCTCAAATTAATGAATATAACGGATATAAATCTATTCAATTAAAAATTTTAGAATTTAAACTTAGTTAAATTATTTCCTACGGAGCTGCATCTTTTTCAAGCTAATCGCCTAATGAGATATCATCTCTTTCAGAGATGTTATCTCCGGCAGAGCTGAAGCCTTCGTTAAATAAAGGTACATAGACCTTGGTCTATGTACTTTTATCATATTATTTTTAAATTATAAATTTTTCTCATATTGCTCTACCATTTTTTTTACCATCTCTCCACCAACAGAACCGCATTCTCTAGAAGTTAAGTTTCCATTATAATCAGTAAAATTTACTCCTAACTCTTTTGCAGTTTCCATTTTAAATGAATTTAATCCAGCTTTAGCTTCAGGTACTAACTTTCTGTTTGACATTTGTTAATCACTCCTTTTATATTTTATTTTTGTTATGATAGTATCTTGTGCAGAAATTTATAAAATATAATAGAATACTTAAGGGAAATAAGGTAAGTACAACATTTTAAATTAATACCTGTTAGCATATGAAATATTTTAATAAGATTCAAATAATTACATACAATTAAGTTGATTTACCACAATGAATATAAAAAAAGAGTACATATACATATACAATTTAGGTCAAAATAGCAAAGTTAAGAGGCATATGACTTGCATATACCTCTTAACAATTTAGAATTTTAAATTATAAGTTTTTTTCGTATTGTTCTACCATTTTTTTAACCATTTGTCCACCAACAGATCCATTTTGTCTAGAAGTAAGATCTCCATTATAACCCTCTGTTAAATTAACTCCAACTTCCTGAGCAGCTTCCATTTTAAATTTGTTTAAACCTGCTTTAGCTTGTGGTACTAATGTTTTGTTTGACATTTGTCAATCACTCCTTCTATATTTTATTTTTATATGATCTAGGGTTTCTAATTATAAATTCTTTTCGTATTGTTCTACCATCTTTTTAACCATTTGTCCGCCAACAGATCCATTTTGTCTAGAAGTAAGATCTCCGTTGTAACCTTCTGTTAGATTAACACCAACTTCTTGAGCAGCTTCCATTTTAAATTTGTTTAAACCTGCTTTTGCTTGTGGTACCAAATTTCTGTTTGCCATAATAAATTCCCTCCTTTTTTTTTGTAATTACTTTATGATAGTAGTTTATCCCTATATTCGATTTTTATATTAGTGAATTGAAGGGTGATTTTGAAAATTATAAACCCTTTAGAAAATTATGGGTAAAATGATTTTTAATAAATACTAAACTTTTTAGTCTAATTGGTATATAATGATTTAGTACATACTGCATAAAGTATGTTTTTTAGAAGGGGTGTTAAAGTGGAAAAACACAAAATAATAATGACCGGTGGCGGTTCAGCAGGACATGTAACACCAAATCTTGCACTTATACCAAAACTTAAAATGCTAGGTTATGAAGTTGAATATATTGGTACAAAAGAAGGTATTGAAAGAAAGATAATAGAGAGTGAAAATATAAAGTATTATCCTATATCTAGCGGGAAACTCCGAAGATATTTTGATGTGAAAAACTTTACAGATCCTTTAAAAGTAGTTAAGGGTATATTTGAAGCAAAAAAAATAATAAAAACACAAAAACCGGATATTGTTTTCTCTAAAGGCGGATTTGTTTCCGTACCTGTAGTGCTTGCTGCATTTTTTAATAAAGTACCTGTAATTGCTCATGAATGTGATATTACACCAGGACTTGCTAATAAATTAGTAGCTCCTTACTGCACAAAAGTATGTGTAACTTTTCCAGAAGCATTAAATGAAATAAAAAATGGGAAAGGGGTAATAACTGGTAATCCTATAAGATACGAATTGTTTGAAGGAAGTAAAATAAAAGGGAACGAAATATGCGGATTTAAAAATAAAAAGCCAACATTAATGATTATTGGTGGTAGTTTAGGCTCTAAAGTTATAAATGAAGTGGTGAGGTCAATGCTTGAAAAATTAATTTTGGAGTATAATATTATTCATATCTGTGGAAGTGGTAATTTTGAAAAATCACTCCAAAGTAAAAATGGTTATAAGCAGTTTGAATACACGACGGATGAATTGCCTCATTTATTAGCTAGTGCAGATATTGTAGTCTCTAGAGCAGGAGCAAATGTCATTTTTGAACTCTTAGCACTTAGAAAACCTAATTTATTAATTCCATTATCAGCTAAGGCTAGCCGTGGCGATCAAATACTTAATGCAAAATCTTTTGAAAAAAGCGGTTATAGTATGGTTATTCAAGACGAGGAGTTAACGCCTGAAAATTTAGAAATGAAAATTAAAGAACTGTATAATGGTAGGTATAAATATATTGAAAAAATGAATTCTAGCAACACTGAAAAAAGCATTGATTTAATAGTAGAATTAATAGAGAAATATAGGAAAAGATGAAGAAAGTAAAATTTCTTCATCTTTTTTTATTTAATAAAATCATAAATATTATTTAAAAAGCAACATTTTTTATATAAAAAACAAAAAAGAGTGCAAACTGTAATTATAAGAATATGTTTTTGCTTATTATATAAATATAAAATATTTTTACAATGTAAAATAAAGGAGAAAAAAGATGGAACTTCAATGTTTAGGAGCAGCAGAATGCGTTACAGGGTCATGTCATTTGATAAAAGTGCGAAATAAAACTATTTTATTGGATTGTGGATTATACCAAGGAAGAGACGGAGACCATGGAAAAAATGAAAAGTTTCAATTTAACCCGAAAGATATAGATTTAGTTATATTATCTCATGCTCACATAGACCATAGTGGTAGAATTCCTTTACTATATAGGAAGGGATTTAAAGGCGAAATAATTTGCACAAAAGCTACAATGGAATTATGTCAGGTGATGCTAACAGATAGTGGTCATATTCAGGAGATGGAAGTAGCGTGGAAAAATAGAAAACTCAAAGAAAGAGGGTTACAACCTAAAGAAACATTGTATTCTTCCAAAATTGCAGAAGAATGTTTAAAACTCTTTAAAAGTTATTCATATAACGCAGAAATAAAACCTTTCGATGGATTAACAGTTATCTTTAAGGATGCAGGGCATCTATTGGGGTCAGCTATTATAGAGCTTCAAATGGAAGAGAAAGAAGGCTCAAATATTAAACTTGTTTATAGTGGTGACTTGGGTAATTTTAACATACCGCTTATAAATGATCCTACATTTATTGGCGCTGCAGACTATGTAATTATGGAAACAACCTATGGAGATAAAGTGCATAATAATTTCGAAAATGTAATGAAAGAATTATCAGATATAGTAAAAAAAACTTTCGATAGAGGAGGAAATGTTATAATCCCATCTTTTGCAGTAGGTAGAACCCAAGAGGTTCTATATGCATTGAATAAGTATATTGAAGAGGGGCTGGTTAAAAACTGCTACGTATATGTGGATAGTCCTCTTGCGGAAAAAGCGACAAAAATATTTGAAAATAACAGAGAAATTTTTGATGATGAGGCAAAGGAATTAGAAAAACATGATACTAACATACTGGATTTTGAGGGGTTAAAATTTACTCATTCCTCAGAAGAATCTATGGAATTAAATAAAATGCAAAGGGGGATAGTAATAATATCTACAAGCGGAATGTGTGATGCAGGTAGAATAAAACATCATTTAAAGCATAATTTATGGAGAAGCGAAAGCTCAATAGTATTTGTAGGATATCAAGCTGAGGGTACTTTGGGTCGTGAAATTTTAGAAGGGAATAAAATGGTAAAAATTTTTGGGAAAGATATTTCGGTTGCAGCGTCAATATATAATTTGCAAAGCCTTTCTGGCCATGCAGATAGAAATGGTTTAATTAATTGGATAAAAAATATTGAGGGAAAACCTAAACAGGTTTTTCTTGTACATGGTGACGAAAATTCTCGAAAAAGTTTTAAAGAATTATTAGATTTAAAAGGATACGAGTCTGTAATTGTTAAGAGTGGAGAAAAATATAAGCTAGAATAACGAGTAAGACCTTATAGTATTGATAAAAAAATAACAATTAATGGCTAAAATTGATATATTCTAATATGTAAACGTACAGTAGGATGCTAGTGGAAGTCAGTTGTTTTATTATTGTATGAAAAAAATAAAGAAGAATACACCAATTATAACAAAAAAACTTGAATATTTTTCATTTTGATGTATAATTAAGGGGTAATATAAACTATCTAATAATATGAAAGTATGGGGTGATAGTAATGAAAAAATTAACAATAATTTATTTGAGCAATGGTGGAAACGTTGAAGTTTTAGCTAATCACATTGCTAAAGGTGCAAAAGATGCAGGGGCTGAGGTTCTAGTTAAATTAGCTAGTGAAGCTACAGTTGAAGATGTAACTAGAGCAGATGCAGTTGCGTTTGGAAGTCCATCAATGGATAATAATAGAATTGATCAACTAGAGATGCAACCTTTTATTGATAAGTTTAAATTAATCCCAATTAATAATAAAGTCACAGCTTTATTTGGATCTTATGGATGGGATAATGGAGAATTTATGAACAAATGGGTAAGTCTAATGAAAGAATATGAATTTAATGTTATACAAAGCTTAACTGTTAATGAAGCTCCTACTAATGAACAATTAGTTAAAGCAGAAGAAATGGGTAGAATGTTAGCTAAGTAACTTTTTATTACAGAAATATGTAATAATGAGGTAGTTTGCAAATTATGTAGATTATAAAAGCCTATCATGGCTAGCTAATGCTTAGGAGTGTTAGCTAGTTTTGCACAAAACCTGTTAGAAAGTTATTATTTTAGGTGTAGAGTTATTTTTAATACAATACGCTTATTTGTAATTCTGATAAAATTATTTAAGAAAGAAGGCCTATTAAATGAGAAAAATGAAAACTATGGACGGGAATACAGCAGCAGCACACGTTGCCTATGCATATACTGATGTGGCAGCAATTTACCCAATAACACCATCTTCAACAATGGCAGAGTATTGTGATGAATTAGCAGCTAAAGGAACAAAGAATGTATTTGGTCAAAAAGTTAAAATGATGGAAATGCAATCAGAAGCGGGAGCTGCAGGAGCAGTTCATGGTTCACTTCAAACAGGAGCATTAACTTCAACTTTTACTTGCTCTCAAGGATTATTATTAATGATCCCAAATATGTATAAAATAGCAGGAGAACTTTTACCTGGAGTATTCCATGTAGCTGCTAGAGCATTAACTACTCACGCACTTAATATTTTTGGAGATCATCAAGACGTAATGGCTACAAGACAAACTGGATTTGCTTTACTTGCATCTAATAGTGTACAAGAAGTAATGGATCTTTCACCAGTTGCTCATTTAACAGCTATCGAAGGGAAAATTCCTTTTGTGAACTTCTTTGATGGATTTAGAACTTCTCATGAAATACAAAAAATTGAGGCATGGGATTATGAAACTCTAGGAAGTTTGTTAAACAAAGAATCACTAGAAGCATTTAGAAATAGTGCAATGAATCCAGAACATCCTGTAACTCGTGGAACAGCACAAAATCCAGACGTTTATTTCCAAGGAAGAGAAGCTTCAAACACATTCTATGATGTTCTTCCAGAAAAAGTTGAAACATGTATGGGAAAAATAAATTCATTAATCGGAACTGACTACCATTTATTTAATTACTATGGTGCACCTGATGCAGATAGAATAATAATAGCAATGGGATCAGTTTGTGAAACAATTGAAGAAACTATAGATTATTTAAATGCAAAAGGAGAAAAGGTTGGAGTGCTTAAAGTACATCTTTTCAGACCATTCTCATTAGATCATTTCTTTAAATACATACCTAAAACAGTTAAGAAAATATCAGTACTTGATAGAACAAAAGAGCCAGGATCAATTGGAGAACCATTATTCCAAGATGTTAGAAGTGCTTATTTTGATAAAGAAAACAGACCAGTTATAGTTGGTGGAAGATATGGACTCGGTTCAAAAGATACTACTCCAGCTCAAATTGTTGCTGTATATGATGCTTTAAAAGCGGAGTCTCCAGTAAATAACTTTACTATAGGAATAGTTGATGATGTTACTAACAAATCACTTACAATTGGAGAAGCTATAACAACAACACCTGAAGGAACTAAAGAATGTAAATTCTGGGGCCTTGGATCAGATGGTACTGTCGGAGCTAACAAAAGTGCAATAAAAATCATAGGAAACCATACAGATATGTTTGCTCAAGCGTACTTTGCATATGATTCTAAAAAATCAGGTGGAGTAACAATTTCTCACTTAAGATTTGGTAAGAAAGCTATAAAATCAACATATTTAATTAGTTCTGCAAACTATGTTGCTTGTGGTAATCAAGCTTATGTAACTAAATATGATGTTTTAAAAGGAATTAAAGATGGTGGAACATTCCTATTAAATTGCATATGGAATATGGAAGATTTAGAAATACATTTACCAGCTTCAATGAAGAGATATATTGCTAATCACAATATCAACTTCAATACTATTGATGCAGTTGGAATAGCTGGAGAGATAGGTCTTGGCGGAAGAGTTAACATGATAATGCAATCTGCTTTCTTTGAACTTGCAGACATTATCCCTGTAGAAGATGCAGTTAAGTATCTTAAAGCAGCTGTTATTACATCTTACGGTAAAAAAGGCGAAAAAGTTATTAACATGAATAATGCAGCAATTGATAAAGGTGTTCAATCAGTTGTTAAAATTAATGTTCCAGAGAGCTGGAAAACTGTTAAAGATAATAATGAAACAGAAGAAGCTAGACCAGATTTCGTTAAAAATATTGCTGATGTAATGAACAGACAAGAAGGAGACTCTTTACCAGTTAGTGCATTTGTTGGGATAGAAGATGGAACACTAATGCCAGGAACAGCTGCATTTGAGAAGAGAGGAATTGCTGTTAATGTACCAGAATGGCAAGTAGATAAATGTATACAATGTAATCAATGTGCGTATGTATGTCCACATGCTGTAATAAGACCTTTCTTAACAAATGATGAAGAACTTAAAAATGCTCCAAAGACTTATGAAAGTAAAAAAGGTGTAGGTAAGGGTTTTGAAGGTCTACATTTTTCAATAGGTATAAGTAATGAAGATTGTAGCGGCTGTGGTAACTGTGCAGAAGTATGCCCTGCAAAAGAAAAAGCTTTAATCATGAAGCCATATGCGTCTCAAGTAGATAAAATGCCAAATTGGAAATTCAATATAAATTTACCTAAGAAAGAAAATCCAATGGGAACATCAAATGTTAAGGGAAGCCAATTTGAGCAACCATTAATGGAATTCAGCGGAGCTTGTGCTGGATGTGGAGAAACACCATATGCTAAACTTATTACTCAATTATTTGGAGATAGAATGCTCATTGCGAACGCTACAGGATGTTCTTCAATTTGGGGAGGAAGTTCACCAGCTTCACCATACACAGTTAATAAATGTGGTAAGGGACCAGCTTGGGCTAACTCATTATTTGAAGATAATGCTGAATTTGGATTTGGAATGTTCCTTGGAACTAGCCAATTAAGAAATAAAGTTGAAATGTCAGCTAAAGAAGCATTAACAATGAAAACAAGTGATGAATTAAAATCAGTTCTTAATGAATGGATTGAAAATAAGGAAGATGCTGAGGGTTCAAAAGCTGCAACATCTAAAATGCTACCATTATTAAACGCTGAAAAAGACAATAATGAAGCATTAAAAGAAATATTCAGTAAGAGAGATCATTTAGTTAAAAAATCTCAATGGATATTTGGTGGAGATGGCTGGGCTTATGATATAGGATTTGGTGGAGTTGATCATGTATTAGCATCTGGTGAAGATGTAAATATATTTGTATTTGATACAGAAGTATATTCAAATACAGGAGGTCAATCATCAAAATCTACTCCAACTGCTGCTGTTGCGAAGTTTGCAGCAACTGGTAAGAGAACTAAGAAAAAAGATTTAGGTATGATGGCAATGACTTACGGATACGTTTATGTTGCTCAAATAGCTATGGGTGCTGATAAAGCTCAAACACTAAAAGCTATAAAAGAAGCAGAAGCTTATAAAGGACCATCACTTATAATTGCTTATGCTCCATGTATCAATCACGGTCTTAAGGTTGGAATGGGTTGTACACAACTTGAAACTAAGAGAGCTGTTGAATCTGGATACTGGGCTATGTATAGATTTAATCCAACTTTAAAAGAAGCAGGAAAGAATCCATTTATATTAGACTCTAAAGAACCAACTACTTCATTTAGAGAATACTTAATGGGTGAAGTAAGATATTCTTCACTAGCAAAAACATTCCCAGAAGTAGCAGAAGAATTATTTGTTAAAACAGAAAATGATGCTAAGGAAAGATTAGCAGGATACAAAAAACTTGCTAGTGAAAAATAGTATTTAAAATTATAAAGTAAAAGGAAGATGGATTAAATTTCATCTTCCTTTTACTTTTAAATAAAATAATAAAAAGAATTCAAAAAACCCTTTTATTATTTTATCATTTAGGGTAGAATTAAACTATACTCAAAGTAGGAGGTACTACATTATGAATGAAGATAAAAAAACATCATGCGGATGCGGATGCGGTGATCACGAACAGGACCAAGAAAATAAAGGTTGTGGATGCGGTGGTCATGAACATGACGAGAATGAAGGCTGTGGATGCGGTGGTCACGAACATGACGAGAATGAAGGTTGTGGATGTGGTTGTGGCGAGGGCGAAGCTTTAACAGTAGATTTAGAAGATGAAAATGGGAACATAGTTCCTTGTGAAATAGTAGATGGATTTACTTATAAAGATAATGAATTTGCGCTAGTTCAAAATCCTGAGGATGATTCAATATATCTTTTCAAAGTAATTGGAGATGAAGAAACAGGTGAGTTAGTTATCCCTGAAGATGAAGAATTCGCAGAAGTAACTGCATATTATGAAGAATTGATTAAAAGCGAAAAGTAATTCTTAAAAAGAGTCGTTGCAAATGCATCGGCTCTTTTTAAGTTTTTTTAAAAGAATTAATAGCGATCTTATGGTAATAATGTTAATATTGTTGCTTTAAAAGTAATATTGCGGCGGCCCAGGAGAGGATTAAAGGAGGATAAATAATGAAAGAAAAATTAGCTATTTTTGATGTGGATTACACTTTAACAAAACGCGAGACTTTAGTAGAATTCTATTTTTTTATGATAAAAAAGAACCCTAAATTCATAAGATATCTGCCTAAAAGTATATTTTCATCTATATTTTACGTTTTTAAGATATATGATGCTTCAAAAGCTAAAAAAACCTTTATAAGATTTATTGATGGCATAGAAGAAAATGAAATGAAAAAGATAGTCAAAGAATTTTATGAAACACGTTTAAGCAAAATATTATATAAAGATGCTATAGATACCATAAAAAAAATGAAGATACAGGGATACAAAATTTATTTAATTTCTGCATCTGCTGAATTCTATTTAAATGAATTCTATAATATAAAGGAAGTGGATAAAGTAATAGGGACGAGGTTCGTTAAGGAGAATGGCTTACATAGAAATAAAATTTCAGGAGAAAATTGCAAAGGGGAAGAAAAAGTAAAGAGACTAAAAGAAATCTTGAAGATAGAAAATATCGAAATTGATTTTGAAAACTCCTATATGTTTTCTGATTCTCTATCAGATTTACCTCTTTTTAATTTAGTGGGACATCCTTATTTAATAAACTTCAAAAAAACACAGGATAAGATTGAAATTTTAAAATGGAAGTAGTAGGATATTTATAGAGGTTACTTTAAATTAGTATTACTCGTGATGGGTTGATATTAATTATTATAAGATACAATTAGTTAATCTATCTTTCAAAAAAACAAGGAGGGGTTTATATGGATAAGTGTATAAATGCATATTTTTTATTCGGAGGGGAAATTAAAAAATGTGAGGAATTTGAAAATTACCATAGAAGTAAAGGGAAATCATTATATGAAGTTATAAGGATAAGTGACGGAATCCCCATTTTTCTTATGGAACACTTAGATCGTCTTTACGATTCCGCAAAAATTATGAAATACAATTTAACTATTACTAGGGATGAAATTATAAATGAAATTCTTAAACTAATATATAAGAATAAAGCTCAGGTTGGAAATATAAAATTAGTTATAAATTATAGCCCAAGCGACGAGAAATGCAATAATAAAAATGACTTTAATGAAAAGGTTTTATTATATTTTTTGCCACATTCTTACCCTTCAAAAGAGCAGTACGTGGAAGGCGTAAAAACTATTACTTATCATGGAGAGCGAAGTAACCCAAATGCTAAAGTTATTAATAGTGTTTTTAGAGACAAAGTAAATGAGCAAATAAATAGTAAAGACGTATATGAAGCAATTTTAGTGGATGATGAGGGATTTATTACGGAGGGCAGTAAATCTAATATTTTTATGGTCGAAGGCTCAACAGTCGTAACATCAAAGGTTGCAAATGTATTACCTGGCATTACAAGACAATTTGTTATAAAAACCTGCGAAAAGTTAAATATCGTGTTTGAAGAAAAAAACATCCATGAAAGGGACCTTGAATCATTGACGGGTTTGTTTATTTCCGGAACCTCTCCAAATGTACTTCCAATAAAAAATGTGGATGAATTTTCTTTTGATTCATCAAAAAATCAAATAATAAATTCAATAATGAAGAAATTTGATGATGAATTAACAGAAGATAAACAGAAATTTGTAAAGTTTATTCACAATAGAACGACTTAGGCTATTGCCGAGATACAACAATTAAGATTTTAGGAACAGTTAACGGGAGGCGTTTTAACGGATATAAGTGTACTATCAATGGTAATGAGTCAATCAAGGGTACAACAGTCTGCTGGGATAGTAGTGATTTCTAAAAAATAAATCCATCTATTTATATTTTTTGATCATTTTAATATAATACTTTTAACATAATTGCTACATTGATAATACTATATGATGTAGCCATTTATTTATATAAAAATCAAAAATAAAATATGAAGGTGGAGATTATATGTATTTAGATAGCGTAAACACCTCAATTTCTTCAAAAATAGAATATCTACATTCTAATCATAAAGAAATTTCTCACTCTAATTTGAAAGATATGTTTGAAAAAGGAATAGCTCAGCATGGGTTAAGCAATCAGCATGATGAATTTTTAGATCTTACTGCCAGACTTTTAATAAAAACCCACAAGGATAAAACGATTTTACATACTATAGTAGACATGATTTTTTTTAGAAATAGAGAAGGTCTTTTTACTCATGATCTAATTTGGGCTTTCTTCCAAGCAAGAGAGCCCTGTAGCTTAATGTTAATTGCAAATTATTTAGATTCAGATGACGTAAACGATGTTAAATTGGCACGCAAACTTCTAGACTTTGTACCTTCCATAGATATGAATGTGGGAGAAGGTAGTAAACAACATAAAGCTTTTTTTTACTGGCTTAAAGAGAATTATCCGTTTTTATATTTTACTGGGGAAAGTTTTCAAAGAACCAGTAAACCAATACCCTATATCGTAGTTTTAGATGCAAAATATCTGTGCAGACGGGTATCACTTTATACTAAAAAACCACTCATACCATACACTGCAAAAGAAAAGAACTTATTAGGTTATTTTAACAACTTAGATGAAAACAACAAGCTATTGTTATCGAGATTCTCACTTAGAATTCATCATGAAAGCATATATTTATGGAAATCATGGATTAACCATTCCATAAATAAACAAGTACGCATTGCAAAAGCTAGCTTAAGAGATTAGTAATCTATAATTATTGTTCTTAATATAAGGAATATAGGGAGGTTAGTAAATGATAATAATTTCCAACAATACTTATAAATCTGATACTTTTATAAATGAATATAAACCAAATAATATTGAGAAAGATATCATTAGAAAGATGGGTTTAAGTAAAGAAAAGTATGAATATGATTCATTAGATCAATTACAGTTCGAGTTAAAATTACGAAATAATATTGTTATTGCTGCTAAAAAACTCAATGAAGGTGATATGTCCTTTAAAACCTTTCGTAAATCAATGTGTAATCTTGATTATTGGGATCGTACTGATGAAGGGGGGTTTATATTAAAAAAGGGAATAACTCCCAGTGCAGCCATTGAGGATATTTCTATAAATAGTTCAAAATATGGTACTGAATGTGCCACTGCAATAATCATTATTTATTATCAAGCATTGCTTAATATATTTTCTGAGAAACTTTTCAATGAATTGTTTCCAGAAATACAATTAATGAATTGGCATTATATGGATAAAATGCTTGAGAGTGCAGGTTATTTAGAGAAGCAAAGTGATTATTTCCCAGGGGATAGAAGATACTTTAATAACCCCGATGTAGATCCAGTAAGGCCTGAATGGCAAGGAGAAAATGTTATAGACCTAGGTAATGGGATTTATTTTGGACATGGTATAGGCATAGGAACTGCTAATGAAATAATTAGTGATTTAAATGAACTTAGAATAGAGGGTGCAAAAATATCATCTTATTTATTAGATTCAGCTGCGCGACTAGATTTTAAAGCTTTAGCCGCTATAAAATAGCTATTGATGTCCATTAGATTTGGGGGTTATTCCTCAAATATTGAGATCTTTAGAGCATAAAACTGATGTTATATCAGTTGATCAGGAAAATTTGAAGCGTGAACTTGCAGAAACTAAAGGTGAAGTTAAGAGTATGAGAAAAGACAATTTTAGTGTGGATTCACATGGTGTTGTAACTCAAAGAGAGCTTTAACTTAGATCTACTACTTTAAAAACTGCTGAGCAAATCCGGCAAATGGCTAATAACCTTCGGGTCAAATAAATTTATTTTTGTATAAGATGTACTTCTAATAGTATGTCTTATTTTTGCTTGCCAGAAATAATTAAAAAATGGTTTTAATTAAAGCAAACCCTTCATATATTATTAGTAAGTACATAATAATATAATCGATAGTGGTAACTAACTTATGAAAAAAACAGGGTTTAAAATAGATAAACAAAAATAGTGTTAACACTATCATATAATCATAGGAGGGATGAAAATGGGAATGGGATATACAATTGGATGTTTAATTAGTATATTGCTATGGAGAGTAGATAGGCAAGGGTTGTTTGGTTTTATTAATGTAAAGTTGAAGGAAAAAATTAAGAGTATATATATGCTGCAGTTTTTATATTTATGTGGAGTAATAGCTATATATAGTGGGATTACTTTTCTGGCAGGCGTTACTTTTATAAAAAGCAATCAAGTATTTAATGCTATAACAGCGTTTATGGTAATAGATATAAGTAATACAGAGCGGAAAAGTTTAAATAATACTGAAAGAAAGCATTTTTACGACACAATATCTACTATATCTAGATCACTTATATGCGGATTTATTGCGCCTTTATTTTATATTCTAATACTAGGAAATGGCGCAGCTATTGTATTTACTTTACTCTATATTATAAGCCTTGACAAGGAATTGAACATACTAGGTATATTGCTGACATGTGCTACGATAATCCCAGCAATAATCGCAGAAATATTTTTATATATAATTTATGTTTTTAGAAACCAAAAAGTAAAGATAGATTTTAAAGGAGATTACGCTAATAATATTTGGAATAAACCTATTCTAAATGTTGATATTTTAGCCGCGTATATAGAATCTGTTAATTTTTATTTTCATTATAATGGTAATGACATGCACTATCTGAAAAGTTATGGTGGTTATAGTGACAAGGTTGATGATGCATGCATTAAGGATTATTTAAGTATAAGTTATTCTATATGTTTTATAGTTTTTACTGTATTCTTAGTTCTACAATTTTTATAGGGGAATTTTTAGAATTATAATATATATAAATAAAAACAAAGCATATATTATAAATAATATATGCTTTGTTTTTATTTGTTTATTTTACTTAGGGCAGCTGTAATAGGGGGTATAACTTGTTTTTTTCTTGAAACTATACCAGGAATATATACACCGCTATCAGTTAGAGTAACATCAAAGGCTTTTGAAATAATGTCCTTATGTTCCCCTGTAGCTATTAATACTGAACCGCCATTTAATATATCAGTTAGCATTAGTAAAATCAAGTCATAGCCACCTTCTTTGGCTTTTTTATTCATTAAATCTATCATGCTATCTTTCAGTGGGTCAAAGCCTTCAATATACATTGTACCAACTTGTGATACTCCTATTTTAAAAGTATTAAGGGTAAAGGTCTTAAAGTCTTGGTAAAAAATTTCTTGAGCGGTTTTACCCTCAAGTGATGTACCGGCTTTAAACATTTTTTTTGCAAACTCTTCCACATTTAAATTAGCAATTTGAGCTAATTTATTTAAAATAAGTTCATCGACTAGTGTAGAGGTGGGAGATTTTAGTAGTAATGTATCAGAAATTATTGCTGCACATAGAAGACCAGCAGTGCTTTTTGAAGGCCTAATCCCATTATCAAAGAATATGGATGCTACGATTGTTGAAGTGCTACCTACAGGTTCATTTCTAAAATATATAGGCATGCCAGTTTGCACATCTGCAATTCTATGATGATCAATTATTTCTAGTATTTCAGCATCTTCTATTCCTAATACAGATTGGGCTTTTTCATTATGGTCTACAAGTATGATTTTTTTTCTGTTTTCTGATATTAAATGGTATCTAGATATACTTCCAATGACTTTATTATTTTCATCAGTAACAGGATAACTTCTGTATCTAGTCTCAATCATAATATGCTTTATTTCATCAATAAAATCTTCTGTATTAAAGCTTACAATATTTTTTTTGCTCATAACATAATCGATGGGGATACTTTGAGTTATTAGTCTAGAAGCTGTAAAAGTATCAAAAGGGGTTACTATTATTGTACAGTTATTAGTTTTTGCAAGTTCAATAACTTCATCTGTTGGAGAATGGTTTCCTGTAATTATTAAAAGCGAAGCATTACAATTAATTATTAAGAGCTGGGTATCTTCTCTATCTCCACATATGGCAACATCATCAGCCTCAATTACAGATTTTGTGCTTTCTGGATGCATAGCAGCTACAATAATTTTTCCAGTTATTTCAAATGCATCTTTTGGTTTGCACAGGCATTTAGCTGATAGAGTATCTAAAATATTATCAAGAGTTGTATTGCTTTTGGCAAGAATAGTATTGTCCCAAACATCTAAATAGCTTGCAGCAAGATTCGAAACTGATGCCACACCAGCTAATTGATCATGTTCGTCGATAACAGGTAGAGTTTTAGTGCCATTTTTTTTCATAATGGACCAGGCCATTTTAAGAGAAATATCTGGTGAAATTGGAGCTACAACGTCTATATCTAAATCAGAAATTTGCGTTTTAACCGTAGTTATAAGCTCAGGCTGATCTACATTAAAGTAGTTAAGAATAAATTCCGTTTCGCTATTAACTTCACCGAGTCTTATAGGAATTGCAGGTATTTTCCCCATTTTATTTTTAAACTCTGCATAAGCAATAGCAGAGCAAATAGAATCAGTATCTGGATTTCTATGGCCAGTAATATAAATAATGTTTTTCACGTATGGGCCTCCTTGTATTGTTCTTGAGAATATAACAATTATTAGTTGTTATACTCATTGTCATTTTTAATTAGCAATCGTTGCTAATATTATTTTATAATCAAACTCTTATATTGTAAAGAAAAAACCAATGTTAATTAAATAATACACTATATTCTGTTCATATGTAAGTGAATAAATACATATATTAGTATGAATAGAAAATATAGTGACTTATGGGAGCGGCATTGGTTAGCAAATGTTATCTATCTTAGACAAGTATAAGGAGGGTAAGAAAGTGATTAACGAACAAGTGCCAAATAATAATACAAAGGATGATAATAAGCCAAGAGGATCTGTACGTGATAGTAAGAAATTATCAATGGGTCTTACCATAGAGGAGGCTGAAGGTAGATTAAAAAAATATGGATTTAACAAATTAGAAAATAAAAAAAAGATATCCGCGCTTAAAATATTCTTTTCACAATTCAATGATTTTATTACTTGGATATTAATTGTAGCAACAGTACTTTCAGGACTTATGGGAGAAAAAGCGGATGCAATAACTATATTTATTATAGTTATAATGAATGGAATACTAGGGTTTATTCAAGAGTTTCGAACTGAGAAATCACTGGAGGCACTAAGTAAGCTAGCAGCGCCAACGGCTAAAGTGATTAGAAATGGTGGAGTATTGGTAATAAATGCAATATATTTAGTGCCAGGTGATTTAGTGATTTTAGAAAGTGGAGATAGAGTTCCGGCTGATTGCATTTTGACTGAGGAAAATAATGTAATGCTAGATGAATCTTTACTTACTGGAGAATCTGCTGGAGTAAACAAAAGCGCCAGTTCTAAGGATAATAACATTTATATGGGAACAATACTTCTTACAGGAAAAGCTAAAGCAAAAGTTATAACAACAGGTATGAATACAGAAATGGGGAAAATAGCAGATATGCTTCATAGTATTGAAGAGGAGAAGTCTCCACTTAAAGAGAGACTAGCATATCTTGGGAAAATATTAGTTATGCTTTGTATAATAATTTGCGTAGTTGTAACTTTTATGGGCATCTCGCGTGGACAAGATAAATATGCAATGTTCTTATTGGGAGTAAGCCTTGCAGTAGCTGCAATACCAGAGGGGTTAACTGCTATAGTTACGGTTGCCTTAGCACTAGGTGTATCTAGAATGCTTAAAAGGAAAGCTTTAGTTAGAAAATTACCAGCAGTTGAAACTTTAGGTTGTACTTCTGTAATATGTACAGATAAAACGGGAACTCTAACTGAAAATAATATGACGGTAAAATCATTGTATTTTGATGGACAGGTTTACGATGTTGATAAAGGTGAAATTCCATTGAATTTAGTTATGAAAAAAGCATTTACATACTGCAATGATTGTAATTACGATTTTAACGCAAAAAAATTTGAAAAATGCTTGTTTGGTGATCCTACAGAAACTGCTTTAATTAAAGCTTTTTTTGAAAATTCTAAGGAATTACAGGGATTTTTGAATAAATCAAGACGTTTATATGAAATACCATTTAACTCAACAAGGAAAATTATGTCTGTCATTGTTAAAGAAAATGATAAAGAAATTTGCTATGTAAAGGGTGCTCCAGAAAGGGTTATAGAAAAATGCAATTATATATTGCTAGACGGATTGGTGCAGCCGATGCTTCCGAATTATAAGAATCATCTAATAAGGGCTGTAGAGTCAATGTCCTATAAGGCATTAAGGTGCATTGCTTGTGCCTATAAGGTGTCTGGTATCATGAAAAATGATAATTTGGAAACTAATTTAATCTTTATCGGCGTAGCAGGTATAATTGATCCCCCAAGAAAAGAAGTAAAAGATGCAGTTATAAAGTGCAAGATTGCAGGTATAAAGCCTGTAATGATAACAGGGGACCACAAAAATACAGCTTATGCTATCGGAAAAGATTTAGATATATGTAAATATTCGGAGGAGGTTATAACTGGAGATGAGCTAGATAAATTAAGTGATAAGGAACTAGATAAGAATATTGATAATTTAAAAATATTCGCAAGGGTAAGTCCAAAACACAAGCTAAGAATTGTAAAAGCTTTTAAACATAAAAATTATATTGTGGCCATGACTGGAGATGGTGTAAATGATGCCCCAGCTATAAAAGAAGCAGATATTGGGATAGCTATGGGAATATCTGGAACGGATGTAACTAAAGAGGCGGCCTCTATGATTCTTTTAGATGATAATTTTGCAACTATTGTTGCAGCAGTTGAAGAGGGACGTGTAATATATGACAATATAAGGAAATTTATCAGGTACTTACTATCCTGTAATTTAGGGGAAGTGCTTACCATGTTTTTGGCTTCGTTATTCTACTTAGAAAATCCTCTACTTCCAATACAAATTTTATTTGTAAATTTAGTCACAGATGGACTTCCCGCTATTGCTTTGGGCGTGGATCCAGCTGATAGTGATATTATGTTTGAAAAACCTAGAGGAAAGAATGAAAGTGTATTTTCAAGAGGGCTTACAGAAAAAATTGTCATTCGCGGGTGCCTAATTGGTGTTTGTACAATAATGGCGTTTATCGGTGGTAAATATTATGGTATGAATATTAAGGCATGTAGAACATTGGCTCTTGGAACATTAGTTTTATCTCAACTCATACATGTGTTTGAATGCAGATCAGAAAAACAATCTTTATTTGAAATTAATCCCTTTACAAATTTGTACCTAATTGGGGCTGTAGGTATATCCATAATTATGCTGATTAGCATAGTGTATATTCCATTCTTACAGAATGTATTTCATACCATCCCACTTAATTTAGGGCAATGGTTAATTATTTTATTTTTCTCGGGTATTATTTCCTTTATAAATAGTTTGTACTTGTATTTAATGCATAAGCATTAAGTGCCACTTGGCAGTGATATATCACAGTGAGGTATTGATGCGATTTCAAATAATGAAAGCTATATGACATAGTCATATAGCTTTCATTATTTAAAACGTCTGTCAGATCTTATTCTTTGAACTTTTGGAGCATTCCCCTGCATTGGAACCAGGTCCTTTTTGGTAGTCATATTTCTAATGTTTGCAATTTGAATCTGCTCGCTGTGTTCTTTACCTTTTTTACCCTTCATTCCTTGAATTATAACAGAATGACCTTGAAGCACAGATATAAAGTTAACTTTTTTGAACCAACGGTGCTTTTTGAATATGCACTTAGAAATAGATTTACTTCCTTCGGCCTTTACTAAGATGGTTACAGTTAATTTATAAAATATTCTTAGATAATTTTTTTCTGCTACTTTGACTGATAGAACTCGACCTTGTGCTTGAGTAAGTCTATCGCCATATCTCTTTAAATAAGCCTGTGTATAACTATTAGTAATTTTGTCTTTAAATCCCATCAGTATTACTCCTTCACAACAAAAATTATAAAAAATATAAAAAGTCAATAAGCTTATTATATCGTATGTTGTAATTTAACTCAAGTATTAAAAAAATGGCTACTATTAATATTTATTATTAAAATTCTATAAGAAAAAAAATATATACGCATAAATTTAGAAAATATTATTATTTCTTAATGATAATATTTGTTCCTAAATTGGTGATTTGAGAATATTAATATAATAAAGAATTGAAAGGAGGAGGAATATGAATAGAGAATTAACTCCAAAAGATATTATATATGAATTTGACATTGAAGATATGAGTACAAAAGAAGAATTATATACTATGCCTCAATATTATGATGTAATAGAAAATATTAAAACTGCCATGAGTATAGATAAAGAGGGTTTTAATATTTATTTAATAGATGACTTTTCAAAAGAAACCATTAAAGAGATTATGAAATATGTAAATAAAAGTTTCGAAAATAAGAGCAAACCAAAAGACATTTGTTATGTACTATATGAAGATGAAAAATCTCCTAAACCTATTTTTGTAAGTAATGGAGGGGCTAATAAGCTAAAAGAGACATTTGAAGAAATGCAGAATGAATATTTAGGGTGCACATTTCAGTTTTATAACAATTCTGCAAATAAGGAAATTGAAGACATTCAGGAAAATATTCAAAAGAAAAGAAATAAATTAATTGGTAAGCTAATAGATACAGCAAAAGAGAAAGGTTTTGATATAAAATCCACTAATAGCGGATTCACATTCATTCCTTTAAGTGATGAAAAGGAAATGTCTGAGAATGAATATGAAACATTGGATAAAGGGGAAAAAGATAATATTTTATACACGGCAACTATGTTAAAAGAGAATGCTCGCGAAACATTAGAGGAACTAAAAGATTCTGAAGGAGAAGACTTAGAGAAAATAAAACAACTAATGGAAGTGTACTATAAAAATGAAATGAATGATTTAAAAGAAGAATATAAAAATTTGTTTATGGAAGATGAATCTGTACAAAATTATTTTGATATAGTATGCAATGATATTGAAAAAAGACTTATAGATAATTATTCTTTAAGTTATGATGATGACGAGGAAAAGATAAATGAAATTATATACAAATATGCTATAAATATAATGGTAGATAATAGTGAAAATCAAATTCGTCCAGTAATATTTGAACAAGATCCTAATTTGACAAACTTACTTGGAAATATAGAGTATGAAAATCACAAAGGGGTTTATTCTACAGGTATAGAATTTATAAAAAGCGGTAGTATACTAAAAGCAAATGAAGGGTGTTTGATAATTAGAGCAAATGATTTACTAAAGGATGCTGCGGCTTATCATAATTTGAAAAAAACATTATTAACAGAGGAGGTAGATTCGGCTTATAACAGAAACTCTTATGAGATTGGATCTTTAAATGCATTTAACCCAGAACCTATACCAGTTAAGGAAAAGATAATTCTTATTGGAAACTATGAGACTTATGATTTGCTTTATAACTATGATGAAGACTTTAGAAAAATTTTCACTATAAAAGCAGAATGTAATCCGGTGCAGAATATAGACAATTATTTAAAGAAATCTCTTGTATTTGAGATAAATAAAACTTGTTGCGAAAACAATTATAAGTTTCTTACAAAAGGAGCTATAAGAGAAGTAGCAAAGATTTTATCACGGAAAGCACAGAGTAGAGAAAAGATATACTATGACAAATATGAAATAAATAAGCTACTAATCTTAGCTAACAATAAGGTTATAGGAGAAAATAAAAAAGAGATTAGTGAAGGAGATATAATTGAGGTAGGCTATAAAAAAGACATCATGGAAAAGGAAATTTTAAATAATTATACTGAAAAAAAGATGCTTATTGATGTTATAAATAGTAGAATTGGACAAGTGAATGGATTATCGGTAATGGATACAGGATATTTTAGTTTTGGTAAGCCAATAAAGATTACCTGTTGCTGCTATAAGGGAGAAGGTAATATTATAGATGTCCAAAAGGAGAGCAATCTAAGTGGAAGTATCCATAGTAAATCTATTAATATTTTAAAGGGATATATAAGTACTATTAATGGCGGATTTACTAAATTACCGGTAGATTTTCACCTAAGCTTTGAACAAATCTATGGAAAAATAGATGGTGATAGTGCATCGGTTGCAGAAATAATGTGTATGCTCTCAGCGCTAAGTAAGATACCTATAAAACAGAGCATTGCAATCACTGGTTCGGTAAATCAATTTGGTGAGGTCCAACCTATAGGAGGAGTAAACGATAAAATAGAAGGTTTCTTTGCAGCATGCAAAGCAATTGACTCAATAAAGGATAAAGGTGTAATGATACCTTTGTCAAATGCAGTAGACTTGGTTTTAAATGAAGAAGTTGAAAGCGAAATTAAAAATGGAAACTTTCATATATATACGATGACATCTATAGAGGATGCAATTGGAGTGCTAATGGGAAATCCTGATATTAGCTTTGATGCTGTAATGATAGCTATTAACAAAGAATTAAAAAAATATAGCAAAAAATGATGAACAGCTCCGCGGGAGATGAAGCTTCCTAGGTTATTATTTAATAATAGATATTAAATAAGCAGGACTAAATTGTCCTGCTTGCTTTGCTACACGTTAAATCTAAAGTTAACTACATCGCCATCTTGCATAATATACTCTTTTCCTTCAAGTCTATACAGTCCTTTTTCTTTAGCAGCAGCTTCAGAGCCACATTCAACTAATTTATCAAAGGAAACTATTTCTGCTCTTATAAAACCTCTTTCTATATCCGAATGGATTTTCCCAGCGGCAGCAGGGGCTTTAGTTCCAATGTTTATAGTCCATGCTCTTATTTCTTGAGGTCCTGCAGTTAAAAAGCTCATTAAACCGAGTAGTTTATAACTTGAGTGGATAAGTTTATCAAGGCCCGTCTCAGTAAGACCATATTCCTTTAGAAGTTCCATTTTTTCATCATCATCCAAAGTGGATAATTCTTCTTCAAGTCTGGCGCAAACTACAATTACTTCTGAATTCTCATTCGCAGCAAATTCTTTAACTTTTTTTACCATATCATTTTCTGTGTTACCAGACATTAAATCATCTTCGCTTATATTTGCAGCATATAATACTGGTTTTGCAGTAATTAAGAAAAGAATACTTACAAAAGCGGCTTCTTCTTCGTTAAACTCTAATGTTCTTACTGGAAGATTTGCTTCAAGGTGTTCCTTTATTCTTTCCATAAGAGCATATTCCATTTTTGCTGTTTTGTCACCAGAACGAACAAGTTTTACTGACTTTTCCATTCTTCTTTCTAATACATCAAGATCAGAAAAAATAAGTTCTAAATTAATAGTATCTATATCACGTGTAGGATCGATATCGCCGTCTACATGTATGATGTTGTCATCATTAAAACATCTTACCACATGAACAATAGACTCTACTTCTCGGATGTGAGATAAAAATTTATTACCTAAACCTTCTCCTTTGCTTGCTCCTTTTACAAGGCCTGCTATATCATAAAATTCAATTGCAGTACGAATTATTTTTTTACTATTATAAATAGTTTGTAGTACATCCAATCTTTTGTCAGGTACACTTACAACACCTATATTTGGTTCTATAGTACAAAATGGGTAATTAGCAGATTCTGCACCTGCCTTTGTTATTGCATTAAACAGTGTGCTTTTTCCTACATTTGGTAAACCTACAATTCCTAGCTTCATATATATGTACATTCCTTTCTTGCATTTAATATTATTAATTTCTTATAAATTATACCCTACATCGTAATGCATTTCAAGAAAGTAAATTAGCACAATTGTTTAATTTGATATGCGTAGCCTGATAATTATGTATTTTAAGTTAATAAATTCAAATAAAATCATAAAAAAGTTTAATTGTTTTTAAAAAATAAAAATAAAACAATAAAACAAGAAGGAATTTTCATTTTTCTATAGAATTATACTTGTTAGTGGTTTAAAATGGTTTAAAGTGGTTCGAAGTGGAGTAAGTTCATAAGGTAGGGGATAAAATGTTTATTGGTGAATATCAACATGCCATTGATAGTAAAAACAGAATGATTATTCCCACCAAATTTCGAGAGGGATTAGGCAGTGAATTTATATTGACTAAGGGCCTAGATGGATGCTTATACATATATACAACGCTTGAGTGGAATATAATGGAGGAAAAATTAAAGAAACTTCCATTGACGAGTAAAGATGCCAGGGCATTTGTACGGTTTTTCTTCTCAGGTGCTAATGAAATAACAGTAGATAAGCAAGGCAGAGCTTTAATACCACAGAATTTATGCGAATATGCAGGCCTTCAAAAGGAAATAGTAAGCATAGGAGTATCAACTAGAATAGAAATATGGTCTAAGGATAAATGGGATAAATATAATGAATCAGATATTAATTTTGATGAAATAGCAGAAAAAATGAATGAATTAGGCATATAAAAGGAGATTAAAAATGGAATTTAAACATGTATCAGTTTTATTAAATGAGTGTATTGATGCGCTAGATATTAAAGAGGATGGAATTTATGTTGATTGTACATTAGGAGGTGCAGGGCACTCCTTAGAAATCTTAAAAAGACTGTCACCTAAAGGACGGTTAATTGGAATTGACCAAGATGAAGATGCATTAAAAGCTGCAAAGGAAAAAATCAAAGAATATAACAATGTTACATATGTACATGATAATTTTTATAACATTGGAGCAATACTTGACAAACTTAAAATAGAAAAAGTAGATGGGATTTTTATGGATTTAGGGGTGTCGTCATATCAATTAGATAATGCGGAACGTGGGTTTAGCTACATGAGGGATGCGAATCTTGATATGAGAATGGATAGAAGCAAAGGTATAACAGCATATGATGTGGTAAATAACTACGAAGAGCCACAGATAGCAGAGGTTTTAAGAAATTATGGCGAAGAAAAATTTTCGAAAAGAATTGCTAATTTCATAGTAGATAGAAGAAAAGATAAACCAATCAATACTACTTTGGAACTAGTGAATGTTATAGATGCAGCGATTCCCGCAAAGTTTAAGAGAGATGGAGGCCATCCAGCTAAAAGAACATTCCAAGGAATAAGAATCGAAGTTAATGGGGAATTAAAAATATTAGATAAAGCAATTGAGGATGGAATAGCTAGACTACATCGCGGTGGGAGAATGGCGATAATTACATTCCAGTCACTTGAAGATAGAATTGTTAAAGTTAAATTTAAAAGTTTAGAAGATCCATGCAAATGTCCAAAAGAGTTACCTATGTGTGTGTGTGGTAAAACACCAATCGTGAAACTTATAAGTAGAAAACCTATAAGGGCAACAGAGACAGAGATAGAAATAAACTCAAGAAGTAGAAGTGCAAAACTAAGAGTGGCGCAAAAAAATTAGTTCTAAATTGTGGATGGGGTGAATAAAGTGATAATAGAAAAAAATAAGTTTATAATGGATGGAAATACAGTTTTAGCACCATATGAGCCATTAAAAAAACGAAAATATGAAGATTTAGAAAAATCACGAAAACAGACACAAAGCAGTAAAAATCTGAAGGAAATGAAAAAGAAAAAAAGAGTTCTTTTAAATATTAGTTTAGGGTTTGTTATTGGAATGATAACCATTGCTAGATATTGTATGATTTATAATTATCAAGATGCGACTTCTAAAGTTAAAGCTGAAATAGAAATGGTCAGTAAAGAAAATGACGCGTATGATGTAGAACTAATGAAGTTTAGAAATATAAGTTACGTTGAGAAAACAGCGACGACAAAACTTCATATGGTTAACCCAAAGGTTAGTGACATACAATACTTAAATTTGAGTAAAAACAATTTAGAAACAAAAGAAGAGTTAGAAGCGAAAACAAGTAACGACGTAATAGATAAAATTAAAAATATTATTTTTTAATTACTGTTTGCTTTGAAGAATTAGCAAGGAGGACATAAATTGGCAAAAGGAGAGTATAGAGACAAGGTAGTAGTTAAGCGTAGAATGTTGGTTGTCTTTTTCATGCTTTTTCTTTTGCTTTTTCTATTAATTAGTAGGTTGAGCTACGTAATGATAGCTAAAGGGAAGGAATATAAAGAAAAAGCAATTTTGCAGTGGACAAGTGACGTTCGGATTGCACCAAAGAGGGGAAGGATCTTAGACAGAAATGGAGAAGATTTAGCTATAAGTGCAAATGTATTTAGAGTGGATTTAGATCTTAATTCGCTACGTGAAACTACTAAAAAAAACAAGCTAAGTATGAACGATATTGCACCAGAAATCGCTAAAATACTTGGAATGGAATCTAGTGAAGTTTTACCTGTTTTGACTAAGACTAATTCAAAGGGGAAACCTATTGGAGCAGCGATTTTAAAGAGAAGAATAGATAAAGCTACAGCTGATAAAATTAATGATTTTTCGAAAAATCAAAAGCTTCGAGGAATTGTTATTACTGGAGATACAAAAAGATATTATCCCAATGGGAATTTCTTAGCAAATGTTGTAGGGCATACGAATTCTGATGGCAATGGACTTACAGGTGTTGAATTGTATTACAATAAATATCTATCAGGTATACCTGGAATAAAAATTTCAGAAACCGATAGAAAAAGTGAAGAATTGCCTTATACAATCTCAGATTATACAAAGCCTATAGAGGGTAAAGATGTAGTACTTACTATTGATGAGATGATTCAATATTTTTGTGAGAAAGCAGCTTCGCAGGCTATGATTGACAATAAAGCGAAAGCAGTTAGTATAATTGCAATGAATCCTAAAAATGGAGAAATATTGGGGATGGTTAATAAACCAGATTATAATCCTAATGACCCTTGGGACCTTACTAAAAATTTTGATGAAAATCAAAAGGCATGGAGAAATAGAGCAGTAAGTGATACGTTCGAGCCGGGGTCTATTTTTAAAGTGTTTACGGCTACAGGGGCTATGGAAGAAGGGCTAGTTAAGGAAGATGATAAATTTAACTGTACTGGTAGCACTGTAGTTTTAGGTAAAGCAGTAAAGTGTTGGAAAACCACAGGGCATGGATCTCAAAATTTTGTGGATATATTAAAAAACTCTTGTAATGTTGGATTTATGGAACTTGGTAGAAGACTTGGTCCAGAAAAACTAAATAAATACATTGAATTATTTGGATTTGGTAAAAAAACTGGTATTGATTTAAATGGAGAAGCACTCGGAATAATTAGAAAAGCTAAAGATATGACTGCTCTTGATGTAGCAGTAACATCCTTTGGGCAAGGGAATACCTTATCTTGTATACAGTATATGAAGGGCTTTAACGCTATTGCAAATGGGGGAAAACTTATAACGCCTCATGTTATGAAAGAGATAGTAAATTATGATGATTTAAATAATAAAAAAGTTCTGCAAAAATATTCAAATTATAATGAAAGAAAAATAATGGATGAAGGAGTTGCAAAGCAGCTTCGATCTTACCTTGAGCAGGTTGTAGAAAATGGTGGTGGTAAAAAGGCATTTATTGCAGGATACCATATTGCCGGAAAGACAGGGACAGCTCAAAAAATTAATACTACAGGAGCTGGCTATGCACCAGGAAAATATGTATCATCATTTGCAGGAATGGCGCCTGCAAATGATCCTCAGATAACCTTATTAATTAATATTGATGAACCAGACCCCTCTTGGTATTATGGTGGTCAGATTGCAACAGTAGTTGGAAAGCAAGTTTTTAATGATGTTTTTAATTATTTATCATTTAAATCTGATGCTTCAAAGGAGGAAACTTCAAAAAGCTTATTAAAGGATGTTATTGTGCCTGAAGTAAGGGGCCTTAAGAAGTCGGAGGCAGAAAAGTCATTGAAAGATAATAATTTAAAGGTAAAATTAAGTTCAGATGGAGAAGTTATTACTGATATGACTCCGAAACCTGGATATACGGTTAAGGAAGGAACTGAAATTATTTTACACACTGGTGAATTAAAAAAAGATAATAATATGGTCATGGTTCCAAATATAATAGGAAGTAGCCCGGAAAAAACTACTGCACTTCTAGGAAGTCTTGGACTAAAAGCTAAATTCGTTGGTAATGGAATAGTCGCAGAGCAAAGCATAGAATGCAAAGAAGTGAAAAAAGGAACTACGATAACAATTCATTTAGATATTACGGCTGATTAGTTAAAGCATCATCTTCGATGCTGTAATATTAATGACTTCAGAAGTAAATTTATATCCCACTGAATATTTTACTTTATTATAGTATGTAACACCTACTTTTAGAAAAGCGTGATTTTACTTCTGAAATGTCATTAAATATAGTGTATAATTAGGTGATAGGCACATGAAAATAAAACCGACAGGACTCAGCAATTCTGAGCTGTCGGATTTGCCATGTAAAAGGGGAATAGATATTTTTTTTGTTAAGCATATTTTATGTGATGATTTAAAGGAGTGGTAATATGAAGTTTGAAAAAATTATGGAGAATATTAATTTCAATTTAATCCAGGGTAACATTGATATTGATATAAAGGGAATTCAATATGATTCAAGAAAAATTAAAGAAGGGGATGTGTTTTTCGCTGTAGAAGGGTATAATCTTGATGGTCATAAATATATACAAAATGCAATTAACAATGGAGCAGTTGCTGTTGTGTGCCAGAAAAATATAGAAGAGCATTTAAACTGTGTGGTGATTAGAGTAGAAGATAGCAGAAAAGCATTGGCCATAAGTGCAGCTAATTACTATGAAAATCCAAGTCGTAACATGAAAATGATAGGAGTTACAGGTACTAATGGAAAAACAACTTCAGCTTTTATGATTAAAGCTATTTTGGAACAGCAAGGGTACAAAGTTGGACTTATTGGAACTATAGCAAATTATATTGGAGAAAAGAAAATTCATACAGAGAGGACTACTCCTGAATCACTTGAATTACATGAACTTTTCAAGGAAATGGTGGAGTCGGGTGTGGATTATTGTGTTATGGAGGTGTCTTCGCACTCTTTAAGTTTAGATAGAGTATATGGAATAGAGTTTTGCGAAAGTATTTTTACAAATTTAACTCAGGATCATTTAGATTTCCATAAAACCTTTGAAAATTATTTTAATGCAAAATTAAAGTTATTTGAATTAAGTAAAAGCGCTGTAATTAACATTGATGATATATATGGAGCAAAAGTCTATAGTTTAATTAAAAGTAGCAAATTAAGCTATGGATTAAATGGCAATGCAGATATTATGGCAAGTGATATAAAAATGCATTCAAGGGGAAGTGAATTTACATTAGAGTACAAAGGAAACTCTTTTGAAATAGAATTGAGTATACCAGGAAATTACAATATATATAATGCGCTTGGGTCTATAGCAGTTTGCTTAAATCAGGGAGTGGACCTAGCTAAAATTAAACTAGCTCTACAAAAGATTCAAGTGCCTGGGCGTTGTGAACTTGCTTACAATAACCATAAGTTGGGATTTGAAATAATTTTAGATTATGCACATACGCCAGATGCATTAGAAAATATACTAAAAACTGTCAGGGAATTTACAAAGGGTAAACTTATAAGCGTTTTTGGTTGTGGTGGAGATAGAGATAAAGCCAAAAGAGCTATAATGGGCAAAATTGGAACTCAGCTAAGCGATTTTTCATTAATAACTTCAGATAATCCAAGAACTGAAGATCCTATGCAAATAATTAATGATGTAGCATCCGGTATTGAAAAACATAATTTCGAAATTATAGAGAATAGGCGCGCGGCTATAAAACGAGCAATTGAAATTGCAAGATGCGGTGATATAATTGTTATCGCAGGAAAAGGGCATGAAGACTATCAAGTTTTGAAAGAAAAAACTATACATTTTGATGAGCGAGAAGTTGTCTCAGAGATAATAAAGGAGCTATTTTAGATGGAATATATTAGTTTTGACGAGATATTAGAGGCAACTGGGGGTAAAATAGTAGTTAAAGGTGAAAGCGCCTTGCATCAAGGCGAGAATACATTATATAATAATGTTTGCATAGATACAAGAACTATAAAAGAGAAGGATATTTTTATCGCATTAAAGGGTGAAAATTTTAATGCTAATGATTTTATCGTTGAGGCTAGCAAAAAAGGAGCTTCAATTTGCATAATTGATGAAATGAGGTTTGATAAAGCGCTGCTTAATAAGAAAACAGCTGTAATTAAGGTGGTGGATACTAGAAAAGCACTACTTAATCTTGCAAAATTTTATATAAATAAGCTAGATTTAAAAGTAGTAGGAATTACCGGATCTACAGGCAAAACGTCCACAAAGGATTTGGTTGCAGCAGTTCTTGGCGCAAAATTCAAAGTTTTTAAAACTTTGGGCAATTTTAATAATGAAATAGGGTTACCTATGATGATATTTAAGTTAGATAAAAGTTATGATGTTGCAGTCCTCGAAATGGGTATGAGTGATTTTGGAGAAATTCATAACTTATGTGAGACTTCAAAACCGAGTATTGCTATTATTACTAACATTGGAATGTCTCACATTGAAAATCTTAAAACTAGAGAAAATATATTAAAAGCTAAAATGGAGATAACAGATTTTTTTAGTAAAGACAGTATTTTAATTGTAAATTCAGATAATGATTTATTAGAAGATGTGAACACGGCAAATTATAGACTTATAAGAACAGGAATTGATTCTGAAGCTGATTTAAAAGCATGCGATTTAAATGTAGAAGAAAATAAAATAACATTTCGCATAATGGACAAGAAAAATTTAATAGATAATATTATTGAGGTGAATATACCAGGACGGCATAATATACTAAATTCAATGCTAGCAGTAGCTTGTGCAAGGGCAATGGACATGAGTTATAATGAAATTGCTCAAGGGTTTAAAAAGTTAGAAGCTACGTCTATGCGTTTAGATATAACAAAAGGTAAAAAGTTTACTATAATTAATGACTGCTATAATGCTAGCCCAGATTCAATGATGGCCGCAATTGATGTGCTTTGCAATATTAGTGGGAATTATAAAATTGCGATTCTTGGTACTATGAGGGAACTCGGAAATAGCGCCACGCAGGCACATAAACAAGTCGGAGAATATGCAAAACGTAAAAGAATTGATTTATTAATTACTTTAGGTGAATTTAATGAAGCATATAAAGAAGGATTTAACGATATAGATAAATATAGAAGTTTTCAAACCTATAATGAGGTAGTTTCCTTTTTGGATGGAATGATCAATCAAAATGATGTTGTTTTAGTTAAAGCTTCAAGATATATGAAATTTGAGAGCATAGTTAGCAAACTAACGAATTTACATTCGTTTGTGAATCTAGATTCACATACGAATATAAATGCTAAAGAGGTGATAGAAAAATGAGCTTAATTATTTATTCGGTTTTAATTGCATTTTTCCTATCAATTATACTAGGGCCATTAATAATCCCTATGTTACATAAGCTTAAATTTGGTCAAAATATAAGAGCAGAAGGACCTAAAAGCCATCTGAAAAAAGCAGGGACACCCACTATGGGTGGCATAATATTTATGATTTCTACAATAATTACAATGTTAATCCTTGTTAGACATACAAGCGCTGAAGCTAGGATTGCAGTGTATTGTTTTATAGCATTTGGATTAATAGGACTTATTGATGATTTGTTAAAAATAATACGTAAACAAAATGAAGGACTTACATCTAAACAAAAGATGTTACTTTTGGTTGTAGTATCAGGTTTAATTGGTTATTACTCTTCACTTAAAATAGGAACGGATATAATGTTACCATTTTCTGATAAAGTTATAAAATTGGGTGTTTGGTATGTGCCTTCAATTATTGTATATTTTGCAGCAACCACAAACGCAGTTAATTTAACAGATGGATTAGATGGTCTAGCTACCTCAGTTACAATAGTAGTTATGACATTCTTTGCATTGGTTAGTAATATGATGTTTCATACGACTCTTGCGATATTCTGTGCTGCGCTTGCGGGTGCATTATTAGGGTTCTTAAAATACAATTCTTATAAAGCACAAATTTTTATGGGAGATATGGGAGCACTTGCACTTGGTGGCGCAGTAGCTGCAGTTGGTATGATACTAAAATCACCTTTTTTAGTTGCAATTGTAGGTGGCGTATATGTTATAGAGACTCTATCTGTTATTATTCAAGTTTCAGTATTTAAGGCTACAGGTAAGAGAGTATTTAAAATGTCTCCAATTCATCACCATTTTGAATTAAGTGGATGGCACGAAACTAAGGTTGTTGCAGTATTCTCCATTGTAACAGTGATTTTTTGTTTAATTGGATTTCTATCCTTTTCCTATTAGTGACGTAAGGAGGATATAGTATGAAAAAATACAAGGTTAAAATGGGGCAAATAGATTTTGTATTATTTGCAACCATAATGCTTCTTGTGGCAATCGGAGTGGTAATGGTTTATAGTTCTAGCTCATATTATGCGGCTTTTAAATCTAACGATCCAGAATTGTTTTTTAAAAAGCAATTTATGTGGGCATGCATTGGCTGTGTTTTTATGGTTACAGCTATTAAAACTGATTATCATATTATAAAAAAATACACTGGAATTATTATGATATTTACTGCAATATCTTTACTTGCTGTATTTGCATTCTCACCCATAAACTTCTCTAGACGGTGGATTCCATTAGGATTTGCAAAATTTCAACCATCAGAAGTTGCAAAATATGCTATAGTATTATATATGGCTAAAAGCTTAGATTTAAAAGGGGAAAAAGTCAAAGAATTCGTTAAAGGGGTACTTCCATACCTATTAGTTTCGGGCTTTTATGCAGGTTTAATTTTGTTGGAGCCAAACTTAAGTATAGCAGCTATTATAATGATCGTTACTGTAATTATTTTATTTGCAGTAGGGGCAAGATTTCAACATCTTTTTGCTATAGGGTCATCTCTAGTAGCTGCGGTTGTTGCTCTAGCAATTTTTGAACCATATAGATTGGCTAGGGTTATGAATTTTAGAAACCCTTTTGATGATAGCCAAGGTAAGGGGTATCAATTAGTTCAATCATTACTTGCACTTGGGTCAGGAGGATTTACTGGTTCAGGAATTGGACAATCAAGGCAAAAATGTTTATATATACCGGAACCACATACGGATTTTATTTTCGCAATAATTGGAGAAGAATTAGGGCTAATCGGATGCGGTTTTATAATTTTATTATTCATTATTTTTGTATGGCGTGGTATTAAAATAGCAGTTACAGCGAAAGATATGTATGGTACTATTTTAGCTATAGGGATTACATCTGTTATAGCTGTTCAAGCAATTATTAATATAGCAGTAGTTACTGGGTCAATGCCAGTAACAGGTGTGCCGCTGCCTTTTATAAGTTATGGAGGTTCAGCTCTGCTTTTCAATATGTTTGCAATGGGAATACTTTTAAATGTGTCAAGGCAAACTGTAAATAAAAATTAGAATAAAAGGCATGCATATGTGCATGCCTTTTTCTATGCTTAATATTGCAAAATATTAATTTTTTTTAAATACTGATAAATACATTGAAATTGAGATGTAAATAATTAAGTTAAGTGTTATTATATAATAGAGACAAATTTTAGACCACATTTATGTAAATAAACTTGGTTATTCGGTATAAGCTACAAATTTAGTGTGTTGTATTTTAATAAGCTGATTTGTAAAAAAATATATATTATTGAATGCGAGGAAGTGAATGACAAAAAAGAGTAATAATCTTAAAAGAGGAAATTATATTATAAAAAATAAAGAAAAATTATTACATAGAAGAAAAAGCAAAAAAAAAGTAAAATATTTAATGTTACTAGTAATAATTATGATATCTACATTAATTACATTATGCATTAAATTACCTTATTTTAACGTTAAAACTATTGAAATTGTAGGAAATATGAATGCTTCTAAAGTCGAAATCAATGATACTGCGAGTATTCACTTAGGGGGTAATATTTTTTCTGAAAGTTTCAACGATAGCAAGCAACAAATCATGAAAAATCCGTATATAGTAGGTGTAAAAGTTAGGAAAGACCTTCCTAATAAGATTGTAATAGAAATAGAGGAAAGAGTAGCTGTGTTTTATGGTAAATTAAACAACGCTTATTATATTCTAGATAACAAAGGTATTTTGCTTGAAAAAAGGTCGAACGTTAAAGATATGAACTTAGTGAATTTAATTGGATTCGATTTTGAAAAGTGTGAAGTGGGCAATTTAATTGCGCCAAAGGATGATAGGAAAATAAATATTGCAGTGGAAATAACAAATATTATTAATGATTATAGAAAGAATAAAGGCAATAATATTATAACAATGGTAGATGTAAGCAATGTATTGGATATCAAGGTTTATGCTGGGGAAATGTGTATTAAATTTGGTACAAGCGAAGACTTGAAAAACAAATTTAATAAGTCGATAAATATTATTACACAACCTCAATATAAGAGTGCAAAGGGATATGTAGATGTTAGTTCAAAAAGCAATCCAGTTGTTTTTATAGAACAAAAGGTTATAAAATAACAATATTTATCTCCCCCGGAGAGTAGCAAGGAGGAAGTCTATGAAGAAGTTTAGATCCCAAATATCTATTGGTATAGTATGTGTATTATTAGGATTTATGATCTCTTACCAATTTAAAATGATAGGAAAACAAAATTCAGCAGCAGTAGTAGATACCAATAAGAATACACCAGAAATTATAACTGAAAACGAGCAACTTAAAATAAGCAAAGAAGTTATGCAGAAAAAGATAGATGATTTAGATGCTAAAACGGCAAAATATGAAAAGACGAACATGGGAGATAATGAAAAAAGTGAGTTACTATATAAAGAATTGGAAGAAACAAGAATTCTTACTGGACAAATCGAAGTAGAAGGTCAAGGTATTATAGTTTATATAGATCCTAAGAGTGACATTTTTGGTAGTAACACTGAAAATCAGCAGGCGATAAACGATGTGGATTTAGCTCATATAGTAAATGAGTTAAATTCAGTAGGTGCTGAAGCGATTTCTATTAATGATATTAGGTTAACTACCCGGAGTGGAATAAGAAATGCTGGAAATGCAATTATTATAAATGATGAAAGGATTTCTTATAGTAAAAGGGTCACTATTAAAGCAATTGGAGATAAAACTAGATTAGAAGGCGCTATAAAATTCCCAGGAACAATCTCACAATTCTTGAGTAGTGCGTGTGATGTAACTACTAATACAGTAGATAAAGTTGTGATTTCTAAATATAACAAAGTATATAAATTCGAGTATGCAAGACCAGTAGAAAAGAAGTAGAGGTGATTAAATGGTTGCTTTCGTAGGGTTATTAATAGGAATTATATTAGGAGTTGTGTGGAATGTTGATATTCCAGTTGGATTTTCTCCGTATATTTCTGTAGCAATTTTTGCGTGTTTAGATTCAGTTTTTGGTGCATTAAGGGGTTCAATTTCACATAATTTTAGAGCCGATATTTTTATATCAGGGTTTTTTGGAAATGCAGTGTTAGCTGTAGCGATGGTCTATCTAGGCGATAAATTAGGAATTCCAATTTATTTAGCTGCAGTTATAGTATTTGGCGGAAGAATATTTGAAAATTTTGCGATTATTAGGCGGCTTTTAATAGATAAAACAAAATCTCATTAATGAGGTGATTAAATGAAAAATAATGAAGCTACCGTTTTTGTTTTTATTGCTTCAATAATCCTAGGACTTCTTATTGCTATGAATATCGGATTTGAAGGGAAAAATACTGTTTTAGATGTAAAACAGTATGATGTGGCCTACAATGAGAGAACTAAATTATATTCTGAATTAAGCAATTTAAAAGAAGAATATTATAAAACTTATTCAAAGCTCGAAAAATATGATAGTAGCGATGAAAAAAAAGCTGAAATTACTAAAGTTATTCAAGATGAAGTTAGTAATAATAATATATTCTTAGGGAAGACTGATGTTGAAGGTCCTGGAATTGAAATTATATTAGATGATGCTGATAATTATGTTAATAGTAATCAGTTAATTCATGATAATGATGTTATTCAAGTGATAAATGACCTCAAAAATGCAGGGGCAGAAGCAATTTCTGTTAATGGAGAAAGGATTATTTATGATAATTATGGATTTTGCGGTGGGCCTTATATCAATTTACATGGGGTTAAGATAGTAAGCCCATTTTATATCAATGCCATAGGGAATAAAGATGTGTTGTATAATTATTTAACGCTAGACCAAACATATATGACATTATTGAAGACTAGAAATGTTAAAGTTAATATTCTTAAGACGGATAATGTAAAAATAGCGGCATATACGGGCTATTTTAAATATAATTATATGAATCCCACAAAAAAATAAATTGGTATAATTAAAAATAATATTAATTTATAAAAAAATGAAGGAATTTTATGTTTAATGAAGAAATAAGTAGAAATAGGAGATGACAATTAATAATTGTTTTATGTCAGAAAGATTATTAAGGAGGGGACGGATAGTTGACTATTGGGGAAGCTTATAACAAAATAAAAAGCGAGATTCCAGAAAATGTAACACTAATATGCGTTTCTAAGACTAGACAAATTGATGAAATAAAAGAAGCATACACATCTGGGGCTAGAGATTTTGGAGAGAATAAAGTACAAGAATTAATTGGAAAATATGATAGCTTAGACATTGATGCTAGATGGCACTTTATAGGACATTTACAGACAAATAAGGTGAAATATATAGTTGGAAAAGTTTATCTTATTCATTCTTTAGATAGCGTACATTTATTGCAAGAAATTGAAAAGCGTTATGCTTCTAAAAATGAAATTGCCAGGGTTTTAATTCAGATTAATATAGGAAAAGAAGCTGCAAAGACAGGTATAGCTGTTGAAGAAGTAAGTTCTATAATAAAAGTGTGTGAAGAATGTAAAAATGTGAAAATTAAAGGACTAATGGCTACAATTCCTATCGGTAACGATGAAAGTTCTAGAGGATACTTTACCCAGATGAAAACTATATTTGATGATTTAAAAGCTTTTAAATATAAAAATGTTTCCATGGAAATCCTATCATTAGGTATGAGTAAAGATTTTCAAATTGCATTAGAACAAGGCGCTAATATGATAAGACTTGGGGAGAAAATATTTGGTAAACGAGATTACAAGAAACTGGAGGTATAAAAATGTCAAGTAAAGTAATGAATAAGGTTATGGGGTTTTTAGGTATGGCAGAGGAAGAAGAGGATGAAGTTCAAGAAATGGAGAATGAAGAGGAAAATGTGGATATTGAATCATTGATGAATGCAAACAAAAAGCAAAGTAAGGTAGTAAATATTCATACCTCGACATCTACAAAAGTAGTTATCATAAAACCAGATGATTTTGATGAAGCAACTACCATAAGCGATAATTTAAAAGCTAGAAAAATCGTAGTAGTTAACACTAATGGATTAGAAGCTAAAACTGGTCAAAGATTATTAGATTTTGTTGGAGGAGTATGCTACGCTTTAAGTGGTGAGCTTCAGCAAGTAGAAAAAGGAGTGTATATAATGTCTCCTTCTAATGTAGAAGTTGATAATGCATTGAAAAATGAACTAAGCTCAAAAGGAATTTTTAATTGGAATAAATAAAATGAAAACATTTTAAGGGGAGCAATGAATAATTGTTGTTACCATTTGAGAAGTTCAGGAGGTTATAAAACTTGTATAGATTAATTGGAATGATTTTTAATGTGTTAGAGTATGCAATTATCATAGAAGTGGGTTTGTCTTGGGTTTATAGGGGGAGGTCAAACCAATATATAGAATTATTACATAAAATCACAGGACCTCTATTAGAGCCAGGTAGAAAAGTTCAAGAGAAATATTTTAGTAATACAATGGTAGATTTTTCACCAATAATTGCACTTATTATTTTGATGATTTTAAGAAAAATTGTGTATATTATACTGTGAATAATTTAGTAAGGTAGGATTTAAATGGAAAAAAAGGAATTTATTAATAGTATAGATTGTGATGATAAAAATTTAATTTCTAATATATTTAATAAAATGCAAATAGCTGAAAAGACAAATAAAATCATATTTACTAATGATTTTATAACTCCAGCTATATGGAATCAAACTTCCGCTATATGCGAAAAGTATAAAATAAAAGCATTCACTAATGGTATATTTAAAGAGGCTGACAGGAGAATGTTATCATTTTCAGTTGGCGGAGAACCTGAAGAATATCCTATAGATTTATTGAAAATAATCAACAAATCCAAATTTAACAAATTAGAGCATAAGGATTATTTAGGTGCAATAATGTCTCTAGGAATTAATCGAGAAAAACTAGGTGACTTAATAATTCAAGATGCAATATGTTATGCACCAGTTACTAGTGACATTAGTAATTACATAATTAATAGTTTGAATAATATAGGAAATTGTCCATGTGAAGTTAGTGAATATGATTATAAATTACAGGGCCTTCCAGAGAGAAAATTCCAAGAAAAAATCATTATATCTACGTCACTTCGCCTTGATAGTATGGTTTCAGCTATATGTAATATTTCAAGAAATAATTCAGTTGCACTAATATCTTCAGGTAAAATATTAGTGAATTACTTTCAGTGTTTAAAAAAAGATAAGGTTATCAAAAGCAATGATACTTTAACAATTAGGGGATATGGAAAGCTAAAAATTGCAGATATTAGAGGAGTCACTCAAAAGGATCGTTTAAAAGTTGCAATAAAGCAATATATTTAGTTGAGGGGGAGCAAGATGAGAATAACATCTATGGATATTAACAATAAAGAGTTTAAAAAAGGCTTAAGGGGATATAATGCTGATGAAGTCGATGAATTTTTAGATAAGGTATCTGAAGAATATGAAATTATGTATAAAGAGAATTCAACTTTAAAAGAAAAAAAGAACTTTTTAGAAGAAAAATTAGAGCATCATGTTAAAATAGAATCTACAATTCAAAATACATTAGTATTAGCTCAAAATGCAGCAGAACAAGCAAAGTTTTGCGCTCAAAAGGAAGCGGAATTGGTTATTAAAAATGCAAATGACTCTTCTCAAAGATTGATAGATAAGGCTCATAATGATGTACTTAAGATAAATGATGAATATGAAATAACTAAGCAAGAATTTGCAAAGTTTAGAACGAAATTTAGAAATTTTATGAATTGTCAATTTGAGATGTTTGAAGGCTTAGAAAATGACTATTTTAGAAATTACAATTTGGGTAATGAAGTTTATGAAAATAATGATAATATAAGCGATAGTGAAACAGATGTTTCGTTAAAATATTCTGATGTAACACTCAAAAACATTGACGAAAAAGAGTTTAATAGCAATGATATAGAAGAAATGAAAACCTTTTTTGCAAAAGGGTAAAACATAGAAATCTCACTCACTGGGTGAGATTTTTTATGTAACAAAACTGCTAAATCGAATGAGTGTAGCGTGTACTACACTAGATATTTTAAGGAGGAATAGAAAAATGAATATAGGTATTATTGGAGCAATGAAAGAAGAAGTTGAATTTTTAGTTAGGGATATGGATTTTAAAAGAAAAGATGTGAAGGCCGGAATGGAATTTAGGCTTGGTGTTATACATAGTAAAAATGTAGTTATAGTTACTAGTGGTATTGGCAAAGTAAATGCTGCGGTGTGTACTCAAATATTAATTGATGATTTTAATGTGGATTATATTATAAATGTTGGTATTGCAGGTGGGACTGTCGATAATATATATCCGGGGGATGTTGTAATAGGTGAAAATTTAGTACAACATGATATGGATGTGTCTGCATTTGGTGAAAAAAAGGGACAGATTCCAAGATTAGATACTTTTGATTTCAAATGTGATAAGACACTAATTCAATATGCGAAAGAAGCATGTAAGGATATAAAAGGACATAAGTATTTTACTGGAAGAATTGTATCAGGAGATCAATTTATTGCAGAAGCTTCTAAAATAAATTGGCTTAATTCTGAATTTGAATGTTTGGCTTGTGAAATGGAAGGAGCAAGTATTGCTCAGGTGTGCTTTTTAAATGAGATTCCATTTATTGTTATTAGATCGATATCGGACAATGCAAGTAATGGGGCTCATATGGAGTATGATGAATTTAAAGATATTGCTGTGGAGAATTCTACAAACATTTTAAATAATATGTTGAAACTTATTTAAAAAAAATTAATTATTATTAAATAAGTGTAATAAAATTCTTTCCATGAGAAAACATAAGCATATAGAAGTTTTATTTGTTTAATATTACGACTATATTAAAACTAGAGGAGTTGTTATCATGGAAAAGAATAAAATACAATATTTTAAAGAAAAATTAATAAGTGAACAGGTGCGGGTCCTTGATATTATTAATCAAATGAAACAAAATGGTGTTATAGATTCTAACAGTGAGATGGCAACTGAGTTGTCTTTTTATGACAATCACCCATCTGATACTGCATCTGAATTATTTGATAAGGAAAAGGGGCTCGCACTTAAGAGAAATGAGATGTCAACTATCAAAAAAATTGAAGATGCTTTAAAAAGCATTGAAAATCATACCTATGGTAAATGCAAGAGTTGTGGCACCGATATAAGTGACGAACGGTTAGAATTTACACCATACGCAGAAAACTGTGTGTTATGTCAAAAATCCATAGATAATAACAAGCCAGCAGAACAAAACAATAGATGCGTTGAGGAAGATGTACTTGGGATACCCTTTAGATACAGTAATAGCGGTGAAGTAGGTATTGATGCTGAAGATACTTACCAAACAGTAGAACGTTTTAATAAATTAGAAAATATATCTGAGTTTTATGATGATGACGACGACGGTTATGTTGAACCTATAGAGAAAATAAGCAATGAGCAATATAAAAATCAGTTACCAGATTAATTTAGGCAGACTAAAAAAGTATATATTGCAAAGAAATTTTAGTTTAAAACTACATTTGTAGCAATATGTACTTTTCTTTTTTATATTAAATAGGAGGAAGGGTATGGAGGCATTAATTATTTTCTTAGGGCTTATATTGGACAGATTAGCCAAAGTTTGGGCACTAAGTTCTTTGAGAGAAAAAAATGGAGTTGTATTAATTAAAGACTTTTTTAAATTTGAATATTTAGAGAATAGAGGAGCGGCTTTTGGGATTTTGCAAAATAAATTGATATTGTTAGCTTTAGTCACGTTACTTATTATATCAGGTATGATATATTATATTATTAAGTACAAGCCAAAATCGAAATTTTTAAGGATAAGCTTTGCTTTTATTATAAGTGGAGCACTAGGAAATTTATATGATAGGGTATTTTATAAATATGTAGTAGACTTTATTTTAATTCATTATAAAGAGGTATATTACTTCCCAACATTTAACATAGCTGATATGTTAGTAGTTGTGGGAACCGCGATTTTGGCAATTTCTATAGTAAAGGAAGAGGTATAAATGGACAGATATGAGTTTAAAGTTGATGAAAGTTCAGTTGGTACAAGATTAGATGTTTTTGTTTCTAGTAAGTTTGAAAATAAATCTAGAGCGTATATTCAAGGAATAATTGAAGGTGAAAATGCGGCTGTTAATGAAAAATGCAGAAAAAGTAATTATAAATTAAAACTAGATGAATTAATTACATTAGGTATTCCAGATCCCGTAGAGTTAGACGTAAAAGCCGAAGAAATACACTTGGACGTTTTATATGAAGATAGTGACGTAATTGTGATTAATAAACCACAGGATATGGTTGTTCACCCTGCACCAGGCAATTATAGTGGTACCTTGGTTAATGCACTCTTAAATCATTGCACAGATCTATCAGGCATCAATGGTGTGCTTAGACCAGGGATAGTTCATAGGATTGATAAGGACACATCTGGAGCATTAGTGGTAGCTAAAAATGATAACGCCCATAATTCTCTTGCCGCACAGCTTAAAGATCATTCAATGACAAGAAGTTATTTAGCTCTTGTAGAAGGTATAATTAAAAGTGATGTAGGCACAATAGATGAACCGATCGGAAGACACCCTAAAGATAGGATAAAAATGGCAGTAGTTGAAAGTGGTAAGAAGGCTGTTACCCATTTTAAAGTAATAGAAAGATTTGATAGTAATACATTAGTAGAATGTAACTTAGAGACAGGGCGAACTCATCAAATAAGAGTACATATGGCAAGGATAGGACATCCTTTAGTTGGCGATTTGATATATGGTTATAAAAAGCAGAGCTTTAATTTAAAAGGGCAAGCTCTTCATGCGAAAAAACTTGGATTTATACACCCAAGTACTAATGAATACATGGAATTTATTTCACCCCTTCCAAGTTATTTTGAAAAACTGATTACTAAGTTGAAAAATAGTTGAAATAGCGCATAACATGTGATATTATGGTGGAAATACAATACCACATGTCAGGTGTATTGTGTTATTAATATAATATTTATCCCTTTAAATGTTCCAGAGAGATCATAAGGATAAAGATAGTAATACTATTATTTAAGTATAGTATGCCTTTACCTTTTGGTGAAGGCTTTTTTATATTAAGCTCATTAAAAGAAATAATACTATTAAGTAGGAGGCTAGGTTATGGAATTTAAATCAGTGCTGTTAGATGAAAAAGCCATAAAAAGAACATTGACAAGAGTAGCACATGAAATTATTGAAAAAAACAAAGGAACAGAAAACATTATGCTTGTAGGAATTAAAAGACGAGGAGTACCAATTGCAGAAAGAATTGCTCTTTTAATAGAACAGTTTGAGGAAATTAAAATTCCAGTAAGCAGTGTCGACATTACTTTATATAGAGACGATCTTACATCAATAGACAATCAGCCAGTATTAAATAATGTAGACTTGGAAATAGATGTAATAGGTAAAAAAATCATTTTAGTAGATGATGTTCTGTATACTGGAAGAACTGCAAGAGCTGCTATTGATGCCATAATAGATAAAGGTAGACCTCAAATGATACAATTAGCTGTTTTAGTAGATAGAGGACATAGAGAACTACCTATTAGGGCAGATTATGTAGGAAAAAATATACCTACTTCAGGTAAAGAAATTATTTCTGTTGAACTTTTAGAAATTGATGGGAAAGATTCAGTAAGCATATTTGAACTGTAGCTTCGAAGAAGATGCATAGCTTCGAAGAAGATAAATAATCGTTTAATATAGTCTAGCGAGACTAAAAGGGGAACTAAATGAAAAATTTTGTAGATGTTGATGAAAAATTACCTTTAATAAAGACTATCCCATTAAGTTGCCAACACTTATTTGCTATGGTGGGTGCGACTATACTTGTACCAATGTTAACAGGTCTTAGCCCATCAATTGCGCTATTTTGCAGTGGTGTGGGAACACTATTGTATATTTTATGTACAAAAGCTAGGCTTCCAGCATATGTAGGATCATCTTTTGCATTTATAGGACCGATGTCAGTTGCAACAAAGTTATATGGACAAAGTTCTATGTTGTCGGGCATTATTGCAGCAGGGTTTGTATATGTAATTGTAGCTTTAATTATTAAACTTGCAGGAACCAAATGGCTAGATAGAGTACTGCCCCCAGTTGTGGTAGGTTCCGTTGTAATTGTAATAGGACTTAGCTTAGCTAGCGTAGCAATAGATTGGTCGGGTCTTAATGCATCATTTACAACCCCAGCACTTGAAGGTGTATCTAGAGGTACATGGGTATTTATATCAATGGCAACACTTGTCATAGCAATAATGGGTACTATGTATTTTAAAGGATTTTTCGGGGTAGTACCAATTTTGATTGCAATGGTAGTAGGATATACACTTTCTGTATTTTTAGGAGTAATTCCGAGTGAAGTTTTAAAGGAAATATGGTCTGCAAAATTTATTACATTACCAAGTTTTGTTATGCCTTCCTTTAACATAAATGCTATTATGCTTATTGCCCCAGTATCTTTCGTAACACTCGCTGAACATATCGGTCATGTATATGTTACAAGTAATGTTTGCGGAAAAGACTTCGCAAAAGATCCGGGGCTTCATAGATCAATCCTTGGAGACGGTGTTGCTACCATGTTTGCTGGGTTTGTAGGTGGTCCTCCTAATACGACTTATGGTGAAAACATAGGAGTTATGGCAATCACAAAGGTTTATAGTGTTTGGGTAATTGGAGGAGCCGCTATCATCGCAATTATATTATCATTCATAGGACCAGTATCTGCGGTAATAGGAAATATTCCACTACCTGTAATAGGGGGAGTTAGTGTAATGTTATTTGGAATAATTGCATCCTCTGGTTTTAGAATTTTTGTAGAAGATAAAGTTGATTTTAGTAAAAAGAGAAATCTGATAATTGCTTCAGTAATAATAGTTTTAGGTATTGGTGGAGGCGGCATTAAGTTTCCATTAGCAGGGGCAGAGGTAGAAATTGCAGGAGTGGCTTTAGCAACTTTAGTGGGTATAATATTGAACTTAGTTTTACCTGAAAATAGTAAGTCAGGAGATAACTAATAAGGTTTTCAAACAAAAGTGCCAGAGTAGTTCAGGCACTTTTATTTCAATGTGCTTAATTTAAAAATTCTAGACAATACTAACAAATAGAGATATTATAATATAAGAGAGATACGAGAAATAACGTAAGAAGAAATGGGAGAGATAATATATGATGTATACTTTAATTGCCACTACTACTTTTGGAATAGAAGCGGTTACAGCAAAGGAACTAAAGGCACTTGGATACGAAGATTTAAAGGTTGAAAATGGAAGGGTAACCTTTGAAGGGGATGAAATGGATATTGCTATATGCAATACTTGGCTAAGAACAGCAGAAAGACTTTTTATAAAGATGGCTGAATTTAAGGCATTGTCTTTTGAAGACTTATTTCAAGGAACACTCGCAGTCGATTGGGGTAATCTAATACCAGAAGACGGCAATATGCATATCGTAGGCAAATCTGTAAAATCACAACTCCACAGTGTGCCAGATTGTCAAGGCATAGTAAAAAAAGCGGTAGTTGAGTCTATGAAGAAAAAATATGATAAAGAGTGGTTTTCAGAAGAAGGACCTGAGTATAAGATAGAGGTTGCAATCTTAAGAGACGTAGTAACTTTATCAGTAGATACTTCGGGTGCGGGATTACATAAGAGAGGATATAGAGAATATGCTGGTGACGCACCACTAAAAGAAACTTTAGCTGCAGCCCTTGTGTTAATAAGTAAATGGGATAGCTCAAGAGTTTTAGCTGACCCGCTTTGTGGTTCGGGAACAATTGCAATAGAAGCAGCTCTTATAGCTAAAAATATTGCCCCAGGTATAAATAGAAAATTTGTAAGTGAAACTTGGCCTAATATAGAGAGTGATATTTGGAAGCAAGTTAGGGAAGGTGCAAGAAAAACTGTAAGTCCTAATGAAGTTGAAATACTAGCTTCTGATATTGATGGAAGACTATTAAAGACCGCAATTGACAATGCAGAGAAAGCAGGAGTCAAGGATTTTATAAAATTTCAAAAAATACCAATGCAAAGTTTTGCTTCTAGACAAAAATATGGAGTTATAATAACAAACCCACCATATGGAGAAAGATTAGGTGAAGCAGAAGAAGTAAAAAGACTGCATGTTGATCTTGGAGAAATGTATTCAAGCTTAAATGAATGGTCTTGCTTTGTTATAACAGCTAACCGTGAGTTTCAGAGGGACTTTGGAAAGAAAGCAGATAAAAATAGGAAATTATATAATGGAAGATTACTATGTTATTATTATCAATATATAAAAGAGATACCTAGGAAAAAAAAGGAAGACTAAGAGTGTAGCCGTATGGAAATTCTCCTACGTGCCTTGAAATAAGACTCAAAACGTGAAATTCAATCAATAAATTCTAATCTTTTGCGAATATAAAATTTTCTGACGTTCGCACTCCATTTATTGTCAGGTTCATGAGAATTTTATATTAGCAAAAGAAGAATTTGTAAATGAAGATAAGACAAGTGATATATACATATATCACTTCAGACCGTTGACAAACATAAAATGTAAAACACTCTAATTTAAAATTGGAGTGTTTTTTTCATATTCAAAAAGGATTTTAGGACATCGATGTCGAATATATATAGTATACAAACTTTATAATTCGGAGGGCATTATTATGATTAATGAAAAGAACTTCACACAACAAAAACTAGAAATGGTGTATTTGGAAGATTTAGTTCCTAAAGACCATATTCTGAGAAATATAGATAAATACATGGATTTCTCTTTTATAAGAGAACTGACTAAAAAATATTACTGCTTAGATAATGGAAGACCTGGCGTAGATCCTGTTATACTTTTTAAAATGCTGTTTATTGGGTACCTATTTGGAATAAAATCTGAACGACAACTTGTAAAGGACATTGAAGTAAATGTGGCTTATAGATGGTTTCTGGGACTAAGTCTTACTGATCCTATTCCAGATCATTCAACAATTAGCCAAAATAGACGTAGACGGTTTAAAGGTACAGATGTGTTTCAAAAAATATTTGACGAAGTAGTATTTAAGGCTATAAATCTTAAGATGGTAACCGGTAAAATACTTTACACAGATTCTACACACCTAAAAGCAAATGCTAATAAGCGAAAGCTTGTGAAAATTGAAGTTGAAAAAACGCCGAAAGAATATGTATCTGAACTTAATAAAGCAGTGGAAGAAGATAGAATAAACCATGGTAAAAAACCTTTAAAAGAAAAAGAACCTGTTACCAAAATAAAAGAAACTAAAGTTAGCACAACCGACCCCGACAGTGGATATATGATGAGAGATGGCAAGCCGGAAGGCTTCTCATATTTAGATCACAGAACTGTCGATAGCAGACATAATATAATTACTGATGTGTATGTTACTCCTGGAAACATAAATGATGTTGATCCTTATATCGATAGATTAGATGTGCAAATAAAAAAGTTTAATTTTAATACAAAATATGTTGGTGCAGATGCTGGTTATGCTACAAATCTTATATGTAAAGAACTATATGAGAGGGAATTAAAATCTGTAATGGGATACCGTAGGTCTCCACATACAAAAGGAATGTACACAAAAAATAAATTCCAATATGTTAAAGAGCAGGACATTTACGTATGCCCTGACTTAAGGGCTTTACATTATAAAACGACAACAAGAGAAGGATATAAAGAATATGTTGGTAATGCAAAATATTGCGAGATATGTCCAAATAGAGCTCAATGCTTTTCTGCAAAAAGCAAGTTTAAAACTATTAGAAGACATGTTTGGGAAACGTATAAAGAAGATGTTGTAAAGTTCACCAGAACAGATAAAGGCAGAAATATATATAGAAGAAGAAAAGAAACTATAGAGCGAAGCTTCGCAGATTCAAAACAACTGCATGGGCTTCGCTATTGCCATATGCGTGGATTAGAAAATGTGCAAGAGCAGTGTCTGCTTACAGCAGCAGTGCAGAATATGAAAAAGATAGCTAGCCTGCTATCTTTACTGTTTTTTGATTTTCTAACTAAGAAGATAGTTGTTATTTTAAATTTATCCATAACTCAAAATGCTATCGCATAATTGCATGTAAAAAAACCAGTATAATAAAAAAATTATACTGGGTTTGTAAACAACCTGAAGTGATATATACATATATCACTTGTCTTATCTTTTGACTTAAAGTTCGTTGAATGGATTAGAAAAGTAGTTATATAATTTCAAAAAAATGCTGGGTTTAACGATGATTTAATGTTGAATACGGAACAAAACACACCATAAGATGTTATTTTATGGTATTAGACCTAAATAAAAAAATATATTAAGTATTAACAACTAAAATTATTTGCGAAGGAGAGAGTTTTTATGAGTATTATTAATATTATTATTCCATTAATTTTTATTGTGATTATTTTAAAACAGTTAAGAGATATGAAAGCATTAATGGTGCCAACAAGAAAAGGGTATGTAGAAATTATTACTGTACTATTTGGTGTGATTATTTTCATTGGTATTATATATTTTTATGCTAATACCTGGGTACTAGCTATTTTTATGTTTGTAAGCATGTGGATTAAAGAAGGAATTAACTCAAAAGGCTTCATATCAATGAATAGATGTAAAGAGAGTATTTCATGGAATGAAATTGAAAAAGTTATGGTAATTAGTTCAAAGGATATAAAGGTTAAGTTAGCAGGTGAGTTTATGGAGCAGACATTTCATTTTAAAAAGAGTGATTACGATAAAGTTATTACTATTCTAAAAGAAAATTTACCTATACAAGCACAGTTACAAACTAATCCTCAATAGGGAGATGAAAAACATGACTGTCCTGTACTGAAAACTCAATTTCTAAATATGGTAATAGCTAAAGCAATCTTTAAATTAGAAGTTCCGGTTTTTATTTTGGAAAGTGAACTTAGGTATATCTTAGGTATATTAAAAGCATTTTGTTGAGTATTTTAGGTCGATATAGTAAACTGAGCTCAAAAAAGTTCCTACACTGGACATTATAGGAACCTTTTTAAAAGTAAGTTATTTTATAAAAATTTAGTTTAAATAAAAGGATACTATGATACAAAAATATTCAGGTCAGAAAAGCAGAAAAACCCACGATATATATTCTGTTTTACCAATATAAGGGATTGAATTTTCAGTACAACTAAAATTAGTAGTTCTTAGAGAAGCGAATGCATTAATCGTATTGCAATACGCGTAATATATACTTTATTTATTTATTTATTCAACTCTTTCTAAAGTACTTTCTATAGGGGTTATATACATAGTTTTATTTGTTGAGTAAATAACCATACCAGGTTTTGAACCAGAAGGTTTCTTTACATTTCTCACCTGGGTATAATCAACAGGTACACTAGAGGAATTTTGGGACTTGCTATAAAATGCTGATAAGTTTCCAGCCTCGAGTAGGGTGGTTTCAGGTATATCACCAATATTTTTAATAATAACATGAGAACCAGGTATATCCTTTGTGTGAAGCCACATATCGTTTTTATTGGCAAGTTTTAAAGTTAAAAAATCATTTTGAATATTATTTCTACCAACATAGATATCAATGCCTTCACTTGAAATGAAGTGCATAGGTTTGGTCGGCTTTGCCTTTCTATTTTTACCTTTACTGTGTTTTTTTAATGTAATATAGTCAGTTTCTATTAATTCATTTTTAATATCTTCAATTCCATTATAATTTTCTACATTTAGTATGTTAGTGAGTACAGAATGAAGATATTTTAACTCGTTTTTAGTGAGAGTCATTTGAATTAAGCCCATTTCTTCTGCTATCTTAAATTTATTATATTTTTTGTAATAGTATTGAACATTCTGCGATGGAGTTTTGTTTTCATCAAGTTTTATTTTAATGTACTCACCATCTTCACTGTAATAATTTAAAAGATTAGCAACTTTGTCACCCTTTTTAAGGGAGTGTATATTTGCAGTTAAGAGTTCACCATGTAATTTATAGGTGCCTTTAGTTTTACAGTCATTTAAGGTCGCGTTTAGTATTTTCACTTTTTTATCACAACGATTAATATTGTTATTAACTATTTTTTGAAGGTTTGAGCTTTTAGAATTTAATCTATCATGTTTATCTTTTCTAAAATAAAAAGTCTCTATTAACATAGATGGTGATTCAAATTCTTCAAAATCACAATCTTTTAATGAAGTAAGTTTTATACAATGGAAATCTTTTAGTTTATCATTCATAGCATAGGCCGCTAAAAAAATATTATCATGCATGTTTTTAAAGATGCTTATAGTGAAATCATAAATGTTTTTAGCGTGATCTAAATCAAAAACAATATTTTCCTCATAGTACCTATAAACAAGTTCTGATGATAAGTTGGAGCTTATTCCTGTAAAAGCACCAGTAAAAAACTTTTCAGCGAATGGTATGTTTTTATCTATTAGATATTTATAGAATTCATCATACTCAAAATTAAAAGGATCTAGTTTTGTGGAAGCGGGAGGGTATATATATTCTACACCTGTGTATAAAACACGATAACTGTTGACGTCTGAACTAACATGCTTAATGCTATCCATAATTAAATTATCACGGGTACGAACTAGGCTAATATTACTGTGCCTGCCCATTATTTCAACTATTAATGAGTATACACTATCAAATCCTAATTCATCGCTGCTTTTAAAGTCAATAACTAGTAATCTATCTGAATTTAGTTGTCTTACATCTAAAACTGTGGCAGTATTTAAATATTTTCTTAGAACCATGCAAAATTTAGGCGCCTGTATTGGGTTTTGCTTATTAAAGTCTGTAAAATGAATTCTAGGATAATTGGAACTTGAACTTATTAATAACTTATAGACTTTTCTATTTTTTTTGAAACTTAATATAATTTCATCTTTTTCTGGTTGGGTTACTTTATCAACTCTACAATCTATGATTATATCTTTTATTTCCTCAACGAGGCTAGATAAATAAATTCCATCTAATGCCATATATATCATCCTTTCCTTCTGAAATGTAGTTAAATCAGCATAAATTTATATTTATGCTTTGTAAATAATATATTATATAATATACTATTATTAAGATGTATTACTATTAATAGTATACCATTAAAGAAAATTATTGAAAAGTCATGGTATGCGGATAGCAAAGAGGAGGAGTTATATGGAAATTATAAAGTTTACAAAAATGCAAGGAACGGGAAATGATTTTATTGTTATTGAAGATTTTGAGGGTAAATATGACAATTTAGAGCAGTTAGCTAGTAAACTTTGTGATAGGCATTTTGGAATAGGTGCTGATGGTATTTTAATGGTTAGAAAAAGTAATATTGCAGATATACAAATGATAATTATTAATGCTGATGGTTCATATGCGTCTATGTGTGGTAATGGCATAAGATGCTTTGCCAAATATATTTGGGAAAAAAAATATGTGCAAGGCGAGAATATAAAAATTGAAACTGGTGATGGTGTAAAGCTCGCAAGTATACGCATTAAAGATGGAGTTGCTGAAAGTGTAATTATAAATATGGGAAAATATAATTTTAACACTAAAAGTATTCCAGCTTTAGAAGAGGGAGAAATAGTTAATAAAAAGTTAGAGATTAACAATAAGGAGTACTATATTACGTCATTGCTTATGGGTGTACCACATACTATTGTTTTTGGGAAACATGAAGATTATAAGGTAGAGGAAGGGAAATTAATTGAGAATTACGGTTTATTTCCTGAAAAAACAAATGTAAACTTTTGTGAAATAGTAGCTAAAAACATGATAAAGGTTAAAACTTGGGAAAGAGGTGCAGGGCCAACTCTCGCCTGTGGCACGGGTAGTTGTGCATCAGTGGTAGCAGCCAATAGATTAGGGTATATAGAGAAAAAAGTATCGGTACAGGTTCCAGGTGGATTACTTAATATAGAGATTGTTAAAGAAGAGGTTCTAATGGAAGGGCCTGCAGAAATTACATTCGACGGAAAATTTTTTCTAAATTAATTTGCATACAACTGTCTATTTACTAATAGCGCAGTTGTTTTTTTATTGTATTTGTTTTTTAAAAAGTGAATATAATTTCCAAAAGTGACAATGATTACAAATATGATGCGCTTTATAAATTTTACACATTAAGGAAAGGTAAAATAACATGAAAAAAAATTTACTAAAGTTATTATTAGACAAAAACCTAATTACCACAGAGAGTTATAAAGAGGTAAAGGAGATTTCACTTAAGAAAAATTGTAGCGAAGAACAAATAATACTGTATGACATAAAGATAGATTTAAATGCTCTTATTTCAATAGTAGAGAATGATTTTAGCATACCATATGTTGATATAGAATCTATTTGTACAAGGAATAAAGCATTTAATCTAGTTTCAAAAGAAATAGCAAAAAGATATTGTTTAATACCTTTTTATGATAAGAACAATGAAGTATATGTGGCTTTTTCAAATCCTTTCGAAATAAAAGTTCTTGATGAACTAAAATTTATAACGAATAAAAAGATTAAAATATTCTTTGCCCGGGCTAGCCAAATCTCGGATGCTATCGAAAATTGTTATGGAAAACAAATTGTCGATGTTGCAGTTGAAGAAATGAAACAAGAATATATGCTAGAAGCCAAGCAAAAAAATGAAGATGGTAATTCAACATTTTCTATTGAAAACGCACCTGTTATAAGGATAACAAAATCCTTACTAAAACAGGCTGTAAATGAAGAAGCTAGTGATATTCATCTGGAGCCTTTTAAGAATTTCACTATAATTCGCATGAGAGTAGATGGCATACTAAATGAAATAAACCAAATTCCTAGTAATGTATATAAATCCTTATGTACAAGGGTAAAAATAATGGCAAATATGGATATAGCCACTAAGTTAATCCCGTTAGATGGCAAGATAACTGAAAATATAGATGGAGTAGACTACGATTTCAGAGTGTCCTCGTTGCCAACAATGTATGGAGAAAAACTAGTTATAAGGGTTTTATACAAAGCGGAAAGATTCATTGATTTGGACTCATTAGGATTTAGCCCCGATAAAGTTATGATCTTAAGGGATACATTAAAACTTTCTCATGGAATGATAGTGGTAGCGGGACCTACAGGAAGCGGGAAATCAACAACATTATATGCGCTACTAAATGAAATCAATAGTAAAAGCAAAAATATTATTACTATAGAGGATCCTATAGAATATAATATGCCTAGAATTAATCAAGTAAATGTAAATAATAAAGCGGGTCTTACTTTCTCAAATGGGCTCAGAAGTGTATTAAGGCAAGATCCAGATGTAATAATGATTGGAGAAATACGAGATGAAGAAACAGCACAAATAGCTGTGAGGGCATCAATAACGGGACATTTAGTTTTATCAACGCTACACACGAATAATGCAAATACTTCAATATCTAGGCTGATAGATATGGGTATTCCATCATATTTGGTTGCAGATTCATTAGTCGTGGTAGTAGCTCAGAGATTAGTAAGAAAATTATGCCCTTATTGTAAAATTGAATATGAGATTACTTATGAGCAATCTAAGCGTTTAGGATTTAAGGGCGGAGAAAAAACATATAGTGCTTTAGGATGTAATAAGTGCAATGAGACTGGATATAAAGGGAGAACTGTGATATATGAATTATTAAAATTAGATAGTAATCATAAATCTATTATAGCAAAAAGTGGAATAAGTGATGAGCTTTGGAAATATTGCAATGAAAAAAAGTCAAGTTCGTTTATGGAGAGTTGTAAAGAGCTAGTGATTAATGGTGTAACCTCAATAGAAGAATTTGTAAATGCTACTTATAGCTACAATTTAAAATAAGGTAGCTGAAAATAATAACAAGTCAAGTATGACAAGTGATAGGTGAAGTATAATATGAGATATAAATACACAGCTAAAACATCAAATGGAACTTTAATAAAGGGCAGTACAGAAAGCGACAGTACTTACGAACTAGCATTAAGCTTACGTGAAAAAGAAATATTTTTAATAAAAAGTAAGCGGATAAAAAAAATAACTAGTATTTCAAGTAAACCTAATTTAAAAATGATATCTATATTTTGCAAGCAATTCTCAATATGTATTAAATCGGGTATACCAATATGTGATATTCTTAATTTGCTTTACGAGCAAATGATTCATAAATCCATAAAAAAGAGTCTTATTAGCATTAGAGAAAATGTACAAAAAGGTAATTCACTATTTGTAAGTATGAAGAAGACTGTAAATGTATACCCTGAGTTTATGTTAAATATGATTTATTTGGGTGAAGAGAGTGGAAAACTGGATATAATTCTAGGGGAATTGTCTAAGTATTATGAAAAAGAGTATAAGCTCTTAAAAAAGTTTACTAATTCTATGATTTATCCCTGCACAGTATTTCTAACATTAATGGTTGTATCATTGTTTTTGATTATAAAGATAATCCCAGTATTTATATCAAACTTAAATTCTCTTGATGCAGAGATTCCACTAATAACTAGGCTTGTTTTAGAATTCAGTAATTTTGTGCGTAGCAATTCATTATGGATTTTAATAACTTTTTTAATTCTTATTTTTGTTTTTATCGAATGTCTTAAAACTGAAAGTGGAAAGGTTATTTTTGACAAATTTAAATTTAGGTGTCCTATAGTAGGTCCGGTGCATAAAAGGATTATTTATACAAGGTTTTCTAGAGGACTTAATATTTTATTAAGCAGTGGAGTGGGGCTACTTAAAGCGTTTGAAATAATTGATGATGTTATTGGTGATAGATATTTTAAGTTAAAGCTTAAAACAGTTTTTAATGATATAAAAAAAGGAGAAAGTTTATCGAATTCATTAGATGCAATGAACCTATTCCCACAATTTTTTGTGGCTATGATAAAAATAGGCGAAGAAACGGGGAATTTAGATGAAATGTTTTTAACAGCTGCAGATATATTCTATGAAGATGCTCAGGAAAATGTAGAGAAAGCCACAGTACTATTAGAGCCAATTCTAATAATATTTTTAGGAATTATGATTGGCACAATTATATTAGCGGTTATGCTACCTATGCTTAATGCTATGGACTCTGCGGGTAAATTTTAATGATGAAAAAGAGTGGATTTACATTAATTGAGACGATAATAGTTATATCGATTATGAGTATAATTGGTGGATGTAGCGCTATTTCTGTTAGGTATTATAAAACAATAAGAAACAAAATAGATGCGGATTATTATTGTAATGCTGTAGTAGGTTTTATTAATAATTCAAAAATGTATTGCAAAGAAAATTCTTGTAGTGCCGTTATAACTTTTGATATACCAGGAAATCAAATGATGTTACATGCTGATGGTGTGCCGATAAACAATCTAGCATTATCAAATAAGATAGTATTAGATAATGTAAATGTGGACCAAAGTAAAATGGGTATAGATAATGAGGGCTATATTAAGGAGGCGTACACAATAACCTTAAAGGAAAATAATTTAGTGAAACATAAAATTACAGTGAGAGTAGGTACGGAATATATTAAAATTATTGAGTAAAAGGGGATTTACATTAGTGGAGGTATTGTGTAGCCTCGCAGTATTCTCCATCATTTTCATTTGCATGATGTCCTATGAAATAGCTTCTTTAAATATAAAAAAGGATATTAAAACTATGAATAATAATGTGATTCTAATGGAAAGTTTAAAAAACAATATTATATACTCTATGACATATGAAGAATTAGAACAGTTAAAAACAGATAAGAAATTTTTTGTAAACAAAGAAAATCTAAGTTTTGATAAGAGTGAAACTGATGTGAGGAATGTGTTTTCAAATCAGCGGCCTGTTTCGAGTCCGTATATGGAATTAACATTTTCAGGTCCAGATAAGAAGGTTTATAAGCTAAATCTTTCATTATACTCTGGAAAGCTAAACAATGTTTCAGAATTACAGTGCAGTTTCTATAAAGGTGACCATAAATGAAGAAAAAGGGATTTACACTTATAGAAATAGTAGTTGTTATGGCATTGGCATTTCTAATGATAGGGGTGGTAGGTAGTTTGCTTATATCTTATGTGAAAAGCTATAAAAGCAGTATATTACAAAACAGGGGGTTTAATTACTTGAATGATGCCATATGTATAATAGAAAAAGGAGTGAATCAGAATGCCAGAGAAGTAGAAACATCTGGAAATATTATTACGATAAATTATTACAAAGGAAGTAGTCCCAAATATATAAAACTGCTTAATGAGAAACTTGTTGTTTCTTCTAACAAAACGAGTAATTTGGGCAATAATACAATTATTGATGATGTGAAAGAATTTGTGGCTATAAAATCCGGGGAAATTCTTTATATTAAAGTGGTTTGGTACAACGGGCAAAGTATTGAGAGGTGTTTAGCGATAGAAAATGCAAACTAAAAAGGGGTTTATATTGATTTATACGATTTTGTTAGGGATTATCTGCTTAACTATCATGATGTATATATTTGATATTCAAATGTCAGAAGTGGAGTATTCTGCAAGTAATAAAAAACATATATTAAAAGAGGATAATTATCAAAGAGACAAAGAATATTTAATGACTTTATTTTTTACTTATATTAATGAAAATAAGGAGAAAATGAAAATAGATGGAACAACTAAGGTTTTTAATGATTCTACAGGCGACATACCAGAGTATAAAATAATAGAGTATGATACAGCTAAGGCGATTTACTCTAAAAAAACAAATGAATTAATTATTAAAACAGTTGACCAATATAGAACAACTAGAAATGATTATTTTAAATTAGAAATTATTGATGAAAAATTTCAGATTATATTTATAGAAACTGAATATATTTATAAAATCTGATTATTTTGTAAATAAAGGAGGTAAAAAATGAAATTTAGAAAAAATATGATTTTAGAAGTTTCAAAGCAAAGAGTATCAGGCATAGAATTTTCTAAAAGATCTATATTAAATAAAGCTGTAAAGATTGCTTGTGAAAATACATATTATAAGGATACGCTAAATATAAAAGATTTCAAAATTGATATAAAAGATAAAAATTTATATGTTCTTGTTGAAGGAGAGACAGTATATATTAAGCTGGTAAAATTGCCTTTAGTTAAAAAATATCTAATTAATGATATGATTAAAAATGAATTAAGATATTATTATAAGGACATAGATCATATTGCATATACCTATAAGTTGATTAAACAAGACAAATTCAATATGGAAATATTAGTTTTTTGCCTAAATGGAAATAGATTAGATATTTTAGAAGACAGCATTAATAATAATATTAATCTGAAAAAAGTAAACTTAATTCAGTTTTGCTTTAAAAACTATTATTCTAACCAAATGAATATGGAAAACTATGTTCTAGTTTTCTATTATAATTCCAATTTGTATTTTTTAATATGTCATAATGATGAAATCGTGGTTAATAATATTATAGGGGTTAAGGACTTACTATTATTTAAATTTTCAAATGTAATGAACAAATTTTTAGAAAAGTACAATGACTATGCAAAACTATGTGAGAAGATATATTATGCAAATATTGAGGAATTGAATATTGATGAATTTAAATATTTAGGATTAAATCATCAAATATTAGGTGAGTTAAATCGAGAAGAATTGCTGAAATATATAGTAATAAGAGGGTAGAAATGTATGGTAAAAAGAACATTCATTCCAAATTGGTACATAGATAAAAAAGATAAAATAAGGAATAAAAAAATAAAAGTATGTATTATAGTAACTTTAATAGCAAACATTTTTTTATTATTTCTTATACTAAATATTTCCAATAAAATAAAAATTATAGAGCAAGAGCAAGTTAAAGAAAATAAAAATAATATTAGTGTGGTAGAAGCTGCTGAGACTGATATAATTACTAGAGAAAAATATAAAGAGTTCAGTGATTTTTTTGGGGAAAACAAGTTTAGTTACAAAAATATTATTATAACTAAAGCTGGTTTGGAAATAGACATTGAAGTTAAGAGTTATGAGGAATATGTTAATGTGATAAGATATATAGAAAATAAGTATTCAATAAAAAATTTAACTCCAAATAATAAAGAGGAAGGGACTTTTAACTTTAAAGTTATATTAGAGGTATAAAAATGTGTAAAACTAGAAAATTCAAGGGAACATTAGCTATATTATTAATGTTAATGGCAATGTTATCTTTTAAACTTATGTTTGTGAAGGATAAATTTATTGCATATAAAAAACAGGTCGTATTTAATGTTACAAAAAACGCAAATGTTACAAAGGACGAAAATGATAATAATGAAGAGAAATATGGATACAGTGATATTTTGGAATGTCTAATAGAAAACAAAGATTTTGAAATGAAATCTATTAATATGATGGAAAATGAGAAATGTAATGTTGAAGTGAATTACAACGGAGATATAAAATTATTGAGAAGTTCTTTATCTGCTTTAAATGAAAGTGAAAATTTTTTAGGGGTTAAGAGTATTAGTATTAATAAAGATACTAATACTACAAATATAAGTATCGACTTTAAAAAGAATAAGTAAGTTATAAACATATCTAATTTTTTTATAAAAAGAATTGGATATGTTTGTTTTTATGAAGCTATATGGACTTAAAATGGTGTTTTTATAAAAAAGATGCAACATTTTCAAATAATATATAATTATATTTGCAAATGTCATTAAGTTTTGATAAAATAACATTGTTCCACTGTAATGTTTTTATCTAGAGTGGTTATAGAAATTGGTATTAATTTATCGAGTAAGGTTATAATATAAATGGTTAATTGAATTACTAATGAATTTTGGAGGGATACACAATGATATCAGCGGGAGACATAAGAAAAGGAACTACATTTGATGAAGGTGGACAAGTTTACACCGTAATAGATTTTTTACATGTAAAACCAGGTAAGGGAGCTGCATTTGTTAGAACTAAATTAAGAAACGTTATTAATCAAGGGGTTACAGAAAAAACATTTAACCCAACTACAAAATTACAAGAAGCAGTTATAGAAAGAAAAGAAATGCAATATTTATATGCATCAGAAGGATTATACTACTTTATGGATCAAGAAACATTTGAACAAATACCACTTAATTATGAAAAAGTAGAAGATGCCATAAAATACTTAAAAGAAAATATGTTTGCTATAATAAAATTTTATAAGGATGATGCTTTTTCAGTAGAAGCTCCAAACTTTGTAGAACTAGTTATAACTAGCACTGAACCTGGAGTTAGAGGCAACACATCTTCAAGTGTAACAAAACCCGCTACTGTGGAAACAGGAGCAATAATTCAAGTTCCAATGTTCGTTAATGAAGGTGAAACTATAAGAATAGACACTAGAAATGGCGACTACATGCTAAGAGTTTAAATTATATATTTAAAAAGAACCAATTTGGTTCTTTTTTTTTGTTCTTTTTTTGAGAGGGAAGACATATATTTTTTTCAGATGACTAAATTAATTTAAATCACATTAAATCATCTCCTGGGTGATGCACAGCTTTGCAAAAGATGAATTGATGAACCTCAGAAGGTGATTTATACTCAAACTTATAGAAGTGGGAGACTTTCCTTCTGGAATGTCATTAAAAAAATTCGATTATATGGAATATTTTACGAGGTGGTAAAATACAAATTATATATGAGAGGGTGAGAAAAATGTTGGCTACAAAAGATTTATTTGAAATATTACCTAAGACTATTAGAAGTAAATTGGAACAGATTGATAATTTGCAGCAACTTGAAGAAATTAGAATAAAAGTAAACAAGCCTCTGTTTATTCACATTGGCAGTAAAGAAGAAATCTGGAATTATATCGCAACTCCAGAAGATATAAAATACATAATGCAGAGGATAAGCAATTACTCAATATATGCTTTTGAAGATGAGATTAGACAAGGATATATAACTATAAAAGGTGGACATAGAGTTGGACTATGTGGGATTTGTGTTATTGAAAACAATAGCATTAAAACTATTAAAGACATTTCATCTATAAACATAAGAGCATGTAAAGAAATTATCGGTTGTGCTGATAAAGTGATGCCTTATATTACTTATAATAATTCAGTGCACAATACAATTATTATATCTCCTCCTAAATGTGGTAAAACGACCCTACTTAGAGATATTTCGAGGCAAATATCAAAGGGGGATAAAAACAAAAACTTTAACGGTAAAAATGTTTCTATAATTGATGAACGATCAGAAATAGCTGGTTCGTTTAAAGGAATACCGCAAATGGACGTGGGAGTGCGTTCGGATGTGTTAGATAATTGTCCGAAGAGCCAAGGAATTATGATGGCAATTAGAAGCATGTCACCTGATGTTATAGTTTGTGATGAAATTGGCACCCAAAATGATATGGAGAGCATTTTAATGGCATTAAATTCTGGAATTAGTTTAATTACAACTATTCATGGTTTTGGAATTGAGGATTTGTATAAAAGATTAGTGTTTAAAGAGATTGTGGAAAATTACGTATTTTCAAGAGCTATAGTTCTTAGTAATAAAAAAGGAATTGGAACAATAGAGTGTATTTACGATTTTACTAAAGGTAAAGATATATGGAGGTCATAATATGATTAAAATAATTGGATGCGCTGTAATATTATGTGCTTCAACTATGGCAGGATTTATATACAGTGAAAGATTAAAGTATAGAGTTTTTCAGTTAAATGAAGTTCAAAGGGCAGTTTATCAACTTCAAAATGAAATAACTTATGTACATGCTCTTTTGCCGGATGCTTTTAAAAATATAGCACATAAAAGTAAAGAGCCTATAAGGGAACTTTTTAATAAAACCAGTGAATTACTATCTGACAATGAATATGAGAATGTATATGAGGCCACGAATAGTGCAATAAACTTAATGAAAAACAGATTATATTTAAACTCTGATGACATAAATGTTATTTTAGATTTAACAAAAACCTTAGGGGAATCTGATATTGAAGGGCAAAATAATATTTTTTCTTTGACTATAGCAAATTTAAAAAAACAAATTAAAATATCAGAAGAGTTTATGAACAAAAATATAAAAATGTACAGATATTTAGGATTTTCTTTTGGAGCGATGCTGGTAATAGTACTAATATAGGGAGGAGGTTTTTAAGTGTTAGATGTTAGTTTGCTGTTCAAAATAGGGGCAACAGGTATTCTGATCATTATTATTGATAAGGTTTTAAAAAGTGGCGGCAAGGAGGACATTGCTGTAGTTGCAAATTTAGCAGGAGTAATACTACTTCTTATAATGGTGATAAATTTAGTAAACAAGCTATTTGATTCTGTAAAAACTTTGTTTCAGTTTTAGGAGGATATAATGGAAATAATTAAAATTGTTGCATTTGCTTTCACAGCATTATTTATCGTACTTATATTTAAAGGTAGAAGGGATGATTTAGCTATTCAAGTTAGCATTGCAGCCGGAATATTAATTTTTTTATTTATGATAAACAAACTTACAATAATAATGGGTTTTTTGCAAACATTAGCAAATAAGGCCAATATTGATGTTGTGTATTTAAACACAGTTTTTAAAATACTTGGCATTGCCTATTTAGCTTCCTTTTGTAGTGAAATTTGCAGGGATGCTGGTGAGAATAGCATTGCAACTAAAGTGGAATTTTCTGGAAAAATACTAATTTTAGTTTTGGCAATTCCTATTTTGATGGCAGTAATGCAATCTATTTTGAAAATAATGTAGAGGTATAGTATGAAAAAAATATTACTAATTTTAATACAGAGGTATAATATGAAAAAAATAATAATAATTTTACTATTTTTAATATGTTTGCCTATTAGTGTACAAGCCACACAACCAGGTAAACTAGGAGAAAAAGAAGAAAAAGAAATAAGCAATTTATATGAGTATATTACTAACATAAAAACAAAATATGAAATATTTAATGATATGGACCCACGAACTTTTGTAGAACAATTTATAAAAACTGGTGAAAATGGTTTTAGTTTTAAAGAAACCTCTAATTACGTTATTAGATTCACATTTAAAGAAGTAGTTGCATCAATGGAGTTAATAGGTAGTCTTATGATTATTGCGGTTATTTGCGCGTTACTTAATAATCTTCAAAGTGCCTTTAATAAAGAGGGTTTATCTAATATCGCTTATTTTGCGTGTTACGGTGTAATGATCGTGATGATAACTAAAAGCTTTTATATAGTAGCAGAACTTGCTAAAAGTACTATTCTTAATATGACAGATTTTATGGCGGCACTTATGCCAGTACTAATGATGCTCCTAGCTAGTGTGGGAGGATTTGCAGAAGCGACCTTACTAGACCCTATAATAATGGGTTTTGCTACTCTAAGTTCTAGAATTTATGTAGATATGATCATTCCTATAATATTTATGAGCTTCGTACTTCAATTTGTTAAGAATATATCCAGTGATTATAAGATAAATAATTTAACAAAGCTTTTTAAGCAAATTGCTATTTGGTCACAAGGAATAGTGATGACAGTATTTATTGCGGTAATTACTTTAAGAAGCATAGCAGCAAAAACAATAGATCAAGTTACTATAAAAACAGCAAAGTTTGCAGTAGATAATTTTATACCTGTAGTTGGAAAATGTTTATCTGATGCGATTTCAACAGTAGCCGGATACTCACTTCTTTTAAAAAATGCTATAAGTGGGTTAGGATTAGTTATTATTATAGTAATTGTTTTATTCCCTATTATAAAACTGTTAATTATGGCTTTTTTATATAAAGTAGCAGCTGCATTAATTGAACCAATAAGTGACAGCCGTACAGTAGATTGTATGAATTCAGTAGGTGATTCTATTCTTCTTTTAATGTCCTGTGTAATATCAGTAAGTGTAATGTTTTTCATAATGGTTGCAATAGTAGCTTCAACTGGCAAAGGCATAATAAGCTAATAATCTAGAAAGTGGTTACTATCCTATATAAATTATTCATAAAGGAGGTGGTGATAATTTGATAGAAGGATTAAAAGTCTGGGTAACAAACATTACCATTGCTATATTTTTTATTACTGCGGTGGAGATGATTTTGCCAGACAATAGCATGAGAAAATATGCTAAATTTGTATTAGGACTGATGTTAATTGTGGTAATTATAAATCCCATAATGAAGATTTTTGATAAGGACTTTGATTTTAATTCTTATTCAAATAAAGCAACAACTTACATGGAGGGTAGTAATACCGAAAAAGATATTAAAAAGTATAAAGATATTAACATACTTAATACAACGGAAAATTTTAAAAAGAATTTAGAGAATGAATGCATTATAAACTTAGAAGAGGAATATCCAGAGAATAAGTATAATGCTGATATAGAGATTGTTTACGATAGTAAAAATCTAATATTTAAGATTAATACGGTTGAAATTGGAATTGTGGAAAAAGGGGTTAAAAAGATAGAAAACATAGAAATTAATACAAAAAGTGTAAATGCATCTAAAAAAAATATTATGCAAGGCGAACAAGGAAACAAAATAAAGAGGCTCCTAAGTAGTAAATTCAAGATATCTGGTGATGCTATTACTGTTTATAAATTAAATTCATAAAACCTATAATTGTTAATCAGTATATAAAAACAAGAAAGGAGGGGGGGATTCTATGAACAATGATAATTTGCTTAGTAAATTTACTGAGTATATTAAAACAGAATTATTAAATAGTGGTCAAGGCAACAATAAAAACAATAAAATCAAAAAATCTGACAAGTTATTGGGAAACTTGGTATTAGTGATTTTAGTGGCAGTTGTAATAATTTTAGCAAGTAGTTTTTTTAAATCTCCAAAGCAAACTTCAGCTGTCCCAGGCGATGCACAAAATGATAAAATTGTTAAGGAAAATAAAGCACTACAATTAAATGATTATGAAGCACAATTAGAAAGCAAACTTAAATCAACACTTGAAGGGATTCAAGGAGTTGGAAAGGTGCAGCTTATGATCTATTTTGAGAGTGGAGAGGAGAGTGTTCCAGCGGTAAATGTTAATGATTCTAAAAGTCTTACACAAGAAAATGATACAACAGGCGGAAAAAGAAACATCACTCAAGAAAATAACGGAAGTGCTGTTGTTATGTCCAATAATGGAAATGAAAATGCACCATTAATTGTGAAAAAAATTAAGCCTATTATTACTGGTGTATGCGTAGTGGCAGAAGGATCTAATGAAAAAGTCACTGAACTTAGAATTAGGCAGGCGGTAATTGATTTATTTAATTTACCTAAAAACAAAGTTAATGTATATCCTATGAATAAGTAGCATATAATTTCAAAGAAAGGTAGATGGGGGGGAATATTATGAATAAAAAACAGTCTGGTATAATTGTTGCGTTGGTAGTACTTATTGTGTTTGCAGGGTATCTTGCGGCAAAGGTGAATGGACCATTATATGTAAATGATGGTGATTTTAGCAGTGAGAAGAGCGCAATATCTCTAAAGGAAAGTAAAAGTAATTCATCCTATTTTGAAGAAGCAAAATTATCAAGAGATCAAGAAAGTGTAAGCACTCTTCAATCGATTAAAGCTTTAATTGATGATACTAATACTCCAAAAGCACAAAAGGCAACTGCGTCTGAGCAATATCTAAACATATCAATGGCTTCACAGAATGAATCAGACATAGAACTTGCACTAAAAGCTCTAGGGTTTGAAGAAGCAATGTGCAGTATAGTAGATGATAAGGTACAAATATTAGTTAAAAGTGATAAAAAACAACTTTCAGAGGAAGAACTTCGCAGCATTAATGATGTTGTAATGAACAAAACAAAATTAGAAAAAATTGAAGTTAAAATCAAACAATAATAATTGTAAATGCTATATTTATCTGATATAATAAATATAGCATTGTCATGTTTTACCTAAGCTAAATAAGGGGGTACTAATATGGAAGATAAAATTTTAAATGAAACAGAAATGGGCACTGTTAAGATATCCGAGGATGTGGTTAGTGTAATAGCAGGACTCGCTGTTGCTGAAATACAGGGAATCGTTGGTATGAGTGCTAGTCTCGTTGGTGGAATAACTCAAATATTAAGCGGAAAGAAGAATTTATCTAAGGGCGTTAAAGTCAATGTAGGAGAAAGTAGTGCAGTAATTGATTTACACGTTGTAGTTGAATATGGTATTAAAATTCCGGAAGTAACTGAAAAAGCACAAATAAATGTGAAAAAATCTGTAGAGCTTATGACAGGCCTTACAGTAACAGCCGTAAATGTGTATGTACAAAATGTTGTATTATCTAAAACAGAAAAGCTAGAGGAAATAGAAGCATAGTAATAAACACCCTCTGTAATCAGAGGGTGTTTATTACTATGCTTGTTATTTTTATATTAAAAGTATAATTTAGGATGAGAAAATTAGGAGGATTACTAATGAATAGAAGAAAGTCAAGAGAAATAGCAATGAAATTACTTTTTGAAATGTCAATAAATAAAGAAAACTATGAGGATATAATTGAAAATTTTAAAGAGAACACAGATGTTGATTTAAATGAAATTGATATGTCGTATATTACCAAGATGCTAGCCGGGATTCATGAAAATAGCAAGGAGATTGATGAAAATATTGAAAAGCACTTAATTAAGTGGAAGTTGGCTAGATTATCAAAAATGAATCTAGCTATCTTAAGAGTAGGTGCATATGAAATATTATTCGAGGAAGAAATACCAGGTAAGGTTTCTGTAAATGAGGCAATAGAACTTGCTAAGAAATATGGGGAAGATAGTTCCCCAGCTTTTATAAATGGTATCTTAGCGAAGATGATTTAAAAAAGGCAAGATAATTAAATAACAATAAAATAACTAGGGCATCTTTGACTAGTTATTTTTTTTGATAAAAGAGGAATTTTGAAAGCGTGTTAGAACTGTATTATAATAACTAGTATTTAAAAAACACATAACAAGGAGAGGATAATATGGGAATTAAAGTTAATGGAAAGGTGATAGTTGAAAAGTACAGAGATGAAATTAAATCAGTTATAAAAGGCGGTATTAGTAAGGGACTTAGGGTGCCATCAATTAAAACCATATTAGTAGGTGACGATGGAGGTAGCACGTCATATGTAAAAAGTCAGAATAACCTCTGCAATAAATTAGGTATATCTTATACTTGTATTCACTTGGATAAAGACGTTGATCAAAAAGATATTGTAGATATTATAGAAAAATTGAATGAAGATAATACTGTGGATGGTGTAATCATTCAATTGCCTTTACCGAAAAAGTTTAATGAGAAGGAAATCACTTCTAAAATTTCATATAAAAAGGATATTGATGGATTAAGTGATGTAAATATGGGCAGATTTTATAAGGGAGAGAAAAGTTTTATTCCTTGCACTGCTTTAGGAGTCATTGAAATGATTAAAAGTACTGGATGCGTTATTAAAGGGAAACATGCTGTTGTTATTGGTAGAAGTAATATTGTTGGAAAACCAGGAGCACAATTGCTACTTAATGAAGATGCAACAGTAACAATATGTCATTCTAAAACAACAAACTTAAAGGAAGTTTGCAAAACAGCAGATATAATAGTTGCCGCAATAGGTAAACCAGGTTTTGTAACAAGTGATTTTATTAAAGAAGGAGCAGTTGTTATAGATGTTGGGACAACAATGGTGAATAATAAAGTAACTGGGGATGTATCTTTTGATGATGTTATTAATCATGCAAGTTATGTTACACCAGTACCAGGTGGAACGGGACTAATGACTACGACAATGCTTATAAAAAATGCTTGCATGGCATGGAGGGATAATGTTTATTAAAGTATTAACAGTAACTGATCTTAATGGATATATTAAGAAAATAATAGACAGTGACTTTATATTAAAAAACTCAAATGTTAAAGGCGAACTATCTAATGTAAAATTGCATTCTAGCGGGCACATATATTTTTCATTAAAAGATGCATTTGGAAAGATAAATTGTGTAATGTTTAAATCGCAGGCTTTTAAACTTAAAATTGCACCTAGAGATGGCATGAATGTTATCATCAGTGGTAGGGTTTCTGTTTATGAAAAAGAGGGGTCTTATCAGCTTTATTGTGACTCCATGGAGCAGGATGGAGAAGGCCAGTTATATTTGACTTTTCAAAATCTAAAAGAGAAATTAGAGAAAAAAGGATTATTTGATAAAGAACACAAGAAAAGTATACCTTCATTTCCTACTAGAATAGGAATAATTACATCCCCAACAGGAGCTGCAGTTAAAGATATTATTAATGTTGCAACAAGACGTAACTTAAAGGTTAACATGCTTATATACCCAACAATTGTTCAAGGTGTAAATGCTAGCGAGAGTGTTGCGCAAGGTGTAAAATATTTTAATGAACTAAAAAATGTTGATTTAATCATTATTGCAAGAGGAGGAGGCTCAATTGAGGAGTTATGGGCATTCAATGAAGAAAATTTAGCAGTCACTATCTATAATTCTAAAATACCTATAATTACTGGAATTGGTCACGAAACGGATTTTACTATAGCGGATTTCGCATGCGACCTTAGGGCGCCGACTCCATCGTCCGCAGCAGAAATTGCTGTGAGAAATTTAAAAGAGTTAAATAATGAAATTAAATCACTTAGAGAACTCTTACTAAAATCTGTGGAATTTAAGGTTAACAAAGAATATAATAAAGTTAATTTATTAAATAAAACTTTGAAAATAAATAGTCCTTTAAATTTTATAGTTAATCAATACATCCATATAGATAATTTAAAAGAAAATCTAAGTTACAGGTTTAATGCGAAAATTTCACTAGAAAAGCAGAAACTTTCCAAGTGCAATGCTCTTTTGCATGCTCATAACCCCTTAAATGTATTGAATAAGGGATATGCGGTACTTCAAAACAATGAAAATGAAGTTATTAGTGAAATTAGTGATTTGAAAAATATAAAAGAGGTGAAAATTACATTAAAGGACGGTAGTGGTAGATTTAATGTAAGAAATTTGGAGGAGTTCTAATGGCAAAGAAAAAAGAATCTTACGAAAATATGATGGTTCGTCTTGAAGAAATTGTAGACCTGATGAATGGGAATGAAGTTACGTTAGAACAAACTATGATTAATTATGAAGAAGGTATAAAAATCTGCAACAGTTTATACAAAATTTTAAATGATACAGAAGGTAAAATAAAGATATTAACAGCTGAAGGTGAAAGGGATTTTATGACTCTTGCGGAGGTCGTTAAAGATTAGATTACACTATATTATTTTTACAACCTATCATGAAAAGAAGGGATATAATGAATATAAAATTGCTAAAAGATGTAGTAGAACACTGGATAAATGATTATTTTGATAATAAACCAGAAATTGACAATAGAAATTTCGAATCGATGATTTATAGTATAAAAGTCGGTGGGAAAAGAGTCAGACCGATTTTAATGATTCTTACATACAATATGTACAAGGAAGATTATAGAGATATTTTACCTTTTGCAGCGGCCCTTGAAATGATTCATACATATTCCCTTATTCATGACGATCTGCCCAGTATGGATAACGATGATTTGCGCAGAGGGAAGCCTACAAATCACAAAATTTATGGAGAGGCAATTGCAATACTTGCAGGAGATGGATTATTAAATGAAGCTATGATTATAATGCTAAATCAATGTTTAGATGGAAGTTTAAATAAAATTAAGGCAAGTGCCTTCATAGCAAAAGCTTCTGGAGCTCAGGGGATGATAGCTGGACAAATCTGTGATATTTTAAGTGAAGGCATCGCAATATCAGAGGAAGAACTTCTGTATATGCATAGAAATAAAACTGGAGAACTAATTAAAGTAGCAATAATATGTGGTGCTATCTTAGGCAATGCCAGTGAAGAAGAGTTAAGTGAATTAAAAGAGTATGGTGACAAATTAGGTTTGGCATTTCAAATTAAGGATGATATATTAGATGTAATTGGAGATGTTAGTGTTTTAGGTAAAAATGTAAAAAGCGACGAGTGTAATAATAAAACTACTTTTATAACCATGTATGGTTTGGAAAAATGTAAGGAAAAGTGTAATGATTTAAGCGAAGAGTGTTTTGAGATATTAAAAAATCTTAAGGTGAATACAAAGTATTTAGAAGAAATGACGGAATTTTTATTAAAAAGGGAATATTGAAAATTTACTAATATTCTTTGATTAATGAACTACACCTTAAATGTCATTAAATTGTATTTTAAGTCGAAACAGCTTTTGAATTAAATATTATTATATGATATAATATCTCCATAAATGTGGGTATGATAATATAATTAATAAAAGAGGATAGATGTATATGAGTAAAATTTTAGATGATTTTAATGACATAAATTCAGTGAAAAAAATGTCTATACAAGAGTTGAATGTTTTTGCAGGAGAAATTAGAAGTTTTCTAATTGAAAAAGTATCTAAAACTGGAGGACATTTAGCTTCTAATTTAGGTGTAGTAGAATTAACATTAAGTTTATACAATGTTTTTAATTTGGATAAAGACAAATTAATATGGGATGTGGGTCACCAATCTTATGTACATAAAATTCTTACAGGAAGAAAAGATAAATTTGATGCACTTAGAAATTTCGGTGGATTAAGTGGTTTTCCTAAAAAAGAAGAAAGCAAATATGATATATTTGAATCAGGACATAGTAGTACTTCTATTTCTGCAGGGCTGGGCATTGCAAGGGCTAGAGATTTACAAAAGGAAGATTATAACGTTATTTCGGTAATAGGTGATGGTGCACTTACAGGAGGTATGTCTTTTGAGGCATTAAATGATATAGGCTTTAGGAAAACTAAAATGATTATTGTGCTTAATGATAATCAAATGTCTATTTCTAAAAATGTTGGAGGCATGTCTAAGTACCTAAGCCAATTTAGAATTGACCCAACTTATAATAGAATAAAAAAAGAAATAAATTCTACGCTTAGAAAAATTCCTAGCGTAGGAGACGGTATGGTTAGTTCAATTCAAAAGATTAAAAATGGAATTAAGCAGGTTATTGTGCCAGGGATGCTCTTTGAGCATATGGGTATTAAATATTTAGGACCTATAGATGGACATGATATTAAAGAGGTAAGCAAGGTATTGAAGCTAGCTAAAGAAATAGACGGACCAGTGATTATTCATGTTATAACTAAAAAGGGCAAGGGTTATAAATTTGCTGAAAACCAGCCACGTAAATACCATAGCGTAGGTCCATTTAACCCCTTAATTGGAGAGCTATGTGGTAGTTCTAAGAAAAGTTACTCTGATGGATTTGGGGAGCAGATTGTAAGCCTTGCAAAGGAGAACAAAAATATAGTGGCAATAACAGCTGCCATGCCTGAGGGTACTGGCCTAGAAATGTTTTCAAAACAGTTTCCTAATAGATTTTTTGATGTAGGAATTGCGGAGCAACATGCAGTTACTATGGCAGCAGGAATGGCATCGCAAGGTTTAAAACCTATTTTTGCGGTTTACTCAACTTTTCTTCAGAGAGCTTATGACCAAATTGTACATGATGTATGCATTCAAAAGTTACCTGTTATTTTTGCTATAGATAGAGCGGGCATTGTTGGAGCCGATGGAGAAACACATCAAGGAGTATTTGATTTATCATATTTATCTCATATTCCCAATATGACAATTATGGCTCCAAAATGTATAAGTGAATTGAAGACTATGTTAACTTTTGCAGTTAAACAAGATTACCCAATTGCTATAAGATACCCAAGGGGTGGGGATAATTGCAATGTTAAAATGTCTCCTATTGAAAACTTTAAGAGGGGGAAATGGGAAACCCTTTTAGGCGGTGGAAAAATAGCCTTTATAGCTACAGGTAAAATGGTTCAAAATGCTATATTGGTTAGAGAAAAATTAAACAATATGGGAATAGAAGCTACTGTAATTAATGCGTGTTTTATTAAACCTATTGATAAAGAACTACTTTTAGAGCTAGTAAATAAAAAATATTCTTTAGTAACTATAGAGGATAATCTTGTGCATGGGGGATTAGGTTCTTTAGTACTAGAATATGTGAATTCACTTACGACAAAAACAAGGGTCATTAATTTAGGATTTAAAGATGAGTTTATTCCTCACGGAACAGTTGACATACTGTATAAATTACATAAACTAGATGTAGATGGGATTTTTGAAAGTATTTTAGGGTTAGTTTAAATAATGCACTTTAGTGGAGTCTTAAGGAGTTTTTTATGTTAGAAGATAAACAAAGATTAGATGTTCTTGTAGTTAAAAGGGGAGTTCTATTTTCAAGAGAAAGAGCAAAGGAAAATATAATTTCCGGAAATATATTTGTGGATGGTATTATGACTACTAAATGTGGGAAAAAAGTAGATATATCATCTAGTATTGAATTCATAGGAGAAGATATTCCTTATGTAAGCAGGGGTGGATTAAAGCTTCAAAAGGCTATAAATTCTTTCGATATTGAACTTAAAGATAAAGTTTGCCTAGATATAGGTGCATCTACAGGCGGGTTTACAGATTGCATGCTTCAACATGGAGCATGCAAGGTATACGCTATAGATGTTGGAACAAATCAGTTAGATGATAAATTGAGAGGCGACGTGCGAGTAGTATCCATGGAAAATACAAACATAAGATATTTAAATGTAGATAGTATAGGTGAACTTGCCGATTTTGCAAGTATTGATGTATCATTTATATCCCTGGAAAAAGTTATTCCCAATTTACTTAACCTATTAAAAAATGATGGTAGCGTTGTAGCACTATTAAAGCCACAATTTGAAGTAGGTGTAGGCATCGTAAATAAAAAAGGTGTGGTTAAAAAACCTAGTGAACATGTAAAGGTAATAGTTAGAGTTTTAAACTTTCTGAGATGTCTAGATGTAAAGGTTATTAATGTTAATTACTCATCGATAAAAGGACCTAATGGGAATATTGAATATTTAATTTATTTTACAAAATCTAAAGAGAACTATGGGAATTATATTGAAGATAATATAACTCACATAGTTAGTGAAGCTCATAAAGATTTAAATAGGGTAAGCGAGGATAAAAATAATAGTTGATATATGATATAGAAGGCGGCAAGGAGGGAATATGAAAAAAATTGGCATTAATATAAATACAACTAAGGATGAAGATGGGAAAATAAGTAAGTATGTAAAAAATATTATTAGTAAGTATATAGATGATACTAACATATTTGTATTTAAAGATTCCATTGGCCTTGAAAATATAAAATATAACGATTTAGATATTATTATTGCTTTAGGTGGAGATGGAACTATTTTAAGAACATCGCGAAATTTAAACAACTCTAATATCCCAATTTTAGGTGTGAATATAGGCAATCTGGGATTTCTTTCTAGTGTGGAGTTACTAGAGTTTGAAAATGCTATGAAAAGATTTAGTGAAGATGATTATTATGTAGAAGACAGAATGATGCTTAATTGCACTTTGCCATATCGAGATAAAACTGAAGAATATACTGCTTTAAATGATATAATTGTATCAAAGGGAACACTAGCGAGAGTTGTTAAATATGAATTACACATAGATAATAAGTTTTACATTGAGTTTACAGGGGATGGGCTTATAATATCTACGCCAACAGGGTCTACAGCATATTCATTATCTGCAGGAGGGCCTATAATTTATCCTAACTTAGATGTTATAGCTGTAACTCCTATTTGCCCATTATCTTTATATATGAGAACTATAGTGCTGGACTGTAAAAGTGAAATATCTATAAATATAAAAAGTGAACATGAAAGCATATTTTTGACATTAGATGGACAACGGGCAATAAAGCTAAATAACTATGAAAAAATATTAGTAAGTGTTTCAAATAAGAAGTGTAGATTGGTTAAATTTAATGATTATAATTATTTTGAAATTTTGAGAAAAAAAATAATTTCTAGAACAATGGATTGTGAGGGAGAAAAAAATGAAGATTTCACGTCATGCAAAAGTAATTGAGATTATCCAAGCTAATGAGATTGAAACTCAGGAGCAGTTAGCAGAAGAACTAAAAAACAATGGATTTGATATTACTCAAGCAACTGTATCGAGAGACATAAAGGAATTGAAATTAATTAAGGTTATGAATGCACATGGAAGTCACAAGTATGCAACTAGTTCTCCAGCAGATACCTTTTTATCAAATAAATTGGTTAATATTTTTTCTCAAACAGTTCTTTATGTTGACCATGTAGATAATTTTATAGTATTAAAAACGATTTCTGGAGCTGGAGCTGCTGCTGCTGAAGCTTTAGATTCTTTAAAGTTCAATGGTATTGTAGGTACTATAGCTGGAGATAATACTATATTTATTTTAGTTAGAAAAGAAGAAGAGACAAAAGAGATAATCCAAAAAATTAAAAAAATGATTAGTGAATAGGAGGAGGTAGTATGCTCCTACAATTAAATATTATGAATTTTGCCCTAATTGAAAAGTTAAGTATTAATTTTGAAAAAGGATTTAATGTCCTTTCTGGTGAAACAGGAGCGGGAAAATCAATTTTAATTGATGCTATAAATTATGTATTAGGGGGTAAATTCAATAAGAACTTAATCAGGACAGGTGAAAACAAAACTTATGTTGAGGCAATATTTAGCATTGATACTAAAAATAACAAAAATGCTTTAGATGAGATGGATATTGATTATGAGGACATGGTATTTATAAGTCGCGAAACTTTTCAATCTGGGAAAAGTATTGCAAAAGTTAATGGTAAATCATTGCTACTCTCAAAGGTTAAGTATATTAGTAAAAATTTATTGGATATTCATGGTCAACATGATAATCATAATTTATTAGATAAAGTCAATCATATATTTTATGTGGATTCCTTTGGAACTGATAAAATTCATAAGGTTCTTGTGGGATATAATGAGAAATATGTAAGGATGACTACAATCAAAAATAGAATTAATAAACTTGAAGGAAATGAAGGACAGCGAGAAAAAAGAATCGATTTCTTGAATTACCAGTTAGAAGAAATTAAAAGCGCCAATCTCAAAATTGGTGAAGACCAGGATCTTTTAGAAAAATATGCAATCATTAGCAATGCAGAAAATTTGGAAAAACATTTATCAAAAAGTTATGCATTATTAGATACCAGTGATGAGGAAAATACTTCGGTTTTTTATAATTTAGCTATGGCTATTAGGGAATTAAGAAGTATAGAAAAGCACATGGAAAAAATAAAATTAATTGCAGACTCTATAGAAGAAAGCTATTTTAATATAGAGGAAAATATTACGGATTTAAGAAACTTAAAAGAGACAATTTATTATGATGAAAAAGAATTAGAGTATATGAATAGTCGAATAAGCCTGATTAACACTTGTAAGAAGAAGTATGCACCTACCATTGAGGAAATTTATGAATATAAAGAAAAAATCCAAATTGAATATGAAGAATTAATTAATAGTAGTGATATAATCATTGTTCTTAAAAAAGAAAAAATAGCTCTTGAGCGTGAAATGAAAATTATAGCAGATCAGATTCATGAAATTAGATCTGATACAGCAAAAAAACTCCAAGGTAAAATAAAAGATGAATTAAATTATATTGGCCTTGAAAAAAGTGAGTTCTACATAGAAGTAAAACTCGTAAATGAATTTTATGAAAATGGCTGTGATAAAGTTCAATTTTGTATATCTACTAATCCTGGAGAACCACTAAATCCATTAGAAAATATTGTGTCTGGTGGGGAATTATCACGTATAATGCTTGCACTCAAAACTGTATTCGTTAATAAGGATGAAATACCTACTGTTATATTTGATGAAATAGACACTGGTATTAGTGGTAGAATCGCGCAATGTGTTGCAGAAAAGATGTATTCAATATCATTAAACCATCAAATCCTTTGTGTAACACATTTGCCCCAAATAGCTAGTATGGCAGATACAAATTATTTAATATCTAAAAATGTTTTAAAAAATAAAACTTATACCAATGTTATAAAAATGAATGATGAAGAAAAGCAACAAGAAATAGCTAGAATGATTGGTGGTACACAGGTTACTAAATTAACCTTGGAAAATTCTAAAGAAATGATAAATATGGCAAAGAAACAAAAAAAATATTAATTTTGTTTTTTAGGTTAGCATAGTTATAAAAATAGGTTAATAGGGAAAAGTAAAGTCATAATTTTATGGCTTTATTTTTTTCGTTTTTTTTAACCTAAAGTATAAAGCCTCTAAGTTTGTATAATTAATAAAAATGTAAAAATAATTGCAATAGAGGGTAATTTTTTTAATTTAGTATAAATTAGTTTTGAATCTATGTCTTTGACTATTTTTGAATTAATGTTATAGCATAATATGGAGAATTCGAGGGTAACTTAAAGTTATAAATATAAGAGAAAAGGAGGTAAAGCTTATGAAGAAAAGGTTAAATATAATATGTTGGATTATAACACCTTTAGTAGTAATAATTGCTTTAAGTGCGTATCTTAAAGTCCAAAATAAAATTGTTGCAGCATATGATAGACCAATGGAAACATTATATTCTAACAAACTTGTAAAAGTAAAAAACGATAAAGACATTATTCTTAATAAACCAGATATAAATAATAAAAAGAAAAATGAGAAAAAAGTTAATTTAGAAAATAGCTTAGAAGTTGAATCAACATTTATAAAAGACAAATCAGATTTAATGGTTTATCCAGGAGGACAACCAATTGGTGTTAAATTGAATACTAAAGGTGTTTTAGTAGTAGCTTTATCTGATATTCAAGGTATAAATGGTAAAACACCAAGTCCTGCCGCAAATGCAGGTGTACAAATAGGTGATAGTATAATAAGTATAAATAATGTTGAAATAAATCATGCAGAAGATGTAATAAGATTTATAAATAAAGAAAAAAATACAGAACTCACTCTTAAATTACAACGTAAAAATGATTTAACATTTTTTCAAGTTAAAATTAAACCAACTATTGATTCAGAAGATGGAAAACAAAAAATTGGTTTATGGGTACGCGACTCAACTGCTGGTGTAGGAACATTAACGTTATATGATGATAAAACTAAAAAATTTGCTGCGTTAGGTCATCCTATTACAGATGCTGATGCCGGAACAATATTGAATGTTAATAATGGTGTAATTATATCATCTAATATTGTATCAGTAAAAAAAGGAACAAGAGGAACTCCAGGAGAGTTAAGAGGACTTTTCATAGATGAAAGCAAAATAAAAGGTCAAATAACCAAAAATACTGAATGTGGTATATTTGGAGAAGGAACTAAAAGTCTTATAAATAATAAATTTAGTAAACCTATGAAAATAGGACTAAGAAATGAAATTAAAGAAGGAAAAGCTCAAATTTTAACCACTATAAATGGTAGTGAACCACAATTGTTTCAAATAGAAATTCAGAAACTATTACCTCAAAATAAATCCGGATCGAAAAGTATGGTCATTAAAATTACAGATCCTAGGCTTCTAGAAAAAACTGGCGGCATAGTGCAAGGTATGAGTGGTAGTCCAATAATTCAGAATGATAAGATTATTGGTGCGGTAACCCATGTTTTAATTAATAAACCTGATTTAGGATATGGAATATATATAGAATGGATGTTGAAAGATGCAGGTATTTTATCAAATTAACTAGCATTATTTAAAAAAAGGGGTTAAAATAGATATTAAGCAATAAAGGATAGCGGATGCTATCCTTTATTTTATAAAAAATGATAAATAATGATAAATAATTATTTATTTGTAAATTTTCTTAATATAAGAAGGAATTGTAATTCTTTTGTCGAATTAATATTTGTTAAGATATGGGAATTTATTTATAAAGGGGAGTTATAATATGGAAGAAGCTAGAATTAGTGTGCTTATTGCAGATGATAATAAAGAATTTTGCAATATTTTAAATGATTATTTATTAAGCCAAAGAGATATTATGGTTACAGGTATTGCAAAAGATGGAATAGAAGCTCTTAAGTTAATAAAAGAGAGAAAGCCTGACTTGGTAGTATTAGACATAATAATGCCGCATTTAGATGGTCTTGGGGTACTAGAAAGATTGGGTAGTATGGACCTTGAACCAATACCAAAAATAATAGTATTATCTGCAGTTGGGCAAGATAAGATTACACAAAGAGCTATTGCATTGGGAGCAGATTATTATGTAGTAAAACCATTTGATATGGAAGTTTTTACAAAGAGAATAAGACAAATGTTTAATAATACAATTTCAAGTGATAACAGCAAAAAATCAATATCTTTTATTGATACATCTGAAACTAGAAAAAGTAATCATAACGAACCAATGGATTTAGAAGCTGAAATTACAAATATAATTCATGAAATTGGTGTTCCAGCTCATATTAAGGGATACATGTATCTAAGAGAAGCAATCACTATGGTAGTTAATGATATTGAACTTCTATCCGCAGTGACGAAGGAATTATACCCATCTATTGCTAAAAAATTCAACACAACTGCTAGTAGGGTAGAAAGAGCAATAAGGCATGCTATAGAAGTAGCATGGGGACGTGGTCAAGTTGAAACAATAAATAAAATATTTGGTTATACCATACATAATGCTAAAGGTAAACCAACCAATAGTGAATTTATAGCTATGGTAGCCGATAAGTTAAGATTACAAAACAGGGTTTCTTAGCCTTATATAACGACGGTTTCAGACCGGTTTGTTTTTTATCGAAGTTAATTATTTAGTTAATATTGAGTTATAAACCAAAAACTAATAGACTTATTCATTTATTAAGTAAATGAATAAGTTTATTTTTATGGAAATAATTGATACTCATAAAATGTAGTAGATTAGCCAATAGTTTCATAGGGGATTTTGATATAGAAATATGAGTTTATTTTTTGAAAATCATACTTCTTATTATATAAATTCTATTCGGAGAAGCGTATCCCATAGCTAAATAGGACTTTCCATATTCTAAAGCAAAAGTTAAACCCTCACTTTCTCCTGGGTTATTAAAATGATAAGTTGCAATTATTATACCTTCATAATTTAATATTGTAATCTTATTATTTGTATATAAATAAATGTATTTGCCATCTGTTTCTAAGCCTTGTGGAACACCTTGCGTAGCAATATTAAAAGTATTTATTACATTCATGTTGGCTAAATTTATAATAGTAAATGTTGGATTACCAATATCGGCTCCACTTGAAATGGTATGGAGTATTAAATAATCATGGACATTATCTATAGCAAGTAAGGCTGATGTTCCCAAACGTTCATAGCTTAAATTACTTAATATTGTACTTGTAGTATAATCAACAACATAAATATGAGTTAAATTAGTTCCTCCACCATTAGCAATATAAATTTTGTTTGTTTTGGTTCTATATCCAAGTTCAGCACAATGGCCTACAGACATAGATGCTGTTTCACATATTTTCTTTCCTGACATATCATATTTAATTATTTTCCCGTTTCCAGCTCCTAAATCAAAGCCACAATAAAAATGTCCATCAAAAAATGTTAATCCTTGAAAATTTTTAGTGGATGGAATACGAAATAGTAATTCATATTGAAATTTTTCTGTTTTATTATTCGGAGATATTCTGTCATTTTTAATAGCAAATGTTAAATTATTATCGAAAGTATTAATAGATAAGGCCAAGGCACACACGCATAAGTATCTTCTATAAGTTTTCAATTTAATAACACCTACCTTTTATTTTATAGTATGTTTATAATCATAAATTTTAATGCTAGCGATTTCTGGGACATGGCAAAAAAATATTCATTTATGTAGTAAAGTAAATTAAATATGCATATAACCATCTTTGATATCATAAATATGAATTAAGTTATAATATTGCAGCACCGCAGGTGATAATTTAATTCATATAAGGGGAATTTTAGCATACATATAACGTAAGTGAATTTTAACAATATATTATGAATAGCTAAAAAACAAGCAGAATGATCAACAAAAGGGGGAAAAATTATGTCATCTAATACTTTAATGGGAAACATAAACAAACATATACAAGAAAATTTTTGGCTATATATTATAAGTATTCTTTGCGTATTTACAGGTATAATTTTAGGAATCTACAGTGTGAAGTACATGGGGGATTTTGAACGAAATGATTTAGTAAATTACTTGATGAATTTTATTGATCCTTCAAATACAAGTGGGATTAGTTATAAATTAATATTTTTACAATCGATTAAAAATAATCTGCCTGTGATTATTTTTCTTTGGTTTTTAGGTTTAACTATTGTCGGGATACCAATAATTATAATTATTGATTTATTGAAAGGATTTACAGTTGGATTTACCTTTAGCTTTATGATTAGCGGCCTAGGAAAGAATGGCATTGGTATAGCAATACTAGGGGTGATACCTCAGAATTTAATTTATATTCCATGCATTATTTTTGCATCTGTAGTATCAATGGAATTTTCTATAATGCTACTTAAGAGTAAGTTCAATAAACAATGGACAAGTAGTTTATCTAGCAGAATAATATATTATAGTGCAATATTCATTGTAATAATAATTTTCTTGTTTATAGGGATAATTATAGAATCTTATATTGCACCGCATTTTGTTAAAAATCTTATTAATAATTTGGGAGCAGTAAGCAAATGAAGCATAAGGGTGTATTGCACTTTATAATGTTAACAATAAAATGTTTTGTGATTTTACTAGTAATTGGAATTTACTTGCCTAAAGCTGTGGATTACTTGCTTCAAAATTTAATTAATAATACAAAAATCTACAAAAATAGTGTTGTAGTTTACAAATTAGTTGATAATAATTATAAATTAATTTATAATTATATTCTTACATTTTATTTATTCTTTAGAGTATAATGTATGTATATATTAATATTCTCTATAATATGGGAGATACATTATGAATGATTTATTAAAAATCTATAGCGATAATTTAAAAAACAATAAACTAACGAGAAATACTATTGAAGCTTACACTCGAGATGTTAAACGTTTTATTGAATTTATGGAATATAAAAATGAAAGTATAAAAACGGTTGATTGCATAACAATAATGGCATATTCTGAGTATCTTAGAAAAGAAGGTCGTGCAAATAGTTCCATAGCAAGAAGTATAGTTTCCATCAGAAATTACTATAAATATCTTATTAAAAACGATTTTGCAGAACATGACCCAACAGCCTATTTTTCAATTGCAAAAATTAAACGAAATATACCTCAAATTCTATCTATCGAGGAGATAGATGAATTATTAAATCAACCAGAAGAGTCAACGATTAAAGGATGTAGAGATAAAGCAATGCTAGAATTAATGTATGCTACAGGCATAAAGGTTTCAGAACTTTTAAGTTTAACAACATATGATATTAATTTAGAATTGCTATACATAAGGTGCAATAATGGTAAGAAAAATGAAAGAATAATTCCTATTGGTACCCAGGCGGTTAGATGTCTATCGCAGTATTTAAAGACAAGATCTATTATAAACTTAAATAATTTAAGTTTACTCTTTTTAAATATAAAAGGGGATAAAATGACAAGGCAAGGCTATTGGAAAATTATTAAAGAGTATGCTAAAAAGACTAATATTAAAAAAGCTATAAATTCTTATACGATAAGACATTCATTTGCTGTGCATTTATTGCAAAATGGCGCTGGTATAGCCTCAGTTCAAGAACTATTAGGTCATAATAGTATGTCTACAACTCAAATTTACTCAACTATAGTTAAAAAGAGCAAAATTGCTGAAATTTATAAGAATACTCATCCTAGAGCATAAGATAAATGATTTAACTACAATGTAGAATTTAAATAGAATATAGAAAAATCCGCTTTCACTAATTATGAAGGCGGGTTTTTATTTTTGTTTTTAACTATAATAATTTTTTTATTTTATTATAAATAAATAGTGATAATATTAATGCAAATTGGTAAAAATAATGTTATGAATTTTAATCAACGCAGACATTTTTGTCTAGCGAAAAGTAATAAGAGGAGGATACATATGAAAAGGAACTTTAGGAACGTATTATGTTTAATTTTAACGTTGATTTTTACAACACAGTTTTTCTGTCTGCCAGCTAAGGCAGAAGGAGAAAATAAGGATGATAAAGGAATTGTAGTAGAAGCAAAGTCAGCACTACTAATGGAACCATCCACTGGCAAAATAATATATGAAAAAAATTCTCATGAGAGATTTGCACCAGCATCAGTAACTAAAATAATGACTATGTTATTAGCTATGGAGGCCATAGATTCTGGTAAGATTAAATTACAAGATAAGATAACCGTAAGTGAAAACTCGAAAAAAATGGGTGGAAGTAGTATGATTCTTGAAACTGGTGAAATTAGAACCGTGGAAGAAATTTTAAAAGGGATTGCCATTGCATCAGGAAATGATGCAGCAGTGGCAATGGCAGAATATCTAGGTGGCAGTGAAGGTGCTTTTGTAAATATGATGAATGAAAGAGCAAAAAGTCTTAATATGAAAGATACTGCTTTCAAAAACTGCACTGGTCTAAGTGCACTAGGGCATTTTACAACTGCCTATGATATTTCAATTATGTCTAGAGCGCTATTAAAACATCCTAAAATATTAAAATATTCAGGAACCTACATGGAAACTATTTCTGAGGGCAGAAAGTCACCTATAGGTCTTGTAAATCATAATAAGCTTGTTAGATTCTTTGCTGGATGTGATGGACTCAAGACTGGATTTACAAATGAGGCAATGTATTGTATGTCTGCGACTGCAACACGAAGCAATGTAAGGATGCTTGCAATAATTATGGGTGCGCCAACTTACACAAAAAGAAATAGAGATGCTAGCATGTTAATGAATTACGGATTTACAAAATTTGAGACGAAAAAAGTAATAGCAAAAGATCAAGGATTAGAAAAAGTAATTTTAAATAAGAAAGGTGATAAGTTCCTAATAGCTAAAGCACATAAAGATTTCCTTATAACCCTTGAAAAAGGTAATAAAAATAAAATAACTAAAAAATTTGTTATGAAGGAAGGTTTGAAAGAGTATAAAAAGGATGTCGCAATTGGATTTTGTGAAATATATGTCGATAATAAGTTAAGTGGTAAGATTGTTATTTACAGCGATAGGGATATAAAAAAATCTAGAGTGTGGGATAATATTAAAAATAACTTTACAGACTTATTTGATAAGGCGATTTAACAAAACTTTATAGTAGTGTTTACAGATTTATGTAGATATAAAAATATAGCTTCTGGGCAATAAATTATTTGCTTAGAAGCTAAGTTTTTATAAAATATTATACTTTAGGAATTAAAATGTCAGACTTAATTGGGAATATTATAAATATTAAAGGACTTGAAAAGTGTAATATGAAATAAAACAAGCTAGTAAATTGACTAGTTATTTTTCCAAAGATGAATTATACTTAGAATAGACTTGATATAAAGAAATCAAAGTAAAACTTATATTTCTTTAAAATTATTTATTTAGGAGAGAGTGTACATGCCATTAAGTATAAAGGTAACTAATTTTGAAGGCCCATTTGACTTGTTATTACATCTTATTAAGAAAAATGAGATGAACATATATGATATCAATATTGTTGAAATCACAAATCAGTATTTGGGGTGTCTTAAAAGTATGAAGGAAATGGATTTAGAGGTGACATCAGAATTCATAGTTATAGCCGCAACTTTAATTGAAATTAAATCGAAATATTTGTTGCCTAAAAATAAAGAGGATCATAGCGAAGAAGAAGAAGAAATTGATGTAGAAAAGGAATTGCTAAATAAATTGATAGAATATAGAAAATATAAAACTATAGCTGAAAATTTAAAGGTGTTGGAACAGGGTACAGGTATAATGATTAGTAAAAAACCAGAAATAATTGAAGAGGATAATGAAAACACTAAGGAAATGGATTTTTTGAAAAATATTACAATGCTTGATTTGTACAATTCATACAATAATTTAATGCAAGTATATATAAATAAAATGAATACTGATAATATTATAAATAAAAAAATCCTATTAGATGAATATAAAATAGAAGATAAAATGGAGGAATTAAAAAGAGAGCTTGAATGTTTTGGAAAAATTCATTTTACAAAGTTAATATATGGATATTCATCAAAGTTAGAAATTATTGTTACGTTTCTAGCATTACTTGAGCTTATAAAGATTAGAAGTGTGATAGTAATTCAAGAAAGTAATTTTAAAGATATATATTTAGAAAGGGTAAATGAATATGAACGAATTTAACACTAAACAATTAGAGATTGAAGAGGTTTCTACTAAAAATATATATTTTTCTATTATAGAATCATTGTTGTTTGTTGCCGGTGAATCATTAAAGCTAACTGAAATAGCGAATATATTAGAATGTAGCATTGGTTTCACAAGAGAATTAACAAATGAATTAAGAGCAAAATATGAAGAAGAGCAAAGAGGAATTAAAATTATAGTAACTAATGATGAATACCAATTTGTTACAAAATCTTGCAATAGTGAATATGTACAAAAGCTATTAAAGACAAGTATTAGACAATCTTTATCTCAAGCGTCTATTGAAACTTTAGCAATAATTGCGTACAAGCAACCCATAACCAGAGTGGAAATCGAGGAGATAAGAGGAGTTAAGAGTGATAGAGCAATTTATACATTGTCAGATAAAAAATTAATTAAAGAAACTGGACGAAAAAATGTTCCGGGAAGACCAATTATTTATGCAACCACGGATGAATTTCTTAAACATTTTGATTTTCAGAGTCTAAATGAAATGCCTTCTTTAGAGGAGATTAACAAAGAAAAAGTACAACAAAATATTGATAGCAATCAAACTGAGTAGATATTTTTTGAAGGCAACTGATGTATACACTTATTAACCCCACTATAATAAAATTTCCAGTGGAAAATTCTTATTATGGTGGGGTTAATATTTTTAATATATAATTTGAACAATTAAGAGAAGTTATTCAGAATACTTATCGCTATCTTCGCATTCTGTATTCTTATCACAACTATCTTTAAACATACCCTTAATAATATCGATAACCTGTGGTACAGTATCAACGATTTTATCATATGTATTTTGCTGATCTACAGGCAATAGTCTTACTGAATCGTTTTTAACAACTAAAAATGCAACGGGCTTAACAGTGACTCCAGCTCCAGAACCACCACCAAAAGGATAGTTATTACTTGAGTCAGAAGACGTAACACTATTGAATTCACTACCTCCAGATGCAAAACCAAAACATACTCTTGAAATAGGGATAATTGTAGTCCCATCTAATGATTGGATAGGTTCTCCTACAATGGTATTCACATCTATCATATCTTTTATGCTTTCCATCGTGCTCCTCATCAAATTTTCAATTGGATGATTATCCATGTATATTTCCTCCTTTATATTTTTTTATATTCATTTTGTTATGTTTTATGGTTATAAGGCAAATTAACATAATAAATGCTATATAAGTAATTTTTGCTAAATTGACGTAAATTATACTCGAAATTTCCATAACAAAATCATTTTTTTTAAAATGAGGGTTAACTTTAAGATCAATATTTTTAACTTTTACAAAATCTGTTAATATTAAATACAAAAAACTATAAGTTGAATGAATTAAGCCAAATAAAATAGCGACCAATGCAGCATCATCAAATCCATATTCTAGTTTAGTATTTAAAGTTAATGTTGGTTTGAATTTTAATTTCTTAATTTTATAGGTAATTAATTTTATATCGCTTAAAATTAAAGACTTAAAGAAATTTTCTTTTAGGCTACCTTTTAAATCATTTTTATTACCATTTTTTAAAACTTTTTTAACCTTTAATTTCTTATTATAAATGTAAATTCCCAAAATTTTGTTTGAGTACTTAAGGGTTATTTTTAAATGGATTGGAAATAATATAATTATTATAGTTAAAAGAAATACTATTATACATTTAAACATCTTAACCTCCCAATCTATCTAATAACTGGTATTATGTCCAATAATTTATAAAAATATCAACTTGTGTATATAATATTCAAATTTAAGAGAGGTGAAATAATGAGAAAAAATTTTAAAGTATATTTATCATTATGTTTAAGTTTGTTTTTTCTATTTTCGTCATTTGTTGAAAATGTTTTTGCAGAGGATTTATATGTTAATGCTATAAGTGCTATAGCAATAGATGCTGATTCGAAAATTGTTTTATATGAAAAAAATGCATATACACCAATTGAAATTGCAAGTACTACAAAAATACTAACGGCGCTTGTAGCAATAAAATGTGGAGATTTAAACAAGAAAATAATTGTATCAGAGAAAGCAGCATCTATACGCGGTTCAGAAATAGGATTAAAAAAAGGCGAGGAAGTAACCTTAAAAGAATTGTTGTATGGACTCTTGTTGAGATCTGGAAATGACGCCGCAATTGCAATTGCTGAAGGAATTAGTGGAAGTGTTGATGAGTTTTCAAAGCTTATGAATGAGTATGCTTTAGAAATTGGACTATTGAATAGCAACTTTGAGTCTCCTCACGGGTTAGACAGTGCAAATCACTATTCTACAGCGTATGATTTAGCTTTAGTTACTGCAAAGGCAAAAGAAATTAAATTTTTTAATGATATAGTAGGATCTAAAGATGTGGATGGTAAACAGAATAACTTTACTAGAAGTTACCACAATATAAATAAAATTTTATATCTTTTACCAAATTCAACAGGAGTAAAAACAGGATCTACTGGAAAGGCAGGTAAATGTTTAGTAACTTCTGTTAAAATTCAAAATAGAGATGTTATTATAATTACACTAAATTGTACACCTAGATGGAAGGAAACTGAGAAAATAAGTAAGTATGTTGAAAAAAATTATGAATACAAAAAAATAATCAGTAAAAATGACATTTTAGAACATCTAAGCATAAAAGACGGAGTGGGTAATGTTGAAATAGTAAGTAAAAGAGATATTATAATTCCAGTAAAAAACAATCAAAAAATAGAAGTCAAAATTAGAAAGCCACTAAATGAGATTTATGCCCCAATACATGAAGGGGAAGAGGTTGGTAGGATAGATGTATATGCAAATAATAAACTCTTATTTACAGAAGCCTTAGTGGCTAAAAATTCTATAAAAAAGAAAAATAAGGTTAGACAAGAATTTGATAAAATTAAAGATTTAATTATACCTAACAAATAAGAGAGAATATAAGTCTCTCTCTTATTTGTTAGAAAACTTTAACAGTGTACAAATACAATTTATGGTTATTTTTCAAGGTGATTCATTGATAATAATGATTTATATAATTTAGATTTTTCTAATATGTGGGAATGATTAATTATGAATATTAAATTTAAGTTGTAACAAATTTCACAATTTCAAATATTTTAATAGTATAGTACTTTAGGAGGTTAGAATGATGAGTTATGAACCCTACGATTGCATTGATGTAGGAAGTGAATTTTGTCCTTGCCACACTAAACTGCGATAATCAGTTTAGTGTTTTAATTTTTACAATGCCTCTAGCGCCATCCCAGTATATTGAGTTTACAATATTATTAATTAATAAGCGTTTGTTATTAAAATCTAAGATATCCATTATTGATGAAAAGCTATTTGAAGAATTTAAAAATTTATCTACAATCGGATTATTATTTTTAAATTTATAGGAAGTAGAGGCTAAGTCTTTATATTTAACACTTAATTTTTCTAATTCAATTCCTAATTTGTAAATTTGAGGCCTTATATATTTGGATATTTCATTGTCCAAAGATAATTGATTTACTAGAATATCTATTTGATCTTGTTTTATATTTATTTGTGATGATAAACTCTCTATTTCAGATTGTACCAAATTAGTTTTTGATAGTTCGCATTTTATTTTATTTAACTCCTCTAATAAAATATTTCTTGAAATTGTGATATTTTTTAAATTATCTATAACTACCTTTTCGAGTTCATCTACGCGTACATTAGGATTATTACATCGCTCGCCTTTTGAATAATCTTTAGTACTACAAACATAATACTGGATTTTTTTATTAGTTGTTGCACTAATATGACCATGTTTAACAATCATACTTTTACCACATTTAGAACATTTTAAAATTCCGGTAAGTAATGCTGCTGCAGAGGTTCCGAGCCGTGGTGCCTTGTTTTTATTATCATCTAATATTTGTTGAACCTTAAGCCAATTGAAAGCATCAATAATTCCTTCGTGTTTAGAAATAGCAGCTATCCATTCAGTTATATCTCGTTTAATCCTAGCACCTTTACTCTTATTATAAGTTATAATACCTTGTTTATCATTAGCTTTTCCCATTACATTCATGCCAATAAGCTGAAGGTGATTCATAACAGCTTCATTTGCTCTAACGTAAAGGGGGTTTCTTAATATAAGTTGAATCCTTTTCTTATTAAAGTCAGCGCCGTTTTTTGTTTTAATATTCTTTTTAAAGATGAAAATAAAAACCTGGCTAATAGATTTATACTGTAGATATTTATCATAAATAATTTTTACTACATCTAATTCCTTTTTTATGGGTGATAATGTATACATAGATTTTTCTCTAAATTCACCATCCAAATAGGATAGTTTTCTACTTTCATACCCCAAAGGGGTTTGACCTCCTAACCATCTTCCACTTTTAGCGAGTTCTAACATATTGTCACGAACCCTTTCACCAATAGTTTCACGTTCTAGCTGCGCAAAAACAGATGCAATATACATCATGGCACGACCCATAGGGGTTGATGTATCAAACTGTTCATTAACACTTATAAAGCTAATGTGTAAACTATCTAATTCATTTATAAGAGTAGTAAAATCAGAGATATTCCTACTAATTCTATCCAGTCTATAACAAATTAGTACATGAAATTTTTTTTCCCTTGCATCAATGAGCATTTTTTGAAACTGAGGCCTTTTGATATTTTTTCCTGAAAAACCTTCGTCCTCATATATTATAAATTTTTCGATTTCTAAATGATTGCATTCATGTTTACATAATTCAATTTGGTTAATTATCGATTCGCCTTTTCCTGTGATTTTTGATTTTCTGGAGTATATAGCGGCAATTTTCAATTTATTACTCCTTAATAATTGATTTATAAAATTTATAAAAGCTTATATAAGCATTATAAATAATTATGATATATTCTATAAACTATAATTTCTTCACAAAATAAAGATATGTATTTTAGAAAAATAATATTACGTAATCATGTATATAATTAAATATATATGGGTATATACATGATTACGTAACACTAAGGTTAAAGATGCATACTATAATATAATAGTTTATTTGGAGGATTATAAATGAAAGTTAATTCTACAATTGTTTTAGAATTAAATAAAAAAGAAGTAGAACTCTTGGATGAGCAGTATACAAGGACTGTTGCGAAAATAATAGCTTCAGAGCTTACGTTACAAGAAATGAACGAATTAATAGAAAAGTTAATGATTAGCTAAGATATTTCAAATTGCAGGAAAAATAGCACTACAATAAAGAGGAATATATGTATAATAGTAGAATAAAATAGAAAAGTAAAAGAGTTAAAATAATAAGGAGCAGTTATTCTATTAATGAGAAATAAACAATCAGAATATATCGAACAAATTCTATTGAAAGATGATATACTGTTATAATATTGTATACAACATAAAATATGGAGATGATTTATATGAAGTTATGTGAAATATGTAAAAAAAATATTGCAATGATATTAACATCAAGAATTGAGAATGGAAAAACCGAAACTATAGGATTATGCATAGAGTGTGCTAAAAAAAGGGGTATTCCAGTTATGGATCAATTAGTGCAACAAGCTGGATTATCCTCAGAGGATATTGAAAACTTAAATGAACAAATGGGTAATATGTTCAAAAATATGAATTTAGAGGATATAGATCTTGAGGATTTAAATGCTCCCAATATGGATATTGAGAATGGTGATAAAAAAAAGACCATTGGTAATATTTTTAATGGATTATTTTCACCTGTTGATGAAAATAGTGATTTTATAGAGGATGAAGGTCAAATCTCATCAAAGATTAAAGAAACAGCTGAAGATAAATCAAAAAAGAATTGGTTTAAAAAGAAGCGAAAGAATTTAGATACATATGGTATAAATCTAACTAACAAAGCAAATCAAAATGGCGTTGACAAGGTTGTTGGACGGGATAAAGAAATCGATAGAGTGGTACAGATTTTAAATAGGAGAAGTAAAAATAATCCAATATTAATTGGAGAAGCAGGTGTTGGTAAAACAGCTATTGCAGAAGGGTTAGCTGTAAGAATTGTAGAAAAACAAGTTCCAGAAAAATTATTTAATGCGGAAGTTTACCTGCTTGATTTAACTGCGGTGGTTGCAGGTACACAATTTAGAGGGCAATTTGAAAGCCGCATGAAGTCAATTATTGAAGAAGCTAAGGAAAATGGAAATATAATATTAGTTATCGATGAGGTGCACAATATTATGGGTGCTGGTGAGGTTCAGGGGGGTGCAATGAATGCAGCAAATATTTTGAAGCCAGCTTTGGCCAAGGGGGAAATACAAGTTATTGGAGTTACTACATTGGAGGAATATAGAAAATATATAGAAAAAGACGCAGCACTCGCGAGAAGATTTCAGCCAGTCCTAGTTGAGGAACCTAGTATAGCTGAGACAATAGAAATTTTAAAAGGAATAAGAGGCTACTATGAAGAATACCATAAAGTTAAAATATCTGATGAAGTAATTGAAGAAGTTGTAAATTTATCTGAAAGATACATAACAGAAAGATTTCTGCCAGATAAAGCCATTGATGTTATTGATGAGGCCGGTTCTAGAGCTAATTTAAAAAATAAAGGTCTTGTCGAACTTGCAGAATTAAAAGAGGAGTCAGAAAAAATTCAAAATGGAAAGAAGGAAGCTGAGGTTGCCGGAAATTTTGAAAAGGCTGCAGAATATAGGATGAAGCTATGCAAAGTAAAAGAAGATATTAACGAAACTCAAGAAAAATATAGTGATGTTCAAATTACTCTAGAGGATATTGCTTTTGTGATTGAGTCATGGACTAGAATTCCAATTAAAAAAATTACAGAAAAAGAAGCGAAAAAGCTATTAAATTTGGAAGGTAGGCTACACAAACGAGTTATAGGTCAAAATGAAGCTATTATAAGCTTATCTAGAGCAATTAGGCGGAATCGTTCCGGATTTAGAAAAAAGAAAAAGCCATCTTCTTTTATTTTTGTAGGACCAACAGGAGTTGGAAAAACAGAGCTAGTTAAAGCACTATCTTGTGAGCTTTTTGGAAGTGAGGAGTCATTAATTCGTATAGATATGTCTGAATACATGGAAAAACATACAGTTTCGAAGCTAATTGGTGCACCACCAGGGTATATAGGATATGATCAGGGTGGACAATTAACTGAAAAAGTCAGAAGAAAGCCATATTCAGTGATTCTTTTGGATGAAATTGAAAAGGCTCATCCGGATGTATTTAATATGCTGCTTCAAATTCTTGAAGATGGAATACTAACAGATAGTCAAGGCAGAACTGTTTCCTTTGAAAACACTGTAATAATAATGACGTCTAATGCAGGTACTAAGTTTAATTCAGGTAATATTGGTTTTGTTCAAGGTGATTATGATATCTTAGAATCACGTGTAAAGGACGCTTTAAAAGAAACATTTAGACCAGAATTTTTAAATAGAGTAGATGAGATTATTGTATTTACCACTCTTAAAAAGGAAGAGCTACGTAAAATAGTAGATTTAATGATGATGGAAGTAATAGGAGAGGTAAAGGAAAAGAAAATTACAGTGCATGTTTCAGAAGATGTAAAGGACTTTATATTAGAAAAAGGATACGATGATAAATACGGTGCAAGGCCACTTCGAAGAACTATTCAAAAATACATTGAAGATGAAATTGCAGAGCATTATCTTGAGAATAAATTTAGTGAAGGATCAAATATATCCATAGAATTAAAAGATGACAAAATTGTTATAATATAAAGTTAAAAAGCTGCTGAAAATTATTCAGCAGCTTTTGATTTAGCAGTATTATTGTTCAATATCTTGTTTTGTGAAGGTATAAACTTTTTTGGAATTATAAAGTTTGTAATGTTCTTCTACATAAATGATTGAAGTGAATATCACATTACATAAGAATATTGCGAAAAAAATATCCATTATTACGTGTTGTTTAACAAATTCAGTGGATATAATAATGAGAAATCCTAAGATATTAACTGGAATTTTAATACGTTTTCTAGCATTAGCAGCGTTAATCCCTTTAACAGCTAGGTATGCAGTAATTACATGGATGCTTGGAAAACAATTATATGGTCCATCAGAATTATAGGTAAATAAAATCAGCTTCGAGAATATATCATCCCCTGTAACAATAGGCCTTGGAACAGTTGTTTGAAAAAAGTAATAAGTGACAAAAGCAACAACATAACATAGGACTAAAGTAAGCATAATCCTATAATAAACTTTTCTGTTCTTAAAGCATAAATAAATAAAACAAAATGCTAAGAAAAACCACAAAGTCATATAAGGTATTATAAAAATTTTTATAAGTGGTAAAGATCTATCTAAATCAGTAGTTAGATCATAAACTCCTCTTTGAGTATTATTTAATGTCCAATAGAATAAATTGGAAAAAGGAACAGAACCAATAAGTAATAATGGCAATAATTTTTTTAAAAGAGCTTTCAAATAATCAGTCCTTTCTTCAATGACCATTTTAACGGAAAATAACAATAATTTCAATGATTTTTGTAAAAAGTTTTTATGAATATTATGTAATTAATATGAAAATTAAGTGATTGTATGTATATAAGTATAGACTTGATTAAAAGAATATCGTAGTTTGGCGTCTCAACCATGTCCTTGCCATCTGGCAGAAACAGGGGACTGCATATTATGTTCACAGCTAGCAGGTAAAGATTTCTGCGACTGCTGCAACTTTAATGGGGTATGTATATATCAAGAATATGTTTCAAACAATTTTAAAGCTAAAGAGGGTAGGAAATATTATCATTGTAAAATATTAGAAAAAAATAAATTAGAGGACAATGTTATTATACTTACAGTAGGTGCAAGTGATAAATTGGTAAGTGAATTAGTTTATGCGGGAAGTTATATTTTTGCACGAAGACCAGATACAGAAACGAGGTTTGATACGCCAATATCAATATTGGATACGGATACCAGAAATAATACTATAACTATTGCTATAGAACTTAAGGGGACTAAAACCAAAGCATTAGATTTGTTAAAGCTAGGGGAAGAGTTGCTTGTAAAAGGGCCATTTTGGAATGGTACTTTAGGACTAAAAAACATATATAAAGTTAAAAATAGTATATGCTTAATTGTAGCACGAGGTATAGGGCAGGCACCTATGATACCAGTACTTAAATATTTGCATGCAAATAATAATGAAAATATAGTTGTGCTTGATAATTCCCCTTATAAAAATAGTTTTGTGAGTGAGTATTTAGAAAAGTATGCTTCAAAAGTTATACAGTGCAATACTATAGAGAATGGAAGAGTAACAGATGAATTTAATAATATATTAAATGATTTAATTAGTAATAATAACATTAGTTTAGTTCACTGTGATGCTGCAGATGTTTTAAATTATGAATTGATGAAGGTCGTAGAAGATATGGACAAAAACATTAAATATTCTTGTTGTAATAATGCCAAAATGTGCTGTGGAGAAGGTGTGTGTGGCTGTTGCACAAGAATAAATAACGACCTTAAATTAAGGCGGCTCTGCAAAATGCAGACAGAACCTAAATATGTATTAGAAGGGAGGAGAATATTTTGAAGGTTATCGTAATTGGTGGTGGGTGGTCTGGTTGCAGCGCGGCAATAATAGCAAAAAAAGCAGGAGCTACGGTTGCGTTATATGAAAAAACAGATATGCTCTTAGGACTTGGCAATGTAGGCGGTATAATGAGAAATAATGGAAGGTATACTGCGGCAGAAGAAATGATAGCGCTTGGGGCAGGAGATTTAATACATTTGACTGATGAAAACACTAGACATAAAAATATTGATTTTCCGGGGCATAAACATGCCTGGCTTTACGATGTAAACAAGATCGAACCAGCAGTAGTAAAATATTTAAAAGCTATGGATATAGAATTAAACATGATAACAAGAGTGGTAGATGTTGAAAAAGAAGGCAATAGAATAAAAGGAATATATCTATCAGACGGGGAATATGTTGAGGCAGATGTATTTATAGAAACTACAGGTTCAACAGGGCCAATGGGTAACTGCTTAAAATATGGAAATGGATGTTCAATGTGTATTTTAAGATGTCCAGCTTTTGGGCCAAGGGTAAGCATAAGCTACAGAGCAGGAGTTGAAGACTTAAAAGGAGAAAGACAAGAAGACGTATATGGAGCTTTTAGCGGCTCGTGTAAACTAGCTAAGGATTCTTTAGCCGATGACGTTGTAAAACAACTAGATGAAGCAGGAGTGGTTGTTTTGAAGATTCCAGAAGAAGATATAAATTTAGAAAAACTTAAATTAAAGGTATGTCAGCAGTATGCCCTTAAAGAATTTGCAGAAAATGTAATTTTATTAGATACAGGTCATGTAAAGCTTATGACTTCATATTATCCATTAGATAAGTTAAGAAAAATTAAAGGACTTGAAAATGCAAAATATATAGATCCATATGCAGGGGGAAAGGGAAACTCTATAAGGTATCTATCAGTAGCTCCAAGGACAAATAGTATGAAGGTTATAGGCCTGGATAATTTGTTCTGTGCAGGCGAGAAGTCTGGATTATTTGTAGGTCACACAGAAGCAATGATAACAGGGGCTTTAGCCGGACACAATGCCATAAGAAATTATATAGGAATGCCTCTTTTGATGTTGCCAAGGTCCCTTGCCGTTGGAGACATAATGGCCTATGCGAATGAAAAAATGAAATCTAAAGAAGGAAGAAGAAACAGATATACTTTTGCGGGAGCGGGGTATTTTAAGAGAATGCAAGAACTTGGACTTTATACTTTAGATAAAGATGAAATTAAGGGGAAAGTAGAAAAACTAAATTTAACTAATATATTTAATGAAAAACTTATATAAAAGAGGGTTAGTAGTATATTTTACAAGGTAATACACACAATATTCTCATGTGGAAAAGATTTATTATATACGGATTTTTAGGGCTTTTAGCAGAGATTTTGTGGAATGGGTTTGGAGCAATGATTAAGGGCGATGTATTACTTAGGGGCACTACCTGTATCTGGATGTTTCCTATATATGGGCTTGCTGTATTTCTTGAACCTGTGCATTATAGGATAAAACATCTTCCGCTTATTGTGAGGGGAGGCATATATATGGTCCTTATATTTGCAGTAGAATTAATTAGCGGACTACTGCTTAGGGCGTTTTTAGGTGAGTGTCCATGGAACTATGTAAATAAAAAAAATTCAATATGTGGGATAATTACATTAGGTTATGCACCGGTATGGATGGCCTACGGAATTATGTTTGAAAAAATACATGATGTTATAGTACGCATTGAAAACAGTCTCAGTGGTAATGCTAATTAGGTTTAGATTAGGTCTTAAAAATTATAAAAACTTGATGACGTAGGTTTAATGTAACAAGTACATTAAACTTACTTCATCAAGTTTTCGTTTATTATATAGGAAACAGCTTGCGGAACTGAAATGATGCATTAATAGAAATATTTGCTTTTTTCTTTTTTATTATGAGTTTACTGTTAATATAATTTGAAATTGGAATTTAAAAATAAATGTATAGCATTTTATAAGTATAGTAAAGTAATAACATAGCTAGAATACCCACTATAATCCAAAAAACAGCTAGTTTATAATCGTTTTTTTTTACCTTTGGAGTGAAAACATCAACAATATTATTAAGTGGTTTATTAATTTCTTCATGTATAATTTTTTTAAAGTCATTGTCCATTTAATACACCTCATTAATCAATTACTTATTTATATATATTATCTACATATAAATTAATATTCCATTTGTGAATAATTCCATGATTATTATAAATTTTATCATTCAATTGTGGAAATAAACTAAAATAATTGATTGTAAAACTAAAACTTTGACATATATGAAAATAAATTCTAAGTAAAGATGCTGGGTATAATAAATATTATATTGAGGAAAATAATAAAGTGAATGTAAAGAATTTTAACACAAATATCGTTATTGAGGTAAAAGTTTCAGACTTTATTTAAAAGCGGAACATAATTAAATTTGAAGGGAGTTTTAACGATGCCTGATCATCAACATGTTGGAGGTAGTAAAAATAGTAATATTGATGTTAAACGCGACGATATCAATAAACCTAAGAAAAGCAAAGGGGATAAGAAAAAACCACCTTTGTATGAAAATTTCAATGGAAAAACCCTTGATTAGGTTATAAAACTAGTGGCTAGTATTGCGTGCCTAAATCAAATGAATACATGTGGCTTAGATTATATTAGATATATGAAGGAGGTTAATAATATGCAAAAAGGCAAAAAAAGTGAAGTTAATGGTCAAGAAATTAATATTGGGACTAAAAGAACAGATGCTAGCGATAAGCAGAAAGGTGTGAAGAAAGTAATTAAAATAAATTTTCATACTAAAAGCTACAGTTTTTTTAGTTTAAAGTCTTAACTATAAAAAGAAAAGGAGTGTGATTTAATGATAAGTAAAATAGAGGATTTTATAAGTGAAGGTTATAAAATAATGAAGTTTGAACGTGATATTGATAAAGTTACTGGTCAAGAGGTAGGGAAGATCGAAGTTAAGGCGTTAGACGGATATAGGCAGTATATAACCTTAGATGATAATTGTGCCGATGAAATAGAAAAAAAATTATTTGAATATTTAAAAAGTAAATAGTAAGGTTCTCTAGCTACCAAATCCATAAACGATTATGTAGTAATAAATTATGTATAACGAAAATGATGTTAATAAGATATGCTTATAACTATAAGCATATCTTATTCAGACCGTTGACAAACATAAAATGTAAAACACTCTAATTTAAAATCGGAGTGTTTTTTTTCATATTCAAAAAGGATTTTAGGACATCAATGTCGAATATATAGTATACAAACTTTATAATTCGGAGGGCATTATTATGATTAATGAAAAGAACTTCACACAACAAAAACTAGAAATGGTGTATTTAGAAGATTTAGTTCCTAAAGACCATATTCTGAGAAATATAGATAAATACATGGATTTCTCTTTTATAAGAGAACTGACTAAAAAATATTACTGCTTAGATAATGGAAGACCTGGCGTAGATCCTATTATACTTTTTAAAATGCTGTTTATTGGGTACTTATTTGGAATAAAATCTGAACGACAACTTGTAAAGGACATTGAAGTAAATGTGGCTTATAGATGGTTTCTAGGACTAAGTCTTACTGATCCTATTCCAGATCATTCAACAATTAGCCAAAATAGACGTAGACGGTTTAAAGGTACAGATGTGTTTCAAAAAATATTTGACGAAGTAGTATTTAAGGCTATAAATCTTAAGATGGTAACCGGTAAAATACTTTACACAGACTCTACACACCTAAAAGCAAATGCTAATAAGCGAAAGCTTGTGAAAATTGAAGTTGAAAAAACGCCGAAAGAATATGTAGCTGAACTTAATAAAGCAGTGGAAGAAGATAGAATAAACCATGGTAAAAAACCTTTAAAGGAAAAAGAACCTGTTACCAAAATAAAAGAAACTAAAGTTAGCACAACCGACCCCGACAGTGGATATATGATGAGAGATGGCAAGCCGGAAGGCTTCTCATATTTAGATCACAGAACTGTCGATAGCAGACATAATATAATTACTGATGTGTATGTTACTCCTGGAAACATAAATGATGTTGATCCTTATATCGATAGATTAGATGTGCAAATAAAAAAGTTTAATTTTAATACAAAATATGTTGGTGCAGATGCTGGTTATGCTACAAATCTTATATGTAAAGAACTATATGAGAGGGAATTAAAATCTGTAATGGGATACCGTAGGTCTCCACATACAAAAGGAATGTACACAAAAAATAAATTCCAATATGTTAAAGAGCAGGACATTTACGTATGCCCTGACTTAAGGGCTTTACATTATAAAACGACAACAAGAGAAGGATATAAAGAATATGTTGGTAATGCAAAATATTGCGAGATATGTCCAAATAGAGCTCAATGCTTTTCTGCAAAAAGCAAGTTTAAAACTATTAGAAGACATGTTTGGGAAACGTATAAAGAAGATGTTGTAAAGTTCACCAGAACAGATAAAGGCAGAAATATATATAGAAGAAGAAAAGAAACTATAGAGCGAAGCTTCGCAGATTCAAAACAACTGCATGGGCTTCGCTATTGCCATATGCGTGGATTAGAAAATGTGCAAGAGCAGTGTCTGCTTACAGCAGCAGTGCAGAATATGAAAAAGATAGCTAGCCTGCTATCTTTACTGTTTTTTGATTTTCTAACTAAGAAGATAGTTGTTATTTTACATTTACCCATAACTCAAAATGCTATCGCATAATTGCATGTAAAAAACCCAGTATAATAAAAAAATTATACTGGGTTTGTAAACAACCTGAATAAGATATGCTTATAACTATAAGCATATCTTATTTTTTTTGTTAGACCGGCAGGTGAGTATGCAAATACACGAAAAATTCATTTGCTAATATTTGTGTGATAAGCTATTTAAGGTTATAATTATTTTACAGTTTAAAAATAAACAAAAAAATATCTGTTTTTAATAAGGGTAGGAGGAATTTTAATTGAAAAAAGTTGTGGTTATTTTTAATGGAGGAACAATCTCTATGACGGTTGACCAAAGAATAAAGGCTGCGGTTCCAACGCTAAGTGGAGAAGAAATAATGTCTATGGTTACGGGAATTGAAAATTATGCAGAAATAGAATCACATACTTTTTCAAATTTACCGGGACCTCATGTGACACCGGAACTAATGATGGATTTATCTAAATATATACAAAGTTTTTTATGTAGAGACGATATATGTGGGGTTGTAGTTACTCATGGTACAGATTCACTTGAGGAAACAGCGTATCTGTTACACCTAACTATTGATAATCCAAAGCCTGTAATTGTTACAGGATCAATGAGAAATAGTTCGGAGCTTGGATATGATGGCCCAGCAAATTTATCAGCTTCCATCTGTACCGCTATTTCGGAAGATGCACGTAATAGGGGCGTATTAGTATGTTTAAATGACGAACTTAATTGTGCTGGAGAGGTTACTAAATCACATTCAATGCACTTAAATACTTTTCAGAGCCCAGAGTTTGGACCAATAGGGATTATAGATAATAATGAAGCAATATTCTATAGGGAAAGTTTAAAAAAAGAACATATTATAACAGAAAAAATAGAAACTAGAGTAGATTTAATAAAAGCTTGTGCTGGGATGGATTCGAAATTAATTGACTTTTGTGTGCAGCAAGGGGCAAGAGGGATTGTTATTGAAGCTATGGGAAGAGGTAATATTCCACCTAAAATGGCGGATGGAGTAAAATCAGCTATAGAAAATGGAGTGACAGTAGTTATGGTATCTAGATGTTTTAAAGGACGAGTATTAGATTCTTATGGATATCCAGGTGGTGGAAAAGAACTTAGAAATGATGGTGTGATTTTTGGAGATAGCCTGCCAGGCCAAAAAGCTAGAATTAAACTTATGCTTGCACTTGCAAGTACAACTAGGAGAGAAGAAATTAAATGCATATTTGAAAGCGGTCGGTACAAAAGCCGAATTTAAAAAACAAATTAAGCTTAAATATTCGTGATGGTATTGACGTACATGCCTATTTTTGTTATTATGTTTGTATAAAAGTAAAATAACCACTATGGTTTATTAATAACCATAGTGGTTTTATTTTGTATTGCAAACACATGGAGGGAAACTAAATGGAATATTTTAAATTGAAAGAAAACGGAAGTGACGTAAAAAAGGAAGTTATTGGAGGGATAACTACATTTTTAACCATGGCATACATTATTGCGGTTAATGCAAACACATTAGGTAATCCTGGTGTAGGAATGCCTGTACCCGCTATAGTAACTGTAACTTGTTTAACAGCGGCTTTCGCTACTATATTTATGGGGTTATATGCTAACTTGCCCTTTGCTTTAGCACCAGGAATGGGATTAAATGCATTCTTTGCATATACTGTAGTAATAGGAATGAAAGTTCCGTGGCAAGTAGCATTAGCAGCTGTCTTTGTAGAAGGAATTATTTTTATTATATTATCATTAACTAATGTTCGCGAAGCTGTAGTTAATGCTATACCAACAACTTTAAAATTGGCAGTTACCGCAGGTATTGGACTTTTCATTGCATTTATTGGTTTTGTAGATGCTGGTATTGTAGTTACTAATAAAGCAACAAAGGTTTCTATGGGTAGTTTTAGAAGTCCTACAGTATTAATAACTGTAATAGGAGTAATTATAATAGTGGTGTTGTCTAAAAAGAAAGTTAAAGGGGCTATATTATGGGGAATAGTTGCAAGTACAGTATTGGCTTGGTTATTTGCAATAATATTACCAGAAGCTGCAGCAACTTATAAAATAGGTACACCACAAGGTATATTTAAATTTGAATCAATAAAACCAATTGCAGGTAAACTAGATTTTTCATACTTAACTGATACAACTAGAATATTGGGATTTATGACAATAGTCTTAACGTTTTTATTTGTTGACTTTTTTGATACTGTAGGAACTTTAGTAGGAGTTGCTTCAAAGGTTGGAATGCTTGATAAAGATGGTAAGGTAAAAAATGCTGGACGTGCGTTACTAGTAGATGCCGTTGGTACTACTGTGGGAGCTTTTCTTGGTACATCAACTGTAACCACTTTTGTAGAAAGCTCAGCGGGAGTTGCAGAAGGTGCTAGGACTGGACTCGCTTCCGTTGTAACAGGAATATTATTTTTAATAGCAATGTTCTTTTCACCTTTGTTCATTGCAATACCATCATGTGCAACTGCACCTGCTTTGATAATTGTAGGATTCTTTATGATGGAGAATATAGTTAAAATAGATTTCAGTGATTTTACAGAGGGAGTTCCTGCTTTCCTAACAATCGCATTAATGCCTTTGACTTATAGTATTGGAGATGGTTTAACTATAGGTATTCTTTCTTATGCGGTGTTAAACCTAGTAAACAATATATTTACTAGGGATGCTAGTAAAAAGAAGAAGGTTTCAGTTGTAATTTATATCTTAGCAGTATTGTTTATTATCAAATTAATTGTAACTGGTTAAATTATCTGTAAAGCAGTAATAATATGTGTATTATGAATATACTAGAGCATGATAGTATAACTTATCGTGCTTTAGTATATTTTTTAACGAAAATTTAGAAGTCATTAATATTGTAGTTTTGAATATAATAAATAACTTCGACAGTGATTTAACGCGGATAAGTAAAATAACTGTAACAAGGTTAGTGCCGCCCGAATAACATAATAAAAGAAATATATAAAGGGTGATATTATGAAAATAAATAATAGACTATCCAATGTTTATGAATATCATTTTAAAAAGATTAACGATAAAAAAAATGAAGCTTTGCTGAATGGGAAAAAAATTATTGACCTTAGTATAGGGGATCCAGATTTAACAGTTCATTCAAAAATTACCGATGCCTTAATAGAGGGATTAAAGGATGATAGATATAATAATTACCCTCCCTACGATGGGTTAATGGAACTTAAAAAAGCAGTTATAAGGTACTATAATCAGGTTTACAGCGTAAGTCTAAGTTTGGATGAAGTAATAATTCTTATAGGATCAAAAGAAGGTATAAGCAATATAATACCAGCTGTATGTGATATAGGGGATTGTGTAATAGTGCCTGAGCCTGCATATCCTGTTTACAGTACTTGTTCAAAACTCTGGGGTTGCGTGCCATATACTGTAGCCCTAACACAAAACAATGGATATATGATGAATCTTGAGGTCATCCCCGAAGAAATTGTTAAAAAATGTAAGCTTATTTTTATAAATTATCCCAATAATCCAACAGGTGCAGTAGCGGGTTCTGAGTTCTATAAGAGGATTATAAAGTTTTCTTATGATAATAATATTGTTTTATGCAATGATTCAGCATATAATGAAATAATTCAAGTAAATAAAAAAAATATAAGTCTTATGCAATATGATTTAAAAAGGAAATGCGTAGAGTTTGGAACTTTATCTAAAACTTACAATATGACAGGGTATAGAATAGGGTATGCTGTAGGTAATGCTAAGGTAATAAACTCTCTTTTAAAGATAAAAAGCAATTGTGACTCTGGTCAATTTATTCCAATTCAAAAGGCTGCTATTGCTGCTCTTAATTTAGAACGTGATTATATTCATAATACAAGAAAAATATATGATGAAAGACGTGAAGTTGCTAAAAGTGTTTTGCTACAAAAGAATGTTGATTTTTTTGATGCAGAGGGCACTTTTTATTTGTGGTGCAAAACACCTAAAAATTATACAACAAATGAGTATTGTGAAGAATTATTGGAGAATTATGGGATTGTGGTTACGCCTGGAAATGTATTTGGAAAACTTGGATACGATTATTTCCGTATAGCATTGACTAAAGATAAGCTTATTATTGAAAAAGCTTTAAAATCTCTAAAAAAATGTGGTGATTAATATTATTATTGGTATAATATAAATTATATAGGAAATATTTTAATATAAGGATGAGCTGTTTTTAAAATAAGTCGATTTATAATTTGATAACATTTCAGAAGGAAAATATCCTACTTATATAAGTGGGAGGTACATACTATAACAAAGAGAAAACTTCAGTAGAAGTATAAATTCCCTTCTGAATTCGTTAATATTGAATCACTTAAGTGAGAATTTAAAAGTATTTTTTTATATGAAAATCGTAATAAAGTGAGAACTTATAATTTTAGCTTGAAACTTAGGTGATAGTTTATGTATAATTATAAAGATTCACAATGAACATTGGAAGGATGCGTTGTTATGATTAGGAGTATGACTGGGTTTGGAAGAGGAAGTTGTGAAAAAGATGGTAAAAGCTTTACCATAGAGATTAAAAGTGTCAATCATAGATATTTCGAAACTAATATAAGAATGCCTAGAGTATTAATAGCGTTTGAGGATAAAATTCGGAAGATAATTGGTGAAAAAGTAAAAAGGGGAAAGCTTGATGTTTTTGTAACTCAAGGGAATTATGATAAGGAAGATGTTGAGGCTTATTTGAATGAAAAATTAGCTGAAAGCTATATAAACTGCTTTCGAACATTAAAAGATAAATATAATCTGGATGGCGACATTCTAGTTGACACAATAGCTAGATTGCCGGAGGTAATAACTCTTAAACAAAAGGAAGAAGAGGGTTCAGAAACTTTTGATCAGATTGAACAATCACTAAAAAAAGCTCTTGAAGCTCTTCTTTTTATGAGAGAAAGAGAAGGCCAAAAATTATTAGCGGATGTTATCATTAAATGTGATTTAATCAATGGGTTAGTTGAAAAAGTCAAGGAAAGAGCACCGTTTATTGTTTGTGAGTATAAAGAAAAACTAGTTCAAAAACTAAATGCTTTGCATAAAGAAGTAGGGTTTGATGAGAATAGAGTTGCCATGGAAGTTGCGATTTTTGCTGACAAAGCTGGAATTGATGAAGAAATTGTAAGATTAAATAGTCATATAGAGCAAATGAAGGAAACTTTAATTTTAGACGAACCAATTGGCAGAAAGCTTGATTTCATTATTCAAGAAATGAATAGAGAAACTAACACTATAGCATCAAAAGCAAATGATTTAGAAATTTTAAATACAGTAATTAATATGAAAAGCGAAATAGAAAAAATTAGAGAACAAATACAAAACATAGAATAAACAGGAGGCACACGATGAGTATAAAATTGATAAACATAGGTTTTGGGAACATTGTTTCAGCAAACAGATTAGTAGCCATAGTTAGTCCTGAATCGGCTCCAATTAAAAGAATAATTCAGGAAGCGAGAGATAGAGGTATGCTAATTGACGCCACTTATGGAAGAAGAACCAGAGCAGTTATTATAACTGATAGTGATCATGTTATTCTATCAGCTGTTCAACCTGAGACTGTTGCGCATAGGTTATCTGTTAAAGATGATGAAAGGTTAGACGAGGTTGATGAATAATGAGGAGTAAAGGACAGCTAATTGTTATTTCAGGCCCTTCTGGTGCTGGTAAAGGGACTGTATGCAAGGCGCTTCTCGAAAAAAACAATTTTTGGATTTCGGTCTCTGCGACTACAAGAAGCCCAAGAAGCGATGAAATAGAAGGAATAAACTATTATTTCATAACTAAAGAGAAATTCCTAGAAAAAATCGCATTAGAAGATTTTCTTGAATACGCAGAGGTTTATGGAAATTGTTATGGTACTCCTAAATCTGAAGTTCTAAAAATATTAGATGGCGGTAGGGATGTAATACTAGAAATAGATATTCAAGGCGCACTTAAGGTGAAAAGGGCTTATCCAAGCGGTTTATTTATTTTCATTCTTCCACCGTCTATGGAGGAATTGAAAAATAGAATTACAAATAGGGGCAGTGAAACGCCAGAGTCCTTAATTACTAGATTTACATCGGCGCATGAAGAAATTAGTTTTGTATCAAAATATGATTATGCAGTTGTAAATGACACTGTAGATAATGCTTGTGAAAAAATTCAAAGCATTGTAATTGCAGAAAGATGTAGAGTCGATAGAATGAATGGAGATTTTCTAAAGGAGGAAATTAGTAATGAATAATTCAATGATTAACCCATCAATAGTAAATTTATTAGAAAAAGTAGATAATAGGTATTCGTTAGTTGTAGCAACATCAAAAAGAGCAAGACAAATAATAGAAGGTCAAAGCCCACTTGTACAGGTAGATTCCACAAAGCCAGTTACTATATCTATACATGAAATTTATGAAGGAGCTATTGTGGCGATGACAACAAAAGAAGGAATAAAATAGTATGGAAAACAAAAAGACAGTAGTTATTGGTGTAACAGGTGGGATAGCAGTATATAAGGCTTTAGATGTTATTAGTAGATTAAGAAAAGAAAATGTTTGCGTACATGTTATCATGACTAAAGCGGCGTCGGAGTTTGTAACCCCTCTAAGTTTTCAATCTATGAGTCAGAACATTGTCATTCATGATATGTTTGATGAGCCTAAAGCATGGGAACTACAACATATATCTCTTGCTAAAAAAGCAGATCTATTTGCTGTAATTCCAGCAACGTCCAATATAATTGGTAAAGTTGCAAATGGGATTGCAGATGATATGTTAACTACTACTATTATGGCAACAAAGGCACCAGTGATTTTTGCTCCAGCAATGAATGTCAATATGTACAATAATCCAATACTGCAAGGTAATATTCAAAAGCTTAAGGCTTTTGGATATGATTTTATTGCGCCAACATCAGGAAGACTCGCCTGTGGGGACATAGGAGAAGGAAAGTTAGCACAAACTGAAGATATTTTTGAAGAAATCATGAGCAAGTTGTATCCTATAAAAGATATGAAAGGCACTAAAGTTTTAGTTACAGCTGGGCCTACAATTGCGCCTATTGATCCTGTAAGATTTATAACAAATAGGTCAACAGGCAAAATGGGATATGCAATTGCGAGAGAAGCTAGAGATAGAGGGGCAGTTGTAACTTTAGTATCTGGACCATCTGGTGAAAAAACACCTTTTGGTATAAATGCCATAAAGGTTAATACTAATGAAGAGATGAGAACTGCTGTAATAGATAATTTTTACGATAGTGATATAGTTATAAAAGCAGCAGCTGTATCTGACTTTAAGCCTAAAACATACTGTAGTAGCAAAATTAAGAAAAGTGGAAATGGATTAAACTTAGAATTTGTGCGTGATAATGATATTTTAAAAGAATTAGGATCGCTTAAGAAGAATCAAGTATTAGTGGGTTTTGCAGCTGAGAGTAATGATTTGCTACAAAATGCGCAATCAAAACTTCTTAAAAAAAATTTAGATTACATAATTGCCAATGATATAACGGGAACAGATATTGGGTTTGGAACTGAAGATAATAAAGTGATTATTTTAAGCAAAGACAATAGTCCAATAACAATAGACAAAATGCCAAAAAAAGAAGTTGCTAGGGAATTGTTTGATTTAATAAATAAAAAGCGCTAATGCGCTTTTTTATGTTATATAAAATCATAAAATTAAAAGGGTGATTAAGTGTATCAGTATGCTGGAGTTGTGGTGAATAATGATTCGGTTCAAGTGGATAAGGTTTTTACATATAAAATACCTATTAGATTAATAGGCAGTGTCCATTTAGGATTTAGAGTTAAAGTGCCATTTGGTAGAGGAAACAGGACAGTGGACGCTTTTGTATTGGAACTTTATAAGCAATGTGAGAATGTGAAGAATATTAAGGAGATAACAACTATATGTGATGAAATGCCACTCCTTAAAATAACTGATATTGAACTTGTAAAGATTATGAAAAAAAAATACCTTTGTACATATTTGGAATGCATAAAAGTTATTATTCCAAGAGGTATAACAAAAGGTATAAAGAATAAGACGATGCAAGTATTAACTGCGAGCAAGGAACTAGAAGGCAAATTTTTAAATGAACCTTACAAAAATATTTATGAGATAATACAATTAAATAATATGAAATATAATAAGACTGAGTTCAGTAAAAATTTTAATAAATCACTGTCATCAATAAATACAATGATTAAGCATGGATTCTTAACCACGCAAGAGGTTATAATTAATAGGTATAGCGAAAAAAACTATTCTAGGTATGAAGAAAAAACACTAAATGAAAGACAACAGCAGTCAGTTGAGTTTATAATAAATTCTAAGGCGAAAAAATTCTTGATACATGGAGTTACAGGTAGTGGAAAGACTGAGATATACATGAATTTAGTTAGTTATATGTTAAAAGAGAATAAGCAGTCTATAATACTTATACCAGAAATATCGTTAACCCCACAAATGGTTGAAAGGTTCAAAGGTAGATTTGGACGTGATATAGCAGTTTTTCATAGTAGGCTATCAGATGGTGAGAGATATGACGAATGGATGAGAGTAAAGCTCGGAAATGTTAAAATTGCTATTGGGGCAAGGTCAGCTATATTTTTACCTTTTGAAAACTTAGGATTAATTGTTATAGATGAGGAACATGAAGCGAGTTATAAATCCGACAGTAATCCAAAATTTGATGCTCGTGAAATAGCTTATATGAAATGTGAACTAGAAAATTGCAAATTAATATTGGGGTCAGCTACTCCATCTATTGAAAGTTATTATAGGTCTACCATAAAGGAATTAGAATTAATTACTATTAATGAGAGGGCAGATGGTGCTGCCATGCCAAAAGTAGAAATCGTTGACATGCGCGAAGAGTTAATGAATAACAATCGTTCAATATTTAGTAAGCCACTGCATGAGGGTATTATTGAATCTCTAAGCAGAAACGAGCAGGTGATTTTGTTTTTAAATAGAAGAGGTTTTTCGACCTTCGTATCCTGTAGGAAATGTGGTTATGTTTTCAAATGCAAAAAATGTGATATATCATTAACCTACCATAATTCAAGTGAATACCTAACTTGCCATTATTGTGGAGAAAAAGAAAAAATAAGTAAAACATGTCCTAATTGTGGAAGTAGTTATGTTAAATATTTTGGAGTTGGAACAGAAAAAATTGAGCAAGAAATTAATAGGATTTTTCCAAGTGCAAAAACTCTAAGAATGGATTTTGACACAACTCGGAAAAAAAATTCTTATGAATATATATATAATACCTTTAAAAATAAACAGGCAGATATTTTAATTGGAACTCAGATGGTTGCTAAAGGATTAGATTTTAAAAATGTTACTTTAGTAGGAGTAATAGCTGCGGATTTATCATTGAATTTACCGGATTTCAGGGCTTTTGAGCGGACGTTTCAACTACTTACTCAAGTCTCAGGAAGAGCAGGTAGAGGTAAGAAAGAAGGCAAGGTAGTTATCCAAACATATAATGCTGACAATTTGACCATACAGTATGCAGCGGAGAATGACTATGATAGTTTCTATAAAAATGAAATCATGATGAGAAAAGTTATGGACTATCCACCTTTTACAAGTATTCTAGTCATAACTATGAGTTCTGAGGATGAAAATTTGTTAATAAAAAGTACACAAAATGTTGGTGAAAATTTAAAATATAAGATTAAAAACAATGATAAAATTACATTGCTAGGTCCATGCCCTTGTGGAGTTTCAAAAATTAAAAATTTCTATAGATGGCAAATTATAATTAAAGGAAATATTGAACAAACAATTGCAGAGGAAATAAAAAAATCGGTTTATGAATTGCTTAAGAATGTTTATACTAGTATACGAGTTAGTATAGATATTAATCCAAGTAACATGATCTAACAGCACCTTTGGTGATAATTAATGACAAGGAGGTTTTCGTATGGCTATAAGAACGATTAGAACCTATGGCGACGACATATTAAGGAGAAAAAGTAGAGTGGTAGATGAAATTAACCCTAGGATTCTATTATTAGTTAAAGATATGAAAGAAACTATGTATAAGTCTAAGGGAGTAGGGCTTGCTGCACCGCAGGTTGGCATTTTAAAGAGGATAGTAGTTATTGATGTTGGTAATGGACCTATGGCAATTATTAACCCACAGATTGTAGAAATACAAGGTTCACAAATAGACAATGAAGGTTGTTTAAGCATACCAGGAGTACAAAAAAATGTAGATAGGCCAGAAACAGTAAAAGTGAAGGCATTAAGTGAAAATGGAGAAGAGATAATAATAGATGGAGAAGGTCTTCTTGCAAGAGCACTCTGCCATGAAATTGATCATTTAGATGGGATATTATTTATAGACAAAGCAATAGAGGGTGAGGAAAAATAATATGAAGATAATTTTTATGGGTACGCCAGAATTTTCAGTGCCATCCCTTTCGCAACTTATAAATGAATTTGAAGTTTCTGCTGTTTTTACTCAGCCTGATAGACCAAAAGGAAGAGGTAAAAATTTAGCAATGTCCGCTGTTAAACAGTTAGCTGTGACTTATAATATACCGGTATATCAGCCTTTAAGACTCAGAAATAATGAAGAAATGATAGAAATGATTAAAAACTTAAAACCGGATTTTATTGTAGTAGTAGCGTTTGGACAAATCCTTCCAAAGGAAGTGCTTAGTATTCCTAAATATGGATGTATAAATCTACATGCATCTTTATTACCCAAATATAGAGGCGCGGCTCCTATAAATTGGTGTGTTATTAATGGTGAGAGTAAAAGTGGAAATACAACAATGCTTATGGATGTTGGTCTTGATACAGGTGATATACTTTTAACAGAGGAAATGGAACTGCCAGGTGTTATGTCTGCGGGAGAATTGCACGATATTCTTATGAATAGCGGAGCACAACTTTTAGTTAAAACAATAAATGGTATAGTAAGTAACGAAATAGAGCCAGTTAAACAGGAAAATGAATTTAGTTCATATGCTTCTAAGTTAGGCAAAGAAATGGCAAAGATAAATTGGGAATGTAGTAATGTTAATATTCATAATTTTATAAGAGGATTAAATCCATGGCCAATTGCATATACTCATTATGAGAATACAGTAATGAAAATATATAAGTCAAAAGTAATAAACGAACAATCAAATAAAATGATTGGAAGTATTATAGAGGTTTCAAAAGAAGGATTAAAGGTAGCGACTGGTAGTGGTGTTTTACTTATTGAAGAGATACAATTTCCGGGTAAGAAGCCTTTAAAAGTAAGGGATTATATAATAGGAAATAAGATAAATGAAGGTTCGATTTTGAAATAAGAAGGGGTGAAATAATATGCTTTTTTAGGATAATACTATGGTTGTATTATTGCCAGCTATAATTATATCAGGCTTAGCACAACTTAAAATTAAGTCTTCATTTAGTAAATACTCAAAGGTAAATAGTGCAAATGGATATACAGGGGAGAAGGTAGCTAGAATGCTACTTGATGATGGAGGGCTTTTTGATATACCAGTGGAAATAGTAGGTGGAAAGCTTACTGACCATTACGACCCTTCTAAACGAGTTATGAGGCTCTCCAAGGAGGTTTATAATGGGACAACAGTTGCAGCTATAGGGGTTGCGGCTCATGAAACTGGGCATGCGCTTCAAGACAAAGAAAAATATGCGCCTTTAAAAATAAGGAACGCTATAGTGCCAGCAGTTAAATTTAGTTCTAATGCATCCTGGTTACTATTTTTAATAGGAATAATTTTAAGTGTACCTTCTCTAGTAAATATTGGAATTATATTATTTTCAGCAGTGGTAGTATTCCAGTTAATTACCTTGCCAGTTGAATTTAATGCATCTAGTAGAGCACTTACAATTTTAGAATCCAAAAGTATACTTTATGGAGATGAAATAAAAGGAGCTAAAGCAGTATTAAGTGCAGCCGCTATGACATATGTGGCTGCAACACTTATGGCAGTTTCTCAGCTTATACGTCTTGTTCTTTTAAGTCGCGATAGATAAAATCAAATAGAAAATTGAGGTAATAACATGAACAATAGTAGGTTAGTAGCAATTGTAGTTATAGAAAAAGTAATAAATGAAAACGCTTATTCTAATATAGTTTTAGGTCTGGAACTTAATAAATCCGATTTAAATGATAAGGATAAAGCGTTAGTTACAGAAATAGTTTACGGTACTTTAAAATATAAATACACAATAGATAAAATATTGAGCAGTTTTTTAAAAAAAGGCTTTGAAAAGGTAGATAGTTTTGTTTTAAACATATTAAGAATATCAATATATCAAATTAGGTTTTTGGATAAAATACCAAGTTTTGCTGTGGTTAATGAGGCTGTAAACTTAACAAAAAAGATGAGTAATGTAGGAGCGGCACAATTTGTTAATGGAGTACTTAGAAACTATCTAAGGGGCGACACCGCGGTGTATTATAATGAAAAAAATGATATTGAAAGATTATGCTTTGAGTATTCCTTCACTAAGGCTTTAGTTAAACTCTTTATAAAGCAATATGGGATTGAAAGCGCTGAGAAAATTCTAAGTGGCTTAAATCAAAAACCTGATGTTACAGTTAGAGTTAATACTCTGAAATTAACTTATGAGGAAATATGGGAAAAACTTATAGAAAATGGGTATAATATAGAAAAAGGCTATGCGTGTTCTGAGGCAATACGAATTATTAAAGGGAAAAATATAGAGAATAACCTTTTATTTAATGAAGGAAGTATAACAGTCCAGGATGAAAGCGCAATGCTTACAGCTCTTTCTATGGACCTTTTGCCAAATCTAGAAGTATTAGATCTTTGTAGTGCACCAGGTGGAAAGACAACACACATTGCAGAAATTATGAAAAATACAGGACATATTTTTGCATTTGATTTACATGAAAATAAGTTATCATTAATAAAACAAAATTTAAATAGAATAGGAATTGTAAATACAACTTGTGATGTTATGGACGCTACAATTTATGATCCAAGTTTACTTCAATCTGCAGATAGGGTACTTATTGATGTACCTTGCTCTGGTCTTGGAATTATTAGAAAAAAACCTGAGATAAAGTGGAGTAAACATATAAAAGACATAGAAAATATAATTCACACACAAAGAAAAATAATGGAGAATGCTTCAAAATACATAAAAAAAGGTGGAGTACTTGTATATTCAACATGTACCCTTAATAAGGAAGAAAATGAAAGCAATATTGAATGGTTCCTAGAGTCTCATTCAGAATTTAAGATTGAACCAGTATTTTACGGTGAATTTGATAATATAAACTATAGTGATAAAGGGTATGTTACTATATTACCGAATGAATACATGGATGGATTTTTCATAGCCAAAATTATAAAATCATAGTAGGTGTATAAAATGATAAATATATTAGATATGAATTTAGTAGAGTTAAAGCAATGGATGAAAAGTAATGGGGAAAGTGAATTTAGAGCTAAGCAAGTATTAGACTGGATTTATAAGGGAATATGGGAATTCGAAAATATGAATAATATTCCGCTCAGTATAAAAGAAAAGTTAAAAAATAATTTTTACATAGGAATACCTGAGCTCGTAGAGGAATATACTTCAAAACAAAATGATACAAGAAAATATCTTTTCGCTTTAAACGATGGTAATTTAATTGAATGCGTTGTTATGAAATATAAACATGGGAACTCTATATGCATATCGACTCAAGTTGGATGTAGGATGGGATGTAAATTTTGCGCATCTACCATTGGAGGAATGATTAGAAATCTAACTCCAGGGGAAATGCTAGCTCAAATAATGAAATCACAGCATCTAATTAATGAGCGAATTTCTAATGTTGTATTAATGGGAAGTGGGGAGCCATTTGATAATTTTCATAATGTAATAAAATTTCTTGAAATTGTGAATTCAGAAAATGGGTTAAATATTGGTCAAAGACATATAACTATTTCTACCTGTGGTATCGTACCAAAGATTAAAGAGTTTGCTGATATTAACTTGCAAACGACACTGGCTATTTCACTTCACGCATCTACGGATGAGATTAGAATGAAGAGTATGCCAATTGCAAATAAGTATTCTATTGCAGAAATTATTGATGCATCTAAATACTATATAAATAAGACTAATAGACGCATAACTTTTGAATATGCTCTTGTAAAGGGTCTTAATGATAGCACGCAAGATGCAGAAAAATTAAGTGTATTGTTAAAGGATATGTTATGCCATGTTAATTTAATTCCAGTTAATGAAATAGAAGAGAATGAATTAAAAAGGTCTTCAAATGATGACGTTGCTGAGTTTAAGAGGGTACTTGAAACTAATAATATCCAGACAACAATAAGGCGCGAAATGGGCCTGGATATTAATGCGGCTTGTGGTCAACTTCGGAGAAGCTATATTAAAAGTGAAAACTTAAATGAGGGGGTGTAAAAATGCTTGGGGTTTTATCTGATGTTGGAAATGTTAGAAAAACAAATGAAGACTCGGTAGGCTATTTTGAAGATACTAATTTTGGTATTTATGCTATAGCAGATGGTATGGGTGGTCATAATGCAGGAGAAGTTGCAAGTCAGCTAGCTATTAAGGTTATAATAGAATATATAAAGAAGAATCATCATGGTTTAGATCTCAAAGAAGTGCTTTCTGAAGGAATAAAATCTGCAAACAAGAAAATTTATGACATGGCAAGTGGTAATGATTCGCTTAAAGGGATGGGGACAACTATAACAATCTGCTTTAAAAAACAAAATGAAATGGTTGTTGCAAATGTAGGTGACAGTAGTTGTTATATTATTGATAATAACAAAAAATTATTAAAAATTACAAGAGATCATTCTTTGGTACAACAGCTTTTAGATAATGGTACTATAACTGAAGAAAAAGCTAGAACTCATCCGAATAAAAATATTATTACAAGGGCACTTGGAACAAATGAGTTAGTAGAAGTTGATTTATTTGATGTTAATTTGACCAATATATTCAAATGTATTTTATGCACAGATGGCCTTACTAACGATGTGACTTATTCTGAAATGTATGATATTATTATTAAAAATGAAAATGACAATATTTCTAGCTGTAAAATGTTGGTGGATTTAAGTAAATCTAAGGGTGGACGCGATAACATATCGGTTATCGTATTTGAAGGAGAGTGCAGAGATGATAGGAACCATATTAGGGAGTAGATATGAACTCCTTGAAAAAATTGGAGAGGGTGGAATGGCGATAGTTTATAAAGCTAAATGTCGTTTGCTCAATCGTTATGTTGCTGTAAAAATATTAAAAGAAGAATTTTCAAATAATATAGATTTTATGGATAAATTTAAAAAAGAGGCTTCATCCGTAGCTAGTCTCTCATCAAATAATATAGTTAATATTTATGATGTTGGACAAGAGCGAGATATTAACTACATTGTAATGGAATATATAAAAGGAAAGACTTTAAAGGAAATTATACTTGAAAATGGTAGTATGAATTATGATCAAATAATAGACTATGGAATGCAAATTGCAAAAGCACTTGAGTGTGCTCATAAGAATAACATTATACATAGAGATATAAAACCTCATAATATTTTAGTGACTGAAGATGGAACGGTTAAAGTTACAGATTTCGGTATAGCAAAAGCTGCTAGTTCTGTAACTATAACTAATACCAGCACAGTGATGGGATCAGCTCATTATTTTTCACCTGAACAAGCTAAAGCAAGTTTTGTAGATTGTAGAACAGATATTTATTCTTTTGGAATAGTTCTTTATGAGATGTCTACAGGGCAAGTACCTTATGATGCAGAAAGTCCTGTATCAGTAGCATTAAAACATATACAGGAACAAGTTGTGCCACCTAAGAAAATAAATGGTAATGTTCCTGAAAATTTGAACAAATTAATATTAAAGGCTATAGAAAAAGAACCTATAAAGAGGTATCAAACTGCGAATGAGATGTTTTTAGATCTGCAGAGAATACAAAAGAATAGTTCATATACTATCGCAACAAATAGCATGGAAAATGAATACACTAGGGTTATGGCAGCTGTAAATGTAGATGACTATGAAAAAGAAGATGATCATGAAGAAGAAAAAGAAGAAGTAGTAGAAAAAGAACAAGTAATTAAAAAACCGAAGTCTAAAAATAACAAAAAAAATAAAACGATAATAATGGCTTTTGTTGCAATAATTTTATTGATTGTTTTAGGTAGTGTTGCGGGAGTCACATTAAAGAACTATCTTACTGACAAGCAAGTTAATGTGGCAGATAAGATATTGGTGCCTAAAATTATTGGCTTAGATAAGGTAGAGGCAGAAAAATTAGTTGTAGAAAAAGGCTTGAATTTTGTAGTGGCTGGAGAAGAAAATAGCGAAAAACCCGAAGGCGAGGTACTGTTATGTTTTCCTGATGAGGGAACAGAATTAAAGGCTAAGGGTGAAGTAAGAGTTACGGTGAGTAAAGGGCCTGCAAGTTTCAAAATTCCTTCTGTCAAGGGGACTGATAAAGCTTCGGCTACTGCTATTATTGAACAAAATGGATTGGTGCTAGGAAATGTAACATCTGAATTCAATGATTCCATTGCTAGTGGTTTAGTAATAAGCCAAAACCCAGATCCGGGTAGTTTAGTTCAAAAAGGCGATAAAGTAGATTTAGTAATAAGTAAGGGTGTAGAGATTAAATTAACAAAGGTTCCAAATCTAAATGACGTATCTTTAAATGATGCAGAGAGAGTATTGCAAAATGCAAATTTAAAATTAGGTGAGCGACACCCGGTGGTAACTCATGATAAGTCACTTGATGGTAAAATATTCAATCAAAGTATTGCTGCAAATACGGAAGTTACGGAAGGTAATTCTGTAGGAGTTAATTATTACAAGTATGAAGAACCTAAAAAAGAACAATTTGATGTTCCAGACTTTAAGGGGAAAACTGTTAAAGCAGCACGTGAGTCAGCTGCACAATCGAATATAAACATAGTAGTTTCTGGTAATGATGAAGATATCATTGAGTCGCAAGACAAGGAGCCAGGGACTAAGGCAAATGTTGGGGATACTATAACTTTAACATCTAAGGCTGCGGAAGTTCCAGTAACTCCTGAAACACCTCCAGCAACAACTGAAACACCCCCAGCAACAACTGAAACACCCCCAGCGACTCCTCAATAAGAATAAGTAATTACAAGATATATGAAATATATTCAAAAATATTAAATAGAAGGTAAATGGTGAGGGATATATGCAAGGAGTAATCATAAAAGGTGTAGGCGGGCTATACTTTGTAAAAGTTCAAGACAAAGTCATAGAATGTAAGGCAAGAGGGAAGTTCAGGTATACTGGGCTTTCCCCTGTTATTGGTGATAAAGTGGAAATAATGCTTGAGACAGATGAGAGCAAAGGTGTAATTGAAAAGATTTTTCCAAGAGAGACTGAGATGATACGTCCAGTGGTTGCTAATGTTACTCAAGCTTTTGTAGTTTTTGCCTTTAAACAACCTGACTTAAATATGGATTTGCTCAATAAATTTCTAGTGCTTTGTGAACATTACAAGTTAAAGATAGTTCTTTGTTTAAATAAGTTGGATTTAGTTGAGCAAGTTGATGAGGGCCTTATAAAAGAATTAAAAAGCGTAGGATGTGACATAGTATTTTTAAAAGCAAAAGAGGGTGATGGACTTTCTGAACTTAAGACTAGAATAAAAGATAACATTACCGTTTTTTGTGGACCGTCTGGAGTTGGAAAGTCAACTATACTTAATAGTATACTTGGAAGAGAAGCTATGAAAACTGGAGATATAAGTAAAAAATCGCAAAAGGGTAAGCACACTACAAGGCACAGTGAACTTATTGAATATGAAGAAGGATTTTTGTTAGATACTCCAGGATTTTCAGCCTTAAGTTTAGATTTCATTGAGAAAGAACAATTACAAGATTGTTTCCCGGAATTTGAAAAACATAGATGTGAATGTAGGTTTTCTAATTGCATGCATTATAAAGAACCTAACTGTAGAGTTAAGCAAGCTGTAGAAGATAATGAAATTTACAGGGATAGATATAAATTTTATATAAAGACATTAGAAGAAATTATTGCTAGGGGGAATAAAAAATGATAAAAATATCACCATCTATATTGTCAGCGGATTTTTCAAGGCTAGGGGAACATATTAAGCAGCTAGAAGCGTGCGGTGCTGATATGATTCATATTGATGTAATGGATGGTATGTTTGTACCTAACATTTCTTTCGGTATTCCAGTTATTAAGAGCATTAGAAAACTAACAAAATTACCATTTGATGTGCATCTTATGATAGAAGAACCGTCTAGATATGTAGAAGACTTTGTAAATTCGGGAGCTGACATTATAACTGTCCATTATGAAACCGATAGGCATATTGATAGAACTATTAATTACATAAAAAGTTTTGGGATTAAAGCGGGTGTTGCATTAAATCCTGCTACACCTGTAGAATGCATAAAACATTTAATGAGTAATCTTGATATGGTACTTATTATGTCAGTAAACCCTGGATTTGGTGGGCAAAAGTATATTGAATACTGCTCGGATAAAATTAAAGAAGTTAGAGATCTTGCAGATATTTATAATAAAGACATTATGATTCAAGTAGATGGTGGCATTGATGTAGGTAATATTCAAGAAGTTGTTAATAGTGGTGCTAATGTTGTTGTGGCTGGGTCGGCAGTATTTAAGAATGATGAAATTGAGAAAAACATAAAAGCATTAAGATTAGGTATTTAACATGAAAGTCATAATAATCTCAGGAGGAAATCCACCATCACAACAATTACTCATGAATGAAATTACTGAGGATGCATTTTTAATTGGAGCAGATAGTGGTGCCAATTGCCTATATGACTATAATATAAATCCTCACTTACTTGTAGGAGATTTTGATTCTATTGATAAAGAGGCCTTGGATTATTTTAAAAAAAATAATTCTATAATAGATATTTATCCTACAGAAAAAGATTTTACTGATACTGAAATTGCAGTTAAAAAGGCTTTGAAAATGAAACCAAATGAAATAGTATTATTGGGGTGCACTGGAAGTAGAGTTGATCATCTGCTTGGAAATATTGGAATGCTAAAAAGTTGCTTAGAAAATGGCGTTAGTGCATGCATTAAGGATGAAAACAATAATATTAGGTTGATTGATGCCGGGACTTCATTAAGTGGCACCGTAGGCGATATATTCTCGGTACAATCTTATGGCGATGAAATAATAGGATTAACTATTAAAGGCGCAAAATATCCTTTAAATAATTACAATTTGAAAATTGGACAGAGTATAACTATTTCAAATGAGTTTGCAGGACCTCAGGTTCAGCTTAAATTTAAATCTGGAACGCTGATGATAATATTATCATCAGATTAATACTTCAATTAATAAATATTTTTATGCGCAAAAAAAGTATATATTACGTATAATGCATTGAAGCGAGCTTTAGAACTTCTTATTTTATTTTTAATTAAGATGCGTTAAGGAAAACATATGGTTGAGTAGAAATCGAGTTTATGTTTTTAACAGATTAATTAAAAATAAAATTAGTAGTTATTAGCGAAGTGAATGCATTAATAGTAATATATACTTTTTTATTTTTTATTTTTGGCAATATTATTGAAAGTAATTCATATAATAATATTGGAATACTTTGAGAGGGGATTAACTTACGAAAAGGTTTTATAAGTGTTTAGAAAAGCAGCTTGGAGTAATCATTGCATGTTTAGGCATAGGAATCATAACAGTAGTAATAGTCCCATTTTGGTGGTGGATAATTGTTGTAGGAGGAGGAATTGTTTATTATGGCTTTACTATAATGGATCATAACCATCATTGTTAGTGAGGTTCAGATAGATAGTGAAAGTTAGAAGAAATTTTACGGATTTCATGTTTGGGAGGTAAGAGAGATGAAAATTATGGCTATTAAGTTACCGAGATTTATATCTCGAATAATTAGATTTTTTTTAAAAAAATAACATAGAAAAACTCAGTTATTACAAAAAAAATCAGTTTTTAGAGGTGGGTTTAAAAAAAACAGCTTTTAAAGCTGGATTTAAATAAGCGATGTAGCTTTTAAAGCTGGATTTAAATAAAAAATGCAGCTTTAAAAGCTGCATTTTTATTTTTTAATTATATAGCACGTTGGACTTTACCTGAACGAAGACATCTAGTACATACATGTATAGATTTAGGCGTTCCGCTAACTATAGCTTTAACTTTTTGAATATTTGGAGCCCATTTTCTTTTTGATTCACGGTGTGAGTGACTATATTGGCTACCTGAAATTACACCTTTATTGCATATTTCGCATTTTCTTGACAATGAAAACACCTCCTTGACTACGAAGAAAAAAATCTTCTCAATTGAAACACGCATAATTGTAACATGAATATTACTACTCTTGCAAGTTAAATAAGAAATTATTCGTAACTAAAGCAATTATAAAATTAATTTTGTTGAATAAATTAGTATTATACTATAAAATAATCTATATAGCGGTATAAGGAGGAATTAAAATGAAAGGTAACATTGCAAGAGAGAATGGTAATATATATTATTCAGAGGAAGCGTTAGCAAACATAGTTGGTATTTCTACAACAGAGTGTTATGGAGTTGTTGGGATGGCACTCAAAGATGCCAAGGATGGATTTTGGCAATTGATTAAGAGCGACGCTTTAAATAAAGGAGTTAAAATTAATTCTAAGGAAAACCAACTATTTATTGAATTATTTATAATAGTTGAATATGGCACGAAAATATCTGTAATAGCAAATAATATAATTCAAAAAACAAGATATAATGTTGAAAATTATACAGGACTGAAAGTTGCAGCAATAACCGTAAACGTCCAAGGTGTAAGGGTCTAGGGAGGTAGCAATGGAATACTTAAAAATTAACGGACAAAATTTTCGTAATATGGTAATAAATGCATCTAATAGGTTAGAAGAAGAAAAAGAATATGTAAATTCATTAAATGTATTTCCTGTTCCGGATGGAGATACAGGTACTAATATGTCAATGACTTTTAAAGCCGCAGTGCAAGAAATTGAAAGTATGTCAACTAAGTCTATTGCTGAGATATCTCAAAAACTAGCTAGGGGCGCGCTGATGGGCGCAAGGGGTAATTCAGGTGTTATATTATCACAAATATTTAGAGGCATTGCAAAAGGGCTAGAAGGCGTAGACGAAGCTACTTCTGAAGAATTGGCTAAAAGCATTTTAGAAGGTGCCCATTTTGCGTATAAGGCGGTTATGAGACCCACTGAAGGTACGATTTTAACTATTATTAAAGCTGCGGGTGAAAGTGCAGTTAATAGCGGAGCAACTGAAGTAGTTGCGCTCATGCAAGAAGTTTGCAAGTGTAGTGAAATTATGCTAGATAAAACTCCAGATATGCTTCCAGCATTAAAACAAGCAAAAGTAGTTGATGCAGGTGGAATGGGACTTTTAATATTGTTTAAAGGAATGCATGAAGCTCTAAGTAATAATATGGAATCTCTAATTAACAAATCGGAAAAGAAAAGTACAAAATCACAAACAAAAACACCTGCAGCTTTAGATATGCCTGTAGACATAAAGTTTGGATACTGTACTGAATTGTTAGTTATCGCTGAAAATGTTGATGCTAATGAATTAAAGAGATATTTAGAAAAGTTTGGAGACTCAATGGTTGTGGTTTCGCAAGATGAATTTGTTAAAATCCATATACACACAAATGATCCAGGAGTAGTGCTTTCAAAAGCAGTAACACTAGGGGAACTGTCTAAGGTGAAAATTGAAAATATGAGAGAACAACATAGAAATTTATTAGGCATTGCGGATGAGAAAGTTGAAGGACCAGTGAAAGAAAACATTATTGAGAATAAAAAATATGGATTTATATCTGTTGCGCTTGGAGAAGGAATTAAGAATATTTTTGAGGATTTAGGTGTGGACGTTGTAATAGAAGGCGGCCAAACCATGAATCCAAGTACACAAGATATATTAGAGAGTATTAATAAAGTTAATGCGGAAAATGTATTTGTATTACCTAATAATAAGAATATACTTATGGCAGCGCTGCAAGCGGTCGAACTGTCAGATAAAAATGTAATTGTTATTCCGTCGAAAACTATCCCACAAGGAATAACTGCTGTAACAATGTTTAATCCAGAAGTTAGTGTAGAAGAAAATGAAAATATATTAAAAGAAGCAATAAAAAATGTTGCAACAGCTTCTGTAACATATGCAGTTAAAGACACTGAATCTGATGGTAATCTAATAAAAGAAGGGAATATTCTAGGTTTAATTGAGCAAAAAATTAAAGAAGTTGGAACAGATATTTATAAAGTTTGCGAAGATACTATAGACAGTATGGTTACAGAGGATAGTGAGCTTATTACAATTTTCTATGGTGAAGACTGTATAATAAGCGAAGTGGAAGAATTTATTTCTGCCCTAGAACACAAATATCCGAATTTAGATATTCAACATTATAATGGAAAACAACCACTTTATTATTTTATTGCGTCAGTTGAATAAAAGCCTTAGGGCTTTTTTTCTTAGGTATTTAATGTACCTTAAAGATTAGTAACGAACAAAACTAATATTAAATCATCTCCTGCGGAGCTGCAACATCTTCGCAGAAGATGCATTGACGACTTCAAAAGGAGAGTTACCCCTTTGTAAACCTCTGGAGTAGATAACAATTCTCAATTGTTATTCCCCCCACTGAAGTTTGCTATTTGTTAGGGTATGCGACTCCCACTTATAGAAGTGGGAGTCTTTCCTTCTGAAATGTCGTTAAAATCTTATTTTTGGAGTGGTATAGGTGGATATTCATAGCGATATAAAATACATAAAGGGTGTTGGACCTAAAATGGCAGAAAATTTGAATAAGTGTGGAATTTTTAACGTATTAGATCTGATATTATATTTTCCACGAGATTATGAGAATGTATCTGCGAATAAAAGCATTCTGAAATGCGCGGAAAGTGAAAAACTCATTGTAGAGTGTACTGTGCTAAATATATTAAAAGATGTTAGGTTAAAAAATAATAAAACTCTTTCTACCATAGTTTTTTGCCAAGGGGATAATAGATTCAAAGGTAAATGGTTTAATCAAACCTATGCAAAAAATAGTTTTAAAATTTCAAATAAATATATTATCACAGGCAAAGTTAATAAATTCAGGGAAGAAATCACAATTATGAATCCTAAGATAGTAAAAAATACGTCTATGGCTACAAATAACATTATTGCCAAGTATCCACTTAAAAATAATGTTACAAATAATTTTTTTAATAAAATTATATCTGACGTATTATGTGATATTGAAATAACGGAGAATTTGCCTAAATGGCTTGTGGAAAAATATGATTTTTGTTCTTTAGATAATGCTGCTCGAAATATACATAGCCCTAAAAGCTTAGAACTCCTTAATAAATCAAAGAGAAGGCTTAAATTTCAAGAATTATTCACTTATTCATTAAAAATATTAATGCTAAAAGAGTTTATAAAATATCATAATGATGGTATTCAATTTAAAATAGCACCAGAGCTTATAATCTTAAAGGAGCAACTTCCATTTCAGCTTACTAAGGCACAAAGTAAAGTTGTAAGAGAAATTCTAATAGATCAAAAGAAGGATATAGGAATGAATCGAATGGTGCAGGGAGATGTTGGAAGTGGTAAAACTATAGTGGCTATAATTACTATGTTTAATGTTGTCAAAAATGGGTATCAGGCATCTATGATGGCACCAACTGAAATCTTAGCAAAGCAACATTATGAAGAAATTCAAAATGTATTAAAAAAATTTTCACTAAAAATACAACTACTAAGCGGAAGTGTTACAGCAAAAAATAAACAATTAATTAAACAGGAGTTAAAAGATGGAACCATTGATATTATTGTTGGAACTCATGCACTTATTGAAGATGATGTAGAGTTTAAAAACTTAGGAATGATTGTTACTGATGAGCAGCATCGTTTTGGAGTATCACAAAGAAATAGATTTTCTAATAAAGGTAAAAACATTGATATTCTTGTAATGACAGCTACCCCTATTCCCCGGACACTCTCTTTATATTTATATGGTGATTTAGACGTATCTATTATAGATGAATTACCTCCAGGCAGGCAGAAAATTGATACAAGCTATGAAAGTATGTCCTATAGTAAAAAGGTGTATGAATTTGCTTTAAACGAGATTAATATGGGGAGGCAAGTTTACATAGTTTGTCCATTGGTGGAAGAAAATGAAGAGATGAAGTTAAGTTCAGTCGAGAAGCTTTACGAAAAATTAAAAGAAGAATATTTTGACTCTATAGAAATAGGGATGATATATGGTAAAATGCCAAGTAAACAAAAAAATGAAATCATGGATAAATTTAAACTTGGAGAAATTAAAGCGCTGATTGCAACTACAGTAATTGAGGTTGGAGTAAATGTACCAAACGCTACAGTTATGATAATTGAAAACTCAGAAAGATTTGGACTTGCACAACTCCATCAACTTAGGGGACGAGTAGGAAGAGGAAAGCATAAGTCATATTGTATACTACTGGCGAATATTACAAATAATATAGTGAAAAGAAGATTAGAAATACTTATAAAAAGTAATGACGGTTTTTTTATTGCTGAAGAAGATTTAAAAAATAGAGGCGCAGGAGAATTATTTGGCATCAAGCAGCATGGTGAATCAGGGTTGATTTTATCAGATTTAATTGAAGATATAGATATTTTAAAACTTGCAAATAGTGAAGCAAAAAAGTTAATGCAAAGTAGTAATGTTGAAGACGTTAAAATAAAGGATGCAATAATAGAAAAAATCGAGCAAAGTTCTAACTACATTTGTTTTAACTAAAGAAAAAATTTCTTTGTATAAATTATATATATATGTTAAAATATTATCGAAACTGGCTTAAATGGAGGAATAAACATATGAGAATTATTTCAGGAAGTGCAAGAGGAAGAAAATTGTTGTCCCCTGTAGGGATGGGAACGAGGCCCACATTAGATAGAATAAAAGAAGCTATATTTAATATAATCCAGGATAGAACACGAAATGCTGTAGTCGTGGATATGTTTTCAGGTACTGGTAGCTTAGGTCTAGAGGCCGCAAGTAGGGGAGCTGAGAAATGTTATCTAATTGATATGGGTGATACTACATTTGATATGTTACAAAAGAATGTAGATAATTTAAAGTTTAACGATAAATGCAAGTGCTTAAAAGGTGACACATATAAATACATGCAACAATTTGCAGATGAAAAGATTGTGTTTGATTTGATTTTTATAGATCCACCATATGCTAAAGACATGATTCCACCTGCTATTGAGATTATTGCATCAAATAGCCTTTTAAGGGAAGATGGGTTGATTGTTTGTAAAATAGATTCTTCAGAAGAAATATATGAAGGAAATTCTATTATTCAGCTTTCCGATTTAAGAAAATATGGTAATACTACTGTATTGCTTTACAAATATAAGGAACTAATAGTTAAGAATTATTAGTTCCTTAAGAAAATACATGAGGGTAACAATTTATAATTGTTACCTACCTCAGAGGAAAACGTGGAGGAATAAGATGAAAAAAGCAATTTGCCCTGGAAGTTTTGATCCAATAACTAACGGACATTTGGATATTATTAAGAGGGCGTCTAGAGTTTATGATGAATTAATCGTAGGAGTGCTTGTTAACCCTGAGAAAAAATGTCTCTTCTCTGTAGATGAGAGAATAGAACAAATAAAAAATGTAGTTAAAAATTTACCCAATGTACGCGTGAAGAAGTTTAGTGGTTTACTTGTTCAACTAATGAATCAAGAGGGTGCTAGTGTCATTGTGAAGGGACTCAGAAGTGTTTTAGATTTTGAATATGAGTTTCAAATGGCATCAATGAATAACAAATTGGATCCAAGTAAGGAAACTGTGTTCATGATGACAAAGACAGAATATAGCTATATAAGTTCCTCTTCAGTTAAACAGGTTGCAATGCTTGGAGGATGTATTGAAGAATTAGTACCTGAGGAAATTATTCCAGATATTATTAGGAAAATTAATTCTAAATAGGGGGGAAATATGGATGTTATAAAACTTTTAGAATACCTTCAAGAAATTGTTGAAAGTTCTTCTAAAATACCTGTTACAGGTAAGGTGGTTGTAAATAAAAGAGAAATATTAGATATAATTGATCAAATTATGAGTCATTTGCCAGATGAGTTTAAAAAGGCTCAGTGGATTTGTGATGAAAAAGAAAGAATTCTTGTTGATTCAAAAAAACAAGCTGAAATTTTTGAAGAAGAGACCATTGATAAAATAAGAAGAAGAGTTGAAAAGCAAGACTTAGTTAAAGAAGCACAAACTCGAGCTGAAGAAATTATAGCATCAGCTCAGAGAGATGCTAAAATTATGAGGCTTGGGGCTAAAGATTATGCGGATGAAATATTATCCCAATTAGATAAAGAGATTGAATTAAAAGGTCAGAAAATGCTTCATAAGATTAAGGGCGATGTTCAAGATTTTTTAATATCTCTACAAGGAGAAGTTACGGATACCACAACTTCAATAAGAGATAATGTAAAAGAGCTAAGAAGTATGAAATAGTTTAACTATATTTATAAGTAATATCGGGATAAATAAAATGATTAATATTAAAAAATATAAATTACTAACTTTATATATACTTACATTATTAAAAGTAAAAACCGATGTAGTATGTAGAAAAATACAATATAGAATCAGCGTTAAAATTGAGGAAATTATGCCTTGAATAAACTTTCGAGCAATGTATTTTTTTATTGAGACATCATATTTATAGGTATAGCTATAAACTTGAGAAATTATAGACAAACCACTAAAAGCAATTAAAAAACTCAAAACTGGAAGTTTTACATACAGATTTGAATTACTAGAGGATATTAAATAGCATCCGTTAGTCATCTCTAACATTCCTAATAATAACCCTTCTATAAAATTCCCAGAACAGCCAATAATTAAAGAAAACTTATTAAGGGCAATGTGAAATATTACATTGTCTTTAATTAATCCTGTTATTACGGAGAATATTACAATAAAACCACCGATATTTAAGGCATTCTTCATGGCATCTTCAATACTGTTTTTCAATATCATGCCAATATTTGTGGTGGGTGGATGGTTTCTTGAAAAATTGTCACCTCTATTTTTAATTTTAAAATAAGAATCTTTTGAGGGAATAATAAATCCCATAAACATGCAAGAGAGAATATTAGAGAGTATTAACATATAACCAATTTTAGCATTTGACATCATAGAAGCGCCCACTGCGCCTATAATAAAAAGTGGGCTTGCATTAGAAGCTATATTTAGCAATCGTTCACAGGTATTTAAATCAATTATATTTTTTTCGTACAAATCGCAAGTGTATCTCGCACCAAGGGGATAACCACATAGTAAACTAACTAAAAGAGCAAAGTTACATTCTTTTGGTAGCTTTAAGGGTTTACAAATTAGATTGCCTAACAATTTAGAATAAATATGAATGCCGTCGTAGCTTATTATAATATTTATTACAACTAAAAATGGAAAAAGAGAAGGAAAAATTGAATTGAAAAACAATTTTGCACCAGAGATAGTGTACTGGATACAAATATTAGGAGCTATTATTATTTGTAGAATAAAAAGAGAACAAATTAATGTTATTGATAGATTTATCTTCAAAGCTTTAAATAGTTCAAATAATAATAATATTATGAAAATTAATAATATAATTAATAGTAATTTCAATGTTAGACCCCTTTTTAAGTATTACTGTATTAAATATATTTAAATTTTCATAAATTTATGTGTTGGAAACACTAATTTTAAATATAATAAATGCTACTATCTATTTATGATAGCAGCATTTATTTTTACTTTATAATTATAGGCGATATCAAATAATCGCTATTATGACTTATACTACTATTTATAATGCTATAAGCCCTTGTAGACTGAGTATCTAGTTGCATGGTGTCATTGCACTTTTTAGGAATTTTAGTATAAAGCGGAATGCTACTGTTTGATTTTATAGATTTTAGAATTGACTTTCCATTTGAGTTAAATCCTAAAATTCGAGCATAAGGGCAAGGCATTGATCTTAATTTTTTAGTATCAAAGCTATCAAATCCTATAAAATATTGACATAATATTCTACTAATGCGAGTGTAAGTGTAGCGTTTGCTTTTTATATTGGCCAGTGCACTAGAGTAACTTAAACTATTTTGTAAGGAGCTAATAATCCTATTATCAAGACCCTCAGATACGTCTGGTAAATTTACTAAAGAATTTTTTGATGTAGCAGATTTATGTTTAATATACGGGAACATGGAATCTTCAAATGTAAATTCATAATTTTTCGAGTATAAGTTTTGAAGTTCAGTTAATACTGAACTTGGGATATGACCTGCAAGTTTTATTAAAGAACCATTTTCTTTCAAAAATTTTCTTATAGCTGTCGCGCTTGAAAATTCATTATGTAAAAGATCACTGTTATAAGATGCACCTTCTCTTTTTAATGTGTAAGGTGTAATAGAACTTTTTAACTTGATTAAGCTTTTGCAATACTCTATACCTAGTATATTATTAGGTGAATTTAAACAGTTATCTAATAATAAGTCTGATATGTCCAATTTTGAATTCATCAAATAATCATAAAGTGCATTAGATCTTGCTAAAGGGTAAGTGATACCTTTTGATAAATAAGTTTTTAACAGTGATTTAAATTCAATAGGTTCTTGAAGTAATATATTGGAAATATTATATAAATCATTAATATTTCCATGTTCACTACCAAAGCAAATATTATCCACTACTCCTAAGCTGTTTAGAAGACTTACAGCGCCAAAGGAAAAAAAATCTGCTGATGATACGCTGTAGATAGTTGGTAGCTCTATTACTAAATCTACTCCGTTATTTAATGCCATTTTAGTTTTTGTCCATTTGTCTATACTTGATGGAATACCACGTTGAGTAAAATTCCCACTCATAACACAAATTAAGGCATCACAGTTTGTGAGCTCCTTGGTTTTATTAATATGATATACGTGACCGTTATGTAATGGATTATATTCAACAATTATACCTGAAATATTCATTAAATCACCTCATGAAAGCTCATATAAATATAAGCTAATAATTTATGTCTAAAGAGAAACCACTAAAAATAATGCAATAATTATATTCTGAAATGTCGTTAAAACTTATACATATTATATAATATAAAATGAATTAATTAAAGTACATATATTTCAAAAAAGACAAAAAGGATGAAAATTAAGAATATTTAAAATATAATATATGTAAATGATTTTGTAGTTTTATGTTGAAATGTATAGGGCAAAGGGTGTATATTATTATTGTATATTAAGTTGATAATAAACGAGAGGGGCAATAAGAATGGCATTTATAGCTAGAATGTGTAAATTGGCACAGGCAGATAAAAAAAGAATAGTACTTCCAGAGGGAGAAGAAGAGAGGACTATAAAAGCTAGTGAAATCATCAAAAATAATTCACTAGCCGAGGTAATATTAATAGGAGATAAAAGTGTAATACAAGCAAAAGCAGCTAAGTTATCAGTTAGCATTGAAGGTATAGAAATTGTAGACCCAAAAACTTCTGAAAGAACTGATTTTTATGCAAAGGAATTTTATGAGATAAGAAAAAATAAAGGAATGACTCTAGAAAAAGCGTCTGAAACAATGCAAGATTGTGTGTATTTTGGAACTATGATGCTTAAGATGGGAGAAGCTGATGGAATGGTTTCCGGAGCTGTACATTATACAGGAGATTTACTTAGGCCTGGAATGCAAATTATTAAAACTGCACCAGGAATTAAGATTATTTCAAGTTTCTTTATAATGGAATTGCCTCACGATGAATATGGAGAAGATGGACTGCTTTTATTTGCAGATTCCGCTGTTAATATAAACCCTAATGCGGAGGACCTAGCAGCTATAGCTATTAGCACTGCAGATAATGCAAGATTGTTATGCGATTTTGAACCTAAGGTTGCAATGTTGTCTTTTTCAACTAGAGGAAGTGCAAAGCATGAATTAGTTGATAAAGTAGTAAATGCTACTGAAATTGCAAAGAAGGCTAGACCTGATTTACAAATTGACGGAGAACTTCAGTTAGATGCAGCGATTGTTGCTAGTGTAGCAAAACAAAAAGCACCAAATAGTACTGTAGCTGGAAACGCAAACGTTTTAATATTTCCAGACATACAATCTGGAAATATTGGATATAAATTAGTGCAAAGATTTGCTAAAGCAAAAGCTATCGGACCGGTTTGTCAAGGATTTGCAAAGCCTATAAATGATTTATCAAGAGGATGCAGTGTGGATGACATAGTTAATGTTGTTGCAGTTACTGCGGTTCAAGCTCAAATTCAAAATAAACTTATATAAAACATATAATTTAAATATATATTATTAGGAGGAAAATTTAATGAAAGTATTAGTCATAAACTGTGGAAGTTCATCACTTAAGTATCAATTAATAAACATGGAAAATGAAGAATGTTTAGCACTCGGATTAATAGAAAGAATAGGAATGGAAGGTTCAAAATTAACGCAAAAGGTTAATGGGGAAAAATATATTATTGAAGAGACTATGAAAGATCATACAGATGCTATTAGATTAGTAATTGGCGCACTTGTAGATTGTGATCATGGTGTTATTAAAGATTTATCAGAAATAGATGCAGTGGGACATAGAATTGTTCATGGTGGAGAAAAATATGCAGAATCAGTTATAATTAATGATGAAGTGATGAAGAACTTAGAAGAATGTGCAAAACTTGCACCACTTCATAATCCAGCTAATATAATCGGGATTAATGCTTGTAAAGCATTAATGTCTAGTACGCCTATGGTAGCTACATTTGATACCGCGTTTCATCAGACAATGCCAGAAGTTGCATATATATACCCACTTCCGTATGATCTTTATACTAAACATGGTATTAGAAAATATGGATTCCACGGAACATCTCACAAATATGTTTCAGATAAAGCTGCAAAAATGATGGGTAAAGACATAAAAGATCTAAAATTAATTACTTGTCACTTAGGAAATGGAGCAAGTATTTCTGCAGTGCAAAATGGTAAATCAGTAGAAACAAGTATGGGATTTACTCCACTTGAAGGGATAGCTATGGGAACTAGATGCGGAAATATAGACCCAGCTATAATAATATATATAATGCAAGAATTAAAATTAACAATTGATGAAGCTAATGATTTAATGAATAAAAAATCAGGCGTTTTAGGAATATCAGGGGTAAGCAGTGACTTTAGAGATATAGAAGATGCTGCATGGAAAGATGGAAATCATAGAGCACAGTTAGCGCTTGATATATTTGTCTATAAAGTTAAGAAATTTATAGGATCTTATGCTGCAGTAATGGGCGGAGTAGATGCAATTATATTCACTGCCGGACTTGGTGAAAACTCTCCAGAAACAAGAGAAGATATATGCAAGGGACTAGAGTTCTTGGGAGCAGTCTTAGATAAGGCAAAGAATAAGATTCGCGGAAAAGAGGCAGAAATAAGTACAGAAGATTCTAAAACTAAAATACTTGTTATACCAACAAATGAAGAATTAGTAATAGCAAGAGACACGAAGGCTTTAATAAAATAAAATTATTGCTAATGTCTATAATAAATAATTCTTGACTTTTTACTGTATTGTTTATATAATTAACTGTGTTTGATGTAAGTAAAAAACTATTTAGTTAGGAGGGACGCGGAAGCTTTGCTCGAGCTGTATATTTTTTTATACAAGGTATAAAGATTTTCTTTATATGAGAAGAACTAGAACTAAATAGTATTTAGTTTTTCAGAGTGGATAATATGGTAATAGACGTTTCAGAATTATTTAGTAATAAAAACAAAAGAAAAGAACTTCATTTAGATTTGGAAAAAGATAAGTTTTTCTATGATAATGAATTTGTACAATTTTCTAAACCAGTTAAAACGCATTTAATTTTAAAATCTATCGATGATGAAATAGATTTAACTGGAAGTATGGAGACAGAACTATTACTTGCTTGTTCTAGGTGTCTTGAGACTTTTTCTTATTCAATACATATTGAATTAAATGAAAGATTGTCAAAAACTCTAAAGAGTGAAGATGAGGATATTATTTTTATTGAAAATGATAGATTAGATTTAAATGAAATTATGGAAAATAATATCATTTCTATGCTGCCTATAAAAAAACTTTGTAATAAAGATTGCAAAGGGTTATGCCATCATTGTGGAATCAATCTAAATCATAGTGCATGTAAATGTGCAATTGACGATGTTGATCCAAGGTTGGCAAAACTAAAAGAACTGTTTTTAACTGATTAAGGAGGTGTTACAATGGGAAATCCTGCTAGAAAATTTTCTAAAGGTAGAAGAGATTCTCGAAGAGCGCAAACATTTAAACTTGGTTTACCAGGAATAGTTGAGTGTCCTCAGTGCCACGATATGAAACTTTCGCACAGAGTATGTAAAAACTGTGGATATTACAAAAATAGAGAAGTTGTTTCAATGGAGCAAAAATAAAAAGGAAAGTCGAAAGACTTTCTTTTTATTTTTTAAATACAATTATATTTGTATTCTGGTATTATTAATACTAGAATTATTTGCGCACTATGGTATATAATATAAACAAACAAATAAATATAAATAAATATTTATTTGTATTTATTTGTTTGTTATAATGCACATTTAAAGTGAGGGTTTAAAATGGTAGTTGTTGTAGATGGAATGGGTGGAGATTTTTCTCCAAATGCTGTGGTTGAAGGTTGCATCGCAGCTATAAAAGAATATGATATAGATATAGTAATAACTGGTCCTGAACAATTAATTCGCGAAGAACTAAAGAAGTATACTTATGATTGTAACAAAATAAAAATTGTTGATGCTATAGAAGTTATTAGTACAAATGAACATCCTGTAATGGCGGTTAAACGCAAAAAGAATTCAAGCCTCGTAAAAGCATTGAATCTTGTGAAAAATGGAGAGGCAGATGCTATTATTTCAGCTGGAAGTACAGGTGCTTTTTTAGCTGGATGTACACTTATAGTAGGAAGAATAAAAGGTATAGATAGACCGGCTCTAGCACCAATAGTGCCAGGTAAAAAAGGCCCCTTTATGATAATTGACTGTGGAGCAAATGCAGAATGTAAACCTCATTATTTAGTGCAATTTGGACTTATGGGGAAAACATATTTTGAAAACATTTTAAAAATAGCTAATCCATCAGTAGGTCTTGTGAATATAGGAACTGAAGAAGAAAAGGGTAATGAACTTTCAAAATCAGCTCATAAACTATTAAAAGAAGCAGATTTAAATTTTGTAGGCAATGTGGAAGCTAGAGAAATTCCAACTGGAGACGTCAATGTTATAGTTTGTGATGGGTTTACAGGAAATGTAATTTTAAAGCTATATGAAGGTGTTGTTGCTAGTGTATTTGATTTATTAAAAACAAGAATAATGGGATCCTTCAGAACTAAATTTGGAGGAATGCTATTAAAACCAATTTTTAAAAGCTTTAAAAAGGATTTCGACTATAAAGAATATGGCGGAGCTGCATTTCTCGGAGTAAATGGGATTTGCATAAAAGCTCATGGTAGTTCAGATTCTAAAGCTTTTAAAAATGCAATTAGACAAGCTACAATATTTTATGAAAATAATGTTGTAGATAAATTAAAATTAGAAATTGAAAAATTATCTCAGCAGGAAAAGAACATAAATGAGAACTTGTAATAATTGTTAGGTATAATATAGAAAGGTAAGGAGGTGAGTATATTATGTTTGAAAAAATTAGAGCGTGTATAGCATCGCAATTAAGCATAGATGAAGAAGAAATAAAAATGGAATCATCTTTTATGAATAATTTAGGCGCTGATTCTCTTGATATCGTAGAATTAATTATGGCACTCGAAGAAGAGTACGATATAGAAATTCCGGATGAAGATGTTGAGAAAATTGCGACTGTTGGCGATATAGTGGAATATATTAAAATTCACTCAGAAGAGTAACATAAGGTCCCGCAGTATTGCGGGCCTTTAGCTTTTTCAAACTTATTTTTGAATTTACTATAAAAGTTATCTTTCTAAGATAACCAGTAAATGTATTGTTTTATTTGTCAGGCTAAGTAAATTGAATAATAAACTTGAAGAATCTTGCGAATGAAGAAAACATTATTTAAATAAACTTCCGAAAAGGAGGAATGATTATGAAGTACGATATAAAATTACAGGAACTTGAGAAGGAACTGAAATTGAATTTTAGTGATAAAGAGTTATTGAAAACAGCAATAACCCACAGTTCCTATGCAAATCAGAAAAAGAAGGTTGAATTTAATGAAAGGCTTGAGTTCTTGGGCGATTCTGTATTACAACTTGTAATATCCGAATACTTATACAGTCGCTTTACGGAAAAACCTGAAGGATACTTAACTAAAATTAGGTCCCTAATTGTTTGCGAAAATTCGCTGTGCGATATTGCAAACGTATGGGAACTTGGAAAGTACATGAACATGAGCAAAGGTGAAGAAATTACTGGTGGTAGAAATAGAGTTTCAATATTGGCTGATTGTGTTGAAGCAATAATTGCTGCTGTATATTTGGATAAAGGAATAGAATATTCTAATTCATTTATACTTAACAACTTTAAAGAAATCATTGAGAAAGCAATTAGCAACGAGATAGTTTTGGATTATAAGACTAAGCTTCAGGAAATATTTCAGCAGAATGGGGAAGTAAATATTTGCTATGAACTTGTGAAATTTGAAGGGCCACCACACAAGAGAAAATTTTTTGTAAGCCTATTAATAAATGATTGTGTAAAAGGCTCAGGGCAAGGTTATAGTAAAAAAGAAGCAGAGCAAAATGCAGCAAAACAGGTTATGATGAATCAGGAGGATGTACATGAGTAATTTGCATTACATTATTCCTATTTTCGTTCCACATGAGGGTTGCCCACATGATTGTGTATTTTGTAATCAAAATAGCATAACAGGAACATCAACAAAAGTTGATGCAATGTATGTGGAGCAAACGGTAAATGAATATTTGAAAACAATAAATAATGATGATGCTATTATTGAGGTATCATTTTTTGGAGGAACTTTCACAGCTATAAAAATGGAAAAGCAAATAGAACTTTTAACTGTTGCTAAGAAATTAAAAGATGATAATAAAATAAAATTCATTAGATTATCTACAAGGCCAGATTATATTAATGATAAAATATTGAGCAATCTAAAAAAATACTCTGTAGATATTATAGAACTCGGAGTACAATCCCTTGATGAAGAAGTGTTATTAAAGTCTGGAAGAGGTCACACTGCAAGTGATGTAGTGAATGCTTCAAAACTTATAAAGCAGTATGGTTTTGTTTTAGGACACCAAATAATGATAGGCCTTCCAGGAGATAATATAAATAAAGATATAGAGACAGCCAAAAGAGCGATTGATCTTAAGCCAGATATTTGTCGGATATATCCGGCACTTGTGATTAAAGATACACCTATGGAGAGCATGTATATAAAGCAAGAATTCAAACCTTATTCATTAAGTGAAGCAGTAAACATAAGTAAGATTATTTACATTATGATGGTAGCAAACCAAATAAATGTGATCAGGATAGGATTACAGCCAACTGTTGAAATCTCAGAAGGCAATGATTTAGTTGCAGGACCATTTCATCCTGCATTTAGAGAATTAGTTGAAGGCAGTATATATAATGATTTATTATATGATGTTATAGTGAATAATTTTAAAAGTGACACGGGCGTTAATAAAGTTTTAGTGAAAATAAATCCAAAAGACATTTCAAAACTTTACGCTAATGGCAAAAGTTTTTTTTATGGCATAAAAAAACAAATAAAAACAGTTTCAATAGAAATATCCCAAGATATTACCATTAGCCGTGGAAGTATTAGTATATCTAAAGAAGAAAAATGCATTATTATGACCATACATGAGTATGTGTCCTCAAAGTATAAAGAAGGATTTTAATTTGGTGTATAGAATATAGTGTCTATCCTTGCACGTTAAATAAAGTATATATTACGTTAAATTATTTGTAGTAATATATACTTTATTTATATTAAAGAAAAAAATAAAAATATGAGGTGAATTATGAAAAAGAAAACAAGAGATAAATATACAAAGGTATTTATTTATAGTATAGTTGTAATTTTTATTATAGGATTTATATCGCCAATGCTATTTAGGTAAAATAGGAGAGTGTTTTAATGTTCTTAAAATCTATTGAAATAAGAGGATTTAAATCCTTTGCAGATAAAACAGAGTTAACATTCACGAAGGGAATTACGGCAGTAGTTGGGCCAAATGGAAGTGGTAAAAGCAATATATCTGATGCTGTTAGGTGGGTCCTCGGAGAACAAAGTGCACGAAACTTAAGAGGAGATAAAATGGAGGATATTATATTCGCTGGCACACAGTTTAGGAAACCGGTTGGCCTGGCGCAAGTTTCCTTGATTTTGGATAATAGCGATTCTGGACTGGACATTGATTATTCTAATGTTACAATCTCGAGAAGATTATATCGTTCAGGAGAAAGCGAATATTTAATAAACAATACATCTTGTAGATTAAAAGATGTTCAACAGCTTTTTATGGATACTGGTATAGGAAAAGAAGGATACTCAATTATTGGTCAAGGTAAAATTGATGCTATTTTAAGTGGTAAAACTGAGGAAAGACGAAAATTGTTTGAAGAGGCTGCAGGAATTGTTAAGTTTAAAACAAGAAAAGAAGAAGCAGAAAAGAGATTAGATAGTACAGATCAAAATTTGATTAGAATAGAAGATATTTTAAGCACTTATGAAGAAAGACTAGAACCATTAATGAATGAAAGCGAAAAGGCAAAGAAATTTTTAAAACTTTTTGAAGAATTAAAAAGCAAAGAGGTTAGCATAATTATTGACTCCATTAATAAGGTTGAAGAAAAAATTAAAAGATTACACGATGAAGGTACTGAATTAGATGGCGAAGTAATACAAAGCACAAAGGGAAAAACCCAATTTAAGAAAGATGTTGAATACTGGAACAGTGAATTTGAAACATTTGAAAATAAAAACCGAGAAGAAAAACAAATATATTACAACAATAAGTTGATTTACCAAAATAATGTCTCTGAAATAAAGATACTAAATGAAAGAATAGATAATTTAGCAAAAGCAATTGATAAAACATCAAATGAGAGCGATATTATTCGTAAAAATTTATTGGAATTTAAACGCAATAAGGATGTATCAGAAGATTCTTTGAATATTATAAAAAATACTCAAATGGAAATAGTAGAAAAAATTCAATATGAAGAAATAAAAATTAAGGGTATTGAGGGAAATATAGCGATTGAAAGTGATGAAGCTAAAACTCTTAAGGAAAAAGAGCAAAGCAGCATTGATAAAACTATTGAATTTACCAATAATCTATTAATTTTAAAAAATAACATGGATATCTCTAAAAAAAGAATTGATACTTTGAAAAATAACATTGAAAATTTCGACAATTCAATAAAAATCAATGCGAATACAAAAACAGTATTTGAAAGTCAAATGGAAGAATTTAAAGATAAAATAGTTCGCTATGAAAGTAAGGTTAGGGATAATAAAAAAGAAAGTGATAAATTACAAAACATTCTAACGTTTAATGAAAGAACTATGAAAAATTGTAATTTTAAAATTAATAAAACAGAAGCTAATTTTAATGTACTTACAACTTTGGAAAAAAAGCATGAAGGTTATAATAAATCGGTAAAAAATTTAATGCAACACGTGAATGAAGGTAAAGTAGGAAATATTCGTGAGTGTTTTGTACTCGGAGAAATTATAAAGGTGGAAAAAAATTTAGAAGTAGCTATAGAAATTGCCTTGGGGGGATCTATATCACATATAATAACTAAAGATGAAACCGTGGCAAAATTATTAATAGATTTTTTGAAGGTAAACAATCTCGGAAGAGCAACATTTTTACCTTTAAACATTATTAAGGGTAAAAGACTTACAATTGATAATGAAACTAAAAACAATCCTGGATTTGTTGGAATGGCAAATGAATTAATAAGTTATGATGAGAAATTTAGTGAAGTTATTGCATTTATTTTAGGTAGGACAATTATATGTAAAGATATGAATTCGGCCCTCCAAATATCTAAAAAAAATAATTTTAGATATAAAATCGTTACATTATCAGGAGAAATTATAAACGTTGGCGGTTCGTTAACTGGTGGAAGCGTATATTCAAAGACTTCAAGCATAATTGGTAGAAAAAGAGAAATAAAAGAGTTGGCTAAGGATTTAGATGTGTTAAAAGATGAATCAATTATTTACTTGGAAAAAATAAAACAAAGCAAATCTGAAATTTTAGGGTTAAACGAAGAAAACTTAAATTTAAAGGATAAGGTTCACTTTGAAAATATTGAAGTAACGAAGGTGGAAGCTAAAGTAAGCTCAATAATTAATGAAACAAACAGATTAAAAAACAATATAATGGCTCTAAACACTGAAAAGTCATTAGAAGAGGGTAAACTTGAAAAGGGAAATAAAGAAATTGATGAAAAAAATGAATCTGTTGCTAAATTTATTCATGCGAAAGATGAAATACAACAAAGTCTTAACAAGGTTGATTTTAAATTAAAAGATAAATTGCAAGAAATTGAAAATATAAAAGAATCAATTATTGATGCTAAGATAAAAAAAGCTCAAATTGATGAAACAATACATAATAAGCGATCTGAAATTCAAAGATTAAATGATGAAATATCGGTATATAATGAAAAAATAATTGTATTTTCTAGAGAAATAGAAGAATCCATGAAAAATAAAAACAAAAATTTATTTTCAATTCAAAGTGCCGAAGTAAAAGTAAAAGAAATAATGAGTATACTAGAAAAAACGGAAAAAAAATTTGAAGACAATGAAATTAAAAGAATTAAAATTAAAGAGCATATAAAAATAAGTGTGGAGCATTTAGAAAATGTTTCGCAAGTGCTAGAAAAAACCGAAAAAGAAATGCACAAATGTGAATTAGCCCTTGCGAAAGTTAAAATGGAAAAGGATACTTACTATCAGAAACTGAACGATGACTTTGAATTAACATATGCGGAAGCATTGCAATTTAAAAATGAAATTGAAGACATTGATAAGCTTAAAAAGGAAATAATAGCACTAAAAGCGGCAATATCAATGCTTGGTAAAATTAATGTTAGTGCGATTGAAGAATATAAAGAAGTTAAAGATAAATTCACTTTTATGAATGGTCAAAAAGAAGATTTGGTTTTAGCGAAAAACGAATTATTAACTGTAATAGGTGAAATGACTGAAAAAATGAAACAAATATTTGCAGAAAATTTTATTATATTAAGACAAAATTTTAATGAAACCTTCACGGAATTATTTAAGGGTGGAAGTGCAGATTTAATACTTACAGAAGGCGACGAACTTACTGCCAAAATTGATATTAATGTTCAACCACCAGGGAAAAAACTTCAAAACATAAGTTTAATGTCTGGTGGAGAAAAAGTTTTATCCGCAATAGCATTATTATTTGCAATATTAAAGATGAAGCCAACACCTTTTTGCATTTTAGATGAAATTGAAGCAGCACTTGATGATGCGAATGTAGTTAGGTATGCTGAATTTTTAAAGAGATTTTCGGATAATGTTCAGTTTATTATAATAACTCACAGGAAGGGAACTATGGAAGCTGGAGATGTATTATATGGGGTTACCATGGAGGAAAAGGGAGTGTCAAAAATAGTATCTGTGGATTTGAATAAGTAAAATTATTTATAATAATTACTTTGTTACAAAAAATAAACAAGGAGGAGTAGAAATGTTTGGAAATTTTTTTGGAAAATTAAAAGACGGACTAGCAAAAACAAGAAATAGCATCACAGAAAAAGTCAGTGAAGTACTAAACTTAGCCATTACAATTGACGATGAATTATATGAGGAACTAGAAGAAATATTAATCACATCAGATATAGGGGTAGAGACTTCTATTCATGTCATTGAAAAGCTTAAAAAAAAGGTGAAGGAAGACAAAATAAAAGAACCAGAAGAAATCTGGCCATGTTTAAAAGAAGTTTTGATTGACATATTAGGTGAAAATGAAAACCCAATACAACATGCAAATCTACCGGAGGTACTTTTGATAATTGGGGTTAATGGTGTTGGTAAAACCACTTCCATTGGTAAAATCGCTGCATCGCTAAAAGACAAGAAATATAAAGTTCTCATTGCTGCAGCGGATACGTTCAGAGCGGCAGCAATTGATCAGTTAGAGATTTGGAGCAGTAGAGCAGGCGTGGAATTAATAAAACATCAAGAGGGGTCTGATCCTGCGGCTGTGGTTTTTGATGCTGTTCAAGCAGCCAAAGCAAGGAAAGTTGATGTTCTAATTTGTGATACGGCAGGTAGGCTACATAATAAAAAGAATCTTATGGATGAATTAGCAAAAATAAATAGGGTGATTAAGCGAGAGTATAGTGAGGCCCATATGGAAACTTTATTAGTAATTGATGGTACAACAGGACAAAATGGAGTTGAGCAAGCTAAACAATTTATGAAGATATGTCCTATAGATGGTATAATACTAACTAAATTAGATGGCACGGCTAAAGGTGGCGTTGTAATATCAATAAAAAATCAACTTGATATACCGGTTAAATATATAGGCGTTGGTGAAGGTGTAGATGATTTACAAGAGTTTAATTCAAAGGATTTCGTAGAGGCTTTATTTTAAAATGTAGATCTAAGACACTGGTTCATATAAAAATATTGACCTGTTAAGTAAAACTACTTGACACTGCATTTAAAATCTGATAATATATGACTTGTGAGCAAGGTGATGAAATGGAAAAAAGATTTGAAATTTCTTTATTATTAGATTTTTATGGTGAATTGCTTACTGAAAAGCAGAGAAACATAATGGATATGTATTTTAATAATGACCTCTCTTTATCAGAAATAGCAGAGATAAATAATACTAGCAGGCAAGCTATTCATGATACCATTAAAAGGTCTGATAATGTGCTTTTAGTATATGAAGAAAAATTAAAGTTATTAAATAAAAATCATGAACTAAAAGAAACTTTAAAAGACATTATATCAAAATTAGATAACTTACAAGTTAATATAAAAGATGAAAATATAAATAAGATTATATGTGATATAAAAACCCAGATTATTGAAAACATTTAGGAGGTTTATTATGGCTTTTGAAGGGTTATCTTCTAAGTTACAGGATACCATAAAAAAATTAAAAGGTAAGGGTAAGCTTTCCGAAAAAGATATTAAAAATGCTATGAGAGAAGTAAAATTAGCATTGCTTGAAGCAGATGTTAACTATAAAGTGGTTAAAGATTTTGTGAAAAATGTTAGCGAAAAGTGTTTAGGTAATGGAGTATTAGAAAGCTTAACACCAGGGCAACAGGTCATCAAAATTGTTAATGATGAGTTAACTGATTTAATGGGTAATTCAGAAAGTAAGTTAGAGTTTTCTATAAATGGGATAACAGTTATAATGCTTGTTGGTCTTCAAGGTGCCGGTAAAACCACAATGGGTGGGAAACTTGCCCTTTCACTGAAACGAAAAAACAAAAAACCACTATTGGTTGCTTGTGATGTATATAGGCCAGCTGCAATTAAACAATTACAGGTAGTAGGAAAACAAATTGATGTTCCGGTTTTTACCATGGGAGAGAATGTGAGCCCTGTAGATATAGCAAAAGCATCATTAGACTTTGCTAAAGATAATGGTAATAATGTAGTTATAATAGATACAGCAGGAAGACTTCATATAGATGAAACTTTAATGGAGGAACTTCAAAATATAAAATCAAGTGTTAAGCCAAGCGAAATAATGCTTGTTGTAGATTCTATGACTGGTCAGGATGCAGTTAATGTAGCAGATAGTTTTAATTCGCAGCTGGATATAACTGGAATAATTTTGACTAAGTTAGATGGTGATACAAGAGGTGGTGCAGCTTTATCAATTAAAGCAATAACTGGTAAATCTATAAAATTCGTTGGTGTTGGCGAAAAAATGAATGATTTGGAAGTTTTCTATCCAGATAGAATGGCATCAAGAATACTTGGTATGGGGGATGTGCTTTCATTAATAGAAAAAGCTCAGGAAGCTATAAATGAAGATGAAGCAAAAGAACTTGGAAGCAGAATGCTATCTCAAGAATTCAATCTAAATGATTTTTTAGCAATGATGCAACAGATGAAAAAGCTTGGACCATTGAATAAATTGGTTGAAATGATGCCAGGTGTAAATAAAAAAGAATTACAGGGTGTAGATTTGTCTCAAAGCGAAAAAGAAATGGGAAAAGTTGAAGCTATCATAAAATCAATGACTATATCAGAAAGAACGCATCCTAGTTTAATTAGTGGTTCTTCTTCTAGAAAAAAGAGAATTGCTAATGGGTCAGGCACATTGGTACAGCAAGTAAATAAGCTGTTAAAAGATTTTGAAATGGCAAAGAAATTTATGAAGCAAGCAAAAGGATTCCAAAAACCTGGTAAAAAAGGTCTGTTTGGTAAAATGCCTTTTTAATAAAACTACTTGAGCAATGATTAAATTTAAGGAGGTGATTATACATGGCAGTTAAAATAAGATTAAAAAGAATGGGTGCTAAACATGCTCCATTTTATAGAGTAGTAGTTGCAGATTCAAGAGCTCCTAGAGATGGAAGATTTATAGAAGAAATAGGATACTATAACCCAACAACAGAGCCAACTACTATTAAAATTGATGTTGAAAAAGCAACTAAGTGGATGAAAAATGGTGCACAACCATCTGATACAGTTAAAAGGTTACTTAGCAAAATAGCAGTCAACTAGAAAAGTTTGTAAGTAATGAATGGAGGAGTTTTCCATGAAACAGTTACTTGAAGTATTGGCAAAGTATTTAGTTGATAAACCAGAAATGGTAGTAGTAAACGAAGTAGCACATGAGCATGCAGTACTTCTTGAATTATCTGTAGCTCATGAGGATATGGGAAAAGTTATAGGTAAACAAGGTAGAATAGCTAAAGCTATTAGAACGGTTGTTAAGGCAGCTGCTGTTAAAGAAAATAAAAAAGTAGTTGTTGAAATAAAGTAAGAGTTAGGTTCTGCCTAACTCTTATTTTAATTAAATTTTGAGTTTTAGTTATTTATATAAGTGATTTTGAAAGGAGGATTTTAAATGGAAGATTTTATGAGCGTAGGTAAGATAGGCAAGACACATGGCTTAAAGGGTGAAGTTAAAGTCTTTTCGCTAACGGATAGTCTTGAAAGATTTAAAAAATTAAAAAGTGTGTATATTGATGGTGAAATTAGAAAAATTGAAGGTTGCAAACTTCAAGCAGCTAACGCAATACTTAAAATTGAAGGTATAAACAGCATAGAGCAAGCAGAATTGTATAGAAATAAGTACTTGATGGTTAAAAGAGAAGATGCAGTTGAACTGACTGAGGATAGTTACTATGTGGCTGATTTATTAAATTGCAATGTTTTCGAGCAGGGCGGAGAAGAACTTGGAAAAGTATATGATGTTCTTCATACTCCGGGTAATGATGTATATTGGGTTAAGGGAAATAAAGAAGTGCTAATTCCAGTGCTTAAGGATATTATAGTTAGTATAGACATTAATAAACGCGAAATAATAATTAAGCCAATAAAAGAATGGCAAGAATGAAAATAGACATTCTAACTCTATTCCCTGAAATGTTTGATATTTTTAATTATAGTATCATTGGAAGAGCCATAGAGAAAAATATACTGGAGATTTCTCCTCGTAATATTCGGGACTATGCAATAAACAAACATAAAAAGGTAGATGATACTCCTTATGGTGGAGGAGCAGGTATGGTAATGCAAACTCAACCGCTAGTTCACTGTATTAATGATGTTAAATTGCATAATGGTGGAAAGGTAATATTCTTGGGGCCACGGGGTATTACTTTTACCCAAGATATTGCAAAAAAGCTCAGCACGGAAAAAGAATTAATATTTGTATGTGGACATTACGAAGGTATTGATGAGAGAACCTATGACTATATAGATATGGAGATTTCTTTAGGTGATTATGTTTTGACAGGTGGAGAAATGGCATGTATTCCTATAGTCGATAGTATTTGTAGATTAATTCCAGGGGTATTATCTTGCCCGGAGAGTTTCACAGAAGAATCCTTTTATGATGGCGTACTAGAATATCCTCAGTATACAAGACCAGAATGCTTTGAGGGTAAAAAGGTTCCAGAGGTATTGACATCAGGACACCATGAAAACATACGAAAATGGAGAAGAGTGCAGTCACTCTTAATAACTAAAGAAAAAAGACCAGATTTATTTCAAAAACTTAATCTTACGAAGGAAGATAAAAAACTATTAAGTAAGGCTTTTGAAAGAAAGCAATAAGTATAAATGTACTAGTATACTGACTAGTTATTTTTTACAGGTGGTTAATTAATTTCCGGAGAGTTATTTAAAATTAAAAATATCTTATATATAAGTATAAAAAGTGTTTTTATGTTGATATATATATTTTTTTATGATAAAATATAGTTTGTGCTAGTACGGACGGTCCTCTGTTATATTATAATAAGCATGAACGTCACAATAAAATTTTAGGAGGGAATGCACATGTTAGAAATTATAAGAGCAATAGAATTAGAACAAATCAGAACTGACTTACCAGAATTTAGTGTAGGTGATACTGTTAAGGTTCACATCAAAATTAGTGAAGGTAACAAGGAGAGAATCCAAGTATTCGAAGGAACCGTTCTTAAAAGACAACACGGCGGTTTAAGAGAAACTTTCACAGTAAGAAGAGTAGCATCTGGTGTTGGTGTTGAAAAAACATTCCCAGTAAACGCTCCAGTAATCGAGAAAATTGAAATTGTAAGACTAGGTAAAGTTAGAAGAGCTAAACTATTCTACTTAAGAGATAGAGTTGGTAAGGCTGCAAAAGTTAAAGAAAGAATGAGAAAATAAAATTGGGGCTGAAAAGTCCCTTTTTACTTTTAAAGATAATTAAACTTAGGTGTAAATATTCTTCATAAGTTTTCAATTAAGTAATTTAAGTAGTTTATTAAGTAGGTGAATATATTGACAAAAGAAGTTTTTGCAGTAGTAAAATCTATAGCAATTTCACTTTTAATCGCTGTATTTATTATAAATTTCTTATTCCAAATAGTTACAGTGAATGGCGAATCTATGGTTCCTACGGTGCAAAATAATGATAAATTAATAATTGAAAAAGTATCATATAGAATAACATCGGCTAAGAGAAATGATATTGTAGTAATAAAGTACCCTGCTGATATAAGTCAAAGAATAATAAAAAGAGTTATAGCAGTTGCTGGAGATAAAGTTAAAATTAACAACAATATATTGTACATAAATGATGAAATTATTAATGAGCACTATAAAAATGAAAATTTTATGGAAGACTATAATGAAGTTTTGGTGCCACAAGATTCAATTTTTGTCCTCGGAGATAATAGAAATTTCAGTAAAGATAGTCGTAGTAGTGATGTTGGGTTTGTAAAACTCAATCTGTTGGAAGGAAAAGCGGTTATAAGGCTTTATCCATTCAATAAAATTGGAGGGATTAAATAGTATGGCAATGACAATAAATTGGTTTCCAGGTCATATGGCTAAGACAAGAAGACAAATTGGAGAGAGTTTAAAACTTGTTGATGCTGTAATAGAAATTAGAGATGCAAGGATAGTTAAATCAAGCGCCAATCCACAAATTGATGAGATATGTAAAGATAAGCCTAGAGTCATTTTACTAAACAAAAGTGATCTAGCTGAAGACAAAGTAACCAAAGACTGGATAAAAAAGCTTACAACTGATACTATAAAGCCATTGGCTGTAAATTGTATTACAGGTCAAGGTCTAAAAAGTATAAAGATTACGCTTGATGAGTTATTAAAAGAAAAACATGATAGACAAAGAAAAAAAGGATTAGTTAACATAGTTACGAGGGTTATGGTAGTTGGTATACCTAATGTTGGTAAATCTTCTTTTATAAATAAATTAGGAAAAAATAATATTGCTAAAACTGGTGATAGACCGGGAGTTACTAAAAGCAAGCAATGGATAAAAACTAGCTTAGGTATAGAATTAATGGATACTCCAGGTGTATTATGGCCTAGATTTGAAGACGAGACAGTTGGACTTAATTTGGCATTTACAGGTGCTGTAAAAGATGAAGTCATAGATATAGAGGAATTAGCACTTAGATTAGTAGAAAGACTCCAAGTTAATAATGGAGAAAGGCTAATGGAAAGATATAAACTTGATGAGATTATGGAGAATCCTTTAGACAATCTAGATAATATTGCTAAAAAAAGAGGATCAGTAATTTCTAGAGGTAATATTGACTATAATAGAGTCGCAGTTATGCTTTTAGATGAATTTAGAGGTGGAAAATTAGGACCTATATCATTAGAAAGACTAGATGAAGTTTAAATTTTTATATAAAAAAATCATATGCAATTCCTATCTGAAAACAGGTAGGCATTTTAAAAAATAAATAGAGCATCTTAAAAAAACGTTAGTGCTATACTTGTTTTTTAAGATGCCTAAATAACACTATTAAGAAATAGTAAGGAGACAATACCATGGAATTTAATATTAAATTTTCAGACATGAGTTACAAGGAAATATCTACATATATGTTGAGTTTAGAGAATGCTGAAAACGATTTCTCTGATGGTGATAAGCAAATCATATCTAATATGCTATTACAAGACAAGAGGAAAACCGTTCAAAAATTAGGTATTAAAATATCTAGAATGATTGAGCTAAAAGAAAAGGAAATTCAGAGAGTAAAAAAAATGTACGAATTTGATAGAAGCTTTGGGGACTATAAATATGTTGCTGGAGTAGATGAAGTTGGAAGAGGCCCTTTAGCTGGACCTATAGTTGCAGCGGCAGTAGTATTAGATTTAAAATCAAACGAGGATAGAGATTTAATCTTAAGAGCTAACGATTCTAAAAAATTATCAATATCTAGCAGAAAAGAGCTAGCTCATATTATTAAAGAAAGAGCCTTAGCCTATAAAATTATTGCTATTGACAATAAAGAGATTGATGAAAAAGGCATTGGTTGGTGCAATAATCAAGTATTTATAGAATGCTGTGCGGGGCTAACTATTAAACCAGAATTAGTATTATCAGATGGTTATAAAATAAAAAACTTTTCAGATTTAAATGAGTTTGTAATAAAGGGAGATGCATTAAGTATAAGCATAGCGTGTGCTTCTATAATTGCAAAAGTATATAGAGATGAACTGATGGCACAGTATCATAATGAATACCCAAATTACGGATTTGATAGAAATGTTGGTTACGGCACAGAAGAACATGTGCTTGCAATAAAAAAATACGGAACTATTCCAATACATAGAAAAAGTTTTTTGAAAAATATTTTAGACGAAAATAAAAATTAAAATATATTTTAATTTTTATTTTTATTTTTTATCTAAAATTATAATTGAAAAGCGTCCTCAATATGATTAATTAAAAAATTATTATTATCATTATTCAACATAACTTCTACAACATCAAATCTGAAATTGTAGTCAATAATATTTTTTCTAGAAATATATACTTGAGCTGTTTTACAAATCTTCTTCTGTTTAGAGGAGGTAACCGATTCAGCGGGTGTTCCATAATGTATTCCATATCTAGTTTTCACCTCGACAAAGCAAATATAGCCTTTATTTATTGCTATTAGGTCAATTTCACCACATTTGCATCTAAAATTTTTATCTAATATTCTGTATCCTAAATTTTCTAAATAATTTTCTGATATATCTTCACCAAGTGCTCCGATATCTTTATTGAAAGTTTTCATTGCAAACATCCTTCCATAAATTTCTATATATACTAATAATAAATTAAAATAGATTAAAAATCAATATAATGTTTATAAATTCAAAAAGTCTGTAGATTGGATAATGTTCTAGTTTACCTCAATCCATTTATTTATGCTATGTATTAAAACAAAATTAGTTTAGAAAAAATTTATATATATTATGTTCTAATATCTAGAAAAAGGAGTAACAATTAAAGTAAATGAATTTATTAAAATAAAGGAGATTTTATGATAAAAAACATTTCTTATAAATTTAGGGATAGATTTTTTTCGAAATTTAAGATTGGAAAAATAATAATTATCATTATTGTAATGGTAGGCGTAGGTATATTCTTTCCGCATTTTTTTAGAAATACTTATACAGTAACCATTGCAAATAAACGAATAATAAGACATGATAATATTGATAGGTATTTAATTTATGCACAAATGGAGAATGGCGATATAAAGGTATTTGAGGATGCTAATAGTTTATTAGAATTTAAAATTCATTCTGAAGATGTGTACTGGGGATTGACAATTAATAGAAAATACGAAATTAAAGCATATGGCTTGAGTATACCTTTATTATCGTATTATCAAAATATCACAAAAATTAAAGGGTTAAATAGGGAAAAATGAAGTTATATATTGATTCGTTGTTACGATATCAATTTTTGTTCTTTTTTTATTTTCATGAGACATACATTTATTATATATTTTTGTGCATATTTATACAGTAAGTTAATGCTCTTGCTTTTTATTAGGAATGATTACTTTAAACTGTCATCAAACTCTTTTCTTATCATGGAAAGCAGGTTGTTATCAGTAATAACATCGTACCCAGTACAAGCGAGTGCCGTAGCCCCTATAATCAAAGAATTATGGGCCTGATGCGTTATTGTTGCTTTAGCCATTTCATCGGTATGTAAGTTCAATTTTGGGTTTCCTATTCCAAGCAGAGGATGTATTGATGGTACAATGTAACTTACATTTCCCATATCTAGTGAGCCGATATTTTCTGGTGGGTTGATATCTGTTATACCGCACATTCTCAAGTTTTCATTAAATGCATCAGATAAATTTTTATTAGTATTCATATCATCAAAAGAGGGCTCATATAAGCTGATTTTTACACTCGCCCCAGTCATGAGTGCGGCTCCATTTGCAATGTTTTTCACCTTTTGTATCACTTCTTTAAGATAGGCCTTTTTCTGGGCTCTTATGTAGAATTTTGCAACAGCCTTATCGGGCACTATATTGGCAGCTACACCACCTTCGCTGATAATGCCATGTATTCTTACATCTGAGGTCACATGTTGTCTCATTGCATTTATACCATTAAACATTAATAGCACAGCATCCAGTGCGTTAATTCCATTTTCAGGTGTGCTTGCAGAGTGGCTTGACTTTCCTGTAAAATCAAACTCTAGTGCTTCCATAGCCAAGGATGATCCACTTGAACATGTCTTGCCATACGGATGCATCATCATAGCAACATCAACATTGTCAAATACTCCTTGTTCAACCATATCAACTTTCGCACCAAATGTTTCCTCGGCAGGGGTTCCATATACTTCTATTTTTCCACCAACTTGGCTTATTACTTTGCTTAAAGCAACAGCTGCTCCGGCACTAATTGTTCCTATCATGTCGTGACCACAGCCATGTCCTATTCCTGGTAATGAATCATATTCACACAAAAATGCAATGGTTGGACCTTTTAGGTTACTGTCATATATAGCCTTGAATGCAGTTTCCCTGTTTGCTATATTAATATCGACTTTGAAAGAATGTTCTTCAAGAAAAGATGTTAATTTTTCAACCGCTTTAAATTCCTCACAACCTAATTCTGGGTTATTATATATATAATCATTTATTTCCAATAGATCTTCTTTTATATTTTCAATTTCATTAATGATTTGATTTTTCATCTTGTATACTCCTTTGTTCTTAGGCTTATATAACATAATAATTAAAATGGTTGTAACATTTGCTATATTTAAAATGGGAAATATGCATAATTATACGGTGATTAATATTTTTTGTCAAATATAAGTAAGCATGATTTCTGTGTTCACTTTATAAAGTTAATTGAGTATCAAGTATAAAAGAATTTTTAAAATGTAGTTTTAATGGAAGGTAGAAGTAAGATAGCTGTAACTGGTTATTAAATGGTCATTCACGGTAACACTTTCTTATTAATTACTACTTATATTATTAACAGCTTTTATTAATTTATAATTTTTATTTTATGGTAATAGTTAGTGAAATAATGTTTGTTTATTTTTCATAATAAAATTTCAGCTTCTTGGTAAACATATAAGTATAAAAAAATTTAAATAAGGAGGTAATTTAATTATGGAAAATAAAGAGAAAAAAGGTGCTTTTAATAGCTTAACAGGTATGATAATAAGATTTGTAGTAACTTCAATTATATTAGCTATAACGTCATTTTTAACACCAGGTTTTGTACTTGTGGGTCTACGGTCAATTATATTAGCGGCGGTAGTTATATCTTTAATAGATTATTTAGTGGAAAAACTTATGCGCGTCGATGCATCGCCTTTTGGGAAGGGAATAAAAGGGTTTGTAATAGCGGCTATAATATTATATATAGCGCAATTCCTAGTTCCTGGGATGAGAGTATCTATGATAGGTGCAATATTTGCTTCAATAGTCATTGGAATACTAGATGCTATACTACCAGGAAGAGCAATATAATCGCTGGAGTGAGAGCATTAAAAATTAAAATTTATAGTTAGTACATTTTTGTAATAAACAGCAAATAATAAATTATATTTGAATATTGAATATTTTTAAAATGGTTAGGAGGAGCTTATGCTCCTCTTAACCATTTTCATCACATTAAATCAATACAGATACAATATTATTCACCCGTGACATGCACAAACTACTTCTATATTTTCTATCAATCTTTTTTTGAAAATTTGTGACATAATTTTTAATGTACATATTTTTAATTTGTAAACACAAAATAAAATTGTTCTTTTATTATTAAAGGGAGGAAGTAATTTTATGGATGAAAAAAATGATGTATGTATTAATAAACAATTAAAATCAAAATCTTATTGGATTGATTCAACTAATGAAACAAACTATAAAGCTTTAGAAAAAGATGTTAAAGTTGATATAGCAATAATAGGGGGAGGTATTACAGGCATAACAACTGCTCTCCTTTTAAAAAATGAAGGGTTCAAAGTTGCGTTAATTGAAGCAGATAAAATAGCCAAGGGAGCTACAGGGCACACCACAGCTTATATTACTTCACAACATGATATAATATATAGTAATTTAATTAGAAGTGTGGGAATTGAAAAAGCTAAGCAGTATGCAGATGCTAATGAAGGGGCAATAGATTTTATAGAATGTATGGTAAAAAAATATAATATTGATTGCGATTTTTGTAGGCTACCAGCATACATCTATACAACGGATGAAAACTATATAGATACTATTAAGGAAGAAGCAGAAGCTGCTAAAAGGCTAGGTATAAAAGCAAAATATGTTGAAAAGTTGGATTTGCCATTTTCAATAAAGGGTGCATTATGTTTTGAAAATCAAGCTCAATTTCACCCTAGAAAATACCTCCTTGAAATTGCTAAAAACATTTCTAGCAATGATTGTAACATATATGAAAATACCAGAGCTGTAGATATTGAACATGATGATTTATACACTGTAATAACAGACACAGGCTTTAAAGTAATAGCTCCAATAGTTGTTTTAGCTTCACATTTTCCTTTTTATGATGGGTTAGGGCTGTATTTTGCAAGGCTTCGACCACAAAGGTCATATGTAATAACTGCAAAAATAAAGGATGAATTGCCAAAAGGTACATTTGTAGATGCAGGGGAGAAAGGTTGGTATTTTCGTTCACAAAAGTATAAGGATGTCCAGATGATAATTATCGGGGGCCAAGATCATAAAACTGCTCATGGTGGTGATATGATAAAACATTATGTTAATTTAGAAAAGTATGCTGAAAAAAACTTTAGTATTGAAAAATTTTTGTATAGATGGTCGACTCAAGACTATATAACAATAGATGGTGTGCCATATGTAGGTAATCTTACTTCTTCATCAGAAAATATTTATGTTGCTACAGGTTATGGTGAATGGGGAATGACAAATGGAACAGCGGCTGCGAATATACTAAGGGATATTATAGTTAATAAGGTAAGTCCTTATCAAGACGTATATAATCCATCGCGTAATATTTCAACTGATGGGATTAAGAATTTTGCTAAGGAGAATTTTGATGTTGCAAAGCAATTAATAAAGGGAAAACTTCAAGTTGGACAATATAATATTGAATTAAAAAATGATGAGGGAAAGATGGTAGAGATTGATGGAGAAAGGTATGGAGCATATAGGGACAAAAATGGAAAACTGCATATAGTTGATATAACATGTACGCACATAGGTTGTGAACTGAAATGGAATAGTGCGGAAAAATCCTGGGATTGCCCTTGTCATGGATCAAGATTTACTTTTGAAGGCGATATTATAGAAGGCCCAGCCGTTAACAGGTTAAATCACTACAAAGAAAGTGATAATATGGAGTGAAAGATCTACGTCAAAATTCAATAAGCTTCATCTATAAAATTAGTATACTCCATACAATAATAGTATGGGGTTATTTTACGGTGAAAGCCTTCGGTGATTTATTGTCCATCAGACCTTTGGACGTCACAGTTTCATCAAGAGTATTATGATTGAAATAAAAGTTGTTGTAAAATATTATTTTTATAATCATTTAATACATTTATTCTGAATATATTATTAATGATGAAATAATAATTTAGGAGTATGTTATGATATCAAATCAAAAATTTATAAATCAATCTTTAGAGTTAAATCTATTCTTTCTAAGAATAATGAAGGAGCACTCCATATTTTTGGAGGCAGCATTTGTTATAAAGGATAGAAATTTAATCAATCAAGCGGATGCCTTTAAAAATGAATTTACTAGATTGCTTTCACATGCAATATCCTTGTCTGACGGAGTAATTCCTGTTAGAGTGTTAAAGGCAAATGAAATTTCGACTAAATATACAATGGATGCTGAGAGGGCGACTCAATTTGCTACTGGAATTTTTATAGACTCAAGCGTAACTGCTATGGAGAACTCATTAGTACCTGGAATGAATAATATGAACCTATCCATGTTAACTGAACATGTTTATGCGCTGAATTACAATTCTATAGCAGCGACTAATATGATTGCTAAATTCAAAGCCAAACTTAAAAGCGATGTTTTATCCTGCAAGGTATTTACTACCGCTTATCCATTGTTAATAGATCATATACTTAGGGAGGCAATATTCTTTGCAACGTTATTAACAAGATTACAAAATGGTATTGAGATTGATGTGCAAAGAGATATAGTTGAACAGGAAACCTTTTGGAACAGAATAATGTCAGAGCATTCTTACTTTATTAGAGGGTTATTAGATCCTACTGAAGTGGAACTATTCGATATATCAAATAATTTTGGGAAAGAATTTGAAACACTAAGAAAAGAAGCATCTGCTGTGAATAAATCTTCATTAGAGTTATCTGGCCTTACGGATAACACTTTAAGACAAACTATTAAGATTAGAGAATTTAAGACTCAGGCTACTGAAGGACTCTTAAATTGTAAAATCAAGTCAATAATTGTTCCGCTTTTGGCAGATCATGTCCTTAGAGAAGCCAATCATTATATAAACCTTTTAGAGTTATTCCGTGACAAGTAGGACATTTAATATGTTAAAGTAAAGAAGGATTACATGGGAAATAAAGTTTTTCTATGAGTATAAAAATAATGGATAAACAAGTTAAATTTTGATAGTACTTATTATTAAATAGGACATAAAAAATAAAATAAGAATCATATTATACAAGTATAAAATGGACCCTATAAGGGATACAGTTAAAAAAAGAGGCATAATTGTCTCAAAGTTAACTGACTCTACTTTGTAGGGTATTTTTGTCATAATTGTATTGAACCACATGGATAGCCAGGAATACGAGAAATTAATTCCATAAATGACCTTTCCCCACTGTTTTCCCTTTGCCACTATAAATCAAATATTTCTTAAACGCAACAAGTACACTATGCTTGTGACTAAATAATATATAAAAAGTAAAATAAGAGTTATATTATATTTCTATAATATAACTCTTATTTATTTTCAAATTATGCCTGCTGCTTTTATAGTAATTAAAGGGTTTTACATTCTTTTATAGAAGTTAAAAGAGTGGGAGGTGAGGGTGTGGATGTAAATGCTTTGAGGGATATAAAGAATTCTATGTATTGTATTACTGGCACTCTAACTCATTTTATATAATAGCAAAATTATGAAAACTTAATAATTTAAGAAAGGTTTGATTATTTTATGAAAAAATTATTTAACGTATTTGGCCTCTTAGTATTACTTATAGGTTCAGTATTTATTACTTATAAAATACATGCTCCGATTAAAATAACAGAGACGCAATCTTCTGTAGATAAGACTACAGATAAAGAAAACATAATTCAACCTACTGCCAGTGAACTCACGCTACATCAAACTTCCTCGGACACAACTACGAAAAAAGCTCAAGTCATTTATGATATTTTAGGTACAAGTAGTAGACCTACAATCTATCCCGATGCAGCAATGACAAAATGGAGAAAAAATGTAGTGAACTTAGCTAAAAAATATCCTTCTGACTTATATATTAATGGCCAAAATGTAAACAAGGTAGTAGCACTTACATTTGATGATGGTCCAGACCCCATAAATACTCCTAAAATTATTAAAGTATTACGCGAGAATAATATTCAAGGCACTTTTTTCTGTATTGGTAAACAAATCGAAGCATGCAAATCCATAATTAAAGAGGCCTATGAAGATGGAAATGTAATATCAAATCATAGTTGGGCTCATAAAGACTTCGCCACTATTAATGCATCTGAAATTAGGAATGAAGTAACTTTAACTGAAAATGAAATCAATAAGGTAATAGGAAAAACGCCTGCATTAATAAGAGTACCCTATGGTGATACAAATGATGCTGTTCAGAATTCTTTAACAACATTAAATTACAAAAACATAATTTGGTCCACCGATACCTTAGATTGGGAGCAACGCGAAGTTGATAATATTGTTAAAAATTCAGTTGAAAACGTACGTCCTGGAGAAATAATCTTAATGCATTGTAATGAAGATAAAAAAGTCACTACCGAGGCACTGCCACAAATTATTTCAAAGCTTAAAGAAATGGGATACAGCTTCGTTACTGTAGATAAGCTTTTAGAGATATCAGCATATAAATAATTAAAACTTAACTGAATGTCAATTTGCTTTAGTCAATTACACTGTATCCATAAGATATCAGGATCATATGCTACTATTTCTTTGATAATTCATTTGAGCACCTCAGCCTGAAATAAATTCATAATGATTAACAATAATAAATACATTATAAAAGTATATGAATATTATTTAAAGGAGAGTCTATGCATAAAATAAATAATATAGGTAAAAGTGTGCCTAGAAAAGAGTCTTTAGATAAAGTAACAGGTATGGCTAAATATACCAATGATTATCAAATTCCAGGACTTTTATATGCAAGAATGATAACAAGTCCTCATGCTCATGCAAAAATAAAATCTATTGAATATGCAGATTCATTAAAATCTCCAGGAGTTAGGGCGGTAATAACAGGCAAGTACTTTCCGCAGCTTATAGGATCAACTATTATTGATAGACCTCCTATTGCAATAGATAAAGTAAGATACAATGGTGAACCCGTGGCGGTGGTGGTGGCTGATAGCGAAATCGAGGCTGAAAAAGCGGCTTTGCTTATAAAAATACAGTATAAACCTTTGCAAGTTGTGAATTCTCCTGGCGAGGCTCTTAAAAAAGATGCCCCATTGGTTCATGAAAATCTTGGTCAATATACAATTATAGATGATACGCTGCCAGAAGCTAATACAAATATTGCTAACAGAACTAAAATAAGAAAAGGTGATATTAGAAAGGCTTTGGATAAAAGTGAGGTAACTGTCGAAGCTAGCTTTTCTTTTCCACCCTCAGATCATGCTGCTATGGAAACCAGGTGTGTACGGGCAGAAATATTACCGGATGGTAGGGTTATTATATACTCTGCTTCTCAGGCACCCTTTGTAATAAAAAAGCTTATAAGTGATTTCTTTAAAATTGACCCTGGTAAGGTTATTGTTAATGTACCTTTAGTAGGTGGGGCTTATGGAGGTAAAACAGCTGTACAGCTAGAATTCATTGCTTATTTGTGTTCAAAGGCGGTTGGAGGAAGACAAGTTAAACTTACAAATACAAGAGAAGAAGATATGATTACATCTCCAGTTCATATAGGTCTTGATGCAAAAGTTAAGCTAGGATGCACAAAATATGGGAGGCTAACTGCTGTAAAGATAACATATTTATTTGATGGAGGTGCATACTCAGATAGAGCGGTAATTATAAGCAGGGCAGCTGCTATAGACTGTACAGGGCCATACAATATTGAAAATGTATGGTGTGATTCATTGTGTATGTATACAAATCATCCTTATGCTGCAGCTTTCAGAGGCTTCGGTCATGCGGAGCTTACATTCCCAATAGAGAGAATAATCGATATACTAGCGGATAAGATTGGGATGGATCCTTTAGAATTAAGATTAAGAAATGCAATATTACCAGGGTATACTAGCCCTACTCAAACTTTACTCACTAGAAGTAATTTGGGAAATTTACCGAAGTGTATTGGAAGGTTATCTGAACTAATACATTGGGAAGAGGGAAGAATAGCTGAAACCGAGGATGGTAAAGTGAAGGCTAAAGGTATAAGCTTCTTCTGGAAGAATTCAAATACAGCTTTAAATGCAGGAGGAGGAGCAATTCTTACCTTTAATCCGGATGGAAGCATTAATCTTATTTGTGGTGCAGTTGAAATGGGGCAGGGAACTAAAACAGCTTTGGCACAGATATTAGCAGAAAAAATGAAAATGGATGTAGATCAAATCCATGTAGTGATGGATGTTAATACTCAGATATCTCCAGATCACTGGAAAACAGCTGCAAGCAGGACTATTTTGCTGATTGGTAGAGCAATACTTAGAGCAGCTGAGGATGCCATTGATCAACTATGTATAACAGCAGCTATTCCTTTAAGGTGTTCCACCGATGAACTGGAAGTTGGTTGGGGAAGAGTATTTTTAAAAGACAATCCCCAAATAGGAATAAAAATAAGTAAAATAGCATTTGGCTATACCTATCCCAATGGAAATTCAGTTGGAGGACAGGTTATTGGAAGAGGAAGTTTTGTTTTAAAACATCTAACAGGATTAGATCCTGAAACTGGCAAAGGTAATCCAGGTCCAGAGTGGACTGTTGGTGCAACAGCTGTAGAAGTAGAATTTGATAAAAAGGAATATACCTACAAAATTACAAAGGCAGCTTGTGTTATAGATGCAGGGAAGGTTATTAATCCAGCGATTGCAAAAGGTCAAATTTCTGGTGGTATGAACCAGGGATTGAGTTTTGCTAGTAGAGAAGCATTTTTGTTTACGGATAAAGGCATTATTCAGAATAAGCAGCTAAGAACATATGAAATTACGAGATTTGGAGAAACTCCAGAGTATCTTGTAGACTTTATAGAAACTCCACAAATAGACGCCCCATATGGTGCAAGAGGAATTGGAGAACATGGTGTAATTGGAATGCCAGCAGCGCTTGCAAACAGCTTATCTTATGCGGCAAATGTCCCCCTTAACCAATTGCCGTTAACTCCTGAGTTCATATGGAAAGCAAAAGAGGGAGGGCAATAATGATTGCATTGGATTTTGAGTATTATAAACCTGATTCATTAGATGAGGCAGTAGAACTGTATCACAATCTTCGCCAGAGCGGTAAGGAGACTTTATATTATTCGGGTGGTACAGAAATAATCACTAGGGCAAGGAGAAATGATATATCTACAAAGGCAGTAATAGACACTAAAGGAATTTCTGAGTGCAATGTATTTGAAAAAAGAGGCGACCAGCTAGTAATAGGAGCTGCAGTTACGCTTGCTCGCATTGCCGAGAATAAATTAATCCCATTCTTGAGTAAGACAGCAAACTTTCCGGCAGATCATACATCGCGTAATTTGATAACTGTAGGAGGGAATATTTGTGGTAAAATCATATATAAGGAAGCGATTTTAGGCTATTTAATTGCAGATAGCAATGCAGTTATATATGGAGAAAAAGGTAAAAGGATAGTTCCAATAAATCGTGCTTTTAATCAAAGTCTTCAACTGGAAAAAGGAGAATTGCTTTTTCAATTGACAACAGATGTGAGTTATTCCGATTTGCCTAATATATGTATAAAGAAGACCAAACAAGAAAAGATAGGGTACCCTTTAATTAGTATGGCTGCACTTAGGAAACACAATAATATTCAAATGGCATTTAGCGGGGTCTGTGCTTTTCCATTTAGGTCTATAGAAATGGAAGGGTATATAAATAACAAAAATGTTTCAAAGGAGAAAAGGATAGAACAGGCGATAAGTCATTTGCCTGCTCCTATATTGGGCAATATGCAAGGTTCCTCTGGATATAAGAAGTTCGTATTAAGAAATTTGATAGATTATACTTTGGAAATACTGGATGGTGAAGGGAAATGATATCATATATTGAGACATCAAAAATAGAACTCAATATTAATGGCGAAAAGAGAAAGTTAGTTATTAGGCCTGCGGATACCCTACTTAGGGTGCTTAGAGAACAATTGGGACTAACTGGAGCAAAGGCTGGGTGCGAAAATGGAGATTGTGGTACATGTACTGTACTCTTAGATGGATTGCCTGTTAAATCATGTATTATGCTAGCTGTTGAAGCTATTGGACATAAAGTGACCACTATTGAGGGCTTAAAAGAAGAGCCAATTCAAAAAGCTTTTATAGATAAATGGAGTTTTCAATGTGGATATTGTACTCCAGGTTTCATAATGAACTGTTATGGACTTATAACCATTCACCCGGATGCAGATGACGAAACTATTGAGGAATGGCTTCAATCCAATATTTGCAGATGCACATCATATGAAGAGATTAGAGAAGCTGTAAAATCAGTATTACTCTTAAATAAAAAATGAGGGTTATGTAAAAATTAACGGAATAAGTAGCATGGTATCTAAGTTTGGATGCATTGTATTAGGTCAGATTTAACCCAACTTATAGCACAGGTAAAGTTATTATGCCTGTGTTTTTTGTTTTTTGTTTAAAATAAAAAGCTTTAATGAACTAAATTATATGAATAATGAGTCTACAGAAAATTATTTTGTCAATAATTATGAAATAGAAGGAATAATAAAGGTTAAGGTGATAATATGGCAATACAAATTATGTCTGCTGCTTTTACAGGAATTAAAGGGGTTATAGTTACTGTTGAAATTGATATCACTCGAGGGTTGCCTGCTTTAAACATTGTTGGACTTGCAGATATTGCAGTTAAAGAATCAAAAGAGCGAGTACGTTCTGCAATACTAAACTCAGGGTTTGATTTTCCAGTAAATAGAATAACTATAAATTTAGCACCTGCAGATTTAAAAAAAGAAGGGTCTCTATTTGATTTGCCTATAGCTATAGGGATACTTCTGGCAACTAAACAAATTATCGTTAATGATATTAACGATTATCTTTTTATCGGAGAATTATCTTTGTCTGGAAAGTTAAGAAAAGTAAGAGGCTCATTACCTGTGGTTATGGAAGGAGTAGAAAACGGAATTGAAAAATTTATTGTTCCTAGTAACAACGCAAAAGAATGTAGTCTTGTTAAATCTGCAAAGATATTTCCTTTAGATAATTTAAATCAAGTAGTGAGTTTTTTAACTTATAAGGACTTGTTGCCTTATAAGCAGTGCAATGATTTAGAAATATTAATAAATGAAGAGTTAGATTATGAAGACGTTATGGGACAAGAAAGCTCAAAACGTGCTATTGAAGTAGCCGCTGCAGGAAATCATAATTTACTTATGTATGGTCCACCTGGTTCAGGTAAATCCATGATGGCTAAGAGAATTCCTACTATACTACCATCTTTAAGTCAAGAGGAATCACTTGAGGTTACTAAAATTTATAGTGTTTCTGGAAATCTTGGTGATAATGGAGGGATTATTCTGCAAAGACCTTTTAGGAGTCCGCATCATACTATATCACGAATTGCTTTGGTTGGTGGTGGAAATAAGTTAATACCTGGAGAAATCTCTTTAGCGCATAAAGGAGTATTGTTTTTAGATGAAATATTAGAATTTAAAAAAAATGTAATAGAAATACTAAGGCAACCTTTAGAGGATAGAAAAATTAATATTTCAAGAATAAATGGAACTGTAGAATATCCATCAAACTTTATGTTTGTAAGTGCCTTAAATCCATGTCCTTGTGGATATTACGGATCTTATGAGAAGCGATGTAGTTGTAGTGATTATGAAAGAAGAAGGTATTTGAGTAAACTATCAGGCCCACTTCTAGACCGCATTGATATATTTACAGCAGTAAATGCTCTGCCTTATAATAAAATAGCTAGTGGGAAAAGTAGTGAAAAATCTAATGTTATTAAAAAAAGAGTAGAGGTAGCAAGAGATATTCAAGAAAAAAGATTTAGAACGGAAGAAATTCACTGTAATGCAGAGATGAGCCAAAAGCTAATTAAAAGGTACTGCCATTTAGATAATAAAGCTAGTAAAATCATGGAATTAATGTATAATAAATTTACTCTAAGCACAAGAGCTTATTCTAGAATTCTTAAGGTAGCAAGGACTATTGCAGATTTAGATGAAAGTGAGAATATCTTAGATAAACATATAATTGAAGCTATGCAATATAGAAAATTTATAGATGAAAAGATAGTTTAACGACATTTCAGAAGGGAAGTCTCCCACTTCTATAAGTGGGAGTTCCATACTATAACAAAGAGAAAACTTCAGTGGGAGTGTAAATCTCCTTCTGAAGTCGTCAATGCATCTTCTGTGAAGATGTTTCAGCTCCGCAGGAGATGATTTAATTGGTAATATAAAAAAATAAATTTAAGTTAGTGGAGGTAGAGTGAAAAAAATGAATGACTATGATATATGGTTTTCTTTAATTAAATTATCCCCTAAAAATAAACTGAAATTAATAAATGATTTTCATAATACAGAAAAAATATGGTATTATGGTGTACATAATAAAAAAACAGAATATTTTAAAAATAATTTAATTGACGTACTTACAGATGCTTGGAATGAGGGTGAAATTGATAAGGTAAAAAAAAAATTAGAGGTTAATGAAATAAAATCAGTTACTTATTTAGAAGAGGAATATCCTAAAAAATTAAAAAATTATGATGATGCACCATTTGCGTTATTTTATAAAGGAAACATATTGCCATTAGAGGATGGATTCAATATTTCTATAGTTGGTTCGAGGAAGTATTCAAATTATGGTAAGGATGTTACTAAAATTATATGCTCGGATTTATGTGCTAATAATATTAACATTATTAGCGGAATGGCTAAGGGCATTGACACTTTTGCCCATGAAAGTTGTTTAGAAGGCGAAGGCTATACTTGTGCAGTTTTAGGTTCAGGGTTAGATATAGTATACCCAAAAGAAAATCTTAAAATTTTCAATGAGATAATTGAAAAAGGTGCTGTTATTTCAGAGTTTTTACCAGGAACACCACCACATGCTTACAACTTTCCCCAAAGGAATAGAATAATAAGCGCTCTCGGTGATATTATTATTGTAATAGAGGCTGGTGAAAAAAGTGGATCTTTAATTACAGCAAATTTAGCACTCGAACAAGGTAAAGATGTTATGGCTGTGCCAGGCTCTATATTTTCATATGAAAGCAAAGGAACCAATAAATTAATTAAGGATGGAGCATACCCTATGACTTGTTCTGATGATATATTTAATTTAATGGGGATAGAGATGAAGAATCAAAAAAAAACCACTGTGCGGTCTTTTAATAGTCAAATTAACAAAAAGATATATAGCATTATAAATGATAGTCCACTACATATAAACGATATTATTAGAATAACTAACATTGACATAAAACAATTATATGAGGTATTATTTGAAATGCAGATTAAAAATGAAATATTATGTCTATCAGGAAACTATTATGTAAAAGTAAATGACAAAATATAAGTAAATATATATTAACTATATTAGAATACATTGATGGAGGGGATAAGATGGGACAAAAACTTGTTATAGTTGAGTCGCCGGCTAAAGCTAAAACTATAAAAAAATATTTAGGAAGTAGTTATGTAGTTGAGGCGTCCATGGGGCATGTTAGAGATTTGCCAAAAAGCCAATTGGGGGTTGACATAGAAAATAATTATGAACCTAAATATATAACTATCCGTGGTAAGGGAGAACTTCTTTCGAAACTAAGAAAAGAAGCAAAAAAAAGCGACAAGATTTATTTGGCAACAGATCCTGATAGGGAGGGTGAAGCTATAGCTTGGCATTTAGCAAAAGCCTTAAAAATAGATGAAAAAGATAAGTGTCGGATAGAATTCAATGAGATAACCAAAACAGCGGTTAAAAACGCTATAAAGTCGCCAAGGGTAATAAATGCGACGCTTGTGGATGCCCAACAAGCAAGGCGTATACTTGATAGATTGGTTGGATATGAAATTAGTCCTATACTTTGGAGAAAAGTTAAATGGGGACTTAGTGCAGGTCGAGTTCAATCAGTTACACTTAAAATAATCTGTGACAGACAAAAGGAAATAGAAAAATTTATAAGCAAAGAGTATTGGACTATAGAATGCGAGTTGTACAAAGAAGGAGATTCTCAGAAATTAAATGTTAAATTAGCTTCTAAGGGTAAAGAAAAAGTTGAAATGAATTCTAAAGAAGAAAGTGATAATGTCATTAATGAACTTAAGGAAAAAGAATTCATTATAAGCAAAATAAAGAAATCATCGAAGACTAGAAAACCATTACCACCATTCATAACAAGTACATTGCAGCAAGATGCATATAGAAAACTTAATTTTGCAACTAAAAGAACTATGTCTATTGCGCAACAATTATATGAAGGTATGGAGATAGAAGGACATGGAACAGTGGGATTAATTACATATATGAGAACTGATTCTACTAGAATAGCTGAAGAAGCTCAAATAAATGCGAAAGAATTTATTGAGAGTAAATATGGGGAGAAGTACTATCCGAGTACCCCTAGAATATACAAAAGTAAAAAAAACATACAAGATGCTCATGAAGCTGTTAGACCTTCTTATGTTGAAATAACGCCAGAGATAGCAAAAAAAACTCTTAAAGCTCCACAATACAAACTATATAAATTAATTTGGAATAGATATGTAGCAAGTCAAATGGAATCATGTTTACTAAATACCATATCTATTGATATAGTAAATGGAGACTATGTGTTTAAGGCATCGGGGTCTAAAGTATCCTTCGATGGATTCAGAAAAATTTATGATGAAGAGCCAGATGAAGAAGAAAATACTTTGAAAATTCCAGAATTGAATGAAGGAGACATTCTGCAATGTGAAAAAACCGAAGGAAAGCAGCATTTTACTCAGCCACCTGCTAAATTTTCTGAGGCATCTCTTGTAAAAACATTAGAAGAAAATGGCATAGGAAGACCTAGTACTTATGCACCTATTATTACAACTCTTCTAAATAGAAAGTATGTAGAAAAAGACCAAAAGATTTTAGAAGTTACAGAAATAGGAAATATTGTGAATGACATTTTAAGTGAATACTTTAAACAGATAGTGGATATTGAATTTACAGCACAAATGGAGAATAATTTAGATTATATAGAACAAGGACAGGAAAAGTGGCAAAATATAGTTAGTGAATTTTTTACACCATTAAAAGAAGATATTGAAATTGCTGAAAAAGAGATAGCTAAAATCACAATAGAAGATGAAGTTACAGACGTAGAATGTGATAAATGTGGCAAGTTAATGGTAATAAAACATGGGAGATTTGGTGATTTCATGGCATGCCCTGGTTACCCAGAATGCAAAAACACAAAAGCAATTACTAAAGAACTAGAACTTCCATGTCCTAAATGTGGCGGGAAAATTTTAGAAAGAAGAAGTAAGAAAGGAACTAGATTTTTTGGATGCAGTAATTATCCAGAATGTGATTTTGTAAGCTGGTTTGAGCCTACCGAAATAAAATGTTCTGAGTGTGGTACATATATGTTAAAAAGATATAGTAAAACTAAAGGCGATTATATGGAATGTTCTAATAAAGAATGTAAACATAAGGAATACAAAGTCGAAGAAAATAGGGAAGAGAGTAGTGAGGAAAAGTAAAATTTAATAAATATAATGTCGAAATTTAAAAAACACTGTTGATATAGCATGAATGTTGTGATAGTATTAAGTGGACAAGGAACGATTCTAAAAATTTGAAATATTTTGAACTTTACTTATGCTAAAGCAAGATAGATTTATGAATTGGATTAAATAATATAGATTGTGTTTTATAACATAAATGAGGAGGAATATTGTGTCACTATTAGCTAAAACAAGAATGCTAAATAAAATATTGCAAAAATCAGGAACGGAACCAGTAGTTTTTGATGATATTTGTAATTTGCTAAGCGATGTATTGCAATGTAATGTATATATTATTAGCAGAAAAGGAAAAATATTGGGTTATAATTTATCAAGCGGATTTGAATGTGAAATCGTAAAGGATGAAATTATAAAAAATATGAGATTTCCGGAAAATTACAATAATAGTTTGCTTAATGTCAACGAAACAAGGGCTAATCTTACGAATAAAAATATTTGTGTATTCCAAGATGATAGGGAATGCTCAATAGAAAATAAATTATCCACCATAGTACCGATAAATGGTAACAGAGAGAGATTAGGTACTCTTTTACTTGCTAGATTTGATAAAGAGTTTACAGATGATGATTTAGTCTTAGTTGAATATAGTGCTACTATAGTTGGACTTGAGATTTTGAGAGCTAAAAATGATTTGATAGAAGAAGAAGAAAGGAAAAAAGCAGTAGTGCAACTTGCTATTGGAACACTATCTTATTCTGAACTAGAAGCTGTACAACATATTTTCAATGAATTAGACGGAATTGAAGGCTTGTTAGTAGCATCTAGAATAGCAGACAAAGTTGGAATAACTAGATCTGTTATTGTTAATGCACTTAGAAAATTTGAAAGTGCAGGAGTAATAGAATCAAGATCACTTGGAATGAAGGGTACTCATATCAAAATATTAAATGAGAAGCTAATTGACGAGCTTAAAAAAATAAAATAATTTGAGGCAGAGCAATTTTGTTCTGCCTTAAATTGTTTTTAATTATTAAAATATAAATATAGATGAAACAAGTATTTCAATTTTATTAAAAAAAATATTGAATACATTATCACATTGTGATATACTATGTAGGTAAGAAAATACACACATTGCTTGATTATGGAAGGGTTCCGATATTTGGACTTCAATAAGATGATGGTGATGGAGGTAAAAACCAAGGAGGTTATTATTAATGGCAGTTATTTCAATGAAACAATTATTAGAGGCAGGTGTTCACTTCGGACATCAAACTAGAAGATGGAATCCTAAAATGGCACCATACATATTTACAGAAAGAAATGGTATATACATTATCGATTTACAAAAAACAGTTAGAAAAATCGATGAGGCATATGATTTCATAAAATCTGTATCTGAAGAAGGTAAGGATGTTCTATTTGTAGGAACAAAAAAACAAGCTCAAGAAGCTATTAAATTTGAATCAGTAAGAGCAGGAATGCATTTTGTAAACAATAGATGGTTAGGTGGAATGTTAACAAACTTTAAAACAATTAAAACAAGAATACAAAGATTAGAAGAGTTATTTAAAATGGAAGAAGACGGAATATTTGAAGTTCTTCCAAAAAAAGAAGTTAGTCACCTTCTAAATGAAAGAGAAAAACTAGAAAAGAATTTAGGCGGAATAAGAAGCATGGATGCAAATAAAATTGGAGCTCTATTTGTTGTAGATCCAAGAAAAGAAAAGAATGCGATTTCTGAAGCTAAAATTCTTGGAATTCCTGTAGTTGCAATAGTTGACACAAACTGTGATCCAGATGAAGTTGATTATGTAATTCCAGGTAATGATGATGCTATAAGAGCAGTTAAATTAATAACTGAAAGATTAGCTGATGCTATTATAGAAGGCAGACAAGGTGAACAATTAGCTGAATAATAGTAACTATATTTATCTAATAATATAATTATTGATATAACAGTTGGGGGGTAGGTGAAAGTTAATTCTTTCATTTACCTTTTAAATTAGATAGGAATAGGAGGAAATAATAATGATTAGTGCAAGTATGGTTAAAGAGTTAAGAGAAAAAACTGGAGCCGGTATGATGGATTGTAAAAGGGCTCTAAGTGAAACAGAGGGTGACATAGAAAAAGCGGTTGAACTTTTAAGAGAAAAAGGTTTAGCAGCAGCTGCAAAAAAATCTGGAAGAATAGCTGCAGAAGGATTAGTAAACTCATATATTTCAGATGACATGAAAGTTGGATCTGTTGTAGAGGTTAATTGCGAAACGGATTTTGTAGCTGATAATGAAGATTTTGTTACTTTAGCGAAAAACATAACAATGCAAGCAGTACAAACTACTTCAACTACTATTGATGAATTAGTTTCTGAAAAATACATAGCTGATGAAGCAATTACTGTTACGGATGCCGTAACAGCTTTAATAGCAAAATTGGGCGAGAACATGTCTGTAAGAAGATTTCAAAAGTTTTCTATTGAAAATGGTATAGTTCAAAGCTATATTCACGGTGGCGGAAGAATAGGTGTTTTAGTAGAACTCGCTTGCGCAAAACAAGATGATGTATTAATTACGATTGCTAAAGATGTTGCAATGCAAATTGCAGCTACTAGTCCTTTATTCTTAGATAACACTTGTGTTGATAGTGAAACTTTAGAAAAAGAAAAAGAAATATACAGAGTACAAGCAATAAACGAAGGAAAACCAGAAAAAATCATTGAAAAAATGGTTATGGGTAGAGTAAATAAGTATTATAAAGAAGTTTGCTTGCTTGAACAAGTTTGGGTTAAAAATGCTGACTATACTATTAAAAAATATCTTCAAGAAGAATCTAAAAAACTTGGTGCTGACATAACTATAACAAGATATGTGAGATTTGAAAGAGGAGAAGGCATAGAAAAGAAGGAAGAAAACTTTGCTGAAGAAGTTCAAAGACAAGTACAGGGTAAATAACAATTAAAGAGAACACTACGTGTTCTCTTTTTTAAAATAAGTAATACTATAAATTGGAGGTATAATGTTTATGGAGGTTGCTAAATATAAAAGAGTTATGTTAAAGATTTCAGGAGAAGCTTTAGCTGGTGAAAAAGGATTTGGAATAGACTTTGAAATTACAAATGAGATAGCACTTCAAATAAAAGAATTGGTTGAGTTAGGTGTTGAGATAGGCATAGTTGTTGGAGGCGGAAACATATGGCGTGGTAGAAGTGGTGAAGGCATGGACAGGACTACTGCAGATTATATGGGGATGATGGCAACTTGCATTAATGCATTAGCGCTTCAAGACTCTTTGGAGAATATAGGCGTAAATACTAGAGTACAAACTGCCATTGAAATGAAGGCGGTAGCAGAACCATTTATTAGAAGAAGAGCTATGAGACATTTAGAAAAAGGTAGAGTTGTTATATTCGCAGCTGGTACAGGCAATCCATATTTTTCAACAGATACAACAGCGGCACTTAGGGCGGCAGAAATAGAAGCTGAAGTAATTTTGCTTGCTAAAAAAGTAGATGGAGTTTACGATAAGGATCCTCATAAATATAATGATGCAAAGAAGTTTGATAATCTTACATATCTTAATGTTCTTGAAAGAGGTCTACAAGTTATGGATTCTACGGCTACATCATTATGTATGGACAATAATATACCTATATTAGTTTTTGGACTAGATAATCCTGAAAATATAAAAAGAGCAATTTTAGGAGAAGAAATTGGTACTTTAGTATCAGATTGTACTAAAGAATCAATATAAAATGGAGGGAATTCTATGATTAAACAAATTATTAGTATTGCTGATGAAAAAATGAATAAAACTATTGCTGTTTTTAAACATGAGATTTCAGGTATGAAAGCAGGGAGAGCAAATGCTACAATGCTAGATAGGGTTCATGTTGAATGTTATGGAAGTCTTATGCCATTAAATCAAATAGCAAACATTTCAGCACCGGAACCTAGAGTATTACTTATCCAGCCATGGGATAAATCTTCTATGAAAGATATAGAAAGAGCTATATTGAAATCCGATTTAGGATTAAACCCATCAAGTGATGGATCAGCAATTAGATTAATTATTCCTGAACTTACAGAAGAAACAAGAAAAGTTTTAATTAAAACTGTAAAGAAAACAGGAGAAGATGCTAAAGTAGCTATAAGATCTATTAGGCGAGATGCTAATGATAAAATTAAGGCTTTGAAAAAAAACACCGAAATTACTGAGGATGAAGCTAAAAAATCAGAAGATATCATCCAAAAAGAAACAGATAAATTTATTAAAGAAATAGATACATTAATAGAGGTTAAAGAAAAAGAAGTAATGGCCGTTTAATATATAATTTTAAATAGAACCTGCAGTTATGCAGGTTCTATTTAAGATTATAATATAACTAATAAAAAGGAGGGAATTTTATTGAAAACATTATTCGCTTTTTTTAAAAAAAATAAAAGTACAAGTAATAATATTGAGTTAGATATGTCGAGAATACCTGAACATATTGCAATTATAATGGATGGGAATGGTAGATGGGCTAAGGAGCGTAATTTGCCGAGAGCACTTGGACATAAGGCTGGAGTAGAAGCAATAAGAAGAATTGTAAAAGAGTGCAACAAATTAGGGGTTAAATATTTAACATTATACGCATTTTCAACTGAAAATTGGAATAGACCTTTACAAGAAGTAGACGCTCTAATGAAATTATTAGTAGAATATTTAAAAAATGAGTTCGAGGAATTGAACGCCAATGATGTTGTTATCAATTCTATTGGTAACATATCAAAATTACCACAGATTTGCATAACAGAATTAAACTCTGCTTATGAAAGGACAAAGAATAATAAGGGGTTAATTTTAAATCTAGCTTTAAATTATGGAGGAAGAAACGAAATAGTAGATGCTGTAAAAGAAATTTGTTTAGATTTGAAGAATAAAAAAATATATGAAGATGAAATAACTGAGGGTTTATTTTCAAAGTATTTGTATACAAAAGAAATGCCCGACCCAGACCTTATAATAAGACCTAGTGGGGAGTTAAGATTAAGTAATTTTTTACTATGGCAGAGTGCATACTCAGAACTTTGGTTTTCAGATATTAATTGGCCGGATTTTCATGAGAAGCAATTGAAATGTGCAATATTAAATTATCAAAAAAGAGACAGAAGATTTGGAAAGGTTAAATAGAGGAGAAAATTATGAATAATAGATATATAGGAGCACTGATGTTAGCTCCGTTAATAATATTTTTAATTTTAGGTGGAGAGTACTTAAAATATAGTGTAATGGTACTTTCGCTTTTTGGAATGTATGAGTTCTATAAAGTTTCTAGAAAAAAACACTATAAGCCAATTGGAATTATAGGATATATTTTATGTATAGTATATTACTTGAATATGAGCAAGGATTTTTCAGCAAGTTTTAATGTATATATTTTAATAGTAACAATTCTTTTACTATTATGTATTCCGGTGATTTATACAAAGTATAATTTTGTTGATGTGGCCCTCACTATATTCGGATTTTTATATGTGGCAGTATTTTTTAGTTTTATAGTGTTTATAAACAATAAAACCTACGGTCAATATTTAGTTTGGATTATATTTATTTGCTCGTGGGTCTGTGATACGTCAGCCTATTATTGTGGAAGATTTTTAGGTAAAGGTGGCAAACATAAGCTCTGCCCTAAAGTTAGCCCTAATAAAACAATTGAGGGCTCAATAGGAGGCCTTTTAGGCAGCACTATAGGGTGTACAATTTATGGCTATGTTATTTCAAAATATGGTGTACCTATTCAATTATATCATTACGCTATAATTGGTGTTCTTTGTGGCAGTTTTGGACAACTTGGAGATTTAATTGCGTCATCTATAAAAAGATTTGTAGGAGCCAAAGATTACAGTAGCCTTATTCCAGGACATGGTGGAGTTTTAGATCGGTTTGATAGTATTCTATTTGTGTCTGTGATAGCATTTTATTATATTACATTTATATTAGTAATTTAAATTCATATATACTAAAGGTACAAGAAATTAATAGTGCACCTCCGCAGGAGATGATCTAATATACTTTAGTGATTAATAAAATCATATATTGAACAGAATGCAGATAAACAATTAGTTGTAAATTAGCATTACTGGAAATATATGATTTTATTATTACGTAAAATTTTAAAATAATAATTGTGTTATATTTTATATTAATATCTGCGTTGATTAATGAATATAATCAAAAGGAGCACTATATAATATATGTGAAATAATTACCCATATATTTGTAAATATTACTAGTTACTTTATTTTAGAACATAAATATGTTATATTATATGCTGTAGAAGAATTGCTTACTAAAAAAAACAGGTAAATTTATAAGTGTGAAATTAAAGGAAAAAACAAGATTTTGAAGTATAAATAACAGAATTACGTGAATGGAGAGAGTACATGAAGAAGATTACTATTTTAGGAGTTACTGGGTCGATAGGAACTCAAACTTTAGATGTTATTCGAAATGATATTGAAAATTTCACTATTGTGGGAATTTCTGCTAACACCAATTATGAGAAGATTATACCCATCATAGAAGAATTTAAGCCTAAATATGTTACCATGATGGACGAGGCGGCTTCATTAAAACTTAAAAAACATTGCATGCTAAAAAAATATTCAACAAAAATATTGCAGGGACTGGAGGGACTAAATTATATAAGTACACTACCTGAAGTTAATATTGTAGTAACCGCAGTTGTGGGTATGATAGGCTTAGTTCCCACTATGAAAGCAATTAATGCTGGTAAGGATATTGCTTTAGCTAATAAAGAGACACTAGTTGCAGCAGGTGGACTAGTAATGGATGCTGCTAAAAAAAATCATGTAAATATTTTACCGGTTGATTCAGAACATGGTGCTATTTTTCAATGTCTACAGGGTAATAAGTCGGAATCTGTTAACAAAATAATAATAACCGCATCAGGTGGTCCGTTTAGAGGTAAAAATAAGCAACAATTAATAGAAATAAAACCGGAAGAGGCGCTTAAACATCCTAAATGGGAAATGGGTAGAAAAATATCTATTGACTCCTCAACACTTATGAATAAAGGCCTAGAGGTTATAGAGGCACACTGGTTATTTGGGGTAGATTACGAAAATATACAAGTGGTAGTTCATCCTCAAAGTATAATACATTCTATGGTAGAATACATGGATGCAAGTGTAATAGCACAAATGAGTTCTGCTGACATGAGACTTCCTATTCAATATGCTATAAACTATCCTGAAAGAAATAATGCTGTTATCGATAAATTGGACTTTTATAATATGGGTAATTTAACTTTTGAAAAACCGGATAGGGATACGTTCAAATGTCTTAAATTAGCCTATAAAGCAGGTAAAATGGGCGGAAATATGCCTGCTATTATGAATGCTGCTAATGAAGTAGCTGTTGAATTATTTTTGGATTATAAAATTAAGTATCTTATAATAGAAGATATTATAGAAAAATGCATGAATAAATTTGAGCATAATATTAATCCAGATTTAGAAGAAATTTTAGAAATTGACTTAAAGGTAAGAGAATATGTAAGAAATAATTATGATAAAGAGTAGGGAGGAAAATTATTATGAGTAATATTATAGCAAACATACCATACTTTATTATGGCTATGTTAGCATTTAGTCTTCTGATTATAATACATGAATTAGGTCATTTTATTCTATGTAAGCTAAATGGAGTAAAAGTAAGTGAATTTTCTTTAGGGATGGGACCTAAAATCTTTGGAATTAAAGGAAAAGAAACGGAGTATTTGATTAAGGCATTTCCTATTGGAGGATATGTTAAAATGGAAGGGGAAGATGGAGAAAGTAATGATCCGAGATCTTTCACAAATAAAACCCCGGGTCAAAAACTAAGCATAGTTTCTGCTGGAGCAATTATGAATTTAATATTGGCAGTAGTTTTATTTGCTATGGTAGGTGCGTCTAAAGGATACATATTACCAATAATTGGGGAGTTGGTACCTAATAGTCCAGCCATGAAAGCTGGGATACAAGTTGGAGATGAAATTACTAAGATTAATAAGACTAAAATAGATAGATGGGATCAAGTTCAAAATGAGATTTTTGTTTCTAAAGGTGAAAGTATGGATATTGAAATAGTAAGAAATTCAAAAGTAGAAAAAATCACCCTTAAACCCATTAAGAACGTGAAAGAAAAATTATTTTTTGTAGGAGTCTCTCCTTCTATGGTTGAGAAAAAAATGAACCCTGGCAAAGCTGTGATTTATGGATTTGATCAAATTGGTAATACTGTAAAACAAATTTTTGAATTTTTCGGTAACGTATTCCACGGGAAGGTTTCAGCAAATGATGTCGGAGGACCAATAAGCATAATAAGATTTTCTGGAAAAGCGGCACAAGCTGGAATTACAACCTTAATGTATTTTACTGCATTAATGAGTGTGCAATTAGGAATATTCAATATAATACCTTTCCCAGCACTAGATGGAGGATGGATTTTTATGTTGTTATTTGAAATAATATCAGGTAAAAAATTAGATGATAATAAAGTTGCAACTATAAATTACATTGGATTTATGTTTTTAATGGCATTTATGGTGTTAGTAGTTATTAAGGATATAGTTAGTCCGCTAAAATTCTAGGAGATGAAGACTATGAGGGAGCGCAAAACGAAGAAGATTAGAGTTGGAAATGTGTATATAGGTGGAGATTCGAAGATAGCAGTACAGTCGATGACCAATACAGACACAAGGGATGTAGAAGCTACAGTAAATCAAATTCTTCAGCTAGAAAAGGTAGGGTGTGACATTGTAAGATGCGCGGTCCCAGATATGCAAGCGGCTGAGGCTGTTAAGAACATAGTGAAAAGAATTCACATACCACTTGTGGCAGATATTCATTTTGACTATAGGCTAGCTTTAAAATCTATTGAGAACGGGATATCCAAATTAAGAATTAATCCAGGTAATATTGGAAGCCGCGATAAAATAAAATTAGTCGCAGAAGCAGCTAAAGAGAATGGCATTCCCATTAGAATTGGTGTGAATTCAGGATCACTAGAAAAAGATATTCTTGAAAAGTATGGTCATGTATGCGCGCAGGCACTAGTTGAAAGTGCGTTAAGACATGTTAAAATACTTGAAAGTTTTAATTTTTATGACATAGTTATTTCTATAAAATCGTCAGATGTGGTCATGATGATTGAAAGTTACAAATTATTATCAGGTAAAGTAGATTATCCGCTACACCTCGGTGTTACTGAGGCTGGAACTACATGGAGAGGGACAATAAAATCAAGTATAGGTATTGGGGCGCTTTTAGCTGAGGGGATTGGAGATACTATAAGGGTGTCACTAACGGGGGATGTAGTAGACGAGGTTAAAGTCGGCATAGAAATCCTGAAATCCTTAGGGTATATAGATGATGGAATTAAATTTGTATCATGCCCAACATGTGGTAGAACTCAAATTAATCTTATTAAAATTGCAAATGAAGTAGAAAAAAGATTAGAATGTTGCAATAAGAACATAAAGATTGCAATAATGGGATGTATCGTTAATGGCCCCGGTGAAGCAAGAGAAGCTGATATTGGCATAGCCGGAGGTAACGGAGTTGGTCTCATATTTAAAAAAGGTGAAATAATTAAAACCGTTAAAGAAGAAGATTTAGTGGAAGAACTTATTCGCGAGATAGATAAATTATAGGCACATTCAAAGTTATTTTAACGACATTTCAGAAGGAAAGTCTCCTACTTCTATAAGTAGGAGTTACTTACCCTAACAAATAGAAAACTTAAGTTGGAGTATAAATTTCCTTGTGAAGTCGTTAATGCATCTTCTACGAAGATGTTGCAGCGACCCAGGAGATGATTTCATGTGCCTAAAATGTCTTATCAGGAGGAATATTAATGAATGTAAATTTAGCTGAAATGCTGAAAAATGATTTTAACTTAAATGAAGAAACATTAGCAGCTGATATTAAGGTATTGAGAGTTCAATACCTTAAAAAAAGCAATAAATTAAGGGTGTTAATCAAATCTTTAGAGGATATAGATGATAATAAAAAGCTACTAATCAAAAATATTATTTCAAAACGAGTAGGTAGTTTTGAGGATATACAGTTAATTTGCTACAAAGATGTGTCAAATGCCACTATAGAAGATATAAAAGATAAGTTTTGGGTAGATGTTGTAAATGTAATAGCTACCTCACAGCCGTCAAGTAAGGATAGTTTACTTAAATCTTCTAGAATAATTGAAAACGGCACTCTAAAAATCCAGTGTGGAAATGATTTTATGTGCAAAATTTTAAGAGATAAGAACATAGAAATTCTTATAAAAGATACTATAAACGATATGTTTGGAGTTAGTTCATTAGTGAAATTGGAACATAACAGTAAACTTTCTAAAGAAGATTATTTTGGTAAAAAGGAAAAAGAAAATGAAGTTATTATAAAAGAAATTATTAAAAATATTAATATAGAAAAGAAGGACAAACCTCAAAGTAATAATCAAAATAATGATAAAACAAATAAATTTAGCAAACCGGGCTACAGAAAAGATGAAGCAGCGGATGCAAACACTATAATGGGAAGAAATATAAAAAGTGAGACCATAGCGATAGGAGAGATAGATGAAGCTTCAGGAATAGTCTGTGTCTGTGGAGATATCTTTAAAATTAAAATAATTGAAACAAAAACGGGTAGAATAATCATTACATTCTATATTACAGATTATTCAAGTTCAATTACAGTGAAATGTTTTCCAAAGCCTAAAGATGTAGAAAAGATAATGGACGAAATTAAAGTGGGACTTTTCTGTAAGGTGCGAGGAGAAGCAAGTTATGATACCTACGCAAAAGAAGTTGTTGTAATGGCTAGGGATATAATTAAACTTAAGAAAATAGAAAGAATGGATACTGCGCAGGAGAAAAGAGTTGAACTTCATTTGCATACACAAATGAGTGCAATGGATGGGATAAGCCCTGCGGCTAAACTTGTAGAAAGAGCGGCTAAATGGGGGCACTGCGCAGTAGCGATAACTGACCATGGCGTGGTACAAGCTTTTCCAGAAGCTATGGATGCAGCTAAAAAGAATAAAATAAAGGTTATATATGGTGTAGAGGGCTATTTAGTAGACGATGGAGTACCAATTGTTATTAATAGTAAAAATGAAAATATAGATGATTGTTTTGTAGTTTTTGATTTAGAAACAACAGGGCTTTCTAGTGAAAATGATAGAATTACTGAAATTGGTGCAGTTAAAGTTGAAAATGGGAAAATAGTAGATAGATTTAATGAATTTGTAAATCCGGGGATAGACATACCTTATAAAATTACTGAACTAACTGGAATTACAAATGATATGGTTGCAGGCTCTGCTTCTATTGAAGAAGTGCTTCCTAATTTTTTGCAGTTTGCACGTGGTAGCGTAGTGGTAGCCCATAATGCTGACTTCGATACATCTTTTATCAAAAAAAATTCAGAGAGGTTGAATTTGAAGTTTGGAAATGCAATTATGGATACAATTCCTTTAGCTAAATATTTACTTCCAGACCTTAAAACATTTAAGCTGAATGTAGTAGCTAAGCATTTGGGCATCACCCTGGAGAACCATCATAGAGCTGTAGATGATGCTAAAGCCACAGCGCAAATATTATTACATTGTTTTGGTTTACTTAAAGAAAATAACATTTTTGACTTAGATACTTTAAACAAAGAGTTTTTAGGTGACTTTAATATAAAAAAGGCAAATACTTATCATGTGATTATTTTGGCAAAAAATCAAGTAGGTCTTAAAAATCTTTACAAGCTTATTTCAGCTTCCAATTTAGAACATTTTCATAGAAGACCTAGGCTTCCTAAAACCTTAATTGAGAAGTATAGAGATGGTCTTATAGTAGGATCAGCCTGCGAAGCCGGGCAAGTGTATAAGGAAGTTCTACATGGGAAATCGGAAGAAGATATTAGGAAGATTGTGAAGTTCTATGATTATTTAGAAATACAACCTCTTCTAAATAATAAATTCATGATTAAAAATGGCACAGTAAAAGATGAAAGTGAATTAATGGATATTAATAGAAAAATATGTGATATAGGAGAAAAAAATAATTTGCCTGTAGTTGCTACAGGTGATGTACATTTTTTAGAAGCTTCTGATGAAGTTTTCAGAAGAATTTTAATGGCTGGCAAAGGTTTTTCAGATGCAGATGATCAACCGCCACTATATTTTAAAACTACTAATGAAATGTTAAAAGAATTTTCATATCTAGGTGAAAAAAAATGCAGAGAAGTTGTAATTGGTAATCCTAATAAAATTGCTGAAATGGTAGAAGTTATAAAACCAATACCAGATGGAACTTATACCCCTAAAATAGAAGGTGCAGAAGAGGACATCCGCAAGATGACATCAGATAAAGTTCATTCAATATATGGAGATTCCTTACCAGAGGTAGTTGAAAAAAGATTGGAGAAGGAATTAAACTCTATTATAAATAATGGATATGCTGTACTTTACTTAATAGCTGAAAAATTAGTAGCAAAATCACTTGCTGACGGTTATTTAGTAGGGTCGAGAGGCTCAGTTGGATCTTCTTTTGCAGCTAATATGTCTAATATAACAGAAGTAAATGGGCTTCCGCCTCATTATGTATGTCCTGATTGTAAAAAGAGCGAATTCTTTTTAGATGGATCTATTGGTTCGGGTGCTGATTTACCTGATAAAGAGTGCCCAAATTGTGGTGCAATATATAAAAAAGATGGTCATGATATTCCATTTGAAACTTTTTTAGGGTTTGAAGGAGACAAAGAGCCAGATATAGATTTAAATTTCTCAGGTGAAAATCAAGCAGATATACATAGGTATACAGAGGTGTTGTTTGGAAAGGGGCATACCTTTAAGGCTGGAACAATTGGAACAATTGCTGACAAAACTGCTTATGGTTATGTGAAAAAATATTTAGGTGAAAAAAACGTTATGGTCCCCCAAGCTGAAATAGAACGACTTGTGCTAGGGTGTACTGGCGTTAAGAGAACCTCAGGGCAACATCCAGGTGGAATAATGGTTGTCCCAAGTGACAATGATATATATAATTTTTGCCCAGTGCAACACCCTGCTGATGATCCGAATTCAGATATTATTACAACACATTTTGATTATCATTCCATAAGTGGAAGGCTATTAAAACTGGATATTCTTGGACATGATGATCCTACAATGCTTAAAATGCTTCAGGATTTAACTGGACTCGACCCTATAACTATTCCACTATCAGATCCGAGTGTAATAAGTTTATTTACATCTCCTGCGGCACTGGGGCTCACCATTAAAGAGTTGGGCTGTGAAGTAGGAAGTTGCGGTGTTCCAGAATTTGGTACGAAATTTGTTAGACAAATGCTTTTAGATACACAGCCTAAATCTTTTTCAGACTTGGTTAGAATTTCTGGACTCTCTCATGGTACTGACGTATGGATTAATAATGCACAATATTATATTAAAGAAGGATTTACTACACTTAAAGATTGTATTTCTACAAGAGATGATATAATGGTTTATCTAATGCAGAAAAATCTTGAACCTAAGACTGCTTTTACTATCATGGAGAAGGTACGAAAAGGTAAAGGGCTTACGGAAGACGATGAGAAAGTAATGAGAGAGCATGACGTGCCAGATTGGTATATAGGGTCATGTAAAAAGATAAAGTACATGTTTCCTAAAGGACATGCAGTTGCATATGTAATGATGGCGGTAAGAATAGCATATTATAAGGTTTATTACCCAAAGGAATACTATGCTACTTTCTTTACTATAAGAGCAGATGACTTTGATGCTAATTTGATTGTAAAAGGTGAGAGTGCTATAAGTGCTAAAATGGATGAACTAACAGCTCTAGGTAAGGACATAGGTATGAAAGAAAAAGGACTTCTTACAGCGCTGGAGTTATCTTTTGAAATGTATAAAAGAGGGATAAAATTATTAAATGTAGATCTTTATAAGTCTGAGGCAGTTAAATTTACAATTGAAGATGACGCGATAAGGCCTCCACTAAGCGGGCTTGAAGGTGTAGGTGAAAATGCCGCTAAAAGCATAGTTTTGGAAAGACCTGAAGGGGAGTTTATATCTAAAGAAGATTTGAGAATTCGCTGCAAGGTTTCCAAAACAGTTATTGAGTCCTTAGATAATCATGGGTGTTTAAAAGAACTACCTGATACAAATCAGTTGTCGTTTTTTTAGCTAAATGCAATTAACCCTTGAAATAGCAAATTTTATATGATAGAATAATATATATTAGTTACCGTTGGTAATTTTATTTCAAGAGAGTAGGCTCGTCCTACTCTCTATTTATTGAAACGCAACTCATGGTTGCGTTTTAATTATAATATTACGATTAATTATGTAATAATTGTAGAAAATTTTTATAAAAGGAGGGTGTTAAAATGAAAAATGCCTTGTTGCAAAAACTTAGAAAAATAATTCAACCAATAGCAGAAAAAAATAATTGCGAATTATATTATTTGGAGTATGTAAAAGAATCAGGAGAAAATTTCTTGAGGATTTATATAGATAGTTCTAATGGGATATCGTTAGAAGATTGTGAAAAAACAAGTAGAGCTGTAAGTGAAATATTAGATGTAGAAGATCTAATAACTGATAGTTACTGTTTAGAAGTCTCCTCTCCAGGAATTGAGAGAATTTTATATGATGACAATCATCTGAAAAAATATATAGGCCAAAACGTATTAATTAATTTAAATAGTCTATATGAGGGAACAAAAAAAATTGAAGGCAATTTATTAGGATTTTCGGATGTGCAAATAGAAATTGAATATGATGGGAATAATATATCTATTCCGAAAGAAAAGATTTCCATTGTGAGTTTGAAACCGGTGCTGTAAGGAGGAAGTTAAAATGAATCAGGAATTTATTGAAGCATTGAGAGAAATTGTAGAACAAAAGGGAATCAGTGAAGATTTACTTTTTGAAACTATTGAGGATGCATTAGTTGCAGCATATAAGAAGAATTTTGCTACTCTATCTAATAGTAACCAAAGTGTAAAAGTGTCAATGAATAGAGAAACAGGTGAAATACATATTTATGGTCAAAAAACAGTTGTAGAAGAAGTATTTGAGGATGCCAATGAAATATCACTAGAAGGAGCTAAAGAATATAGCCCTAAATATCAAATTGATGATACTGTTGATATTGAAGTTACTCCAAGAAAATTTGGAAGAATAGCTGCACAAGCTGCAAAACAAGTGGTTATTCAAAGAATTAAAGAGGCTGAAAGAAATATAATTTACAATGAATTTATAACCAAAGAATTTGATATTATTACAGGAAGTGTTATAAGAAAAGATAGAGGAAATGTATTTATAGATTTAGGTAAAATTGAAGCTGTGCTTGGAGCTAATGAACAAATGCCTGGCGAGGAATATAATTTTAATGAAAAGTTGAAACTATATATTGTTGAAGTTAAAAATACTACTAAAGGTGCTCAAGTAGGAGTATCAAGAACGCATCCAGGTCTTGTAAAACGATTATTTGAATTAGAGGTGCCAGAAGTTTTTGGTGGAGTGGTTGAAATAAAAAGTATTTCAAGAGAAGCAGGATCAAGAACTAAGATTGCGGTATATTCAAACGATGAGAATGTTGATGCTATGGGAGCTTGTGTTGGGCCAAAAGGTATCAGAGTTCAAAACATAGTTAATGAATTAAGAAATGAAAAAATTGATATTATTAAATGGAGTAAGAAATCTGAAGAGTACATTTCAAATGCGCTAAGCCCTGCAAAAGTATTGAATGTAGTAGTTGAAGAAGTTTCTAAATCTGCAAAAGTTATAGTGGAAGATAATCAATTATCATTAGCTATTGGAAAAGAAGGTCAAAATGTTAGATTGGCAGCGAGATTAACAGGTTGGAAAATTGACATAAAAAGTAGAACACAAGCCCAATATAACATGGAAGATATTGAAGATATTGAAGATATTGAAGGTATTCAAGTTATTGAAAATGAAAATAAAGTAATTGAAACCATTACTGAAGAGTAGGTGATAGCTTTATGAAAGTGAAAAAAATACCTCAGCGCATGTGCACAGGTTGTATGGAAATGAAATGCAAAAAAGAATTATTACGCATAGTTCATAGCAAAGAAGGCGAAATTTCTATAGACTTAACAGGAAAAAAACCAGGTAGAGGCGCATATGTTTGTAAGAATATGGAATGCTTTGAAAAATCTTTTAAAACAAAAAGATTAGAGCGAAACTTAGGTGGAAAAATAAGTGAAGAAATTTATGGTAAACTAAGGGATAAGATAAATTACGAGGATGAGGTAAATCATGAACAATAAATTTTTTCAATTTTTGGGTTTAACTAAAAAGGCAGGCAAACTTATTGAAGGGTACAATCAATGTGAAGATGCACTATCACACGGGAGAGGGACCCTCATAATTTTGTCAGAGGAGAGCGCTACCAATACTAAAGATAAATTTAGAAGATTAGCTATCAAAAGGGTTATACCTCTTATAGAAGGAATATCCAATGAGACTTTAGGCAAGTGCTTAGGTAGAGCAGAAATCAATGTTTTGTGCGTAAATGACAAAAAAATGAGTAATAAGCTATTAAGCTTATGGAATGAAAATGATGAATAAATTAAATTTCGGGGGTGAATGATTTGGCAAAAGTCAGAATATATGAATTAGCAAAAGAGTTAGAAGTGTCAAGTAAAGAATTAATTAATGTACTATTAGAAGAGTTTAGTATAAAGGCCAAAAATCATATGAGTGTGATTGAGGAAGAAGATGCTGAGTTAATAAAGGAACTTTATAGTGATGAAAATTCAGGACTTAAGGATAATAAAAATGAAACAGTGGAACACTATGAAAACTTAGCTAATGAAGATGCTAATAAAGTTGTTATTAGAAAAAGAGGTAGAAAAGGTAGAGATGAATTAGGAAGCGGAAACAATGCGGTTGAAGCAATAGATGATGAAGTTGTAGTAATCAAAAGTACTATTACAGTTAAAGACTTAGCTGATACGTTAAAGAGACCTTATGTAGAAGTAATAAAACAACTTATTTTTATAGGTGTTATGGCTGGGATGAATCAAGAAATTGATTTCGCTACAGCTGAAAAAGTAATAGAAAAATATGGTGCACTTGCTGTACTAAAAGATGAAGAAGAAGGAAAAATTGCTGATGAAGAAGACTTCGGAAATGTTGAAGTTGAAATAGATACAGACAAAAAACCAGCAGTTGTTACAGTTATGGGTCATGTTGATCACGGCAAGACATCGCTACTTGACTGTATTAGGAAAGCTAAAGTTACAGAAACAGAAGCGGGCGGAATAACACAACATATAGGTGCATATACTGTCGATATTAATGGTGAAAAAATTACATTTTTAGATACACCTGGTCACGAAGCTTTCACAGCAATGAGAGCAAGAGGTGCCCAAATAACAGATATAGTTATACTTGTTGTAGCTGCAGATGATGGTATTATGCCACAAACTGAAGAAGCTATAAATCACTGTAAAGCGGCTAAGGTACCAATGATAGTAGCTATAAACAAGATAGATAGGCCAGGAGCTAATGTTGATAAAGTTAAGCAAGAATTAACAGAACATGGACTTGTAGCAGAAGATTGGGGCGGAGACACAATTTGTGTTCCAGTATCAGCTCATACTAAAGAGGGTATAGATACTTTGCTTGAAATGGTAGTGATTACAGCAGAAATGTTAGAGCTAAAAGCAAACCCTAGTAGACTTGCAAAAGGAACTGTAGTAGAAGCTAAACTTGACAAAGGTCGCGGACCACTTGCTACTTTACTCGTGCAAAATGGTACACTAAAAGCTGGAGATTCTATAATTGTTGGTTCAACTTATGGAAGAATAAGAGCAATGTTTGATGATAAGGGTAACAAAATAAAGACAGCAGGACCTTCTATACCAGTAGAAATACTTGGATTATCTGAAGTTCCAGCAGCTGGAGATAGATTTAATGTAGTTAAAGATGAGAAAACTGCAAGAAATATGGCAGAAACTAGAAAAACAAATTTAAGAGAAGAACATTTTGAATCTAGTAATAGAGTTTCCATGGAAAACCTATATAGCCAAATACAAGAAGGATCTGTTAAAGAACTTGGTGTAATTGTTAAAGCTGATGTTCAAGGATCTGTAGAAGCTGTAAGACAATCTCTCGAAAAATTATCTACTGATAATGTTAAAGTAAGGGTTATCCATTCTGGAGTTGGCGCTATTACAGAAACAGATGTTGTACTTGCAGCAGCTTCAAACGCAATAATTATAGGGTTTAATGTAAGACCAGATAATAATGCTTCTTTAATTGGTGAGAAAGAAAATGTAGAAATTAAAACCTATAGAATAATTTATGACGCTCTTGATGATATAAAAGATGCAATGGTTGGAATGCTCGATCCTGTATATAAAGAAGTTGTCTTAGGTAGAGTTGAAATAAGACAAATATATAAAGTTTCAAGTGTAGGAACAATAGCAGGGTCTTATGTATTGAACGGTAAAATCACGAGAAACAGTAGCGTACGAGTACTTAGAAATGGAATAGTAATTACTGAATCAACTTTAGCTTCCTTAAAAAGATTTAAAGATGATGCAAAAGAGGTCGCTGCTGGATTTGAATGTGGATTAAGTGTAGAAAAATTCAATGATATTAAAGAAGGCGACATTATTGAAGCATTCATAATGGAAGAAGTAAAACCAAAATTAATATAAGTATAAGGAGTAGTGAATTGTATGGTTAGTTATAGAAATGGTAGAATAAATGAAGAAATTAAAAAAGATGTAAGCAATACAATTCAAAACAAAATAAAGGATCCAAGATTAAGTGCTATGGTAAGTGTAACAAAAGTAGACACAACAAAAGACCTAAGCTATACAAAAATTTATGTTAGTATATTTGGTGACAAAAATGCTAAGAAAGAAACACTTCAAGCACTTAAAAGTTCAACTAGTCTCATTAGAAAAGAAATAGGGAGTCATGTTAAGTTAAGACATGTTCCTCAGGTTATTATAGAGGTAGATGAAACTATAGAACGTGCAATACATTTAGAAGGCATTTTTAATCAAATAAAAGAAAAAACTAAGAATGATGAAGATATAAATGAGGAAGATGGCAACGAAAAAGATAACAATGAAGATTAATGATATTGTTACCAGAATTAAGTTATTCAAAAAAATTGCTATAACTTTTCATACTTCACCAGATGGTGATTCAATTGGTAGCGCATTAGCGCTGCTTATTGGTCTTAGAAAATTAAACAAGGAAGTATATATAATTTCAAAAGAAGTTATTCCGCAAACTTTTTTATTTTTGCCTTGCTCTGATGAAATTAATGGTGAAACAAGTCAGCCGTTAAAGGATACGGAATGTGTAATAGTGTTAGATTGTGGTGATTTTAAAAGAATTAATGCTAATTTATGTATGCAAAACAAAAAGTTTGAATTAATAAATATAGATCATCATTTATCTAATGATTTGTATGGAGATTTAAATTTTGTCGATACAAAATCTTCTGCAGTGGGAGAAATTGCATACGAAGTTCTTAGACTTCTCCATGTAGAATTAGACAAAGGAATAGCTACATGTTTGTATACTTCCTTACTTACAGATACAGGCTGCTTTAGACATTCGAATACCACAGCAGTAACTCATGGTATCGCTGGTGAACTTATAAATACAGGTATAGATTTCAGTAACATCCATAGAAAAATTTTTGAAAATAAGAAATTTGAAAAGATAAAATTTTATGGAGAAATTATTAGTGATATGACAGTAGAACTCAATGGTAAAGTCTGTATTATGCATATATCTAAAAATGTACTTGGAAAATTCAATTTGGCGTCCTCGGATACATCAGATGTTATTACTTTTGGTGATTCAATAGATACCGTTGAAGTTACTATTCTTATAAAAGAAGCTGAGAATGGTGTTAAAGTAAGTTTAAGATCTAAGTCTTTAGTAGATGTTAGTAAAATTGCAGAAGGTTTTAGTGGTGGAGGTCATATTAGAGCTTCAGGTTTTTATGCAGAAGCAAATTTTGATGATATTAAAGTTAAATTAATAGAAATTTTAGAAAAAGAGTTGATGAAATGAACGGTATATTAAATGTATTTAAACCTACCGGAATTACTTCTTTTGATGTAGTACGTAAAATAAGAAAAATCAGCAATGTAAAAAAAGTAGGCCACGCTGGCACTCTAGATCCTGAGGCTAGCGGGGTTTTACCTGTTTGTATAGGAAAAGCAACGAAGGCTATTGACTATATAATGGGTGACTTTAAAATTTATGAAGCTGAATTAAAGTTGGGAGTTATTACAGATACATATGATAGAGAAGGTAAGATTCTTAGTGAAAGTGAAGTTAATGCAACCGAAGAAGAAATTATTCGCGCTATTAATTCATTTATAGGTGAAATAAAACAAATTCCTCCTATGTACTCAGCTCTAAAGGTTAATGGGAAAAAACTTTATGAATTGGCAAGGTCTGGAATAGAAATAGAGAGAGAAGCAAGGACTTTAGTAATTTATGATATAGATATTATTGATATTAAAACACCTTACGTAAAGTTTAGGGTTAAATGCTCTAAGGGTACATATATTAGAAGTCTATGTTATGATATTGGGCAATTATTAAAATGCGGTGGTATGATGTGGAATTTACAAAGAATTGCTACAGGGCCATTTCATATTGAAGATGCTATAAATATTGAAGATTTAAACGAGGAAAACATAAACAAACATGTTATGCCTATAGAAAAGATTTTTCAAAACAATAGTAAAATTACCATAGAAGATAGATTTGTTAAATTCTTATTAAATGGTGTTGTAGTAAAAGATAGAGCACTAACTCGCAAATTTGAAGTTGATATAATATATAATATATATAATAAAGATAATGACTTTGTTGGAATTGCACATAGAAGTAATGATAGTGTTAAGCTAATAAAATCATTTATATAGGAGTATATTAAAATGTTAGTTATAAAAGATAATTTTAAAACAAAACTTAAAGAACCAACGTACATTGCTTTAGGAAGTTTTGACGGCATCCATTTAGGGCATATGTCTCTTGTAAATAGAACAGTAGTATTAGCAAAAGAAAATAATGCTAAAAGTATGATTTGTACCTTTAAAAATCATCCATTGTCTGTTATTAACAAGGAAATTTGTCCAAAGTTGATAATGGATAATGACACCAAAATAAATTTGTTAAAAAACACTGGTATTGATATTGTTAACTTAGTTAATTTTAATAAAGATTTTATGAAGATAACTCCGGAAGAGTTCATAAAAAATATGGTGAAGTTTTATAATGCAAAGGGAATAGTTGTTGGTTTTAATTATAGATTTGGATATAAAAATTTAGGTGATGTAGAAATGCTTAAAACATATAGTACTATTTTAGGATATAAACTATATGTTTGTGAAGCCGTTAGTATTAACCATGAAATTGTAAGTAGTTCAAAAATACGCCATCTAATAGCGGAGGGTAATATCACTAAAGCAGATGAGCTTTTAGGACGACCACACACTATTAGTGGGAAAGTAATTAAGGGAAAACAATTTGGGAGAACTATTGGGTTTCCAACTGTAAATTTAAATTACAATAAAGAGTATATCATTCCTAAGGGAGGGGTGTACTATACTTTAGCGGAGTATGATAATAACTTTTACAGAGCTATAACCAACATAGGTTACAATCCTACTGTAGAAGGTGGCAAGCTATCAGTAGAAACGCATATTTTGAACTTTGATAAAAAAATTTATAATGAAATAGTTAAAATTTATTTTATAAACAGAATAAGAGATGAAGTTAAATTTAATTCTATTGATGAATTAAAAAAGCAACTTTTAAAGGATAAGGAATATGCAATAAATCAAAAAATAGAAAAATAAGTGCTAAGATGTAAAAATTAATTTACAATTTAATCTTAGTTTGTTATAATTGGTTTGAACCTTATGCTAAGTTCACCGAATCACCAACGGTGTACTTGGAATATGGGGATTATATTCGGAGGTGTTGTAAAATGCAAAAAGCTAAAAAACAAGAAGTAATGTTAAAACATGCAAGACATGAAGGAGATACAGGTTCTCCAGAAGTGCAAATCGCACTACTTACTGAAAGAATTCAAGAGTTAAATGAACATTTGAAAATCCATAAAAAAGATCACCATTCAAGAAGAGGTCTATTAATGATGGTTGGACAAAGAAAAGGTATGATCGGTTACTTAAAGAACCAAGATATCGAAAGATATCGTGCAATTCTTGCAGAACTCGGACTAAGAAAATAATTCAGAGCGGCTTAGCCGCTCTATTATTTTAGATTAGGGGAAATATATACAATTAGCTAATAATATTAGTGCAAATTGAAGGGAGGCAAATATATGATTCATATTATAGAAACTACTGTAGCAGGCAGAAATCTTAAAGTTGAATATGGTAAAGTTGGAATGCTATCAAACTGTGCAATAGTCATGAGTTATGGAGAAACAGTAGTTTTAATTAATGCAAATGCATCAGAAAAACCAAGGGATGGTATTGATTTCTTCCCACTAAGTGTAGAATATGAAGAAAGACTTTATGCTGTTGGTAAAATTCCAGGGGGATTCATAAAGAGGGAAGCAAGACCATCAGAAAGAGCAATTTTAACAGCAAGAGGTATTGATAGGCCATTAAGACCATTATTCCCTAAAGGCTATAAAAATGATGTCCAAATTGTTTGTACAGTAATGTCAGTTGAACAAGATAATTCACCTGAGATACTTGCTATGAACGGAGCGTCACTGGCATTATGTTTATCAAGTATACCTTATACGGATGCTGTTGCAACTGTTTCAGTGGGTTTAATTGATGGTAAATTTATATTGAGTCCTACTGTAGAAGAGCGAAGTGCTAGTTCTATGAAACTTACAGTTTGTGCAACAAAAGATAATGTAACAATGATAGAAGCAAATGGAGACGAAATACCTGAAGATGTAATGATAGATGCAATTGACTTTGCTTTTGAAGCATGTAAAAAAATTGTAGCTTTCCAAGAAGAAGCTGTAGCTAAGTTTGGAAAGAAAAAAGTTATACCTTTATTAAATAAAATAGATGAAACTCTCGAAAGTGAAGTAAGAGAATTTTCAGTTGATATGACAAAAACAGCAATGTACATAATGGATAAAGATGAGAGAAACAAAAAAGTGGACGAAATTAAAGAAAAAATAAGTGTTGAATTTAATGAAAAATACGCAGATAAAAAATCAGATATCGGTGAAGTTTTCTATAATATTCAAAAAGAAATAGTTAGAAATATGATGTTAAATGAAAATAGAAGACCAGATGGAAGAGCTTTTGATGAAGTTAGACAAATAAGTTGTGAAGTAGGAATACTTCCAAGAACTCATGGTACTGGTTTATTTACAAGAGGACTTACTCAAGTAATGGGAGTTGCAACACTCGGAGCATTAAAAGAAGCCCAGATACTAGATGGAATAAGTACTGAAGATACTAAAAGATATATGCATCATTACAATTTTCCAGCCTATAGCGTAGGAGAAACTAAGCCAATGCGTGGACCTGGAAGACGTGAAATTGGTCATGGAGCACTAGCAGAAAAAGCAGTAGAACCACTTTTACCATCTATAGAAGAATTCCCATATGCTATTCGTGTAGTGTCAGAAGTATTAAGTTCTAATGGTTCAACATCTCAAGCTAGTGTAAGTGCAAGTATTTTAGCACTATTAGATGCAGGGGTTCCTATTAAAAGACCTGCTGCGGGTATCGCAATGGGGCTAATTACAAACGCTGACTTATCTAAAGAAAAAGTATTAACGGATATTCAAGGCATAGAAGATTTCTTTGGAGATATGGACTTTAAAGTAGCTGGAACTGTTAAAGGTATTACAGCTATACAAGTTGATACAAAGCTTCATGGATTATCTAATTATTGCATTAAAACTGCAATTATAGATGCCAAAAAAGCTAGACTTCATATAATAGAAAAAATGAACGAATGTATACCGCAACCAAGAAGTGAAATGTCACTTTATGCTCCTAGAATGTATGTGCTAAATGTAGCACCAGACAAGATTAGGGACGTAATAGGTAAAGGCGGAGCAACTATAAAGAAAATTATAGCAGAAACCGGCGTTAAAATAGATACTAATGACGATGGACAAATTGTAATTATGTCGAGCGACAGCGTTAGTGCCAATAAAGCAGTAAAAATTATCGAAGAACTAACTAAATCTGTTAAAGTAGGAGAAATATATTTAGGAAAAGTAACAAAAATTGCTGCTTTTGGAGCTTTTGTTGAAATACTTCCTAATAAAGAAGGCCTAGTGCATATTTCTAAACTTGATTTTACAAGAGTAAATAAAGTAGAAGATATAGTTTCAGTTGGTGATGAAATATTAGTAAAAGTAATGGAAATAGATAATCAAGGAAGAGTAAATCTTTCGAGAAGAGATGCTATGAAAGATAGCGAAAATGAAAATGAAAACAAAGATAAAGAATAATAATAGAAGGGCTTAGATGCCTTTTTATTTTTTTTTAATAATATTGCCTTAATATGCACATAGTAAATATAAATTCTCATTAAGGAGAGGCGCATATGTATAATTTGTTTAAGTTAAATAATGGGTTAAGAGTTGTAGTGGAAAATATTGAGTATGTAAATTCGGTTAGTGTAGGCTTATGGGTAGAAAATGGGTCAAGAAATGAAAATATAACTAGCAGTGGGATATCACATTTTATTGAGCATATGCTCTTTAAAGGAACGTGTGATAGAACTGCAAAACAAATTGCTGAAGCGATTGAAGATGTTGGTGGTCAAATAAATGCCTTTACAGGTAGGGAAGCTACATGTTTTTATATAAAAGCATTAGATACTCATTTAGAACTATCCTTAGATATTCTTTCAGATATGATTTTCAATAGTAATTTATCAGAAGATGATATTGAGAAGGAAAAAGGCGTAATTGTTGAAGAAATAAATATGAGTGAAGATTCGCCAGAAGATGTTTTAGCAGATTTACACACAAAAGCAATCTGGGGTGCAGATTCTATTTCGTTACCGATTTTAGGAACGATTGATACTGTAAAATCTTTTAGTAGAAAAATGATAGCAGATTATATTGACTCGCATTATATACCCGAAAACTCAGTAATATCTATTTCAGGTAAATTTGACATGAAAATGATAGAAAGTCTTGTTGAAAAGTATTTTGGTAAATGGCGTTGTAAAGACAAAAATATTACTAAATATAGTAGCCCTGAAATATTAAATCAACATTATTTCAGAAAAAAAGATATTGAGCAATTCCATGTGAGTCTTGGAATACCTGGTGTAGGTCTTGGAAATGATGATACATACACGTTAATCTTACTAAGCAATATATTAGGCGGAGGAGCATCCTCAAGGCTATTCCAAAAAATCCGTGAAGAGCTAGGTTTGTGCTATTCAATCTACTGTTATATATCTACGTTTAAAAACACAGGAGTTGTAAGCGTTTATGCGGGACTCAGTCCAATGAACGTGGAAGTTGCTATTAATGCAATAAAAGAAGAGGTTAGTAAATTCGCTAAACTCGGAATTGACAATGAAACGTTAAGTAAAGCTAAAGAGCAGTTAAAGGGTAGTTATATCCTAGGGCTTGAAAGCACAAGCAGTAGAATGTTTAGTAATGGGAGATCAGTAATGTTTATGAACAAAATTAATACGCCAGAAGACGTATTGCGAAAAATCAATGAAATAGACATGGAAAGGGTAAATTGTGTCATGCAAAAAACTTTTGAAAAAGGTATAATAAATTCTGCATATGTAGGAAAAGAAAAAGAGATGCTTAAAAAAGTTTTTAAAGGTAATATTATTTCTATGGATAAGTAAATTTATCTATAAAAATGTAGAAATTATGCATAAATCCTTAACAGATTTCATAGTATTTTATGAGAGTTGTTAAGGAGATGATAATATGGAAGATAATATAAAACTGTATAGTGAAATGGAAAGATATGAAATTATCAATATCAATGATGGTGACAAATATAGCAATTTAGGTAATAATGATGTAGTTATTGATGAGAATGGGCTTTTAAAATTTTTAATTATAAATGAAGGAAGCTCTAAATTTAGTTTTTTAAAAAATAATGATATTATTGAAGTACCTTGGGAATATGTTAAAAAAATTGGTTCCAGAACTATAATAATTGATGTTGATAATGAATTTTTAAAAAAATCTCATATATAATTTTGGAGGACAGAAATGAAGATATTAGTGCAAAAGTTTGGAGGTACATCTGTTTCAACAGAGGAAAAGCGGAAGCTTGTAGTAAACAAAGTTTTAAATGCAAAGGTTCAAGGATATTTTCCTGTGGTAGTAGTATCTGCAATGGGAAGAAAAGGTGAGCCTTACGCTACAGACACATTGCTATCTTTGGTAGATGATAATTTCAAAGTAGCAAATCCATTAGCAATAGATTTGCTAATGAGTTGTGGTGAAACTATAAGCACTGTAATAATGTGTAGCGAACTAAATAATAGTGGAATTGATGCTGTGCCTTTAACTGGTGGACAAGCAGGTATAATCACAGATTCTAATTATAACAATGCAGCAATACTTAATGTGGACACAAAAAAAATATTGGATATTTTACAAAAAGGGAAAACCCCAGTAGTAGCAGGATTTCAAGGCATGGATGAAAATGCCTATGTTACGACTATTGGGAGAGGTGGGAGTGACGTTACTGCTGCAATACTAGGGGCAGCACTTAAGGCCTCTCAGACTCAAATATACACTGATGTAGATGGGATTATGACAGCGGATCCAAGAATAGTTTCTGAAGCGACTTTAATAAAAAAAATAAGTTATGATGAAATCTTTCAATTTGCAGATCAAGGAGCAAATGTTATACACCCAAGGGCAGTTGAAATATCTAGAAAGTATAATATACCATTAGTAATAAAAAATACTATGAATGATTGTGATGGAACAGTAATTAGTAATTTGGGAAATGAAGGTTATGAAAATATAATTACAGGTATTACGCATATGAATAATAGAATTCAAATAAAAATATGTGAAAATTCAGGTTCTAGTTATGATGATATATTTGATATTTTAGCTGAGAATCTTATAAGTATAGATCTTATAAATATTTTTCCTAAGGAAAAAATATTTACTATTGATGAAAAAGACTTTACTAAATTTGCTGATTTAATAAGAGACCTTAATATGTCCTATTCATTTGTGAAGGATTGTAGTAAACTTTCAATTATAGGTTCAAAAATGAGAGGTATGCCTGGCGTTATGGCGAGAATACTTAAGGCGTTAACTAGAGAAAATGTTGAAGTACTGCAAACAGCAGATTCTAATATGACTATATGGTGCCTTGTAGAAACAGGATATGTTGAAAAAGCAATTAACGCTCTACACAGGGAATTTAAATTAGGATAAAAAATGTATATAGTTTCTCTTAATGCACAAAATAAAATGGATTAGGAGGAATGAAAATGTTGAAAACTGAAAAAAACGTAAATGAACAGGTTGAAAATATTAAAGAACTGGGAACAACTAACATCCCAACTCAGGATACTAAAATTCAGGTTTTGTCTATTATAGGTCAAATAGAAGGACACATGATGTTGTCCCCTCAAACAAAAACTACTAAGTATGAACATGTTATTCCAGAGCTAATTGCTATGGAGAGGGATGATAAAGTAAAAGGTATTCTTATAGTTTTAAATACTGTAGGAGGAGATGTGGAAGCGGGTCTTGCAATAGCAGAGATGATTAGAAGCCTTAGCAAACCAACTGTATCACTTGTAGTAGGTGGAGGCCATTCAATAGGTATACCACTGGCAACAGCAGCTAAGTACTCATTCATTTCCCCATCTGCAACTATGATAATTCATCCTATAAGAATGAATGGTCTAATAATAGGGGTACCTCAAACTTTTGAATACTTCAATAAAATGCAAGAAAGAATAACAGAATTTATTATTAGAACCTCTAAGATTGATAAGGAAACGGTAAATAGATTAATGCTTCAAACTGATGAGCTTTTAAATGATATGGGTACTATACTTATAGGAAAACAAGCAGTTGATAATGGGTTAATAGATGAGGTTGGTGGCATTAGTGAGGCATTATCAAAATTAAACGAAATGATAGGTTAAAAATAAATTAGATATAAACAGGTTAAAATAGCCTATTTATGTCTATTTTTAATGATTTGTTACTATGACAAATATAATCTAATAATTTTTTTATATAACTAGTTTAAAATTGATTTATAAATCTATTGAAAGTTAGAGGAGATTTCTAAACTTTGTAGAAATAATAAGGATAGAGGTGATACTTTGGCTAGAAAAAAAACTAAAACTAAATCTAAAGTTGCAAGTAATGTAGATGCTAATAGTGAAATTTATGGAATTATTTTAATAACAATAGGCATATTAATTTTATTAAGTATCTTCTCAACTAGGGGTTCAAATTCTAATTCCATATCAGGTATGATAGGTAATCTGATTAATCATGTGCTTTTTGCAATATTAGGAGTGGGTGCATATCTTTCGCCGTTCCTTATAGTATTTATTGGTATTTGCAAAATCGTTAAGAAAGGTAAGATAAATTTTAGTAAGAAGTTTTGTGGAATAATACTTTTTATAATAAATACACTATTATTTATACAAATGTTATCTTTAAATAAGTATTACACTAAAGGAGATTTTTTGCTCGGAATAAATAAGATATACAATTCAGAAAGTGTACTACATGGTGGGATTATTAGTTATTCAATTGATGTACTATTACATACACTATTTGGAGCTGCGGGTAGCTATATAATTTTTATTGCTATTTATGTTATATGCTTTATTATAATATTAAACGTATCGCTTAATGATGTCTTTTTTTATTTAAAGGATAAATTTATTATTAAAAAGACTGCGAGTAAAAATGATAGTAAGGATTTATATATAGAAAATAATGATAAGCAAGAAGAATTAGTAGTTCCAAATGGAGAAAAAAATAAATTTATTAAAGATATTAGCAGCAATAAAATTAAAATAATCGATTTTATAAAATCAAATGAAATTGCTACAGATGCGGAAGGATTAAATAAAGAAGAAACTGTTAGTGGTGTTAGGAATGACAATGCACGTACTTTAAAAGAAAGGCATATAGATAATTCTATCAACCAAGAGTTGGAGAAAGAAATTCAATTAAATAGTGTAAATTCAAAGCCAAACTATAAATATGAATACCCCACTGTAGATTTATTAAATGAAAATAATACTTCCAAAATGAATAAAAACGATAAAAAAGAATTGCTTAATAGTGCCAATAAGCTACAAGAGACACTAAGTAGCTTTGGAGTTGAAGCAAAGGTTATTCAAGTTACAAAAGGACCCTCAGTGACAAGGTTTGAACTTCAACCAAATGCTGGTGTTAAGGTGAGTAAAATTGTAAATTTAGCAGATGATATTGCACTGAATTTAGCTTCTTCCGGGGTAAGAATCGAGGCACCGATACCTGGTAAGGCAGCTGTAGGCATTGAAGTACCAAATAAAGAGTTAAGCGCAGTATACTTAAGAGAAGTAATAGAATCTAATGAATTTTCAGCTTCAAACAAAAATTTATCCTTTAGTTTAGGAAAAGGTATAGGCGGTAACTGTGTTGTTTCGGATTTAACAAAAATGCCACATTTGCTGGTAGCAGGGGCTACAGGCTCTGGAAAAAGTGTTTGTATAAATTCATTAATAATAAGCATACTTTATAAGTATTCTCCAGAGGAGGTTAAGCTATTATTAATTGACCCTAAAGTTGTCGAATTAAATATTTATAATGGGGTACCTCATCTATTAATACCAGTTGTAACAGATCCCAAAAAGTCTGCAGGTGCTTTAAATTGGGCTGTAAACGAAATGTCAAGAAGATACAAGAGTTTTGCTGAAAACAATGTGCGAAGTATAGAAGGATATAATGAATTAGTAAATAAAGGCATTGTTGAAAATAAATTGCCGTGGATTGTTATTATAATTGATGAGTTAGCAGATTTAATGACGGTCTGTGCTAATGATGTAGAGGAATATATTGGAAGACTTGCGCAAATGGCAAGAGCGGCAGGAATGCATTTAGTAATTGCGACGCAGAGACCATCAGTTGACGTTATTACGGGTGTAATAAAAGCCAATATACCTTCAAGAATATCTTTTGCAGTTTCGAGTCAAATAGATTCAAGAACAATTTTGGATTCCTCTGGTGCAGAGAAATTACTTGGGAAAGGTGATATGCTTTTTTATCCGGTTGGAGAGGCTAAACCATTTAGAATACAAGGAGCTTTTGTGTCAGAAGAAGAAGTTGAACGAGTTGTTGATTTTATAAAGAATCAGACGACAGAAGTAAACTATGAAAAAGAAATAATAGATGAAATAGAGAGTAGTTCAAATAATAAAAGTATTGATGATGATATTGATGAATTATTAAATGAAGCAATAAGAATAGTAGTTGAAAATGGACAAGCATCTACTTCCTTATTGCAACGTAAGCTAAAAATAGGGTATAATAGAGCAGCAAGAATTATTGAACAAATGGAGGAACGAGGGATTATATCAGGTAGAAATGGAAGCAAACCTAGGGAAATATTATTAAGTGATAGTGAGTTAAAGGAACAATAAAAAAAAAATGTAAGAATAATTGTAAATACCCTTGTTTAATTTGCAAATCACATTTACAATAATTTATGGGTACAAATGTAGGAAGATAAAAATAATTAGCTATTATTTACATAAAGAGTCAAACAAGTAGTATGATATTTGGTAAATAGGAGTTACTCAGGTTGATAAACAAGGAGGATGACTGGTGGAAAAATTAAAAGTTGGAGTTATAAATTTAGGCTGTGATAAAAATAGAATTGATAGTGAGATTGTAATAAGCAGTTTAAGTGGGAAATATGATATGACAAATGATCCTAAACTAGCAGATATAATTTTAGTGAATACTTGTGGATTCATAGAATCGTCAAAACAAGAATCAATAGACACTATTCTAGAAATGTCAGAATACAAAAAGAAATATAATTGCACAGTATTGATTGCGACGGGTTGCCTTACTCAGCGTTATGGGTCGGATCTGATTGAATTGATGCCAGAACTTGATATAATCCTCGGTGTTAATGATTATGACAAGTTAGTAAGTAGTATAGAAGAGGTTCTTTTAAAAAATATTAAAGTACAACATTGCACTTATAGTGATGATAATATTAATGAAGGACAAAGAGTATTAACTACAGAAACATACTCTGCTTATATTAGAATTTCCGAGGGCTGTGATAATGCTTGTGCATATTGTGCAATACCAAATATTAGAGGAAAATATAGAAGCAGAAAAATGGAGAACATAATACAAGAGGCTAAGGATTTAAGTGAACATGGTTGCAAGGAAATTATTTTAGTTGCTCAAGATACCACTAGATACGGGATAGATTTATATGGTGAAAAAAACCTACATAAATTAATAAGAAAAATTTCTCAAATAAGTGGGATTGAATGGATTAGAGTACTTTACTGTTATGCAGAAGAAATGACGGATGATATTATTAATGAAATTTCTTTAAATGATAAAGTTTGCAAATATGTAGATATACCAATTCAACATATAAGCGATGATCTTCTTAAATCCATGAAAAGGAAAGGAAGAAAAAATATCATAACAGAAAACATAAATAAGATGAGGAAGGGTATTAAGGGATTAACCCTTAGAACTACATTAATCGTTGGATTTCCAGGAGAAACGGAAGAAAATTTTGAAGAATTGAAACAGTTTATTAATGAAACTAAATTTGATAAATTGGGAGTGTTCAAGTACTCAATGGAAGATGGTACTGCAGCTGCAGAGATGAAAAATCAAATTCCAGAAGAAATAAAGGAAAAACGTGAAGAAGAATTAATGATTGTGCAACAAAATATATCAAAAGAGATAAATAGTAAAAAAATAGACAAAATTTACAAAGTTTTAGTAGAAGGATTTAATGGTAAAACTTATTTTGGTAGAAGTTATGAAATGGCACCAGAAGTTGATGGAACTATTTTCTTTGAATCTGACAAAGATTATAATAAGGGAGAATTCGTAACAGTAAGGGTTACCAAAGCGTTAGAATATGATTTAATAGGAGTTGTGTGCTATGAATCTTGCAAATAAACTTACAATGATTCGAATTTTTTTAGTACCTATATTTTTAGTGTTTATGGCGGTTAAAGGAATACCTTATGGAAGAGAACTGGCGACAATTGTTTTTATAGTAGCATCTCTCACTGATAAGTTGGATGGCTATGTAGCTAGAAGCAGAAATCAAATAACTAATTTCGGAAAATTCATGGATCCTCTAGCAGATAAACTTTTAGTAACTGCTGCACTTGTTTCATTAGTGGAGCTTCAGATTGTGTCTAGTTGGGTAGCTATGATTATAATTGCTAGAGAATTTGCAGTTTCAGGACTTCGAACAATAGCTGCTTCAGAGGGAAAAGTAATTGCGGCTAGTAAATGGGGGAAACTTAAAACCGTTATTCAAATAGTAGCTATAATTACAGCATTGATAAATTTATCTTACGCAAATACGTTATTAAATGCGTTAACCAATATTTTCATGGCTGCCGCAGTAATTATTACAATAATATCTGGTGTTGACTATTTTGTAAAAAACAAAGGTACAATTAGAGTCGATAAGTGATTAAATTATTAGAGTTTGTTAATAATACAAATAAAAGGATTTCTTTAGTAAATGAAAATGGCAGATATTGCTTTGTATGTTGACCATATAAAATAAATGGTGTATACTTAAATTCAGAACAAACGTTCGTCGAAAAAGGATGGTGAACCCGCAGGGGAAATTTATGAATAATGAAAAATTAAAAGCGCTAGAAGTAGCTATGGGTCAAATAGAAAAACAATTCGGAAAAGGCTCTGTAATGAAACTTGGAGAAAATAGTAAGTTAAATATAGAGGCTATTTCCACTGGTTGTTTAGGACTTGACATAGGCCTAGGCATAGGTGGTGTACCTAGAGGAAGAATAATAGAAGTTTTTGGACCAGAATCTTCAGGTAAAACTACAGTTGCACTTCATATAGTTGCAGAAGCTCAAAAAAATGGTGGTACAGCTGCATTTATAGATGCAGAGAATGCTTTAGACCCTGAATATGCTAAAGCACTAGGAATAGATATAGAAAATTTAATAGTATCACAACCAGATACTGGTGAACAGGCGTTAGAGATTACAGAGGCTTTAGTTCGCTCTGGGGCTATAGATGTTATCGTAGTGGATTCGGTAGCAGCTTTAGTGCCTAAAGCTGAAATTGAAGGCGAAATGGGAGACTCCCATGTAGGACTCCAAGCAAGACTTATGTCGCAAGCTTTAAGAAAACTTGCGGGTTCTATAAATAAATCCCAATGTGTTCTTGTATTTATAAATCAATTAAGAGAAAAAGTAGGAGTAATGTTTGGTAACCCAGAAGTAACCCCTGGTGGTAGAGCGTTGAAATTTTATGCATCTGTTAGACTAGATATTAGAAAAATAGATACAATTAAACAAGGCGATGAATTTATGGGTAATCGAACAAGAATAAAAATAGTTAAAAACAAAGTAGCTCCTCCATTTAAGAAAACTGAATTTGATATTATGTATGGTCACGGCATATCTCGAGAGGGCGATGTTCTAGATATAGGAGTTGTAGAAGAGATTGTACAAAAAAGTGGAGCATGGTTCTCATATGGAGATATACGACTTGGACAGGGAAGAGAAAATTCAAAACAATATTTTAAAGAAAACCCTTTGGTTATGTTAGAGATAGAAAACAAAATTAGAGCAAAACATAACCTACCATTATACAAGAACGCAGAGACTAGTAAAAAAGAAGTTAGCAAAAAAGAAGCAAGTAAAAAAGAAGCATAAAAGCAAGTTTTTACTTGCTTTTTTTCTTTAACTTATAATTAAGGAATATTATTATGGTATCAGGCATATGCATTCTATGATGCAATATGCTAAAGTTTATCATAACTACTATATAATAGTAAGAATAAAGACTTATTTAAACGTTAAAATCTTGACATTAACTGAAAAGTAATATAAAATAAATACAAATACTGGTTTAGTATATTTAAATTGTTACCAATTAAATATAGCACCTTTTCTAGCTTTCATATTTACTCTTAAATAGATTTGAAATAAGCAAAGGAGGTGTTGATAATCAATGGATACTAAAAGTCAAACAATGCTCATAGTAGTTTGTGCTATTTTGGTTGTTGTTTTAGCATGTATTTTTGTTATAATTTATATTAGAAAAAATATATCTCAAGCAAATATTTTCAAGGCCGAAAAAGAAGCTAAAAAAATTATTGATGAAAGTGTAAAAGATGCTGAATCAAAAAAGAAAGAGGCTATTTTAGAAGCCAAAGAAGAAGTTCACAGACTTAGAACTGATTTAGAAAAAGAATCAAGAGAAAGACGTAATGAAGTTCAAAGGTTAGAAAGAAGAAACATCCAAAGAGAAGAATCATTAGATAAAAAAAGTGATGTGCTGGAGAGAAAAGAAGAAAATCTTAATAAAAAACAACAAGAAAGTGAAATGCTAGAAGCAAGTGTACAAGATTTATACACAAAGCAAAGAGGAGAATTAGAAAGATTATCAGGGTTGACATCTGATGAGGCAAAACAAGTTTTATTAGATGAAATTAGAAAAGAAATTAAACACGATGCTGCAATTATGATTAAAGAAATTGAAACTAAGGCAAAAGAAGAAGCTGATAAAAAAGCAAGAGAAATTATTACTTATGCTATTCAAAGATGTGCAGCCGATCATGTAGCAGAAACAACAGTTCATGTGGTTTCGCTTCCTAATGATGAGATGAAAGGAAGAATAATAGGTAGAGAGGGTAGAAATATTCGAACTCTAGAAACGCTTACAGGAGTAGATTTAATAATAGATGATACACCTGAAGCAGTAATTCTTTCAGCATTTGATCCTATAAGGCGCGAAGTTGCTAGAATAGCACTTGAGAAACTAATAGTGGATGGAAGAATTCACCCTGCTAGAATTGAGGAAATGGTAGAAAAAGCTAAAAAAGAAGTTGATAGTGACATAAAAGAAGAAGGAGAACAAGCAACTTTTGAAACAGGAGTGCATGGACTTCATTCGGAAATTATCAGGCTGCTTGGAAGGCTTAAATACAGAACCAGTTATGGTCAAAATGTATTAAAGCATTCTATAGAAGTTTCATATTTAGCTGGACTTATGGCATCTGAACTTGGAATTGACCCAACACTCGCTAAAAGATGCGGTCTACTTCATGATATAGGTAAAGCTGTAGATCATGAAGTTGAAGGTCCACATGCGCTTATAGGTTCAGAAATAGCTAAAAAACACCATGAGTCCTCTATTGTAGTAAATGCTATTGCAGCGCATCACGGTGACGTTGAGTTAGAATCCCTTGAAGCAATACTAGTTCAAGCGGCAGATGCTATATCAGCGGCAAGACCAGGTGCAAGAAGAGAAACTTTAGAAGCTTATATTAAAAGATTGGAAAAATTAGAAGAAATTGCAAATTCTTATGAAGGTGTAGAAAAGTCATATGCTATTCAAGCTGGAAGAGAAGTTAGAATTATGATTAAACCAGAAATAATTGATGATGCAGGTGCTGTTGAAATGGCAAGAAATCTAGTTAAAAGGATTGAAAATGAACTAGAATATCCTGGTCAAATTAAAGTAAATGTAATTAGAGAAACACGAGCTATTGACTATGCTAAATAATTAAATGTAAGATTAAATCCTCTTGAGATTTAGAATATTTCTAAACCCTAAGAGGGTTTTTTATTTCATATTACATATTATTTGGAAAAGTATGTAATGTGGAATCAGGTTGCTTCATTTACATCACAAAAAAAAAGTGATATATTAGTATCATAAGAATTAAATTAATATAAGTATTGGGGGTAAGAAAAATGGTATTATCTAAAAAAGCAAAGCAAATAACAACATCTTTAACACTAGATATAACTGCAAAGGCTAAAAAAATGAAGGCTGAGGGCATAGATGTCATAGGATTTGGTGCTGGTGAACCTGATTTTGATACACCCAAAAACATTCAAGAAGCAGCTATAGAAGCAATTAAAGAAGGCAGGACAAGATATACAGCGGCTTCAGGTATTATTGAACTAAAACAGGCAATAATTGGAAAGTTAAAGAGAGAAAACAACTTAACTTACACACCAGCTCAAATTATAGTTTCAGCTGGAGCAAAACAATGCTTAGCTAATGTATTTCAAGCTATTTTAAATCCAGGAGATGAAGTTTTAATTGGAGTTCCATATTGGGTAAGTTATCCAGAATTGGTTAAATTAGCAGATGGAGAACCTATCTATATAGAAACAGAAGAAATTAATGAATTTAAATTAACAATAGCGAGCCTTAATAGAGCATTAACGCCTAAATCTAAAGCAATAATATTAAATAGTCCCAATAATCCTACAGGTACCGTATATTCAAAGGAAGAACTTATGGAAATTGCTGATTTTGCAAAAATAAATAACTTAATCATAATATCGGATGAAATTTATGAAAAATTGTTGTATGGTAGTAATGACCATATTAGTATAGCAAGTCTTTCAGAGGATGCTTACAGAAGAACTATCGTAATCAACGGTCTTTCTAAGGCTTACGCTATGACAGGATGGAGAATAGGATATGCTGCTGGCAGCACGGAAATAGTATCGTTAATGTCTAATATTCAAAGTCATACTACATCAAATCCCAATTCAATTGCGCAATATGCGTCAGTTGAAGCTTTAAATGGAAATCAAGATGATATAGCTAAAATGATTGGACAATTTAAGCTAAGAAGAGATTATATGGTGGAAAAAATTAATAGCATTAATAATTTATCTTGCATAAAACCTGAAGGCGCTTTTTATGTTATGGTGAATATAGGGGATGTTTTAAATAAATCAATCGACGGAAAAGTTATAAAAGATTCGATTGCTTTTTCAGATATTTTACTTGAAAAAGAAAAAGTTGCTGTTATACCAGGTATAGCATTTGGAGTAGATAATTTTATAAGATTGTCTTATGCTACTTCTATGGAAAATATAAAAATTGGACTTGATAGAATAGCGAGGTTTGTTGAAAATATTTAAAATTGATTTACATGATTTTTAATGATATTATAATAGCATGCGTTAATAGATAAGATATTTTATATTATCGCATGCAATAATAAATAAAGTATCGAGGTGAAGTTAATTGATAACAAAGGAAGTTCTCGTTAGTAATTCTAAAGGATTGCATGCTAGACCAGCTACATTATTAGTAAGAAAAGCCGCGTCTTTTAAATCAGATATAGGTATAGAATATATGGGCAAAAAAGCTAATATTAAGAGTTTAATAGGCATTTTATCTCTAGGAGTCGGTCCTAATACAACTGTAAACGTTATAGCTAATGGTGATGATGAAAAATTAGCTTTAGAAGAAATAGTAAACTTAATTAATGATTTAGAAGAATAATTATAGCCTGTATATTTTAAAAAGCTGCTAACTTACTGTTTGCAGCTTTTTAAAATGTATAGAAATTTAAAAAATATTAAAGGGGAATACATATGATAAACAATATTACACAATTCAACTATAATTCAGATTTGACTTTAGATAACAAAAATTTTATATGGTATTTTCTTGAAATCAAGTCTAGAAAAAGTAAATATACTGCTAAAAGCTATGAACGAGATATAAAAGATTTTTTTTGCGTAAGTTCTATTTATGACATCACTATAGAAGATATTAAAAAGGTATCTATACTACATTCGCAAAATTTTATAATGAATTTAATGAATAAAAATATGTCCTCTGCTACTATAAACAGGAAAATATCATCATTGAGTGCTCTCTATAAGTGGTTATTAAAATATCAAGATAATTCTACAGGCATTCATATAATTAAATATAATCCTTTTGGAAATTTAAAAGAAGAAAAACCAGTGATAAATAATAAGGAAACTGAGTTTTTAACAAAAGAAGAGTGTAAAGTCTTATTAAATAGTATAGATACATCCACTATATTAGGACATAGAAATAAAACTATATTAGTACTTGCTTTAACAACTGCTTTAAGAAAATCTGAGATTATAAATATTAAGATAAAGCATATTACAACGCATACAGGTTATGATGTAGTAAAAGTAATAAGAAAAGGCGGTAAAGAGGATATAGTAAAAATTCAAGGGAACGTTCTTACTATGATAAATGAATATATTAGGTTGACTAAAAGAAATAAGTTATCTAGTGGCGAGGAGTATTTATTTATTGGACATTCAACTAATGGGAATAATAAAGAAAAATTAGATGCAAGCACTTTAAATTACATGATAAAAAGAGTATGCAAAAATGCAGGTATAGATAAAGATTTACGAGTTCATTCTACCAGGCATACAGCTATTACACTAGCAATTTTAGCAGGGGCTACAGTAGAGAAAGTTAGGGATTTTGCTGCACATAAAAATCTAGCTACTACTAATAGGTACATTCACTCCGTAGATAAGCTGAAAAATAATGCTGGAGATTTAATTGATGTATTTTAAATTGAAGTATCGGAAAGGGTTAGCGTATATTGAAAATAATGATAAATATGGCTATATGGATAGCCGAAAGCATTAGGATGCAATTATACCTTTAACTTGGTTTTGTACCTCTAAGAAGGCATAAGGTTGGTTTAAACATGTAATAAGTATGGGTTTTAAATAAGGAAGGCAATTTTGTTATAAAACATTAATTAAATATGTTATATAAATCACATCTTATACTTTTGTATTTAGATATAATATAGTATATAAATTATTAAGGTGGTTATAAATATGAAAAAGATTGCTGTATTAAGATGTTTTAAAGTTTCTAGTAAATGCTCAGGTTCTGGTTGTATAAAGGCATTTAACAATAAGACAGCCTCATTCAATGATTATGATGCTAGTTTAGACATGGTAATGCAAATACCATGTAGCGGATGTAACGCAGATTCATTAAAAGAAATGCTTAATTCCTCAGAGGAATTAAAAAAACAGGGTGTAAGCAGTATACATTTATCAACATGCATTAGAGCAACATGTCCTTATTATAATGAATTTGTTAAAGGACTTTCAAAGGAATTTGAGGTTGTTGGATACACTCATGGGAGGAAAAAATAGGAGGTAAATATGAAAATCGGATATGCATGCATACCACTTACAACAAATGCAAGAACAAATAGAAGATTAACGCTCAAAAACTTTTCGGAAGAAATGTTTTTAGAAATATTAGAGCAAAACTTAATAGATCTAAGAGGAATATTAGAGAATAATGAGAAGTATAACATAAAGTTATTTAGAATAAGTTCAGATATAGTTCCATTAGGAAGTCACAGTATTAATGAAATTCCATGGCATAAACATTTTCAAAACGAATTAAATGAAATAGGCGAGTATATAAAAGAATGTGGCATGAGAGTGTCTATGCATCCAGGTCAGTACACAGTACTCAATGCAGAAAAAGAAGAGATTGTAGCAAAAGCAATTAAAGATTTGGAATACCATGCTAGATTCCTTGATTCATTAGGTGTGGATTCAAGCAATAAGATAATACTTCATATTGGTGGCGGTTATGGTGATAAAAGTGCTGCTATGAATAGGTTTATTGAAAATTTTAAAAGATTATCATCTTCGGTAAAGGATAGGCTCGTAATTGAAAATGATGGAAAAATATTTAATATTGATGATGTACTTTTAGTAAGTAAGGAAATTAATATACCAGTAATATTTGATAACCTTCACCATCAGTGTAATCATGAAATAGAGGTGCCTATAAAAGAAATAATGAGGAAGGTAGCTAAAACATGGCAGAAAAAAGATGGTAATATAAAAGCCCACTATAGTCAGCAAAATTTGCATAAACAGATAGGGGCTCATTCAAATACGATAATAGTTAAAACCTTTCTAGAATACTATGATGAAGTTAAAGAATTTAATATTGATATTATGCTAGAGGTAAAAGACAAAGATATTTCGGCTATAAAATGCAATATTATAATTAACAACAGGGATAAGAAATCAAAGGCTGGAATTATAGAAAAACAGTGGGCTAAATATAAATATGTATTAATGGAAAGAAATTATAAATATTATAAAGAGTGTAGTAAATTGATAAAAGAGAATTGCAGTATTGAGGAATTCTATGAGTATACGGATGAAATAATAAATTTTGATGTAGAGAATGGAAGTTTTGTAAGTACTGCAGAGCATGTTTGGGGATATGTTAAAAATGCTGCTTCGGATAAAGAACTAACTCATTTTAAAAAAATCCTTTTAGATATGGAACATAAAGAAAAGGTTAAGCTTTATTTGAAAAAATTAAGTGTTAGATATAATGCTGAATATATACTTAATTCCTATTATTTTTATTATTAATAAAGATTGTTGCAAATAAAAAACGCCATATGGTGTTTTTTATTTGCAATTTTTTATATCAAGAATTTGTTTGAATATACTATGAATATAAAATTTCTGGATTAAATCATCTCCTGCGGAGCTGCATATTAACGACTTCAGAAGGAGATTTATACTCCCACTGAAGTTTTCTATGTTAGGGAATGTAAACCCCACTTATAGAAGTAGGAGACTTTCTTTCTGAAATGTCGTTAAAATATAAATTAAAGCATATATAGACTAGGAGTATAAACTAAATAAAAGTACATTTGGTTACCATAACTAGGATTATACTCGCAAATTTCTTGATTTTGATACTCCAAAAGGGGGGCCGAACGTTAAGAATATTATGAATTAATTTTGGATTTTGCGAACCAAGTTATAGATATAAAATATCCTATTATCGGGGAAACTCCGTATCCCATCAATGGAACTGGAAAATTTCCAAATAGAGTAGAAATTAAAATAATTATAAAATACATACCAATGCTTAGTGATAACAATTTATATTTTTTTGGTGAAAAAAATATAAATGGCAATGGCAATATTACAAGAGAAATAACCCCTAAACTAAGCCATATTATTCCCATACTCGCTACCAAACTAACTATATTTTCAACATAAGATACAGGTTGTAATCCATCTAAAAACACCCATGAAATAATAATCAACGCAGAAAGTAACACTACAATACAAGAACGAAAAATATTGTTATTAATCTTATTCCATAACAACATTATCATTGGAATAGCAAATGCAGTTAGCATAGAAGCATCAGGTTGTAAAGCAAGCAAAACTGATATAACTATTGTAATAGCAGCTGAAAACCACCAATCTCTTATTTGTAACAATTCCCATAGATTTATAATTATAATAGGTAGGACAATAACTGCAACGTAAAACTTAATTGGCCCAACAGATACCCATCTATGAACGCCTTCTATTCCTGAACTAATAAAAGTTAGAAATAAAAGAATAACTGCAACTATAATAGTAGTGGTATTAGTGCTTGCATTATTTTTAACTTTAGATTTTTTTAATAGTATAAAGTATGAAATTATTCCAGCTAATACTAAATAAAAAATGTTTTGAACAAAAATAGCAATTGGTACTTTAGTGGTGTACATTGCTATCCCTCCAATAGTTATTGATGGTACTGCCATCAATAACGGTATAAAATTCAATAACCTCAATTTTTTCATTTTTAACTCCTTACCAAATAAATATTATTTTGGAATTTATATTAATGAATGATAAAATACAATCCTGAATTAACTGATATGAATATATTATTAGAATTATTAGGTTTAATCTCTCCAAAGTATTTATAAATTATTAGTTTTACTTATTTCCTCTATTGATTTGTATAAAGTTGGCTTTGAAATATCAAACATACTGCAAATAACTTTAACTGTTGTTTTACTTTATTATTATATCACTTAAGATATAATAATATCGGATAGTTTACACGATATCAAGTTCAGATTTAGAAATTGTTAATCCTAAATATTTTTAATTAAGTCCCAGATTAAAGTACAAACTAAAAATTATGACTTCTACTTTCGAAATAAAAGGAAAATACATATAAAAATAGAATGTAAATATGATAAGTAATAGGGGGGAATTATAAATGTCTTACAATATTGAAATAATTAGAAAAAATCAACATAAAACAAGTGAATGGTCTGGTGGTACAACAACAGAGCTTTATATTTATCCTAATGATTCACTATATGGTAATCGTAATTTTAAATGGAGGCTGAGTTCTGCAAAGGTTGGAGTAGAACAATCTACATTTACATCTTTACCCGGAATATCAAGGATTATTATGATTATTGAAGGAAAACTACTTCTTGGCCATGAAGGTCATCATAATGCTGTGTTAAAAGCATTCGAGCAGGATAGCTTTAGTGGAGAGTGGAAAACAACAAGTTTTGGTAAAGTTGTAGATTTTAATTTAATGATGGCACAAGGCTACACGGGGAGATTAGAATCAATTTCAGTTAATAAAGGGGAGTTTAAAGATATATTGTTACACAATAATATCAATGATGCTGAAAAATCTCATCAAATCACAGAAGCATTTTATATAGTGAAAGGTGATGTAGAAATAGCTACAGAAACAAAGGAAAAAATAAATCTTAACAAAGGTGATTTAGCATTAGTAACTACAACAGAGAAAGAAAACAATTTAGAACTTAAGGTTTATAGTAGCAGTCAGGAAGAATCTAAAATTATAAGAGCTTCTATATTTTATTGTGAATAATTTTAAAATTAATATATATATAAATTGGATGTGGTAAATTGAAGAAAAATAACTATCCGTTTTTAGAATTAATTAAATATATAGTATATTTTTTAGTAGCGCTTTCAGTTGTTATGACCGGTGAATATTCTATGAATATTATGACTAAATTCATTATTTGTATGCTGCTATATATATTGAATACTCAGATAAGAATGTATTTTTTATATAAGAAAAAATATGCAGTAATAATTTCTCTTTTTATAGATTTAGTATTAATTTCTATAATCTATTATAGTTTTGGTGGGTTTATTTTTGTATATTATTTCATTTCAGTTTTGGATGCTGCATTGATGCTTCCTAAAGCATATGCATATGTAGTTATTTCATTTTTATATGCAGCGGTATTATTCCAAAGCAGTAAACCAGTTTATGGTAAGATGCAGAATTATATTTTAATTAATATGATTTTTAATACGGTGATTGTAGTTATATTTGGAGTCTTAGGAAGATATATTGAAGAAGAAAGAGAGAGGAAAAGTGAAGCACAGCACTTATATGATAAGCTAAGAATATCAGAGGAAAATTTAAAAGAGACCTACGAAAAGTTACAGCAGTATTCAAATACTGTAGAAGAACTAACTATTTTGAGAGAAAGAAATAGAATATCGAGGGAAATCCATGATTCTGTTGGGCATACCTTATCTACACTGCTTATTCAGCTTCAAGCAATTCCTTATGTAATGAAAAATGACCCAAATGAAGGTGGAAAAATGGTGGATAATTTAGTTCATTTCACTAAAAATGGCATTGAAAATGTTAGAAGGACGGTAAAAGAACTTAAACCAACGGATTTTGACAGTTATCAAGGAATTTTTGCGCTTCAAGAACTCACTTCAAATTTTGAAAAACTTAGTGGAGTTAAGGTAAGGTTTATTGTTTCTAATGAAAAATGGACATTGAATGGAGATCAGAGCTTCACTTTATATAGAATAGTTCAGGAATCACTTAATAATTCACTTAATCATGGTAATGCATCTAGTGTGATTATATCACTTCAGTTTTTAGAAGATAGGTTATATTTACATATAAAAGATGACGGAAAAGGTTGTCTTAAAATTAAAAGTGGTTTTGGATTAACGGGTATAGAACAGAGAGTTAAAAGTCTAGGGGGAGAAGTTAATTTTCATAGTGAAAAAGGTTTTGAAATTAGTATATCCATGCCCAAAATTGAGAGTTTGGTAAAATAACAGGGGGTTGGAATTTGGAAAAGATTAATATAGCAATTGCAGATGATGAAGTACTTATAAGAGAAGGATTAAAGATTATATTAAGCTCTAATTTAGAAATAAATGTAGTGGGGTTATGTGGTAACGGAGAAGAAGCTCTAAAATTATGTAGAAATGAAAAAGTGGATGTAGTCCTTATGGATATAAGAATGCCTTTGTGTGATGGAGTTATGGGTACCAAACTTATAAAAAGTGAGTTTAAGGATATAAAAATTCTAATACTAACTACATTTAAAGATGATGAGTATATATATGATGCTATGAAGTATGGTGCAAGTGGCTATCTTCTAAAAGATACATCCTATGATATTATTATGGATGGCATTAAAAGTGTGTATAGAGGCAATGTAGTTATGCACCCTGAGGTAGCAGCCAAAATGATAAATAATACCAAGTCCAATTCCAAAAATACACTAAGTAATATTATGGATAAATATAAGCTGACTTTAAGACAAGTAGAATTTATAATTGGTATTGGAACAGGGCTTACAAACAAAGAAATTGCTAACAATCTTTTTGTTACAGAGGGAACAGTAAAAAATCATATTACAGAAATACTCTCAAAGCTTGAATTAAGAGACAGAACTCAAATAGCGATTTTTGCACTTAAAAATTATTTAGTGGATTTTTAATTTTATGACCATTACTTAAGAACATGACTTAAGTAATGGTCAATTTTTTATAGTCATTACTTAACTCAATTGCTATAGATACTGGAAATTTATATAATATAAATATAAACAGATTATTTAAAGGAGTGTTGAATTTGTCAATAATTGAGATAAACAATGTAACAAAAAGATATGAGGATAAATTAGCTGTTGATAGTATAAATCTTAATATAGAAAAAGGGGAATTGTTTGGATTGGTTGGACCTAATGGTGCTGGAAAATCCACTCTTATTTCAATGATTTGTGGATTGTTAAAAGCCGATAGAGGTGATATAAAGATTTTTGATAATTGCATAAATAAAAATTCTGTAGAAGCTAAAAAACATATAGGATTTATACCTCAGGAAGTGGCACTGTATGAGAATTTAAATGCGTATGACAATCTTGTATTCTGGGGTAGCATGTATGGATTAAAGGGAAGCACGCTTAAAAATAGAATTAAGGAGGTTCTTGAAGCTACAGGACTTACTGATAGATCAAAGGATAAAGTAAAAAAATATTCGGGGGGTATGAAAAGACGTCTTAATATTGCAGCGGCAATAATGCACCATCCAGATATTATCATTATGGATGAACCAACAGTGGGAATTGATCCTCAATCAAGAAATCATATACTGGAGTTTACTAAAAACTTAAATAGTGAATATGGGACAACGGTTATATATACAAGTCATTACATGGAAGAAGTAGAGAGTTTGTGTAATAGGATTGCAATATTAGATGAAGGCAGGGTTGTTGCTAGCGGTACTAAAGATGAAATTAAGAGAATGGTAACAAATGAAGAAAAATTAGAAATTATTGTAGATAATTTTAAAGAAGAAATCATATTAAAATTGAGGAGGATAGAGGGGGTTAAGAGAATAAAATATAGTAATCCGTTGCTAACTTTGACTGTTGAAAATTCGCAGAGGAATCTTCAGGATATTATTATGATCCTTATGTCTTCATCCGTAAGAATAAATAATATAAGTGTTGATTCACCAAACTTAGAAACTGTATTTTTAAGTTTAACTGGGAAGAACTTAAGAGACTAAAAAATGTGGAGGTGGGATAAGTGAAAATATTTAGGATATTTATAAAAGACATCAAGGTATTTTTAGGAAATATAAAATTCTATGTACTTATATATTTGATTATGCCTCTTTTATTAGGAGTTCTTTACGGTATGGTGTATGAAAAACAACTTAATCCAGATAGGCATATTCCTATAGTAAACGTAGCCTTAATAGATATGGACAAAAGCTCATACACGGCTCCTTTAAAGGATATTCTTACAAATGATAATATGAAAAAGTTTGTAGAACTTAGCCAGACACCTGATATAGATGAAGTAAAAGCTAATCTTCAAAAAGGAAAGCTTAAGACTGCCATAGTGATACCAAAGGGTTTTTCAGAAAAGGTTCAAAAAGGTGAAACTATTAATATAAAAGTTTTAAAGGCATCCTCATCTGGTGTTGAATCACAGATTATTTTTGATATAGTAAATTCTTATGTGCAAGTACTTAATAATAATGTAAATATATTTTCTGCAATAGACGGGAGTGTTAATGATAAAACTTCTATAGACATGTTGAAAGAAGCAATTATAACTCAGACGACCACCTTAAATAGTGAAAATTTTATAAATACAGTTAATATAATTAAAGATAAACAGCTTAGTGGAAAACAAATTTTCACAATATCAATGTTAGCATTCATTAGCCTTACTTTAGCAGTAATGGGAGCGCAAAATATGGTAATAGAAAAAGAAGAGGGCACATTTGCAAGATTAAAATCTACCACTTTAAGTATGAAGAATTTGTATATAGCTAAAATATGTTTTATGTTTTTTGTAACTCTAGTGGATATTACATTATACATGGGCATTTGTAAAATTATTGGAATAAGCCTTGGGGACAGTTATGTAGAACTGATTTTAATTGGTGTTTTACATGCATTTGCTATAACAGGTATTAGTGCTTCCATAATGAATTTATATAAAAGTCAGCATAAATTAAATGCAATCCTTCCAGTAGTAATTACGGTGTTTGCTATGATTGGTGGAAGTTTTTATCCCATTGGGAATAGCAGCAAAATCATGCAAGAAATTGCTAAAGTCGCACCTAATTATTGGATTCAGGATAGCTATAATAAAGTAGTGATTGGAGGAAGTCTAAAAGAGCTAACGGTAAATATTATAGTACTCTTAAGTATTGGAATTTTAGGAATAGCTTTTGGTGCATTTTTCATGAGAAAAAAAGAAGGGAATAATCTATTTAAAACATTAAATAAGGGAGGAAAAATTCAGATATAGTAAAAAAGTTTAAGTGAATTTATTGTTAGGATAAGGAGGCGACAAGAATGCAGGTTATTCATATGGCATTTTTACATTTAAAAAGAATGTTAAAGCAAAAAACACCTATATTTTCAATGATTTTAATACCAGTTTTAGTAGTAGGCACAATTGCATATTTTACAAGAGATTCTAAAGATTCATTTAATGGGAGTGTTAATATTACAATAGTTAATAAAGACAATGGAAGATTAGGTAATAAACTTATAGAAGAATTAAAGACAGATGAAAATTTTGAAATCAAAGAATTAAATATTAAAGAGGCTCAAATAAGAATAAAAGAGAATAAGACAGGAGTAGCTTTGGTTATACCTGAAGGATTCACTGAAAATTTAGAAAGTGGTAACTTAAAGAAATTAGATATAATGAAATTGTCAGATGGTAATATGGATATTATTATTTCTAAAAAAGTAAATAATTTTGTAACTCAAAGACTTCTTTCAAATAAAGTTATATCCGTTATAAAACAGAATGATATTGTGATAAATAAAAGCTATGGTGAAATTTCAAGAAAAATAGATACTTCTTTAAGTAATAACCCGGTAAAAGTGGAGCTAGAAGAGATTAAAAAGGATGGAACGCGCACTTTATCAGGTTCATTATCTACAAGTCTTATAATTAATTTTCTTATGTTCTCAATGATATACATTGTCATAGAAATGGTGGAACTTAGAAATAATAAAACCCTAAGAAGAAGTTTATCAACGCCAAATAAAAATGGCAGCATAATAGGTTCTGTGCTTTTATCTATGTTATTCTTATGTTGGATTCAAATAGGGCTTTTAGTAATAGTAACAAAATATATTTTTCATATATATTGGGGGAAATCAATGTTTGCAGTATTTTTGATATTTACTATTTTTATAATGGTTGTTTTAAGTCTTGGATTATTAATATCAAGGTATGCTAAAAATCAATCTCAGGCTGCTGGTATTGTTAATTTAGTAGTAACCCCAACATGTCTTATTAGTGGAACATTTATGCCACTTGAATTTCTTCCAGCAGTATTTAAGAAAATAGCTTATTTTACTCCGCAAAATTGGGCACTGTCTGCACTTAGTGATGTGGCATTAAAAAATAGTGGTGTTATAGATATCCTTCCAAAGTTAGGGATCTTAATTCTGTTTGCACTTGTCTTTTTCACAGCAGGATCAAAATCATTAAAGGAAATGGTTGAAGTATAAGCACACTAATATTTAAAAGAATAACAAACATTTGTTTGTATAAAATCTCTTCTTATTGTCAATAATTTTAAAAAGTTACTAAATAAAAAGGAGAGATATTATATGAATAATGTATCAATAATTGGAAGAATAACAAGAGAACTGGAACTTAAGAATTTTAATGAGGGTAAAGGGTTTTATACTAGATTCACATTGGCAATTAATAAAGTATCACATAAAGATATACAACCTGAAGCTGATTTTATAAACATTGTGGCATGGAATGGAATGGCAGAGACGCTGTGTAAATATTTAAAAAAGGGAAGTCAAATTGCTATAACAGGTAGACTATCCAGTAATAGCTACACAGATAAAGATGGAAATAAAAGATATAGCATAGAAGTTGTAGCAGAGGATTTTAAATTTTGGGATAATAAACAGCAAATAGTATAATACTCATAAAATTATTGCTGTGGTATTTTTTAGAAAATGGTAATAATATAAAATTTGTATGGTAGGTCATCTAAAATAAAAGAACGCTTTAGAAAGCAATCGAGTTTATAAAAGTGAAAAGAATACTCGCGACTTCAGTCATGAGATGAATTTTAGGATGCAACATTCAAATTATAGTAATTAATAACTAAGTATATTTACTATGATTAGTTAATCAATTGGGCATATTAATACTAAGGAAGAAGGTGAATATTGTGATAAAAAAAAACTCCGACGTATATATTAACGTTGTTATTGAAAACAGAATTGTGCCAAGAAGGCATGTTAAATAAAAGATTCGAAATAGGTAGAAACATATATAATTCAGTTCTTAGAAGAGTTATGGATAGATATAATTTAATGCTAGAGTCTAAAGAATATAGAAATTTAAAAAGGCAATTAAAATTATCTAACAAAAGTTATCATGAATGTGATGTTAAAAAACTTAAAAATAGTTTAAATAAGCATAGAAAAGAATTATATAGACAATTACAGATTATGTATGGTAAATACGGGTTAACACAATATTCACTATATGAAGATGTAAAACCAATGTATAAGCATTTTAAAGACAATATAGGTAGTTTAGAAGCTCAAGCCATAGCTGATAGAGCGTGGACTGCAATAAACAAATTATTAGGCGGAGATAGTAAAAGAGTATATTTCAAAGGCTATGGTGAGTTTAATTCTATTGAAAATAAATGGAATAAAAGTGGTCTTAAATATGACAATGGTGTAATAATCTGGAATGGATTAAAAATCCTCATAATTACAAAATTTAGTGATATCTATGCTCAGAAAGCTATTGAAAGCAGGATTAAGTATTGCAGAATAGTTAGAAAATTAATTCGTGGGAAGTATAAATATTACGTGCAATTAGCATTAGAGGGAACGCCTCCTATAAAATATAATAAAGAAACTGGTGAAGTCAAAAGAAGAATTGGTTTAGGTAATGTAGGAATTGACATCGGTACAAGAACGATAGCAATATCCAGTAAGTCCGAAGTTAAGTTATTAGAGCTGTGCCCAGAAGTTGAAAATATTCAAAACGTTAAAACAAAATTATTGAGAAAGATAGATAGGCAAAAAAGAGCAAATAATCTTGATAACTATAATGATGATGGAACTATTAAAAAAGGCATTACGGTTGGCGGTAAGAAAACAAAATTAACATGGATTAAATCAAACAAATATATTAAAACTCAATATGAATTGAGTAATATCCAGAGGAAACAAGCCGATATTAGGAATCAATCACACGAAAAGTTAGCTAATTATATTATAAGTTTAGGAGATAGGATATGTGTTGAGAAAATGAGTTTTAGCGGATTACAAAAAAAAGCAAAGAAAACTACAGTTAATGCTAAAACGGGTAAGTTCAATAAGAAAAAAAGATTTGGAAAGAGTTTGAGCAACAAAGCTCCTGCCATGATTGTAGAAATCATTAATAGAAAATTAAAATATGATGGATTAGAAATATTAAAGATTAATACTCAGAAAGTAAAGGCTAGTCAATTCAGTCATTTCACAGGAGAATATAATAGAAAAGAGTTAAAAGATAGGTGGAATACGTTTGAAATTCAAAGAGATTGTTATTCTGCATTTTTGATAATGAATGTAGGCGATGATTTAGAGAAAATTGATAGAAGATTATGTGATAAAACTTATGATAATTTTAAAAAATTACATGATAATGAAATTAATAGATTAAAAGAATTAAAATCAAGTGGATTTAAACTAATATCAAGTATGGGAATATAATTAAACAAAATGGTTTTGAATTGAGCCATTATACTATCGCTAATAGGCTAATAGTAGCCTTTGGTAGTAAAAGTCTTGTCGATATAAATTAGTTTTAATACGTTGTAATATATAGAAGTTATAAAATTTCTATATATGAGAGTATTGAAGAAGTTTAGGTAGATAAGAACCATTCGACTTCAGTCGTGTGAGGTTCAGGATGCTGAAGATTATCACCAAAAGTATCTACAAAAAAATCCCGGTGGTTACTGTCATATCAATTTAAATGATGATTAAGTTAAATTAATTGATTCTTAAAAATTCCTTGTTTTTTCAGGGGATTTTTTTTTGCTTATTCAATATTTTCAATAGCCATTTTATATAATTAGACATATAATTAGACATATAATTATATTGAAATGCTATGAGAGGGAGGATTTATTTGCCAAATAAAAAATTGCTTGGTAATTCTGAAGATATTATAAAAAAGTGGCAATTATTTGTTTCAAAGGGTATTTTAAATAAAAATGGACTTCGAGATATTATCTCAAAGTCTTGGGAACGAAGTAAATTGAATGATATAGATCCATTTAAAAAGGATTTTCCAATTGAACTTACGCAGGATAATCTAAAAAAGAAGTATAAGGAATTTATGCCTCTGTTACAGACAGCTAAACCATTTATGCAAACACTGTACAATCTACTACAAAATTCGGATTTTATGATTCGTTTAACAGATAGAGATGGATATGTATTAGATCATATTGGAGAGGATAGCTTAATGCGGCAAAATAAATTTCTGGTGTTACAAGATGGATATAATGTAAAAGAAGAAGTAATAGGCACTAATGCGATTGGTCTTTCATTAATAACTGGTGAGCCAATACAAGTACTTGGTGGCGAACATTATTTGCATGAGTATCATAATTGGACTTCATCTGCATGTCCTATAAAAAATGAAAAGGGCTTAGTTTTAGGGGTATTAAGTATTACAGGTAACTATGAATTTGTACATCCACATACGTTAGGTATGGTAGTAGCCGCAGCAAAGGCTATAGAAAAAGAAATGAAGTTAGAGTATTACAATAAAAAATTGAAAATAGTTAATGAACAATTTTATCAAATTACAGAATCAATTTCCGAGGGCATTATTAGAATAGATAATCAAGGTAATATAATTAGTATGAATAGATTTGCAAGAAAACTATTGGGATATAGCGGGAAAGATGTACATAATATGCACATAGGTGATGTTTTATCTAATAATAGTGGTAAGGATATTGTAAATATTATAGATAATGGAAGAGAGTGTCAAGAGGAAGAAATAGATTTTACTACAAAAATGGGTAGAAATAAAACTTGTATAGTTAACGTTGCCCCCATAAAGATTTTTAGCTCTAGTGACTTAGGTGGGGTGCTAATTACTTTTAAAGAGAATAAAGCAGTTCTAAGTATGATTAATAAAATTGTTGGAGCTAATGCAAGATATACCTTTGATGATATATTTGGAAAAAGCCAAAGTATAACCCATTCTATTAAATTAGCATCAATTGCGGCTAAGACTGATGATACTATACTTTTGCAAGGAGAAAGTGGCACAGGCAAAGAAATGTTTACACAAGCTATACATAATGCTAGTAGAAGGAAAGACAGACCATTTGTATTTTTAAATTGTGGAGCTATTCCTCGTGATCTAGTTTCTAGTGAACTCTTTGGGTATGTAGAAGGTGCTTTTACTGGAGCTAAAAGAGGTGGACATCCAGGAAAATTTGAGCTCGCAAATGGCGGAACAATATTTCTTGATGAAATAGGCGATATGCCCTTAGACGCTCAGATAAGTTTACTTAGGGTTTTAGAAGACCACATGGTAGTAAGAGTTGGAGGACATGATGTTATACCAATAAATGTTAGGGTTATAGCGGCTACTAACAAAGATTTAAAAAAAGAAGTTGAACTAGGAAAATTCCGAAGTGATTTGTTTTATAGGATAAATGTTATGCCAATTTATATTGCTTCCATTAGAGACAGAAAAGAGGATATCAAGATATTTATTGATTATTTTTATGAAAAATTCAGTGAATCTAATGAAAAGAATATAAAAAGAATAAGTGAAAGCTTTTATAAAAGTATGATTAATTATAATTGGCCCGGAAACGTTCGCGAATTACAAAATGTTATGCAACTTGTATTAAATGTAGCTGAAAATAATAGTGTAATTACAAATAAGAGTTTGCCAAGTTATATAAATGAAAAGGAAAATGTTGGAGAAGTAAGTGGCGCAAAGCAACTACTTACATTAGAACAAATCGAAAAAGATGCTATTATGCAAGCGTTGATTAATGTAAATGATAATATGGCAGCTGCTTCTAGAATATTAGGTATAGGGAGAACTACATTGTATAGAAAGATGGAAAAATATAAGATTAGTTAAATCATCACCTGCGGTGCTGTAATAAGTTGAATTTCTACACCAATAATGATTAGTGTAGAATAGAGTAATCATTACCAGTTAATATAATTATAAAAATCGTATCAATGTGGTACAAGTGTTTCAAAATGGTGCATGTAATCGTTAGCTATAATAATATAGTGTGCCGTATTGGTACGATTTTAAATAAGGTGCTTTTATGAAAAACAAAAATTTTATTTAAAATAAAAAAATCAAGTTTATAAACCGTTGAAAATCAATGGATTATAAACTTGATTTTTTTGTAAAAGAAAATTTGGCATGTTTATTGCTAGTTAAATATATAAAGAAACTGAGTAAAAATTCATAGGGGGATTTTTAAAATGTATTATGGAATTGTATATTTATATTTATTATTTTGGATTGTTCTATCAGCAAATGCGAAAGTTGAAACTATTTGTATTGGTATAATAATAAGTTTATTAGTTAGAAATTTAAATAAGGGTTTGATGTGTAGTGATAGACAAGTAAATTTCAAGAAAAATATTGGAAAATGGTTATCTTACACAATTATATTGATAAAAGAAATAATAGTTTCCAATTTTAATGTGGCAAAAATAGTTTTGAACCCTCGAATAGTAATATCGCCACAGATAGTAACAATTAACACAAAAATAAAATCTGATTTTCTTAAAACAATTTTTGCTAATTCTATAACATTAACGCCGGGAACCTTAACAATTTCAATGGATAGAGATAAAATTACTGTGCATTGTTTGAAAAATGAATTTGTAAATGGGCTAATTAATTCAGATTTTGAAAAAAAAATTTTAGAAGTTGAGGAAGACATTTATGAGTAAACTATTGATTTTTTCTATTTTATTTTTAGCGGCTACAATTTTTTTATGTATGTTGCGAGCGATTAAGGGGCCAAGTGCAGCAGATAGGCTTATTGCTATTAATGTTATAGGCACTAAAACTATTGTACTTATTCTTATAGTTTCATTTTTACTTAATGAAACTTATTTTGTGGATGTAGCAATAGTATATGCTTTGATTAGTTTTTTATCTGCTATTGTAATAGCTAAATTTATTGAAAATTCAGAAGGGAGAAATATATGAGAGAGTTGATTGTTGCTATTTTTCTCTTTGGAGGGTTATTCTTTTTCATGGTTGGAACACTAGGAATTATAAGATTTCCAGATGTGTTTACAAGAGCCCATAGTGCGGCTAAATGTGATACCTTAGGGGCTATATTATGCCTATCTGCATTGGTAGTATTAAATGGATTAAATATGGTTAGTTTGAAAATTGTATTAATTATTGTATTTGTATGGATTGCGAATCCAACAGCTACACACTTAATTGCTAAGGCTGAGTATACCCGGCAAGCGTCTCTTGCGAAAATAAATGGGGTGAAAAAACATGAAGATATTTAGTTTGATAATGCTGATGTTCTTAATAGGCTCTGCTGTAGTCGTTTCTACTATAAAAAGTTTGCTTGGTGCAATAATAGTATTTATGGTTTATAGCCTTATCATGACAATTCTATGGCAACAGCTAAATGCTCCCGATTTAGCAATAACTGAAGCCGCAGTTGGAGCAGGTATTACTACAATTTTATTTATACTTACACTAAAAAGAGTTAAAGGAGTAAGAAAATGAGAAAATTTTTATCTATTGGGATTACAGCAACTCTAATTATGATTTTACTTTTGGGGGTTAATGAACTCCCCAAATTTGGACAATATGATAATCCCGCCAATAATGAAGTTGCACATTATTATATAGAGAAAACAACAAAAGAAACTGGTGCAATGAACATTGTTACAGGTATTATTTTAGATTACCGTGCCTTTGACACTTTTGTTGAGTCAAGTGTATTGTTTACTGCTTCAATTATAGTTTTGTTACTTCTAAAGAAAGAAAGGAACCCTAAGGATACAGGTACTTACGAAATCATTATAAAAAGTACTATTTTAAAAGAAGTAAGTAAAGTGCTAATACCTTGCATTCAGATTTTTGGGATTTATATAATTTTTTATGGACATCTAAGCCCAGGTGGGGGATTTGCAGGTGGAACAATTATAGGCACAAGTTTCATCTTATATAGAATAATTTATGGTAAAAAGTTTACAGATAAAAAATTACCATTCGCAAGATTAATAACCTATCTATGTGGAGCAATTATGTTTTATGGGTTATTAAAAGGGTATAGTTTTATAACTGGTGGAAATCATTTAGGGCTTCCGCAGCCTAGTTTAGGAACACCAGGCAATATACTCAGTGGTGGATTTTTATTGCCACTTAACATATTAGTAGGAAGTATTGTAGCGATTACTATATACTTTTTTTTCACTTTATTTGACAGAGGGGAAATTTAATTATGGAAGGATTAATAAATAATTATTATGAGACTGGCGCAATCATACTGTTTGGAATTGGTTTTGCAATATTATTATTGCATAATAATTTAATAAAAAAAATAATTGGTATGAATATAATGGATACAGCAATTTTTTTATTTTTTATTGCAAAAGGATATATTTTAGGTAAAGATGCTCCCATTATTATAGGGGCGCATAAAGGAATTCAAGGTTACATCAATCCTGTTCCATCTGCGCTTATGCTTACTGGGATAGTTGTAGCAGTCAGTACAACAGCATTTGCCCTTGCACTAACAGTGAGGTTGTATGAAGGATACGGTACCATTGAACTAGATGAAATTATTAAGATGAGGAGTGATTAAAATGAGCCTAATCGAGAGTTTTCCACTTACAATTATATTGATATTGTTCATTTCGGCATTTATAATGCCTTTAATTAAAAACACAAAGATTGTTAAGGGTATTAGTTTAATATCAATGACAATAGTAATGATTTTAGCAGTGATAAATTTAATCTTTGTTATTAACAAGGGAGGATATTTATATAGAATTGGACATTTTAATGCACCTTATGGAATTGAATTCCGCATTGGAATAATTGAGGCTATAATGGGTTTGGTTTTTACATTTGTTTCACTTATGATAATTTGGTATTCAATTTATAGTATAGAAAAGGAAATCAAAGAATCAAAGGTAGCTTTATATTATTTACTTATAAACATTTTAATAGGTTCCTTACTCGGCGTAGTATATTCTAATGATTTGTTTAACTGTTTTGTATTTATAGAAGTAGGAACACTTGCGTCTTGTGGCACTATTATTGTTAAAGACAAAAAAGAAAACATAAAAGCCACTATGAAATATTTAATTATGAGTTGCATCGGATCCGGCCTTGTACTTATGGGAATTGCTTATTTGTATTCAATGACTGGGCATTTGAATATAGACTACATTCATGAAATATTAATTGAAAGCCACTTAAATTATCCAAATGCAGTACTGATTTCTATAGTTTTATTTATTGTTGGTCTTGGAGTAAAAAGTGCTATGTTCCCACTTCACAATTGGCTACCAGATGCCCATTCAAGTGCACCTACCTCCTCAAGTGCACTTTTATCTTCTTTAGTTTTAAAGGCATTTGTTTTACTTTTAATTAAAATATTATATAGACTTTATGGAATAGAAATAATTAAGTATTATTCTGTTTTGAATATTATACTGATATTAGGTAGTTTAGGAATGATAATGGGCTCAGTTTTTGCTATCTTTCAAAAAAATATAAAAAGAGTTATAGCATATTCTACTGTGGCACAAATGGGGTATATATTTCTTGGGATAGGTCTTGGAACTGATTTAGGAGTTTCCATTGCTATATTCCATATTATTGGGCATTCGGTAACTAAATCAGCTTTGTTTTTATTAGTTGGTGGAATGATAGAACAAACAGGACATAAAACATTAGAACATTTAAAGGGAATAGGGAGAGAAATGCCACTAACCTTAGGATTATTTTCTATGGGTGCACTATCTATGATAGGAATTCCGATATTGCCTGGATTTGTAAGCAAGTGGCACTTATCTTTAGCATCTATAGCATCTGGAGATACAATTTTAGTAGCGGTTATATTGCTTAGCAGCTTATTAAATGCAGTATATTATTTTCCAATCATAATAAATGGATTTTTTGGAGAAGAAAATTTACAAGATAAAGTATATAAATCAAAAAGCAAACCTGTAAAAGAATTGATGCCTGTAATTTTTCTAGTGATTTCAATGGTTTACGTGGGATTAACATCTAGTGGTATTATAGATTTAATTAGCCTAGGACTTAAGTAGAGGAGATGCTTCGCAGTTGAATAATATCACAATAATAATACCAATTTTATTCCCATTTATATTAGCAATAATTATGGCAACAATAAAATTAGATGAAAAGAAAAGAAATATTTTTGTTAGTATGGGCGTTATATTAAATTTTATTTTTCTAGTTACTATATTTTATGTGTTTGGAGAAAGTAGAACTCATCTATTCAAAATAAATGAATTTCTAGATATTTATTTTAAAATAGATAAGTTAAGTATATTGTTTTCTTTATTAGTTGCAATTTTATGGATTTTCACTGCTTTCTATGCCATAGAATATATGAAACACGAAGGCAAAGAGAGAAAATTTTATACTTTTTTTCTTGCAACACTCGGTGTAACCATAGGAATTGCCTTTTCGGGAAATCTTATAACACTTTACGCTTTTTATGAATTTCTTACATTGTCAACCTTCCCGCTTGTAATTCACACTGATTCAAAAGAAGCGTTAAAAAGCGGGAAAAAATATCTGATATATTCATTTGTAGGAGCCACATTGGTTTTGCTTGGAATGATTTTATTATTCAGCATTACGAAGGATACAACATTTAATGCTCATGGTATTTTGCCAGCACTAACAAATGATAATAAAAACCTATATTTGGTAAGTTACGTTTCCATGTTTTTAGGTTTTGGAGTTAAAGCGGCCCTTGTGCCATTCCATTCATGGCTACCTGCAGCAATGGTTGCTCCAACTCCCGTTAGTGCACTGCTTCATGCAGTCGCTGTTGTAAAATCGGGAATTTTTGCTATTATACGGATGAGTTATTTTATCTTTGGGACAGAAATAATCAGGCAGCTCCATATAAATATATTTTTAAGTATTCTGATAGTAATTTCAATTTTAATGGGTTCATTCTTAGCATTACATCAAGAAAATTTAAAAAAGAGGTTAGCTTACTCAACCATTAGTCAATTAGGATATGTATTATTAGGCGTGGTTCTTTTAAATGAAGATGCATTTGTTGGAGGTCTGCTTCATTTAATTAATCATGCAGTAATTAAGATTGTTCTTTTTTTCTGTGTTGGAGCGATAATGTACACTACGGGGAAAACAGAGATTAGTCAGATTAGAGGTATTGGCAAACAGATGCCAATAACAATGGGGTGTTTTAGTGTAGCTGCAATATCACTTATCGGAATTCCACCAACAAATGGTTTTGTTAGTAAGTGGTTTCTAGCTCAAGGCGGACTTACAGAAGGGAAAATGGTTTTTCCTGCAATATTGCTTATTAGTGCATTATTAACTGCTTTATACCTTCTTCCAGTTATAAAAGAAGCCTTTTTCAAAAAAGGGGAGAACACTATAGTTAAGGAAGCACCAATAAAAATGTTACTACCCATAGTTATGATAACCATTATAATTGTTTTACTTGGATTATTTCCTAATATGCTTATCTCATTTATTCAGAAAATTGCTAGTGAGGTAATTTAAGAAAGGAGGGTATTATATTGAAATCCACTACGTATTTACTGTTTATTCTGCTGTTCCCACTTATTAGTTCTTTAATAGGCTACATTATAGGCATGAAAAATGAAAAATATAGAGATGTCTTTAATATTGTAATGACTGCCATTGTATTTGTGGTTACTACTATATTATATAAATATGTTGTAGTACAGCCAATAGAGCTATCTATACCTTATATTATGGGTACAGGCCTTCATTTAAAATTGGATATGTTTAGATATGTTTTTGTCTGGCTTACAGCTATGATATGGTTTTTAACTACAATATATTCAACACAGTATTTAAAAAATCCTAAAAATAGGAATAGATATTATCTGTTTTTTATGTTAACTCTAGCGAGTACTATTGGAATTTTCATATCAGAAAACTTCTTAAATTTGTTTACTTTCTTCGAAATTATGTCTTTTACATCATATGCTTTAATAATTAACGATGAAGATGATTATTCGCATGATGCAGGAAATACTTACATTATAATGGCAGTAACTGGTGGTCTTATTTTGCTTATGGGATTATTTTTGCTGTATAATTATACTCAAACATTAGATATTAGTGAGCTTAGAGCTTGCGTAAGCAAGTTAGGTGATGTAAAGTATCTTATCGTAACTCTAATTATTATAGGGTTTGGTGTAAAAGCAGGAATGGTACCATTACACATATGGTTACCGAAGGCATATCCTGCAGCGCCAACGCCTGCAACTATTGTTTTATCTGCAGTTTTAGCGAAGACCGGTATATTTGGAATTATATTAACTATTGAAGTAATTATGAGTGGAGATTTTATGATTTCAATTATTATTCTAGTGATAGGTCTTCTAAATATGTTCATTGGTGGTTTTCTAGCCATGATGCAGAGAAACATAAAAAGAATTCTTGCATATAGTAGCATGAGTCAAATTGGCTATATTCTTGTTGGAATAGGATTAATAGGGGTTTTGAAAGAGCATAGAACTATAGCTATTTATGGTACAATGTATCATGTTATAAATCATGGAATTTTTAAAGCCTTATTATTTATGGGCACAGGAACCATATATTTGCTGCTAAATGAGGTTAGCATAAATAAAATTGGTGGCTTTGGAATTAATAAACATGCATTAAAGATAATGTTTTTTATAGGCGTTCTATCGGTAATAGGGATGCCTGGTTTTAATGGATTCACTAGTAAAACAATGCTGCATGAGGCACTTATCGAAGCGGAGCATATGTATGGGGGGGTGTTTTTTAAAACATGTGAAATTGTGTTTATAATAAGTAGTAGCTTTACTGTAGCCTATTTACTGAAAATATTTGTAGCTGTATTTATAGAAAAAAGCAATCAAAATATTGAAAAGGTAAAGGCAAAGATAACTAAAATGACACTTTTACCAATGGTTATATTTAGTTTAATGAGTATTTATATTGGACTTAATCCAAGTGTAATCTTACATGTGCTAGATAAAGCTTTAAAGCCATTTGGAAATGCTGAGCCAATAGCCGTGGATTTCTACACTTTTAATAATATTAAAAGCTCCTTTATAATAATATTAATTGGTATCGTAATTTATATGGGATTTATAAGAAAAGTGTTAAAAAAAGGGGAAGGTACTAATTGGTATTATGTGAACCCAACTTTAAATTGGATAAGTTTAGAAAAACATATATATAAGCCTCTAGGAAAAGGTATTATTTTTATTAGTTGCTTTATTTTTCATATAATTGATCGCTTAGTAGTTAACAGTGTTACTTTTATAGGGAGAAGTATTGATTCAATTAATAAAAGGGAAATCGATTATGGAAAAGCTATTATAAGAAGGATGAGAAGCGTATTCATCAATTTATTTAATACTCAAGATATTAATAAATGCAAAATTGAGATGGCAGAGGAAAAGTCAGAAATTATAAATGTAAAATCAAAAATAGAAGAAATAGGGTATAACATGAATAGTTTAACTTACTCATTATTTATATTTGGTATATTACTCGTAGTGTGTTTGTTATTTTTAATGTCCTAAAAAAAAGCAAATGTTAATTTGCTTTTTTTAAAAATATTTATAATTTGAAACTATTCTTATAAATATTTAGTATATCTTCTCGCTTTACAGGTGTGGGATGATTTTTTAACTTATTATTGTTTAAGGTCATTTTGTCACTATAAGAACATACGTCTTCATAAGTTACACTATTTACATCACCAAGCATAGAGTTTAGAAAATAGCCAAGTTCATCTAAATTCTCTAGGGTTAATAGATATAAAATCTTTTTAACTTTACTTTTATCATCGCAAAATTCTAAATATGACTTTAAAAGTATTCCATTTGCTTTCCCATGAGGTATATTATGAAAATATGTAAGAGCATAACCCATTCCATGTGGAAGAGATGTTCCAGATTGCGCTATAACCATACCAGCTAAAGTAGAAGCTACCATTAGTTTTTTTCTTATAGTGTAGGTGAAATCTTTTTCTTTTATCATATTTAGACATTCACCAAATAATTTTAATCCCTTTTCTGCTAAAGCATCACTTAATATACTTGCGTTTGTTGACAAATATCCTTCTATTAAATGTGATAAAGCGTCTACTGAAGTATTAATAGTTATTTTTTCTGGTAAAAACATTAGATATTTTACATCCAGCAGAGCATATTCAGGAAATATTCTTTGACATATACCATGCTTTGTTTGTAGTTCATTATCTGTAACTATAGAATAAGGAGTTGTTTCAGTTCCTGTTCCAGCTGTTGTTGGCACGGCAATTATAGGTATAGATTTTAAATTTGGGCTTTCAAATAAATTACATATTGTATCATCTGGGTTATTTATGAGCACACCGGCTGCTTTTGCGGCATCAATGGGAGATCCCCCTCCGATTCCAATAATGAAATTAGATTTTTGTAATATTCCAAGTTTTGCAATGGCTTCTACAGTTTCTAAAGAGGGATTTTCTTCTACATTATTAAAAACATCATATTTAATTCCCTCTTTTTTCAGCGCATTAGTAACATCTTTTAATGAACCATTAGTGATTGAAGAGGTTTTACCAGTAACAATTAAAGCTTTTTCTCCATAATTACAAAATAAATTGCTATTTTTTAGTACTACGTCTTCATCTAGTAATATTTTTGTTGGCATGTAGTAATTAGTAAAGTTCATAGTATATCCTCCTTTTATAATAATATATTTTGTGTATATTATAGCATTAGATACATCAAAATAAAAACAAGTTAAATCTATTATTAACGGTGCTTGTGTTTTAAAATGAAAAATAATTTTTCAACAATTGATTTTTTATTAATATACTATATAATTATCCGTGAAGACTTATTTATATATATATTAATTTTAATTTTAAATCAATTTTATTTCATAATAGATTATGAAATGTGGTTAGAAATATTTGGTGAAAAATACATTTATAGTGATATTCATTTATTAAGTGGAATTTAGCTTATGAAATTTTTTTAATAGGAGATATATATTTATACAGTGACTAAAATAATATTAGGAAGTGATATAGTGGAAGAACGATTGCAAAAATTCATGGCGAGCTGTGGTGTTGCTTCACGAAGAAAGTGTGAGGAAATAATTACATCAGGAAGAGTAAAAGTAAATGATTTAATGGTTACAGAACTTGGTCATAAAGTTGACCCTGAAAAAGATAGGGTACATGTGGATAATAAAATTATCAATATGGAAGAAAATAAAGTTTACATTGCACTAAATAAACCAGAAGGGATAGTATCTACTGTAAAGGACGAAAAAGAAAGAAAAACTATTCTAGATTTGGTGAAGGTAAAAGAAAGAATATATCCCATAGGACGGTTAGACTATGATACATGCGGTTTAATTATATTAACGAATGATGGAGATATCTATAATAAGGTTATTCACCCAAGACAAGCAATCAACAAAGTTTATTTAGCAATACTAGAAGGATGTCCAAATGAAGAAGAAATATCTAAGTTCTGTAATGGGATAGATATTGAAGGATACATTACAGCGAAAGCGGATCTTCAAATAAATAAGAGGGTTGGATTCAACTGCAGGGCTACAATTACTATACATGAAGGGAAAAATCGCCAAATCAGAAAAATGTGTGATGCAATAGGACATCCAGTTATTGCATTAAAAAGAGTTTCTGTGGGCAATATTTTATTAGGCGATATGGAAAAGGGTTCATGGAGAAACTTGACTGAAGATGAAATAAAATATTTGAAAAATCTATAATTAAATGATGCATTTTATGTGGGACATGAAGGAGTTTTTCATTTTATTTGGTTGGAATTAACATAGAAAGGATTGAGTTAGTTATGGAAAACAGCAAACAAGATTTGATGAGGTCTATTCAAATCAAGTTTCCACGGTTAAGCAAGGGGCAAAAATTAATAGCAGAATATATTTTAAAACACTATGATAAGGCAGCATTTATGACCGCAGCCAAATTAGGTACTAGTGTAGGAGTAAGTGAATCTACTGTTGTAAGATTTGCTAATGAGTTAGATTTCACTGGTTATCCAAAACTACAGAAAGCTCTTCAAGAATTAATTAAAAACAAACTAACTACCGTTCAAAGAATTGAGTTGTCTAACGACTTCATTACGCAAGAAAATGCATTAAAAGGTGTATTAAAAGCTGATATGGAAAATATTAGAGCTACTCTGGAGAAGATTAATTATAAAACTTTTGAGGAGATAGTAAATTCACTATTTAAGGCTGAAAGAATATACATAATCGGGCTTAGAAGTTCATCTGCATTAGCAGAATTTTTGGGTTTTTATTTAAATCTTATTTTAGATAATGTTAAGGTTGTAGCATATGGTGTCAGCGATATATTTGAGCAGATGCTTAATGTTAATGAAAAAGACGTAGTAATTGGAATAGGGTTTCCAAGGTACGCAACAAGAACAGTTGAAGCTTTGGCTTTTGCTAAAAGTAGAAATGCTAATGTTGTAGCAATTACAGATGGTTTATTATCTCCACTAGCTGCTAAAGCCGACTATACATTAATAGCTCAAAGTAATATGGCTTCATTTGTTGATTCTTTAGTAGCGCCACTCAGTGTAATAAACGCATTAATTATTGCTGTGGGATTAAGAGAAAAAGAAAAAATTTCAAGGACATTTTCTAATTTGGAGACCGTATGGGAAGAATATCAAGTTTATTCTTATAAAGATAAAGATTAGGATGATTAGTATGAGATAAGTGGATATAAATATTTGCTTTTTATTTTAAAATATAATTATAATTCTTTAAATGAGGAAGAAATAGTGCATACTATAAATTATGTGCAAAGTAGTAGCAATCTAATATATATATACATACATATATATATTAAATTCAAATAAAACATTAATTTAAGGAGGAAATAAATTATGGAAGTAAAAGAATATATAGAGCAAGTATTAGAAAATGTTAAAAAGAGAAATCCTAATGAACCTGAATTTTTACAAACAGTTGAAGAAGTTTTAGGATCTTTAGGACCAGTTTTAGAAAAACATCCAGAGTATATTGAAGCAAACCTTTTAGAAAGATTCTGTGAACCTGAAAGACAAATGATGTTTAGGGTTCCATGGATAGATGATGCAGGCGTTACACAGGTTAAACGTGGTTTTAGAGTGCAATTTAATGGATGTATAGGACCATTTAAAGGCGGTTTAAGATTTCATCCTTCAGTTTATATTGGAATCATTAAATTTCTAGGATTTGAACAAGTGTTAAAGAATTCATTAACTGGACTTCCAATAGGTGGAGGTAAAGGTGGTTCTGATTTCGATCCAAAAGGGAAATCAGATGCTGAGATAATGCGATTCTGCCAAAGCTTTATGACTGAACTTTACAGATATATAGGGCCAGATGTTGACGTTCCAGCTGGAGACATTGGTGTTGGAGGACGAGAAATTGGCTATTTATATGGACAATACAGAAGGATTAAAGGAACTTTTCAAAATGGAGTTCTTACAGGAAAAGGGTTAGCGTATGGCGGAAGTTTAATAAGACCACAAGCTACAGGTTTTGGGATAGCTTATTTCTGTGAAGAAATGCTTAAACATGAAGGGCTAGATTTTAAAGGTAAAACAGTAGCTACTTCGGGTTTCGGAAACGTTGCTTGGGGTGTTTGCACAAAAGTTGCTGATTTAGGTGGTAAAGTAGTTACACTTTCAGGTCCAGACGGATATATATACGATCCAAATGGAATAACAGGAGAGAAAATAGATTACTTAGTTGAAATGTTAAGGGTAAATAAAGGCTCGAGAGTTAAGGACTATGCTGACAAGTATGATGTTGAATTCCATGCTGGAGAAAAACCATGGAATGTAAAAGTTGATATAGTAATACCGTGTGCTACACAAAACGATATCAATATAGAGCATGCTAAACAAATAGTCGCAAATGGAATAAAATTTGTTTGTGAAGGTGCTAACATGCCATGTACTAACGAAGCAGTTGACTACTTCTTAGAAAAGGGCGTTAATGTAGGACCATCTAAGGCTGCAAATGCAGGCGGAGTTGCTACATCAGCACTTGAAATGAGTCAAAATAGCATGAGACTATCATGGACGGCTGAAGAAGTTGATGAAAAATTACATGAAATTATGATTAATATATACAAAAATTGTAAAGAAGCTTCAGAAGAATTTGGATTTGGTTATAATCTAGTTTCAGGAGCTAACATCGCAGGATTTGTTAAAGTTGCAGAAGCAATGCACGCACAAGGAAATTATTAATTCTTACGTATATATTTCAAAGAGAATCCTTTTAGGGGGATTCCCTTTTTTATTTTTTTATTTTTTAGTTATATAAAAGAGTGTGATATAATAGAATGCATATATTTATTTGAAATACGGTGTTTATTTTTAAATGAGGTTGAATAAATTAATGTATTATATTAATTTATAATTGTAAGTATTATAAGGGAGTGATTAGGTGGCAAAAGTAGTTATTATTGGAGGAGGACCAGCAGGTATGATGGCAGCTGTTACAGCTTCATCAAAACATGATGTGGTACTCATTGAAAAAAATGAAAAATTAGGAAGAAAACTTTATATAACTGGGAAAGGTAGATGCAATATTACAAATGCGAAGGATATTGGTGATTTTTTTGAACATATACCATGTAATCCTCATTTTTTATATAGTTCTTTATATTCCTTTACTAATGAAGATACAATGAATTTTTTTAAAGAATTAGGAGTTAACCTTAAGGTTGAAAGAGGAGATAGAGTATTTCCGCAGTCAGATAAGTCTTCGGATATAATAAAAGCGTTTAATATGGAATTAAAAAATAAAAATGTTAAAGTGCAATTAAACTCAAAAGTTAAAAAGTTAGTTAGGGATAATCAGAAGATTGTCGGAGTACAGCTTGCTGATGGAAGTTATGTTTATGGAGATTACTTTATATTATGTACCGGTGGTTTATCATATCCACAAACTGGATCATCTGGTGAAGGTTTATCTTATACTCGTTCTTTAGGACACAATATAATTAAACCTAAAGCATCACTTGTACCAATAGAATTTGATGAAACGTGGGTTTCGGATTTACAGGGTCTCTCTCTAAAAAATGTAGAATTAAAAATTACTAATAGTAAGAATAAGAGTCTATATAAAGAGTTTGGGGAAATGCTTTTTACCCATTATGGTGCTTCAGGACCTATTGTATTAAGTGCAAGTAGTTTTATAAAAGAAGGAGAAAAATTTAAGGCTGTGATAAATCTTAAGCCAGCATTAAGTGAAGTTGAACTTGATAAGCGAGTTCAAAGTGATTTCTTGAAATATGCAAACAAAGCTTTTAAAAATTCATTAGATGATTTACTTCCTAGAAAAATGATTAATACGATAATTCAACTATCTAATATTGATGAAGATAAAAAAGTGAATTCTATTACTAAAGAAGAAAGAAAAACCGTAGTAAATTTGCTTCAAAATTTAACGTTTAATATTAAGGGCCTTCGCCCAATAGAAGAAGCAATTATAACTAGTGGTGGAGTAGATACTTTAGAGATAGATGCTTCAACCATGAAATCAAAAAAAATTGATAATCTTTATTTTGCAGGTGAAATGATAGATGTAGATGCATATACAGGAGGTTATAACCTCCAAATAGCATTATCAACAGGGAATTTAGCTGGGAGTAATGTAGGGGAAAATTAATGCTACTTCCAGTATCAAATTAATGCTATTAAAACTAGCAGTTTTATAAACGAGGGGTGAAGAGTATGGGAATTTCCGTTGCCATAGATGGACCTGCAGGTGCAGGTAAAAGTACTATAGCTAAAATGATAGGTGAAAAATTTGGTCTTATGTATATTAACACGGGAGCAATGTATAGAGCAGTTACTTTAAAGGCGATGAATGCAAACATATCAGAAAATAATGTAGATGATTTACTTAAAATGGTGGAATCTTTAGAAATTCATTTTGAAGAAGAACGTCTATTTGTTAATAAGGAAGATCTGACATATATGATAAATATGCCTATTATAAGCAACAATGTTTCAAAATATGCAGCTATTCCTGAAATCAGAGAAATACTTGTTAAGCTACAACAAAATATAGCCAAAAAATTTAATGTTATTATGGATGGACGCGATATTGGTACAGTTGTACTTAAGGATGCTTCTTTTAAATTTTATTTAACTGCGAGTAGCGAAGAGAGAGCGAAAAGAAGATACGAAGAATTAATTTCTAAGGATATAGAAGTTGATTACAATACTATTTTAAAGGATATTATAAAAAGAGATTATGTTGATACACATAGAGAGACTAGTCCACTTATAAAAGCGGAAGATGCTATAGAAATCGATTCTTCTGATTTAAGCATTAATGGAGTAGTTGAAACAATTGTGGAATATATTAATTTGAAAATTAAGTATAGTTAATTCAATATTTTTTATAATGCCTTATATATGGAGGTGGCAGTATGAGAAAAATAACACTAGCAGATTCAGCTGGTTTTTGTTTTGGAGTTAAACGAGCTGTAGATACGGCTTTAAATATGAAAGAAAAATACAATAATGAAATCTATACACTAGGGCCACTTATTCATAATACTGATGTTGTGGATTTTTTGAAAGAAAATTCAATATTTCCTATAGAACTTGATAATATTTCAAGATTAAAAGAAAATGATACGATTATTATAAGATCGCATGGAGTATCTGAAAAAACATTAAATATTTTAAAAAAAACCAGCCTTAATGTAATAGATGCAACATGTCCTTATGTAACCAATATTCATAAAAAGGTGAAAAAATATTACGATTTAGGATATCATATAATTATAGTTGGAGATAAAAATCATCCCGAAGTTATTGGAATTAATGGATGGTGTAATGATTCTGCAGTAATACTTAAGAGTGGTACGGAGCTCGGTAATATATCAAATAAAGTATGCGTGGTATCTCAGACAACAGAGAGGCAGGCTACTTGGGAGGATGTATTAACCAAGGTAATAAAAACCTGTAAGGAAATAGTTGCCTTCAACACTATATGCAGTGCAACTGAAGTACGCCAAAAATCCGCAGAAGAACTTTCAATTAAAGTTGATGCTATGGTTGTTATTGGTGGTTTTAATAGTTCCAATACTACAAAGCTGTATGAAATATGTAAGAAAAATTGTGAAAATACAATACATGTAGAAAATTTATTAGGTATTACTGATGAATTTATAAAAGATAAAAATGTTAAGAGTATAGGGGTCACAGCTGGAGCCTCAACACCGGATTGGGTTATTAAAGAGGCAATTTTAAAAATGAAATAATAGATTATTGAAGCATAACATTTTCTTTAAGAAAATTTCTCGTAAAAAACGTGTAGCATAAAATTATGCAAGCACGTTTTTTTATAATTTTTATGAATTATTGAATACTAAATTAAATTAGCTAATATAATTTAATAGCACTATTATGGGAGAGAGAAAATTGAAAGGTAATGCAAGAACAATTGAGCACTTAAATATAATTACTAATAAAAAGATGCAAATATTAATAAATGTAGTTAGGAAGTATAAATTAGAGTTAATAACTGCTGAAAAAGTTAGAAGTGCATATAAGATTACAACAGATAATGGTGATTTCTGTTTAAAGAAAATGAGGCATGGAAGAAGTAAGGTTAAAAATGGTTGTATTTTAACAGAAGAACTACTACTTAATAACTTTACCAATACACCTAAATATTTTAGAACAAAAGACGGAGCTTTTTCCGTAAGCTATAAAAAAAATATATATTACTTAACAGAATGGTTAGAAGGCTGTGAATGTGATTTAACTGATATTGATGAAGCTGTGAGTTGTACAAAACTCTTAGCACAATTTCATAACGTATCAAATAAAATTGACCATAATAAAATCCATATACCAAACAATTTAAAGGATTGGCCGAAAATTTTCACTAACGATTTAAATGATTTTAAAAGATTCGAAAGAATAATTACTAACAAAAGGATAAAAAATGAATTTGATATTCATTTTCTAGAAAATATTGATAACTTTTATAATAGAGGTATGTCTTCCGTTAATATTCTAAATAAGTCACAGTATTATAAATCATCAAAAATAGCAAATGATAAGAAAATAATATGTCATAATAACTTTCGTTATCACAACATAATTAAAAAGGATGGAGAGTACTTCATAATTAACCTTGATAGTATTATGAGTGATTTACAAATAAGTGATTTAGGAAAGCTTCTTCGGAGATTGATGTTCGAAAAGGCTTATGGGTGGAATTTTAATTTTGCTAAAGTTCTGATTGAAGCATATAATTCTACTAATAAATTAAGCAAAGAAGATTTAGAGATAATGCTTGCCTTAATAATATTCCCTCATAAGTTTTGGAAGTTAGCGAAGAAAAGATATATGAAACAAAAAAAATGGTCTGAGACTAAATATTTGAATAAACTTAATAAGATAACATGTCACAATGAAGCTCAAGAGAAATTTTTTAATGAATATTTAAATTTTTTAGAAGAATATTCATAAATTATAAAAATTCATTGTAAAACTATTAATAATAGATTTATAATTATAAATGTATTAAAATTTTATAAATAATCAAATTTATTTAAAAATAAATATTAGTGGAGTAAAGTTAAATGTATAAATTAATAAGTCTAACTTTGAAAAATATTGAAAGTTTTAGAAAAATTAGTAAAATTAATACTAACTTTAGTTTATCGAATAAAGATTTCTTTGAACAGTATGATAATAGTAACATTATTCAAAAATTGTTTTTAAGAAAAACTGTAAACTTATTATTAGAAGAAAATAATTATATAGGTTATATATGGTTTGAAAAACATACTAAATATCATAGTTCCATTAATTCAATAAATGTAATAGAGGATAATAATTTAGTCTACTGCTATAAAATTTTAATTAGTTCACTGGTAAGTAATAGTTTGATAACTTATGAATGTGAAGATAATGGAATAAACATAGATATTTTAAATAAGCTAGGGTTTACTAGATTAAAGGGAGTTATGGAACTAGAACTAGAGTGTAAAGAATATTTTAATTCCCTTGTTCCTAGTAATATTACTTTTTCTATAGTAAAAAAGGGCAAAAATGAAAAAGAACGTTGTTTATTACAAAATGAAATATTTAAAAATGATGATAGAATTCCGATAAATGTAGAAGATATCTATTATGATGAAGCACAGGAATATTATTTTAATGAGGGCGCAATATTTATTAAACTAGATAATATACCCGTTGGATATGGTCAAATTATAGTTGAAGATAAGGCAGCAATCATAGTAAATTTCGGAATAGTAGAGAAATACAGAAAAGAAGGATATGGGAAAGTGCTTTTAAGGCATTTGCTTAATATAGCTATGGATAATGATTTTTCTAAAGTCTCACTTAAGGTGGATTCTAATAATGTTTTCGCTTTAAAATTATATATTTCTTTAGGTTTTAATATTAAAAAGGAAGTTTATACTTGGAAAAAAACCAAAGCTTAATAATGAATATAAAAAGTGATAGAGGATTCTATCTCTTTTTATATTTTATCTTCAATATCAGAAAGCATATTTATTTTTGTTATAATAAGGAATTCTCACTAATGGAAGTGGTGGATATTCCTTCTGAAATGTCATTATACTGGTTTAGTACAATTTCAACAGGAACATAGGATGCTTTCATATTTAGCATATTACTATGGTTACACATACAATAATAACTTCTATCACCTATGCAATTGTATTGTAAACTCGTATCTTTTATAGTCTCTTCTTTTTTTGCATCATACATATAAAATCACTCCTTTTAGGTAGGTTATCCTAAAAACAGAAATTTAATCTAGAAATTAAAAACAAATATAAGTGCTAATTAAAGAATCATAATATGTAATTTTTTCTATATTAAAATAGAAAATCAACTAGTAAGAGTATAATCTGATTCGTATATATATTTAGAATAGATTAATTATATAATCAATTATTAAAAATGACTTTAAAAAAGCTTTCATATTATATATAATGGTATGTATTAATACTTTTTTTTATAAAGGAGAATGCACTAATGAATAAAACACTTAATTATTACATAGAAACATGGGGATGCCAAATGAATGAGGAGGACTCTGAAAAATTATCTGGTATGCTAATACCTGTGGGATATAAAAGAACTTTGGATAAGGGAACTGCTGATATAATTATATTCAACACTTGTTGTGTTAGAGAGAATGCAGAGCAAAAGGTTGATGGAAATATAGGTGCTTTAAAAACAATGAAAAAAAATAATCCAAAGCTTATAATTGCGATTATTGGATGTATGATGCAACAAGATGGCATGGCGAAACATATAATTACTAAATTTCCATTTGTAGATATTATTATTGGGACACACAATGCTCATAAATTCCCAGAGTACTTAAAGAGAATACAAGGTGGAGAATCATCTATCGTTGAAATTTGGGATAAAGAAGAAAATATTATAGAGGGAATTAAAATAGATAGGGGAAATAATCTAAAAGGTTTTGTTACAATTATGTATGGTTGCAACAATTTTTGCACTTATTGTATAGTGCCTTATGTAAGAGGACGCGAGCGAAGTCGAAAGCCTGAAGAAATTATTAATGAAATAACAGCTATGGTTGCACAAGGGTACAAAGAGATAACCTTACTTGGTCAAAACGTTAACTCCTACGGTAAGGGATTAACTCCTGAAATAAATTTTGCACAGTTACTTAGAAGAATTAACAATATTGAAAATTTAGAGAGATTAAGATTTATGACATCTCATCCGAAGGATTTATCAAATGAAGTAATGCAAGTGATTGCTGCGGGGGATAAGATTTGTGAACATGTTCATTTACCAGTACAATCAGGTTCATCTAATCTTCTAAATAAAATGAATAGACATTATGATAGGCAGGAATATTTGGATTTGGTTAAAGATATTAGAACCACAATACCTAATGTAGGAATAAGTACAGATATTATCGTTGGATTTCCTGGAGAAACAGATGAAGATTTTGCAGAGACTCTAAGCCTTATGGAAGAGGTGAAATTTAATTTAGCATTTACGTACCTTTATTCTAAAAGAAAAGGAACTCCAGCTGATGAAATGCTAGACCAAGTGCCAGATGATGTTAAGCATGAAAGATTTAATAGATTAATTGAAGTTGTTAACAGAAATTGTGCAGAAAGAAACAAAGAATGTGTAGGTAAAATAGTAGAAGTATTGGTAGAAGGTTATAGTAAAAATGATAAAAATAAATTAAGTGGAAGAACTAGAAATGGGAAATTAGTGAACTTCGAGGGAAACGACAAAGCTATTGGAGATCTCGTATCAGTTCAAATAACTGAGGCACACTCTTTTTCACTTTTAGGTGAAGAAATATAAGGTGCATGAGAATAAATGCACATTAGGGGCATGAAAGTAAATAACAAGTCACTAGGCTAGGATACTGACTTGTTATTTACTTGAATGTCCCTTATATAAAAATTAACAATTATTATTTACTTACAGATGAAAGCAAGGTGGTATGACAATGGCATTAACTCCAATGATGATACAATATTTTGAAATAAAAGAAAAGTGCAAGGACTGTATATTGTTTTTTAGATTAGGTGACTTTTATGAAATGTTTTTTGACGATGCGCAGGTTGCATCAAAAGAATTAGAATTAGTCCTAACAGGACGGGACTGTGGCCTTGAGAAAAGAGCACCTATGTGCGGAATACCGTACCATGCTGCCAACACCTATGTAGGAAGGCTAATTGCAAAAGGATATAAGGTTGCCATATGTGAGCAAGTGGAAGATCCAGCACTTACAAAGGGCATAGTTAAAAGAGATATTATTAAAATAATTACGCCGGGAACTTACACTGATTCCGGTTTTTTAGAAGAAACTAAAAATAACTATATTATGAGCATTTACATTGACAGAAAAATTAACTTCTGTGGAGTGTGTTTTTGTGATGTATCAACTGGTGAATTTACTTGCACAGATACTAAATTTAACATTGTTACTATATTAGATGAAATTTCAAAGTTTAATCCAAAAGAAATTATTGTGTCAGAGGATATATCTGAGGAGATACTGCGCGCTATAAAAGAAAGATTTAATGTTTTGTATTCGTCTTACCCAAATGAGTATTTTACCCTGAAAGACGAAAGTTTAATTACAAATCAGTTTCATAACTTTTGTGAGAATACATTCTCACAAACTTTAATTAGCAGCATTTCAGGATTGCTTAGTTATATTATGGATACACAAAAAAAATCACTTTCTCACATAGATACTATAGAATATTATGATATTTTAGATTATGTAAGTTTAGATGCAAATTCTAGGAGAAACTTAGAACTCACGGAAACTTTAAGAGATAAAACTAAGAAGGGCTCTTTGCTTTGGGTATTAGATAGAACTAATACTGCCATGGGAGCTAGAAGGCTCCGTAAATGGTTAGATCAACCTTTAATAAGCAAGAGCTTAATAGATGAAAGATTAGAGGCCGTAGAAGAACTAAAAGGTAATACTACCTTCCACGAAGATTTAAAAGATGTGCTGGTGGATATTTATGATATAGAAAGACTTGTAGGGAAAATTTCTTCAAAGAATGTTAATGCAAAAGAATTGATTTCTCTTAAAAATTCTATAGGAAAAATACCAAGGGTTAAATCCATTTTAGCAGGACTTAATAGTAAATTAACGAAAAAAATATATTTAAACTTAGATGATTTGCAAGATATATATAATACTTTAGATAATTCTATTATTGTAAATCCATCTATTTCTATTAAAGAGGGAAATATTATTAAGGAAGGTTTTAATAGTGAAATAGATGAGCTAAGGCAAGCTAAGGCCCATGGCAAAGAATGGATTGCTACATTAGAAAATGATGAAAAAAGAATAACTGGAATAAAGTCATTAAAAGTAGGGTATAACAGAGTGTTTGGTTATTTTATTGAAGTAACCAAATTAAATATCGGGTCAATTCCGGAGGGAAGGTACATAAGAAAACAAACCTTGTCTAACGCGGAGAGATACATTACTCCTGAACTTAAGGAAATGGAAGAGAAAATTTTAGGAGCACAAGAAAAATTAGTCAATATTGAATATGAGGTATTTACAGGTATTCGAGAAGAAATTGAAAAACACATAGAAAGAATGAAAAATACTGCAAAGTTAATATCAGAAATTGATTGTTTAAGTGCCCTAGCTACAATTGCACTTGAAAATAATTATACCAAACCTAAAATAAATACTAAGGGTATTTTTAATATAAAAGGTGGGAGACATCCTGTAGTTGAAAAAATGATGCCTACAAATACTTTCATTGAAAATGACACATGTATGGATGCTGTGGGTAATCAATTACTACTAATAACTGGACCCAATATGGCGGGTAAATCTACCTATATGCGTCAAGTCGCATTAATAACTATTATGGCTCAAATAGGAAGTTTTGTTCCCTGCATAGATGCAGATATATCCATATGTGATAAGATATTTACGAGAATAGGAGCTTCAGACGATCTTGCTGCGGGTAAAAGTACCTTTATGGTTGAGATGTGGGAAGTATCCAATATATTAGAAAATGCAACAAATAAAAGTTTAGTTTTACTTGATGAGGTAGGTCGTGGTACTAGTACTTATGATGGATTAAGTATTGCCTGGTCAGTAATTGAGTATATTTGTAAGAATTCTAATTTAAGGAGTAAAACCTTGTTTGCTACACATTATCACGAGTTAACAAAACTTGAAGGTATGATTAAGGGTGTTAAAAATTATTCTGTAGCTGTAAAAAAGATTGAAAATGAAATTGTATTCCTTCGAAAAATTGTTCCTGGTGGAGCTGATGAATCCTATGGAATAGAGGTTGCAAAGCTTGCAGGTCTACCAGAGGATGTAATAAATAGGGCAAATGAAATTCTAGCGTCACTAGAGAATCTTAACAATACTACGGAAATTGACTTAAAAAGCAATAAATTTTCGGAAATTAAACGACCTAATAAAGCTAATAATAAAAAAGATATTGAAAACATTGTGGCGAAAGAAGCGGCTGTAACTTATGTACCGAAGATAGAAAACGATGAAATTACTCAAATTAATTTTACAGACATAGAAAAGGATAATATGTTAAAAGAAATTAAAAATATAAATATCCTTAATCTAACACCTATGGATGGGTTTAATAAGCTATACGATCTAGTTAATAGGGCTAAGTTGCTATAGTGATAGACAGGGGCTATAAAAATAGGTAAGGATGTGAGTTGTCATGAGAATTAATATATTAGAAGTTGAGACTTCCAATAAAATTGCTGCAGGCGAGGTTGTAGAGCGGCCGTCGTCTGTAGTCAAGGAGCTCGTGGAAAATAGTATAGATGCTGGTGCTAAAAATATTAACATAGAAATCGTTGATGGTGGTCAAAAAAACATAAAGATAACTGACGATGGCAACGGAATACATATAGATGATATAGAAAAGGCTTTTTTGCCTCATGCTACTAGTAAAATAAAATATGTTGAAGATATTTATAAAATACATACGTTAGGGTTTAGAGGAGAGGCATTGCCGAGTATTGCGTCTGTATCTCATACTTTACTAAATAGTAGAACTGAAGAATCCTCATTTGGCAAAGAGATATCTCAGTCATCAGGGGATATACTCTACGTTAAAGAAGTAGGATGCAATGTTGGTACAACAATAGAAGTTAAGGATCTATTTTTTAATGTTCCTGCAAGGCAAAAATTTTTAAAAACGCCTCAAAGAGAATCAGCTTTAATATCAGATATTATAGGCAGGCTTGCATTAGCTAACAATGAGATTTCTTTTAAACTACTAAACAATAGTAAAAAGGTTTTGTCTACATATAGCTCTACAAATCTTTGCGATACTATTAGATATATATATGGTAAAGAAGTTGTAGATAATATTACTAGTTTTGAAAGGTATAACGATATAATGTCTGTTCATGGATATATCGGTAATGCACAGATAAGTCGAGGCAGCCGAAATAGACAAAGTATTTTTGTTAATAAAAGGTATATTAAAAGTGGTCTAATTACAGCGGCCGTCGAAAATGCATTTAAATCTTTTTTGACTGTTCATAAATTTCCTTTCTTTGTTATATTTTTAGATATTTTCCCTGAGTATATAGATATAAATGTTCATCCACAAAAAACTGAAATTAAATTTCAGGAGGATAAAGCTGTATTTAAAATTGTTTTTGACGCAGTGCATACAGCAATTGCTGATAGTTTAAGAGGCAATTTTGATATACCAGAAGGCGATAAAGCAAATAGCAGTGAGAAAGAAATTGAAGAAAACACCTTAAGAAAAGAAATTTATGATTTTAACAGGACAGTAATAGATGAAAAGGATAGGGAAGAACTAGAAAAGAGTGTTCAAATCCCAATAGATTTTAATTATAAAACATTAAACAATGAAACAGATAATTTTAAAGAATCATCTTATACAAATGTGAGTGATCTAAAAGTTACAAGTAATTATGGTAGTGAAGCTACTAATGAGTTACAAATCGCGCGGGTAAGTGAGAATGTTAAAGATAGTAATATAATTAATTATGAGACGGGTGAAATCACATCGCCAAATGAAGTTTCTAAAATTTCAAAGTTTCCAGAGCTTCGAATTATAGGACAATTCAATAAAACCTATATTTTAGGTGAGGTATATAATGAGCTTTACCTAATTGACCAACATGCAGCTCATGAAAAAGTATTATTTGAAAAATATAAAAAAGAAATTACAAATTCCGAGGTGCTATCCCAAATTTTACTTACGTCAATAGTAATAGAGCTTAATCAAGATGATTACACTTATTATATTGAAAATGAAGCAGTATTTAAAAATTCTGGTTTTGACATTATTGAATTTGGTGAAAACACAATAAGTATTAGGGAAGTTCCAATAATACTTGGGAAACCAGATATTAAAAATCTTTTTAATGAAATATTAGATAATTTAAAAAACATGGGCAGCGGTAAAACTGTAGAAGTTAAATATAATCGTATAGCATCTATGGCATGTAAAGCAGCTGTAAAAGCAAATAATCAGCTAACAGAGCTTGAAATGAACAAATTAATTGATGATTTAAGATATATTGATGAACCTTTTACTTGTCCCCATGGAAGACCTACAATAATAAAAGTTACACTTAATGAACTTGAAAAAAGATTTAAAAGAATACAATAGAAAAAAGGTGGAAACATGAAAGATTTATTTATTTTAGCAGGCCCTACAGCTGTAGGTAAAACAGAAATCTCTATAAAACTTGCGCAAAAGCTAAAGGGAGAGATCATATCAGCAGATTCAATGCAAATATACAAATGTATGGATGTTGGTTCTGCTAAGATTTCATTCGAGGAGATGAGGGGAGTTCCTCATCATCTAATAGATATAATAGAGCCTAGTGAAGAGTTTAGTGTGGCTGAGTTTAAAGAAAGAGCTGAAAGTGCTATTGAAGATATAAGTAATAAAAATAAACTCCCAATGCTAGTTGGTGGAACTGGGTTTTATATAAATTCACTAATATATAACTATAGCTTTGCGCGTACCAACAAAGATGAAGAGTATAGAGAGTATCTTACAAAACTTTCAGATGAAAAAGGAAACGAATATGTACATAGCTTACTTAAAGATATTGATGAGGAATCTTACAATAAACTATATCCTAATGATTTAAAAAGGGTTATTAGAGCTTTAGAAGTGTACAAAGTAAGTGGTAAACCCATGAGTGAGTTTAAATCAGAGCAAAATATTTTGGATATTCCTTATAATGTACATTATTTTGTACTAAACATGGATAGACAAAAATTGTATAATAGAATTAACCAACGCGTAGATATAATGTTTGAAAATAATTTAATAGATGAAGTTATAAAATTAAAAGATATGGGCTACAATTCAGATATGCAGTCAATGAAGGGTATAGGATATAAAGAAGTGCTATACTATTTAAATGGTGAAATATCTTTAAATGAAGCTATAGAAATGATTAAACAAGGAAGTAGGAATTATGCTAAAAGGCAGCTTACCTGGTTTAGAAAAGATCCAAGAGTAACTTGGATTAATAAAGATGATTTTAGCAGTGATGATGAAATTGTAGAATATATTGCGGATATGAGTAAATTATAATAAATATAAAAGAGGTAAATAATGATTAATGAAAAGAATATTAAAACTTTAGGAACACATAATGGAAAATTTCATGCAGACGATGTTATGGCTACAGCTATACTTAGTCTACTACTAGGGGATATAAAGGTAACAAGAACAAGAGATGAGAATATACTTAGAACTTTAGATTTTGTATATGACATAGGCTTTGGAGAGTTCGACCATCACCAATTAGACAAAGAAATAAGAGAAAACGATGTTCCATATGCTGCTTGTGGTTTGGTTTGGAGAGAGTTTGGGTCAAGAGTAATACAAAAGTTTAATTCTGAATTTGATGAAGAGGACATAAGATCCATTTTTGATTGTGTTGATAAAAATTTAGTTCAGGGTATTGATGCTACAGATAATGGAATAGATATAAAATCAGAAATTAATGTAACTACAATAAGTGATATAATCCAAAGTTTTAATCCTGCATGGGATTCTGATGATTCAAAAGAGGAGGCATTCGAAGAAGCCGTCCGGTATGCTACTGAGGTTATAAAAAGAATAATAAGCAGACAAGTTTCTGTTATAAAAGCAAGGGTAATAGTAGATGAAGCCTTTCAAAGTAGAAAGACTAACGAAATAATGGTTTTAAAAACCGGTTGTCCTTGGCTTAAACAGTTACTAAAAATAGATATAAATAATGAAATATTGTTTGTTATTTCTCCAAATGATAATAATGCAGAGTATAAGATTCAAACTGTAAAGAAAGCCGTTGATACTTTTGAAGCAAGAAAAGATTTATTAGAATCGATTAGAGGAAAATCAAGTGAGGAAATAAATTCTATACTTAAAATAGATGATGCTATTTTTTGTCACAAAGCAGGGTTTATAGCATCTGCTAAAAGCTTGGAAAGTGCTATGAAAATAGGGGAATTATCTATTTAAAACTGATATAAGGAAAATAGATAAAAAGGGCCATCTCAAAATAGAAAGTAATTTCTATTGCGAGATGGCTCTTTTTTCTTTTGGTGTATAATTTAAGTATGATTAACGTATACCCTCATATTTTCTTAGAAGCTTAACGAATAACTCAGGAACTTTTGCCATGTTTTCTGGAGTTTCTACGAATGCGATACGCATCTGAGTGCTTCCTGGATTAGATTCGCCTGGTTTAATGTCATAGAAACCTTTCATAGGTGCTACCAGAAGAGTTGTTTCCACTCCGTGGAAATCCACTGAGCCTTCTTGGGCACAATACATAACAAATTCGATTGAATCAAATCCTGGTTTTACAACATTTCTAACGTCAACTACTGAGTATATAGCTGCATCAGGGCTAGAAACAATAAGACCTGGGTCCAGTTTCTTCATACAACTATAGAATTTAAACAAGAGTTTTTTGTAATACTCACGGAGTCCTATACACCATTCATCAAGCTGTTCTTTGCTTTCATGAGCTAGTGCTCCGAAGATATACTGACCTATTACATTGGCGCAAAGGTTAGCAGTATATTCAGCTACTGATTGAGTATGGAACTCTTCATTATCAGTGATTAAAGCCCCTATTCTTAAACCACAGGCACTCCATATCTTTGATGCGGTATCGAGACTTATTCTTCTGCCCTCTATGCCAGGTACATCTGCATCAGTGATTCCCCAGATACTTATGAGGTCACTGTTGACATAATATAGTTCACGATAAGCTTCATCGCTAATCATCCACATATTATATTTTACGCATATTTTAGCAAGTTCTTTAAGAGTTGCATAGTCGTAGAGCTGCCCTGTAGGATTGTCGTAAGGGATTACAAGAAGTGCTCCGGGATTATTCTTTTTAATAGATTCTTCAATTTTATCTAGTTCTGGAAGGCTAAACTTGCCATCATCGTCTAAATGACGCTTTACTGTAACAGTTTTACGGCCAATTCTTTCTGCAAAAGAAATATAATTTGTATAGGCTGGGTCAATCATCATAAGAGGTTTATCATCAGTGCCTGCAGCTCCGCAAACACCAAGTAATAACATCTCAATACTAGTGGATCCACCATCGGTTACCTGAACAAATAATTTGCTAGTATCAAACCCTTGGCAATTGAGAATGTTTTTAAATGCATCCTGAGCCTCGGCTACACCGGCAGTACCTGAATATCTTACAGTACCCTTTGCAAATGGGCTTTCAGGTGAATCCAATGCAAACATTCTTTTCTGCATAGCAGGATTTGTTGGTAGGGAAACGTTTCCAATCGCTACGTTGACCAACTCAGGTTTAACTTTACGCTCATTAAATTTCATTTGTCCAATTCTTACGGCTGATGGCATCCTTTTCTTAAAATGTTCCGATATTACTGGTTTGTTCATAAAAAATACCCCCTAAAATTATAATTGTAATTTATGAAATAGTTACCTTCTAATAATATTATAACAGTAAAGTCAAATAATGGATGCAATTATGGTGCGATTAAATTTACAATGAATTTGTGCGGAAAGCCCACTCCTTGAGGTGTGGGATGGATAGCATAAGAAATTAAATTTTAAGCGTGTATATTATCATTGATAATATACACGCTTTAAGATATACTTTAATTATGGAAAATAAATATAGAACAACTAAAACAACCATGTCATTAATTAATTATCATTTTATATTTTGCCCAAGATATAGAAGAAAAATATTTTTAATACCTAGTGTGGAAGAAAGATTTAAGCATATGGTCAAAGTTATATGTGACGAGTTGGAAATTAAAATCATTGCTATAGAATGTGATAAAGACCATACTCATATGTTTTTGAATTGTATGCCAACATTAAGTCCCTCTGATATTATGCAAAAAATAAAGGGTGCAACAAGTAGAGTTTTGAGAGACGAATTTATTGAATTAAAGAAGATGCCTAGCTTATGGACTAGAAGTTATTTTATATCAACTGCGGGAAATGTGAGTAGTGAAACGGTGAAAAAATATGTAGAAAATCAAAAAACAAGATATAATTAGGAGGTGAATATTGTGTCAAATTATATTTTAACATTAAAACTAGATACAGAAAAATATCAAGAAGATATTTTAGATAAGAGATTAGAGATAAGTAGTAATATATATAATAGCTGTTTAGGTGAATTATATAAAAGATATAATTATATGAGACAGTCTAAGGAATATAAGAAAGTTGTTAAAATGGCTAAAGGAAAAGAACGTAATAAACAATTTAATGAATTAAATAAAAAATATAGTTTGACGGAGTATTCACTTCATAAATTTGTAAAACCTATTCAAAAACATTTTAAAAGTAATGTAGATAGCTTCACCACTCAAAAAATAGCTTCAAGGTGTTTTAGTGCATTTCAAGGATTAATGTTCCATACGGCAAATAAGGTTTGTTTTAAGAAATATGGAGAAATGAACAGTGTTGAAGGGAAGTCCAATGGAACGGGGATTAGATTTAAAGATAATCAATTAATTTGGAATGGGCTTAAAATCAATCCTATTGTTAAAAACAACGATGAATATGCAGAAATTTCGCTATTAAACGAAGTTAAATATTGTAGAATAGTTAGAAAATTTATTCGTGGAAAGTACAAATATTATATTCAATTAATATTAGAGGGAGTTCCACCTTTGAAATATAATAAAGAAACTGGGGAAGTTAAAAATAGTATTGGAAAGGGTAATGTTGGAATAGATATTGGTACTCAAACTATAGCGATTGCCTCAAAACATGAGGTTAAATTATTAGAATTAGCACCCGAGGTTAATAATATTGAAACAATTAAAAGAAGATTATTAAGAAAACTAGATAGACAAAGAAGAGTCAACAATCATAATAATTTTAATGAAAATGGTACAATAAAACATGGTGCAAAATTAATATGGGTTAAATCAAATAAATATATTAAAACCCAAAATGAATTAAGAGATATTCAAAGGAAACAAGCTGATATAAGAAAGCAAAGTCATAATATTTTTGCTAATAAAATAGTGAGTTTAGGAGATAGGATATTAGTAGAAACAATGAACTATAAAGGATTGCAAAAACGTTCTCAAAATACTATCGTTAACGAGAAAACAGGAAAATTTAATAAGAAAAAAAGATTTGGAAAGTCTTTAGCAAATAAAGCCCCAAGTATGCTTTTAATTATATTAGACAATAAATTAAAGTGGAATAATACTGAATTATATAAAGTTAATACTTATAAAATAAAAGCATCACAATACAACCATTTTGATGAGAAGTATAATAAAAAAGAATTAAGTGAACGTTGGAACACATTCAATGTCGACAATAAAGAAATTAAAATTCAAAGAGACTTATATAGTAGTTTTTTAATAATGAATGTAAAAGAAAATTTAGAAGAAATAGATAGAGATTTATGTTTTGGAACTTATGATAATTTTAAACATTTGCATGATAAAGAAATTAATAGATTATTAAGCAGTAATAATAAAAAAATATCAAGTATGGGAATTTAAAAAAAATTAATAAAAAATTTAATAGGTTTTGATATGAGCCTTTAAACTATCGTTAATTTATCCATTGGGATAATTGGTAGTGAAAGTTTTAGAGAAGTTGTTTAGTTCTTATATGTTGTAATTTATAGATTCTTTATAAATGAGAGTATAGGAGAAGGTGATCTATCTAAGAACCCCATGCCTTTAGGCGTGGGAGTATCAGTATCTGGTATTGGGATCGACTTTGAGGTGAAAGTAAGTATATATCCGCCTACTATCATAAGTACAATAAAAATAGCGAAAGTTGTTATTTTTTTTGTTATGCAATTTTCCATGATTATTGTATTCAATACACGTTTCTATTATCGCATAGTATTAGTAGTAAATACTCTATTTCTTGTTTATGCAATCCCAGGAAAGTGACTAGATTTTATGTAATATAAATTAGAATTATTAAAAGAGGTAATTTTTTCTCCATTGTTAATGTTATAATACTTATTGAAAAAGTTTAGAATGTAAGGGTGTTTATGTTTAGTATATAAAGAAAAACTATGTGCATGTACATAACTGACAGTAAATTTTCGCATAATATTTTCTATGGTATTCCATAGGTTAACAGGAGGATAAAATTTTGTATAAGAAAATAGGGGCCACCTTTGATTATAAAACAAAAAAAGAGTTTCCAAGTAAGTTGATGGATTGGATTGGCGATGTTTTTTACGATATTCTTCCGAAACACGGATATGAGATACGTGATGAGCAAATATATACTGCTTTTCAGCTTGCTGATGCAGTTTGTAATAAAAAAGTTCATCTGGCTGAGGCTGAGGTCGGTACCGGAAAGACATTCGCCTACTTACTCACTGCAATTGCCTACGCTGGTTTTAGCGGAAAACCTGTAGTAATTGCATGTGCCTCAACAGCACTTCAGGAACAGCTGGCAGGGCCAAAGGGAGATATTCAAACACTTTCCCGAATACTGGGATTAGAAATAGATGCGCCAATGGCAAAGGATCCTCGTCAGTATGTTTGTGATGAGAGAGTTAGTGGAATAGGGGGAATGTTTGGCGATGCGACAGCCTCTGATGAGATTAATCAATGGTTAGCCAGGACTACAAAAGGTGAACGCTCAGAAATGCCGCATATATCCGATAGTGTATGGAGACAGATTGGATGGGATGAGACTATGCCCTGTGATGCCTGTCCCAGAAGAGGCTTTTGTAAGCTTGTTAAGGTAAGGGAACATTACAGATCTTCCAAGGATTTAATTATCGCTGATCATAATATCTTTTTTCAGGACCTGTGGACAAGGGATGAAAGAATTGCAGACGGTAAAATGCCTATGCTTCCAGATTACTCGCTGGTGATTTTTGATGAAGGGCATAAAGTCATACTGCCGGCAGCCATGGGTGCTGGAAGACAAATTCATAAAGAGGATATTGATAATATTATCATTTCGATAGAGGAAATCCAGGGAGCAAGAACTTCACTGGTTGTAAGTGCAATTGCCTTGGACCAGGCCACTTCTAACTTTTTCGAAAAACTTAATCAAAACGTAATAGATGATGAGCAATCAGAGCGTCTGGGGGTTCGCACCGATGATATACTTCTGAAAGCAGCTGATACTTTTCATAAGGCACTAGATCGGTTGCTTTTAGATATACAAATTGAGGAAGAGCTATACATAGACGCGCTACCGGAAAGCACGTTACATACCTTTGAAATTCAAATAGAACTATCAATTACAGCCTTAGCTAGGTTTGGTAGGAATAAAGGTAGAGAGGTTATTACTTGGGTAGATAGGGCAGACGGCAGCTTTTGGGTAGTTCCGCGGAATTTGAGCAATATGCTAGATAAACATTTATTTTTGAAAAAATTGCCTGTGGTGTTTACTTCAGGAACTTTAAGTGATAAGGGGGATTTTGGTTACCTTATGAGGACTCTTGGCTTAAAAGATCCAGCAATATCAACGGTTGGGAGTCCCTTTGATATTGAGGAACAGGTGGTGGTTTATTTACATCAGCCATCCTTTGAGGCTACTTCCAGTGCCAAGTTTTCACGCAAAATCAAACAATTACTATGTTTGCTGAAAGAGAATGGAGGAAGAGCGTTGATACTTGTTAACTCTTTGAAGGAAGTCAGGAAAATAAGAAAAGAAATTAGTGGCTATGAGCTACCTTTTGAAGTTTTATGGGAGGATAAAGGTGAGCGAGGATATCTTGTCCAAAAGTTTCGTGCGGAAGTTACATCTGTATTAGTAGGTTCTACCTTTTGGGAGGGAATTGATGTGCCCGGGGATTCTTTATCTCTCGTTGTAGTTTGGCAGCTTCCCTTTCCTTCCCTAGACCCTTTGATTGAAATGAGGCGCAAAGAAGCAGAAGAAGAGGGGATGAATCCACTTATAACCGTTGATTACCCTGAAATGGGATTGAAGTTAAAACAAGGTTGTGGCAGATTAATTAGAACTAAGGATGACCGTGGAGCAATAGCTGTCATGGACCAAGTAATAGGAACCCCATGGGAAAAGGTGGTTATGAGGGCTCTACCTAGAGGAGTGAAAATCAAAACTTTGGAACATAGGGATATTTAAAATACCACACCTTCTTCAACAGAGTCAACACAAGGATCTAACCAAAATTGCGCTGAACAACTATACGATTTGTCGGGTACAGAGTAGAAGATAGTAAGGTATATCTCTAAGATTGGATCTATTACCATTCATGCTTATATTCTTAATAAATAAGCCAATGATATTAAAAGTGTCATTGGTTTATGTTATAATTTTTTTGAGTTAAGGATGTGTATTAAGTGAAGAACTTATAGCTAATTATGGGAAAGGATATAGTCAAGCAAATTTATTTAATATGCTTAGGTTATACGATATATTTTAAAATCATGTCTTATTTTTTATAAAAAATATAACTGAAAAAGAGGTATAAATTATGATAAAACCAATTGTAAAAGATATATTGTTTTTAGGACAAAAATCAGAAGAGGCAACTAAAAATGATATAGTAGTAATTGATGATTTAATAGATACATTAAGTGCAAACTTAGAGCATTGTGTTGGATTGGCTGGTAATATGATTGGAGCAAAAAAGCGTATATTGGTATTTACTGTAGACAACCTTATTGTGCCTATGATAAATCCAGTTATATTAAAAAAAGAAAAGCTTTATGAAACAGAAGAGAGTTGTTTATCTTTAATTGGCTTTAGAAAAATGAAGAGATATGAAATGATAGAGGTGGAGTATCTTGATAGAAATTTTAATAAGCAAAAGCAAGTGTTTAATGGGTTTACAGCACAAATAATTCAACATGAAATGGATCATTTTGAAGGTGTAATAATCTAATTGAATATTTGAAGAAGCAAAAAAATGTACAGGCAGCCTATATGCAACTAATGGTAAAGGAAAGTGAACAGAGTTATTTAGTAGTAGATTTTATGGGTTATAGGAGAGAAATATTTGATGGAATAAGTAATGTTGCAATATTCTTTGGCTGTTCAAGCGTTGAATTAGCAAACAACAACTTCTAGTTATTGTTACGTCCTCCGAGGTCGTTACAAATGATGGAAATGAAGTGAACAACTTTTGTTTGCTATATATATAACAATATTTAGAAAAGCTAAACTCATACTTCCTCCTTTTATACTTTATGACGATATTCTATGATTATACAATAAATATACACTCTCAAAAATGAAATTAATTGTAATTTGACCATCGGATATATACTACCTGCATCTTGTATTTTGTAGTCTCTATTCTACTTTTATATATTAACATTTATTATACATATATATAAATATTATGCCATAACTCATAGCTAAACCGGTTGCAATTTCTAATGTAACAGCATTTATATCAAGTTCCCGTTCGATACCTAAAATCACTAATTATGCTCGCTTCTAATAAACTCCTATGCTACCATAATTATGGTGCAATATTACTTATAGTTTGTTTTTAATATTGTATACTCAAACTTAAATGATTGGGAGGAAAATGAAATGTATAATAATGAAATAAATAATAAGAATATATATACTAAAAAAAACTATTTAATTATTTCAATAATAATAATTATTATCATTGCATTTTTAGTCTATGATGAGCGGGGTAATTCTTTAGAAATTACTAAAACAGACGAAAAAACAATTTTACAATATCTTGATACAAAAACAAATGATATTAATGAAGCAAGGGAAGGGAAAATGTATAGTGCATTTACAATTTTAGGAACAGATAAAGATAAAATATATGTTTACTTATCAAAAGAAGGTTATTTTAAAGAGGAAGGTAAGCTAGGCATTGAAAGTGGAGTATCACTTCCCGTAGTTCTATATATACAAAATGGTAAGAATGGAATTGAAATTACCAATCATAAATATCCTGAGGATGGAATTGGCTATCAAAAAAGCGCGAAAAAACTATTCCCTTATTATGTTAGATGCGCGATTCACAATAATTATAATGAACGTGCAGATAAGCTTCAAAAAATTATAAAAAATAAAGCTGAAAAAGATTTTAAAAATTAAAATAGCAACAAGCAATTTTCATTACATACCAATTTCTTCAAGCACCTCGGAGACCCTGACATAGTTATTGTTACGTCCCCCGAGGTCGTTACATTGTTTGCTAGCTGGAGAGGGATATATATTAAAAAATATTATGCCTAAAGCAAATACGGTGCTATTGAATTTGATTGTTGATAAGTTGATTCCAAAAAAAAGATGCAAGACTTATTGAGCGGTTAATAAAAGCAAATCAATTATTAGAAGATGGAGTATCGTATCTTAAATCATTAATACTAATGGAAAGTGAATATGGATTAGAAAAATATTATGATATTGCAAAGATAAAGAATTCGATCCCAGATTTGACAGATGATAATAATATAGCACCACTTACTGAAGCCATAAGAGAAATAAAAGAAGTAAGAAATTTGGATCGTATTATTAAATTGTGTGAACTTTCTATTAGTAAAGGTTTTAAAGATAATCGTTTTTGTGGATTATATAATAGTGTTTATAAAGCATTGAAAAATATATGTCAGAATGGTGCCACTATAGTAATGGAAAAACTTGAAAAGGCTAAAGATGAAAACAGTGATAATGAAGAGTCTAAAAGTTTCTGTAACCAGAATCTTGCTGAAATAAAAACCCAATTTTATAACCAAAATGATGAACCATGGGAGATTAATGATATCAAAAGGTATATGCTAAATTAGTAGCTTGAGCTAGAATAAAAACAATTCCAGCTTCCCATTATTCTTATAATGATAAGTTGGAATATAGGAAATAAAAATAGTGAGGGATATGAAGTGACCATGTAAAATCAAATAAATATTTAGGTATAACAAATGGCATTCAACAGTATGGTTGGGTGCCATTTGTTATGGTTAAAAATGCTCACATAAAAAATGGCAGGAAATTGAACAGCTTTTTTAAAAATCAGAAAAAGGTCTTAAACAACTACTTTAGATATATATTATTTATCTGAATTGCCAGCATAAAACACTACAAGTAAAAATATATATTGTAAATAGAGGTGAAAAAATGCAGCAATCAAAGATATTAGACAATAAGGGAGTTGGAAAAATTGGAGATGAGATTAAGGAACATGTAAAAACAGGTTCTAAGGTATCGGTTGTTTCTGCATATTTCACTATATATGCATATAAAGAATTAGTTAAGGCTATAGCAGACGAAATTGAGAAGTTGGATGTTAAAATGCTAAAACTCAGTAGCAATATTAAACATGTGAAAGATTTAATTCAAAACCTTAACAATTAATATGGGGGTAAAATCATGGAGAAGTTAGGCGACAAAAGTATGAACATTGTTGCTGAAAATATTATTAAAATGAAAGGATTGTTTCCAGAAGTATTTTGTGAGGATAAAATAGATTTTGAAAAATTAAAAGAAGTCTTAGGTGAATACACAGAGGATAAAGAAGAACGATATAGTTTTAATTGGAAGGGTAAGTCTAAATCAATAAGACTTGCACAGACATCTTCAACAGGTACATTACGACCATGCAAAGAAAAAAGTAAGAATTGGGATGCCACAGAGAATATTTATATTGAAGGAGATAACCTAGAAGTATTGAAGTTACTTCAAAAAACTTATCATAGTAAGGTGAAAATGATTTATATAGTTATATATAGTATTATTCCATACGGTATTTTAAGTATTTAAAGTATAAATAATAGAGAGATTAGATTTTAAGTATTAATATATGAGTAGAGTAATGTATATATATAAGTAAAAGATAGTTAAGGTAGTACCGATGGAGGTGTTTTTTTATTTTATAAAACAGATTAAAAATATACTCATACTTTCAGCAATACAAGTATATTGTATTACAAGATATGATAAAATTTAATAAAATGGTAATTTAAAACATAAGAGGTGTTAACTATGATAGCTATACAAACAAGTATGCTGTTATTCATGCAGCAGCCAAAGCAACAATTTAAAATACCCGTTTATCAAAGAACTTACAAGTGGACAAGATTCAATTGCAGGCAATTGTTAGAAGATATTAAAAGAGTGAGTGCATTTAAGAACAAGACGCACTTCGTAGGTTCGATTGTGTATATAACCGATGAATATTATCAAGCAACTAAAATAAATCAACTGAGCATTATTGATGGTCAGCAAAGAATAGCTACCATATCATTGCTGTTATTAGCTATGTGTAAATATCTAAAAGAAAACCCTGATAAATTTGAAACTACGGCAGAAGAATTATTTAATGAATATTTAACAAACAACACATATAAAAATAAATATGAGAATAATTACATTAAATTAGAACTCACAAAACATGATAAAGATATATATTTTAAATTGATTAAAAATGATGTTGTTGAAGATGTAACACACAATATTTATACAAATTACAAATATTTTTATGAAACCATAAAAAAAGATTCCATTGATATAGATAAGTTATATGATGGTATAGCAAAATTAATGATTGTAGATGTTTCGCTTGTAAGGACTCAAGATGACCCCCAACTTATATTTGAGAGTCTTAACTCTACGGGTGTAAAATTAACACAAGCAGATTTAATAAGAAATTATTTATTAATGGATTTAGAAATTGAATTTCAAAGTAGAATTTACAATGATTTTTGGTTTCAAATTGAAAATAAGTTAAGGGAGGATAAAGAAGAATTATCTGAATTTATTAGAGATTATTTAACAATAAAACATGAAAAAATTCCAAACAAATTAGAAGTATATGGAGAATTTAAAAAATATTTTATGAGTAATTTTTCCAGGTGTGAACTTGATATTGAAAAGTTAATTAAGGAGTTATATACTTATTCTAATATTTATGAAAAAGTAATTAGAAAACAAGAAAAAAAATCTAAAATAAATCAATACTTAATTGACTTTGATGAATTAGATTTAAAAGTAATAAATCCTTTGTTATTAAAGATATACTACGATTATGAAATGAAAATAATTAATGAAGAACAGCTTATATATGTATTGAATTTATTAGAAAGTTGCATTGTTAGAAGAATTATGTGTGGGGCTCCAACAAATTCATTAAGTAAAATATTTTTAAATCTTATCAAAAATATTGATAAGATGAATTATATAAAATCGGTTGAAAAAATATTAATGAGTAGAGAGGGAAATCAAAGATTTCCGAGAAATGACGAATTTGAAAATAACTTTATATTGAAAGATGTTTATAATTTAAAGCCTTCAAATAGAAGATTCATTTTAGATAAGCTAGAGAATTCCGAGTCAAAAGAAATATTAAATATTGAGGAATTTACAATAGAACATATTATGCCACAATCAACTAATCTTTCTGATAAGTGGGTTAATGCATTAGGCGATGATTGGAAAGAAATTCATAGTAAATATCTCCATACAATAGGTAATCTATCACTTACAAGATATAATTCTGAAATGAGCAATAAATTTTTTACTGAAAAAAGGGATATAAAAGGTGGATTTAAAGACAGTGCATGTTGGTTAAATAAAGATTTAAGAAACTTAGATACATGGAATGAAAATGAAATTATTAAAAGAGCTAAAATGCTTTTTACTATAGCTATTAATATATGGAAGATGCCAACAATTAAAGATACAAAAAATGCTTATAATGTGATATTAGATTTTGAAGATGATTGGAGTTATAAGAAACCTAAGTATTTTACATTCATGGATGAAAAACATGAAATAAAAGACATAACTCAATTATACGTTGAAATAATAGGGTTGTTTTATTCTTTTGACCCTGAAGTTTTTTTAGATATAATGAATAGCGAATTAATTACATCTAAAAAGATGTTCTCCACCGATGAGGATTTGTTCATTAAATCTCGACAATTAGCCGATACTACATTTTTTGTGAATACTAACTTAAGCTCTGATGCAAAAAAAAATAACCTCTCAATACTAATAAAAGAAATAGGATTCACTGAGGATGACTTTGTAATTTACTTATAATTTGTAACATGGATACAAAGCTATTTTAATTAAAATGGGCTTATTAAAAAAGACACTATAACAGTGTCTTTGATTTTTACAAGCAATATTGTCTATGCTAAGTAATTTAAGCTCTTCATATATCTCTCTATAAAAGCCCAATCTGGGTTTTCATTAGAGTCTACAGGAAGTTTAATTTTAGAATTTCCCATTCTTGTTTTGCTCCAACCTCTACCGAAAGAAAATCTGAATCGTTCTAAATGAATTAAAGTTGCTAAGAAATTGCCTACGTAAAAATTCAAATCAAAATCAATAGGATATAATATATTAACTATAGATATAGCATCAAATTCAAAAGGCTGGTAGAATGCAAAACCAACACCACCACCACCATCGCCTGCATTAGCTACGGTTATGCATTTTTCACTATACCTAGGCAAACATTCCGCCGAGGTTAACATTCCATTATTATAAGTAGTAGCACATATTTTCTTTATGTTCTATTCCAATAAAATTTTTCCTTTTAACTATATCAATTTTTTTACTATCTGACACTAATATAGCAAAAACCTTTTTCAATGCTGCAATCAAAAATCCAGCTGTTCCAGTACAAGTATCAAGTACAATACTGTTTTCATCTACGTCAGCTAATTCCATAAATAGTTCTGTAATATGACTAGGAGTTAATACGATTCCTAGTCCTTTCCCATCGCCACCAGTGTATTTTAAGAATTCACCATAAAATTGTCCTATAACGTCAACACCATATTCCCCATCAATATATTTGCTAATGTTATTATCAATATAGCAAACAACAACTTCCAGTTATTGTTACGTCCTCCGAGGTCGTTACAAATATTGTTTGTTTGCTACTGTTGAGACGTTCTATAATTTGTTTAAGCAACCGATATTCAGTTGAAATAGGATCAGACTTAGTAAGTCAGATTACTTGTGTTACGTAAAAGTCCATGTTATTAAGCTTAAACTGTTGCTCCGCAAGCTTATATGCGGTATAACCATCAGCAACGAATTTAAGAGCGTTGCCGGCGAAAACTTTAAATTTATTAAAAGCCATACGCATAGTTAAAATGCAAGGCCCAGTATCACGGCTAAAAGACGCTTGGTATCCTAGAATTGATTCCTTGATGGTATCCATAACAAGCCAGACATATTGATGTACTCCTTTAACCTTAGTTTTGTTTCAGCAGCAGCGAGATAGTTAGTGGTTTATAGTCATAACTATCCACAAAGGTTTTAACTAAAGCGCCAGCTGTAACGGCATATTTACTAACCATTACATGAGACATTTTAACCCCATGGATTTCCCAAAGATCTCGCGCTGTATGGCGTGTAGATAGTCCTAAATTAACGTTATATGTTAGGCAAAGGCCCATTACATAAGGCGAAAAATTTCTAAAATTTAAGTGAGTAGCACCCTTTGGCATAGAAGATAAATCCACGTCAAAATAATTTGTGGTAAACTCCCTGTAAATATAATGCAGTTTGAATTTGTGTTTATCTTTCTTATATTCTTTAATATCTTCAAGAGAAAGATTTGCAAGGGAACTCAAGTAAAAGCTACATTTTTGTTAACATATTTATGGATATAGAAATTTTTACGGTCCTTCTTTTTACTTAGGGTATGTCCATAAAATGGACAAATGAGTTTTTCACTCTTCAAATCGACCTTGTTTTTGTTGAAATGCAAATCACAAATTTTGCACCAAAGTTGCACGTGGTCACCGGAGTTATCGTAGATATAGGTGTCATTTATTTTTGTGTTAAAAACAGCTATAACCCTTGAAATAGCAGGGTTTCAAATAAATAGAACCAAGATAGTGTTAACACTATCTTTAAGTAGAAAGAGGTTTAATAATGAATAAAAATATAAGAAAACTTACAAGAAATTTACAAAAATTATTTGATTCTGAAATAATTCAGAAAATGGCCTTAAAGCATCAATTTGTTAAGCGAAAGAGCAGGCTTACAGGAAAAAAACTTTTGAATTTATGTGTGATTTATGAAGATTTATGTTCAGTGGCTCTAACAAAATTATGTAATAAATTATCCACTAAAGATGATGTATTGTTAACCCCACAAGCGTTAGACAACAGATTTAACAAAGGTGAGGAAAGTGAATCAGGTGCTAAAATACAGCTTCAGTATGATTTATTAACTGGAAAATTTATTCTTTGTGAGGTTATGTCAGGCCATAAAAATGATGATTCTTACATCACTGAATTACAAAAGGAAGTGGAAAAAGGGAATATATGTTTAAAAGATTTGGGTTATTATAAAACTGACGATCTAAGATTTATTGAAAGTAAGGGAGATTACTAAATGAAATATTGTTCGTTATTTCTCCAAATGATAATAATGCAGAGTATATGATTCAAACTGTAAAGAAAACTGGTGATACTTTTGAAGCAAGAAATGATTTATTAGAATCAATTAGAGGAAAATCAAGTGAAGAAATAAAATAAATTCTATTCTTAAAATAGATGATGCTATATTTTGTTACAAAGCAGGGTTTATAGCATCTGCTAAAAGATTGGAAAGTGCTATGAAAATAGGGGAATTATCAAGGAAATAGTGTATCTGTATAACTTTCCCCTGCTTGACTTGCAATAAGAGAATGAAACGTGAAATTTCATTAAGAAATTCTAGTGTTTCGCAAATATTAAATTCTCTAGCACTCATATTCGGCGTCCCGCCGGTTCGCTAGCCAGACTTCCTGTCAGGATCACGAGAATTTAATATTAGCAAAACAAGAATTTCTAAATGAAGTTTCAATGTTTCTGCTCTTCTTATTACAAGTCACTTCGGTCGAAAGTCATACTGACTTGTTATTTACTTGAATGTTTCTTAGGCAGTTATCCTAATATGTATCTAAGGAAAATGGGTAGTTTTCAATAATATGTTATAATATATCAATAAAGATGGAGATGAATTATGAAAAAGGATAAGGTTATAATTGGTAGTGATGAATTTGAATGTGTTTATTATGATATAAATTATACATGTATCGAATTTTTCAAGTGTGGTGATGAAAATTACAATAAAATTATTCCTACAAATGTAGTATTCTTAATATATCCCATATAAAAACAAATCATAATATAATAAAAATAAAACTAAAGGAATCTATTTTGAACAGCCCCCTGTCATGAACTATACCCACTTAAGTAGACACGAAACTAAAAAGTAGTGTAGACTAAATTAAGGGGAGCATATCATTTGGGGGTTCATTTAAAAATTGATATATAATCAACATCATTCTTAAACATAGTCATAATAAAAAATGATTAAGGTAGCTTTGAGTAATACTCAGGCTACTTTAATTTAGGTTGCACTCTATAATTGCTGGGTCTGATTAGTTTTTTTCTTAAAAATAGTAAGATATAGGACTTTTGGGTGCTTATTATTACATTATTCTACAAATATAGAAGGATAATAATGGGGCAATATTGAATTATGTAGGTGAGAAGTTTTTATAGTTAATTGGTGGGGTGAAGTGTGGGTAATGTCTATAATGGGAAGTTGGAATGTAAGCAATAATATTATTTTTAAATACGATTTTATTCAAATGAATGTACGAACTTATGATTAGAAGGTAGGAGTGTTATTAAATATATAAGCATCGTGAACATTTTTTTTCCTTAATATTATAATGAAGACTTATTTGAAATGTTTAAAGAAAGAGATAATCAATTGTCAGCAGAAATATAACAAATTTACCTAAATACATGTGTACTTTTAGATGTAAATTTAAAATAGATATGTTTTAATTATCATTGTCTGATGAGTGACATCCAAAAGTAAAATAAAAGAGTTAATGTGGAACATAATGAAAAAATGACAACAAAAGATATTGACATTTGAAAAGTCATATATAAGAAAGGACATGTAGCTCATGGAACTACTATATGTATGGATTGAAAAATATCATAATATACACAATCAAGAATTTAATTTTAGTAAAAGATACATTTGTAAATTTGATAAAGACAGAAATATAAATGTTGATATTAAACTGGATACAATACCTGAAGATTTCTTTAAGCTAAATTCTAATATTTTCATACAAGAATATGGAGAAATTATAAATGTAACTGGAATTATTGGAGAAAATGGTTCAGGTAAAAGTTCAATTTTAGATTATATTATTGAGAGGGTTAATTGCTTTATATCAGGAGATTTTTATAAACATGAAAAAGATGAACAAATGCTTGCTATAGTTAAAGATGGGAATACATTATATATTTATGTAAATTCAACTATAGTTAATCAAATAACAATAAAAGACCGAAATTTGATGCATAAAGTAATAAATAATAGTATAAAATCAAATAACGATAATTACAGAATATTATATTATTCAAATATTTTTGATGCTAAAAACGATTATCATACAAATTCTAATATTATTGATATATCAACTAATCACTTACTTAAAAAAAATGATAATTATAGATTAATCGAAATTCAAGGACAACTTAACCTAATAGCTAGCAGAATTAAAATCAAATTACCGTTTAAGTATCCAGATTTTTTAAGATGTAGTTTTTCTCCGTTTTTTTATTTAAGTGAGATAGTAAAACCTGAGAATGCTCTTGATTTTGAAGAGGTAGCATTTCAAGTATTCTCTAATTATTTTAATACAGGTATTTGGAATAGAGAAGCTTGGAATTCTGAAGCTGGATTTGATATGTATAACCCTGAAACATATTCAGCGATTAATTGCGTATTTAAGGAGTATAATAGTGAAAAGAAAAATATAAGTCAAAAGTATGGAGAATTATATAATAAAGTGAAGAATGATATTCGCAAGTATAAAAATAGTCAATCAAAGTCTTCATTTATAAAATCAGAAAATAATTATAATCTAAATAACATTAAGGAATATTATATTGCGACCAATTTACCATATAATGCTGAAGAATCATTTTCAATAGCAGAAAAAATCAAAAAAGAGTTTGATCATACGGTAACAATTAACATTTACTTTTGGGACAAAATCGTTGAGTTTATTGAAAGTATACCAAATGTAAGACAAGCTTATTTTAAACACAAAAATGTAAAAGAAAAAATAAAAATTGATATGCTAGAATATATCCCTGCAAATAAGGAACTACAAGAATTTAGAAGATGTGCATTAGCGGAGTTAAATAATGCAAATTCTTATGAACAACTGAAAATTAGAGTGTGTTTAAGTTACTTTTTTGTATTTTATAGAACAAATCACGAGGATGAGAGCTTTAGGGATAATTGGGATAAGCCATATATTAGAGAACTTTTAGAAGGTAGATTAGGAACAGTTGCTACTATATTAAAATTGTTTCAAGCTTACGAAGGCAGTAATGGTGATTTGGGATCAAAATTAGGAGGTTTTATAAAATGTCTCAACAAGTTTGTTAAGCAGAATATTGTGCTTATTGATGAAAATGGTGAAGGTTTTAAAATGATGATACAAGAAGAGAATATAAATAGTTATAGACAGCTTATCCTTGAGGCATATAATGAAACCCAGGAACTGTTTATACAAAGTTTCGATTTTTTAGATCTTGATTGGTATGATATGAGTTCTGGAGAAAAAGCAATGATTAACCTCATATCAAGATTTTACAGCGCTAAAGAATTAATTGGTACTGCTAAAAATTTATTAATACTTATAGATGAAGGTGAGACTTACTTTCATCCAGAATGGCAAAGAATGTATATATACTTATTACTTGAAGCTTTACCAATAATATTTCTAAAGAAAAAAATACAGATTATATTTACATCCAATTCACCTTTAGTAATTTCAGATATGCCTAGAGAAAATATAATTTTTCTAGAAAGTGAAGAAGGACTCTGTTGTGTGCGAAAGAACGATTCATTAAGGAAACTTTTGGAGCCAGTATACATATTTTGATTAGTAACTCATTTTTTATGAAAAATGATATTATTGGCAAATTTGCTAGGGAAAAAATTAACTATATTATTGACATACTAAATAATGATGATGAAAGTTTCAAAAGAAATGTAACAAGAAGTATGATTGATTTGAAAAAGTTAAAAAAGGAAATATCTATAATTGGTGAAGCACTTATTAGAAATAAGCTATTAGATATGTATACTAGAAAATTGGATAGATTAGGGTTAAAGGAAGAAGTATTGAAGGATAACAAAAATGAAATTATAGGGTTTCAGCAAATGACAAACGAAGATTTACGAAGATTTAAAAGAGATATTGAAAATGTTTTACATGAGAGGGAATTTGATGATAAAAGTAATAATTAAACCAGAACTTTTAGAAAAACATAAAAAATATTTAATAAATAAAAATATTGATGAAAGGTTAAAAAAGTTTCAGAGAAATATAAAGTTTTTTAACCTTGAATACTTGAATAAGCTAGTTGATGGGAATAAAGAAAAAAAGTATTCTAACCATAGATTTTTTTTGAAGAATTTCACTTCTAAAAAACAGAAAAAGCTATTGAGACAGCATATTAAGTTCATAAACTATTTAATAAGAGAAGCAGATGATTTAAAGAGCTGCAAAGATCTTATCAATTGTAATAATATTTTCTTAGCTAACCCAGGTAGATTAAATCAAAAAAACATACATATGGAAGAAAAATTCAAATATATTTATGAATTTCTTGAAATTCAATCCTGTATACAAAATAAAAATGAAAAAAAAGAAAATACATATGCCTCTGAGCTAAGGAATTGTTTAGGATATACTGAATTTGCTTATGAAACAATGAACTATTATTATAAATATGAGCTTGAAAAGATAGTATTATTAAGAGAAATTAATGGGTACAAGACTAAATTAATGCTAGATAAAGTACCACATCTATATTCTGTAGATAATTTGAATTCTATTAAGGAGTATATTTTAGTAGATATTAATGAAATTAATCATTACGATAAAGAAAATAATGTTTTAAAGAAATTTCTGTTAATAGAATTATATGAAAAAATTAACAAATTACCAGTTGCTAATGCTGCTGGTAAATCAATTGGTATTGGAGAGTTTTGGGAGGGAGTTAAAGGTATTATAGGTACTGCATATAATATATTAAAAAATGATAAGAAGTTTCATGATATAGGGATTACTATTAGAAATATAGACATATATAATGCAAAATATGAGAACGAGTGGGGTGCATACCATTTTCTTATGGAACTGGGAATAAAATCATGTCCTTATTGTAATCGTCAATATGTAAGCCCGCTGTATACGGAGAATGGAAAAATGAGAGCCGATTTAGATCATTTTTATAATAAGGCAACATACCCTTATTTTTCAATATCAATTTTCAACCTTGTTCCTTCTTGTAAATTCTGTAATTCTTCCTTGAAAGGGATACCTAATTTTAAATTTAACACTAATCTAAGTCCATACGAAGATGGGTTTGGAGATAGGCTAAAGTTTTCTTTTGAGGTGAAAGCATATGAGGATTTTCTAGGTGATAGCAAGATTAGGATTTATCTTAAAGATAATATTGGAACTTCAGAGGATGAACAAATTTTTATCAAGAAAGCAAAGAATAATGCTGAAGTGTTCCAGATAGAGAACCTTTATAATTATCATTCAGACGAGGCAATGGAATTAATTAGAAAAAGAATAGAATATCCTGATAGTTATATTGAGAATTTAATTAAAAGTTATAATAAAAAGTTATTTAGAAATAAAAATGAGGTGTTAGAAGCATTGTTAGGATACCAAGTGAGGGATGAATATTTATTGCAGAGAAATCTTACAAAATTCACTAGAGATATTTGCGAGGAACTAGGTTTTGTTTTTAGAAGAGGTATAGCTAAATCCGATAAAGATATCAAACTTATTATTAAAAAATATAAAAAGTAGATTACGTATGTAGTTTTATTTTAAATTGTTGCAATTTCATAACTTAAAAAAGCCTAAAACAGTTAATAAATTAAAATAATTTATTTTATGGATTACAACTTCATTGAAAGTGAGTCTATCACGTGCAAATACTCAGATGTGTAAAAAATTCTAAGTAAAAGGTTTGGACGAATAAAAATAAAAAACTAACATCATTACATATGGATAGTGCAGTCGCTCTAGGCTTCTTTAACATGAAACGTTGTCGGAAAGATGATGCAAGGGCCGCCGTGTTCATGCAACTAAATTAACTATTCTATATTTTAATAGAAATAAATCGGGGGTGTTTGGTATGCCATATGATTTAGGGGGCAGAGCTGATAAAAGTGGAAATAGATTTGAAATTAAATGGGCAATATTTCAAATTTTAAAAGTTTTGGATGAGAAATTAGATTATATTGTTTTGGAAGCACTTGGTGACGATGAACGCGGTATTGACATTTGGATTGGAAAAAAAAATGGCAGCAGAGAAGGGCAGCAATGTAAAGGGAGAAACGGGAGTAAAGAATGTTGGGATTATGGAACTACTAATGCCAAAGGAATCTTCACGAATTGGAAGTATCAATTGGATAGAGATGAGTCGAATACTGTTGCTTTAGTTTCACCTTTAGCTTTCACAATACTAGAGGATTTAATTGAAAGAGCAAAAAATACTAGCGAAAATCCTAAAGATTTTTATAATAACCAAATACTCAATGCTAGCAAAGAATTTTCTAATTTCTTCAAAAAATTTTGCAAAGTGATGGAGATAAATCCGGAACAAGATTTGGACTTAGTAAAGTGCATTTCTTATTTAAATAGAATAGCATATCGTCAATTTCCGGATACAGAATTAAAAGAACTGATTTTATCCAAAATTAGTTATTTGTTAATAGGTACTGAAGAAAAAATATATGATACATTTATTGCTTGGATAGTAGATGGAAATATTTTAGGAAAAACAATTAACCAGTCCGTTTTGTACACTTTTTTAAAAGGAAAAAATATAAGGTTTAAAAATCTTGCAACTGATGAACGTATCATGCCTAGGTTAGAGGAATTGAATCAGGAATATATGGCAGCATTTATTCCGTTAGATAATGGGTTAATTAAGAGAAAAGAATTTTCTACATTAAGAGAAGCAATAGATTCAGGGGGCTCTCTAATAATACACGGAAAAGCTGGAAGAGGGAAAAGTGGATGTACAGTAGACATTATCAATTATTGCCAAGAAAATACCATACCATATTTGGCAATTAAATTAGATAAACATATCCCAAATGGGACAGCGGAGAAATGGGGCAGAGATTTAGGTTTACCTGCATCTATAGCTCATTGCATTCATAGTATTTCTAAAAATGAAAGAGCAGTAATTATTTTAGATCAATTAGATGCTCTACGTTGGACTCAAGCACACTCCAGAGATGCTTTATTAGTATGTGCACAAATTATAAACCGAGTAGAGAGATTGAATTTTGAAAGAAAATATAAGATATCTGTCGTTTTTGTGTGTCGAACCTATGACCTGGAAAATGATAATAATATTAAATCATTATTTAAAAAAATTGATAAGAAAGATGAAGTTATTCAATGGAATAAAGTTCAGGTTAATGAATTGGATGAGGTAAAAGTAAAGGACATTGTTGGGAAGCGTTATGAGCAATTAACAAGTAAACTGAAAGAGTTACTAAGGATTCCAAGCAATTTATATATTTGGCAACGGTTAGATCCAAGCAAAGAATATGACGAATGTTCTACCGCAAGTCAATTGGTCTCAAAATGGTGGGGCCAGTTGTCCGAAAAATGTTTTGAATATGGATTAAGTGAAACTGATCTAAATGTTACTAAAGAAAAAGTGGTAACCATTCTGGAAAATCTAGGTAGAATATGTATTCCGTTGAGTATATTAAGTGTCAATAAATCATACTTAGAGTTTTTATCTTCAAATGCTTTCTTAATAATTCAAGATAATAAAGTTTCCTTTGCTCATCAATCAATATTAGACTGTTTTTTGTCCGAAAAGATGACTAAGAGATATTATGCCGGTGAAGATATTGCAGATATTATTGGAAGTAAAGAAAAGCAAACTCCTGGAAAAAGATATCAAGTGCAAATGTTTATACAAAATTTATCTGAGTTCGATAGCCAGGATTTTATTAATGCAGGCCAAAAGATGTTTGAGGCAAAGCAAATTAGATATTTTGTTAAATTCGTTTTCCTTGAGGTATTAAATCAAATAGATATTTTAGATGAAAATATACAAAAATTTATTCTTAATAACTGTGGAAACGAAATATATGGTAATCATATTATAGATAACGTTATATTCTCCAGGCCTAAATATATTAGGTTGCTTAGACAATATGGTGTTTTAGATAAATGGTTTAACAATCCGCAAAAAAAAGATATTGTCTTCAATTTACTTATAAGTATGAGCTCGGACTATGAAATTGAGGATATTGCATTTATTGAAAAGTATGCATTTCAATCGCTAGAAGATGATAATAAATTCTCAAGATGTTTTTTACATGATATAAATCAAGATACGGATGAGTTGTTTGAATTGCGAATGAGATTTTATAACAGGTATCCGCAAATGGCTGATGTATATCTTGACTTTAAGTCGATGTTCAAAAATTGTGAAATGAGAACAATAAGGCTATTAGCACTTTTATTGGAAAATAAAATTAAAGGTAAAGGGAAAAACATTTATAAATATGAAAAGGAATTTTTATATGAAGACTCTGAAATTCTAATTAAAAATGGAATAGAGGTTGTTAATTTATTATTGCGATACATTCCTACGGAAAAGGATGTAATGCTATGTTTCAGTGATTGGTCTGGAAGATATTTTTATAAAAGAGGTCTTGAAAGGGCTTGTATACAAATTATTAGGAAAGCTAACGCAGCAATAATTGCCTTAAAACCAGAAACATTTTTGGAACGCTATAAAGAATTCATGGGTAAAGGCAATGATTTATCAAATGAAATTATAATGGATGGATTATATCGATTACCAGAGATATATAGTGATGTAGTGATTACATATTTATGTAGTGACTTTGATAGCAACATATTTGATAAGACAAGTGGCAATAATGATGAATTATTTCTTGTCAAACAGATATTAGGAAAGCATTCTAAATATTGTAGTGAAGATATCTTCGCTATATTAGAAAAGACGGTTTTAAGTTATCTATCACCAAAAGCTAAAGAGTTACTTCAACGTAGAATTGATTACAATAGAGAAAAAAATGGCTATAAAGTATATTGGAGTTTTTGGGGTGAATTGCAGAAAGAACTTCTCGAAGTGTTACCCTATAATCGATTGAGCGATCAAGCAAAAGATTTAATACGTGTTTTAAATCGTAAATTCCCTAAAGGGGCAACTTCATATAAATATTCAGACGGGCATGGTGGAGGGGTGAGTTCACCCATTGCGGGGAAAAAACTAAATAACAAAAGGTGGTTTGAGGTTTTAACTAACAAAAAACTTAAGCATACAAGTCATTCCTGTTGGAAAGAGGTTCCAGGGGGATTTATTGAAAGTTCTATTGAAGAATTTGCAAGAAGTTTTAGTAATGCTGTTTCTGAAGAACCGTTAAGAATGGTAAATCTAGCTCTTTCAAATAAGGAGGAGATTTTGGATGTATATGTCGATTCCCTATTTAGTGGACTAGCATATAGTAAGGCTTTGGATAATGTACCGTTAGAGTTGTTAGAAACAATGATTTTCAGATATTCATATGATTATACTTCACACAGAGCAGATTACATTTGCTCACTTATTGAAAACAGGAAGAATGAAGAATGGTCACAGAAGATATTGAATGTTCTTAAGGATATTGCAATTAACCATAAAAACCCAAAAATCGGTAAACCAAATGTAACGAATAATGAGGATAAAGAAATGCACAGTTTTGATATGTTACAAAGTAATGCAATAAACTGCGTAAGGGGGAAGGCTGCTCAATCGATAGCTAAACTATTATGGAAAGACAGTACTCTGTTTGAACAGTTTAAAGATACAATTGAAAAATTGACATTGGATGAAAACCCGGCAGTGAAATTGGCAAGTTTATACGCATTATGGCCTTCGTATAACGTTGAAAAAGATTGGGCATCTGAAAAAATTTTAAACCTCTATGAACAAGATTACAGGTTAGCAGGCTTCCATGGTACAAAAAACATGCTATTTTTCTTGTATCCTAAATATAATGAACGTATATTAAAAATTATAAAAGAATGTTTCGAGTCCGAAGATAAAGAACTTATTAAAATGGGAGCTTATTGTCTATCGGAAATGTATATTCTGAAAAATGAATTTGTCGATATAATTGATAATGTGGATACAATGAGTGTAGTACAAGCCGAAGCAGTTCTTCATATGGCTATTATTTATTTCAATAAAGATGAATTTAACACATTAGCCAAAAATATGATACGTAAATTTAAGACAAGTACATTAGATTTGGAAATGCCGATTTCAAGATTATTTTATGATAATCTTATTGATTTAGAGAGAGATAAGGATTTTTTAATTGAACTAATGAGTTCGGGTTTAAGCCGCAGAACATTGCATGCATTTGTACATTATCTTGAAGAAGAGTCAAAGTCAGTGGTTGATTACAAAGATATTATACTATCAATGAGTTATCATTTAATTAAAGACGGAAGTGGTAGAGACGATGGGAGTTGGGGAATAGAAGATGAAATATCTAAGTTAGTAATTGGATTATATGACGAGACGGATGGCTCGCCACTACCTGAAATCAAAAATATTGCCAAAGAATGTCTTGATATATGGGATTTGATGTTTGAAAAACAAATTGGGCCAATAAGACAGCTGAGTCAGAAACTGATGGAAAGGTAATCGCAAATTCTTTTGTTAAACTGATACGGACATAATCCAAAGCAATCCAGTATGAGCAACTCATGCAGTATATATCAAGCTATTTTACAGAATGAATCAAGCAATAATATTAAGGATTCTAATCTCAAGAAACATTTAGAAAAGGAGGTTTTTGAAAATATAAATAATTATGCCATAGGAAAAAATCCCTTTATCGAAAGAGTTATTGGAACTGCAAAAGGAGAAAGAAACAAGCATGTACAAAATGAGAAAAATTTTTAGTTCACATTTTTCATAAATACTGCATAATAATGAAACTACGATTGATGAACAATAGTAAAAAAATGAGACGCATCAATTATTGTAAACAACTTGATAAATCGGAATTTGAAGGTGAAATAATGATAGTAATAGATGCATATGGAAAGATAGAGAAAACGCTAATTTCTAAGAAATTACAGCTATATATAGCTAATTTACCGAATGAAAAAGATAATGATTGGAAACAAGAGTTGGTAAGAGTTATGGAACGAGAGATTAGCCAACAAGAGCTTGATGACTCTGAATTCGAGAAAGATTATGGAAAGAAGCTTAAAACATCATATGATATAAATTATCTAAAAAGAATAGTTGATGATAATTTTAATACTCCTGATGGAATGGAAGAAAGTGATATATCTAATTATTTAAATTATATTGCAGATAATATGATTTATTTGTTTTTTGATTATGAAAATGAAGATATGCCATTTTTTGATTGGGAAACTAATTGTTTTGATGGCCGTCTTTGTGAAGAAGATTATGCTGAAAAAATTGTTGGTTTTATTCGTTTTGTAAGGAAAAACAATAAAGAATTGCTGTCTCCTACATGTGTATATTCTAGCAATATAAACGATTTTGAGAAAACTAGGGTTATATCAATATTATCTTTTACTTATAAGAGAAAAGAAACATTAGATGAATATATATCACAGCTTAAAAAGTGGGGTAAAAGTTTAGATCTATTTCTTGAAAATGAAAATGATTACTACAAGTTTGATTATATAGTAAATGCATTATATAAAGATAACGAATATAATACGAATCATTTGTTTAGATCTTATTCACTGCTAGAAATGTTACTTTTAAAATCAGGTGAAAAAACAGAGAAGCTAGATGGAAAACTAGCAATATTCTTAGAACCTACTTATGGTACTGAGTGTAAAAATGTAACGCGCCTTTTGAGGCAGATGAGAAACAAAATTGGACATGGAGATTTTATTGCATTTAATGTAAAATCTGAAGAATTTGCCCTAGCACATATGAATCAATGTAGTTTTGACTATTCTGAATACAGTCGATTAAATTGGATTCTACTAGGTGTTTGTTGTCTGCTAGATAATTTGTTAGCAGAAGTACTATTTGAAACATTATATGATAAATATAAGATAGATAAAATTAAAAATAATACTGTTACTATGTAAATAAAGTAACTGATAACTTAGTTATGCCGAAATCTTCTTTCAACAGGTTATACACATTAAAGAGTATAAAAAGAAAGGAAGTGAGAGTTTATAAGCATTGTATACTTGTTATACATTAGCTTACTAAACATAACTTATGAGTAAAATTAATAATAAAGAAGTGGAATATTTAAAAAAGAAAATTTCAGAAGTATCATATAATCCAAAACGTTTCAAGGTGTTTTTTGGAGAAGATAGATTCTTATTTGGTGTAATTTCTCCTGAAGTTGAAGAAGCACCATTTAGTAAATTAATGCAATATAAGACTATATATGATACATTACAAAATTTAGATTGGAAAATAAAAATCTCACTTAAAAAAGGTATTGACTATGCATATTCTGAATCGGTTCAAGAAAATTTTAGTTTGGTTGACATTAATTCAGAAGAAGAAAGTTTAGCATACTATTATATAGAAAATGCTTTATTTAGAACCTCAAGTTTATGGGACATGTTAGCACAGTTATACCGTTTGTTTTATGAGATAAATATTAAAAAAGACAGGATTTACTATAATAAAATTTTTAATCCAAATTCATCACTTGCTGCTAAATTTAAAGAAAAGGCAATAGGCATTAACAAGTATATATTGCAAGAAGATGAGACAGGTATAGAGGGGGAATGGAAAGGAAATCACAAATATACTAATGACTGTAGAAATAAAATGACACATCGAAATTCACCTAATGTTACAACCATAAGTGATTATGATTTTAATTTCAAGGACCATCCGTCATTTATCTTAAAAAGGATTATTGAAGACTATGCTGTTGTTTCTAAGTATCTGAGAGAAATGTTAGATGAAATAGAGAAAGAAGTTTTAAAGGATAAATCATAAATATAAATATAACTAATTATAGGGGGAGAATTAATGAGTGTAATTGAATTAGCAGGAAGACTAAAGGAAAACGTTAGATTAAATGGTCTAGACTATCAATGTAAATATTAAAGTGATATATATTTCAAACAAGGAACTTTAGCAAAATATTATAGAAGATTTATTATATATTGCTATGGCTTCCTAAATAATAAAGATGATTGTATTGGAATGCAAGTTTTAAGGTAATAGATGATAATTTATTTGAAGACATTTCGTATTCATGGGAAAGTAATTTTAATTTATGCAAATAATTCTAGAAGAGCTTAAAATAGATATAGATCTACTTAACATTAGTGAAAATAAGTTCAACTTATTATCGCAAGATTAGAACTTATAAAGCACTCCAAATATTTATATTTGAGAATGGAATCTTAGTAACTATACAAGGGTGAATAGGTTTTAATAGCATCATTAAAGATTTAAAGTACAATTATTAATTGCTGTTATAGGGCACTGATCTATAAAATAGTGGCAAACAAAAGGGAATTATTGATGAAGATGGCAATTTAACAAGGAGAGGTCTTTATTACGAAGGAATTAGGGTTTTAAGAAAATTAAAACCAAAGTTCAGTAAATATAAAACGTGATTAGTCTAGTTACTAAAAAAGTTCGAAAATCCTTTAATATGATATTGAATGACTTAGAAGACGCTGTGCTTAATCAAGTTCATTAATGGAATTTAGCAAAGGCTTTAATAAGTAGTGATGGCTAACAATACTGAACCACATCATCTAGTGCCTATGGCATATTCTGATCGGTATGAAGTTTGTTTAGATAAGGAACTAAATACAGTATCTCTTTGTAGCAACTGTCATAATCATTTTCATTCAAATTATAAAGGGAAAATTCGCTTGCGCTACATATGTAATATGAGACCTATGTCAAAAGGTCTAATGTTGAGGCATGTATGGATTTAAAATTATTAAGAAAACGAATTGCTGCTGCTGTGCAAAAGGAATCTCTGAAGAAAAATATGACAGATGTAATTTCAGCTAAGCTAGGCTGGAATTATTTAGAGGCTATAAGATAAAAGAAATGGGTATAGCAGACTCTTTTTTCAATTTATCAAGTCTACTTCTCTATATGGATGAAAATGATTGTCTTAAGGAAGAAAGGTTCCGGCAAATAACCGGAATAAATGAAAATAAACAGCAGTATTATTCATATCCTTTGCTAATTAATGAACTCGTAAAGAAAGGTGAAATTGATACCCAATTGTATATTTATAAGAAATTCTAAAGGTTGAACAGATTTTTAGCTGGAATCGATAATGTAGATTAAGGTAAAATAAAGGAGATATAAAAGTGAAGTTGTATATAATAGGAAATGGATTTGATAAAGGGCATGGATTGTCAACTTCTTATTGGGATTTCAGAACATACTTGAAAAATATGTATCCAGAATTTTTACATTCCTTTGAGGAGCATTATTATATTTACCCGAGAATGGATGAAGTAGCAAAGAAGGAAATGCTATGGAATGAGTTAGAGACAAACTTAGCTAATATTGATGAAGATATAATTATTGAACAAGCAGTTAGTATTGATATGAATTTGGAAAGCGGCGATGTTGGTATAGAGGATACATTATATGAATATTTTAGTAACGAGTATAAATATATTAGTCTGTTAACAAAATATCTAGAACAGTGGGTTAGAACTATTCGTATAAGGGATGTGCAACCTAAAACAACGGCTATCCATAAAGCGACTAGAGGCATTGTACGTAACCTTCAATTATACAGCTGTCTTGGAAAGGGTTTATGGTGTGAGTGAAGGACAAATTATACATATTCATGGTTCTCTTAGGCAACGAGATAATGAGCCTATTTTGGGACATGGGAATAAAGATAGAATTGCTAAAATTCAAGAAAAGCGACATGAAGCTGAACGTTTCTTTGACGAAAAAGAAATTAGTATATGCAAGGTAGTAGAAAACTATTATAATCGAACCTATAAAGACATAAGTAAATATATGTTTAAACTACGCAGTCTGATTGAAAAAGACATTGAAGAAATTATAGTTATCGGTCATTCTCTTTCAGGTGTTGATGTTTCTTATTTAAAAAACATTGATATTTTCACTGATAAACAAGCAAAGTGGTTAGTGTACTATTATAGTAATAGTGAAATGCAGCGAATGTTTGACAGTTTAATTGAATGTGGTATAGATATACAGCGTGTTGAAATGATGCAGTCGAATGAATTTTATGATTTGTAAAAGGTTTAGGAAATGCAATAAATGACATTTTTTTAAAGCTAACAAACATAGATGATCAAGTAATAAAAAATGTTATGATATTGAGAGTGCACATGATATAAAATGATATTTTATAAGCATCAAGGAGATGAATTGTATGGATGTATTGACCACAATTGTTAAGATGAACGAAAAAGAAATTATGAAAGCGATACATGAGAACGGTTATAGTATTGACAGTGTAGAAAAAACTTCTGAAAGATGCTTTGCTGCTGTTAAGCAAAATGGTATGGTACTAAGAGTGATTCCTAAAGAGTTACATACTATTGATATGTGTCTTGAAGCTGTTAAACAAAATGGGAGTGCTATTAGATATGTTTCATCGAAGGTGTTGACTTATGAAATTTGCTTAGAATCTGTTAAAAATAACCCAGAAGTCTTATCTAATATTAAAGAGACATTTCAAACAAAAGAATTATATATTGAAGCAATAAAACAGGACGGAAGAACTCTTAGATATATTCCTGATAAGAATAAAACCAAAAGTATTTGTATGAAAGCAGTTCTTCAAAATGGATTAGCGCTTGAATTTGTTCCTGAAAAATGGAAGTTAGAATCCTTATGCATGAATGCCATTAAGCAAAATGGTTTAGCTCTAGAATTTGTACCACGAAAAATTGTGTCAAAAGAGTTTTTTGAGATTGCCGTTGAGAAGAATGGATTGGCTCTGAAATTTGTGCCTAACAATAGAAAAAGCGAGGCGTTATGTATAATAGCGATTAGTAATAATCCATTGGCATTGGAATGTGTTTCTGATAGGGTTAAAACTCCTGACCTTTGCAATATGGCGGTTAATTCAGATTGGAGAGCATTTCTTTATGTGCAAGAATCTATGTATACTATAGATAAGTGCAGTGGAATGCTCAATTTTATCTTAAACCACTATGGAAGTCATTCTGATATAGAAAGTAACGATTATTCATATATCAGAGGAATAGTCACTAGGCTTCCTAATGATGTAAATAATAACACTAGCATAATCAAGTTAGAAAGACAATTAAAAGCACGTGAATTCAAGGAGAAATACTTTGATAAAGAAAGTTTAAAGTTTATTACAATAGAAAAAAATTGCTATAAAGAAATGGATGAGATGTTAGAATTTAATTCGTTTATAGAATTTATGAGCACTTAAATGCGGATTTGATGAATGCTAATCTATATGATTTTGACTTTAAGAAAATTAATCTGAGAGATTTTAATATCAAAGGTTCTTATATTAGCAGTAATGTATTAGTTGAACAGCATCTATATGACGCTTCATTTTATTCTGAAAATATTAGGGATTATAATAGTAATATAGAACTGACACCTTCTATGCAAAATGAAGAAGTAGAAGCTATTGCTGTTCTTCATGATACTGATTTATTCACAAATACAACATTAAATGATAATTATAGGAAAATATATTATATCAGCGATCTTCATTTAAACCATAAACTTATCGATGCGTTTCCATCTCATGCCACTGAATTAGAAGTTATAACTTATATTAGACACCTTGCTAAAAAAATGGTTGAAACAGCTGAAACTAAATCATATACAGATTACTTATTAATAGCAGGTGATATATCTTTTAACTTTGAAATAGCAACATTGTTTTATAAAGAGTTGGTAAAGCTTTGGGGTTCGCGTAGAATTGTAGTGGTGCTAGGAAATCATGAATTGTGGAATTTTAATAAAGATGATAATTCTAGTGTTCATGTATTAGATTTAGATAAAATTATTTTGCAATATCGTGATTTATTCTCAAGTTTAGGTGTTTGCTTTTTGCAAAATGACCTGATGCTTTCTAATGGTACAGTTATTTCTGAAGATTAATTAAAGTCAATTGGTGATGAAGAGTTGAAAAATAAATGCTTAACAAGTTCGTTTGTAATATTTGGTGGAGTGGGATTTTCAGGCCTTTGTTCAGATTTCAATGCGACAAAAGGAATCTACAGGAAAACAATTATGTCGTTAGATGAAGATATCAAGCAAACAAATCGCTTTGAATATATTTACAATAAATTAAGAAGGGTATTAGCTAATGATCAAGTTGTAGTTTTAACCCATACACCGAAAGAAAATTGGTCAAAAGAAAATTATAACCGTAAATGGATATATGTAAATGGACATACTCATAGAAATAATTATTTTTGCAACGAAGAGAAAACTGTTTATTCAGATAACCAAATCGGATTTCATTCCACAAATATCGGATTAAAGCACTTCAATCTGTCTGGAGTATATGACACTTTCAGATATTATCCTGAGGGCATTTATAATGTTTCGCGTGAACAATATTTGGAATTTAACAGAGGATTTGAAATTAACATAACGTTTAATAGAATAGGTAAAATACATATGCTTAAAAAAGGCGATGTTTATTGCTTTTTGTTTGGAAATTCTGAAACAGGAAAGTTATATCTGCTAAACGGTGGGTCAATCAATAATTTGGATCATAGTGAAATAAATTATTACTTTGAGAGAATGGGCTATTATTCTGATATGATAAAAGGGTTATTCAATGTATATAATCGTGCATTGAATTCTATATCAAGCAGTATTAAAATGATTGGCGGGACTGGAACGGTTCATGGATGTATTGTAGACATAGATTACCTTAATCATATTTATGTTAATCCTATGGATGGATATATAACACCATATTTTGCATATTCAATAATTGATAAATATGAATATAAAGATTTTGAAACACTATTACTAAACAACAGAAAAGATTTATATGATAATTACATGAAGTTTATAGAATATAAAAATGAAGGTATTAAATTGCTTAAAGGAGAAACTGATGTTGGTAATATAGATATTTCAAGATTTGTTCCTGAAACTCATATGTATGGACCGTCTAGAATTATGAAATCGTTGCAATACCTTACTGAAATTAATGTCATAAGAATTTGGAATGAGCGTATAATGGATTTCCAACCTAATGACGAAGTCAAAAGAATTGTGTAATAAAGATTATTTAATGATAAAAAAGCAAAATTAATAATTATAGATATGAAAGCCAATGATTGATAATTGGAGGATTTTCAATTACAAGGATGATTTGTATTTTAAATATACTTTATATACTAAAAATACAAGAGTTTTGTGGACTAAACTCCGTATAACAAAATGTTGCCGTTCACCTTGGCTTGTGAACTATTTTTATATAGTATTATGTAAATTTATGACTTAGAATCTATATATGGGCTAATAATTATCCCTTGCCAAGGCACATTACCCAGCCCAAATGCGTCGCACTAGAGCTGGGAAACGTCGGCAACAAGAAACGTTATATGACAACTATACCTAGTATGAATTGGAGGTTAATATGAGCAGATGTTATTATCATTATTGTAGTTTAGATACATTCATAGCAATAATTTCTAATAAAAGTCTAAGATTATGTGATTTAAGCAAGACTAATGACTATATGGAAAGAAAGTGGACACTTAATATATTAGAAGATTCATTAATTAAGGCATTTGAAGAAAATGAAATCACAATTAATTTAAAAGAAGATTATTGGTATGATAAGGGAATTCATAATCATCTTGCATTTATCTTTGATATGCTTAAGTGCTTTGTAGAGCGCTCAAGTTATATCACTTGTTTTTCTAGAAATGGAGATTTGCTTAGTCAATGGAGGGCATATGGCGATAACGGCAAAGGAGTTTCAATTGGTTTTAATTCAACATTGATTTCTAAAACAATTAAAAAGAATAAAGTTTATTTTGAAGATGTTATGTATGAATTAGATGAGCAAGTTGATGAAATAAAATTTGCTGTAGTTAGTGCAATTAGTTATATCAAAAATATGTTTGAAAATGATAAAGTTAGAGTGAGTGGTGACTTTAATGAGTATTTTGTTGAAGAATTTGATGCCTTTTGCGAAGTTGTTTGTGATGACTTGGCAGAGCTTAGTTGTTATATGAAAAATCCATCTTTTGAGGAAGAAGATGAAGTAAGAATTATTTATTCTCCATACATAACTCCTGAATCTTATGATGGTGACTTAACAAATATTTTTACTCAGGAAAAGAGGTTTAATAACTTTGTTCTGAAACCACTTAATTACTTCGCTAGAGATGATAAGATAATTGGTTATGCTGATTTATCTTTTGAAAAATTAATTAGTAGAGATATAATAACGGAAATAAATATTGGCCCTAGTTCCCAAGTAACTGAAGAAGATATCTTCTTTTTATTGTTTAAGCATGGATATAACGCACGTGAAGTACGAATTAATAATTCAAAGTCATCATATAGAGTTAAGTAGTAATAATGAATTTAGTGCAAAGTTTCCGGTATAGTCGTCATATAACAAAATACTTCCGTTCGCTACGCACATTTGCCAGCTTAAGTTAGGAGCTATCTTAGGCTGGCAAACGTCGGGAGTAAGGTATGTTATACGACATTTCAAGTCTATCTGAAATTATCATACGTAGCTAATGATTTTGAAGTGTTTTAATATAACGAATAAGCCACATATTATTCAAGAGTATCTTTCGAGCTGAGAAAGTCATAAACCAACGATAAGGCACATTCCTTCGACAAGTCTGTCTGACTAAGGCTTGTAGATTCCATTAATTGGCAAATGATAAATGTATATACCTTTTCTCAACTACCTATTATTCTTATAATGGGAAGGGGGAAAAATGAATACTTAATTGATGAGCGTAGGGAGTATCAGAGATATTTGAAAAGTCATGTTTTATAAAGATATCCCTCCGTTAAGAATAGCTGTGGATATGTCTAACTTGTATTTTATTACGAAGAATATATATTTAATAATGACAGGGGGAGAATAGTAATGTTTTTAAGTAGAGTTCAATTATTTATTGCAACAAAAATGTTAAATATAGTATTACCTATCCTAATTTTATTTGGTCTTTTTCAGTTTGGAAAAGGTAATCTTATTGATAGTATTATATATACTATATTTGTGGGTAATTTCATATTTTTATTATTTAAGACTGCTCCTTGGGAATTTACAAACTACTATATTAGACATGTTTTAGTTTTGATTTATTTAATAATTGCTTTCAGAAATCTTCTTTTTATTAATACAGGCATACAAGGTATATTTGGTATTAAAGTTTTAGTAGATGTTTTAGTTTTAGTTCTATCTTTAATTTTAATGTATTTTAATATTGGTTCTGTTCGTGCTTCAAAGAAGCCAAAGGATTGTATAAATTTATCATTACCATTTAAAGATGGCAAATATATTATAACAGATGGTGGAGATGGTAGGATTAGTTCATTACTCAATTATCATAATAAAGCTCAGATACATAAAAATGGAAAATCAAATACATCTATGAGGTATGCAATTGATATAGCCAAGCTTAATAAAATTGGATTTACAGTAAAAAATCTTCTCACTAAAGAAAATAAAGATTATGAGGTATTTCACGAAAAGGTATATTGTCCATGTGATGCTACTGTAGTTGAAATAGTAAATGGAATAGAGAACAATATCCCATTTAATGGAATATATCCTTACTATGTTGGAAATCGGGTAATATTAAAAATAGATAATTATTATATAGTTATGGGACATTTGGCGAAGGACAGCATAGCGGTAGAAGTAGGTAATAGTGTGAAATTAGGACAACGATTAGCGAAAATAGGAAATAGTGGATTGACCCCTCGACCTCATTTGCATATGCAAGTATCAAAATGCGAAGAGGGACAATATTGGCAGGGTAAGAGTGTACCTATATTTTTTAATGATTTATATTATCCAATCAAGAATAAAATCATTATAGTTTAGGCAATCAGTCTGTAATCTTTTGTATGTATAGTATCTATTACTACTAAGAATAATGGTGAAATTAATTCAAAATAAAGTTGAGTTATGTCGCAACCTTCTTATAGTACGTCATAACAGCCACAAAATAGTAGTTCCATTTTTGATTTATAGTTCATCGAAAATGCTGTCTTGTGGCTGTTTTTTGCACGAATCGTTGCCGTACCCCGTATACATTTACGTAGGGTTTTTGCTTTCACAGTTACATCTTACAAAAATATAGCAATACAATTTCTAAAATAACCTTGTTTTTTAATTTTTTAAGTCGATATATATCATAGGACGGTTATATTTCTAATAAGTTTTGTTAGTCATTACATTTGAAAAGAGGTTAATAGGAGTATTTCAATATCAGGTTCAAGCAAAATACAGTCTATTAGCTTTAATAATTATGATATGATTAAATATATATTTTATGATAAATTTATAAAATATTGCGGTGCTATGAAAATTTATGAATTAATGATAATATTTATTGAGGAAACGTAATAAAAACAAGGGCTTAATAATAATGAAAGAATTATAGAGGGGTGTAATTATGTTCAGAGAAATGAGAAGAAAAAAGCAGTTATTGTCCAAAGAAGAAACAATTGAAATTCTACAAGAGTGCACATCTGGAGTTTTAGGTGTAACAGGCGATGATGATTACCCATATACCGTTCCCGTAAGTTATGCTTATAAAGACGGAAAACTCTTTTTTCATGGTGCAAAAGAAGGGCATAAGATTGACAGCATAAAAAGGAATGATAAGGTGACATTTTGTGTCATAGAAAAAGACGAAGTAATACAAAAAACTTTTACTACCCATTTTCGTAGTGTGTCTGTTTTTGGTAGAGCAAGGATTCTTACAGAAGATGACGAGAGGAGATATGCCATTGAAAGTTTAGTTGAAAAGTATTCACCTGACTATATTGAAGAAGGACAGCGAGAAATTGAAAGTGAATGGAATAGAGTATGTTTACTTGAAATCAAAATCGAACATATAACAGGTAAAGCAGCTATAGAAATCGTAAATAATAGGCAGAATCAGGTCACAATATGCTTCTAAGTAGTCACAAGTAAACCCATACCTAATGATATGGGTTTACTTTATTAAGTGTATATGGAGGTGTGTAATGAAACTAACGGCACTTATTGAAAATAAAGCTACTGGTAATTTGAGTGGGGAACATGGACTTGCTGTTCATATCGAATACAATGGAAAACAGTATCTTTTAGATACTGGTGCATCAAATAAGTTCCAGAATAATGCCAATAAACTAGGCATAGATTTAAAAAATATTGATACTGCTGCGTTATCACATTGTCATTATGACCACTCTGGTGGATATGTTGGATTTTTTTCTGAAAACAGTAAAGCAAAAGTATATCTCCAAAGCGCAGCAAGGGAACTGTATTATGCCAAACTAGGATTGATTAAAATATATAATGGTATTCCACGAGGCATTTTAGATACATATAGTGACCGATTTGTCTTTGTAGATGGAGATTATGAAATTGATGAAGGTGTATGGTTAATTTCTCATAAAACGATTGGGCTAGCAGCACGGGGAAAGAAAGCACATATGTATCGAAAAACAGAAAAAGGATTTGTTGCCGATGATTTTCAGCATGAACAAAGTTTGGTGTTTGAAGTAGAGAACGGTTTAGTTATTCTAAATAGTTGCTGTCATGGGGGCGTTGATAACATTATTGAAGAGGTAATGGAAACGTTCAACGGAAAGGAAGTTCTGGCTATAATCGGTGGTTTTCATTTAATGGGGATTATAGGCACCAAGTCTATGAGTGGAAAACCGGAAGAGGTTAGAGCATTAGGAAAACGACTATTTGATTTGAATGTAAAGCATATATATACTGGTCATTGTACTGGTAATCCTGCTTATAAGGTATTGAAAGAGAAACTGGGAGAACGGTTGCAATATTTTAGTACGGGAACCACAGTTGAACTATAAGATTATGAGCAATAATGTGAAGCTGGAAAAATGAACACTTAATTGATGAGTGTAGGGAAAAAGAATAACGGCGATACGTCGAATTTGTAGAGTTATGCGAAGTAAGGTTAATTTATATTTTATGAGGAGGAGTTCACTATGGCTGATTTAAAAAAGAGTAACGATAGAAAAAACATCAATGAAAACAAAAAGAACTCTAAAAATGGGTCTTACCTTGCTATTGGGATTAGTCTCGGTGTTGTATTTGGATTATTAAGTAATAATCTGGCTATTGGTATTGCTATAGGGGTTGCTAGTGGAGCAGCAATAGATGCGAAAATAGTGAACAAAAATAAGAAACAACAATAAAGTTAATAAGTATAATCCGTAATTATAGTTAATTCATACTTTTTTTATAGTGTTAACTAACTAGAGTAAAAAACACTCTAGTTTTATTTTATTTGAGAGTATCTAAAATGGTCGTTTATGGTCTCTTTTATCCATATAATTCCTTAACGTTGGTTTTGTCGGATTATCTATACTACACCACATAGAAATGGCTTAGACAATTTAGTTTTTTGGCTAATAATATATTGTGTTAAATAGAATATTTTAAGAGAAGTTGCTCTAAGGGTCTGCTACTTTTTGAATACTAAATGTTGAGGAAGATAAGATATTAGGCAACATAACTATTGAATTTGGAAATTGAATAATCCGGTATTAAAAAATGAAAGTATTTACTATTATAGGAATGTAGAAATATGTATAATATGCTATAATTTCTATAGAGTTAGGTCGAAGGTGTATAAATTAGTTACTACTATAGAATCTATACTATAAATAAAAAGGGGGCACAATATGTCAAGGGAAAATAAAGTGGACAAAGGTTTTGAACCTACCTACTGGAATTTAAGTTATAGAAGAAAATTTATTAGAACTTTATAGATGATACCTTTTAGTGTAATGGTATTGTTACTTTATTGGTTTGTATTTGATGTTTTTATTGTAAATATAATAGTGACAATAATTATTGTTATTGGCTTAATACTTCAATTGATTTACACTTATTTAAAATAGAATAAAAATGAACAGTAATCTTAAATTGAGTTACGCTGGTATAAAACTGCGAAATAAAGATTATTTATATAATCTGCAGACAAATAGTAATTTGAAGTGTGAAGCATTTCGATAATGGGAGGAGTAAAATTATGGCATATAAATTAAAAAAATAACAATAAGAGCGAATAATTCCAAAGATGGAATAGATGATATTGGTGATATTTGGAAAGATATCACAAGTGGGAAATTACCTATTATTTTTGATAGTGAACATGTATTTCAACAGGGTGTTTCTCCAGTTTCAAAATACAGTAATTATTCTAGTGATGAAAATGGAGATTATGACCTAACGATAATGGCTGTAACAGCGGATTTTTTTCAAAATATGGATGCAGAAGCAAGTAAAGGCTTTTATAAAAAAGATGATGAAAAAGATGAAAATGGAGAAATAAGTGTTTGTACGAGAAAGGCATGGGAAAAGGTATGGTCTGAGCAAAAAACGGGCGATATACATAGAACCTTTACAGCAGATTTTGAGAGCACTGTTCCAAGTGAATATACGAAAGATGGCAAAGCACATTGCTATTTGTATGTTGCAATTCAGTAGATTTAGAAAACATAAGTGGGATTATGAGAAATTTTTATTAATATAGAAAGGAGAAAATTAAATGGAGTTAAGTACAGAACGTTTAAAAATTATACCTTTGACACTTAATCAGTTTAAATTATTGCTTGATGGAATCGATAAGATGGAGAAGGAGTTAAAGTTAAGTGCTTCAAATGAATGTTTAGATGGAGATACTCAAGAAGCAATGGAGGGATTATATCAAGAAGCTGTAAAAAATAAAGAAAGATATTTTTGGTACACAAATTGGCAGATTATTTTAAAATCAGAAAATAAGGCTATTGGTAGTGCTTGTTTTATGAAATGTCCAGATGAAAATGGTGAGGTTGAAATAGGATATGGTATCAATAGTACATATCAAAATAATGGGTATATGACCGAGGCAGCACAGGCTATTTGTGAGTGGGCTATTAGTCAACATGATGTTTCTATTATCATTGCAGAAACAGAAAAAGACAATATTGCTTCACACAGAGTTTTGCAAAAATGTGGAATGGTAAAATATAAGGAAACAGACGAGGGAATTTGGTGGCGTATAAAAGTTGCTGAATAATATAATACTTAATAAAAGGTAAAATTGAAGTTACAGTTTTGTGAGGAGTGTTTATTATAAAAATTAAGGAATTAACTATAGCAGCCTTAGTCATGGCGATGTATATAGTAATAATGTATTTAACACAAGGGTTTTCATTCGGACCTTATCAAATAAGGATGGCAACAAGTTTATATGCTTTAGGGTATATATATCCATTTTTAATAGTTCCTATGGGAGTTGCAAATTTATTAAGCAATACATTAATGGGTGGCTTAGGAGTATTCGATATGATAGGCGGAACAATGGTGGGAATCATAACAACATCATTAATATATCTTATAAAAGGATTTAATTTAAATAAGTGGCTGATTGTTATTCCAATAGTATTTATTCCAGGCTTATTAGTACCTATATGGCTTTCATATCTATTACATATACCATATTTCGCATTAGCCATTAGTCTTTGTATAGGTCAAATAATACCCGGTATAGTAGGTGTAATTTTAATAAAAAGGTTAAAATGTTAAGACTTAATACAAATATAGTTCGTCATAACCAAATGTAAAAATTATTAAAGAGATAGATTATTTGGGCAGGTTGTGGCTATAATGTGAAGCTGGAAAAATGAACACTTAATTGATGAGTGTAGGGAATATAAGAAATATCTGAAAGGTCATGGTTATACAAAGCTATCCCTCCGTTAAAGAATAACGGCGGATATGTCTAACTTGTATAATAAGACTAAGTTTAGGTTAGGAAAATTTTTAGGGGGAGTGGTATACAGGTGAAGTTTATAGACATGGAAAATTGGGAAAGAAAAAATCATTACAATTATTTTAAACAACTTGATTATCCTCATTTTAACATTTGTGGGAATGTTGATATTACTGAATTTTATAGATTTATTAAGGAAAAAGATAATCCGTTTTTTATATCAATGTTGTATGTTGTTACAAAAACAGCAAATAGCATAAAGGAATTTCGTTATAGGATAAGAGAAGATAAAGTAATTGAACATGAAATGGTCAGTCCGTCTTTTACAGTAATAACTTCAAATGAAATATTTAGTTTTTGTACAGCTGAATTTATAGATGGATTTAAAGAATTTAAGATTAACACATCAAATGAAATAGAAAGAACAAAAAATAATGTAAGTATTGGAAATGAACCAGGTCGTGATGACCTTATATATACTACAAGTATTCCATGGGTTTCATTTACTAGTATAACTCACCCAATTCAAATGAACCCTGTTGCTAGTGTCCCAATGATAGCATGGGGTAAATACTTTGAGGAAAATGGAAAGATAAAGTTACCACTATCTGTTCAAGTACATCACTCACTGGTAGATGGAGTACATGTTGGACATTACTTTAATAAAATTCAAGAAATTTTAGATAATCCTGTAAAGTATTTATAATATTTGCCTTTAGAAAAAATAATTTTATATTTATGCAGTTGGTTTTCAATGTTCTTAAAGTTCGTCTATAATGATACACTTCTTTTTTTTGGTAAATTATCCTTTATATACTTAATATTCATTACAATAGATATGATTATAGATGCAAAAACTACAACTACGACTAAAGGTTGTGCCGTACCATCTGAATTGAACATAGGTATATAAACATATTGAGATAGAACAACAAATATAAAAACGCTAAAGTTGTGTAACATATGAAAAATAATACAGTTTACAATATTCTTGGTTTCTATATATAATAATGCACTTAACACACCCATAAAAAACCTACCTATAAAGTTTAAATCAAAGTGTACTATTGCAAATATTGTCGCAGATATTAAGATTGCAAGTCTGATACCCGTCTTAAACGTTAATTTATTTAACAATACCCCTCTAAAAAACAACTCCTCAATTATTGGCGCTGTTGTTACTCCGAATATTAAATAGCTTAAAGTTAGACCTGTAGTAGTTACATGTGTACCTACTAATAAAATAAGACCTACTCCAATGTAAAGACCTATATTCAATAGGTATAATCGAGCTATCTTTTTATAACTTATTTCTTTAATGCAACTAACTAAATCGTTTTTCATTGCATTGTTACCTCTAAATACCAGTAGGCTAACAAAAACTAACAATATAATATTTAACATAATTTCAGCTACGTACTTATCTTTCAAATATATATTGTCAATAATAGGTATCTCTAATAATAAAAAAGTTAGTATAATTGCAAGTATATAAAATAGTACGACTTTTTTTACCTTTATTTTCTCAAACATGTTATCCATATATTAATAACCCCACCCACATAAATTTTTATAAATTATATACTAAATAAGTATATATAAAAAACTAATATCTGTAAATATTAGTTTATATTTTAGTGTGCCCGGCATGGTCGTAATCTAACGGGTGAAAGTCCCGAGTGCGGGTTGATAGTGCCAAGCACATAGTTGAACACCAAGGGTGTCCTCGGCGACGAGGAATCTGAAGGCAGGTGTAGACAAATTTCCAGTCTGACGAACAGAAATTACATATAAGGCATGGTATACTGGGTAAAATTGCTAAACAAATTGAAGCCCAAAACTATTCAAAAAAATATACTGTGTAAATGTAGCAGATACATGGAGAGAAAGATTGCGTTCTTACCCGGGGAGAGCTCATGGACATGTTAAGATGTATTTCGATACATGGTTGAAATAAGATTTATCATGAGCAGTCAGCCGACGCCATAGTACCAAAATATTTATAAATATTTTGGGAAGGGCTGAACTATAGGAGGTTTTGAAAATTTTGAAGAACTCAAAGAAATATGTAGAAATCAGAAAACTTCATAATGAAGACTATCTATGCGAGGTAGGGTTGGAAATCCAAGATAACATAGAAGTGATGAGTATTTCTTCGGCGTCAAGGAATGGAAGAGACGACAAGAAACGAGATACTAATAACCTAATGGAGCAAATTCTTCATCGTGGCAATTTGAACAAAGCATACAAAAAGGTGAAGAAAAATAAAGGAAGTAGTGGCGTGGATGGAATGACAGTAGATGAACTACTAGAATACCTAAAACGTAACAACAGCCAACTTCAAAAGGATTTAATAGAAGAAAGTTATACCCCAATGCCAGTCCGTAGGGTAGAAATAGATAAACCCGACGGTGGGAAAAGACTTCTAGGAATACCTACGGTAGTAGACAGGGTAGTACAACAGGCGATAGCCCAAGTGTTAACACCAATCTACGAGGAAAAGTTTTCAGAAACAAGTTTTGGATTCCGACCAGGAAGAAGTCAACACCAAGCGATTGAAAAATGTAAAGAACACATCAACGACGGTTATAAATGGGTCGTTGACATTGACATATCTAAGTATTTTGATACTGTAAATCATGATAAACTCATGTCCATCCTATCCAAGGATTTAGATGACAAAAAGGTATTAAGATTAATAAGGAAATATTTACAATCAGGTGTAATGATAAACGGAGTGGTCGCAGAAACAGACCTCGGATGCCCGCAGGGTGGTCCATGTAGTCCGCTACTCAGTAATATTTATCTAAATGAATTGGATAAAGAACTGGAAAGGCGTGGATTAAGGTTCTGTCGTTTTGCAGATGATTGCAATATCTACGTTAAGAGCAAACGATCTGCGGAAAGAGTAATGAGGTCAGTTACAAAATTTCTGGAGGAAGAACTGAAACTGAAAATAAATCTAAACAAAAGTAAGGTAGCTAGGCCATGGAAACTGAAATACTTAAGTTTTTCATTTTACAATGGCAAAGGTGGAATTCAAGTACGTGTACACCCGAAAGCTATAGAAAAACTTAAGAAAAACATCAAAGAAGTAACTTCAAGAAGTAATGGGAAAAGCCTAGAATGGAGATTCCAAAAACTGAATCAGAAACTTCGAGGATGGATAAATTATTTCAGAATAGCTAATATGAAAACTATAGCAAAAGAGCTAGACCGATGGTTAAGGAGAAGGATACGCCTCTGTATATGGAAACAATGGAAAAGGGTCAGAACGAGATTCAAGGAACTTAAAAAGAGAGGGCTATCAAAACAAAAGTCTTGGGAATATGCAAATACACGAAGAAGTTATTGGAGAATATCCAAGAGTCCAATTATGAATATTGCATATAAAGATAAAGACCTAGAAAGTCTAGGTCTAATCAGTATAACGAAATATTATCTTAGAACTTGTTAGTTCTTATAGAACCGCCTTGTACCGAACGGTATGCAGGGTGGTGTGAGAGGTCGGCTAATCAAATAATGATTAGCCTCCTACTCGATTAAACTATAACATGAAAATTAAGTATTCTTATTGGACAACTGATTTTTAATAAATTTAGTCGAACTCTATTAAATTTCTCTACTCTGTTTTGTGTTTAATTAATATCATCTAAAATAGATAATATCCTTATAATCAAATATCTTCTCAGTAAGCCCCAATCTTTGTGAATGGGTTTGGAGCTCGCCAGTTGCTTTTGTAGCCCAACATAAGTTGTAGTAAGTAAGGATGGCAAATTAATTCAAGTTTGCATTATATTTATTTAATAAATGTATCGCACATCCATTTATTAAATCTTTCTTTCTCTTCAAATTGCGGATAATGAGCTGATTGTTCAAAGACAATAAATTCTTTTTTATCCGTTTTAATCATATCAAAATATTTTTTTGCTGCACTAGCTGAAGTCATATAGTCATATTTACCCATGATGAAATAGCATGGTAATTTAAGTTTTGTTACTATAGTTGGTAAAGGATTTTTTAATAAATCCTTTACCAAAATCTTTTGAGATAAGGATATCCCATAGTCATAACGGATAACATCTAACAAGTTATACTCACTACTGAATAAAAAACCTATACTATTATTATCGGGGGCATCAATAAGTATTGAAGCCCCACCATATTTAATAACATAAGATCGTGGGGTATACATATTGCCATTTTTGATTTCTTTAGTTAATCCTTGTAGATACAAAACATCATCTGTATTGGCAACATTTTGAGCTTGATTAATACAGTAATTCAAACTGTCGATCTCACTTTCTGTTGTATCGCTCATCTGTCCAATACCAATATATGCTTCATATTTTTCAGGAGATTTATAGGCAGCTTGCATTGCAATATATGTACCAAAAGAATGACCACTCAGTATTATCTTTTTTTTGCCAAGACGTGCTGAGATATAATCCGTCATCTCCAATAAGTCCTTAACCAATAAGTCTGTTGAAAGATTCGAATAGTCCTCAAAAAATTGATATGATTTTCCACTAGCTCTTTGGTCGTAATTAACAACTGTAAATTTGGTTTCCAATAAATTTTGGTATTTATCAGCATATGGTATTTCCGGACATCCAGGTCCTCCATGTACAAAAATAATAACTGGATTAGTCCTATCATTACCGCGTATCATAATTTCATGATTACTTTCATTTATCTTTACTTGTTCTAATACACTTATACTGTTTTCACCTTTTATATCCGGAGTCCATGTAGGGAAGAGAAGTGCCATTATTGGCAATGCTATAATAATTACTCCGATATGTATATAAATTTTCATCAATTTTTTTTTATTTTTCATCTAAGATACTCCTTTAAAATTGCTAAAGTTATTAATTAGTGTTCAAATTTTTAGAACTTTTATTTACTGATTTTATAATTCCTGCTATTGCAAACGACGCAGTCATTCCCAATAACAAAATGATTATAATCATATGTATATTCCCATTCATATATTTGTCACTCCAATCTTGAAAATTGTATTGAAATCCAAATACAGAAGGTTCAAGCCCCAATACCATATTTATCAGACCTTGTATAAAAAATTCAAATACAGAAATTACAGCGAAACATCCTGAAGTCTTCAGTAACCCATTGATTCTAGAATATCTAATAATAAGCATCATACTCCACAGAACAATCAGACATAATAACGTAATCGGAAGACCCTTCGTTAAGAACCATCCTCCGCCTGTATACATATCGCATACAAAAATCAGTAATAATAGTAACACGGTATCTACCATAAAACACAGCAATACTTTTTTATTTGCCAAGAACTCCGGAAGCCATATGCGATTTAGTATAATTGGTAAAAAAACAACCGTCATACCAAACAGCAACGGTATAAATGTCACAAAGAACCAGTCTCCATCCGTATAAATGCAGCAAGTCATCAAAAGAAGAACAAGCGAAGTAAATAAAGATCCTAGCGTGATCTCTCCACGATACTCAGTCACCAAAACAGGCAGCAGTGTTAACGTAAATGCAATCAATTCTGCAGTCAGCACAATAAAAAACCACGACAGATTATGTTGAACAGCCAGATTACATATAAAACATACTAATAAAGATATTCCATACATAAAAAATAATGTATATTTATATCTGTTTAATATTTTTATATATTTTGTGGCTAATTTTTCAGTAGCTCTTGTTTGAAGGTCTTCACTGGCGGTCAACAGTTCATGTTCGTTAATCTTAAGCACCTCACAGATGTCACTTATAAGGGTGATGTCAGGATAAGAGATTCCCCTTTCCCATTTTGAAATTGCAGATTCTGTTACAAATATTTTCTCTGAGAAACTCTTCTGAGTCAATCCTGCTTTTTTCCTTTTTTGCGTAATAAATTCTCCAAATGACTTTTTATCTTCCATAGAAATTCCTCCTAGTATTTTTTCACTTCCAATACTATACTTACCATTTCCCTATGTCAACGAAACAGCCCGATTTAGCAACTCGACTATCAAGCCAGTCGGCTAAAACACTGCATTTACAGGCATCTTTTCTATAAGAATACAATTGAAGATGTGTATTTATCTTCAACGTACAACACACTGTGTGAAAAAGGAGTATAACTAATAAAGCTAAAATATGTTCTTTTTAACGTATCAAGGCATGTGGAGTGCTGTTCGCTACCCGTAAGAAAATAGAGGTATGATAATTAGAAAAAGATAATAAAAACTTTGTTATAAGGTTTTGCTATTTTTTTTGTTAGGCTAGTAATTTAGATGGAGCGGTTTTAGTTTAAATCGTAGATAAAAGTAAAAGAAATATCAAAGGTAAAATAAAGAGATTATGATAAAATTTGTAGTATAATTAAGGTATATGTTAATTGATGCGTGTAGGGAATATCGTAGTCGGCTGAAAAGTCATGTTTTACAGACATTTCTCTTCGTTAAAGACCGGCGATATGTCGAACTCGTAGTTTAATACAAAGTAAAGATTATTAATAGAGAACTAAACCGCTAAAAACGGTGGTAGACGAGTGCTAATTACATTAATTTAATTTTTGCTTAAATAAAATAGAAAGAAGTATCCTATTTGACTAAGATACTTCTTTATTATAATGTACACTTCCTTTAAACTTTTATTGTTGAAATAAAAAATGAGGAAGTGTTATTATTTATGTCAGAATTAAGAAAAAGAATGAAAATGGATATGGAACTACGTGGTTATAGCCCAAGTACAATAAAAAATTATATCAATAACGTCAGTAGTTTCGCTAAATTTTACAACAAATCACCAGAGCTTTTAAGAGAAAAAGAAATACGTGACTATCTGCATTATTGTATCATGAAAAAAAGATTAAGTGAAGGTACAGTTAATTATATTAATGCAAGTTTAAAATTTTTTTATACAAAAATTCTTAATAGATACTGGAATATGGATAAGCTAGCAAGAGTCAAACAACCAACAAAATTACCTGCTGTTTTGTCCCCTGAGGAAGTTAAATCCATTTTTGATGTTACTGAAAACCTTAAGCATAAAACAATTCTTATGACAGTTTACTCCGCAGGATTAAGGGTTAGTGAAGTTTGTAATTTAAAAGTAACAGATATTGATAGTGGAAATATGCAAATATTAATAAGACAAGGTAAAGGTAAAAAAGATAGATATTCATTGTTATCAAACTCAAATCTTGAAATTCTTAGAGAGTATTGGAAAAAATATCACCCTAAAGAATTTTTATTTTCTGGAAGGGGTCGTACAGATGCAATAACATCACGTAGTGTTGAAAAAATGTTGGAGAAGTCTATAAAAAAAACTGGAATTACTAAGAATGCAACGGTTCATACCCTTCGTCACAGTTTTGCAACTCATTTGCTAGATGCTGGTACAGATATTTGTTATATTCAAAGGCTTTTAGGACATACTCGAATAACTCCACTATTTATTTACATCTTAGGAGAATGGATTTACTTAATATAAGGAGTCCATTGGATATACTCTTAGATAATAAAGGTGAACAGGATGATTGAAATTCAAGATATATTTAATAAATATGGTGATGAATACAGAAGAAATCATAAGCTTCCACTACATATTCAAAAGACTATGATTTCTATTGAAGCCTGTAGAACAGCGGAGCTTGGTGGTCATGTAGATGAGTGTGATGAATGTGGTCACATGAGAATTTCTTATAATTCTTGTCGAGATAGGCATTGTCCTAAGTGCCAAACTTTAGCTAAGGAAAGATGGCTTGAAAAAAGAAAAGAAGATTTATTACCCGTAGGGTATTTTCATATTGTTTTCACTATACCTGAGCAACTTAACTATATAACTCTAACTAACCAAAAGGAGATGTATTCTATTCTCTTTAAAGCTGTTTCAGAAACACTGCTTGAACTTTCAAGAGATAAAAAATATTTAGGAGCCGAAATTGGGTTTATGGCAATTTTACATACTTGGGGTCAGAACTTAATGAACCATCCACATATACATTGTATAGTTCCAAGTGGTGGGTTAACTTTAGATGGTAACCGATGGATAAACTCGAAGAAAGATTTTTTTATCCCAGTTAAAGTGCTTTCAAGAAAATTTAGAGGTAAATTTTTATTTTACCTTAAAAGAGCATATTATAGTAATGCCCTTAAATACACAACTGGTATTGAGGAATTAACAGAAAAACATATATTTCAGGGTTTCATAGATAAGTTATATAAAAAAGAATGGATTGTTTATTGTAGACCTCCTTTTGGTAGTGCGGAGTACGTGCTTGAATATTTTGGAAGATACACTCATAGAGTAGCTATATCTAATCATAGGATTGTAAATTTAGAAAATGGCTATGTCACTTTCAAGTGGAGAGATTATAAAGAGCATAACAAGGAAAAGTTTATGACTCTAACAGTAGATGAATTTATTAGAAGATTTCTAATGCATGTTTTGCCAAGAAAGTTTGTTAAAATTAGACACTACGGGATATTAAGTAACAGAAATAGGTCAACCAAGCTTCAAAAATGCAAAGAGCTTATAGGTGGAGTACAAAGTAAAAAACAAGACTCAGAGGTTAAATTAAATGCAGCGGAGCTTCTTCTTAAGCTCACAGGAATAGATATAAATATTTGTTCATGCTGTGGTAAAGGTAAAATGATGACAAAAGAGAAGTTAATTCGCCAAAACTATTCTCCGCCAGGAGAAACAAATAGAATAGCATAAAGTGTTTATTTAGGGGAGGGGGAAAGTACGTCTATTTTTAGAAAATAATCAAAATTTAAAAGGAGTGCAGATACATTTCTGGAAATTACAGTTAATAACCTTAATGTTAAAGCTAATTTCAGAAAGAGGGAGAAGATTGAATCCCCATAGCAGTGCTAACGCGGCATCGTTCTATAGCTTGTTTCAGAAATTGAGCAATTTTAGTGGCTATCATCTTTTAAGTATATACTTAAGGTGATAGTTTTTATCGGCTCAACATCTGAATCCAAACCTATTCAAAATGTGAGTATGGAAGTGATAAAAATGATAAGGCAGATAGAAAGAGATGAGATTAAAGTATGTGTACAAGTAATCAGAAAAAGTTTTGGAACGGTAGCACAAGAATTTAATCTTACAAAAGAGAATTGTCCAGGGAATGCAAGTTTTATGAAAGTTGAAAAATTATATAAGCAGTATGATGAAGGTCGACCAATGTTTGCGTGTCTTGATAATGGTATCATTGTAGGTTATTTTTCGCTTGGCAAGAATGATGGTGGGAGTTTTGAGCTGAATAATCTTGCTGTATTGGTAGAATATCGCCATAAAGGTTATGGCAGAGAAATGATTATTTTTGCAATGGATAAAGTCAGACAAATGGGAAGTAATAAAATGACTATTGGAGTAATTGAAGAAAGTACGAAATTAAGGAATTGGTACAGTGGGTTAGGATTTATACATACAGGTACAAGAAAGTATAAACATTTACCTTTCACAGTGAGCTTTATGAAAATTGGACTTTAGACTTCTATAGTAAGAAATACTTCAAATTACGCTTCAGGAAATATGAGAGGAAAAGCTTTGAATTTCTTGGATTTGAATTTCGATGGGGAGTTTCTCTTAAAGGAAAAGATACAATAAAAAGAATAACTAGTAGGAGCAAACTAAGAAAATCAATAAAGGCGTTTATTTATGGTGTAAACAAAATCGTTATAAGAGAATTAAAAAGATAGTGGCAATGTTAAATTCTAAATACAGAGGATATTTCAACTATTACGGAGTAATAGGAAATAGTAAGGGACTTAGTGAGTTCTATGGACCATCCCTAAAAATATTGTATAAATGGATGAATCGTAGAAGTCAAAGAAAGGGTTTCAACTGGGAAGAGTTTAATAAAAAGATGAATTGGTATGGACTAATTAAACCTAGAGTAGTGGAAAGAGCAGAAACACAAATGAGAATCGAAATCTGTTTTGAGTGATTACGGAAGTGAATATATTTGAAGAGTCCGGTGCGGTACTTCCGCACGCCGGGATCTGTACGGGGCGTACTGGGTGACTAGTACGTTTACCGTGACATTCTACGATAAATGAACAAGTGTATAAAATTGCGTATTATTGGAGGAGAAATGAATATAGGATTGGTTAGACATTTTAAAGTTAATTGTTATACAAAGATGTTTATGACATCAAATGATTTTAAGCAATGGGTAAAACAGTATGATAATAGTAATGTTATAGAAAATAAATTTAAAATAGGAAACATAAAATGGGACAAATGTTTTTCAAGTGATTTATCAAGAGCCATTAAAACTTCACAATCTATTTTCAAAGGTGAAATAATAAGAACTCAATTATTAAGAGAAGTGCCTATGGCCCCGATATTTAATACCAATATAAAAATACCTTATATATTTTGGTGTATAAGTGGAAGATTTGCCTGGCTTTTTCAGTGCAAATCTCAAATAGAAAATAAAAAAGATACTCAAAAACGAGTGAATGAGTTTTTGGATAGTATTAAGGATGAATCAAATAACAATATATTAATTGTTTGTCATGGTTTCTTTATGAACACATTACAAAAGGAACTTAAAAGTAGGGGTGCTAATGGACAAAATATAAAAAGACCTAAAAATGGTAAATTATATTTATATAAAAAATAATTAATTCGAATTTTTTTAAATTACGCCAAGAAATAAATACAAAAAATATGTGGTAATAATTATATTATTAAATATATACTTTAGGTTGTAATTTTGTGTGAAGTTAATAATTATGAAGATATAAGGAGAATAAAAATGATAGATTTATTTAGAGCATTTTCTACAACAGAAGATTTTTTTTATGACGGTGCATTTATTGCTAAAGCAAAATATCAACGTTTCAAGCTAAAATTAAATGAAGAAACTTATAGAAATGAAGTTGTAAAAAGTAATAAAAGGCTTTGTATAGCCAACTGTAGTGGATATATTGAAAATGAAATTGCAGAGACATTAACAGTATATTTAATGATGAATGTAACTGTTAAAGAATCTGTTCAAACAGAAACTATTCAAGACGGGGAGACTTTATGGCGTAATTTCTCAAAAGAAGAAATCGCAGATTTTAGTCATCTAACAGGAGATACTAATTCTATTCATCTTTCTGAAAATCCTGTTGTGCAAGGCTTGTTTATTTTGAAAGAACTTTGTAACAAAACTCAAACAAATAAAATAGAAGTAAAATATATTTATCCTGTTTATGGTGATAATCCAATTTATTTAAAACATGAAGGAAATCTTACCAAGGGTTTTAGTAATGGTATATTATGCTTTCAAGCAACCCTATTTTAAAATGTTTTTAATTCGTAGTTTTCATAAAGTTCGGTGCGACAAGAAGTCGCTAAATAGTAGTGTTTCGTGAGAAACTGCGTTAGTTACTAAACGTATCCCCGCTCGAAACTGCACTCTGAGTAATCGGTTTGTAGGTTTAATGAGAAGAAGAAAAAGATAAAGTCAGAAAAATTGAAAAAGAACTTAGATTCAAAGAAAAAGCTTTAGCCGAAACAGCGGCACTTTTAGTACTAAGAAAAAACGTCCATGCGATTTTGGGGGACCAAGAGGAAGACTAATCAGTGCCTCAGATCGCATTAAAGCTTTAAAACTGATTAATGAAGCGGTGCAAGCTGGTGCTCGGGTGAGCCCATGCTGCAACGAAGTTGGAATATCGACTAGGACCTATGAACGATGGTCGCTAACGCCAGAATCCACGGAAGATAAACGTCCCATAGTACATAGGAATCCCCCTAAAAACAAGGTTAGTGATGAAGAAAGAGCTGAGATTGTACAAGTTATAAATAGCCACGAGTATGCTGATTTAGTACCTGCACAAATAGTTCAAAAGCTTGCTGATCAGGGAATTTACATTGCTTCAGATGGTTATGAAGTTTGGGAAACAGAGAATGCAGAGTATGCCCAACTCCTTGTTAAACGCGCCATTCTTTCTCAGAAAATATCAGGTAAGCCTCTTATACTTCACTCTGATAATGGAAGTCCTATGAAAGCTGCAACTTTCCTTGCTACATTAGAGAAACTAGGGGTTCAGAGTTCCTTTTCAAGGCCTAGAGGATGCAATGACAACCCTTACTCGGAATCATTATTCAAAACAATGAAATATGTACCTTCATTCCCTAATGCTGGTTTTGTAAGCATTGCTGACGCAAGAGAATGGGTGACTAGGTTTGTTTACTGGTACAACCATGTTCATATGCATAGTGGCATCAAATATTTGACCCCATACCAGCGCCACTATAGTTTAGATAAAAATATCATAGAGAATAGAAAAAAAGTGTATGAAATGGCAAAGAGGAATCATCCTGAAAGGTGGAGTAGGAAAATCAGAAATTGGGATTTGCCAAAATATGTGGTATTAAATCCAATAAAGGAAGAAGAGCTTGTTTGAATAGAGAAGGCATCTTCATAAAAAGGTTAAAAATAAAAATTACGACAACTATGTTGACGAACTCCGCTATCACTTTATATTGTTAACATCCTTTAAAATTTTCTCAAGCTTTTCGATTGCTACAATTCGTTCGTTACACTTCTTGCTATCTAAACATAGATCAAAGCCTATTGACCTATATGCACCTTCCCCAGTTGTTTTGCAGATAGGTGAAACAAAGTTTACTTCATTTTCACCAGCCGAGTGATTGCAAAGCACACATCTATGAGCGTTATTGGAACCATTACTTGAAATGCTACATGCCATACCTATAAGTTTACCATCCATATTATAAGCTACAAATAATTTTCTGATGGAGTTATCAATCCAACCTAAATATACATTCTTTGAATCCTGTGCATTTAAGTTAGGTAATTTGAATTTCTTTTCCTTTTTAAATAATCTACTAATTTGTGCATTTGTAATGTTTGGCATTCCATATACATATTCATTCAATTCAGCTAAATATTTATCGATGTGTAATGGGGTGGTTATTTTACTAATATCAAGTAGTTCTTTTTCTTCATAATTATAATATAAAACGGAAAGGAATATTAATAATTTTACTAATATCAAGTAGTTCTTTTTCTTCCTCGGATAAATTCGTGAAAATATTTAATATTTGCAGGTGTTTATATGCTTTAGTAACTTCAATAATATTAATATCTAGACAAACTCTGAAAGCATTATTTAAATCATATAAGCGCTTTCTTATATAATTATACTCATGTTTTTTAATAAAAGCTTTCATAAAATCTAGCACCTCTTTTCTAAAAAATTTATTTTTATTATGGAAGTAAATATAACATTACTTCCAGGTTCATTTTACCATAAGTCCGCTAACAAAAAGATGACTATTATTACTCCAAATGAAAGTAACAATAATCATCCTGATTTAAAATGTACTTCATATTCACAATGATTTTCTTTTGAACCTTGTCTTAAATTAGAAATGATAACTTCTATTGGATTGGCACAATGAAATCATAACATAGTTTAAAATAAACATTCAATCTAATAAATAATTCTGTAATGATTATGAGCATAGAAGTTTTACTCCCCAGATTTTATCGTTTTAATTGAAAACTTTAAGAAAAGATAGTATACTATAAATATTATTTCTTAATATAATTAGAAGTTAGTATTTATGGAAGGTGTGAACAGTATGATTTACAAAAATGAATTAGGATTAAAAGCAACTCCTTGCGAAGGCCATAAGAACTAAATCGGCTATGCTTTGCTTGGAGATTATTTTGTTAAAATAGTTGATGTTGAATTATATGGTCTTGCTAAGCTCTTTTTGATTTATATTAGAGGGCTTTAGTTGTGCGCAATTATTCAGCATTAGGTGATTTAACAGATAATTTCATACATTCATTCCTTCCTTTATATAAGAATGGAGACTGTTGCAAACGTAGTTTTGTAACAGTTTTTTTGGTCTTTGCTTCAACAAAAATAATTTTTTGGAGGAGTAAAGATATGAAATATAGTAATGCATACAAGGTTTTACCGATTGATATAGTAAAAGTTATTCAAGAATATGTGGATGGGGAATATTTATATATACCTAGAAAAGAAGAAGAACAAAAGAAATGGGGAGAACAAAGCGGCTCAAGAGATACTTTGAAAAAAAGAAATGCGGAAATTTATTTAGAATATATAAAAGGTTCTGAAATTTTAGATTTAGCTCAGGAATACTATCTTTCGGATAAAAGTATAAGAAGAATTATTACTCAGCAAAAGAAGATTACACTCGAAATTAATGCAGAATTATAAACGAGATCGAAATCGCCCTTTGATCATCAAATAATAATGATATGATAAAAATAAGTGTGTGTTCAGAAGTGAGAAATTTTATTTTAATGTTTAAACATCACTAGATGAATTTAATAGCTAAAGTATAAAGGGCTACTTCAAAATAGGTTTTTAATTATTCTGAAGCAGTTCTTTTTTAGACTATTAAAAGTCTAAGTTATAGTCGCTACGGTGAACTTCTCTTTTGTATACCTATTTACCAAATTAAAGAATATACTTTTATAAATTAGAAAAAGCTGATTTAATAATAGTATACTCATTAATAAAAGGGACAAGGGGACAGTGGATATATGTCAATATCTTAGACATAAAAAGTTGAACTTTTTATGAAGCCTTTTTAGCCAAATCTTCACACTGTTGAGGCGTAATATACCCAATACTACTATGTATCCTTTTTATATTGTACCAAGCTTTTATATGTTCAAATGTTCCTAATCTTGCAGCGTCATAATCAAAATATTTAACATGGTAAACCTCTTCTTTTTTCAATGAGGCATGAAATGATTCAATGCAAGAATTATCATATGGGCAACCATTGGCACTAAATGAGAGTTTAATAATTTTAGTGCTATTTATATATGCTTTAAAAGCGCAGCTTGTAAATTGGCATTCCAAATCGCTATGAAGTATTAGCGTCTTGGTTGGCTTTTGTAGCGGTATAGCATTTTAACAGTCTGTAGAGCTAATGTAGTATCAATGAATTTAGACATAGCATGACTTATTATTTTCCCGCTATAAAGATCCATGACCGATGCTAAGTAGCACCAACTGACTTCTGAAAGTAGCAGTCTAGATGCAAAATGAGGAAAATAGCCAGGAAGCCTTGAAAGAGTGGTCTACAGATAGTATGCAAATGGAGTTGAAATGATTTGAAATTTAAATGTAAAATGTAGCCTAATAGTTCTGTTAGGCTACATTTTCTATTTATCAGCATACTTATCGGAAGTGATTCAAAATAATAGTTGTTGATGTTGGATAGTACTTGAAATCTTTTCTAATGAGTATTGAGACTAGGTTTATTATTAGTAATAGAAACTAGTTTAAACAAAAATAATTTTATAATAATTATTCTACGATACAATCTTCAGGCTCTTTATCGTTCCTCAAACATTTGAATACGGGTTGACGCAAGGAACCGTTTGCTGTTTTCATCATATATTTTACGGTGCATACAAGCCTAGGTTGTATCCACACTGCATTATCGTTTCCAGAAGGCAAATCAGTAAAAGGGTGTGTGATTATTCCGGGCATGGATTTTATTAATTGAAAGTCTCCGGTCGATATCCCCAGAGTGACATGGCCTTTGTATACCAACCCTTTGCTTGAATATTGACCAAGTACAATGCTGATTACACCGGTTTGCTTAAAAATGAAACCACACACTATAAAATCATCATCCAGAAGATTTTTAATTTTAATCCAATCCTTAGTGCGTTTGTCTAGATAATATTTACTATCCTTACTCTTAGCTACTATGCCCTCCAATTCATTTTGTTTAGCAATCTTATAAAATTCAACCCCTCGCTTCTCAATATATCTAGAAATAGCAATGCGCTCATTTTCATTAATAGCTTTTTCAAGTAGCTTTTTCCGCTCCATCAATGGCAAATCTGTAACCTGTTGATCATCATAGTAGAGAATATCAAAGGCTGTGAAACTGGCTGGTAATTTAGATGATGCAAGTTGTATTTTAAAGGTATTTGACATCAGAGATCGCCTTTGAATTTCATAAAAGTCTGGTTTGCCGTCTTTAATAACGATTAACTCACCATCTAAAATGCAACGGTGATTTATCTGCTTGTGTATATTCGACAATTCTGGTACCTTTACAAGCATCTTTATATTTCGTTTGTTACGTAGTTCTGTCATGTCCTTATCTAAATAAGCGATACATCGTTCACCATCAAGTTTTAACTCATAAATATAATTAGGGCTGTCAAATGCCTCTTGTATTTCACCGATTAACATAGGCTTAATGTTTTTATTATCAAACAAATCCATTATGCACCTTTTGGAGTTCTTTTACGTTTTTCTTTATTTGTTGGAGTTTCTTTTACTTTATTTTGCTCGATGCTTGCTTTTAATGCGTCCATAAGATTAATAATATTACTTGGTGTCTCGGGTTTGGAAGCAACAATCTCTTGACCAGATATTTTAGTTTCCAGTAACTCGCGTAACTTTACCTGGTACTCATCCTTATATTCTGACGGATTAAAAGGAGTGGCCATTGAATTAATTAATGCCTTTGCCATAGTAATCTCAGCATCTATTATTTCTGGTTTATTATAAGATTTGGGAAGGTCTTTAATCTCATCTTCATAGTACATTTTCGAGATTAGTATTCCATCCTCACGTGGGATTATAGCAAGTAAGGTCTCTCTTGTACCCATTACAGTTTTGCCAATTGCAATTTTTTGCTCGCTCATAAGCGCTACACGCAAAAGTTCAAAAGCTTTATCACCGCCAGCCTCAGGAATGGCTTGATATGTTTTGTCGTAAAAAATAGGGGAGATTTGATTAAGTTGTGCAAAGTGCATTATCTGTATTGATTTTTCTTTTTCGGTTTTGATTTTTTCTAAATCATCATCGGTTATGACTACATAATGATCTTTGTCATATTCATATCCTTTGGTAATATCTTTAGTTGTAATTTCCTTGCCGCAATGACTACATGATTTTTTGTATTTTATTCTTGAATTGTCATCTTTATGAAGTTGATTAAAATGTATGTCGTTATCTTGTGTTGCGGTATACATGGATATTGGTATAGCAACAAGGCCAAATGAAATAACTGTTTTATGGGCTATAGCCATTTTTAACACCTCACTTTTTTAATAGTAGTACTCTCGGAAACTCTCAAGCCATTGCTAATTCTAGGTTCATTTTTATTCATATATCAACTTCACCCCAGAATTTCTTCGAGTTTTATATCTTTCGGATAGCATAGATAGTCTAAGCTATCCTTAGTATTATCGATTTATTTTAATTAAATAGTTTTAAATAAGACTTGACAGCAGTAAAAATTTCGCAAAATGAATTATGTATATTATTACCATTTTTCATTTATAAGGAGTGATTTTTATGTTAACTGTTAAGGCCTCACATACTCAATATCAAAATTTCGTTGAAACATTTCTAGAAAAATTCTTTATTCAAAATAATCAAGAAATTACTTTGTTTGAGCGTAGTTCAATAATAACAAAAATCTGGTCTGCCGACCTAACCGGAATTGTCCCTCTAATACAAAGTGCTTATTCTAACTCCAATCAAGGGGCTCCGCCCAAAGATGCGGTAGCTTTACTCAGATCACTTATTATTATGGCTTATTGTAAAGAAACCAGCATATCATCTTGGATAAAGACATTACGTTCAGAACCGTTTTATGCAATTCTGTCAGGCTTTATCCCTGCTTGCTACTCGCCTTTTAAAGCCGAAGGCATAGTTGCTGATCAAATACCTGGCATAGGTACTTTTTATGATTTTATGGATAGGCTGATTCATAAGGATAAAATCCTATATAAATCCAAACTGCGTAAATTGAAACGTAAACCAAGTAAAAAACAAAAGAAAAACCAAAAGATGAATAACTCCAAATCTGGTGTAGTCGAACGTTTAGTTAAAAGAATCTTAAAATATGATAATTCTAAGCTTTCTGACAGAATAGAATCCAAAATGAACAACATACTTAAGGAATTATTTGTTATTCCTTCCTTATCAATGGGCATTTTGGGTGACCCTTCTAAACTAAATATTGCTGGTGATGGAACTTGTATGCCTACACAGGCTTCGCCTTATGGTAAAAAAGTTTGTGATTGCAAACTTAAACCAGGAGAGCATTGTGCTTGTTATCGAAAGTTTACCGATCCCAGTGCTAGCTGGGGTTGGGATAGCTTTAATGAACACTATTACTATGGTCAAACTTATCACGGGTTCACTGCCTGTGATAGTTTTTACAGCCTACCTATCCATATTAAATTTGTTAGTGCAGCACGGCATGATTCTGTTACCGGTGTTTATGCACTTAAAGAGATTGTAGATTTATACCCTGAAATTAAATTCTATTCCGTAGCCTTAGATTCTGCCTATGATGCTAATGCATTTTATCTTTTATGCATGCATTATGGAATAAATCCTATTATTGATTTAAATTCACGTTCTTTAAAACCTTCATCAGGCAGTGATTTTGTTGAACTTGACGATAAGGGCATTCCTCATGGGAAAATTTGTGGACATCAGCTTCGTAATTGGGGAATCGTCCGTAAGGAATTTAGGCATAAATGGTTATTCCCAGTTCAATGTGACCACTGTGAAAAATGTCCTATTAAAAGCAAGAAAATTTATTACACTAAAACATTAGATAATCCAAGATATTTTACTCCTATACTAAGAGGTTCAAAGCAATGGAAATCTCTTTATAAACGACGTTCAACTACTGAAAGGTGTTGGGATAGAATAAACAACGACTTCCATGCTGAAAAATCGATTATCTATTCCGTTGGTCGCAGAATAACAAGAGTATTTCTTGGTGCATTTTGCTGTTTTATAGATGCTTGGGCTAATGAAAAAGAGGTAACAATTGCTGATATCTTCCCGGTTTTCAAGAAAATAGCTGCCTAATTTATAATCAGTTTTAACTCAATAACCAGCCTACGGCTTTTTTAAAATAGTGTATAAAAAAGCCTTTTTGTCATGCCTACTATTAATTCAAGTATAGCATTTCATCCAAATAAATACTTTTATTCCTCAAATATGGGAATTGTTAATTATTGTTTTTCGAGTACACTCTTAATAGTATAACCATAACTTAACTTATTTACTATTTGTTTTCCCACCAAATAATCTATTTAAAATATATATTACAAAATAAGTATGCAAATTTGTTTACTATATCAAAGGAAGATTTAAAACTGGGTTCTTAAAATAGCTATGAATAGCTGTAAAGATTATTGGAAAAGTGCCTATATTAAAAATAATATACTTCAAGATTTTAAAAATGGCTTAGGGTAGTTGACATTAATTTTAAATGAGCAATCTGTTAGCTAACTCGCTCGTTTATAGATATATCGATTATTTGTAAAAAATTTATTTAAATGATGAAAAATTAACATAAAGATGGTACAATTTTAGTAGCTATTAAATTGTTATTTACTTAAGACCACAGCTTCGCGAAGACGATTTAATATACCAAGGGGGATTAACATGGAAAAAACAAAAGGAATTTTATATATTGTTTTATCTGCAATTGCTTTTGGGTTTATGCCAATACTCGCAAAATTGTCATATAGAGGAGGGGCAAATACATATACCACATTAGCGCTTAGGTTTTTTTTTGCGTCAATTATGTTATTATATTATTTGAAATATAAAGGCATATCTTTAAAATTAACTAAAAAACAATTATTTTTAGTATTAACCACAGGTATGTTTGGATATTCACTTACATCTTGTAGTTTATTTATGTCCTACAATTATATTAGTATTGGATTGGCGAGTATGATTTTATATACACACCCTGCTATTATTACTTTATTGTCATATATGTTTTATAAAGAAAAGATAAAAGCTAGAAAAATCATTTCTTTAATTATTTCCTTAATAGGTATTTATGTTTTAATCGATAAGGGAAGTGTTAGCTTTAATTTAAAAGGAATAATATTGGCAGCTATGGCTTCGCTGCTATATTCAATATATGTGCTAGGAGTATCTCTTAAAGAAATTAAAGCTATCAACAGTTATGTTTTAACTTTTTATATCTCGTGTTCAGCTGCTGTTATTATGTTTATAGCAGCAATCACTACTGGTAATTTTAACATGCATATTTCCTTTTATGCACTTGTGGCAATTTTATTATTAGCATTCATATCTACAGTGGTGGCTTTAATGGCATTCTTAGAAGGGGTTAGAATAGTAGGGCCTTCTAATGCTTCAATTCTTAGTACTATTGAGCCTATAGTTGGGTTAATACTAGGAATACTAATTTTAAGAGAACCTATATCAGTTAGAATTGTAATTGGAAGTATATTGATTATTATGTCAGTCGTGATATTAACAAAAGAATAATTTAATTATATAGAATGGAGATAATAAATGCTTGACTTGGTAAAACAGAAAATATGTGAATTACATAATGTTATTTTAAGCCCAATAGATGATATGTTCAAAATAACTGCTTTAAAAAATTATAAAAGGGAAATAGAAGGAACACAGCGAAAAAGTTTTGGTGAAGTTTATTATGAGTTTATTAAAAATAATAAAGAAAAAGGCACAGTATACACTCCAGAACCTATAACTTCTTATATGATAGAAAACACCATAAAAGCAGAACAGATAATAAAGAATCCGTACATAAAAATTGTGGATCCATCTTGTGGAACTGGCAATATATTAATTTGCTGTTTTAAATTTCTTAGAAATTTATATAAGGATAATTTAAACCTAATAAATGAGAAAAATGGGTTGAATTTAAATGTTCAATGCATTGATGAACATATAATAACACATAATTTGTATGGCTTTGATATTGATGATATAGCTGTGAAAATCCTGATTATAGATTTATATGATTTAAGTCAGGGGAGCATAGCCAGTAATGTTGTTAACAAGGATTTTTTATTATATGAAAGTGAACATAAATATGACGTGTTCATAGGAAATCCACCCTATGTGGGTAAAAAATCTATAGATAATGAATACGCAGCTTATTTAAAAATTCGATATAAAGAAGTGTATAGAGATAAAGGAGATCTATCCTATTGTTTTTTCAAAAAAGCATTAGAAGACTTAAACGAGAAGGGAAAGCTGACTTTTATTACTTCGAGGTACTTTTTAGAATCACCTAGTGGAGAGGATTTAAGGAAGGTTTTAAAAAAACTATGCACGATAGACAAAATTATAGATTTTTACGGGAGAAGACCATTTAAAAACGTAGGGATAGATCCTGTAATAATGTGTATAACGAATTGTCAAAATGATGATAGTAAAATTGAAATTATAAAACCTTCTAATGTAAAAAACAAACATAAAAAAGAATTTTATAACAGTGTATTTTTAAAAAGTGGGAATGAATTTAATAGTTTTCTTCTTAATAAAAGTCAATTAAATGACAAGGGTTGGATTCTAATAGATGAAAAGGATAGAAATATAATAAATAAAATAGAGCAAAGAAGTTTTACTCACTTAAGTAATATTTGTAATAGTTATCAGGGAGTAATAACTGGGTGTGACAAAGCGTTTGTAGTAACCAATGATATTGCTCTAAGGAGAAATATTGAAAAAAATATAATAAAACCTTGGATTAAGAGTAGTTACATAGAAAAAAATGAAGTTTCAAGACAAGATAGTTACATAATATATTCAGATTTAATCCATAACACGCATGATTATAATAATGCTATAGCCTATATTGAATTGCAGAAGGAAAAGCTACTAAAAAGAAGAGAATGCCAAAGGGGTATTAGAAAATGGTATGAACTTCAATGGGGTAGAGATCAAAACATATTTGAAGGCGAAAAAATAGTTTTTCCATTTAAGGCAAGCAGTAATAGATTTGCTCTTGACAAGGGAAGTTATTTTAGTGCGGATGTATATGCATTGATATTAAAAGAAAATGTTCCGTTTACCTATGATTTTTTATTATATCTATTAAATAGTAAAATCTATGAATTCTATTTTAAGACCTTTGCAAAAAAACTAGGTGAAGATGCTTATGAGTATTACCCAAATAATTTAATGAAATTATGCATCCCAATTATTATAGATTTTAAGGGTAAAGATGAAAATTATTTATATGATTATTTTCACTTTAGTGAAGAAGAAAAAAAGATTATACTTGGGGAAGTATAATCTTTTTTTGATGGAAAAGTTGGCATATATCTTGCTGTATATAAAATAAATTATTAATATTTAGGAGGAATTATTGTGAGCAATTTGGAAAAACTAAACAAGGTGTTATGTGATTTATTTGATTTCAAAAAAGTAGAGGACACAAATGATGATTTTGGACCAGATGAAATAGAATCTTGGGATTCTTTAGGCCATGTAGAACTTATAACAAGTTTAGAGGAAGTTTTTGATATAGCTTTAGATGTAGTGGATATCTCCAGAATGTATACCATAGGTGATATTAAGAAGATAGTTGAAAAATATGGTGTTCAGATATGACATTTACAGATTATGTTTTTGAGTTTTCATCAAAACTGGATAAAACTTCTGTAATTTTTAAAGATAAAATAAGTTATGAGGAAATTTTTAAAAATGTAAAAAAAAAGCTTCTTTTATAAAAAGCAAGAAATTTTTTAAAAAGGATGCTGTACTTCTGGTTTCAGAAAATTCTGATTTTTTCATTGAAAATTATTTTGGAATAATTAAAAGTGGAGCTATTTGTGTTCCTATTAACCCAGCTTTAAGTAGCAATGAGATAAAGTATATTGTAGACTCTCTAGATATTAAGCTGATTTTCACTCAAAATAAATTTATTGAAAAAATAAAGCAATTGGTTCGTGAAGACGTTGAAATTTATACAGATATCATTGAATGTAATTTTACTTATGCACATGAAAACAATTATAGTGAGGATATAGATATACAAGAAGATGTGGCTGTAATACTTTTTACTTCCGGTTCCACAGGAAATCCTAAAGGGGTAATGCTTACTCATTATAATCTGATGTATAATACAAATTCTATAATAGAATACCTGAAACTTACAGAGCGAGATAGAGTGGAAACAGTACTTCCTTTTTATTATTGCTATGGGACTTCAATTTTGCATACACACTTTAGGGTAGGGGGAAGCCTTGTAATTAACAATAAATTTATGTTTCCGCAAACAGTTGTTGAGGATATAAATAAGTATAGTTGCACAGGTTTTTCAGGGGTCCCTAGCACTTATCAAATACTGCTTAGAATGACTGATATAAAGAATACTAAACTTCCAACCTTAAGGTACATAACTCAAGCTGGGGGAAAGCTCTCAGAGAATTTTATTAAACAGCTTATAGGTATTCTAAAAGGAGTAGAAATTTTTATAATGTATGGTCAGACTGAGGCTACGGCAAGGTTATCATATTTACCGTCATATTTAATTAATGAAAAGATGAATTCCATAGGACGTGGAATTAAAGGAACGGTGCTTTTGGTTTTAAATAGTGAAGGAAAGCGAGTGAAATCTGGAGAAACGGGTGAGGTTGTTGCCAAGGGTGGAAACATAATGAAGGGATATTTTAATGATAAGGAAGAAACGGATAAAGTTCTAAAGAAAGGATACTTATACACGGGGGATATAGCAAAAGTTGATGATGACGGGTATATATATATAGTTTCAAGAGAAAAAAATATTATTAAAAGTGGTGGGATTAGAATAAGCCCTAAGGAAATAGAAGCCATAATATTACAAATTACAGAGGTAGTGGAATGTGCAGTTATTGGAGTGGAAGATGATATTTTAGGAGAATCAATAAAAGCCTTTGTAGTATTAACAGAAGATAACCACTATATGGATTTTAAATATATATTAGACTTTTGTAAAAATCAGTTACCATCATATAAAACTCCAAGGTATATAGAATTTTTAAAAGAACTTCCCAAAAATTCTTCTGGCAAAATTTTAATAAAAAAGCTCAAGGAGCTTAAGTAAAAGAAATAGTAAGAGGGTGAAGTAAGTGGAGGATTTAGAATTAATAGATGAACTAGTGCTTGGAGCGCAGTTTAATATAGAGCTGAAAAAAAAGGAAAAGTTGCTTTTAAATATTATGTTACCTCAATTAGAACACAATAAGGAAAATTTAAGTATAAAAGCTATGTATAATAAATTAAATGTAGACATTAATAAAATTAAAACGTTAGAACAGGTACCATATATCCCTGTAAATATGTTTAAATCTTTCCATCTCAGAATATGTAAGGAGGAGCAAGTAGTTAGGGTGTTACAATCTAGTGCTACCACCACAGGAGTTCCTAGTAAAATATATTTGGATAAAAAGACTTCAATAAGACAAACGCAAGCTTTAATAAGTACGTTAACAAGTTTTTTAGGAAGAATGCGAAGACCGATGCTTATTATAGATAACGCAGACAGTAATAAAAGAGGGAATGGAATGACTGCACGTGGTGCTGCTATTAGAGGGGTAAGCACTTTTGCGAGCAAGATGTTTTATATTATGGATAAAGAAGAAGGGGAACTTAAATTAAATATAGATAGGCTTCGCGACTTTGAAAGAAAATATAAAGATGAGGAAGTTTTAGTTTATGGATTTACTTATATAGTGTGGTCGAAATTTTTAAAAGTATTAAAGCAGGAAGGAATAAAATTAGACATGCCAAAGTTAAAGCTGTTACATAGCGGAGGTTGGAAAAAACTTATTTCTGAAAAGGTGGAAAAGGAAGTGTTTTCAGAGACTGCTGCGCAGATATTTAACACAAGTAAAGATAATATTATAGACTTTTATGGAATGGTGGAACAGTTAGGAGTAGTTTTTATTGATTGCCAGTGTGGGCATAAGCATGTACCAAATTTTGCAGAGGTTATTATAAGGGATATACAGACTTTAGAAGAAGTGAATTTTGGTGAAGAAGGGCTTATAGAGGTTATGAGTGTTTTGGGCTCTAGCTATCCATCGCAGGCTATTCTTACTGAGGATATTGGGAAATTTATAGGCGTGGATGATTGCCCTTGTGGTAGACGAGGCAAGTATTTTAGATTTAAGTCACGAGTAGACAAGGCTGAAATTAGAGGCTGTGGAGATACATTTGCAGAAAGGGAGGTAGGTAAATGATAAATTGTTACGAGCTAAATGGAGAGTTTTATGAAAAGGGACTAAAATTTGAGGACTTTCATGAATTAGAAACTTGCTTAAATAAGAATTTCAATAAACTTCATGAATTTCCGGTGCAAGTTATAATACTTATTATAAATGAATATAGCAAGAGAATTGCAATAAACAGAGAAATATTAAGAATGGAAGGGGTTCCGTTCTTATGTTTTTATTTAAAGAAAATAAATATGGAAAAACAGTTAAAACTTAACTTATCAAATATTGAATATCTAAATAATTTTGTGCAGGTAGAGAATGAAAAATACATCAAAGCACAGCCAAAGGGTTTAGTGTGTCATTGGATGGCTGGGAATGTACCTACCCTAGGTATCTATTCAGTGATTCAGAGTATAATATGCAAAAATAGTAATATCCTAAGAGTATCTAAAGAAAGTGTCAGTACAGTATATGAACTATTAAAACTTTTGGACAATATTGAGGTTGAGTATGGCGGGGAAACTTATTCTTCTAAGATTATATTGAAAAATATTGCCCTTGTTTATTTTAATAGTGGCGATAAGTATCTTAATTCTCAAATGTCTTTAAAAGCCGATGCACGAATAGTTTGGGGTAATAAAACAGCAGTAGATGCTATTTCTCTTTTACCTAAAAAAACTACTTGTAAGGATTTAATTTTTGGGCCTAAGTATTCTTTTGCAGTTTTTGATAGATCAGCTATTGAAAGTGATGACTTTGAAGAATACTTAGAAAATCTGGTTACAGATATAATTGCATTTAATCAAAAATCATGTTCTTCACCTCAGGTATTGTTTTTAGAGAAAAGTAAACTAACTGTAGAAGAAATAGCGAAAATATTAAGTCGGAAATTTGAGAAGATTACTAAAAGATATACTAATTTAGATTTAGAGGAGGCTATAGCTGCTAAAATAATTAATAAAAGAGGTGAATATCTACTAAGTATCAATAAGCTTACTTATATGAGTAAGGGACTTCAATATACAATACTAATTGATAGTGAAGTAAAGCTTGAAGAAGCAATTACAGGACGAACTATATTTATAAAAGAGGTGGATGATATATTGGATGTATGCCCTTTAATTACTAAAAACATACAAACCATTGGGATAGCCTCAAAGAATAGTAATAAGACTTTAGAGTTTGCAGATAGAGTGACGACTTTTGGAGTAGATAGAGTTGTGAAAATTGGATACATGAATTTCTATGATTCTCCATGGGATGGAAGTTTAATAATAAGCGAATTAGTTAGGTGGTGCTCCCTTAATACAAAGGGAATGATTTAAATCCTATTTTGCAATGGGGGGGGAGAAAATGGCAGATTTTAAAAGTTTTTATGTAGGTCAAAGCGAGGAGTATATAAAGAGATTTACAGAGGCTGAAGTAGAATCTTATGCAAGAATTACTGGAGATTATAATTATGTGCATATGGATGAGGAAAAAGCTAAAAAATCATTTTTTAAGGGTAGAATCGTTCATGGACAATTAGTTGGAGGAATGATTTCAGCTTTGCTTGGAACAAAATTACCTGGAGGCGGTAATATATATTTAAGGCAGAGCTTCGAGTTTTTAAAACCAGTAAGAATTGGGGATACAATCAAAGCGAAGGCTATTATAACTGAAATAAATGAAAAAAAGAAAATACTATTACTTGACACATTTTGTCTAAATGAACAAGACGAAATAGTTATAAAGGGAAAAGCTGAGGTTTTAGTATTAAGATAATCTATAATTGAAAGAATGGCATAACATATATACGTTTTACTTAAAACAGTAGTTGAATAGTCACATTAAATTATGCTTTTTCTGATATAATAAAATTAAGCTATGTAATCTATAAATAATGAATAGCTTAATTTTTTATAGATTGAGAGGTGTTTTTATGAAAGTAAGGGATGTTATGATAAAATGTGATTTCATACTTAAAGAAAATAATACTTTTTATGAGGCGTCGCAGTTATTTAGTAATAATGAAGTTGAAGTTATACCTATATTAGATGAAAAAGAAATTTTGGTTGGTGTTATAACGAAAAATGACATAATTAAGAATTTTATTGAGGGTACAAGCCCTAATATATGTATTAAATATCTTTCACGTGGTAAAGAAAATATTATCAATGAGGATGATAAAATACAGGATTATGTTGATGCGAAGGAAAGTTATTTGGGAGTTGAAAATTCAGTTGGTAAATTTGTTGGCTGTTTTAGTGTGAATAATATGTTAAAGCGAGGTTTTGATAATCAATCAGAAAAAATAAGTGAGCTAAAGCAAAGATTAAATTGTACGGAAGAATGTGGCAATGCAATCCTTAATTGCACAGAATTAGATGCAATTATTGAATCGTCATTTGATGGTATTTACATAACCGATGGTAAAGCTAATACGTTAAAGATTAATAAATCTTATGAAACCATAACAGGTATACAAAGAAAAGGTATGATTAATAGGAATATGTATGAACTTGAAAAAGAGGGATACATATCTAAATCAGCTACTCTTATGGTATTAAAAAATAGAAAATCTAATACCATTGAGCAGGAATTTAGTACTGGTAAAAAAGTATTGGTTTCTAGTAATCCTATATTTGATGATAAGGGTAATATAAGCATGGTGGTTACAAATGTACGAGATATAACGGAATTATACGAATTAGAAGAACAGCTAACTAAAAATAGGAAGCTTACAGAAAAGTATTATTCAGAGATAGAAACTATGAGAATTCAATATTTAAATTTGTCAGATATGGTTGCTAAGGATAAAGCGATGATAGATTTATTGGAGGTTGCTAAAAGAGTAGCTAGTGTGGATACTACTGTTTTAATATTAGGAGAAACTGGAGTTGGAAAGGAAGAAATCGCTAAGTTTTTACATAAAAATAGTACGAGACAGAATAAAAATTTTATAAAAATTAATTGTGGAGCAATCCCTCAAAATCTTATAGAATCTGAGCTCTTTGGATATGTAAAAGGGGCGTTCACTGGGGCTAATAAGGAAGGCAAAATGGGACTTTTTGAAGTAGCAGATGGAGGGACAGTTTTTTTGGATGAAATTGGAGAACTTCCTTTGAATATACAAGTTAAGCTACTTAATGTACTCCAAGAGGGCGAAGTGGAAAGAGTGGGGTCGGTTAAATCAATTAAAATTGATGTAAGAGTATTAGCAGCTACTAATAGGAACTTAGAAGATATGACTAAAGAGAAATCATTTAGATCAGATTTATATTATCGTTTAAATGTGGTCCCTCTTACTATCCCACCACTAAGGGATAGGAAAGAGGATATTGTTCCTTTAGTCCAACATTTCTTATCTCAATTAAATAAAAAATATAACTTTGAGAAAACTTTCACGATTGAGGCGATGAATACACTTTATAATTACAGTTGGCCGGGTAATGTCCGTGAACTTAAAAATATTGTAGAAAGGGTTATAGTGATGAGTAGTAGTGATAAAATATTCCAAAGTGATTTGTCGATTAAAACCTCTTCGAATGTTATGGAGAGAAATATTGAATGCGGGGATGCATGTAATTTAAAAGAGGCAGTTGGAAAAGTTGAAGCTAAACTTATTAGCCAAGCGTTTGATAATGCTGGTAATGTCAGGGGTGCTGCAAAAATACTTGGAATTGATGCCTCTACTTTTGTTAGAAAGCGTAAAAAATATTTTGGAAAAGAAGCGTTGCAAAAATGAAACGTGTTGCAAAAATGCAAAAACAAGTAATTACCTTCTAAATCTCATATATTATGCACGAGTTTATAGAATTCTGTCGGTTGAGTTTCTAATATCTGTTGCCTTTATGCAACAGATATTAATAAAAAATAATATATTTGTGATTGTTTTCACAGATATATTATTTTTTTTATAAATATATCTGTGAAAACAATCACAATAATTCATTAAAATACATTAATATAATAGTATTTAAGAAAACATATCACATATTTGTAACTTTGGCACAGGTATTGCTACATATGTAAATGTAAAGTTACATAAAATACACATGTGAGGGGAATGGTTTTAATGGGATTAATGACTGGCGAACAATACGTAGAAAGTCTTAGAGAATTGAATTTAAAAGTTTATATGTTTGGAGAAAAAGTAGAAAATGTAGTAGATAACCCTATAATTAGGCCTTCAATGAATTCAGTTAAAATGACTTATGATTTGGCACAAATGCCTGAATATGAAGATTTATTGACATCTACTTCAATAATTACAGGTGAAAAAATTAACAGATTTGCTAATATACATCAAAGCACAGAGGATCTAGTTAAAAAAGTTAAAATGCAAAGATTATGTGGACAAAAAACCGCTTCATGCTTCCAAAGATGTGTTGGCATGGATGCATTTAACTCTGAATATAGTACTACTTATGAAATAGATAAAGCTTGTGGAACGGAGTATCATGAAAGATTTAAAAAGTTTTTAAAATATATTCACGAAAATGATTTAATAGTAGATGGAGCAATGACAGATCCAAAAGGAGATAGAGGTCTATCAATATCAAAACAAGAAGATCCAGATATGTATCTTAGGGTAGTTGAAAGAAGACCTGATGGTATTGTAGTCAGAGGGGCAAAGGCTCATCAAACTGGTATATGTAATTCTCACGAAGTTTTAGTTATGCCAACTATTGCTATGAGACCAGAGGATAAGGACTATGCAGTATCATTTTCAGTGCCAACAAACACAGAAGGCATTATTATGATTCTTGGACGTCAATCCTGCGATACAAGAAAAAGTGAAGAAGGCGCAGATATCGATGTTGGAAATTATAATTATGGTGGAGTAGAAGCTTTAACTATCTTTGATGATGTATTCGTACCAAATGAACGAATATTCTTAAATGGAGAAACAGAATTTGCAGGTATGCTTGTTGAAAGATTTGCAGGATACCATAGACAAAGTTATGGCGGATGTAAAGTTGGCGTAGGTGATGTGCTTATTGGCGCTACGGCACTTGCAGCAGATTATAATGGAACTAATAGAGTATCACATATTAAAGATAAATTAATAGAAATGACTCACCTAAATGAAACACTATACGCTTGTGGAATTGCATGTTCTGCAGAAGGTCATAAAACTGAATCAGGTAATTATATAATAGATTTGTTACTTGCTAATGTATGTAAGCAAAATGTTACAAGATTCCCATATGAAATAGTAAGACTTGCTGAAGATATCGCTGGAGGATTAATGGTAACTATGCCTGCAGATAAAGATTTTAAAGATCCAATAACCGGACCTTATCTTGAAAAATATTTAAAAGGTGTTGCATCTGTTTCAACTGAAAATAGAATGAGAATATTAAGATTAATAGAAAACTTAGCACTTGGAACCGCGGCAGTTGGTTACAGAACAGAATCAATGCATGGTGCAGGTTCACCACAGGCTCAAAGAATAATGATAGCAAGACAAAGCAATTTAGCCCATAAAAAGGCCTTAGCAAAAGTGATAGCTAGAATAAAAGAATAAATTATTTATAAAATACATTTTTCATAATATGAAAACCTTAAATATATAAGGGGTAACCCACCCCGCATATATTTAAAAGAATGGAGTGACGTAATGTTTGCTGAAATTGAAAAAATCCTTGAGATGAATGTCAGACCAAAGCTAAAAGATCACTATGGAAATATTGAACTTGTTAGCTTCGACGATGGAATAGTTGAGGTTAAGCTTTTGGGGCAATGTAAGGGATGTTTATCTGCAAAATTTACCATTGAAGATGTGGTTGAAGTTGCACTTAAAGAAGCAATTCCTAGCATTAAAAAGGTAATACTTAAAAATGAAGTAAGCGAAGAGTTATTAGAACAAGCTAGAAAATTTTTAAGTAAGGGTAATAGAGGGAATTAATGAAAATTGGTATTAAATATTGTGGAGGATGTAATCCAACTTATGATAGGCCAGGGGTAGTGTCAAAATTAAAGAAATATATTGGCAAAGCGCACAGTATTGAAACGGCAAAACACGGGATTATTTATGATGTGGTTGTTATTTTATGTGGATGTACCAGTGCTTGTGCGAGTCACCAAAATCTTGAAGCTAAATATGAAAAAGTATATATAACTTGTGAAAACGATAACAGAAAATTGCTTAATATTATAGACAAAATCAAAGTTTTGTAATTGGGGAGAGTGATAATTATGAACTTAGAAGAAATTTATAAATCAAAGGTTATTACGGCGGAGCAAGCAGCAGGGAAAATAAAGTCAGGAAATAGGGTAGTTACAGGACATGCTTGCGGAGAGCCAACAGATGTTATATCTGCAATGGTAGCTAATAGTAAGGCTTATGAAAATGTTGAAATCGTACATATGGTGGCAATGAGTAAAAGTGAATATGCAAAGCCAGGCATGGAAAAACACTTTAGACATAACTCATTATTTGTAGGGGGAACTACAAGGGAGTCAGTAAGCTCAGGAAGAGCAGATTTTACACCATGTTTTTTTTCTAAGGTACCTGATCTATTTAAAAATGGTTATCTACCAATAGATGTGGCAATTGTTCAAGTTTCAGCACCAGATGAGCACGGTTGTTGTAGTTTCGGTGTATCTATTGATTATACAAAGACTGCAACGGAATGTGCAAAAAGGGTAATTGCAGAAGTAAATAATAAAATGCCAAGAACTATGGGAGACTCTTTTATACATATTTCTGATATTGATTATATTGTAGAAGTAAGTCATCAAATAATAGAGCTTAATCCTCCTAAAATTGGAGATGTTGAGAAAGCTATTGGAGAGTATTGTGCTTCTTTAGTTGAGGATGGTTCCACACTTCAACTTGGAATAGGAGCTATTCCAGATGCAGTACTTTTATTTTTAAAAGACAAAAAAGACTTAGGCATACATTCGGAAATGATTTCAGACGGAGTAGTTGAACTTGTTGAAACAGGAGTTGTAACAAATCAGGCTAAGACAATTCATCCAGGGAAAATAGTAGTAACTTTCCTTATGGGAACCAAAAGACTTTATGACTTTGTTGATAATAATCCAATGGTTGAAATGTATTCTGTAGATTATGTAAATGATCCGGTTATAATTTCAAAAAATAATAAAATGGTTTGTATAAATTCTGCTATTCAAGTAGATCTTATGGGGCAGGTCAATGCAGAAACTATAGGTTTAACTCAGTTTAGTGGAACTGGTGGACAAGTTGATTTTATTAGAGGTGCAGCTATGGCAAAGGATGGAAAATCTATTATTGCCATGCCGTCTACAGCAAGCAAAGGAAAGATTTCCAGAATTAAACCAATGCTTGATGAAGGAGCAGCGGTTACAACTTTGAGAAACGAAGTGCAATACGTAGTTACTGAGTATGGTATTGCAGAGCTAAAAGGTAAAACATTAAGAGATAGAGCAAGGTCTCTCATAAATATTTCTCATCCAGACTTTAGACCTTCACTTATGCAAGAATGGGAAAAGAGATTTAAAGCCAAATTCCAAAATTAAATGCAAATTATAGGGGGAAACAAATGAGGAAAGGTTATGTGTATATTATTCTAACTGCTCTACTATACAGCACTCAGGAAATTGCAAATAAAATGCTAGTAAAAAATGGAATGGATTCATTTCAAATTACATTTCTAATATTCACAATCGGCGCAATACTATTAACTCCATTTGCAATAAAAGATATTAAAACTAAGAAGTTAAAGCTTGGTATAAATGATGTTGGCTACTTTGCATTAAATGGTGCACTATGTATACCCATCTCAATGGCGCTGTTATCATTTGCAGGTAAATATACTCTAGCTTCAACTTCAGCGGTTATATTTAGTTCAAATGCGATATTTACAGTACCCTTTGCTTATTTAATTTTAAAAGAAAAAATTAATAAAGCAACATTAATATCTCTTTTGGTAGGTATTTTAGGTGTTATTATAATTTTCAATCCATCAAAAATGGTAGCAGGAATGAATGGTGAATCTTCTAATTTGTTAGGAATAACACTTGCATTAGGTGCAGCTATAGCCTGGTCGCTATTTACAGTAATTAGCAAAATTAGAATAAATCAATACGGTGGTTATGTATTTAACTGTATAGCATTCTATATTGGAGCATTCTTTGTATTAATAATACTTTTAGCTACAGGAAGACCTATATTCAAAGGAATTGATGGTAATGCAGGTTTAGTACTCGTGTACATGGGCCTATTTATAAAGGCACTTGGATATGTATTCTACCTTGGAGCAATAAGGTTAACATCAGCAGTTACAGCATCCTTAGTATTTTTAATAAAGCCTGCTTTAGCTACTATGCTTGCTGTAATGATACTTGGAGAGAAGCTTGAATTAAATATAGTTATAGGAATTGGATTTATTATTGTGAGCTCGTATATTGCATTTAAATCTAAGCGAGCTTCAGAGATTTCTCAAGTAGTTACTAACTAAATACTTAAGATAATCTTTTACAGTTAATATAAACTGGAGGTGTAATTTTGGAAAATGCAAGAATAAGAAGTCAAGAAGTTATGAAAAAAGTAGTTTCTGCGCAGGAAGCAGCGGGTCTAATAAAAGATGGAATGGTAGTTGGAGTAAGTGGGTTTACTCCATCAGGTTATCCTAAGGATGTTCCTTTAGCTCTTGCGCAAAGAGTTAAAAGTACTGGCGAAAAAATGAAACTCACATTGTATACAGGTGCGTCTGTTGGTGCAGAAATAGATGGAGCTTGGACTGAGGCGGGTATAATTTCAAAAAGAATGCCCTATCAAACTAACAGCAATTTAAGAAACTGCATTAATAAAGGGCTTACAGAGTATATTGATATGAATTTAAGCTGTATGCCTCAATTTGTAAATTATGGATTTTTACCTAAAGTTAATGTTGCAATTATAGAAGCTTTGGCAATTACGGAAGAAGGCAACATAATCCCTACAACAGCAGTGGGGAATGCAGCTACTTATGTGGAAAATGCAGATATGGTTATTATTGAAGTTAATGAAAATCAGCCATTGTCATTAGAAGGTATTGCAGATATTTATACGTTAGAAAATCCTCCCTTCAGGAAGCCAATTCCAATAACACATCCGGGAGATAGGATTGGAACAACTTATATACCTTGTAAACTTGAAAAAATTGCTGCAGTTGTGATGACAAATACATCTGATAAAACAAGAGCGTTAAAACCTATTGATGAAACTTCTAAAGCAATTTCAAAAAACTTAATAAATTTTCTTGAAAATGAAGTTAAAGAAGGAAGGCTCCCAGAAAATTTATTACCTTTGCAATCAGGAGTTGGGAATGTAGCGAATGCAGTGCTTGCAGGACTTTGTGAAACTAATTTGAAAAAGCTTACCTGCTATACAGAGGTAATACAGGATTCTATGCTTGATCTTATAAGATGTGGCAAAGCAGAAATGGTTTCAGCTACAGCATTAAGCCCTTCACCAACTGGAATGGAAGCTTTTAGACGTGACGTTGGCAGTTTAAAAGATAAAATTGTATTGAGGCCTCAGGAAATAAGTAATAATCCAGAAGTTATTCGAAGGCTTGGAGTTATTGCTATGAATACAGCTTTAGAGGTTGATATATATGGTAATGTTAATTCAACTCATGTTATGGGTACAAAGATGATGAATGGAATAGGTGGCTCTGGAGATTTTGCAGGAAATGCTTCTTTAACCATATTTACAACAGAATCTATAGCCAAGGGTGGAGATATATCTTCAATAGTTCCAATAGTTTCGCATGTAGATCATACAGAACACAATGTTATGGTAATTGTTACTGAACAAGGCACCGCAGATTTAAGAGGTAAGAGCCCAAAGGAAAGGGCAGTTGCGATTATTAATAATTGTGCTCATCCGGACTATAGGCCACAACTTTTGGAATACTTGGAGAAAGCAGAATGTTGTGCTGGAAAGCATACCCCTCATGTGTTATGTGATGCGCTATCCTGGCATGTAAGGTTTATGGAAACAGGTACAATGAAGATGAATAAAGAATTATAAAATGTATTTTCGTTAAATAATATGATAATCTAATAGTAAGTTAATATAAAAAAAAATATAAATATATAAAACAATATAAAACAAATAGGAGGAAGATAAAATGGATAACAAGGCATATATAAATGAAATGATGATTAAGGCAAAGACAGCTCAAGCAGGTATTGCAAATTATAATCAAGAACAGGTGGATGATTTAGTTAGAGTTATTGGTAAGGTTATATTTGATAATGCTGAAATACTTGCAAAAGAAGCGGTAACTGAAACAAGAATGGGAGTTTATGAAGATAAGGTAGCTAAGAACATGGGTAAGTCAAAGACTATATGGAACAGTTTAAAAGGTAAAAAATCTGTAGATATCATTGGAGCAGAAGAAGGAAAAGAAGGAATAGTACTAGTTGCTAAGCCAAAGGGAGTTATAGCTTCTATTACACCAACTACAAATCCAATAGTTACACCTATGTGTAATGCCATGTTTGCATTAAAAGGAAGAAATGCAATTATTGTTGCTCCACACCCAAGATCTAAGGATTGCTCAGCACATGCTGTTAAACTAATGAATGATGAATTAAGGAAACTAGGAGCACCAGAAAATTTAATTCAAATAATATCAGAACCATCTGTTGAATTAACTGGAGAATTAATGGCAGCTGCTGATACAGTTGTAGCTACTGGCGGAATGGGAATGGTAAGGGCTGCTTACGCAAGCGGAAAACCAGCATTCGGAGTAGGAGCAGGAAATGTTCAAGTTATTATTGATAGAGATTATGATTTTGATAAAGCCGCTAAAGATATTATAGCAGGAAGAAAGTTTGATAATGGTATCATCTGTTCTGGAGAACAATCAATTATTGCTCCAGTTGAAAAACATTCTGAAATAATGAAGGCATTTGTTGATAATGGTGCATACTACATTGAAGATGAAGCAACAATTGATAAGTTTAGAAAGGTTATGTTCCCAGGTGGAAGTATAAATGGCAAACTTGTTGGTCAATCAGTTCAATTTATTGCTGATATGGCAGGAGTTGTGGTTCCTGAAGATACTAAAGTAGTTATACTAAAAACTAAAGGAATAGGATCACTAGATGTACTTAACAAGGAAAAAATGTTCCCATTTATGATCACAATGACTTACAATACTTTTGAAGAAGCAGTAGAACTAGCTAAAACTAACCTTTTATATGAAGGCGCAGGTCATACTACAGCGGTTCATTCAAATGATAATGATCATATTGAATATGCAGGAAAAGAATTACCTATAAGTAGATTAGTTGTTAATCAAACATCATCAACAGGAGCGGGTGGAAGTTTCAATAATGGATTCAATCCATCTACAACTCTTGGCTGTGGATCTTGGGGAAATAATTCAATATCTGAAAACTTTACGTATTACCACTTAATAAATATATCAAGAATAGGATATTTCAATAAGGATGCTAAGGTTCCAACTATAGAGGAAATTTGGTCAAAATAATATAGAGTTATTAGGTTTCAATTTATGTTGAAACCTAATTTCCTAAATTAAATTAAATTAAATAGGAGGTAAAATAATGAAATTATTTTCAATTAAGTCACAAATTCATAAGTTTGATACAGCAAAGGATTTTGCTGAAACCTTTAATATCGGTGAAGGAGATTTTGTATTATCAAATGAATTTATATATAATCCTTTTTTCGGAAGCCTAAATCTTAACGCTGAAGTAGTTTTCCTAGAAAAATATGGAGTTGGAGAACCTTCAGATGAAATAATTGATGCAGTTCTCGCTACTATTAAGGGGAAAACTTTTAAAAGGATTTTTGCTGTTGGTGGCGGTAGTGTTATTGACATAGCAAAGCTTCTTGTAATAAAAGGTGATAATACAGCATTAGATTTATTTGAGAAAAAAGTTCCACTTATAAAGGATAAAGAGCTTATAATAGTTCCTACAACTGCTGGAACGGGTTCAGAAGTTACAAATTTATCTATAGCTGAAATTAAAGCTAAACATACAAAAATGGGCCTTGCTACAGATGAATTATTAGCTGATCATGCAGTACTTATTCCAGAACTAGTTAAAGGACTACCATACAGATTTTTTGTTGCTAGTTCAATTGATGCGTTGATTCATGCTATTGAGTCCTATGTATCTCCAAAATCTAATCCATACACAGAATTATTTAGTGTTAAAGCAATGGAATTGATTTTAAAAGGATACGTTCAAATAATTGAAAAAGGTGAAGAATACAGAAAAGAAATAATTGAAGATTTTGTAATAGGTAGTAACTATGCTGGTATTGCTTTTGGAAACACAGGAGTTGGTGCTGTTCATGCACTTTCTTATCCACTTGGTGGAACTTACCACGTTCCTCATGGAGAAGCAAACTACCAGATGTTTGTTGAAGTATTTAGAACTTATAATAAGAAAAATCCAAATGGTAAAATTAAAGATATTAAAAAAATACTTGCAGATATTTTAAATGTAAATGGTGAAGATGATGTATTTGCAGCACTTGCCAGCATACTTGATAAATTATTAACTAGAAAACCTTTGAAAGACTACGGTATGAAGGTAGAAGATATTGAAGGCTTTGCGGATAGCGTTATTGTAGGTCAGGCAAGACTTTTAGCTAATAATTATGTGCCTTTAAGCAGAGATGAAATTAGAGACGTTTATAAGAATTTGTATTAAAATATAAGGAGAGAGGGTTAAACCTCTCTCTTTATAGTATATGATATACAATATAAAATTAGGAGGTATTCCATGTCGAATTTAGATTTTATTTATAAAAGACACAGTATACGAAAATTTAAGGACGAAGTTATTCCTATGATTGATTTAGAGGAGATTATTAAAGCGGCTATTCACGCTCCATCGGGTAAAAATGTTCAGAATTGGCACTTTGTAATAATTAGAAATAAAGAAAAGATAAATGAAATTGTAAAAGTCGTGGAAGATAAAAATTCAGAAATAGCATCTAAAATTGTAGATGAAAATATTAAGGCAATTTTCACTAAATCTTTAAAATACCATATTGCATTTAGGAATGCTCCTTGCTTAATTCTAGTATATGCTGGAAATTATAAACCAACAGGATTTGAAGAATTTAAGGCCATTAATGAAAGCGCAGATGATATACAAGAACTTTTTAATACTGCACCAGGAATACAGGGAGCATCGGCCGCAATGGAAAACTTATTACTTGCAGCAGCGAGTCTTGGCTATGGCACATGCTGGATGACAGGTCCAAATTATGCTGCAAAAGAAATTGGAGATGTGCTTAATTTTAAAAAAGAAGAATATTCATTAATGGCATTAACCCCTATTGGATTACCATTAGAAGAGGAAAATAAAAGCCCTCGTAGAAAGCCTGTGGATGAAGTTATTACAGTTATACTCTAAAAAATTCTTATTGATGATACCAAAGATTTTTACTAAAAATTAATGAATAGAAGCAGGGTGATTTTGTATTTAATTATCTTGATTCTATTTATTTTCATGTTCTTGGGTCGCGCTTTTTTAGATGAAATGCTGAATTTCTTTTAGGTATACAAGTTAAGATACTTAGTATATACTAAATAATAAGATATATGTATTATACAGGGATTTGTAAATTTTTTTGCTAATATTTGTGAAAATAATCACAATAATTCATTGAAATACTAAGAAAAATGCATTCAGACATATTAAAATGACAGTGGTTTTGGTAACGATTTCTCACTAAGTGAAAGCTATATTAAATTAGATAATATATAGTCAAAACAAAAAAAATATAATTTAGGATAGTAATAGGTATGAACTTAGAAGATATTTACAAATCAAAGGTCATTACGGCAGAACAAGTGGTAGGAAATAAAATCGGAGGTTAATTTATGTCTATTAAAAAAGAGTTTGTGAAAGAACAACCATATATACCTGCAGGTCCTTTTAAGATAAGAATACCTGGAATTCACTATAAGTTTCAAATGGCAGATTATATTCAAGGATTACTGATGTGTGCGGTTTGTCTTGGAGCTATTCCAATGCTCCAGGAATTTTTAGGAATGCCTTTTGAAGTAGCAATGGCAGTTGTTGTGTTAAATGGTATATTTTATTGTGCACATGTATTTTTAGGGGATCCAGTTGTGCCTGGGTGGGTTACACCAGCCATTCCACTTCTCATTCTTTATGTAAGTGATTATGCCATAGGACCTGAAAGAATACAAGCATTAATTGCATTTGAAATGAGTCTAGGAGCTTTAGCATTATTATTAGGTGCTACAGGACTTGGTAAGAAGATAGTTCACATTGTTCCTAATGCTATGCAGTCCGGCATTATAATTGGAGCTGGTATTGCAGCTGTAAATATTATATTTGTAAAAGGTGCTCGTTTTGATCAATTTCCAATTTCTATTGTTGTTTGTGTAGGGTTAGGTTTCTACCTTTTATTTTCAAATCATTTTAAAAGTATTAGCAATAAAAATAAAATTTTAAAAGCAATATCTAATTTAGGCATACTACCAATTATAGCACTTGCGATAATATTTGCGCCTTTAGTTGGGGAAACAGCTTGGCCTAAGGTAGAATGGGGTATAACAAAACCAGCTTTTGGAGTTTTATGGACACAATGGACCCTTTTTTCTAAAGATATAGGGTTTCCTCCAGTCAAAATGTTTATAAATGCTCTACCGATGGTTATTTCTGCATATATAGTTTTATTTGGTGATATGATACAATCTCAAGCGTTAATAGGAGACTGTAAGAAGGAGCGACCAGATGAACTTATAGATTATAATCCGAACAGATCTCACATAATATTTGGTCTTCGTAACATGCTAATGTCTGTAATAGGACCAGATCTTACAATGTGTGGACCACTATGGGCAGCAATGCAAGTTGTTATTTGTGAAAGATATAAACATGGCAAGGAGTCTATGGAGTCGATATTTGGTGGAGCGGGTTCCTTCAGATTCGGTACGCTTACTGGATATTTACTCTTACCAATAGTTTCCCTATGCAAACCTATCTTAGGAATTGCACTAGCATCTACAATGCTAATACAGGGGTATGTTTCTATAAGGGTAGGAGTTTTGAAGGCGCGTACAGCAAATGATCTAGGTATTGCAGGTGTTATGGCTGCTGTAGTTGCAACAAGAGGGGCAGCTTGGGGATTAGCAGCAGGCATTGTACTTTGTATAATCATTCAATCAGGAAATAAACCAAAATTTGATGTTATGCTGTTTGAAAATGAAGAATTGGAGGCATAAGCAAGAGAAAGACTTTTGAATAAAAGGAATAGAAGCGAGGTGATTTTACATTTTATTATACTGCTTCTATTTATTTTATGTTTTAGTGCCTTTTTTATTTTGTTAAGTTTTGTACAAAATAAAAAAGGCTAATAAGAGTTATGAAGTTTCAAACTGATGTATTTTAATAAATACATGGGAAATATGGTTATAGATATAATTAAAGAACCTTATTTAGGTATACAAGTTAAGAGAATTAGTGTATACTAAAAGAATAATAAGTGGAAAGATAAGCCAATTAGAATTGGTGTGAAAATGAACAACTTTAAAAAATGCAGGAAGAACAATAAATATTAGTATATATATTATGCAGGAGTTTATAAATTTCTGTAAATTCGCTTTCTAATATTTGTGAAATAAATCACAATAATCCATTGAAATACTAACAAAAATGTGCTAATACAAATTTTAAGAAATATTATAACCTTATTTATAACAACGTTTCCTTAAAAACTGAAACTATGATATTAAAATATTTAATATATAGTCAAAACAAAAATTTATAATTTAGGAGAGTGATTGGTATGAACTTAGAAGAAATCTATAAATCAAAGGTGATTACGGCGCAGCAAGCGGCAGGGAAAATAAAGTCCGGAAATAGGGTAGTTACAGGACATGCTTGTGGAGAGCCAACAGAGATTATAGCTGCAATGGTAGCTAATTGTAAGGCTTATGAAAATGTTGAAATTGCACACATGGTTCCTATGGGAAAAGCTGAGTATACTAATACTGGAATGGAAAAACATTTTAAGCACAATGCTTTATTTGCAGGTGCTCCTACAAGAGAAGCCATTAGAGATGGAAGAGCAGATTTTACACCTTGTTTTTTTTCTAAGATACCTGAGCTATTTAAGAAGGGCTATCTGCCAATAGATGTGGCAATTGTTCAAGTTTCAGCACCAGATGAACACGGTTATTGTAGTTTCGGTGTATCTGTTGATTATACAAAGACTGCAACGGAATGTGCAAAAATGGTAATTGCAGAAGTAAATAATAAAATGCCAAGAACTATGGGAGACTCTTTTATACATATTTCTGATATTGATTATATTGTAGAAGTAAGTCATCAAATAATAGAGCTTAATCCTCCTAAAATTGGAGATATTGAGAAAGCTATTGGAGAGTATTGTGCTTCTTTAGTTGAGGATGGTTCCACACTTCAACTTGGAATAGGAGCTATTCCAGATGCAGTACTTTTGTTTTTAAAGGATAAAAAGGACTTAGGTATACATTCGGAAATGATTTCAGACGGAGTAGTTGAACTTGTTGAAACAGGAGTTATAACAAATAAAGCTAAGACACTTCATCCAGGGAAAATAGTAGTAACTTTCCTCATGGGAACTAAAAGACTTTATGACTTTGTTGATAATAATCCAATGGTTGAAATGTATTCTGTAGATTATGTAAATGATCCGGCTATAATTGCAAAAAACAGTAAAATGGTCTGTATAAATTCTGCTATTCAAGTAGATTTTATGGGACAGGTAAATGCAGAAACTATTGGATTAACTCAGTTTAGTGGGACAGGTGGACAGGTTGACTTTATTAGAGGTGCAAGTATGGCAAAGGACGGTAAATCTATCATTGCAATGCCTTCTACAGCAAGCAAAGGAAAGATTTCAAGAATTACGCCTTTGCTTGATGAAGGAGCAGCGGTTACAACTTTGAGAAACGAAATACAATACGTAATTACTGAATATGGTATTGCGGAGCTAAAAGGTAAAACATTAAGAGATAGAGCAAGGTCGCTCATAAATATTGCTCATCCAGACTTTAGACCTTCACTTATTGAGGAATGGGAAAAAAGATTTAACTGTAAGTTTTAGTAAAATATATAATAAACACTAAAGATATAGTAAAAAGAAGCAGTGACTTTGTATTTAGTCATCCTGCTTCTTTTTATTTTCATATTTTACTGTAGTATCTAATAAAAATGGGTATAACATAAAAAAATGAAAAAATATTACATAAAAAAAGAAGGAAAATCATGTAAGTTATAGAATATAGAATAAAGGTACATTATTTAGGCAATACTGAAAAAATATTTTAATTTAAAATGATTTGGGGGGAAGAAAATGCATTTAAATTTTGAAAATAGCGAGGACAAATTGATAGTTTACATGTTTGGAGAACTAGACCATCATAGTGCTGAAGAAGTAAGGAACATTATAGATGATCGTTTAGAACGAGATAGCTACAATAAATTAATTATGGATTTCAAAGATGTGACGTTCATGGACAGCTCCGGTATTGGTGTGGTCATTGGAAGATACAAAAAGTTACATATGAAAAATGGGAAAGTATGCGTAACTAACATTAAATCTTCAGTAAAAAGAGTATTTGAATTGTCAGGAATGTTTAAGATTATTATGTCATATGATGACGTTGAACAAGCTGTAAACAACATTTAGTGGGGGGATTAGTATGTGTTACAATAGAATTAAAATTGAATTTTTAAGTAAATCGCAGAATGAAAGTTTTGCAAGAGTAGCAGTAGCAGCATTCGCTTCACAATTAGATCCTACAATTGAAGAAATTACCGACGTTAAAACAGCAGTATCAGAAGCAGTTACTAATGCAATTATTCATGGATATGATAATGAAGAGGAAATGATTAATATAGAAGCTATTATTAATGGAACTGAACTAACAGTGATAATAGAAGATGTAGGAAAAGGAATTGACAATTTAGAACTCGCTAGGCAACCATTATATACTTCCCGCCCAGATTTAGAGAGGTCAGGTATGGGTTTTACTGTAATGGAGACTTTTATGGACAGTTTAGAAGTAAAGTCTGATAAAGGTAGGGGAACAAGTATAATAATGAAAAAAATATTTAATCCTTTAAGTTAGGTGGAATATTATGGATCAAAAAATAGTAAGAAAAGAAAACTATACTTATGAAGATAATATGCAACTTATTCAATTGGCTAGAAATAAAGAACCGGGTGCATTAGATACGTTGGTGGAAATGAATTTACCATTAGTTTCATCAATAAGTAAAAAATTTCTTAATAGGGGATATGAGTATGATGATATATTTCAAATTGGATGTATTGGCTTAGTAAAGGCAATTAATAATTTTGATACTAAGTATAATGTGAAATTTTCTACATATGCCGTACCTATGATAATGGGAGAGATTAAAAGATTTCTTAGAGATGATGGAATTATAAAAGTAAGTAGAAGCGTTAAGATTACTGCAAGACAATTACATTATGATAAAGATACTCTAACCAAAGAATTGGGGAGGGAGCCTACTATTGATGAACTGTCGGTTTTTTCAAAAATTGAAAAAGAGGATATAGTATATGCATTAGAGTCTGCTAGCAATATGCTGTATTTATTTGATACAATACACCAAGATGATGGTGCCCCAGTACTATTAATAGATAAATTAAGTGAAAAATACGAAGAAGATAATCAGGTTTTAGATAAAATTTCCCTTAAAGAAGCACTTAGAAAACTTGATGCAAAATCAAGGCAAATAATTATGCTCAGATATTTTAAAGATAATACACAAATTCAAGTTGCAAAAATGATGGGGATTAGCCAGGTACAAGTATCGAGAATAGAAAAAAAAGTTTTGAAAATAATGAGGGAAAAGTTGATCTAATAAAAGTGAGTGTATAAGATGAGATATAAATAAGGAACTTCAATTTTAAATTTTGAAGTTCCTTATCTATAAATTCGTCTTATTTTTTTTGACTAAAAATAATATTAATGCAAATACTAACATAAAGAATTAGCATATTATATTTGCATAATACAATATAATAAATGATTAGTAGTGACTATTAAAAGCGACAAGGAGGACATTTCATGAAAGTGGAAGAAAAAACTATAAGAAAAAAATTTGATAAACTTAATTCTAATAACATCCCTAAACCTAATTTAGGATTGCATTGTTTTAATGCTTTTTGGGTTGGAGGCTTAATATGTGTAATAGGACAATTTATCAGTGACATTTTTTCTGGAATTGGTATTCCTAAAGATGAGGTAGGCACATATGTATCTATAGTTATGGTTTTTCTGGGAGCTGTGCTTACTGGCATAGGGGTATATGATAAGCTAGGTGATTTTGCAGGAGCAGGTTCTGTTGTGCCAATTACAGGGTTTGCAAATTCAATCGTTTCACCAGCAATGGAATTTAAAAAAGAGGGTTTTGTTTTTGGTGTTGCAGCTAAAATGTTTACTATTGCAGGGCCCGTTTTAGTATATGGAATAGGGTCATCTGTAATTGTAGGAATTTTATATTATTTTTTAAGGTGGTGATTTAAAATGGGTAGAAGAATTGGTCTTCAAACAGTAGAAATCGAAAGTAAACCTAGAATTATCAGTACATATAATATAGTTGGGCCTAAGGAAGGGCAGGGACCATTAAAAGAGTATTTTGACCGGATTTTAGAAGATGATCTTAATGGAACTGAAAGCTTTGAAAAAGCTGAAACTAGTTTATTATATACTGCTGTATCAGAGGGCATAAAAAAAGCAAAACTAAAAGAAGTTGATATAAATTATCTACTAGCAGGTGATTTATTAAATCAGTTATCTTCTTCATGTTTTGCAGCTAGAGATTTGAATATACCATTCCTAGGACTTTATGGAGCTTGCTCAACTATGGCAGAGTCTTTAAGCGTTGCTTCAATGATAATGGAGGGTGGGCTGGCTAATTATGTTATAGCAGCTACTTCATCACATTTCTCATCAGCTGAAAGGCAATTTAGATTGCCACTGGAAATGGGAAGTCAGAGAGCTCCAACAGCGCAATGGACCGTTACAGGTGCAGGAGCAATGATTTTGGGAAAAAAAGGTAAATTTCCATATGTTACCCATGTTACAACTGGAAAGGTCAAAGATTATGGAATAATTGATGTGAATAATATGGGAGTTGCAATGGCGCCAGCGGCTGTAGACACTATTAAACAACATTTTATGGACACGGGTCGAAAGCCTTCGGATTATGATATTATAGCTACTGGAGATTTGGGCATTATAGGAAGAGAATTTACAGAAAAACTATTACTAGAATATAAGTACGATATGAAGGGTCATTACATTGACTGTGGTGAGGAAATTTTCGATGCGCAGACCCAAGGAACTAACGCGGGTGGTAGTGGTTGTGGATGTTCTGCAGTGGTTGCAACAGGGTACTTACTAAAAAATATGCTAAAGGGAAAATTTAAAAGAATACTACTAGTTTCCACAGGTGCACTTTTAAGTTCAACTTCACCGCTTCAAGGAGAAACAATACCAGGAATTGCTCATGCCGTTTCAATAGAGTTTGGGGGTGAATAAATGAATAATTATATTATGTCTTTTATAGTTGGAGGGATAATTTGCATAATAGGTCAAATACTTATGGACACTACTAAATTAACTCCAGCTAGAATACTAGTTTTATTTGTAACTGCTGGTGTAATATTAGGTGCATTAAATATATATGATGTGGTGATAAAATATGGAAAAGCAGGTGGAAGTATACCTCTTCCTGGGTTTGGGTATAGTTTAGCTAAAAGTGTAATGAAGGAAGTAGATGAAGTTGGTATTATAGGAGCATTTACAGGAGGTATAAAGGGTACTGCGGGCGGTATTACTGCTGCAATTTTCTTTGGATATATTATGGCGTTGTTATTCAATCCTAAAACTAAAGGGTAATAAAAAACTACTATCAAATATTTGATAGTAGTTTTTTATTTCAGGTTGTTTACAAACCCAGTATAATTTTTTTATTATACTGGGTTTTTTACATGCAATTATGCGATAGCATTTTGAGTTATGGATAAATTTAAAATAACAACTATCTTCTTAGTTAGAAAATCAAAAAACAGTAAAGATAGCAGGCTAGCTATCTTTTTCATATTCTGCACTGCTGCTGTAAGCAGACACTGCTCTTGCACATTTTCTAATCCACGCATATGGCAATAGCGAAGCCCATGCAGTTGTTTTGAATCTGCGAAGCTTCGCTCTATAGTTTCTTTTCTTCTTCTATATATATTTCTGCCTTTATCTGTTCTGGTGAACTTTACAACATCTTCTTTATACGTTTCCCAAACATGTCTTCTAATAGTTTTAAACTTGCTTTTTGCAGAAAAGCATTGAGCTCTATTTGGACATATCTCGCAATATTTTGCATTACCAACATATTCTTTATATCCTTCTCTTGTTGTCGTTTTATAATGTAAAGCCCTTAAGTCAGGGCATACGTAAATGTCCTGCTCTTTAACATATTGGAATTTATTTTTTGTGTACATTCCTTTTGTATGTGGAGACCTACGGTATCCCATTACAGATTTTAATTCCCTCTCATATAGTTCTTTACATATAAGATTTGTAGCATAACCAGCATCTGCACCAACATATTTTGTATTAAAATTAAACTTTTTTATTTGCACATCTAATCTATCGATATAAGGATCAACATCATTTATGTTTCCAGGAGTAACATACACATCAGTAATTATATTATGTCTGCTATCGACAGTTCTGTGATCTAAATATGAGAAGCCTTCCGGCTTGCCATCTCTCATCATATATCCACTGTCGGGGTCGGTTGTGCTAACTTTAGTTTCTTTTATTTTGGTAACAGGTTCTTTTTCCTTTAAAGGTTTTTTACCATGGTTTATTCTATCTTCTTCCACTGCTTTATTAAGTTCAGCTACATATTCTTTCGGCGTTTTTTCAACTTCAATTTTCACAAGCTTTCGCTTATTAGCATTTGCTTTTAGGTGTGTAGAGTCTGTGTAAAGTATTTTACCGGTTACCATCTTAAGATTTATAGCCTTAAATACTACTTCGTCAAATATTTTTTGAAACACATCTGTACCTTTAAACCGTCTACGTCTATTTTGGCTAATTGTTGAATGATCTGGAATAGGATCAGTAAGACTTAGTCCTAGAAACCATCTATAAGCCACATTTACTTCAATGTCCTTTACAAGTTGTCGTTCAGATTTTATTCCAAATAAGTACCCAATAAACAGCATTTTAAAAAGTATAATAGGATCTACGCCAGGTCTTCCATTATCTAAGCAGTAATATTTTTTAGTCAGTTCTCTTATAAAAGAGAAATCCATGTATTTATCTATATTTCTCAGAATATGGTCTTTAGGAACTAAATCTTCTAAATACACCATTTCTAGTTTTTGTTGTGTGAAGTTCTTTTCATTAATCATAATAATGCCCTCCGAATTATAAAGTTTGTATACTATATATATTCGACATTGATGTCCTAAAATCCTTTTTGAATATGAAAAAAAACACTCCAATTTTAAAGAGGCCGCTGAAAAAAGCACTCTTTATTTAGTAGAGTTTTCAAGCTTGAATAGAAAAAGCATGAGATATTCATATTTTGGATATCTCATGCTTTTTATTTTATAATTAAGTTTTAAAAGCCCTATTTCATGCTTTTCAACTTAATTATTCTCTTTAGATTCACAGTGAAGATTGATAATGCACCTTGAATTTGCATACTAATTAAGCCTGACGATATTGCTACATCATAGCTATGTTGGTGCTTAAGTTCACTGTTTTTAGCCTCTATCATATAACGTTCCCTAGCTCGTTTTTTAAAATATTCACTTTTTTCGAACTCTATTTGATCTTTGTGAGTATTTGACTTTATTGAAACTGAATAAGTTTTAGATTTAGCGCCTTCTTTATAACACCCATCTTTATGAACACAATTTTTACACTTTTCTACATTAAAATAGTAGGTTAGCACTTGATTTTTACCAACATTCTTCTTTCCCTGTTTTGCTTTTTTAATAGCCATATGACCTGCCGGACATACAAATAAACCAGCATCTTTATTAAACTCAAATTCATCTTCTTTTTTTCGCATTCCTTGTGAAATTACAGGATTTAGTCTTGAAATTAATGCAATTTTATTTTCTTTTGTATATTCTAGGTTTTTCTTTTCAGAATAAGCTGTATCTCCAATTACTTCATTTACATCTATACCAGCCTCACGGCTTTTTTCTATTAAGGTTATGAGCTCCTTTCCATCACTTTTTTCGCCAGTTGTAATAACAGCTGCTGTAATTAAACGTTCTTCACTCATAGCAAGGTGTGATTTATATCCAAAAAAAGAACTATCCTCAGTTTTATGCCCCACTTTTGCATCCTCATCTTTTGATATTTTTAGATTTTCTAAGTCATCATTAATAGCTTCCATTAAGTAGTTTAATTTAGTTTTCACAGCTGGATTTGCTGCAGTTTCTGGCTTCTCGTTTATGGTATCAATTAATAATTTGCAGTACTCAAGAATATCTTCAAGTACTCCAGTTGTAACTTTATTAGGTAACTCTTCTTTAATACCAGGATGTACTCCGTACAATGTTTTTCTTAAGTTTTTTGCACGTTTCAATAATTCCTCGCTTGCTGACTTTTGGTTATAACGTGACTTGGTATGCGTAGCATCAACTATTATTGCTTTACTTTTTAAAACTCCCTCTTTTATAGCAAGTTCTACAGTCTTGTTTATTAATAAATCCAATAAATTCATGTCTTTAAGGCGAAGCTTTCTAAATTTAGTTAGTGTACTTGAGTTTATTAAATTTGTTTCTTCTGGGGCTAAATTTAGAAAATATTTAAAGGACATGTCATAAAGAGTTCTTTCAACAACATCTTCATCAGACAATTCATATATTACTTTCAAAAGTAAATATTTAAATAGCATTATGGGGTTAATAGCACCTCTACCCATAGATGAACTATAGTTAATCATCAATTCGTCATAAACAAATGAAAAGTCAACAAGGTCATTAATTTGCTTTAAAATGTTATCTTTCGGAATAATTAACGAATATAAGCTATGGTATGTATTTATTTTTATTTCCAATTGTCCTTTTAGCATAATAGTTTAGCCCCTTTTATTTTATTCTACTATACTAATTCGACATATCTTTTAAAATTCCTTTTTGTTTTTTAGTCTTTTATATAAAAAAATCGCCATCTTTAATTAGATGACGATTTTTCATATAGTTTTTCAGTGGCCTCATTTTAAATTAGAGTGTTTTACATTTTATGTTTGTCAACGGTCTGTAATAAAAAACTACTATCAAATATTTGATAGTAGTTTTTTATTTATGTGTTAAGGCTTAGTAAAATAGTTACCTTTAGTTTTAGGAATGCTAGCTTTAGGAGTGGCAACTGGGGGGAATATACTATTATTTGAAAAGGTGTCAACTGCTGTTGGTAATACATAAGCAGAGTCCTCTAGAAATACATTAGGTGTATAATTTCTCTTTATAAAAACTTTTGTTTCAATTTTTCCAGGTGGCGTAAATTCTGATGCAAGAACATATTTACCACTTGGGTCTTTGATAACCTTAGCCAAAACATGTATGTTATCAAGGGATGTAGGTTGAGTTCCATCAATAAATAGTTCGGAGTAAACTCTATTGCCTCTTGGGTCTGCATAAGTTAAATCAGTAGGTATATCACCTGAATCTTTTGATACGGAATAGGGAGATATACCAGAAGGCATTTCTAAGTTTTTCACTGGAAGAGACGTATGGGCTTTTTTCATAATATTTCCCCATAGTGAAGCGGCATCATTACTTCCAATATTTTTAAGTTCATCTCCCTTATCGGTTCCAATCCAAACAGCTGTAGAGTAATATGGAGTTAAACCAACAAACCACAGATTCTTAGAATCGGAAGAAGTACCAGTTTTACCTCTGACTGGCATGTCGCCAAAAACAGCATTTGTTCCAGTACCACCAGGATTTACAGGTCCTTTTAATAAATCATATATAATGTATGCACTTTGAGGAGATAAAACAGGTTTTGTTTCAAGTTTTGTTTCAAGCAATACTTTACCAGATCTATCGACTACTTTAGTGTATAATCTGGGAGTTGTACGTAGCCCATTGTTACCAAAAACACCATATGCCGCTGACATAGTGAGAGGATTAGTGCCTTTATAAGTACCACCATCTAATTGTCCAAGGGCCATAGCAGATATACTATTCTTATCTTGGTCATCTAACTGCAACCCAAACTTTTCGCCATAAGAAACGCCAGTTTTAAGACCAATCATATCCTCAATTTTAACAGCTGCAACATTAACAGAATATTTTAAGCAATCTCTAAGAGGTAAATATCCCTTATATCCAAGCGGGGAATTTCTAGGATTATAAGGAGGTGTACCTGGAGCAGAATATTTCTTGCCAATGTCTTCAGGTATAGGTGAATCTTCAATAATAGTAGAAGCTGTAGCTGTTTTTGAATCGATAGCTGGACCATATACGGTTAGTGGCTTAATGCTTGATCCAGGAGCCTTTAAGTAGTCATTCGACGCACCTCTGTTATAAGACATAGGAACTTGGTCACCACGTCCACCTATAATAGTTTTAACTTCACCTGTATGATAATCTGTGATAACACAGGCTGCCTGGAGGCCTGCTTGCGTTGATTTCATAGGATCATCAATTAGTTTCTGTGATGCATTTTGCATATCTCTATTCATGGTTGTATAAATTTTTACACCATCGTACATAAGCATTGAATATGCTTCCTTTTTACTAATATTATTTTGTTTCATTAAATCCTCAGCAACCTGTAGGAGTACAGGTCTTGAGAAGTACTCATAGTTCATTTTGTTTGCATCTTTTTGTGAAAAACTAAAATTTAAATCTTCAGCCATAGCTGAATCAAATTGTTCTTTGCTGATTTTGCCACTATTGTACATATTATCAAGAACGGCCTTTGTTCTATTTGAATCAAAAGCTTCTTTATTTTTATTTGATTTAGATGCCAAATTATATGAAACACTAGGATTTTGTGCAGCGCTAGCAAGAAAAGCGCATTGTTTTAAGGTCAAATCTTCAACAGATTTGTTAAAATATTGATGAGAGGCTGCTTCTACACCATGAGCATTTCCTCCTAGAAAAATAGTGTTCATATAAGTCTCTAAAATTTGAGACTTGGTTAAAACTTTTTCAATTTGTAAGGATAAAGACATTTCTTGAATTTTTCTCTTTATAGAAGTTCTGTTTTCCATAGAATCTTCTAAAAACACTCTATACTTAACTAATTGTTGAGTTATAGTTGAAGCGCCCTGGAGACTTTGACCGCTACCAGCTATTTTTATCTTTATATCATTAAAAATAGCACCACCAAGTCTTTTTAAGTCAACACCTGGGTGTGTTTGAAATCTAACATCTTCAATACTTATAAATGAATCCTGAAGGATGACCGGAACTTTATTAATAGGTACATTAATTCTTCTTTGTGAAATAACATATTCATCCATAGTCTTTCCAGAATCGTCTAATAACATTGTAATCTCATCCAATTTTAAAAATTCATTAATATCTAAGATAGGAGCTGTCTTAATCATAGCTAGAACTGCTCCTCCAATAACTACACTGCTTACTAAGGCTATAATTAGAAAAGTAAAAACAAGGGTTCTAAAAACATGTTTCTCAGTTTCTTTTTTCTTTTTTTTATTAGGTTCTTCTTTTTCCATTAAGTATCCTCCTTGCATTTCTCAGGAGCTGAAAACACTTATTAAGTAGCTTTCCGCCTTCTAAAAATTCATCTTGTTTAACTATAATTAGCTTTTAATATTATACCATATAATCATGGTATTTATTTGAATGTGGCTTAATATAGAATATTGAGTTTGAGTTGGATATTTAAATTCTTTACCGTAAAAAAGTTACATATAATAGCATATAACCTTAGATGGAGGTAATAAATATCAAAAATAAAATTAAAGTTAGGATATTAATAATTATAGCCATAATTATGATAAATTTTACAATATTCATATACATTTTTGATAAAACCGTAATGCCAACGGTAATGGCGGTAGCGGATGCGGAAATGAGAGCAAAGGCTACAGAGATTGTAAATAGATCAATTATTAGTGAATATTCCAAGCAATTTAACTACGACCAGGTTATAAGAGTGGATAAAGATTCACAGGGGAATATTGTAATGCTAAAAGCGGATACTCTAAAAATGAATAAAATAGCATGTGATGTTGCTTTAGAATCCCAAAAGGAACTTATGAAATTGGGGGAGGTTGGTATGAAAATCCCAATAGGTTATATAACAAGAAATAGTATTTTATCTTATTATGGCCCTAAAGTAACCATAAAAATGCAGCCGATAGGCCATGTAGAAACTAAATATTCTTCTGAGTTTGAAAGTGCAGGTATAAATCAAACAAGGCATAAAATTTATGTTAAAGTAAAAACTACCGTTAAAGTAATTGCGCCTTTAAAAAGTAATGATATCGAAGTAGCTAATGAAGTACCAATTGCTGAAACTATTATAGTGGGAAAAACACCTAATACTGCAGTTCAATTAGATTTAAATGGTACAGATTTTAAACTGGGCAATAGTGGTAGTGATTAACAAAAATATAAAAAATAAAGTACGCTATTAATAATAACGTACTTTATTTTTATAAACTAACAATATGTATTTAAGAAGTATTGAAAAAGTGAGTTATTAAATAATCTCCTGCGGAGCTGCAATATTAACGACTTTCCCTCTGAAATGTCATTAATATGGACTTCTCTGATATAGAAGGTTATTAGTCTTCCCAATTAAATACGTATGGTATATTCCTATAGTAATCTCCGTAATTCAATCCATACCCAACTACAAAAAGATCTGGAATTTCAAAACAACAATAATCAGGTGTTATCTCAATTTTTCTTCTAAGTGGTTTATCTAAAAGAACGCAAGATTTAACGCTGGTGGCACCTAAAGACTTAACGTGAGCCACAACGAAATCCATAGTTATTCCAGTATCAACAATATCATCTACTATTAATACATCAAAACCTTCAATATTGTCAGGAATATCATTTATAACATTAATTGATCCACAAGACTCTTCACCATCACCATAGCTTGAAGTTGTCATAAATCCTATTTTTGTAGGCACAGTAATTTGACGCACAAGGTCTGCGGTATATATAAAGCTACCTCTTAATAATGAAAGAATATATAATTTTTTTTCGCAATAATCTTTCGAAATCTCAGCACCAAGTTGCTCTATTCTTTCATCAATTTGGTCTTTAGTTATAAGAATATTTCTTTTTTTATTATCCAATGTTAATCCCACCCTCTATATATATTTACATTAATGCTCTAATGGTATAAAATTATATGAAAGTTGTCAAGTATAAGTATAAGGATACTTGTTAAATATTATTAGAATGGAGTGATTTACGTTGATATATGGAAATATTGGTGGAGTTAAAAATTCAATTTTAAATAAATTGGAAAATGCTTGCGATATAACGGTTTCCAAAGATTGCATTTTGTCTGAAGAATTGGTAGACATACTAGTCGAGGTAACAAAAGATTTGGATAGAGAAATTAGCGCTGCAATTGATAGAAAAGGTAAAATAATTAGTATGGCAATTGGTGATAGTAGTACAGTGGAATTGCCTATAATCGATATAAGAGAAGGTCGATTATCGGGGGTTAAAGTAGTACACACTCACCCAAATGGTAATTCAAGATTATCTGCGCTGGATATGTCAGCTTTAACAAAATTAAAGTTAGATTGTATAGTAGCTATTGGTATAGGAGAAAAAGAGAATTTAAAGTATAACATAGGTTTTTGTGGAATAGAAAAGAGCATTTTAATAGAAGAAGAAATAGGACCAATAACTATAAATGAAGTAATGGAATATGATATTTTAGACAAAATTAGATATATTGAAAAATTAATGAAAACAAGTGAAATTGTTGAGGATGATTCAGAACGAGCTATTTTAGTAGGAATAGAAAGTGAAGATGATTTAGTAGAACTTGCAGAACTTGCAAAAGCATGTAATGTAGAAACTATAGATACAGTACTTCAGAATAGACATAAAATAGATTCGGCTTTATATATAGGTAGAGGTAAAGCAGAAGAGGTAGCTGGTCTTAGGCAAGCAATAAGAGCGAATATAGTAATCTTTGATGATGAATTATCAGGCTCTCAAGTTAGAAATTTGGAGGAAGTACTTGGATGTAAAGTTATAGACAGAACTACACTAATACTAGAAATATTTGCACGAAGAGCAAGAACTAGGGAAGCAAAAATTCAAGTTGAACTTGCACAATTAAAATATAGATTACCACGTTTAACAGGACTTGGAACTATACTATCAAGAACAGGTGCGGGAATTGGAACAAGAGGACCTGGAGAGAAAAAATTAGAAATAGATAAAAGGCGAATAAGAGAAGGTATCTATGAATTAAATAAAGAACTTGAAAAAATAAGAAATACTAGAAATGTGCAAAGAGAAAAGAGAAGTCGCGATAGCATTTCAAAAGTATCTTTAGTTGGATACACTAATTCTGGAAAATCAACACTTAGAAATGCATTATGCGATGTAGCAGCATTAAAAAGTATTGTGCAAAAAGAAAAAGTGTTTGAAGCAGATATGCTTTTCGCAACTCTAGATGTAACAACAAGAGCACTACTATTGCCTGATAATAGAGTGGCAGCAGTAACTGACACAGTGGGGTTTATAAGGAAACTTCCCCATGATTTAGTAGAGGCCTTTAAATCAACCCTTGAAGAAGTGGTATATTCAGATTTGTTGCTGCACGTGGTAGATGCATCATCTGAAAACGCAGTACTACAAATAGAGGCTGTAGATGGGGTTCTAAGAGAATTAAACGCAATTGATAAGCCAACAATATTGGTGTTGAATAAAATTGACAAAGCCTCACAAGAAAATATTTTGAAAATCAAAGAAAAATATAAGAATTTGAAATCAATTGAAATATCGGCTAAAGATGGTACAAATTTGGAGGAACTTCTAAAAGAAACTTGTAAAGACCTTCCATATACTCTTAAAAAATTTAAGGTGCTTATTCCATATACTGATCAGGCAATAGTGGCATATTTGCATAGAGGATCAAAGGTTGATACAGAAGAGTATATTGAAGAAGGAACGCTTATGTCAGTACAAGGGGACGACGAAGTTTATAATAAGTGTGAAAAATATATTTTAGTGTAGTTGAAATTTCTTTTTTATAAAAAAATCTTCATAAGTGTAATAAAGTCAATGGGCATCTTATATAATTTAATATTAGGTCCGAAGCATTTATCAAAGAACTTAGGAGTAGATATGGGAGAAGAAAAATCAAATCCAGATAATGAAAAGAGAAAAAACAAAAAAATAAATCAGTATAACGTCAATAAACTAATTAAAAAAATTATAAATGATATTAATGAACAAGATAAGGTACCCAATGATGGTCAATTTGATACCTGTGACATATGTGACATATCCAATAATTTTGACGTTAAATCATTAGCAGATAAGGTTGTAAATATAAATGTTTTAAGATTCGAATTAGATAGATTGCAACTAGATTTTAAAGCAAGTGCGTATTTTGAAAATGACATAAGACCGTTAATAGACACTCTATATACATTAGGCCTTGCATCTATTAATTTTTCAACCGCTGCAAGTAATATGTCGAATACAAATTTTGGACGCAGTTCAGAAATAAAAAATGCTCTAGGTTTAGCTGAAGACGTTAATGAAATTTCTGAAGATTTAATTAAAGTGTTAAGATGTAAAGTTGATAACATGCTGAAATTATCAAAGCATGATTGTAAATAATTTTCATAATGATAAGGAGAACAGGGTTATTAATATTAAACTTGATTCTCTTTATTTTTTTATTAGAAAATTATATGCTTTTCTTTTTTTTATTAAGATTATTATAATAAAAACTGGTAAAAATAGATATGATAATGAATTTGGAGGTAATATCATGAAAAAAATATGTCCTGTTTGCAATAATTTAGAAAGGAATATTTGTAATTGTGAAAAATGTAGTGCTATAATGAACGATAAAGGAATAATACAAGAATTTTATGATGATTATACTGCTAATATGGAGATTGATGACAAAGATCAGTTTTGTGTTCATATATATCAGTGCAGTAATTGTGATTTTTATGAGAGAATTAAAGTTAATAAAATATTCATTTAGGAATTTGATTTTTAAGACACCTAAACATATTTTAAAATTATAAGGCACATAAAAACTTGGGGGAGGCAAGGAAATGATGAAAACTATTTTGCAATATCAGAAAGCTTTTAATAGTGTAGTAGATAGAATAAAAATCGACGAATCTGTTTTATCAGTAATGGTTTTTGGAAGTATGGTAACAGGCGATTTGTGGGAAGAATCAGATATTGATATTTTCGTAATTGTCAGGGAGAAATTCAGTGAGATTAGGGACATATATGCACAAGAGAAGGGTGTTCCTATTCATATTAAACTCATGGGTAAGGAAAAATTCATACAACTTTATTCTGATAATCTAAAGGGCGGATATATACATAGAATTTTCTCATCCTCAAGACTTATATTCTCAAAAGATATGGATATAACAGTAAGGTACGACGGTGGTAGATTTTTCCCGGATGTAGATAGAGAGCGGTGGGGAATGTGTTTCCTAGGAAAACTCTTAAAAGATATTGGCGTATGTAAAAAATATTTATCAAGTGATGGTATATATACGGCCTATAGTACTGCGATAAGATGTATAGAGAAGTATTCAAGATTATTTGTCAACTCGTCGGGATATATGATTAGTAAGGATGTAATGACTATGGCGCTTAATTTAAATGAAGACTTTAAACTTTGCGTTGATAAATTGTTTTTTGAAAAATCAAATACAGTGGAGACAATTCAAGAAACTATGACATTTTTAGAACAAAGCATAAACTCAAGTATTAAGAGTAATTGTAGCCTGCTTTTAAACTATATGAGAGAAAAAGATAAGTTTTTAAGTGCTGAGGAAATTATGACGGAGGATTTGTTTAAGGATTTTGATATAGAAATGGAAGAGTTGCTTAATAAACTATGGGAAAGAAATATTATTAAAAAGGAAATTAGGGATTTTAAGATAAACAAGGATAAAATCTTATTTAATCAAAATGTTTACTTTGTTTAACATTTTCGGGATAGATAGGTTGAGATATGCATAAGTATGAAATTAAATTTATCTCCGAAATTCCTAAGTATATAGAGATATCAAAGCATATAAAAAAAATGATTGATGAAAATATGGTTGACGACGGTGAAAAATTACCCTCAATAAGGAAATTATCAAAACTGTTGGTGGTTAATGATGTTACCGTAGTTAGTGCTTATAAAAAACTTGAAGCTGAGGGCTATGCGTATCAAAAGATGGGGAGCGGAACTTACGCTAAACGAAGGGATACAAACAGTAAGTTTAAAAAGGAATATTCTAATACCTTAAAAAAAATTTCTGGTCAAGACCTAAAAAAATATATAGATTTTACAGGAGAAATTACAAGTAGTGAATATTTCCCTGTAACAGTCTTTAAAGACGTATTAAATGAGGTATTAGATAGAGATGGCACGGAAGCATTTGCCTATAAGGAATCTTTGGGGTATGAGGGACTTAGAAATAGTATAAGTAGTTTTTTTTGGGACAATAAGGTAAACACTGAAGATATATTGATTCTCTCAGGTGCGCAACAGGGTATTGATATAGTTTCAAAATCTATAATAAATGTTCATGATAACGTTGTTGTAGAAAAACCGACCTATGGTGGGGCACTAACGGTCTTTAAATGGAGAAGGGCAAATATATTTGAAGTTGATATGTTAGAGGATGGCGTGAATTTATTTCAATTTGAAGAGATACTGAAAAAGAATAGGATAAAATGTTTTTATGCCATGAGTTATTTTCAAAATCCTACAGGGGCCACCTATAGTTTGGAGAAAAAGCTAAGAATATTAGAACTCGCAGAGTTATATGATTTTTATATCGTTGAAGACGATTATTTATCTGAACTAATATATGACCAAAAGCAATATAAGAGTTTTAAGAGCTTAGACATATTTGATAGAGTTATCTATATAAAGAGTTTTTCAAAGATATTTCTACCAGGAATAAGGCTCGGATACATGATATCACCAGAGAAATGCAAGGAGCATATTCAAAATTCCAAAATTAACACAGATATATCAACTTCAAGTCTTATGCAACGTGCTTTAGATTTATATATAAATAAGGATCTTTGGAAAGAACATATAAGTCGTCTAAATATGGCTTATAAGGACAAATATAACTTTATGATAACTTGTATAGAAAAAAACATGGGTGCAAAGGCTAGTTGTTATACCCCTGGAGGGGGAATTCATTTTTATTTTAAGATAGCTACTGGTTTGAAGATTAATTCCATGGAATTGTTTTATTTGTGTAAGCATAGAAAAGTTTTAATAACACCAGGGGTTTTATTTTATAAAAATGCTAAAGAAGGTAATGATTACTTTAGATTAAGTTTTTCAGAAATAAGAAAACCAGAAATAGAAGAAGGAATTAATATTATTTCAGAGATACTAAGTGGAAAGTAGAAAAAAATGGCTACAAGGTAAGGAGAGGAGCTTTTGAAAAAGGGATTAGTGGACGTTGATTGGTTGTGCATTAGTAAATATTCTAACGAAGAGATATCTTATTTCTTGTTTTTGGAAGGGAAAACTATGGAAGCCATATGTAAAATTAGAAACTTGGATAATGCCATTGTGCAAAAACACATTATAGATGGTAAAATAAAATATAGATTTTTAGTGCATAGCAATGATACTGATGAGCTTTTTAAGAGTATTGCTAAAGCAGGGAAAGAGGATAAAATTTATTTCTTGAATTCATTGGAAGAGGATAATAAAAATAAATTAACGCAGCTAATAAAAACGAGTTATGTGGAGATGCACCCTAAAGATAAAGAAGTCGCAGTTTGGATATTAGGAGAATTAAAGGAAAAATCTTGTTTAAACATTTTAATCAAAGCTTCCGTGCATAAATTCTTAAATGTACGGAGAATGGCAGTTTCAGCTATGGGTAAAATGGGAGATGCGAGAGCTGAAGGAGCATTACTTAGAGCCTTAGAGGATGAGAATCCACAAGTAATAAGCTATGCAATAAAATCTCTAGGTAAAATAAAAAGTGAAAAAGCTATTACAAAAATAAAATACATATATGACAACACAGAAAAAAAATACATAATTGATGCTGCTGAGAGGTTTTTATTACTAATGGAGCAAATATAAATTAGAGTGGGATATTAAATTTTTATTTGGAATATTCAGTAATAGTTGGGAGAATTAAAATGGGTTACTTTACAATAAAAGATGAATCAATCGCTGAATTTAAAGAGAAAAAGTCCGTTTTTATTGGACATGGAAAAAGGGTTGAAAGCGAAGATGAGGCTAAGGAATTTATCCAAGCGGTTAAAAATAAACACAAACAAGCAAGACACAATGTTTATGCCTATATAATTGGCGAAAATAGAGGGATACAAAGGTATAGTGACGATGGAGAGCCTCAAGGTACGGGAGGAATTCCTATGCTAGAAGTTTTGAAAAAAAGTGATATTACAGATGTAGCGGTAGTAGTTACCAGATATTTTGGAGGAATTCTTTTAGGCACTGGAGGCCTTGCAAGAGCATATTCGAAAGGTGCATCACTAGCTATTAAAGAGGCAGGGGTAGTGGAAAAGGTTGAAGGTATTTCAATAGATATACTTATTGAATACGATTTACTAGGGAAGCTACAACATGTCTGTGCTAAAGAAAATTTTTATATAGAGAACGTAGAGTATACTGACAAAGTGAGGATTAAAATACTTTGTCAGTTTAGTAATCTAGAAAAATTAAGGGCAGAAATAACCCAGGTTACTTCAGGAAAAGCTCTGTTTTATGAAGAAGATCCAAAAATGTACTTCAAATTAGAACATAGATTATATGATAGTGAAATTATAAACACTATCCTTTAACAATATTTCAGCTCCGCAGGAGATGATTTAACACATGTAAGAAAAGTATATATACTTTTCTTTTTTTATTGTGCGCCCGGCATGGGCGCAATCTAATGGGTGAAAGTCCCTAGCACGGGTTAATAGTGCCAAGTGCATAGCTTAAGACAAGGGTGTCCATCGTGAGATGGAATCTGAAGGAAGTTGGCGGCCAAACTCCGGTCTGACGAACAGAAACTACATATAAGGCATATGCTTGTGGGTAAGTTTGCAATACAAAACGAAGCCCAAAACTATTCGAAACAAGTGGTGTAAATGTAGCAGATAGATGGAGTGAAAGATTGCGTTCTTACCCGGGGAGATCTGATAGGTAAGTTGTGGATATGAATTTAGAAATAACAACCCATACAGTGATGTATGGCTGAACTATCAGAAGTCAGCAGACGTCATAGTACCATGCAAAACGCGTTAGCGTGGGAAGGACTGAACAATAGGAGGTTTTGGAATTTTGAAGGATACGAGAAAATATGATAAAAGCAGACAACTTCATAAAGAAGGCTCTCTACGAGAGAATAGAGTGGAACTCGAAGGTAATGTAGAAGTGCATAGTATTTCCTCTATGTCAGAAGAAGGAAGAAACGATGTGAATGAATATGATAATGGTTTACTCGAGCAGATATTATCGAGAGATAATATGAATAAAGCATATAAAAGAGTAAAAGCCAATAAAGGAAGTCATGGGATTGATGGTTTGACAGTAGATGAACTTCTACATTATCTAAAAGAGCATGGACAAGAATTAAGGCAATCATTATTAGAAAGTAGATATAGACCTCTAGCCGTAAGAAGGGTAGAAATACCAAAACCTGACGGTGGAATTAGGCTACTTGGAATACCTACTGTATTAGATAGAGTTATTCAGCAAGCGATATCACAAACTCTAATACCAGTATATGAAAAGAAATTTTCTGATAATAGTTACGGTTTTAGACCTTTAAGAAGTGGAAAACAAGCTGTTGAAAAATGTAGGGGATATATTAATGCTGGACATACATGGACGGTGAATATAGACCTTTCTAAATACTTTGATACGATAAATCATGATAAATTAATAAGGATACTATCGGAAGATATTAAAGATAGTAGAGTAATTTCTCTGATACGAAAGTATCTACAAAGTGGAGTGATGATAAATGGGGTATTTATGAATACAGAAGAAGGAGCACCTCAAGGCGGGCCTTTGTCCCCATTATTAAGTAACGTAATGTTACATGAACTCGATGTAGAACTAACAAAACGAGGACTAAACTTTTGTAGATATGCTGATGATGCGAATATATACGTCAAAAGTGAGAAATCAGCAAATAGAGTAATGAAGAGTATTACGAGATTTATTGAGGAAAAGTTAAAGCTTAGAGTGAATAAAGAAAAGAGTACAGTAGATAGACCTTGGAAACTTAAATTTTTAGGATTTTCATTTTACCGAGCAAAAGGTGAATACAGAATGAGAGTTCCTCAAAAACCTATAATCAAATTCAAAGCAAAGCTAAAAGAATTAACTTCAAGAAGTAATGCGATGAGCATGAAATATAGGTTTATGAAACTTAAGCAAGTGATAGTTGGATGGATAAATTATTTTGCTATTGCAGACATTAAAAGTATTCTTAAAACACTTGATGAATGGTTAAGGCGAAGAATTAGAATGTGTTTTTGGAAACAATGGAAAAAGATTAAAACAAAATATGGGAACCTTGTTAAATTAGGAATACCAAACAATAAAGCTTTGCAATATGCAAATACAAGGAAAGGCTATTGGAGAACATCCAATAGCCCTATATTAAACAAAACATTGACCAATAAATACCTTAAAAATATAGGATTAGTTTCTATATCTGAGACATATTTATTAAAACATTAATTTCTATTGAACCGCCGTGTACCGAACGGTATGCACGGTGGTGTGAGAGGTCGCTAAATAAATTAATTATTTAGCTCCTACTCGATTGAAAAACGCTTTATTTCTATGATATAATGGGAATGTAATGTATTTAAAACCAATTGATAGAAATATTGGTATTTATTAGAGAAGGTTAGAATATTTCATATGAAAAATAGTTAGTTGGGGGGGATATCAAATGTCAGGACATTCAAAATGGCATAACATACAACAGAAAAAAGGTAAGATTGATGTTATAAGAGGTAAGGTATTCACAAAATTAGGTAAAGAAATAATAATGGCAGCTAAAAATGGTGGGTCTAATTTAGATATTAATGCTCATCTTAGAGATGTAGTTGCAAAAGCTAAATCTAATAATATGTCTCTAGAGACAATAACTAGAGCAATAAAAAAAGGTGCCGGAGAGCTTGAAGGCGTAAACTATGAAGAAATAGTTTATGAAGGCTATGGAGCAGAAGGCGTTGCTATAGTAGTTAAGACGCTAACGGACAAGAAAAATAGAAGTGTGGCAACTGTAAGGCATGCTTTTGATAGACATGGTGGAAACATGGGAGCGGCTGGATGTGTAAGCTGGATGTTTGCTAAAAAAGGACAAATCATCATAGAAAGAAATGAAACTATGGATGAAGATGAGATAATGATGGTAGCATTAGAAGCGGGTGCAGAAGATTTTAATGCAGAAGAGGAAATATTTGAAATAATTACAGCTGCAGAAACTTTTGGAGCTGTAAGAGAAGTGTTAGAAACAGCGGGTTTTGAATTTGCTTCTGCAGAGGTTACAATGATACCAGATAACATGATACCTATTAGCCTAGAAGGCGCAGGTAAAGTGCAAAGACTTATAGATGCGCTTGAAGATGATGATGACGTACAGGACGTTTATCACAATGCAGAGTACCCTGAGGAATTTGAGGGATAGATGGTTTGCAGGCAATCATCAGAAATTTAGATGTTTGTATAATGACATACATGTTACCATAGAAAATTTAAGACAATGTTTTACTGAATTTAACCACCTCCAATAACAGATACACAATGTATCTGTTATTCGAGGTGGTTTTTTATTTTTCAGAAAAATATGATTCAAACATAAGATCAATTTGTATAGTAGCAAAATAGTATATTTTCATTCAATTATTCTAATAATATAAAGAATAAATAATATTAGGATGGTGTGTAAAAATGAAGAATGTAAAAATTGCTTCAACATTTATAATAATTAGTATATCTATTCTGCTATTTACTGCTTGTAATTCCATGAAGTCGCCGACTAATACTACTAAAAAAGCTATCCTTCCAACAGCAACAAAAACAATTTATTCTGACACCCTTAAAGGATTAGTTACGGCTAAGACAATAACACAAACCCAGTCAGATAAAGTAATGGAAGAAGTAACAAAAAATGTGTCGCAAGTTAAAGGTAGTATTAATAGATTAAGTACATTAGTAAAAAATCGTGTAATTACTCAAATACAAGCTGATAAAATAAACCAAGAAATTGAGAAAGGTATGAAAAGTATTGAGGGTAAGATTACCCGTAGAATAATAGGGGAGCTTAGAGATGAGCTTCTTTTTTTGTCGTGCAAAAAGGATGGTAATATACGAGACCCTATGGAAGAGTGCTCTAATGTAATATTTATATCACATTAGAGCAAAAACTTAGTGGGAGTATAAATCTCCTTCTGAAGTCATTAATATTGCAGATTCGCAGGAGATGACTTACACGATTAGAGTAGGAGAAATACTACTTACGTTCTTTAGTTTGCAAAAATATCAGGTTTACTAGGAAAGTTGATAAATCAATTAACCAAATTTTTCATAATTAGAAAATATTATGTAAATTATGATATAATATGGATATGTAAGAACGGATAAAAAATAATTATATACGAGGTGGATAAGATGAAGTGTTTTAATAATTTCTTAAAAAATATGTTAATTAATGATTTAGAACGTAAGGCATATTATGAAAGTAAGAAAATATTAGAAAAAAGAAAACCTATTTATGTATCAAGACAAAAATGGTTAAATATCCGTAAAGTCGCTATAGATGAATTTGTAGGAGAAAACAAAAATCCTAGAAATATTAGAGAACTTGAATTTAGTAAATGCTATAAATTTTTAAATAATAATAAGCCTTCTTATATTAATAACAATGAATGGGATTATATATTGAAAAAATCTACAGAGGTATTAGAGGAACAAATCAAAAAAATAGTTTTGGAAATAAACTATTACAATGATTTCTCAGTGCTTTTAGGTTTGAATAAACCTCAAAATATTAAGCAAGATATATGGAATATAATACAGAATAAAATTTTTGATGTATTTATATTATTAAAAAAATACAATGCTAGTCAATATTATTTTAATACAGATAAAATACTGGATTTATTAAAAGAAAAAAAACAAAATGGAATGTTAGAAGATAAGTGGCTGGATTATTATAATTTCTTAAAAGAGTTGTATTTACAAAATTTATTAAGTAAATTATATTCTATAAAGTCTCCAATTGAATTTATAAATAATCATCCACTAGAATATTTGGAAGACAAAAAAATTTATGAGTTAAAGCATGAGGCATATAGATTAGAATTACTTGCCTTTAAAATACTTTGTTATACTAAAAATCCGAAAGAATTAATTAAAAAGGAAAAACCTGATTGGATTAAAGATATTGATTTTAAAATAATAGTATTAGATTTAAAGGGTAAAATTGAGATTGACGAAAAGAGAGAAGAATATAAAGAAAAACTACAATTGATTAATGAAATTTTAAAATGCAATAAATTACAGATGGATAGACCGAAAAATATAAATGAAGAAGACTGGTCATACTTATTTGATCTAGATAAAAGTATAAAAGATAAAATTGATAATAACAAGAAAAATGATAAGGCGAAAAAACTAATTGAAGATGAAGAAGAAACAAAATATATGAAAAAAATCACAAATATATTATAGGATAATAAATTAGTACAATATATATTCGAATAAAATTTGTTCAATGATGGTATAACACCTTAGTGGATTGATTAATTATCAATCCACTAAGGTAGGTTTAATATTAAACACCCTGTGGTAATTCATCCCTTGAGAAAAAGTCAAAATAACTCAAAATAAGAGCGTTACAGTATATACTGGAACAGGTGAAAAGTATCACAGTGATGGTTGTAGATACTCAAAAAAAAATAAAATGCATACAAATTTGAATAATGCAAAAGCGGGATATGAACCATGTAGCGTTTGGGGGGCACCTCGTTAAGGAGTTGATTGTATGAAAATAATAATAGATAGATTTGTTGGCTGTTATGCAGTATGTGAAAAAGAAGATAGAACTATGATTGATATTAAAAGGATTAAATTACCTCATAGCGCTAAAGAAGGAGACGTACTTAGTATTGATAATGGTTTGATTACTATTGATACAATGGAAACTAAAAAAAGAATCAGAGAAATTGAAAAATTAACTGAAGATTTATGGGAATAGAATTAATCAAGGTGTTCTTTTATGTTAATGAAAATAAATGAAGAATAACAGCACCGGGATTTCCAAAGTGCTGTTATTCTTCATTTATATTATAAAGTCTAAGATATACTCATCATTTAGACTTTTATATTTTTCTACAAGATCTTGTAGCGTTACTGAATCCATAACTTTATTAATTTGTTCATTAACCTCTTGCCAAACTAGAGTGTTTATACAAACTTTTATGGTTTTATCAACACCTAAGGCGCCACCATCATCTCCAGTAATATCTAAATCACCTTCAAGGGTTCTTAAAACTTCACCTACTGTGATTTTTGATGCTTCTTTTGATAGGGTATAACCACCCTGGGATCCTCTTGCACTTTTTACAAGATTAGCCTTCCTAAGTACTGAGAACACTTGTTCTAGATAATTTTCTGAGATTGACTGCCTTTCAGCGATAACCTTTAAGGGTATATAGTCTCCAAATGAATGCACAGCTATATCAACCATTGCCCTTAAACCGTATCTTCCTTTAGTAGAAATATTCATGGTAAGTTAATTCTCCTTATCTACACTAAAATATACATATTATGCATAATATAATATTTATTCATCAAACTATATACTACTATATTGAAAAGAATAAGTCAACTTAACCATGCCACAACGACACTTTCTGGGGAACTATAAATTTTCGAATTCATTTAATGTCTTTAATTTGCTCTCAACTTTAGCCTTTTCACTTCTTATATTATCTAATTGCTGTATTAGTTTTTTATTTTCTACTTTTATGTTTTTGGTTGAATTGTGCTTAAGACCTGTTTCTGAAAGTTCTAATGTATATTGAATTTCTTGCTCAAGCTTGCTTTTATAAGTTTCCTCAAATTCCTTCTCTACCTCAGTTAATTCTTCATTTAAAGTTGTTTTCATACTATCAATAACCTGCCTAGTAACTTCTGATTTAATTTGTTCTTCAGTTTTCATGATTATTTACCTCCTTATAGTTTATTGTTTTAATATTTTTGTTAATAATGAACTCTAACTAACCAAAATTTAATGTTTTTATCGCTCCATCCAAGATCCCAAGGAACTTTATTTCTATCTGAATTATGACAGCTGACCAAGGAGTATCCTCTTGAATCAGAGCCTGTAACAACAGAAATATGAGTTATGTCATTTTTCTTTTCATAGGCAATAAAATCTCCTGGCAGGAGATTATAACTAGCCTTATATACTTTGTCATAGCTGCCATAGGAAATTATTGATGCTCTACCACTATATAGCATATAGTTTTTAAAACCATCCGCATTTAGCCAAGATCTTGTTGCTCCATTTTTGTCGTAGTTCCAAGCAGGATTTTTTTTAAATTTGCTTCCTTCTAAAAGAATTTGTGATGCAAAGTTTGCACAATCACCACCTTCAGGATTATAATTTCTATATTTTTTGTTATACTTGTATTCATATTCTGAGGTGCTTGCAGCCCCGCAATATTTACCAGCATATTCTACAGCATTTACTCTTCTTTTATCTATGGTAGATAGATCTCGTGCGCTTTGAGATAGTATAAATTTTTTTATAGAATCTGCCTTAATATTATCTAAAGTTAAAGAATTTGCAAATGGATCTTTATACCACTCTTTAGAAATTACCCAAGAACCATCTTTACTCATAAGTTGTAAATTGTGATAGGTTCCAATTCTAGATGTATTTTCTAGTCCGGGCTGATTTTCATATACATATTTATATTCTGTTGAACATAATAGATAAACTGAAAAATTATTATCGCTACATTTAATGTTTTTTACAATTACAGTTGGTATAATATGTGTAAACTTAACTCCTTGTTTTTCTGCCCAATTATTAATATACTCCATTTTTCTTTTTTCATATTCATATGCCCAAGTTCCATATTTTGTGTCCATATTATAAAGTGACTGTATTAATTTTAAATCACTGCTAAGTAGGGCTTTATTTCTTTTTTGAAAAATCTGATCTATATAACTAGTAACTTCTTTTTTTGAATCATCCGTAATAGCATATGTGTAACTATTGCTACATAACTGTATTAATAAAAAAAGTATGATAAATATAAGTAAGTTACTTTTAGATAATTGTAATTTTTTAATTTTACAAAAATTCATAATGTTATACTCCTATTATTTTATTAATGCATTGATTCTATCAATTGCATTCTTTATAGGCACTTGTTGCCATGGTGCACCTTCATACCAAGCATTTTTTGAACCTACATTGCCTGTAAAATAGCGAGCTTTTAAAATGATTTCAGGTCTATACTCGAAATGTAAGATATCAAAGTGTGACCATTTACCACCCCAAACAAAGCCATTATTTTCAAAAACTTTTACAAGCTCGTTCGGATATGAGGATAATCTGTTTTCACCTGCTTCTTTAGATGCCCATTTCCAATAATCACTTTTATCACTAGCAAGATCAATAGCAATACCAAAAGAATGAGGACTTAATCGATTTGTACCTGCAATTACGCGATAATTAAAAGTTCCACTACAGGGAAGAAGACATCTTCTTACATTTTGGTTTCTTTCTGAAAGAGGAATTAGCTCACTCATAACAGATTGCAGTGAATCGGATGCACTACTACTATTATTGAATTGAAAATTACTATAACCTACTTTGACTTTTGTAAGTTTGGATTCTATAGCTTTTTTTGAAGTGCCATAAACTTCTGATAATAAGTCGTAGGACCGAAAGCGACCAGGATCAAAATTAGACTCCATAATGCTTTTAACAGGAGAAAGGGGATAAATTTGATCTAACGTGTCTTGAAGATCTGGGTTTGATAGTTTTTCTTGTGAATTTTTCTCTTTCTTGTCGTCATAGCATAACTTTTTTCCAGACTTCATTATTAAATATACGTGTCCATTATTTTCTTCAATATTTGTAATATATTCAGGATAAGCTATCATTAGGCAGAGTAGGTCTTGCTTCATTATTATGTTATACTTATTAGCGTTTTGATCTGTAAAAGTAAAATTTGTAGCCGAGGCTATTGTCATATTGCAAATATTAAGAAGTAAACTAACAAAAAGTGTGAAAGTAAAAATTTTGATTTTGATAATATCTTCCTCCTTAAAAAATAAATTATTTTAAGAAATTTTTAAAAAATATACAAGGATCAAATTACTTATTAATAATACTATTGGTATATATATTTGCCAATGTACTATTATTATATGTGTGGATATATTAACAAATTAAGTGAAGCTATTTCCAATAGAAATAAAATAATTATAAATTTTAAAAAAATTGCAAAAGGAGAGAGGTAGAAATAAAGGTACCACAAAGCGAACAAAATAGGCCTCAAAAAATTGACGCCTATTTTGTATTTTCCTATTTAGTTATGATAAGAAACATGCCACTTGTAAGCTGGATGATACCAGGTATTAACCATTTATAATATTGCCGCCATTTACATGAATAGTTTCACCGCTTATAAATGAAGAACCTTCGGAAGCTAAAAACACATAAGTTTCAGCGAGTTCTACAGGTTGACCTGGCCTTCCCATAGGAGTGTTGCTCCCAAATTTACCAACCTCATTTGCGCTAAAGGAAGACGGTATAAGAGGTGTCCATATGGGGCCTGGAGCCACTGAGTTAACTCGTATTTTTCTACTTGCTAATGAAAGAGCTAAAGAACGGGTGAAGGTAACTATTGCTCCCTTAGTTGAGGAGTAATCAATTAAGGTTTCGTGGCCTTTGTAGGCTGTAACCGATGAAGTATTTATAATAGTAGCACCCTCTATTAAATGGGGTAATGCAGCTTTAACCATATAAAACATGGCAAAAATATTTGTTTTAAAAGTTTTCTCTAGTTGCTGCTTTGTAATATCTTCAATACTATTTTGGGGATGTTGCTCACCGGCATTGTTCACAAGAATATCTAATTTGCTAAATTCTTTTATTATTTTATTTACAGCATCATTGCAAAAGGTATCGTCTCCTATATCTCCGGCAATTAAAATACACTTTCTACCCTTTGCTTCAATAAGTTTTTTTGTCTCTTCTGCATCTTCATGCTCATCAAGATATACTATGGCTATGTCAGCTCCTTCTCTGGCGTATGCAAGAGCAATTGCTTTTCCAATGCCACTATCGCCACCTGTAATTAAGGCAACTTTATTCATTAAGTTTCCAGAACCTATGCAATTTAAATTTTCAAAAATAGGTCTTGGATTCATAAGCGTTTCTAATCCTGGTTGTTTATCTTGTTTTTGCTCAGGTACGTTCATAGGGTAATTAAAGTTTTCATTCATATAAATGTCTCCTTTTGTAAAAAAAATATTTTGTAGATATAGTTTGTGGTAAATTAACATTTATATTCAACATTATTTATGGAAAATAGAAGAATAGCAACAAGAGTCGAAATATGTTATAATAAAAAAATATGAGTGCAACGAATAGTTGAATTAAAACAGTTATAAGATTGAAGTTGATATAAAAGAAACATATTTATTTATACATCATAGACCTACAAAGTCGGAGCTAAATGAAGAAAAATCAGCCTAAATATGCTCATATCACTAATAAAAGGGTGGTTTCTTAGATGCAATATAATCATGTAAGAAAGTTGTTGTTTCCAATTTTCGGGAAAATTCATAACAGGATATCAGTGATTTGTGACATTTAAAGTCAAAGACAGCCACTTCCAAAGGAGAAAAAAATGTTATTCGAAGACTTAAATCTTATTACACCAATAAACAAGGCTTTAAAAACTGAAGGTTATGTGCAACCTACGCCTATACAAGAAGCTGCAATTCCTACTATATTGGAAGGAAAAGACTTTCTAGGCTGTGCTCAGACAGGCACTGGAAAGACAGCGGCTTTTGCTATTCCTATACTGCAAATTCTTTGTGGGAGGCAAAAAGTTATAAAGGGACCTAAAAATATAAAGGCCTTAATACTCGCACCTACTAGGGAACTAGCAATTCAAATTGGAGAAAGTTTTACAGCCTATAGTAAACACATGAATCTTACTAGTGCAGTTATTTTCGGAGGCGTATCACAAAAAAAACAAACTGATGCTTTAAAAGATGGAGTAGATATTTTAATTGCCACTACTGGTAGATTACTCGATTTAATGCAACAGAAATACATTAACATACACCATGTGGAAATGTTTGTACTTGACGAGGCAGACCGTATGCTTGATATGGGATTTTTGCGTGACGTAAAAAAAATTATAGCGCAACTACCTAAAATTAGACAAACTATGTTATTTTCAGCAACTATGCCACCAGAAATCTCAAAGCTAGTTGATTCTATTCTTGTGGATCCAGTAAAAGTAGCAGTGACACCTGTTTCATCTACCATTGAGCTTATTGAACAATCAGTATATTTTGTGGATAAAAAAGATAAGAAACCGCTACTTATTCATTTGCTAAAAGATAAGTCCATAGTTTCTGCCTTAGTATTTTCAAGAACAAAGCATGGTGCAAATAAAATCACGAAGGACCTTAACAATGTAGGAATAGAAGCACAAGCTATTCATGGTAATAAATCTCAAAGTGCTAGGCAACTTGCTTTAAATAATTTTAAGTCGGGTATAACAAGAGTATTAGTCGCAACAGATATAGCAGCGAGAGGTATTGATGTTGATGAATTATCTCATGTAATCAATTTTGATTTGCCAAATATACCAGAGACTTATGTTCATAGAATAGGAAGGACTGGTAGGGCAGGACTTGGTGGAGTTGCACTTTCGTTTTGCGATGAAGAAGAAAAACCTTTTCTTAAGGATATTCAAAAGGTTATATCAAAATCAATACCAGTAATTGAAGATCATCCTTATCCTGCAAGTAATGAACCTGTAATAGCAAGTAATGATAAGGCAAATAAACCTTCAACAAGAAAGCCTCAACAATCAGGCAATGCTAGAAGAAATGGAAGAAATCAGGGTGGGAGTCAGCAGCCTAAAAATTTTAGATCAACAAGATAAAAAACATAAAGCCAATGATTATATAAAATAATCATTGGCTTTACTAATCCATATAAAATATGGATTTATAACTCCGTATTTTAATTTTCATACGGAATTACTTAGTAGTCCCCATTTTTAGCCCCAGCAATATTGCCTACGCTTAAAATTACAAGTGGTTTACTTATTAACATAACTAACATCTCCCTTTTATAAGTTTAATGTTTGTTTGTCGACTACAATAATAGTATATCCCGCGATTAAAAAGATATACATGAAATTAAAAAAATGTAAGAAGATAATTTAAAATTATCTTCTTACATTTTTAGTTTATTAAAATTATTTTAAGGCCTTTTCAAATATACCATTAATAATATTTTTAGAGGCAACGCCTTCATGAACTTTAACTCCGTCAACATAGTAGGTAGGGACATAATAGTATGTATATTGTTTTGCTATATCCGGTTGAAGCTCTTCATCAATTATTTTAATATCAATACCAGCGTATTCTGGATTTTGTTTTTTTATAGCGTCCATCCAAGTAAGTGCTTTTTTACAATATGGACACCATTCAGTTACAAACATAATTACAGGTTTCATTTATTATCATCACCAAACTTTCTTATTAGTATATATATTATACACCATTTTTCTTATTCTTCGTGTATTATAAAATTTTAAATTTAGTACATAGTAATTAATAGAAATAAGTTAAACAATTTGATATAATGAAATAGCCGAAAAATAATTTATTATAGCGAAAAAATTAAAATAATGTTTAAATAAATTTCAATAAATTTTAACAAAAAACAATAAAAAAGATGAAGGAGCGCCTTAAATGCAAACAATAACACAGTTATTTAATAGAAAAACCGTAGAGAAAATGCTATTGCTTTTAGCAATAATATTATTTGCATATTTAATAAGATCCATTTTTAATTTGATTCTATTAACATTTATGATTACTTATTTAGTGAATAGTCTACAAAGTTTATTAGTTAAGCAAATTAACAGAGTAGTAAAAGTAAATCCAACTATTATTACTATAATTATATATATGTTTATGACAGTAACAATAGTCCTTCTAGCAGTAAAATATATACCAATTGCTATTTCTGAAAGTATATCTATTTTAGGCAAGATGGAATATATTAATTTTTCTGAAAATACAAAAGGATTTACGAAGTATTTAGCACCGATGTTTAATCAAATTAATATTGCAAATTATGCTAAATCGGGTATTCAAAGTATTATGATTTTTGTAACTAATTTTGGAAAATGGAGTTTTAATTTTTTTATGGCATTTTTACTAAGCTTAGTATTTATATTAGAGAAGGACAGCGTGTTAAAATTTGTACATAAGTTTAAATATAGTAAAGTATCTGTGGCATATAATTATTTGAGCTATTTTGGTAATAATTTTTTAAATTCCTTTGGTAAAGTAATACAGGCTCAAATAATGATAGCCATTGCAAATACAGTATTATCAGTGATAGGATTAACTATAATGGGATTTCCGAAATTATTCGCTCTTGCATTTATGATATTTATTTTAAGTCTTATACCAGTGGCGGGGTTATTTATTTCGCTAATTCCCCTATGTTTAATTGCTTTTAAAATGGGCGGGTTAGTTAAAGTAATATTTGTGCTTATTATGATTTTTATAATTCATGCTATTGAAAGTTATATTTTAAACCCAAAGTTTATGTCTGATACCACCAATCTTCCAATATTTTTTACTTTTGTAACATTAATAGTGTCAGAGCATTTTATGGGGATTTGGGGTCTACTCCTTGGAATCCCAATATTTATGTTTATATTAGATTCAATTGGAGTAGAGTTTAGCGAAAAAACCATTCTAAAATTAAAGAAAATTAAAGAAAGGCAGTGATTTTGTGACAATAGAAAATAAAGAATCTATATTAAAATGTCCCGTATGCAACTTAAGTTTAAAAAAGTATGAAAAACAATATGTATGTTTAAATAATCATAGTTATGATATAGCAAGTAAAGGACATATTAATCTTTTGCTTGCTAATCAAAAGAAAACAAAAGACCCTGGTGACTGCAAAGAAATGATGGAAGGGCGTAGAGACTTTTTAAATAAAGGGTATTATCACACTTTTTCTGATAAACTAAATGATGTAATAATATCAAATATAAATGGAAATAATATAAATATACTTGATGCTGGGTGTGGAGAAGGATATTTTTTATGCAGATTAAAGGAAGCCATACATAGAAAAGAAGCTAGCTACACCCGAAATAAAGAAATTGATTTTTTTGGCGTAGATATTTCGAAAGCTGCAGTTACTTATGCAACTAAGAGAGATAAAAAAATAAAATTTATAGTAGGTAGTAATTTTAACCTACCCATAATGCCAGGCACTATAGATATCATTATAAGAAATTTTGCACCCTCAGATGAGACTGAGCTTAATAGGGTTCTAAAGGATAACGGTAAGCTAGTTGTTATAACTCCTGGAGTTCAACATTTATATGGTTTAAAAGAAATATTATATGTAAATGCTAGAAAACATGAGGAAAAAGTAACAACATTTGATGGATTTAAGTTAACTCAGAGCGTGGAAGTTAAGTACGGCATCGATGTCGGAAATGCTGAAGATATAAAGAGTCTTATTGCAATGACTCCTTACTATTGGACTATTGATAATGCAATGAGAGAAAAAGCTAATGATACCTCAAAGCTATCAACTTTGCTCCATTTTAATATAAGTATATATGAAAAAAATTAACCGTATCCTCCATTTGAACTTCTTAGTTTTATTGATAATGCATGTAGGTTTTGGTAAAATCAAATTAGAACTAATGGAACTATATTTATAATGTATAATAAAATATATAGGAATAAATGTTATTGGGGGAGTTTGTGTGAAGTTTTATATCCGAGAAAAGATATTCTCAATAGGTGACAGTTTTAGTATTAAAGATGTTTCAGGTAATGATGTATTCAATGTAGAAGGAAAGATTTTTTCATTTGGAAATAAACTTAGAATTTATGATATGAATAATAATGAAATTATATACATTGAGCAGAAGTTATTTAAGTTACTGCCGGAATATAATATATATTTAAGCGGAAACTATGCTGCCAAAGTGAAAAAAGAATTCACTTTATTTAGTAATAAATTCCATATAGAAAGCGATATGGGTAATTACGAGATTGAAGGAGACTTCTTTGCTCATGATTTTTCAATAGTGAAAAATGGTAGTATAGTTGCGCAAATAAACAAAAAATGGCTTTCGTGGGGAGATACTTATGAAATTGCCATCAATGAAGAAGAAAATTATGCGTTTACCTTAGCAATGGTAATTGTAATTGATCAAGTATTGCATGATAATAAAAAATAAAATAATGGGTAAATATCATAAATATTCGATTTCTAGAAGACTTTTTAAAAAAAACTTATTAATTTAATTAGAAATGATTTATTGATGTTATTTAAGATGATATAATGTATTTGATAAATAAGAAATTTGAGGTGCATCCATGACTAATGATGAAATGTATAAACGTATAATAGCTATGACTAGTGTTAAAACTGCAAAAAGCTTTATTAAGACTTGTGATATAAGTAAAGGGGACCTAGGCAAGCTTTGCAAGAAATTTAACATATTTATAGAAGGTAAAGCTACTAAGGAAGAAATGATTGATAGATTTATAGGAGAAACCCTTGGGAAAAAATTAAAAAATAAGGTGATCAATAAATACAACACTAGATAAAAAATATTAAGTTTGTAAAATCACTGAAACATAGGGAGAACGGTATATATTTATTATACCGTTCTCCCTATATTTTGGTTACTATGGTAAATATAAAACCGCGGTTTTATTATGGAATCAGTAGGTGCAATAATTATTGTGTGCTTTTAAGTGATAATAAGTAAGAAATAAGAAATAAGGAAGACTATAAAGGAGCTGAGATGTATAAATAACTTTGTTTAATAAAATAATACTTATGAGGTGAGGATAATGGAGTTATTTATACCAGACATTGCATATATAGATCCTAAAGTTCTGAAATATGATGCAGCAAAAAAAGTTATAGAGCACTTAGAAAGCTTAAAGGTACCCATAGTTAATTCTAAAAGAGTAATAATAGATTGTGGATCACATGAAAAAAATTTTGCAATGTCTAAAAAGGTTGTTCTTTTTACGATAAACGGTCAAAAAAAATTATCGAGTTGCAAACCATCTGCTGATTATCAATTTTCACTATCAAGTTCATGCCCTGCAAATTGTGAATATTGCTATCTTCAGACTACTCAAGGTGAAAAACCTTTCATGAAGATTTTTATGAATATTGAAGAAATTTTAGAGAATATACAAACTTATATAGAGGATAACAAGCCGAATATTACGACCTTTGAATGTGCAAGTATAACAGATCCCATTGCGCTTGAACACTTAAGTGGGAACTTAAAAAGATGCATAGAGTTCTTTGGAGAAAGTTCCAATGGTAGATTGAGGCTTGTAACGAAATTTAATGATGTTGATCCATTTTTAAAGCTAAAACATAACAAGCACACAAAATTCAGATTTACTTTAAATTCGCGTTATGTAATAGATAATTTCGAACACAATACTTCTAGTTTTAAGGGGAGAATAGACGCAGTTAAAAAAATTGCTGCTGCTGGATATCCAATAGGATTCATAATTGCACCTATCATGATATATGATAATTGGCGTGAGGAATATAAGGAGTTATTTGAAACACTAAAAATAGCACTAGGTGATTATACTGGGGAAGTAAGCTTTGAACTTATTCAACATAGATTTACTAAAGCGGCAAAGGAGTTGATAGTTCAACGATTTAAAAATACTAAGCTTGATCTGAATGAAGAAAAAAGGCAATTGAAATGGGGGCCGTATGGAAAATTCAAATATGTCTATAAAAAACCAGACAGCGAGGATATTAAAAATTATATCTCAGAACTTATAAATAATAATTTTAAGCAGGCAATAATTGAATATTTTACATAGTATTCTTTACCAAAGATAAGATGGTAGCATACTATTAAGAGTAGTGTTGATTTCTAACATAATAAAAGACTGCACTATTATATTATGAACGGCACCCTGCACAACGTGCAGGGTGCCGTTCATTGTGCGCCCGGCATGGGCGCAATCTAATGGGTGAAAGTCCCTAGCACGGGTTAATAGTGCCAAGTGCATAGCTTAAGACAAGGGTGTCCATCGTGAGATGGAATCTGAAGGAAGTTGGCGGCCAAACTCCGGTCTGACGAACAGAAACTACATATAAGGCATATGCTTGTGGGTAAGTTTGCAATACAAAACGAAGCCCAAAACTATTCGAAACAAGTGGTGTAAATGTAGCAGATAGATGGAGTGAAAGATTGCGTTCTTACCCGGGGAGATCTGATAGGTAAGTTGTGGATATGAATTTAGAAATAACAACCCATACAGTGATGTATGGCTGAACTATCAGAAGTCAGCAGACGTCATAGTACCATGCAAAACGCGTTAGCGTGGGAAGGACTGAACAATAGGAGGTTTTGGAATTTTGAAGGATACGAGAAAATATGATAAAAGCAGACAACTTCATAAAGAAGGCTCTCTACGAGAGAATAGAGTGGAACTCGAAGGTAATGTAGAAGTGCATAGTATTTCCTCTATGTCAGAAGAAGGAAGAAACGATGTGAATGAATATGATAATGGTTTACTCGAGCAGATATTATCGAGAGATAATATGAATAAAGCATATAAAAGAGTAAAAGCCAATAAAGGAAGTCATGGGATTGATGGTTTGACAGTAGATGAACTTCTACATTATCTAAAAGAGCATGGACAAGAATTAAGGCAATCATTATTAGAAAGTAGATATAGACCTCTAGCCGTAAGAAGGGTAGAAATACCAAAACCTGACGGTGGAATTAGGCTACTTGGAATACCTACTGTATTAGATAGAGTTATTCAGCAAGCGATATCACAAACTCTAATACCAGTATATGAAAAGAAATTTTCTGATAATAGTTACGGTTTTAGACCTTTAAGAAGTGGAAAACAAGCTGTTGAAAAATGTAGGGGATATATTAATGCTGGACATACATGGACGGTGAATATAGACCTTTCTAAATACTTTGATACGATAAATCATGATAAATTAATAAGGATACTATCGGAAGATATTAAAGATAGTAGAGTAATTTCTCTGATACGAAAGTATCTACAAAGTGGAGTGATGATAAATGGGGTATTTATGAATACAGAAGAAGGAGCACCTCAAGGCGGGCCTTTGTCCCCATTATTAAGTAACGTAATGTTACATGAACTCGATGTAGAACTAACAAAACGAGGACTAAACTTTTGTAGATATGCTGATGATGCGAATATATACGTCAAAAGTGAGAAATCAGCAAATAGAGTAATGAAGAGTATTACGAGATTTATTGAGGAAAAGTTAAAGCTTAGAGTGAATAAAGAAAAGAGTACAGTAGATAGACCTTGGAAACTTAAATTTTTAGGATTTTCATTTTACCGAGCAAAAGGTGAATACAGAATGAGAGTTCCTCAAAAACCTATAATCAAATTCAAAGCAAAGCTAAAAGAATTAACTTCAAGAAGTAATGCGATGAGCATGAAATATAGGTTTATGAAACTTAAGCAAGTGATAGTTGGATGGATAAATTATTTTGCTATTGCAGACATTAAAAGTATTCTTAAAACACTTGATGAATGGTTAAGGCGAAGAATTAGAATGTGTTTTTGGAAACAATGGAAAAAGATTAAAACAAAATATGGGAACCTTGTTAAATTAGGAATACCAAACAATAAAGCTTTGCAATATGCAAATACAAGGAAAGGCTATTGGAGAACATCCAATAGCCCTATATTAAACAAAACATTGACCAATAAATACCTTAAAAATATAGGATTAGTTTCTATATCTGAGACATATTTATTAAAACATTAATTTCTATTGAACCGCCGTGTACCGAACGGTATGCACGGTGGTGTGAGAGGTCGCTAAATAAATTAATTATTTAGCTCCTACTCGATTTTTTTAGCTTCTGACTCTATAGTGTATATTGTATAATATTCGATAGCTTTTGCTTTTATAATAAAATAAAGGCTATTGAATGGAGCGTGATAGTATGTCAAATTGGCGGATGCATAGAAATATCATCTTTGAGATAATTCTTTATAAGGAATAAGCTCAACAATAAGGTAATCACTTCTGCACACGGAATAGTTAACCAAACTCCTGTCATTTGCAGAAAATGCGGAAGAATGAAAATCAAAGGGATAACAGTAATAAAACCTCTTGCAAGAGAAACGGTAAATGCTTTTGCAGGTTGATTAATAGAAGCAAAAAATGAAGACGTTAGAATATTAAAACCCATGAAGAAGAAGGAAATAAAATACAGCCTTATACCTTGTGTCGCCATATCAGCAAGCGCAGCATTATACTCCTTGTTAAACAGTTGGATAATAACATTCGGGTAAACCGCCCCTGCAATATAGAAAGCGAAGCCAATACAAAATGCAAGTATCACAGCGTATCTGAATACTTTCTTTATATTGTCTTTATTTCCTGTACCGAAATTTATACTCAAAATGGGTTGTATACCCTGTGCAATACCAGTAAAAACAGCGACAATAATTAAAGCAAGGTTAGCGATAATTCCATATGCTGCAACGCCGATGTTTCCGATGAGATTTAAAATTTCAATATTTAACAAAAGTATAATGAGTCCTGAAGATACCTCGGTGAACAAAGACGGTAATCCGAGCGAAAATATTTTTTTTACATACTTCTTTTTTAAGGATGTTTTTACTAATTTAAAACGGTTTTTCTTCTGTATAAGATGGATAGACAGTATGCCAATACTTATGATAGGGGCAAGACCTGTCGCAAATGCGGCGCCGAACATACCAAGATTCATGTGAAATATAAAAATATAATCAAGAATGACATTGCCAAAGCTTCCTGCAAGCATGGCAATCATCGAGAGCTTCGGATTGTTATCATTCCGTACAAAACAAACAATCACAGTGTTTACCATAAAAGCATAGGAAAATAGCAGTATTGTTCTTAGGTATGAACTTGCCATTGGCATTACCTCTGCATCAGCACCTAGCAGTCTCGCAATATCACCAGAGAAGAATGCTCCGACTGCCGTAAATAGGAACCCAAAGGCAAGAGCCATATAGATGGTTTGCGTAAAGGTCTTGCTTGCATTTTTGAAATTTCCCTCTCCGCAGAGGATGGAATACCTTATGGCACCTCCCATGCCGAGCATTAAACCGATACCATTCACAAGACTATAAATAGGCAATGCTAAATTCAATGCAGTTAAACCGTTATTACCCATATTTCTTGATACAAAAATCGTATCTGCCAATATGTAGAAAGACAATCCTATCATGCTGATTACATTTAACAACACATATTTGAAAAATAATTTATTAATGCTGTTAATTTTTGTTTTCATACTATAATCCTCCTAACAAAAAAAAGCATTAGGCGATTCATACCCTAAGACCTAACGGCATGAATTCCTAACGCTTATGATTTCAGTAAATTTATCCGGTGACAAAAGTACCTAAGCAATATTTATTTAATCATATTATAATACTTGGAGTTTGTCAATGCGTTTCCATGCTTCAGTGTTTCTGTGTAGATTGCAATATAAAATGTCCGAAATTTTGAAGAAAAATATAATGTTAAGTTGTAATGGTTTTCTGTTCCATCATATTGGCAGATAAACCGTTGAAAATCCTTCTTGGATAATTGTTGATCCAGTGCTGTATTTGCATAATTTGTTTTTTAGAGAATGCTGAAATATCCACACCTTTTGGGATAAATCGTCGTATCATTTTATTGATATTTTCGTTTGTGCCTCGCTCCCATGAACTATATGGGTGAGCATAATACACTTTAGTTCTCTTTCGTTTATTTCTTACTGAGTTCTCAATACCCTCGAAATCAAGGTTCTCACAGCCGTTATCACAGGTGATTGTTTTAAATGTTTTTGAGAATAACATTCCCATTTTACGCTCCAATTTGTCCAATTCTTTCACGACAGCCGCCTGTGATTTAGATGGTATTTTAAAGACTAACTCCTTACGAGTTACTCTTTCACTTAACACCATTAAGACAGTTTTTGTACCCTGTTTGCCAACTACAGTGTCCATTTCCCAATGGCCTATCTCATCACGTGCAGCTACCGCTGCAGGTCTCTCCGATATGCTAGTTCCTTTGGTATTGTTATACGCTGATCTTATTTTTTTATAGTTTCTCTTTTTAGCATTCTTTTTAACAGGCAGATCTTTGTTACTTATATTTAAAAACAAATTATTATCCAAATAGTTATACACAGTTTTGAAGCAAATAGTTGTTTCAAATTGTAGATCTTTATTTGTGATATTTTGAATAGCTGCATACGGAGATTCGCCATCTATACCAATAGCTTTTTCTAAGTACCTCACCAATTTGTGATCTTTTCCTATTTTTAATGCAGGACCTTTAGCGGCACCTTGTTTGTCATGCTCTGACTGCCCAATTTCTGCGCTATATTCCATTCGAGTGGTTAAGTCACTATTCAATAGTTCTACAATTCCTTTAGCAATTTCACGCCTTATTGTACGTTCTGAACGCCCACCTATTTGCTCCGCAATACGAGTTGAATTAAGTCCCATTTTGTGTAAAGCTTCTAACTTTATGCGTTCCTCGTATGTTATGTGTTTACCTTTTCTGCTCTGTGTGATAAAATCTAATTGACTCATTTGAAATCCTCCCGTATATGTTGGTTTAGTCACTTAACATTATACAAGAGTATTTCTCTTGAGTCTTTATTTTTTGTTACTCTTCGGTCATTTCATTATACAACTTACCGCTTCAGTGTTTCTGTTTGTAAGAAGTTTTAGAGCTTGAATAATTAAGGAATTGTGCAACTTAAAAGCACAATTTTAAAGGGTTTATTGAAATTTCTTTTTTCATAAGTTCCAAGAATTTTTCTCTTGGAATATAAACTGCTCCTAAACTTTCCAAATGAGTTGTATGAACCTGACAGTCAATCATAGAAAAACCTTTTTCTTCCAATGACTTGCCTAGAGTAGTAAAGGCTACCTTAGAGGCATTATCCATAGTTGAAAACATTGATTCACCAAAAAAACATTTTCCCATACTTATGCCGTATAATCCACCAACTAACTTATCTTTGTACCAGGTTTCCACTGAATGGGCATAGCCGAGTTCGTGAAGCTTGCAGTAAGCTTCAATCATTTCATTTGTAATCCATGTACCTGTTTCTTTTCTTGTATTAGAACAATTACATATAACATCTCTGAAACAAGTATCAAAGGAAACCCTATATGTACTCTTTTTAAGTAGTTTTTTCATAGAATGTGAAATTCTAATATCTTTTGGATAAACAATAAATCTTGGATCAGGTGACCACCAAAGTATAGGCTCGTCTTCTGAAAACCATGGAAATATTCCATTAGAATACGCAAGTAGTAATCTCTCGGGAGATAGGTCGCCTTCAATGGCTAAAAGTCCATCCGCGTCGCTTAGAGATGGATCTGGGAATACTAAATCATTTGATAATCTATAAATCGTCATAATAAACTCCTTTCAAGGTATATATTAATATTGCAGCTCCGAAGGAGATGATTTAATTACATAAACTAAGGGTCTGTAAAATTTATTATATACTATCTGTCTCATTGATACATACATTTCACCTTTATGATTATAGGAAATTGATATTTAAGTTATATTTTTCAATTTATTGAATGAATACCCCCTTATATGGACATAATTTCAAATAAGGAGTGGTAATATGAAAAACAGAAAAATTTTATATTCAATATTTACAATAATTTTAATAACTTTCGTTGGTGCTAACTATTCTCTTAATCACTATATGAATAAAAATGATTTAAAGCTTGAAGCTTGTGGCAAATTGCCATATTTAAAATTCACTGCGAAAAGTATTAATGATAATGACAAAAATAATTTAATGCAAACGTCCGTGAATACTAAATTGGTTAGGGTATCTCAGGATACAAAATTTATGTTTAAGATTAGATATAAAGACAATGAAGTTAGAAATATGGTGCTCGAAAAACAATTTAATGGTTCGGATGTGCTAAACAAAAAAACACAGTTAGAACTTAATGAATTTTTTAAAAACCAAGGTTACACAGTTTTTAGTATGAGTAATGATGAAATAGTTTTTGTTAATAATAGTAATAGGTACAGTTACAATGCTAACAGGTATTTTTTGGGAGTATATGAGGACCTTGTAACAATTTATAAAACAGATGAAAATGGAGACATAACAGCTCATAAACTATTTAATTCAAATGTTTATATAGCAAATGGTAAACAGCAGAAATATGACTTTGAAGCTCGAGACAAAGGGGAATTACAATATGTCAAGATAGGTGATTTGAAAGAGAAAGATGGCTTGGTGGATGACCTAATTCGCGGTAGAAAATATAGTAAAGACAGTGATGGTAGTAAGGATGCGGAAGAAAGCGCCGAATATGAAAAAGGAGAATTTAAAACACCCGAAAAGGCTTTTGATTATGCTAGGGGTTTATTAAAGTCTTAACATCCTAATGTGAAATAAAAAAATATGTACTAAAACCTTAGGAAAAATGTATTTCTTAAGGTTTTTTGACTTATTATTTATTTTCATGCATCTTAATTATTGAATTAATACCGTTTAGGTGGTAAAGTGTTATGTAGCCTTTATAAAAATGTGATGATAGCAATTAATAATTTATATTCACGAAGAAAGCATCAAGGAGGAAATATATGTACGAATATATAAATGGAATTTTTGTAGGCATTAATAAGGACTATATTGTAGTAGATAATAACGGCATGGGTTACAAAATATATACCTCTGGAAGTACTATGGCAAAGATGCCCAAAACTAACGAGCATGTATTATTATATATAAAACAAATTGTTAGAGAAGATTTTATTGGACTATACGGATTTCTAACAAAAGAAGAGATAGAGATGTTTAGCCTTGTAATTAGTATAAATGGAGTTGGGTCAAAAGCTGGCTTATCATTACTTTCTATTTGCAGTGTTACAAATTTAAAATATGCGATTGTGTCGGGAGATGAAAAAACTTTAATACGGGCACCTGGAATAGGCAAGAAAATTGCTCAAAGAATAATTCTAGAGCTCAGAGAAAAAATTCATATTGAACAGTCAGCAGCTAACACTTTATCACAAATTTCAGGTAGTAATTTAGAAGATGATAGAAAACTTATAGAGGTTTTAGGAGCGCTTATTTCCCTTGGATATTCTGAAAAGGAAGCAGAAAAAGCATTAAAAGCTATAAGTAAAGAACAATCACTTGAAAATATGATTAAAGATTGTTTGAAATATTTGATGAACTAAGGTGGGAGTACACTATGGATGATATTGAGGAAAGAATTATTACTTCATCGGTCATTGAAGAAGATATGGAAGCAGAGTATTCGCTAAGACCCCAAAAACTTAGAGAGTATATTGGTCAACCAAAGATTAAAGAAAAATTAAATATATTCATTAAAGCAGCTCAAAATAGGGAAGAAGCTCTTGATCATGTGCTTTTATATGGTCCTCCTGGGCTTGGTAAGACAACACTTGCCAACATTATTGCAAAGGAAATGAAGGGTAACTTAAAAGTAACCTCCGGGCCCGCGATTGAAAGAGCAGGGGATTTGGCAGCTATTTTAACTAGTTTGAGCGATTATGATGTTATTTTTATTGATGAAATACATAGACTTAATAGAGCTGTAGAAGAAATATTATATCCTGCTATGGAGGATTATGTTTTAGATATTGTAATTGGAAAAGGAGCTTCAGCAAAATCTATAAGACTAGATTTGCCTAAGTTCACACTTATAGGTGCAACTACCAGGATTGGACTATTAACAGCACCTCTTCGTGATAGATTTGGTGTGCTAAGCGCCATGGAATATTATACGCAAGGTGAGTTAAAAGAGATAGTAATTCGTTCTGCATCTATTTTAAAAGTAGATATTACGGAAGATGCTGCAATTGAAGTTGCAAGACGTTCAAGAGGCACTCCGAGAATTGCTAATCGTTTGCTTAAGAGGGTTCGCGATTATTGTGATGTTAAGGGGAATGGAATTATTGATTTGAATTTAGCAAAGTCTGCTTGTGAACTTCTTGAAATAGACGACGAAGGATTTGATAGAATAGATAATAAAATGCTTGAAGCTATTATAGATAATTTTAATGGGGGACCAGTAGGCATAGAGACCTTATCTTATTTTATAGGAGAAGAATTAGGAACTTTAGAAGATGTCTATGAACCTTATTTAATTCAAAAAGGATTTATAATAAGAACCCCAAGGGGGAGGATGGCTTCTAATAAGGCTTATCAACATTTGAATAGGCCTTTTAAAAAATAGAATAAGCATAAAAATCTAAAACAATTCACAGTATTTAATGATGAAGTTTGAATGATTTTTGCTAAAGAAAGGATGTAGTTTTTTTGAAAGTAAAGGATTTTTATTTTGACTTACCAAAGGAGCTTATTGCTCAACATCCAGTTGAAAAAAGGGATGAGTCAAGGCTTATGGTAGTCAATAAAACAAATAAGGAAATACAGCACAAACAGTTTAAAAATATAATAGAGTATTTAAACCCAGGAGATTGCTTAGTGCTAAATGACACCAGAGTTTTACCAGCAAGGCTTTTAGGAATGAAAGAGGAAACAGGAGGTAAAATGGAATTCCTGCTCCTAAAGAGAATAGATGTTAATCACTGGGAAACCTTAGTTAAACCGGGTAAAAAAGCAAAGATTGGAGCTAGGTTTGTTTTTGGAAATGGAGAACTAAAGGCAACAGTCATGAGTGTTTCTGAGGGTGGAAGTAGAATAGTGGAATTTGAATTCGAAGGAATTTTTGAAGAGGTTTTAGATAAACTCGGAGAGATGCCGCTACCACCATACATAACTGAAAGATTAGAAGATAAAGAAAGATATCAGACTGTATTTTCAAGAGCTGCAGGATCTGCAGCAGCCCCTACTGCAGGACTCCATTTTACAGATGAGTTGCTAAGTCAAATTAAAGCTAAGGGTGTTAAAATTGTATTTGTAACACTTCATATAGGTCTGGGTACTTTTAGACCTGTAAAAGCCGCAACAGTGGAAGAACATGAAATGCATTCAGAGTACTATATGCTTAGTAGTGAAGCAGCAGCGATAATTAATGAAGTAAAAGAGACGGGTGGCAGAGTAATTGCAGTAGGTACTACATCTAATAGAACACTCGAAAGTATAGCAGATGATAATGGCAGAGTAGAGGAAAAATCCGGATGGACAGATATATTTATTTATCCAGGATATAAATTCAAAATTGTTGATGCAATAATAACAAATTTTCATTTGCCAGAATCCACGTTAATAATGTTAGTTAGCGCTTTTGCGGGCCAAGATTTAATTATGGGTGCATATGATATGGCAGTAAAAGAAAGATATAGATTCTTTAGTTTTGGAGATGCAATGTTTTTATATTAATTATTGTATAGAAAGTAGGGTAAATATGTATAAATTACTTAAGAAAAGTGGTAAAGTAAGACGTGGTGAGTTTACAACACCTCATGGAACTATTCAAACACCTGTATTTATGAATGTGGGAACTCAGGCAGTTATTAAGGGCGCTGTTTCCACTATGGATTTAAAAGAAATCAACTGCCAAGTAGAATTATCTAATACCTATCATTTGCACTTAAGGCCAACAGATAAGGTTATAAAGCAAATGGGAGGACTTCATAAATTTATGAATTGGGATAGACCTATTCTTACAGATTCCGGTGGGTTTCAGGTGTTTTCTCTATCTAAAATGAGGAAAATTAAAGAAGAAGGAGTTTACTTTAATTCACATATTGACGGAAAAAAAATATTCATGGGGCCAGAAGAAAGTATGCAGATACAAAGCAATTTAGGATCTACTATTGCCATGGCTTTTGATGAATGTATATCAAACCCATCTACTAGAGAATATGTAGAAGACTCAGTAGCAAGAACTACAAGATGGCTAATTAGATGTAAGACTGAAATGGATAGATTAAATTCTCTTGAGGGCACCATAAATAACAAACAGATGTTGTTTGGAATAAATCAAGGTGGTATTTGTGAGGATATCAGAACAGAACATGCTAAAACAATTAGTAAAATGAACCTAGATGGTTATGCTATAGGAGGACTTGCAGTAGGGGAGACTCATGAAGAGATGTACAGAATCATTGATGCAGTTGTTCCACACTTACCACAGGATAAACCAATATATCTTATGGGAGTGGGATATCCAAGTAATATTTTAGAAGCAGTATCTAGGGGAGTAGACTTTTTTGATTGTGTATTGCCAGCAAGAAATGGTAGGCACGGAAATGTTTTTACGAGTGATGGTAAAATAAATATAATGAATGCTAAATTTGAGCTGGATAGCGCTCCGATTGATGAAGGATGTCAATGTCCTGCTTGCAGGCACTATACAAGAGCCTATATAAGACACTTATTTAAGGCAAAAGAGATGCTCGCCATGAGGCTTTGCGTGCTTCATAATCTATATTTTTATAATAAACTTATGGAAGACATTAGGGATGCCATTGATAATGATTGTTTTGAAGAGTTTAAGGCTGAGAAACTTGCTCAGTGGAATGAGTAAATATAATTATTTACTATAATATGATTAACCTATAAATGTACTAAGGGATGTTGTGGTTCTTTAGGGATTAAGTTTATGGGAAATTATTTTATTATAAGTTTAAAAAAAAATTATTGAAAGGAGGGGAACATAAATGGGACAATTCGGTTCTTTAATATCTATAGTGTTAATGCTTGCGGTATTTTATCTAGTAGTATTTATACCAGAAAACAAAAGAAAGAAAAAATATGCTACACTTTTAAATAATTTAAAATTAAATGATGAAGTAATGACTAAGGGCGGTATAATGGGAAAAATAATCAACATTCAAGATGACTACATTATATTGGAAAGTGGTCCAGACAGAGCTAGAATTAAATTATCAAAAAGTGGAATAGGCACAGTTATAAATTTAAACAGTGATGAAGTAGTAGAGAAAAAGTAGAAAATTAGTAATAAACCCCCCTTTTTAATCATAATTAATACTATAGATTTCAATGAAAACAATATTGAAATCTATAGTAAGGGGGGATATACATGGAAAACAAAAAAAAATATTCTTATGCTGCAGAAGGAGTATTTAGGGCTGCAATTTTAACCTTAATTATATTAGTGATTTATTCTATAATAACAACCTTTTTACCAGCTAGCATGAAGGTAACATCCGTTTTTTACATTGTAATAACATTAGTCAGTGTGCTTTATGGATCTGTATTTGCTGCAAAAAAAGCTGGAGAAAAAGGTTGGCTAATGGGTATCATGGTGGCAGCTACTTACATGTTAGTTTTATACCTAGTTAAAGTAGTTGGTGGTGGAAGCACTGCTATAGGTATGAGGGAAGTAGTAAGAACAGCTTTAGCTCTAGGCACAGGTGCTTTTTCAGGAATGCTTGGAATAAATCTATAAGAATACTTTATTTAGCTAAGATATTATGATATAATTATGCAGAAACTTTACGATATGGAGGAATAATAATGAAACATATAAGAACTATAAACAAATCAAGCATTAAAGAAAGTTTGAAAAAACCAGGATGCAAAGAATGTGCTAATTCATGCCAATCAGCATGTAAAACTTCTTGCACAGTAGCAAACTTAGCTTGTGAAAACGAATAATATTAATGTGGCAGTAACTTAAGGTTACTGCTTTAAATTTGTTAGGAGGAATAAAATTGTCATTAATTCATAAATATATCCAAAATGGAGAATACTACGTAATAGATGTAAATTCTGGAGCGCTACATGTAGTCGATGAAATAGTTTATGATCTTTTAGATGAGGTTTCCCTTGGGGAAAAAGAAGAGTTAATAGAAAGTTTAAAAGATAAATATAATGTAGAAGATATTGAGGAAGCGTATAGTGAAATTCAAAGTTTAATACAGGAAGAAATGCTATACACAAAAGATTTATATGAATCAATTGCAAAAGAAAGTGGACAAGCGGAGTCGTACATAAAAGCTTTATGTCTTAATGTAATACACGATTGCAATTTAAGATGTAAATACTGTTTTGCTGATGAGGGTGAGTATCATGGCGCTAGAGAAGTAATGTCAGCGGAAGTTGGAAAGAAAGCAATAGATTTTGTTCTGGAAAAATCTGGAACCAGAAAAAACATTGAGATAGATTTATTTGGTGGAGAACCACTCATGGCTTTTGATATGATAAAAGAAGTAGTGGAATATGCTAAAGTGCAAGAAAAAAAATATAAAAAAAGTATAAGATTTACAATGACAACTAATGCTACATTACTTAATGATGAGATCATGAAATATATGGATGAAAATATGGGCAATATAGTACTTAGCATAGATGGTAGAAAATCTGTTAATGATAAGGTTAGAGTAAGAGTTGATGGAAGCGGTTCCTATGATAGGGTACTTCCTAACATCAAAAAAATGGTTGATATGAGAGATAAGTCAAAAGCTTATTATGCGAGGGGAACCTTTACCAGAGGAAATACTGACTTTTTTGAAGATGTAAAACATATGGCAGATTTAGGGTTTAAAGAAATATCTATAGAACCAGTAGTGTTACCAAAGGAACATGAACTTTCAATTAGAGAAGAAGATTTACCAGTCATTTTTGAGCAATATGATAAATTATATACGGATATGCTTCAGAGACATAAGGATGGAAATGAATTTAAATTTTACCATTTTAATATAGATTTAAAAGGTGGACCATGCGTCTATAAGAGAATTTCTGGATGCGGAGCGGGTCATGAATATATAGCAGTTACCCCTAAAGGAGAAATATATCCTTGCCATCAATTTGTTGGTAATAAAGATTATATACTGGGCGATATATATAATGGAATTACTAATAAAAAAATTGTGCAAGAGTTTAAAGAAGCACATATTTACAACAAACCTACATGTATGCAGTGCTGGGCCAAATTTTATTGTAGTGGGGGATGCCAAGCAAATAACTTTAACTTTAACGGAGATATGCATATTCCTTATGAACTTGGATGCAAGATGCAAAAGAAAAGGATAGAATGTGCTATAGCTTTAAAATCAAAAACTATGAATAAGTAGAATTATTTTGACAAATATTGACTAAATTAGTGAATTATAATATAATTCACTTATGAATATGCAGCGAAGGGGTGATAAAGATGAAAAAGAAAAAAAGTATGATGCTTTTTCTGACTAGTGTTTTAGTTGTGGGGGTATTGGCATTTGCAGGTTTCTATGGACTTGAAATAGGAAATTATAGGTTTAAACCATTTACTGAAACAATAAATAAAGGGTTAGATCTACAGGGTGGAATTTCTGTCTTAGAAGAAGTTCAAGGTGGGAAGGTTGATTCAAAAACATTGGACACAACAATTGAACTTATATCTATGAGAGTCAACAAAATGGGAGTTAGTGAGACACTAGTTGCCAAAGAAGGTGATAATAGAATTAGAATTGATATACCAGGAAAATTCGATTCTAAAGAAATTCTTGATACTGTTGCAAAATCAGGAGAGCTTAAATTTGTTGGTCCTGATAAAGTGACAATTCTTACTGGTAAAGATGTAAAAGATGCTACTGCATACATAGGTCAAGATAATAAACCTACTATAGGGCTTGAACTTAATGAATCAGGGAAGAATAAATTTGCAGTAGCTACAAAGAAGTTTTTAGGACAGTCAATTACTATTTATATGGATGATGAGGTGCTAACAGATCCTACAGTAGACTCAGTTATAACAGACGGTAAGGCTATGATCTCAGGAACCAAGACATTAGAAGAAGCTACAACAAAATCTCAAATTATTAAATCAGGAGCATTGCCTGTAACTTTAAAAGCTGTTTCCGTTAAAACAGTTGGAGCTACTTTAGGTAAAAATGCATTGCCATTAAGCATGAAGGCTGGAGCTATAGGAATATTAGTTATATTAATATTTATGCTTTTATATTATAGAGTACCAGGTATGATTTCAGGTATATCTTTAATTTTATATGTGGTTTTAGTTCTTGGAGCATTCTCAGCCATTAATGCCACTTTGACACTTGCAGGGATAGCGGGATTCTTACTTACAGTTGGTATGGCAGTAGATGCTAATGTGTTAATATTTGAAAGAATAAGAGAGGAACTTAAAACCGGAAAATCAATAAAAGCCTCTGTAGATGCTGGTTTTCATAGAGCATTGTCATCAATATTAGATTCAAACATCACAACTATAATTGCCGCCTTAGTTCTATATACAGTTGGAACAGGCACAGTTAAAGGGTTTGCACTTACATTGATGATAGGTATAGGTATAAGTGTATTTACAGCACTTACTAGCACTAAATTCTTATTAAAATTAGCTGTCGAAATGGGACTACTAAGTAAGACATCTCATTTTGGCGTGAAAAGGGGGTAAGCATATGCTAAAAATAGTTGAAAAAACAAAACTATGGTTTGCTATGTCTCTATTCATAATTGTAATAGGAATGGGGTTCATGGTAACAAAGGGGCTAAACTTAGGTATAGATTTTAAAGGTGGTACAGCACTTACTATAAATATGAAGCAGGAATTTAAAAAAGCCGATGTAGATAAAATAATTGATAAGCACGCAAAGGGTGAATACTTATCAAAAACATTAGATGATGGTAAGGATTTGGAAATAACCATAAAAAGTGATGCTCTTTCTGCTGATGAAACAGCAACCATGCTAAAAGAAATTAAGAAAGAGTTTAAAGCTAGTGAATTAACTGCACAAGATACGATAGGCGCGTCTGTTGGTAGTGAATTACAGACAAAAGCTATGAGGGGCTTAATTATTGCTATGATTTGTATGCTAGCGTATATAGGATTAAGATTTGAATTTAAATTCGGAGTTGCAGCCATAATTGCATTACTACATGATATTCTAATTATGGTTGGAGTGTATGCAGTAGTCCAAATACCGGTAAACGCAACGTTTATAGCGGCTATTCTGACTATAGTTGGTTACTCTATTAATGATACTATTGTTGTATTTGATAGAATAAGAGAAAATCAAAAGAATATGAGGAAAGCGTCTATAGAAGATATTACTAATGCCAGTATTACACAAACCATGGCAAGATCAATAAATACAGTTGCTACAACTTTATTTACTATAATTGCGGTATATATATTTGTACCATCTATAAGAGAGCTTAGTTTACCATTAATAATCGGTATATTAGTTGGATGTTATTCTTCAATTTTTATAGCAAGTCCTGTTTGGGTGTTGCTTAAAAAAAGAAGTAAGAAAGCAACAGTCTAAGCTGCTTAAGATTACTAATATGTAACAGATAACTAAGCTAAGGATTGTTTCAAATGGTTAAAAATTAAAGCAGAGAAGTATGATGTATTAATTACTTCTTTGCTTTTTATTTTTATAAAAGGAAATTAGAAAATTTAAAATCAATTATTGAGTAGGGAATCATTGGAATATAATACTTTTGTATTTATTAAAAAAACTAATTTAAATTATACCAATGTGTTTTTTATTAACTTTGGGGAGCTTTTATGCTGGATTATCTTAAAAACATGCAAATGAATAAAAATAGCTATATAGATTACAATATGTATAATCCATTTTTATTAAAAGGAATGGAAGCTGCATTATATAGAGTTGTCAAAGCTATAAATGAGAGAGAAAAAATTGTCCTTTATGGTTTTTATGATGTGGATAGTATTACGGCAATTTCTTTATTGATGCTAGTACTGAAGTTTGTAAATGCTGATGTTGAGTATTTTATACCAAGTGAACTAAGTGAAAACCGTGATTTAAATGAAAAAGATATTAATAATCATATAAAATATTTAGGACCAGGACTTATAATAACATTAGGCTGTGGAATCAATTCTATCAGTGAAATAGAATCATGTAAATACATAGGAATTGATGTTATAGTCACAGATTTTCATGAACCTATTAAAAACGTTCCTGACACTATTGTTGTGGATCCACAACAGAGGGGTTGCAATTATCCATTCAAGGGATTATGTGCTTCAGGGCTTACATTTAAACTAGCGCAAGCAATTTCGTCTTACTACAAGATGAAGTCCATAAATAAATATATGGATTTGGTAATGATAGGTACTAGTTATAGTAAAACAAAGCTTGAAAGTGAAAATAAAATAATCGCAGAGGAAGGTATAAAGCAATTAAAGTGCACCAATAATTATGGAATTTGTGCACTTCTAAAAACTCATAATATTAAGATTATTAATGAAGATACAGTATTGAAATTGGCATTAAAGGTAATGCCTACAATTAATCCTGTTGGAAGAATGGATAATGCTAAAATTGTTGTTGAGTTATTTATTACCACAGATAAAAATAGAGCACTACAGATATCAAAGTACTTAGATAATGAACTAAAAAATAGTCTCGTATTTTAACGACAATTTAGAAGGAAAGTCTCCCACTTATATAAGTGGAAGTATATACCTTGATTTTACTTTAGGGGGAATAACTGTGGATTTAAAAAATAGTATAAGAATAATAGAAAATTTTCCGAAAAAAGGTATCAGTTTTAAAGACATAACTACGTTACTACAAGATGGTAATGCACTTAAGTACACTATAGATGGTATGGTAGCATATTTAAAAGATAAGCAAATAGATGTTATAGTGGGACCAGAAGCAAGAGGGTTTTTATTCGGTGTACCAGTGGCTTATGCTCTTGGCGCAGGATTTGTACCAGTTAGAAAACCTGGTAAGTTACCTTATGACTCAATAGAAATTGAGTATGCCCTTGAATATGGCACGGATAAACTTGAAATTCATAAAGATGCAATAAAGCCTGGACAAAAAGTAGCGATAGTCGACGATTTACTTGCGACGGGTGGGACAGTTGTAGCAGTAACAAAACTTATAGAGCAAATGGGTGGAGAAGTTGTTTCCTTAAACTTTGTAATTGAATTAACAGAGCTTAATGGAAAAGACAAATTGCAGGGTTATGATATAAAGTCTCTTGTAAAATATGATATTTAGTTCTTATTTAAATTTAGTGTAGTGAATTACTAAATTAAAATTGCAAAATCCTACAAGATATTATATAATATTAGTAAAAAGTATTGGCTGGTTATTTAACCAGCCTTTGATTTTAGGAGTGTATAAGCATGTTAGAAAAATTGTTACATAAGATTGAAACTAATTGTAATGCTGTAGACAAAGATCTTATTATTAAAGCCTTTAATTTTTCTTACGCTGCACATAAAGAGCAAAAGAGAGAGTCGGGTGAGCCTTATATTGTGCACCCATTAGAAGTAGCCTGCATTTTAGCAGAGATGGGACTTGATACTAGCACAATTGTTGCAGGTTTGCTTCATGATGTAATTGAAGACACCGTATATTCTTTTGATGATGTAAGCAGGGAGTTTAACATAGAAGTAGCAAATTTAGTGGAGGGTGTAACTAAGCTTGGACTAATAAAATATAAGACTAAGGAAGAGGAACAAGCTGATAATGTTCGCAAAATGCTCTTAGCCATGGCAAAGGATATTAGGGTTATCCTTATTAAGCTTGCAGATAGACTTCATAATATGCGAACGCTTAAATATATGCCAGTTGCAAAGCAAAAACAAAAGGCAAAAGAAACTTTGGATATTTATGCACCTCTCGCTCACAGACTTGGAATGTCTAAGATTAAATGGGAACTCGAGGACTTATCACTCAGGTATTTAAATCCGAACGAATATTATAATTTAGTAAGAAAAATTGCAGAAAAAAGAGCTGAGAGAGAAGAAAATATAGATAACATAGTGATGGAATTAAAGTTCAACTTAAATATTGTTGGAATAGAAGCTGAAATGGATGGAAGACCAAAACATTTTTACAGCATTTATAGAAAGATGGTTACTAAAAATAAGACTTTAGATCAAGTTTTTGATTTAACGGCAGTTAGAATTTTAGTAAATGATATTGGAAATTGTTATGCAGCTCTAGGTATAGTGCATACTGTGTATAAACCAATTCCTGGAAGGTTTAAAGACTATATTGCAATGCCAAAACCCAACATGTATCAATCATTACATTCAACGGTGATAGGACCGCACGGGAAACCTTTTGAAATACAAATTAGAACATACGAGATGCATAAAACAGCAGAATATGGCATTGCAGCTCATTGGAAGTATAAAGAGGGGATAGAGGGCAGTGGAGAGCAAAATTCTGACCCTAAATTTTCATGGCTTAAGGATATTCTTGAGTGGCAAGGGGAAACTTTTGACGCAGAAGAGTTTATGGAAGGGTTTAAAACTGATTTGTTTTCAGATGAAGTTTTTGTATTTTCGCCAAAGGGTGAGGTTATTAATTTACCACTTGACGCAACGCCAATTGATTTTGCTTATAGAATTCATACAGATATAGGGCATAAGTGCATGGGTGCGAAAGTAAATGGAAGAATGGTACCTTTAGAATACCACTTGAAAACTGGAGAAATAGTTGAAATTGTAACTTCATCTACGCCTAAGGGACCTAGTATTGATTGGCTGAATATTACAAAGAGCAATCAAGCTAAGAGTAAAATAAAAGCTTGGTTTAAAAAGGCTAAAAGAGATGAGAGTATTGAAAAAGGTAAAGAATTATTAGAAAGGGAATCTAAGAGACAAGGATATAATTTTGGAGAAATTGCTAAGGGCGAAGCAATAGAAAAAATATATAAGAAATATAATTTTAGAACTGTAGACGATTTATTTGCTTATGTTGGAGTGGGAGATATTATGCCTCCAACTGTAATTAATAGGTTGAGAGAGAGTTTTGAAAATAAAAACAAGCAAGAGAATATGACCATTGAGGACATTGAGCAAAAGATAACCAAGAGTGAATGTAAAGATGATAAAAAAATAATGGATTACCAAGGTCTAATAGTTAAGGGTGAGGGCAATTTACTTGTGAGGTTTGCTAAGTGCTGTAATCCAGTTCCAGGTGATGAAATAGTAGGGTACATCACTAAGGGACGAGGAGTTTCTGTTCATAGACGCGATTGCAAAAATGTTGAAGCTTTAATAAATAGTGAAATAAATAAAGTGGTTGAGGTAAGCTGGGGAGCGCCCGAAGGAAAAGGCTATATTACCGAGATTCAAATTAAAGCTGATGATACGTATGGACTATTGTCTCATATTATGGAGATAATAACGCTTACAAAAACACAATTATACTCAATCAATGCAAAAACTTTAAAAAATAATGTGGCTTTAATAAATATAAAGCTACGAGTTGCTGATATTGAGAATTTGAAAGAACTACAAAAGAAAATCACTAAGTTAACGGGTGTAATGGAAGTTTATAGAATAAAAAATTAAGAGAATTGTTTTGCTTAATTTAGGAGAGGAATATTTATGAGAGCAGTAGTGCAAAGAGTTAAATCATCAAAAGTTGAAGTTAGTGGTAAATTAGTTAGTGAAATAGGTTTTGGATTAAATGTTTTACTTGGAATCTGCGAAGGCGACACGGAGGATGATATAAAATTCCTAAAGGATAAGATATTAAACCTGAGGATTTTTGAAGAAGATGGGAAAATGAGTAAGTCATTAATAGACGTAGGGGGGGAACTTCTTGTAGTTTCTCAATTTACGTTATATGGAGATTGCAGAAAAGGTAGAAGACCAAATTTTATGAGAGCTCTTGGTGGAGAGCAAGCTGAAATATTATATTTAGAATTTGTTAAGCAGTGTAGTGAAGTGTTAGGTAAAGTTAAAACTGGAGATTTTGGAGAAGATATGCAGGTTTATATACAGAATGATGGACCAGTAACCTTACTTTTAGAGAGTAAAAAAGACTTCTAGGAGGATTAAAATGGAAATTAGAAAAGTTGTTACAGGAATATATGGATCAAATTGTTATATTGTAATGGATAAAAACACCAATGAAGCGATAGTGTTAGACCCAGGTGGAGATGTGGATGATATTGTTAAGGCCATAGATACTATAGGTGCAAAAGTTAAGTATATACTATTGACACATGGACATCTAGATCATACATCAGGAGTCGCGCAGCTTAAAACCATCACAAATGCAGTAGTGTGTATGAGTAAAAAAGACGATGATTTAATAACTAAAGGCGTAAATTTGTTTGGGCCGCTTATTGAAGGTGGAGCAGATAAGTTACTAAAGAATGGGGATATAATAAGAATTTCTAATTTGGAAATTACATGTATAGATACACCTGGACATACACCTGGTGGTATGAGCTTTTTAATAAAAAACTGTGCTTTCACCGGAGATACTCTTTTTGCAGGTTCAATCGGAAGAACAGATTTTGCAGGAGGAGATTTTAATACTATAATTACTAGTATAAAATCAAAGCTTTTATGTCTGCCAGAGAACACTATAGTGTATCCTGGTCACGGACCATGTAGCACGATAAATAATGAAAAATTAAACAATCCATTTTTACAGAATTAATATAAGGGATAATAGCACAAGGAATTTTATAAGCTATGTTTCATTAAGGAGTTAGGATGATTAAGGTAAAATTAAATAACGCAGAATTTAATTATGATGTATATCAAATCATAAATTTATTTTTTTTATTTCCAGATATTAAATTTGTTGAAGAAAATTATGATTTTAATATTGAAGTAAAAGAAGATATGGTAGTTATACAAAAGGGTTTTGAAAGTTTTGAGTACACAATTAATAAATTATACAAACTTAAAGAAGAGGTTAAAAAAGCTGTTTTCTTATATTTTTCAAAGGATACAACGCGTGAGCTACCGTGGGGAACTTTAATAGGAATTAGGCCTTCTAAAAGAGCTCTTGAGCTACTCCAAAAGGATATTTCTGAGAAGGATATCATAGCTGAATTTAAAGAAAAACATATTACAAGGGAAGATAAGGCGCGGCTTTGTATTGATGTTGCAAAGTTTGAAAAAAATATTGTAAACAAAGAGAAAGACAATATAAGTGTTTATATTGGTATGCCTTTTTGCCCTACACGTTGTTTATACTGTTCATTTGCATCTAATCCTATAAGCAGTTGCAAAAACATAGTAGAACCTTACCTTGAGGCATTGTCGCATGAAATTAAAGAGATAAGTGATTACGTTAAAGGTAAGAAGCTTAACATTGAATGTGTATATTTTGGAGGTGGTACTCCAACTTCCGTAAATGATGAGCAATTTGAATTTATAATGAAGTGTATTTATGAAGCTTTTATTCAAAATGATAATGTGAGTGAATTTACAGTAGAATGCGGAAGACCAGATAGTATTACCTTTGAAAAGTTAACTACAATGAAAAAGTATGGAGTACATAGGATAAGCATAAATCCTCAAACTATGAACGACGATACTTTGGAATTGATTGGGAGAACTCATTCTGTAAATAGTGTTAACGAAAAATTTGCTATGGCAAGGGAACTAGGCTTTGATAATATAAATATGGATTTAATAGTAGGGCTACCGGGAGAGAAGATTTCACATATAATAAGAACTTGCGATAAAATATCCCAAATGAAACCTGATAGTATTACAATTCATGGAATGTCCATAAAAAGAGCTTCAAAACTCCATGAAAATATGCTTAATAATTATAGGTTTCAAGTTCCAGCTCAAGAAGAATTAAACCAAATGTATGAGCACACTGTTGAATTATCTAAAAAACTTCATATGAAACCGTATTATATGTATAGGCAGAAAAATATGGTGGGCAATATGGAAAATATTGGATATACAACGCCTGGAAAAGAAGGAATATACAATATTCAAATGATTGAGGAGAAACAGACAGTTATTGCACTTGGTGCAGATGCAGTTTGTAAAGTTGTTTTTTTAGAGGAAAACAGACATGAAAGGTTTGCCAATATCAAAGATGTTAGAGAGTACGTAAAAAGAGTAGATGAGATGATTGATAAAAAAATTGAACTGCTCAATACTTTATATAATTGATAATTGAGAGTTGACAAATAAGTAATAAAAATAGTATTTAGAGAGGAAGGAAGTAAAATGGCAGAAGCATTAGATGGTTTAAAGAGAACCAATATGTGTGGTGATCTTAGGGAATCGCATATATCAAATAAAATAACAGTAATGGGTTGGGTTCAAAGAAAAAGAAATCTAGGAGGACTTGTTTTTATAGACTTAAGAGATAGAACAGGTTTATTACAATTAGTATTTGGAGAAGAAATAAATAAAGAGGCTTTTCAAAAGGCAGATTTAGTGAAACCAGAATACTGTATTGCTGTAACTGGGGAACTTATTAGAAGACAGTCTCCAAATGAAAATATGCCTACAGGACTTGTAGAGGTTAAAGGTGAAAACATAAAGATATTATCGGAATCAGAAACTCCGCCTATATATATAAAAGAAGGTTTAGATGCCTCAGAAAACGTACGTCTAAAATACAGATATCTTGATTTAAGAAGACCAGATATGCAAAAAATATTTATGATACGCCATAAAACAACTAAGGTTGTTCGCGATTTTTTAGATGAGAATGGTTTTTTAGAAATAGAAACACCTATGCTCACAAAAAGTACTCCAGAGGGTGCTCGCGACTATTTAGTCCCAAGCAGAAATTATAAAGGAATGTTCTATGCACTTCCACAATCACCACAATTGTTTAAACAATTATTAATGGTGTCTGGATATGATAAGTACTTCCAAATAGCAAGATGTTTTAGAGATGAAGATTTAAGATCAAATAGACAACCAGAGTTTACACAAATAGATATAGAAATGTCATTTGTTGAAGAAGAAGATGTTATAGCTGTTAATGAGGCTTTAATTAAAAAAGTATTTAAAGAAGTTGTAAATGAGGATGTTAAACTTCCTATAAAAAGAATTACATATAAAGAAGCTATGGATAAATATGGATCAGATAAACCAGATTTAAGATTTGGAATGGAAATAAAAGATATTACCCAAGAGGTAAAAGAATGTGAATTCGTAGTATTTAAAGGTGCCATAGATAATGGCGGCAGCGTACGAGCTATAAAGGTTAGTAATGCTGCAGATATGGGAAGAAAGAAGTTAGACAAATTAGGTGAATTTGTTAAGACTTATAGAGCAAAAGGACTTGCTTGGATTGCATATAAAGAAGATGGAATTAAATCGCCAATATCTAAATTTTTAAGTGATGAAGAAATGCAATCTGTTATAAATAAGGTAGACGCCAAAACTGGAGATTTAGTACTTATTGTTGCAGAAAAAGATAGCGTTGCATTGCAGTCTTTAGGGGCATTAAGATTACAGGTAGCTAAAGATCTTGAAATTTTAAAAGATAATAAAGAATTTAACTTTGTATGGGTTACAGAGTTCCCATTATTTGATTATAGCGAAGAAGAAAATAGATATGTTGCTGCACACCATCCCTTCACGATGCCAATGGATGAAGATTTACAGTATCTAGAAAGTGAGCCAGGCAGAGTTCGTGCTAAAGCTTATGATATAGTCTTAAACGGAGAAGAATTAGGTGGAGGAAGTATTAGAATACATAATTCTAAACTGCAAGAAACTATGCTTAAAGTTTTGGGATTTACGCAGGAAAAAGCATGGGAAAGATTCGGATTCTTACTAGAATCATTCAAATACGGTCCACCACCACACGGCGGCCTTGCTTTTGGACTAGATAGAATGATAATGTTCTTAGCAGGAACTGAAAACATTAAAGATGTAATAGCATTTCCTAAGAATCAAAATGCTTACTGTCCAATGAGTGAAGCTCCAAATATGGTTGATGATAAACAGCTTAAAGAACTTGGTATCAAAAAAGCCACGGAGAAATAGGATACTGGCTTATTTTTTATTTGTTTGTGACTAACTGTCAATTGTCCACTATATTGTATAGGGGAGTGGTAAAATGATAAATGAAAAAGAAAAAACAATGAATGATGAATTAGTAAAAGATATCCAAGTGAGACTAAGAAAAATTGAAGGTCAGGTTAAAGGTATTGAAAAGATGGTTTCCAGCGAAGCTTGCTGCAAAAACATATTGGTGCAAGTTGCTGCAGCTAGAGCTGCTATGAATAAAGTTGGTGCTCTTGTTTTAGAGAGATATACAAAAAACTGTCTTATACATGAAGAGGATGCAATAGAGGAAAAAAAAATCGAAGAGTTAGTTTCAACTTTCCTTATGTTTTTAAAGTAAAAAATAAAGAAGTAAAATTTGATACTAAATTTTACTTCTTTATTTTTTTGAAAATTGAACTTATGGAGGATACGAATACAATTCCAATTGCAATTGAAATTGCGCTAAATAAAGTTTCAGCACCTTTGGATAGAGCAGCATTAAAATTACCCTTTACGGCCTCGAGAGTAGAATAATACATTCCACCACCGGGTACAAGTGGTATAATTGCGCAGATTACAAATATAGTCACAGGATTTTTATATATTCTTGCCATTATTTCTGAGTAAATACTTCCAACCATGGAGGCAAAGAATAATGAGAAAACTATGGAAGCTTGTAGTCTTGAGGCAAGAAGATAGGTGAACCAGCTTATGCCTCCACCAAGGGCGGCGATTACTAAGTTTTTACCTCTAATATTAAATAGTATTCCAAAACTAAGAGAACTTAAAAAAGCATAAAAAGAATTAACAATCATATAAGAGTACCTCCAAATAATAAGAACCATGTTTTGAAAACTATACTTGTGCCTGCAGCTATAGCAATGGCTATAAATAAAGATTCTATTGTCCTAGAGATACCAGAAACTAAATCACCAGCAATAGTATCCCTTATTGCATTTGTTATGGCAATGCCAGGTGCTAGTATCATTATAGATCCTATTATTATAGTATCCATATTACCTACTAGACATAAAGACTTGGCTAAGAGGGCTATGAATGAAGCCAAAGAACCACCAAGCATGTATTTTAGAAAGCTATTTACATCTAATTTTTCTAAAAATAAACTTAAACAATTTATAAGTGCCCCAATTATAAGGGCTACAAAAAAGTCCTTATAATTTCCACCAAAAAGTAAAGTAAAAAATCCTGCGCAGATAGCAGAAAAAAATGTGGTGGTCTTCGGAGAATAAGGTGGTAAATTATTTATATAATCAATTTTTTTTCTTATATCACTCATAGATAATGGATTAGAAACTAATTCTCTAGATAGATTGTTAATCATGGCAACCTTACCAAGGTTAATTGCTCTAACATTTATTCTTCTAATTAATGATATAGTTTTATTTTCACTATTGGTTATGGAAACCATAATACCAGTAGGGGTAACAAAACTTTCAGTGATTGGTATGCCATAGGATTTACATATCATAGTGATTGTTTGCTCGACCCTGTAGGTTTCTCCACCATTTTCTAATATGATTTTACCAGCTTCAGTAGCTACATGAATGATATCATCAATATGCATGTTATCTCCTTTCAATATAAAATTAGTTTTTGTAGACTATTATAAGGCTTAAATATTTAATTTTGTATTGCATATAATAAAATTTCTACACTATTATATACCATAAATCTATTAAATAATTATTAGTTGAAAAATTATTATTATTTATTAGCAGTTGTAGTAGGTAAATTGATACGTATACATAAACGTGTATAATATGACCATGGAATTAGAAGTGTGAAAATCCTATAATAATTATAGTTATTAAAAAAATTAGAAGATTTTCATATTCTTGTTGATAAATATGCCATTAACTTTTATAATATAAGTATAATACATATTTATATAATTTTAGAGTATTATTCTTATTTATTTTAAATTATTAATGAAACCGGTTTAGTGAATTGTTTAATCTAAAAGATGAGAGGAAGGATATGACATGACGGAATATTTAAAAAACAATGATTTGAAGGTTTACGATATTATTAAAGAGGAAAATGCGAGGCAAGAGGATCATATTGAACTAATAGCTTCTGAAAATGTTGTTAGCAGAGCTGTACTTGAAGCAAATGGTTCTATATTAACTAATAAATATGCAGAGGGATATCCTGCTAAAAGATATTATGGTGGTTGTGAAGTAGTTGATAAAATAGAAAATTTAGCTCGTGATAGAATGAAGGAACTTTTTGGAGCAGAACATGCTAACGTGCAACCTCATTCAGGTTCTCAAGCTAACATGGCTGTATATTTTTCAGTGCTTAAGCCAGGAGATACAGTATTAGGTATGAATTTGAGTCATGGTGGACACTTAACTCATGGTAGTTTAGTAAATTTTTCAGGGATTTTATATAACTTCGTTCCTTACGGTGTTAATTTAGAAACAGAAACTATAGATTATGAAAAAGTGAGAGCTTTAGCTAAAGAGCGTAACCCTAAAATGATAGTTATTGGGGCGTCTGCTTACCCAAGAGCTATAGATTTTGCAGCATTTAGAGAAATTTGCGATGAAGTAAACGCATATATGTTTGTTGATATGGCTCATATAGCAGGACTTGTTGCAACAGGAGCACATGAGTCTCCAGTGCCATATGCTGATTTTGTTACTACTACAACACATAAAACACTAAGAGGACCTAGAGGTGGAGCAATTTTATGTAAAGAAAAATATGCAAAACAAGTAGACAAGTCTATTTTCCCAGGAATGCAAGGTGGACCATTAATGCATACTATTGCAGCTAAAGCTGTTTGCTTTGGAGAAGCTCTTAAACCAGAATTCAAAGTTTACATTGACCAAGTAGTTAAAAATGCAAAGGTATTGGGAGAAGAACTTTCAAAATATGGATTTAAATTAGTATCTGGAGGTACAGATAACCATCTTTTACTTATTGAATTAACAAACAAAGATATTACTGGAAAAGCAGCTGAAAAGTTATTAGATATTGTAGGTATTACTGTAAATAAAAATACTGTACCAAATGAAACTTTAAGTCCATTTGTTACAAGCGGCATAAGAATTGGTACGCCTGCTGTAACTACAAGAGGATTTAAAGAAGAAGAAATGAAAAAAATAGCTGAACTTATAAATGAAACTCTAGAAAATAGAGAAGGAAACTTAGAACCAATTAGAGAAAAAGTAGTACAATTATGTAGCAAATTCCCGTTATACTAGGGGAATAGAAACATAATATTTGTGTGTAGAGAAGGGCATATGCTTATTGGCAGGTGCCCTTTATTAAAATATGGCAGTAGAAATATTAACTCCATTATACATTACTATTGATTACTTTTATATTTTAGTTTCTGTGATTTTACACATTTATATCTTGGGTTTCAGCGTCGTTCACAGCAGTATCGTTAACTATTAATACTGATTCACAACTATTACAGATTTCAGAAGTCTCACTATTAAGTGCGGTGCAATTTGGGCATCTTATCATGATTTTAATTCCATTTGCAGATTGAGGTGATGTGTTAGTATTATGGTTAGTGTGATTTCGCTTTTGAAATAAATTTTGTAGTTTATTCTTTAATAAAATCCCCTCGTCTGATTTTAAAAGGTGCTTTATTGATTCAAATGCAATATATCCTATAATTGCCGTGTCTATTAATTCATAAGGAGTACTATATTTGGAATGCTGTATTTTTGGCAAAGAGCTAGCTAACATGATTAATTTCGAGATAGTAATAACTACAAATGATAGAGAAAGAGCAATGTACTTTTTATTTATAAAGCACAAGGCACCTACAAGCAATAATATTGTTACGCTACTGTTAATCCATATAAAGTCAGTGAAAATGGATATTGCAATGGATATAAAACTTACAAAATATAAAATGAAATCTATAAATGGCATAATAGTTTTTAAGACTTTAAAGGAATAAAGCACTTCAAGAAGATTTTGACAAACTTCATCAAAAGTTACCCCAGTTGCTTCTTTTGCCACAAGGGAATTATCCATTTCTATTATGTTTTTTATATTCGAAGAGAAAGTATTTCCTAGTGGAAGACTTTTAGGCTGCGATGAGTTAATTTTTGAGAAGCATGAATTTGAATTAGTCGCGTTTTTGTGTAAAGTTAATTGTACCAATACTCCAACTATAGAAATGGCTACACTAAGAAGTATATTAGCTAAATCACTATCTGCTTTAAGTATTATAAGTAAACTCATGCCAGCCGCGAAGCCACCTGAAACACTGGTGGAGAGAATAATTACAGTTTTTACAAAAAATATACTTAAAATACCTACCACTAATGATGTAAATATTGATAATGCAATACTTTGTGTCAGCATATAAGCTAATAAAAATCCCATAAGACCACAAAGAGTAAAAACTCCTACATTATATATCTTTAATGATATAAAAGCTCCTCCTATAGCGAATAGCAATCCGAAAAATATCCCCGCTCCTAAGCTTCCTATAATAAATACGCTGACTAATCCCCCTAGCATACCAAATATTAAAAATCCAAAAACAGCAATCCAAAATTTTAATATCTTATACCCTAGGAAACATTGTAAAATTCCAAAAATAAATAATGTGATAGCAATAAGTTTAATAGATTGGCCAGACGTAGAGCTAAATTGATCTAAAATTTCAATCATTTACATGATCCTCCCATTATAATTTTATTGTTCCTGCAAATGAAATTATAACATATATTTACAAATTATAAAATATTTTACTGAAATATATAATTAAGAATATGGGCATCTTAATATATAAGAAGAGGTGGAGTTATGAAAATTAAGATAGCATGTGTTTTATTAATAGGTATGTGTATGATAGGGTGCAATCGTACTACTGAGGTAGCAACAATGGTAGAAGATTTAAATATGTCACAAAAACAATCTGTAATATCTCAAAGTCAATTAAAAATTATAAGTGAGGTATCAGTTGTTAAGCGTGGAGAAACAGGTGTTATAACAATACAAGGAACACCGAATACATTATACAACATAAAGACTTCTTATAAATTAGCAAATAAAACAGTCTCTGTCATTCAATGGCGTACTACTGATGGTACAGGGGTTACTACATTTGATTGGGTTGTTAGCATGGGAACTATGGCTGGAACATATGATGCCACAATCTCTGGTGGAGGAGATACATTAAAAACGAATCATAGAGTTAAAGGGTAAAGTTTTTATTGTAGATTATTAAAATTTAAATAGTCATAAGAAGACGAAGGGATTACATTTTATAATCCCTTTTTTTAGTGCATAATCTCAGGAGATGATTTAACTGAAAATTATATATTTATAAACTATGATACAATTAAATAGATAAAAGTAAATAATAGCTTTTACATTATATATAGGAATACTAGGAGGATGGCTTATGAATGACTCACATATACATACAGAATTTTCTTCAGACTCCCAAATGAAGATTCAGTATGCTCTAGAGCATTCGAGGAAAAATGGAATAGGAATGACTATTACAGAGCATCTAGATTTGAAATTTCCAACAGGAACAGGTTTTGTTTTTGATATAAATAAATATCTTAATGATTATGAAAAGTATAGAAGTAGCAAGTTTATGCTTGGGATTGAAATAGGTATGCAACTAATCTGCCTAGAGGAAAATAGAGAAATAGCTCGTAAATATCCTTTTGACTATATAATTGGATCTATACATGTAGCCAAAGGAGAAGATGTTTTCAATCCGAAATTTTATGAAGGTAAAACTAAAAAAGAAGCTTTTGAGCAATATTTTTCAAGTATGATTGATTGCATAAAACAGTACGACTTTATTGATAGTTTAGGACATATTGACTATATATCTAGATATGCCACTTTCAATGATAAGGAAATACATTATCATGAATTTAATCAATATATAAATGACGTTTTAAAAGCTATAGTAAATAATGGAAAAATAATGGAAATCAATACTAGAAGATTAGGAAATAAGGAAGCATATATTAATTTGCTTAATATTTATAAAGCATACAACCAAATAGGAGGAAAATATGTAACCATAGGATCAGATGCTCATCATGCAGAGGATATTGGGAAAAGATTCTTAGAAGCTACTAGGATATGCGAGATATGTAACCTCAAGCCGGTGTATTTTAAAAAAAGAAAAATGGAATACATTTAAATGCGAAAAAGTATTTTATTTTAATGAATAGTTGATAAGTGTCCCCCTTTATTTGGTTAATAGTAAATTACTGATATGTTTTGAACTAAGGAGGACAAAAATGAAAAATAGCCAATTAATTAATCAAGTTATCGCATTGTTCTTTGTTATGGCGGTAGGTTTTTATGCTAAGAAAAAGAAGTTTCTTAATAAGGCAGTTGATAAAGGTCTATCGGAATTATTATTGAATATAACTTTGCCATTTATGATAGTTACATCATTTAATATTAAATATGAAGCAGAGATGGTTAATAATGCCCAAAAGATTTTAATATATTCTTTTTTAATACACATAAGTTTAATATTTATTAGTAAGATATTTTTCGTTAAGCTTCCTAAAAACAAACAGCAAGTATTTAGGTTCATAACAATTTTTTCTAATACGGGGTTTATGGGTTATCCAGTGCTTGAAAGCATTTATGGAGGAAAGGGCATTTTTTATGCAGCAATTTTCAATATTGCATTTAACATTTTAGTGTGGACAGTAGGGATAACGCTATACACTGGCGAAAAAGATTTTAAATCAATGAGGAAAGAAGTGGTAAATCCAGCGCTTATAGCAGTAATTATTGGCTCAATGCTTGCGGAAATGCAATTTAAGAATATCTTTTCTGATTTTTCTATATACTATGCTACAGTAGTTAGACTTTTAATAGTTCCAATGATCGTTTACGTAGTGTTAAAATTTTCAAAGGTAGATGAATTGTTACTTAACATATGTGTTATACTGCAAGCAATGCCGGCAGCGGTAATAACTGGAATAATGGCTGAAAAATACGGTGGAGATGGGTTGCTAGCATCACAGTGCGTATTTATAACTACAATAATTTCTGGGATAACTATACCTATAGTAATATTATTTTTATAGGGTAAATAAAAACAAAATTAAGAAGAGACAAGCTCCGCATAATGAGACTTGTCTTTTTGTAATTTCAGATAAAAACTAAAGTATATTATTTTTATTTACCGGTAAATGAGTTTAGAAGTTATACATCAAAAAGGGTTTTTTTCATATTTTCATATTTGGTAACATAAAAATTTTTGTTTAATGAAATTTTCTTTAGAGCATAAGCTAGGGTATCAATTTCTGAGTAAGTGTTATACAGTCCAAAACTGATTCTAACCATTCCAGGACGGCATAAATCAGGATTTGTTATGAGATTAAGTGTAAACTCATTAGAAATATTCAATAGCTTAGCAAGGTATGGCTGAGCACAAAAACACCCACTTCTCACTGAAATACCCCATTCATAGGAAAGTATTTTTGCAACTAAGGCGTGGTGAATTCCGCAAATATTAAAGGGGATTATGCTAACCCGGCCAACTCCTTTAGAAGTATCACAATAGATTTTTAAGTTTGGAATATTTTTCATTTTCAAAATAGCGTATGCGGTCAATTTTTTTTCAATACATTCCACGTTGTCCATACCAATTTTATTCAATGTTTTAATGGCAGATGCTAGAGCTATAGATCCTATAACATTGGGGGAACCAGCCTCATGCCTTTGAGGAGAGTCATCCCATTTTATAAAATCATGAGTAACAATATCTACTGTGCCACCGCCTACTAAATCGGGCTCACATTTATCTAAGAAATTTTTAGGACCGATTAATACACCGGTGCCAAAAGGGGCATACATTTTATGAGCAGAGAATATTAAAAAATCTATATTATATTCTGAATTCTTATTACTCATAATAAAAGGAGCGTGGGGTATTAATTGTGCACCGTCCACAAGTAGTTTTGAACCAAATTTATGAACTAATTTAGCGATAGCATAAATAGGGTTTTTATATCCAGTTACATTTGAAGCACCTGTAATTGTAACTAATTTTATATGATTATTATATTTATTTAACTTAGATTCTAAATCATCTAAGGACAAGCGACCATCCGCATCTACGGATATATAATCGATAATAAATTTATCTCTCCAAGGTAGGTCGTTTGAGTGATGCTCCATATCCGTTGTTAGAATAACATTTTTTTCATATGGATCGTATAATAGGGTGGAAAGCTTGTTAAAGGCTTCTGTGGAATTTTTAACATAAATGACTGTATTATTAAAATCAGCATTAACAAATTTGCTGACGATATTTCTAGAATCGTCATATAATCTAGTAGTTAGTTGAGACTTATACCCTTCACCACGGTGAATGGAGGAATACCACGGAGCAAAATCAATAATATCTTCCATGACAGATTTAAAGGGAGGTGTAGTTGCTGCATTATCAAAATTAATTGCAGTAACATTTTTTCCGGATATAAGGGGTACCTTTTTGTTTATGCCAAGTATCAAACCCCTGTAGCTTGGACTATTATCTTTACTAGACATATAATCCTCCTCGTAAAATTATTTACAGTATATAGTATTAGTCTTACGAAGAAAAGGTGACTAAAAAAAGAGAAAACTTCAGGAGGAGCTATTGCAGCTTTGTAGGTAATGATTTAAAGTCTACGATCGTTTCATAAAAAAAGTAATATATTTTGCGAAAATATATTACTTTTTGTGAGTTAATGATTTATATATTAACTATTTTATGAGCACCATCAAAATCAGAAGTTATTTGCTCACCAGTGAGCATATTCTTTATAGTAACAGTTTTATTTTGAGCTTCCGTTTCACCGATTAAAAGTACAAAAGGGATGTTTAGTTTATTTGCATAACCAAGCTTCTTTACAAGTTTAGTATCCTCAAGGTATATTTCTGTGATTACGCCCTTATCTCTTAACGCATTTGCAAGAGAAATTCCATAATCAATATTATTATCTAATGGTATTACTAGTGCTTTTGTTATTGAAGAGGTAGTGCTATTTTTAAAGAATCCAACTTCATTTAATTGATAAAATAATCTAGTAAGACCAATTGATATCCCTACTCCTGGTAGTTTTTGTTTTGTATAATACCCTGCTAAATCATCATAGCGTCCACCTGAGCATACAGATCCTATAGAAGGGTATTCGTTTAAAAATGTTTCATAAACAGTGCCTGTGTAATAATCGAGGCCTCTGGATATTTTTAAATCTATTTTAAAATTATCATCAGGAACTCCAAATAATTTAATGTATTTAGTAACTGTTGAAAGTTCACATACACCGTCTTTAAAGTTTGAATTAGAAATGTTTAAATTCTTTAATAATAATAAAATATCATCGTTGCTTCCACTGATATTAATGAATTCAAGAATTTTTTCTACGACTTCTTTACTTAAACCACTATTTAAGAGTTCCTCGGTTGCGGTTGTTACTCCAATTTTATCTATTTTATCAATAGTCTTTAAAACCTCAGATTTATCTTGGATTTCTAAAGATTCAAAAAAACCATTTAATAACTTTCTATTGTTTATTTTTATTGTGAAATTCTTAAATCCAAGATTGTTGAATATTGAATAAATAATGCTAGGTATTTCAGCATCATTCAAAATACTTAAACTGTTGCTTCCAACAATATCAATATCGCATTGGTAAAATTCACGGAAACGTCCTTTTTGATTTCTCTCTCCTCTATATACCTTACCGATTTGGTATCTTCTAAATGGGAAAGTTAAAGAACTAAAATTTTGAGCCACATATCTCGCGAGTGGCACTGTTAAATCAAATCTAAGGGATAAATCATTACTACCCTTTAAAAATCTATAAATTTGTTTTTCGGTTTCTCCGCCTCCCTTTGCTAGGAGTATTTCTGATTTCTCTATTACTGGTGTGTCTATGGGCATAAACCCAAAGCTCTCATATGTTTCCCTTATTGTATCTGCTAATTTGTTGAATTGAATTTGATCTGCTGGCAGTAACTCCATGAAGCCAGGTAAAATTGATGGTTTTACAATTTCATTTTTCATTTTTAATACCTCCTATAAAAATATAAAAAACCCCACGCAAGTGATGTACCTACGTGGGTGATATTCTTCCAAAGCTTTTTTTAAATTATACTATATATAATTAAATACTTCAAGGATGAATATGAACTTTTTTAGTTATAAGATTAAATACGTCTCATAATATATAAATTTGAGCATTATGGATATATATATGGATTATTAATGAATAATTCAATGATTTAGCTTATAAATAGGAATAATAATGAAAAATTGAGTTATTTATAGTTGACAACATTACTAGGATTTGATATCATTATTTTAGAAAGTATAGCAAAACACTCTACTTTGAAGGAGTGATTAAATGAAATTATCTACTAAGGGAAGATATGGGGTTAAAGCCATGGTGGATTTATCAATAAATTATGGAGAACAACCTGTATCTATAAAAAGCATATCAGAAAGACAAAATATTTCCGAATATTATTTAGAACAATTATTTTCATCACTAAGGCGCGCTAAACTTATTAAAAGTATAAGGGGAGCTCAGGGTGGATACATACTAAATAGAAAACCAGAGGAAATAACTATACAAGACGTCCTTGATGTACTTGAAGGTCCAATTGAGGTGTCAAATTGTTTAGAAGACGGAGCATGCAATAATATTGATTGTTGTGCTACTAGATTATTATGGAAGAAATTAAAAAATAGTATAGATAGTGTAACGTCATCAATAACTTTAAAAGATATTGTAGATGATTACAATGAAATTACATTAATTAAAGGAGTGAAAGATAATGAATAAATCAATTTACATGGACCACGCTGCAACCACTTATACTAAACCAGAAGTTTTGGACGCGATGATTCCTTATTTTACAAAATACTTTGGAAATCCTTCATCAATTTACTCTTTGTCAAGAGAAACTAAAAAAGCTATTGATGTCGCAAGAGACAAGGTGGCAAAAGCGCTAAACGCCAGCGAAAATGAAATTTACTTTACTGGTGGAGGTTCTGAAGCAGATAACTGGGCAATAAAGGGGATAGCTTCTGCTTATAAGCAAAAGGGAAATCATATAATAACAACAACAATTGAACATCATGCAGTATTACATACTTGCGAATATTTAGCTAAGAATGGATTTGAAATTACATATTTACCAGTTGACGAATACGGATTTATTAGCATTAAAGATTTAGAAAATGCTATTACAGATAAAACTATTCTAGTATCTGTAATGTTCGCTAACAATGAAATTGGAACAATAGAACCAATAAAAGAAATAGGCGCATTATGTAGAAGTAAAAAAATACTTTTTCATACGGATGCAGTTCAAGCAGTAGGCCATATTCCAGTTGATGTAAAAGAAATGAATATAGATTTATTATCCCTTGCTGGTCATAAATTTTATGGACCTAAGGGCATAGGAGCTTTATATGTAAGAAAAGGAATTAAAATAGATAATTTAATACATGGTGGTGGACAAGAAAGAAATAGAAGAGCAGGTACTGAAAATGTAGCTAGCATAGTGGGAATTGGTAAAGCTCTTGAACTAGCTGTAGAAAACATGGTAGAAAATAATAAAAAGCTAGTGTATTTAAGAGATAAGCTTATGAATGGATTATTAGAAGTACCTTACACAAGATTAAATGGACCAATAGGAGCAAAAAGGCTCCCAGGTAATTCGAATATATGTTTTAGATTTATAGAAGGTGAATCTATATTATTGATGTTAGATGCAAAAGGCATTGCAGCGTCAAGTGGAAGCGCATGTACATCGGGTTCCTTAGACCCATCTCACGTGTTACTTGCAATAGGCCTTAAGCATGAGATAGCACATGGATCCTTAAGATTAACATTAGGTGATGCTACCACAGAGGAAGAAGTAGATTTTGCATTAGAAACAATACCAAAAATAATCCAAAGATTAAGAGATATGTCCCCGCTATGGGATGACTACTTAAAGAAAGGGGAAAATTAATATGATGTACAGTGAAAAAGTTATGGACCATTTTACTAACCCAAGAAATGTAGGAGAAATTCAAAATGCTAGTGGAATTGGTGAGGTTGGTAACGCTAGATGTGGAGATATTATGAAAGTTTATTTAAAAGTAGAAGAAAATATAGTAGTAGATGCAAAGTTTAAAACTTTTGGTTGTGGATCAGCTATAGCATCTTCAAGTATGGCAACAGAGCTTATTAAAGGTAAATCTGTAGATGATGCATGGACACTTACAAATTTAGCTGTGGCTGAAGCGTTAGATGGACTTCCAGCAATAAAAATGCATTGCTCAGTACTTGCTGAAGAAGCTATTCACAAAGCAATTAATGATTATAGAAGTAAGGCTGGACTTGAAGTATGGGATTTCGTAGAACATGACGATATACATGGTGAAGTACACGGAGAATAGGTGATATTAAATGAAGAAAAAAGTAGTTATCGGAATGAGTGGTGGAGTAGATAGTTCCGTAGCTGCATATCTTTTGAAAGAGCAAGGATATGAAGTTATAGGAATTATGATGAAGCTATCACCAGATAATCAGGATTATGAAGAAAATGAAGGCGGATGTTGTTCTATTTCTGCAGCAAATGACGCAAGGCGCGTTGCAGACGTACTAGATATACCCTTTTATGTTATGAATTTTAAGGATGTTTTTAAGACAAATGTTATTGATAACTTTATTGATGAATATATGGAAGGTAGAACGCCTAATCCATGTATTGTATGTAATAAGATGATTAAATTCGAAGAATTTTTAAGAAAAGCGAAGGCGCTTGGGGCTGATTATATAGCTACAGGTCACTATGCTAAAATTGAAAAACAAGACGATCGATATATTCTTAGAAAATCAGAAGATGATAGAAAAGATCAAACTTATGCATTGTATACATTAACTCAAGAGCAATTAAGTCACACTTTAATGCCCTGTGGAGATTATGCTAAACCAGAAATACGAAATATTGCAGAGCGAATTGGACTAGAGGTTTTTAAAAAAAGGGACAGCCAAGAAATTTGCTTTATACCTGATAATGACCATGGAGCTTATATTAAGAAGTATAGTGGTAGAGAAATAAAGCCAGGTAACTTTGTTAATAAGCAAGGGGAAATTATGGGAAGACACAAGGGAATAGTGTATTATACTATAGGACAGCGAAAAGGACTTGGGATAGCGGTAGGTAAGCCTGTTTTTGTTACTGACATTAACCCTCTAACTAATCAAGTAATAATAGGCGATGAGGAGGATATTTTTAAAACTGAGCTTATAGCAAAAGATTTAAATTTCATTCTCTTCGATAAGCTCACCTCAAATTTAAGAGTTTCGGCTAAGATTAGATATTCTGCAAAACCTCAATTAGCTAATTTAATTCCTTTGGAAAATAATAGAGTGAAGGTCGTTTTTGATGAGAAACAAAGAGCTATAACCAAAGGCCAATCAGTAGTTTTCTATTCAGAAAACTTAGTAGTTGGCGGAGGGATAATCGAGGAAATTTTATAGGTGTACTAATTTAGTTTATAATTTAGGCAGAGGGATATTTAGTTAAAAAACTAGGTATCCCTCTGTATTTATAGTGGATAATTGTAACTATTTTAAATAGTGAAATTTCAGCTTTGAAGGTGATAATTTTATTATTTTGTTTATAAAAGGAGGAGCAATATTATGATGTATAGTGATAAGGTTATGGAGCATTTTTATAGTCCAAGAAATATGGGTATATTAGGTGATGCTAACGGTATTGGAGAGGCAGGGGACCCTAATTGCGGGGATATAATGAAGATTTATATAAAGGTTGAGGATAATATAATAACTAGTGTTAAGTTTAAGGCTTTTGGGTGTGGCTCAGCTATTGCATCATCTAGCATTGCGACAGAGCTTATAAAGGGTAAAAACTTAGAGAAGGCATGGGAATTAACCAACAAGTCAGTTATTGAAGCTCTGGAAGGATTACCGGCTTTAAAACAACATTGCTCAGTGCTTGCAGAACAAACTATACATAATGCGATAAATAATTATAGAGAGTCATGCATGCTTGAGCCTTGGAAGAATGATTTAAAATAAATATATTTCAGCTACGCAGGAGATGATTTAATGAAACTTCATTGGTGTTAATCCCATGTAGTTTGATTTTGATTTACTCTTTCAATAAGTTTTCTATTTTATTGTTAATTTCATGAATGTTTATTGAACTTATTGCAGCGTTATTAATAATATATTTTTCTTTGAGTTTCAGTATTCTATATACACTCTCATTTAACCTATTTTCTGATATTACATTATTTTGTACTGCAGCTTTTAGTGAATTAATTACTTTTAGCTCGTTGTCATATTCATGGCATACTAAGATAATGTCACTTCCAGCATTAAATGATTTAACGGCAGCATCGCCAATGTCATTATATTTTGTAATGGCCGCCATGGTCATATCATCAGTAATGACTACACCGCTAAACTTTAAAGTTCCTCTTAATATATCGGTTATAATAACTTTTGACATACTCGCAGGATAAACAGAATCTATTTTATTAAGTAATATATGTGATACCATAATGGCATCCACATTATTCTTTATAGCTTCATTAAAAGGAGTCAGTTCAAAAGCATTAAGTTTTGTTAAATCCTTATTTACTACAGGCAGGCCTACATGGGAATCAACTGAAGTGTCCCCATGGCCAGGAAAGTGTTTTACCACAGGAATTATATTGTTATCTATCATACCTTCCATGGTTTTAATGCCTAGTTTATTAACAATATCAGTGGTACTCCCAAAAGCTCTGTCTCCTATTACAGGATTATTAGGGTTGCTATTTATATCGAGTACTGGAGCAAAATTCATATTAAATCCAAAGGTTTTAAGTTCTTCTGCAATAATTTTCCCAATGTTGTAACTTAAGGCACCATCGTTCTTTTCCCCTATAACTTGATTGGATGGAATCTTTTTAATTTCATTTGGAATTCGTGATACCCGTCCACCTTCCTCATCTACAGAAATAAATAGAGGCGTTTTGTTTTGTGAATTAGTAGTTTTTAGTGAGTTAATCAGGATAACTAATTGATTAGAAGTAGCTACATTATTTCTAAATAAAATAAATCCACCAACTTTATGGTCTTTAATCAAATTATTTATATTATTATTCATTGTATAACCATCAAGCCCAACAATTACTAACTGACCAATCTTGTCATCTAAACTCATAGCATCAATCTTGTTTTGAACTACATCAATATTTTCAGGCTTAGGATTAACAACCTCATCCTTAGAATTAATATTAGGGCTAAGGTTAGAATTTGAATTACTACAGCCAGATAAAAATAAACCACCAATTAACAATATACTTATAACTAATTTTTTCATTACAAAATTTCACCACTTTCTTTTAATAAAATTAATAGGGTAAAGAAGTCATTAAAGAGTAAAATTATTATTAAAAATATTATTTAGAGCAAATATAAAAAATAGGGCTAACAGTAATTTAATATAAGAAATTGTAAAATTACAAAATATTAATCTTTAACATTATTTTTAGTATATGTAATAATTCTTAGATTATTTGGAGAATATAACTATAAATAAATAATAATTAAATTTTTTTCATTTAGGAGATAATATGTTTAAAAGCAGAGATTTTATATTTATGAATGTTGTTAGTATGGATGGCAAGAAAATTGGGTTTATCAGAGATTTGTTAATGGATTTTAATAAAGGAAAGGTAATCGGATTTGTAATATCTCCTTATAAACTTTTCCATAAAAATTTAAGTGTATTAAAAGAAGACATCATATATTTTAATAAGCATATGGTAGTTAAAAAAGTAGAGAAAAATAAATATCTATGTTTACATAGCTTTATTAATATGGATGTAATAGATAAATGTAGCAATGTATTTGGTATGGTGGAGGATATTACTTTTTCATGTGATACATTTGAAATAAAAGGAATTATAGTGTCTTCTGGATTTATTACAAATTTACTTAGAGGGAAAAGAATAATGCTAATAAATGAACTAATACTTGGAGAAGAAAATATTCTCTACATTCCCAATTTTGATGAATCATGTTTTAAAAGTATGCCACATAACTTCTTTGTGGAGGGAAAAGCCGATGAAAAAAATTAGCAAAAAGAAGTTAGCTATTACGATTCTCAGTATTATTATTTTTGTAGTTGTACTCTTTATGTTAATAAAAATCCCTATTGTTAAACAATTAATAAATTTAGTCTTTATTTCTTTCATTGTGGCATATATACTAAAACCATTATATATGCTTTTAATTAGAAAAGGAGTAAATAAAAAAGCTTCTGCTTGTTTAATAATAGTCGGTTTATTAAGTTTAGTATTATTAACGTTTATAGTGGTAATTCCATCAATATTTAGAGAAAGTTTAGACATAAATAAGGCAATAAATGATTTGCAAAAATATTTAATTAATGCAAATATGAAAATAAAAGTATTAAATAGAAGCAGAGTCATGAGTAGTATTATGACTACTATATACCAAAAATCAAATGCTCAAATACTTCTAATATTTGATAAAATATTAGATTCTATCATGGGCATCGGTGAGAATATATTAACTTACATGGTTTCGCCTTTAATAGTATATTACTTTTTATGCGATAGTGAAAATATGATAAATAAGGCATTGATAGTTTTTCCACCAGAGAGCAGAAATATAATAAAGAGAATCATAGCGGATATTGATAAAGTATTAGGAAGGTATATTATAAGTCAATTTATCTTATGTGGAATTATAACCATTGCTACATTTTTGATATTAATGTTTATGAAAGTTGATTTTCCTTTGATGCTCTCATTGATAAATGGAATTTTTAATATAATACCTTACTTTGGACCTATATTTGGGGTAATACCTATCATTTTAATAGCTCTGCTTGACTCTCCAAAAATAGCTTTATATACAGCGTTGTGGCTATTTGCACTTCAACAAATCGAAGGAAGTATATTGTCACCAAAAATAATTGGAGATAGTATAAGTATGCACCCATTAACAGTAATATTATTGTTGGTTATAGGTGGGAAGGTTGGAGGGATTTTAGGTATGATACTAGCAGTGCCACTAGGAGTAGTGATAAAAGTTATATATGAGGACTTAAACTATTATCTATTCTAGGAATAAGCAATATATTTTTATTTATAATTTGCATATCTTGAAGTATTAAGGTAAAATGTACTATAGTATATATAAGTTAATATCAGGTAATGATAAGAATTAGTAAATATAGTTAGTCATTTAGAGAGGAAGTGGAGGGTGAAAACTTCTTGATAGCCATATTGAAGCTGTCTTTGAACCTTATTTTGTTGAGAGATATTGCAGTGTAATTAATTGTTATTAATTATATAGTGATATAATTAGGGTGGTAACGCGGAAAACTTTCGTCCCTTGCTTTAGGGAAGTGAAGGTTTTTTTTTATATTTTAGAAAATTATGAATTTTAAAATTCTATATATAAAATTAGCATAAATAGATCGTGTTAACACAGTCTATAAACAATCGGAGGAGATATTATGGAAAAATTAGGATTAAATGAAATTAGGGAATCGTTTCTAAATTTTTTTGAAGGTAAAGAGCATCTTAGACTAGAAAGTTTTCCTCTAGTACCTAAGAATGACAGCAGTTTATTGCTTGTAAATGCGGGTATGCAACCACTTAAACCATATTTTACAGGAATTAAAACACCACCTAATACTAGAATAACTAATTGTCAAAAATGTATTAGGACAGGAGATATTGAGAATGTAGGAAAGACATCAAGACATGGCACTTTCTTTGAAATGCTTGGAAATTTTTCTTTTGGTGATTATTTCAAAAAAGAGGTTATACCATGGGCTTGGGAATATGCAACAGAGGTTTTGAAAATACCAAAAGAAAATTTATATATAACTATATATTTAGAGGATGATGAGGCTTTTGATGTATGGATTAAAAATACTGATGTTGATCCTTCACGTATTTTTAGATTAGGAAAAGAAGAAAATTTTTGGGAAATAGGTCAAGGACCTTGTGGACCGAGTTCAGAAATACACTTCGATAGAAATGTAGAACTCGGCCAAATAAAAACGGAAGAAGAGTTTATTAAGGCAGGCAATGAAGATAGAGTAATAGAATTTTGGAATTTAGTGTTCACTCAATTTAATAAGGATGAGCATGGTAACTACAACAAATTAAAAAATCCTAATATAGATACAGGTATGGGTCTCGAGAGAATAGCTGGCATAATGCAAGGCACAGATAGTATATTTGAAGTAGATACTATAAAAAATATTTTAGAAGAAGTTTCAAGAATTTCAGGCGTGAAATGTGGCGATAGCTGTAATGAGTCGATATCTTTAAAAGTTATAACAGACCATGTTAGAAGCACAACCTTTATGATAAGTGATGGTGTACTTCCGTCTAATGAGGGAAGAGGTTATGTTCTTAGGCGACTACTAAGGCGTGCGGCAAGGCATGGTAGGTTAATTGGAATTAAAAATACTTTTTTAAGTGAACTTTGCGATACTGTTATTGAAAACTCCTCTAAAGCATACCCAGAATTAAAAGAAAAATCATCCTATATTAAGAAAGTTATAAAAATTGAAGAGGAAAGATTTTTAGAAACTATAGATTCTGGTATGGATATTTTAAAAGTTTACATAGAAGAGCTTCAAAAAAATAACAATAAAATTTTAGGTGGAGATAAAGCTTTTAAATTATACGATACCTATGGTTTTCCATATGAGCTTACAGAAGAAATACTTAGCGATGCTGGTATAAAAATTGATTTAGAAGGATTTAATGCTGCAATGCAAAGTCAAAAGCAAAGGGCAAGAGCTGCTAGAGTACAGTCAAATTATATGGGCAGTGGAGAAAGTTCAATGAACTTAATTCCTAAAAATATAGAAACAAAATTTGATGGATATGATAAAATACAATTGGAATCTAAGGCTAAATTTTTAATTAGTGGCGAAGAGCATGTTACGGACCTTTCAAAGGGTTCAAAAGGGATTATTGTAACCGAAGATACTCCTTTCTATGCAGAAATGGGAGGGCAAATTGGAGATAAGGGAATAATTTTTAATGATAATTTTAAAGCAAAAGTATACGATTGCCAAAAAGATATTTCTGGAAAAATAATACATTTTATTGAGGTGTTAGAAGGAATAGTGATAGCAGATGAAATAGTAACTCTTAAGGTTGACGAAGATAGGAGAGCTCAAATTTGTAAAAATCATACTGTAACTCACATGCTACAAGAAACGCTGAAAAGAGTTTTAGGTGATCACGTTCATCAATCAGGTTCTTATGTAAATGAAGATATATTAAGGTTTGACTTCACTCATTTTTCTGCACTAACTGAGAAAGAGATTGCTAAAGTTGAGAAAATTGTAAATGACAATATTATGAAGGCGTATAAGGTGGAGACTGAGGTTATGACCATTGAGAAAGCTAAGGAAACTGGAGCTATAGCATTATTTGATGAAAAATATCAAGGAGATGTTAGAGTAGTATCTGTAGGAGAGTATAGTAAGGAATTATGTGGCGGTACTCATGTTAGAAATTCAGGCGAAATCGGATTATTTAAAATTTTATCTGAAGCAGGAGTAGCGGCAGGGGTTAGAAGAATTGAAGCTATAACTGGTAGTGAATCTATAAAATATGTAGAAGATAAAAGTAATTTATTAAAATATATTGGAAGTACATTAAAATGTTCAGAAAAAGACATAATAAATAAATTACAAACTCAATTGGTAGAATTAAAATACAAAGAAAAGGAAATAGTATTATTAAAAGAAAAATTAGCCAGTTCTTCAGTAGATGAAATTTTAGAGAATATTAAACAGGTCAAAGGTGTTAAAGTGATTTCGGGAGCTGTAAAAAATATAAACGGAGATGCTTTAAGAGATTTAGCTGATAAACTTCGTAATAAGATTGTTGATGGTGTAGTGGTAATAGGGAGCTGTACAGACGATAAAGTACAATTTGTTGCAATGGCGTCTAAGTCAGCAATAGATAAAGGAATACACTGTGGGAAAATAATTAAAGAAGTTGCTAAAATCGCTGGTGGTGGCGGTGGTGGAAGGCCTGACATGGCAGAGGCAGGTGGAAAGCTTCCCGAAAAATTAGATGAAGCAATAACGAATGTATGCTCTATAATTGAAAGATTGGTAAAATAGTATACTTTTTGCAATAGTTGTTTTATAATATAATTAATAATAAGTAATTTAATTATAGTTAGTATGTAATTATGGAACTTATTACAACTGAAAAAATTTACTATATTACCAAATGATTTCCTAGCGTATTCAAATGGGATAAATTTTAGTGTTTAGCGTATGATGAGGAAAGGGGTGTATATAATGGATAATAATCAAAATACAGTCCAATTTGATTTTGTAAAAGATAAAAAAGATTTAACAAAAACTATTTTGACTGACGTATATAATTCACTTATAAAAAAGGGCTATAACCCAGTGAACCAAATGGTAGGATATCTAATTTCAGGAGATCCGACATATATAACGAACTACAATGGAGCAAGAGCGATGGTAAGAAAGCTAGAGAGAGATGAGATATTGGAAGAAGTTTTGAAATCTTATCTAGACATAAAAAAGTAAAATGCCCATAGGGGGCATTTTATTTTTTAAAGTTAATGGTGTACATTAGCTAGGCTATTATTAAAGGAGCATTTGGATGAGAATATTAGGGTTAGATATTGGAGACAGAACAATAGGGGTAGCTGTATGCGATCCGTTAGGATTAACAGCACAGGGAATTACAACAATTAAAAGGAAAAGCATAGTTCTAGATATAGAGGAACTTTCTAAAATATGTAAGGAATACAATGTAGAAAGTTTTGTATCAGGCCTCCCTAAAAATATGAATGGAACTATAGGACCACAAGGGGAAAAGGTTCAGCGTTTTTGTGAAAAGCTTAAAGAAACATTAAATTTAGAAGTGAAAATGTGGGATGAAAGATTATCAACAGTAGCTGCTAATAGAGTAATGCTCGAGGGCGATTTATCTAGATCAAAAAGAAAAAAGATTGTAGATAAAATTGCGGCTACATTCATTTTACAAGGATATTTAGATAGTTTAGGCACACATCTATAAAAGAAATTTACAAAAATATGCAACGGGTATTAAGATATTATTGATTGCATAAATTGAAAGGAGAAAATAAAATGGATAACAATGTTGAAACCGTATTATTATATGATGAAGAGGGTAAAGAAATAGAATTTGACGTACTAACGAAATTGGACATTAAAGATAAGGAATATGTTATAGTTGCGCCAACTGGTGAAGAAGATATTGATGCAATTGCACTAAGAATAGATAAGGACGCAGAGGGTGAGGATATTTTAGTTACAATAGATGATGATGAAGAGTTTGAAATGATTTCAGAGGCGTATGACGCAATTTCTTCAGGAGAACTATAATAGTATTTAAGCAAAAAGATTCTAAATTAAGACATTTTAATATATTTTCAAACTAATTAACCTATTTTCTTAAAACTAAATGATTATCAATTGACAATATTATAATAAAGGATTAAAATAAAAGTATACTTAATATAATTTTATCTATGAGTCAAATGATGTTTGTAGAAAAGGGGTATATATATGTCAAAGGTATCTCCAGAGAGCGTTGAGAGTTTAAAAGAAACTCTAAAACAAGAGGGCTATAAGCTTACTCCGCAGAGAAGGGCTATTTTAAATGGGATAATTAAGAGTGAAGGTAGCCATCTTACTGCGGAAGAACTATATGACTTGGTTAAATCTGACTGTCCAGAAATAGGTCTTGCTACAATTTATAGAACAGTTCAACTTTTAGAAGAAATGGGTGTAATTCGAAAGTTTGATTTAGATGATGGCTGTAGTAGATATGAACTTAACCATGAAAATGAGAGACATCAACATCATCACCTAATATGTAATCGCTGTGGTAAAGTATTAGAGGTGCAGGGAGATTTACTAGAGGAATTAGAGACTATTGTTGAAAAAAAATATAACTTTAAGATTGAAGATCATAGTTTGAAATTCTATGGTGTTTGTGACAAGTGTATTTGTAAATAATGTAAACGATAAATCCTACAGAGGAAGCATTTGTATTTATGTGGGATGATGTGATGAAAAAACCAAGTAAATGATGTAATTTAAGTAAATGTATCGTTTTTTTAATAATGAATGCTATACATAGTTGACTTTTTTGCAAGATAACATTAAAATAAGTATAGTAAATGCGAAAGTTGGGTACTTAAAGACGTATCCAATTTTTGTTTGTGTAATATGTTTAACTTACGAAAAAAAATTGGAGGATTAATATGAATTTATTTACAAGAAATGATGTTAGAAATATAGCAATAATTGCTCACGTAGATCACGGTAAGACAACACTAGTGGATTGTTTACTTAAACAAAGCCATGTTTTTAGAGAAAACGAAAAAGTGCAAGAAAGAGTAATGGACTCTAACGATTTAGAAAAAGAAAGAGGAATAACAATTCTTTCTAAAAATACTGCAATAATGCATAATGGAATTAAAATAAATATAGTTGATACTCCTGGCCACGCTGACTTCGGTGGAGAGGTTGAACGAGTACTTAAAATGGTTGATAGCGTACTTCTTGTAGTTGATGCATATGAAGGTCCAATGCCACAAACTAAATTCGTTTTAAAAAAGGCATTAGAATTAAACCTTAAGCCAATCGTTGTTATAAACAAAATTGATAGAAAAGATGGTCGTCCTACACATGTTCTTGATGAAGTCTTTGACCTATTTGTTGAACTTGGAGCGGATGATGAACAATTAGATTTTGCAGTGGTATATGCTTCTGCTAGAGAAGGATTTGCTAAATTAAATGTTGATGATGTAAGTGACAACATGGAACCATTATTTGATTCTATAGTAAAGAATGTAAAGGCACCAGAAGGATATTTAGATATGCCACTTCAATTGCTTATTTCAACTATTGATTATAATGAGTATGTTGGTAAGATTGGAATAGGAAAGATCGAAAGAGGATCAATCAAAAGAAATCAACCTATCGCACTTATAAGAAAAGATGGCACAATAAACAATGTTAAAGTTTCAGCTCTTTTTGTTTACAAAGGTCTTAAAAGAGAAGAAACTGAAGAAGCAATGCTTGGTGATATAGTAGCAGTTTCTGGTATTCCAGACATTAACATCGGAGAGACAATAGCTGATATTAATGAACCAGAAGCTCTTCCATTCGTTGAAATTGATGAGCCTACACTAACTATGAATTTCATGGTTAATAATTCTCCTTTTGCAGGAAAAGAAGGAACTTATGTTACATCAAGACACATAAGAGATAGACTTATCAAAGAGCTTGAAACCAATGTTAGTTTAAGAGTAAAAGAAATTGATGATGGTTTTGAAGTAAGTGGAAGAGGAGAACTTCATCTTTCAGTTCTAATTGAAACTATGAGACGTGAAGGATATGAATTCCAAGTGTCAAAAGCAAATGTTATATTTAAAGAAGAAAATGGCCATAAAACAGAGCCAATTGAGTACCTTACAATTGACGTACCAGAAGAATTTATGGGCGTAGTAATGGAGAAAATGGGACCTAGAAAAGCAGAAATGGTAAATATGACTTCAGCTATAAATGGATACACTAGATTAGAATTTAAAATACCATCAAGAGGATTAATTGGATTTAGAAGTGAACTTATGACTGATACCAAGGGTAATGGTATAATGAATCACGTTCTAGATGGTTACGATAAATACAGAGGTGAAATACCAGATAGAAGTAGAGGTTCTTTAATTGTATTTGAAACAGGAGAATCAATTACTTACGGATTATTTAATGCTCAGGATCGTGGTACTCTTTTCCTAGAACCAGGAGTGCCTGTATATGCAGGAATGATTGCAGGAGAATGTGCAAGAGCTGGAGATATGGAGATAAATATTTGTAGAAAGAAACAATTAACAAATACTAGATCTTCAGGAGCAGATGAATCACCAAAACTAGTTCCAGTAAAACAAATGACACTAGAACAATGCTTAGAATTTATAGCTGTTGATGAGTTAGTTGAAATTACTCCTCTAAATATCAGAATGAGAAAAAGAATATTAGATTCAGGAGAAAGAAAAAGAGCAACTAGCAAAAAAAGCAAATAGCATAAATTATGGGGTGGTTTAATGAAAAAGATAGTGCTATTAATTATGGTTTCAATAGTTTGCGTATTAGCTGGTAATTTTCAGTATAAAAAGATAATACAGCATCCTATTAAAACTAATAAAGATATCTATGTTAATGTGAAAAATGGAGACGCTTTGTATAGTGTACTAGATGATTTAAACCAAATTGGTGCTATAAAAAATGCAAGTATTATAAAATTTTATATCAAATCAAACAAAATAAAATCTAATGTTCATACAGGAAAGTTCTTGATACCAAAGGATGTTACAGTTGTGGAGTTTATAAAAATTTTATCAACTGTAGGAAATGAAAAAGACATTATTAAAGTAACAATACCTGAGGGATTTGATATAAATAGTATTGCAAATATGCTACAAGAAAAAGGCATAATAAACAAAGAAAAATTTATTGATAGCTGTAAAACTTACAAGCTGCCTACTTATATTACGGAAAAAGAAAACCGAAAATTTAATTTGGAAGGTTTTCTTTTTCCATCTACATATGATCTTAAAGCCGGTATGAGTGGAAATGCAATAATAAAATTAATGGTGGATAAGTTTTATAGTACTATAAATGAAATAAATATAGAAACGCCTATAGAGATGAAGAAATTAGATGATATAATAATAATGGCATCAATTGTTGAAAGAGAAACTAGTGATAAAAATGAAAAAGCTAAAGTGGCATCAGTTTTTTATAATAGGCTAAAAAAAGACATGAAGTTACAATCTTGTGCAACTGTTTTATATTCTTTAGGTAAACATAAGGAAAAATTATACAATAAAGATTTAGAGGTTAAGTCACCTTATAATACCTACAAGGTGACAGGACTTCCTGTAGGTCCAATATGTAACCCAGGAAAAGAATCTATTAAAGCAGCCTTATCTCCTACTAAAACAAATTATTTATACTTTGTTTTAAGTAATGATGGAAAGCATTTTTTTACAGATGACTATAATGAATTTTTAAAGGTCAAAGATGTAACACAAGGATTTTAGTTAGTGTTAGTCACATGAGAATAAATAACAAGTCAGTATAATTATATCGTTGACTTGTTATTTGTTTTTATGTGCATTAATGAATTTTGGAGGAAATTAAATGAGTGGGATAACATATGATTATATGGAACAATATTTAAGAGATCTCATTCCAAGTAATGTTGGTATTTTAGATGAGCTAGAGAAATTTGCTCTCGAGAATAGAGTCCCTATAGTTCAAAAAGAAACTGCTAAATTTTTGGAATTAATGATAACTATAAATAGACCTAAAAAAATTTTAGAGCTGGGCACGGCTATAGGATATTCTTCTATTTTAATGAATTTAACTTCCGGTGGGTTAAGTGAAATTACGACTATTGAAAGAGATGAAAAAATGATAGAAATTGCAAATGCGAATATAATAAAATACGGAATGCAGAATAAAATTACTGTTCTAAAAGGAGATTGTTTAGAGATTTTAGAAAGTCTCCAAGATGAATATGATATGATTTTTATGGATGCAGGTAAAGGTCACTATAATCATTTTCTTCCTCACTGCTTGAGACTCTTAAAAAGAGAGGGAGTTCTTATTGCTGATAATGTACTTTTTCGAGGAATGGTTGCATCGAAAGAACTCGCAACACGTAGAAAAATCACTATAATAAAACGTATGAAAAGCTATTTAGAACTAGTATCTAATAATGATAACCTTGTAACTTCTGTAATACCAATGGGTGATGGTATCTCAGTTACAGTAAGAAAGTTTGCAGGGGGAAGTAAGGAGGCATGAAACTAATGAAACCAGAAATATTAGCACCGGCAGGTAATTTGGAGAAATTAAAAGCAGCTATAAATTTTGGAGCAGACGCAGTTTATTTAGGCGGAAGTAAATTGAATTTAAGAGCTTTTGCGGATAATTTTAGCAATGTTCAATTAAAAGAAGGTATAGACTTTGCACATTCCAAAGGTAAAAGAGTATATGTTACATTAAATGTATTTCCTCATAATGACGATTTAGAAGGCCTAGAAGGTTATCTAAAAGAAATATATGAACTAGGTGCAGATGCTATTATTGTTTCTGACCCAGGAATTATTATGACGGCTAGAGAAGTTGTACCAAATTTAGAAATTCATTTGAGTACCCAATCTAACAATGTAAACTACAAATCAGCTATTTTTTGGCATAAGCAAGGGGTCAAAAGAATTGTTCTTGCAAGAGAATTGTCTCTAGGTGAAATTAAAGAAATTAGAGCAAAGTTGCCGGATAGTTGTGAACTTGAAGCTTTTGTCCATGGATCTATGTGTATGGCCTATTCGGGAAGATGTCTTATGTCAAATTATATGACGGGAAGAGATGCAAATCGTGGACAATGCGCCCAGCCATGTAGATATAAATATTTCTTAACGGAAGAAAAAAGAGATGGTGAGTACTTTCCTATAATAGAAGATGATAAAGGCACTTACATAATGAATTCAAAGGACTTATGCATGATAGAACATATACCGGAACTTGTAGAATCAGGGATAACGTCATTTAAAATAGAAGGAAGAATGAAAAGCTCATATTATGTTGCTTCTGTATGTAAATCCTATAGAGAAGCTTTGGATACATATATGAAGGATTCAGTAAATTATAAATTTCAAAAAAAATGGATGGATAACCTCTTGAAACCGAGTCACAGACAATATTATACTGGGTTCTACTTTGGAGATCCCAATAAACAGATACATGAATCCTCTTCATATATTAGAGATTACGATATAGTTGGAATTGTACGCGAATACCATTCGGAAAATAATATTGCATTAGTGGAACAAAGGAATAAAGTATTCCAGGGTGATACTGTTGAAGTATTAAGGCCTGTAGGAGATAATGTTTTAATTGTGCTTAATGATATGAGAAATTCTAAGGGCGAAAGCATAGCTGCTGCACCAAGTGCCCAGATGTTATTCACTGTAAATGTCAAAGAAAAACTACATGAGAATGATATACTTATCAAATCTAAGGAGAAAGAATAATGTATCGCCCGGTTTTAATAGGGATAACCGGAGGAACGGGTTCAGGAAAAAGCACTATAGCGAGAGAAATTTATAAACATTTTGATGAGACATGTATTACAATGATTGCACAAGATTCTTATTATAAGGATCAGAGTAATCTTTCTTTTGAAGAAAGAATAAAAACAAATTATGATCATCCGGATGCTTTTGATACTTCACTATTAGTGAGACACCTAAACCTTCTTTTAGAAGGAAAGGTTATTGAAAAGCCTATATATAATTTTGAAATGCATAATAGAATAGAAGAAACAGTTTCCGTGCAGCCAAAGGAAATTATTATATTTGAAGGGATTCTTGTACTCCAGGAAAAGGTTCTTCGTGACATGCTGGATATTAAAATATATGTAGACACAGATGCAGATGTTAGGTTTATACGAAGACTTACAAGAGATATTACCGAGAGAGGTAGAACAACAGATTCTGTTATAAATCAATATTTAAATGTTGTTAAACCAATGCACGAACAATTTATTGAACCTACCAAAAGACACGCTGACATTATTATACCTGAAGGCGGACATAATAAGGTAGCTATAGATATAATTACAGCTAATATAAGCCAAATACTGCAGAAACAGCAAAAGAAAAAATAACATATTTGAAGTATAAAACATCTCAATCTAGGCGAGAATTAGCCTAGGTGAGGTGTTTTTTTATGAGTAGTAGAAATAATATCTTTGGTTACTCAAATCAAAGAAGTGAAATTAAAAAAAGAACTTGGACGGTAATGGGTGTGTTTACGGTATTATTTTGTTTTTTAATTTGGAGAATCATGAATTACATGTATTTTAAATCTGAACCCTTGAAAACTATGTTTAATTCACAATATACAATAGATGAACAATATGGGTCGCTATATAGTTTAACTGACTGTAATGGGCGAGATCTTTTGAATTATGCTGTGAGTTACTATGCGATTATTGATCCTGTCGATTATTTGAGATTTAATGAATATACTAGCAAATATGACATGCAAGCATTAACTATTACTTTAAGAAACTATGATAAAGGCTATGATTTAGAAAAAATAAAAGGTAATGGTAATGGAGAGAAAATAAGATATAAAATTGATGAAGTGACTTATAATAAACTTAAAGATATTAAAAAAGTAAAAGGATTTTATACCTATGTAGCTAATGAAGTGATCAAGGATAGGAATTGGAAAATTGAAAATGTATTGATAGACCCGAAATACAATAAAGAACACGTTGATCCTGTATCTAAAAAAGTCGTTAGTGATTATGTATTCAAAGGTACTGATTCTTTGGAAATGGAAATATACAATAAAACTAAAAATAATGATTATACAAAAATTAGATTTGCTAAAGGGGTTAATGGCGAAATAGCTGCGGGCAAAATTATTAATCCTAAAAACAATGTTAATGTAAGACTTACCTTAGATAAAGAAATCCAAGATAAAGCCTGTGCTGTTATTCATGAGGGAATCTACAAAAAGTATAGTCAAATTGGTGTTGTAGTAATGGAGAGCAATAATGGAAAGATAAGGGCGATGGTACAAAAGGATGATAACGCTTATAATGCGAACTTAGGATATCCAAGTACTAATGGAGCTTTGCCGGGATCGATTTTTAAAGTTATTGTGGATGAAGCTGGTTTAGACACGAACAAAATAGATAACTATAAAAAATATACAGTAAGTCCTAAAATATTTCTAGAAGAGCCTTTTAAGGGAGAAACATTTACAGTTGCAGAGGCGCTAGCCAAATCTTCTAATAACATATTTGCTCAACTAGGTTGGAAAATAGGTTTTAAAAATATATATGATTATGCAGAAAAACAAGGGATGTTACATAAAGTATTAAATATTCATCAAGAGGCCAGTGGTAAGTTTGACATGGCGGATTTATTACACCCTACGGATGGTGATACAAGTCAAACAGCTATTGGTCAGAATGTTAGAATAACGCCGCTAGAAGCCATGAGTATTCCTAATACTATTATAAATAATGGAGTGTATGTTCAGCCAAGCATAATAGATGCATACGTAAATGACGATAATAAAATTCTAGGGGAAATTACCCCTAAAAATACGACCATATTAAAAAGAGAAACTGCAGAAGCTGTGAAACTTCATATGATGGATGTAGTAAACAAAGGCACAGGAACCCAGGCTTCAATTAAAGGCATGGATATAGGTGGGAAAACGGGCACTACTACATACTATGTAAATAAATTAGTAAATGGGAAAAAAGAAAGTCAGAAGTGTTCCGATGGATGGTTTGTTGGCTTTTTCAATTTAAACGGGAAAAATTATTCCATGGTTGTTTATGTAAATAATATTGAGATGAGTAATGTAAAAGGTGTAGCAGATGAAGAAGGTGGAGGTACAGCGGCTCCGATATTTAAAAAAGTAGTTAACGCCATTAAAACATCTCCTGTGAGGCTGCATTAAGGACTTCGGAAGGAAAGTTATTAGCTAAAGAAATTTATAAAATAATAAAATAAATTTCCATGTACAGGCACTTTTAGTAAAATAAATCATATTATATTATAAGCTCTATTAGGAGGAACATCTGTGTTTTTCATAAATTGTTTATTAGATATGATTGGAAATGTTACACTTTTGACGGCTTATATAACTGGAAGTAGTTCATTCCCTCAACCATTAAGTGAAGAAGAGGAGAAATCCTATTTAAAAAAGTTAAAGGACGGCGAGTTACTAGCTAAAGGTGTATTAGTTGAACGAAATCTAAGACTAGTTGCACATATAGTAAAAAAATATTCCTATCCAGGAAAGGATGTAGATGACCTGATTTCTATTGGAACTGTAGGTCTTATTAAAGCCATTGATTCCTTTGATATAAGTAAGGGAACAAGGCTTGCCACCTATGCTGCAAGGTGCATAGAAAACGAGATACTTATGCTTATTCGCAATAATAAGAAAACAAAAGGGGAGGTTTACCTGCAAGACCCTATTGGTATTGATAAAGAGGGTAATGAATAGTATCCTACATGTTAGACATAAAGGATAAAAATAGATCTAAGTCCTTGGAAACAGCTTGATTGCAAAGTTATCATTTTTTTGAGGCCTTACCTTTTTATATTCAACTTTTAATAAAACTTTTTTTAAAAGTTTGTTTTTTAGTTCTATATCCGCTGAATTGTATCCATCTAGCACTGATTTGATTTCCCTTGTAATGTCCTTGGAACTTCTCTCTTTATTGATTATAGATTTAAGATTTTCTATTTGTTTTAAATCATCATCTATTCTTTCTGCTACATTATTAGATCTTTCGAGAAAAGTTTTATTATCGTAAACGCCCTGTTCGAGTAAATCAAATAACCTTAATTTTTGATTATTTAATATTTCCAATTCAGTTGACAGTGCTCCGATTTGTTTTACATAAACTTTTGTTGTATCCTTCTGTTGTTTGTTTCCAATAGTAATTTTAAAATCATTATAATATTCTTCTAAACCGTCTAAAATGGCTTTTTCAACATAATCAAATCTAGCAGATGTACAGCCACATTTTTTATTACACATAATATGCGGGTTACCTTCACAATATTTTCTCAACACCATTTTACTTCCACATATTCCACAAATAACAATGCCGGCTAAAGGGTTGGCCATACCATTAATAAACTTATAGGGTACGTGGTATTTACCGTTTATAATTTCCTGTGCCGCATAAAAAACAGATTCTTCAATTATTCCTTTGTGTTTACCGTCGACTATTATCCAATCCTTTTTATCTCTAGTTTTAACATCTCTTTTTTTACCCTCAATCATAGATTTTTTAAATTCTTTTTTCTTCCAAGTTAGCTTACCTATGTAAACAAGATTTTTTATTATAAAACATATAGACGATCTTTCAAATTCATTTCCCTTAGCTGTTTTATACCCTAGATTGTTTAAACTTTCTGCAACCATACCCGCACCATTACCGCCAACATACATATCAAATATCATCCTAACTATTTCAGCTTGAGCATTAGCTTTTAAAGTTCTAGCTCTGCCTATAAAGTCTATATCATACCCAATAGGAGGATTAGTACCTATGTAATTTCCGTCTTCAACAGAGCGCACTCTACCGCCTTGCATACGTCTATTTATCATCTTCAATTCTTTTCTGCTCATAAAGGCTTCAAACTCGCTGTACTCTTCATCAAAATCATCAGATAGATCATATGTTTTTTGGGGAGTAATAATTTTTGTACCACTATCTTTAAAAGTTTTTAAGATAAGCCCTTGGTCCTGCATATCTCCACGACCTAATCTTTGCATATCCATTACTAGTACGCCCTCGTATAGTTTGGATTCAACTTCTTTCAAGAGTTCTAGCATCTTAGGTCTGTGGAATAAACTTTCTCCACTGACTATTTCTTCTTTTATTTCAATTATATTAAATTGACGTTCCTTTGCAAATTTTAAAAGAGCTTTTCTATGTTTAGACAGAGTCTCACCTTGACCTTGGCGTTCCATCTCTTCATCAGCTCTTGATTTTCTTAAATAAAGTGCTATTTTCATTTTAAACTCCTTTTATTTTAATTTCCTTTCAATTTCTAATATCATTGCTTTTTTTAATATATCCCATATCTCTTCACTTAGTTCGATATCTTTTATTAATCCTTTTTCAATCATTTTATCTAAAACTAAGTCCACGCTGTTTGGAGCTTCATATTCTTCAACCCCATCCATCCAGTAGCTTAAAGACTTTCCACTGTGCTGGGCTAATTTCACTAATAATTTCTTTGAAGGCACTCTTTTACCACTTTCGAGATTCCCAATACTGCCATTGCTTATGCCTAGTTCAAGAGCAAGCTTCACTTGACCAACTTTTTCATTTCTTTTAACTCCTAATTCAGTTCTATATTCTTTTAATTTCTCAGAAAATATCTTATTCATATTAAACACCTCATAACTATAGTATATTATTTTTTCTCACATTTCAAGAGAATACGTGTGACAAATTTTTCTTTCATAATGTGAGAAATGTAGAAAAATGTATTAAATTAAAGAGACAGAGTGTTGTTCTGTTTAAATGACACAATATTCAATTTTACTTTTCTTTCAATATGTGAGAATATAGTTATAGGAGGTGAACGCAACAATGAATTTAAAAGAGTTTCGAGATATCAAGGGGTTTCAACGAAAATTCGTAGTTGCCAAAGTTGTTATAAGCGGCAAACATTTGAATGATATTGAAGCCGGTAGGGTTAGCTTAACAGAGAAGTACGCAGTAAGACTTTCCCAATTTTACGATATAGATATTAATATTATTAAAACAATGTATGAGGAGGGCAAAGATGAAGAATGCAGAGATATTAAAAAAACAGCAACAACTTCTTGATGAGATTGATTTTTTAGTGAATAAACATACTCCTCGTAACATAAAAATAAAAAGTAAACAATTATAGGGGTGTTTAATATGCCACCGACCATAACAATAATAAAACCCAATATAACAGATGAAGAACGTCAAAAAAGGATTGGGGAAATAAATGATGTACTGACTGAAATTGCACATAAATATTGTTGTGGGCAGTTAGAAAAAGAAAAAATAGCACAATGAATAGCACACTAAAGATTAGAAATTGGTTGTTTCATTTAACAATGAGAAGAAGCAAAGAACGGTTTGCTGAATATATAATGAAAAATGGATGGGCTAAGAAGCCTATTAAAAATTTATTTAAAGCCAAAAAAAAACAAACACTTCTCAATATATAATACGTAAGACATTTCGAAAATATGACAACTAAATTACGCACACTGGCGCACAAGTTCCCCAGCAGAGGGTAATAAATTTTAAGGCGGGATGAAAAAGATGGAAAGGAACGTTGCTAATACCAATACTAATATTATTAATGAACATATAGGAAAAATTGTTAGATTGCACTCTAAAGGATTTTCCGCAAAAGAAGCTATAAAGGAAATAAGAACAATAGAAGGGTTAAAACTAAAACTAAATAATCTAATTATAAAAAACAACTTCAATTTGACTGCTCCAGAAGTAGTTAAGTTATCTCAAAAACTAGATAAGGAGATAGTAAAGGAACAAAGGAAAAAGGTTGCTCTGCAAAGCAACCTAAAGAAAAAATTCATTAACACCATTATAGCGAAAGAAAGTGGGGTTGTATAGTTGGAGCAAAAATATAGAGAAACTTTAGAAGAAGTATTGCGAAATTTAAGGTCGATAGATGCTCCTAATTCAGAAGATGAATGTATTGATGATTCTATAAAAATTATTGTTGCGGTTTTAAAGGAGGAAATATAGATGAAAGAATTGGCATTAGTATCAAAAACCACACCTGCAGTAGTTAGTTTTAACTATGACGAGATAGATGCACAACTGGACGTAACACTTAAAAAATATAATGGCTTAGTATTTACCGAGGAAACATTAAAAGAGTGTAAGAAGACTCTAAGCGAACTTAAAAAAGGTCAAAAGTCACTTAGTGATTTTAGAATAAAAACTAAAAAATTATTAACTGAAGATATCACAAAATTTGAGGATCAATGCAAGTTACTCAGTGATAAATTCGATACTGTTATTAATCCAATAAGTGTCCAAGCAGATGCATTTAAAGTTAAAAGAAGATCTGATAAGCAAAATGAAATCTTAAAAATAATAAATACACTTTCTTCTGAAAGGGTACTAGAAAGCAAATACTCAACACAGCTAATAATTATTGAACAGATGTTGAATAAAGGTACCAAAATAAAAGATATTACTGCAGATTTAACCAAACAAGCTGATGTATTACTATCTCAACAAAATATGGAGAAAGCTAATATTGAACTTATTAAAAGTAAAGTGGAGCTTGCCAACTCACAATATGGGGTTACCCTACTAAATAATCTGTATCTGGGGTTGTTGAGTGATGGTAAAGATGTTAATAGCTTAATTAAAATGATTAATGAAAATGCTGAACAAACTAAGATAGCAGCTGAAGAAGCGGAAGCGGAAAAATTAGCGATAGAAACAAGAAAGGCTGAAAGAGCAATCAAGATTGAGGCTGAGAAAGTTGCTCAGGAAGCAAGAATTAAAGAAGAGATGGAAGCAGAGGAAGTTATAAGACTAGCCGAAGTCGATAAGCGTAAACATAAACATGAAATTGATGAAGATTTAAAACAAGAATTTAAACGAGTTTTGGATATTCAAAAATCGGAAGAAGCAAAAGTTATTATACAAAGTCCCCCTGAAAAAGAAATAGTAGCAGAACAAAAAATATCAGAAGTAACAGCTACTGAAACTTATACGGTTACTGGAACAGAGGCGCAATTAGATGCTCTTGAAGAATATTTAAACACCAATGGTTATGTGTGGATCTAAGGAGGTTGATATAGATGGATGAAAAGATAGCTCTTGTTATGTTCAAAGGTTATCAGGAACATATGGAATATTCTTATAAAACTGATATAGAGGATTTAAAGAAAGGTGATGTTGTTGTAGTACCAACTAACACATCATATTCAATAGGCTATTTCTCAAGGTATTCCTGTAATAAGCAGCACATAAAAAATGCTACTAAAGTGATAGTGCAAAAGGTAGATGTTGAAGCTTATGAAAGCAAATTGTTTTTAGGAGGGTTTGATTGATGGGTAAATTAAAGAAAATAGCTTGGCCAATAGAAAATGGTGAGTTTATATATGTACCTAAAAGAGTAATAGACAGTATAAATAAAACCGCAGTTATTACAAAGCAATATACAGTGAAAGGTTCTGGAGAAAACACTCAAATTGTCTTTATAACTAAGGCACCTAGAGTCGAAACAGAGTGTGTGAAGAATGACCAGAGAGGAAGACTTGTGATTGAATATGAAAACAAAAAGGGTAGAGGACAGGGGGTAATTGAACTCTATGACATGGGTCCAGACTTACCTAAAAAGAATATTAAGGGGGAAAATTAATTATGAAAATAACAGCAGAATTTAATTCAACAGAGGAACTAGTAAGCTTCATTGGTGCATTTGGTAATAAAACAAAAATGGTGGTTGAGTCTAGTCAAATTATAGCTCCAGTAGTAGAGACAAAGAAAACAGTTAAGAATGAAGTTATCGAAAAGTTGGACAAACCTGTAGTAGAGGCTAAAGCAGATGCACCAAAGGAAGAAATTAAAGATGTCGTGCCACCTAAAGAGGCTGAAATTAATAAAGATGAAGCTTCAAAGGAAGAACCTAAAATCACAAAGGAATTAATACGAGAGAGACTTGGCGCAATTATGAAGACAGGTAAGCAGACAGAAGTTAAGGAGTTAGTTGCTAAGTTTGGAGCAAGCAAAGTGCCAGATCTAAAAGAAGAGGATTATGCAGCGGTATATAAGGAAGCGGAGGCATTACTATAATGGGATTGCATGCAATACTAAGTGCAAGTTCTGCATCCAGGTGGATGGCTTGTCCCCCTAGTGCAAGACTAGAACAAAGTTATGAAAACAAAACTAGTGCCTTTGCTGCAGAGGGAACACTTGCCCATGAGCTTGGGGAACTAAACCTTAAACTTAGTCTTAAAGAAATTAGTAAAAGAAAATTTAATTCTGAATTTAAGAAGATAGAAGCTCATGAACTTTTCTCAAATGACATGCCTGATTATGTAGCAATGTATGTTGAAACCTGCATGGAGAAAGTCTCAGATGCTAAAGCAGTAACACCAGATGCATTACTCAAAATTGAAGCAAGATTGAATTTTAGTGAATGGGTCCCAGAAGGATTTGGGACAGGAGATTTCGTGGTAATTGCTGATGGAACTATGGAAGTATGCGACCTAAAGTATGGCAAAGGCATTCCAGTATCTGCAGTAGATAATAAACAAATGAGGTTATATGCATTAGGGGCAATAGCAGAGTTTAGTTTCTTATATGATATAAAAAAAGTAAAAATGACTATTATCCAACCTAGATTAGATTCTATAAGCACAGATGAAATATCCGTGGAGGATTTGATTTCATGGGCGAATGAATTTGTAAAACCAACTGCAGCATTAGCATTTAAAGGTGAGGGAGAATTTTGCGCCGGAGGTCATTGTGGTTTCTGCAATGCAAAAGCAGTATGTAGAGCTAGGGAAGAGAAAAACATGGAACTGGCCAAGTATGAATTTAGTGATGGTCCAACATTACTTAGTAGTGAAATTGCAGATATTATAGGTAAATGTGATGAGTTAGCTAAGTGGGCCAAGGATATTCAAGAATATGCACTAGAACAAGCAGTCTCAGGTACGGAGTTTACGGGATGGAAACTAGTTGAGGGTAGGAGTAATAGAAAGTATACAGATGTAGCTAAGGTAGCTGAGATACTGCTAGAAAATTCATATGATGAAGATGCAATATACAAACCTAAAGACCTTCAGGGATTGACTAACATGGAGAAAATCATTGGTAAGAAAAGGCTTGGTGAACTAGTTGGTGATTATATAGAAAAACCAGTAGGTAAGCCAGTTCTTGTAATTGAAACTGACAAAAGAGAAGTTTTTAATAAAGCTACAGCAGATTTTGAGATGGTTTCTAATGAGTAAAAAGGTATATGACGTTAATAAGGTACTTTATCTTTATGAAAAGTACGGAACCCTTGCAGCAGTCCACATGCGGTTAGGAGATGCCCCAACAACAATAAAAAAGATATTGTTAGAAAATAAAGTAGAACTCAAGAAGTATGTACCTGCTAGATGGGATATCAAACAAAGATTAGTTAACTAAAAAATAATTTAAATACGAAGGAGATTAATAATATTATGGCAAACGTTAAAGCAATGAGAACAGGAACAAAGGTAACTACAGGAAAAGTTAGATTAAGCTATGCTCACCTATTTGAGGCTCACGCAATCGAGGGAAATGAACCTAAGTTTTCAGTTAGTGTAATAATTCCTAAGACAGAAATTGAAACACTTAAAGCAATCAAGGAAGCAGTAGAAGAAGCTAAGGCGCAGGGTAAATCTAAATGGGGTGGCAAAGTTCCAGGAAACTTAAAAACTCCTCTCAGAGACGGTGATGTTGAAAGACCAGATGATGATGCATATACAAACTGCTATTTCTTAAATGCTAGCAGTAAAAATAAGCCAGGAGTGGTTGACCAAAATGTTCACCCAGTACTAGATGCTACTGAAGTATATAGCGGTTGCTACGGAAGATTAACAATTAATTTTTATGCTTTTAGTGCTTCAGGTAACAAGGGTGTTGCTGCAGGACTCGGAAATGTTCAAAAGTTAGCAGAGGGAGAATCATTAAGTGGTGCATTTACTAGAGCAGAAAATGATTTTGAAGCTGTTGGAGAAACCGCAACAGATGATTTCTTAGGATAATGAAAGAAGAAAATAAAGGTTGCTTAGGCTATTCTGATTTTAATGGCGAATCCGTAGAGTACGATTGCGAGTATGGATTTAGCGGAGAAGTAGATTGCGGAAGTTGTATATTCAATCATAACATACCGTTAGAATGTAGAAAGCAAGACCCAAGATCAGATCCTTATGCTGAGGAAGAATAGGAGTGAATTAAATGGCAATAGATAACAAAACAATTGAGACTAAAAAAGAAGCTAAATTTTTTATCTTAATCGTTAAAAGAGATGGTGTTAAAAAATATATTGATAAGAACTATTATTCGTTAAAGCATATAAATTGCACTGTAATAATAACAAAAGCAAAAAGATTTAGAACAGAAATGGCTGCTATAAATTTTTATAAGGAAAATTTAAATAATACAGATGCTGATGTAGATTTTGTTGCTATAGTTCCATTAAAAATAGAGTATAGTGTTGATTTATAAATAAGGAGTGAATTTTAGTGGCTGATGTCTTATGTATAGATGTTGAGACATATAGCAGTGTAGATATATCAACCTCAGGGGCTTACAAATATACTGAGTCCCCTGATTTTGAAATACTACTATTTGCATATGCTTTCAATAATAAAGAAATTGAAATTATAGATTTTATGGCTGGTGAGGAGCTACCCTTAAGGGTAAGAAATGCTCTTCATAACCCAGATATAATTAAATCTGCTTTCAACGCGAATTTCGAGAGAAATGCCATACAAAACTTTTTACTCATACCAACACCACCAGAGATGTGGCAATGCACAATGGTAAAAGCGTTAACAATAGGGTTACCCGGATCACTTGGTATGGTGGGAAAGGCAATGCATTTTGAAGAAGATAAACAGAAAATGAAAGAGGGTAAAGCCTTAATACAGTATTTTTGTAAGCCATGCAAAGCAACAAAAGCTAATGGTGGCAGAACTAGAAACCTTCCGGAACATGATATGGAAAAGTGGGAGATATTTAAAACATATTGTATACAAGATGTTGAAGTTGAGAGGGATATAAGAAATAAATTAAGTATATATCCAACTACAGAAAATGAACAAAGGCTATGGGAATTAGACCAACGCATCAATGATAGAGGTGTAGGTACTGATTTAGTTATCATAGAAAAAGCTATTGAGTGTGATGCAAATTATTCTATAAGACTTAGAAATGAAGCAGTAAAAATAACAGGATTAAACAACCCTAATAGTGCAGCACAGTTAAAAAAATGGATAGGTGAAAGAATTGGTCATGAAGTAACAAGTCTTACTAAAGAGAGTGTACCAGTGCTCTTAGAAGAGGCTGATGATGATAATGTAATAAGAATTTTAGAGTTAAGAAAACTTATGGCCAAAACATCTATTAAAAAGTATCAAACAATGAAAAATGCTAGATGCGAGGACGGAAGAGTAAGAGGATTATTACAGTTTTATGGTGCTAATAGGACTGGCAGATGGGCAGGAAGACTGGTACAGGTGCAGAACCTTCCTCAAAACCATTTACCTGATTTAGATGATGCTAGGAATTTAGTAAGAACAGGTCAATTTGATGAAATAGAATTCCTTTATGACAGTGTTCCAGATACTCTAAGCCAACTTATTAGAACTGCTTTTATACCAAGAGAAGGTAATAGATTCATAGTAGCAGATTTTAGTGCCATAGAGGCAAGAGTAATAGCATGGTTTGCAGGTGAAAAATGGAGAATGGATGTTTTTAAAACTCATGGGAAAATATATGAAGCCTCCGCATCTCAAATGTTTCATGTACCTATAGAGTCAGTTAAAAAAGGTAGTGATCTAAGAGCAAGAGGAAAGATAGCCGAGTTGGCACTTGGATATGGTGGTAGTGTTGGAGCTCTTACAGCAATGGATAAAAACAAAAGCATTCCTGAAGATGAACTCCCCGGTTTAGTTAAAAGTTGGAGAAATTCAAATGCTAATATAACTAAGTTTTGGTGGGACTGTGATAAGGCAGCTAAAAAAGCAGTACATGAAAAAACAACAGTATCTATGCAGTTTGGTCTTAAATTCATCTATGCTCCGGGAGTTCTATTTATACAACTACCTAGTGGTCGAAAATTAAGCTATATAAGACCTAAGATAGCAGAGGGTAAGTTTGGTAAGCCTATTATAACCTATGAGGGAATGGAGCAGACAACAAAGCAATGGACTACATTAGAGACATACGGACCTAAGATTGTAGAGAATATTGTACAGGCTACTGCAAGAGATTGTCTAGCAGAGGCAATGTTTAAGGTAGAAAAAGCTGGGTATGACATTGTAATGCATGTCCATGATGAAATTATTACTGATGTACCTATAGGTAAAGGAAGTTTAAAAGAAGTAAATGCAATCTTTGGTGAGCCAATAGCATGGGCTCCTGGCTTACCTCTAAGCGCTGATGGATATGAGACAGATTATTATAAGAAAGATTAGGAGGTACTTTTATGAAGGAAGAATGTTTTAAATTTTTTGATGAGAAGGTGGGAGCCGATAGGAAACATACAATTGAATTAGTCCTGAGTGCACTAGGGATAACTAAAACCCTAGCTGAGACTTATTATACCGCATGGAGAAAAAGTTATATGGAAAAGCCAGGTTATGTGAGTCCTGAAAAGGAAAAGAAAGAAATAATTAGTGTTCATAGAAATAGGGATAAGAAATTTAAATATATAGCTGATCCTATATTGCTCACATCACTGAAACAAACTCACACCTATAAAGAGATTGCAAAAATGTTTAATACTTACCCCAATAAGATATATGAAAATATTAAGTATTATAAACAAACGCACGTAATTGCATTATGAAAAATAGATATTATTTAACACAAAGAGGTCCAGGACCAGGAACAGTACCTACCCCCTGGGATAATTCAATAATAAATATAGAGGACTATGGTACAAAAATACATGTAGAAGAAATAGAGAATAGGGCATGGGGCCATGTAGATTATAAATATCCATTGAGCAGTAAAAGTATTAGCGATTATGAACTGGTAAAGGGTTAGTTACTACAAAATATGAGAAAAGTATGCAACAAATAGGAGGGCGATTTTATTGAATAGATTAACAATGTATGTAGATAAGTATGTGTATTACTCGAAAAATGGCAATCCAATACTCCCAGTTGAAATGTTAGAGACTCCACTTGTACGAGAAGTGTTGAAAAAACTTGCTGAATATGAAGACATAGGGACAGTTGAAGAAATTAAAGAATTAAAGACTAGAAAATATAGGTTAGATAAGGAAATAGATAAAATGGAAAATGAAATTAATATATTGAGGTCTAATGCTAATATGTTTTAATTGCACAATACAAAAAACATGTGTAGGTAAATAAAATCTAAGGAGAATAAAAAAATTATGGATAAGATAAGAGATGTTTCAATAACAGAGGCCGTGCTTCATGTACTTGATACAAACTCAGATGAGCCAATTCTGAATAACTATATGATGGAACTCACGGAGGAAAGATATAAATTTATACTAAGTCATATTGAGCGGGTCCTTAAAGATGAAAATTTAAAATATGCTTCTTTTAAATCTAAAAATACAATTGTTAAAGAAGTTAGCCAGGACTACTTAAATGGAAGAATAGATTTGAATATAGCCTCAAAAGAAATTGCAAAAGGGTTGTTTGAAATAATGAAGGATAATGAGAGTATATCCTCCTGTGACCTTCTAGTTGTATCTTTTAATACCGAGTATGGCCCAATGCTAGGAATATTAAAGATGGATTATGTTAAGCAATATACCCACAAAATTGACATTGTTGATAACAATATTGGTATAGGGTTAATACCTGTAATAACAGGATTATCTGCAAGTAAGAAAGTTCAAAAGGCTGCATTCATTAGACCTATAAGAGACGGTCAAGACTATGACTTACTCGTATTTGATAAAAAACCAGTTACAGATACTGATGGAGTTAATTACTTTCTGGATAACTTTCTTGGGTGTTCCTTAATAGAAAATGATAGAGATGCAACTAGACATTTTATGAGTGCAGTAGAAATGTGGACAAGAAGTAATTGTAAAGATGAAGCAGTTAAAGCTGAAAAGATAAGATCTCTTATTAGAAATAAATTAGAAGAATATGAGGCAGTGGATATCTATGAGGTAGCTGAAGACTTAATACCTCATTATCATCCAGAATTAAAGAAAAATTTTATAGCATATCTTCAATCAAACGATATAGAAGAATTTATGATAGATAAGGAATATGTAGAGAAGAAGCTTAATAAGTTAAAAATTAAAATAAGCAGTGATATAGATTTAAATATAAGCAAGGATTCTTATAGAGATAGTAGTAAGTTTGAGATTAAAGATAATGGTGATGGCAGCATACACATGATAATTAAAAATATAGAAAATTATGTTGAAAAATAAAATTAGAGGAATGAAAAAGTATGAATAACAAAGAAAAAGCCGAGTTTACTTACAATCAAATCAAAAATATGAAGCAAGCGGTAAGAAGAAAAGCATTAAAAAATGGCTTGGATAAGGAAAAACTTGCAAATGAATATGATGCTACGAGAAATGGAAGATTGAGACATGCAAAGGAGTGGAGGAATAAACAATGATTGATGAAGGGTTAAGAAAAGTTGTTGAGGTATTATCACGGGAGGAACTGCAAAGAGCTAATAAGATTCATCCTCAATTTGCGGACATGCATCACGGTTATGCGGTTATTAAAGAAGAAATTGAAGAATGTGAGGAAGCTTTAGACATTGTTAAAACCCATACAAATGATTTATGGCAATGTGTCAGGACTGATAGTTTAGAAGTGTTTAAGATTGAATCTAAATTGATCAAAAGATATGCAATAGAGTTAGCACTGGAAGCAATTCAAGTTGCAGCAATGGCACAAAAGTTTATTGATATTAATTTGGAGAACTGAAAAATCTGATTATATTATGAATTAACTTTAAAGGAGAAATTAAAATGGACGGATGGACTTTTAGTAGAATAGTTGGAAAATATAAAAAATGTCCTAAATGTGGCAGTAGTTACAAAGATACAGATTTACAATGTTCTTTAGAAAATGAAATTATAACTATAAGTTGTAAATGTGGATTTTTGAAAAAAGTTGATGAACATAATAAAGAAATTAAATAGTTCATAATACAAAAGAATGTATGCAAAGGGGGGAGGTGATATTTTGGAATATATAACTGATGATAAGAAAATTATAAGGATTAAATATGATGGCCAAATATCTCTAGCAACTGGCAAAAGTAAGAAAGAGGTTCATTGGAAAAATAAAAATATGATTTACTCAGCATTAGTTGAAAAGCTAACTACAACGACAAGAACTCCTGAGACTTACGCAGAATATAAGAGAATGCCAAAGACTGATAGAGATAATATTAAAGATGTTGGAGGGTTTGTTGGTGGATCACTTAAGAATGGTCGTAGAAAAGCTGAGAATGTAGCTAATAGAACAGTATTATCACTAGACTTAGATTATGTTAATGGAGATGTGTGGTCCAGTATAGAAATGTTGTGGGACTTTGGGTGTGCAATGTATTCAACTCATACACATGCGCCGGATAATCAAAGGCTAAGATTAGTGATTCCTCTTAGCAGACCAGTTCTTCCAGATGAATATCAAGCAATAGCTAGAATGGTTGCAGATGATTTAGGTATAGATCAGTTTGATGATACTACTTATGAACCTTCAAGGTTAATGTACTGGCCATCAACTAGTGCGGATGGAGAGTATGTATTTAAAGTTCAAGACTTACCTTGGCTTAATCCTGATGAGGTACTAGCAAGATATACATTTGGGTGGCAAGATGTAAGTTACTGGCCAGAAAGTTCAAGAGCTAGGGCAAAGATTACGAGTGATATTAAAAGACAAGAGGATCCACTAGAAAAGAAAGGTGTTATAGGGGCATTTTGTAGGACATTTAGTACAAGTGGAGCGATAGCAGAATTCTTAGATGATATTTATACTGCAGGTGCAGATGATACAAGATATACATTTACAGATGGGAGTACCTCAGGCGGATTAGTTATATATGATGATAAATTTAGTTTCTCGCACCATGGTACAGATGCTGCTAGTGGAATATTGTGCAATGCTTTTGACTTAGTAAGAATTCATAAGTTCGGGCACCTAGATGATGATGCCAAAGAAGACACTCCAGTTAATAGAATGCCATCATTCACTAGAATGACAGAGTTTGCAAGTAGTAATGATAAGGTAATGCAGACATTAGGTAAAGAACGTATGGAAAAGTCTCAAGAGGACTTTGGGGTAGTTGAGTCAGATGAGAAAATTAATACAGAGTGGGTAAATGAGCTAACATATAATATGCAAGGGAAATTAAAAAGCACAATAACTAATTTTTTAGTGACAATAGAAAATGAACCGCTATTAAAAAGTAAGATAGCTTACAATGAATTTTCCAATAGAGCTGTAGTGACTAATAAACTTCCGTGGCGAAGTGCTGACAATAAGTCAGACTGGGCTGATATTGATGATAGCGGGCTCAGAGAGTTTATAGAAAAGTATTATGGTATAAGTTCAACAGCAAAATGTGCGGATGCATTGGCACTTAGTTTTGAAAAACATTCATTCCATCCAATAAAGGATTATCTTAATAGTCTTACCTGGGATGGTGTAAAGAGACTAGATACTTTGTTCATAGATTATTTAGGTGCGGAGGATAAGGTATATGTAAGAACTGTAACAAGAAAAATTATAGTTGCTGCAGTAGCAAGGGTTTTCGTTCCCGGGATTAAATTTGATAATATGCCAGTATTAAGTGGCCCCCAGGGTATAGGTAAAAGTACTCTGATTAAAAAGCTAGGTAAGGAATGGTACTCAGATTCTCTAACTACAGTCCAAGGTAAAGAAGCATATGAACAATTACAGGGTGTATGGATTATAGAAATGGGCGAGATGATGGCTACAAAGAAAGCAGATATTGAAGCCACAAAGCATTTCTTATCTAAGACAGAGGATATATACAGAGTGGCTTACGGGAGAAGGACAAGCAGATTCCCACGCCAATGTATATTTATAGGTACAACTAATGATAGTGAGTTCCTGAGAGATAAAACAGGGAATAGAAGGTTCTGGCCAGTAGATGTTGGCGTAGTGCCACATACTAAGAATGTGTGGGAAGATATGACCAACTATGAAATTGACCAAATATGGGCCGAGGCTGTGGAGCTATGGGAGAATAAAGAGCCACTACATCTTAGTAAGGAAGAAGAGAAAGAAGCAGCTGTGCAACAAGATTCTCATAGCGAAGAGAGCGCAAAGTCTGGATTAATTGAAGAATATCTTAATAAGCCTATTACTGATAACTGGTATGAGCTAGATATTATTGAAAAAAGAAATTATATACAGGGGTCAGATTTTGGTGACCAATCTGAAGGAAATATAGTACGAGAAAAGACCTGTGTAATGGAGATATGGTGCGAGCTTTTCAATGGAGACCCTAAGCAACTTTCATATATGGGGTCTAGGGAAATTAATGATATTTTAAGTGGACTCCATAGCTGGAAAAAGAGTAAAAGTCCCTTAAGTTTTGGGGGGATATATGGTAGACAAAGAGCCTTTTTACGTAATATTTAATGGATACAGGCTGTTTTATAAAAAATAAGTTAAGATACAGTGGATACAGTAAAAAACAACCTGTATCTATACCCTGTATCAACTTGAAAGCTATATACAATAAGGGGTGGGGAGTTGTAGGATACAGAAGATACAGGTATTACTTATATAGTAGTATTTTAGTATTTAGGCATAATGCGCGAGCACCCCTGCGCCTAATCACGTGAATACGTGTGCGTAAGGAAAACCTGTATCATTGTATCCAATGTATCCGACCTAAAAATGGATGGTGATGAAATGAAAGAAGCCGGAATTGAAAATAGACTTAAAAAAGAAATAGAGAAGATAGGTGGTAAAGCATTAAAGTTTGTTAGTCCAGGAGTGACTGGAGTGCCAGATAGGATTGTCCTTTTACCCCAAGGAAAGATTATATTTGTAGAACTTAAAGCACCTGGTAAAAAGTTAAGGGCAATGCAAGAGTATAGAGCAAAGGAATATAAAGATTTAGGATTTGATGTTAGGTGTATAGATTCAATTGAATTGATAATGGAACTTATAAACGAGGTGAGCTGAATGAAATTTGTACCACATGAATACCAGCAATATGCAATAACACACATTATAGAGCATGAAGCTTCAGGGCTTTTTCTTGATATGGGACTAGGAAAAACTGTAACAACATTAACTGCAATAGATGATTTGCTATTTTTAGGGGATATAGATAAGGTTTTAGTTATCGCACCACTAAGAGTAGCAGAAGATACTTGGACCACAGAGGTAGAAAAATGGGATCACTTGAGTCATTTAAAAGTATCTAAAGTCTTAGGAACTCCAAAAGAAAGAATAAGAGCAATGAATAAACCAGCAGATATCTATGTAACCAATAGAGAAAATGTAGAATGGTTGGTTAAAGAGTATTTTGATAAATGGCCCTTTGACATGGCTATTATAGATGAGTTAAGTTCTTTTAAATCACCAAAAGCGGTTAGGTTTAGATCCCTAAAAAAAGTAAGACCCTATTTTAAAAGAATAGTTGGGTTAACTGGAACACCAGCACCTAACAGTTTAATAGATTTATGGCCACAATTATATTTACTTGATGGCGGTGTTAGATTAGGTAAGACTATAACAGGATTTAAGCAACAATATTTTAAGCCTGGAAGAATGAATGGTTATATAGTGTATGACTGGAAACTTAAAGAAGGTTCAGAGGATGCGATTCATAATAAGATAGGTGATATATGCATTAGCATGATGTCAAAAGATTATTTAAATATACCTGAAAGAGTGGATAATATAATAAATATATCTTTACCTGAAGATGTAAAAGCCAAATATAAAAAATTAGAGAAAGATTTAGTAATAGAGCTTGATGAGAATGATATAACAGCAGCTAATGCAGCAGTGCTTACAAATAAATTATTGCAAATGTCTAATGGTGCCATTTATTCTGAGGATAAGTCAGTGGTAGAAATACATGAAGAAAAATTAAAAGTGTTACTGGATCTTATAGAAGCCGCCAATGGTAAACCAGTATTAATATTTTATAGCTTTAAACATGATTTAGATAGAATAGTTAGATATTTAAAAGCTAAGAAATTAAAAGCTATTGGACTTGGCGATTCTGGTGATATCAAGAAATGGAATAATGGAGAAATACCAATACTTTTAGTTCATCCAGCATCTGCAGGTCATGGATTAAACCTTCAATATGGTGGAAATATAATAATATGGTTTGGACTTACATGGAGCTTAGAATTATACCAACAAGCTAATGCAAGATTACACAGACAAGGACAAAAGGAATCGGTTGTAGTTCATCATATCATAACAAAAGGAACTGTGGATGAAGACGTTATGAGAGCATTAGGAAATAAGGAAATAAATCAAAATACACTACTTGAAGCTGTAAAGGCTAGGATTAAGAGGGGGATTATATGAGATATTCTGCAAACTTTGATGAAGTAATAAAAAAAGCAGTAACAGAAGCGATTAAAGAATTTGATATAAAAAGACAAGAGGATGCAAAGACTAAAGTTCTTCATAATACCAGATTACTTTTAAGTAATTATAATAATCTTTCTAAGCATTATAAAAAAGCAGTTGATAATTTAGACTATATAAAACTTGACGAAGAAGATAATGCTTCCTGTGAAAGCATAGAATCAAATGATAAATTGTTTATACTGTCAATAAGACGTAGTAGGTTTAGAACAATGATTATGGTAAGTCATATTAAAGCTGCATTAAAATCATTAAAAGAAGAGTGTATTGAGAAAAATCAGCTAAATAAGTATGAAGTACTTGAAATGTATTACTTGAAAAATGTACCATTTGATAAGATAGCAGTTGAATTAAGCTGTGTAGAGATGACTGTTAGAAGGTGGAAAAACGAGATGGTACAAGCCTTGGGAGTATATTTATTTGGTATAGATGCACTGTGATAAAAGGATGTTAAAAAGATGTTATTTACATGATAATCTAAGTGTGCTAATATGATAGTATTATAAATTGTAAATAAAAGCACTAGAGAATTCTTAACTGAATTGCTGGTGCTTTTTCTATATTCTGTGTCTAATAGATAGGAGGTGTTAACATGTTAGATGAAAGAAAAATTAAAGCGGCTCTTATGAAAGCCCAAGGTATTGATGTTGTTAAGATTGCTCCAGCTATCGGTATCAGTAGAGCAACATATTATAATTGGGAAAAAGCAGAAGAGTTTACGGACGAGGTTAACAGATTTAGACAAGAGTTTTTATCTCAGGGAAGTAACATGATATCTTACTTATCTATTAAGGCGCTAAAGAAGCTAGACAAGCTCATGGATGCAGATAGTGAGAAGATACAGTTAGATGCAGCATCAAAGATACTGGATAAGTCACACAGTAATGCAACTAAGATAAGTATTGAGGATGGCAGAGATGATAAGGATAACGTACCTATAGATGTATTGGATGCTGAGATTAGCGAGATAGATAATGAATAGACATTATTTATTGTTCGTATAAGGCATGCATTAAATGAACACTTATTGCAATGATAGGAATGGCTTAACTGCTATTCGTTTGAAGTTGAATTTAAATTAATGAACAAGTATTTGAGAAAGTTCTTGACTCTAAATGAACACCTTGGTATAATGTTATCAAGAAGTTAGTTGAGGGAGAGTGCAGGCAATGAATATAGCTTACGTTAGAGTGTCCACAGTAGAACAGAATGAGGGTAGACAAATAGAAGGATTAAAAAAATATGATATAGATGAATGGTTTACTGAAAAGGTTAGTGCTAAAGATGCTAATAGACCTAAGTTGCAAGAGGTAATTAAGTTCGCTAGAAAAGGTGATACCGTTTATGTGCATAGCTTAGATAGGTTAGCAAGAAGCACAAAGGACTTACTTGATATAGTGGAGCAGATGCAATCAAAAGGTATACACTTAGTAAGTAGCAAAGAAGCAATAGATACTAATACAGCAACAGGCAAACTAATGCTGACTATGATAGGTGCTATTAATACATTTGAGCGTGAGAATATGTTAGAGCGGCAACGTGAAGGAATAGCAATAGCAAAGGATAATGGAGCGTATAAGGGTAGGAAAGTAATAGAGTATCCGTCTAATTGGAATGAAATATATAACAAATATAAGAATAGAGAACTAACAGGCACTAAGGCAATGGAGATACTAGAATTAAAAAGAACAACATTCTATAAATTAGTAAAACAGTATGAAGAGGGATAATACCTTCTTCTTTTTTTATGAAAACAATAGGGGCACCTTCTAATTTTGGAAAGTCCTGAGAGCCGCCAGTTAGACTCTACATTTTCTATAATATTTTTTCAACTTTAAAATGAATAAGTACAACAACGAAGATAGGTGAATAAATTGGAAGAGTTAGAAGTTGACGAGCATAAAGTTAATAGGCAATTGTTATATAAGTATTTAAAAAAGTTATATCCTAGTGGTAACCAAGCGCAAGACATAATGCACCGAAATATTAATAACTTATTTGGATTCCATGGTCTTGCATGGTCAGTTGGAAAAAAATCATTAGAGTTCTTCTGTTTATATTTTTTACAAGATGTATTTTTACCAAAAGAAGATAATGCTGCAGCTCCTATTGCAAATGTCCATCGACAAATATGGCATGGAATACAAGAATCTATAATTGGTGATGGCAATGATCAAATAGGACGTATTGAGCCTAGAGGAACTGGGAAAAGTGCCTTCGGAACATTTGCTACTACTATATGGTGTCACTGTTATGGATTTAAAAAATATACCCTTATATGTTCAGACATTGGTTCTACTGCTGAGAAATTTATTAAGGATATTAAAAATACATTTCTTGAAAACACTTATCTGGAGAAAGCTTTCGGCAAGCTCTTAGATGATAGAGATAAAAGATATATATGTAATAGTACTCAATTAGAGTTTACCAATAAAAGTTTTATAGAGTCTATATCTTCAGCATCCCCGATGAGAGGGCGGAAATATGATAATATAAGGCCTGATTTAATAATATTAGATGATTATCAGTCCGAGGATGATTGTAGAACTGATGAAGCTAGAATAAAGAAGTGGACCCGCTTCAGTAATGATGTCAAGTATGCCGCGCAGAAAGCGGTTTATAGAGCTGGTAAGATAATTAAAAAAGGCACTACTTTTATTGCTTTGGGAACATTGCAACATAAGGAGTGCTTTTATTCTAGGCTCATTAAAATGCCTACATGGAAATTTAAGAATGATAAAGGTGTATTAATTGATGACTTTATAGATGATGAAGGCAAACAAGTTAATGGACTTGACCATTATTTTAATACAGGCCTGTGGTTAAAATTTAAAAACATGTTATTTAATTTCAAAAATGAAAATCACCTTGAAGATGCTAAAGAGTTTTACTGGTCCCATATGGAAGAGATGAAATTCCCTTTATTATGGGCTGAATTTTGGGACTGCTTAGATATAGCGTTGCAGTATTATGAAAACCCAGCATCCTTTAAACAAGAAATACAAGGTGATGTTAACAGTATCGGTGAAAAGTGGTTTAAAACTGTTAGAACTGAAAAACGTGAAGAAATTGAAACACATAGATTTATCAAAACAATGTTAGTTGTGGATCCGGGAGCAACAGCAAACGTTAAATCAGATTATTCATCATTTTTAGTTGGTTCTGAATGTGATAATGGATTAAAGTATGCTCGTAAGGCTGAACTTGCAAAAATAAATGCTCGTACTAATTTTGATGATTATATTAAGCATATGGTTGATTTACTAAAAGATTATCCTGATATAACTCATGTTTCTATTGAAAAAAATACATTCAATGGGGCGGATGCCTTCCAACTTGAAAAATCAATTGGTGAGGATCCTGCCCTGAGGTCCAGAGGCATAAAAATCATCAATGATGCCCAAAAGAAAAATAAGGATGACAAAATTAGTACAATAATTCCTTATATGAACAAGGGAATGATTATATTTGCTGAGGAAGATGAAGAATTTATAAAGCAGATAATGGAGTTTGCAGGTCAGAAATATTCGGTGCATGACGATTCGCCAGATGTAACCTCAGAGTTTTTCTTAAAAATTAGTGAAATAAAACTAACTAGTATTATAAAAATATTCGACAGAAGAGCACTTGGGATATAAGGAGGTGGACAAATGAATATAAGTGAATTAATAAAGAAACTATTTAAAAAGCAAACTGGACTAGATTTACATAATCCTGAACATTTATCCTTAGTTAAAAAGGTATATGGCAACTATAACGCAAATAAACATATTCACGAAAAAATGTATCGGTACTATAAAGGCGATACCGATGCTATGCGAAAATATAAGTTTATTACCGAAAGGTCAAACATCAAAACAAACACGAATTATATAAAAAAGTTTATCAAAGAAGAAGTTTCGTATACTGTTGGAAATGATATAACCTATGAGTCCAAGAGTGACAATAACGAGATAATAAAAGATATTGAGTACTACACAGCACATTGGGATGAACTTCATGATACGAACATGATGAAGTATCTGCTTATTTTTACTAAGGTTTATGAGATATATTATTTAGATGAAAATGCTGATTTTTGTAGTAAAATTGTAAAACCCACCGACGGTTACGCTTATACAGATAACTCAGGTAAGGTTTTATTTTTTATTCATTCATTTAAAAATGATTTCGATACAGTTAATCAATATATTGATATTTATACAGATAGTTATATTTATCATTTTGATAGCAAATTTAATGAAATATCAAAATCTACAGCAAATATATTTAGAGAAGTTCCAGTTTCTGTTGGAATATTAACACTAGAAGAATATCACGATAGCTTATATGCGGACATTAAAGGTTTGCAAGATGCTTTTGAAACTAATTTCAGTGATATTGGGAACGAAATAAGTGATTTCAGAAATGCCTATTTAGTATTCACAGGGTGTGAAATTAATAAAGATGACATTCCTGAAATGAAAAGGCTAGGTATATTAAATGCCAAAGATAAAGATAGTACCATCCAATGGTTAATAAAAAACATTAATGATACCTTTATTCAAAATACGCTTGATAGATATGTAGATACAATGTACCAAATATCTTGCCATATTAATCATAATGAGGGTATGGTAAGTAATTTAAGTGGTATTGCCTTAAGATCTAGGCTGATTGCATTAGAGAATAAATGTGAGCTTGAAGAAAAGGCTCATAAAAATATCGTTAAAAATCGTAATAGGTTTTTATGCATGTATTTAAACCTTAAGAAAAATAAAAATTATGATTATAAAGATATTAATGCACTTTATACACCTAATATTCCAATGGATGATTTAGGAACAGCGCAAATGTTAGCGCAAGTACCAGAGGGTATTATTTCCAAGGATACTGCAAGAGGGTTATTCAGTTTTATTAATAGTAAAGTTACCGAGGCTGAAAAAGTTAAAAAAGAACAGGATAATGAATTACCTACTATGGATTTAAATAGGGTGACTTAAATGAGTAATTATACGGATAAAGAAGAACTTGAATTTATAGAAGGACTATATAACGAGGCTGATAAACAGATAAAAGAGGTTTACAAGGAACAAAAGAATAATAGGGATGAATTGTTGAAGCAAATAGCAACTATTATGATTACCTATACCATTTTAAATGACCTTATGAAGCTTTCTAGTACAGATAAAAAGAAAGAGTATAATAGGCTGTCTAAGATGGTTGTAAGTGGTGCGCAAAGCCAAGGCGCTACACAAAGTAGGGTTATAGAAGAAATGTTATCATCTACTATAAATAAAACCTTTGATTTCTATAGTTATAATGTGAATCTTAAGGATGTTAGAGAAATTATAGGCAATAACTTCAAAGGAAAACATTTTAGCACTAGGGTTTGGGACAATGAATCGGATATGGCCAAGCACCTCCATAAACAGATTAATGATTTTCTCAAAGGTAAGATAAATGTTAACCAAATTAAAAGAAATATTGAAAAAACCTATAATGCTAATGCTTATAATGCACACAGACTTGTTGAAACAGAAATTAGTCGTGTAGAGGATGAATCATTTAAGAAATTCTGCAGAGAAACAAACGTAAAAAGAGTTATGAGAAATGAGGAAATGGATTCTAGGACTTGTAGCGAGTGCGCCGCAATAAATGAAAATATATATGATTTAGCAGATGCACCAGTTTTATTGCATCCATTATGCAGAGGATTTAATACTATAGTCGAATAATTAAGGAGGGGTTAGGATATGCAAGAGAAGTATATTGTAGTCACGGGCATAAATTTGGATTCAATTCCACTATTAAAAATTAATACTAGAACTGGGGAGATGAAATTAGATAATAAAGAATTATCGACAGTAACTGAAATTAGTTTCAAATTAATTGGAGGTGGTATCAACGGTCTATGCGAGATAAATATGAAATTTGGGGCAGATGTAGAACTTGATGGAAAGATACTACTAGAATCATGTTGCAATTTAAAAAAATTAATGAAGGCGATTAATGAAAATCCCCTTCAAAAATAATTAAATGCTTATGCCTGTAACACAAATACGGATATAATTTTTATCGGTTACATTTATTAGACTTTTATTGTCAAGAGTCTCTAGTATAGTCTCAATATCATTTATAGTCTTAGGAAACTAAGGCTTTTTATTATGTCCTTAATACGACTTTAAACTGTTTAAGCTCGTCTTGTGGGCATTTTGTGTACAAGGGGTGTAACTATATTAAAATAATAAAAATTTATGTCTTAGGGTAGAGTGTTTGGTCTGAGGGGTAGGAGGAATATATGTTAAAGAAAGATTTAATCGAAAAAATAAAAGGATTAAAAGATGAAGATAATATTAATTCTTTATTAGTTGGCACAGATGTAGAAGCACAATTTAAAGGGGAAGAACCTAGCTTAGATATCTTTAAATCGAAATTGAAAACGGATAAAGCATATCAACAATTTATGGATAGTGAGAGGGATACATATCACTCTAAAGCCATTAAAACCATGAAAGAGAAAGGTACTTGGGAAAGCGAGTTCTCGGATGCCATGAAAGAAAAATATCCTGACTTGATAGTTGATCCTAAAGATAAAAGGATATTTGACTTAGAAAAAAGGGCGGAAGAATCAGAGAAAGCCGGAATCAGAAAGGATATGTTATCACAAGCCATTGCTTACGCATCCGAAAAAAATATTAAGTTAGATCCAAAATATATTGGAAAATTTTTAGGTGAAGACTTAGATTCTACGAAAGCCGAGCTAGATGGTCTAGCTGTAGATTGGACAAAAGGACAGGAGTCCCTAGTGAATGAGAGGATGAAATCCAGTTCGTATGTTCCTGGCGGAACAAATACGGATGGAACAAAAACTTCAATTGGCGCTTCAATGGCAGCGCAAAATAACGGTGCAAAGGTTGTTATAAACGACCCTTGGGCAAGTAAATAAGAGGAGGAATATTAAATGTCTTTTAAAAAAGAAATTTATACAAGCGACTTAGAAATATTAGTTACACCAGCAAATCTAATTAGTTTCAGCGGTACAGTCCTAGCAGAGGACATAACGGCAGATGAAAACGGAAGGAAATATGTTGCGACTGGAAGCTTCATTGATGCTGATGGAAGAATAGTTACTCAAATTGGTATTGCTGGTTCAGAAACATTATCTACCGTACCAGTTGGAATCCTATATAAAACTGTAGATGTAACAAACGGGGATGAACCTTGTTCATTAATAGTTGAAGGTTACTTAAGAGCAGACAGAGTATTAAATGGCTTTGCAACAAAAGGAATTACAGCAATTAAAGCAGCTTTACCAAATATAAGATTTAAATAGAGGAGGAAATTAATATGCCAAAAATTAATGAAGTATTCAACACACACGAATTAATAAATTATTTCAAGGAAAGACAAGTTACACCAATGTTAGGTGAAGCCTTATTCCCTGAAAGAAAAATCCAAGATATAGAGTTTGATATGATCCTAGGAAGTGGTGGTTTACCAGTTAGTGCAAATGTCCACGCTTTAGATACAAAGACACAATTAGCCAGTAGAGAAGCGATTGAAAAAGGTGTTCAAAGTTTATCGCTTATCAAAAGACAAATTAAAATAACAGAAAAAGAATTAATCAAAATCCAAAATCCTAGAACAGATGCAGAACTAGCCTTTGTGTTATCTCAACTTTATAAGGACTCTGAAAAAATGGTTGAGGGTATAAAGGTAAGAATCGAAGCTATGAGAATGGAGGCAATTTCAAGCGGTAAGATTAAAATAGAGGAAAATGGCGTAAAGGTTACTATAGATTATTCGATTCCAGCTGGTAACAGAAAGGCTTATAACTGGTCAGCAACTACAGCTACACCACTGGTAGACTTAGAAACCTTAGCTACAGCGGTTGAAGCAGAATGTGGAAGTAGACCAGCAAGGGCGTTAACTTCAAGAAAAATTGTAAAGGCTATATGTGCTAATGCATCCATAAAGAAAGCGGTATTTGGAACTAATTCAGACAAAATTGTAACTTTAGCATTGTTAAATGACTTGTTAATTCAATCTGATTTGCCAGCATTATTAGTATATGAAGGTAAGTATAAAATTGAAACTGCTAAAGGCTTTACAACTAAAAGATATTTTCCTGAAAATATTATATCCATGTTTGGATCCGCAACTTTAGGAGAAACAATCTATGGATTAACAGCAGAGGAAGTTAAGTTAATTGGAGATGGTAATATGGAAGATGCAACAATGGTTGGAAATGTATTCGTAGGAACTTATACATTAATAGACCCAGTTGGAGAATTCACAAAAGCAGCTGCTACAGCAATGCCAAGCTTTCCGCATGGAGAAGAATTAGGAATAGCAACAATAACACTTTAATTTAAAGGGGAATTAATTTTCTCTTTTTATTTATGTAAAGGGAGGTATTTATGGACCTTACAATAGATCAACGAAAAGCTATACTTACAGTTAAAAATTATTTGAATGCTAATGGTAATTTAAAATATTCAGATGATTATATGATGAAAGAGTTTGAGCTCGCAATAGATGAATTAGTGGAAAGCTCTTTAGCTATTAAATCTATTAAAACTACAGGAATAAAATCCAAAAGTGATGGTGTTCAAAGTATAACTTTTGAAAACAATATAGAAGCCTGGACTATAACTGACAATGTGAGGGCGTTGTTACCTTCACCATTTATAAGGATGTATTAAGATGGTGCTATTTAAAAATACAGACCTAACCTTGTACAACAGATTTTATGATGTAATAGACGACATAGATAAATACCAAAGAACAGTAATAAAGGGCGTAAACTGGCAAGGGAAATCCTATGCTACAGTAACTGATAAAGGATTATTATTAGCTGATAGCATACTTATCATTATTGATAAACTAGATAATTATATTTCACCAAAACAGTTTGCAAAATTATCTGATGATGAAAGAATAAAGTATTTTACGCTGGGCATGGCTGATAAAATTGTAAAAGGTGAGGTTGATTTTGAGATTATAGGTATTAAACCTTATTCCGTTGCGGATTTAGAAAATAATTATGATGATGTAGTCAATATAATGTCGGCTAGACCACTTACTGATCACTGGGAAGTTGAGGGTAAATAATGAATCATGTAAAATTAATTATGAAGGATACGCAGAGGATTTTACTTGCCAGAAGTTTGAATAAAAATGGTGAGGGGCAATCTTACTTTACCAAAGAATGTGCCAAAGCCTTTGATAACTATACTCCATACCTAACAGGGCGACTTAAAAATATATCGGTATCTATTGAAGCGTCTAAAATAACATATTCAGCACCTTATGCATTTGCACAGTTTTATAACAATAAAGGTATGGGCAAACAAGGTACCTCGTTAGGTGGGTTGCGTGGCAAACAATGGTCTGGACGTAGCTGGATAGATAACGGAGATACTATTGTTAAATCTGTTGCTCGTTATTGTGGAGGTAAAAAAGGATGATTATAGAAAGTATAAGAAATTTTATAAGGAATATGAATTGTTTAGAAACTTTTAACAATGCCATTAGAGTGAATGTAAACTATTTAGAACCTAATGTAGATACCTACTCCATAGAAGAAGTGCCTATAGAACCTATATTAAAGAAATATGTTAACGGTGATAGTATAAGACAGTATGCATTTATATTCACGAGTAGAGAGCCATATGGCAGTGATGTGCTACAGAATATCGACAACAGTGGGTTTTATGAGAAGTTTGCAAACGAACTTGAAGCCAAAAATGATAATGGGGTATTTCCTATATTGGATAACGGTTTAGAAACTTTAGAAATTAAAGTGACTAGCACAGGCTATGCGTTTGCTGTTAGTGAAGATACAGCGCAATATCAAATAAATTTAAAACTTAAATATTATAAAAAACAAGGAGGAATTTAAATTGCCCATTAGAAAAAGGAAGATACAAGCAAATTATCTAAAAGTGGAAGAAAGTTTTGAGTTGTTGGGAACCGGATTCACTGAATTAAATGAAAGTCCATCAGCGCAAACATCAAGCAAGCGGTATATTAATCAATCTAGTGCCACGCAAGGAATTATAGGATATGAGTGGTCCACTTCTTTTAATGCTGACCAAATAGCAAGCGTAAGTGTCATAGACCATATTAGGAAAATTGGTGAAATGCAACTTATTGGGGCAGATACGGAAACAGAGTATCTAATAGTGGATTTAGACAAACCGTCGATTGGAGAGGAAGGAAGTTTTAGAGCAAGAAAATTTAATATTGCAATTCAAGTGGATAGTTTTGATGATAATGATGGAGAATTAGGTATTAGTGGTTCTTTGCTGGGTATCAGTGATCCGGTAGAAGGAACGTTTGACATTCTTACAAAAGAATTTACAGAAGGATTTACACAATAAAGGAGGGAAATTAAATGATAATTAATAATGTAGAACTAGAAAATATAGATATATTTGATGTAGATACAGCAGAAAAATACGAAATTGCAGTAAAAAAGGTACAGGAAGAAGCAGCCGCATCAAAGTCATTAGAAGCTATAAGTTTATCAGAAGCTATAAGAAAACAGTGCAATGCTGTATTTAATTGTTTTAACACTATGTTTGGCGATGGTACAGACAGAAAAGTATTTGGTAATAAAGTGAATTTAATGATTTGCTTAAAAGCTTTCGAAGAATTAATTATACATGTGGATGAACAGAAAAAAGAACTAGAAAAATTAACTGATAAATACTCACCAAACAGGCTTCAGCGTAGAACTAAGAAGTAATGAATATACTTATTGACATTTTGCCTACAAAAATTGAAATAGAGGATATAGAATATGATATAAATTCAGATTTTCGTACTTCTATGATTTTTGAAATGATGATGTCTGCTAATGAATTAGATGATAAACAAAAAATAGAACAAGCCCTACGCCTTTATTATCCTAAGATTCCAGATAATATTAATAAAGCTATGGAACAGTTACTTTGGTTCTATAGATGTGGTAAAGATATAGTTACATCAAATGTAAATGGTAACGGAAAAGGCAAGAGTACACAAATTTATTCTTTTGATTTTGATGATGATTATATCTATAGTGCATTTTTAGACCAGTATGGGATTGACCTACAGGATATTGAAAACCTCCATTGGTGGAAGTTCAAGGCACTCTTTAAATCTCTTAGAGAAGATAATGAGATAGTTAAGATAATAGGTTATCGTTCTATGGATTTAAACAAGATTAAAGATAAAGAAGAGAAAGCACACTATAAAAAAATGAAGGATTTGTATAAAATACAAAGTAAAGTAAGTAAAGACGAGATTGAAAAGCTTGATAGCATTAAAAAGGCTTTGCTTAATGGAGGAAAATTGTCGAAACTATTGTAGTACATGCTCCTATATTGTATAATTATGTTATATAAAGGGGGTTGTTTTATGAAAAAGAAATTAATAGGTGTTTTTCTATGCGCAATTATATCTTTAAGTTTTGTAGGGTGCGGATTTACTGATGGAGTTAAAAACGGGTATGAAAAAGGAAGAAAAGGAAATAGTGAACCAGAAAACAAAGGAAATGTTGTGGCTGTAAAAAAGGATATCGAAAAAGTTAAGTTTAATGTTGATTGGGAAAAATGTATAGAAGATACTAAAACCGAATTAACTAATCCGAAGTACTTTGATTATGTAAAAAATATATATATAAAAGTCGAAGATGGAAGAATAACATTTACAGCTGCTCTAGCAGATTCTACAAATAATGATGTAGCACTTGATTTTTCAGATACTATTTTAAGAAGATTTAATGCTAATGCACAAATGCAAGATGGTTCGATAAAAGGTGGAAGTAAGGAATATTTAGGCGGAATTTATGATGTTTATGATATAACGATCGGGATTGCTCCGTTAAGCAAAACTGAAGACCAAAATAAATGGTATGTATATGATGCAATTGCTAAAAGCGTACAAAGAGAACCTAGATTAAAAAAATAACGCATATGAATTATGGAGCACTTGCATTAGCAAGTGCTTTTGTTATGCAATGGGGGTGGTTGTAATTGAGGAAGTAAGATGCCCTATATGTAATCAACTGCTACTAAGGGCTGATTATATCAAAGGTGAAATTAAATGTATTCGGTGTAAAAACACGATTAAGTTAGAGGTTATAAAAGACAGAGCTTAGAGCCACACAGTTTGTAGTGAGCCAACGCCTGCTTTTTTTATTTTATAAAAAAGGTAGGTGAGAAATATATGGGCGACGGTCGTATCGTCATCGATACACTTTTAGATTCACATGGAATTGAAAATGGCTTAGGTAAGTTAGGTGGTATTGCCGGAGTTGCGTTAAAAGGAGTAGGGCTTGCAGTCGCGGGTGTTGGTACGGCGCTTCTTGGCATTGGAGTGTATGCAGTAAAAGTTGGCTCAGATTTTGAAGCTGGCATGTCTAAAGTAAAAGCAATATCAGGTGCTAGTGCGGAAGATATGGTGAAATTAAGTAATAAAGCCAAAGAAATGGGCGCTACTACTAAATTTAGCGCAACAGAATCAGCGGAAGCGTTAAAATATATGGCAATGGCTGGATGGAAAACTAACGATATGTTGGCAGGTTTGCCGGGTATTATGAATCTAGCCGCAGCGAGTGGAGAAAATTTAGGGGCCGTAAGTGATATAGTAACAGATGCATTGACCGCATTTGGAATGAAGGCAAAGGATAGTGGACATTTTGCAGATGTATTGGCACAAGCTAGTTCTAATTCCAATACAAATGTTGCAATGCTTGGTGAAAGTTTTAAATATGTAGCACCACTCGCTGGCGCATTAGGTTATAGTGCAGAAGATACGAGTATTGCTTTAGGATTAATGGCTTAACAAAATGGGTCGGTATCAAAGAAATTTGGTATAAAAAGTATTCGGTGAATTCGGGGAAACCTAAATAAATTAATTATTGATAATGCAAAAAAATATGGTATAATATAGATAGGGATAGATTGAGATTAATTACCTCAATTGATAAGGTGCTTTCCCAAGTGCCTTCCTACTTATTAAAATTTAATATTGGGAAAAACAAAACCTAGGGAGGGTTATTTATTATGTTTAAAATTAAAAAATGTAAAAAAATTATGAAAAAATGTTCAGATTGTGGGCAAGTAAAGCTTATAAGTAAATTCGATAAAAGAGGAAGCATGTGTAATAAATGCAAATATGAAAAAGCTAAAAAAAGATATACTAAAGTTTGCAAATATTGTGGTGAAGATTTTAAATCAAGTAAAAAACAAACTGTATTTTGTAGCAACAATTGCAGTTCCTTATCTAAAAAGGGATTGGGGAATATTACTAAGTTTTGTACGATTTGTGGTAATGAAGTTACAAGAACAAAATCACATTTTAGAAGTGAATATGTATGTTGTTCTAAAAAATGTCACGACATATATTTAAAGAAAATGACTGAAAATTCTAAAAAAGAAAGAAAAACATATATATGCGATTTTTGTGACAATAGCTTTGAAAGGTTAGAATGCTTTGTAAAAGGTAAGCACCATACATTTTGTTCTTACGAATGCAAGGATAGGGCAAACGGAGTATTTTATATAGGTAAAACCCATCCAATGTACAATCCTAATAAAACAGATGAAGAAAGAGAAAATGGGAGATTGCTTGATGGTTATACCACATTTATAAAAGAAGCAATGAGAAGAGATAGCTACGCTTGCCAGTGTTGCGGTGATAATAAAGGTGGAAATTTAAACGTGCATCATTTAAATGGATATAACTGGGATAAGGAACACAGAATAGATATAAACAACGGAACAACACTATGCGATGATTGCCACAAAACATTCCATTCTATTTATGGATATGGATACAATACAAAAGACCAATTCGAAGAATATATACGCAACAAAAATATTAAGAGCGCCTAATACCATGGGTGCTCTTTTATAATATCAATAATTAATTTATAAGGCAATCCCGAGCCAAACTAACGAAAGTTAATAAAAGTAGTTAGAAGGTGTAGAGACTAATTCTTGAGGTATAACAACCAATAATAGAAACACGAGCGCCGGACATCTTAACAAATAATGTTGAAGATGAAGATATAGTCCGATACTCCATCGAAAGGCGGAGGGGTCTAGGATAAAGAGCCTAGAATATAACGAATTGAATTCGGGAATTAAAGCTTCGCAATCAGGGACTAGTTTAAAGACTGCTTTAGTAAATATGGTTAAACCAACCGACAAAATGAAAACTGTTATGGACCAATATGGATTAAGTTTAAAAAATACAGACGGAACTATGAAGCCATTGAAAACCGTAATGGATGAACTAAGAAGTAAGATGGGCGGGTTAGATAAAGCAACTCAAGCAAATGCGGCAGCTACATTATTCGGCAAAGAATCCTTAGCGGGTATGTTGAGTGTTATAAATGCAAGTCCCGAGGATTATGAAAAATTAACTAGTGCAATATATAATGCTGATGGTGCCGCTGAAAAAATGGCCGATACCATGAATGACAATCTCCAAGGGCAAATAATATTAATGAAAAGTGCTTTAGAGGGATTGGGATTACAGATATACGAAAAGATGGAAGGCCCCTTGAAAAAAGCTGCTAAAACTGCAATAGAAAGTATAAGTCGAATTTCGAAAAGTTTAACTGATGGAGCTTTATCAGGCAGCGTTGATAAACTAGCAATAGGATTTGGAAATTTAATAACTAGTATTGCTGAGGGTGTAGTTACATGGTTACCTAGAATTATTACTGCTTTTACTTGGATTATGGATAATAGCACGGGGATAGCAACAATAATCGGTGGTATAACAGCAGCGATTATTGCATTCAAAGTAGGTGCGATAATAACAGGTGTAATTGCGTCATGGCAACAAGCGAAGCTCGCTATGGCTCTATATTCAATGTCAGCTAGTGGAGCTACGATAGCTCAAGGGGTGATGAATGGAGTATTTACAATTTGGGAGACTTTGGTCGCTTTATTTACAGGTAAAATAACTTTAGCAACAGCAGCAACAGCTTTATGGACAAAGGCACAAGCAGCATTAAGTGCTGTGATGACGGCCAATCCTATCGGAATTATTTTAGTTGCTATAGTCGCATTGGTAGCAGCCACAATTTATTTATGGAAAACAAACGAAGGATTCAGAAACGCGGTTATTGGAGCATGGAGTGCAATAAAAGATGCTGGCATTGCAGTGTGGGGGTGGTTAGTAAATTTCTTTACAGTAGATATACCCGCCGCTTTTAATAGTTTTATAGCGATAGTAAGTGCATTGCCTGGTCAAATAGGTGCCTTTTTTACAAATATCTATACTGGCTTTATGACTTGGGGTGCAAGTGTTACAGCTTGGATAGCTACTACAATTCCAAAATTAGTAAATAACATAGTTACATTTTTTAATGAACTTCCTGGGAAAATTGGATTTGCATTAGGGTTTGCGCTAGGAACTATAATTAAATGGGGCATAGATACATTTAATTATTTGGTAACTAATGTACCTATATGGATAAAGGCAGTTGGTACATTCTTTGATCAATTACCAGGGAAGATATGGACAGCGTTAGTCAATACTTATACAAAAATAGTAACATGGGGATCTCAAACGTATAGTAATATGACAAGTTCAGCTAGTAAGGCTATAAATGCAGTTGGTACTTTCTTTAACCAATTGCCAGGCAAAGTATGGAGTTGCTTAGCGAATACACTTTCTAAGATGGCACAATTTGCTAGCAATTTAGGTTCTAAGGCTCATGAAGCGGGCTCCAATATGGTAAGCAATATAATGGGCGCAGTCGATAGTTTGCCATCCAAAATGGCTAGTATAGGATCTAATATTGTGCATGGAGTATGGAACGGTATCAGCGGAATGGGTGGTTGGTTAGCTAGTAAAGTTGGTGATTTCTTTGGTGGAATTGTAGATGGAGCAAAGGCTGCTTTAGGTATCCATTCACCATCGCGAGTTATGCGAGATCAAGTTGGTAAATTTATTCCCCAGGGCGTAAGTGCTGGAATAGACGACGAGATGCCTAATCTGCAAAAAGATATAGAATCTAATATGGGTAATTTAGCCGCTAAAATGAAATCTACAGTAGACTTTGAAACAGCTAAAACTACAGCAAGTGTAGTGGCTCAGCATAATTTTACAGTTACTAATAAAACTGGTTTAAAAGATGCTGTAAGTAAAAATAATAACAAACCAATAATAATTAAAAATAGCTTAATTGTAGATGGTAAAGAATTTACAGCAAACGTTACTGCGCCTAACCAGGCTATACTTGATGATTATTACAAAGGGAGGTGATTCAAGTGTTAAAAGAAGGTGAACTTTATTTTAATAATGACACTAGTATTAATCTTAATTTGTTTTTAGAAGAGTATCCAGCTATACCCGTTTGTAATGAAGGATATGAGGAAGTACCAGTCGAAGGTAGAAATGGAAATTTGTTTATAAATAAAAATACTTATCCCAATAAAGAGATTTCATTTACATTTACAATTTTGTCCGAAGATATTGAAATAGACTTTGAAAGAGTTTATGAATGGCTCACAGAGATACAAGACAACCGGATGATGTTTGGCAGGGAAGATAGATGCTATATAGTTAAAAAAATATTGTTTGAAAACTTAAAGAAAGAATTTAAAACTATAGGTGAATTTGATATTATATTTATTTGCGAACCATTTAAATCTGATTTACAAAAAACAGTATATACAATAATCTCTAATAACTTTAATTTTGAATACTTTGGAAATGCACCTGCTGAATCTCTTATAAAGATTTATGGCCAGGGAAATATCCAAATTACTATAAATGGTGAAACAATGCAGATATTAAATGTAAGTAATTATATAGAGATAGATAGTGACCTATTGCAAGTTAGAAATCTAGATTTAACATCTAAAGATGATGATACTTCAGGGAATTTTTATATGTTTGAAAAGGGTAAAAACACAATTGCCTTTACCGGATCAATTACAAAAATAATTGTTGAATATACTACTAAATACAGATAGGAGGGAATATATGAAAAAGCAAATAAAAGTAGCATATTTCCCCTCTACTGCTACTAAAAGTAAGGTCTTAAATAGTAATGGGAAAAGTTTGGATAGGTACTGTACTAAATGTAATACGGAAGAAGACTTAAGCTCCGGTAATTATATTTTGGATGGTACTTTTTTAATACAAAATAATATTCAGGACCTATTGCAAGAAGAGGTAATATTAAAAGTATTAATGGACTATGGAGAAGAAGTATTTAGAGTTAGTAAGGTCACGGTAGGCACTAGGTACATAGATGTAGTTGCAAGGCAAATTACTATAGCAGAAGAATTAACGTTGTGGTTAGAGGATGTAAGGCCAACCACAATGAGCGGTGCTAATGCCAGTAATTATCTAGTATCAAATTCTACAGGAACTAAAGAAATTCAAGTTGTTTCTAATATCTCCAATCTTTCTACAGCTTATTATATGAAAATGACTTTATATCAAGCTTTACATGATTGCGACCAATCCTTTTTAAACAGATGGGGCGGCGAAATCCAAAGGCGAGGATATATAGAATATATCAATAGTGCTATAGGTGTAAACAGAGGGGTTACGATAAGGGAAGGTAAAAATCTAACAGGGTTTGAATGCAACTCCAATATAGATAAGCTTATTACAAGGGCACAGGGCAAAGGATTTGATGGAATTGTAGGTCATTATATAGATAGCCCTTTGATTAATAACTATAATCGAGTTTACACAGCTATTATCAGGTATGAGGATATTAAAGTTAAAGATGAAAATAATGAAGACGATGATGAAGGATATGACACGCTGGAAGAAGCGCAAATTGAACTTGATAGAAGAATACAAGAGGAATACGACAAAAATTGTATAGATAAAATTAAAGCTAGTTATGCTATTAATTTTGTACAACTTGAAAAAACAGAGGAATATAAAAATTATATAATAGCTGAAAGGGTTTATTTAGGCGATACGATAGGGGTCTATGTACCTCGATTGAACACAGACATAAAAGTAAGGGCAATGGTTAAAAAGTTTGATGTATTAGCACAAAAAACAATAGAAATTACGTTAAGTAACTATATTGAAGTTAAACCATTAAGTATAAAACAAATAATTGAAAGATTAGAATCAATCGACACTACCGATGATATATTGCAACTAGCCAAAAATAATGCAACGGTACTTATAAAAGCTGGTATTAAAAACTCTTATGTAACTGTAAGAGAAAATGAAATAATAATTGGAGACACTAAAGATATTAATACAATGACTAAGGTATGGCGATGGAATAATGGTGGTTTAGGCTATTCAAGCACCGGTTATTATGGAGATTTTGGTATAGCAATGACAAATGATGGTGCTATTGTAGCTGACTTTATAACAACTGGAGTTCTAAATGCTAACCTCATAAAAACAGGTATTATAGCTTCTAAAAATGGTAAAGTCGAATTTAATTTGGATGGCGAAACGCTCAAAATCGGTGATGGATTTTATTTCGATGGGGATAAATTAGAGATTAAATTTAATGATACACAAACATTTAAAGAAAAAATAACAGAAGTTGAAAGTAGCGTATCTTCTCAAGCGAATGAGATTAGTTCAAAGGTTTCACAAAAAGATATTGACGAAGCAATAGAACATGTAGTTATCGGCGGAGAAAATATCCTTTATAATTCAAGCGCATTACTTGGGATTAATGGTTGGGTTGGCGACATGGTACAAGAATCCATATATGGCAGAACTGGATTTCTTCTTAAAAATAGTTTAGAGGTAGAAAACTATGCGAGTTCAACGATATTTAAAGTTAAACCTAACACAAAATATTTACTAACTGTTTACTTGCTGCAATCTGGAAATTGTGATGGAATAGATATACATTTTCTTGGAAGTGTTGTCGATAAAGTAGGCATTGGAGGTCAATTTGACCATGCTCACAATGTAATAACGGGGAGAGTTCCCGAAGATTGGGCAAAGTATGAATTAGAATTTACAACTCTTAGTGATGAAGTTTGCGGGTTTATAAGGTTCGACAATAATAAAAGTCTTAATGGAGAAGTCTCAAGTGCTTGGTTTTCTGAGATGCATATAGAGGAAGGCACGAAAAGAACTGGTTGGAAGCCTTCCTACAAAGATACTCAATCACAGATAGATAGTTCAAATGAAAGAATTTCTACAGCCGAATCAAAAATAACGTCTGATGCGATAACAAATACAGTTCGAAATAGTCAGTCATACATAAATGATTTAGGCGAGAAAATAACCTCTGCACAAGCGAGTACTATAGCGCAAACTGCTTCTAATGTTAATATTGGCTTTAATGGAATCTGTGATGTGATATCTATAGGAGGTGGTGGTATAAGAGTAAACCACCCAAATGGAGATTATACGATATTAAGCGCAAATGGGATTACAAGATATACTGCAGGAACAGGGCAGAATTACCACTTTCTTAAATTCACTGGTTCGGTATCTAAATTAGAAAGCAACGGTACATATAGAATTTATTTGCCGGAGGAATTTAAAGGTAAAAATTACATGTTAAATTGGTGGGCAGGTAATGTATTCCCTAAAGACAACACTGATTTAGTCTTTTCTGCAAATGCCGAGTTGATATCTGACGATAAAAGTGCTGCTTCATTTGTGGTTAAATCCTCACTTTTAGTCAGAAATCCGTCGACAGAGAATGCACCTTTTTGGAGAGGTTCAATGAACATTCTTTATACTGTAACATATTAAAAGGAGATGTTAAAATGGCTACAATGCAAGAAATGCAAGACAATATGACAATATTTTATTATAAGAGCGATGGCGATATATATTCTGCTTGTAGCGGTATTCAAAGTATCGAGGAATTTTTTACAACTCACTCGCAAGATATTATGCAGATAGTAAAACAGATAATTATACCCAATGACCCTTACGTTTTGTCAAATCCTAATAATTTTAAAATGGATTTGAGCGGGGAAGAGCCAGTACTCTCACTAAAACAAGAAAGTGCAAACAAATACCCAGTAGCATCTGCTTAAATGTAGGTGCTTTTTTAATGCCAAAAATATTATAAAGGAGTGATAAACATTGGAGAATCGCTATATCGTAAGATACGATTTAAAGAGTAAAATTTTAAGTAATATTAGATTTAAGCAAGGTGACACAGGCACCTGTGTACTGGAAATTAATTTAACAAACAATGGAAAAGTTGTTGACATAACAGGCCAAAACATAGAATTTAAATTTTTAAGAAATGACAAAAATATAGTAATACAAGATTTTAGTAAAGGAGTAGTTATTTTAGACCCATTAAAAGGAGTTTTTGAGTGTACGCTTGAATGTCCAGCCCTTGCGATTGCGGGATTAGTAAAGTGTGAAATTTCTTTTAGCGAAGGTAATAATTTATTATCTACAGAAGCCTTTACCTTTATAGCAAGCCCTAGTATAGGCGCATTAAGCATTAATTACATATCTGAAATAAACAATAAAATAGTTGAGTGGAACGCAGAGTGTAAAAAAAATGAAAATGATAGAACTAATCTTTTTAATACAAATGAAAAGAATAGGTCAACAGAATTTACTACGAAAGAAACTGCTAGAACTAACCTTTTCAATGCCAACGAAAAAGACAGGACAACAGATTTTGGAGTAATTAAGAAGGACTACGATACGTATAAAAAAATAATGATTGCAGAAAGCAATGTGGCTGCACTGCAGAGTCAAATCAATAAGAATGTTGGAGAAATAGACGAGTTGCTCGAGTTAACAACAGCACCTTCTTACTCCGTACAACTAAATCAAACTGCTAAGATGTTTAGCCTTGGGACTGGAAAGAATGATGCTGGTGCAGACGTAGATGTGTCTAATTCAGTTGTAAATGGCATTGTAAATCATTCAATCGAAGGTAATACAAGTGATATGTATACAGGTGGAGTTTTAATTGATTTCAAAGGTAAGGTTGCTATCAGTACAATTGAAAATCCGAATAAAGCTAAAGCTTCGTTTACTCCAACTCTATCACTACCTAATGATGCAGGTGTGTGGAATGAATATCTTGACCAATCCTATGGATTTATTAATACTCTTGATGCAAGTGTAAAGGCATCGACAATATTAACACCAGGGGCTATACCACAACACTTATTTTCCTTCGATATAATTAAAAGCTATGAAAAAAGGTACGGAGCAATCCCAAGCGAAATGCAAACGGCGGCAAGTCAAGTTGCTTGGTTGAAGGATAATATAAAGCAGTTAAAAGGTAATTGGTATGGCTACGGTAGTTGTCCAAGCGGTGGTAAATCAGTATTCGGTATATGGAATACTAGCAACTCCGTATGGTCAAATAGTTCTCCTAGCACTTCAAATAGTATAGCCCCCCTTGCCTATACCACAGGTGTTGTATCAGACAAAATAGATGCAAATGGATTTGTCCATTATCTAGCTTATACAGATGCGTCAGATGGAATTGTAGCTTCAACAATTTACACAGATTATATAAGTTTAGAAATGACTTTTAAACCTTCTTATAAAAGTGTAGGAGAGAATTTTGGTGGTAAAGGAATTCATAAGATAGATATATCGAGTAGATGTAAAAACATATTTGACCCCAATGGCATACTGGATAATTACTACTTAGGTATAAACCCTAATGATTTAGGTAACTTGGTATATACCTTAACAGGTAATAAAGCTACTCGAAATTACTGTGAAGTAAAACCTAATACTAGCTATAGGGTTAGTAAAAATGGGAAACCTTTACGCATAGCTGTTTTCTACTATGATGACAAGAAAGTTTGTATTGGCCGTGGAGGTAACACTGATACTCCTTTTATTACATCAGCAAATTGTAAGTATGTTAGGTTTTATCAAACGAGTGCGACATGGGGCGACAAATTAGGAATACAGCTTGAAGAAGGTACAGCGATAACCTCCTATGTGCCATATGTAGAAGATGCAAGAACATTACTATTAGAAAAACCCCTTAAACGAGTTAACGGCACAGTAGCAGACGTATATAACGAGGGTCGAGTTACTAGAAATGTAAGTGGTGAATGGGAAGAGTTAAGCGGCAATTTAAATTGGTTAATAAATCTTGGGTACACTACCTATAAGCAACTTTATATTTCAGCTTCTGTTTATCCAGAGGTAATACTAAATAGCAATTCCGTTAGAGGTATTAAATATGATGGTCTTGACTTAATACAAAAGGCTTTACCTATGAATAGTGCTGATAGCATAGGTACTGGTGCAACAGGAATAGCTATTAATGTAGCCAATGTAGATTCGGGATGGTGTGCTTCATTAGCACCAGTATTAGCTGAAAGAAAAGCGTATTTCTACGGTTGGAAAATGTGCCACTCAGACGGTTTGTACCCTTACCTACCAAGCTTAGTTCCTTATAATCCTAGCACATGGGCAGAGTGGACAAGACCAGTTGGTATTATTGGAGATAACACAGGATTAGAATTTACTGCGAATGGTAATGTCCTTGGCGCACCTTATGTTATGACGGTTAAACCATTCACTAAATATGGGTTACTTTATAATGTAGTTTCATCAAGCATAGATGGCGCCCTTAATTCCGCTTCTGCTACCAGAGGTGTTGGGTTCGGTGCTTTACCTAAAACTATTGGAAATAACAAGAGTATAGGTACTTCTAACGCATCCAATTCAGACTTGGGAACAGTGATTTATACCAGTACTGATAGCACTGCAGGAACCAAAATTAAGATTAAAGATATTAGAATATTTGAACTACCCGCGGGTTCTCAAATAGAAGAGGACTTTAATTCTTTGACCGCAGACCAGCTTGTTGAAAAGTATAAATTTTATGGTCTTAACCCCAAAAACTGGAAGCGTGTAATTAATCCAGTAGGAGTAACAAGTGTATTACCAACTGCACCATATGAAGGATATACACCTTATAAAATGATTTACCAACTTGCAAATCCAACTACAGAAGTATTAAACGTAGAAGGTAGTAACCCCTTAGAACCCAACGGAACTTTACCTCTATCGTGTTATGAAAATGGTACGCTATCTGTGGATGGAGGAGAGATTGCACCCACTACTAAGTATATTGTACCTATAAATTTTAGAGCGACTATATCCGACAATAATGCCAGTATAGGAGAGGTTAAAACTTATGTACTAGAGTTAGATTCTTACACCACAAATTCACTCTTAACCATTGCAGATAGAGAGTTAAGAATGAAATCAATTGAATTATTAACCGTGGAAACTGCTACAGATTTAAAAGCAAAAATAAACGAAATACTAAATATATGGAGGGCTTAAAAATGAATATTTTTGATACAGTAATGAATAATTGTCCGTTTTTAAAAAGTTTAATAGAGGAAAAAATAACAAGTGAAATTGAAATTGTTAGGGCAGAAAAAGATATAGAAATAAAGGAATTGAAAGATATAGTGGATTCTTTAATTTTAATTAATTTAGGGGGCAAATAATATGTTTAATACTTTAAAAAGACTACACCAAGACGGTAGATGCACGGTTGAAATGTTAGAAAAAGCAGTACTAATAGAATGGATTTCCGAAGCAGAAAAAGATGTAATTGTTGAGAATATCCCAACAGAATAAATCAGTAAGGCGCTCAAAAGGGTGCTTTTTTAATGCCAAAAATTAAGGAGGTAATAACCTTGGAAGCAATACTTACAAAGGCCCTACATGACGGTTTGGGGTATGCACTTTTTGTTTGTTTACTATTCTATGTACTAAAAAAACAGGAAGACAGAGACACAAAAAGTGAAATTAGAGAATCTACATACCAAAATATTATTACAGATTTAACTAATAATTTGCAGTTAATAACAGTAATCGGAAGTAAAGTAGACAAAATAGAGGAATTATTAAGAAAATAAGAGGAGGAAATTATTATGGGAAAAATCGGTACAAGAGGCGGACACAACAGACAATGCGAAGGTGCAAGCGCACAAATAAATGAGGTGACAGAAGACAGAAATGTATGCGCAGCAATGGACAAATATTTAAAAAATGCAGGTGATACGGTTGTAGAGTGTACGCCAGGGAATTGCGGAGAAAATGCAGATTTGAATTACGGTACAGATACCGCTAACAACGCAAATGTAGATTTATTCGTTCCAATACATTTTAATAATGCTTATAAAAATTACAACGGAGCAATCGGTAGCGAGATATGGATTAACCCAGATAGTGCTACAAGCGTGGCAACAGGGACTAGAATATTAAACAATTTACAGGCACTTGGATTTAAAAATAGAGGGTTGAAAAATGGTATGGGTTTACATGATATAAGATCAACTAAAATGCCAACTGTTTTAGTGGAAGTTTGTTTTGTAGAAGCTACAGAAGATGTTGCTCTTTATAAAAGCTTAGGAGCGGATAGAGTAGGCCAAGCAATCGCGGAAGCAATTAAAGGACAGGCTATTCCGGGGGTTACACCATCAAAACCAGTACCTATTCCAATACCGGACACAAGGGTTAATAATTCTATAGCGCAACTACAAACAGAATGTAATAAGCAAGGCTTTAGCAACCAAAAAGTGGATGGCTTCAATGGTATAAACACACTCAACGGATGCCCTATGACAAAATTCGGGGCAAACGGAAACATAACAAAATGGTTACAAAAGAGATTAGCATTTCCAGCTAACCTACAAACCGGCTACTTCGGAGATATAACTAAAAATGCAATTATTAAATTTCAGCGTGCAATGGGATTGTCAGCTGACGGAATTGTGGGCAGAGATACTTGGGCTGCTCTACTAAGATAGTAATAATAAAATAATAATAAAATTAAAGGGTATCTTAATAGGTACCTTTTTATATTAAAAAAAATAAATTCTTGGAGGAATGTAAAAATGTCAAATATAACAACCTTTTTAACTAATAATATCGGTGTCTTAGTTGCCTTGCTAGCTGTAATCTTTGGATTGGTTAAGGCAATTATATCTAAAAATAAACAAAAGATTTATACTGGAATTTATGATCTAATCGGAGATGCAGAACTTCTATACGCTAAAGGCCCTGAAAAGTTTGACTATGTTCTCAAAAATGCTTACAATAAAGCACCAAAAGTGATTAGCTATTTAATTAGTGAAGATGATGTAAGAAGAGCTATCGAATATTCTTTAAATAAATTACAAGCTTATGCAATTCTACAGAATAAAACTATTACAGATAAGCTGCATCAATACCAGTAGCACAATAATTTTAAGCCTGAGGTTAGAGAAATCTAGTTTCAGGTCTTTTTTATTTTTTGGTAAATTTAAAGGGAAAATAAAAATATTTATAGAATATATAAGGTACAGATAAAAACATAGAGATTTATATAGTTAGATAACTGACTACTCAAAGCTGTTTATAGAGTTAATTAATACAAATAGGTACTGTAGCATAAAAAAATAGTTTTATTGGAGTTGATTAGAAATTATTAAGTCATTTGATGATTGGGATATATGGGAGGATTCACCGTTTGGTAGTGGTGCAAGTTCAAAATTGTGGATAATTGATAAAAGTAAAACTCAAAAAGGAATAATCAAATTTCCAAAAGTTAATAATATAGGAACTATAACAGGTGAATATTGGGCTGAAAAAATAGCTAGCGATCTGGCTTATTTGTTAAATTTAGAATGTGCTAGGGTAGATATAGGAGAATATGATTTCAAGAGAGCCTCAATGAGTTATTTTATATTAAATAGTGATGAAGAACTTATTGAGGGTATACAGTTTATAACTAGAATATATAATAGCTATGATGAAGATGAATTTTGCAATTTGAAAACGCGAGAATTTTATTCAATTCCTATGATAATAAATTCATTGAAATTCATAAATTTAGAAAAAGATTTTTTGAAAATACCTATTTTTGATTGTTTAATTGGAAACAGTGATAGGCATCCTAGTAATTGGGGAGTTGTATGGAATAGGGTAAATAAAAAAATGCGCATATCACCTTTGTATGATAATGGATCATCATTGTGTGCTTATGTAAATGAATCTCAAATTGATAATATTTTAAGAGATGGGCGTCGTTTTAGTGCATTAGTAATTAATAAATCTAAATCAATCATTAGGAGAAGATTAACTGAAACAAAGAAACCTAATCATTTTGATGTACTTTCTGAATTACATATGAACTATTATGATGATACGATAGATTTTGTAAAATGTATTAAGGAAAATATAAAAGAAGAAAAAGTAAAGGAATTAATAGAAAAGTATCCTGATAATATAGTTAGTTCTAAAATGAAAATATTATTAATAAAATTTATCAATGAAAGAGTAAATAATATTTTAAAAATTTATAATTTAAAGGAGGGAGAACATTAAATGAGTAAAAGGAATGGAAGCGATTGTATCTACGTTGTTTGGAAAGACTCGGTCGAAAGACAAAGATATGTTATTGGAGAACTTTCAAAAGATAGCGAATATGTATTTAAGTATAATAAAGATCAAGTAAAAAAAGCTATAAAAAAAGGATTTCAACCATTGATAGCGTTTAGTGACATCGAAGAAACTTATTTTAATCAATCCCTATTTCCAGTATTCAACAGTAGATTACCAGATAGAAGAAGAAAAGATATTGAAATTGTTTTAAATAGATATAAATTAGATAAATATGATGCTTTTGAGTTATTAAAAAGAAGTGGTGGTAGATTACCAATTGATACATTGGAATTTATAGATCCTATATTTATAGATTCAGTTGATGTGATTACTAGGGAGTTTTTTGTTGCTGGTGTAAGATATTATGATATGTGTAGTAATCAAATTTGCCCTAAATTAATAAATTTGCAAATAGGCGAAAAGTTAGAGTTGGTTCTGGAGCCTAATAATAAATTTGACCTTAATGCCGTTGTTGTTTGTAAAAACAATGATGAGATGTTGGGGTATATGCCAAAGTATTATAGTAAAGAGGTTTTTGAATGTATTGAATCAGGACGTCGAGTAGATTGTTCAGTTGTTGAAGCAAATATAAATAATAATTGCAATGAGTGTATAAAAATAGATATGAAAATTTACCCGCAAAATAAATTTTGATTAATATACATTTTCCAATGTATGCAAAAATACAGTAAAGTATTTTTTTGTAATTTTAAAAAATAGTTGATGAAGCTCTGAGGGATGCCTTGGGGCTTCTTTTTATTTGTATAAATAATTGTAGTATGGCAATAATTTATACGAAAAATAAAATAAGTAATTGCATGTATAAAATCCAGTACTATTGTTGTAGCACTGGATTTTATTTTTTTGAATTTTTAATTTGGAATGAGTATTCAATTTAAAGGGATTTACATTTTCTTATAGAATTTACCTATATGTGGAGGTGGTATGGTTATGGATAATTTATATGAAATTGATACAAATCTATTAAGAACTTTGCCTAAAGTTGATAAGAATACATTAACTAGATCACTTGGATTTTACCCGGCAGCCCCAATAACTCTAGTAGATAAAGAATCCGAAAGAAGACTACAAGGCATTGAACAAAAAAGAAAAGAAGAGGAAGAGAGAGATAAGCGGAGTTTAAAACTTCAGTGCGAAAGCAACGAAACGCAAAAACTAATATTATTTCTTATGCAATGTGTAAATAAAGACAATGAAGAGATTATTCAAAAACTTGGTGGACTTATAAACTCCATAGAATTTGGTAACAACGTAGAAGAATGCAATTTGCTTTTAATTCAAAAGGAGCTTGAATATATTAAAGAAAACTCAAATAATTTACAGAGTGACTTTATTTCAGCAGCAAAACAAAACCTATTGGACAAAGGCGTAGATTACACAATCATATTTATTTTACAAGCACTTAAAACTTTGTTTTTAACACCTTAATTTTAAAGGGAAAATTCACTCCTTACAATTTCAGTAAAATGATTTATGAGATATGCGAACTTACATTTCAAGAATATTTAGAGTAGCTCTGAGGGAATCCTTGGAGCTTTTTTATTTTTTTGTATAAGTAATTGTAGTATGGCAATAATTTAGAAGAAATAAAAGAGTTAATTGCATACCCAAAATTAAAAAAGCAGAGTTGTTAAGAAACATCAACTCTGCATTTATATTAGCTTTCTTCTTCGAATATTGGAGCTTCTATAAGTGTAGCAAATATTAATTCATGGCAATGGTCATCAACGACATTAGTTTTAGCTTTTACAAAATGAACATGCCTACCACCGCCAACAGGTATCGGTAGACCCGAAACTGCTTCAAATTCATGAAAGTGGTCAAAAAAATCTGTTCTTGATTTAACTTTATGAACATGACCGCCTTTAACTGGTATTGCAGGACTTGATACTCCGGCGAATCTATGATTATGAGCATCCTCACTACCTAATTCAGCTAACCTAGTGCTTCCTTCAAATTCATGATCATGAAGTTGTACTTTTTTACAACAATTTTCATCAACATGTTTTTCTTCGCACCAATCTTCATAATCATATTTAGTTTCAAACTTTGACATTAACATCACTCCTTGTCCTTCGACAGTATATGATATTCAGGTTAATTGAATATGACACTAAAAGATAGAATTCATTTAGTGGTTCATACATTTTTTATTTTAAAGGAAAACTTTACCCCTTCCAATTTAAGTAATATGTTGTATAATATTAATAAGAACATATGTTTTGGAGGGGTAATATGAAAATTGTAGCAAAACCAATTGAAGTTATATCTGTAATGGATACTAAAGGGAGCATTACCCCTTTGAGGCTAAGAATCGTGAGGGAAGATGAATCTTTACAAGTAATTAAAGTAGATAAAGTAGATAAAGTAATTACTAGAACACAGGAGAAGTTTGCAGGTAATTTAATGATTGTATTTGCCTGTCAAAGCCTAATTGGAGATAGTGAGAAAAGATATGAACTTAAATATGAACTCAATACTTGCAAGTGGATATTGTTTAAGATTTAATAGCTTTTGTTAAATGCTGAATATCTTACCTAAAACTAGGTTTAAAACATACGGACATGGCCAATACTTCTAAATAGAGGTGATGGCCATGTCTTTTATAAAATATCTACTAAAAACCAGAGATTTGGGATTAATAAGGAAGAAGTTAATTGCAGTGTACATATTAAATGTAACAGATATTATATTTACTATTTTTCTAATCAACACAGGTATGTTCTTAGAAATCAATTCTGTCATGGCACCATTTGTAAACAATAGTCAATTACTAAGCATATTAATTAAGGTAGTAATCCCATTTGTACTTTTGTTTTGGGTATACCAAAGGATGAAAGATGCTACAGAAAAGCAGCTATACCAGTCAAATATTATCATTAATGGATGCTTAATATTTTATGGAGCTTTAAATATATTACACATTTTTGGGAGTATATTATATATAATTTTATAATAGAATTCCGACAATAAAAGGAATTTTAAGTAATTGTATGATTGTGGTTGATATGGTATTATTCTATAAGAACTTAAATATAAAGGGGGATTATTATGAGCGATAAGGTTAAAAAGAAATTTCATAAGAAGAAGTGCTCTTGGCTAATTGCCATTGCAATAGTTATGGGAGTAACTTTGAGTGGATGCAGTAAAGAAGAGGTAAAGGTTGAAACTGATGCTAAAGTTGTAGCTGCAGCTGCAGATACTAATAAAGCTGAGACACCTAAGGCGGAGGTAACTACCGAAGTTAAAGGAGAACTAAAAGTACACTACATAGATGTAGGCCAGGCAGATAGTATTTTAATACAACAAGGCTCAAGCTCTATGCTAATAGATGCTGGTAATAATGCTGATAGTGAATTGGTTAAAAAATACATAGCAGACCAAGGGATTACTAATTTAGATTTTCTAGTTGGTACTCATCCGCATGAAGACCATATTGGCGGACTTGATTATGTAATAAATAGTTTTAAAATAGGCAAAGTATATATGCCTAAAAGAACTGCAACAACTAAAACTTTTACAGATGTAGTAAATGCAATTAAAAGTAAAGGAATGAAAGTTTCAGTGCCAACTCCAGGAGAGAACTTTAAACTAGGAGAAGCTACATGCACCATACTATCTCCTAATGGAAGCGGATATGAAGACCCTAACAATGACTCAATAGTTATTAAAGTATCGTTCGGAGGTAATTCATTCTTATTTACTGGAGATGCAGAAGATGTATCGGAAAAAGAAATGTTATCAAAAAATTATGACCTTAAATCAGATGTACTTAAAGTAGGCCATCATGGTAGCAATAGTTCAACAACACAAGGATTTTTAGATAAGGTCAGCCCAAAGTATGCAGTTGTCAGTGTTGGAAAGGACAATAGTTATGGTCATCCTAATAAAGAAAGCATGGATAGACTTAAGGCTAAAAATATTTCTGTTTACCGCACCGACGAGTCTGGAACTGTTATCGCAACAAGTAACGGTAAAGATATAACTTTTAATGTTAAGCCAGGAAGTTATTCTAATGGTGCTGTACCAGCTACTAGTAAGGCAAATACTTCATCAAATGCCGTAGTTAACAAACCAACTACAGAAACAAAGAGTGTTGCGTCTACTGAAGTTAAAGTAGTTCCTGAAGAAAAACCAATAGCAACTCAAAATAAAAGCGCTACAGTATATGTTACTGAAACAGGTAAAAAATATCACAGTGGTGGGTGTAGATATTTAAAGAAAAGCAAAATATCTATAAGTTTGAATGATGCAAAGGCGGGATATGAACCATGTAGCGTTTGTGGACCACCACAATAGGAGGAATTTATGAAAGTAATTATTGATAGATTTGAAGGATATTATGCAGTGTGTGAAAAAGAAGATAGAACTATGATGGACATATCTAAAGATAAAATTCCTTCTGGTGCTAAGGATGGAGATGTACTTAATATCATTAATGATGCTATTACTATTGATATATTGGAAACTGAAAAAAGGCGTAGAGAAATTGAAAGATTAACTGAAGATTTATGGGAATGAAATTAACCTCGGTGTAACAGCCGAGGTATTTCATTTTATAAAAAATAAATTCAAACTAACTATTGATTGAAGCTATTTACTAAGGGTAGTGTTAGTTGTAAGAATTCAAAAGAAGTATTGCCATATAAAAACAAGGAGGATTAAATTGAAACTATTAAAAAACAGAAGAATTATAGCATTTTATGAAATAGTGATGGCGTTACTGGCTATCGTTGTTGTTGCGATTCTTGTAATTGAGCTATCATATAACCTACCTCAAGATATTACTATTACGTTCTCAATTGCTGATAATATAATATTAGGAATTTTCGCTATAGACTACTTTACAAGATTATTTTTAGCTAAAGATAAAGTAAAGTTTTTTAAGTGCAATATAATCGATCTAATTTCTATTATTCCATTCAATTCTGTATTTCGGTCAATTAGAATATTAAGGTTAGCTAAACTACTAAAGTTTATTAAAATATTTAGATCAGGGACATTGATTTTTAAATTTAGAAAATATATGGATAAATTTTTAAAAACCAATAATTTAAATTATGTTATTTGGATAACTTTATCCACATTGCTTATGGGAGCTATTGGAATACATTTCGCAGAAGGTATATCATTTGGTAATGCACTATGGTGGAGTTTTGTCACCATTTCAACTGTAGGATATGGAGACATTTCTCCAGCAACCCCAATTGGAAGAGTTATTGCTGGAATAATAATGCTTACTGGTATAGGATTCTTGGGTATGCTTACTGGAACTATAGCTACATTCTTTCTTAGTAAAAATGATAGTACAGGCTTTAAAAGTCAAACGATTGAAGACATCAAAATGAGATTAGATAATTTTGAAGAATTAAATATTGAAGACATAAATAATATCTACAATGTGCTTATAGCATTGAAAAAGTAGAAGTTATATTCTCTTAAACTAACTCATATTAAAAAATATTATATTATAAGATTGAAAAGGAGAATTAAATTAATGAAAGATATTTTTAAATACATACCTGGTTTTAGAACAGATAAGAAATGGAAGAAAGTAATCGCAATAATATATTATCTATTTTGCTTACTCATGTTAATAGCTGGAATTGGTGCATTTTTAATAATGACATCAATCCCATTTACATTATTTGCTATTATAAGACTCATAAAGCATAGAAACAAAGATGTAGTGTTAACGCTCGTTGCAGGCATAATAATATTTAGCATTGGGGTAAAGTTAGAGCCTGCCTTTTCTAAAGGTATAACAGAAGGTTCAACAAAAGCAGTTTCAACAAGCAAAGTAGTTCCTGAAAAGAAAGCAAAAACTGTAATAGAAATTAAATCAGAGGCTAGTACAAAAGTTAAGGATGATACTGAAGGTAAAATTAAAGTTGGAGCTAGTGAAAAAATAAAAGTAGCTCAAAAGTCCAAAGATATAGAAGATAAAAAAGTATTAGCAGAACAACAGGCTAAGGATGATGCAGAAGAAACTACGGCGCCTACACTAAGTGATATTGCAATCAAACTTACAACAGAAACATTAAAAGCAGATGATTTAGTACAAGACGTGGCTATAGTAGAAAAAGACGATATGATAAATATAGCAATACAAGTTAATGCAGCAATAAACGAAAATAAAGCAAAGGATCTAGTAGATACAGCTATAAGACAAGTTGGCGCTCACTCTGGCGGGAAGACCCCAAACAAAGATTATTACGGTCAAATCTGGGAAGAATATAATGCTCATGTAAGAATATTTTCAGGGGAAAGCAATATAATCTTAGATGGTTATAATAGCAAAGGAGCTAATAAGATAGCTTATTAATTAAAGATAATTACAAAAATACAACTTAGATATAACGAAAGGCACTGGTTAATCCGGTGTCTTTTTCTTCGTTATCATAACAACGTAAAACATTATTTTAAACATATCATTACCAACATATCAATAACCATACGTTTAAAACCCACATGTGGTTATCGTGCATACTTAATAAGACTATAGGTATTAAGACTTTATTAATAAGACTTTATTAATAAGACTTTATTAATAAGACTATATAAATAACTCTATATAACAACAACTATATACCTAAAGGTATGCTATAAGATAAGGAGTTGGTTAGGGAGAGGTTATAAATAGAAATTTAAATAAAAAAATAAGGTAGCCAATTTTATCATTGGTTACCTTTTGCCATATTCTTTTAATAATAAATCTAATGCTTTATCGAATAGCTTTGAAGCGGGTATTGAAGTTTCGTTTGACAAATCTTTAAATTGCCTTAATAAGTCTTTATCAAATGTGCTAGAGTATCTTTCTCTATTAACTAAAGTATCTTTTTTAGTTTTCATAAAAACCTCCTAAACCTAGAGTATACCTATATTATAACATATAAATTGATTAATTATAAGCAATGTTGATTAATTAATTTATAAAAAAAGGTTGATTAACATTAATTAATGTTGTATACTGACATTAATTAATGTTAATCAATGTTAAATAAGGAGGCAACACAACATGGCTACTAAGGGATTTACCAAAATAAACAATTCAATAATTTTCGATTTAAATCTATCATGTGAGGCTATCGGGCTTTATAACAAACTCCAACACCTATCTACCATAGATAACTTTTCAATCAAGAGAGACTACACAAAATCACTTAGTGGTTATGGTGAGACCGCCTTCAGAAGGGTTTGGAAAGAACTTAAGGATAAAGGTGTGCTTATTGAAAATAAAACAAGTAATAAAGGCAGATATGAGTATATATATACATTAAAAAATAATGAAAGTGCCACAAAGATAACGGCCCCAGTAAAGAAAAAGAAACCTAAACATATAGATAGCGATGGTGATGCTCCACTGGATGGCCAAATACACATTGATGATGTTTTAGGGGCGGAGCAACAAGAAGTAGTTAGCATAAATGAAGATGTTGTGGCAGTAGTACAAGCTACACGACTTACCTATGCAGAAGCGACTGAACTATTGAAAGTGGCTAGTAATAATGTCACTAAGGTTATTGAGTGTCATAAGTACAGCGTTGCTCAGGACAATGTAAAAGATATTTTTAGCTACACAAAATGGGCAATAAAAAACAATAAAGTTTTGAAATGTAAAAAAGAATATGCTGCCAAAGGTAGTTTTAACGATTATCCACAGCGGAAATATGATTTTGATAAATTAGAAAAGCTACTGCTCTATGGTGAGCAGTATGAGTTGCCAGCGTAGGAATAAGCTATAAAAACAGGAGGTTTTGTTATGCTAACCGAAAAAAATAAAAATTTAATATCCGATATGGATAATAAAACATTAAAAAATTATATTATAGAACTTACTGGCGAAGCTTTACAGGGCAGGAGAGATCTAATAGAAAAGTTAGAGTATGCGGAGTGTTTAGGAAGTAGAAGAATCAGACAATAAATTAAATGGAGGTTTTAGTAATGAATAAAAAAAATACAATTATAGACGTGGGTAATTATTTTATAAAGTATATTGGAGAGAACAAGGGAAGCTTTAGTGCTAAATATACTACAGACTATCAAAGTTACCAAGATAGTTTTCAAAGGGTTGAGATAGAGGGATTTACCACATATTTGACCATTGGAGAATTTAGCAAGGAGTATGACAAAACCAACAAAGAAAACTTTATACCTCAACTTATGTATGCTATATGTAAAGCTAATAGCGGTGACGTTATAAAAACTAATTTATGTTTAATGCTACCTATAATGCAGATGGCTAGTAAACAAAAGTTAATAGATATAGTAAATAAAAATAAGCATACAAAATTAAAGTTTAATGGCGTAGAGAAGGAAATTTTTATAGAGGACACACTAATATTGCCTGAGGGTTATAGCAGCTATTTCAGCATTAGTAAGGAGCAGAAGATGGGTGACATTTGCATAATAGATTGTGGCAGCAGGACAATAAATTTATCGATTCTTGAAAATGGGAAGGTGGTTAAGCTCCAAACAATTAAACTAGGAAGTTATGATCTATATACTAAAATTAAAAATATAGAGAATAAGGATTATAGCGAGGAGGATATACAAAGACTTATAGATAATAAGATAATTACAGTAGAATCAAAGGAATATGCTTTGTTTTTAAGCAATATACTGAACTCTATAAAGCCTTATGCAAATCTTAATACCTATAAAGTTTACTGGACTGGTGGTACAAGCTTAATGTTAAAAAATCATATAAAACAATTACCTCTAAAGGCAAGTTTTGTATTAGATAATGCAAGTACATCTAATGTAGATGGAGCATTGGAAGCTTGCAGAAAGGTGTGGAATAATGGCGATAAGCAAAAATAGTGTAAGAGTCCAATTCACATTAAACCTAGACAAACCTAAAGAAAATCAAATAATAGAGTTCCTTAGTGGATGCATGGATCCAAATAGCTCCATTAAGGAAATGATTTATAATTATATAGTGAGTAACGGTGGTGCAAAGTTACCACTAGTTACTCAAATAGAAGTAAGTGAATGTGATGTAAAGTTACTCACGGTAAGGAAAGGTGATGATATAAATGAAAATATAGTGAGTAACAGTGAAGAAAAGTTACGCGAAGTAACCGAATTAGAAATGAATGAGTTAGAGGAATTGAGCAAGTTTGTTTAACTTGTATGCACGATTCAATAAGCCTTGGAATTATCTCCAAGGCTTTTGTTATTCCTGTTCTTTTAACCATTTTTCGAGTAGCTCATTTACCAGGGACGATAAACTTTGATTGTCCTGTGCCCTAATCAATCTGATTTTAACTTCTTCTTTTAATTTTAGTTCTATATATACCGTAGTTTTTTCATTCATATTAGCACCTCAAAACCATTATACAAAGCACAGGCGTAACATCATAGCGCTATGCCATCACGCCATTGTAATGGCGCTGTGGTTAAAGTTACTTATCATAATCATGGAATACAATCAAATCATGTGGGGAAATCCCAAAAGCTATACCTAGTTTAGCTATAGTGTCAATTGAAGGATTTCTCTCTAATTGTTCGATATACGATATTGCGGACTGGCTTACCCCACTTCTAGTTGCCAATTCTTTTTGCGACCATTCTTTTTCAACTCTGTACTCTTTTACTTTCAGCTTATACATAATCGTTCCCCTTAAAAAACCTTTATATTACAATATATATCACAATTCTACAAAATTCAACACATAATTTTTGATAATTGTCGAAAAGTGGGGAAAGTTACCAATATAGTGGTAGCGGATTGGTTTACAATACAAGAGAAGAGAAGAAGGACATAAATAATTAACAAAAATAAACTCAAATTTAAATTTGAGTTTACAATGAAAGAAACGTAAGCCAGCGTTAACAAATATAAAACAAGAGACTATTTGACTAAATGTAATAGAAAATTATGATGTTGATCACGTGGGAACAGTTGTTCTTTACTTTTGCAATTTAACATAATATTATATATCCATATAAGGATATAGATGGTAATTTTACGAGGTTATAGTTACATAACTAAAGATATGGGGGTATTAAATTGGACAATATAAAAATTTTAAAAAGGCAAGAGGAATTATTAAATACGATAGAAGCTTTAGCAAATGGGAAGGCAGAAGATAATCAGAAACGTTTCTTCTTAAATTTAAAGCTACTAAAAAAATTAGTCAGAGTGGTGTCTATATAATGAAAGGGATATTCATTGCAACGTCTAACATGAAAGACGTAATGAGATATCACTTATGGATGTGTTAAGCAGCGATGAAGATTCTATTATTGATATAGTAGAAAGTAAAATACAAATTAAAAAGCTTTATAATAAGATAAACGTAGCTTTAATGGATAGAGAAAAAACAATAATTCAAATGCGATATGGATTACTTGATGGTAACCCTAGAACTCAAAGAGAAATTGCATTGATCTTAGGGATTTCAAGGTCCTATGTTTCTAGAATTGAAAAGAGGGCATTAAAGAAGCTTAATAAGGAATTAAATAGTACTAGTAAAAATAGGTTGAATAGTTCTAATAAATTGTAACAACTATGGTATAATTATAAAATGTACACCGTTAGTCAAATAAAGCATCTTAACGATTTTCATTAAAGATACAAAATATTTCGGGAAAGAATGTATTTAAATTATTTATCTGAGAAAATAAAATTTCTGCAGTTAGGTGATGAAAATGGAGCAAAAATTTTAAGTGACAAGAAGATTCTAAAATTTAGAACTCAATTTGGCATATATATTTGGAAGCTTCATTAAAAGAACAGGAGGACCAATAATGATACCTCTTAGTGAATTACTAAAAAAGACAACAGAACAAAATGCATCAGATTTGCACCTTACAGTGGACTCAGTGCCAATCATTAGAGTCGATGGTAATTTAATACAAACAGGAAAAGATAAATTAACTCCAGCAGACACTGAAAAATACTCAAGAGAAATTTTAGAAAATTCTTATGAAAAATATTGTCAAAATGGAGAAATCGATACGTCTTACTTTATTTACGGACTTGGAAGATTTAGGGTTAATGTTTATAAACATAGGGGAAGCGATACTATAGCTATTAGAGTAGTTGCATTAAAAATACCTACTATTAAACAGCTTGAGCTTCCAGAGGTTGTTAGGGTTCTTACCACAAAACAAAGAGGGCTAGTTTTAGTGACAGGGCCTACAGGTAGTGGTAAAAGTACAACTCTCGCTGCTATGGTTAATGAAATTAATTCTACTAGAGCATGTAATATTATAACACTCGAGGACCCTATTGAATATTTACACAAACATAACAAATCCATTATTAATCAAAGAGAAATCGGAAAAGACAGTAAAAATTATAAAAATGCATTAAGGGCTATTCTTAGAGAGGATCCAGATGTTATATTAGTAGGTGAAATGCGAGATCTTGAAACGATTTCTATTGCTATTACTGCAGCTGAAACTGGACATTTGGTTTTCTCTACTTTACATACTATAGGTGCAGCAAAAACAGTAGATAGAATAGTTGATGTATTTCCTCCATATCAGCAGCAACAAATTAAAGTTCAATTATCAGCGGTAATGCAGGGAATAGTTTCTCAACAATTAATACCTAAGATAAGTGGAAGAGGGAGAGTAGCAGCGCTTGAGGTAATGATATCAACTCCAGCAATTCAAAATCTTATCCGCGAAGGCAAGACACATCAATTACAATCTTGTGTTCAAACTGGCGGGAAATATGGTATGAAAACTATGGATATGTCAATTGCAGAGTTATATAAAAAAGGTGTTATATCTAAAGAGGAAGCAATTAATTACTCAGTTGACAATGAAATGATTGTAAGAATGCTATCGCTTTAGTAAATAATTAAAAAACAAGCTAAAAGCATAGATAAATTATAGCTTTCAGCTTTATTTTTAATTTAATGTAAAATTAACCAATTTATATACTATTTGGTTGATTTACTTAACGATATGATATTGCTTTTTCTATATTTTGCTATTATAATTAGTCTAGAAGGACAAGTTAGCTTTTTAACATCATAATATAATGTATTTACTAATTTGAAATTAAGGTTATATATATCTGCAAATATACAATAAAATGAAATTAATTTTGATTATATTTAAATTTATAATAAATATTTAAAAAAATCATTTAAATTAAGAGGAAAATTTATCTTTTTGTTGAATATATACACTTAAGGTTTCTCTTATGAGGGGGGATAAACTTAATGAATGAACAAATAGTAGGGATTGATTTAGGATCATCAAAAATATGTGGATCAGTTGGTAAAATCAGTAGTAATGGAAAACTTCAGATTATAGGCATTACATCAGTTGTATGTAGTGGTTTAAATAAATCAGTTGTAATAGATATTGATAGTACAGCGGAAGCTATAAAAAAATGTATTACACAATTAGAGCGTATGACAGATACACAAATCAATGAAGGGTATATATCTTTACCTGGAGGAATTTGTGAACTAGTAAGAAATACAGGTATGATTGCGATATCTTCTGAAGACAGAGAAATAAAGCAGAGCGACGTGGACAGGGTAATTGAGGCAGCTAAACTCATCTCAGTTCCGCCCGATAAAGAAATAGTAGGTGTTGAGCCCGAACAATATATTGTTGATGGATATGATAATATCAAAGACCCTAGAGGAATGAGTGGTATAAGGCTAGAAGTTGAAGGACAAGTAGTCATGGCACAATCCACAGTAGTTAGTAATTTATTAAAAAGTGTGAAGCGAGCTGGAATTAAAGTTAATGGGATAGTACTTCAACCATCAGCTATATCAGAGGCTGTATTACGAAAAGAAGAAAAGGACATGGGAATAGCACTAGTTGATGTTGGAGCACAAACTATTGATATTTCTATTTACAAGAGTGGAAAATTAAAACATACTTCTATTATTCAATTAGGTGGAGATAACATAACCAACGATATCTCGGTTTGTCTTAAAGTTCCTTTTAGCGAAGGTGAAAGATTAAAGCTTAAATATGGAAGCTTAATTAAAGAAAAAGGAGAAAACGTTGAGAAAATTAGAGTCAAAGATTCTTATGATAATTTAATGGAAATTGATAATAATTTATTAGTTGATATAATTTATGCTAGAGTAGATGAGTTATTACATTTAATTAAAAGAAACCTAGTAAATAGTGGATTTTATAATGAAACTTCTGGAGTAGTAATAGTTGGTGGAGGTATAGCTTTATTAAGAGGCACTAATGAACTCAGTAAAGTTATACTCGATAAGTCAGTGAGAATAGGTTCACCAGAGTATGTAGGAGCAGCTAGCCCTATATATGTTACAGCAGTAGGTATAGTGCTTCAAGCTGTTAATAATATTAAAACTAGTAATAGTTCATTGGAAGAATCAGATGAACATTCATATGATAACAAATGGTCAAAAAACAAAAATATAAAAGTAGAAAATGGATTTGCATCAAAAATAAAAGGTTTTTTTGCAGATTTTTTCTAAAGAGGAGGTAGTGTTGTGCTAGATTTTGATGTTGATGTTCAAGAATTTGCTCAAATTAAAGTAATTGGGTGTGGAGGCGGAGGAAACAATGCTATAAACAGAATGATTATAGAGGGACTCAAAAACGTGGAGTTTATAGCGATAAATACGGATAAACAAGCTTTAATTCTTTCTCATGCAGTTCAAAAAATTCAAATTGGTGATAAGTTAACTAAGGGGCTAGGAGCAGGCGCTAATCCAGAAATAGGTATGAAAGCAGCAGAAGAAAGTAAAGAAGAAATTTCTCAAGCAATAAAAGGAGCGGATATGGTATTTATTACTGCAGGTATGGGAGGCGGTACAGGTACTGGAGCTGCACCTGTAGTTGCAGAAATCGCTAAATCCATGGGAATACTTACTGTAGGAGTTGTAACAAAACCATTCCCTTTTGAAGGCAGAAAAAGAATGATTAATGCTGAAATCGGAATAAAAACGCTTAAAGAAGTAGTTGATACTTTAGTAACAATTCCAAATGAAAGATTATTAACAATGGTAGATAAAAAAACTACATTGATGGACTCTTTCAAAATGGCAGATGATGTTTTAAGACAAGGTATACAAGGTATATCTGATTTGATTACTATACCCGGTCTTGTAAATTTAGATTTTGCAGATGTGAGAACAATTATGCTTGCTAAAGGTCTTGCACATATGGGTGTTGGTAGAGCCTCTGGTGATAATAGATCTCAAGAGGCAGCAAAACAAGCTATTTCAAGCCCGTTACTAGAAACCTCTATAGTCGGTGCTACAGGTGTACTTTTAAATATTACTGGTGGAATGGACTTAGGTTTACTTGAAATAAATGAGGCTGCGGAAATTGTACAAGGTGCAGCTGACCCAGACGCTAATATTATATTTGGTGCAGTTATAGATGAAGACCTAAAAGATGAAATAAGAATAACAGTTATTGCAACTGGTTTTGAAAGTGACAAAGTTGTGCAAAATAAAACTGTCCCAAAGCCTAAAGTAAAAGAACCAGTTAATCCTATTGAAGAAGTTGCATATACTAAAGAGTATGGAGATTCTGATTTAGAAATTCCAGCTTTTTTAAGAAGACAAAGCAAGTAATAAATAGTAAAGTGCCTTTTGGCACTTTATTTGCGTTTAGGGCAATTTTAATTGCTAATAGGACATAATCTCTATGCAAATTCACTGAGTTAACTTAAGTCGTTTTAGAGGGGCTAGTTAACGTGGTGAATTAATAAGGAATGGTCCTTTTTTTTACTTTGTATTTCCTAACACAATATGGAAAAAAATGGTGATTTATAGAAGAATAAAAATAAAAAAATATTGTAAAAAATGACAAAATTTTGATTGCATAAGTTATATAATAATTTTAAAGGAGGAAGAGCAAGTGATAGTATATATAGATGTCCTTATATTAGTGAATTTTATAGTTAATCTATTCATATTGCATATTACAGTTCAAACATTAAGAAAAAGAGTAAATCTTATATGGATGTGTCTTTCGAGTTTTATAGGCAGCTTATATGTATTAACAGTAGTCTATCCAAAGCTTAGATACTTGACATATTTACCTTTTAAAATATTAGTACCAGTCGCGATGATTTTAATTGTTTTTAGAGAAAAAAACATTTTATTCAATATTAAGGCTTCTTTAATATTTATATTATATTCAATACTTTTAGCTGGAATGTGTTTATTTATACAAATGAACAATAGTAAAAATATGTCATTTGATATAATCATAATAAATTTTCCTTACGAAAAATTAATGCTTTCAGTAATGATAATTTATATATTGATATACAGGATCATGATTTTTATTGGAGATAGAAAAAAAATATCAACACTTATATACACTGTTGATATAATAAATAAAAGCTATAAAAAAACTATTAAGGCATTTTTAGATACTGGAAATGAGCTTCGTGAACCTGCTACCAACTTACCAGTATTAATTGTTGAACGGGATATTTTAAGCGAAATTTTGTTAGAAAGAAACAACACTTACTTTATTCCTTATAATGTAGTGAATGGCACTAATGGAAGGCTTATAGGGTTTAAACCACAGTATATTAATATTCATATTGATAAAAAGAATGTTGAAACAAGAGATGTAATTATAGCATTTTGTGAGTATAAATTAAGCAAAGATAATGACTATAACGCTCTTATGTCTAGAGGGATACTCAGTTAGATGATTTAATAGGAAATGATCGCTATGTGCTAATAATATAGATGGGGAGGAAATTATGTTCAATTTTAAAGTGATGTTAAACAAGTTATTTGCTAAATTCAAAATATTTTCAAACAATTTGTTTTATATAGGAGGGAACGATGCATTGCCACCTCCTTTAACTAAGGATGAAGAGTATGAGTTAGTAGTTAAATTAGATACAGGTGATAAGCAGGTGAGAGCTACCTTAATTGAAAGAAATTTAAGACTGGTAGTATATATAGCAAGGAAGTTTGAGAATACAGGCTTAAATGTTGAAGATTTAATTTCTGTAGGAACCATAGGGCTTATAAAAGCAGTTAATACTTTTGATCCTGAAAAGAACATTAAGCTAGCTACATATGCTTCAAGATGTATAGAGAATGAAATTTTAATGTATCTTAGGCGAAATAGTAAAATTAAAACAGAAATTTCTCTTTATGAGCCTCTAAATGTTGATTGGGACGGTAATGAATTGCTGCTCTCAGACATTATTGGAACGGACAACGATGTGGTTTATAATATTATTGAAGAAGATGTAGATAAACAATTGCTTTGGCTTGCTATGCAACGTTTAAATTCAAGAGAAAAAGAAATTGTTCAATTAAGATTTGGCTTAAATGGAACCATAGAAAAAACACAAAAAGAAGTGGCTGATATACTTGGAATATCACAATCTTATATCTCAAGGCTTGAAAAAAGAATAATAAAAAGATTACAAAAAGAAATAAATAAAATGGTATAGGGGCCGCAAGTAGGACCCTTTTTATAATTTTATTTTAGAAACCGATTTTAAAAGTTATTATTTGAAGATTAAATATTAAGCAAAATGAAACAAATAAAGAAATGTTCTAATTATAAATAATATTTTTAATAACTTATGAATATAAATAATATAAAGTGCTAGGCCTCTAAAAATAGACTAGGGTAGTGACTAGCTGGTTTAAAAAAGGGTTTATGAAAACTTATTGGGGGTGAACAAAATGGAAAGTTTAATGTTTGCAATAAATAATTTAAGACAGATGGAAATTATAGATATAAGTTCAGGCTCAAAAATGGGATATATCAAAGATTTAAAAGTTGATTGTGAAGACTATAGAATTATTTCAATCCTAATGCCAACCCAAAAGTCATCTTGGTTCAATAAAAATAATAGTGTTGAGATACCTTGGGAAAAAGTAAAGAAAATTGGGGTAGATGTTATTCTTGTAGATGGTAGTGATGTAAATATAGAAAACGAATAGGAAAAAGTGTATAATGTTAGTATATTTGCTAACTATACTATGAAAAGGACGTGAAGGCCATTGAAATGTCCATATTGCAGCTGTGAAGAAAGTAAAGTAGTTGATTCTAGATCAACAGATGAGAATATTGCAACTAGAAGAAGAAGAGAGTGCCTAAGTTGTTTTAAGAGATATACTACATATGAAAAAGTGGAAGATGTACCTATTTTAGTAATAAAGAAGGATTCTAATAGAGAATATTTTGACAGAACGAAAATATTAAATGGCCTTATGAAGGCATGCCAAAAGAGGCCGGTGTCAAGAAAACAAATAGAAGCTATTTGTGATGAAGTAGAAAAACAGTTAAACAATGAAATGCTTACAGAAGTGAAATCAGATTATATAGGAGAAATCATTATGAGCATATTAAAAAATGTAGATGAGGTATCTTATGTGAGGTTTGCTTCAGTTTATAGGCAATTCAAAGATATTAATACATTCATGGAAGAGATAAGGAAATTAATGTCTAAGGAATGAAAATGCCCTTAGGCATTTTTTTTATAATTGTGCGCCCGGCATGGGCGCAATCTAATGGGTGAAAGTCCCTAGCACGGGTTAATAGTGCCAAGTGCATAGCTTAAGACAAGGGTGTCCATCGTGAGATGGAATCTGAAGGAAGTTGGCGGCCAAACTCCGGTCTGACGAACAGAAACTACATATAAGGCATATGCTTGTGGGTAAGTTTGCAATACAAAACGAAGCCCAAAACTATTCGAAACAAGTGGTGTAAATGTAGCAGATAGATGGAGTGAAAGATTGCGTTCTTACCCGGGGAGATCTGATAGGTAAGTTGTGGATATGAATTTAGAAATAACAACCCATACAGTGATGTATGGCTGAACTATCAGAAGTCAGCAGACGTCATAGTACCATGCAAAACGCGTTAGCGTGGGAAGGACTGAACAATAGGAGGTTTTGGAATTTTGAAGGATACGAGAAAATATGATAAAAGCAGACAACTTCATAAAGAAGGCTCTCTACGAGAGAATAGAGTGGAACTCGAAGGTAATGTAGAAGTGCATAGTATTTCCTCTATGTCAGAAGAAGGAAGAAACGATGTGAATGAATATGATAATGGTTTACTCGAGCAGATATTATCGAGAGATAATATGAATAAAGCATATAAAAGAGTAAAAGCCAATAAAGGAAGTCATGGGATTGATGGTTTGACAGTAGATGAACTTCTACATTATCTAAAAGAGCATGGACAAGAATTAAGGCAATCATTATTAGAAAGTAGATATAGACCTCTAGCCGTAAGAAGGGTAGAAATACCAAAACCTGACGGTGGAATTAGGCTACTTGGAATACCTACTGTATTAGATAGAGTTATTCAGCAAGCGATATCACAAACTCTAATACCAGTATATGAAAAGAAATTTTCTGATAATAGTTACGGTTTTAGACCTTTAAGAAGTGGAAAACAAGCTGTTGAAAAATGTAGGGGATATATTAATGCTGGACATACATGGACGGTGAATATAGACCTTTCTAAATACTTTGATACGATAAATCATGATAAATTAATAAGGATACTATCGGAAGATATTAAAGATAGTAGAGTAATTTCTCTGATACGAAAGTATCTACAAAGTGGAGTGATGATAAATGGGGTATTTATGAATACAGAAGAAGGAGCACCTCAAGGCGGGCCTTTGTCCCCATTATTAAGTAACGTAATGTTACATGAACTCGATGTAGAACTAACAAAACGAGGACTAAACTTTTGTAGATATGCTGATGATGCGAATATATACGTCAAAAGTGAGAAATCAGCAAATAGAGTAATGAAGAGTATTACGAGATTTATTGAGGAAAAGTTAAAGCTTAGAGTGAATAAAGAAAAGAGTACAGTAGATAGACCTTGGAAACTTAAATTTTTAGGATTTTCATTTTACCGAGCAAAAGGTGAATACAGAATGAGAGTTCCTCAAAAACCTATAATCAAATTCAAAGCAAAGCTAAAAGAATTAACTTCAAGAAGTAATGCGATGAGCATGAAATATAGGTTTATGAAACTTAAGCAAGTGATAGTTGGATGGATAAATTATTTTGCTATTGCAGACATTAAAAGTATTCTTAAAACACTTGATGAATGGTTAAGGCGAAGAATTAGAATGTGTTTTTGGAAACAATGGAAAAAGATTAAAACAAAATATGGGAACCTTGTTAAATTAGGAATACCAAACAATAAAGCTTTGCAATATGCAAATACAAGGAAAGGCTATTGGAGAACATCCAATAGCCCTATATTAAACAAAACATTGACCAATAAATACCTTAAAAATATAGGATTAGTTTCTATATCTGAGACATATTTATTAAAACATTAATTTCTATTGAACCGCCGTGTACCGAACGGTATGCACGGTGGTGTGAGAGGTCGCTAAATAAATTAATTATTTAGCTCCTACTCGATTTTTTTTGAAAAACTACGAGAAAATTATGACGTAGCAGCTAAATATATTAGAGGCTGATGATATGAAACTATCAGGTAAGTAATAGAACAGTTTACTAGTGAGGATATTTAGAGTAATATTAAGGCTAGTAATAATAAACAAAAGAAAATGTATTATTGTTTATTTAAAACAATAAACTAACGCTGAAATATGGAGGGATTAACATGGCTGAAGAAAAAATATTAGTGGTTGATGATGAGGAACATATACAAGAGTTAATTAAATTTAATTTGGAGAAGAATGGTTATAAAGTTATGTGTGCTAATAATGGTATAGATGCTATAAAACTTGCTAAAGAACAATTGCCGCAATTGATGTTACTAGATTTAATGTTACCTGGAATGGATGGCCTAGATGTTTGTAAGGAAATTAGAAAAGATTCATCTATGTCAAATATGTCAATAATAATGATAACAGCAAAAGCAGAAGAAATAGATAAAATAATAGGGCTAGAGTTAGGGGCAGACGATTATATTACAAAGCCATTCTCAGTAAGGGAGCTAGTAGCAAGAATCAAAGCCATGCTTAGAAGAACCAATATGCAAGTAGCTGAAAAGTCTTTTAGTGTTGGAAATTTGACTATTGATTTTGGTAAGCACGAGGTTATTAAAGGTGAAATCAAAATTGATTTGACATTAAAGGAATTCGAACTATTGGAAATTTTGATAAAGAATAAAGGAAGAGTTATGACTAGAGACTTTTTATTAGATAAAATATGGGGTTATGAATACTTAGGAGAAACAAGAACTGTTGACGTTCACATAAGACATTTAAGGCAAAAAATTGAAGAAGATGATAAAAATCCAATGTATATCCAGACTATTAGGGGCATAGGATATAGATTTAATTTTGGAGAGTAATTATGAAAAAAAAATTACTTATATATTTGTTAAGCACTGTGATTTTTATATTTGTGGTAGTAACTGCATTATTCACGTCTATTTTTAATTATGAATATCAGCAAAATCTAAAAGGGAAGCTTCAAATTAATAACAATATGATTATTAGATTATTGCAAAGTAATAATTTAAGAGACCCTCAGAAATTTTTTATGGAGAACTTAGAAAGTTCGCAGCTAAGAGTTACCTATGTTGATAAGAATGGTAAAGTTATTTATGATTCAAATATAAGCGGGGAAACTATGGATGATCATAATGATAGGCAAGAAATAAAAGACGCAAGAAAAAGCGGCAGTGGATTTACAGTAAGATATAGTAAATCTACTGATCGGAATATGATGTATTTTGCAACCACTTTTGGTGATGGGTTTATTATTAGAAGTTCTATGCCTCTTGAAATTGTAAATGGATTAGGCAGTAAATATTTTAAGCTTTACATCTTAGCCATAATTTTTTCAGCAATAATGTCAATTTGGTTTTCTCTAAAACTATCATATATTATAGTAAAACCAATTACCGACTTGATTTTTATTACTTCAAGAATTAGTAAGGGCGAATTTCATAGAAGAGCTAGAGTATTATCAGATGGTGAAATAGGACAACTAGCTAAGAATTTTAATGAGATGGCGGATAAACTAGAGTCTACATTGAATGAAGTTACCGATAAGCAAAACAGGCTTGAGGCTATTTTGCAAAGTATGGATAGTGGAGTCATTGCTGTAGATAGAAAAAATAAAGTGATAATGATTAATCCATATGCTAAAAAAACATTTGGAATCACTAAAGATATTATAGGGCAGAATCTTCTGGATAATATAAGGGATTTTGAATTAGAAAATATCTTCCACCAAAGTGATAATGATTATAAGGAAATAAAGATAGTTTGGCCACAAGAAAGAGAACTTAGAATAAAAACTACAGATATAATTAACAGAAGCGAACATATAGGCACTGTGGCAGTTGTTCAAGATATTACAGAAGTGAAAAAATTGGAAAATATGAGAACACAATTTGTTGCTAATGTTTCTCATGAGCTTAAAACGCCTTTAACCTCTATTAAAGGGTTTGCAGAAACTCTAAAATATGTTGATGATGCTGACACAAAGGAAAAATTTTTAAATATAATCAATGAAGAAGCTGAAAGATTAACTAGATTAAGTACAGATATTTTAACACTTTCACATATAGAACAACAAAAGGAAGTTAAAAATGAAAAAATTAATATTAATAAAATTGTAGAAAATGTCTACAACTTAATGAAAAACATAGCAGAATTAAAAGGAATCAAGTTAAAGGTTGATCAGCGAAATGTAAAAGAAGTGATAGGTGACGCTGATAGGTTTAAACAAATGTTAATTAACTTAGTAGATAATGCAATAAACTACTCAGAAACTGGAGATAGTGTTTGCATTGGAATGGAGAGCAAGGATGATAGATGCATGCTATGGGTTAAGGACACTGGGGTTGGAATAGACAAAGAACAAATTCCACGTATATTTGAGAGATTTTACAGAGTGGATAAGGCTCGTTTAAGATCAAAAGGTGGCACTGGATTAGGACTTGCTATTGTTAAGCATATAGTACTTAAATTAAATGGAAAAATATATGTGGAAAGTCAGCTAGGATCAGGCAGTAAATTTATAGTTGAAATTCCGTACGCTAAATAAAAATAAAGCTATCGCGTTATTAACGTGATAGCTTTATTTTTATCATTGTAAAGTTTAATTAACATTAGCTAAACTTTAGTTAACTTTGCCTTAATACAAAGTTAACTTTCGGGGTATAATATTATAAGTGTAATGAGTAGCTAATAAAACAATCTAAATAAATGAACGGGGGAATTATCAATGAAAAGAAAAAACTTAAAATTAATGGTCGCTGCACTAGCAGTTGCAATGACAGCAGGAATTTCCACGGGTTGTTCAAGTAAAACTGAGACTAAAAAAAATGAGTTATCAGGTACAATAACAGCAGCAGGATCAACATCACTTCAGCCTTTAGCTGAATTAGGTGCTAAGAGTTTTTTAGATAAAAACCCAGGAGCAACTGTAAATGTTCAAGGTGGCGGTAGTGGTACTGGACTTAAATTAGTATTAGAAGGTAGTGTAGAAATAGGAAATTCAGATATTTATGCAAAAGATAAAGAAGGAATTGACGCAACTAAATTAAAAGACAATAAGGTATGTGTTATAGGAATTGCAGCAGTAACAAATCAAAAATCTAAAGTTGAATCTTTAACAAAGGCTCAATTAATAGATATATTTACAGGTAAGATAAAAAACTGGAAAGAAGTTGGCGGAGCTGACATGAAAATCACTGTTATAAATAGACCAAAATCTTCAGGAACTAGAGTAACATTTAAAGAATTCGGTCTGGATAAAAAGGAAGAAGTCGCTGGTTTAACTCAAGATTCGAGCGGAGCTGTTAAACAAGCAGTTAAACAAACAGATGGGGCAATAAGTTACTTAGCATTATCATACTTCGCTGATGAGGCTAATAAAGAGGGTTTAACCGTACTGAAAATTAATGGTGTTTCTGCAAATGCAGAGAACATAAGCACAGATAAATATAAAATTTGGGCATATGAACATATGTATACCAAAGGTGAACCTACAGGAATAACAAAAGCATACTTGGATTATATGGTAAGTGATGAAATGAAGGCAGGGATAACAAAATTAGGGTATATTCCAATGGCAGATATGAAGGCTAAAAGAGATTAATATTCTCTAAATGCTGGGTAAAACCGGTCTTATTTTGCATTAAATTATCACTTTCGGTTCTACAATATTAACGACTTCAGAAGGAGATTTATAACCTCGCCAAGTTTCATTTTTGTTAGGGTAGTAAGTCCACAATTATAGAAGGTAGGGGGACTTTCCTTCTGGAATATCGTTAAAATAATTTTTTTGAGGTACAATGATATGAAAAAAAATGCTATGAAAAAAATATTTTTAAAACTAAAGAATGAATATTTAGGACGTGGATTTGCAACATTTTGTGGTGCTGTTATAGTTATTCTTACTTTTTCAATCATATTTTTCCTAACGACTAAAGGATTAAATACCTTTATAAAGCACGGATACTCAATATTTCATTTTATATTCTCTGGAGAGTGGAATCCAGAGGTGGGGGGAGAATCTTTACCTCCTCAATTTGGAACTTTGATATTTATTCTTGGGTCTTCAGCAGTGTCTTTCCTTGCAGTGCTAGTAAGTGCACCGATAGGTGTAGCTTTAGCAGTGTTTATGAATGTAGTATCACCAAAACTTGGCACAAAAGTTCTTCAACCTGCCATAGAGTTATTTGTGGGAATACCTTCAGTTGTTTATGGTTGGATAGGTGTAAGTGTTTTAGTGCCTATTATTAAGCTTTGGTTCGGAGGAATTGGTTTTAGTTTACTCGCAGGAGTATTAGTTATAAGCGTAATGATTTTGCCAACAATCACAAGTATTGCGTCTGATGCTATAAAAACCATACCCAAAGATTATATAGAGGCATCTTATGGACTTGGAGCAACTAGATGGCAAACTATAATTAAGGTGATTATTCCTGCATCTAAAAGTGGAATATTAACAGGTATAGTACTCGGAGTTTCAAGAGCATTTGGAGAAGCATTAGCAGTGCAAATGGTTATAGGAAACTCAGTAGCATTCCCTAAGGGGTTACTCGGAACCACATCTACATTAACAAGCATACTTACTATGGATATGGCAAATACAATCTATGGTACAGCTTGGAATGATGCGTTATGGTCAATGGCATTATTATTACTAATAATATCCTTTGTATTTATACTTATAATTAGAAAACTTGGAAGAAGAGGTGAGGTATAATGAGTTCTAAAGTTAAAGATAAAATAGCAACCATAGTTTTATATATAATTTCTGCTTTAGTAATTCTTTTACTCGTAAGCCTCATAGGATATATACTATATAATGGAAGGCAATCATTAAATTTAAAATTTATATTTGGAGAACCCCAAATTGGTGAAGCCGGTGGGGGGATTGGACGTCAATTATATAATTCGTTACATCTGCTTGTAGTAACACTTATAATCACAGTGCCACTAGGTGTAGGGGCTGGAATATATTTAGCTGAGTACGCAAAAGAAGGCAAGCTATTAAATATTATTAGATTGAGTATTGAGACTATGGCATCTCTACCGTCTATAGTAGTTGGTCTATTTGGACTTTTAGTGTTTGTTAATATGACAGGATGGGGATATTCTCTTATTGCTGGAGCATTAGCTATAACTATAATAAATTTACCTGGACTTACTAGAGTTAGTGAAAATGCTATTAAAGCCGCTTCGTCTGGTGTTAAAGAAGCAAGCTTAGGATTAGGTGCAACTAGATGGCAGACTATTAAAAATGTTATATTGCCATCTGCAATGCCTCAAATTCTAACGGGTGTTATACTGGCAGCGGGAAGAATATTTGGAGAAGCAGCGGCATTACTATATACTGCAGGTATGAGTGCACCAACTTTGAATTTTACTAATTTAAGTTTAACTAGTAAAGCTTCAGCTTATAGTTTATTAAGGCCCGCTGAAACCTTATCTGTATATATATGGAAGTTGAATTCTGAAGGGATGGTACCTGATGCTACTAAGATAGCAAATGGAGCTTCAGCAGTTTTAATAATTGCAGTGCTTATATTTAATGTATCTGCAAGGGTAATTGGGAAAAAATTGTATGAATCTCATACAGGAAGTAAATAAGGAGGGTATAATATGGGAATTGTTATAGCAAAGAATCTAAATCTATATTATGGCAACGTTCAAGCACTGAAAAATGTAAACATTAATATAGAAAAAAATTCTGTTACTGCACTTATAGGACCATCAGGTTGTGGTAAATCGACATTTTTACGTACTATAAACAGAATGAATGATTTAATAGATTCTGTTAAAATAGATGGAGAAGTATTATACGAAAATAAAAATATATACAATCCAGATTATGATGTTATAGATTTAAGAAAGAAAATAGGAATGGTATTCCAAAAGCCTAATCCTTTCCCTATGTCAATATACGATAATGTGGCTTATGGACCCAGAATTCATGGTCTAACTAATAAGAAACAACTTGATGAAGTTGTAGAGAATAGTTTAAAGGGAGCTGCACTTTGGAATGAAGTAAAAGATAGGCTTAAAAAGAGTGCGCTAGGATTATCTGGTGGACAACAGCAACGTTTATGCATAGCTAGAACTTTGGCAGTAGAACCTGAGGTTTTACTGATGGATGAACCAACTTCAGCATTAGACCCTATTTCAACTTTAAAGGTTGAAGAATTAATGGATGTTCTCAAAAAAAAGTATACAGTTATAATTGTTACGCATAATATGCAGCAAGCAGGTAGGATTTCTGATTATACAGCATTTTTCTTAAATGGAGAAATCATTGAGAATGGAAAAACAGAGGAGATTTTTTACAAACCTCGAGATAAAAGAACAGAGGATTATATTACAGGAAGATTTGGCTAAAATATAATAAGGAAGGTGATTTAATGGCAAGAAAAGTATTTGAAGCGAATCTTCAAGAGCTTCATAATGATTTAATTAGAATGGGAAGCATAGTAGAAAAACAAATTTATGACTGCATCGATGCCTTAGTTACTCAAAACACCGAAAAAGCTGAAAAAATAATGAAGAATGATGACATAGTTGATGAAATGGAGCGAGAAATAGAAGATAAAGCAATAAAATTAATCGCTATGCAGCAGCCTTTAGCAATAGATTTAAGAAATATTTTCACTATGACAAAAATAGTAACGGACCTTGAGAGAATGGCTGATTATGCCGTTGATGTTGCTAAAATCACATTAAGATTAAAAGATGAAAAGTATGTAAAGCAACTAGTAAGTATACCTAAAATGGCTGAAATAGTAGTGCTTATGATAAGAGATGCCTTGGATGCCTATGTGGCAGGAGATGTTAAAAAGGCTTATGCAGTTTGCAAAAGGGATGATGAGGTAGATACTATATATAAGGAAGTATTTAGAGAACTACTACAATTAATGATTAAAGATCAAAATACAGTAAATCAAGCTACTCAGTTTATATTCATTTGTAAGTGGCTAGAAAGAATTGCTGACCATACAACAAACATATGTGAATGGACAATTTATCTAGTTACTGGTGAAAAAATTAATTTAAACGAATAGTTTTTAGATAAAATACAAAAACTACAATAAATACAAATTTAAAATATTGTAGTGGAGTTGTGATTATGAAGAAAAAAAAACTAAAAAAATTTTTTATATTTTTTTGCGTTAGTATGATAATGCTAAGTACAGGGTGTAAAAAAGGTGCAGAATTCAAAGAAAAAAAATCCAAAAGCATTAAAATAATTTGTGAAGACACAGTTTTTCCTTTGGTAAATGATTTAGCACGTGATTATAATTTAAATAATGAGCATGCAGTTACTGTGGAATCTGGTGAGAAAGAAAGTGCTTTTAATAAATTAGATAATTCTGAAGGGGATGTTTTAATTGGATATGTTCAGCCAGATAAGAAGGAGATTGAAGCTGACATGCTAGCTTGTGATGGAATAGGGATTATTGTTAACGCTAGCAATAAAGTGGATGGTGTGGGAACTCAGGAATTAAAAAAAATATATACTGGAAATATAGTAAACTGGGAAAAATTAAATGGTGAATCAAAAACAATAGTACCTGTAGCATATAAAAATATGTTAAATACAGCCCAGCAGGGATTTAACATAAGGATAATGGATACTCCTGTAAAAGAACAAATGGGTAATAGCACTCAATATGTATCAAGTGTAGAAGAGATGAAGAATTTTGTTGCTCAGAATAAAAATTCTATAGGATTTATACCTGGACAGTGGTATAATAAAGAAAGTAAATTTTTAAAATTAAATGGTATTGAAATTACTAAATCAAATTTGCAAAATGAACTTTACTTTCTAAGGATTCCAATAAAAATGTATTATTCTAAAGAGAAAGAAGACAGTTTAAAGGATCTTTTTCAGTATTTTAAAAGTGAAGATGGTAAGAAAATCATTAGAAAATATTGCATAGAAGCATTTTAATACCTCCTTCTTAGGAGGTATTTTTATTCTGTAGTAAATTGCATAGCAGGTTTAAATCCATTAGTATAAGATAGTTAAAAAACCGCAAAATGAGCGTAATTTGCTTTTTTTCTTCTTTTAACGACTAATAGCGTTGACTTAGGTATTTAATTAATGTAATATAACTTAATGGAATACTATAATTTATTACTTAACTAATTTCTTATTATAAATTTAAAGGTGTGATTTAATCTTAATATAATATTTCTAATTCCTCATAAAACCTTTTAGATGAAAGGTTATGGTTGAGCAGGAGGTAAAAATGAAAAACCAAATAGCTAAGATACTTCCAGGAAGTATCGCAGAAGAAATTGAGTTAGAAGTAGGAGATAGATTAATAAGTATAAATGGCAATGACGTAGTAGACATTATAGACTACAAGTTTTTAATTACAGATGAACTTCTTGAAATTGAAATTGAAAAGATAGATGGTGAGATTTGGGAAATTGAATTTGAAAAGGAATATGATGAAGATTTAGGAATCCAATTTGTTGATGCTATTTTGGATAAACCAATGAACTGTCATAATAAATGTATATTTTGTTTTATTGACCAATTGCCAGAAGGAATGAGAGAAACTTTGTATTTTAAAGATGATGATTCAAGGTTATCGTTTTTTCAAGGTAATTTTGTAACTTTAACTAATATGAAGGAAGAGGACATAGATAGAATTATTCGATACAAAATAAGCCCTATTAATGTATCAGTTCACACTACTGATCCAGAGCTTAGAAAGATAATGTTAAACAATAAATTTGCTGGAAATGTGTATGATAGGTTAAAAAGGCTGGCTGAAGCGGGTATTAAAATTAATTGTCAAGTAGTTTCTTGTCCAGGTATTAATAATGGAGAAGAGCTTATAAAAACCATTGAGGATTTATATAAACTTTATCCTAGCATAGAAAACTTAGCAGTTGTTCCAGTTGGTATAACAAAGTATAGAAAAGGCTTATTTAATTTAACATTGTATGATAAAAATACTGCAGCAAAGGAAATAGAAAGTGTAAAGCAATTACAAGAAAAATATATTAGAGAAGTAGGCTCACCTTTTATACGATTGTCTGATGAATTCTATGTTGTAGCACATAGTGATGTACCACAAGAAGAGTTTTATGATGGGTATGATCAATTAGAAGATGGCATTGGTATGATTAGACTACTTAGAAGTGTTATTGATAAAGATATAGCAAACCTAAAGCCGAATAATAAGGGAAGCTTTACATTTGTAACAGGGCATTCAGCTTATACAGAAATATTAAAGGTAGCTGAGAAAATTACTGCATGTAATAATAAAATAAAAACTGATGTTAAAAAAATAAATAATGTTTTTTTTGGAGAAACTATTACAGTAGCGGGTCTTTTAACAGGAAATGACATAATTAAGCAGCTAAGGGATGAAAAGCTAGGAGATTATTTAATAATTCCTAGCAATATGCTAAAAAAAGGATATGAACTAGGAAACTATGAGGAACAAATACTCTTGGATAATATTACGATAAGTGATTTAGAAAAAAGCTTAAATACAAAAATTTTAATATGTGATTATTCAGGAGAAGATTTAATCCATATAATAAACCAAAATAGTCGGGAGGAAGAATAATGGCAAAACCAATCGTAGCAATAGTAGGAAGACCCAATGTAGGGAAATCTACATTATTTAATAAGTTGGCAGGTAAAAGAATTTCAATAGTGGATGATAAACCAGGTGTAACAAGAGACCGAGTATATGCAGATGCAGATTGGCTTAGACACAATTTCACATTAATTGATACAGGTGGTATAGAAATTGAAAGTCAAGATATTATTTTAGCTCAAATGAGAAGACAGGCACAAATAGCGATAGAAACAGCAGATGTTATAATATTTATTGTAGATGGTAAACAAGGACTTACAGGTGCGGATACTGAAGTTGCACAGATGCTTAGACAAAGCAAAAAAGCAGTAGTACTCGTAGTAAATAAAATAGACCATCTTGAACTAGAAGCTAATGCCTTTGAATTCTATAATTTAGGTATAGGGACTCCTATAGCTATTTCTGCAACTCAAGCCCTTGGACTTGGAGATATGCTAGATGAAGTAGTAGCCCATTTTGAAAGTGTTTATTCAAACACAGAAGATGAAGAATATATTCAAGTTGCAGTAGTAGGTAAGCCGAATGTTGGTAAATCATCGCTTATAAATAAAATACTTGGAGAAGAAAGAAACATAGTAACTGATATTGCAGGTACTACAAGAGATGCTATTGATAGTAAAATAGAAACTGAAGAAGGTAAATTTATTCTTATAGATACTGCGGGAATAAGAAGAAAAAGTAAAGTAGAAGAAGGAATTGAAAGGTATAGTGTTATTAGATCATTAGCTGCTGTTGAGCGAGCTGATGTAGTTGTACTTATCCTTGATGCTACGGATGAATTAAGTGATCAAGATGAGAAAATTATAGGTTATGCTCATGAGATGAAAAAAGCAATTTTTGTTATAGTGAATAAATGGGATCTTATTGAAAAAGATACAAAGACTATGCTTGAATATAAACAAAAATTACAAGCAGGATTAAATTTCATGGCATATGCACCTTATTTATTTATATCCGCAAAAACAGGCCAAAGAGTACATAAGGTATTAAAAACAGTTAAAGAATGTTATGAGAATTATTCAAAAAGAATTTCTACAGGAATACTTAATGAAGTTGTAAATAAGGCTGTACTTATGAAAGAACCTCCAACGGTGGCAAATAAAAGATTAAAAATATTCTACGTTACTCAAGTAGACTCTAAACCACCAACATTTGTATTCTTTGTAAATAATGAAAATTTACTACATTTTTCTTATGAAAGATATTTAGAAAATCAATTAAGAAATAGCTTTGAGTTTATCGGAACAGGGATAAGACTTATATTTAGGGAAAGGAAGGAATAGAATGTCAAAAGTTGCTTTTTTAGGTGGTGGGAGTTTTGGCACTGCGTTATCAATAATGCTTGCCAAAAAAGGTACGAGCGTTAATATCTGGGATAGAAAGCTTAGTGTTATTGATGATATTAACATTAAGAGAGAAAACATTAAGTACTTACCAGGCATTATCGTGCCAGCAGGAGTAACAGCATTTACGGACATAGAAAAGGTTATAAGTGATAGTGAGCTAATTGTATTAGCAGTGCCTTCGCATGCAATAAGAGGCTTAAGTAAGATGATAGCACCACATCTAAAAGAAAATCAAATTGTGGTTAGCATTGCAAAGGGAATAGAAGAGGGCTCAGCAAAAAGGATTTCAGAAGTTATAGAGGAAGAAATCGTAAGTAACCCTATAGTAATACTTTCCGGTCCTAGTCATGCAGAAGAGGTTGCATTAGATATACCTACAACGCTAGTAGTTACATCTAAAAAAATGGAGTATGCAAGTATTGTGCAAGATGCATTTATGTCTAGTAAATTTAGAGTTTACACTAATGAAGATATTGTGGGTGTAGAGATAGGTGGAGCAGTTAAAAACATTATTGCACTAGCTGCAGGCGTATCTGATGGTATAGGCTACGGTGACAATGCTAAGGCTGCGCTAATGACAAGAGGAATGAGTGAAATTATACGAATAGGCACAAAGCTCGGAGGCAGAATTGAAACATTCTATGGCTTAACGGGTATGGGTGATCTTATAGTAACTTGCACTAGTATGCACAGTAGAAATAGAAGAGCTGGTATTTTGATTGGAAAGGGTGTTCCAATGGAAAAGGCATGCGAAGACATAGGAATGGTAGTAGAGGGTATAAAAGCTGTAAGAGCCTTCTATGAGCTTAAAGAAAAAGAGCAGATTTCTATGCCTATTACGGATGTGTTATACAAAGTATTATTTGAAGGTAAAGACCCTAAATATGGGGTATACGAATTAATGTCAAGAAATAAAAAAGATGAGTTTTAAGAAAACTATTAGTATGGAAAGACCAATTTTTTATTAAGAATTTAATAAAAAATTGGTTTTTTTTATATATTTTTAATCTATAGTAATAATTCATTGATCTCTAAAATATATTTATAGTGATAATAATAAGTATTGGGAGGTATATATTGGATAATTTTGATATATATAAAGATATAGCGGAGAGAACGCAAGGGGATATTTATGTAGGTGTTGTGGGTCCTGTAAGGACTGGAAAATCAACATTTATAAAAAGATTTATGGAGCTTATGGTAATTCCTAACATAGACAATCCTCATAAAAAAGAAAGAGCAAAAGATGAACTTCCTCAAAGTGGTTCAGGGAAATCGATTCATACTACTGAACCTAAATTCGTACCCAACGAAGCAGTTGAAATTGAGTTTGAAGGGGGAACTAAATTTAAAGTAAGGATGGTCGATTGTGTTGGGTATATTGTCAAAGGAGCGGTAGGATATGCTGAAGGAGAGACGCCTAAAATGGTGACAACCCCTTGGTATGATTACGAAATTCCATTTGAGGAAGCCGCAGAGATTGGAACAAAAAAGGTAATAAATGAGCATTCAACTATTGGTCTTTTAATTACTACAGATGGTTCTATCACAGGCATAGAAAGGGAAGAATATTTAGAAGCGGAAGGAAGGGTAGTTGATGAACTTAAATCCATTAATAAACCTTTCATAATGGTATTAAATTCTAAAAATGCAGATGCTCCTGAAACACAAGTTTTAGCAAGAGAATTAGAAGAAAAATATGATGTTCCAGTTCAAGTTATGGATGTTGTAAATATGAAAGAGGAGGATATAGCTAATATATTTCAAAGAATTCTTAAAGAATTTCCAGTTAAAGAAATTAACATAGATATGCCAGAATGGATTGAAAACTTAAGTTCTAAGCACTGGGTAAAAATTAACTTTATGAAGTTCTTAAAAGATACGTGTAAAGATATTTTTAAAGTTAGGGATATAAATAAATCGCTACTAACATTTAAAGAAGTTGATTTTTTAGACTCTGCAATACTTGATGAAATGAATATGGGAGAAGGTACTGCTAGAGTCAATATAATTCCTAAACACGAATTATTTTACAAAATACTTGGCGAAACTTGTGATTGTGAAATAAAAGGAGAAAATGATTTATTAACATTAATGGGAGAATTCTCTAGAGCTAAAGTAGAATATGATAAAATTTCAGAGGCTTTAAAAGATGTTAAAGAAAAAGGCTATGGATTAGTTGCACCACAGCTTTCAGAAATGACATTAGAAGAACCTGAAATTGTGCAGCATGGTGGGAGGTATGGAGTTAAATTAAAGGCATCTGCACCTTCTCTTCATTTTATTAAGGCAGACATACAAACAGAAATATCACCTATTATGGGTACAGAAAAGCAAAGTGAAGATTTCTATAAATCCATTTTAGAACAGTTTGAGAATGATAAATCTCAAATTTGGCAGAGTAATATGTTTGGTAAATCTTTAGAAGTATTAGTTAAAGAAGGCCTCCAAAGTAAGCTGTTTAAGATGCCTGATGACGTTCAAGTGAAAATTCAAAAGACTCTACAACGAATTATAAATGAGGGTAATGGCAGCTTAATATGCATTATATTATAATAAGATTTTTCAGGATATAGTAGCTTTGAGTTATAGGGAGTATTCCTTATGGCTCAAAGCTTATTTTCATTTGCAAATAATTATAATAATACATACAAAAAAATATTATAAAATATTTTAAAAGAGGTATAATAGCTATGTGGAAGTTTATCGTATATGAATATATTAAAATATACATAGAGGTGATCTAATTGCAATTTAAAAAAATACCGTTATTAATAGTATTAACACTTGTGCTTTGTGGTTGTGCAAATGACAGACAAAATCAGATAAGTTTAAGTAATGCAAAGCAAACAAATAGCAGCCTTAAAACGGGCAGTGGTGGAAATACAAACTCTAAATCAACTTTAAAAGAGAATAGTCCAAATCTACAGACAAAAACTATTAACTGGTCATGGGCTTATTCACCAAGAGAAAATTCAACATTATTATCGAAATATCATGCTTATGCTTTTGGCGAAACTTCTAAAAAAGTAATTTATCTAACTTTTGATGAGGGGTATGAGAATGGTTATACAGCAAGCATTCTTGATACTTTAAAAGCTAACAATGTTAAAGCAGCTTTTTTTGTAACAAAGCCCTATGTAACGGGTTCTTTTAATGGTGCAAAAGATATTGATCTTGTAAAAAGAATGATGAATGAAGGCCATATTATAGGGAATCATTCAGTGCATCATAAATCCATGCCGTCTATAACTAATGAAATGGATTTTAATTCAGAGATTACAGAAAATGAAACTACTGTTAATAACATCCCCGGTTTAAAAATGTCGAAATTTTTTAGACCGCCTATGGGTGACTTCAGTGAACTTTCTCTTTATTACACTCAAAAGCTTGGTTATAAATCAGTGTTTTTTACACTTGCTTATAAAGATTATGAACCTAAGGATCAGCCAAACCCTGAAACGGCAAAAAAAAATCTTTTAAAGCAAACAAAGCCTGGAATGATATGTTTGCTTCATGCAGTTTCAGAAACCAATACAAAAATACTCGACAGTCTGATTAAAGAGTGGAAAAGTCAGGGATATGAGTTTAAAACATTGAATGATCTTCCTTAGAAAATAGCATAGACTTATATAGACATTTTTGGGCTTAGAACTGTTTGAGAAATTAAATGACGATGGAGGGGTGGAATAGTATGAAATTTACAGATTATATATTTGAAGAGGTAAAGGAATTTTGGAATTCATATTTAGAGCATCCATTTATAAAGGAGATAGGAGAAGGTACCTTAGATAAGGAAAAGTTTAAAAACTATCTTATACAGGATTATCTATATTTAAAAGAATATTCAAAGGTATTTTCTGTAGGGTTAATTAAGGCAAAAACTATGGACGAGATGAAATTTTATTATAATTCAATAAGGGGAATTATGGAGGATGAAACGGCTGTTCATATAAAATATTTAGAAGGCTTTGGATTAACTGCTAAAGAAACGGAAAAATGTGAATATAAATTAATAACTACAAGTTATACAAGCTATATGCAAGGTGTGGCGCTTACCGGAGATTTAAAGGAGATTGCCCTTGTTGCTATGCCGTGTACGTGGAGTTATAGCTACATAGGCAAATATATTAAAAAGACTTATGGACATAAGCTAGAGGGGAATTTTTTCAATCCATGGATTGAAGAATACGCTTCTGAAGATTTTGAAAAATTCACTAATGACTGGCTGGATTATATAAATGATTTATGCGAAGACATAGATGAGATAGAAAAGAAAAGATTATTAGCTATTTTTATGAAATCATGCATGTATGAATTAGAATTTTGGAATAGGGCATATAATTAATATTAGATTATAAAATTGGGAAACTTTCCTTCTGAAATGTCGTTAAAGTGAGATTATAAGAGTATAATGTATATATAAGTATAGTTTTAATAAAGTAACAAAATGACTTGTTAAAAAATATTGAATTATTTAGGAGGTAACACATATGTTAAAACAAACACTGAAAGATGATATTATTAAATATATGAAGAGTAGGGATAAGGTAAGACTGACTGCTTTAAGGACTTTAATGGCTGACGTTAAATATAAAGAAATGGATTTGAAAAAAGAACTTTCTGACGACGACTTAGTTGGTATTATTGAGAAAACAATTAAACAATTAAATGAAACTCTTAGTTATGCGAAAGAAGCTAATAAAGAAGATATTATAGCTGAAACAGAAATTGCTATCGAAATGTTTACATTTTATATGCCCAAGCAATTAAGTGACGATGAAGCAAAAATAATTATCAGTGAAGTTATTACCCAAAATCACTTTAGCGGAAAGGGTGACATGGGGAAGGTTATGAAGGCTGTTATGCCTAAGTTAAAAGGAAAGTATGATAGCAGGAAGGTAAATCCTCTTGTGAATCAATTATTGGCATAGGGAAAATGGAGTAATGATACCATTTATTAAAGGTAAAGGCAAATTAGTAATTATGAGTGAGTTTTATCCCATATGTAGGGGTAAGATTCACTTTTGAATTTTATTAAGAAAGTATTTTTTTATGTTAAAATTTATAAAATGGAGTTTTAATAAGTAATGAGTCCTTATTGAATAATCAATTTAAGGGTATAACAATAGTTGATAATACTGGATTTAAATTATATAATAAGTACTAAATAATTGTAAATATAATAGTGTAAACAATTACAATATGATTTATTAACAGGTTAATTAATTCATTGTGATGTTATATGCCTATAAATATCAAAAAACTCTTAGTAGCAAGTAGTTATCTTCAGGTCATATCATAGTACCCTTGAGGTACTTATTTTTTTTATGTGGAATACCACTTAGAGAGCAGATGTAAAATTAATCTTAACGGTAATCTTGCAAAGTAAACAATATTCAAAATATTCAAACTTAAGGTTGTATTCGATATAACCCTAGGTATATTAAGAATTAATTTTCAATTTCAAATGCTTAAAGCGCCGTAAATCAATAAATATTAAGTAATAAATTAGTCTTAATTTAGTTAAAAGACTTACTTATGATACTTAAAAAGACAGATGTTTATTTGACAAAATTTATTTCAAAGGGTATTATTAGTATATTATAGTAAACAAGGAGGAAATATTATGAATGAAAACATGCAAAAATTTAGGGTGGAAAGCGATTCTGTTGGCTCTAAGAATGTACCTATAGAAGCATATTATGGAGTTCAATCATTAAGGGCGTCAGAAAACTTTAATATTACAGGTAGGAGGATGCACAAAGACTTAATAGTCAGTCTTGCGCAAGTAAAAAAAGCTACAGCTATTGCAAATAATGAAGCTGGATTAATGAGTAAAAAAATCAGCGACGCTATAGTACAAGCATGTGATGAAATAATAGTTGGTAAATTACATAATGAATTTATAATTGATCCTATTCAAGGTGGAGCAGGTACATCGGGTAATATGAATGCAAATGAAGTAATTGCTAATAGAGCAAATGAAATATTGGGTGGTAAATTGGGAGCGTATGATAAAGTTCATCCAAATGATCATGTAAATATGGGACAATCTACAAATGATGTATTCCCAACAGCAGGCAAGATGGCAGCTCTAAAACTTATTCCAAAAACCTTAGAGGAGTTAAGAAAACTTGGTGATGTACTTGTTGAAAAGTCTAAAGAATTTGATGATGTTATTAAAATGGGAAGAACTCAAATGCAAGATGCTGTACCTATTAGATTAGGCCAAGAATTCCATGCATATAGCTCAGTAATAAAAAGAAATATTGATAGGTTAGAAAAAGCCAGTGAAGGGCTAAAGAGTGTAAATATGGGAGCTTCTGCTATAGGGACAGGAATAAATGTGGATACAGGATATTTTAAAAAAATCGTGCCAGCAATTAATGATGTTGTTAATTTAGATTTACATCAAGCAGAAGACTTAATAGATGGGACACAAAATCTGGATGTTTTTGTGGACGTTTCATCAGCTCTTAAAACTTGTGCAGTAAGTCTATCCAAGATATCAAATGACTTAAGGTTAATGTCTTCAGGTCCTAGAGCAGGCTTTGGGGAAATCAATCTGCCAGCAAAACAAAATGGATCTTCAATAATGCCAGGAAAGATAAATCCTGTAATTCCAGAAGTTATGAGTCAAGTATCTTTTAATATTATAGGCAATGACATTACTATAACTATGGCAGCAGAGGCCGGACAATTAGAATTAAATGCATTTGAACCAGTTATATTCTATAACTTATATGAATCTATAGAAACACTAGGTAACGGAGTTAATACCCTTAGAGAAAATTGTATTGCAGGTATTACGGCTAATAGAAAAAGGTGCAAATACTTAGTAGATAATAGTGTAGGTATAATTACAGCGATAGTACCTCATGTAGGTTATAAGGCAGCTGCAAAAATTGCAGCTAGAGCGATTGCAACAGGCGAACCTGTAAGTGAATTGGTACTTAAAGAGAGTATTTTAACGAAAGCACAACTTAATGAAATACTAGATACAATAGCAATGACCGAGCCAGGAATAGCAGCAAAGCATTTAATGGCTATATAAATTATTTTATTAATTAAATGTAAACAATAGTATGCAATTAGGTATTTTTTGTGGTATTATAGTATAGTGAAATTGCAATCATCATGGAATAAAGTAAAGGCTCAGTTAGTTTCGAGGATTGAAACTAGAGATGATCTTAGCATTGCATATACTCCGGAAGTGGCTAAAACATATTGAGTGAATATTAAGAAAACGGTTACCGGTATGCTCCTAAACAACATTTGGTTGTTTAGGAGCATACTGACATGAAGGGCTCCTTTCGAAATTCATTTTTAGTTTATACCCATCTTGTAAATGTATATGCGCCCAAGGTGGGCGGATTACAGCCATTTCAATATATAAAAATGTGGTATTAATGCTGGCTGTGGCATTTCATAGCCAGCTAATAAAATATATAAAGGAGGGTTTTGTATGAGTAAAAAAAAGGTGAACTTGACAACTAGAATCCTTATTGCTCTATTATTAGGATCAATAACTGGAATTATTGTATTTCAATTTCCTAATGGAACTTTTAAAAATGCGTTTTTAATAAATGGTGTTTTCCAATTAGTAGGTCAACTTTTTTTAAGAGGAATAATGATGCTTGTAGTCCCACTGGTGTTTATTTCCTTAGCAAATGGTGCGGCCAGTATGGGAGATGTAAAGAAATTAGGTAGGGTCGGGGGAAAGACTGTAGCTTTTTATCTATCAACTACAGCAATAGCTGTTGCTATTGCGCTAGTCTTAGGTTATTTTATAAAGCCAGGATCAGGGTTAGATTTAACAGCCGTAAAAGCAGTGAAAACTACAATTGCTACCAAAACTCCATTGGTACAAACGTTATACGAAATGGTACCAAGTAATCCAATTTTAGCTATGTCGGAAGGTAATATGCTTCAAATTATTGTAGTTGCTGTATTAACTGGTATAGGCTTATCTTTATTAGGTAAAAAAGGTCAGCCCCTAATTAATTTACTTGAAAGCCTAAATGATTTAATAATGAAATTAGTAGAAATCGTTATGACATTTGCACCTATAGGTGTATTTGGGCTTATAGCTAAAACCTTTGCTACTGTAGGGTATGTAGCTATGATGCCTTTAATGAAATATATTCTTACAATATATTTGGGTCTATTACTTATCTCAATATTAGGATATGCAAGTCTTTTAAAAAGTTTTACTGGGTTATCTATAAAAAAGTTTTACAAAAAATTCTTCCCAGTTATGTCTGTAGCTTTCTCAACAGCTAGTAGTAATGCTACAGTACCAGTGAATATGGAAACATGTGAAAAAGAATTAGGGGTATCAAAAGGTATTGCGGCCTTCACTATTCCATTAGGTGCAACAGTTAATATGAATGGTACTGCTATTATGCAAGGGGTAGCAACATTCTTTGTAGCTCAAGCATATGGCATTCCTGTTACACTAAATATGATGTTAACAGTAGTTCTAACTTCAACTATTGCATCTGTAGGTACAGCTGGAGTCCCTGGTGCTTCCATTATAATGCTGTCTATGGTATTTCAGGCTGTAGGTCTTCCCTTAGAAGGAATCGGTCTTATAATGGGTGTAGATAGATTGGTAGATATGGGCAGAACAGTTGTCAATATTACAGGAGATGCTATTTGCACTGTTATAATAGCTAAGCAAGAAGGGGAATTAGACGTTGACGTATTCAATAGTGAGAACGAAGAATTAAGTGGCAATGTATAAATAATACAATTTAATAAAAGGGGAAGTATTGAATGAATTATTTTGTAGAAAGTTTAAAACTGCATGAAAAACATACAGGCAAAATTGAAGTAATATCAAAAATAAAAATCCAAACAAATGATGATTTGGCACTTGCGTACACACCTGGTGTTGCAGAACCTTGCAAGAAAATCTATGAAAACGTAGAAAATGTGTATAAATATACATCTAAAGGGAATATGGTTGCAGTGGTTACGGATGGCACTGCTATTCTAGGGCTTGGAGATATAGGACCCGAGGCAGGACTTCCGGTTATGGAAGGAAAGGCTATATTGTTTAAAGAGTTTGGTAATGTAGATGCCTTTCCAATCTGCTTAGACACAAAGGACGTAGATGAAATTGTTCGCACAATACAGCTTATCTCCCCAGGGTTTGGTGGGATAAACTTAGAAGATATTAGTGCTCCAAGATGCTTTGAAATAGAAGAAAAGCTTAAAAAAATATTAGATATACCAGTATTTCACGATGACCAACATGGGACAGCAATTGTAGTTCTTGCAGGTCTTATCAATGCTTGTAAAGTAGTTGGAAAGAAGCTTGAGAATTTAAAGGTTGTAGTAAACGGTGCTGGTTCTGCGGGAACAGCAATATCAAAGCTTTTACTCTCCTCAGGAGTGAAGAATTTAATTGTCTGTGACAAAGTAGGAGTACTTTATAGAGGGATGGCAATAATTGATGATGCAAAAACAGCCCTTACAGAAATAACTAATCCAGAAAATATAAAAGGAAGCTTAAGTGATGCATTAGTAGGTGCAGATGTATTTATAGGGGTTTCTGCACCAGGAATAGTAACACCTGAGATGGTTAAATCTATGAAAAAAGATTCTATAGTCTTTGGAATGGCAAATCCAACCCCAGAAATCATGCCAGATGAAGCTAAAAAAGCGGGCGCAAGGGTATGTGGTTCAGGACGTTCAGATTTTCCAAACCAAGTAAATAATGTTCTTGTATTTCCAGGGTTATTCAGAGGTGCATTAGATGTGAGAGCAAAAGAAATAAATGAAGAAATGAAGCTTGCAGCAGCATATGCTATTGCAAATTATATAAAAGATGAAGATTTAAACGAAAACAATGTAATTCCAAGTGCATTAGATAGAGGTGTAGCAACAAAAGTAGCAGAAGCAATTGCGAAAGCTGCAAAAGAAACAGGCGCAGCAAGAATATAACCAAGCGCTGCTAGGATTACCTCTTCATGACCATTGAGAATCATGAATAAATTACAAATGATTTATTTTTTTAATTTAAAAAGATAGTAAAAACTTTATAATAAGGTTTTGCTATCTTTTTTTCTATTAATTTCTTATAGAATTTTTTAGAATAAATCTCCGCCTTATTACATATAATTAGTGGAGGTGGTTAAATATGTATAGAACTATGGTGTGCAAAACATGTGATAACAATAGAGTACTCATTGAAAAAGTTGGACAGGAACTAAATATCAAGTGCTCAAAATGTGAAAATACAATAATGCAGGCGGTTTACCTAGAGTCTTGGAATGAACATATTGCTAATACATATAAATTTAGAATCGGTATTGATGATGATAGGTTAATTGAGGCGGATATAGTTGAAATGAAAGTTAATAAAGAAGAGCCTCAAACTTCAAGCGAAGAGGGAAAAAAAATTCGGTTAATGTATGTAAAAGAATATGAATTCATAAGGCAACTTCCAGAAGATGAGTATGTGGAAATAATCAATTGAAATAGATTGTAGGGGGATGAAAGAGTCGAAGAGCTGCTTTGAATATGTATGTTTATATAGGGAAAATGAAAAAAAGAGCTCACTAGGGCTTTTTTTTGTTTTCAAAACAAATGAATATGGTGATAATATATAATTAGTCTTCATTTTAGTAACTTAAAAATAAATATTGACAGTAAAAGAAAACCTATGGTATTATAAATACAATGCAATACATTACTAAAACGATAGGAATACTAGGAGGGTAATAAATGAAAAAAACATCTGTATTAATTAGTACTTTATTAATAGCAACACTGGGACTTGTAGGATGCGCCACAAGTAGTAGTAAAAACACTGAATCTAAGGACCTATTATCAAAAATAAAGAGTGAAGGGAAAATACAAATTGGTACTGAAGGAACATACGCACCATACAGCTTCCATGATAAATCAGGAAAGTTAACTGGTTTTGATGTTGAAATTGCAGAGGAAGTATCTAAACGTCTTTCCGTAAAACCAGAATTTGTGGAAACAAAGTGGGATGGTATGTTTGCTGGGCTCGACGCAAAGCGATTTGATATGGTAGTAAATCTAGTTGGAATTCAACCAGATAGACAAGAAAAATATGATTTTTCAGAACCATATATAGTTTCAAAAGCAGTGCTTATAGTAAACAGTGATGATAACACTATCAAAAAGTTTGAAGATTTGAAGGGGAAGAAATCTGCTCAATCATTAACTAGTAACTTATCTAAAATTGCAAAAGATAATGGTGCAATACTTCAACCAGTTGACAGCTTTAATCAAGCAATTGACCTTTTAGGTTCTAAAAGGGTAGATGCCACAGTTAATGACAGTTTATCTTATCTTGATCTTAAAAAACAAAAACCAGACCTTGCTATAAAAGTTGTTGATGAGGAAGGAAATGCACAGCCAAGCGCATTTATGTTTAAAAAGGGAAATAAAGAATTAGTGGATGCGGTTAATAAAGCACTTATTGATATGAAAGCAGATGGTGCTTATTTAAAAATTTCAAATAAGTGGTTTGGCAGCGATGTATCAAAATAAGAGGGTGATAAGATGAATTTTGATGTGCAAACACTAAGAATATTAAACATAATTAAAGACTCTTTTTTTCCTTTATTAATAGCTGGTGTAAAATTTACCATTCCAGTGGCAGTGCTTTCTTTCATACTCGGTTCAATTGTGGCTATGGCAACGGCTCTTGCACGTATATCCAAACATAAATCATTAGTTTTAATATCAAGTTTTTATGTTTGGATAATAAGAGGGACACCGCTTCTCGTGCAGTTATTTATAATATTCTACGGATTACCAGCTGCTGGTATAACCATGGGAGCTTTACCGGCAGCAATTATAGGTTTTACATTAAATGTTGGAGCTTATAATTCGGAAGTAATTAGGGCTGCAATTCTATCTATACCTAAGGGGCAGTGGGAAGCAGCATCTTCAATTGGTATGACTCATACTCAGTCGTTGATTCGTATAATTTTGCCACAAGCAGCTAGAGTATCTGTACCGCCGCTGTCAAATTCATTTATAAGCCTTGTTAAAGATACATCCCTTGCTGCGTCGATTACTTTAGCGGAAATGTTTCAGATTGCTCAAAGAATAACAGCAGTAACATATGAACCACTTGTATTGTACTGTGAAGTGGCCTTTATATATCTATTATTTTGTACTATACTATCTACAATTCAACAGAAAATAGAGAAAAATCTTGAAAAATATGTCGCTAGGTAATTGGAGGAAATTCATGATTAATATAAAAAATTTACACAAGAGTTTCGGAAATAATGAAATATTAAAAGGTATAGATTTGCGAATTGTAAGAGGCGAAGCAACCATTATTATAGGGCCTTCAGGTTCGGGTAAAACCACACTTCTTAGATGTATGAATTTGCTAGAACTGCCTAATAAGGGGACTATGAGCATTGGGGATAATGAATTAGTGTTTGGGGAAAATAAAAATCCAACTGATAAAGAAGTGATATCACTTCGCAGGAATACTGGAATGGTATTTCAAGGATTCCATTTATTTCCTCATATGACTGTGGTAGAAAATATTATGGAAGGGCTTGTTACTGTACTTAAGCAATCTAAGAAGGCAGCCCATGATAAAGCACTTAAGCTTTTAGATAAGGTTGGGCTTTTAGACAAGTGCAACAGTTATCCTCATGAGCTTTCAGGAGGACAACAACAAAGGGTTGCTATAGCGCGTGCTATGGCTATAGAACCATTAGTACTATTATTTGACGAGCCAACATCTGCACTGGATCCTGAGCTTGAAGCGGAGGTGCTTAAAGTTATGAAGGATCTATCACTTGAAGGTATGACAATGGTAGTTGTTACTCATAATATGAGTTTTGCAAGAGAAGTAGCAGACAATATAATATTTATGGATAACGGAATCATTGTTGACAGGGGAACACCGAAGGAGTTATTAATTAACACAACTAACCCAAGAATAAAACAATTTTTAAATTTAGTATCTGATTAGATAATAGATTGTTTGAGAAAAAATAATTTCGACACTAAGAATTTTATTAAGTTGGAGGCGTGAAAATGTTAAATAAAGAAGTTAAAGAGAATCTATTGAGAGAAGGCATTCATGAAGATGCTGTAAGTGCTTTAGATGAAAAGGGAAAGTGCCTATTTGATATAGATAGTACAAGGGACGTATGCTTTGAACTGATTGATGTGGGTGTTAAATTTAGTTGTGAACTAAGTATTTTAGATGATGGATTGTATTTGATAAAAATTTTAAATTAGATTATAGACATAACCATTATTAGGGCTATGTCTATAATTATTATTATGTGTAAAAATTACTATTGGAAATTGAATCCTTCAATTTCCAATAGTAATTTTTGTGTAGGCGTTCTATTACCAGCAAAGCCTACCAACTTACCACTTTTACCAATGACCCTGTGACAGGGTATAATTATAGGCAATTGGTTATATTTATTAGCTTGACCTACTGCCCTTACAGCTTTAGGGTTTCCGATGGATTCTGCAATTTGCAAATAATTCCGCGTTTCACCATAAGGTATATCTCTAAGGGCTTTCCATACTTTTTTTCTGAACTGTGTGCCTTCTATAGATAAAGGTATATCGAAATTTTTCCTTTTACCTTTGAAATATTCGTCTAGCTGAACTATAACTTCCTTGCATAACTCATTATCTTTGGGAATAGCTTCATGTTTTTTCTTGTATTGTATCCAATCTTCTTCAAAAATTTCTACTTTTATAACACCAATCTCATTCACTACTACATGGATAAGCCCAATAGGGGAATCATAAACATCATAACCGATTTTCACAAAACGCCTCCTCAATTGTATAATAGAAACCATAAATAAAAGGTAGCATAAGATTCATATTATGTCCAGTTTAAAGCAATTTTTTTATCATATAAAATGAAAACGTGAATATTAATTTTCTCCAAATGAAAAAGGCCAGACTTTAAGGCGGGCCTTTCAATTTCTTAATCTATATAAGTTTTTTATTAAATATATTAGTTAAATTTAAATTTTCTATTTTACCTTTAATCTCATCTATATCTAAAGTATAGAGTCCAAGTTCCTGCATTCTTTTAAAATAGTATTATTACTCCTATGAGTATTCATTTATGAATATTGATTTATCAAAACTTGTTTTTGTAATGCAACATTGAAATCAAGAAAATGTCTAATTGTTGGTTATCAATTATAAATGCGTAAAAAAATATAATGTGGTAGAATAAATAAAATTTTTAGGGTATGAGTATGTATAGGGTCCTCTAGTGGGTCCCTTCTGCAAAAGCATTTTAGAAACCGGCCTTAAAAGTTCTTATTTAATAATTAAATATTAGGTACATGAAAACAAATAACAAATCATATTATATTTAGAAGCTCTGGTAGGAGGAACATCTGCGTTTTTTATGAATTGTTTATTAAATATGATTGGAAGTATTACATTTTTAACAGCCTATATAACTGGCAGTAGTTCATTCCCTCAACCATTGTGTGAAGAAGAAAAAAAATATTCCTATCCAGGAAAGGATGTAGATGAGCTAATATCTATTGGAATAGTGGGACTCAATTTATATAATAACTAGCCCTTAAAAATCATCTATTTAATTATATTGGAATAGACATAATTTTCTATGAATATTGTTTATAATAATACACATGATAATAGTGTAATTGAAAATGATTATCAAATATAGAGGAGGTTATTATATGTCAAGAAATAGAGTATTGGTTCCGGAGGCTAAGGTTGGATTAAACAAATTTAAAATGGAAGCTGCTAAAGAAGTAGGAGTAAATCTTACAGACGGTTACAATGGAGATTTAACCTCAAGAGAGAATGGTTCGGTAGGCGGACAAATGGTTAAGAAAATGGTTGAGTCTTACGAAAAGAATTTGTAATAAGAAATGTGGAAGAAGTTAGCCTAGCGTAATTGCTAGGCTTTTTTTGTAAAATCATTTAAATTTGATAAACAGCCCCATAGAAATATGGAAATTGTCAGTTTGCGTGGGAAGAAAGAGAAAATAAATGGTTACACATGGTAAGTAAAGAAGCTATTGCACTAATAAAAGTTAATCAAGAATAAATATATATTCTTTAGAATTTGAAAAAGAGAGTGAAATAAGTTTTCCCATTAATAATGGAAGACAGGTATATTTAGTTCAAGTAGAGGGATGTTCAAGTATAAATAGTATTAAGATAGGAAAAAGATGCTATGGAAATGGTAGCGTGGTTAATGTGTATTTTAATAGAGTTTCGTGATTATCCAGGAAATATATCTATTAAAATTGGACAAAACGTGATAAAATAAGAACAAACGTTTGTGGGGTGATAAAAGTGGATATAATGAAAAAACTTGAAATATTATCTAATTCAGCGAAGTATGATGCGTCTTGTTCTTCGAGCGGTTCTAATAGAAAGAATACAAAGGGAGGCATAGGTAATGCATCATCAACAGGTATTTGCCATTCCTGGTCACAGGATGGTAGATGTATTTCGCTACTTAAAATTTTGTATACCAATAAATGCATATACGATTGTAAATATTGTATTAATAGAGCTAGTAATGATCTGGAGAGAACAAGCTTTACTCCAAAAGAAGTAGTAGATTTAACTATAAATTTCTATAGAAGAAATTATATTGAAGGATTATTTTTAAGTTCTGGGGTAGAAAGAAGCCCAGATTACACTATGGAAAATTTAGTGAGAATTTTAAAGGATTTAAGACTGATTCACAAATTTAATGGGTATATTCATGTAAAGGCTATTCCAGGCTCTGATCCAAAGCTCATATATGAGGCGGGATTGTATGCAGACAGAATGAGTGTAAATATTGAGTTGCCGTCAGAAAAAAGCTTAAAACTCTTAGCACCTCAAAAGAATAAGGCAGATATATTAAAACCTATGGGACTTATTAAACACAGTATAATAGAATCTAATGAATATAAGAAAAAAGGATTTAAAGCTCCAAGATTTACTCCTGGTGGACAAAGTACTCAGATAATGGTAGGGGCAACTAATGAAAGTGATTTAAGAGTAATTAGTCTTACTGAAGGATTATATAATACTTTCGGGCTTAAGAGGGTGTATTATTCTGCTTATGTGCCGGTGGTGCGGCATGCAAATTTACCTGCTATTCAAAGCACACCTCCAATATTAAAAGAACATAGAATGTATCAAGCAGATTGGCTTTTAAGGTATTATGGATTTAAGGCAAATGAATTATTAGATGAGCAAAATCCGAACTTTGATATAAATTTAGATCCCAAAGCCTTTTGGGCATTAAATAATTTGGATAAGTTTCCGTTAGAAGTAAATAACGCTCCCTATGAAACATTACTTAGAGTGCCTGGAATAGGAGTAACATCGGCTTTAAGAATTATAAAATCAAGAAGACTTTGCAATCTTTCCTATGATAATTTAAAAAAAATAGGAGTAGTGCTCAAAAGAGCTAGATACTTTATAACTTGTAGTGGTAAATTTTATGGAGATAAGGCGATGGAAAGAGGAAGGATCAAAAATTATTTATTAGACTATGAAAGTTTTGATAAGCCACAACAAATGAGCTTGTTTACTCAAAGGAGTGATTTATTTGGTTAGATACATTTATGATGGAAGTTTTGATGGGTTTTTATCTGTTGTATATGATTGTTACTATGATAGAATACCTGAAGGCATAGATAGGATAGATAGCTATACTTTTGATATGATATATAAGGACAAGTTTATAGAAACTGATATAATAAAATCAAATAAAGTATCTAAGTCAATACTAGAAAAAATCTCAAAAGATGCATTAATTCATGTGTATCAAGCGTTTTTGTCTGAGGTACAAGGAATAGAGTTAATATTATTTAAATATATACAGTTAGGGTTTAAGTTAGGGAATAAAGTTAATGATTTTCTAACAGATGACATTGTAAATGAAGTACAGAAATATTCTAGAAAAGTTGGCTTTGAAGCACATAGATTTTTAGGATTAGTTAGATTTCAAGAATTCAAGGGCATATTGTATGCAGCAATTGAACCTACTTACAATATTCTTGAGCTCATAGCAAATCACTTTAAAGTAAGACTTACAAATGAAAAGTGGATAATTCATGATGTGAAGAGAAAAACAGGTGTAGTTTATGAAAATCATGAATGGATATTAAGGGATTTGAAATTTGAAAAATTAGAAAGTAATGAGAAGGAAGAGTTATTCTATCAAGATCTTTGGAAAGTTTTTCATAAAAGTATTAGCATACAGGAAAGGAGTAATAATAGATTACAAATGCAACATATGCCAAAGAAATATTGGGATAATTTAATTGAAATGAAATAGTGTCACTAGTTGCACTATTTTAAATTTCAGTATTTTTAAAAAAAATGTTAACAATCATGTTATAATAGATATAAACACATTATTAGGTTATTGTAATTAAAGGAAGGAACGATGATTATGAAAAAATCAGTAGAATACACAGAAGTTGAAAGTCCTAGCATAAGTATTGAAAGAAAAAAACATATGATGGAAAAAATCTATAAAACACTAGAAGATTTGGGGGCTACCAGTAAAGAAAAAGGTAAAACGAGTAAAGAAATAAACAACTCTATTCCTAAGGAGCCTACTATTAAAGATATAGATAGTGTGAAAAAAATCAAGAAAGTACAATTAAATACACCTTCATTTGTAGGTTCACTTGCAGGACTTATGTCTAAATCTCGAATACTTGGTAAAGTATCAAGCGTAGAGAAAAAGGAAGTTAAATGGTACATACTGGGGACTGCAAAAATGATTAATGATATAGATCCTAGAGATATGTAATATTTATCATTTGTTTTTCAGCAATATAACACATAACCACAATAAAAAACTAAGTCTTAAAAGTTAAGACTTACAGACCGTTGACAAACATAAAATGTAAAACACTCTAATTTAAAATCGGAGTGTTTTTTTTCATATTCAAAAAGGATTTTAGGACATCAATGTCGAATATATAGTATACAAACTTTATAATTCGGAGGGCATTATTATGATTAATGAAAAGAACTTCACACAACAAAAACTAGAAATGGTGTATTTAGAAGATTTAGTTCCTAAAGACCATATTCTGAGAAATATAGATAAATACATGGATTTCTCTTTTATAAGAGAACTGACTAAAAAATATTACTGCTTAGATAATGGAAGACCTGGCGTAGATCCTATTATACTTTTTAAAATGCTGTTTATTGGGTACTTATTTGGAATAAAATCTGAACGACAACTTGTAAAGGACATTGAAGTAAATGTGGCTTATAGATGGTTTCTAGGACTAAGTCTTACTGATCCTATTCCAGATCATTCAACAATTAGCCAAAATAGACGTAGACGGTTTAAAGGTACAGATGTGTTTCAAAAAATATTTGACGAAGTAGTATTTAAGGCTATAAATCTTAAGATGGTAACCGGTAAAATACTTTACACAGACTCTACACACCTAAAAGCAAATGCTAATAAGCGAAAGCTTGTGAAAATTGAAGTTGAAAAAACGCCGAAAGAATATGTAGCTGAACTTAATAAAGCAGTGGAAGAAGATAGAATAAACCATGGTAAAAAACCTTTAAAGGAAAAAGAACCTGTTACCAAAATAAAAGAAACTAAAGTTAGCACAACCGACCCCGACAGTGGATATATGATGAGAGATGGCAAGCCGGAAGGCTTCTCATATTTAGATCACAGAACTGTCGATAGCAGACATAATATAATTACTGATGTGTATGTTACTCCTGGAAACATAAATGATGTTGATCCTTATATCGATAGATTAGATGTGCAAATAAAAAAGTTTAATTTTAATACAAAATATGTTGGTGCAGATGCTGGTTATGCTACAAATCTTATATGTAAAGAACTATATGAGAGGGAATTAAAATCTGTAATGGGATACCGTAGGTCTCCACATACAAAAGGAATGTACACAAAAAATAAATTCCAATATGTTAAAGAGCAGGACATTTACGTATGCCCTGACTTAAGGGCTTTACATTATAAAACGACAACAAGAGAAGGATATAAAGAATATGTTGGTAATGCAAAATATTGCGAGATATGTCCAAATAGAGCTCAATGCTTTTCTGCAAAAAGCAAGTTTAAAACTATTAGAAGACATGTTTGGGAAACGTATAAAGAAGATGTTGTAAAGTTCACCAGAACAGATAAAGGCAGAAATATATATAGAAGAAGAAAAGAAACTATAGAGCGAAGCTTCGCAGATTCAAAACAACTGCATGGGCTTCGCTATTGCCATATGCGTGGATTAGAAAATGTGCAAGAGCAGTGTCTGCTTACAGCAGCAGTGCAGAATATGAAAAAGATAGCTAGCCTGCTATCTTTACTGTTTTTTGATTTTCTAACTAAGAAGATAGTTGTTATTTTACATTTATCCATAACTCAAAATGCTATCGCATAATTGCATGTAAAAAACCCAGTATAATAAAAAAATTATACTGGGTTTGTAAACAACCTGTAAGTCTTAAAAGTTAAGACTTAGTTTTTTTTTATTCGAATATATCATTAATGAACATATTGTATTATATTAGCGCGTGGAAACTAACATAATTTACTCAAAGCTAAATTTAATTTATCTATCATAAAATCTACATCATTTTTTGTTATAACAAGAGGTGGCTGGAAAGCTAGCACATTTCTACCTATTCCATTTTTACCCAAAAGAATGCCTTCATCCTTTAATATCTCTAATACAAAGTCAGTTTCTTTAAACGCTGGTTCACCATTTTCTTTTACTAGCTCTACACCTAACATAAGGCCTATACCTCTAACATCATAAATTATTGGGTACTTTTCCTTAAGTTTTAGAAGGCCACTTTTTAATTTTACTCCTAAATTTTCTGCATTTATACATAAGTTATTTTTAGAAATGTAGTCAAGGACAGCTATAGCAGTAGTTGCAGCTACTGGATTTCCGCCTAAGGTAGATGCAGAAGCTTTGGTAAATGTTGCTGCAATTTTATCATTCGTGCAAAAAGCTGATATCGGCATTCCGTTTCCAAGAGCTTTTGCCACTGTAATTATATCTGGAATTATTTCATAATGTTCTATGGCAAACATCTTACCAGTTCTTGCAAATCCTGTTTGAACTTCATCAATAATTAATAGTATTCCATGTTTTTCAAGTAGAGTTTTTAATTTTTTGAAATACCACTGAGGTGGAGTTATAATGCCTCCATTACCTTGCACGGGCTCTGCAATTAAAGCAGCAATCTTATCTGGTCCTTTAGCCTCAATTAATTTTTCTACAGATTCTAAGGATTCTGTAGCTGCTGCTTCAATGCTTTTCTCTTTAGCATAAGTATTGGGGGCAAAGGTAACACAATCAGAAAGCGTAGGATCTGCTCTCCACATAGGTATTCCTGTAACACTCATAGTTAAATAAGTTCTACCATGTAAGCTATTATTCAATGAAATAAATTCATTTCTGCCTGTGTAAAGTCTAGCAAGTAAAAGAGCACCTTCATTAGCTTCTGAGCCCGTACAGCAGAAGAACGAATGATTAACATCCCCAGGTAATACAGATGAAAGCTTTTCAGCTAGATCAACTATTGGCTGTGTTAAATATATAGTACTTGTATGTTGAAGGGTTTTCATTTGTTCTATTGTTGCATCTAAAATTTCAGGGTTACAATGACCGCAATTAACAACAGAAACTCCTGCAAAAAAATCGAGATATTTTTTACCTTCTGAATCAAATAAATACTGCATTTCTCCACGTGTAATCTGAGGTGGGTTTTTATAAAAATGCTGCGAACAGGGAAAAAGGAATTCTTTTTTCTTTTGAATAATTTTTTCAGGACCTATATAATTACACATTATTATAACCGCCTTCATTATTAAATTGAAATGCTCCAAGGGTAAATCCAGCATCACTAGGACTTAGGGAATGGAATAATTCTTCACATTTGCTTAAGTCATTAATGGCTTCTCTGTAAATGCTTAAAACTTTTCGTAGATTATTAGTATCATAATGACAAGCTTCAATTCTAAAATGGTTTACACCAATATCATTTAGTTCTTTTAAAAAGGGAAGATAACAAAGCTCTTTATAAAGCATCATATGATTCCTGCCATAGTTATCTTGATATATTGGGTGTTCATGTTTTTTTTCATCAACTAAAACTAACACCTTGTTATCAACGTGAGAATTATTCTCGCATATCACAAACTCTAAGACTTTTGTATTCTCATATAAATTATGATCCATATACATAACTGTTGGAGAGCCGTGAACTATGATTTCAATAGGAATTGGTGATTTAGCAATGGTCTGTTTAGCGTCTAGCAGTGGGGTCTCTACAGAAAGTGTAGCAACAGATAAACCTTGCTTTTCATAGAAACTAGTCGCATATTGATTATAAATGTTTAAGGAATAATCTCCAATAAGCTCAAGTCCTAAAGATTTGTATTTATGAATAGCTCCTAAATTGGTTACTAATAAGCCATCAAGTCCTAAGTTATTTTTCACAAGTAAATGATTGTATTTTGAAAAATCCTCTTCAAACATCATTTTTGGAAAGCCTAGATATATTTTTGTATTTCCTTTTCCATTTGTTAATTTAAGTATTTCACTCTTGCTAAAAGGAAGGTTTGGCGCAAAAACTTCTCCAGATAAATAAATCGCGTCTACACCGACCTCTATCGCGACTTTAGCTTGTGAATAGGAATTGACTTTTACACTTAGATTAGGTTTCTGTGTTAGAGAAGTTTTTTCATTCAAAAGGGTCTTGATTTGTTCTACCGTTTCTTTACTAATTTCGATTTCTTCTACAGGCTTACTAAAAACTTTACCATGGCTATAAAATTTCCCCGTACCTTCATAGCGTCTATTGATATTTGAGAGCCCCGGGTTTCCAAAGGCACTGCAGGTAGATAAGTCTCTAATGCGGGTTCCATAAATACTTTGGGCATCTTTTTTTCTATCATAGCAAATAGGGTCATCAATATATCTATTTATAGCATCGCTGTAGTAATTAATCATGGTAACTAGATAATCTGCATCTTTCATTCTTCCTTCTATTTTAAAGGAGAGGATACCTGCCTCAATCATTTCAGGTAGATGTTCATACATATACATATCTTTTACAGCCATTGGATATTCTGTAGGATAAGCTAGACCATCTTGTTTCATTGTAAAATTCCAACGGCAGGGCTTCATGCAAAGTCCTCGATTACTACTCTTTCCGAAAAGCATGCCACTATACAAACATTGAGCACCATGGGCAATGCACATATCTCCATGAGCAAAATATTCGAATTCCATATCGGTTTGGTAATGCAAGTTCTTTATGGTTTGTAAATCCATGTCCCTGGACGCAACAATCCTAGTAATTCCACAACCTCGAAGTGCTTTAATAGTCTCTAAGTTGTGAACATTCATCATTACAGATGAATGGATAGTTAGGTTTAAATTTAAACTATTTATTAACTCTAATATGCTAAAATCTTGAATAATTAAAGCATCTGGTCCAGCTTTTTCTAAGAATTTTAGATATTCCACCGCATCTTTTAAATCCTGCTGACTAAAAAGATTGTTTACTGTTACATAAACTTTTTTATTTAAAGAATGAGCAATATTGATTGCTTTTTCTAATTCATCATTTGACAGGTTGTAATCTTTTCGATGCATACGCATATTTAATTTTTTGCCGCCCAAATATACAGCATCAGCACCGCTGTGAATAACCTTTTCAAAAATTTCGAAAGTTCCTGCAGGAGCTAATAATTCTATTTCATTGTTGTTAAAAAATCTACTCATATTAAAGCACCTTCCTTTACTAGTGATGTAGCCTCTTTCTACACTAAGTGAAAAAGAGGTTATATATTATTACAGTGGTATATTATTTAATAAATGAACTATTTGATAAGTCTTGTAATTTGTAATTATTAGTAGTTAGTTTTTTTGCTTTAAGCCAAGTCATAACTTCCTGTAACTCTTTTTCTGGTGGCATAGAAGCCTTTGAATAATTCGGAATAGTTAGTGTGCTTTTTATTGTATCAGGGAAGCCAGCTTCTTTAATTACAAAATCAATATAGCTTTCAGGTTTTTCTTTATTCAAGTATTCAACAGCTTTATTATAAGCTCTATAAAATGATTTTATCTCTTCAGATTTTGAGGATACTGCATCTTTTGTGAATAACATTACACCAGGGTTTATACCTAGTTTATCAGAACTACTCAAAATCTTGCCACCTGCAGAAATCGTAGTACTTGCAAGAGGTTCTGGTAATGTAGCCATATCTAATTTACCATTAGTTAGCATCTCAAGGCGAGTAGGTATTTTTGGTATTGCAACTTTTTTTTGTGAGTTAACATCTATGTTTGAACTTTCTATAATTCTATCTGTTAAGTATTCAATAATAGTATTTTTAGAAATCCCTATGGATTTTCCATCAGCTTGTTCAATTTTAGAAATATTAGAATTCTTTCCAGAGATCAATTTAAAGCTACCTTCTGTTTTTGATGTGATTTTAACATCAAAGTTATTGTCGTTAAAAAATACTACCGAAAGCATATCAGATATTGCTCCATGAATTTTCCCGGTTTGAAGAGCTGTATCCCTATCCGATGCACTTTTAAAATGCTCTAGTTTTACCTGGAAACCTTCTTGCTTAAAATATCCATTGTGCTCTGCTATAATAAGTGGAAGGGAATCTAAATCAGGCATAACACCAATAGTTAGAGTCTTTAGGGATTGTGAACTTGTATCTTTTTTTTGATTGTTAGAACAACCAATGATGCTTATACTCATTATTAATACTAACATAAGTGTTAAAAAAAATTTTTTCATAAAGTGCCTCCAATAATATAATTTTAGAAAGTTTAAAAAAAGTGAAGTATGGATAAAATAATATAAAGCGCTGTAATGAAATGTAAATAACGCAGTTATCATAACACTTATTTAAACTAGTGTAAACAGCTATAGACCCAGCTCGTGGAACATATACATGAACTAAATTAACAAAATACATTATTAATGAACAAATCGCTTTCTTATTTGCTTAGCTAAAATTATTATGATAAAATTTTAACTAAGGAAGTTCAAAATAAATAAAGACTTGGTGATAGTGTTAATAACATATTTAATTTTTTATAAAGTAATATATTTTAATCTAATGTATTAATAATTCTATGGTTTGATATTTATAAACTATGATTTTTATAAAAACAGTCCTATAAAATAATAATTTTAAACAGAAGGGGATATAGTATGAGTGAAAAGAAAAGAATAGCTATACTTGGAGGCGGATATGGCGGAATATTAACCGCGAAGAAACTAGCTAAAAAGTTTAAAAAAGATGAGAATGTTGAAATTACTCTTATAGATCAAAATCCATACCATACATTACTTACTGAACTTCATGAAGTGGCAGCTGGAAGGGTAACGGAAGAATCAATCAGAATTGATCTGAAAAAAATATTTGCAAAAAGAAAAGTAGAGGTTGTACTTGACGAAATTACAGATTTAGATTTTAAAAATAATGTGTTAAAATCTAAAAATAATAACTATAATTACGATTATCTAGTTATTGGTGCTGGCTCCAAGCCAACTTACTTTGGCATAAACGGCGCGCAGGAATACTGCCACAAATTATGGTCATACGAAGATGCTGTAAATTTAAAAGAGCATATCCTTCAAATGTTCAGAAAAGCTGTGAAAGAACCAAACAAAGCAGAAAGACAAAAACTGCTAACGTTTATTGTTGTTGGCGGTGGGTTCACAGGTGTTGAAATGATGGGTGAATTAGGGGAGTGGAAAGAAAGATTATGTAAGGAATTTTACATAGGAGAAGAAGAGGTAACGTTATATTTAGTAGATGACTTGCCTAAAATATTACCTACTTTTCCGGATAAGTTAATTGCAAAAGCTAAGAAAAGACTTAACAAATTAGGAGTTAAAGTACTAACTAATGCCGGTGTTACGGAAGTTACAAAAGATTGTGCTACAATAAGAAATAATGGTACCATTAATACCTACACGGTAATTTGGACAGCTGGTGTTGAAGGTTCAGATATTGTCGGTAAAATGGATATAGCGCAAAAGGGTAGAAAAAGAATAGTAACTGACGACAAGTTACAATCTTTAGATTATAAAAATGTTTATATTGTTGGTGATAATATCTTCTTTATTCCTGAAGGTGAGGAAAGACCTGTTCCTCAGATGGTTGAAAATGCAGAAGCATCTGCTGAATTAATTGCACATAATGTTTATAGTGATATATTAGGCTTAGAAAAAAAATCTTATAAACCTACATTCCATGGTGCAATGGTATGCATAGGTGGTAAATATGGATTAGCAAGCATTGGATCCGGCAAAAAATTCTATAGTTTATCTGGGTTCTTCGCATTATTTGTTAAACACTTTATAAATATTGTGTACTTTATCCAGGTTGCTGGGTTTAACAAATGCTTTTCATATTTATTGCATGAATTTTTCCATGTTAAAGATAATAGAAGCCTTGTAGGTGGACATTTTTCAAAGTCATCTCCAAATTTTTGGCTAGTAGTACTAAGAATATTCGTTGGTTACAAGTGGTTATCAGAAGGGCTTGCAAAATTACCTAAAATAATAGCCGATCCTTCAAAAATATTCTTAATACCTGCTCCAGTAGTTGATGGAGCAACTGCAGCAACGGCTGCGGCAGAAGGAGCAAAGACTGCAGTAGAAGCTGCAACGACTGCAGTGGCATCCTTGCCAGTGCCAGGTTTTATAGGGAAAATGGTTAAATTGTCTATGGATACTTTCTTTTATACAGGGGACGGTGGATTTACGACTTTAGCTTCAGTTTTCCAAACAGGTATGGTAATTGCAGAAATATGCGTAGGATTATTATTGATAGTTGGATTATTTACAGCATTAGCTTCGCTTATGTCAATTGCTATGGGTATAATGATTTGGACTTCAGGAATGGCTCCTACTGAGATGTTATGGTACTTAAGTGCAGGAATCGCGCTTATAGGTGGATCTGGAAGTACTTTCGGGTTAGATTACTATGTATTACCAGTACTTAAAAAATATTGGAAGCGTATAGGATTTGTTAAAAAATCTTATTTATACGTTGATTAACAATTATACATTTAAACAACAGTTATATAATTAAAAATTGAATTTTATAAATCAAATGTCCTTTTAAAAATAATTAAAAGGACATTTGATTTTGTAGTGGAATAATTATAATAAGAAATTAATAGTTATAAAATGAAAAAAAGATTTTAAAATAATAATTGGACATAGGTGATAAAATGAGTAAGTTTTGGTGTGATTACCCTGATATTGCAGAGGAATTGAAAAGCATTCAGAAAATAATTAAGAACAATGTAAAATCTAGTGAGAAAAAGTTTGATGAAGCTATTTCTCCATTAGTTGACGCAGGAGGCAAGATGTTAAGGCCTGCCTTTCTGTTATTAGCAGCAAAATTCGGGGAGTATAACTGTGATAAAATGTATAATTTAGCGGCTGCCATTGAAATGATGCATATGGCAACATTAGTTCATGACGATATTGTAGATGAATCAAAACTGAGGCGCGGCACAGAAACCATACAACATAAATACAGTAAAGAATATGCAGTGTATATAGGTGATTTTTTATTTTGTCAATGTTTTATAATGCTATCTGGATTTGATTATTCTACGGAAAACTTAAGAGATATTTCAAAGGCTATATCTAAAATATGTATAGGGGAAATAAGACAATACAATATAAGATACGCAAGAAACACAAGCCTTAAAAAATATATAAAGATTATATCTGGAAAAACAGCAGCTTTATTTGCTATCAGCTTTTACACTGGTGCAAAGGAATCTAACTGTAGTGAGAAAACTTCAAAATTACTCGGAAGAGTTGGTTACTATATTGGAATGGCTTTCCAAATTATAGATGATTCGCTGGATTACAGTGGAGATGCTAATAAACTAGGGAAAAATCCTCAAAGTGATTTAATAAAAGGGTATTATACACTACCCCTAATATATGCTATGGTAGGGGACAAAGAAAATAGGATTGCTACTATTTTAGATAACTCTTCATTAAGTGATGAAGATGTACGCGAAATAACTATATTAGTTAATAAATACAAAGGAATAGATAAAGCTCAAAACTTAGCGAATAAATATACTAAAAAAGCTTTTGAGTATATAGAAAAATTACCTGATTGTGAAAGTAAAGAAATAATTAAAGATATCACACAAAAATTATTAACTCGGAATTCTTAATGAATTCTAGAAAGGAGTCATTTTATGGCTTATAAAGATTTACAGGATTTTATAAATTATTTGAAAGAAAAAAAACTTTTAGATGAAATTGAAATAGAAGTAGATAGTGATCTTGAAATTACGGAGATAGCTGATAGGGTTTCAAAAAAAAATGGTAACGCATTGCTTTTTAAGAATGTGAAAAATTCTGACTACCCAGTATTAATTAATTCTTTAGGAAGCTACGAAAGAATTAACTATGGACTAGAAGTGGAAGATCTTGATGAAATTGCGGAGACTATAATGGATTTTATGGACGTTACTAATTACATAACGTTAATGAATAAGGTAAAATCTATTCCAAAACTTGCTAGGCTTGCAAGGGTATTTCCTAAAAAAGTCAAAAATGCACCTTGTCAAGAGATAATAGAGGAAGCGGATTTAAGTACACTTCCAATATTAAAGTGCTGGCCAAAAGATGGAGGACGATACATAACACTGCCACTCGTAATAACAAAGGATCCAGAGACTAACCAGCAGAACGTTGGAATGTATAGGCTTCAAGTATATGATAAAAATACCACTGGTATGCATTGGCATCTACATAAAGACGGCAAAGAGATATATGAAAAATATAGGAAGCTTGGAATGAAAATGCCTGTATCTGTAGCCATAGGCTGTGACCCGGCAACTATATATGCAGCAACTGCACCACTTCCAAAAATGATAGATGAAATGATTTTTGCAGGATTTCTTAGAAAATCACCTTTAGAAATTGTTAAATGTATCACCAATGACATTTATGTACCTGCTAATGCTGAATTTGTACTAGAAGGATATGTAGACTTAGATGAAAAAAGACTAGAAGGCCCCTTCGGTGACCATACAGGATATTATTCTCTTGAAGATATGTATCCCGTGTTTCATATTGAAAAGATTACAAGAAAAAAGAATCCAGTATATGTTACAACCGTTGTAGGTAAGCCTCCTATGGAAGATTGTTACCTAGGAAAAGCTACAGAACGGATTTTTTTACCCCTAATAAAGGTTCAATGCCCAGAAATAATAGACATGAATTTCCCTTTAGAAGGAGTATTTCATAATTGTGTAATTGTTTCTATTAAGAAAGCCTATCCAAAGCATGCTCATAAAGTTATGAATGCGCTATGGGGTCTTGGACAAATGATGTATACAAAAATGATTATAGTTGTAGATGAAAATATAGATCCACATGATATTTCAACCGTTGCATGGAAAGTATTTAACAATATTGACCCTAAGAGGGATCTAGTAATTTCAGATGGACCTTTAGATGCACTAGACCATGCATCAAATACTCCTCATTATGGATCTAGAATAGGTATAGATGCTACAAAAAAATGGCCCACAGAAGGACATTTAAGACCTTGGCCAGATGATATAGAAATGTCGGATGAAATTAAGAAAATGGTAGATAAGAGGTGGAAGGAATATGGTATTAAAGAAACTTAAAAAATATGGAGAGTTAGTTATGTTTTCGCATACATTATTTTCACTTCCTTTCGCTTTAATAGCAATGATTTGGGCAGCAGATGGGTTACCTTCAGGTCCTACAATATTTTGGATATTAATTGCTTTGATTGGAGCTCGCAATGGAGCTAATGCTCTCAATAGAATTGTAGATAAAGATATTGATAAAAAGAATCCTAGAACGGCAAGTAGACATTTGCCAAAAGGAATAGTAAAGGTTTATGAAGTCTGGGGAATCATAATACTGTGTTTTTCAATCTTTATTTTAGCAGCCTATGAATTAAATGATTTATGTTTTCTATTATCACCAGTGGCGCTTTTTCTTTTTATAATTTATTCCTATACTAAAAGATTTACATGGATATGCCATATTATTCTAGGTATTACTTGTGGAGGAGCTCCTGTGGGAGCATGGCTTGCAGTAACAGGAAAATTTGCGCTCACACCAATTATTTTAGGTGCTGTAGTTACTCTATGGGTAGCAGGGTTTGATATAATTTATGCAACTCAAGATATTGACTTTGATAGAAAGGCAGGTTTATTTTCTATACCTGCTAAATTTGGCCTAAAGGGGGCTTTATACATATCCACCTTGTTTCACTTTATTATGATTTTACTTTTATTTAGCTTATATTTTATAATGCATACAGGTCTTATATATTTATTTGGTATTTTTATAAGTGCTATTTTATTAGCATTAGAACATTATATTGTATCGCCAACAAACGAAAAGAAGATGAAAATTGCTTCTTATCACATAAACCAAGTTGTAAGTGTTTTGATATTTGTTTTTACTGTATTAGATATGTTTATATATTATAATTAAGAGGTGATTTATTTGGGAAGATATATAGTAGGGATTACTGGAGCTAGTGGTAGCATTTACGGTGTACGACTTATAGAAGAACTAATAGAAAAAGATAATGAAGTTTATTTGGTTATTACAGATAATGGTAAAAAGGTTTTAGAATATGAGGTTGAAATTAATTTTGAGGAATGGCTCCAAAATATGAATAAAACCAAAGGAACGCTTAAACTATGTGAAATAGACGATATGTTTTCCTCTATAGCAAGCGGTTCCTTTAAGACTGATGGAATGGTAATTGTGCCATGCTCAATGGGAACCCTTTCAAAAATACGAAGTGGTACTTCCGATAATTTACTAATAAGAGCTGCGGATGTAATTATTAAAGAAAAAAGAAAGTTGATTTTGATTCCAAGAGAAACTCCTCTAAGTTCTATTCACCTTCAGAACATGCTTTTTTTAAGTGATTTAAATGTTAGAATAATACCGCCTATGCCAGCTTTTTATCAAAAGCCTAAAACCATTGACGATATTATAAATATCACTGTGGGGAGGATTCTTGAAAACTTAGATATAGATAGTGATTTATGTCATGAGTGGAGTGGAAATAAATGATAAAAATAAATAATTTAAATGTTTGTTATAAAAATGTAGACAAAAATGTAAAGGCGATAGAAAATGCAAATTTAACAGTGAAAAAGGGGGAAATATGTGCTGTAATTGGCCCCTCAGGGGGAGGCAAATCAACCTTATTAAAAGTTTTAGCAGGAATTATTGTAGACTATGAAGGTGAAGTTTTAATAGATGGAAAAACAGTAGATCCTAAAAATCATAGAATTGGGTTAATACCTCAGAATTACGGACTAGTTAAATGGAAAAACGTAGAAGAAAACATATTTCTTTCAACTAAAATTAAAGATGGCAAGGTGAATATAGATATAGAATTTTATAAAAAAATTCTAAAAGAGTTAAAGCTTGAAGACTTTGTTAAAAGGTACCCCAGTCAGCTAAGTGGGGGACAAATGCAGAGAGTTTCCCTGGCTAGAGCTCTATTATTAAAACCAGATTTACTTTTAATGGATGAATCTTTTTCTGCATTAGATGCTATGACTAGGGAGGATGTTCAAAAATTGTTTTTAGAAGTATGGGAAGAACATAAGGTTACCACCATCCTTGTAACCCATGATATTAAGGAAGCAATATATTTAGCGAAGGACATAGCTGTAATCTCATCGTCTCCAGGAAAAATAGTTGAAGTTATAAGCAATCCATTGTTTGGACGTGTAACTACGGAGGTAGATTTAGAATATATCCATGTAAATAGTAAACTTAGAAAAATTCTTAAAGGGGACGCATTGTAATGAGACTTAAAGAATATAAAATAATTAATTTTGTTATTGCTTTTATCATTATTTTTAGTTTATGGCAAATAATAGCAATGATTATTAGTAAGCCTTTATTTCCACCACCATATGCAATAGTTATAAATATATTTAGAACTTTTCATAAGGATATTTCAATCCATGTTATTTACAGTTTTAATAGAATTATGGTAGGTATATTATTTACATTGGCAATAGGTGTGCCAGTGGGTATTTTAATGGGATACTTTAAAAAAATTGATTTAATATTTTCACCAATTATATATTTTAATTATCCAATACCCAAGATTGCATTACTTCCTATAGTAATGCTTATTTTTGGGTTAGGAGATTTGACAAAAATAGTTATGATATTTTTAATTACCTTTTTTCCCGTAGTAGTTAATATACGAGATGAAGTGAAAAATATTCCTGAAGATGTTTTTTATCCTATGTATTCATTGGGAGCAACGAATTTTCAAATAATAAAAGAAATTGTTTTTCCAGGAATTCTTAAAGCTATATTAACATCTCTTAGGATAGGCATAGGCACAGCAATATCGGTTTTATTTTTTACTGAAAATTTCGGGACTGAATACGGCATGGGATATTTTATTATGGATTCATGGATGAGAATTAACTATATACAAATGTACTCAGGAATTTTAATTCTAAGTATAATTGGCTTATTTTTCTTTATTATAATCGACATTTTAGAGGGGATATTTTGTCCTTGGATATAAAAATATTAAAATAATTCTCAAGAGTTTTATAATGGACTAGTAAATGGTATACTTGAAATGAGAAGAAGCTCAAAATCGATTTTATTATAATAACCGATATTTACTCCAGAGAAGGTCAAGGGTAATAGAGTAGTCACGGAAACTAATATGTAAAACTTAATTATGTATAGAGTCATTATAGTGCTATAAATTTTATGTTCAGAGAGCAGTTAGGAATAAAAATAGGTATAGCAAACAAGCCTACACGATGCAGGAATTTTCAGAAAAAAGTACTTAATTGTCAAACAGCTACTCTAATAAATTTAAAATACTAAAACCTGAAACTTTAAGTCTTGCATCTAGATGAATATTAATTCCAGCAATCATAGTCATAAATGAATAACGTTTTTTACCATGTATTCGTAAAGTATGAATTTTATAATCATTTAGAATACGATTGTTTATACGTTCTGAGCAGGTTCTAGTTTTATAAATAGTTTTCCATTGTTTTGAGCCGCGAGGCACAGGAGTAAACAACCGCAAATCCCATGATGGTTTAGTGTAGATTACTCGCCCATAAGGTGAAGGTGAGCACTGTTCACAGCAAGAGCAACTAGCAACCTTTTTTAAAACTAAAGGGCAACGCCATTTAAGGCGTGAACGACTTTTTTCATAACCGTTATAGACCATTTCATGGCCACCAATACAGATAGGAAATCCTTTTTCATTAATATCTAGAGTAACTGGATATTTTGAATTTCCTTTGTTTTTGGAGTTCAGATCAATAAAGGGATTAATGTTCCATTTAGAACATAATTCATATGTAGGGTAGTTATCATTAGCTGAGTCAAGAACATAATTTGATATAGTGAACTGCGGTAACAGTTCTCTAAATTCAGCTAATGCTACTATTCCAGTGACACTGTCGTGTCTGCTTGCCTCTACAAATCGTAGATAAATAGGTAGATCTATCTTATATTTTTTATTATAGACAGATAAAGCATAGAGAGTGTAGCCATAAAACCAACGATTTTCATGGCTGTCCCAACCCCAATTAGCATTTATGTCAGAAAGTCTACGAGGGCATTTGCAATCGTAAATTCCATTTTCACGGCAGTCACAAACTTTAGAACCATAGTAAGAAGACTTACAGTGAACACAAGTACCATCGCCGCCAACTGTAAGGTTATCTTTTTCTATTAAGTTAAGATTAAAAGAGGGTTCTACAGCAACTAATGAGAATATTTTTTGAAGCAGCCTTTCGGCTCTTAGGGAAAATGAGCGACCAGCTTCAAAAAAATCTGAAATTCTCTTAACAACACCAGTTTTTTTATTAGGAAGCTTTTTATTTTTCCCGGGTGCCTTAATTTTAGAGGGTTTCTTCTTATACGAATATATTTTTTTTAGGTTTACCCTGTCGGTAGACAGATTTGAAAGCCATAATCTAGAGATAAAATCATAATGAGCACCAAGTGATGGGACATTATTTTTAGTGCAGCCTATACAGGTTGCAAGTAACTCACAGGCATGAATCTTTTTAACCCAGTTGGTAATGCTTGTTTCCTTTTGAAAAAGCATTAAAGAAAATGAACGAAATATCTCAGGTTGAAGAGTTGCAGGTCTACCAATATTAGAATAATAAGGTTTTAATATCTCTCTAAGAATATCTAAGTCTAAGCAATACAACTTAGAGATAGAAGGTTCAAGTTCTATAATTTTTTTAGGAAAAGCTTTGTAGAAACATGAGAGATTTAAAATAATAAATTGCTGATAATCAGCATGAGAGCTCCAATTTTTAAGCATAAAATAATCCTCCTATTAAAACATGTCTTTAAGAGGAGGACCGCAAAATTTTACAGGCTTGTCAAGTGTTTTATGCAAAAAAAGTGGGGGAATCAACAAAAATTAATGATACTAAAAATGAGTAATCACAGGAGCTAAGGAGTTTCCGTGAAAGCTCTAATAACAAGAGGGGGGACTTATTTGAAAAAATTATTAGGACTAACTTTAATAATAGTTTTAGCAATTAGCCTAGTGTCTTGTGGTTCTAAAAATATAATTTATAAAGAAGGAATCTATGAGGGAAATGCAGAAGGACATATTGGGCCTATAAAAGTACAAATAGCAACTGACAAATATGAAATAAAAGAAATTAAGATATTGGAGCAACAAGAAATACCAATAATAGCTAATATAGTTTATGAAAAGATCCCAGTGAGAGTCATTAAAGCCAATAGTTCAGAGGTTGAGGTTGTGGCAGGAGCTACATATACGAGTGATGGGCTCATAAAAGCAATTAAGGATGGGTTAAATAAAGCAAAAGTTAAAAAATGACAATATGAGGTGGAGTGTTATTGAAATTACAGTATAGATTAACAATATTTATGAGCATTATAATATTTATCGTGATCGGTAGTATAGGAGTTGTTACTTATTACCAAGCACGAAATTCTGTGGAAACTCAAATGGGAAATAATGCTATGGATTTAGCTGTAACTATTGCTTCTATTGATATAATTGAAGAAACTTTAGCAACCTCAAATGATTATGGAACTGTTCAAAAGACTATAGAAAGTTTCAGAGATAAAACTAGATTTAAATATATTATTGTTATGGATATGAAGGGAATAAAATATTCTTATCCCTTTGGAAATTCGCTAGGCAAAAAATATGCTGATGGTGGAGAAGAACGGGTAATTGCAAAGGGTGAGTCTTATGTATCTAAGGACAGGAATGTGCTGATTTCTGCAATAAGAGCCTTCGTACCCATATATTATAAAGGAGAACAAGTAGGAGCAGTTTTAGTGGGTCTATTAACCGATACCGTGTATGCTGAACTTAGCTTTCATTTATTTTGTTTAAAGATAGCTTTAGTAGGTGGACTTTTAATGGGTATAATTGCCGCAGCCATTTTATCAAATAGAATAAAAAAGAGCATATTTGGTCTAGAGCCAAAGGAAATTGCACTTCTATTAGGTCAGAGAGACTTAATTTTGCAGAATCTTAAAAATGGAATTCTAGCTATTGATAAAGATGGTAAAGTAATACTCTTTAATAAAATAGCTAAGGAAATATTACAACTAGAAGATGAGGATATAGGTAAAAAGATTGTTAATTTTAACTTTAATTATACAGATGAAATGATGGAAGTATTGAGGACTCATGAAGGGGTATATAATCAAGAAATTAAAATACGCCAGAATAGAACCCTTATGTGCAGTCATACCTTATTAAAAAATTATAGAGAAGAGATTATAGGTGTTGTATCCAGTTTTCAGGACTTAACAGAAGTTAAGAATATGGCAGAAGAATTAACGGGAATTAAAAAAATGACCTGTGCCTTAAGAGCACAAAATCACGAGTTTATGAACAAACTTCACACTATTTCAGGACTTATACAATTAGAAGAATATGATGAGGTAATTGAATATATTTGTCATATATCGAAGCTACGAGGCGAAGTTTCTGATATTCTCAATAAAAAAATTAAGAATGCGCACATAGCAGGGATCTTACTTGCTAAATATAGCAAGGCAACAGAAGCAAAGATTTCTTTAGAAATTGATTCAAATTCTTATATAGATAAAATTCCTGAAAACATAACAGTAGATGAAATTTGCTCTGTTATTGGAAACTTAATAGAAAATTCTATTGAAGAATTAGTGAAATTTGAAAATGGTAGGATATTTATAAGATTAAATTCTACTAATGAAGCACTTAGAATAAGGATTCAGGATAATGGGCCTGGAATTAGTGAAAATATAATGGATAGTGTTTTTGTTCGCGGATTTACAACTAAAGTTGGAAATAGAGGATTTGGGCTTAGTATTGTAAAGCAAATAATAGATTATGCTGGTGGAGATATAAATATTCTGCAAGAAAATGGAACTATATGGGATATTTTTATACCGATGAAAAGGGGGTAGATGATATGATTAAGGTTCTTATTGTTGAAGATGACCCAATGGTGGCAAAAATCAACGAAAAATTTTTAAAAAAGATAGAGGGATTTACACTATATGATAGCGTTAACTCGATTGAAAAAGCAAAAGAAGTTGTATTAAGAGGGAAACCTGAATTAATATTATTAGATGTTTTTTTTCCTCAAGGGAAGGGTATAGATTTATTAAAGTGGATACGACTCCAAAATTTTAAATGTGATGTTATATTAATCACAGCAGATAGGAACACAGAAACGGTTGAAGAAGCCTTTCGATATGGTGCAGTAGATTATTTAGTTAAACCCTTTATATTCAATAGATTTAAAGAAGCACTTCTTCAATTTAAAAGTAGAAAGAATAGTTTTAAAAACTTTGATAGTATGGAGCAAGGAGCTATTGATAAATATACCATAAAAGAGAATAGACATGTGATAGAATATGATGGGAATATTGGTGACATTAAGGGATTTAATCAATACACCTACGAAAAAGTTTTAGTGGGTATATCTAACATGAAAGATAATTCTTTTACATCAGAACAGATGGCAAAAAATATCGGAGTTTCTAGAATAACTGCTAGAAGATACTTAGATTATTTAGAGAAAGAACAAAAACTTGTAGTTGAAATGGAATACGGTAAAGTTGGTAGGCCTAAGAACAAATATAGAATAAAAGGAGAATATTAGTGTCATCTAAGATGCACTAATATTCTCCTTTTATTATGAGGGTTAGAATTTAAAACTCTTCAGTTTCTAATTTAAAGCCTTCTATAACAATATCCTCATCAATTTCAATAAGTAGACATCTTCTACCGTCCTTATTTTTTACTTGTTTAATTGAATTTAGTTCCTTAGGTGTTAAAGTAATATTTGCAATTTCACTAGTAATTTTAATGGATTTTGCATTAAATTCAGGTACAATATTGTTTATCTTAAAATCATATTCGCTACCACAAGTTTCCTCAAAAGCAGTTTCTATATCGCATATAATCTCTGCACCAGAATTATTAAGGATATTTTTAATATCTTTAGCGCAAAGAGTAGGAGTTTCACCTTCGTCAGCTTGCTCCGCAAATTCGTGGATGTTCGCATAAATATCTTGCATAAGTTCAGGTTTTATTTTATCTCCAATTATAGATTTTAATATATCACTAAAGCAATTTTTTTCATCTTCAGCAGTAAATTTAAAAGCACAGTTAAGAACATTTTCAATAAAGTCTGTGTTTAATTCCTTAGGTTTTGAGGCGTAATATAAAATTTTATTAATATCTGAATACCCATTAGTTAGGCTAGGAAACATAAAGCCTTCCAAGGGGGCATTAAGATTAATAACCGAATCTAGGGCTGAATTTGCTTTAAATTCCTTATCAGTGTAGTCGAATTTTAGGGTTCTCTTTGGAATATCTATTTTGTTTACACTTGCTAGGATAAAGTTAAAGGCTTGGACAGCATCATCGATACTTTCATTTGCATCCATATTTTTGTGGCTAGAGCCTAGCCAGTATTCAGCTTTAATGAAAGTAACCACCACATCAGTTTCATATTTATAGTTAGCCGCAATCTTTTCAATAAGCTTATTAATGTAGCTTTGAATTTCATTTTTATCACTTGATTTTAAAGCACCACCTAAAATTTCTTGAGTATTATTTTCTTCTTCTATATTTTGAACATTCAACTCGAAAATTTTAGTATCAATAGCACCGGTAAGAACTTTCTTAAAATTACCTAAGAACAACTCTTTTTTATCCATATCCATTCTATCAAAGTAATCAAATTCTGAATGAATAACTGGCTCATAATCAATTCGTACATTATCTTTTTTTAGATAAACACTATAAATCTCCTGGATTTTCATCATGCCACTATCTAATTTAAACCCTTTTCTTATGTTTGCCAACTCTTTTTTATTCATCATTAAACCTCTTTTCATTGTTATTTTATAAGCAATTCAAGAAAATATTCTCGAAATCAGTGACTTGTTATTTTCTTTCATATACATAAAATTATACCACAAAATTATGGATTGGAATTATAAAATTTCCTTTGTTGATTAATAATAACTATTGACAAATTATAATTATCATGTTATATTATAAATATAAGAAGCGCAACTTATCATATATTTAGTAAAATCTTTAAACAAACTTGATACCCCCAATAAAATATAATAGAGTGGGGAGAGGTCATAAAAAATATATAGAAACTATACGTAAACTAAGAATTCAAAGATGATTGCCATTGCAATCGGCTAGGAAGCCATTTTATAAATTACTTAGGAATACAAAAGTTAAGTTTAACCGTAATAAATTAAGTATTAAAATTGTAACACTATACTGATTTATTGATTAAAATTTAAAAAGAAAATATAGTTTAAGGAGAAAAAATATTGTTAAATATATTAAGAACAAATAGAAGTTAGAATCTAATTCGTTGTGAATTAAGGATTCTAACTTCTATTTGTTTGTGTATTAGTATATATATTCTCTGATTTAATTGTTTTCAGTAAACCAGTCAATCAATTTTTTAGCTATGCTTATACTATCAGGTGTTAAAGGTAGTTCAGTAGAACTATACCATTTAGCATGCCCAATTTCTTTTCCGTCTACTTGTATTTCTCCGCTTTCGTATTCGCAAGTAAATCCTATCATTAGAGAATTAGGAAAAGGCCAAGGTTGATTTCCAAAATATTTTATATTTTTTACAGTAATGCCTGTTTCTTCACAAACTTCGCGAACAACACACTCCTCAAAAGTCTCTCCAACCTCTACAAAACCAGAAACTACACTATATAAATCTTTCGGAAATTGATTATTATGAGCAAGAAGTAATTTCCCATCTTTTACAACAGCTACAATTATAGCTGGACAAATCCTAGGGTAATTTACAAGTCCACACTTGGAACATTTTTTAGATCTTTCTCCACCAACGCTCTGAGTTAATGTGCCACATCTGCCACAATATTTATGATCATTATTAAAGCTTACTATTTGTTTAGCTCTCCCAGCTATCCAAAACATTTCGTTAGGTAACTGGTGAGTTAAAGATTTAAGGTCGAGCAAACACATACTGTTTGGGATAATAGCATCTTTATTCATTTCTCCACAAAAGCAATTTTCACCATTTATGGAGCCAAGATATTGAATATTATTTAATTTTAAATCTACTAGATCTCTAATTGTAGGTATTGTTGTTTTATTAGCGTCAGATTTAACTAATAACTCATCCTTGTAAAATAAAAAATAAATATCATTATTTGTTTCAGGTAAAATTGAAGCTACTGAGGGTATAAAAGTTGATATAATTTTATCGTTATGCATTAGTATCATATCTCCAATCTATAATTTTAAATTGTCTAAACAATTAGAATTCATTTTAATTATCATACAATTATATCATACACGAATAATTATTAATATTATAAAAATTAATAAATAAAAAGAATTTGAGATATAACGAAAATAGGTTTACATAATTGTAATTATGTAAACCTACAAAAATGTAAACCTACATTAATAATTAATATTGTAAAAAAGCCGAAATAACAATCTATATATTAGATATGCTTGAGTTTGTAAATTAAATCAAAAATATTGTCAAATAAATAGCATATAGCATTTTTTTATACTTTTAATTTGGTATAATATGAATGTACCTTAATTGTTATTAGTAGGAATACAATTCACTATATTTCAAAAAATAAATATAAGTATAAGGAGGTTTCAATATGATACCAACAGCGCATATTGAAGTAAAAGAAGAAGGAATTATTGCAAAAACAGTCTTAATGCCGGGGGATCCATTACGGGCACAATTTATTGCAGAAACATTTTTACAAAATGTATCCAAATTTAATAACGTACGAAATATATTTGGATACACGGGTACATATAAAGGACGTAAAATTTCTGTAATGGCTAGTGGCATGGGTATGCCTAGTATTGGTATCTACTCATATGAATTATTTAATTTTTATGGTGTAGAAAATATTATACGAATTGGTTCATGTGGTGCTTACACTGCTGATTTAAACTTATATGATGTAGTACTTTGCACTGAGGCTTGGAGTGAATCCACTTATGCAAAAACTCAAAGTGGATATGAATCCGATACAATTGCTGCATCATCTGTTTTAAATAGTAAGTTAGAGAAAACGGCAGAGGATTTAGGCATAAAAATTCATAAAAATAGAGTTCACTCATCGGATGTATTTTATCGTGAAAATTTTGATGAGTATAAGGATATTTATGAAAAGTACGGTTGTACTTGCGTAGAAATGGAATCATTTGCTCTATTCCATAATGCAAATATATTGGGGAAGAAAGCATCTTGTTTATTAACAGTCTCTGATAATTTAGTAACTCATGAGGTGACTACGTCTCAAGAAAGACAAGAAGCCTTTACTAATATGATGAAAATAGCTTTAGAGATGGCTGAATAATAGTCAAGTAGTAAATCTAGTTCCATTCATGCTTAACTCTAAAAAACCCTCAATATAAAATTATTGAGGGTTTTTTAGAGTTAATTTATTATCATATCATTAACTCTAATTTTAGGATGCTATCTTTTAATGTGTATTCATAGGATTCGTTATCTTTCTTCATAGTAGCTGCTATGGAAATTAGATTTTCGTTATTTTGCATTGCTATGCTTTTAGCAATATAAAGTGAATTACCAGTTCCTGAAAAATAAAATATCATAAAATACCTCCAATTAGCAATTACATCATACTTGCCTAATATTAGTAAAATTTCTTTGGTTAAAATTGTAAACAATACATTTCCCAAGGTAATTATATAGAAAGTAGCTACAATTCCTTCAACATATCTTTAAATTTTAAAGATATTAGGCTATAATAAGAAGATACACATTAAAATGAATAATAAGGAGTACAGTATGAGAAAAGTTTATAAGGACCCAAAAGCATTAGCATCATGTTTGAAGGATTTAGTGGATTTTTATTTGGATGATGTTATATCATATGAAAAGTTAAAAGAAAAAATAATGGTATTAGTTAATGCAAATGAGGATAGAATTTATAAGGATGGTAATATATCTTTAAAAATATCTAATATAATAGGTAGTTCCAGAGTAGATATTATTAACAAGGTATTCTCAGAAAGCCAAGATTAATTATGCAGCTATAAGAAATGAAAATAGGTAGCTCCGCAGGAGATGATTTAAGTAAACGTCTTTTTATTTAGATGATGTTACAAATAAAACTAATGAAAACCGTACACGGGAGATAAAGTGTACGGTTTTTCACTTGTGGAATAGGATACATTCCCTTCCGCAGTCGTAAACCATCTCCTGCGGAGCTATTGTAGCTTCGCAGAAGATGATTTAAGAGATTAATAAATTACTTGTATATATCTTTCTAAAATTATATAATGGATTAAGGTTAAAAATGTTTATATAGTAAGTGATAGTACATAGATTAGATGACCATAATTTTTTTAGAGGAGAAATTTATGAACTTTGATATTCAGAGTAACAAGAGTAAGGCATTTAGCATTTTTCTTGCAGCTATTTTAGTTATAACAGAATTGTTTTTTCTGTTCCCAAGCATGGATACTTTTGCTAAAAGCGGTAATATGAAGATAATTGTTCATTATGCTAAAAATCCAAGCAGTGATTTAAAATGGAACATGTGGTTGTTGACTGATGATGAAGAGGGAAGTAAGTTCGATGTCGCTGGCAAGGATGCATTTGGTGAGATATGTGAAGTTAAATTCGATGATAAATTCGATGATAAAGTGGGGTTTATAGTACGCACAGACAAAGGGGAAAAGGACACTGATGAGAATAGATTTATTGAGAAATTCAATGATGGTGCTCGGGAAGTTTGGATCAATGGAGGCGACTCTAAAGTATACTATTCAGTAGCTGAAGCTAAAGCGGGTGCTCCCAAGGTGGTCGTACCTGCTGGAAATAATTTAGATAAGTCAGGTAAATTTATAGCTGCAAAATTAGATGACTTGAATAGCATAAGCATAGAAACAAGCTTAGCATTTAAATTTATCGCACAAAGTACTGAAGGCATTATAGTTAAGGCCGATGGTAAGTCTGTAAAAATAAAAGAAGTAACAAGTAATGAAGTAAAAGATGGTACTACAACAGTTGCGAAGATAGAGCTTAGTGAAAATGTTAAACTAAGTCAAAAACTTACGGTTTCTAAGGAAGGTTTTCCGGAAAAGGACGTAGTGATTGGGGATGTAATGGGAAGTGCTGGTTTTGAAAAAATGTTTTATTATGAAGGAAATGATTTAGGTAATACTTATTCTACCAATAAAACAAGCTTTAGAGTATGGGCACCAACTGCAACCGAGGTAAAGATTGTAACTTATAAAAAATGGGATGATAAAATTGGTAATGAATCTAGCATGAAAAAAAGCGTCAAAGGCACTTGGACCTTTGACTTAAATGGAGATCAAAAGGATATATTTTATACTTATAAGGTCAATATTGCAGGGGTTTGGAACGAGGCTGTAGATCCTTATGCTCGTTCTGTGTCTGTAAATGGAGATAAGGGCGCTGTAATTGACTTAAAGGAAACAACTCCTGAAAAATGGAAGCCAAGTGAAAAACCTAATTTCACAAATCTAAATGATGCAATTATATACGAACTACATGTTAGAGACTTTTCTATAGACCAAAATAGTGGTATGGAAAACAAAGGTAAATTTTTAGCGTTTACTGAAACAGGGACAAAGGGAACAGATGGTACCAAGACGGGTGTTGATTATATAAAAGACCTAGGGGTAACGCATGTGGAGTTTATGCCAATGTTTGATTATGCTAGTGTGGATGAGACTTCAAAAAAGCCACAATTTAACTGGGGTTACAATCCTAAAAATTATAATGCACCTGAAGGAAGTTATTCAACAGATCCATACAATCCTATCACTAGAGTTAAAGAATTGAAACAAGCAGTACAATCTCTTCATGATAACGGATTAAGGGTAACCATGGATGTAGTTTATAATCACATGTACAATAGCTATGATTCTAATTTCAATAAATTAGTACCAGGATATTATTATAGATACGATAAAGATGGTAGCAACACAGATGAAAGTGGGTATGGGAATACCCTTGCTTCAGAAAATGCAATGACAAGAAAGTTTATTGTAGATTCCGTAATGTATTGGGCAAAAGAATATAATATAGATGGATTTAAATTCGATAATATGGGGCTCATTGATATAAATACAATGAATGAAGTTAGAAAAAAATTAAATAATATAGATCCTTCGATTCTCATTATCGGAGAGAGCTCTAATATTGGGACTACTCTTTCAGAAGATAAAGCGGCAATACAGAAAAATGCGAGTAAAATGCCTGGAATATCACATTTCAATGATAAAATGAAAGATGGAATAAAAGGTAGCGTATTCGAAGTAAAATCAAAGGGCTTTATTAACGGTAAAACTAATGCGGAGACAGACATTAAAAAAGGAATAGTCGGAGGTATAGATTACTCAAGTGGTATAAAAACTTGGGAAAAAGTTGACCCTGTACAATCTATTACTTATGCTGAATCTCACAATAATAATACATTATGGGATAAACTTATTTTAACAAACCCAAAAGATAATGATGAAGCAAGATTAAAAATGCACAAAATGGCAGATGCTATAATTCTTACTTCCCAAGGTATTCCATTCTTTCAATCAGGACAGGAATTTTTGAGAACTAAAGGTGGCGATAACAACTCCTATAAGTCTCCTGATAGTGTAAATAAACTTGATTGGACTCGAAAATCAGAAAACATCAACACTGTTAATTATTTCAAAGGTTTAATAGAGTTAAGAAAAGCACATCCGGCCTTCAGAATGTCTTCAGCGGATATGATTAAGAAAAACTTGAATTTTTTAACAGTCCCTGAAAATGTGGTAGCATACGAAATGAACTACAGTGCAAATATGGATACTTGGGCGAATATTGTAGTAGCTTTTAATGCAAATAGAGAAGACACAACCATTAAATTATCTAAGAAAGGCACGTGGAATATTGTTGTAGATGGAGAACAAGCAGGTGTTAAAACTATAAAACAATTTAAAGGTGATTCATTAGTAGTCCCTGCTCTAAGCTCTACTGTAATTTATTTCGAATCAGAATATATTTTTATGACATTAACCTTTTGGATTTATGCTGTATTAATCTTAGCTGGGATTGCTTGCATGATATATGTTTTGAAGGTTAGAAAGAAATCTTAGTATTACAACTTATTGTGTATTTTGAATGGCCCTTATGATAAAATACAAGGGTCTTTTTTTTTAGAGGAGGGATTATCATGATAAATATAGCATTATTTATATCAATTTTAATTATTATTACTATTTTTATTATAGGGTGGCACTTTTCTAGTATAATTATATATCCTAGGGTTGCAAAATATAATTTTACCTATGATCACGAAGTAGAACAAGGGAAAATAGAAATAGAAAAATTTGATAATTTGGAAAAACAAGAAGTATATCTCGATTCCCAGTATGGTTATAAAATTCATGGTTTCTTCTTTCCAAATAACAATGCAAAAAGAACTATAATATTGTGTCACGGAATAACTTGGAGTTTGTATGGCTCTGTTAAATATATGGATATGTTTTTAAAAAGAGGTTTTGCTATCTTTATTTATGATCATAGAAATCACGGTCTAAGTGGTGGGAAAAATACTTCTTTTGGTTATTATGAAAAGTTTGATTTAAAAAAATGCACCGATTGGCTGTTTAATAAATTAGGAAATGATATCATCGTCGGATTACATGGCGAGTCCATGGGTGCCGGCATAGTTCTTCAAAATATTGCAATAGATGATAGAATTAAGTTTTGTATAGATGACTGTGGATATTCTGATGCAGAAGATTTATTTAAACACAGATTAGAAAAAGATTACGGTATAAAGAGATTTCCACTCATAAAATTATCAAGTAAAATCAGCAAAATTCGAGTTGGATGGGACTTCAAAGATGTATCACCTATAACTACTTTACCTAATGTGAAAACTCCGATATTGTTTATTCATGGTGAAGAAGATGACTATGTACCTACTTTTATGTGTAACCAAATGTACTCAGTAAAGAAGGGCTACAAAGATATATATATTGCACCGAGTGCAGGCCATGCCGAGGCGTATTGGAAGAACAAAGATGATTACGAAAAAAAAGTTGATGGATTTTTAAAAGCTATCAATATAATTTAAAAGGATGTGCTTTAATGTTTCAGCTACCACAAAATGAAAAGAAGTATTTATACACAACTAATTATTCGAGTGATGAAGAAAGCCTATGCAAAATGGAAATAAAGTGCCTCTTTAATAAACACCTTGATGAAAAGCACTTGTTTTCTGATATTTATGTGGATCCATCTAGAAGTCCTTTTATAAAAAAATGCATTTCTATAATGTATACCGGAGAAACAATGAAACAGATTATCGATCAAATTGTTATGGATAAACTTACCGGAATAAATTATAAAGTTGCTTATATCAATGCGACTGATGAAAATATTGGTTTTCATGAGAGGCGTAGGATTGAGTTCGAAATAGGCTTTAATATACTAGGAGAAGCTGAAATGAAAAATCCCGGAATTATCTTTGGCATAACAAAAATAGCTAACAAATGGATATTTGGTGAATGTGAGAGCAATGCTTCTGAATGGCTATTGCACAATAAAAAACCTTTTTCTTATTCAAATGCACTAAAGGTGAATGTATGTCGGGCCCTTGTTAATATAGCTGTAGCTAATAATCTAAATTGCAGCGTTGTAGATCCATGTTGTGGCATTGGGACGGTACTAATTGAAGCTATTTCAATGGATATTAATATTAAAGGTTATGAGATAAATCCATACATTGGTGAAAATGCAAAGGCAAACCTCCGGTATTTTGGATATGATGATGTAATAACTATTTGTGATATGAATGATATTGCGAATAAATTTAATGTGGCCATAGTTGATCTTCCTTATGGTATATTTACTCAAATTACGACCGAGGAACAGCTAGCTATTATAAGTAGCACTCGTAGAATAGCTGATAGAATGGTAATAATTACTTTTGATGATATGGAAGAGGAAATTACTTCCGTTGGTTTTCACATAGATGATCGGTGTACAGTGTCTAAAGGGACCTTTAAAAGGCATATATTCATATGTAGTTAATATGGTGAATCATCTCCTGCGGAGCTCTGCAATATAGAACTGGGAGACTTTCCTTCTGAAATGTCTTTAAAAGTAATGTTAAATATAAAACTTTAAAAAATAAAGAGGTGTTAGATATGACAAAAAAAAGCAGTAAAAATAATGATCTTTTATATAATTATAAGGGAACGGCTTCTCCCCAAATATATTCTATATTAATTAATTTGATAAATGAGGATAAGGAAGACTTAGCAAAAGTAGTTATAAAAATTGATTATTTACTAGAATATGCAAGTTCTTGCATAAAGCAACTGGACTTTGATGAAGCAAAGGAAGTTCTAGATAAGGCTAAAAGTAGAATAGATATATTAAAAATGGGAGACGTTAATACGAATCACCTAGAATATTTATATGCTGGAATAGCAAAAAAGGCGAAAAAATAATGTTACACAGGATATTTAACAATAGATATCCTGTGTAGCATTATTTTTTCTCATGAATCCAATAGGATATGTCCCTAGGTTCTTCTTTTTCCTGAAAGCATATCCACGATGAATACAATTGCAGCTATTAGAAGTAATATATGGATCATACTGCCACCAACTCTAAATATAAGCCCTAATGCCCAAAAGAATACTACTATTCCGCCTATCCAACGTAAAACTCCCATATAAAACACCACCTTTCACATTTATATTTATTTTTTAAATTTATTTTAATATTATAATTACCTAAATTCAGATGAAATATGCGAAGTGATTTTAACGACATTTCAAAAAGATAGTCTCCCACTTCTACAATAGGGAGTTATATGCCCTAACAAATAGAAAACTTCAGTGAGAGTATAAATCTCCTTCTGAAGTCGTCAATGCATCTTCTGCGAAGATGTTGCAGCTTCGCAGGAGATGATTTAACTCCAGTTCTTGTATAAAAATAACGTATAAATATTTTTTTTATGGCAACCATATTATAGAAAGAGGTGGATACATGGCTAATAAACTTAAAACTACTAATAAACAAATGGCATCTTTAGGAATCAGGAAAAATGAAGTAGGTGATTATGAATATATAAATCCGGATGAAAAAAATAATTCAAAATATAAATCTGTTAAAAAAGAGCCCAAGTAATTTAAAATTACTTGGGTTCTTTTTTAAATTTACAAAGTAAAAATACGTATATATGGTATAATTTATTCATATACAAAACCAAACCAATTTTAAAAATATTCACTACTAATCTGTCTGAAACTGTTTAAATTGATATCTTTCTAATCCTTTATGAATATAATGTCAAAGCATATTGGAATAAAAACGATGAAAATTTAATTATTTTTTAGTTTGATGGCGAATACCTTTAAATGAAATTTATGGTTTTAAATTGAATATATATTTATTAAATAAAAGAACTGTAGCAGAGGCTATGAAAGGAAGAAGTATATGTATATAGGTATTGATTTAGGAGGCACTAATATTGCAGTTGGCATCGTTGATGATCAAGGAAACATAAAGTATGAAAAATCATGTGCTACAAGAGTGGGGAGGGACCCCAATGAGATAATAGAGGATATGGTAGTTCTAGTTTTAAACACTTTAGAGGATTTCAATATGCCACTAAAAAGAATAAAGGCGATAGGTATCGGTATTCCGGGCTTAGCTGATAAAAATGGGAATGTAATATTTTGTGTGAATCTTGGATGGAAGAATGTACATTTAAGAGAGATGTTGGGAAATGCACTTAATAAACCAATTTATATAGATAATGATGCTACGGTGGCCGCACTTGCGGAATATGAGAATGGCTCAATGAAGAATTGTAAAAGTAGCTTGATGCTTACATTAGGAACAGGTATTGGTGGGGGAATTATTTTAAATGGTGAAGTATATAGTGGATTTAATGGTATAGGCTCGGAAATTGGACATATGGTTGTTGGTGAAAATTTTTACAATTGCAATTGTGGAAGAAATGGTTGCTTAGAAACCTTCGCTTCATCTACTGCTATAATAAAACATACAATAAAACTAATTGAGGAAATGAATGAAAGCACTATAATAATAGAAAGGGCAGGAGGAAATGTTAACAATATAGATGCAAAAATAATATTTGATTGTGCTAGAGAAGGAGATATAATAGCAAATTTAGCAGTGAATCGCTTAGTGAAATATCTAAGCATAGGAATACTTAATATAGTCAATTTCATTGATCCAGAAATAATAGCATTAGGTGGCGGTGTTGCAGGGGCAGGCCAATATCTTTTGGATAAGGTTATAAATGAAGTTGCAGCGAACAAGTCTTATTCTGAATTACCTATTGCTAAAATTGTTTTAGCAGAACTAGGTAATAAAGCAGGTATAATTGGTGCAGCGATGATTGCAAAACATGGAACTATTGAATAAACAATAAAATAAGAAAGGTGAAATTAAAATGAGTAAGATTGCACTTATTACGGATAGTACTTCTGATGTTGATAAAGAAATGATTGAAAAATACGATCTATTTGTACTTCCTCTAAGAATAATATATAAGGATAGAGAGTACATTGACAGGGTAACTATTACCCCAAAAGAAGTTTATGATAATTTCGTACATGAGATCCCCTCAACTTCATTACCTTCAATGAATGATATGGAAGACTTGTATTTAAAGCTTGAAGCGAAAGGATATACACATGCCATTGCAGTAGTAATATCTGAAGCGTTATCAGGCACATATAATACATTGAGATTGGTAAGTGAAAATCATCCATCTATAGAAACCTGCGTTTTTGATTCTAAATCATTAACTATTGGCGAGGCGGCAATTGTTGAAGAATGTGGTGAAATGATCAGCTGTGGAAAAGGCTTTGAGGAAATTGTAAAAGATCTGCCTGAAATAAGAAATAGAATCACTGTTTACTATGCGGTGGATACACTAAAATATCTAACTAAAGGCGGTAGAATTGGAAAAGTTTCCGGTACCATAGGGGAAATTTTAAACATAAAACTAATAATATCAATTAATAAAGAGGGCGCATATTATACTTATGCAAAGGCAAAAGGAAAAAAGAAAGCTACAAGTAAACTTGGAGATATTGCAAGAGAAGCTCTTGCAATATCTCCTTGTAAAGTTTGGATTATGCACGGTGGCGCTTATGAAGAAGCAAAGATCTTTTCTGACACAATTGCCGGTCTTCAAAATATTACAAGATTATCCTTTGGAGAAATTAGTCCAGTGGCTGGAGTTCATACAGGGCCTGGATTACTTGGACTTGTGATAGTAAAAGAACGCCTCACTAAAAACTAAATAAATATATATAATTAATAAAAATACATTTTAAAACAGAAATTACTAAGGAGTGGTTATGTTGGAAATTCAAGATATAATTTCAGGAGATTTTTCTGCATATCCTGAAGAAACACAAATTTTTATGAAAAAATATACTGAAAAGCTACGAGAAAATATAAAAGAAGAATTAATAAAGGATATATCATATAAGATGCTTAAGGATATAGATAAAAGTAAAGATTATTTCATAAGTGTTTTAACTGATATATTGGACAATGGATATAAGGGCTTTAGTAAATTGTCTACTCAGTCACTTATAGACACATATTTAGAACGTAAAAATGAAGAAGACTTTTTTATTTTGTTAGAAAAAGTTAATGAACAAGTCTAATATTATAATCACTTTTTAAATTTTCTATAAAACATAAAGTCCATTAAAATCTTAAGGTTTTAATGGATTTTATGTTTTAATATGAAAAGGTTTATTTTCAAAGAATAACAGCGCTTTAGTACTTAATTGATAATTCTCCACTTAAAATTGTGTCTTTAACTTGGTTCCAAGTAGCCTCAATTAAAAGATTTACTTTTAAGCTTGTTTTATAATTAAATGAAATCTCTTTATCATGTACCACATGATAATTTTCATAAACCACTAAATTTTTTCTAGCTTTATCTTTAATTTTAATTGTCCATTCTCCCGTTTCAGGCTGAAAAATTTTTGCTGTAATCATTAAAGTTGACCAAAACGCGGTGCTTACCCCAGTTTCGTAAAAGCCTTTTCCATCATGAATACTTATTTCAAAAGCTTGTTGAATATTGTCACTGCTACTTGTTGCTGCTTCTTCTGTTAATTCAATATTTTCATTTTTTATATTATTAATTAACTTTTTCATATATTTTCTCCTTTTTATTATTCTCATCGAATGTTAATTTTCTAAGATAAATTCATTATATTTTATTATACGTAAGTATATAAGAAATGTTATTATTAATGTTATTTATTATTTTCAAAGAATTAAATAGTAAAGAATGATATAATTATATTTTAAATTATATATTGAGATTCACGATTAAAGCAAAAGAAGGTGGAAGTAATGAGTGATAATAAATATTTACCTATTAGTAAGAAAGATATTATAGATAGAGGTTGGACTGAATTAGATTTTATTATAGTTACTGGTGATGCTTATGTAGATCATCATAGTTTTGGAACTGCAATCATTTCAAGAGTTCTTGAAAGTGAAGGTTATAAAGTAGGAATAATAGCTCAACCTGATTGGAAAGATATAGAGGATTTTAAAAAATTAGGCAAACCAAGGCTTGGATTCCTAGTTAACTCTGGGAATATGGATTCTATGGTTAATCATTATACAGTAAGTAAAAAAATAAGAGAAAAAGATATGTATTCCCCTGGTGCAAAGATGGGCCTAAGGCCTGACAGAGCAACAATAGTTTATTGTAATAGAATAAGGGAAGCATATAAAAATGTTCCTATTGTTATTGGAGGAATAGAAGCAAGTTTAAGGCGCTTCGCACATTATGATTATTGGAGTGACAAAGTAAGGAAATCTATGCTAATTGATAGTGGAGCTGACCTGTTAATATATGGTATGGGAGAAAAACAAGTCGTTAAAATTGCAAAAGAATTAAATGAAGGTGTAGATATAAAATTCATTACTCAGGTACCTGGAACATGTTATGTGGTAGATAATATTGAAAATATATGTGACTACATTGAAATAGAATCATATAAAGAAGTCTGCAGAGATAAAAAGAAATATGCACAAGCCTTTAAAATACAATATGATCAGCAAGATCCTATTAGGGGAAATGGTATAATTCAAAAACATTCTAATAAGTATCTTGTGCAAAACAAACCAGAAATGCCCCTTACTAGAGAGGAATTAGATACTGTTTATGGCCTGCCATATGAAAGAAATTATCATCCTATTTATGAAAAGCTCGGTGGAATACCTGCTATAGAGGAAGTTAAATTCAGCTTAGTTAGTTCAAGAGGATGTTTTGGTAGCTGTGCTTTCTGTGCCATAACCTTTCATCAAGGCCGAATTGTGCAAAGTAGAAGTGAAAATTCAATAATAGAAGAAGCAATTCAAATTACAAAACTCAAGGATTTTAAAGGGTATATTCATGATGTAGGAGGGCCTACCGCTAATTTTAGGCGACCTGCATGTGATAAACAATTAAAAGTAGGAGCTTGCATAGATAAGCAATGTTTGCATCCAAGCCCTTGCAAGAATTTAAATGTTGATCATATGGAGTATTTAAATTTACTACGGTCGCTTCGAGAATTGCCGGATATTAAAAAAGTTTTTGTGCGTTCAGGGCTGCGTTATGATTATATTATGGCAGATAAAAATGACACCTTTTTTAATGAACTTATTAAGAATCATGTCAGCGGCCAACTAAAAGTTGCACCAGAGCATGTTTCTCATAAAGTTTTAAAATTCATGGGCAAACCAGCAGGTAAAACTTATGATAAATTCAGGGAAAAATTTTATAAAGCTACTGAAAAAATAGAAAAAAAACAATATCTTATCCCGTATTTAATGTCTAGCCACCCAGGATGTACAATAAGTTCAGCAGTAGAACTAGCAGAATACCTTAGGGATACTAATTACCAACCTGAACAAGTTCAAGATTTCTATCCAACTCCAGGAACACCATCAACAACCATGTTTTATACAGGACTTGATCCAAATACCCTTGAAGAAGTTCATATACCTAAAACTAAAAATGAAAAAGCTATGCAAAGGGCATTGCTTCAATATAAAGATCCTATGAAATATGATTTAGTATTATCAGCTTTAACAGAGGCTAATAGAGAAGATCTCATTGGTTATGAACCTAAGTGTTTAATAAAACCAAGAAGCAAAAAAAATAAGGAACATTTAAATAACACAAATATAAACCCAAAACAACAAAATGGCAAAGATAAAGGGAAAAATATAAAAAGTAAGAGCAAAGATACTCCGATAGATAAAAACTTTAAAAAGAAAAGTAAGCCACTAAGCACCCAAGACAGAGCAAATTATGGAAGCAGACAAGATAATAAAAATAAGGCAAAGAACAAAAAAAGAAAATAGAACGTTATAATAAATACCTACATCCACGCCGTGGATGTAGGTATTTATTACAATTCTGTTTTAACTATTTTGCTTATACTTTCTTCTTCAACCAGTTCACTTTTACTGAAACCCTTTTTAAAATATCTGATTTGCTTATATTTAATTCCATTCATTTCAAAATCTAAAACATCAATTCTGTCGCCTTTGTAAATAACAGCCTTTTTATTACCTTTTAAAAATATGTGTACTTCCATAGTTTTATTTATTAGCTGCAAAGCAGCTACTCCTTCCTATTTATTTTTGATTTATTAAGGTTTTTGTTTAAGCATTCTTTAAAATTATATATTACTATTTAAATTATAATGCCATTATTTATATTTATCAAGGTTAAGAAGCAACAATTTAATAGAAGCTAGGACCTTCCTTCTGAAATGTCGTTAACCATTTAATTATTAATGAATATAATATAAATAAAACTAATGATTCAGATATCTTTTTATTAAAAATTCAATATAGACTTACTTAGAAAAGGAGATAGTACAATGATTTGTAAAGAGTATTTGTTGGATACCAATATAATTATAAAAATGTGGAATAAATATCCTACCTTGCTTGATACTATTGAAAATATGAAATGTATTAATTTTAAAATATCTGAAGATATAGCTGGAGAATTATCAGTGAAAGAGTATGTAAAATTCAATGAAGACTTTATACTCTCTAATAAATTTTTAAAATTATTAGGACATATTGTTACTAATAATGGTCATACTTTTATTGAAGAGTGTGTAGGTCGTGATTTTATTAAATATGAGCAGAATAAAAATATATATTTAGTTAATGGAGATAAAATTTCTATAAATGACTATAGTTTAATTGATATTTGCAAGCAGAATGAAGACTACATCCTTGTGACGGATGATAAAAAACTAATTCGAAGCGCAAAAATTATATTAGATTCTTCAAGGGCAATAAACTTTCAAGAATTTCTAGATGAGTTAAGAGAATTAAATGTATTATAATAATACACTAATATAAGAGGCTGCTCCTTTAGTGGATTACAGCCTCTTATACTATTTTGATGTTCACTTATTTAATGGTTTCTTCTAAATACTGTTTGAATTTAAGATTCCACAACTTATAGATTTCAGGATTTTCATCACTAACTGTTGATAAAAATTCATCAACTACACCTAAGTTGTTTAGGCCTTTCATTAGATGTCTGGGGTAAATTACATTTTTAGAATAATTGTTTTTAGGATCGATTACATTAATCGAAAAATCATCCGTTAAGTATAAATCTTTACACCTAATATCTAGTCTTTTAAATTTAAGCTTCTTAAATTCTGCAATAAGTTTGATTATGTTGAGTGATATTTTTTTGTTTATACCATGCTTCTTGATATACTTATCTAACCGCTCTCCGCATGCATAATCTCGTACAATGTAGTAGGCACCATGTTCATAAACTCTAGGGAAGTATTTACTTCTTCTAGTTTTTATGAGAATATTATATTCACCCTCACAAACTTTCTTATCTTTAAAAATTTTAATTACTTTTTTGCCTGGAAGTAAATAAACTATTCCATTATGACCCGAACCTAAAAATTCTGATTTTCTAATCATTTTTTCAACCCTACTATTTAATTGAATATAATAATTTTTGTCCTCATTCATATTAGCATCTTCTTTATAAGAGATATTACTATATTATATGATTAAGTCCTGTAAATATTTCCTGAATAAAGATGAATAATATAGGTATTTCATTAATAAAAATAAACTAAGCTAGCCTTGATTAATATTATGTTTAATAATATAATGAGCATAGAATATTTTTAGAAATTAGGAAGTGAAGTTTTAATGTCTGTAACTATAAAAGAAGTGGCTAAGCTAGCCAATGTATCGCCATCCACAGTTTCAAGAGTAATTGCGGATAATCCGAAAATTAGTGACGCCACAAAAGATAGGGTTTATAAAGCAATGAAGGAAATAAATTATCATCCTAATGCGATAGCTAGAAGTCTGGTCAGCCAAACAACAAAGACTATAGGACTTATTTTACCTAATACTGATGAAGATTTATTTGTTAATCCTTTTTTCATTCAAGTTATGAGAGGAATAAGTCACTATGCTCAAAAAAAAGGATATTATATCATGTATGCTTACAGCAGCAATGAAGATCAAGAGGTTGAATACATATCAAGTTTAATGAATAGTAGAAGAGTTGATGGGATTATTTTACCAACAGTAAGGAAGGATGACAAATGTGTTGCTTATTTAAAAGAAGCAGATTATCCTTTCGTAGTAATAGGTAAACCCGAGAGTACCGAAGGGGTCTTATGGGTTGATAATGATAACTTTAACGCTATGTACAATGTTGTTAATACGCTTATACAAAAGGGTGAGAGAAAAATTGCATTTATAGGAGGTTCTCCTATGCTTAATGTAACTATAAATAGATTAGAAGGTTACAAGATGGCTCTTAAAAATATCGGAGTGGAAATAGACGGAAATATGGTACAATTAGGAGAGTTTACAGAAATTAGTGGTTATAATGCTATGAAAAAAATTTTAAATACCTCTACCCCTACAGCTGTTGTCACTACTGATGATTTAATTGCCTTTGGTGCATCCAAAGCTATAAGTGAAATGTCAGAGCGTCATATTTCAATTGTTGGATTTAACAACACGCCACTCGCAGCTTATAGAAAGCCCTCGCTATCTTCAGTGGATATTAATTCTGGAGAATTAGGCTATTTTGCAGTTAAGCTGTTAATAAACAAATTAGAAAACGAAAAAGAGTCAATATACAATTATATTATTGAGACAAAATTAGTTGAAAGGGAATCAACTAAATAACTATAACTTTTTAGGATTATTTTTCATGCGTACTACATATTATGAATAAAGAATCACTTACTCTGTTTTATACCTATGCAAACGCATGTCCTATTTCATAAAATGTCTAACAGCATTTTACAATAAAGTCCGTCATTTTTATATGTGGGTGTTTATTGCCCTAGAAAAAAAGAACTTCAGTTGGAGTATAAATATCCTCCTGACGCCGTTAGTACATTTTAAAAAAGATGTACTGCTCTGCAGGTGATGATTTAATGGATTTTTAAGGAGAGAGATTGATGATGATAAAAGTATTAGAAAACCCAGAATTAACATACTATGGGAATGATTTAGGCGCAGTTTATACTATTGAATACACCACATTTAAGGTTTGGGCACCTACTGCTCAGAAACTTGTAGTAATAGTGTATGAAACTCCCGATGATGACTTAGGACAAAAATATGAAATGAACAAGGAAGAAAAAGGAGTTTGGGAATTTAAACTTAAGGGTGATTTTAAAAATAAATACTATAATTATTTAGTATCAGATGGTTCCGAGGAAAAGGAAACACCAGATATATATACTAAAGGATCAAGTGCTAATGGTGAAAAGGGTATGATTATTGATTTTACTTCTTTAAATCCCCCTAATTGGGATAATCATAAAAAACCTTTACCAATTAATAGAACCGAGGCAGTAATATACGAAATTCATGTTAGAGATTTTTCAGTATCACAAGATTCCGGAATGGAAAACAAAGGGAAATACTTAGCGTTTTGTGAAAAAAACACCAAAACTTCAAAGGGTGTTGTTACAGGACTAGACCACCTTAAAGATTTAGGAATAACTCATGTTCATTTGATGCCTGTTTTTGATTTCAAAAGTGTGGATGAAACTAAGGGTGGATATAATTGGGGATATGACCCTTATTTATATAATGTTCCAGAGGGTTCTTATGCTACGAATCCCTATGATGGTACTGTGCGAATTCGCGAGTTTAAGATCATGGTTCAAACTTTGCATGAAAATGGCATCAGCGTAATTATGGATGTTGTATATAACCACACTTTTACAACCGGTAACTCACCAATGGATATCTTGGTGCCTGGCTATTATTATAGAACAGATGGCGAAGGCAACTATACTAATGGTTCAGGCTGTGGAAATGAAACAGCGTCAGAGAAACCAATGATGAGAAAATTTATAGTTGATAGTGTTAAATTCTGGGCACGAGAATACAAGATAGATGGTTTTAGATTTGATTTAATGGCGCTTCATGACATTGATACAATGAAAGAAGTAACGCTACAAGCAAAAATTATTAATCCGAATATTATTATTTATGGTGAACCATGGACAGGGGGAACATCATCATTACCATCTTCTATGCAGCTTAGAAAAGGTAGCCAAAAGGGTATGCAAGTGTCTGTATATAATGATGCTCTAAGAAATGCAATTAAGGGAGATAATGATGGTATCCAATCAGGGTTTGTAAGTGGTAGGGTAGGCCTTGAGGTAGAAATTAAAAAGGGGATTGTTGGTGGCATTCAATATAACAATGAAATATATGATTTCTCGCAAGATCCTGGAGAAACAATAAACTATGTAAGTGCTCACGATAATTTATGCTTATATGATAAATTTGAAAAAAGCAATTCTAATAATACTCCTTTGGAAAGAGAAAAAATGAATAGATTGGCTTTATCTATAGTCCTTACATCTCAAGGAGTGCCTTTTATTCAAGGTGGAACAGAAATACTAAGGACCAAACAAGGAAATCATAATAGCTATAACTCTAGTGATGCTGTGAACGAAATACTATGGAGTAGAAAAGCTGAGTTCCCAGAAACCTATGAATATATTAAAGGGCTAATCTCTTTAAGAAAAAGCCAAAAAGTTATGACCTTAGACAATGCTTGTGAAGTAAGAGAATCCTTGATATTCCTTGATTCGCCTCGCAACTGTGTAGCTTATGAATTAACTTCCCCATTCAAAGATGGTTATAGTAAATTAATTATAATTCATAATGCTAACAAAGAAGAAATAAAAATAATTTTACCAGATACTAAAGAATGGTCTATTATAGCAAACGAATATGAAGTTGATAAAACAGGGGTAAGTAGAGGCATTAAAACTTGTATTAATGAGGTAAGTGTACCTTCTCTTTCTACCTATATATTATGTAAATAATCATTAAAAAGAAAACCTAAAGGTTGTCTTGTTGGATAACCTGAAAATACGTAAGTTTATAATTAATATATACAAAAAACCTGCATCCTTATAGAAATGCAGGTCTTTGTATTTTATTCCAATTCATATGAAGAATTATTCATTACTTTGATATATCACCAAAACCTAAGGCTCTATCTCAATATAAGCTATTGCTTTCTTATTAAACAAATATTTTTTACCCATAGAATTAACTTCATGAGGCCTGGAGTTTTCAAAATTATAAAACCAACTTTTAAACAGATCACATTCAGATTGTTTTAAATCAAATAGTTCCGTATCACCGCTAATAAAAGAAATCGTTAACATTATAAACACTCCTTTTTAATTACATTCTCTCTACTAACACATATTCTCTACTTAAAAGAAATTTCCTCTATTTATAGCATTATTTATTTTAAAATATTCATTAGAGATTAAGAACTTGGTAATACTCCATAATATAACTTTAAAGTAAAAACTTATAAATTGTATTTTAATAAAAAAAAGAAACCTACACTAGAACGTCAATAGTGACAGATTTGCTTTTTTGTTGTTAGTCTAAACATTCTAAACATTCATTAATTACATCTTCTGTAATTTCAACTAGTTCGTCTTTTCTCATATAAACACCTCCTTGCTATTCTATGAGAGCACATGAAACAAATATTAATTGCTTTGCTTCCTTAGAGTGATTTGAAATACCGCTAAAACAAATTAGGATATGTTATAAGCGTTATCAGTACGTTATTCAACATAATTTTAATAAGGATTCATTAAGAAATTTCAGAGTGAAAAGGGTAAGAATTTAAGAATTGGAATTTTAAAATTCAGGTCTTCTCTTTTGCTAAGTGTTTTAATGATCCGACTTTGCATGTATTTGCAGATATTCTATTTTTACTAGGTAACTTTATTATTATATATCATTTCGGTTAGAAATGCAAGGGTATGATCTATAATAAAAGTTAAAAGTCAATTTACAATAGTAAATTGACTTCAAACTATTAGTTTTTATTTTGATATAATGGCTTGGACTCTTCCTACCTGGCCATCTTCTAGCATAACTTTTATACCTCTTGGGTGTACTGCAGAGTTGGTTAACAACCTTTTTACTACACCTCTGGTTAGTTTAGTTGTTCTTTGGTCTTTTTTTAATACAACGTCTACTGTAATACCTATTGGTATATTATTTCTTATTTGTCCTCTGTTATCACTTTGTGTATTCATGAGTTTGTAGTCTCCTTCATTAAAATTACTTTAAAGTATATTTTTAATCTAGTAAAAATCGTATTTTTGTAAGCTTTACATACAAATAATACCCTAATTACCTCTTACTTGTCAAAATATATTTCAACCTGTTAATTCTTCAATGATTAGAATATAAACTAAAAGTATAGAAGGGTAGACGAATAAATTTAATTTGTAAGGAAACTATATTGTAGAAAATACTTTTTTAAAAAGGAGAAATAGGAATGCTAAAATCGTTACTATTCATACCTGCTAATCTTATAAATCCAATTATATCCTCTGTCTCCATTATAATTGGCGCTATTTTAGGCGGTGTTTTTAGTTGGTTCATAAATAAAAATTCTACTAATATTGCAATTGAGAGGGAAAGCAAAATTGAAAAAGCAAATAGAGAGCATCAGAAGCAAAGTAAATCTTTAAGGCTCAGTGAATATGCTGCTATTATTCAATTAGATATATGTACCACTTTATTTCAAAGTTTAAGAATGTTGAAAGAAATTGATGATAAGAATAAAATTAGTATTTATCCTATACCTATGAACTTTAAATATGCTGAAGCTATTGTAGCTTTAGATAAAATTTTCAGTTTAAAAGAAATGAGCTATATTTATCAATTATATGGAATTATAGAAAAATTGAATAATGATATAAAAGGGTATCATTGTGATGAAATACATTATACATTAATAAAAGGAGATTTTGAGACGTTTATTAAAAAGATTTACGGAAACAATTTCTCAAAAGCATTAGCCTTTGATATCGATAAAGCAACCTATGAAAATTTGTATGATAATGAAATTATAAAACCAGGATATAAAAATGTACTTATTAAGTTAAACAGAATTACTTATTAATTGCTATGTATATGAAAATCTAAAAATATTTTACAGACTAAATGGCATTTTAATAAAAAAGTATTGTTATCTTTCAATATTATATTGAATTTTTACAAGAATTGAGATAAACTGATTAGTAGGGAAAACAACAAGTTGAGTTTGAGTGTAGAAAATAAAAATGTAGAGATTATGAATTGAAACATAAATTCTATAGGATCTAACATTCTTTGATTTGATGCCAAAGGAGGAAAAATTTATGTCAAGTAATAATATTGAAATGATGAAAAAACTTATCGAGGAAAAGAAAAAGAAAAGTTCTGAGCAAAGTGGTCTTTCAAGAGCTGATAAAGTAATCGGAAAATCAAAAAAAGCAGCAAGGAGCACTAAAAAAACTGGTGGTTTATTTGATAAATAGGATTATATTATTAATGGGACCTTGTTTCGATAATATATTTATACGATAATACTAAAATTAAATTAGTAATGGTTAAAATAAATGAGCTCTTATTTTTAGAGGCTCATTTTTTATGTTATTATTTTAATACATTAGTTTAAAATCCAATTTGAAATTTACAAATGGAGGAATGTCGTTAAAAATTAGATAGGTAAAAAAATTAACACTTTATTAAGCATACTATTAAGTATATCAAAATATCTATACTATATAAAGAATAAAACGCTATATTCAAAATAGGAGGATTTTATGATATATCTTGATAATGCTGCAACAAGTTTTCCAAAGCCTGTGGCAGTTTATTCCGAAGTGTTAAGATGCATGGAGAATTACGCTGCAAATCCTGGTAGGGGTTCGCATGATATGGCAGTTGAGGCTTCATCTAAAATTATGGATACCAGGCAAGAGATAAGTGAATTCTTCAACATCCCTGATTTATTAAATATTATTTTTACATGTAATGCTACCCAGGCTCTGAATATAGGTATAAAAGGAATATTAAAGTCAGGAGATCATGTTATTAGCTCAATAATTGAACATAACTCAGTTCTTAGACCATTAAATTATCTAAGTGAAAAAGGGATAGCATTTACCCTTCTTGGTGTAAATGAAAATGGATATTTGAATATGAATAATTTAAAAAGAAAAATACGTAGAAACACAAAAGCAATAATAATAAACCATACTTCCAATGTATTAGGAACCGTTCAAGATATAAGAGCTATAGGGGAAATCGCGAAACAATCAGGAATAATATTCGTAGTTGATGCATCTCAAAGTGCTGGTGTTATCCCAATAGATGTAGTACGAGATAATATTGACTTATTAGCTTTTCCGGGTCATAAAGGATTATATGGTCCCCAGGGAACAGGAGGCTTATATATAAGAGAAGGGATTGAGCTGGATTCGTTTATTCAAGGTGGCACTGGAAGTGAGTCCTTTTCTATGAAGCAACCTGACTTTTTACCTGATAGATTTGAAAGTGGAACCTTAAATACGCCAGCAATAGCAGGCCTATGCGCAGGTATAAGGTTTATTAGAAAAGTCGGAATAGAAAATATAAGAAAACATGAGATAATGCTCGTAGAATATTTAGTAAAAGAATTGTGTAAATTATCTTATGTTAAAATTTATGGAGGATGCGATTATAATAACAGAGGAGCTGTAGTTTCTTTGGCTATAGACGATATTGATGTTTCTGAAGTGGGATATTTCTTAAATAAAAAAGGAATAGCTGTGAGAACCGGGTTTCATTGTGCACCACTAATACATGAAATACTTGGCACAAATCGTAATGGCACAGTTAGAATAAGTCCAGGATATTTTAATGATTTAGAAGATATTGAAAAACTTATTAAAGCCTTAAAGGATATACATGAAAAAAGGCCCTTTTTATAGAGCCTTTTTTATCTGTTATAGTACTAGCAGCAATGACGTTTGTTTTCTGCTACTAAAACTGAAAGTGTTGGATTGTTAAAAGTGATGCTTGCGGGCTTACGATCATCACCGGGTGTGCCCGTAGTAGTTGACTGTACAAAATAGGTGCAGCATTCGGAATCACAATCACAATCACAATCACAATCACAAACGATAAAAGTAACAATATCATGCTTCATTAATTGGAAATCGTCTGAAGGATTTGATAAATCAAATATCCATTCAGGTCCAACTTCGGTTGCAACTCTATCACGTTTACAAAGCTTAAATAGTTGGAATCTAACAGTTACACTTGCCATTTTTTTATCATTACCTTCATCATCTGCTTTTGGTAGTGTAGAAAATATATTGGTTGAAAATTCAAACTTAAAGCATGGATTACAAAATCTTTCAGTATTTATACTAAGAGTAGCAAGTCTTTTAGTAACTTCATCATCAGTTGCTGCTGCCACTGATGCTGCGGTTCCAGGCTTACACTTTAATAAAATTTCAGCTTCATTTTCTCTATCCCTATCTCTATCTCTGTCTCTTTTACAACATTCCTCATTTTCTCTGTCTCTTTTACAACATTCCTCATTTTCTCTTTCTCTTTTAAAGCAATCCTCTTTTTCAGATTTACAATGACATGACATTGAATTCATATATTAATTCCTCCTAAATTTTAAGTCGTTATATCTAGTAAAAGAATTCTAAATGTACTGTTTACGAGGTCGGATATCTTAGAATTCTCATATTACAATATATGAGATAGGCCTATAAATGTTCTAATTATTCGTAATTTTTCTAGAATTTACTTACTCATCATCTTCACATTCATCATCAAATAAAGGTCTAAGCTTTTGATCTGGGAAGAATTTTGGAACTGGTGCGCGATCAAATTTTTCACAAGCATCTTCTTCACATTCTTCTTCGCATTGACAAGGTACAGGACAATAACCATATGCAGGAATTAGTAATTGAACAATTAGTTCACATTTTACAATAAGATGGAATCCTAAAGTTATATCTAAAAAACTATGACAGTCATCATCTTTACAAAAAACTCCATCTAAACATTCTGCTACCAATTCAAGTTTTATAATTTCAGAATCAAGATCCTCTGATTTACCAGGCATAAAGCTAGCAGATATTTGGGCTATTGAATCTGGGCAATATAGTTTCGATATAACCTCTGTACGATTAATTTCAAAAAACTCGCATTTAGTCTCTCCATTACAATTTATATAATCTGCATAAAATGAAATTCTAAAGCAAATTAATACTTTCTTGTAACTAGGATTTTTCTTTAGTGGGATTTTCTCTACCGAAATAAGTTTAAGTTGAAAATCCCTACATCCTGTAAATATTTTCGGGTTACAAAGGGAGTCGCTTCTTAATTCTTCATCTGTATCCACCGTATCTTGTCCGCAAGAATAAACTAAACATCTTTTAATTAGGCACTGGTCAAAAACTTTTGGGATTTCAACGCAAACTAGTTCTGATGGATCAGGAAGGTGCCCTTGTTTGTTAATAATACCAGGTCTTGCAATAAACTCTTCACGAGTAATAGCCATAAATTATCCTCCTTTATTATGTTAAGTGATACACTTTTAATTCGTGTTCTCTATATTATAGTATGCAGGTGGTTATAAGTTGTGAATGATATTTTTATTGATTAAAATTTATATATGGAGATTTAGAACTAACCCTGTAAACAATATCAAGCCTCAGTACGTCTACCATTTGTACTGAGGTTTGATTTCAACACTTAAAAAACTTTAGTTGCTTTGTGTTTTTTTATTAGAATTCACTTATTTATCAGCTTCACTTTCATCATCTTCACAGTCATCATCAAATAAAGGTCTAAGTTTTTGATCTGGGAAGAATTTTGGAACTGGTGCGTGATCAAATTTTTCACAAGAATCTTCTTCACATTCCTCTTCGCATTGACAAGGTACAGGACAATAACCATATGCAGGAATTAATAATTGAACAATTAGTTCACATTTTACAATAAGATGGAATCCTAAAGTGATATCTAAAAAACTGTGACAATCATCATCTTTACAAAAAGCTCCATCTAAACATTCTGCAACCAATTCAAGTTTTACAATTTCAGAATCAAGATCCTGAGATGAACCAGACACAAAGTTAGTAGATATTTGCGCTATTGAATCTGGACAATATAATTTTGATATAACTTCTGTACGATTAATTTTGTAAAACTCGCATTTTCTCTCACCGTTACAATTTATAAAATCCGCATAAAATGAAATTACAAAGCAAATTTTTACTTTCTTATAATTAGGATTTTTCTTTAGTGGAATCTTCTCTACTGAAATAAGCTTTAGATCAAAATCCCTACATCCTGTAAATGTTTTTGGATTATCAAGAATGCCACTTCTTAATTCAGCATCTGTATCTAGCGTATCCGGTCTGCAATCATAAACTAAACATCTTTTAATCAGGCACTGGTCAAAAACTTTTGGAATTTCAACGCAAACCAGCTCTGATGGATCAGGAAGGTGTCCTTGTTTGTTAACAATACCGGGTCTTGCAATAAATTCATCACGAGTAATAGCCATAAATCATCCTCCTTTTATGTCAAGGGATACACTTCTAATGCGTGTTCTCGATATTATAGTATGCAGGTATCCAGGAGGTGTGATTGGTATACTTGTTTAGTAATACAAATAGTTCCTAAGTGTTAATTTTAAATTATCTATTACTATATTATGTAAATACTTTATATATGGCTTTTAATATTAATTTTTAGGTCATATATTACTTTGGAATAAAATATAATTTCTATAAGGAGATGAGTAATATGAGGATATGTAGTCCATGTTTATTTTATGATAGTGAAGATCATATATGGAGCTTCTATGTAAATGATGATAGGAATTTAATGTACAGTATTATGTATGATGAGAATAAATGGACTAAGGAAAACAAAATTGACAATGAAGTTATTGATTTCACCGTTAATTTTGATATAGATAACAAAATTTACATTATATATAGTGTTGGAGCTAGTGATCTTAAGTATTGCGAATGGGAACAGAATAAATGGTTTGGAAAAACCATTTATAGTTTTGAAAATGAAGGCTATGAGATGACTGAATTAAATGTTATTACAATTGGTGAACAAATGCATATATTTTTTATTGGTAAAAATAGCATAAAGAGAATCCAATGTTCTTTAGTGCATTTGTGCTTAAATAAAAATGAAAGTTTATTTAATACAATAGATACCATACCATTTCTAAAAGAGGTATTCTGCCATTACCAGGTACAAAATTTAGAAAATGGTGATTTATCCCTAGTATTTATTAAGCATGAAAAAAATGAAATAGTAATTAATTTCACAGAATACAAAAACAATAACTGGAGTATTCCAAGAAGATTATATGGTATTATCGGCAATAGCATTAATTTTTGCTCATTATTATATTTAAATAAAATAAATATAATGAATCTGTCTAAAGAGGGATCATTGCATTTTATAGAACATGTATTAATTGAACCTGATGGAAAAATGAAAAGCTATAAAATTCATGAAGGTTGTGATAAGCCAACTAATTTATTGCTAGTTGAAATTAGTGGAGTCCTTTGGGCGATATGGAGTGAAGGCAAAAATATTCTAACTTCTTCATATATAAATCAATGGAGTGAACCGAATAAAGATTACACCCAATTAAACAATGAAATTTCACTGTATAAATTTTTATCTTTAAGTAAAAAGCATAGTAATATACAGTGTAAATATATGATAGGAACTAATCCTCCTGAAATAAATTTATTATTACCTCAATGCAAAGATAATGACTATAGAGATGACTTTCCAAAACTAAATAAAGTAGCTCCTGAAACTAAATTAGATTCTAATGCGAAAAAAAACAAACTAGATATTCAAGAAGAGATTTTAGCTCTAAAAAAAATTAACAAAGATTTAGAAAAAAAACTAATAGATTTACAAATAAAGTATCAGCAAAAACTAAGAATTCTAGCGGAATCAGATAATAATTTCTTTAAGATTTCAAATGCAAAGAAAAAAGCTGAAGAGAAATTAAATATAATAGCTGAAATACAACAGACTTCTATAAAAAAATTAGAAGTAATGAAAATCGAAAAAATATCTACGGACAGAGTAATAAATGAATTAAAGAATAAATCAGAACAACTTACTAATGAATACGAAGGGTTGAAAAAACAGAAGATGTTCAAAGATGTTGTAGTAAATGAATTGAATAATAAATTAGAGCGACTAACTAGTGAAAAAGAAGGTCTGAAACAAGATCTAAAATATGAAAAAAACATAGGAATTGTAGATAGAATTTTTAAAAAAAGACCGGTCAGATAGATATCACATGAAGAAGATATTTTCATATTATGGATTGGTCTACTAGTTTATCTATGATACAAATTAATTTATAAACTTGATTAGCTATAAGGGAGATGTTCAAGCTATGAAGGTAGAAGTAGTAGAAAGTGAATATTTAGTTGTTTACCCAGGTCATAATGTTGCAACACTTTTGTACCAAAGGCTTTTAAAGAAATCTTGCAAGGTTGAATTAGTATCAACCCCAACAAAAATATCCTATGGTTGTAGTCTATCCATCAAATTCAAAGAAGTCTATATGAATATTGTTAGCGATGAAATTCGAAAGATTAATATAAAAGCAAAAGGCGTGTACAGGATCGTTAAAAATGGAAAATTTGATAGCTACGAAAGGGTCTAGTTTATATCCAAAGAAATTATTAGGATTTGGAATTTCCAAATCCTTTATAATTTTAGCATATTTTCTATTGTTAAAGCATATTTTCTATTAAGAAAGATAAAGGGTGTGATTGAAATAGCTGAAAATATTAGAAAAAGTTTTTATTTTGTTTCAAACGTTAAAACTGGAACCTTAACTATAATTGATAGTCTTTGCAATACTATATTAAAAGAAATATCTGTAGGGAAAAGCCCATTTAGATTAGCCTTGAAAGATAACAATACCATTGGCGTTGCTTGTGATATGAGTAATACTATCTCATTTATTAACTGTATTACTGGTGAAATAAAAGAAAATATTATTCCCAATAATGGCAACTTTCAAATTGATACCATAAACAAAAAAATATACATTTCAAATACTTCTGAAGTAACTGTATATGATATAAACTTAGACAATTTAATAGGTCGCATTAAAGGATTGTCAGCAATTATTGATTTAAGACTTAATAAAGAAGGGACTAAACTATATGTATTAGATACATTACTAAAGGAATTAAGAATTTATAGTACAGAAAATTATGGACTTATACATTCATTTAAAAACTTAGGTATAAATCCAACTTATCTTTTAATATCCGAAGATGATAAAACTGCATACATTTCAATGCGAAATACTATATTAAAAATAGATATTAACTCAGAAAAATTTACTGATTTAATTTTACCTAAGGGATCATTAATTGCTGGAATGATCTTAAAAGACGCTACCTTATACGCATCAAATTTTGGACTAAACAGAATAGAGTTAATAAATACTAATACTAATGAAGCATATGATTTTATTATTACCTCAAAACCTGAACCTACCAGACTTTTTATAACTGACGACAATACTAAGCTCTTGGTAGCTAACAGAAACCGTGAAAATCATGGCGGGATTGATATAATTGATTTAAAATCTAATTCTGTAATTGGTTCAATTCTGATGAATACACTTAATAGCCAGCCCTATGATGTTATTTCACTGAGACTTCCTTATACATATGTTCCACCAGCTGCAATAACTAATCTACAACCAGGCAATCAGATAATAACCATTATAGCAAAAAAAATATTTGCATCATACAATGAAAATCTTAATTTCCCTATCATAAATATAAATTTACCTAAAAATATAAATTCTTCTTATATTTTTGAAAAAATAAAATTTGAACCTGGTATTATTGTAGAGCATTCCGAATTTAGAAGCCTTTTATCTACAACATCTGGGTTCGCAAGTATTAAATTTATTGAAAGAGTTAATTATATAATTGATTATCTTGAAGACAACAAAAATAACAGTATAAATGGATTTTTTGAAAAACCTATAGAAGTTTTTTTAGATATTCCTAAAGACCGTGAATTAAATGAATTTCAACTCAATATTAAAACAATCACTGAGCTTACAGATGCTCCAAAAATTCTTCAGAATGTTATAAGCTTTGGTGTAACTACTTTGATGGAGTTAAATATAATAGGTGACGATGAAATATCTATTATTAATTCGAAAGAAACCCCTGATAATGTGGAAGAGCACTTCGAAGCATTCGATGGTTTTAGCGGATCAATTTTTCCAGATGACACAGTGTTTACTCTTTAAATAAACATGCCAACATATTTATTCTGCTTACAAGATGATTTCTGTAACATAAACAGAAGTCATCTTTTTTGGATTACATCAATATATCATTTATAGTGGTTTGATCAGATGTTTAAGTTTCTGTTATTATAATAATGTGTATCAGCGTGTATTACTTTCCAAAGACAAACCCTTCTGGATTATGTTATAATATTCTAATATGAGTGTACTCGAAAAACAATAATTAACAATTCCCATATTTGAGGAATAAAAGTATTTATTTGGATGAAATGCTATACTTGAATTAATAGTAGGCATGACAAAAAGGCTTTTTTATACACTATTTTAAAAAAGCCGTAGGCTGGTTATTGAGTTAAAACTGATTATAAATTAGGCAGCTATTTTCTTGAAAACCGGGAAGATATCAGCAATTGTTACCTCTTTTTCATTAGCCCAAGCATCTATAAAACAGCAAAATGCACCAAGAAATACTCTTGTTATTCTGCGACCAACGGAATAGATAATCGATTTTTCAGCATGGAAGTCGTTGTTTATTCTATCCCAACACCTTTCAGTAGTTGAACGTCGTTTATAAAGAGATTTCCATTGCTTTGAACCTCTTAGTATAGGAGTAAAATATCTTGGATTATCTAATGTTTTAGTGTAATAAATTTTCTTGCTTTTAATAGGACATTTTTCACAGTGGTCACATTGAACTGGGAATAACCATTTATGCCTAAATTCCTTACGGACGATTCCCCAATTACGAAGCTGATGTCCACAAATTTTCCCATGAGGAATGCCCTTATCGTCAAGTTCAACAAAATCACTGCCTGATGAAGGTTTTAAAGAACGTGAATTTAAATCAATAATAGGATTTATTCCATAATGCATGCATAAAAGATAAAATGCATTAGCATCATAGGCAGAATCTAAGGCTACGGAATAGAATTTAATTTCAGGGTATAAATCTACAATCTCTTTAAGTGCATAAACACCGGTAACAGAATCATGCCGTGCTGCACTAACAAATTTAATATGGATAGGTAGGCTGTAAAAACTATCACAGGCAGTGAACCCGTGATAAGTTTGACCATAGTAATAGTGTTCATTAAAGCTATCCCAACCCCAGCTAGCACTGGGATCGGTAAACTTTCGATAACAAGCACAATGCTCTCCTGGTTTAAGTTTGCAATCACAAACTTTTTTACCATAAGGCGAAGCCTGTGTAGGCATACAAGTTCCATCACCAGCAATATTTAGTTTAGAAGGGTCACCCAAAATGCCCATTGATAAGGAAGGAATAACAAATAATTCCTTAAGTATGTTGTTCATTTTGGATTCTATTCTGTCAGAAAGCTTAGAATTATCATATTTTAAGATTCTTTTAACTAAACGTTCGACTACACCAGATTTGGAGTTATTCATCTTTTGGTTTTTCTTTTGTTTTTTACTTGGTTTACGTTTCAATTTACGCAGTTTGGATTTATATAGGATTTTATCCTTATGAATCAGCCTATCCATAAAATCATAAAAAGTACCTATGCCAGGTATTTGATCAGCAACTATGCCTTCGGCTTTAAAAGGCGAGTAGCAAGCAGGGATAAAGCCTGACAGAATTGCATAAAACGGTTCTGAACGTAATGTCTTTATCCAAGATGATATGCTGGTTTCTTTACAATAAGCCATAATAATAAGTGATCTGAGTAAAGCTACCGCATCTTTGGGCGGAGCCCCTTGATTGGAGTTAGAATAAGCACTTTGTATTAGAGGGACAATTCCGGTTAGGTCGGCAGACCAGATTTTTGTTATTATTGAACTACGCTCAAACAAAGTAATTTCTTGATTATTTTGAATAAAGAATTTTTCTAGAAATGTTTCAACGAAATTTTGATATTGAGTATGTGAGGCCTTAACAGTTAACATAAAAATCACTCCTTATAAATGAAAAATGGTAATAATATACATAATTCATTTTGCGAAATTTTTACTGCTGTCAAGTCTTATTTAAAACTATTTAATTAAAATAAATCGATAATACTAAGGATAGCTTAGACTATCTATGCTATCCGAAAGATATAAAACTCGAAGAAATTCTGGGGTGAAGTTGATATATGAATAAAAATGAACCTAGAATTAGCAATGGCTTGAGAGTTTCCGAGAGTACTATAATATACAGGAGGGGTGATTTTATGAGTAGCATTGCAGGAGAAGGTTGTGAAATATTAGTTCCATTTAATGATAGAAAACCACTAGCGGAAATAGAACGTAGTCTTATTACAACCTTTAGAAAGCCTATTTGGAGAAAATTCATTAAGGCTATAATAGATTATAATTTAGTTTGCGAGGGTGATAAAATTGCTGTAGCTATCTCGGGAGGTAAGGATAGTCTAATAATGGCTAAATTATTTCAAGAATTACAACTTCACGGTAAATTTAATTTTGAATTAGAGTATATTGCTATGGATCCTGGTTACCATAAAAATATAAAAGAACTATTAATTGATAATTGTAAACATCTAAATATTCCTGTGAAAATATTTGAATCAAGAGTTTTTGATATAATTGATAGTATAGCTAAGGATTATCCTTGTTACATGTGTGCAAAAATGCGCAGAGGTGCATTATATGCAAAAGCAAAAGAGTTAGGTTGTAATAAACTTGCCCTTGGACATCATTTTAATGACGTAGTCGAAACCACTATGTTAAATGTTCTTTATTCAGGAAATTTTAAGACTATGCTTCCAAAATTAAAAGCACAAAATTTCGAAGGTATGGAATTAATTCGTCCTCTTTATTATATTGAAGAACAATATATTGTGGATTTCACTCAAAACAGTGGTATTTGGCCACTAAATTGTGCATGCATGGTGGCAGCTAAAAAGATAGGCAATAAACGTCATGAAATTAAAGATTTAGTTAAAGAGTTAAAGAAGAATTTTAGCGGTGCTGATAAATCTATTTTTAGAGCCGCACAAAATGTTAATATGGATTCTATCTTAGGTTGGCAAAAAAATGGTGAGAATTATTCGTATTTAGACTTTTATGATGAAAATGAAGATTAAAAAATAGTGCTTATTAGCACTATTTTTCCAGGTTGTTTACAAACCCAGTATAATTTTTTTATTATACTGGGCCTTTTACATGCAATTATGCGATAGCATTTTGAGTTATGGATAAATTTAAAATAACAACTATCTTCTTAGTTAGAAAATCAAAAAACAGTAAAGATAGCAGGCTAGCTATCTTTTTCATATTCTGCACTGCTGCTGTAAGCAGACACTGCTCTTGCACATTTTCTAATCCACGCATATGGCAATAGCGAAGCCCATGCAGTTGTTTTGAATCTGCGAAGCTTCGCTCTATAGTTTCTTTTCTTCTTCTATATATATTTCTGCCTTTATCTGTTCTGGTGAACTTTACAACATCTTCTTTATACGTTTCCCAAACATGTCTTCTAATAGTTTTAAACTTGCTTTTTGCAGAAAAGCATTGAGCTCTATTTGGACATATCTCGCAATATTTTGCATTACCAACATATTCTTTATATCCTTCTCTTGTTGTCGTTTTATAATGTAAAGCCCTTAAGTCAGGGCATACGTAAATGTCCTGCTCTTTAACATATTGGAATTTATTTTTTGTGTACATTCCTTTTGTATGTGGAGACCTACGGTATCCCATTACAGATTTTAATTCCCTCTCATATAGTTCTTTACATATAAGATTTGTAGCATAACCAGCATCTGCACCAACATATTTTGTATTAAAATTAAACTTTTTTATTTGCACATCTAATCTATCGATATAAGGATCAACATCATTTATGTTTCCAGGAGTAACATACACATCAGTAATTATATTATGTCTGCTATCGACAGTTCTGTGATCTAAATATGAGAAGCCTTCCGGCTTGCCATCTCTCATCATATATCCACTGTCGGGGTCGGTTGTGCTAACTTTAGTTTCTTTTATTTTGGTAACAGGTTCTTTTTCTTTTAAAGGTTTTTTACCATGGTTTATTCTATCTTCTTCCACTGCTTTATTAAGTTCAGCTACATATTCTTTCGGCGTTTTTTCAACTTCAATTTTCACAAGCTTTCGCTTATTAGCATTTGCTTTTAGGTGTGTAGAATCTGTGTAAAGTATTTTACCGGTTACCATCTTAAGATTTATAGCCTTAAATACTACTTCGTCAAATATTTTTTGAAACACATCTGTACCTTTAAACCGTCTACGTCTATTTTGGCTAATTGTTGAATGATCTGGAATAGGATCAGTAAGACTTAGTCCTAGAAACCATCTATAAGCCACATTTACTTCAATGTCCTTTACAAGTTGTCGTTCAGATTTTATTCCAAATAAGTACCCAATAAACAGCATTTTAAAAAGTATAATAGGATCTACGCCAGGTCTTCCATTATCTAAGCAGTAATATTTTTTAGTCAGTTCTCTTATAAAAGAGAAATCCATGTATTTATCTATATTTCTCAGAATATGGTCTTTAGGAACTAAATCTTCTAAATACACCATTTCTAGTTTTTGTTGTGTGAAGTTCTTTTCATTAATCATAATAATGCCCTCCGAATTATAAAGTTTGTATACTATATATATTCGACATTGATGTCCTAAAATCCTTTTTGAATATGAAAAAACACTCCAATTTTAAATTAGAGTGTTTTACATTTTATGTTTGTCAACGGTCTGAAAAATAGTGCTTATTAGCACTATTTTTCAGTTGGTTTTAATTCTTCTATCATAAACTTATCAAAGTAAATTTCCTCTATAAAATTATTTTCGTCAAAACTAGTTTTATGTCTTTTATTGTATTCATTAATATTAGATTTTAGCCAGTACGGTGTTGAAATATCAAATTTGTAACATAACTCTGAAATGCACGCTTTTAGATTTTCCTGGTAATTATCTTCTAGCTTCGACATTGACACTTCATCCATAATAATTCTATTATCTTTGATTAATTTACCCCAGATTTTTAACATGTTTGCCTCCTTGCTTATCTTTGCATATAGATAACAGCTGTTATCTATTATCCTCTTGGTTTAGAAAACATCAGTTGATTAAATGTTCCATAGAGTCGAATATTTTTTGCTAATCACAAGTTTATCATAAATGAAAGCTAAAGTCATGCAATATGTTATGTCCATAAACATAAATAGTAATACATTATACTAGCCTATTTATATTTATGTTCCTCAAAATATATTGCAAATTTTTTATCTTAATTGAAATAGTAAAAATTGATTATTTTCTTTGAATATTGCATATACTCAATTTAAGATATCTTAAAAAAACAACTAGATAGAGCATTTCGATTCTTAAAATAGTTAATCAAATTAATACACCAATATTTGTATGCATCGAGAATAAAACATAGGAGGGGCAACAACATATGATAAATTTAAGTGTAATTCATTATGCATATATAATCATTATTCTAATAATTACAGTTATAATTACACTTAAAAAAGATATAATACTTCTATGTATTTTAGGCATTGGCGTAATAGGTTATATTTTTACAGGTGATGTTCTAAGTGCTGTTCAGATTATATATAAGGCCGTAGTAGTGTCGGGTAAAGAATTTATTGAAATAGTTGTAGTTATTTCATTAGTTAATTCAATGTCTAGTTCATTACATGACCTGGGTGCAGATGAATTAATTATAAAACCTATAAGGAAATTAATGATAAATAAAACATTGTCATTTTTTGTTCTAGGAATTACGGTTACTGTAACCTCGTGGTTTATTTGGCCCACACCTGCAATAGTTTTTATAGGTGCTTTAATGGTGCCTGCAGCAATAGAATCTGGATTGCCACCTGTATGGGCCGCAGTTGTTTTATGTTTATTCGGAAATGGAGTTGCTTTATCAAGCGATTTTGTTCTTCAAGCAGCACCATCAATAACCGCTAAGACTGCAAACTTGCCTAATGCATTAGGAATTATTAAAGAATGTCTTCCTTTTTGGGGTATAATGAGTATAGTTACTATAACTTTAGCATTTATACTTATGAAAAAAGATAAAACCTCTAAAATTATGGTTGATGCAACAATAATTGAAACTAAAAAATTAATACAAAATCATTCAATAGGAATAAAAATAATGGCAATTGTTACCCCTTTATCATTTATAATAGATATCATATTCATTAAAAAATTCAACTTCATAGGTTCAGACTCTACAGCTCTAATAGGTGGTACAGCAGCAATAATAATGATTATTTCATCTATAATACATACTGATTTTAGAACGTCATTAGGAGAGGTTACTAAATATATTAAAAGCGGTTTTACTTTTGGTATAAACATATTTGCACCAATTATAATTATTGGTGCGTTCTTTTTTCTAGGAAGTGAAGGGACCGCAGTTGATATATTGGGTAATGGAGCTAGCGGACTTCTAAGTGATATAGGAATATATGCTGCAAGCAAGATACCATTATCTAAATACTCTGTTATAGGCATACAAACAGCAGTAAGTACTCTTCTTGGACTTAGCGGTTCAGGTTTCGCAGGGTTACCGCTCGTAGGCACTTTGGCTAACACCTTTTCAAATACTATTAATATAGACAAGGAAAAGGTTGCGGCATTTGGTCAAATAATTACAATATGGATAGGCGGAGGAACTATAATCCCTTGGAGTGTAGTTGCTGCAGCAGGAATATGTAAGGTTGAACCCTTTGACGTAGCTAGAAAAAATGTTATTCCTGTTATTTGTGGAATAGTTGCTACCGTGCTACTAGCTATGATAATATTATAGTCTAACGACATTTCAGAAGTCTTTGCCGCGGCACCGCAGGTGATTATTTAACCATTTTAAAAAAATAGAATAATATATTTTAAGGAGAATTTCAAAGATGAATATTCAATGTTTTGGAAGAAAAAAGTGTTTTGACACACAAAAAACTGAACGATATTTTAAGGAAAGAAATATAAAATATCAATTTATAGATTTAAATATTAAAGGACTAAGTAAGGGTGAATTACAAAGTGTGAAACATTCTGTAGGATTAAACAATTTAATTAACACGAAAGCAAAGGATTATAAAAAATCAAATTTACAGCAAATTAGAGGTGAGGAGACTAAAGAAGAAATTTTATTGAAAAATCCTCAACTTCTTAATACCCCTATAGTACGTAATGGAAAGGAAGCCACTGTGGGCTATGTACCAGAGATATGGACAACCTGGGAATAAGGGATATTCAAATAAATAATAAGTCAGTATACTAACAGCTTTGACTTGTTATTTATTTTCATGCCCCTAAATGATATTAAATATGTATTTTAGAAGATATCATTAGATTATCTCCTAAAATACTACAATAACTTATGAATATTAATTGGAATTCGAATGTTTTGATAATCTAGAGATTAATTGTTTAGCTATGATTATAGCTATAATTGCCTTTATAATATCTCCAGGTATAAATGGTATGCAAGCGTATTTAAGAGCTGCATAAAAATTTATATTTTTCCCTAAATAATTCGTAAAAATAAAATAAAAGTAGGGTATCCCCATAAGATACATTACGGAACTTCCTAAAATAACAGAACATATTATTGTAGAAAGAGATTTATTTTTCTCTGTAATCTTGCCAATTACATATGCTACAACAATAAAAGATATTAAAAATCCAAAGGTAGGACTTACTACAGAAGTTAATCCTCCTGTTCCGCCAGAAAAAACAGGTAATCCAATTAACCCCAAAATAACGTATGTGATTTGAGATAGTGCACCTAACTTGGCACCTAATATAAGTCCAGATAAAAGAACAAAAAAAGATTGTAGCGTTATAGGAACTGGACCTAGAGGTATAGAAATAAAGCCTCCTACTGCCGTTAATGCAGTAAATAATGCAGTAATTATTAAATCTCGTGTAGATAATTTCAAAATAAATTCCTCCCTAAAAAATTATAAATATGATGTCTGAAAAATTGTAAACCCAATTAAATTTATGGTTTACAATGATAATATCATGCATTATTTTGAAAGTCAAACAAACTATAGCTAAGAATTTATTATTTAACAGGAGGGTTTAAAATTGTATTTAATTAGTTTTCTTGAATTTATTGAAATTAAAACAAAATTGGCCAGTATGATACCATTTATATTGGGAACACTTTATTCTTTATACCGATATAAAAGCTTTAATTTGAAAAATTTTATTATTATGGGTATCTCACTATTAACATTCGATATGGCTACAACCGCAATTAACAATTATATTGATTACAAAAAAGATTTAAAGTGTAACAGACATAATCATGAAAATAAAAATGGAATCATAAGATATAACATCAAAGAATCCACAGCTGTAGCTATAATTTTTACCTTACTTGCAATAGCAATTTTCTTTGGGATTCTATTAACTTTAAACACTAATGTAGTTGTGCTCTTAATTGGAATTATTTCATTTTTAGCAGGTATATTCTATACATATGGGCCTATTCCAATTTCACGTATGCCACTAGGCGAAGTATTTTCTGGAGTATTTATGGGATTTATAATTCTATTTTTAGCTTGTTACATTCATATATCTGATAAAAATATAATTTCTATCATGTATGTTAGTAATATGTTAAACATTAGCATAAATCTAGTAGAATTGTTTTATATCTTTTTGATCTCCATCCCAACAATCAATGGCATAGCAAATATAATGCTTGCTAATAACATTTGCGATCTTGAAGAGGATATAACAAATAAGAGATACACGTTGCCTTACTATTTAGGTAAGGGGAATGCACTTACCTTATTTAAGACCCTATATTATATTGCATACCTAGATATTATAATTTTAGTTATATTGAAAATTTCACCAGTTTCATCATTGCTGGTAATTTTAACTATAATACCATTGAATAAAAATATAAAATTATTTCACCAAAACCCTATTAAAAGTGAAACCTTCATTTTATCCGTGAAAAATTTTGCATTAATGAACATGACTCACATCATATTAGTATTAATAGCGCTTATATTTAATTGGTAGGTATAAAGCAGCCCCCTTAAATAAGAACTATCCATGTTGGATAAGCTTATTTAAGGGGGTTAATAAAACTATAAATATCATTAAATATATTAGACAATATTTGAAAAATTTGTTTATTGACAAGAGGTATTTAAACGTATACACTTAACTTAACCGGTTCAGTTAATCGGTTAAGTTAAGAAGAGGTGATCTATTATATGAGTGGAATTTGCGTACTTGGAAGTTTAAATATGGATATAGTATTAATAGTAGAAAACATGGCTAAGATTGGTGAAACCATTTTTGCGAAAAGTTTAACTACTGTTCCTGGAGGAAAAGGGGCAAATCAAGCGGTTGCTTCTAAACGAATGGGCTGCGACGTCTACATGATAGGTAAAGTTGGATTAGACAGTAATGGCGATTTCTTGGTTAGTAAGCTCTCGCGAGAGGGTATAAATACAGATTATATTTTTAAAGATAATAAAGAGACTACGGGCACAGCTATAATTAATGTTAACTGTGAAGGGAATAATTCTATAGTTGTAGTCGCGGGTGCTAATATGAGTATTAATATAGATGAGATAAAACAAAGCTATCCAATTATAAGAGATTGCGATGTAATAGTTGCACAATTTGAAACGCCTAGCGAAATGACAATTGAGGCTTTTAATTATGCAAAATCCCAAGGAATTATAACAATACTAAATCCAGCACCAGCAAAAAAAATAAATAAGAATTTGTTGAAATGTACAGATATAATAATTCCTAATGAAACAGAGGCTTATGATATTACAGGAATTTTAGTTGAAGATTTAGAAAGTGCTAAAAAAGCCGCGACGAGTTTTATTGAAATGGGAGTGAACTACGTAATAATAACACTAGGTTCAAAGGGTGCAGCATTAGTAACTAAAGAAAAGGCAGAATTAATTCCAGCAATTAAGGTTGTGGCTATTGACACAACTGCTGCAGGAGATAGTTTTATTGGGGCAGTAGCAAGTAATTTAGGGACGCGAAAATTGAACTATGAAAATCTAAAAAAAGCTATAACTTTTGCTAATAAAGTTTCTTCAATCGTAGTTCAAAGATCAGGAGCACAACCCTCAATACCAATGATGCAAGAGGTAATAGACATTTACGGTGAAGATAACAATTAATAATTGTCATTTTTCCATAGAGGCATACAAGGAGGATAAGTCATGAAAAAAACTACATTACTAAATTCACAAATATCTGAAGTAATAGCTAAAATGGGACACAAAGATGCATTAGCGATAGGGGACTGTGGTCTACCAATACCAGATGACACTAAAAGAATAGATATCGCATTAATTAAAAATATACCAGGCCTTATTCAAACTTTAAAATGTATATTAACAGAACTTCAAATAGAAGAAGTAATAGTGGCTAAAGAGACCTTTGAAGTTAGTCCGCATTTATTTAATGAAATAAAAAAAGCAGTTAGAGATGTAAAAATCACCTTTATAACTCATGAGGAACTGAAGTCTCAGTTGAAAGAGTGCAAAGCAGTAGTAAGAACTGGTGAACAAACACCCTATGCAAATATAATACTAAAATCAGGAGTTGTATTCTAACTATAGCTCAATTTAAGTAAGTTTAAGGAGGAAATTCAATGACTAACATAAAACCTCTACTTCAGATGGAAAATGTTTCAAAAGCCTTTCCAGGAGTAAAAGCTCTTGAAGATGTTAGCTTGAAAGCTTATAGTGGAGAAGTTCTAGCTCTACTCGGAGAGAATGGGGCAGGTAAATCTACTTTAATGAAGATTTTAAGTGGAGTCTATCATAAGGATACAGGAAGCATTATTATCCAAGGTTCTGAAGTAGATATAAAAGGTATAAAAGATGCTGAAAAACATGGAATAGCAATTATTCATCAAGAACTAAGTCTTCTTCCTAATTTAAGTATATGGGAAAATATTTTTTTAGGTAATGAAGGATTTAATGGAATAACAAGGAGAATAAATAAAAAAGAGCTAAAAGAAAAATCGAAAATATTACTTAAAGATATTGGTTTCAATATTGATGTAGATACTTTAGTTAAAGATTTGAATGTAGGTGAAAGACAACTAATAGAAATAGCAAAAGCTCTTTCCAAGAACTCAACAGTAATAATTATGGATGAGCCTACAACTGCATTAACTGATGTTGAAACGGATAATCTTTTTAAAGTTATTAACAAGCTTAAAAGTGAAAATATGTGCATTGTCTACATCTCTCATAGAATGGATGAAATATTTAGAATTTGTGACAGGATAACAGTTTTAAGAGATGGTAAACATATCGGCGAGGTTAAGACAAAAGACATTACTAAAGAAGATTTAATATCAATGATGGTTGGTAGAAAATTAGAAGAACAGTTTCCATACAGAAAATCATCCAAAGGACACACTATTCTCAAAGTTGAAAACTTAAGCTTTTATGAAAAGGTTTGCGATATTAGCTTTGAAGCAAAGAGTGGAGAAATTTTAGGAATGTCAGGACTCATGGGTTCAGGTCGGACAGAAATGGCAAAAACTATATTTGGAGAATATAAAAAATCTTCTGGTAAAATATTTGTTGATGGCTTCGAAGTTAATATTTGTTCTCCTAAAGATGCTATTGAAAAAGGAATCTGTTATCTTTCTGAAGATAGAAAAAAAGAAGGTCTTATTCTAGGCATGTCAGTAGGAAGCAATATGACCCTAGCTAACCTTAAAAAATATGAAAACGGAGCGAAGCACATAAATAAAGTAGAAGAAAGTAAGGAAATCCAAGAATATATAAAGAAACTCTCTATAAAGACTCCCAGTTCGCAGCAGTTGATTAAAAATTTAAGTGGTGGGAATCAACAAAAGGTTATATTAGCTAAATGGCTCATGCTTGCACCTAAAGTATTAATCATAGATGAACCCACTAGAGGAATAGATGTAGGCGCTAAGAAAGAAATTTATGATGTTTTAAACGAACTAAAGGCTATGGGTAAATCAATTATTATGATATCCTCTGATATGCCTGAAATACTCGGGATATGTGATAGAATTTTAATCATGCACGAAGGCGAAATATCTGGTGAACTTTCTAGGGAAGAAGCTTCACAAGAAGCAATAATGAAATATGCAGTCGGTATAAAAAGTTAAGGTTAAAAAAATAACCCCCCCAAGGAAGGAGTCTATATTGTGAAAAGCAATTTAAAGAATGTAGTTTTAAAATATAAATCTTTAATAGGTCTTTTGATATTATGTATCGTTATATCATTTATCACACCTAGATTTTTAACCATACCAAATATTAAAAATATATTTACCCAAGTTTCGGTAAATGCAGTTATTGCTATAGGAATGAGCTTCGTAATTCTTACGGGAGGGATTGATTTATCTGTAGGATCCATACTTGCAGTAAGCGGTGCTGTTGCAGCGAGTATAATAAAGACCACAGGCAACTTATATTTAGCAATTATTGTAGCTTTAGCTATCGGCTGTGTAATCGGTCTCATAAATGGTATTCTTGTTTCAAAAGGTAGAATACAAGCTTTCATAGTTACACTAGCTACAATGACTATCTTTAGAGGTGTAACTTATGTATATACAAATGGTACTCCTATTTCAGGACTGGGACAGAGTTTTTCAGGGATAGGAAATAAGATGTTTTTAGGATTACCAATTCCAGTTATATTTACAATTTTAGTGTTTGGAATAGCATTTTATGTTTTAAGTCAAACTAGGTATGGTAGATATCTTTACGCACTAGGCGGAAATGAAGACTCAGCAAGATTATCAGGTATTAATACAGGCAAGATCAAGACACTTGTATATGTTATCTGTGGCGCGACAGCAGCCTTAAGTGGCATAATTGTTGCCAGTAGAATAGGATCTGCTTCTCCAAATGCTGGAGTAGGTTTTGAGTTAGACGCTATCTCAGCCGTAGTACTCGGTGGTACTAGTTTAACTGGAGGAGACGGCAGTGTAATAGGTACAATAATAGGAGCTTTAATAATAGGTGTACTTAACAATGGATTAAATCTTATGAATGTTTCACCTTTTTATCAAGCAATAGTTAAGGGTTTAGTTATTCTACTCGCCGTAATGGTTGAAAAAAAGAATAAATAAAAAAATGGAGGATGATTAAATTGAAAAAAACATCAAAATTACTATCAATATCATTGTCAACTGTACTAATTATGGGAACTTTGGTTGGCTGCACTTCGCAAAAATCCGCAGACGGCGGGAAGAAAATTGGGATGGTAGTTTCAACTCTTAATAACCCATTCTTTGTATCAATGAAAGAAGGAGCAGAGAAGAAAGCGAAGGAATTAGGATATGAAATTGTAGTCCTTGACTCACAAAATGATGCTGCAAAGGAAAGATGTAATGTAGATGATTTAGTTCAACAAGGAATAAGTGCTTTAATCATCAATCCAACAGATAGCGATGCAGTTGCAAATTCAATAACAGTTGCAAACGATAACAAAGTAAAGGTTATAACAGTAGATAGAAAAGCAAATGGTGGAGAAGTTGTTTGTCACGTTGCATCTGATAACATAAAAGGGGGAGAAATGGCAGCGGAGTTCATACTTGAAAAATTAAACGGGAAAGGAAATCTAGTAGAATTACAAGGTATTCCAGGAGCTTCTGCTACAAGAGAAAGAGGTCAAGGCTTCCACAACATAGTAGATAAAAAAGCCGGTGTTAAAGTTGTCGCTAGTCAAGCAGCAGATTTTGATAGACAAAAGGGATTAACCGTTACTGAAAACATTATTCAATCCACTCCTAAGTTCGATGCAATATTTACACATAACGATGAAATGGCACTAGGAGCTATAAAAGCAGTTAAAGCAGCAAATAAAGATGTTATCATTGTAGGTTTTGACGGTAATGATGATGCAAAAGCAGCAGTTAAAAGTGGAGATCTAGCAGCTACCATAGCACAAAAGCCTGTTTTGATGGGTTCAGTTGCAGTAGAAAATGCCGTTAAAATAGCGAAAGGTGAAACAGTGCAAAAAGAAGTTCCAGTAGAACTTGAACTTATAAAAAAATAGTAATGAAATATTATTCCCCCAATAATAATAGAATATAAAAATTATAACCCAGGGGATTATCCTCTGGGTTATAATTTTATGAGATTATAATTATTAAAAGTATACTTTGTGAATAGGTTACTACTATTAGATGCTAGATGTTCAACGATATTTCAGATTCGAAGAAGATGATTTAATTACTAGCATTATTTACTACAAATCGGAGGATGATTATGAATAATGTAACAATGAAGGATATAGCGGAAATGGCTGGTGTTTCAAAGGCCACCGTTTCAATGGTTATGAATAAAAAGGATTCTAGCATAAGCGACGCAACCAGAAAAAGGGTATTAGAAATTGCTAAGAAAATGAGTTATATTCCTAACTCCATAGCCAGAAGTCTTAGCACCAAGAAATCCGGTACTATAGGAATTATACTGCCCGATATCACAAATCCATTTTTCTCAGAAATGGCAAGAGCTATTGAGGATGAGGCAGAAGGGTTAGAATATAATTTAATAATATGTAACACTGATAATGATATTGATAAAGAACAAAAATATATTGAACTTCTTATAAGTAAACTTATAGATGGCATTATTTTTATGTCTGGAGGTAAAAGTAATGAAAGTATAACCATACTAAAAGACAATAACATTCCTTTTGTATTGGTGGATAGATATATTGAAGGATATAAAGATGATTATGGGGTATTTTGTTTAAACAAGCAGGGTGTAAAAAATGGTATTAAATACTTATATGAAAAGGGAAAACGTAAAATAGTTTTCGTAAAAGGAAGGGAAAATTTAGAAGTATCAAAACAAAGATTGGAAGGCTATATTGAGGGAATGAAGAATTATGGAATATATGATGAAAAGTATATATTTGAAGGAGACTTTAATGTTGAAGGTGGTGTACTAGCTACGCAAAAAATAATAAGTGCTTTCCCCAATTTGGATGCTATTTTTTATAGTAACGATATGATGGCCCTTGGTGGGATGAAAATTTTACTGCGAAATGGGTATAAAATTCCAAGAGATATATCCGTTGTTGGCTTTGATAATATCCAGATATCAGAAATTATAGAACCAGAACTTACAACAATAGCACAACCTATATATATAATGGGCAAAAAAGCGTGCAGTATTTTAATAGGTGTTATAAATGGTGAGTTACCTATTGAAAAACAAGTTTACTTTGAAACAGAGCTTATTATTAGAGGAACTGCATAGATTTCTATTTTTATTAAAGACAATAAGTCTTTTTGTTAAAAATAAGAATTAATTATTGTGGCTTAAAGGTTTATAGTGCCCTTCATAATTTGTTAACATTTTTGCCGTTTAAGTGCCATGGTATAACTTTATTATATATATAAAGGATAGAAATGAATAAAATAATTAAATCATCTCCTGCGGAGCTGCAATATACTAATTTACACTTCCTTTGTGCCCTCCCTTTCGCTGAGGAAGTTTTCATATTACTTTTATGTTAGTTGAAATATAATAAATTATGATTATTACTGGTATTATTATATAATATAAAAGAAAGTTGAAAATTAGCAAGTGCTATACTAGATATATAAAGGAGAAAATATATGAATGAAACCATTTTAATTGTAGATGATGAAGAAAGAATTAGAAATCTTGTGTCCATTTATTTAAGGAAAGAACAATATAATATTTTGCAAGCAGAAAATGGCAATGAAGCTGTTAATATATTTAATAAAAATAAAGTAGATTTGATTATTTTAGATGTAATGATGCCTATTATGGATGGCTGGGATGTATGCAAGGAAATAAGAAAGACCTCAAATATCCCTGTTATAATGCTCACAGCTAAATCCGAAGAAGATGATGAATTATTGGGGTTTGAATTAGGCACGGATCATTATATTACGAAGCCATTTGTCCCAAAGCTACTAGTTGCTAAAGTGAAAGCAATTATAAGGCGAACTTACAGCACTGAACCTGTTCTAAAGGAAGAAAATAACTTTGACGGCCTTGTAGTTGATAATTTAAGCCACGAGGTTGCTGTAGATAATAGTGAAATATATCTATCCCCAAAGGAATTTGAACTACTAAATTATTTTATACTTAATAAAAGGATCGTATTAAGTAGAGAAAAAATATTGGATGCTTTATGGGGTATTGACTACTTTGGAGATTTAAGAACTGTAGATACTGTTATAAAAAGATTAAGAGAGAAGCTAGGTGAAAAATCTTATCTTATAGCAACCATAAGAGGAGCTGGATATAAATTCGAGGCGAAAAATGAAAAGTAAAAAGAGCATCACTAGAAAGCTTTTCGCTATAACCTCTATAGTTTTTATAGTGTTTATAACTACTAATTTGATAGTACAGTCTGCATTCTTTGAGCAGTTTTATATAAAATGGAAAAAGAATAACCTTGAACATAATCTTGTTAAATTCAAAAGTGAATATTCTTTACTCCAAAAAGATGAAGATAAAATTAATTTAGTTAGTTCTTTTGAAGAAAACAATAATTATAAAATAATTACACGAGATAGATTAGGAAATTTGAAATATCTTACAAAAACAATTGATGAAAGAAAAGACTCTATAAAAGTTAGAATCATGAACCAAATAATGTCATCTGAAATAGAAAATAGCGGTGGTATTAATAAATTTAAAGAAGAAGGAAAATCCCTGATTTTTACTACTGAAGAAACCCCCGATATGGTAGCAAGTGTATCAGGTATATTATATGCTGAAAATAGCGATGAAATTGTGTATGCTTTTGCTTCACTACAGCCAGTAAATGAAGCCGTTCAAGTTATAAAGGTATTTTACTTGTATTTCTACATAGGTGCCCTAGTTATAACTCTATTTCTTTCTTTAATTTACTCAAGCATGATTGCAAAGCCATTGATAAAAATAACTAAAACGGCAGCTAAAATGGCAAAGCTTGACTTTACAGAAAAATGTGAGGTTAAAAGTGAAGATGAAATAGGAGCTCTCGCGACTTCACTTAACCTTCTATCAGAAAATTTAAATGAAGCATTAACCTCACTTAAAGAATCTAACGCACAATTAGAAAAGGATATTGAGAAAGAAAAGAAATTAACAGAAATGAGGAAAGACTTTGTGGCATCAGTTTCCCACGAGCTTAAAACTCCTATAACCCTTATAGAGGGATATACACTAGCGTTAAATGATGATGTTTTAGAAGGCGCAGAAAAACAATATTTTATTGATATCATAATGGATGAATCAAGGAAAATGAACAACTTAGTATCAGATATGTTGAATTTGTCTCAACTAGAATCTGGGAATTTTAAATTGATTGAGGAAGTATTTTTTCTTGATGAACTAATAAATCCAGTTACTAAGAAATTTTCATCCCTACTTAATGAAAAAAACATTAAGCTCGAATTAAATTTAATCCAAAATGTAAAAGTAAATGCAGATTGGAACAGAATAGAACAGGTACTAACAAACTATATGACTAATGCAATAAGACATACTTATGATGGCGGATCCATAACAGTAAAAATGATAAATATAGAAGGTGCTATCCGCGTCGAAGTGGAAAATAGCGGAAGTAAAATTGATGATACTGAAAAAAATAAGATATGGGATAACTTCTATAAAATCGATAAATCAAGGACTAGAAAGCTTGGGGGCACTGGTCTAGGTCTTTCCATAGTAAAAAACATAGTATTACTTCATGGTGGTAGCTGCGGAGTAGAAAACACAGAAATTGGAGTTCAATTTTATTTTATTTTAAAAAAACAATAGTTAGCCTGTAATTATAGCTACTATATTTCAAAAATGGTATGTAAAATGATTTGCTTTATCGTTACGACTCAGGCAGTCCAATAGTGAATAGCTGAGTCGTAACTATCATTTTACATGCCATTACATATTTAAATTATAATTTTTATAAACTTATTTTTAAAAAATGTATACGATTTGCTCCCCAAGAATCTCTATAAAATATGTTTAAAGCCTCAAAGGTATGTTGAGAAATTAAAGGCTGTAAATATCTAAAACCGGTGATAATCGCAGAGTGAAAAATATTTCCATTATTATCTTCAAAAAAAATCAAATCACCTAATTCAAGAAGGCGAGTATCATATATTTCAAGACCCTTAATCCCTGAAGCTTCAGATTGTTGATTAGTCTTTAAAGACCAATAAAGGGAATTTGCCACAGCCCATGGAACAGACCATGTGTCATCCTTTGTACTATTAGTATTAGCCTTTCTGTACCACCAAGGATGTGAGCCATTAAACCTCATAGGTGCTCCACCAGCGAGTAGGCACTGAGATACAAAGTTTGCGCAGTCGCCACTAGTCTCATTATTAATAAGAGAGAAGTACCTAAAACTGGGGTTTGGATGCAAGGCATAGGTCATTGCATAATTAACCGCATTTATTCTAGAATATTGATTTGATCTAAAAAAATCCATGTTACACTCCATAAAATTACTATTATTAAATTCTATGATAAAGACAGTGAGAAGGTTCATAAAAATTAAAATTTCAGATTATATTCACAACCCCAGCGAACGTTATATAATAATGACTTTTTGGTGGGGTTGTAATCTTGGTTCAACTCAAACATCAAGATCAAAACTCCGTAACAAAATAATTTTTTATTCATAATATATGGTGAAAACTATTTTTTATGGAGGATATACATGTACATGTGTCCCTATTTTTATAATATGATGAGATTAAATAAATATATGCAGCAGAACAATGAAATGATGCTTGCTAATACGATGCGATCCATAGCACGAGCTTCTGATGTATCCTTAAATGACACCAATATAAATTTAATTTTAGATTTAAAAAATCATCTCTATGAAATTCCAAAACATTTTCGCAAGTCGACTAATATATTAAGTACACAAAGTAGTAAAGAATTAAATCTTAGTGGATTAAACACATTAAACATTTCAGGTAGTCAACAATTTTCCGAGTATAATCTGCCTCTTGTAATAAATAGTCTAGGAACTTCATTACCTATAGCAGTTATTGACTTGAGGCAAGAATCACATGGGTTTATTAATGGAGTCCCTGTTAGCTGGGCTAATGCAAAAAATGATGCTAATATAGGATTAACAAAGGATCAAGTGATGTCTGATGAATATAAAAAATTAAATAGTATTAAATTAAATGTGCCTATTACTTTTTATAATCATAATAATATAGGTATAGTTCCAAAAAAAGTTGAAGATGAAGAGCATCTTGTTAATTCTAAATCACTATCATATAAACGCATTCCTGTTACTGATGGTAAGATTCCAACAGATGATATGGTTGATTACTTCGTAGAGCTCGTAAAATCACAATCTAAAAATACCTGGGTTCATTTTCACTGTAAACAAGGTATAGGAAGGACTAGTACCTTCATGATTATGTATGATATGATGAAAAATGCCCACCAGGTTATGGCAGATGATATTATAAATAGACAATTACTATTAGCAAATTTTGATGAGAGTCATATTAAATCTTTTTATAATAATAATGAAAGAATTAATTTTCTGCGAAATTTCTATAAATACTGTAATGGAAATATAGATGTCTAATATTAAATGGAGCGACTTTAAAAAAACTCTCAATAGTAGTAATTTTATGAAAAATCCTACAACTCCAACTTATTTATATGTTATTTCTCAAGATACAATGACGCCTTGTGAGCGGACAATGATAGCCACCCTTCAAGGGCTTATTAGTAGTCAATCATCTATTCAAATATATACACTTAATTCCTCACAACCAGATTATCAAATATGGCTAGATGATTTAAAAAATAGTTATGGAGTTTTATACGAAAATACATCAGATCCGTGGCGCTTATTAGATGTATTTAAGGATTATATTGATGGATATGTACTTTACAATAATAAATCGCTAAAAGATCCTTCGATAAATAATGCTTGTTCACTTGCCTCGTTAAATAATTGCATTGCAGTTGATGAAGCTATCCAAGACAAAGTACGCGCCTATGGAATTACAAATATTAAAGGCGATTGCAGAAACACAGATGAAAAATGGGCGTACGATAATTTATGGGATTCTGGCCTCAATCATTCCATAATAATTGAGTTATCCCCGAGCAAAGATTCCGCCTTAAGAGATTATGGTATAATGACCAAATCCCTAATATTTTATGAGGATAAAATAAATGATACAACGCTTCGCGATAAAATATTCTCATCCATGGAAAAGGACTCCATTTGCCTCGGGTGGGGACCCGATGAATTTATTAATATAAGTACGGTTTCAAAATATGGTATTAGCATGGTTGCTGCAGATTGGTCGTATAATTTAACTGTATTAAGTTCATTCCCATTATTACCAATGACTCAAAAAACGTTAATGAACAGTCCTAATAAAGAAAATGTTCATAATGTAACATTTATTGTGTCAGATGGAGATAATCAACAGTGGAACCTTGGAACTAATTATGGTTCTCACAAATGGTATGGTTCTCCTTATAAAGGCAAATTTAATTTGGGGTGGTCATTAAGCCCATCTTTATATTACCTTGCACCTACTGTATTTAAATTATATTATGAAAGTGCAGCTCATGGAGCTACTAATGATTATTTTATAGTTCCACCATCTGGAAATGGGTATATGTACCCAAGTAAATTTGATAAGGATGCTCTCGGAATATATATTAACAGATTAAATGATTATATGAAAAAAGTAGATCAAAAATATATATCAATTATAGATGACTCGTCTTTTTATGATAAGGAGCTTTGGGGCAAATTTACTATGAAGTCTAATATACATGGGTTGTTTTATCTTGATTATCATAGGCACGATAATTATCACGGAGAAATTATTTGGTCTAATAATAAACCTATAGTGTCCTGCAGAGATTTACTTTGGGATACTCTTGAAAGTGAAGATGAGCTCGTGAAAAATATTAATCATAGAGTTGACTCTGGGCAAGTAGATATTTCTAATTCTAATAGCTACACCTTTGTCTATGTTCATGCTTGGAGCAAAAGCCTTAGTAATATTGAGAGGGTTGTGGATAGGTTAAAGGAAAATCCCAAAGTGGCAATAGTGACCCCTGAAACATTTATGAAGTTAATAAGTAAGAATGTTAAATAATCATCTTCGACGCTGCACAGATCCGAAGATGATGCACTAACGACTTCAGAAGGGGATTTATATCCCCACTGAAGTTTTCTCTTTATTATAGTATATCTTTTATAAACTTCTGGTAGGATAGGGGTAACCAGTTTAATTAAAACTGGTTATTTTAAGGGTATCAACTCCAGTTTATCGTTCCATTGCTACACATACCCCTATGTAAACTGTACTCCAGCTATATTATTCATCCCCTTATTTGTCTAATACAACATAATTAGTGATGGTTTTATTATTTGGACTCCATATTTCTTTAGACTGATTGGTGTGTAAATCATAGTAAAATATAGTGTTAAGCTTTTTTGTATATCCTCCATCATTTACAAAAGATTTTGCATCAAGTTTTGTTGCTAAATAAAAAAAACCCTTTCCATCTGCTGAAAATCTTGCATTTTTAATTTCTTGAAATTGCTCCGAGCTTTTAAATACTTGTTTTATTTCTCCTGTTTCTACATTTTGGGTGCAAAAGATATTTTTCTTGTTATGAGCATCATCTAACCACTCCGTACTTATAGAAATTAATAGAAGACTTCCATCTGGCGATAATGATACATTATTCACAAATTCCTTCATTGGCTTACATTCCTTAACCATTTTCCCATCTTCATCATAGATTGTGAAATTATACTGTGATGGTTCCAACGCAAGCTGGTTCTTACTTGCTTTATCCATATTATTTAAACTTTTTGCTTTAGAGTATGTTGCAACTGCTACCAATTTTTTATCTTTGCATATATCAAAATTTAAAACTTCTATATCCTTATCCTGATTTCCAAATACCTTCACTTCTTCTGTTTTTAAATTATAGGAAGCCAATTCAGAGTTCTCATGATTCTTTCTAGTAATGCGCATAAATATTTTTGACGTCAAATTATCAATATACAAATATTCAACTAAAACAATGTCATTTTTTTTTAGACTTGTAAGCTGAAGTTCTTTCTGTGATGTTAAATTAAACTTGAATAACTGTGCAAATTTTTTGTTGGTATCCATTTTAGGATAGTACAAATTACCGTCATCTGAAAATACATTAGGCATAAAAATCCCCGGAGTAACTTGGGTTTTTAGCAAAACAGCCTTCTTTGATATAGTATCCAGCTTATAGAGACTAACATCTGCATTTTTTTCAAAACAGGAAATAGATATCATTTGAGCTGCATTCTTTGTAATATTTTTATTACTCTCTGAGGCCTTATTCGAATTACATCCAGTAGATAGCAAGCTTAATATTGAAAATAATGATATGACAATAACCACTTTAAATTTAATATTTTTAAACATAATACGCTTACCTCCCTAAATTTATTTTCGTTTTAGTATATAATCAATTGTTAATCAACAATCTTTAGCCAGCTTTCTAGCTGTATTTTCAAACTGAAAACTCCCTCATATTATAATTGAAAAATTTCCTCGCCCTTGTATCAATTGATAGTGCATGTGGGTTCTCATTGACATTGAGCCTCTGCACATATGATTACAGACCATTAACCAAGTCATTGTAAACAATGGTTCAGTACTAGGTATATGCTACCACATGCACTCTCAATGTAAATGATACTCTTCGCCAACCCACATTAAAATTATCAATTGCAAATTAGGGTATAGGAAAAATTCAACTATAAAATGAAGGAGTTTTCAATTAGTACATACACCAGCTAAATATATCGAATTTCCTTTATTATTCATGCATCTTAATAATAGTCTCCCTTTGTTATTTTATTGTTTTTTCGCAAAATTCATAGCAACAAATTATCGTGACTCTTTTAAGATCGGAGATATATTTCTTATTGATATTCTTAGCACGAACCTTCGACATATTCATAATTAATTATGAACATATTTTCCTTGAAATACTCCGGTTCCAAGAGAAAAGCCAAAGTCTTTAAAGGCCTCTGGTCGTAAGTCTAATACATGATTATATTTTCTTAAATTTCCAATATCATTTTTATAAAAATATGCTAATCTTCCAGTAGATGCACAAGTTAGTCTTATCTGTGTATTCTTTGCACAATTATCAGCATACATATCTGTCGCACAGTCCTTATAACCTAATGTATTGTCATACATTCCAATAGCATCTGTATACCATGTAACTCCACCAGCTGGTGAGGTATATTGGGATGCAGCAGCTGCATATGAACGTGTAATAGCAGAATTAGTCTTATCGGAATAGATAACCCCGTTGATTGTTATTTTTATAGGCTCTCCTAAACCATCGTAGTACACTTTCATACCAGCTTGAGGTAAAGGTGTTTTAACGGCAGATGTCGGTACTTTAGATGCTACTTTTTTATCAAGAACAACCTCCTTACCATCTCCACCCTTATAGCCATCTTGTACTAAAATCAGTTGAACACTTTTATCATATTCAATTATTGTACCTGGTTTCATTTGAGAAGGAACTGCATTAATTGAAGTACCTACTATTGATTGGGACGCACTACTTGTATTTGTTACGTCTTGTACACCATAAACTGGTAAAATTGACACCGTCATACCAAGACTTAAAATAATGGTTAGTAATCGTTTCTTCATTAACAATTCAACTCCTAATTTTTAATTTTCCATTAAATATAAATAGTCATTTATATTTAGTTGGATTTTTTGTACCGGATGTACCAAAGCGATTATATAAGAACAAAATACCAACTTCTACACATTTGTATATAATTGGTATTTTGAATTTATTGTAATAATGAGTTTAAACCTAATCAATAAATATCTTAAAATTCATAAATGGATGGATCTTTGTTGCATTTTTATTTAAGTTAATAGCTTACATATACCTATATAAACGAAAACTAATAAACACACTAACTTGCCATAATAACTTTCTTGTGCAATAAATATTTCCTTATAATGATCATTGTTGATAATTATGTCTTTTATTACATTTATTTAATTTTATATGCTTATATTACACCATACAAATACTAAATGCAATATTTACCACGATATGTAATTTCGCTTTTATAATAACTATAAAGAGAAAAGGAAAGGACTAAGGGCAGTTATATTAGAAAATATAAAATCTAACATGGTGGTGAATAAAATAGATTGGAGATTATTAGCGGATAGGATAGTGGTATTTTTGGTGTTTATAACTTGCTTTCTCTTTTTGAACGATAAGTTTTTTAAACACTATCCCTGTTCTTCTCACATCCTAATTTATTCAGTATGCTATTTAGTTAAAAAACCTTATAAATTATCATTATAATCGCAAACAAAACCATTCAATATAATAAAAGTTATATTGAATGGTTCTGATTTTACTTGTTTTCAAGCCTTTTTAGTGATTTTATATGTATTTTTCAAAGATTTCATGGTATACTTGTAATGTAAACATAAAGTATACATGGTAAAATGCATTGTAAACAATGGTATACACGCGTTAACAATTAAAAATTATTTACATTATATAAAAAAATTCAATGATAAATATAGTAAATCACTAAAAAATCATTGAAACCAAGTATCCTAGGAATTATACTGTTTATATAGCAGCTTCTAAGAAGATGAACAGCGCCGAAGGTGATAATTTAACAGACATTTCAGAAGGAAAGTCTACCACTTCTATAAGATGTAGTATAAATCTCCTTCTTAAGTCGTTAATATTGCAGCTCCGCAGGAGATGATTTAACAAGCTGTAGATAAATTTAGAGTATAAATGCCATTAAGTTATGAAAATAATTAAATTTATTCTATTTATTATAGAAAATACAGGCCTAAGAGAGGAAGTACGAAATGGATGCAATATTAAGCGTAAGAATCAGTGATGAATTAAAACAAAAATTTAATGAGTTGGCTCAGAGTGAAGGAATAAACAATAAGGAATTGATGGAGCAAGTAGTTAAGTATTACGAATTAAATAGAGCAAGAGAAGGGGACAGCACTATGTCCGAAGATATAAAAGAATTACAAACAATAACCAGTAGAATGGCAGATATATACATAAACATAGTAGAAAGAAATAATATTAAAGCCTTAGAGGTAAAAAATATCCATAGAAATGAGTTAATAGACAATAATAAGGAAAATGAAAAACTAAAAGGAGAAATTACATTATTAAAAGAAGACAGCAAAAAAATAAGCTCACTGGGAAAAGACCTATCTGATGCAAAGCATATAACTAAAGAATTACAAGAAAATATTAAGAACTTAAAAACCCTTAATAATATGCAGGAAGAAAAAATATTAAGCCTAGCTAATACCAATGAAATATACATTAAATTCGAAGATGAGATTATAGAGCTTAAAACATCCTTTGATAAATCATTGGATGAAAATATGCAACTTAAGAATGAATTGTTAAGTAAAAAGGCTGAACAAGATAAATTAATAAAACAGATAGATGAATTAAACCAAATAAACAAAAATAAAATAGATGAACTGCAAATTAAAGCTAAGCAAGATGTTGAAATACAGCGGGAAAGAACAAGCTTTGAAATGGACAAAGAACTTTTAAAATTAAAAGAGGGGCAACAAATCAAAACACAGGAATTACAAGAAAGCTTTAATGAGAAAATTACTAATTTATTAAAAGAAAAAGAGGAAGCGGCGGAAAAATTTAAAAATATGATTTTAGAAATGGATAAAAAAGAAAATGAAGCTAGCGTTATTGCTAATAATAAATAACACACCAACAGAGACTGATATAACCTATATTTTTAAAAGGTAAAATTGAATAAAGAAATAAGAGGTATACTTTACTATAAAATATCCTGCTTCTAAACTGTACATTCCATAATATTAAATAAATTGACACCCTCACCATTAATCTTATTGGTGTCAATTTACTTATGACATAGTTTACTTAGTAGGGTAGGGTATACTTTAATTCTATTATTATGTATACGGAACACCCTTTTGACTTGTTGTATCAGCCCGTGACACTGGATAACTATGTGGCCATATCCCTTAAAACTAATTAAATTGGCTTTGTAAATTTACACTTTCTTTTATTTAATAAATTCTCTAAGCAAATTCTTAAGGTTACCATCCATTCAGGTTCATTTTCATTTTTCTTCTACAGAGCGTAGCAATCGCACATATCCATATAAATAACTATATCTTTTGAATATAGTTAATAATTTTAATAGTTAAATTAAAAGTTTGTTCCATTTTCTTATAATTATCTACTATTCCATTGATCTCTATATATAAAACTTTTTCATTGAATTTTTTTCCTTTCCTAATTTCCATACAGAATAAATCTTGCGAACTTATCAAACTAATAATCTCATCATCTTTGAATAATTCAGCTAAAGTATTTTTGTTATTAGTTTTTATTATAAATTTATTAAAAATTTCATTATCGATTTTTGCATTTTCAAGTTTATTGAAATTAACAAATGGTGTATATATGCTTCCCTTTATTCTTGATTTAAAAACAAAATTGCCTTTTGTAATATAAGAAGCTGTTATCTGTGTATTCATACCTCTTTTATCATTAGCTCTCCTGAATGCTTTATAACATATGTAGCCTTCCAAATTTTTTATTTTTATACTTTGCTCTTTTATTATGTTTCCTTTTTCAAATATGCCATTGTTATCCAAAGCAAATTTTCTCCATACAGGAGAACAAGTCCAGCCGAATACATCTGATATACTTGACTTATTAATATCCAACACAAAATCACTCCTTGTCAAATTTAGTGTACTTGCTTGTATACCAATTAATTTTACTCGTTTTATAATCATAAATAGCAAATTATTCATTCTCAAGCATTTCATTTTACTCAATTGCAAAGCGATATGCCACTTTGTAAATTGAAATGCAACGTTTGTAATTGACAATTGAATATTTGTAAATGAAATGCAACCTTTGTATCTGAAAAGCCAGTTTTGAAACCCAAAAGCCACATTTGTAATCCAAATGCAGTTTGATTTTTCGGTTTTTTGATGTATGATAATAGAAAATATGCATGCCGAATAGAGGTCAACTCACTCTCGATTTTTTTGTAATCGGAGAATCCACCCCTATTTTAGGATTGTATGGATAGCTGGCGGCACTGTTTTATATTTTTATTTTTTGAGAAGAATTGGTTTTAACATGATGTCGCTGGCTGCTACCGGTGTACACCCTAGGTTTTGTAAAATCTCTTCTCCATGGTAAAAGCTGAACGTTTCGTATGGGCTACGGTTGTTCAGTTTTTTTCTTTTATAGGAATCAATGTGATTCATCATTAGGCTGATATTTTCCTGTGTCAGATGATCGAAGCTGTTTCCCTTCGGAAGAATCCGCCTAATCATCTCATGGTTAACCTCAATGGCTCCCTTTTGATAGGGACTTCCAGCATCACAATAAAATACATTGGTACGATGTCCTGAGAATTTTTCAGTACCATATTCAATTGCCTTTGGATTCGAAAATTCGCTCCCGTTGTCTGTAAGAATTACAGGGAAAAGGGCTGTAAAAACCTCCTTCCCAAGGGTTTCATAAAGTGTTTCATAAATATCCGTTACTGATTTTGAAGTATTTGCATCTCTAAGAAATGCTAACATCAAGCTGGTATCTACAAAGTGAATCGTTAAAAGGCATTTGCCACCCTTACTTCCAATCACAGAATCCATCTGTACAACAGTGGTATCCTGATTTTTAGCAAGGAATGCCTGAAAGTCATTATAGTTGCGCCCAATGCGGCAGCCTTTATCTACCTTGAATTCCGGTTTTTTATACCTTTCGCGGAACTTGACTTTTCTCGGAAGATCAATATTTCGCACATCGAAAAGGCAGGCATCTATGTAGTTGTAAATAGTCTTTTCACTACACATAATTTCATCTTCATGCGTAACATATATCTGATGAACAGATTGACCGTTTTGAACTAGTGGAGAAATTATTTTATTGAGTCTGGCTACTTCATCTTCCGATACACACAATCCACTTCTGGACTGTGAAATGGCTTCGTGAGCTTTCATATGGGCATGCTCCGCATTGTATATATTTTTTAATAAAGAGCATTTTCCAAGCGTTTCACAACCATTACAGACATAGGGAACCCTAAAGCGGGCAGTACAGATTTCCAAAATGAAATCAGGACAGTTATCATTACAGGATTGACAAAGCTTACAGTAGATGGTTGTTTTTCTTGTGCAGTTTTTACCGCATACATCCTTATACCTGCAGTTAAAACGATTTTTACAGGCATTGTACGGATATCCCGAATAACCTGTTGCAACCTCTGAACTGTGCTTACGTATTTCTCTGGAGATGGTGGTTGGATTCTTTTCCAATCTTCGGCTGATTTCTTTAAAGGAAAGACTTTCTTTTAAGAATTTTTGTATCTCGAGCCTTTCTTCATAGGTGAAAAACGTTGACATATATCCTCCATTCTGCCGCCAACTCTTTTAGGATATGTAATTTTGAATGTTAGTAAAACAAAAGACTGACACATACCAATATTTTTGTATACCGAGATGCAACCTCTTGGCATATATATTTTATTTAAGAATTATACCTCAATTGTAAATAGAACAGGTTGCTTTTAGATTTACAATTGAGTAGCATTTCATTTTTTCACCTTTAAATATGATATTTTACTCCCAAATCAACAGGATAAAAAGAAAAAAACATAAGCACCTATAAAAAATATAATTTTATAGATTGGAAATAAAAAGTTTTTGTAATTCACATCTACAAATATCGCTGTCAATCCTACACAAGTATTTCTTAAGGAAATAGCTTGTTTGTTATTCAGTTTACCAAAAAATGTTTGATGTTGATTCTCCGTATTGAGTTGCATCTTATATACTAAAAGAGAAATAATTATTGCTAAATCAACTATAAAAATAATAATCACTATTGGTAACCTGTAGCTTTATAATATCCTGAAGCCATAGAAGTCATTTAAAAATTACTATTATTATATTTAGATGGTTTTAAATGTCTGAGTGGGAAGGAATAAATGTTTTTCTCAAAGCATGTACAACTTTTATTCTTATGTAATTTTATTATAGTGCAATATTTACATTTTTTCAATTTATTAAATTAAAAAAAATAAGCCTTATAGTTAGTTCATAAAATGTGTGTTTTTGCCCACCCCCCCCGGAAAGGTGGAATAAGCAAATTATCTGAAAAACTTTTTAAATATTCTATGCCAAGTTATAAATGGGTAACACCTACAAATGTGTAAAACCGATAACTTTATGGAACTTATTAATATAGTAAATAGGTTTGTTATTATTAAATTGATTCATATTCTTTAACTCTTCTATAAAAAGCATTATTTTTCATGGTAACAAACTCCATAGCTTTTGCAGCAGTTATATTGATTTGCTTCCACTATTTTTTTATGCAAGAGTAAGTAGCAAAGACCAATCTTTAGAAAGACAAGTTTCTACGGCTAAAGACCTTGGAATACAGGATGAATACATATTTATAGAAAAAGCCAGTGGTAAAGATTTTAAGAGACCTGAATACCAGTTAATGAAACGTATTCTTAGAAGTGGTGGTATTTTATACATAAAATCTCTTGATAGATTAGAAGAAATAAGCAAATGTTCTTAGATGAGTGGAAGGATTTTATAAAAAATAAAGAAGTTGATATAATTGTTTTAGATATGCCTTTACTATGTTAATGTAAATGATTTAGTAAATAAAGCTTATACAAGTTCAAAAGGGTACGATTCTAAGATGGCAAAACATATGTCTAAGGATGTGTATACCTCTACAAATGGTTATATTATGTATGAACTGTATCAGTGTAAGAAACCTATTAAAATTTCTTTCAAGTCAACTGAAATTAATCAACATAAAATTAATGGAAAGATATTTTTATATATGATTTATGATTTTGAGATGTTTGATGCTGATGGAAAGTTAGTAACAGGTGCAATGAATAGTTCCGTTGTGTTTACAGTTACAGGAACTAATGATAATTTATACTTAGAAAAGAAACAGGAATATATGAGTGGAAATGACGTTCCTAAAATGTATAAATAATACTAATACTTGGCATCTCTGTAGCAATGGAACAAAAACGGAAATGGGAAATACAATTTACACCATTGCTGTTTAATTAGTTCTTTATTATTCAATAGGGCGTACTACCCCCTTAACATCATGGGTAAATATTCATTTAAGGTATCAGAAGAAATTAGAAAAGGTATGTTAAGATCCTCGCTTACTTTAGAATCGGAAATAGAATAAATTTAATATGGTAACAGCTAATAAGTATAGTGTATTATTAACTGTTACCATATTTTTACACGTTTATAGCCGTTTTCTGTTCCGTTACTACCTGTACCACCTATAATTGGATAACAATTAAAAATAAATGTAAGAAGTTATTTGAATCTAATTATTCCGAGTTGATTTCTTGTTTTTATAATTATCATGGTATTTAATATATAATCTAGTTATGAGATTAAAAGACTCAAAAACACATTGCAAAAGACTTTATATCACGTTTAATTGTGTTAACACAATTAAATGTGATGTATTTTTATAATGGCAGATGAGAAATGTACAGTATTAGGAATTAGGAGTGATACGGAAGAACTTAAAAGGTTTGACGAGTTTGTAGGAAAAAAAGGTCAAAACACCCATTTAAGAAGATTAGATGATTTTTTCTATTAATCCATATTGCTCTATCTAAATAAGAAATTGATTAATACATTATTAAATCAGTCATTATAACAAATAATAGGTGTATTAGCATCAATATTATTATATATAGTTTTTGTTAAACTAGGTGTACAATTTATAGAACCACGAGAACCATTTGCCCAATATACACTTCCGCCAAATAAAGGTCTAGAACCTAGATCATGCATTTCAATTCCATCATTAAAAGTCATAAAAACCGATGCAGGCACACTATAACCCGGACTATTTAATATAAAATTTCTTTGTTTATATTTTAATTTCCAAACCCATGTCGGTGTTTGATGATGATTGCTAACACCACCAGTAACAACATCTCCTTGTACAATAAGCGAATCATTCTTATAAAACCATAAATGCTGTCTTGCCAAATTGCGACTCAAACCACTATTCAAATAAGTGATCACTTATCGCTATAATTCCTATATATTCCAATTTAACACAATATAATTTTTCGGGGTTTTAGGGGTACCGCCAACTAAACCGGCAAGCCACTCATGGCACTTTTTTTATTTATTGAATATATTGGCTATGCATTTAATCTCAAATTTTGTAAATGGTTGTAAGTATTTTTATAAAATTGTATTATTATGGTTACCATGGTATTATTATTTGAAGTTAATGTTAAATAAGGGGGAATTATTAATGCGGAAAACAACTTTAAGAAAGATGAACCGACAGCCTCGTTAGATGCACAGGGTGAATATGAACTATTTAATAATTTTAAAGAGCTTATAAAAGATACAAATAGTATTATAGTTTCACATAGGTTCTCAACAGCAAAGATGGCTGATAAAATTATTGTTATAGAGCAAGGGGAAGTTGTAGAAATAGGATGTCATGAAGAGCTTATTAGAGATAAGGGTATATATTATAGATTGTATAGGATTCAATCAGAATCATATGAAGAGAGTTTTATAGTAGATAATATAAGACAGGTTGATGTAGAAATGAAAGACTGTACAATATCAGTTGGTTAAAAAATAAACAACAAATTATAAGTGAGAGTGATTAGAATGGAGCAGAAGTCAAAGTATAAGAGCATATCAAAATTTATAATTATATGTATTTTTGTAGCATATATTGCAATAATATTTAAGATAGTTGTATTTAAATATCCTGGATCTATACATATATTTTCAACAAGAGCAGCTAGTTTAAGACGCTTAAATTTAATTCCATTTAAGCTATGGGTTGATTTCTTTGAAAATGCATCCAGTCTGGGATGGGCATGGGCTATATCTAATTTATTTGGTAACATAATAATATTTATTCCACTAGGATATTTATTACCTTTAATCTTAAAAAAGGCTAAGAGTATATTGCCGGTAGCATGTATGTCATTTGTATTTAGCTTAGTGCTTGAGTCTTTACAATATGTATTAGCAATAGGGAGTTCTGATATTGATGATATTATTTTAAATACATTAGGTGGAGTAATAGGATATTTGTGTTATAAAGTAGTTACTAAAATATTAGTAACTAATAAAAAAATATGTATAGGTACAATAACACTAACAGTTTTATTTTTAGTAAGTGGATTTACAGTTGCAAAGGCTGAATTCGGAAATATGATTGGAATAACAAAATTTGAGCACGAAGTAATCGGAGGAGATGTTATACCAGAATCAAGGGTCGATTATATAGGAGCTTTTATTAGTTATGATGCTAATATTATAAATATGTATGATGGTATGATTGTAGATAGCAATGTAGACACTTCATTAATGGAAAAATTAAATGTAAAAGTTAATGAAGATACAAAGATCTATCTAAATACAATGGAAAGTAAAAAAAATAAAATGACTACTGAATATAATGAATATACGGACTCAGTAAGTAGTATAGAAAAAAATTCTACTTTATCTATTTGGGGGAAAAAGGTAGAGGGTAAGATAGTAGCGGAAATAATTGTTATACAAAAACCAATCATAAATCAAGAAGGGTCTACTATAAGTCATACAGAGGATAAAAGAAATAAGAAGACTACAGACAATAAATCAAAAGATGATATTCAAATTCCAGAAGCGAAGTCTGATATAGAAGGTTGCTTTAAAGAGTATGAAAATGATGTAATAACAATTAACCGTATAGATAATTTCGAAAGTGGGGAGTCTACTATTTCCGTTTCATCCGATAATAAGGTGAAAATAAAAGTACAGGATGATACAAATTATATTATTAAAGTTATAACTTCAGCAGGAGAAGTAAGGTCTATAAAATCAACTTCTATAGATGATATGAAAAAGGGCGACAAGTTAGATGTTTGGGGAGAAAGTTCTGATGGAGCACTAATAGCTGATAAGATAGTAATTATAAGGATGGAATAAAACTAATATTAGCAAACTCTCCATAGTAAAGTAAAAACCCTGGTAGCATATCAGAAATACAATATTTAAAAGATAAAATAATAAAAAATAGACAATGATAATTTTATAATAGAGTAGAAACAAGAATATATATAAGAAAAAGATGTACCGATTGAATTATAATAATCCTATAAGTGGAATTTAAAGAGTAACAGGATATTTAAGTTTGGATGAAAGATTTGGACTAGGTAAATATCATGAAAGACAAGATAGGAGATCACATACAGGAACTGATAAAAATAATTATCAAGTTTTATAAAAGATATACCTAGCAGGGTGATTCGTGTTGATTAACATGAATTACCCTGCTTTTGAAGTTGATTAATTAGAAAAACAGGAACCCACTGATAACAGAATTTATGAAATATATATGGATAAAAATATAGTAAAATCAAGATAATAATAACTTAAGTTTCGGAGCATAGAGTAATTCTTTCTTCCTAAACCACGCCAGTATACGCTTAATAATTCTAAATTTCTTTCTGATAATAAAGTATATCTCTCTTTATTTCCTTTACCACTTCTAATTCTAATCTTCATGTCATTAATTTAACTAGAATCGATGCACGCCGTCGGGTACCCAAAAAAGGACTAGCTTTATCATTAGTAGCTCTTAGTTACCATGGTTTGAGGGACGAAAACACTGGGAAGCTTAGAGAGTCTTATGCTGAAGCTTGTTCTCTTTTTGGGTGACGGTATACGTGCCCAGACCTTGTCCTTCCAAATTCCCTATACTACTAGTAGCTATAAAATATAATAATTATTATAATAAGGTTTTATAAAATATATATACTATAATAATATTTCGATATCCAAGAAGGAAAACACGAAGACTAATTACTTTTTTAAAATTTGTAGGATGCTGGTAAATGGACGAGTTTGTGACCTCTACTATAAATTTATTTTTTTGAAATTCTAAATTTTCAGAACTGAAAATAGCCAAAGTGATGATAGAAAGAAAGGTGTAATCATAACAAATTCTTCAGGCAAATTAGATTTACAACATATTTATATTTTGGATAAAGAGAATAACATACTATACGAAAAAACATTCCAGTAAAAATAAAAGGATAGCTTTTAAAATCTATCCTTCATATTCTTACCATGTCATGTTAGGCGACTTAATAGTTCCATCAAAATTACCATAGTAACTATCCATAAAATAATTTGCACTCAAACCATACCAAAAAGTACCTGCAGGCCTACCGTAAATACATGCAGTGGCCGATGCAAAATTCTTATTATAATTTCTACTATAACCCGATTTTATAATTTTATAATTATTATTAAATACGTAAGCATGTGATGAACTTATGATTGCAAAAAAACCTAATTGCTCTTGACTCTCATTCAACCCGTTAACAACCTTCTCAATGTCTTTTCCTAAATTACTAACAGTAAAAATTTATATTTAATGCTAACTAATAACTCCATATCTTTAGATTGAGTATCTGCAAGTGACTTCTTATACTGTTCCACTTCAACTTTATATTGTTTATATTCCTCAAGTATTCCTGTAAGAGGGGTAGTAACCGCAAAGCGTAAATTTACAACGCTAAGCCAGTTATTTACAGTTGGATATTATTATTTGAATATTGCGAGTTAGAATTAATATGTAAAAGTTCTACCTCAAAAAAGTATATAACATCAGTGTAAATCATTGATATACCTAGGGTTTAATCACTAAATGATAAAGCTCTTATTTTTTTGCTCAAAACAAGTTAGTTAAAGTAGAATTATAGTATTGATAACACTAACTAAGCGAGAGATAAAAATGGCGATAATTCTGATTATGATTTAGTAGATAACATGAGACCTTTGAAAGTAATTTAACATTACTCCGATAATGGGTATAATATTCCTAAAAGTTACGTCAAATTGATAAATTAATGCGTCATATAAAGTATTAATAAACACATGTAAGTGGTAATTAGTAATTTTAAAAAATGTCTTGTTTTCTATTTTAAAGCATTATATGATGTTTATAGACATCGATGTACTTTATAAAGAAAGGAAGAATTATGAATATAGAAATTGAAAAAACTTCATTTTATAGAATTGCTTATATAAGGCAGGTTGGATCTTATGGGCAGAATAATATTAAAGTAATGGAAAAATTAAAGAAATGGGCTAAGTCTAATGGACTGCTTAATGAGCAATCTATCATACTAGGAATTGCCCATGATAACCCTAAAATAGTAGAACCTGAAAATTGTCGTTATGACACAGGTCTCGTTATTTCAAATGATTATTGCATTAGTGATGATTATATTAGTGATGGTAACATTCTTGGAGGAAAATATGCAGTTTTTAAAATAAGACATACAGCTGAAGAAGTTCAAAAAGCGTGGCTTGCAATTTTTCCGGAATTATTCAAGAAAGGGTATCAACTGGATGAGGCAAGACCTATTCTTGAAAGGTATAAAACTGAAATGGTTAAAAACCATTTTTGTGAGATTTGTGTACCAATTAACTAAAATTTAGTTTTAATAAATTATAGGTTATAGAATTTAATAAAATACGTAAGTCTTACGCATTAGTTGTGTCCCATTCTTCATACTTTACATCATAACAGCCACGAAATAGTAGTTCCGTTTTTGATTTATAGTTCATCAAAAATGGAGAATACTGTCTTATGGCTGTTTTTTTCACGAATCGTCTCAATACCCCATATATTTAATAACTGTTTTATTGCATCAGCGTCTTGGGAATATATGCTTAACCGGGCGAATTTACGCTTTGCGGTTTCTACCCCAATAACATCTCCATCCTAAAGCATTATCAAATATATATGATGCTATAAGCAATGTATTCTTGAATTTCAAATCCATTTATTTACATGCTTATAGCCGTTTTTGGTTCCGTTACTACATATACCCATAGTAGGTTGAAAACAAAAAAACAGATCCTGCTGTAGTGCAGTAGGATCTGTTTCCCTTGGGGGAAGGGGAAATAATTTCATTTGCTTTAGACAAGTTTACTGACTGCTACTAAGATTAAATAGAATGATGAATGCTTAGGTACTTTAATAGATTAGTTTACTTTTGGGCAGTGAGTAGGATTGTCCAAAGCTTCATTTGTGACCTAGAGTAGTGAAAGAGCTTGTGCCACATCAGGTTTTAGTATGAAGAATGAAGGAGAAAATATGCTGTGGATCAGCCTTTGACTGCGGAGTAAAATAATTAATGTTTTAAAATATATTTACAATGTAACGATTAAGGCTGTAAAGTGCTTAGTTTAACAATTTAAATCTTTAAGATGTCAATTTTAATATAAATTAAATTTATGATGTCCTAAACAATCAATATTATTCATCAAGTGAGTGGTTATTACTATCATAAATTCACTCCTAAAAAGTGTCCCTGAGAACACAAAATCAATGTACTCCATTTATAATATATCAGATAAAACAATACATTCAAATATACAATAAGGGAAAAGGCGTTAGTTTAATTTGATATAAACCTTTATATATCAACGCTTTATGTTGCTTTTATGAATGTAAGGTTTTGCTTAAAAGATTACATTCGTACATAAGAATTTAAAACTTGAGATTTATAAAAATAATCTGATCTATGAATTCAGCAAGTGAAATAATTACATTTATGTAACTACACTTTCCTTAGCGTACGAAATAACATTTTTGCTGACGATACCCCAACATTATATTTTTCTTTTAATTTCCGGACATTTTATATTGCAATCTACATTCTCAAAGGTTTGAGTCACAAAAAGTTGACAAAGTAGTATATTACTAATACAATACCCATTAAACATATAGGTATTATAAAAAAAATTTAATGAGGTTCACCAGAAAACTGGAGGATGAAATTATTTCTAAATTATAGAAGCTGTTTTGACCTTTTTATTTATATTTTAAACAAATAAATCAAGAAAGGAAATGAAAATATGAATAGGCAAAATTTAAAAGATGAAATGACTCCAAAAGAAAGAGCGGAAGCAATAGCAAAAGGTAAGTCTTACGATAGAATTCAATGTGGACCTAGTATTGGTGATCATGCTGCAAATCTTATAAATGTAAAGGTGTCTGAACTTCATTTTTCAGTAGAAAAATTTTTACAGGGACAAATTGCAGCAAATGAAAAATATGCCATTGAGTCAACCATTATCGGGCCAGGCCTTGGAGGAATCGCAGAAGCATTGGGAAGTAAACTTGTTTTCCCTGACCATGGGGCTCCTTATGTTGCAGATTACGCAATAAAGAACTTTTCGGATTTGGACAAGATTTCCTTTGCAGATCCTCAAAAGTCCGGTAGGTTTCCCTTTATTTTACAGACTGCTGAAGCTCTTGTAGATAAGTTAGGAAAAGAAATACCAGTTTCTGTTGGAATTCCAGGACCTTTTACAACTGCAGGAAATCTTAGAGGTACAGTAAATTTCTTACGAGATTTAAGAAAAAATCCAGAATTTGCACATAGGATTCTTAGACTTGTAACAGATACAACTATTGCGTTTATTAAGGAAGTGGCTAAGCGTGATGTGAGCATAGAAATTGATGAACCAACTGCTTCAGGGGCTTTAATAAGTAAGGACATGTTTGCAAAATTTACTTTGCCATATTTAAAAAAAGTTATTGATGCAATTATCAGTTCTGGTAAAAGTGCTCCTACCCTACACATTTGCGGAAATACAACAAAGATTTGGACACTTATGGCAGATGCCGGGGCAGGCGCTTTAAGTCTTGATGAAACTATAGATTTAAAAGAAGCAAAAAAGGTTATAGGTCACAGAGTAGTCCTTGTAGGCAATGTGAAGCCTACGGCCACCATGTATTTGGGTACTCCTCAAGATGTTGAAAGAGAAGCAAAGGATTGTCTTAGAAAAGCTTATGACAGTCCAAAGGGATATATACTTGCTTTAGGTTGTGGTTTGCCAATAGATACTCCGCCTGAAAATATTCTTTCCTTACGTGCTGCAGCTAGGAAATACGGCAAATATCCATTTGATCCTGAACTTTTTGAGTAGTCACGGAAACTAATATGTAAAACTTAATTATGTATAGAGTCATTATAGTGCTATAAATTTTATATTCAGAGAGCAGTTAGGAATAAAAATAGGTATAGCAAACAAGCCTACACGATGCAGGAATTTTCAGAAAAAAGTACTTAATTGTCAAACAGCTACTCTAATAAATTTAAAATACTAAAACCTGAAACTTTAAGTCTTGCATCTAGATGAATATTAATTCCAGCAATCATAGTCATAAATGAATAACGTTTTTTACCATGTATTCGTAAAGTATGAATTTTATAATCATTTAGAATACGATTGTTTATACGTTCTGAGCAGGTTCTAGTTTTATAAATAGTTTTCCATTGTTTTGAGCCGCGAGGCACAGGAGTAAACAACCGCAAATCCCATGATGGTTTAGTGTAGATTACTCGCCCATAAGGTGAAGGTGAGCACTGTTCACAGCAAGAGCAACTAGCAACCTTTTTTAAAACTAAAGGGCAACGCCATTTAAGGCGTGAACGACTTTTTTCATAACCGTTATAGACCATTTCATGGCCACCAATACAGATAGGAAATCCTTTTTCATTAATATCTAGAGTAACTGGATATTTTGAATTTCCTTTGTTTTTGGAGTTCAGATCAATAAAGGGATTAATGTTCCATTTAGAACATAATTCATATGTAGGGTAGTTATCATTAGCTGAGTCAAGAACATAATTTGATATAGTGAACTGCGGTAACAGTTCTCTAAATTCAGCTAATGCTACTATTCCAGTGACACTGTCGTGTCTGCTTGCCTCTACAAATCGTAGATAAATAGGTAGATCTATCTTATATTTTTTATTATAGACAGATAAAGCATAGAGAGTGTAGCCATAAAACCAACGATTTTCATGGCTGTCCCAACCCCAATTAGCATTTATGTCAGAAAGTCTACGAGGGCATTTGCAATCGTAAATTCCATTTTCACGGCAGTCACAAACTTTAGAACCATAGTAAGAAGACTTACAGTGAACACAAGTACCATCGCCGCCAACTGTAAGGTTATCTTTTTCTATTAAGTTAAGATTAAAAGAGGGTTCTACAGCAACTAATGAGAATATTTTTTGAAGCAGCCTTTCGGCTCTTAGGGAAAATGAGCGACCAGCTTCAAAAAAATCTGAAATTCTCTTAACAACACCAGTTTTTTTATTAGGAAGCTTTTTATTTTTCCCGGGTGCCTTAATTTTAGAGGGTTTCTTCTTATACGAATATATTTTTTTTAGGTTTACCCTGTCGGTAGACAGATTTGAAAGCCATAATCTAGAGATAAAATCATAATGAGCACCAAGTGATGGGACATTATTTTTAGTGCAGCCTATACAGGTTGCAAGTAACTCACAGGCATGAATCTTTTTAACCCAGTTGGTAATGCTTGTTTCCTTTTGAAAAAGCATTAAAGAAAATGAACGAAATATCTCAGGTTGAAGAGTTGCAGGTCTACCAATATTAGAATAATAAGGTTTTAATATCTCTCTAAGAATATCTAAGTCTAAGCAATACAACTTAGAGATAGAAGGTTCAAGTTCTATAATTTTTTTAGGAAAAGCTTTGTAGAAACATGAGAGATTTAAAATAATAAATTGCTGATAATCAGCATGAGAGCTCCAATTTTTAAGCATAAAATAATCCTCCTATTAAAACATGTCTTTAAGAGGAGGACCGCAAAATTTTACAGGCTTGTCAAGTGTTTTATGCAAAAAAAGTGGGGGAATCAACAAAAATTAATGATACTAAAAATGAGTAATCACAGGAGCTAAGGAGTTTCCGTGAAAGCTCTTTTTAGATAAGGGGGGATTTATATGACTATGAAAATTATTGCTTGTGAGGTTATGAAAAAAGAGTTGCTTTCTATAACACCAGTACTTGATGTTGAATTTGAGTTTATATCTATGAATCTACATCTTTATCCTGAAAAACTTAGGAAAGAATTGCAGTGCATAATTGAAAGATCAACAGGGTATTCGAGAATTATTTTAGCTTTTGGCTTGTGCGGTGGGGCAGCTAAGGGGTTGGTGCCCACCCATTGCACTCTAACAATACCTAAAGTACACGATTGTATTTCAATTTTTCTTGATTCAGGTAAATTAAATCAAGGTATTTATGAAAAGAAAACAGGTACCTTTTATTTATCTTGTGGTTATATGAACTCAGAGAAATCAATACTTGCTGAGCACAATCGTATTAAAGATAAATATGGTGAAAAGAAAGCTTTAAAAGTCCTCTCAAGAATGTATGAAGGTTATAACCAGATATTGTTTATTAAAACCGGTTGTTGCAGCGAAAAGGCTGATATTGAACAATCTGGAGAAATAGCAAAACTGCTTAACCTAAGTCATGACACAATTAAAGGAAGTGATACTTTTATTGAACAGATTGTAAAAGGTCCATGGGACAATGATAAATTTATAAATATAAGTCCCGGGGGTATTGTTAAAGAGGATGATTTTAATATTGGTATAAAATAATGCACTAAAAATGGAGGGTATAAAATGTCAGATAATAAAGAAATATTATTTAAGAAACTAGCGGAATCAGTGGTTGATATGGATGAAGATGTAGCAATAGCTATTTCAAAAGAGGTAATTGCGCAGAAGTATGATGCATTTGAAGCAATTGATAAAGGATTATCAGCAGGTATGGAAAGAGCAGGAGAGCTTTTTGAGGAAGAAGAATATTTTATTCCAGAGCTTTTAATGTGTTCCGATGCAATGTATGCAGGACTTGATATTTTAAAACCACATATAAAAATAGATAAAAATGAAGTGAAACACAAGGTTATTATAGGTGTAGTTGAGGGAGATACTCATGATATAGGGAAAAATCTTGTAAAGATTATGCTTGAGACTTCAGGCTTTGATATTATTGATCTTGGAAGAGACGTTCCACCTTCAATATTTGTAGAAAGAGCGAAAGAGGAAAATGCAAATATAATAGCACTTTCAACTTTAATGACTACAACTATGGATAACATGGCAGAAGTTATAAGAATTTTAGACAAGCAAAATATCAGGGATAAATTTAAGATTATGATAGGTGGAGGTCCAATTTCACAAGGGTTTGCGGATAGAATTGGAGCAGACGGGTATTCGGTAAATGCAGCAGAAGATGTAAGACTGGCAAGGAAATTAGTTGCTGCTTCAATTGTAGTCTAATTACTTTTTAAAATTAAAAAGAAAAGAGGGTTAAAAATGGAAGTACTTACTCAAAAAGAAAGATTGCTAAGAGTTTTAAATAAAGAAAAAGTAGATAGGCCTCCTGTTATTTGCCCAGGGGGAATGATGAATGCGGCTATAATAGATGTAATGAAAAAAACCGGGCATACTTTGCCTCAGGCACATAAGGATGGTAAGCTTATGTGCTTGCTTTCAAAGGATGTTCATACTCATACAGGCTTTGAAAACTTGGGGATTCCATTTTGTATGACTGTAGAAGCTGAGGTTCTTGGAAGTAAAGTAGATTTTGGAACACTTGCCTGTGAACCTAAAATTATTACAGAAGTATTTTCTTCCGTTTCAAATGTAGAATTTAAAAATATAAGTGAAATTCTTAAAAACGGACGTGTTGATACCATTATCCAGGCAGTTTATTATATATCAAAGCAAAATGATGACGTGCCTGTAATTGGCAGTTTGACTGGACCTATAAGTACTGCTGCCTCTATGGTTGACCCAATGACATTTTTGAAGGAGTTAAGAAAGAATAAAGAAGGATCACATAAAGTTATTGATTATGTAACAGATTTTTTAATAGAGTATGCAAAACTTATGATTGATAACGGAGTTACTGTTATATCCATTGCAGATCCTACAGCAACTGGAGAAATACTTGGACCTAAAATGTTTGAAGAATATGCTGTAAGATATTTAAATAAGCTTATCAATGGTATTCATTCTTTGAATGTACCTGTTATAGTTCATATTTGTGGTAAATTAAATGCTGTAAAAAATCTGTTGCCCAATATAAAATGCAATGCTATAAGCACAGATTCACTAGTGAATTTGCGTATTCTTAAAGAAGAGTACCCGTCTCTTACTACTATGGGGAATTTAAGTACCTACCTATTAGAATTTGGTTCTACAGAGAAAGTTGCCAGTCAAACTGAGAAGCTTTTGCGAGATGGTATAAATATTATATCTCCTGCATGTGGTTTAAGTACTTCTTCGTCTCTTGAAAATATATATACTTTTACGAAAACAGTTAGGGAAGGAAGTGTAAAATAATGGTACAGGTAAAATTTGTTCCGGATAATATAACAATTAGTGTTGAAGTTGGAACTACAATTCTTCAAGCAGCGCGACTTGCAGGGGTAGTAATAGAGTCCCCTTGTAATGCAGCTGTAACCTGTGGTAAATGCAAGGTAAAGCTTGATAACATCTCAATAAAGAATGTAATTTCAAATGGAGTACATCATTTATCCAAAGAAGAAGAGACGGCAGGATTTGTATTATCCTGTGCTACAAAAGTTATAGGGGATGTTTTAGTTGAGGTAACTCGTAAGGAACAAAATGAAAGCTTAAAAATTCTAAATCATGGCAAAAGTTTTGAATTTAAAATTAACCCTATAATTAAAAAGAAGTATTTTGATGATGAAGGCGTAACGAGAGTATATTCAGGGGAACAAATTATTGGAATTGAAGCAAATAATACGGAAAATAAGAATTTTGGTGTTGTAGTTGATATTGGTACAACTACCATGGTTGCTTCTCTTATAGATTTATTTAATGGAGTGGAAATTAGTTCAACTTCTTGTCTAAATCCACAAGCAATTCATGCACAGGATGTTTTGTCGAGAATAAAGTTTGCATCTGAGGAAAAGGGCTTAAATACCATGTATAGTGGTGTTACTCGTGAAATTAAAAATATGATAAGTGAAATAAGTAAAAATGCAGGTATAGCCAATGAAAATATCTATGAGGTTATTCTAAGCGGAAACACTTGTATGTTACATCTAGCAACAAATATAAACCCTAGTTCGCTTGGTAGGTATCCTTATACTCCTAAAATTTTTGGCGGGAACCATGTTGAAGCGTTGCATCATGACTTTAATATTTCCCCTTTTGGACTAATATATCTTCCACCTATAATTTCTGCTTATGTTGGATCAGACATAACATCAGGTATCCTTGCAGCTAAATCATATGAAAAAGATGGTGTTACACTTTTTGTGGATATTGGGACAAATGGTGAGATGGTTCTAAGTTTAGACGGAGAATTATCAGCGGCCTCCACTGCTGCAGGCCCCGCCTTTGAAGGAATGAATATAACTCATGGCATGAGGGCGTCTAATGGTGCTATAGAGTTTTTCAATATAGAAGATGACGGAAACATAACTGTCAAAACAATTGGTGATGACAAAGCAATTGGAATTTGTGGAAGTGGACTTTTAGACATTGTTGGTGAGCTTGTTAAACATGGAGTAATTAAGAAAAATGGTAAGTTTGTTGATACAGATAAAGAAGAAGTGAAACCTCTATTGAAGGAAAAGATAGTTAAACATGAAGGCAAAACGGTATTTAAAATAACTGATAAAGTTTACTTATCACAAAAGGATATAAGGCAAGTACAGCTTGCAAAAGGTGCAGTTAGGGCTGGAATAGAATTTTTACTGAGGAGTAAAGACATTACGGCTAATAAAGTAGACAAAGTACTGATTGCAGGGTCTTTTGGCTACCACCTCAGAGCAAAAAGTTTAATAAATATAGGTCTACTACCCTTAGAACTTGAAGACAAAATTGACTTTGTCGGAAATACTTCAAAATCTGGAGGGCAAATATTTTTATTAAATAAGTCTTATAGGAAGGAAATGGAGACAGTAGTTAAAAAGGTTGATATTATTGAACTTTCAAACTATGAAGACTTTGATAAAGTTTTTGTACAAAGCTTGAGCTTTAGATAGAGTGAAGAAATAAGTGTTGATAGTGTTAACTAATTTATGTAATAACTAAATATTAGGAGGAATTAATAATGAATAAAGAATATTTAATTAACAAAGGATTTGCTACTAAAGCTATACATGGAGGAAGTAAGGTGGATCAATACGGAGCACTAGCTACTCCAATACATCAAACAGCTACCTTCGTTTTTGACTCAGCTGATCAAGGTGGTAATAGATTTGCAGGAAGAGAAGATGGCTATATTTATTCAAGACTGGGAAATCCCACTAACACAGTTTTAGAAGAAAAACTGGCAATACTTGAAGGTGGAGAAGCATGCATGTCTATGTCATCAGGCATAGGAGCCATAACTTCAGCAATGTGGTCATTATTAAAGGCTGGAGATCATGTAGTGGCATCAAAAACTATTTATGGCTGTACTCATGCATTTTTAAGTAATGGGATTGCAAGATTTGGCGTTGAGGTTACTTTTGTTGATGTTACGAATCTAGAAAATGTAAGAAATGCTATGAAAGAAAATACAAGGGTTGTTTTCTTAGAAACACCTGCAAATCCAACGTTACTCATAACAGATATTGATAAAATATCAAAGATTGCACATGAAGTAGAAAATTGCATAGTAATGGTGGATAATACATTCAGCACGCCATATATACAAAGACCATTAGAACTAGGCGCAGACGTGGTAGTGCATTCTGGAACCAAATTTCTAAATGGACATGGTGATGTAATTGCTGGCTTTGTTATCGGATCTAAAGTATTTATTGATGAAGTTAGATTATTCGGTGTTAAGGATATGACAGGAGCTTGTTTAAGTCCTTTTGATGCATATTTGATTATACGAGGAATGAAAACACTAGAAATTAGAATGGACAGACACTGTGAAAGTGCAATGTCTGTAGCTAAATTTTTAGAAGCTCACCCAGCAGTAGAAAATGTATATTTTCCAGGACTTGAGAGTTTCCCACAATATGCATTAGCAAAAAAACAAATGAGCCTTCCAGGAGCGGTAATTGCTTTTGAAATAAAGGGTGGAGTAGAAGAAGGCAAAAGGGTTATAAATGCAGTTGAAATGTGCAAATTAGCTGTTAGTTTAGGAGATCCTGAAACTTTAATTGAACATCCTGCTTCAATGACTCATTCTTCATATCCACAAGAAGAAAGATTGGAAGCTGGTATAACTGATGGTTTAATAAGGTTGGCAGTAGGGCTTGAAAATGTTAAAGATATTATTTCTGATTTAGATGGAGCACTTAATTTGATTGTTAAATAGTAAGTCAAGATTTATAGATAAACACAGCTCATGACTGTGTTTTTTTGTTAATTACCAAGACAAGTTTTAGGTGGATAATCTAAATTTTTGAGTGTATATAAATTGATAAAAAACAGTAAATGTTTTTTTAAAAAAGTAAAAGAGCATACTTTTATTAAAAGTAAGAGGCTATACTAGTAATGGTACGAATATAACTTTTAATGTCAAGACAGGAAGTTACTCTTATAATAGCACTGGAGCAGCTACTAATAAGTCAAATACTGTATTTAATAACTATAATAGGGGGTAAGGCAACATAGCCATCAAGCTAAGCCATATTGAATATTAGTAAGTCAGTATTAAATACTATATTTTACCATTAAAATTTATTTTGATAAATTTTAATGGTAAATTTTAAGTGTACAATAGTATTCAAACAATTTTAGGGTACACCAAAAAAAGCCACGTATATAGTGGGACTTTTACAATTTTATCAAGTTGTTTTATGCTGCAACTTTAGCCTGCGATGATGTTAATTTATAACAAACTCCAAGAATATCAAAAACAGTTTTCTTATCCTTTTTATGAGATTTCAGACCATTCCTAACTACATTTTCAAATATTAATTTTAAGGTATCGAGAACTTTATTAGGGAATTTGATAAGCTCAAAATATAGACTATCAATATATTCATGAACTATTTCACAAGTTTTAATTTCACTGGCTTCAAGGCCTTTATTTTCTAAAGCTAAAGTCCTCATTTTAAACATTACAGCAGAGCTTATTAGTAGCAAAATAAGTTTTCCATAAAGCTGACATTGAAACCGTTCTATTTTAACTAACTTTACAACCTGTATACTAAATATGGATTTCCACGTTTTAAATATTATTTCGATCTGCCATCTTAAACTGTAAAACTCATGAACCTGCTTTGAACTTAAAACTTCTTCCTTAATATTCGTTATATAAATAGATATACCTAATAATTCAATCGTATTATTACTTTTTTCTATACCCTTTTTTTTAGCATTCTTCACAGATTTTTCTGTTCTTTTTTTCAATTGATCATTTGTTAGTTTATATAAAATAATCCTTGTTTTTAGCGTCTTTTCCTTGCCTACATAGACATCCTTAATTTCATAACGGTCCCCCTCGCCCATCTGTTTCATTATGTCAGAAATATAGATTCTTTTAAAAAGGCTTGATTTTTTAGGATCGCCATTCTTATAGTACTCTATATCCTTATTTTCTATATATACTGCTATATTAGGTTTGAGTCTTGATATGTAAAACGCTTCTCTATCTTCTATGTCCAAAAAATCTTCAAAGTTTAAATACCCAAGATCTCTTAAAATAAGATCCCCAGATTTGATAGTATCTCTTATTTTGCTCCCAAAAGTATTGTCGCTTCCTGAGCCAGCTCCTACTTGTATATTAAGAAGATTTCCAGATTTCAATTCATATTCTAGTTGTATTTTTACACCTGAAGCTTGAGAGCAGCCACCAGATCCAGGATAAATATCTTTATAGCTTTCTGGTACTTGAAAAGCAGTAGAATCAAGTATTCTTATTCGTTTGAAATGTTCATCCCATACACTTGGTATACAAGTATTATTTGTTATTGTTTGGCGCAACAGGTTCTCAAAAATCTTCTTTAAAAATTCCACACATCTTTCATTTAAACGTTGATCTAATGCTTGATTAGAAATAACTATTCCTATTTTTGCACTAAGTTTTGTACATAAGGTAACAAGTGTATTATTCGCAACCTCTGCATCCATAAAGCAGCATAAGCAAACGAATTCCCATGCTTTAATTTTACCTTTTCTTTTCACAAAGCCTGTTACTCTAGCTATTTCTTCAATCTCCTCTTTTGAAAAACATCTTTTAATTTCAGCTGCAAAATGTTTCATATCTTTATCCAATTTTAAGTTTTCTTCTATCATTTGTAAATTACCCCCATTGATGTGTTTTGTTATCTTTTAAATGATAACATTTTTACAAATGGGGGGCTTTATTTTTATAGACTTCCCTTAGCTTGATGGCTATGGGGTAAGGCAACAATTCGTCAAAAAACAGCCACAAGACAGCATTTCCCATAATGAATTATAAATCAAAATCGTGACTACTATTTTGTGCCTATTATAACGTAAAAAAAGAGAATTGAGAACTAATATATAATCATTGTTTGAAGTCCATCCTTATAAATTCTTTGCCATCTGGTAGCGTATATCTTTTGTGTTTAATACAATTAAATTTAATGATAGAGAATGCTTCTTTAAGTCTGTACTCATTAATGTCATGATGAATGGATAAAATAGGTTCTAAATGTGAATCATTCTTTGAATTACTTACAAATGAATTGCTATTTTTTCAGGCGTGTAAATTATTTTGTGTATACTCTTTCTATAGGCAAAAAATCGATCTATTAATTTTTGTAAAATAATATTATTTAAAGTCGATTAAAGTTTTTTATCTATTCTACGAATATAATCTGGAAATACAAAGAAAGTTATAAGATTATCCCAATTATCTTCCCAACTCTTAATAGCATTTGGATATTTACTTCCCCATTTTTCTTTTGCAGAAATTAAATTTTCAAGTGCAAATTGTTAAAATCATGCCATTTTATAAAGCAAGAATGTGGGGTGGGGGGGACCGGCTGGTCAATGAATTCCACTATGTTGGGCGAAGTATATAATGTTGTGGCTTTAAAGAATCATGCAGATTGTGAAATCCCGGAAATGAAAATGACATTATCTGAATTATATGAAGCAGAGCCAAAATGGTTTCAATGTAATACCAGTGAGTTGCCTGTTCGTGTAAATATTTTAGATCCAATTGCTGATTTACCAGTGCAGGTCCATCCGGGTGATGAATTCGCAAAGAAATATAATAATGGAAGAGGAAAGCCAGAGGTCTGGGTTATTTTAGCTAGGGGTAGGGCTCGCAAAGCGTAAATTTACAACATTAAGCCAGTTATTTACAATTCGACACTATTATTTGAATATTCCGAGTTAGAATTAATAGACAATAGTTCTAACTCAAAAAAATATATAATATCAATGTAAAGCTCTTATTTTTTTACTCAAAACAAGTTAGTTAAAATGCAGTCATAGTATTGATAACGCTAACTAAAACAGTAATAAAAAATATATATTAGTTAATGTGAAATTTAAGAAAAACATTAAATTAACACGAGTATATTTAATAGGGGGTAGCATACGCAAAAATGATATTTCGTACGTTAAGGAAACTAAAATGCCATAAATGTAAATATTTTACTCGTTAATTAACGGTAATAATAGTATAATTAAATAAATGTTTTGTGTCGCAACAGTAAAAAAGAACTAAACCGCTAAAAACGGTGGCAGACAAGTGCTAATCATATTAATTTAATTTTTACTTAAATAAAATAGAAAGAAGTATCCTTATTTGACTAAGATACTTCTTTATTATAATACACACTTCCTATAAACTTTTATTGTCGAAATAAAAAATAAGGAAGTGTTATTATTTATGTCAGAATTAAGAGAAAAAATGAAAATGGATATGGAACTAAGGGGTTATAGTCCAATGACTATAAAAAGCTATATCAATCACGTTAGTAACTTTGCTAAATTTTACAACAAATCACCAAAGTATTTAGGTGAAAAAGAAATTTGTGACTATCTACATTATTGTATCATTAAAAAAAAATTAAGTGAAGGAACAGTTAATTATATTAATTCAAGTCTTAAATTTTTTTATACTAAAACTTTAAATAGATATTGGAATTCGGACAAAATTGCAAGGATGAAAGAACCATCAAAATTACCTCCTGTATTATCTCCAGATGAGGTTAAATCTATCTTTGATGTTACTGAAAACCTTAAGCATAAGGCAATTCTCATGACGGTCTACTCCGCAGGATTAAGAGTTAGTGAAGTTTGCAACCTAAAAATAACAGATATTGATAGTAAAAACATGCAAATATTAATTAGAGAGGGCAAAGGTAAAAAAGATAGATATTCATTGTTGTCTAAAGCAAATTTAGAAATCCTCAGAGAGTATTGGAGCAGATATCATCCTACGGAATATTTATTTTCTGGAAAGGGTCGTACAGATTCTATAAGTCCACGTAGTGTTCAGAAAATGCTCGAGAAATCTATAAAAAAAACTAAAAACACTAAGCATGCAACTGTCCATACGCTTCGCCATTATGTAGAGTGTTTGATTATGGTGAGTGTAACTCCGCAACATCAGCTGTTAAACAACTTAACCTAAAAACACTCACCATAATATTACACATTTTTACTCACATAGGCTGTTAAGCCATTTCATTAAACCTGCATCTTTCTCCCACTTTGGCAATTCATAAGTGACTAAATCTATATATGAATTTTCTAATGCCTTTCGTTTCATTTCACTATCTGCCCTTGCGTAAATCTCAGTTGTCGCCACATCAACATGACCCAAGAAATCACGAATATATATTAGATTTACACTCGCTTGGAGCAAACACATAGCTTTGCTATTGCGAATAACATGTGGCGTTACAGGAAAGTCAATGCTGAAGTGTGGATTCTGTTTTGCCTTTTCTACATATTTATTTATAATATATGATACGCCCCAACGTGAGAGTTTTCTATGCTGTTGATTATAGAAAACGGGCAATTCCATTTTTGAGATTCCAGTGCTTTGTTTACTTTCATCTAAATATTGTTGGAGTATCTTCTGGATCTATGTCAATATCTTAGACATAAAAAGTCGAACTTTTTATGAAGCCTTTTTAGCCAAATCTTCACACTGTTGAGGAGTAATATATCCAATACTACTATGTATCCTTTTTATATTGTACCAAGCTTCTATATATTCAAATATTCCTAATCTTGCAGCATCATAATCAAAATATTTAACATGGTAAACTTCTTCTTTTTTCAATGAGGCATGAAATGACTCAATGCAAGCATTATCATATGGGCAACCTTTGGCACTAAATGAGTGTTTAATAATTTTAGTGCTCTCTATATATTCTTTAAAAGCGAAGCTTGTATATTGGCATCCCAAATCGCTATGAAGTATTAGAGGCTTAGTTGGTTTTTGTAGCTGTATACCATTTTTAACAGCTTGTAGGGCTAATGTAGTATCAATGAATTTAGCCATAGCGTGACCTATTATTTTTCTGCTATAAAGATCCATGACTGATGCTAAATAGCACCAACCATCTTTAATAGTATGGATGTAAGTGATATCTGTTACCCACTTTTCATTAACTGTAGTAGCTGTAAAATCTCTCTTTAAAATGTTTTCCTGCTCTATTATTTTATTTTTAGATGAAGTTGGTCTATATTTTTTTACTATTAAAGATCTTATCCCCAATTTTTTCATCAATCTTTGTGTTCTTTTTAAACTAATAGTTATCCCCAGTGCATTTAGTGATTTATTTATTTTAGGAGCCCCATATCGATTTTTGCTTGTGCTGTGGATATTTATAATTTCTTTTTCTATATTCTTGTTTTCAATTTCTCGCTTGCTTGGTTTCTTGTGTAAATAATTGTAATAAGAGCTTCGTGCAACACCTAAAACCTCACACATTAGTTTGATATCATGATATTTTTTGTTGTTAGTAATGAATTCAAATACAGTAGTTATTTCCTTGCGAATATACCCATTGCTTTTTTTAATATTTCAACTTCTTCTTCAAGCTTAGCATTTTTCTTTAATAAGTTTTTGTATCCTTCTGCAGTTAAAGTTATATTTTTATCCACAGCTATTGGCTTATTTTTATTTATCCAACCTGTTACCGTTGATTTTGAAAGGGCATATTCACTGCTTAACTCTGCTAAGCTTTTTCCAGAGTTATATAGCTCTACTATTGTGTTTTTAAATTCATCTGTATATTGTTTTTGACCTCTTGCCATTATAAACACATCCTTATCTTATTTATATTTTAATGTGTTCGGCTTTCCGTGTCTACAATATTATACTAACACCAACTTTGGGGCGGGTTTATTATTGTGCGCCCGGCATGGGCGCAATCTAATGGGTGAAAGTCCCTAGCACGGGTTAATAGTGCCAAGTGCATAGCTTAAGACAAGGGTGTCCATCGTGAGATGGAATCTGAAGGAAGTTGGCGGCCAAACTCCGGTCTGACGAACAGAAACTACATATAAGGCATATGCTTGTGGGTAAGTTTGCAATACAAAACGAAGCCCAAAACTATTCGAAACAAGTGGTGTAAATGTAGCAGATAGATGGAGTGAAAGATTGCGTTCTTACCCGGGGAGATCTGATAGGTAAGTTGTGGATATGAATTTAGAAATAACAACCCATACAGTGATGTATGGCTGAACTATCAGAAGTCAGCAGACGTCATAGTACCATGCAAAACGCGTTAGCGTGGGAAGGACTGAACAATAGGAGGTTTTGGAATTTTGAAGGATACGAGAAAATATGATAAAAGCAGACAACTTCATAAAGAAGGCTCTCTACGAGAGAATAGAGTGGAACTCGAAGGTAATGTAGAAGTGCATAGTATTTCCTCTATGTCAGAAGAAGGAAGAAACGATGTGAATGAATATGATAATGGTTTACTCGAGCAGATATTATCGAGAGATAATATGAATAAAGCATATAAAAGAGTAAAAGCCAATAAAGGAAGTCATGGGATTGATGGTTTGACAGTAGATGAACTTCTACATTATCTAAAAGAGCATGGACAAGAATTAAGGCAATCATTATTAGAAAGTAGATATAGACCTCTAGCCGTAAGAAGGGTAGAAATACCAAAACCTGACGGTGGAATTAGGCTACTTGGAATACCTACTGTATTAGATAGAGTTATTCAGCAAGCGATATCACAAACTCTAATACCAGTATATGAAAAGAAATTTTCTGATAATAGTTACGGTTTTAGACCTTTAAGAAGTGGAAAACAAGCTGTTGAAAAATGTAGGGGATATATTAATGCTGGACATACATGGACGGTGAATATAGACCTTTCTAAATACTTTGATACGATAAATCATGATAAATTAATAAGGATACTATCGGAAGATATTAAAGATAGTAGAGTAATTTCTCTGATACGAAAGTATCTACAAAGTGGAGTGATGATAAATGGGGTATTTATGAATACAGAAGAAGGAGCACCTCAAGGCGGGCCTTTGTCCCCATTATTAAGTAACGTAATGTTACATGAACTCGATGTAGAACTAACAAAACGAGGACTAAACTTTTGTAGATATGCTGATGATGCGAATATATACGTCAAAAGTGAGAAATCAGCAAATAGAGTAATGAAGAGTATTACGAGATTTATTGAGGAAAAGTTAAAGCTTAGAGTGAATAAAGAAAAGAGTACAGTAGATAGACCTTGGAAACTTAAATTTTTAGGATTTTCATTTTACCGAGCAAAAGGTGAATACAGAATGAGAGTTCCTCAAAAACCTATAATCAAATTCAAAGCAAAGCTAAAAGAATTAACTTCAAGAAGTAATGCGATGAGCATGAAATATAGGTTTATGAAACTTAAGCAAGTGATAGTTGGATGGATAAATTATTTTGCTATTGCAGACATTAAAAGTATTCTTAAAACACTTGATGAATGGTTAAGGCGAAGAATTAGAATGTGTTTTTGGAAACAATGGAAAAAGATTAAAACAAAATATGGGAACCTTGTTAAATTAGGAATACCAAACAATAAAGCTTTGCAATATGCAAATACAAGGAAAGGCTATTGGAGAACATCCAATAGCCCTATATTAAACAAAACATTGACCAATAAATACCTTAAAAATATAGGATTAGTTTCTATATCTGAGACATATTTATTAAAACATTAATTTCTATTGAACCGCCGTGTACCGAACGGTATGCACGGTGGTGTGAGAGGTCGCTAAATAAATTAATTATTTAGCTCCTACTCGATTTTTGAAAGAGGAATATTTATGTTAAAGGTTGTAATAAAGGATGGCACTGTAATAAATTCTAATGAAGAAGAAGGGCACTTAGACACACCGCCTATCATATACTTGCTATTATATCCAAATGCTAAATTAGCTATCGGCCCTGCAATAGATAATGGATTTTATTACGATTTTGATGTAGTAGAACCCTTTACTATGGATATACTCGAAAAAATAGAAGTAGAAATGAGAAAAATAGTTAAAGAAGACTTAAGATTAGAGCGATCAGTAGTTTCTATAAAAGAAGCTTTGAAGATTATGGAAGATAAGGGACAAATCTATAAAATAGAACTCATTAATGATTTACCAGAAGGAGAAGAATTAGTTTTTTTTAAGCAGGGAGATTTTATAGAACTCTGTGCAGGGCCACATGTATTATCAACTTCAAAAGTAAAAGCCTTTAAGCTATTATCAGTTGCAGGAGCTTACTGGAGAGGCAGCGAAAAAAATAAAATGCTTCAAAGAATATATGGAACGGCATTTGCTAAGAAAAGTGAACTTGATGAATATTTGAATATGATTGAAGAAGCGAAGAAAAGGGATCATAGAAAACTTGGTAAAGAACTAAAATTATTTGCTTTAATGGATGAGGGACCAGGATTTCCATTTTTCCTTCCCAATGGTGTAGTTTTAAAGAATAATTTAATTGAGTACTGGAGAGAACTTCATAAGAAAAATGGTTATGTTGAGATAGAAACTCCTATGATATTAAACAAAGAAATGTGGAACTATACAACTAGATTTACACCTTCCCCAAAGATTTGACTTACAATATATCGGCAGTGATGGAGAAAAGCATAGACCTATTGTTATACACAGAGTGATTTTGGGTAGCATAGAAAGATTGCCCTATATCATAGTTATTGGTGAAAAAGAACAAAACTCAGAGAGTATATCCCTCAGAAGTAGAAAAAATGGTGATGAGGGTAACTGTTCACTAGAGGCCTTTATTTCAAGGATCACACAGGAAATTGATGGTAAAATGCTAGATAATTAGGTGTATCATATGAGTCATAAATAGGAGAAAAAGCATATAACATAATTTTTATTGTGTTGTATGCTTTTTTATATTAGGAAACAATAACTTCAAATTTAAAAGACTGATTTTAAAAATAGAGTATATTTACAATTCTTTCAAAACGAGTAATAGACTCAATGTGAATGTAACTCAATTGTTTATTGTGTTACATTCAGGTTATTAATTACTAATTCAGGAAATTCTTCTACAACTTTTCCACCAGAATTAGTTATAATATTTTTTACATTTTCATCAATATTATTATCATCAAATACTATTACTAAATCTATATTTTTAGGACTTATGTCCGCTGCATTTGATGTAATATTAGTAGTTAGCATAGTAAAACTAAAAATAATCAAAGTAATTAATATACATATTGGTTTATTTTTTTGTCTGTTTTTCATTTTATTCTCCTCTACTTAAGTCATATTTAAAAATATGTTTTTTTGTAATATTTCATCATAAATCGAACAATTTATGATGATATAAAAACATATTATGTTGAAAAATACAAAATTATGCAATGTAAATATTGTAGGGCATTATTCATTTGACTTAGCAAACAAATATTATCTGGTAAGCGAGACCATTGCAACCAATGGACAAAAAACTATTCGGTAATAAATTGTAATTATATTCTGTTTATGCCTTATTACTACACAACCCCCAATCTAAAACTATAAGTAGCTTATCGGTAGTGGTATAATAGTCCTTGATATTAAGACACATCTGTAAAATAATGTGAGTTGCTAAACTACAAGGAGGTATCATAATGGGGATTTTTAATAAACTAAAATAGTCTATATGTAAGAGTAATTACTAACTCTCCCATGTAGATTATATAAAACAAATATTCATTAAAAAAATTTACAATATTTGCTATTGGGAGGTTGAAAATGTCTTATTTAAAGTATGAAAATATTAATATATATTATAAAGTATCTGGTGAAGGGAGACCTTTAGTTATTATACATGGAGATACAGCTTCCTCAAAAATGTTTATATCAGAATTAAAATTCTATTCTAAAAACTTTAAAGTAATTTTATTAGATTTGGTAGGTCAAGGGAAATCTCAGAGAGTAGATAAATTACCATTAAATTATTGGCATTTTAATTCTACTTTAATTATTGAATTATGTAAGCACATTGGTATTAGCGATGTTAATCTGTTAGGTACAAGTGGCGGGGCTATTGTTGCTTTAAATGCTGTATTGAAACAACCTAATTTATTTAACAGAATAATTGTAGATAGTTTTATGGGAGAAAATTTATCTTATGAGTTTGCGCAAAAAATTGTAGATGATAGAAAAACAGCAAAAAACAAGTTAGGTTCTAAATTATTTTGGTTTATAATGCATGGCTTTGATTGGAAAAATGTTATTGATCAAAATACAAACTTAATTATAGATTTTTCAAGAAACATAGGTAATTTTTTTAATTATGAACTTAGTAACATAGAAAATAATGTTTTAATTACAGGAAGCTCGAAAGATGATTTAATACCTAATGTCCAAAGTACATTAAAAGCTATTAATTTAAAAATGAAAAATTCTAAATTGGTTATTTTTGAGAATGGAAATCATCCTGCTATGTTTAGTAACAAAAAAGAGTTTAGAAATTTAGTTTTGGAATTTTTGTCCTAGGTCATAATAAAACACCGTATTATTCAGAATTGAATTTTATGGTGTTTTTATAATGGAATATTCTTATATTGTGCAACATCAAGAACAGAAATTTCTGCTCTTTTTATTTTTAATATTAGATAGTGGATATAACCCTAATGTATAAGAAAATGTATAAAATCTTAATGTCATAACTTAACAGTATTGATACCTATAAAACACTTACGTATAATCAAATCAATATGCTAAAAAGGGGTTATAATGATAATAGGTTATGCAAGGGTAAGTACAAAAGGACAATTAAAAGAAGGACATTCCATAGAGGTTCAGACGAGGAATATACTAGATAGATATGATGGTGCCGAAATTAGAGTAGAGCAGTATACAGGAACTACAATAGATAGACCTATATTCAATAAATTGATAGAGGATTTAAAACAGGGGGATACCTTAGTAGTTACTAAACTAGACAGATTGGCTAGAAATACTGTAGAAGGCATTAGCATAGTTCAAGAGCTATTTAATAAAGGAATATCTGTCCATGTAATTAATGGTGGACTGCTAGAGAATACAAGTATGGGTAAGTTTTTTTTAACTACACTATTATCAGTTGCCGAGGATGCAGCGTAATACAATTATTGAACGTACCCAAACAGGTAAAGCAATTGCAAAAACTAAAGAAGGCTTTAAAGAGGGTAGACCTAAGATATATACATCAAAACGAATAAATAATGCGATTGAAATGCTAAAAAACAATTCATATACAGCAGTTGCAGAGATAACTGTAATAAGTAAGTCAACACTAATTCGAGGAGTTAGGAAAAGAAAAGTTTAATAAGTACATTGTGTAACATTGGAGATATTAAATTTGAAAAAGATGAATACCATTATTTTCTGTTCTTATACCAGCTTTCTGTTCCATTACTACACAAACCCCTATAAATAGGCCCTTAGGGCGTCTCGCCAACATTTCTCTGAATCACACCAATAGGAATAAAAAAGAGTGACTTAGAACTTACCCTAGAATATAAAAAAAGTCATTTTAGATAAATTGCTTAATCCATCTTTTCGCGAGGATAGGCAAAAACACCCTATTTATAAAAAACAAAATAGGCATGATCTAAAGTTACCTCCCCATATTTCATCTGTTTATCTGCGAAATATTGGAGGTTTTTGTCACTTCTTTATGAGTCCTTTTGGCAGTTAGAGCGATCCAATGACTTCAGAAATCCCACGAGCCTTTATTCTCTTCAATGGGCTGATGATAGAGAACGATGCAGCTAGAATGGAAATAATGAATATCAGTACGACTTGCAATACAGGAAACTCCCAGTTAGAAATAAGTAAGGACATCAGGGTTTTCTGTAGTAGAACCCCTAGGGTGCATCCTGCTATGCAGCCGCTCACCGTATAGACGACAGCTTCTGCCAATGCCATTCTTGTGAGTTGTCTCTCAGACATGCCTATTGCACGCATAATTCCCAAATACTTAGTTTTGGATGTGATGTTGGTATTCATCGTATTGATAATGTTTAGAATACTGATGAGTGTAATTATACCTACAAATCCGTAAATAAATACTGCGATAGTCATAAATGAGTTATTTGCTTCTGCGCTTAGCTGACGAATGTCATGTAGTGTCACTGAATTTCCGACTAACGCTTTTATTTCATTTATGGTTTGTGCTTGATTATCCTTGTTCAGTTGTATATCGATTGTCTTATAGTTAGAGGTTATATCTCCAGTGATTTCTGTAAACTGCTTTTGGGTGGTGATAAATGTAGTTAATGCCTGTTTTTCGCTTTCATAAGGCATAGAGCTCAAGACTCCCATGACTTTATATTCTTTAGTCTCTGTAGCAGTTTTAATATAGACAGCATCACCAACTTTCAGGCTTGCGTCTGCCGCTAATTCTCCTTTTCTGTAATTTTTAACAACGGCCACAATACCATTCTGAGCATTGAGTTCATTTTCATCCATACCTCCAGCCATTAATGATTTCTTTGCCCATTGCATTTGCATTGAATCATAGGAAACGATCCAAGACCTCTCCGTTGCAACCATAAGGCCATTGCTTTCTGTCTTGATGGGACCCATTTCCTTTTTATAGGTGTCCGTCAGCCTTGTAACGTCAAACGTAGCATACACATAGTTTGACATTCTTCCATACACCCTTTTTACACCGCCAAGCGTTGACAGTTTCTTGTATATATTTTCGCCAATACCTTGCGAGGATGTGATTGAAACGTCAGGAGTATAGACTTCCGTAGCTTTCATTCCAAAAAACGTGGGATTGACGATTACACTAAAACACATAAACATAATGATGCTGAAAGCAATAGAACTAGATATCAAGAAAAGAGTTTTCTTCTTGTAAACAGCGTTGCTAATGCCAATAACAATTTCAGCGTGAAATATCTTCATAAGAAGGCCTCTCTTGGTCTTTTGGGATATATTTGTATCCCCGCTTCCGTTCAAGGCACTTACAGGAGAAACTTTTGCAGCTTTTTTTGCAGGTAATAAGGAAGAGATAAAGACTGTCAGAAACCCTATTACAATACCCGCGCCAATGCCGAATGCGCTGAAATTAATCAATGAAATATCACCAAAAAGCTTGTTATTGTAAAATTTTATTATTGCCGAACAAATAAAGGTTATCAAAATACCGGCGAATACGCCAAGGGGGATTGCTCTCAAACTTATGGATAAGCCTTCTCTTTTTACCAAACGCTTTATTTGTGACTGTGACGCCCCTATACATCTCAGAATTCCGAATTGGCGAACTCTTTCCATTACTGAAATGTTGAAAGTGTTATAGATCATTACAACGCTTGTAATAAGGACGATAAAGAATAAGACGCCGCCGATAGCATACATCTTCAAAATGGTATTGTTTTTTGTTTGCATCATGAGGGCTAAAAGACCTTCGTTGCGCCCTATGCGGTCATCTGCTATATTCAAAGTTTTCTTGATTTCTCCTTCAACCTGTGTGATATTTACACCATCTTTAAATAGCACAAAATATTGGCTTGATTTCGGTTTTAGCTGTTCCGACATTTTTGTTGACACGAATACGGCAGGTATAGCAGCAGCTTTGGTAGCACCCCTGGTGTTAGTATAATATTGTAGACACGGAAAGCCGAACACATTAAAATATAAATAAGATAAGAATGTGTTTATAATGGCAAGAGGTCAAAAACAATATACAGATGAATTTAAAAACACAATAGTAGAGCTATATAACTCTGGAAAAAGCTTAGCAGAGTTAAGCAGTGAATATGCCCTTTCAAAATCAACGGTAACAGGTTGGATAAATAAAAATAAGCCAATAGCTGTGGATAAAAATATAACTTTAACTGCAGAAGGATACAAAAACTTATTAAAGAAAAATGCTAAGCTTGAAGAAGAAGTTGAAATATTAAAAAAAGCAATGGGTATATTCGCAAGGAAATAACTACTGTATTTGAATTCATTACTAACAACAAAAAATATCATGATATCAAACTAATGTGTGAGGTTTTAGGTGTTGCACGAAGCTCTTATTACAATTATTTACACAAGAAACCAAGCAAGCGAGAAATTGAAAACAAGAATATAGAAAAAGAAATTATAAATATCCACAGCACAAGCAAAAATCGATATGGGGCTCCTAAAATAAATAAATCACTAAATGCACTGGGGATAACTATTAGTTTAAAAAGAACACAAAGATTGATGAAAAAATTGGGGATAAGATCTTTAATAGTAAAAAAATATAGACCAACTTCATCTAAAAATAAAATAATAGAGCAGGAAAACATTTTAAAGAGAGATTTTACAGCTACTACAGTTAATGAAAAGTGGGTAACAGATATCACTTACATCCATACTATTAAAGATGGTTGGTGCTATTTAGCATCAGTCATGGATCTTTATAGCAGAAAAATAATAGGTCACGCTATGGCTAAATTCATTGATACTACATTAGCCCTACAAGCTGTTAAAAATGGTATACAGCTACAAAAACCAACTAAGCCTCTAATACTTCATAGCGATTTGGGATGCCAATATACAAGCTTCGCTTTTAAAGAATATATAGAGAGCACTAAAATTATTAAACACTCATTTAGTGCCAAAGGTTGCCCATATGATAATGCTTGCATTGAGTCATTTCATGCCTCATTGAAAAAAGAAGAAGTTTACCATGTTAAATATTTTGATTATGATGCTGCAAGATTAGGAATATTTGAATATATAGAAGCTTGGTACAATATAAAAAGGATACATAGTAGTATTGGATATATTACTCCTCAACAGTGTGAAGATTTGGCTAAAAAGGCTTCATAAAAAGTTCGACTTTTTATGTCTAAGATATTGACATAGATCCACCCAGTCATTGTATATACCGCTAATGATGAACTCTTGAACTGTTTCGTCTGGTAAGGTAATTGTCATTGCATCACCGATTTTATGTGCCGGCTTAGATTTTTCCATAAACCATTTTTCAAGCATAATTTCATTTTTAAAAGTCGGGTAACGGCCTTGGTTAAGATTAAAGTTGATATTTTTCGCGAAATTTTCATCTAGAGATGTGAGGGCACAGTTCTCACTGTTGATGGTTCCTTCACCAAGGTCTTTCCAGGTTCCAGCATTTTGTACATCAATACGGCTACCAATGACTTGAATCTCTCTTGGGGACGGATTTCGAATTAAAATATGGTAGTTACCTTGATCCTTTAGTACTTGTGCTTTTTCAAATTTCACTAACGCATCTACCATAGAAAAAATACCGACAACCAGTGCAACAGCCATGGCAACGCTGGTGATAGTCAGGCGTGTTTTTCGTTTATGGGCAGAGAGGTATTTTGGTGCGAGCTCAAGATAGTTTTTCATTTTTTAGCCCTCCCTAGTTCGGATACAATACCATCCTCTACGTTTAGCACCCGATCCGAGAAGGAGGCAAAACTCGGATTGTGGGTAATCATAATTAATGTCTGATTATATCTTTCGACAGAAAGCTTTAAAAGATTGATTACCTCTTTGCTGTTTTTTGTATCAAGATTTCCCGTGGGTTCGTCTGCCAGAATAATTGCCGGACGAGTTGAAAGGGCACGCCCGATTGCTACGCGCTGTTGCTGTCCCCCAGAAAGCTGGTTTGGAAGGTGGTGTTTCCTGCTGGAGAGCCCAAGTATGTCCAAAAGTTCAGCAATATATTTCATATCCGGTTTCTTGTAGTCAAGTAGCAGTGGCAACAAAATGTTCTCTTCTACATTTAGTTCGGGAATTAGATTGAATGCCTGAAAAATAAATCCAATGTTACGTCTGCGGAAGACGGAGAGATTCTTTTCCTTCATGGTAGAAATGTCTTTGCCATCAAGAAATACATTTCCAGAGGTTGGAGAGTCCAATGCCCCAAGGAGATTAAGCAGTGTACTTTTTCCTGAACCGGATGGTCCTACTATTGAGACAAATTCCCCTTTTGCAACTGAAAAAGATACCTCTTTCAGTGCGTCAACTTTCACTTCACCCTTTCCATAAGTTTTACTTAAATTTTTGGCTATTAAAATATCCAATATAAACACCTCTTCTGAATTTTTATTAAGATCATTTATTGAACATATCCCACCCGAAACAATGATGCACAATGTTCTAAATTATTATTAGCATAACAAGCTAAGCTTACAGATAGGTGTATTCTTTCTTACAGATTTGTAAGCTTTGGAAAAGTCAAATAGAAAGTCGTTCCTTGGTTCAACGTGCTTTCCACCGTTATAGAGCCTCCATGTTTTTCGACAATGGTTTTCGCAAGGGTAAGTCCAATGCCGATACCATCCTTATCCTTGGAAAATCGGCTTCTATAAAATCGTTTGAAAATATAATGGATGTCCTCTGGGTGGATGCCACTACCGTTGTCTTTAATTGTGATACAGATTAACACAGGCGTTTCGTCGCATAGAATTTGAACTTCATTTCCCGAAACGGTGTGATCCAATGCATTTTTCATAATATTACTGAAAGCTTCCAGTATCCAACCTCCATCACAATTTAACAGGGTATAGCTATTGCACATTAGCATAATTGACTTGTCCTCTGATTTTGCACGGGTGGAGAAACCTATAACGATGCATTCTAGCAAATCTTTCATAAGGCAGTTGCTTTTCTCTAATTCGATGGTGTCAGCATCTAGCCGTGCCAATTTCAGAAGGTTCCGAATTAGATACTCCATCCGTTCCAGTTGATTACTGCTTTTTATGGTGAAGCTGTCGACAACACCGTTGTTTATGTTTTCTTCCTGAATAATTTCATTGTACATTTTTAGCGCAGTCAATGGTGTTTTTAACTGATGTGATATGTCAGATATCGTATTCTTTAGGAACTCCTTTGTCTGTTTTTCCTTTGTTATATGGGCAGTTAGAGATGTTGCCATTACATCTATAGAGGAAAAAAGCTGAGATACAATACCTTCCTCATTGTCGCTGAAGCGGATATCTTTATTGCCATGCATAAAACTTAAGATATCCGTGTTGGCCTTTTCAAGCTTTCTGTCCTGCCGGACAAAAAAAATAAATAATGTTGAAAGCATGAGAAGCGATACAACAACGGAAAGTATCAGTACCAGAATCTCGAGTTTGTGATGGAAACTTTGAATTTCAGGCAGAAGCTTGTTATTTATACTGTCTGTATACCCTTTAGGCTGCAAAAGCTCCCGCCCAATGGTATAATCTTTCATACCTTTTTTACCAGTGAAGGCAGGTACAATCTGGTCTGTTGTTGCATCCTGTTGATATAAATATCCGGCAATGGCATAATCGTGTGTAATGATTTCCTTTTTATATTGGTTTGTCATGAAATATACCATGACCTGTGTTATTAGAATAAAACACAAAAGAATTATGGATACGATTGAAAATAGTCTCCTTATATTGTAATTAATAAAAATTCTCATATAATAGCCTCACTTTAACACACTCCATTTATAGCCTAATCGTCGTATTGTCAATAAAAATTTCGGTTTATCAGCGTTATCTTCAATTTTCATTCTTAGTCTTCGTACATAGACGGATAGGGTGTTATCATCGATGAAGTTGCCGTTATTGTCCCAAAGCTTGTCCAATATAACGTTTCTCGTGAGCACAATATTTTGGTTTTGCATGAGCAGGCGCAGAAGACGGTACTCCGCCGTAGTAAGTTCTATTTCTTTAGAATCCTTAAATACTCGGCTTTCCAACAGTTTGATGGTAATATCATTAGATTTCAATTCAATAGGTTCTTGGCTAGGAATGTGAGAACGGCGAAGCAAAGCATTGACTCGCGAAATCAGTTCATTTAATTTGAAAGGTTTTGTAATATAGTCATCCCCACCAATATCCAAACCCATTACAATATTGACCTCTTCATCGGAAGCCGTTAAAAATATAATTGGTACATCGGAGGATTGCCGTACTTTCTTACAGATGTCAAAACCGCTTCCATCGGGTAAGGTCAAATCGAGTAGCAACAAATCATACTTCTTATCACTAAGCATCAAAAAGCATTCCCTTACGGTTCGTGCTAAGGCAATATGAAAGCCATTCTTTCGGAGTGAAAACTCTAGCCCAGCAATAATACTCAAATCATCTTCTACCAATAAAATTGTATTCACTGTTGATCCCTCCCTGCTTTTTCTGTCTAATAATACTACAATGTATCAAAATTGCATAATGCCTCTTATATTATTATCGTTTCAAATTACAGAAAAAGCAATAGAACTTAATTTGAGTTTTCGTGTTTCAGCTATAAAAAAAGTGTTTTCTACCAAACTTAAAGATAAAATGGAAATAATAATTTTTATCAAGCTATACATAAAGCCGTTTAATCAGCGCCTCATCATCCTGGCAGGTTGGTTTTGACTGACTGGTTGAAATAAGGCAAGGGATGAGAATTTAGACCCATTTAAAACGTTAGAATCTGTAATGCCATGGTGCGAGCTTGTAGCCTCTGTTGAGGAAGCCAAGAAATTAGTAAATATATACTTTATTAAGTTGTATTAAAAATCGAGAAAAAAGTCAAGGCAAGGGACTGAAAAAAAGTTAACATGAATATATCAGCTGATGAGGGTTACGTAATGAATTATATTGAATTAAATATTAAAACAAGTTTGAACTACAAAGCGTTGCTAATGAAGCCTGTATGTAACTTGCTGGTTTATATAGAATTTTTTATTCTCTGGACGGATACACAATTAAGGAATATATTCAGTTTCATCAAGAACGATTATTTCACTTGAAAAAGGACAGTATAACCCCTCAATTATGCTTGCATATAAGATAGCTTCCGTTTTCAACACCACTATTGAAAAATTATATTGTTTAAAGGAGAATTTAGAAAATGAAGAAAAAAACATATAATAAAAAGAACTTTTGGAGTGGTATAATATTTTTATTCTTAGCAGTAATTAGCATTCCAGATACAATTACGCGGTTTAATACTTTGAATGCTTTAAGAATTACCAAGTCTATTATATTGGATATTTTTTGTATTCTATTTGGAGTTACAGAAATATGGAAAGGTTTGAGTAGCAGATGTACAAAACAAGATGTTCAAAATGATGATGAAAGAGTAAATTTAATTAATATGAAATCAAAAACCAGTGCTTTTAATATTACACTGATCATTTGTGTTACTTTTTTAATACTATCAATGGTTGTATGGGGAGTAACAAAAAATGATGTGTGTCTCGGCATTTTCAGTTGTTTCGGCATCATTTTTACGATTATGATGATTGCTGAAATAAGTAGTTATTTTTATCATGACAAGCGGAATTAATTTTATAATTGGGCACTTCATTAGGCCAATTTTCTTGAAAAAGATATAAAGAGAAGCAATGAAAAAGAGGAATCTTCTAGTATTAAAACGGTAAAGTCAAATTTAGACCAAACTGAGATTTCAAAGCGAGATATATAAATGTTGATTTCTAAGCGAATTTGAATAGTAGTAAATTTATGGTAACAATATTACTATCAAAGAATACACTGAAAATGTTATGTCATAAAAATTCATCTTATCTTACTGATCTATAATAGATAAATAATTTGTACTAAATATTATGATCATACTTTGTATTAATATGTGTCAGCTAGATCATTCCTGCCCTTTAATACATCCTGCTGTATAATCTGTAACACTTTTTCAGACTCTTCAAATATTGGACTGTGGGCAGATTCCTTAAAAAGATAAAATCCTTTTGCAGGTGCACCAAGTTTTTTAAGATAAGCTTCCGACATCGAATAGTTTACCGTATAATCATATATTCCCGAAAAGAAATATACCGGAATATCAAGTTTTGTTATCTTGTTACTCAAATCCGTTCTGTAAAGCTCCTCGTTTAAAACAGTAGAATTTGAAAATGCTTTTCCACGCCATATATTAATTTTTTCTCTCAAGGTATATTCGCGATTCTGCATAACTGGCATAAAAATTCCGGTGACTACTGATTTCATCTTATGCGTTGTACCAATTCCTGCTCTATGCATCACATTATCCCTTATTTTATTGTATGCATCTGGCAGATGATCTATTGTTTCAATAGGTATTGCCTGAAGCTTCTTTACAGTTTTTTTATCACCTGTTACCTTGTAGTACTTAAGCATATATTTATATGCAATTTTTTCCGATTCCATTTGATTTGATATTTGTCCGACACCAATATAAGCATGGTATAACTCATATGATTTTGCCGCTGCCTCTATAGCTATGTATGAACCCCATGAGTGTCCCATAAGGTATATTTTATCTTGTCCAAACCGTTTACGCAGATAGTTCGTTACTTCTATTGTGTCAGATACAAACTGTTCTGTTGTCATTGTTTTTGCTGAGATATCACTGCTATAGGACAAACCCGCGCCACGCTGATTCCACCATACTACCGTAAAATATTTCTCAAGTCCCGTAGGGTATGCTTCGGTAAGTGGATATTCCGGCATACCAGGGCCTCCGTGAACAAAAAGCAGTACTGGATTTGATGCATTCTCACTTTTAATAATCATTCCCATCTTAGCTCCGTTAATTTTAACATAAACTTTTTCCGAAATACTGCCCTCTATAACATTTCTTTGTCTTTTCATAATATCCTCCTTTTCGAATGTTTCACCTTGAGTTTAACACATAAATAAAAATATGGATAATATAAACAATCAAGACAAAGAAAATTAGTAGTATGTATAAATTAACTCATCCATTTTAAAAAACAGTAATTTATGGTTCATAATGGTATAATTGACTTAAAATTATTGCATGATTTGAATTACTAAAAACAAAGTGTCATAATTTACAATATCTAACGTGTTTGTACTATTTAAGTGAATTGAGAATCAAATTATTTTATGTTGAAAGAGTGGTGATTCATATGTCCATTAGTATTAGAAAAAAATTTCATGACTTAGTAAATAAGGCAGAATATAATAGCTATGAAAAAACAGTAGAACAAATAAATCGTCTTAGATTTGATTCATTGGATAATACTGAATTTCTAAATAAATCACATGGGCTCAGGAGTAAGCTTTTAGAGTATACATCTATGGATGACATAATTATAGAAGTCTTTGCACTTACAAAACAGGCGGTTAAAAGAGTACTAGGACTCATTACTTACGACGAGCAACTGATTGCTGGCATAGCTATGCATAATGGAAGATTAATAGAGATGCAGACCGGTGAAGGAAAAACTTTAGCCGCGGTGTTCCCCGCAGTCTTAAATGCACTTACAGGTCGTGGATGTCATATACTGACCTTTAATGATTATTTAGCGCGTAGGGATGCAACTTGGATGGGACCCGTATATGAAATGCTTGGATTAACTGTGGGGTTCGTACAGGAAACTATGAAACGGCCTGAAAAACAAAGAGCTTATGGTTGTGATGTTACATATGTAACTGCCAAGGTAGCTGGATTTGATTATTTAATGGACTCACTTTCTTATAAAAAAAGTGAAATTGTGCTACGTCCATTTAATTTTGCCATAATAGACGAGGCAGATTCCATAATAATTGATGAAGCCAGAATACCATTAGTTATTGCAATAGGAGGGAACGCTGCTGATGATACTCTTTGTTTAACAATGGAAGCTTTAAGAAAACTAGAGCCTGAAGTTGACTATGAGAAAGATGAAGTTAAAAGGAACGTATTTTTGACTAATAAAGGACTACTTCGAGCAGAAGCTATGCTTAATTGTGAAAATTTATATGCAGAAGAAAACTTTAAATTATTAAGTGAAGTACACAATATTCTTCATGTAATTGCTTTATTGAAGAAGGATATAGACTATATTGTAAGAGACGGTAAAATTGAAATGGTAGACGAGTTTACTGGACGCATCGCTGAAAACAGGCGTTGGCCCGATGGAATTCAATCAGCCCTTGAGGCCAAGGAGTGCCTTAGCCATAAGTCAAAAGGACGTATAATGAATCAGATAACTTTGCAAAGTTTCATTTTGCTTTATAAAAAAATTTCAGGGATGACCGGTACAGCAATGGACTCATTGAATGAAATCAGCGAGATGTATGACATGGAGGTGATAGTAATTCCACCACATATTCCTTGCAATCGAATTGATTATCCTGATGTAATATTCACGCACAAAAAAGCCAAATACAAAGCTTTGAGCTCGGAAATCAAAAGAGTACATGACACAGGACAGCCTATTTTAATCGGCACTTGTAGTGTAGCAGAATCAGAATATTTGGCTGAAGAATTAAATAAGCTAGGCGTTAAATATAAAATTTTAAACGCAAAAAATGATGAACTTGAAGCACATATCATTGAACAAGCAGGTACTCTTTATGCAGTTACTGTTTCAACTAATATGGCTGGCAGGGGTGCTGATATAAAACTTGGGGGCCTAGATGGAGCTAATAAAGATAAGATAGTTTCCCTTGGAGGATTATATGTTATAGGTACTAATAGGTATGAGAGTAAACGCATTGATAAGCAGCTTAAAGGAAGAACTGGACGTCAGGGTGATATGGGCATGTCAAAGTTCTTTATAAGCCTTGAAGATGACCTCATTAAAAGATATGGTATCGATGAAATAATACCTGTGGCAATTAGATCTTCTATACAAGAAGAACCTTTGCTTAATCCTAAGATAGCAGGTAAAATAGAACACGTTCAGAGGATTATCCAGGGCCAGGATTCCGATTTACGTAGAGAATTATGGCAGTATTCCTTTATCATAGAAAATCAGCGACTTGTTGTTCACCAAAGGAGAATGGAAATAGTATATGATATTTTACCTTTTAATATATTAAGCCTGGAAAATCCACAGCTATTTACAAAATTAATTAACTTCTTTAGTGAAGACCTCGTAAAGGAACTTGAAAAACAAGTAGCACTATATAATATCGATGAAGTTTGGGCTGATTACCTCGCTCATGTAGAATATCTTAAAGAGGGAGTAAAGTTAAGTATACTAAGGCTTAAAGATCCGTTGCAAGCATTTCAAATAGAAACAGCTGGCATATTTCAGACGATGCAGCAAGAGATACAAACGAGAATTTTACAAGATTTTGAAACGTTAGATTTATCAACGCAGGGACTCATTAACTTAAAACAGCGGATAAACCCACCCTCTTCAACTTGGACTTATCTTGTTAATGACAATTCACTAATGGATCCACTTTCTTCATTATTTATTGGTAACGCAATTGCATCCATAGGAATGTTTCTTGCCTTACCAATTCGATTTGGAACTTTGATTTATAGAAAAATTCTTAAAAATAGAATTTAAAATAGTGTTAAACAATATAATAAGGCTTAAAGGAATCACTGGAAATAGGTATTTGTAACAAAACAGCGAAAGCAGAATAATATAAATGGTGAATATTATTTTGGAGGTACTTATGTACGACTACCGTTATAAAGACTGTGAAAATGTTGGACAAAAAATTCCTATGGCCAATATGCCTATGACGAAAATCCCAATGGCCAATATGCCAATGGCCAATATGCCAATGGCCAATATGCCAATGGCCAATATGCCTATGGAGAATATGCCTATGATGAACATGCCTATGGAGAACATGCCTATGATGAACATGCCTATGATGAGCATGCCCATGATGAATATGGCCATGATGAATATGGCCATGATGAGTATGCCTATGATGAATATGCCTATGATGAATATGGCAATGCATGATGAAGCTGATGAAGATTTAAAAAGCATGTATCCTAAAATCTATAGAATGATATATCCCATGGTAAAAAAACATTGTGATATGATGGAATCCAAGTATGGCCCAATGTATTGCCCTAGTAAGGATGAAATGGAGCATATGTGTAAAGAAGTATCTGAAAAGTGTGAAAAACATTATAGGGATGACGATGATAATGATGATGAGGATATGAGAGACACACGCCGTCAAGGCAGAAGAGGTCCGATTCAAGATTTAACCAGAATACTGTTTATCAGAGATTTACTTGGACGAAGGAGAAGAAGACGGAGAAGAATGTTCCATCATGGATATTAAAATAAACGTCTGTTGACATAAAGAACACGAATATCTAATTTGTTAAAATGTTTTGTTATACTTTATGAATACATTTTATAAGTTTTTAACCCTACGCAAAGGAATACCTTTACGTAGGGTTATTCATTTTAACATCAAACTATCGTTTTTATTTAAATTATGAGATAGATAATGTGATAAAATAGAAGAAAGATAATACTTACTAGGTATACAAAGGAGATTTACACAATGAAAATACTATTTGTTGAGGATGATAGAATAATTGCATCAGGGCTTTGCTACTCACTGACTCAGGAGGGGTATTTTGTTACCCACTGCTTGAATGTGGAGTCAGCAAAAACTATGCTGCATAAAAATAGCTTTAACTTGGCAATACTTGATTTATCTCTTCCAGATGGAAGCGGCTACGATATTTGTAAAATAATTAAGGCAAAGGAAGATATACCAGTAATATTTCTAACGGCAATAGATGATGAAGTTAATGTAGTTATGGGGCTTGATAGGGGGGCAGATGACTATATAACAAAGCCATTTCGTATAAGAGAGCTTCTATCTCGAATTAAATCTGTACTTCGCAGATATGATAAAACAGAAATTACAAAAACAATCATTGAGTTTAGCGGTATAAAGATAGACACTACACAGGCAAAAGTGTATAAAGAAGCGAATGAAGTTACATTAACATCTCTTGAATACCGACTACTTCTAATCTTTGCAAATAATCAGAGGCAAGTTATTGATCGCAATCAACTTTTAGAAGGTCTATGGGATTTTGCAGGGGATTTTGTGAATGACAATACTTTAACGGTATATATTAAACGTTTGCGTGAAAAAATTGAGGATGACAGCAAAAATCCAACAATTATAAAAACAGTTCGTGGAATTGGATATAAGGGAGGTGATTAATATTCTACGAAATAAAGAAATAAAGATATATATAACTCTTTTGGTTTCAATTTCACTAATAGGATCAGTTGCCTGTTTTTTCGTTAATATAATTGCAGGAATTATAGCACTTTTAGTTTTGCTTTTAATAATTGTTATATCTTTCATTTTTACCAGATGGAGATATAATCAATTAGACCAATTATCTGAGTATCTAAGGATAATTACAAGTGGAGATTATTCCCTTGATATTAGAGATAATGATGAAGGCGAGCTTAGTATACTTAAAAATGAAATATACAAAGTAACTGTGACTTTATATGAACAGGCTGAACTATTAAAGAAAGATAAAATTTTTCTTTCGGATTCAATTTCTGATATTTCCCATCAACTTAAAACTCCAATAACTTCAATGTTTGTTATGACAGACCTTATATGTGACAAAAGTCTACCCCAGGATAAACGCCAGGAATTCACCCAAAATATTCGGTCACAACTTGAAAGACTTAAGTGGCTTGTTGCGTCACTACTAAAGTTATCTAAGATTGATGCAGGTACAATTGAGTTAAAAAAAGAGAATGTAAATGTACGGGAGCTTATCAGTAGGGCTACGCATCACCTGCTAATTCCTATGGAACTTAAAGATCAAACCCTTGAAATTAGCGGTGATGAGCATACTGAGTTTATTGGCGATTTTAATTGGTCCTCAGAGGCTGCTTCAAATATAATAAAAAATTGTGTTGAGCATACACCTTGTGGTGGAAATATAGGTGTTGATTTTTGCGAAACTCCAATATATACAATGATAAAAATATTTGATAATGGTGAGGGGATCCATAAGGAGGATTTACCACATATATTCGATCGCTTTTATAAGGGTATCAATGCTCTCAACGACAGTATAGGTATTGGACTCGCCATGTCAAAAATCATTTTGCAGAAACAAGGTGGTACAATTGAAGTTACCAGTGAGAAAAACAAAGGTACAAAATTTATTATAAAGATTTATAAAAGTGTTGTGTGACAAAATCGTCACACAAATAGTCACTGTAAAGTCATATTAGACAGATATACTAAGGTTACAAACTAACAGAGGAGTGAGCAGCAATGGAGATATTAAGAGTAGAAAATCTGTCTAAAATATATGGTAGGGGTGAATCATCTGTAAAGGCTCTAGATAATGTTTCGTTTTCAGTCAATAAAGGGGAGTTTGTTGCAATTATTGGACCATCGGGGTCGGGCAAATCAACACTTTTACATATATTAGGTGGCGTTGATACGCCAACAAGTGGAAAGGTTTTTGTAGAGAATGCTGACATTTACGAAATGGATGAAACAAAGCTTGCCATATTTAGACGTAGGCAAATAGGTCTTATCTATCAATTTTATAATTTAATACCAGTTTTGAATGTGGAAGAAAATATTACCCTACCGCTATTACTGGATGGTCAAAAGATAAAAAATGGGCAACTAGATGAGATAATTAACACGCTGGGCCTTGTAGATAGATTAAATCATCTGCCTAATCAGCTTTCAGGTGGTCAACAGCAACGTGTATCAATAGGAAGGGCATTGATTAATAACCCAGCGATCGTACTTGCAGATGAGCCTACCGGAAACCTTGATAGCAAAAACAGTGGAGAAATAATAGAACTTCTAAAGCTGTCAAATAAAAAATACCATCAGACCTTAATAATAATCACTCATGATGAACGCATTGCTTTGCAGGCAGACCGAATAATTTCAATTGAAGATGGGCGAATCGCAAAGGATGAGGTGATTCGAAGATGAATATCATAAATTCTTTGACCCTTCGTCACATGAAATCAAATAAAAAGCGTACTATTGTTACAATTATTGGTGTTATATTATCAGTTTCTATGATAACAGCCATACCTACCTCTGTGATGTCTTTCCTTAGTATGATGCAGCAAAATACCATAGAGGATACAGGTAATTGGCATGTACGCTATAACAATTTACGCAGTGAAAACATTAATGAAGTGATGAATGATAAAAATACGGCAAATGCAGCTCTAAGCAGGAATATAGGATATTCAAAGCTTGAAGGTTCTAAAAATAAGAATAAACCCTATCTTTTTATAGAAGAATATGATATGCAGGGCATGGAAAGCTTTAATTTAGATTTAGTTAAGGGTCGTCTCCCTAAAAAATCAAATGAAATAGTTATATCTTCTCAGATTTCAGAAAATGGTGGCGTGGCATATAAGGTTGGTGACGTGCTTAAATTAGATGTTGGAAAGCGTTATGAAGATGGAAATAAGGTAGCCCTTGGACAGGATTATAGCTTCGAAAAGCAAAGCAAAGATAAAAAAGGTGAAAAACTTATCGAGGAATATAAAAAAGAATATACTATAACAGGAATTATAAGTAGACCCAACTTCGAACTCTACTGGTCACCTGGCTATACAGTGATATCCTATCTTGATAAAACGGAGCTTGCGCCTGCTGACACTGTTAATATATCAGTAGTTTGGAAAAATGTGAGCAAAAAAGTAAATACACAAGCAAACGAGCTTTCGGAAAGAATAGGAGTTCCTAGCGATAGTAAAATCTACAATAGTAGCCTTTTAAGGTACTGTGGAATTATTAATAAGGATTTACTCTTAACTCTATATATTCTTGCAAGTATAATGATGGTTATTATAATTATAGGTTCCATAGCGCTTATATATAATTCCTTCGCAATTTCAATTTCGGAACGTAGCCGTTATTTAGGGATGCTTGCAAGTGTAGGCGCAACAAAAAAGCAAAAGAGTAAATCTGTATTTTTTGAAGGTTTTGTTGTTGGGGTTATCGGTATTCCTATAGGTGTATTTTTGGGGACAGTAGCAATGGGTATAGCTTTTAAGCTTGTGCAACCGCTAATAGAAGGCTTCGGAATAGTTGTTAAACTAAAGCTTGTAATATCTCCAGGTGCAATACTAGTGGCTATATTACTTTCTATTATTACTATTTTAATATCAGCTTACATTCCCGCAAAGAGTGCATCTAAGATATCGCCTATTGATGCGCTGTGTCAATCACGAGACATCAAGCTCACCAGTAGAGTTGTGAAGACATCTAAACAGACAAGATTTATATTTGGATTTGAAGCAGAGCTTGGGCTTAAAAACTTAAAGCGCAATAGTCGCAGATATAAAACTACCATATTTTCCTTAGTTATTAGTATTGTACTGTTTTTATCAGTTTCATCCCTATCCTTGCTGTTTCAAAAATCAGCAGAAAGTAAAGTTAATAATATGCCTTATGATGTTAATGTTTTTGTAACATCCTCTGCCACAGCACAAGAGAAAAAGAATTTTTATAATGCCATAACAAAAATGAAATATGTGGATGAAAGTATTATTGAAGAAACTATGAATAATGCTGTAGTAGATGTTAAAAGCAGTTTAATTCCTGATGAAATTAAAGCAAGTATTTCACCAAATAATAAAGAAGAAAAGGCTGAAAATTATGAAACACATTTTACGATAAAATCTATTGATGAGGCAGCACTTAAGAGATATGCTAAAGAAACGGGAACTGATCTTACTAGTTTAAAAGATATTGTAAATCCATCTGGCATACTCATTAACACTGTGTCTATCAAAGCGGATAATAAATACCTACGTATGAACCGCTTTAATATTAAGCCAGGAGAAAAATTGAAATTTACGTATCCTGTAGGTAATAAGCCTAATGAATATAGTGTTTTATTAGAAATAGCAGCCCTTGCAGATAAGACGCCTATTGGTGAAACCATGTTAACTTATATAGAAGAACCTATGATCATAGTATCAAAGGATGTGTATGCTAGTATACAAGGGAAGCTGCCAAAAATATCTGAGATTAGCCAGGTTGATATGCTTATTAAAAGTTCTAATCCTACAAAGCTTGTGGAAAGTATTAAGGAATATCAAAATAAGACCTCAATTGCAAGTGTAAATATTATTGATTTTACAATGCAAAATAAACAAGGCAGGCAACAAATGACATTTATCTATGTATTTTTCTATGGCTTTATAGCAATTATTACTGCTATTTGCGTAGCTAATATTTTAAATACCATATCAACTAGCATATCCCTACGTAGACGGGAATTTGCAATGCTTAAATCCGTTGGAATGACACCAAAGAGTTTCAATAAAATGATTAATTACGAAAGCTGGTTTTATGGAATTAAGAGCTTGATCTATGGGCTTCCTATTAGTTTTGGAATGATGTATTTGATTTACAGGGTTTTGAGGGACTCATTCGATATTCAATTTGCTGTTCCATGGGGTAGTGTTATTGTGACTATAATTGCTGTATTTGCAATTGTCCGTTCAACGATGATATATGCAACTTCAAAGATTAAAAAAGAGAATATTATTGATGCACTAAAAATAGAAAATATATAAGGTAACATTAATGTTTTTCTAAAAAGCTAGTTTGGAGGTTAGCATCTCCTTGCTAGCTTTTTAATATTGCAGCATCGCAGGTGATAATTTAATTCACATGAAAATTTTTCTTATAGTGTAACTTTTTATGAACTTATACGTGTAAGAAGTATAATAAAATAGTTAAGCTATGGTTTTTTCGCAAAGAGGTGATGATTTGATTGATGATAATACAATAATGGATCTAGTCAAAAGTGGTAATAAAAAAGCTTTTGAGGAGATTGTTATTAGACACAGATTAAAGGCTTTAAGGTTTGCACAGAAATATGTAAAAGATGAACTTATATCAGAAGATATTATACAGGATAGTTTTGCTTTAATTTATGTAAAAAGAATGAATTATAAGAATAAATATAGTTTTAAAACATTCTTATATACAGTGGTAAGGAATAAGTGCATCGATTATCTAAGAAAACAAAAGCCAGTAAATATTGATGATATAAAGCTACGGACACCTTCCGCAGAGGATATTGTTATGAAAAAGGAAGACAGATTATTTGTAACAGAATTATTAGGTAAATTAAATAAGGAGTATAAGACTGCATTGTACCTTTATGAATATGAGGATATGTCCTATAAGGATATTTCAAAGATAATGATTAAGTCTGTAGGTCAAGTGAAAATTATTATTTTTAGAGCAAGAAAAAAACTACAAAAACTTGCTAAGGAGGAATATAGATGTTAAAAGATGAAGAATTTCTAAGCGTAATGTGGCAGAAGGTTGAAATAGTTGAAAATGAACAATTGGAAATAGAAAGAATTTTAATAAGAGATAAGGAAATTAAGAAAAGACAGTGTTTTATCTATTTCGCTTTAATTCTAATGTTTATAGGAATTTCAGTTCTCTCTTTATTTGTTTATATTGATATATCTATAATCGCCATTTTATCATTTATTGCTCTTTTATCGTCAATGAATTATGAATCTAAATCAATGAATTTTACACAAGTAATTAATTAGGAGGTAGGAATCATGCAAATTAATATAAATAATTTATCAAAAAAATTTAGTGGTATGAGTGCCTTAAAGGATGTTAATTTAACAATAGATCAGGGGATGTTTGGACTGCTTGGAAGAAATGGCGCAGGCAAAACTACTTTGATGAGAATACTAGCAACTCTGCTTAATAAAAGTAGTGGCGAAATCAGCATTTGTGGAATAGATATTTTAAAAACTAAAGAATTAAGAAAACTTATTGGATATCTTCCTCAGGACTTCTCAGTTTATCCAAATCTATCCGTTTATGAAGCTATGGATTATTTAGGAGTTTTATCAGAAGTTCCCTCAAGTGAGAGGAAAAGAGTAATTCCAGAACTTTTAGAAAAGGTTAACTTGTTAGATTGTAAAAAAGTAAAGGTTAGGGCTCTATCTGGCGGAATGAAAAGAAGACTTGGAATAGCTCAAGCGATTTTGCATAATCCAAAAGTCTTAATAGTTGATGAGCCAACTGCCGGGTTAGATCCAAAGGAGAGAATTCGATTTAGAAACCTTCTTTGTGAACTAGCAAAGGATAAGATAGTTATTCTTTCAACACATATAATCGGAGATATTGAAGCTACCTGCAAAAACATTGGAATATTAGACAATGGGAGCCTTATATTTAAAGGAACTGTTCAGGAATTAAAAAACAAAGCAGAAGGAAAAGTTTTTTCTATGAAGGTTAACCCCGATGAATTAGAAAAAATAAAACAACAATATATTATAACAGGTATGATTATGTTAGGGGACAGTATCTCCATTAGGGTTATCTCAGATGTTCCTCCAAGCGATAATTCCCAAATTCGAGAACCCAATATTGAAGATTCGTACATGCTTATGATTGGAGGGATAGATAATGTTTAATCTATTTTCAAAGGAATGTAAGCAATTAGGTAAGAGTTTGATTTATATAGTTTTTATTTGTATCGCCATAGTATTTTATAATACCCAATACTTTTCAGAAATAAAAGGAAATGATCCACAGTATCAAGGAAGTGCTTTGATAAAGCCTTCTTATGTTCAAGATGTTGAAAAGTACAATAAAGAGAATGATGGGTATCCTTATGGATCTACCTTTAAAGAGATACCAGAACAAATTATTTCTAAATCAACATCAATGATGTATGGAGAGCATATGCAAGGAACATACTCATCCTATCCACATAGCTTGTTTAAAAATGTTAAATTAGATAAGGAAGACACGAAAAAGATAGAAGAAATTTTATGTCAAATAACAGGAAAATCTCTAAGCGAGTTAGACAAATTGCATAAAACCGAAAAATGGAGTGAAATACATTTTAGCAGCAGCTCAAAGGACTATGCTAGCTTTAAAGTATTAATGGAGGAAGCTAATAATATAATAGGAGAGCAATCTAATTATTCAAAAGAAAATTTAAGAAGGTTTGGCGTTAGACCAATAACATATGAGGAAGCTATGAAAACTTATAAAGATTTAATAGAGAAGGATAAGATTACAAATGGTTTTGCAAGGATATTTTGCGACTTTATGGGAATCGTAATGGGCTTATTTCCGGTGTTTGTTGTAGTATCTTTTATTAGGAAAGATAAAAAAAGCAATATGAAACAAGTCATTTATAGTAGAAGAGTAAGCTCTACTAAGTTAATCCTGTCGAGGTATAGTGCCTTAGTTATAATGATGATGGTTCCAATTTTCTTACTTGCAATCGTCTCAACGCTTCAGGCCGCAAGTATTAGTGGAAAACTTAATTTAACGGTAGATTATTTTGCGTTTTTTAAATATTCAATAGGATGGCTTATGCCAACGCTTATGGCAGTAACTGCGGTAGGGATGTTTTTAACTCTTCTTACAGAAACAGCAATAGCTATTCCAGTTCAAATGATTTGGTGGTACTCCTCTATATTTAAAGGTGCATTAATTGGAAGTTATGGTTTAAGTCAATTAACGATAAGATTCAATACAATATATGAGAGAGATGAATTTGTTTCTACTATAAATAATATATTTTTAAATAGAATGTTCTTTATATCGCTATCGGCAATTTTCGTGATTGCATCTATTTATATATTAAATCTAAAGAGAATAGGAAGGATTGATTTTTATGATAAGTATTCGAAATGTTTTACAAATTTCAAAGGTAAATTTAAGAATAGCTTTTCGAAATAATATATTATTCTCAATTGTATTATTAATTGTAGCTCCCATAATCTTTAGCATTACTAATTTGGATTTTCCAATGGCTGCAAAGATATGTGAGCAATTTATTATAATGATTGGAGTAGTGATTCTAGTGCCAATCTTTACACCGGAGGAAGATGGAAATATAAAAGAGACAATAAACGCAAAGGCTATTTCTCCTATATTGGTTTATATAATAAGAATACTAATATCAGTAATTTTACTAGTATCACTAATAGCATTATTTGTTAATATATTGATTTATCTTGGTGGAACCTTTACTTCAGGAATGTTAATAATGGGAACATTTGGATCTGCATTATTTCTAGGTGGATTAGGATTATTTTTTGCCTCCCTTACTGAAAATGTAAGCATAGGGTATATGATACCAATAGTTTATTTTGTCTTAGATATCATGACAAAGGGTAAATACACAAAGAACTTTTGTATATTTTCTTTAATGAATAATAGTTTTAAAGAAAAATATTATCTGCTTGTAGCAGCAATAGTTCTAATAATTTCATCATTATTTGTTTATTGGGTTAAGAATAGCAGAAGTGTCGCCAACATTTGAATTTGTTTCTATTATTTGTTTATTGGACATTAGGAGCAGGATGCATTAACTCCTCAAAAACCTCCAGAAAATAAAGTTATTAGAATCTTATCTAAAGAAGGATTTGGAGGGAATATAGTTTTATTTATATGCTCTAGATTAATTATTATTGGATTTGGTATTATACCTTAATAATTAAGTGACATAAAAAAGGTGTTCATAATAAATTGATACAAATTTATTATGAACACCTTTTAATTTTTGATATAAATAAAAATAATATAAATTTGAAACTTTATTCATTAATTATGTGTATATAATAGAGAGAATTATTTTAATTTTTAAGGACATTTAAGTGGGAGTATAAATCTCCTTCTGAAGTCGTTAATGCATCTCCTGCGGAGATGTTGCAGCTCCGCAGGAGATGATTTAAGGTAGAAGCAGGAGGGGATGTTGTGGAGATTGAAAAAAAATTAATATCGAGATGCAAAAACTATGACAAATCCTCCTTTATGGAACTTTTTAAGATTTACGAGCGGTATTTGTATAGCATTTGCTATAGTTACACTCAAAATGAACAGGATTCTCTTGATATTGTACAAGAAATTTATATAAAGATTTTTAAAAATATATCAAGTTTTGATGAGACAATGCCTTTTCGCCCTTGGTTACGAAGGATTTCAGTAAATACTTGTATTAACTTTAAAAGAAATATTAAAACCAACGTCATTTCATTAAATTATGAATATGCTAATAAACTTTGTTTAGAAGATACTATTGTTTCTGACTACAATTTAGAAGAGGAAGTTGAGAAAAAGGATTTTAAAAAGATTATTGAGGCTGGACTTAAGAACTTATCTGATAATTATAGAATGGTAATTGCATTAAGATATTTTGATGATCTGAGTTACTTGGAAATTTCAGAATTGTTAAATAAACCACTTGGAACAATTAAAACGGACTTGTATAGGGCTAAAGCTATATTAAAGAAACAACTAGAAAGTGAGATGGAGGCGTAATTATGTGCTGTAAATTTGATAAGGAACTGTTATATGCTTTTGATGATAAGACAATTGAACCATTGGAGAAAATATTCATTGAAGAGCACATAAAATACTGCACTGACTGTCAAAAAGACCTAAAGCTAATAACTATTATTAATGAAAATATTAAAGATGAGCTAAGTCATATTGAATTTCCTGATAGACTAAGCATAATTTCACAACTTGTTGCAGAAAACTGTATATCTGAAATGGAAGATACCAGCATAAGGCCTAAAATTCACACCATTATTGAGAGATATAGAAGCATACATAACGTTATAACAGAATCAAGCGGAGCATATAAACATAATCCATATAATAATTTCATAAGTAATAGAATTGATGCTACTTTTAATTATATTAAAACGCCTGTAAAACATATGATTAAAAACAAGATAAATGAAATGAGTATATTAAAAAAATTTAAATTAAAAGTAGGTTAGACTGCTAAAGGAAAAGGAGGTGCAAGCTTGTTTGTTTTATTTTCAATAATAAAAACACTACTTTATTTATTAATCACTATATTGGGTTTGATTTTATTGTTTATAATAATACCATTTGAATATGAATTCAATACAAAAATTGATGAAAAAATTAGGGCAGATGTAAATCTATCATTTTTTAAAAAATTTTTAAAGATGATGGTGGCATATGAGGATAAAGAAACATTATTTTTAATAAAGGTGATGGGATTATGCATTATTAGAAAAAAAGTTAAAATGTCTAATAGAAAAAAAGAAAATGAAAAGGTAAAACTAAAAAAGAAAAAGAAGAAAAATGTTAATTTTAATATAAAGGATTATATCCAAGGGGCATTCATAAATGATTTAATTAATTACAATAAAGATATAATAAATATTACTAAACCAAAAAGAATCAAAATCAATGGCGTTTATGGATTTGAAGATCCTTCATTAACGGGTATAGCTTGTGGAATTGTCCCTTTAGTATCAAGTCTTATTCCTACAAGCGATATTAATTTGCAACCAGTGTTTGATGATGAAATAATTGATATTTTTTGTGAAATTCATGGCAGAATTTCTTTATTGGCTGCTACAATAAAAACACTTAAATTCGTTCTTAAGAAAAATAATAGAGGGAAAATATTTAAAAACTTTAAAAAATCTGAAACTTATTAATAATTCATGTGTATTGTTAAGTATAAAGTTAATAATGATTGCGCAATCAATAAATACTTAAATTTAAAATATTAGGGGGATTAAGTTATGATAAATATTACAGAAAATACCGAAGCATTATTCTCAAACCTTGAAAAATTTTTAAAAACAGAAACAGTAGTGGGGGAGGCAATAATTATAGGGGAAACAACACTCATACCACTTATTACAGTTTCATTCGGATGTGGAACTGGCGGTGGCACAGGCAACTCTACTAAGGACGGTGAGGGTTCTGGAGGCGGACTTGGAGCAGGAGCTAGAATAACCCCGACTGCTATTTTAGTTATAAAAAATGGAGAAGTAACAATGCTTCCTATAAAGGGTAAATGCAATCTTGAAAGTCTTATTGAAATGGTACCAGAAATAGTATCTAAAGTAAGCTCAAAAATGGGATGTTGTAAGAACAAAAAAGAAGGGTCTGAAGAGGATACTAAAACGGAAAAAGAATAATTAAGTATTAAATACATTAAAAAAAAGCATCTATAATATATTTATAGATGCTTTTTTGTATTGATAAAAAATATGAAATCAATTTATACATAATTTTACTAAATATTTGAAACTTATATTAATATTATGTATAATTGAATAATTACGCAATGGTAATTTAATGGGGATGGATCTAGCCGTTTATGAGAAAATTCAACAAAATATATTTAGGTATTATTTTAGGTGTGAGCTAATTGGTCCTAATGCTGGTTGGCAGTACATAAAAATGTTTATTGAAAATAATGACACCTATGCTGTTGTTTTGTAATCAGTAAACAAAGTTATTGGTAGTTAACATAATGAATAGAAAAAAGGAGTTTAGAATTATGCTGAATTTACGCTACAAAGGATATGCAATGGCTATAGTCGGTGCGATTTTGTGGGGGATTTCTGGTACTGTTGCACAGAAACTTTTTCAAAACGAAGGATTTCAACCTGGCTGGCTAGTAACAGTAAGAATGATAACATCAGGTGTACTATTGCTCTTATTCGCAAGTATTAAAACTAATGGACAACATAAGGTTTGGTCTGTATGGAAAGACACTTCTAAACGATTACATTTGATTATATTCGGGATAATTGGGATGCTCGGAGTACAATATACTTATTTTATGTCCATCAAATCAGGTAACGCTGCGACAGCCACTTTGTTGCAATATTTAGCTCCGATATTTATAGTAGCATATTTGGCAATACGATTAAAAAAAGTCCCAAGCCCAAAAGAATTTATTTCAGTTGGTTTAGCTATTTTGGGAACATTTCTTCTTGTGACTAACGGCACGGTTGATAGACTTACTATTTCGTTACCTGCCATTGCTTGGGGGGGTGGGTCAGCAATTGCCCTTGCCTTTTATACATTATATCCACATAGCTTGCTTAAGGAGTGGGGGGCTGTGATTGTTGTAGGTTGGGGTATGCTTATAGGCGGAGTTGGGCTGAGTTTCATAAACCCGCCATGGAATATACAAGGTCAAAATTGGTCTTTGCTTTCTAGTTTATTTGTCGGATTTGTGGTTTTATTCGGTACACTAATTGCCTTTTATTTGTACATAGCTAGTTTACAATATATTGAACCTACTGAAGCTAGCTTATTGGCAAGTGCAGAACCTTTATCCGCTACACTTGCTTCTATATTTTGGTTGCATGTTCCTTTTGGATTGTTTGAAGTAATCGGAGGAATGTGTATTATATCTACAGTAGCAATTTTAACTTTAGGGTCTAACACTAATAAAAAACCCTTATAAGAAAAAGAAAAAACCAATTATAAAAGGTTATGTTTTAAAAAACAAAAATATTGTATAATGTTGTATAGAATGATCGTTAAGAGATTTTTAGTGGCAACTTTTTATTGTGAGAGGGGTATAAAAATGATAAGAGAAGCAGTAGAAAATGATTTGATTGATATTTTAGAAATTTGTAATGATGCAATATTAAATACAACAGCTGTCTATGATTATAAAGTTCACACAATTGATGACAGAAAACAATGGTATGAAAAAAAGAAGCAAGAGGGGTATCCAATATTAGTAGTTGAAGAAAATAATAAGGTTATCGGATTTGCTACATTTGGGCCATTCAGAGCATGGCCTGCATATAAATATACTATTGAACACTCTATTTATGTTAATGGTAACTGTAGAAACAAAGGCATAGGAACACTACTAGCTAAAGAACTAATAAGATTTTCCAATGAAAGGGGATTTGCAACCATGGTGGCGGCAATTGATGACTCAAATGAAAAAAGTATCAAAATGCACGAAAAATTAGGGTTCGAGTATTCAGGTAAGATAAATAAAGCTGGATTTAAATTTGGGAAGTGGCTCAATCTTGTTTTTTATCAATTAGAGCTTAAAGGCCCTGAAAACCCAATAGATGGTTAGTGTGTAAGTTATAATAATTATAAAATACATAGAGAGTAGGAAATAGAATGGCTGCAATGATATGAGAGCAATTTATTGTAATAATTGGAGTAGTAATTCTAGTGCCTAACTAATCAAAAATTCATTTAGACAAAGCATCTATATTAATTTATAGATGCTTTTTTTTGTTAATAAAAAAATTTCAAGTAAAACTTGATTAGTTTAATCACATATATCTCGCAAAATATAATATTCTCTTTATTGAAGAAACTGAAAATGGGAACAAGAGAATACTAACAATGGAACAAATTTAATCAAACAAATAAATAAGGTATCAAAAATAATTATTAACAAAATTATTTTCCAACTACAACTTAAAATATCCTTTGTTGAGACATACTTGTATGTTATTTAAATCAGCAAGTAAAAAAGCAATTAATGTTACTATACGGGGTAGCGTCAACATCATAATGAAGTATTTTATGATGTTAAATTTTTATTAATGATACCACATTTGGGGAATTTGATTTGCTATCATTCGATATATGGAATATAATGAAACAAGTATTTTAACGATACTTCATTATATTTCTAGGGGGACTACAAAGAGAAAATTTCAGTGTAGTGAGCAATCAAAAGGGAGGCGTTGGCAAGACCATGTCTACATTAAGATGCGTAGCTACTATTACTTGGGCTCTTGTATAAATCTTCTCAATTCAATTTTTAAGTTTGTCACAAGTATCCATCTACTTTATAATTTACTGAAAGTGAATTATATAATTATGTAGCTGGAAAAACAGTAAAAAATAAGGGAGCGAAAATTAATTTTATGAATATTATTAAAACTGCAATTATAACTATAATAATATCATTTATATCTGGATTACTATTAGATTATTATAGAAATTTAGGACCTAGAATATTATGTAATGTACGAAATGGTAAACCTATAAAAACGGATGGCAAAGAACATTGCACATACATTATTACTGTTAAGAACCCATCAAATAAAACAATTCATGAGTTAACTATAAATATACAGGGATCACAAACTAGCTTAAAGAGTGCGGGTGCCACAATAACAAAAGGTTTAAAATTTGATTCTTCAATAAAGGATAACATTTTAGAGGTTTATATCCCTTTTATAAGTAAGGGTGATGAGTTTTCAGTTACAGTATATGTAGAAAAACAATCTAATTACAATAATAAGCCTATTATTGTAATCAGATCACCTGAAAATTTTAAGGAGATAGACTCTGTAGAACAAAAGGGAATACTATCATTTTTGTTTAATATACCTAAAAATGTAAAACAGGTAATCCTTAAGGCAGTGAGAAAGAACGAAGCAATAGTTCCTAATGAAAAAGAAGATTTTACAGCGGTTATGAATAAGGTAACAGGCGCTGAACAAACAATAAATAAAGAAAATAGGGAAGCGCTCTCTAGAAATAAGAAAACTAGTAAGAATAAAAAGGCAATGATAATTATCGCAACAATTATTTTAGTTATAATTGTTGGGGGTTTAGGAAGATTTTATTTTAAAGGGACATCTCCTAATGTAAAAACTCCCGTTCCCAAACTATCCACAGATGAAAAAAAATCAACTGGAACTCCAGATAAAAAAGGATCAACTGGAACTCCAGATGAAAAAGAATCACCTGTAACTCCAGATAAAAAAGAATCACCTGGAACTCCAGATGAAAAAGAATCACCTGTAACTCCAGATGAAAAAGAGTCAACTGGAACTCCAGATAAAAAAGAACCAACTGTAACTCCAGATGAAAAAGAACCAACTGTAACTCCAGACGAAAAAGAACCAACTGTAACTCCAGACGAAAAAGAACCAACTGTAACTCCAGATGAAAAAGAACCAACTGTAGCTCCAGACGAAAAACAATCAACTGTAACTCCAAGTAACTAGTTAGCTAGGATGTGATAATGGAAAAAATCGATATATCAGAAATTAAAATAAAAGTATTGGAACGTAGGCCAGTATAACTTAGCAATTGTGAACTGAGCCCAATTAAGAGGGCCTAGAAACCCAATAGATGATTTAATATAATCAAAAATACTCCATAATAATTTGAGGCCACTGAAAAACTATATGAAAAATCGTCATCTAATTAAAGATGGCGATTTTTTTATATAAAAGACTAAAAAACAAAAAGGAATTTTAAAAGATATGTCGAATTAGTATAGTAGAATAAAATAAAAGGGGCTAAACTATTATGCTAAAAGGACAATTGGAAATAAAAATAAATACATACCATAGCTTATATTCGTTAATTATTCCGAAAGATAACATTTTAAAGCAAATTAATGACCTTGTTGACTTTTCATTTGTTTATGACGAATTGATGATTAACTATAGTTCATCTATGGGTAGAGGTGCTATTAACCCCATAATGCTATTTAAATATTTACTTTTGAAAGTAATATATGAATTGTCTGATGAAGATGTTGTTGAAAGAACTCTTTATGACATGTCCTTTAAATATTTTCTAAATTTAGCCCCAGAAGAAACAAATTTAATAAACTCAAGTACACTAACTAAATTTAGAAAGCTTCGCCTTAAAGACATGAATTTATTGGATTTATTAATAAACAAGACTGTAGAACTTGCTATAAAAGAGGGAGTTTTAAAAAGTAAAGCAATAATAGTTGATGCTACGCATACCAAGTCACGTTATAACCAAAAGTCAGCAAGCGAGGAATTATTGAAACGTGCAAAAAACTTAAGAAAAACATTGTACGGAGTACATCCTGGTATTAAAGAAGAGTTACCTAATAAAGTTACAACTGGAGTACTTGAAGATATTCTTGAGTACTGCAAATTATTAATTGATACCATAAACGAGAAGCCAGAAACTGCAGCAAATCCAGCTGTGAAAACTAAATTAAACTACTTAATGGAAGCTATTAATGATGACTTAGAAAATCTAAAAATATCAAAAGATGAGGATGCAAAAGTGGGGCATAAAACTGAGGATAGTTCTTTTTTTGGATATAAATCACACCTTGCTATGAGTGAAGAACGTTTAATTACAGCAGCTGTTATTACAACTGGCGAAAAAAGTGATGGAAAGGAGCTCATAACCTTAATAGAAAAAAGCCGTGAGGCTGGTATAGATGTAAATGAAGTAATTGGAGATACAGCTTATTCTGAAAAGAAAAACCTAGAATATACAAAAGAAAATAAAATTGCATTAATTTCAAGACTAAATCCTGTAATTTCACAAGGAATGCGAAAAAAAGAAGATGAATTTGAGTTTAATAAAGATGCTGGTTTATTTGTATGTCCGGCAGGTCATATGGCTATTAAAAAAGCAAAACAGGGAAAGAAGAATGTTGGTAAAAATCAAGTGCTAACCTACTATTTTAATGTAGAAAAGTGTAAAAATTGTGTTCATAAAGATGGGTGTTATAAAGAAGGCGCTAAATCTAAAACTTATTCAGTTTCAATAAAGTCAAATACTCACAAAGATCAAATAGAGTTCGAAAAAAGTGAATATTTTAAAAAACGAGCTAGGGAACGTTATATGATAGAGGCTAAAAACAGTGAACTTAAGCACCAACATAGCTATGATGTAGCAATATCGTCAGGCTTAATTAGCATGCAAATGCAAGGTGCATTATCAATCTTCACTGTGAATCTAAAGAGAATAATTAAGTTGAAAAGCAGGAAATAGGGCTTTTAAAACTTAATTATAAAATAAAAAGCATGATATATCCAAAATATGGACATCTCATGCTTTTTCTATTCAAGCTTGAAAACTCTACTAAATAAAGAGTGCTTTTTTCAGCGGCCTCAATAATTTACGGAGTATTTTTCTATTAATATTACACTATTTAAGATAATATTAATAGAAAAGAGGATCTAATTTTTTTTATTTCTCGCTATGAAAACAATAATATTCACAGCAGATAATCCTACTAAAATGTATATTGCTCTAGCAAGGAAGGGAACAAATCCAAAGATAAGACTAACTAAGTTAACATTTAACAATCCTAAAAGTCCCCAATTTAAAGAACCAATCAATACAAACACGAATGAAAGTTTGTCGATAATACTAAGCTTATACATAATTACCCCCAGACTAATATAATTATTCTATTTGTATAAATTATATTATAAATATAATATTTTAGAACTGTTTAATAATTTCTTTAAAGCGTATATAATGTTATGGTATATAAATTTATATACTAAAAAATAATTTGGAAAGTACAAATTAAGTATACGAACATTTTCATTACTTTTAGCACTATTGTATGTTATAATATGAATGAAACTTGTTTTATATTTAAAATTGTACGTATGGAGGCAGAATATGAGAAATTCTTATAATACACCATTAAATAGTAGATATGCATCAAAAGAGATGAGTTATTTATTTTCAGATGATATGAAGTTTAGAACATGGAGAAAGCTTTGGGTTGCACTAGCTGAAGGTGAAAGGATATTAGGAATCAATATTACAGAATCTCAAATTGAAGAGCTTAAATCCTATGTAGATAATGTGAATTACGAAGTGGCTGAAAATAAAGAAAAAGAAATACGACATGACGTAATGAGCCATGTATATGCATATGGGGTTCAATGTCCTAATGCGAAGGGTATTATTCATTTAGGGGCTACTAGCTGCTATGTAGGCGATAATACAGACTTAATAGTCATGAAAAAGGCTTTATTATTAATTAAGAAAAAATTAATTAATGTAATTAGTAAATCTTCGGAATTTGCATTAAAGTATAAAGATGTTCCTACACTAGGTTTTACCCATTTACAGCCAGCTCAATTAACTACTGTAGGTAAAAGGGCAACCCTATGGATTCAAGAATTAATAATGGATCTAGAAAATTTAGACTTTGTAATAGATAGAATAAAGTTACTAGGGGTTAAAGGAACAACTGGAACCCAAGCGAGCTTTATGAATCTATTCGAAAATGATGAGAAAAAAGTAAAAGACTTAGATAAATATGTAGCGAATAAAATGGGCTTTGAAGATACATATCCCGTTACTGGTCAAACTTATTCTAGAAAAGTAGACTCTATAGTATTAAATACTTTATCAGAAATAGCTCAAAGTGCATATAAATTCAGTAATGATTTAAGGATACTTCAAAGCATGAAAGAAGTGGAAGAGCCTTTTGAAAAAAATCAAATTGGATCCTCTGCAATGGCATACAAAAGAAACCCTATGCGTTCTGAGCGAATTAGCTCTTTATCAAGATATATTATAGTGAATTCATTAAATCCTGCTATAACAGCTGCAACACAATGGTTTGAAAGAACATTAGATGATTCAGCTAATAAGAGAATATCCGTAGCTGAAGCTTTCTTAGCACTTGATGGAGTATTAAATTTGTATATGAATATAGCTGGAAATATGGTAGTATATGAAAAAGTAATTACTGCTCATGTAAACCACGAGCTTCCATTTATGGCTACAGAAAATATCCTTATGGAAGCTGTTAAAAGGGGCGGGGACAGACAAGAACTTCATGAGAACATTAGAGTTCATTCTATGGCTGCAGCAAAACGCGTTAAAGAAGAAGGCTTAAATAATGATCTTATAGAAAGAATAATAAATGATGATAGTTTTAAAATGTCAAAAGAAGAGATATTTGCTGTAATTGACCCGATTAAATTTGTAGGTAGAGCTCCAAGTCAAGTAATAGAATTTATAGATGAATATGTAAAACCAATAATCGAGGCCAATAAAGATGCATTAGGAGTAGAAACTTCTATAAACGTATAATCCTTAGTATTGGATAGAAATTATACTATAAAAAGCTATCAGTGATGCAAACAAAACTGATAGCTTTTTTAGTTTAACGACATTTTAGAAGGAAAGTCTCCCAATTCTATAAGTAAGAGTTACATAACCTAACAAATAGAAAATTTCAGTGGTAGTATAAATCTCCTTTTGAAGTCGGTAATATTGTAGCTCCACAGGCCATGATTTCACTATAACTTTCGAAGAATAAAATTCAAATTGCATGTGGAAATAATAAAAATAATAAAAACATTTGTTTATTTTTATTATTTTAGAAAAATCAGGATTTTGCTCCCCCTCTTGTAGTATAATAATGTCGTGAAATGTAAGTTTCACGACATTATTATGATTTTTGGAGGTACTTATGAAATCGAATATAAATACTATTTATAACAATGAACTCCCACCGTTTCTAAATGATTATCTGAATTATTTATCTACTATTAAAGGATGTTCTAGTTCTACTGTTGTTGCTTATACTGCTGATTTATCATTGCTATTAAAGTTCTTAAAAATATACAAAGGTCTAGTCTCTTCAGAAAATGCTCTACCTCTTGAGACCATTATAATTAGTGACCTAACTTTAGATACATTAAGAACCCTTACATTGCAGGATTTATATGCCTATATCTCCTATCTTGGGAAATATAGGGCTAATGGTAACTACGCTAAAGCAAGAAAAATTGCATCTATAAAGTCTCTATTCAAGTATTTAACCACTAAGGCTAAAGTGCTAACTATAGACCCGACAATAGATTTAGAGTCACCAAAACTTGGTAAAAGAAGTCCTGTTTTTTTAACATTAAGTGAAAGTAAGGCACTACTCGACGCTACAAGCTCTAGAGATAAGCATTCTATTCGCGACCATAGTATTATTACATTATTCTTAAATTGTGGTATCAGGCTGTCAGAACTTTGTAGTATAAATATATCCGATTTTAAAGATGATACATTATCTATTATTGGGAAAGGAAATAAAGAACGAACCATTTATTTGAATAAAGCTTCATTGAAATCAATTTATAAATATTTGCCTATTAGAAATACGAACATAGATAAAATTCATTCTGAAGATAAGGATGCCCTTTTTATAAGTGGTAAATATGGAAGAATTAATAAACGCACTGTGGAGAGAATTGTAAAAAAATATATAGGTAATGCTGGACTTAATAAAGATAAGTATACTCCTCATAAATTAAGGCATACATCTGCTACCCTTATGTATAAATATGGAAATGTAGACATTAGAAGTCTACAAGAAATATTAGGCCATGAAAATATATCTACCACCCAAATATATACTCATGTAGATAATGATAAATTAAGAAATGCGGTTAAGTCAAACCCACTTTCTGATGAATAAAAAAAAGTATATATTACTATTAATACATTCACTTCGCTAAGAACTACTAATTTTTTTTAATTAATCTGCTAAAAAATATAAACTCAATGTCGCTCAAACATATATTTTTCTTAACGCATATTAATTAAAAATAAAATAAGAAGTTCTAAAGCTTGTTCAAATGCATTATACGTAATATATACTTTTTTTGCACATAAAAAATATGCAATAGATTTTAACTATTTCCCTATTTACTTTTAATACTTATATTTTTTTTAGTCTTATAAGTCCAGGAAATTCTTCTTGAAGTAATCCTGAGTTATCATCTTCATTTTCAAGTAGCTCTTTTGCCCCGTCTATGTCATCTATAAATTCCCAAACCTCATTGTTTTCAGGTATGAACTCATCTTGATGTAGTTTTAAAAATTCATCGCTGGCTACCACTGAGTCATAATCTTCAAGTTTTGGTAGTTCATCATTATCTACTTCTTCCGCTAAATTAATTTCAGACCTGTCACAAATATTTTCGTCTACCTCTTCTACCCCTTCAATCTCATTATCCTCAAAAACTTCATCAATTTTTATAGCTTTTACATCATAACCTTCCATTTCTAAGCATTTACCGCAATTATTACATTTCTTATTTGAATTTAATTCACAGACTTCACATTCTCCACAACTATTACAAATTTTCTTATTATTAAATATACAATTTTTAGACATACAACACTCCAATCTATTTATTTCAAATACTTTCATAATAGACTATTATAGCAAATATATTTTCAATAATCAAACACTAACACCCCTTAATAATGACTTAGTACTCTCGGAAACTCTCAAGCCATTGCTAATTCTAGGTTCATTTTTATTCATATATCAACTTCACCCCAGAATTTCTTCGAGTTTTATATCTTTCGGATAGCATAGATAGTCTAAGCTATCCTTAGTATTATCGATTTATTTTAATTAAATAGTTTTAAATAAGACTTGACAGCAGTAAAAATTTCGCAAAATGAATTATGTATATTATTACCATTTTTCATTTATAAGGAGTGATTTTTATGTTAACTGTTAAGGCCTCACATACTCAATATCAAAATTTCGTTGAAACATTTCTAGAAAAATTCTTTATTCAAAATAATCAAGAAATTACTTTGTTTGAGCGTAGTTCAATAATAACAAAAATCTGGTCTGCCGACCTAACCGGAATTGTCCCTCTAATACAAAGTGCTTATTCTAACTCCAATCAAGGGGCTCCGCCCAAAGATGCGGTAGCTTTACTCAGATCACTTATTATTATGGCTTATTGTAAAGAAACCAGCATATCATCTTGGATAAAGACATTACGTTCAGAACCGTTTTATGCAATTCTGTCAGGCTTTATCCCTGCTTGCTACTCGCCTTTTAAAGCCGAAGGCATAGTTGCTGATCAAATACCTGGCATAGGTACTTTTTATGATTTTATGGATAGGCTGATTCATAAGGATAAAATCCTATATAAATCCAAACTGCGTAAATTGAAACGTAAACCAAGTAAAAAACAAAAGAAAAACCAAAAGATGAATAACTCCAAATCTGGTGTAGTCGAACGTTTAGTTAAAAGAATCTTAAAATATGATAATTCTAAGCTTTCTGACAGAATAGAATCCAAAATGAACAACATACTTAAGGAATTATTTGTTATTCCTTCCTTATCAATGGGCATTTTGGGTGACCCTTCTAAACTAAATATTGCTGGTGATGGAACTTGTATGCCTACACAGGCTTCGCCTTATGGTAAAAAAGTTTGTGATTGCAAACTTAAACCAGGAGAGCATTGTGCTTGTTATCGAAAGTTTACCGATCCCAGTGCTAGCTGGGGTTGGGATAGCTTTAATGAACACTATTACTATGGTCAAACTTATCACGGGTTCACTGCCTGTGATAGTTTTTACAGCCTACCTATCCATATTAAATTTGTTAGTGCAGCACGGCATGATTCTGTTACCGGTGTTTATGCACTTAAAGAGATTGTAGATTTATACCCTGAAATTAAATTCTATTCCGTAGCCTTAGATTCTGCCTATGATGCTAATGCATTTTATCTTTTATGCATGCATTATGGAATAAATCCTATTATTGATTTAAATTCACGTTCTTTAAAACCTTCATCAGGCAGTGATTTTGTTGAACTTGACGATAAGGGCATTCCTCATGGGAAAATTTGTGGACATCAGCTTCGTAATTGGGGAATCGTCCGTAAGGAATTTAGGCATAAATGGTTATTCCCAGTTCAATGTGACCACTGTGAAAAATGTCCTATTAAAAGCAAGAAAATTTATTACACTAAAACATTAGATAATCCAAGATATTTTACTCCTATACTAAGAGGTTCAAAGCAATGGAAATCTCTTTATAAACGACGTTCAACTACTGAAAGGTGTTGGTCGCAGAATAACAAGAGTATTTCTTGGTGCATTTTGCTGTTTTATAGATGCTTGGGCTAATGAAAAAGAGGTAACAATTGCTGATATCTTCCCGGTTTTCAAGAAAATAGCTGCCTAATTTATAATCAGTTTTAACTCAATAACCAGCCTACGGCTTTTTTAAAATAGTGTATAAAAAAGCCTTTTTGTCATGCCTACTATTAATTCAAGTATAGCATTTCATCCAAATAAATACTTTTATTCCTCAAATATGGGAATTGTTAATTATTGTTTTTCGAGTACACTCATGACTTATGTATTCATACATAATAATATATAATTTTTTATTTTTATTAATAACTATAAAACAGAACGTAAGTTTGATGTTATTACATTTATATGGTATAATTATACTATGAATGGGAGGCGTTTACATGTTAACTGAAAAAAAAGATAAGCAAAGTGAAATATATAACTTTATAAAGAAACAGGTACAACTAAAAGGATATCCACCTTCAGTCAGAGAAATATGTGATGGCGTAGGATTAAGATCTACTTCGACTGTTCATGGGCATTTAGCAAGACTAGAAAAAAAAGGATTTATCCGTAGAGACCCTACCAAGCCTCGTGCAATTGAATTAATAAAGGATTCTGTCATAAGAAAAGAGCTTATAGATATACCTATTATAGGGAAAATCACTGCTGGCAAACCAATACTCGCAGTTGAAAATGTTGAAGATACATTTACACTTCCTTTAAATTTCACTAAAACCAATAATGAACTATTTATGCTTAAAGTTTCTGGTAGCAGCATGATTGAAGCAGGAATATTGGATAAAGACCTTGCTATAATTGAGAAAATCAATACCGCTAAAAATGGCGATATAGTTGTAGCTCTTATTGATAATGAAGCAACTATTAAAAGATTTTTCAAGGAAAAAGATCATATAAGGCTTCAGCCTGAAAATTCAACTATGTCCCCTATCATAGTTGATGACTGTGTAATTTTAGGTGTACTTGTTGGTATTTACAGAAAGTATTAAATATCCACCTTTAAAGATTTTATGTAACAAAAAAGTCCTGCAATGAATATATCAATTGCAGGATTTTTTTATTCTATTATTAAGTCATAAATATTTACTTTCTAGTTCAAATAACTCTTGAAAGTGCTATTAGTATTCCAATTTTAGCATGATCAAACGTTAATCCACCCTGTAAATATGCTATATAAGGCTCTCTTATTGGAGCGTCTGCAGATAATTCTATAGATGCTCCCTGAATAAATGCACCTGCTGCCATTATAACCTTATCTTCATATCCTGGCATGTCCCACGGTTCGCATTGAACAAAAGAATCAATGGGAGACCCCTCTTGTATACCCCTACAGAAATTAATTAACTTTTCCTTATCATTAAATTTAATTGCTTGAATTATATCACTTCTTTTATCAGTATACTTAGGAAGAACTTCAAAACCTGCAAGTTCCATAATTCTTGCACAGAAAATAGCGCCCTTCAATGCTTCCATAGCTATATGTGGTGCTATGAATAGTCCTTGATATAAAGAACGCATAACTCCAAACGTAGAACCACATTCCCCTCCTATTCCAGGAGTTGTTAGTCTATAAGAAGCTTGTCGTACATATTCTTCTTTACCTGCAATATATCCACCTGTAGGTGCAATTCCACCACCAATATTTTTTATGAGGGATCCAGCAACTATATCTGCTCCTACATCTGTAGGCTCCGTAACATCAATAAATTCACCATAACAATTATCTACAAAACAAATAACCTTTGGATTTATAGCTTTTGCAGCGCTTATAATATCATCTATTTCAGAAATTAATAATGCTTTTCTCCAGCCATATCCAGTAGATCTTTGAATATGAATTAGCTTTATTGACTTATCTTCAATCAGTGTCTTTTTCATTAAATCAATATCAACTTTAGAGTTATCGTTTAATTCTAATTGTTTATATTTTACACCATAATCTTTTAATGAGCCTATATCCTCCTTAGCATTTATACCTATTATATTAAGAAGTGTATCATAAGGTGTTCCGCATACCGATATCATGGTATCATTAGGTCTTAAATTACCAAATAAGGACGCTCCAATTGCATGTGTTCCATTTACGAAATGCGGCCGAACGAGTGCACTCTCACAATTGAAAATTCTTGCATATACTTTATCTAATGAATCTCTCCCAATATCGCCATAACCGTATCCAGATGAATTTGTAAAATGGCATTCGCTAATTCGTTCATCTTGTAGTGCGGTCAAAACCTTAAGCTGATTAAACTCTCTTATTTCATCAAGAATTTTAAACTCATCTTGTACATCTTGTATTGCTATATCATAGAGTTTTAGCGTTTTTGAACTTATTTTATACTTCTTTTGAAGGTATTCTTTTGTTATGTCTATCATGATTCCAGGTCCCCTTTTTATTATGTATATATTATGTGTTTTAAACTTTAACTACCGTAATAATAGTAACATAAATAATACCGATGTAGAATAGTTTTATTTATATATCAATCATATTAGTATGTATTTAATTGTCTCTTTCTTTACTATTACAGCACCGCAGGTGATGATTTAACTTTTTCAATAATCTCTTCAACAGTTTCCTCTAATTCTTTTCCAACTTTTTTATACTCAATTTCAAATTTTTCATTTTGATTTTTCATAAAATACATTAACGCATAATAAGTAGGCTTAAATTTATCCTTTAGCTTAAATTCAGCTTCATTAAACATTTTAAATAAGGAATTGTATTGTTTTTTAGCCATTAGAAAAATTAAATATTCATTAATAGATTTATTATATTTATCTGTATTATTAGCTGATCTTAAAAATAAGCGAGCTTTTTCTAAGGATTCTTCTATTCGATCATTAGAAAGTAAGGTTTCAGATAAAACATAAATGGTATTAAAATCATTTTCATTTTTTTCACTTTTGTTAATTAGTTCCTCTTTATTGCACCAGCTTTCAAAAAAACCCACAAGCCATTTCACCTGCTGTTTTTCTTTTTCTCCCCCAAACCTCATCATATACCATATGTTAAAAAAGCGTTCTTTTATTTTGTACATATAATTTTTCTTATTTACAGGTGTTTTATTTATTACTCCGTTTTTTTCTAATTGATTTAACTGAGCGGATACTTCTTTACTTTGCATTCTTATTTTATCTGCTATTTCTTTTGTGGTTATGGCATCAAAGCGTAAAGCTATAACATCAACAATTTCCTGTTGCACTGGAGATAACCTATCCATTGTATGTTTATAAAGAGGTGTTACTCTATCTAGTAATGTATCTAATTGTTTAAATACGGGTCCGTTGTCAACATTTAAAATATCGAAAAGTAATGCCATGATTCTTGGCACCCCACCTGTTAACCGCCTTAAAGCTTCTATTTTCCCACTGTTACTTTTAAGTATCTCATTTATACCCTTCTTATTAAAAATTCCACCTAACTTTTCAAAAAATTCCACAATTTCTTCTGAATTTAATCCTTCTAATTTTATCAGATTAAAGAAGTTATAGAAGGGCTTACTATAATCAAAAGTAAATTCTAAAACTTCTGAAGATGCTCCTATAATTCGAATTTCAGCAGAGGTTAATAGAATTTCTCTAAGTTTTTGCTGCTCATAGATTTTAAACTTCTTTAGAATACCGAAAGTATCATCTATTAATAGTATTAATTTTTTATTTTTTTCTTTAAGTTTTTGCTCAAGTATTTTAAAGCATATATCTTCGTAGTCTTCTACCTCTGCATATTTATCCATTTCATCATAAAGCCCTACAAACTCATCATTTTCCTTTTCAAGATTCGCAGCCGTTACCTCCCAAAGTTTAAACAGTCTCCGTATACTGTATTGCTCCTCAGGAAATATAACAGGGATAAACTTTGCTTTTAGCTGCTTATCTCCTTTTATTTCAAAGTATATTCTTTTTAATAAAGTTGTTTTACCATATCCTCTTTGACCTTCTATGATATAATGCTGCTCTGGATATTTCATGTCAGAATTTTTTATATCTTTAAAAATCTTTTGAAATTCTTTTTTCCTTATTACAAATCTATCAACTAATTCTTGATGCGATAAATTATTGGGATTATAAAAACTTAAAGTACTAGTTTGCATTTTTTTTACACCACCACATTCTTAATATAGGAGAGGTAAATGTATATAATTTTTCCTCCTCATCATTATTTATATATCCATCATCAATAATAGTATTTAAGAGATCTTTATATGTTTCGCAAAGATTATATTTTACAGCTAAATCATATATTTCGTTATAAGTTATCTTCTTAGCTTCTGTTATAGCTATTATGTTTAATACTTCTATAATAAACTTATAGTCATTATTTTTGTACACCTTAAGTCTCTCATGCCAACTGCTAAATTTATTATTTTCCTCTATCATCCGTTTAATTGCTATATCAACCGATTTATTATATATAGAGCATATTTGATCTTCATCATAAATATCCTGAATTTTATCCATAGCAAGTTGAATATAAAAAGGAATCAACCACTTAATTTCATGAAGCATATGATTTATAGTAGCGGTATCCATTGTGAAATCAAGCCCTTTAAGTAGTTCATTTATAAGACTTTTCCCCTCTGATTCACTTAGTGGAGTGACTTTTAAAATATCTAGATCATTTATAAACTTTGAAGAGTCCATTCGTCTTGCAATACCCTCGAGGCTTATGGACCCTGTATATATGAATTGAAATTTATTATTTATATCACTATTTTGTCTTAATGCTCTATTACTTTGAAGAAGATGAACTGCATATGTAGTGCCTTCATTTTGTTGAATATTTTCTATTGTTTGAGCAAATTCATCTATCATTATAATTAATTTGTGCCCTTCTAAATCAATAGATCTCATAATTTCTATAAACTTTTCATAATAATTAAGTTCAATAGTCTTAGTAAACTTAACAGTGTCTATGCCTACTTCGTCAATACTTTTAAAAATGGTTTTAGCTAAATCTTTAATTGAATTTATTACTTTGTCTCTTTTCTTTATTGAATCGCAATTTAAAATGGCCTTTACAATTTCCTTATAATACTTATTTTCGTTGTAAACAGACTCCGTAATTACATAGATTATATAATATTTATCCCTTGGGTTATCTTCTATATACCTCATTAAAGATGTTTTCCCAACCCTTCTTGGAGCTGAAATTATAATACTACTAGCTGAATCAATTTTTCTCCATAATTTATTTATTAAAATAGGTCTTTTAAAAAAATTTTCACCTCGTGCAGCTTGCCCTGTTGTAATTTTCATAATTAGCACCTCCGCAATTACTTATATTTACAATTATATCTAACAAAAAATATTTTGTCAAGCATTCTAACAAAATATTTTTTGTCAAAGTCAAACCCCCTTATTCGCTTTTTTTACAATTACTAAACAATTTAAGAAACATGTACCCTAACTACTTAAAATAATATCTGAGGATTACTATAGCAAATAAAACTTCCTATTAATAATATCAATCCTAAAATTCTAATAATTAAGATAGTTTTTTTAATCCCTAATTTACTAAATGTTTCTGGTGTTCCAAATGGGAATACAATAATACAGCACTTAATATCATAACGCCTACACATATGTTATTTTCTCATTTTATTATTTATGCTCTTTCCATAAACAATCCCCTATCTTCATTTCAGTAAAAACAGCCTTAAAAGAATTTTTACTTGGTGAACATGCAAGTAACCCAATATTAATTTCTTTTTCACCTTCAAACAAGTGGAAAATCCGCATCTGTTTGAAATTTACACCATCAAAGGAATTTTCAAGACAATAATCACTCTCTCGTCTGCTTAATCTATACCACATACAATTTACAAATGCTCCAATATCCGTAGTTGCCCAATCAGAATATCCATGATTTGTTACCACACTTCCAAGCCATGCAGTATTATTGTCATGAAATTCTATTCCTGCCTTTACCCAATTTTCACTGTTTTGATAAATTGCAACTCCACATTGGTCAAACAATGCTGTACTATTAAACTCTGCCTTTACTGTAAATGAAAAATATCTTTCATCTGTTGTAATATAAAGAACATGAGCATTATCATTTCTAAATCCATAATAAGTTCTTTGCCAAAAATCAGTGTTAGGGTCTGTTATAATTTCAACTCTATCTCTTCCAATTACATAATATCGAGGTTTAAAAAACCATTTTTCTTCTTTATCACTAATTTCAAACATCTTAATCCTCCCCCAATTCAAATAACTTTTAATACATAATAAAATACAACTGCGTCGTAACTAATGTAATATTATCATAATTTACCACACTTTGGAACAATTTCCTCGTAAATAAAGATCATACATTGTTTATATATACGCAACACTAAAATCAATTGTCCAAGCCATTTATATGTGAATTAGTATAGATAAACAAGCAATGTTGGCGCTACTACGATAATAATAGGGACGACTCATAGTCCCCACTTCATTGATATATCAATAATGTGGAGACTCAGTACAAGAAACGGAAAACAGTCCCATTTCAATAACTCTGTTACTTTATCTTTGTTTCCTTCAATATCAAATTTATCATCAAATCAACAAACTTGTCTGGTTCGTTTCTCCATGGATCGTGCCCTGAGTGTTCAAACCAAATGAGCTCTTTAGAAGGGGCTTTTAGTGAATTGAAATAATCCTCAACCAATACTGGTGACGCGTTGACATCGTGACGACCTTCCATAAAGTACACTGGAACATCTAACTTTATAGCTTGTTTACGTAGATCTAAATTGTATAACTGAGGATAGACATGATTAAAAGTAGTAACTAAACCAAAAAAATAATTTACTTTATCGCATAACCCATACTCAGTACCTCCAATTTCACCAAATGTATTATATCCTGCTCTCTCAATTTCAGAATTTTTTGTCATATGTTTACTCAAGTACTGTGAGAGGGTAGAAAATTTCCAAACTACATCTTTACCATGGTATGGTGGGAGGCCTTGATTTTTCATTTTTTCAATTTGTTTTATATCTCTGCTATCTTTTGCCATCTTAAGCACTAGTTCATACATACGGACATCGGTTTCAACGAATTCAACCATCTGACCAGTACCAATAAAAGCAGAAAATAGTTCTGGGTAACGTTGCACAAGCAATATACCTAGTGCACTCCCCCACGACTCACCAAGTACATATACCTTTTCTTGTTTAAATCTATTGCACAGGTACTGTGTTAGCTCATGTCCATCAGAAATATATCGCTCAGGGGTAATTGATTTAAGAGGTACAGCATTAATTGACTTACCCGCCCCTGGTTGATCCCAGTTAACAACCACATAATTATCTTCAAGTTTTTTTAGTTGCTCTCTGGTTGCGGCTAGCTGTGTTCCACCGGGACCACCAGCTAGAAAAAGTAGCACCGGATTATTTTTATTTTTTCCACGAATAGTTATCCACTGATCACTACCACCTAGACTTACTTTCTCTAAGGTAGCAATACTACCCACTAATGGTTTGCCATTATCTCCAAGTATAGGTGGCGTGTATGCCATCCACTGGCTACATAGTATAGAAACAACATTCACAAATAATAATACTACTGCTACAATCAACTGACTCCGCAGTTTCAAAAGCCAGGGCGTTATCCTTGCTTTTTTACGTGTACAAACAGCAATAATTACTGTAATCAAAATTGAGATGAAAAGAGTTGCTATTGCTACAACCAAAGAAAGTATCAATATTAACGCAAACCCTAACTCTATAGGGACAGTTTTCATTGTAATCATAAGATGTGGGCGTATAACAATAATATACAAAGCGATTATAACTGCTGTGAGTAGCGGTAAAAGAAAACGTAGTTGAAGCAACAAATTGGTTTTTGACCCACGAGAAGTTGTATCTTTTTTAAATAATGATTTCATATTAGTCTCCCTTCTACAAATATTTAGTCTGTTTTCTCAGATACCTCAAATTCTTTATTTGACACAAAAAAATGGAGAACAACCCCATTTAGTACCCCTTGCTATTACTATAACAAGGTATACTTAACTGGGGCTGTTTCTAATCTTAAATCCATCTTAAATTTTGGGGATATTGATAATAAACTCACACCCACAGTTTACCTCTGTGTTTAGACGAATACTACCTCCATGTGTTTCAATGATTTTTTTAACTATGGCCAGTCCGAGGCCTGTGCCACCTGTTTGTGAGTTTCTTGCCATATCCGCGCGTACAAATGGATTAAATATATCTTTTGCAATTTCTGAAGGCATTCCAATCCCATTATCCTTAAAGATAATAACGACTCCATCACCCTGCTCAAATAAGCTGATCATTAAGAGTGTTCCTTTGGGATTATATTTTATTGTATTAGAAACAAGATTTTGGATTACTCTATTCATCTGCTTTAAATCGATGTCAATAAAGATTTCTTTTTCTGGTATCTCAAAATCATATGTAAATTGGGCCTTATCAAAGGTAGTTATAAAAAAGCCTATTTCTTCCCTCATATATTCACATATATCAACTCTGGTTTTATTCAATAAATATTCCGAACTTTCCATTTTAGACAGCTCAAATAGGTCAGTAACCAAATTGTTTGCTCTTAAGCTATTTTCACATATTACTTTCATGTATGTAAGGTGTTCTTCTTTTGATAAATCAGGTTTGTTATAGCTAAACTCTGCATAACCCATAATACTTGCAAGAGGGTTTTTAAGATCATGAGAAATATTAAGTATAAGCCTTTTACGGTTTTCTTCAGACTGTTTTCTAAGATATATTTCATGTTCAATTTGTTCTGCCATTTCGTTAAATATATATTCTAATTCTCCAAACTCATTTTTCAAATTAAGCTCAACTCTTGAAGAATAATCTCCATCTTTCAATCGAGAAGCACTGTGACGAAATTTTTTTAAGGGGCTTATAATGCTTATAGATGATAGCTTTGAATATATCACAGTGCATATTGCAAGCAGTATTAAGTAAAACAAAATAACAGCAACAATAACACCAACTACTCCCTGTTTATCAACGGAATTGTATTCTTTGTTGTATACGAAATTCAAATCAATTCTAATAGAAGTTGGAAACGTCACTACCAGCCAAAATTGCTTCTTAGAATTATATTTAATACTATAGCTATAACGTCTTTCAATACTTTTACTCTTCATCAAAAAATCAGTAAACTCCGCTGTGGTAAGTTTATCTTTTGAAATAGTGTTAAGCCCTAAAGAATATGCAACTTCATAATCGGTGTTAATTACCTGTACACCGCCGCCATTATCAATAACCTGTTCTACGTCAATCCTTTTATAATCATCCTTCATTAGGCTTTCTGCGGTATAATTATTCTTAACAAGATTCTTTGATATAACATCGTTTGCAAAACCTAAAATCATAAGTGCAAATAAAGCTATCATTATGGAAATAATAAACATGAGGACATAGTTTGCTAAGAATCTGCTTTCTATTTTTCTGTTCATAGGCTAACCGTGCTCTGTTTATGAAACTTATATCCAATACCCCTAATGGTTTTGACATATTCCGGATTTCTTGGATCAGTCTCAATCTTATTTCTGATATGACTTATATGCACCATAATGGTGTTATTGTCACAATAAATATCCTCATCCCATACTGCCTTGTATAACTGCTTTCTGGTAAAAACCCTTTCCGGATTCTCCATAAGGTACTTAAGCAACATATATTCTTTTGCATTCAGTACCACCAGCACATCCTCTTTATATACGCAGCAGGCGTCTTTATCCAAGCACAAACTGCCATACTTTATTTTGGAGAAAGCATGCGGCCTTTGAGACGAATATTCAAGGTTTCGCCTAAGCTGTGCACCAACTCTTGCAAGCAGTTCTGGCATGCTAAATGGCTTTACTAGGTAATCATCAGCACCAATCCCAAGTCCTAAAATCTTGTCCATATCATCACCTCTAGCGGTTAGAAATATGACAGGAAGATTGCTTGTTTGACGGATTTTTCGTAGCAGATTGAATCCATCCAGTCGTGGCATCATAACATCAAGGATAGCAATATCAATTGCTTTGTTTCGTATGATTTCTAAAGCCTCAATGCCATCCTCTGCAGCAAATACAGAGTATCCATCCTGCTCAAGCTCTAACTTTAAAAGGATTCTGATGTCCTTTTCATCTTCTGCGATTAATACATTCAAAAAACCACTTCCTCATCGTGTATATTTGTTTGCGCTGATATCAACATCTACTCCTCCTTAATTAATGCCTACCTTTAAACAAAATAACTTTTATGTTTCCTCAATCTACATTTACGCTTGTTCAACAAGCAATTTAATATTTTCTTCCGTTGAAAGCAAGGCATTTTGTATACTATCGAGCTTTTCTTTCAGTGAACCTATTACATTTTCTACATTGTTTGCAACACGATGTACACTATCTAATGATTCACAGATCCTTGATTGTACAACCCAATCAGATATAAGACCATCAATAAAATAATCTGCAAATGTTTCGAAAGACCCAATATTTATATCTATATTCATTATTAAATTCACATCGGATAATTCATTTTGGAATCGTATCAATGCAATTTTTGTATTATTTGCATATTCCTTAGCTTCATCAATATGTGAGTGCTTAGCTGCAGTTGCAAGTAAGCCTCCTCCTAGTATATCCCATGTTCCCCAGCCTTCAGCGCTTTCAAGAGAATTTTTTACCCGTCCAAGTTCAATTTGTACAGCCTCACCTGACGCAATTGCTTCCTTCAATTCTTTCTTCTGTGCTTCAAGGTCAGCTAGGTTGTCTATAAGTTGAAGTAACTTTTGAGATTTACCATCATTTAATCGCAGTATAAACTCTTCTTTGTGCTTCAATACAGTTTCATATTCACACTCTACGCCAAGTAGACTGTTTAATGAAGCTTTATACGATACAATTTCCCTCTCTAATGCTAAAACTGATTTACAACACTCATCATACTTTAACCTAGCAGAAAGCAACTCTTGCCTCTCTTTTTCAAGCTGTTGATGTTTACTCCCGAGTATCGAATAAAATATACTAGTAATACTTAATGATTCAAGTTTTTTGACATCCTTATCCTCATCTTTAAGAATATTTTCGAGCTCTATCTTTCTATCTAATTCTTTTTGCAACACTTCCCCAGTCTGGTTAACCGAACTTTGAAATTTCTTTTTTCTCAACAATTTTTCTTTGACATTTATAAGTTCCCTGTTAAGTTCTTCAAACATACTAAACTCCCTTTCTGCATATAACTTTTTTATACACAATAAAGTACAATACGACCATGATACTTTAAATATTCATTAATAATTAGTTTAATTTGCTACCGGACTCCCAAACTGACTATTATATAGTTTTTCATAGAAACTGCCCTTTTTCATTAACTCATTATGGGTTCCTTGTTCTATAATATTTCCTTCATCTATAACCAATATTAAATCTGCATTACGAATAGTTGAAAGTCTATGTGCAATAACAAAGCTAGTTCTTCCTTTCATTATATTCCTCATAGCTTTTTGAAGTAATATTTCTAATCTAGTGTCAACTGAACTAGTTGCTTCATCTAATATTAATATTGCTGGATTTGATATTATAGCTCTTGCTATAGTAAAAAGTTGTTTCTCTCCTTGAGATATGTTAGAAGCCTCTTCGTTTAGAAACATGTTATACCCATCTGGAAGTGTTTTAATAAAGTGATGTACGTTAGCTATTTTAGCCGCTTCAATAATTTCTTCCTTGGTAGCTCCAAATCTACCATACTCAATGTTTTCATAAATTGTTCCATTGTATAGCCAAGTATCCTGAAGAACCATACCGAATATAGAACGTAAATCTTCACGTTTCATATCTCTAGTATCCACTCCATCTATCTTTATAGCTCCCCCTTGAATATCATAAAATCTCATTAATAAATTTATTAATGTTGTTTTACCTGCTCCTGTTGGACCTACAATAGCAACCATCTGACCACTTTTTATCTCTGCGTTTAAGTCCTCAATTAAAATCTTATCTCCACTATATCCAAATTTGACATGTTCAAAAGTAACATTTCCACGTACATTCGCGAGCTTTATAAAAGAGGCTTTATCTGGAATCTCCTCCTTCTCATCTAATATTTCAAATACACGTTCAATTGCCGCAAAGGCTGATTGTATTGCAGCAGATAATTGTGTTACTTGAGAAATTGGTTGGTTTATTTGCCAGATATAACGAATAGATGCTTGAAGATTACCCACTGTCATTATTCCATTTATAGCATATGTTGCGCCAAGAATTCCAATGGCTGCAATTCCTAAATAACTTACCAAAGAAACTAATGGAGAAATTATACTAGATATAAATTGCGCCTTAAATCCAGTATTAAAAAGTTCTTCATTAATATTTTCAAAATCTTTTATAGCATCTTCTTGCTTTCCATACAGCTTTATTTCATTAAAACCAGTATATATTTCTTGCACTTTACCATTTAATTCCCCCAAAACATTTTGCTGTTTATAAAATAAATTTTGTGATTTACTTACTATAAATTTTGACACTAAATAACTTATCGGTATTATAAGTATAGCTACCAATGCAAGTTTTATATTAATTGTAAACATCATCGCAATAGCTAGAGTTATTGCCAATATTGAATTTATAACTTGGCTAAAACTCTGTTGAAGTGCATTAGAGATAGTATCTATATCATTTGTTATGCGGCTCAGCATATCCCCATAGCTATTTTTATCAAAATAACTTATAGGTAATTTCCTAATTTTACCTTGTACAGCATTTCTTAAATCTTCCATAGTGTTTTGAATAGAATTAGTTAACAACAAACTTGCTGCATATGTTGATAATGTTCCAAATATATAAATAAAAGCCAATATTACCAATACCCTTAAAATATAATTAAAGTTAACTGAAGCTCCTTTTATACCTTTTGCTATATTCACAACATCTTTGGCAAGACTAGTTGTAATTAACCCCTCTATTTTTGGAGCAATAGCAGTAAAAATAGACGCTACTACTATAAATAAAATTGCGCCAATCAGTGCTCTCCTATATGGTTTTACGAAGGGAGAAATTTTTCTTATATTATCCGTTAACTTTTTCATTGTTCCAGTTCCTCCTTTGTAAGTTGAGATGATGCAATTTCATAATAGATTTCGCAGGTTTTTAGTAATTCTTTATGAGTTCCTATTCCTACTATCTCGCCTTCATTCAATACTATAATCTTATTAGCATCAATTATGGATCCTATCCGTTGTGCAACCATTAAAACTACGGAATCTCTAGTTTCGTCCTTTAACTTTTCTCTAAGCATTGCATCTGTTTTAAAATCTAAAGCGGAAAAACTATCATCAAAAATATAAATTTCAGGCTTTCTAACTAATGCTCTTGCAATAGATAATCTTTGCTTTTGACCTCCTGACATATTAGATCCACCTTCACTTATTAATTCTTCAAATTTTTTATGTTTACTATTAATAAAATCATAAGCCTGGGCTACCTTAGCCGAATGTTCAAGTTCTTGTTTATCTGCAGCAGCTTTACCAAATTTAATATTAGTGCCTATACTGCCAGTAAACAACAATGTTTTCTGAGGTATAAACCCCATTTTTTCACGTAGTGCTTTTAAATCATATTCTCTCACATCTACGCCATCTATCTTTATGCTACCCTTTGTAACATCATAAAATCTTGGAATTAAATTAATTAACGTACTTTTCCCACTGCCTGTACTTCCTATAAATGCAACTTTTTCTCCTTTTACTGCTGTAAAGGATATATCACTTAAAACTGGAATCTCTCCATCTGGATAAATAAAGGTAACATTATCAAACTCCACAATCCCCCTAATAGCCGTATTTTTAACACCATATTTAGGATTTTTAATAATAGGCTCTTCAGCTAATATCTCGTTAATTCTATTAGCTGAAATCTGTGCTTTTGGATACATGATAAACATCATTGAAAAAAGCATAATTGAGAACATTGCATGAAACAAATATTCTATAAATGCTACCAGTTGTCCAACTTGTAGCGTTCCTGCATTTATCATTTTGCTAGAAATCCAAAAAATAGCGAGCACTGCTAAATTCAACAAGAAAAAGAAAGTTGGCTGAGAAATTGCCATAAGCTTATATAACTTCTTAGATAGATTTGTATACTCATTGTTAATTTCTTCAAATCTTTGGTTTTCATGATCATCGTTACCAAATGCCCTAATTACTCTCGCTCCAGTTAAATTTTCTCTTGATATTCTATTTAATTTATCTAATTTTTTCTGTTGCTTTTCTGATATTGGATAAGATATCTTAGATATAATAATTACCCCAAGCACTATGAATGGTACCGTTATCGCTAATACTACAGACAAATGTAAGCTCGTTCTTATAATCATTACCAAACTTACAATAAACATAACCGGTGCAAGGAATGCTACTCTTAATAATGTATTTGTAAATTGTTGTAATTGAAAAACATCATTGGTTGTTCTGGTTATCATTGACGATATCCCAAACTTATCATATTCACTATGTGAAAATTCCTGAGATTTTTTAAAAATATCGTTTCTTAAATCTCTAATCATACTAGTAGAGATTTTTGAAGAACAGTATCCTAATAATATTGTACCCATGGCTCCAACTATAGATATTCCTACAATTACAGTACCCATATGCTTTGTGTATTCTATATCCTTATTAGCTATTCCTGTGTCAATCACTCTAGCCATTATTGTTGGAATTCCTAATTCCACTAATACAAATCCAAAAACGGATATTATATTCAGCACTAGAAGCAGTTTATATTTTTTTATATATTTTAATATTAGTTTCATTCCTTCTATTCACTGCTACTTAAAATATGGACAATTATACCCATACCAAGAAAATTACGTTTTCACCGTGTCTGTCCTCATATAGCAAACTATACTACTAACATTTGATATAACACTCCAAAGGCGTAAATTCCAGACTAGCCATCGGTACATATATACAATAGCTTGGTTATGCTACTTTGTATATTTTAGCATTTGCAAGGTTTATACTAGCATTTTTATCCCTATCAATTATAAGTCCACATACTGGACATACATACTCTCTGTCTGAAAGTTTTAAATCTTCCTTAATGCTTCCACAATCAGAACACGTTGTACTTGATGGATACCATCTATCAACAATTCTTAATTCTATATTGTTAATCTTACATTTGAAAGTAAGTTTAACTCTAAAGCCATAAAAATTTTGTTGTGCTATTGCCTTTGCCAAATGCTTATTCTTCATCATTCCTTTTACGTTTAAATCTTCAATTATTATATAAGACGGTTTGGTTTTTACTATCTTATTAACTACTTGATTAACATAATTGTTTCTAATATAAGAAAGTTTCTGATGAAGTTTTTGTACCATAACTATTTGTTCGGATATATTTTGCCTGGTAGCAGTTCCTCCTTTTATATTTATTTTTTTATTTCTTACCTTCAAACTCTCATATTTCCTTTGAACATTAATTAAAACAGAAACATAGTACCTACCTGCTTTAAAACTTACAGTTCCACTAGTTACTTTTAACTAATTAAGTCCACTTCCAATATCCTCAAATACCTCATCAATTATGATACCTCTAGCCTTGGCAAATTCTTTAAGAGTAGCAACTTGATTTTTTAAATCATCTTTCTGACCACTACTCGAAACTATTGTATAAATAATGGTTTTTCTGATGTCTTTATCTTGAATTATTTTTCCCATATATTTAACATATTGGTTATGGGTATAATATCTTCTATTAGAAGGATTTCTAAAAGCTATTAATTTCTTATCGTTATCCCATCTTTGTAATGTTCTTACTGAAATGCCTATCATTTCAGCAAATGCTTGTGGTTTGTATATATTCATTCAAATCATACCACGCTCTTTATCGTATAACTTATCTTACTAATCCTAAATTTACTAAAAAAATGTTATAATTACAGAAACAAAGATTACGAATATTCCACTTAGAATTAACAAAATTGATTCTCCTTTTTTGTTATTAATATATGAGTCATACCCATTTAATATGCTCAAGATACCTAATAATAGTAATGCAATTGGTATTATAATTTTTATATTAATGATATTAAATAAACCTAAAAGCGATAATGTAATAACTATTGCTGAGATTAATATTTTTATAACTCTTACTTTTTTCAAGTTATTACCTCCCAATAAAAATAATCTTCTCAATTTTCTACAAATGTTTAGGTATTATGGATTTACGATTGACGAATTATCTAAATCCATTAGTATGGTGTTAAAAAATAAAGCCATATTGATATTCAGAAATCCCTATTAATTTTACTGTCCAGTAATTTCTACTCACGACCTATAAAAAAAATAAGCGTTTATAATAAATCCTAAGCTTGTTTTTAAGTATTGGCACTTAATTTTTTATGTTTAAATTTATACACTGCTAAAATTAAAATCAGTATTATAATTACAATAATTGTTACATAATCAAAATATAAACTGAAAACCAAGTTACTAATTTTTATATCGAAAAGTAAAAAATTGTTAGATTCACCTGTTATGAAACTATAAAAATCTACTACGAAATGTAACCCTATAGGCAAATATAAAGATTCTGTTATTATATACAAATACCCCAATAGAATTCCCATAATAAATACAACAAATAGGGCATGAAATTGTTGATAATACTGCGTATGAAATATTGTGAATATTAATGAGCTTATTATCAGAGCAACGACTTTCCCTTTAAATTGCATTAAATGCTTTAAAATAATACCCCTATATAATATTTCTTCAGTAAAACCGACTATTGCACAAGTCACGAATGCACTAATAATAGCTACAATAATCTCATTTGTAGGGTAGAACATAAACCCTATACCTTTGAATTTTACAATTTTCATTACACTCAAAATCAACACCCCAGCGAAATACATTAGCGTTCCTATGCCAATACCTATAAATAACTGTTTAAAACTATTTTGTTTAAACTTCATGTCAATAAAATCAAAACTAACTCTGCCATTATTGTACTTTTTAATAACAAAATACTGGCCGATTAATATACTAATTTCTAAGCCACTATAATTTATAAAATTATTTTCAAGCAATTTAAGCCCAAATTTTCTACTAATAAGTGTTATTACATACCATACAAATGCAGCTAAGATAATATTTACAAAAGATACTGCTACGATTTTTAAATTTCTATTTAACCTTCTTCATTTTAACCCCTACTTTAATTTACTCGTATTTAATTAAACATATCATTCTTATTAAGCGTCATAACTATAAAACCGAACAATTCAATGTTTGTGTTTATGATTAGTGTTTTACGTTCATAGCATTCCGATAGTAGTACATCTAAGAATATTTTTGCATAAATGCAATATTTACTTACTTATTTCATAGTAATCCATAGTATAAGTCTCTTCAAAGCTACAAGATTTATAAAGATTTAAAGCATTTTTGTTTTTTACAGACACTTGGAGCATAATATCCTTTGAGTTTTTCTCTTTCAATTTTTCTATTGATAAGAGTAAAATGTCTCTTCCATAACCATTCCCACGGTACTCTGGAAGCACACCAAATCCATAAATACCACCTACACCATCACATATTTCTAAACGAACTTTTCCTATGATTTTATTATTAATTTCTGCTATATAAGTAATTGCGCCACATTTTTCTTCTTCCTCAAACATACAAATATCCTCTTCTTTTAATTCCACATTTGAATATATATGATCCTGCACTGCAATTTCTTTTGCATCCTTATTTGTAGTTTTTCTTAAAACTACATTATGCGCTATTGTATTTTGTTTTAATTTATTTCTTAAAAACATCTCATATTCAGAGTTATCAAAGCTGGCACCTGTGGATTTAATAAATTCCTGTCCAGAACTAGAATTATTATCACTTAGCAAAAGCATTTTTGTTGCATCGCCTCTTCTCCATTCATCTTTAACTAAAGAAAATAACCTTTTAAATACACCCATTCTTCTATACCCGGGGTGCACCATACCATTTACTTCTAGTACAGCTCCCCCAAAGTTACATATACCAGCATAACCTATAAGCTCATCTCCATCATAATACATGAATTCATTAATTTTGCTTAAAGTATCAATTTTTCCTTCTGCCCTGCTTAGCTTATAATCAATCTCTAATTTTAGTTTTACTCTATCCATTTCTAAACAAATTCCTTGAAGAGCATATATATCTTCATAGTCATTTTTATTTAATCTTTCTCTTAATCTTATATAGGGACTTTTTATTTCACCCATAATCTATATCTAACCCCTTTTTATTATTTATTAGTAATAGTTAATACTATATATTTGCACCATCCTTTTCTCTTACAGTTGTTTATGACGAACCTTAAGAATGATTTGTATTAACTGTTAATTGATATGGATAATGCTCATTTTAAGAATATACTTTTCTTATTTGCTTGCAATTCATTTGATAATAGATGAATGAATAATTCTTCAAAAGCAGCGGCACTTGCAACCATACAAATTATATACATCAGCACATCTGATTTGGAAAAAGCAAGTGATAGTGGGAATGCAAATAGCACAAGCCCTGTAATTTTATTCCCATAAGTATGAAGTATCCCAAATGTTTTATACTTTACAAACACCACTATCATTGACACTACTCTAACTATTCCGATGATAACTACCCAAACAATGATTTGAACTGTTGGATTTATAATTGAATTAATAATTGGATATAGCACAATTGTCAGTATCACAACCATTATCAAATCTGCAACAGAGTCAAGTTTTTCACCCAATTTACTTGCGGTATCTGTTTTTCTTGCTATGTATCCATCAAAAACATCGCTAATTCCACAAACGAGATAGATTGCGAAGAACACTATACTTAATGGTTTTGCCACAAGCAATGTAATGGAAAAAAATATTCTCGCAATTGATATATAATTTGCTATTGTCTTCACTGCATCACCTCTTAAAATATAAATTAGCCTTCCTTCCTATAAGAATACAAGTTGACATACCCCCATTATTCTTTCAAGAATTCTTGTAGTTGTTTATGCTGAACTTTATAAAAATCGGACTTAAAATGACCACACATTATGCTCATGCTCTTACCATATTAAATACTTTAAAATCACAAAACATATCCCTGAAATAACAATCGACCCAATTACTGATATTACACTTCCCTTTAAGAAACCGATAAAATGGAATTTATAATCTTTGTACGCTTTATTTCCCTCACTCCCAGGAAGTACAATAAACTTCGGCTGCCAAGTGCAAAAAATAAGCCAGTCCATCACGATTAAATCAAATATATTCCAACACAGGCAGACTATAAGTATATGGCAAAAGATTATCCAATAACTTACTTGATTTTCATGATATGTATATATGCCACTCCAAAATATAAAAGCTACAATTAAAAGCATCGTTATTGTTTCAAACATATATGCAGCTTTTTTGTTTGTAAATGGAGGAAGATTAATAACCTCCTGTAGTTCTTTCGGATAATCTTGTAGAAATAAATGAGGCCACTTTATTTCAATAAATGTAACCGTACTGCTCCACATAAGTGCCCAAATTAATCCATGTATCAATGCTGTTCCCAAATTCACTAACATACACATCCTTTCACCTTCACATAATATAAAAGCTGGAGGGAATTTTTTGTTTATGTAAAATATTGGCGAAGTCAACTTGACTCTTTTTTTATATAAATCTAAATCCTTACCTAAAAAACTTTCATTTTGTATTTTTTTAATCGGAGAATTAAGCTTATCTAGATTGCTTTTATATAAATATTAAGCTATGTTTAATCATAGTGTTAATAATATGCCAATTTTAAATGAATACATTTTAGGATTCCTTTAATCAATATTTTACAAATTCACGAATTGTTGTTTTTCAAGTTTATCAATTAAATACCCTAATAAACCACCGAAAATCAATGTCATTACTATAGTCCAAATTGCTCCTGTTAAATTAGATTCTATTACAAAAATAGTTGAGGGGATAAATATAAGTATAGAAATAATAATTCCTTTTATAATTCCATGGAATTTCAACTTTGTTGTTGAAATAAAGAAGCCCACTATAACCCAAGTCAAAAAAGTTGATATATTAGCATCCCAAGCTACCTTTTGCAATATCATAGGTAAAACATTTATAATTCCTACAATAGTGCCTAAAATAATACCCAAATATGTTTTATTAAAAATTTTCATAAACAACTACTCCTTTCAATTTATTAAATCATTATGTCTTTATTATATTATACAAAAATTAAGTATATATTTCAAATATTTAACATTATCACATATAAATCGCTTCCCTATTTTAAAATCCTTTAACTTTGTATCAGAATGAGATGTATGTGATTGAACTAATAAATATTTGCTTTTTTCAGTATCCTTCTCTGTTTTAAAGAACTCTACCCACTTAAACCAGTACATGTAGTTGGCAAGATATTTTGTTGCAACACTATGAAACTGATACATCCACTCTTTTAATTTGCTATGGAACGCATTAATATGCTGTATATGAAATATGCCTTCCTTGTGTTTACCACGTTTAATCTGTTGTAGTTCAACATTTGAATTTTGAGCAAATTTAATATAACTCTTATGTGAATCAGTACACAGAATAGATTTTAGCATCTAAAAATTATATCTCCAAAAGAATGATGTAGGTATGCTTATTCCAACTAGCTCTGCACATTTTCTTATAGAATAACCATTTGCCATACATTTTGAATATAGTATCCACTTCTTAATATCTTTTTTACTGTTATAACGTGGTGAGAGTGTAAAGTCGGTAAAGGTCTTTCGGCAGGACTTTTTTAAAGCATTTTTGTTTTTTACAGACACTTGAAGCATAATATTCTTTGAGTTTTTCTCTTTCAATTTTTCTATTGATGAGAGTAAAATGTCTCTCCCATAACCATTCCCACGGTGTTCTGGGAGCACACCAAATCCATAAATACCTCCTACACCATCACATATTTCTAAACGAACTTTTCCTATGTTTTATTATTAATTTCTGCTATATAAGTAATTGCGCCACATTTTTCTTCTTCCTCAAACATACAAATATCCTCTTCTTTGAATTCCACATTTGAATATATATAATCCTGCACTGCAATTTCTTTTGCATCTTTATTTGTAGTTTTTCTTAAAACTACATCACGCGCTATTGTATTTTGTTTTAATTTATTTCTTAAAAACATCTCATATTCAGAGTTATCAAAGCTGGCACCTGTGGATTTAATAAATTCCTGTCCAGAACTAGAATTATTATCACTTAAAGAATATACTTTTCTTATTTGCTTGCAATTCATTTGATAATAGATGAATGAATAATTCTTCAAAAGCAGCGGCACTTGCAACCATACAAATTATATACATCAGAACATCTGATTGGGAAAAAGCAAGTGATAGTGGGAATGTAAATAGCACAAGCCCTGTAATTTTATTCCCATAAGTATGAAGTATCCCAAATGTTTTATACTTTACAAACACCACTATCATTGACACTACCCTAACTATTCCAATGATAACTACCCAGCCCTCTGGTGCTCCTGCACGAATTAGTGTATTACCTGTTGCATTACATGTCATCCAATCAATAAGAATTTTTTTCTTATCGTCTGTTAATATATCTCCAGTTGTGTATGCTTGTAAATCAGTTGCCAATTGTCTTGGTGTGCTAGTGTCCCTAATATCTTCAGGTATGGCTTCGTTTAGATCTGGTTCTATACGTGTAGGTTGCGTAACGTTATCCCCTAATTGATTAAGTGCTGATTTAAAACCATTAGGTCCACCTATATGATCAAATAAAAGGTTTGCAGCTGTATTATCACTAAACAGTAATGCTGCATTGCAAATTTCTTCAATGGTCATGCCTTTATCAATGTTATCTTTTGTAATTGGAGCATAAGAAAGAACATCTTCTTTGTTATATTTAACTACTTGTTTAAGCTGCTCTAATGAATCTTGTTTTAAAACAGCACCAGCGGCTAAAGCTTTGAATGTAGAACAGTAAGCAAACCTATCATCATGGGCAAAAATACCCAACTTACAGGTGCAGTGCAAAGTGAAAATCAAAACTCAGAGCTTAAATTAAATGCACCCGAGCTTCTTCTATAAATTCCTACTTATATTTTTCTATCATACAAACACATTTTGACTTCATTTGAATATATATAATAGGGTAACATAATAATTTTTGGAGGAACAATATGAATCAAATGTACAATATGGAAGAACCCATGATGCCGTGGAGGATGGCACCTGCACCTATGCCTAATATGCCAAACATGCCCAATATGCCCAATATTCCTATGCCCATTATGCCTATATCTAACAGTACTATGCCTATGACTATGCCTGAGCATATGCAAATGATGCACATGCATATCATGATGCAAATGTATATAACTATACAAATGAATACTATGAAAATGATGGATAAAATGAATAAGATTGAGAATATGGATAAGAAATAAATGCAGGAAAAATTAATAAGTATGTAGTAGTTAAAATTAGAAAAGCATGAGTCTTAAACTATACTTATGCTTTTCTAATTTTTGTTAACAGCCTAAACCCAATTAATTACAATAAATTAAACTACTATATTACGTAATAAAAAAGAAGCCAATTTTTAAGCTTCTTATTATTCCATATTTATTTTATTATTTTTCTTAATAATTCTTTTTCCTTAATAAAAAATTCTTCTTCTGTTATAATTCGTTCATCTAATAATTCTTTATATTTCATAATTTCATCTGTTACACTTTGTTGTTCCATTAAACTTTCCATAGGTTGTTTAATAAGCATCTTGCACCTCATAACCCTTTCTTTTCCCTTTAAAGTATAATCTTAATAATTTATTTTGCTATCGATTTAAATAATACTGTCTGTTCTTTAATACCTTTCTCAGCTGCAAATCTTTCAATACTTGATGCACCAAAGAAACCATCTATCCCTTCTGTTCTTTCAATTACGTATGTAGCATCTTCTGGTTCTGCAATCGGTCCACCGTGACAAATTACCATAATATCTGGATTAACTTCTCTACCCGCTTTAATAATAGCTTCAATCTTCTTAACACAATCATCTAATGTAAGAGCTGTTTTTGCTCCAATTGTACCTTTGGTAGTCAAACCCATATGTGCGACTAAGATATCTGCTCCTGCTGCTGCCATAGCTTTTGCTTGATCTGGATTAAATACATAAGGAGTCGTAAGCATGTCTAATTCATGTGCTGTTCTAATCATTTCTACTTCTAATCCATATCCCATACCTGTTTCCTCTAAATTTTGTCTGAATACGCCATCAATTAAACCTACTGTTGGGAAATTTTGAACTCCATTAAACCCTTGATCCTTTAGTTGTTTTAAATATATTTCCATAACTCTAAAAGGATCAGTACCACATACCCCCGCTAAAACGGGTGTATGTTTTACAACAGGTAATACTTCTGAACCCATCTCAACCACAATTTGATTTGCATCACCATAAGATAATAATCCTGCAAGTGATCCGCGGCCTGCCATTCTATATCTTCCAGAATTATATATAATTAGCATATCAGCTCCGCCAGCTTCGCTGCTTTTAGCAGTAATACCTGTACCCGCTCCTACTCCTAATAGTATCTTTCCATTTTTAACTTCATCCTTAAACTTTATAATAATTTCTTTTCTCGTCATTTTATTCATTTCCAAATCCTCCTTAAATAGTTTGAATTTTGGTCACTAGTTTTTCAATTTTGGGATTATTACCTAAAATCCTATTACTACACTAATATATCCGAACATTATATCCTACTTACTCATTAAATCTATTAATTTTTGTGCTGCTACTTCTGCAAATACTGCATTGTTAATCTCACAATCCATTTCAATTACTTCTACAATGTTTTTGTTCACACCATTTCTTAAGGTGTCAAATAGCATCTTATCTTCTTCTACACCATAAAACTCTTGACCTTCTACATCAATGCCCGATATGCCTCTTAGTGGTAAAAATAAAGCAGTTTTCTCTTTTGCCATATTTAATTTCTCAACAAGCTTTTTCCCGATTGCTTCATTTTCTGCTACATTTGTTCTCATAAGTGTCACTGTCGGATTGTGCTTATAAAAATTACGTCCCTCAAACTTTTTTGGTACTGTATCGTATGTCCCAAAGTTGCACATATCAAGTGCACCTACTGATACAACTTGTGGAACATGATTTTTACTTGCGGCTTCTAAACGATGTTCCCCTGCATTCAAAACTCCACCGATAACTTCATCTGCCCACTCTGTTGTTGTAAGATCTAAAACTCCTTCAATAAATCCAGCCTCAATAAGTGCTTCCATCGACTGTCCACCTATACCTGTTGCATGGAACACAAGCACTTCATATCCTCTATCCTCAAGATATTTTCTGGCTGCCGTTACACATGGAGTTGTTACGCCAAACATAGTTGCAGCAATTAATTTTTTTTTCTCTACCACTTTTATGTTTTCAAATTTAACCATACCTGCTATTGCAAATACTGCATTTGCAAAAATCTTAGTTGAAATTGAATTAAGCCCTGAAACATCTACTACAGATGGCATCATAACAATATCACTTGTTCCTACATATGGAGCAGTATTTCCCGATGCTACTGTCGATACCATAACTTTTGGCACCCCAATAGGAAGTGCCCTCATTGCTGGTGTTACTAGTGAAGTTCCTCCACTACCTCCAAGGGATATTATTCCATCAAATTTACCTTCTTTGTATAATTTAGGTGCTAATTTTTCCATACCTTTTGATAATATTTCTGTTGCTAATGCTCTGTCCTTTTTATCAACGAGAGTTTTAATGTCTACGCCTGCTATCTCTGCTACTTCATTGTTTGATACATCAGGTTTAAATGTTGGCTTAAACACTCCTGTGTGAATCGTAAAAGTACTTAACCCCAAACCTTCAATCAATTCTTTTACATATAAATACTCATCACCTTTAGTATCAAATGTTCCTGCAATTGCAATTGTTTTCAATTTTTAACCCCCTATACAACTCTAAATTAATCATACTGCCATAGCTTCTTACCGTAAACGCTTTTATGTCTTATGTTTTTGTGCTTATGTATTATTTTTAGCTTTATATTGTTTGGGAGACAATCCCTTGTACTTTTTAAACATTTTGCTAAATTGTGAATAATCATGATAACCAACTAATGATGCTAACTCTGATAACTGGATATTTTCTCTTTCTAAAATTTCTACTGCTTTATTTATACGGAATTTAACTATATACTGTGGAAAACTGCAACCAATTTTCTTTTTGAATAGACTGCTTAAATAACTCCTAGATACATGCGCTACTGTAGCTAAATCTAAAAACGAAATATCATTCATATAATTTTCAGAAACGTATTCCTGCACAAATCCAACATAATCGTAGTGTTTTGAAACTCCATCCAACATCTTAATCATTAAATCTTCTTCATTCAGCTGCCCTGCTATTTTGAAGGCTTTTGTTATATTTGTAATCGCCTTTTCTGATGGAATCCTCTCAAATGCAGACCCACCTATATATCCCATTAAGCTTTTATTACTACTATACATATACTGAATATCAATTGGTGTCTTTACAGGGCCACCATAAACCAACTTAATTACTTCTGGCTTTAATTCATTACATTTATTAAATATCTTGTCCACTTTAACCTTTGCAGCTTCCAGAGAGAACACTTTTTTTGCCCCTAATAACCCGCCTCCCGTTAATCCTAAATGTGCACAAATTATATCAGCTCCAGCATCAATCATCTGAGCTGTTTGTACCTCGTCAAACACAAATGCAACTGTAAACATATCTTTTTCATGGGCTATTCTTATTGCTTGTACTTCAATTAGATAATGCTGTCCATTGTCTTTAAGAGCCTCGCTAAATTGACCGTCAATTAGTCCAACTGTCGGGTAATTATTAATACCAGAAAAACCCATGACCCTTATTTCATCTATGTAACTATTTATGTTTTTTGTAGGGTCTGTTGCATTAAGGCCAAAAATAATAGGTATGTCAGTTACCAAAGGCATTATTTCTTTAGAAGCAAAGTCCATTACCATATCATTGCTATTACAAAACGGTAAAAAACCTGCTAGTGAGCCCCTCCCCATTTGGCGAAACCTACCTGAATTTAACATCAAAAGAAAATCAGCCCCACCCTGTTTGGCATACGTTGCTGTTATTCCTGCACCTGTAGCTACCCCAATAATATGATTACCCATTTTTATTTGTGATTTTAGATTTTCTAATATTTTTTCTCTTTCCATACTTTCTAAGCCCCTTATTTTATTCATAATTCATTTCTGTGTTCATATTTTCTCTTCAAAAATAATCCTTGCAGTCCTCAACCTTATTCTATCTTCATTATACTGCAAATTTTATCATTTTATCTTTATTTTACCTATAATATCTTTTTTGCTTTTATCCATATTTAACGACATTTCAAAAGGTGATGATTTAACTAAAATTCTTCCCTCTAAATCACTTTGCTATCTTTTCTTATTATGGCATATATATTTTTTTATTAGCATCAAACATCACTCCACATTTCAAGTTTCTTACTCATTTGCCTAAATTGAAAATTAAGCCTAGATAAAACACCCTGGTCATAATCCACCATGTTGAAAGAATAATTCCCCTTCATTATTTCATCTACCTCTAAAGAAAAGCTATCTAGTTTTCGAACAAAATATTTTATTATGTACCACAAAAAAGCGATGCCAATCACAGCTATTACTGTAAACTTCTTATATTTACAGCTATAGTATTTGGGTCTATAAAATCCCCATCAATATTCCACAATTCATTTAAAAGCTGCTCCTTTGCTAGAAATTGCTTAGGATTAATAATTAAATATTTGAATAATTTCAGTTCTGTATTACTTAAAAATATCTCCTCTTGATTTTTTTATATCTTCATGTCCTTAAGAGAAAAAACTATACCTTGAGACATAATCTTTTCTTCTCCTTTTTTCACACAATTCTTTCTAATGAGAGCATTACCTCAAGGTGATAAAAATTGAAAATATTATTAGCATATATTAGCTAATGTAACATCTTTGAGAACAATATTAAAATAACACGAGTATATTTAATATTCCCCTGGATTTATCGTTATTTTAATAATATTTTCTTAACGTGGTAAATTTACGCTTAGCGGTTACTACACCTTTTTCAGTAAGAATGGAAACAGATGATATAGAAAAACTCATAGAATTCATTCAAGAAAAGGGTAAGAGTAGTAAAGAGTTTAATCCTAGCGGTGAAGTAAAGCATTTTGATCAAGAAATGTAACTTTAGATACTAGATTAAGTATAATATATTCACTTGAATTTAGAATCAATTCTATTATATTTGTCATATTATGAACTAAAGATGCAGTTATATATTTGAAATTATATCTTTCAAAGAGCTGGATCTGTATACAAACTACTATATTTCTTTCAATATTGATCAAAAATAAATAAACAGGAGTGATAAGAAAATGAGTGTTAGACATTATGTGCTTGTTGCCACTGATGGGTTTATAGAACTTCCTACTTCTCCAGACCTACCGCCAGTAGGAACTGAGCGTAGAAAAGTGTATGTATTTGGTTTTGTTGGTGGGCTGTTAAGTGTTAATGGTAAAGTAGTAAATGAAGACCTTGATTGGACAAAGCCCTCTAATTGGCCAAAATTTAAAGCCTTGATAGGAACTGCTACCATACCTTCACCAATGATCTGGGGGGAAATGGGCGATAGAGTTTATATAACCTTGATAAATTTAGGCATGCCTACCGCAGGTATTATGGATAATCACACTGTGCATATGCACGGTGCCCATGTAGCGACTCAGCTGGATGGCTTCCCGGAATCATCCTTTGGAGTTCCTATGTGGATGGATTTTGATAAAGCCCCATCCGTGGCAACTTATCTTTTTGATACGGAACATCCCGGAACCTATATGTATCACTGTCATGTTGAGGCATCTGAGCATGTTCAGATGGGTATGTACGGAGCCCTGGTTGTCTATCCGTCCATGAAAAGTCTTAAATTGGTAGGTATAAGTAAATTATGTAATGGCGGCTGGGTATACAAAGGAAAACTACAACACCATATTTCTAAAACTGCTACAAATAGAAATTTTGCATACAATGATATACGTTCTTATTTTGACAAGGAATATATCATGTTACTTTCTGATATAGATACCAGATGGCATGATAGTGTTCAAACCGGTGGTAATTTTAATCCTGTGGATTTTAAACCTGACTTTTGGCTTGTAAATGGTCGTGCCTTCCCGGACACCTTACTTCCACATCCCTTAACTCCTTCTCCAGGCAGTAATAAAGATGTATCTCAGATTAACTACGAATCCTATGTGCATGTGAAAACAGGAGAAATGTTCCTGCTTAGAATGATTAATATGGGCTATCAGGTCGTACCATGGCATATACACGGATGGCATTTTGCAGTAATAGGTAAGGATGCTAATCCAAGCCCATTCTTAAAGATGTCTGAAACACTAGTTTTACAAGGACATGAGGGCCTTGAAAGAGGCTTTACAGCTACAATAGGTTCAGGAGAAACGTTTGACCTATTGATAGAAGCCGAAGATAAACGTCCACAATATAGAAACTATATTGTAAATGGACAAGATTGTATACCCTCTTTGTGTAAGCAAATGCATGAAATAAAGAATATAGACCCAAATGCAATAGCTAATATTCCAACTGAACCAGTCAACATCAATAATATAAATACAGTCAATTATGTAGATATCTGCGATGAACCTTCAGCTGTTAATGACAACTTTTTCCCTCAATTTTATCCTATGCACAATCATGATGATTATAAAGTTACTAACAATGGAGTGTATCCAGGAGGACAATTGACCTACATTCAAACTGATGCTCCTGAGTCAAAGCGTGAAAAAAAGCATAATCACGTTACTTGTCCTGAAGATGGGTGTGATCCTTGGTGTGAAAAAGAAAATTAGTATAAATGTAGTTGAGGTAAGGCCTTTCTGTAAAAGGCAGTGACTTCTTATTTATACTCCTTCATAGCAAAAGCACCATAAAATCCATTCCTGAATAATACGGTGTTTTCATGCTCTGCTGTGTTTTTTAATGTAATACAAAAGTTGAACTGATCCCTATAAAATAGACAGTGGAAATAATAAAAACTAATCAAGCGGCCTGACCCCTAAATTTCAAAGGGCTAAGGCCGTTTAATCTTTTTGTAAACGCTTGGTATTGCAGAATATAATATATTCATCAATTGCATTAGACAGATCTTCATATGTATTATATTTGTGTAAATAGTACTCTTCACACTTGAGAGGTAACACCAGTAATTGTAACCTCTCTATTTTTTTCTTATTATCAGCAAACAACAAATGTGCGCTATATTACGAGATAATTCAATTAAAATAAAATTACACTAAGCTTTTTTTAATCTCTAATAAATAGTTTTTTCTTATAACGAGGAAATATATAATTTGGACAATCAACATAATTCCTATGACCTGTAATGCTGGTACAGTAATCTCAAATCCAAAAGCAGATTTTAATGAACTCATTGCAAAGAAAAAATGTACAACAGCAATTATATATGGGAGTAGAAATAATACCCCTATCTCAATATTTAATACCTTCTTTATTTCACTATAAGTTAATCCTATTTTATTCAATTGTTTATACTTCTTTTTATCCTCTATAAGATCCATGTAACACTTGTTGTATAAGAAACTTGCGGTTGTTACAAAGAATATAAGTCCTATAAATATTGCACTAAACAAAATCACCCCATAGACTATTTTAGTTCTTTCCAATATATAAGCTTTTAGGAAGTTATTATAAAATTTATCACCTTTATCATCGCAAAACTTATTATAATAATTATTACCTATACTTAATGTATCCTTGTAATTATTTACATTAAGTGCTCCAAAGTAGCACTTAGACCCCTTCATTTTTTCATATACATCATCTTTAACCACATATACCTTTTCATAAATTGCTGGGATTACTCCTTCATCACCTCTACTAACAACCTTTAATTCCTTATTTTCTAAAGTAACATTTTCTCTTTCATCTTTAGCTAAAGCTTCGACTATTCTGGTCTCATTTTCTTTTAAAATAATAGTGTTTAAAGATAGTTCCACTGCTAATTTATTATAAATATCTTCTTTAATTATAGTTACTTCATCTTTACCACCATCAGGTATAACAAACTTCATTTCGCCATTAACCTTAGTATAATCTATCTCTTCATTTTTCAATGAATCTTCTATAAAATCGACTTTATAATCAACTTTAGTTTTATTATTATAAGTATCAACACAGAAAAATGCTTGTGGAGAAATTTTATTTACCTCCGCCTCTTTATCTCTCCAATAAGCATATACTGACCCTATTGACGAAAGAGCAACTGTTGAAGTTATTGTAATTAAGAAAAGCATTCTTGTGTTATCTTTTATTCTATATAGTAAATTTGACACCCATAGTACTGTAGTTTTATTCATATAAAAGTTTCTGCTTTTTTTAAGTAACTTGAGTACAAATACACTTAATTGAGAAAATAATAGATATGTTGCTACAATCACCATTATTGTTACAGGTATTATTCTATAGGCTAGTGTCTTTTCACTTGATGTAATTGATAGATAATATCCTACTGTAAGCAATACTATACATATAATCGAGAGAATAGCCGATGATTTTGGTTCTGCTTTGGGTTTTTTAGTCCCTTTAAGCAATCTTAAAACCATATCTTCTTTTATAACAAATGAACAAAATATTGAAATTACTATTCCTATCAATACAAATGCAATTAAGGTAATAATCATAGCTTTAACTGGAATATAAAATCCTAGTGCATTAAATCCTAACAACTTTCCACTGACTGCTAAAAGTATTTTTGAAAATACAATTCCTACTATTATCCCTACTACTGCAGATACTGAACTAATTATTATATTTTCAATGGTTATAATTCTCTGTATTTGCTTTTTTGATGAGCCTATAATATAAAGTATTCCAAATTCTTTATATCTACTTTTTAAAAAGACACTTACTGAATAGAATACAAAAAAACACAAAAATAAGTATGCAATTACAGTTGTAACATAAAGAGCATTTCTTATGTTATTAGGTAATTTAAGCCCCACAAAGTCAGGATGAACTATAATCATAGTAAAAGAGAATAATAGTGTTGCTGATATACTACTACTTAAAAAGTAGGCAAAATATCCTTTTATATTTCTGTACACATTTTTAGTGGCAAACTCTCTAAGATTCATTAGTTTCCACCTCCCATTAGTGCAATCACGTCAATAATTTCCTGATAAAACTGTTTCCTGCTATCTCCCCTATAAATTTCATTATATATAGTTCCATCTTTTATAAATAGAATTTTATTACAATAACTTGCTGAAAATGTATCGTGAGTTACCATCATTGTAGTTACTTTTTCATCTTTATTTATTTTTTCAAATAATTCCATTACATTTTTAGCAGCTTTTGAATCCAAGTTACCAGTTGGCTCATCAGCAAGTAATAGAGTAGGATTATGTATTAATGCTCTTGCAATAGCTGTTCTCTGAGCTTCTCCTCCTGATATTTCAAAAGTTCTCTTGTTAATTAGATTCTCTATTCCAAGTATCTTTGATATTCTATTAAGTTCCTCATCCTGATCTTTAACTAGTACTCCATCTAATGTTAGTGGAAGCACTATATTTTCACCAACAGTTAAAGTATCTAATAGGTTGAAATCTTGAAATACAAAACCTAATTCTCTCCTTCTAAATAAGGCCAGATCATCGCCCTTAAGATTCAGTGGATTTTTATCTTTTATTCTTATTTCTCCTGATGTTGGCTTATCTACTGTTGAAATCATATTTAATAATGTTGTCTTACCACTTCCTGATGGGCCCATTATCCCTACAAATTCTCCTTCGTCAATTGTGAAACTTATATTATCCAAAGCATTGAATGATATTTTATTACCATATACCTTGCTTAAATTCTTTACTTTCAAAATATCCATATTACTTATTCCTCCTATTATGTTAAATCATCACCTGCGGTGCTGCTCATCTTCTACGAAGATGCATTAACGACTTCAGAAGAAGATTTATACTCCCACTTAAGTTTTATTTTGTTATAGTGTGTAACAGAAACTTATAGACGTAGGTGACTTTCCTTCTAAATTGTAGTTAACGTGATAATCTTAGTTAATACTAATACACCAAGTAAAATCCCTACTACTATTCTATATACTGCAAATACTTTCATTGGCTTCTTTTTTAAGTACTCAACAAATTTTTTCATAACTATTAAAGACACTATGAAAGCCACAATAAATCCAGTTATTAATGAAATCCATAATGTTTTCGTCATTATAGAATAATCAAATTCAAATAAGTCCTTACCTGTTGCCCCTATCATAGCTGGAATCGCTATGAAAAATGAAAATTCTGCCGCTATCGGTGTTGATAATCCTGCAATCCATCCACCCATAATCGTAGATGCACTTCTTGACATTCCTGGCCACACGCAAAGAAGTTGTAATATGCCAATTTTTAATGATTGTACAGGTGTTATATTATCTATACTATCTACTTTATGCTTCTTACCTACGAAACTCTTTTCGACTATCAGTAACAATAATCCACCAACTATAAATCCTACTATGACAGCTTTGGGTATAAATTTCGATTTTATTTTATCGTAAAATGTTACTCCTACAATAGCCATGGGAATAGAAGCTGCAACAACATTAATCCCAAATCTAAATCCCTTTTCCCCCTCTCTTCCTTTAGTAAATATAAACTTAAAAAATTCTATTACACTTTCGTTAATCTTCTCCCAATACAAAACAACAACTGCCATTATTGCCCCAAGTTGAATTACAACTTCAAACATCTTTGCAAATTCTCCCTCAAACCCAATTGCCCATCCAATTAATATCATATGGCCTGTAGAAGATACTGGGATAAATTCAGTTACCCCCTCTACTATTGCTATTATGATTGCTTTTAATAAAAATATTATATCTATGTCTTATCACTCCTTACAAACTAATTATTACTTTATATATAGTTTATAATAATAATGTATAAAGTACTATCTGCAAAGCTTACAGGAATGTGACATGGTTGTAAGCTTTGCAATTATTAGTTGTTGCAGCTCCGCAGAAGACAATTTAACGCCCTAAAAAAAAGCATATAAAATAATACTATTTTATATACTTCCATTCACATATTATAGAAATCCTATTTTCTTCGAGTTTTGATATTACAACTCCATTCATCTTTTCCATTAAACTTTTTACAATAGACAGCCCAAGTCCTACACCATTCCCCGTTCTCACTTTGTCTGCCATATAGAATCTATCAAACATATGTAATACATCTTTTTCATCAATGCCTGTACATATATTTGAAATTTCAAAAGTAACTTTAGCATCACATTCTTCTAATTTTATTTCAATAACTTTCTCAGCATATTTTAATGTATTAGATAGCAAATTATCTATTATTCTCTCTAGACTATCCTTATCCCCCATTATAAAAATTGGCTTATCCGGAATGCATATTTTGGGCTCTATCCCTTTTCTCTCAAAAGATTCATAAAGTGATAAAATTTCGTCTCGTACTATATTAGTTAAATTTATTTTTACCATCTCTAACTCATAATCTTCAGTCTCTATTGAAGCTACTCAAAAAAATCATTTATAAGAACATTTAATTTGTTAGTTTTATTTTCAATTATCTCTAATGCCTCTTCTTTATCTATGGTATTTTGTTTAAGAAGTTTTAAATATCCTATTATTGATGTTAAGGGGGTCCTTAAATCATGAGACATATTAGCTATGCCTTGTTTTAATGTATTTTCAAACATTACTTTTTCTTGTTCATTTCTTCTGTAAAGTTCTAAATATTCATTAATTTCAAAAGCTAAATTTTCTATATATTTATCAGCTATTTCAGTATTAACTTTTTTATTGGTTTCTCGCACTCTAAAATTTCTGATTTGCTTAGTTATAGCTCCTATTTCTCTTTTATATAAATGTAACTTAATAATTGCTACTGCCAAAATTAATATTAGAAAAATAATCATTAAAATAATAGCTAAATACATTTCATTTCTCCTACTCATATAATAAAATTTTTACTTATCTTTTACTTAATATCTTCACGCCGTACATATAACATACTGGTAAGTTGTATAATGAAATGACCGAAGAGTAACAAAAAATAAAGACTCAAGAGAAATACTCTTGTATAATGTTAAGTGACTAAACCAACATATACGGGAGGATTTCAAATGAGTCAATTAGATTTTATCACACAGAGCAGAAAAGGTAAACACATAACATACGAGGAACGCATAAAGTTAGAAGCTTTACACAAAATGGGACTTAATTCAACTCGTATTGCGGAGCAAATAGGTGGGCGTTCAGAACGTACAATAAGGCGTGAAATTGCTAAAGGAATTGTAGAACTATTGAATAGTGACTTAACCACTCGAATGGAATATAGCGCAGAAATTGGGCAGTCAGAGCATGACAAACAAGGTGCCGCTAAAGGTCCTGCATTAAAAATAGGAAAAGATCACAAATTGGTGAGGTACTTAGAAAAAGCTATTGGTATAGATGGCGAATCTCCGTATGCAGCTATTCAAAATATCACAAATAAAGATCTACAATTTGAAACAACTATTTGCTTCAAAACTGTGTATAACTATTTGGATAATAATTTGTTTTTAAATATAAGTAACAAAGATCTGCCTGTTAAAAAGAATGCTAAAAAGAGAAACTATAAAAAAATAAGATCAGCGTATAACAATACCAAAGGAACTAGCATATCGGAGAGACCTGCAGCGGTAGCTGCACGTGATGAGATAGGCCATTGGGAAATGGACACTGTAGTTGGCAAACAGGGTACAAAAACTGTCTTAATGGTGTTAAGTGAAAGAGTAACTCGTAAGGAGTTAGTCTTTAAAATACCATCTAAATCACAGGCGGCTGTCGTGAAAGAATTGGACAAATTGGAGCGTAAAATGGGAATGTTATTCTCAAAAACATTTAAAACAATCACCTGTGATAACGGCTGTGAGAACCTTGATTTCGAGGGTATTGAGAACTCAGTAAGAAATAAACGAAAGAGAACTAAAGTGTATTATGCTCACCCATATAGTTCATGGGAGCGAGGCACAAACGAAAATATCAATAAAATGATACGACGATTTATCCCAAAAGGTGTGGATATTTCAGCATTCTCTAAAAAACAAATTATGCAAATACAGCACTGGATCAACAATTATCCAAGAAGGATTTTCAACGGTTTATCTGCCAATATGATGGAACAGAAAACCATTACAACTTAACATTATATTTTTCTTCAAAATTTCGGACATTTTATATTGCAATCTACAACATATAACATACTCCCTCCAATTGTTATAATAAAAGTTAAAAGTGATGAAATTATCCCAAATATAATCTCTTCTTTAGGTGCAAATTTTGATATTGCCACTCGCCCAGCAACATAAGGAAGTATATATGCACTTATGTTGCTTGGCAATTGAAAACTCAGAAAGAATATAACTGGTGAAACAAATGTACAAAGAGCACTCTTTGTTATCATAGCAATCATAGCAATTATACATATTGTGACTGCACTATACATTATTCCAATAATAATTACTCTGGTTAAGTATAAAATAGCACTTAAATTTAAGACTTCACAAAATCCATGATTTATTGAAACATATATAACTAAAATTGTTGTATAAATTATTTCTAAAAATAAACAAGCCATTATAAATACTATTAATTTACTTAATATAACCTTACTTCTCGTATATCCATAACTGAAACTTTTAATTATATTATTATTCTTAAAATCCTTAGCAATAAATTCTCCGCCTAATAATGCAAATATAAAACTAGTATATATACTATATTCGAATCCATATTGTATTGAATATGCTCCATTCATAAGAAAATTAGGATGTACTTTCTGCAGTCGTTGTATATCCTTATCCCATACAGTAATTAAAAAAAATGAAGCCACTATTGCCATAAATATCATTCCAACAAAATATCTACTTTTCCTTAATTTATAAAATTCTCCTCTAATTAGATTACTCATTATCTTCTCCTCCAACTAACTTAGTAAAATAATCCTCCAGTGATTCACCCATTTGCATTATTTCTTTAACGCCTATGTTATGTTTAGATAGAGCAATAGTAATCTTTTCTCCGTCAAATTCATCATATATTCTTATGATATTATTTGGAAAAACTTCAAAGTCTTTTATCCCAATCTCATTTTCTAAAATAACTGAAACATCCGAAGTATAATTTACTTTCAAATGAAGATAAGTTCTACATTTGTTTGAAAGTTCACAAGACGTCATTTCTTCAATTAATTTCCCATCATTTATAAAACCATATCTATTGGAAATATGAGTAAGTTCAGATAACATATGACTTGATATTAAAATAGTTGTTCCTCTTTCTTTGTTTAATTTAATTAAAAGCTCTCTTATTTCTTTTATTCCAATTGGATCTAGCCCATTCATAGGTTCATCTAAAACCAAAAATTCTGGCTCACTTAATAATGCCATAGCAATTCCCAGTCTTTGTTTCATTCCTAGCGAGAAATTCTTAGTTTTCTTTTTCGCGACATCCTTAAGTCCTACTAAATTTAAAGTCTCATTAATACATTTGTTTCCTGGAACTCCTCTTTGAATTTTGACAAGTTCAAGATTTTCATACGCCGTCATGTTAAGATAAAGAGCTGGTGATTCTATTAATGTACCAATTCTACTTCTTTCCTTAATAATCTCTTTCTCCTCACTATGTCCAAATAGTTCAACTTGTCCAACATTAGGTATAACAAGACCTGTAAGCACTCTAATCATAGTTGTTTTTCCGGCACCATTTTTCCCTATAACTCCATATATATCACCTTTTTTTATCTTTATGGACAAATCATCTAAAACTTTGCGACTACCATATGTTTTTGTAATGTTACTAGCTATAATTACATACTCACTCATTTTATTACCTCCTTATGAATCATTCTTTTATCATAACTAATGTTTCATAAGAAAACTTTACTAAAGTCTTTCAAAAGTCTTAATTCTTCTTAATTTATACCCCATTGCCCAAATTGTTTCTATGTAATCTTCACTATCATTTGCAATAAACAGCTTATTTCTTAGTCTACTCACATGTACATTTACAGTATTATCATCGCCCAAAAATTCTTCTCCCCATATACTTTCGAAAATATTAGATTTACTGTATACCTTATTGGGATTTGTTAATAACAGTTTTAGTAATGCAAATTCTTTTGCAGTTAGCGTAAGTATAGTTTGTCCCACTTTTACTTCTTTACTTTCTGTATTTAAACTAATATCTTTATAACTCAAAATATTATCTCTATTTTTCTTTCCCTCATCCTTAAAAAATTCTAGATATCTTCTCAAATTACAATTAACTCTTGCAACAACTTCATCTGGATCAAATGGCTTACAAATAAAATCATCTGCTCCACTTTCTAATAATTCTATCTTAGTTTTTTTAGATGTTTTTGCACTTACTACAATTATTGGTGCTTTTGTTATTTCTCTAATTTTTAATATAGCTTCTTCTCCACTAATCCCTGGGATCATCAAATCTAATAAAATCATATCCCACCGTTCATTTTCTACACACATTAAAGCTTCTGTCCCTGAAAAAGCTGCTCTAACTCTATAACCCTTATTTTCAAGAATACTACAAAGTAATTTATTAATTTCATTTTCATCTTCAACTACTAAAATCTTAGCTCTTTTATCCATATTCCACCCCATTATAATCTATATATAAAGCTATTTTTCATTTTGTAAATCTTATTGTAACCACTGTTCCTTCATGCACAGTGGATTCTATCTCTATTGCATGGCCTAAATTTACACATACCTCTTTGGCTATATATAATCCCATACCAGTTGATTCTCCATATCTACGCCCATTCTCTCCAGTAAAGAATAGGTCAAATACCCTTTTAATATCTTTCCTTGGGATTCCTATTCCCTCATCAATAACACTTAATTTAATTTCTTTTTCTTCTTCCCATGCTTTTATAATCAATTCTTTTCCCATGCCTTTTGAATACTTCACACCATTAATAATAAGTTGATCTAATACAAACTTTATCCACTTTACATCACTGTATACTTCAATATCTTCATCTATTTCTACTCTAGGAATTATTCTGTTTTTTATGAAAATCTTCTTTTCTTCATTTACTGTATCAATAACTAACTTCTTCAAAGAAATTCGCTCTGCTACAAAATCTTTTTGGAAAGAATCTATTCTTGCAAAATGCATTGCCATATTTAAACCTTTATTTAATTTATTAACCTCTTCTTCTATACTTCGCGCCTTTTCTTCTCCTGCGTATTCTTGAAGGAGAAGTTGTATTACAGAAAGAGGTGTCTTCATTTGATGTACCCACTGATTTATAAAAGTTAAATGCTCATTATGATTTTTGTTACACTTTTGTATTTCAGCTTCATATAAATTATGTTGCTTCTTTAATATTTCAGAAATATTTTGACTCAAATCCGAACTATCAAGTTCCAAAAAAGCATCATTCAAACAATTTAATCCATTTCTTAATAATTTGTATAACTGTCTATTTTGATAATACCTAAAAGCTAAGAAGCATACCAGAATAAATGTATTAAATACAAGTATATAAATGATTTCACCAAACTCTATGAACCCCATAATATTACAATACATAACTGTAAGAGCTAAACTTGATAAATATATAAAAACATAACCTCTATTATCCTTTAAAAATAATTTCATATCATTCCACTACCAGGTTTTATTTAATCTATAACCTGCTCCTCTTATAGTCTCTATGCCCATATCTATTCCTAAAACCTGCAACCTCTTTCTTATTCTACTAATATTTACGCTTAGGGTATTTTCCTCTACAAACTCAATGTCATCCCATATTCTTTCTAAAAGGAAATCTCTACTAACTACCTTAGGATACCTTTCCATAAGGCATTCTAGTAGTACGCCTTCCCTTTTAGTGATAATTAAACTTTCACCATTAAATTCTACTTCTGACCTTTCTGGGTAGAACTTAAGACTATCGGCTTCAACTATTCTTTCCTCTACCTTAGGTGCATAATCTCCAAAAGCTCTTCTTATATGGCTTTTTATCTTTGCAATAACAACATCAACATAAAAAGGTTTGGTTATATAGTCATCTGCGCCACTCTCTAAAGCCATAACCTGATCCATTCCACTATCTCTTGCAGATATAAATATTATAGGAATCTTTGATTGCTGCCTTATCTTTCTACACCAATAAAATCCATCAAATTTAGGTAAATTAACATCTAATAATACTAAGTCTGGGTTACACCCATTAAATCCTATCATTATTTCTTCAAAGTTTTTTACCGCTATTACCTCAAACCCATACTTAGCTATGTATTCTTGTAATAAAGTACTTATTGATAAATCATCTTCTACAATATATATTTTGTATTTCATATTTATTTCTCCTTAATTTAATAAATTCAAAATTATTTTCAACGACATGCTTCTAAACCATATTTCTACAAAGTACCCTGATTACCCTTCTAAATTTGTAGAAAGAAGTAAAAAACATAGTAATCTCACTTTGCAAATTCCTCTTTTAGCCTTAGAATAAGCCACACATTTTTATGGGGAATCCTGACGAAAAAAAGGTTTTGGTTAAGCTTGTAATGTAAATCTCTTACGTATATAATAAATCTACACGGTTTAGGTATACATTCGAAAAAAAATCCAAGTATGGTTAATGCAGTAAAACATATTGATTAGATGTATTCCAAATGTAAAAATAATTGGAGGAGTTTGATGAGTTTTGCTTGCAGCAGCTCAATGTTGTGGTTTTACAGATTTCACAAAGCAACATTTACGAAACCGTATTAATTAAAGGGGGGTATATTTATGTTTTTTAAGACTAGGCAGCAACATGAAAATTTGAGGACAAAGATTAGAGAATTTGCAGAAGAGGAAGTTAAACCTATTGCATTTACCTTGGATCAGGAAAATAAATTCCCTATGGAAGCAATTAATAAGTTAGGTAAAATGGGAATGCTGGGGATCCCATATCCAAAAGAATACGGCGGAGCAGGTCTGGATGTAATGAGCTATGCAATTGCCGTTGAAGAATTATCAAGAGTGGATGGTGGTACAGGCGTAATTCTTTCCGCTCATACATCTTTGGGCACCTACCCAATTTCTGCCTATGGAACAGAGGAGCAGAAACAAAAATACTTAGTGCCACTCGCAAAGGGAGAGAAACTTGGTGCATTCGGTCTTACCGAAGAAAATGCTGGTAGTGATGCTGGCGGTACGGAAACCATTGCCGTACTCGATGGTGATAATTACATTTTGAATGGTGAAAAAATCTTCATAACAAATGCTGGTAAGGCTGATATTTACGTTGTTTTTGCAATTACTACGCCGGATATAGGTATTCGTGGTATAAGTGCATTTATTGTGGAAAAAGATACAGAGGGCTTTACCTTCGGTAAGCATTACGACAAGATGGGTATTAGATCATCTGCAACTGCAGAGCTAATATTCAATGACGTGAAAGTCCCTAAGGAAAATCTACTAGGAAATGAAGGTGACGGGTTCAAGATTGCTATGGCAACTTTGGATGGTGGTCGTATCGGTATTGCAGCTCAGGCTCTAGGAATAGCTCAAGGCGCGTATGAAAATGCTTTAGAGTACTCAAAAGAAAGGGTTCAATTTGGTAAACCTATTTGTCAGCAACAGATTATCTCTTTTAAGTTGGCAGATATGGCGACAAAACTTAGAGCAGCTAGATTACTTATTTACAGTGCAGCAGAGCTTAAAGAAAATCATGAGCGTTACAGTATGGAAGCTGCTATGGCGAAACAATATGCTTCAGATGTTTGCCTTGAGATTGTAAATGACGCTCTTCAAATATTTGGTGGAAACGGCTATTTGAAAGGTATGGAAGTTGAGCGTGCTTACAGAGATGCTAAAATTTGCACAATATATGAAGGAACTAATGAGATTCAACGTGTCGTTATCGCTGCTCACATCATTGGCAAGATGCCGAAAAACAAGAATACAGGTAAAGCTACTGAACGTGGACCTGCAACAGGTTATCGCAGAAAAGTGATTTTCAAGGAAGGAACTGCGAGTGAAAAAGTAAATGCACTTGTGGAAGCCCTTAAGGCTGATAAATATGATTTTACAGTTGGAATTCCAATGGATACTCCTATAACTAAGGCTGAAAGAGTAGTCAGCGTAGGACTAGGTATAGGGGAAAAAGAAAATATGAAGCTTATAGAAGACTTGGCAGTTCAAGCTGGTGCAGCTATAGGATCTTCGCGTCCAGTAGCTGAAACACTTAAATATTTACCACTCAATCGTTATGTTGGTATGTCTGGTCAAAAATTTAAAGGAAATCTCTATATTGCTTGTGGTATTTCAGGTGCAGGTCAGCATTTGAAGGGCATAAAGGATGCTGCTACAATAGTTGCTATAAATATTGATCCCAAAGCGAAAATTTTTAAGAACTCTGATTACGGTATCGTTGGCGATTTAATGGAGATATTACCATTACTTACTGCTGCTTTAGATAACGGAGAAGCAAAGAAAGATGCTCCACCGATGGTGAAGATAAAGTCAGCTACTCCTAAGAAAATTGTTCCAACCTGGAAACATTATGTATGTAACGGATGCGGTTATGAATACGATCCTGGTATGGGTGATCGCGAAGGCGAAATAGCTGAAGGTACTCTCTTTGAAAACATACCTGAAGGGTGGACTTGTCCATCTTGTTATGAAGAAAAAAATATGTTTATAGAAGTCTAATTTTTATAATAATTAAATTTAATAATGTGTTTTTAGTATAAAGGAGGATTATATATATGTATTGTGTTAGAAATATAACTGAGGATCTTTATTGGGTTGGTGGAAGCGATCGTCGCCTTTCCCTTTTCGAAAACATTCATCCAATTCCACGAGGAGTTTCTTATAACTCATATTTGCTAATGGACGAGAAGACAGTACTCTTTGATACAGTAGACTGGTCAATTTGCCGTCAGTTCCTTTTGAATATTCAATCAATCCTAAAAGGCAAGCCTTTAGATTATATGGTAATTAACCATATGGAACCTGATCATGCAGCATGCATTGAAGAGATTATTCTTCGTTATCCTAATGTAAAGATTGTATGCACCCAAAAAGCTTCCTTGTTCATGCATCAGTTCGGTTTCGCTATTGATGGCAAAATAATGGAAGTTAGTGAAGGAGATACAATGTCCTTTGGAAAACATAACGTTACATTTGTAGCTGCTCCAATGGTACATTGGCCAGAAGCTATGGTGACATTTGATACTTACAATGGTGTATTATTTTCAGCTGATGCCTTCGGTTCTTTCGGCTCATTAGATGGTCAGCTGTTTAATGACGAAATGAACTTTGACCGGGATTGGATTGACGATGCCAGAAGGTATTATACAAACATTGTAGGAAAGTATGGTCCTCATGTTCAGAATCTTTTAAAGAAGGCGGGCACTCTCGACATCAAGATTATCTGCCCGCTACATGGACCAGTATGGCGTAATGATTTGGGGTACTTGTTAGATAAGTACGACAAGTGGAGTCGATACGAGCCTGAGGAAAATGGAGTAATGATCGTTTATGGAACAATGTACGGCAATACGGAGGCCGCTGCAAGTGACCTAGCAACAAGGCTCGTGGAAAAGGGAATGACTAATGTGGTTATGTATGACGTTTCAAAAACTCACGTCTCCTATTTGATTTCTGAGACATTCAAATATAGTCATGTGGTTCTTGCCTCTGTAACCTACAACTTGAAGATTTATCCACCGATGCTGAATTATATGATGGATATGAAATCATTAAATCTTCAAAAACGTACTTTCACTCTTATAGAAAATGGCTCATGGGCCCCTCAATCCGGCAAATTGATGCGTGGACTTTTGGATGAGATGAAAGAAATGACTATTTTAGATAATGAGATGTCATTGAACTCCAGCATGAAAGAAGATGATGCGGATTCAATGGATGCCATTGCAGGCAGCATTATCGAGTCAATGAAGTAATTTTAGAAAAATATAAATTTAGGACCTGCTCATAGATAAAGTTCATGAGCAGGTCCCTTTTGGTATACATCTTACTATTAAATTTATATTTGTTTTTTTATATAATTTATCAGTAAGATTAGGCATGCATAACTAATCTTTATTTCATACCTAAACTTCTCCCTCTACTAGTTGTTTAAAATTTATACTTTCTAATTCCGCATTTAAATTCTTTTGTACTTTTGTCATAGCTCTATGCACAATGCATTCACCACTTCTATTCAAATTACAAAAGCTTGGTTCAATTACGCATCTATTAACACATATTGGACCGTCTATTGCTTCTATAACACCTTTTAATGTTATTTGTTCTGGCAATTTGTTTATAGCATAGCCTCCCTTGACTCCCCTATAAGATTTTAGAATGTTTGCTTGTATAAGCTTTCCTAAAAGTTTTAAAAGAAATCTTAGCGGTATACCTTCTTTTTCTGAAATTACTTTTGCCTCTATCTTTTCACCATAGCCTAATTTGCATAAGTAAATTACTACTCTAAGAGCATAATCTGCTTCTTGTGTTATTTTCATATTATATTTCTCCCTAAAGTATATACATTTGGTATAGTTTCATCTTAAAACGTTTACCCTATTTTGTCAATAGTTTTTGATGTTTTTCATACTAATTAGGTTTCAGAGTAGCATTGTTATAAATATTATACCATTTATATAAAATATTATGATATTATATAAATAAAAAGTGTTATCTGCACACAGCAGGGTAGGAGATATTATGAAAAATAAGGGCAATGTTTATGTAGTTTTAGGTGTATTATGTGAAGTCTATTTTATAGGAACTATAATATTTGGCGGGAGAGTAACTTTTGCAGAATTTTATCTAGGCCTCGGAGTATTATTAATATCACTAGGATTAATTAAACGGAAAAGTAAACGGGAATATATTTTAATAAAACCAGGAAAGATTAGAACAGCGATAAAAATATGCTTTTTTATGGGACTAGCTTCTTTTGTATTTATTGAAGGGTGCATAATTCAATCAGCTATATCAAAGCATAGAGAAAAAACAGATTATCTAGTTATTTTAGGGGCTGGTATTAGAGGAGAAGTTCCTTCAACGGCACTTTATCAAAGGCTTTATGCCAGTTTAGAATATATTAAATTAAATCCTAATGTTAAGGTAGTGGTTTCAGGTGGAATAGGTCCTAGTGAAACTATTACGGAAGCAGCGGCTATGAAAAGATTTTTAATAAAGCACGGAGTGGCAAAAGAACAGATAATACAGGAGGAAAAGTCAACCGATACTTTAGAAAACTTTAAATTTACAGCAGCGCTTTTAAAAGGATTAGATAAAAAAGAAAATATAGAAGTAACTATTGTTACAAATAATTTCCATATGTTTAGAGCTAAGTTCTTAGCAGAAAGGCAGGGGTTAAAAGTATATGGGTATCCTGCCCCACTTCATCCAATTCTAGTGCCTACTTGTTTTGTTCGGGAATATTTAGCAGTAATAAATTCATTTATTTTTGATAGATAATTATGGGCTAAAGATATAGTTACTGGTGCTAATAATGAAGTTCTTAATAAAACAAAATATATAAGTAATTATTATAATGGTGGCTATCCACCTGAAAAAGAAGGGGTATGTACCGACGTAATTTGGCGAGGTTTTAAAACTGCTAACATTAATTTAAAAGACCTTATTGATGAGGACATAAAAAGCAATATTAAACTTTATCCTAGAGTAGATGAAAAGCCAGACCCTAATATTGATTTCAGACGAGTGCCCAATCAAGATATATTTTTTAGTAGGCACGCTCTAAGTTTAACCACCGAAGTTAAATCTAGGAATGCTGAAAATTTAAAAGAATGGCAACCTGGTGATATTGTGGTATTTACTAAGGGGTATGAACATATTGGTATTATTTCTAATAAAAGAGATAAAAATGGTATCCCTTATGTCATTCATAACACCAAACCTCATGCTAGTATACTGAAACTCTCTTACTTTACATCTCCTATACACGGTCATTATAGATGGAAATTTGATTAAATAATTCATATTTAAATTAAGTATACTGATTTAAAATTATATTTAGTTTCCCTTTTATGCATGCAATTAACTCAAAAGGTTTTTTGATAATTGCATGTTTACTATATGTAATAAAGTAATCAGAAAAAAAATCAATATCATGTTTTGAGATATTACCATTCAAAAATCCTGAACCATCTTCTTGTTTATTCAACTCAATCTTTGGCCATTTTGCAGATTGATATTTTTCTACACCTTTATTAGTTAACTCCACATATAATTCAAATGTTTCTTTAGTGTCATTAAGGATTGAAAAACGGTTCTTTAAATTAATATTAGACATGTCGATAGTATCGGTTTTTTCATCAAGTTTTACAGACTTTATACGGTCACACCTAAAGACTCGATAATCTTTAGTTAAAAAGCAATAAGATGGACAATACCACATTCCTTCATTTGCATATATACCAATTGGTTGAACACTTCTATTGCTGGCTTTCTCATTTGTCACATAGTTAATTATAATAACATCCTGCTTTATTGATGCATCTAATAATTGTCTTAAAAATGGAATTTCCTCTTGTTGATGTACTGACAAAAAATCAACACGGTCTTTTATTCTATCTATCGTATCTCTAATATCTCCAGAAAGATTTAAATAAAATTTCTTTTTTATTGATTCATACTCACCGTCAAATGGGAGAGAAATATAATGTCTTAATGCATGAATAGCAAAGAATATAGAGATAGCCTCATCATCGGTAAATGTGATGGCAGGAAGAATTCGTTCATTTAAGACTTGATAGCCCCCATGCGGACCTACTTCTGAATACAATGGTACACCCATTTCGCCTAATTCTTGCAAATCTCTCAAAATGGTTCTTTTAGAAACCCCAAATTCTTGTGCTAATTCCCGAACCGTAAATCTCTTCTTTCGATTGACCATCATAATCATTTCATTTAATCTTTTTGCTTTAGACATATACGCCTCCCAAAAATAACTATGACATAGTTTGTCACCATTATAATATATAATAATAAATAGAGCAATGAATAAGGATATTTGCTTTTGTAGAGACTAAATTTGAATTATATTAAATCCTTATAAAAATTTACAAAGGAGCTGTTTAATTATGTCATTAAACGTCAGCCCTTTTATTCAGATAATGGATGGAAGAGCAAAAGAAGCAATTGAATATTATCAAGAGGTTTTAAATGCTAAAGTTCTTTTTATGCAAACTTTAGGTCAAGGTCCCAAAGATGAGGTGTCAAAGTTTGAAAAGAATCAATTAGATCTTGTCGCACACTCAGTATTAAAAATTGGTGAAAATGAAATTATGGTTGCTGATATTTTCCCTGGTGTTCCTTTTCAGAAGGGAAATCAAATCTCAATATGTATCACAAGCGATGACATTTCAATAACTAAACAATTTTATGAGAAATTGAAGGAAGATGGTAAAATCCTTATTGAACTTAATGAAATTTACTTTAGCCCTGCTTATGGAATGGTCACTGATAAGTTTGGAGTTACTTTTCAGATTTTTACTGCTAGAAAATAAACAAAATTAGAATTACAAGAAACACATAGTGGAAAATTTTCTATGTGTTTTCTTATTTATTAGCTTGGGGAACTTGTATCATTATCTATATTCACCAATAAGCCCCACTTATAAAGTGGAGGCTAGTTCATGGTCCAAAAATTAAAGTTCCTAAAGTCCAATATAAAAACGGTAGTGTTATTAATATAATATTGAAAATAATACTATATTTTGCAAGTTTATTACGTATAATCGCCATTGACAAAACACCAAATAACATCCCTATTGGACAGATTAAAGGCGTCAACAATAAAGGCATCCCTTCTAATTTTTGATATGGAGTTATCTCAAAGAACCAATTCAGTATAAACATAAAATTAATTAAAGGTATTGTAAAAGAAATAATAACTAACATATTTCCAATGTTTTTAGTTGAAATTTTACTCTTCATATTCCCCACCTCCTCATACAGTTACAATTTTAATGTACACTATCTAACAAATACATCTTAACCCACACCACTTATATTGGTATACCAAAGCAAATAATAGTCCCATTCAATGAAGATTCAACGCAATTTATAAAGCCACCATGAGCCTCAACAATATACTTAGAAATGGAGAGACCAAGGCCGGATCCTGGAATATTTTGATTTCTGCATTTCTCGGCTCTATAGAATTTATTAAATATATAAGGAATATCAGCCGAAGAAATTCCCATTCCTGTATCTTTTATGTATACATTAAGATACCTACCAGTGTTTTCAAAATATATTGAGATGGATCCATCTTCTCTTGAATACTTTATACTATTTGAAACTAAATTGTACATTACTTGAGAAAGTCTTTTCTTATCACCATTTAACAAAAGGTTAGGTATTTTATGAGGGAAAATAAAATGAATTTCCTTACTGGTTATCTCTACAGATAAATCATCTAATATATCCTTAAAGAAATCGCCACAGTAGAACTCAACTAATGATATGTTCATTTTGTTAAGCTCTGCCTTTGAATGCTCTAGTATATCCTCTAGAAGCTTAGATAACATTTTTACTCTGTTTAATATTATTATACAATAATTTTCAATACCCGCCTTATCTTTAACAATGCCATCCTTAATCCCTGACACATATCCATGGATGGCAGTTAGAGGGGTTTTAATATCATGAGATAAGCAAGCTAAAAGCTCCTTTTCACTTACCTTTATTGATATTTCCTTTTCCTTTGAAAATTTAAGTTCATCTCTCATAGCTTCGAAATCGTGGCAAAAACACCCATTTCTGTATAATAATCATAATGAATTTCATATGTGAAATCACCCTTTAAAATTCTCCGCGCACTTTCATTAAGAGAATCTAAGGGCAATAAAATATCCTTTTTCAATAAAATATAAGTGAGGATTATTAGTATAATTATTGCAGATAAAGAGATGACTATATCATCTTCAATGATAAGATTTTTTTCATTTGCCATAATTACCCTCCAAATGCTTTATAATTACATTTTACCATAAAAATATAAAAAAGAGAGTTTACCACCCTCTTTCTTTCAAAAATTCAAATATTAAAACCTCTCTATTTCCATCGTCTGATTTAAAGAATTTATCTAAATCAAGTTCTCCATCTATTCTACCATCCTTTAAATATATTAATCTGGAAGCACGAGCAGCAGCCTTTAAATCATGAGTAACCATAACTACTGTTTGACCATTATTATTTAAGTCCGACAATATGTCTAGAACCTCTTCTCCCGCAGTGGAGTTAAGTGCTCCTGTGGGCTCGTCTCCAAATAGTATTTTAGGGGATGTGATTATAGCTCTTGCCACTGCTGCTCTTTGTTGCATACCACCAGAAATTTCTGAGGGGTATTTTTCCTTAGCATCTTTTATACTCAGGGTTTCAAGAAGCTTTAAGGTTTTCTCATTTACTTCTTTTTTATTTTTATTTACTCCATAACCACAATAAGCTATGTTTTCAAAAACCGTTATATCAGGTAATAAATTTATACTTTGAAATACAAAGGAAATGTCTTTTTTTCTAATTAATGAAAGTTCATCCTCTTTCATTGATGTAATATCCTTTCCTAAGATATTAACGCTGCCACTAGTGGGTGAGTCCATACCACTTAAGGTATATAATAATGTAGATTTACCAGAGCCTGAGCTTCCCATAATTACAGTAAAGTCCCCTTCATAGATGTCTAAACTTAAATTTTTTATCACATTAAGCGCAGTTTTACCTGTGACAAAGGATTTGCAAAGGTTATTAGCTTTTATAACTGATTTTTTCATCAAATCACTCCTCCATTAATTCAGTAATCTTAGTATTTTTTATAGAGTTACAGCATATAAGTGTTGTTACTAATATTAAAATAACCATAGTGATTATTAGTAGTAACATTGTTATTGGAGATATTATTAACACATCTAATTTACTAACTGCTGCAGCAATCATAGGTCTTGCTAGCGTTAAATTAAATATGATAGCTATAATTGTGCTAAATAATGTTAGGATTAATACCCTATATAGATATCTGTTTCTTATTTCTTTAGATGTAAATCCTAGTGCCTTCATTATTCCAAAGTTTCTTCTATTATCCCTAATATTGATTATGATAATATTTAATATCGTTATTGCACCAAATGCTATAAATACCACAATTAATAAATTGGTAATAGGGAGTACTGTTCCAGGGATAGATACTATGACATCTTTAATTGCAGGTGGAATGTCACTGGCATCTAAATTAGGATATATATTGTTAATCTCTTTCTTAAATTGTTTTATATCTGTACCAGCTGTTAGAGTTATAAAAATTTCACTGCCTATAAATTTTGGAATCTCCTTTTCTATTGCAGCATTTAATATTCTTATACCATATCCATTTTGCATCATTGAATTATAAGCGCCTGTTATTAAATAGGAGTCTTTTTTATTATTTATAGATAGTTCTATATAGTCTCCTACGGATAACCCTGCATCTTTTAATATTTTTGAAGAAACAGCTACTTCTTTAGAATTTTTGGGATTATGCCCATCTATGATAGTAAAGCCTAAATCACTGGTGTAAGAATTCATCACAAATATATCGTAAAGTGTACTCTTTATAGGGTATTTTTTAGTATCAAGTTCTACTACATCCGTTAGCATCATAGATCCATAAACATAATTTTTAATTCTATTGTCCTTCTTTACATCATTCAAAACCTTATTTAAACCTTCTGATTGTCTAACCATTTGCGGAGCACTAATGGCTACATCACTTTTAGGTAGTCCAAACCAAATAGGAGCATTTTCCTTCATCTTTGACATAGATCCATTTGCATTACCAAATATCAATACCAGTGTTAGGGATAATGTTAATGTTAATGTGATAAAGGCAGTAGTCTTTTTATATTTAAACATATCGTTTATTGCAAAGGCTAAGGAAGATATATTATCTTTGATCAATGACTTTGTTAACTTTCTCCTTGAAGATGCAATCCCTGTTCTAAGAGCCTCCACTGGGGTAATCTTATTAGTTCTTCTAATTACAAAATACAGATTAATAATCACCACTAATGTAAATAAAATTACTGTAGCTAAAATAACATATGCATTAATACTTACACCTTTAAAATCACCAATATACTTTAAAACTTTCGAGGCTGTATAATTTAATATAGGAATACTGCACAGCGCTCCAAGGATACTTCCAATAAATGCAATTATTGAGTAACCTATAATATAAAATTTGAGAATATCTCTTTTAGAAAAACCAAGAGCTTTGTATATTCCAATAGATTTATATTCTTTTAAAATATTATTCCATAAAATAAATCGCATAAGAAGCACTGAAACAATAAACACTAGAATTGAAGCTAAGGTTGCAATGCCACCTATCATAGAAGAAGCCATCGTTGAACTTAAGCTTAATAAATCTTTATCAAATACAAAGCCACCAACTTTTATAGCCCCCGTCAAATCCTTTTCTACATTAGCTACATTAGTCCCACTTTTAACATCTATAAAAATTAATGATGCTTTCCTTAATGAAGAGAATTCCTGCTCACTATTCTTATTGGTATATAGATTAATTATACCAATAGTAGAAGATGGCTCAAGAGAGTCATTAATTAAGGAAGAAACCTTTAAAGTAACGTCCTTTGTCTTTGTTTTTATGGTTAAGTATCTCCAAGGTGAATATTATTATTTTCTGCTAGAATCTTAGTAATCCACACTTCACCTTTTTTAGGACAACTGTCATTATTTGATGAGTTACCCTTAGTTAGTCCAAATGGAATATTTTTGCTATCTTCTATGGGAACAACATCGTACATTGAAATCTTTAAATTTACACCATTGTGATAAAGGTCGTTACCAGAAGTGAACGCCTCAGTAGCTTTAACATCATTAACCTCTGTATTATTTTTACCCCACTTAAGTACATCATTTGTAGAACTTTCATTAGCGTTATAACAAATTATATCGTAAAATTTATCATTAGAATAAAATTTATTAATATACCCTTGAATAGAAGTTAACATAGACAAACTACTTGTAAATATTAAAGAGGATAAAAATAATAACGCTCCTATTAAAAAACATTGAAGTTTTTTCTTTTTTAGTTTTTTAAGCCACATCTAAACACATCCTTTCTTTAATTATATAATACATAAGAAAAGTTAAAGAAATATATTTAAATTATTAATGAAATCTTACAATAATACTTATTCAACAAATATTTCACCCGACTACATCAAAATTATAAATGAATATCTGAAAGTTCCACTTTTACGCTTTCATTTTTGCTTGATATTTTGTTACTATGTATCACATTTTCATGAGATATATTTCTTGAAGGAAACTTAACTATGCCATTGTTAAAATATTACCATATATTACGATTCATTCATATAATTGTTACTGGGTTTAATATGAAAAGGAGCCCTTAGGCTCCTTAATTGATTTGATACGATAAGCTATTAAATTTAATCTAATAGCTTATCGTATTCATTTAGTAGTTCATCTAACTCTTGACTAAGTACTACTAATCTGGGATCAGTTAAGGTTTCTTTTTCATCCATTAACTGATGCAATAAAGTTCTGTGTTTTTCAATTTTTTGTAATATTTCATCCAATTGTGTCATAATTTCCCTCCTTCCTCTACCAATTATAGCGAAAATTGGCAGAGGTTTGACTGCCATTATGTAACCCATATTTTAACGACATTCCAGAAGGAAAGTCTCCCACTTCTATAAGTAGGAGTTACTTACCCTAACAAATAGAAAACTTCAGTGGGGGGATAACAATTGAGAATTGTTATCTACTCCAGAGGGCTACAAAGGGGTAAATCTCCTTCTGAAGTCGTTAATATGCAGCTCCGCAGGAGATGATTTAATGTAAAAGAAAAGACACCCTTTCGAGTGTCCTTAGTCTATTTTTACTTTCTTAACTAATAACTGTAAATATGGGCTTTCTTACAAAATAGTAAGATAACTTTTTTATTTGTAAGTGTAGCGACATTGAGTGTTAGCAGCTCGTGGAGTATACTATGGTTATAGTGATGAGAAATGAAAAAAATTCAGGGGGCATATTATGGCTAATGAAGTATTAAAAATCGAAAAACTAAAAAAAGTAATTGGTAAACGTACAATCGTTTCAGATATTTCCATTGAACTTAAAAAAGGAGAAATATTCGGTTTTCTTGGACCTAATGGCGCTGGAAAATCCACTACTATTAAGATGATTGTTGGATTATCCAAAATTACTGAGGGAAATATTTATGTAGATGGATGCTCAGTAAAAGAAGATTTCAAAGGAGCAATGCGTAACATTGGGTGCATAGTTGAAAATCCGGATATGTATAATTATATGTCTGGACTCGATAATCTTAAACTATTCGCTAAAATATATAAAGATGTAGATGAGATTCGAATCAATGAAGTAGTGAAAATTGTGGATTTAGAGCGGGCAATAAATGATAAGGTGAAAACTTATTCGTTAGGTATGAAGCAACGTCTAGGTATTGCTCAGGCCATACTTCATAGTCCAAAACTTCTTATACTTGATGAGCCTACAAATGGTCTTGATCCCGCAGGAATTAAAGATATGCGTGCGCTACTTCGAAAGCTTTCATCAGAAACTAGTCTTACGGTGCTTGTATCTAGTCATATATTAGGTGAAATGCAGCAGATGTGCGACCGTGTTGGTATAATTAATAAGGGGAAAATTATAACGGTAAAATCCATTGACGAACTCCTTAACATGTCACAAAAGGGTGATAAAACTGTTCTGACATTAGAATCTGATAATAATGAAAAAGCAGCTTCACTTCTAACAAGCGTTAATATAAGTAACAGCATCTTGGAAGGTGGATTACATATTGAAACAACCAAAAATCGTGTTCCAGAAGTAGTTACAACATTAACTTCTGCAGGCATAGCTATTTTCGCTATGGACAGACAAGTGATTCAATCACTTGAAGATGTATTTATGAAGCTTACAGGGGAGGAAAAATAACATGGCGAATTTTTTTACACTTATTTCACTAGAAAATACAAAACTTTGGAAAAGACTTTCTACAAAAATAATGTTACTCATAATGATTGTAATTGTAATAGCGGCAACGAGTATTTATAAATATCACAAGGTGTCTCATAATAGTTCAACTACTACAAAAATTTCCGAAAATTGGAAACAGGACTTACTGGCAAATCTTCCGGTAGAAAAAGCTGCTCTAACGCAAATTGAAAAAACAGATAAAACGTCAGCATCCATAGGAAATATGAAAAAAAGCATAGCTGAAGATGAATACAGCATTGTTAACAATATCAGGCCAGAATCCAAAGACAGCATTTGGACAAGAATCACAAAGTTTGATTCATATGTTCCATATAGTTTAATTATTGCACTTCTTTTAATAATAGCATGTTCAGCTTTATTTGCAGGTGAATTTTCAGAGGGTACAATGAAAATGATGATATCACGGCCTTATAAACGGTTTGAAATTCTTACTGCAAAACTAATTGTTACATTATTTTATGGTCTTGTACTTTTGGTAACAGCATTTTTGTTAAACTTTATATTGCTGGGTATATATTTCGGTTTCAATGGCATGGGTGCTAAGGAAATGATGTGGACGAGTACCAAAATAATATATATACCAGCCGTACTAAAAACAATTATTATTTATGGCCTTAATTTTCTTACTGTGCTTGTGTATGTATTAGTAGCTTTTGCACTTTCAATAATATCTCGTTCACGCTCAATTGCAACCGGATGCTCTTTATTCTTGCTTTTAGCTGGTAGTTATATGGTCCAAATATTCTCATCCTATTTCAGCTGGGGTAAATATCTTCCTTTTGGATTGTCTGATTTTACTTACTTTATTGTTAACGGATCATTCGTCGTTGGTACAACACTTGCATTTGCTATTGGCGTATCAGTTATATATTCTGTTATATTCTGCGCTGCAGGTTTTTTAGTTTTTGAGAAACGCGATATTTAACGACATTTCAGAAGAAAGTCTCCCTCTTCTATAAGATGGGGTTATGGACTATAACAAAGAAAAAACTTTAGGGGGAGTATAAATCTCCTTCTGAAGTCGTTGATATTACAGCACCGCAGGTGATGATTTAACTGGTAATCGTACTCTACCTAGATTCTCCTAAAAAGCTCTGATTTTCTTAAGAAAATCAGAGCTTTTTTAATAACCACCATGTTCTGCTAATGTTAATATTGCAACTCCGCAGGAGATGATTTGATTATTATTTATTTAGATATTATCTCTATACCATCCTCAGTTACAAGAAGTGTATGCTCCCATTGTGATGAAAGAGATCCATCAGCTGTAAGCGCTGTCCATCCATTATCTTCATCTATATATATTTTATGACTTCCGCCATTTATCATTGGTTCAATCGTAAATACCATTCCTGGTGCTAAAATCATACCTGTTCCTCTAGTACCAAAATGAAAAACAAATGGATCCTCATGCATATTTAGCCCAACTCCGTGTCCGCCAAAATCCCTAACTACTGAGTATCCATTACTTTCTGCATATTCTTGAATAGCTGCCCCTATATCACCTAAAAAGCCCCAAGGTTTTACTGATTCTATTCCCTTATTTAAACATTCCTTAGTTATTTCTACTATCTTCTTAGCTTCATTACTTACTTCTCCTATCATAAACATTCTTGATGCGTCTGAATAATATCCATTAAGTATAGTAGTTGCATCGACATTTATAATATCACCATTTTTAAGTACTACATCTTTACTTGGTATTCCATGACACACTTCATCATTGATAGATGTACAAATACTTTTTGGAAATCCATCATAATTAAGAGTAGCTGGAATTCCACCATGAGATATTGTATATTCATGAGCTAGTTTATTAATTTCCTCTGTAGTCATTCCTTCTTTAATATTCTCACTAACTAAATCTAAAAGAGCATTATTAATTTTAGCACTTTTTCTTATTCCTTCAATTTGCTCTTTGCTCTTAATAAGATTTCTTGTTGGAACTATGCAGCCTTGTTTCTTCAAGTTTTCTAGCTTTTTATCAAAGTCCAAATGGCAATTCTTATATTTTAGTCCACTTCCACACCAGCATTTATCATTTCTATTTAAAATCATGTACATCCTGGTTAATTAAATCTGAACATAATTGTACATTTGATTTAATTAACCAGTTCACCTCCTTATTTTTAATATTATATCCACCGTATACATTTTGGTCTTGATAATAGTTTCAAGCTTTTTAGACCATATCTTTTTAATATCTCACCATTTGTTTGTGTCATGTTAAATTGATTTTTATTTGGGTATAATGCTGTAATATATCCAATATACTCGGTTCCATTTTTCTTGGTATACTTTACATAATCTCTATGCTTAAATCCTTTTACAATTAGCTCCGCGTCACCCTTAGATTTTTACGTAAAGGTGATATTTGCCAGTCTTTGATATCAATATTATTTTTTTTGATATCTACTTTACATATAACTAAAGCATCATTTGAGTGTGTTTTTTCTATATCCCAATCATTTCTATGGTTTGCAGTATCACCACCCGTAGTTAAATATAATGGGGCTATTTTCTTAAGTTCAGTTTGTAAATTTTTTTTACCTTGCATAACATGCAAGGCATCACTAAGATTTAATTTTCTACCTTTTATTATAGCTAAATATTGATCTATTAACTCGATTTCTCTGCCAAAGGTTTTTGTGTGACATGACTTGCATAATGTTACAACATTATGTATGCTGTCGGCTCCTTTAGCACGTCTTGGTTTAATGTGGTGTTCTTGTACATTTTCTTTAGAACCACAATCAACACAAGTAAAGTTATCTCTCATGAGTGCCGCTATCCTAATGTTATTATCCAGTCTATGGTGTTAGTATAATATTGTAGACACGGAAAGCCGAACACATTAAAATATAAATAAGATAAGGATGTGTTTATAATGGCAAGAGGTCAAAAACAATATACAGATGAATTTAAAAACACAATAGTAGAGCTATATAACTCTGGAAAAAGCTTAGCAGAGTTAAGCAGTGAATATGCCCTTTCAAAATCAACGGTAACAGGTTGGATAAATAAAAATAAGCCAATAGCTGTGGATAAAAATATAACTTTAACTGCAGAAGGATACAAAAACTTATTAAAGAAAAATGCTAAGCTTGAAGAAGAAGTTGAAATATTAAAAAAAGCAATGGGTATATTCGCAAGGAAATAACTACTGTATTTGAATTCATTACTAACAACAAAAAATATCATGATATCAAACTAATGTGTGAGGTTTTAGGTGTTGCACGAAGCTCTTATTACAATTATTTACACAAGAAACCAAGCAAGCGAGAAATTGAAAACAAGAATATAGAAAAAGAAATTATAAATATCCACAGCACAAGCAAAAATCGATATGGGGCTCCTAAAATAAATAAATCACTAAATGCACTGGGGATAACTATTAGTTTAAAAAGAACACAAAGATTGATGAAAAAATTGGGGATAAGATCTTTAATAGTAAAAAAATATAGACCAACTTCATCTAAAAATAAAATAATAGAGCAGGAAAACATTTTAAAGAGAGATTTTACAGCTACTACAGTTAATGAAAAGTGGGTAACAGATATCACTTACATCCATACTATTAAAGATGGTTGGTGCTATTTAGCATCAGTCATGGATCTTTATAGCAGAAAAATAATAGGTCACGCTATGGCTAAATTCATTGATACTACATTAGCCCTACAAGCTGTTAAAAATGGTATACAGCTACAAAAACCAACTAAGCCTCTAATACTTCATAGCGATTTGGGATGCCAATATACAAGCTTCGCTTTTAAAGAATATATAGAGAGCACTAAAATTATTAAACACTCATTTAGTGCCAAAGGTTGCCCATATGATAATGCTTGCATTGAGTCATTTCATGCCTCATTGAAAAAAGAAGAAGTTTACCATGTTAAATATTTTGATTATGATGCTGCAAGATTAGGAATATTTGAATATATAGAAGCTTGGTACAATATAAAAAGGATACATAGTAGTATTGGATATATTACTCCTCAACAGTGTGAAGATTTGGCTAAAAAGGCTTCATAAAAAGTTCGACTTTTTATGTCTAAGATATTGACATAGATCCACTATTAGATTTTTGATATTGCCATTTGTATAGCCTTCTACCTTCAGTTAGAACTCGTATGTCTATTAACACATTTTCTAAATATATCGAATCTATCTTAATCCATTTGGTTATTTTGTTTACAACTCGTAAAATGGATTGTTTCTTTTGCATTATCGTTGGAGCAAGTCTACTTTTTCTTTTAGATGATTTCCTATTATCAAATCTCTTTTCTCTATACCTTTTATGATATCTATGATATGTCCTATACCCTTTTCTTATAGCCATTTTTTTAGAAACGTCATGTCTAAGTTCTATAGTCCCCTTAAAAATTGGTTTTACTTTGTTATTACAATCTTGGATTATTCCTAGTCCAACATGTTTACTCCCATCGTCAATTCCAAGATAGGTTTTAGTTTTATTATTGTTATTCTCCTTAACTATTTTAAACAATTGTATTACCATCGGAAATTTATTAAGCATTTTTGCTTTTTTATTTCTAATAAGGTAATAAGCTTTATTTTTGTTGCATGGGCTTAGTCTGTTGCCAGCTAAGTCCAGTACAAATGAATATTCGACCATTTCTAGTCAACCTCCTTACGGGAAATTTTTCTTCTTGCCAATGTAAAATGATGGTGCACTGAATTTCGGTGTGTCTAATCATAATTAAGCCGTAGCAAAATCTTAGATTATTTTTCTCCTCATTATCGTAGAGCATCAGACTGAAGTACATCTAAAGGTACGTCTTTAACCTGTCATTTCACGTAGTTCATCGTGCTACAATCTTTTCAGATGCTACACTCACTTAAGCTTGAAAGCAACGTTCACTGCATGAACAACTAAATATGTTCACTTTTATTTGAAATTGTTTAGATTTTTTAAGCAGTTTAGTAGCTCCTATATTAGTATTAATCTATTATTTAATAGTTCCACCATGAAAAAAGCACTCATATACCTTTGTATCATCAAAATAAATTTCCTCATATCCTTGAAACCATTTAAATTCTCCATTAACAATCCAATGATATTTATATTGTCCATTTTGATATACCATAGGTCCACGATATGGATTTTCTTTTGGTACTAAGCTCAAGGCTTCTTTTAAAAAGTTTCCTGAAAATCCTTCCCCTATAATTCTGCCTGTATAATTCATTGACCAAAATGGAATATCATCCTTCCATAAAGCCTCTTCTCCTGCGAATTGCCCTCCCCCTAAATAGGTATCAATATATTTTAGATTTCCTTCTACATACTCTAAATCATGTGAATTAGGTCTTGAAGATTGGATCTCGGCACCCTTTCCTGCATATGTAGATCTCTTTGCTGTACGTAAAAATTCTATTATTTTTTCATTTATAGAAGCAACCTTATTCTCTTCTATACATAAACGGCAATTTTCTTCATAATCATTAACTAATTTATCAATACTCACTTTAAAGAAATCACTTAATGCAATTAGTCTTGCAATGTCAGGATATGAATGTCCAACTTCCCACTTTGCAACTGCTTGTCTTGATATACCTAACATTTCAGCTAATTTTTCTTGTGATAATCCTTTTCCTTTTCTAAGGATTTGCAATTGTTCCTGAAAACTCATTTTTAATCACCCCTACATAAGTCTACTAATAAAACAACCATATTGCTACCAATTAAACATAACATTTTTGTCAACTATAGGTTGCCTTTAAATTTTAAATCTCTATAATTAAATCATACTTCACTACTATTATAAAATATAGTTGCACTCACAACTATATTGCTCTATTATATAATTAGTAGGGATTGCAACTAATTTAGGAGGAATACGACAATGAATAAAAATATGAACTCATTAGGAAGATGGATTTCTCTTTTACATAGAAATGGTCATGTATACGTAGGAAGGCAACTTAAGCCATATAATATAAGTAAGGGTCAATATACATTTTTAAATGCATTATATAAAAAAGATGGAGTACGTCAGGAACAATTATCAGATTACCTTAAAATTGATAAAGGTACCACAGCAAAGGCTATAAAAAAGCTGGAAGATGATGACTATATCATTAGAAAAATAGATGCAAAAGATAAAAGAGCATATAATGTTTATCTTACAGAGAAAGCATTGAAAATAAAACCTCTGGTTAGAAAAGCCATGATGGATTGGATATATATTTTATTTTCAGGATTTAGTGAAGATGAAAAGAAAACATCGTTAGCATTACTCGAAAGGATGGGAGAAAATGCTACAACTTTCACACATGATTATTCTAAAGATGATTAAGCTCATTAGGAGATGATAAAAATTAATATAGTGGTTAATACTAAGAGAATTATTAACAATAATTTTCATGCTCTTACACATAAAAATTATAGATATTTTTGGATGGGTCAGTGTCTTTCTTTAATAGGTACCTGGACACAAAATATAGGGCAATCTTGGCTAGTACTTTCTCTGACAGGATCTCCATTTTTACTTGGACTTGTCGGAGCAATGCAGTTTTTACCCATAACCTTTTTCTCATTATTTGCGGGGGTACTAACTGATAAGTTTCCAAAGAAAAAAATACTGATTTTCACTCAGAGCGTATCGATGATATTAGCTTTTATATTGTCTGCCTTAGTCTTTACGAATACATTAAAGTATGAACATCTAATAGCTTTAGCTTTGTGTCTTGGATTTTGTAATACTTTAGATATGCCAACTAGGCAAGCTTTTAATGTTGAAATAGTAGGAAAGGACGATTTAATGAATGCCATTGCTTTAAACTCAGCCACTTTTAATTTAGCAAGAATTATTGGACCGGCTATTGGAGCTCTACTCATGGGATATCTCGGAGCAGGATGGTGTTTTTTATTAAATGGTTTTAGTTTTATGGCAGTTATCTATGGACTGGTCCATATTGAAGCAATCAATTATGTTAGAAAGAAAACTTCTGAAAAAGGGATGCTTAAAGAAATATTGGATGGCCTTAAATATATAAAAAGCAAATCTATCTTACTCGAAACCTTGATATTAATTAGCATTATGGGAATATTCGTTTTTAACTACAACGTTTTGATACCTGTATTTACGAAAAACGTACTACATATGCAGGAAAAAACCTATGGAATTTTACTATCTGCACTTGGAGCAGGTTCCCTCATTGGAGCACTTCTCATGTCTTTTAAAAGCAAAAATGGTCCAAATAAAATTCTTATGATTGGTAGCTCTATTGGAATTGGCATAATGTTAATTTTTACAGGTATAAGTAATTTATATTATTTTACTGCCTTAAGTTTAGCTATAACAGGAATATTTAATATGTTTTTTTCCACCACTGCAAATTCAATGTTACAACTAAATTCTAAGGATGAATACAGAGGACGAGTTATGAGTGTATATTCACTTGTATTTGCTGGATTCACCCCCCTTGGAAGTCTTCTTTCAGGGGGGGTGGCTGAAAAATACGGTGCTAACACTTGTTTCATATTATCAGGTATTTCTGCAATAATGTTGATATTGTTACTTGTTACTTGGTCTAAACTTAGAAAAAATGGTAAAGTTGCATCCGTATAAATTAAAGCTATTGCTACTTCCTTTTCTAGTATTGTTAAAATAATTCTACTATGCTAAAATTATATTAACTATAATTTAATAAAAAAAAGAGGTGAATTATTTATGAAATACTCAACTGGTGAAAAACCTGGAAATGGTACATATATTTGTAAAATTTGCGGTCAAAAAGTAGTATTAGATGATAATACTGATACTTTACCTCCCTGTCCTAAATGTAAAAAAACAAACTATAGGAAATTTTAACATAAAATAATGGTACAATACAAGAAAAAAATAAGCCCTAGTCTGAGGCCACTGAAAAACTATATGAAAAATCGTCATCTAATTAAAGATGGCGATTTTTTTATATAAAAGACTAAAAAACAAAAAGGAATTTTAAAAGATATGTCGAATTAGTATAGTAGAATAAAATAAAAGGGGCTAAACTATTATGCTAAAAGGACAATTGGAAATAAAAATAAATACATACCATAGCTTATATTCGTTAATTATTCCGAAAGATAACATTTTAAAGCAAATTAATGACCTTGTTGACTTTTCATTTGTTTATGACGAATTGATGATTAACTATAGTTCATCTATGGGTAGAGGTGCTATTAACCCCATAATGCTATTTAAATATTTACTTTTGAAAGTAATATATGAATTGTCTGATGAAGATGTTGTTGAAAGAACTCTTTATGACATGTCCTTTAAATATTTTCTAAATTTAGCCCCAGAAGAAACAAATTTAATAAACTCAAGTACACTAACTAAATTTAGAAAGCTTCGCCTTAAAGACATGAATTTATTGGATTTATTAATAAACAAGACTGTAGAACTTGCTATAAAAGAGGGAGTTTTAAAAAGTAAAGCAATAATAGTTGATGCTACGCATACCAAGTCACGTTATAACCAAAAGTCAGCAAGCGAGGAATTATTGAAACGTGCAAAAAACTTAAGAAAAACATTGTACGGAGTACATCCTGGTATTAAAGAAGAGTTACCTAATAAAGTTACAACTGGAGTACTTGAAGATATTCTTGAGTACTGCAAATTATTAATTGATACCATAAACGAGAAGCCAGAAACTGCAGCAAATCCAGCTGTGAAAACTAAATTAAACTACTTAATGGAAGCTATTAATGATGACTTAGAAAATCTAAAAATATCAAAAGATGAGGATGCAAAAGTGGGGCATAAAACTGAGGATAGTTCTTTTTTTGGATATAAATCACACCTTGCTATGAGTGAAGAACGTTTAATTACAGCAGCTGTTATTACAACTGGCGAAAAAAGTGATGGAAAGGAGCTCATAACCTTAATAGAAAAAAGCCGTGAGGCTGGTATAGATGTAAATGAAGTAATTGGAGATACAGCTTATTCTGAAAAGAAAAACCTAGAATATACAAAAGAAAATAAAATTGCATTAATTTCAAGACTAAATCCTGTAATTTCACAAGGAATGCGAAAAAAAGAAGATGAATTTGAGTTTAATAAAGATGCTGGTTTATTTGTATGTCCGGCAGGTCATATGGCTATTAAAAAAGCAAAACAGGGAAAGAAGAATGTTGGTAAAAATCAAGTGCTAACCTACTATTTTAATGTAGAAAAGTGTAAAAATTGTGTTCATAAAGATGGGTGTTATAAAGAAGGCGCTAAATCTAAAACTTATTCAGTTTCAATAAAGTCAAATACTCACAAAGATCAAATAGAGTTCGAAAAAAGTGAATATTTTAAAAAACGAGCTAGGGAACGTTATATGATAGAGGCTAAAAACAGTGAACTTAAGCACCAACATAGCTATGATGTAGCAATATCGTCAGGCTTAATTAGCATGCAAATGCAAGGTGCATTATCAATCTTCACTGTGAATCTAAAGAGAATAATTAAGTTGAAAAGCAGGAAATAGGGCTTTTAAAACTTAATTATAAAATAAAAAGCATGATATATCCAAAATATGGACATCTCATGCTTTTTCTATTCAAGCTTGAAAACTCTACTAAATAAAGAGTGCTTTTTTCAGCGGCCTCCCTAGTCTTGGGCTTATTTTTTTCTTGTAACAACCTATGCATTTATTAGCATGTATTATTCTACAATAGAAATCTTATAACTATATGTAAACTCTTCTCCAATAGTTAATGAAATCGAGCCCTCTTTATCTTTAAATTCACCAGTAAAATCTTCATAATCTGCATGTCCAAACCAAGGTTCTATGCATAAAAATGGTGCTCTGCCTTTTGGTGACCATATTCCCATGTAAGGGAATCCCTTAAATTCTACTGATACCGACTTTTCATGATTTTTTGATTTTATAGTTATTTTATCAGATTTCAAATCATCAAATACTAAAGCATCATCTTTAAATAACTCTTTTGATAGTATCATGATATCAGTATCCTTTAAACATTCTTTTCTCTTATGTGAAAAATAAGCATCTTTAGTTAATTCCATAATATCACTTGTTTCTTTCTTATTAAATTCAAGGTAATAATCTTCTAATTTTTCATTTTTTTCAATAGGACACATAAATGCAGGATGTGCACCAATTGAAAATGATATATCCTTATTATCTAAATTTATAACATTATACGTTACTTTAACTGTATTCTTTTCAATTGTGTAATTAATAAGTAAAGAAAATTTATATGGATATCTTTTTATAGTATCCTCAGAATATTTTAGTTCAAAAGTAATTGAATCATTAGTTTGTGATATAAATTTAAAATCTGATATCCTACCTAATCCATGAGATGGCAATTCATATAGCTTTTCATCAATTTTATATTTTGAATCAACTAGCTTTCCGACTATTGGAAATAAAATTGGTGAATGATATTTCCAATAGTTTGGGTCTCCATTCCACAGATACTCTGTTCCTTCTTTTTTTCCAGTTATTGAATGTAGTTCTGCACCATGAGCGCTAGCCGTTATTTTAATTGTTGAATTTTCTAAAGAATAAATCATCAAAAACACCCTTTCATTATTTAGTTTACATAAAGCCGCATAAGCACATCCTTTAGCCTTAGGACTTCCATTAATAAGTAATACTTTCATCTTTACAACTAATTTTATATTCAAAAATAACTATCAACTACTAATATACATCAGTATAACTATAAATAGTAGAATGAATAAAAAATTAAAAATAAAAGTAACTTCTTTGTAATAACTCTCTATCAAAAATCAGTTATAATGTACTTAGTTGCAACAAAATATGTATTAATATACGGATTATAGTCGAAAAACAATAATTGTAAGGAGAGGTGCAAAAAACATGAGTTTAAATATTATGTCAAAAGCAAGCAAAAAAAGAAAAAAAAGGTTAAGAACAACCTTGATTATAGTAGGAATAATTGTGTCTCTAATAGGAGTCCAATTAATTATTATGTATTCTACTATATCAAAATACGACTTAAAGATCTATCCCGAGGTATGGGTGGAGGATATAAATTTAGGTGGCATGACTAAGGATGAAGCGAAAAATGCTATTATTAAAAATCGTAATAATATTATTGCTAAAAAAGATATAACAATAAATCTTAATGACAAACACTATACCGTCCATACATCAAAACTTGGAATAAAACAGGATTACAATGTTGTCATTAATAAAGCTTACGATATTGGTAGAAAAGAGAATTTATTTAAAAATTATTTTGCTATAACGTCTCCTGGCAAGCAAACTTTTGATGTTAAATATACCTACAATTATGCCATTCTAGATACCTTACTTAAAGATATTGCTAAGGACAACAATAAAAATGCAATAGATGCAACTATTTTCAGAAACAATTCAGGTCAATTAGTTATAACTGAAGATGAATATGGTCTTAGTGTTGATTCTGCCAGTTTAAAAAAAGCTATAATTAACAAAGTTAATACTATTGAAAAAGATCAAAATTTAGTAATCGAATCTAAATTAAAAAAAGTTGAACCTAAAATTAAAGAAAATGATTTAAAAGGTATAAATGCTGAAATATCTAGTGTTACAACTAACTTTAGAAATTCAAATGAAAATCGTTCAGAAAATATTAGAGTATCTTCTAATACTATAAATGGGAAGCTACTTATGCCGGGAGATGTTTTTAGTTTTAATGATGTAGTAGGTGATAGAACTTCTGAACGAGGATATAAAACATCAAAAGAAATTGTAGGCGACAAATATGTAGATGGCATAGGTGGTGGAGTATGCCAAGTTTCAACTACACTTTATAATGCAGTACTTAGAACTAATTTAACATCTGTAGAAAGATATCCGCATACAATGCATTCTAGCTATATTGGTGCAGGATTGGATGCTACAGTTGCCTACGGTTCTCTCGATTATAGGTTTAAAAATACTACTGCTTATCCTATATATATAGAATCTGCAGTACATAACAAAAATGTAACATTTAGTATCTACTCAAATTCAATTCTTAACAATAAAAAATATGATATTGTTAATGAAATTGTGGGAAAGAAAGTAAATGTATTTAGAATAACATATGAGAACGGTAATCAAGTGTCTAAAACCTTTCTTTATACTGATAAACTTTCATAGAAAATATTAATATTAGTTGGACAACCTACCTTTCCTATAAACTGAACCCCTAAAAATGGTCATTGCGAAATCCCCCCAATTGTAGGATGAGAAAACTATGATTGGTGGGATTTTTATATTCAAGGCAAATTTTCTCTAGACAGAAGCTTTTCTTTTTTTAATTCAATCTATATCTAATCCTATTTTCTTAACATTCCTAATTAATTCCGACATTTCAATGTAAATATAATTCTATAAAAAATTTAAAGACCCTTTAATATTATCATTTAATTTCGGTAAATAAAAAAACATCTAAGCAGATGTTTTTCGCTTATGATTAAGACCACAACACACAAAATTATTTACACAGTAAGACAATGGAATACAAATACAAATAGAATTATTAATAACATTATTAATGCAAATAGACTTATTAATAACACACGGAATACTTTTCTTATATGATAAATCCGCCTTTGCTTTTTATATTTTTTATAAGAAAGAAGTTTATCATCATCTATAAAACAATTTAGGTCATTAAAGAGAATTATATTTTCCATTTTTATTTGTATTAACGATTTAAATTTGTCTTCATTTCTAACTTTATCATAAATAGAATCTTGAATTTCTTTGTAATCAAAATTTAAAGGCTTTTTATTTAAAAATATTTTGAAATTTTCATAAAACTCTATGTAGTTATCCTCTATAAGATTTATTTCTGCCAATATTTTATAAAAACGATATTCATGAGCGTTTGTATTTATACCTTTTAAGATATATTCTTTTGCTTGTGAAAAATCTCCCTCTATCCTAAGTAAATTAGCGTAACTTATACAAGCAGTGCAATTTCCAGGATTTATTTCCAATGATTCCAACAGGTTGCTACCTGCTTTATCATAATCTTTTAGTTTAATATATGTTGATCCTAAGTGAGCATATATAATGCACTTGTTATGTCTATATTCAAGTGCTCTATCAAAACTTTCAATAGCTTTATTATACTGTTTCGTCCGATAATAAAACAACCCCAAAGATAAATGCGTCATACTAGACTTAGGCTTAAATTTAACTGCTTTTGAAAAGTATTTAAAGGCTATACTATATTTTTTAACTGCACAAAAAAAATCACCCATTAATACCATATTTATATCTGGTATTTGAACAACTCTAATAGAATCTGATAAATCGTGTAAAGCATCAATATATCTACCCATTTTCAAATAACAATTTCCTCTATAAACATATCCTTTAGCCCTTTTAACTTTACCATGACTGTCAATAATATTTGAATAAATATCGATTGCTTTAATATTTTCACCTTTATCTGAAAAATTTGCTGCCTTTTTTAATTTATTTCTAAATGTAACACGCATGTATATTTTTATAAAAATTACAACTAATACTGCTATACAAATAAATAAAACAAACTTCATTTTTTATCACCTTTTATCACTTTCAATTATATGTTGTAAATTTTCTATATTAAGTCCTTGGACTATAGTAATAGTCTGTTACATATGCAACAGACTATTATAAATTAAAAAGGTTATCTTAAAAAGTGATTAGTATATCATCTTTTAAGACAATCTCATTCTTAGCTTTTACCCATTTTATATAGTTTTATTATTGATAATATGGCTAGTATTATTAATAACACAACGCATACTATCTTTATATAATAAATACTTTTTTGTTTTTTATATCTTTTATAAGAAAGAAGTTTATCATCATCTATAAAACAATTTAGGTCATTAAAGAGAGTTATATTTTCCATTTTTTTTTCTATTAATGATTTAAATTCATCCTCATTTCTAACTTTATCATAAATAGAATCTTTAATATATTCGTAATCGAAATTAAAAAATTTTCTATCTAAAAATGTTTTGAAATTTTTATAAAAATCTATGTAGTTATTCTCCATAAGATTTATTTCTGCCAATATTTTATAAAAACCATATTCATGAGCGTTTTGATTTATAGCTTTTAAAGCATAATCTTTTGCTAGTAAAAAATCTCCCTTTATCCTATGTAGATTAGCGTAACCTATACAAGCCGAATAATTTTCTGGCTCTATATCCCATGATTTAGATAGAGTTTTACTAGCTTTATCATACTCTTTTAGTTGAATATAGGTTACTCCTAAACTAGCATATATTACTTTCTTGTTTCTTTTGTTGTTTTTACATTTTAGTGATGTATTAAAACTTTCAATAGCTTTATTATACTCTTTCGTGCGGAAATAAAATAACCCCAAAGATAAATGCGTTGAACTAGACTTAGGCTTAAAGTTAACCGCTTTTGAAAAGTATTTAAATGCTCTGTTATATTCGTTAACTGCACAAAACAACTCACCCATTAAACCCATGTTTATCGCAGGGAGTTGGACAAGTCTAATTGATTCTAATAAATCGTGTAAAGCATCACTATATTTACCTAATTTTAAATAATGATTTCCTCTAAAAGCATATCCAATAGATCTATATATTTTAATAGGACTAACAATAATATTTGAAAAAGTATCAATTTCTATCTTGTCCTCATCTTTATCTAAAGAAAATTTTGGCTTCTTTGATTTATTTCTAAAGTTAACCACTATGAATACTATTATAAAAATTCCAATTACACAACTACATAATATAAAATTCATTTCTCATCACCCTTCATTAAAGTTAAATACCATAATATATTGTATTAAACACAATATATATAATATTGTAAATTTTTCATGGTAAGCATTTAGAAAAAAGTAATAGTATGTTATATCTGCAAAAATACTTATATATTAATTAAAATTACCAACATTAGTGTTTTTATAACAATTATATTTATGGTTCTATTACCGAAAAACCAAATGTATTTAGAGCTATAAATGTTGTAATGGCAAGCATAATTGGCACTGTACTCCGAGTAATTTATGATGTCCGAATGGAAGATGTTTATAAACAATAAAAAAACAGTTAGAAAAATTCAGATAAAGACGAGATTATTAAACTACTAGATCAAGAATAAAACTTAAAAATCAGAATAAGTTAAAACATTAAATATAGAAAATCAAAATATATTTGTAAATAAGAAAAAGCCTAGCGGAATTGCTAAACTTTTCTTGTTTTATGAATTATACGTATAATACTTTTAGCCAATTACATTTTTTTGTTTTTTCAGTTTCCATTTTTGTTCCTTCGAATTCCATCTTTAGTAATGTCATGTCTTTTTTAAATCCCATTAACCCCATAGCTATTAATACACTACCGATAACTCCTACTATAATATCTGACCCCATATGTTTTTTCATCTCCTAAAATATCTCATAATTTCAATCTATGTTAAAACTATACTATGATATACAAAGGCTTAGCAACTTCTCAAATGGGTAGTTAATACGTTTACTTAGGTAAAATCATTTAAAATGATCTTAATTGCTATTATAGACTGAGATTGTGAAAAAATACTTTCACAAGATTAAATGACTCCTTTTAAGCGGAGCAACAGCTGAAAAAAATCACCAGATGTAATGATTGACCTACTAAAGCAAGCGGTAGCTTATACCATACCTGGAACCTATGTTTTGTTCGATAGTTGGTTCACCTATCCGAAAACTTTAATAAGAATTTTGTAACTTAAATTTCATACAATGGCTATGGTTAAAGCTATTGTATGAGTTTACAAAGGCAGAGAACCACTTGTTAAATAATTCAATCCCTTATAATTGAAATTTATGTTATAATTAGTAATTAAATGAACTATAATTTAGTTAACACTTGTAAAAATGACTGAATTTACTTATATTTATTTAAAAATAATAAATGAGGTGAACTATGAAAGATTATAAGGAGAAATCAAAACAAAATTTCAATATGCAAGCTAAAGTATATGATGAAAGTAATTATAGTAAGTATCCAAGAGAATGTTATCCTAACGTTATAAAAGTATTATCTGAAATAGAGTTTGACACAATCTTAGACTTAGGATGTGGTACAGGCAGTGTTTTAGCTTTATTATTAGAACAAAAGCCTAATATACATGCTTATGGGCTGGATTTATCAGATGAAATGCTAACAATCGCAAGGCAAAAATTAGAAGAAAAAGCAGAACTAATACAAGGTGATTCGGAAAATCTACCTTATAAAGACAATAGCTTTGATGTAGTGATATGTACGGAATCCTTTCACCACTATCCTAACCCATTAAAAGCTTTAGATGAAATTCATAGGGTATTAAAACCACAGGGTAAATTTATTCTTTGCGATACGTGGATGTTTACTCCAATAAGGCAGATTATGAATGTTTTTATTAAATTCAGTGATGGTGGTGATGTAAGAATATATTCAGAAATTGAAATCACAAAAATGTTTAATGAAAGAAAGTTTAGAAATATCAGCTGGCATAAGTCAACAAAATATACCTATATATGTATCGGCGAAAAATAACTTACTTTCCATCTGAGTAAGAGTTTATTTTTTATCAAATAATTAATAATGTATATGCTGGAAATAAGCTTCCTGGTTTTCTGATAACTGGTGGAAGATCTCTTTTTAAAAGTTCTCCTAAGGGTTCAACAGAATCATAAAATTTATCACCTATACTTTTATAGTAAAGTGGCAATCTATCATCAAGGCCTGCAGTATGAGTTAACAAATTTCTAAGTGTAACTGGTTTTGGAAAGTCATTTTTGATTTTAAAACCAGTTACATATTTATTACCATACTTTAAACTTCTTGATATATACATTACATTTTGCTTAATTGTTAAAATTATTTACCAACATCTAACAACTATTAGTATGTAGGCTATTTTTCTTACAATGTTTCAATATTTCTTAATTTTTTCTTACGATTTCCATACAACATGTAAGTATAAATTTGATACTCCAATCAATTTTTATGCTTTTACATTAACTATTTTCCAATAAGAATTAACAGTTAATATATAATATATTAAATAAATCAGAGTGTATACTCCCACAGTTATAAGAAGGGGATATACTAAGCTCGAGCTAAGCATAATTTGCAGAATTGTTAATGCAATAATACTATGTGTTATTCCAACAACTAAAGGTAGTGCAAATATAAAAATCATTTGCTTTGCTATAGAAATCCTTATTTCTGATTTTTTCACACCAATTTTTTTTAGTATATCGTATTTGTCCTTATCCTCACCAGCCTCTGACAGCTGTTTGAAGAATATTATACTTCCAGTGCATATCAAAAACACAAACCCTATAAATGATGCTAAAAATATTATAATACCCATACTAGTCATAGTATGTATGTAGCTCTTATAATATGATGATAGGGCCTCTTTACTACCTAGTGCTGTTTCTATTTCTGATGTAAGCTTTTTACTTTCTTTCTGATTTTCAATATTTATAAATCTTCTTTTTATAACCTTATCTTTATCATATAATTTATTGTAAACCTCATCCTTTACAACTACGGTATCTTGCATAAATGAATCATTTATATCAATTGAATTAGTTAGAAGGCTCTCTTTGAAATCTTTTATTTTTAAGGGAACTGTTCTATCCTTTATTTTAAGCTGTATATTCCTCCCAACAGGATTCTCCATCATCTTATCTGAATACATCCGCATAAAAAATAATACTTCATCTGAATTTAAAGATATATTGTAATCTATTCCTCTTGCTTTTGATAATTCTTTCATAGTACTTTCTGATATAATAAAGGATTTTGAATTTGTTAATGGCTGCATTTTCATCTTTGATATCTCAGGCCATTTACTATCTATAATTAAAAATTCGCTATTAGTAGAACTTTTAATTTTATTATTCGGATATTTATTTATGATCTGATCAATTTGTTCATCTAACGTTTTGCCATTGCTCTTATAGTCATAACTAAATGGGGTTAACTTATTTATACTATTTACTTGATCATAATAAAGCGATGCTGCGGTTCCCATAGCCGTAATAGTTGTTGCACTAAGCACTGCAATAGTAGCTAAAGATCTTCCATTAGCTTTTATTCTATATAAAAGCTGCGAAGTACCTATCATATTTAAGCCCCTAAAATATTTAACCTTATTTTTCTTAGAAAGCTTAACAATAAATACTATAAGTGAAGAGAAGAACATATAAGTTCCAATAACTGTACTAACTAATATAACTAACAATTTAGATAAATCATCAAATTTATAGGTTAGTGCCATATAATAACCCGTCCCAATAAAAATTATAGAAAGTAGAGCCAATATTAGTGAAGCTTTTGGCTGCTTCTGTGCCACCTTCTCTGATTTAAAAAGTTCTATTAGCTGAAATCTATAAATTAGTGTATATGAATGCACGGATGCTATAATAAATATCACTAAAAATACTATAATTGTGCTAATAATAGCCTTTAACGATATAGCAAATTTAACATTTACATCAAAGCTCATAATATGAATTAAAATCATTACAAATAATTTTGAAAATAACGTTCCTATTAATATGCCTGCCACAAGTGCCAGCGCTCCCATTACTAGATTCTCATAAAATAACATTCTTCCTATCTGCTTTTTCTTAACTCCAAGCATGGAGTATAAAGCTACTTCCTTTTTTCTTTTTTTAGTAAAAAATGAGTTTGAATACCATATAAACATAGCTACAAACACTGCTATAACAATGGAGGCTGCATTAAAAGCAGTACTTACTTTCATAGAATCCGCCGCTAAGTCTGTAACCTGTTTATTGTACTCGATGGAGGTAAAGGTATAATAAATCATTATACAAAATACCATGGATACAAAATATATTAAATAGTTATGAAAATTTCTCTTTATGTTTCTAAAAGTAATATTAAATAAATTCATCTGTATATCACATCCTTTCTAAGTTAAATTGATACTTCATCGAAGTTCCCGCCTAAGGCAGCCAATACATCTAGTATCTTTTTAAAAAATTCTTTTCGTGATGTTGTGCCCTTGACAAGCTCCGTAAATAGCGAACCATCTTTTATAAATATTATCCGTTTGCAATAGCTGGCAGCAAAGGCATCATGCGTTACCATCATAATAGTAGCCCTTTGAGTTTCATTTAAATCACTTAAAGATTGTAAAAGTTCTGTGGAAGATTTAGAATCCAACGCACCTGTCGGTTCATCGGCTAGTATAATCTTAGGTTTAGTAATAATAGCTCTGGCAGCAGCTGCTCTCTGTTTTTGTCCCCCAGATACCTCATAAGGATATTTATTGAATATATCCTTTATACCTAAAGTAGCTCCTATAATACTAGCCCGTGCTTCAATATCTTTTATGTTTATTCTAGCAAGAGCTAATGGAAGCACCACATTTTCTTTTAATGTTAACGTATCGAGTAAATTAAAATCTTGAAATATAAAGCCTAATTTGTCTCTTCTAAAAGAAGCTAACTTATCTTCATTCATTTTTGCAAGATCTTCCTTATCAATAGTTACTACTCCCGAAGTTGGTTTATCTATAGTTGATATAATATTTAATAATGTAGTTTTTCCTGCACCTGAAGGCCCCATTATTCCAATAAACTCCCCTTCTTTTATTTCAAGGTTTATACCATTCAATGCAGTGTAAACATTCCCCCTTGAGCCGTAAACCTTTTTCAAATTTCTCGCAACTAATACATTTTCCATTTTTATTTCCTCCTTAAATTATCCTCTTCGAAGCTGCAATATTAACGACTTCAGAAGGAGATTTAGATTTTTACTGAAATTTCTCTTTGTTGTAGTATACCCCCACTTATAAAAGTTGGAGACTTCCTTCTGAAATGTCCCTAAAACCCTTTCGCTCCTTTCGCTTATTACAATTCTATTTTATAACAAATCTAATACCCAATCCATTGTGTAACATTACAAAGTCCATTCTAAACTTACATTGTTGTAAGTTTTAAAAAAATAGGGCTACAAACCACATTTTTAGTTTGTAACCCTATAATATTCTATAAGTTTTGGAAAATGAACTGTTACTCTAGTAAATTCAGAATGCATTGATTCAATAGTTATATGGTGACCAAGCTTTGTAGCAAGATTTTTTGATAGATAGAGTCCCATACCTGTGGCTTTAAAATCATCCCGTCCATTATATCCAGTAAATCCTTTGTCAAAAACCCTATTAATATCCTCAGATTTTATTCCAATTCCATTATCTTGGATAATAAGCTGTTTCTCATTGTGCTTTAATACTCCACTAATTTTAATAAGCCCATCGCTTGTTGTATATTTTAATGAATTTGATAAAATCTGATCCAAAATAAAGAAAAGCCACTTTTTATCTGAGTCTATAGTAAATTCTAAGTCACTTAATTCTATCTTTATTTTTTTACCTATAAATTCCTTTGCATGTTTTTTCACAACCCCAACAATTAGACTACGCATATTTATTTCATTTATTAAATAGTCCTTTGAAAAGCTATCTAATCGTGAATAGTACAATGCTTGTTCAACGTAATTCTCTATATGATCTATTTCATCCTCTAAGTTACTTAAGGTCTCCTCCTTAGACTTGTACATACTGTTCTCTATAACCAATCTACATGCAGAAATAGGCGTTTTTATCTCATGAACCCAGGAATTTATAAAGTCTACATTTTCTTTTTTCCCTTCATGTAATCTATCTGTTTTTAAATTGAATTCTTCGTTAACTTTCATAAGAATTTCTCCATATAGCCTTTGTTCGTAATTTAATGGCATAGGCAACGAATTAACAATATTCTCTTTCTGGTTATCTATAATACATTTAATAACATTATAATATCTTCTATTTTTTAAATACTCAAATATTAAGTAAAGTATAAACATAATAAACCCTACTATATTGATATAGGCTATATCGCCAACACTTATTTTTACTTCATTGTTAAAATACACCACCGAAGAAATAAATAGCATCAATATAAAATAAAACAAAATTAAAAATATCCTGTCCCTTAAAAAATTTCTAAATCTCATAGTATTGTATACCCTTGCCTTTTTTTTGTTTTAATTAAGTCTTCTAGTTCAATATTCTCTAATTTTTTACGCAGTCTATTGATATTCACTGTAAGGGTATTATCATCAACAAAACTTTCATCCTCCCAGAGACTTCGCATAATTTTATCTCTGCTTATTAAATTGCCATTATTTTTCATAAGTAGATATAGAATGCTAAATTCATTTCTACTTAGTTCTACCCTCTTATCTTTAAAAAACACGCTATTATCCTTCATATTTAAAACAATGTTTTTATACTCAAGCACATTAGTCTGCGCATCTGCGTAGGAATATGTTCTTCTTATCAATGCATTTATTTTGGCCATCAATATTTCTAAGGAAAAGGGCTTTTGAATAAAATCATCTCCTCCCATATTAATTGCCATTATTACATCCATATTGTTATTCCTTGAAGAAACAAATATTATGGGAACCTTTGATATTTCTCTGATTTTATAGCACCAGTAAAAACCATCAAAATAAGGAAGGTTTATATCCATAAGAACTAGATGTGGAGAGTATTTTGAAAACTCGATAAACACCTCATTAAAGTTCTCAATGGCTTTTCCATCAAAACCCCATCTCATTACATTTTCAAGCAATATTTCTTTTATCCTAACATCATCTTCTACTATCATTATCTTAAACATGTAAAAACCTCACTTTAAAATGGAATTTGATTCTTCTCCATTATACTATAAAATGGGTATCTACACCATTATGTTGGCTTACAACATTAACCAAGTACTGTAATGTAAAACTATACTTTAAACATTAGTGGCTTTAAAAACTTAATATTACATGGCCCTTTACTTCCGGTTAGTTTAAAATATTTTGTATATTTATGTATTCACCATAAAGTTTAATTATATAAGTAATTAAAAAATATTTATTTAGCATAATATTAAATTTGCTTTCTATTAAATTGCTCTTTTAGATATGTTGAAATTTCGATTAAAGCCTCATCTGATTTATTCGTAATCTTATCCATTGAGATAAAGCCATGTGTAACACCTTTATATCTGGTAGAAATTACATTCACACCTGCTTCCTTTAATTTATTACCGTAAGCTTCACCGTCATCCCTTAATGGATCAAATTCGGCTGTGATTATGAGTGTGTCTGGTAAATCTTTAAAATTTTCAGATAATAAAGGCGAGGTATATCCACTTTTTCTTTCTTCTAAACTTGGAGTGTATAGGGATATAAATTTTTCAGAGTTTTCCCTTGTAAGATTATAATCCATACCAAAATACGACCAAGATTTAGTATTTAGTTGATAAATGTTTGTTGATGGATATATTAGTACCTCAGAGATTATGTATGGGCCACCTTTATCACGTGCCATTTGTGCAACTACTGCAGAAAGGTTGCCCCCAGCACTGTCCCCTACAACACATATTCGACTGGAGTCCCCATTAATACTCTTAGCATATTTATAAACCCATTGGAGCACATTATATACGTCATTAAGACCAGCTGGGAATGGATCTTCTGGCGCAAGACGATAATTTACAGATACAACTATAGCCCTTGAATTTTTTGAAAGCTTCCTGCAAACATTGTCATAGTCATCAATACTACCGCTAATCCAACTGCCGCCATGTGAATAAATTATGATAGGCAATTCATTCCCATTGCCGTCAGGCGTATATATTCGCACTGGCACTTGATTTGAATCTGTTTTTATATCCATATTTTTTATATTGGAAAAGGGTATAGGTTTGGATTTCCATATAGTTGTTGACTTATGCAATGCTGCACGCATTTCATATATTGATTTTCCTTTAAGTGAAATAGGATTAAAATGCTCTTCTATTTTTGACATTACACCAAATAATGTATCAAGCTTACCATCACCTGTTCTAGAAAAGTTTTTAATTAAAAGAAAACAGTATATTGTAACAATCAAGACAATAGCAGAAAAAATCCAAAATATTTTTTTCTTTTTCATTCAATACCTCCACCATTAACTTAACTATTTACAAAATTCATTTTTATTTATGATTGGTACCAATCCTATGCAGTACTATGGATGAATTAATAAATAACTAAACTCATTGATATATCCATAAGTTAATATCACGAATAGATAGATATGTTAATCGCCTTTGTATTTTATATCGACTATATTATATTACCCTATTCAAATTTTGTTTATACTGACCATATAATGAACATAGGTTAATAATTATATGGAGTGCGCTTATTGGATATTTTATTTGAACATCGTTTAGTTACCAATTGATATTGGAAAGTTAATAGTTGTTTTATAGCTTTCTACATTTAAGCTAGTTGCAACTTTGATAGTTAATCAAACAGTAGCAGAATAACTTAAAGGGCAGTCTCTTAGGAGATTGCCCAATTTGTTGTTTTATAATTTCTTTAATAAGGTGTTGGATAATCATAATCATAATCGTAATCATAATCATAATATGGATAAGGATAAAGGTAGAATGGAAAAAAATCAAAGACACCAAAAAGTCCACCACCGTGACCGAAGTTACCACCATGTCCAAAATGTCCACCGCCCCCTCCGTGACCGTGTTGTCTTACAAGAAAGTCTTCATCTTCTTCTCTTTCTGTTGGATTACTCATAGACATTTGTCCCATCATACCAGTATAATCCATAGGTTGTTGCAACATAAATGGGCAAGGTTGATATGTTGGTTTACTATCTTTTATTTTTTCTTCCAAAATAAATCCTCCTAAATAAATTCTATGATATTATTATATTCACGGGATATGAAAGGGTACCTACCAGCAAAATTATTGATTGTTGAAAAGGATACATTATCATATTATGCAAATATCTTATTAGACTTGATGTATAAATAAAATACTGCATTAGGACGAATGCCCAATGCAGTACTTTATTGGAATTTCCTTTGTAAAATATAATTCCAAGGTGACTTCCTACCATTCATAAAAACCATACTCACTATAAAATACCATTTCTTCCATTTGATCATCGATTAGAGCCACCATTTGATTAATTTCATATATGGCATCAGCTTTAATCTCTTCAACTTTTTTATATCCATAATTTATATTTATCCTCTTAATCTAATACTTAGTTTATTTTTTACCTGCAGCTATAATAGCTTCTGAACGTTCATTAAATTCTTTTACATCTTCTGGAGTGCTAAATTTAATATTATTAGTCATAGTAGACATATCAGTGCTTGGATCGTCCTTTGATGCATAAGATTGTTCATTACTTAGCACTTTTACTGAACCAACCTTAAAACCAGTTGATTCTTTACTTGATTGTAATGTGGCGCCACTAGTGCTACTGCTTACATTAGCGTTTTTATTTTTATTATTCATAAGTATTCTCCCTTCAAATATATAAATTACACTGTATTAATAAGTGTATACTATAGCTTACCCAATTCTATAAAATATAGTTTAAGATAGCTATTATTATATGGTACAATCTTTAAGTGATTTATCGTCGCTGAATCTCACAAAAACCAGGAACTCCATTTTAATTAATTTAAAACTTTTATTGTTAATATTTTTTTAATATATTTGACAGATTATGTTTTATTCAGTAAAATATAATTGATAATGAGTATCAATGCCACACTGAGGATGTTTAATAATATGGTTGATTACGCTGATATTAATAAGGAAAATAAGAAATAAACTTTTGAGAATATAAAATAATTTAGGAGGACTTTATGGAGTTAAATGAAATAGTAAACAAAATAGAAGCATTTGGGACACCTCAAATAAAAAATGTATTGTCTAATCATGGAATATGCGAACCATTCTTTGGAGCTAAAATAGCTGATTTGAAAAAGTTAGTTAAGTTTGTAAAGAAAAATAATGATTTGGCGAAAGAATTATATAAAACAGGGATTTATGATGCTATGTATTTAGCAGCATTATCTATAAATCCTAAAAGCATGTCAAAGGAAGAACTAGAAGGGTGGATAGATAAAGCTTATTGTTATCCAATTGCGGAATATATAGTTGCAACTGTAACAGCCGGAAGTGATTATGCAGTAGAACTTGCAAAGGAATGGATAACATCTGAAAATGAACTGATTGCAGCTTGTGGTTGGAGTACATATAGCATTTATATATCTGTAGCAGAGGATAATCTAATTGATATTAATGAAATAGAATATCTTTTAAATAATATAGAAGCAAATATACGTAATGAAAAGAATAGGGTTAAATATACTATGAATGGGTTTGTAATAGATGTTGGAACTTATATAACAGAATTAAATGAAAAAGCATTAAAGGTTGCTTTTAATATAGGTAAAGTTAATGCTTTAATGAATAAAACTAGTTGTAAAGTGCCACTAGCTAAGGAAATTATAGAAAAAATGATTAATATGGATAAAATAGGCATTAAAAGAAAGAAATATATTTGTTAGGGGTTTAGCTCAAAATAATTAAAAAATAGCAACCAAGTGAAGGAAGAGACCCTTCCCTAATAAATTTGGCATAAACAAGTAAAATAAGAAATTAAATACCCATTTGCTATAATTTATGAATGCAACACAATACTGTTGAGTTACATTCATAAAAACTACTTTTTATTTTAAAAGTTGTATTATGGTTATTGGCCCGACAATTCCATCTGGTTTTAACCCTCTTGAAGCCTGAAAATGCTGAACAGATAATAATGTGTTCAATCCAAAATTTGAATCAGATCCTGTTTTACCACAACTAAATCCTAATGCAATAAGTCGCTGCTGTATCCACCTTACAAGTTCATTATGGGCGCCTCTAGTAACAAATGTCTTAGCTACAACCTCATTAGTATGTGTACCTTTGATGCCATCTTCAACAAGCTTGTCCCCGTTTTTATCTTTTAATCCGAGTATGTTGACAGCATGTTGAAAAGCTACTACAACAATATTTACAGGTACATGTGAGACTGAATTAATAAATATATCAGATTTAAATTCATTTAAATCAACAGGTCCATTTATTCCGTCTACTCCCCCAGAGCTTGAATATTGAAATCCTATATAATTAATTACATCGGGCTTTGCTGCTCCATAATGAGCCACCCACAAAGGTATATCTTTAACTGAGCTATTTAAATTGTTTGCGTAAAAATAATCTCCTGTATAAATGCATACTTCCTTATTATTTGATATTAGATAATTCGCGAAAAGTCTTACATTAGAGCTTGTCTTAGTTACTGTTTGCCCTAATGCCACTTCTACATCTATAACGTATTTACAATCGGATGAAAGCCCTTCTATAACACTTAGAAAATGTTTTGCTTCTAATATTGGATCATTTGCTCTTAAAAAATGATAAAACCCAATTTTAAGTCCTGCTTCAATTGCTCCACTATATTGTGATTGTAACAGTGGATTTTTATAATTGATTCCTTCCGTGGCTTTAATATAAACTATTTCTATTCCACTGTTTTTTACTTTTTTTAAATCTACATTTTGTTGGTAACTAGATATATCTATTCCTTTAATAAAACCCATCTCCAATTTTAATTATTTTCTCGTAACAATATATGTTTCAACCCACATCTTTGATACCGCTCAGGTGTTTATAATATTTTTATGTAACAAAGGAGTATCTTGCTGGTGAAAACTTCTCTGATATTTATTGTCCCCTGCCACATAGCTTAGTAGCTGTAGTATCAAATCAGCAATTAAACTTTCTATACCTTTCATATCCACAATACTATCCTCAATTACCTTTAAAAGTCACACTATTTTTAAGTTCATTGTAACTTATTGTACTTGCAATTATATATAAAGGTCTGTCTTTACTCTCATCAGATATTCTTCCAATATATTGCCCTATAATAGCGAGAAAGCAAAACATAATGCCAAACATAATTAAGTTAATGGAAAGTATTAGACCTAAATTTAATATATTGCTTTGCTTAAACGGTGAGGTTGTAATACTACTAATTAATAAAATAGTACCTATTAAACCTGCAAATGCTCCAAAGTAGCCAGTAATCATTAATGGTTTATAATAAATAAAATTTCATGATTTTCAAGTGTTCGATCCATGACGGATTTTAATCTTTTGTAACTCTCATTTATAACAAGTTCTTCATTATACAAAGGCACTATTACAGAAAAAATAATTCCATTACTCATTATTATCATTCCCTTCACTTTAATTATTAAATGTTTCTCCACAATTAAAATTATAAGGGTAAATTGTATCAGCAGTATCAAATTAATATGTGAACTTTATGTGATAAGTTATATAAAAAGGCTACCTAAGAAAGGCAGCCAGTTACTGTTGGAGTGGTTACTACTATATTAAATCGTTTTTAAATCCTTTACCTCTCACCTCTGAAGCATCAACTATTATCATATAAGCATTATTGTCTATTTCTTTAATTATTAATTTTAATTCAGGAATTTGATGGAGTGCTACTGTACAAAATAATATTTTTTGATGATTACCAGTATATGCACCTTCTCCATATAAAAAAGTAACTCCTCTATGCATTTTATACAAAATTCCACTACAAATTTCTTTTTCTTTTGTAGTAATAATAAGAACTAATTTTTGTTTTTTCATTCCATGAATTATTCTATCGGTAACTTCAGCCGTTATATACATAGAAGCTATAGTATACAACGCGCTAGTTACTCCAAAAAAGAAAGTACCGATACAAACAATTATCATATTAACACAAAATGATATTTGTCCTATATTAAAGTTATCATGCTTTACTTTTATCAAAGCTGAAACAATGTTGGCTCCTCCTCCGGAACCGTGATTGCTGAATATTATTCCTATGCCAATTCCATTTAATACTCCACCGTATAAACATAATAGTAACGTATCGTTTGTGCCAATCAGTTCTTTTAAAGGAGCAGTTAAAATTAAGAACAAAGAAAATGAGATTATACCTATAATTGAAAAAATAGTAAATCGTTTGTTAAGATATTTATAACTTAGTATTAATAACGGAATATTTAATAAGAGTATAGTATATCCAGCAGGAAATTTAAATAAATATTGGATAATTAACGATATACCAGTTGCACCACCACTTAGAAGTTTGGCTTTGGAAATAAACAAATTAATTCCGAGTGAAGATATCAAACTTCCCAGTAGTATAAAGAAGATATTCTTAATGATATTTTTGTTTATATAATTAAACATATTGTTTCCTCCTCCAGAGTAAAGCTATTTTTCAGAGTCTATAATAGTCTTTAACATGAAAACTTTATGAATTAATCATATAGACCTTCTTGTTATAGTGTGTCATAACAGTATCATTATATGAATTAAATGTAAATAAGAATAAAAAACCACCATGTACCTAATACAGTTCTACTGCATAGTAAATGGTGGATTAAAACTAGATTTTTTTTGTTTTATGGCGTTATCCTAATACATAAGTTTGTTATTTTGTAGTATCGGCAGCTTTTAAATCATATAACTCTTCGGAACTTCCACCATCAGGTTGCTGATTTTTTGAATTTGTAGAATCTTTCCATTCACTCTCTTTAACGATTTTACCGGCCTTTTTAGCCCAGGTCATGATTTCGTTACTTGAGCCGCCACCTTGGCCGCCTATCATTACGTACCTAACTTCTCCTTTATTCACTAGGGATTTAAACTGAGCGAGTGTTATTGCCTTATCAGTTCCGAAAAAGCCCCCTATCATTACAGATTCATCAGTTTTAAGTATTATATCTGTTGCATTTCCATTGGTAGATGATGTAACTAGGATATATTTTTCAGTTGTTTTATTACTATATAAATAGGTAATATCATATTGTTTTACTTTTTATATCGGTGTTTTATCTTAATTTGCTTTGTCTGTACACCTTCATAAGATATGAATATATACACTAATAAGAGAAATAATAAATAAAAATAACGTTCCGTAATAATACTTTTTTATTGATATATTTAAATGTACGTGCTAAGGTGTTAAAGTAACAGATACAAATTAATTTTACCTTTTAAATAAATTTGATATCATTTAAACAGTACTCTAATTTTGTAGTACAGATAATTGTTTAATTAAAGATAAAGAGGAGTGATATGCAGTGGCAGAGAAAAATAAAAGAGAGATGTTTTCTACAGGATTTGCAATTTTTTTTGCAACATTAGGTTCAGCCGTAGGTTTAGGTAACATATGGAAATTCCCTTATTTAATAGGGTCTAACGGTGGAGGAGCTTTTCTCTTAGTATATCTTTTATGTGTTGTATTAGTTGGTATTCCCATTATGGCATGTGAATTTTACATTGGAAGAAAATCAAGGAAAAATGCAGTCGGAGCTTTTAAAAAATTAAATGCTGCTAAAGGCTGGAAAACTATTGGATTAATGGGGACATCTACAGCATTTCTAATAGCATTTTTTTATAGCTGTGTTGCAGGATGGGTTTATTCCTATGTATTCAAGGCAATAAAGGGCGATTTTAGGGGGGTTACTTCTAGTACTGCTTCGGCAAAATTCATGTCAACCTTAATTGGACCACTGTCTCCAATAGTATGGCAATTTATAGTTCTCATCGTAGTTTCAATAATCTTAATTGCAGGAGTTAAAAATGGAATTGAAAGAATAACAAAGACACTTATGCCTGTATTATTCATACTAATTATTATATGTGGTGCAAGGGCATTAACACTTCCAGGTGCATCACAAGGATTAAAATTTTTATTTCATGTGGATTTTTCGCAATTAACTGGACGTGTTATATTAGCAGCTCTTGGTCTAGCCTTTTTCAAACTGTCCCTCGGAATGGGAACAATGATTACTTATGGAAGTTATTTTACACCTGATAATAATATGATAGCAACTTCAGTTAAGGTTGCCTTATCTGACTCACTAATTTCAATATTGGCAGGAATTGCAATATTCCCAGCCGTATTCTCTTTTGGTCTAAAACCTAGTGAAGGTCCTGGTCTTTTATTTATGACTATACCACTTGTATTCTCAAAAATACCTTTTGGCAGTGTATTATTAGTCGCATTTTTCTTTTTAACTGCAATAGCCGCTACAACAGCACTGATATCTATGGTTCAAGTCCCAGTTGCGTATTTTACAGAAGAAAAGGGTATGAGTAGAACGAAAGCTGTGTTATTTACAACAAGCATAATGATGGTGTTTGGAATTCTCGCAACATTATCGGCTCATCCCACGAGTACCCTTGCTAATATTCATATAATAGGCCAGAGAGGATTTTTCGATACCTTTGACTACTTATCTTCAGATATATTACTTCCAATAGGTGGGCTTTTAATAGCGATTTACGTTGGATACTTTACTAAAAAGGAAGATTTCAAACTAGAACTATCAAATCAAGGAACTTTAAATAACGATTCTGTGTTAAACATTATATATGTATTTATTAAATTTATATCACCAATCCTTCTTTTAATTATTTTCTTAAATTCTATAGGAATAATTAAATTTTAAATAAAAATATTTATTAACAAACCACTTCATTACTGAAGTGGTTTACCTTTCACATCTATGCCACTAATTTGGTTTTCAACCTTAATAACATCAACTACTGTGATGCATTTCTTCGGCTAATTCCAGTTCGTTATCAATCTTTTCAAATCTATTTACCATTTTACCATCAACTTCTTTTTTCTCTAAAAACATACTTAATGGTCTAACCCATATTCCTCTTTCTCCATAAAGGGCCTGATAAACCACCATATCTTCACGCGTTTCTGAGTGTTTTGCTACATAAAGCACTAAATACTCATTGCCTTTAAAATGTCTATATTTTTTACCGATTACAATATTATTTTCATTCATTAATACATACCTTCTTTATAGAAATATATTTTTTAGGCTTTAAATCTTCTAACTTATTATCTCTTCTAAATTGAAATGAGTGAGTTTAATTACATGCTTGATCTGAAGACATTACTGCCACTCCCTCATTTTTCTATTTTTCACGGTTAATAAATATTTATTTTTTTATAAAATTTAAGTTTAATACGTAAGTTACCATTAGAATTATAGACATACTTAGCTTACTTTATTATACCCGCTTTTCTTACCTTATGCACTCAATACTTTCTACAGTATTACCTTCTTCTTGCCAATTTAAAAACATCATCAATATATCACTAATAATTTCTTCAGGAATCGTTTCGCTCATTTATAGATATATAACAAATCGAGTAGGAGCTAAATAATTAATTTATTTAGCGACCTCTCACACCACCGTGCATACCGTTCGGTACACGGCGGTTCAATAGAAATTAATGTTTTAATAAATATGTCTCAGATATAGAAACTAATCCTATATTTTTAAGGTATTTATTGGTCAATGTTTTGTTTAATATAGGGCTATTGGATGTTCTCCAATAGCCTTTCCTTGTATTTGCATATTGCAAAGCTTTATTGTTTGGTATTCCTAATTTAACAAGGTTCCCATATTTTGTTTTAATCTTTTTCCATTGTTTCCAAAAACACATTCTAATTCTTCGCCTTAACCATTCATCAAGTGTTTTAAGAATACTTTTAATGTCTGCAATAGCAAAATAATTTATCCATCCAACTATCACTTGCTTAAGTTTCATAAACCTATATTTCATGCTCATCGCATTACTTCTTGAAGTTAATTCTTTTAGCTTTGCTTTGAATTTGATTATAGGTTTTTGAGGAACTCTCATTCTGTATTCACCTTTTGCTCGGTAAAATGAAAATCCTAAAAATTTAAGTTTCCAAGGTCTATCTACTGTACTCTTTTCTTTATTCACTCTAAGCTTTAACTTTTCCTCAATAAATCTCGTAATACTCTTCATTACTCTATTTGCTGATTTCTCACTTTTGACGTATATATTCGCATCATCAGCATATCTACAAAAGTTTAGTCCTCGTTTTGTTAGTTCTACATCGAGTTCATGTAACATTACGTTACTTAATAATGGGGACAAAGGCCCGCCTTGAGGTGCTCCTTCTTCTGTATTCATAAATACCCCATTTATCATCACTCCACTTTGTAGATACTTTCGTATCAGAGAAATTACTCTACTATCTTTAATATCTTCCGATAGTATCCTTATTAATTTATCATGATTTATCGTATCAAAGTATTTAGAAAGGTCTATATTCACCGTCCATGTATGTCCAGCATTAATATATCCCCTACATTTTTCAACAGCTTGTTTTCCACTTCTTAAAGGTCTAAAACCGTAACTATTATCAGAAAATTTCTTTTCATATACTGGTATTAGAGTTTGTGATATCGCTTGCTGAATAACTCTATCTAATACAGTAGGTATTCCAAGTAGCCTAATTCCACCGTCAGGTTTTGGTATTTCTACCCTTCTTACGGCTAGAGGTCTATATCTACTTTCTAATAATGATTGCCTTAATTCTTGTCCATGCTCTTTTAGATAATGTAGAAGTTCATCTACTGTCAAACCATCAATCCCATGACTTCCTTTATTGGCTTTTACTCTTTTATATGCTTTATTCATATTATCTCTCGATAATATCTGCTCGAGTAAACCATTATCATATTCATTCACATCGTTTCTTCCTTCTTCTGACATAGAGGAAATACTATGCACTTCTACATTACCTTCGAGTTCCACTCTATTCTCTCGTAGAGAGCCTTCTTTATGAAGTTGTCTGCTTTTATCATATTTTCTCGTATCCTTCAAAATTCCAAAACCTCCTATTGTTCAGTCCTTCCCACGCTAACGCGTTTTGCATGGTACTATGACGTCTGCTGACTTCTGATAGTTCAGCCATACATCACTGTATGGGTTGTTATTTCTAAATTCATATCCACAACTTACCTATCAGATCTCCCCGGGTAAGAACGCAATCTTTCACTCCATCTATCTGCTACATTTACACCACTTGTTTCGAATAGTTTTGGGCTTCGTTTTGTATTGCAAACTTACCCACAAGCATATGCCTTATATGTAGTTTCTGTTCGTCAGACCGGAGTTTGGCCGCCAACTTCCTTCAGATTCCATCTCACGATGGACATCCTTGTCTTAAGCTATGCACTTGGCACTATTAACCCGTGCTAGGGACTTTCACCCATTAGATTGCGCCCATGCCGGGCGCACAATAAAAGCCCTATGTCTGCTTTTGCAGACATAGGGTAATTAAAAAAAATCATCTAAATCATAATTTATTTAGTGTTTTCAGCATAGGCATTATCCCAAGTATTCAAGAATACATAATCTTTTGCATCTTTTTTATTGTTATGTTCTTTACTTTCTGCAATTTCCCCAATAGGAGTCATTGCAACTACTTTGTAATTTTGTGGAATGGCTAATGCTTTTTTTATAATATCTTCATCAATTGCAGCAATCCAACAAGTTCCATAACCCTCATTAGTAGCTGACAAAATAAAATGCTCCATAGCAATGGCACTATCCACTAAATAATACTCTCTGTTTTCAACTTCTCCAGAAGCATCTGGCTTTGCTACTATAACCGCCGTCATTGGAGCATCTAATATTGATTGTGCTGCTGAATTGTCCTTATTCATTATAGATTTAGAAATTTGTTCTAGTTTGTTTTTTTCATCAACTAAAATAAATTTGTATGAAGTATTATTTTTCCATGAAGGGGACATCATAGCTGAATCAATCATTTTTGCTAATTTTTCTTTATTTACTGGGGTATTCTTAAATTTTTTAATACTTTTTCTACTTTTGACTACATCATAAAATTCCATATAACACACTCCTTTAATTATAGTATGTGTAATCGCTTCATAAATAATGTAGTTGTTTCACCTAAAATTTTAAAGATAGAATTAAAAAAATAAAAAAGTGTACTTATTATTTTTTTAGTATACTCTTATAAATTTCAAAATAATTTTTCCAAAACTTCTCTATAGTAAAATTATTTACAACAATGTTATATAACTTTTCACCCTTTATGTTAAAATTGCTCTTATCTAAATATGCTTCTTTCATAGCTTTATAAATATTTTCGTTGTTTTGATTCTTCACTTTATACCCGCTGTCTTCGCCTAATATACTTTGTAAGTCGCCCACTTCAGTATAAATCAAAGGTTTCTTTACAATTGCTGATTCTAAAACCGTTAAGGGTGGTGCTCCACCCTCGCTTAAAGAAGCTAAAACACTAACATCAGAGGCGTTTATATAGTCTATTGGATTAGAAACATTTCCGGTCATTATAACTTTATTTTCTATTTTTAGCTCCACTATTAACTTCTCTAGTTCGGATTGTAGCTCACCATCACCAACTAAAAGCAATTTTACATCATGAAATTCAATAGTAAGTTTTCTAAATCCCACTATAACTTCTCTATGATTTTTTATAGGATGTAATCTCGCAACCATAACATATACAAAATCATTCTTCTTTAAATTCAAATTATTTCGTATATCTTCTGTTGGCGTCACAATACTAATTTTCTTTATATCTATACCATTATTTACAACTGATTTACTTCCTTGAATATTTTTTTCTTCTAATAAAACCCTCAAATTATTTGATACACAAATATAATTATTAAAGCTCTTTAGACCCTTAATACTCAGGGGAGTAAAAATAAAATATTTCACTTTATTATTAAGGAAATCATATCTAAAATCACTGTGAACTACAGCTACTGTAGGTACGTTTAATTTACTTTTTAAAATTAAATGCATTAGGAATGGCTTTGCTCCATGGAAATTTACTAAACTTATCGAATTGCATCTTATAAAATTCACTAGCTCAATATTATTAAGCTTCTTACTAAAAAGTTTGTAGCTAATATCCATAACTCTAACTTTTGAGTAAAGTGGACCTTCTCCCAAGCAACCGACTATATTCTCAAATTTGTTATTGTATTTACTGCATATGTTTAATACGTGTTTTCCACCACCACCATTATCATTTCCTGATATGACATGCAAAACTTTAATATGGATCCTCTCCTTTACTTCTCTGATGTTAATAACAATTATTTACGTTTATACTTGTCCTTTATTACCATTAAAATAAACTTAGGTATAGATGATAATCTTTTAATTCTAAATGGTTCTTTCGCAACTCTGTATAACCATTCCATGCCTATATTTATCATCCATTTAGGTGCACGTTTAACATTACCAGCTATAATATCAAAACTTCCTCCAACTCCCATAAATACTTTGCAAGGAAGTCTGTCCATATATTTCGCTATAAATACTTCTTGCCTTGGGCATCCCATAGCAACAAATAAGACTTGTGGACTAACTTTTTCTATTTCTTTTAATAGTTCTTCACAATTGTCCATTTCGAAATATCCATCATGACTCCCTAAAATATTTAATTTGCGATATTTAGTTCGCAGATTAATATTGCACATATTCACTGTTTCCTGGGTGGACCCTAACAAATATATTCCTTGGCTTTCTTTTTCACATTTTTTTACTATACAATCCATAAGTTCTACACCAGCAATTTTTTCTTTCACCGGTTGACCTACAATTTTAGAACATATTACTGTACCAATTCCATCTGGAATAATGATTGAATTTTTACTAGTGAAATTTTTTAACAATAAATTATTTTGTAGCCCACTAAAAAGAACTTGTGGATTTCCTGAAACAATATGTACCTTTTTAAAACTGTTTATGTTTTTAAACAATTCTTCTATGGTATCATTAAAAATTTCGAATTGAAAAATCCTTGTTATCATAAATAAAACCCCTCCAAATTAACAACTCCCTAATAAGCGCCGTCTTTTTTAAACACAGATACAACTGTTAAGAAGATAATTTTTATATCTAATTGGACTGAAAAATTTTTAATATAATCCAAATCATAAGTAACTGTTTTCCCTAGTTCGATTTCTCCTCTTCCACTAATCTGTGCAAGTCCAGTAATTCCTGGCAAAACTAAGAGTCTTTGGTAGTAGCTTTCGGGATAATACTTAACTATCTCTGGTATTTCAGGCCTAGGACCTACAATGCTCATTTGTCCAAACAAAACATTGAAAAATTGTGGAATCTCATCTAGGCTGTTGCACCTTAAAAATTTTCCAACCCTTGTTATTCTAACGTCCGACTTGTCTTGAAACACAAAATTCTCCAAATCAAACGGATCTATATTAAGTTCTATTTTGCTTTCAGCTTGAGCTATCATAGTTCTAAATTTATAAATATTAAAGTTTTTTCCATCTTTACCTACCCTAACCTGCTTAAATACAGTTGCTCCTTTTGAATCTAGTTTAATAGCAATAATGATAATTAAATATATAGGCAATAATATAATTATACCTATAAAAGATAATGTAATATCCATTAATCTCTTAAGTCCAAATTGAAGCTTCTTATTCTCAATATGCGCTTTTTTATCTATATTTATCATATTGCGTTAACTCCTACTTTCTGATGAATATTTAAGCGTCCCCCTGTATTTCTAAGTTTCTTCACCAACTTATATATTCAAATTATTTGTTGATGCGTTTAATAAACTTTCAGCTGTAGCTACTATAAACCAAAAATATGTTGTAACTTTAGGCACAAAAAATAGATTGTCTGATAAATTCATAAAATAGAATGCTACCATCGATGCCAATGCACCCATGTAAAAAGCTTGCAAAAATTTGTCATCTGTTATAGTAATTAATTTTTTCAATCTAATAAGCACTGTTATTAAAATTACTAAAAGAGATGTTATTCCTATTATGCCCAATTCACTTTGAGTCTTTAAATAAGAACTATGTGTAGGATATCTTGTATACGAGTTGTAGCTTAGGCCTTTATACTTATTAATATATTCGTTATACCTACTGATATAATTACCATTACCAACTCCTAGAATTGGATGTTCCTTAATCATCATTAGAGCCGTTTTCCACAATTTAATTCTAGCCACATTTTGTCCATTATTTGTTAAATCCTTAACTGTATCAAGAACCGCCGGACTAAATAAAGCCAAAATACCTACCCCTCCAAAAACTACAATTAATTTTAAACTATACAGCACACATAAAACCGCTGCACCGATACAAACGCCTAATAAAACATTTCTAGAATAAGTCATAAGTATATTGAGAAATATTAGAATTGATATTATTCCATACATACTTTTTAATTTTTTATTTTTTTCATAAATTGTTAGCATTACTAATGGAAAAATAATTAAAATAAGAAAGCCCGCATATGCATTAGGATTTTGCATTGTTGCAGCAATCTTACTTGCTCTATATCCATAGGAGTATTTCACAATAAACCTTTTATCTAATCCAATTATTGTAAAGTATTGAATTATACCAAAAATACTCAAGACTCCTGATGTGAATATAAAGCATCTCAATAAGTTTTTCACTAATTTTTTTGTATTAAATTCATACTTAATTATAAAAAATATAAATACATATGTTAAAAATCTTGCGCTTTCGCTTAATGCTAATCCCTTTTCTAATGCATAAAAAGTTGATAATAACATAATACCCAATAACATCACTATGCAAATACTTAAAGTACTACTAAAGAAGTCTCTAATCCCATAAAGAAACCTTCCCCTCGTATCCCTATTAAAAATCAACTTTATGAGATATAAGCACATAATTATTCCTAATAAAATATCTGAAACAGATACTCCTTTTAAATTTGTTCCCTCTTGAATTAGAGGCATTATCACTATATAAGCACACATTAAATAATACAAAATACTACACTTAGCTTTCATTTTTTACACCTCTTTATAGACTAATATTATAATTTTTATAAATTCATCAATATTTTTTCTAATTTTCTTGTTATATCCTCTCTAGCATAATTCTCCATAACATAAGCCCTTCCATTTTCACCCAACCTATTTCTAAGCTCCATGTTATTATATAACTTTAACACCGCTTCTGCAATTTCTTTTGAATTTTCTGGTTCTACTACAATTCCTGCATTTGCACTGTTTATTAGTTTAGCCGCTTCACCCTGTACTGGTAAAATAATAGGTATTTCTGAAGCTAAGGTCTCAAACATTTTTGAAGGTAGAGCACCTTTAAAAAGTTCTAACTTCTTTAAAGGGATTATTGCAGCATCCATAGAAGCTACTATTTTAGGCATATTTACCTTTGGCTGAAGAGGTAAAAAGGTAACATTTTTTAATCCTTTTTCTTTTGCCATATTTACAAGATCTTGTTTTTCCGGACCATCACCTACAAAAACAAATTGAATGTTTTTTTCCTCTTTTACTATCTCTGCTGCATTTATTATAACTTGTAGTCCTTGTGCAAGTCCATGAATACCAGCGTAACATAGTGCAAACTTATTTTCTACTCCAATTTCACTTCTAAATGTTTCATCCCTATTTTCACTTTTAAATAGCTTTGTATCAACTCCATTAGTTAGCAGATGTACTTTGTTTTTATCAAATCCTCTACCGACTATATCATCAACTATTCCTTCTGTTTGACAAGTAACAGCTACTGCACGTCTATAACAAAATTCTTCTAACCATACAGACATTTTAATGAATAACTTATTATGAAGCATACCTAATTTTATAGCTGATTCTGGCCATAAATCAGATATGTTAAAAACAAATTTAGCTTTTTTAAGCTTAGCTATTACATACCCTGAAAAGCCTAGAAACAGTGGTGGAGATTCCGTTATTACTACATCCTGCTTATTTATATGAATAGCCCCTTGAAGTACAGAAGAAAAAGTAAAAGATAAATAATTTCTTAATCTCTTAGTAAAACTCTTAGATTTTGTAGCATAAATACTAGTTCTAATTATCTTTATACCTTCAATTTCTTCTATGACCACCTTATTACCTTTATAATCATCAAAAATCTCCCCTCTAGGGTAGTTAGGCATTGCTGTTAATATTGTAATTTCATGGCCAAATTCCTGTAATTTTTTAGCAAACTCAAAAATTCTATTTTGAGGTGCCCCCACCTCTGGGGGACAGTACTGAGTTAAAAATAAAATACGCATGTTTTCACCTCTATTGTTTGTTTATAATTTTTAAAATTTTCTCTGCAGCATGGCCATCTCCAAAAACATTTTGCTGAGATTTATTTGGCATAAAATTAACTATGCCCTCTAAAATCTTAGTTTTATCAGTTCCAACAATAATATTCCATCCATTTTCTACTGTTTCTACCCATTCTGTTTCTTCTCTCATAGTAATACAAGGCTTACTCATAAAGAAAGCTTCCTTTTGAACTCCACCACTGTCTGTGACAATCTTTTTACAGTACATTTCTAAAATGATCATGTCTAAATACCCAACTGGGTCAATTATCTTTATATTATTATTAAATTTCAAACCATAATCATCCATATATTTTTTTGTTCTTGGATGTAGGGGTAATATTATTTTTTTGCCGCTCTCATTTAATGCCTCACTAATATTTCTTAATCTATTTATATCATTAGTATTTTCTGCTCTATGTATGGTAGCTAAAATAAATTCTTCCTGGTATAAATTAAGTTTCTTCATAATCTTAGATTTTTCTTTTGAAATCTTTGAAAAATTAAGGGTCGCATCATACATTACATCCCCTACATTATGAACACCCTTAGTTATGCCCTCAGTACTTAGGTTTTTAACCGCTGAAGTTGTAGGTGCAAACAGATATTTTGAAATATGATCTGTTAAGATTCTATTTTGTTCCTCCGGCATATTCATGTTAAAGCTTCTAAGTCCCGCTTCTATATGTGCTACTGGAATACGTAACTTACTTGCACAAATTGCTCCAGCAAAGGTTGAGTTCGTATCCCCATAAACTAAAACCATATCTGGCTTTTCTTTTATATAAATTTCTTCGAGCTCTATTAACATCCTACCAGTTTGCATGCCGTGTCCACCTGAACCTACCTCTAAATTATAACTAGGCTTAGGTATTTTAAGTTCTTCGAAAAAAATCTTTGACATATTTTCATCATAATGTTGACCTGTATGTATTAAAATTTCTTCATGCTCATTTCTAATTATATTCGATACTGCAGCTGCTTTTATAAACTGCGGTCTTGCTCCTACGACTGTTAATATTTTCATATAGACTCCTGACTTTTAATAAGTTTTTTTAATAAAGTTTTTTATAAAAATTAGAATTGCACTTCCTTTTCAAATCATCATTTATAAACTTTCTATAATACTCATCAGTTCTCTAGTTAAATTTTCTCTGTTGTACTTTTTAACTTTTTCCCAATGAATATCTAACTTTTCCTGCGTGCCTTTCCAAATGCCATAGGATTTATATATAACTGCTTTAATTTCATCTATTTGTTCAGGATGACAACAAAATCCTGTGTTCGTATCAAGTATTAAATCTTTAGCAACACCGTCCGGTACAATGCCTATAACAACCCTTCCACTTCTTATGTACTCAAATATCTTTCCTGTATATACGCCTTCGCTTCTTTCAAAAGCTCCTATAATTAGAAGCGCTGCTGAAGAATTTTCTAATTCCTTCAAACTTTCTTTATGGGGCAAATATGATATAAATTCAATAACCTTATCATATTTTGCAAGAAAAAACGTAATATGTTCCTGGGCATCCTTGCCTATTTGCCCGACAAATCTAATGATAAGCTCTTCCAGTTTTATTTTTTTATCCTCAATAAGCCTATCTATAGCTATTAAGAAATTCTTTGGTGATATCTTCCCATACAGGGTTCCATTATAAGTTATAATATATTTGGGAGGTATCCTATCTATATTATAATCATCAAAATCATCCTCATCATATCCATTAGTAATTATTTTAAATTTATCTGCCCTCTGATTCTTATATCTATCAATAAAATCATCTATTATAGGTTTACTTACAGATATTACAACATTCGCTTTTTCAATAACTGTCGTCTCCATCCTTTCATTTTTTCTCTTAGCATAGGGCGTGTAATCTGCGAATGGGTTAGTTACCCATTGGTCACGAAAGTCAGCAATCCACGCTATGTTAGATTTTTGCTTTAATTCACAAGCAATTAAATGCCCAGTATATGGTGCTGAGGTAGAGTATATTATATCAATTTTTTCTTCCTTAATTATTTTAAGTCCTAATTCTACCGCATCTTTTTTCCATGAAATTTTATCATCCGGTATGTACATATTTCTATAAATATTTAATAAGGTTTTTTTTATTTTTCTCTTAACTTTAGATTTAAGTGTAATTTCAGAGGTTATTTTTATTATATCCTCTTTATTTTCAACCTTCATGGTTTTGACATGGGTTATATTCCTATTAGCAATAGTATTGACAATAAAATTATCTCTTTGCATAGCCCTAAATACCTTTATTCCATCCGTTGATTCAGCTTCCAAAGACTCATCCTTTATAGTGCTCTTTTCATTATTTACAGTAAGCACGTTTACGTTGTATCCAAATTTCTTTAGAAACTTAGCAAATTTTAAAGTTCTCTGAACCCCTGCACCTCCTAGTGGTGGGTAAACATAAGCTACAATTAATATGTTTTTCATTATTAACACCTCTCATTGTCCTAACTCTTAACTAACAGATTTCCCTTCTGAATATATCATTAGTATCATCACTACAGTAAAAACAAAAGCAGGCACTACACTTATTGGATCTCTTGAGGCCATAAAAGATTGGCCTGTAATATTTCCATAAACTAAGAGACATAAAAGCCCAATAATTCCTGGCCATTTAAATTCTTTGAAATCTTTCTTATTATTTTTAATTATATCCAATACTGACTTTATTAAGCTGCTTAGCCAAGCTAACATAAAAGTAAAAGTAAATATAATTCCAAATTCTGTAATTAAATTAAGAATTATATTATGAGCATCTATGTACAATTTTTTAGGGTTTCCACCATATTGTAAATAGTAATATTTAAAGTGCCCTGGTCCCACACCAAAATAAAAGTGGTCATTTATCATTTCAAAAGCTAAGGCCCATATTGGTCTTCGACTTTTAGTTTGCTCTATTAATCTTTTAAGCATTCTGGCATTGTTGCTGACTAGGTCTTCTATACTGTTTATCTTTATGTCCGTTGCAATTTCTTCCACTTCCCACCTATGCATAACATTAAATGTCATGCAAGAAATCACAACTATAGAAATTAGTAAATATTTTTTCCAATTATTTATATCTACTATAATTACAATAAAAAAACACATAGCTAATGTTAGTAGAATGCCCCTTGATTTTTGAGTACTAAAATTAATTATTTGAATTAATAATAAGAATATATATATTTTGTTATGTTTCCCTGATAGCTCTTTATTTATAGCATATAACAATATAAAAGGCATTACTATTATAGTATATCCAAGCATGAAATTGCTACCTAAGACCCCATAGAGATGCTGATTATTGCTACGTACAATTAAATTATATAAAGTTACTATTATATCTGGTATTGATGATAACGTAACTCCCACGCATAAATAGAGCAATATATCCTTGTAAAACTCTTTATTGCTTTTTTTATAGCAAAGTATACCTATGCTATAGGTCATCATTGAAACCATGTTAAGTAGCACTAGCTTAAATGCTTCTAAAACATGAATACTTAGCATAGAAGATATAGTCGCTAATAATAACAATATAATATAGAGTACACTTAGCTTGGTGTATTTAACCGTAAGCTTTGAAAAATCAAATCCTCCATATTTAAATTCGCGAGCCATATTTGTTAAATATATAGCAAAATAAGCTAAATATACCACTTCACCTATCCCAGCTATATTTAACCTATTCATAATATACAATGCCATAGGTATTATTGGTATTGCTACCGCGTAAACTAAACTTGCGGTAACAAAATCTTTAAACATTAAAATCAAACTACAAATTACGAACAAGGTTACAAATATGCTACTTACGAACATGAGCACATTTGATGTACCCATCTTTATAAACAATCCTATTTCTATAACAGCATATAATATTAGAATTATGTGAATATACTTTTTCAAATAATAGTAATACTCTTTAATCTCTTGCGTTAATTGCATTTTTATCCTCCTACATACTTTCTGATATTTTCAAATGACAAGTGCATTGCAAGCTAGAATATACCATTACTATTTACTAACCTTCTCAAGTGTTTTATATATATCATTCATGATTTTTGCATTGTCAAACCAATTATACCTCTCCCGGACTAATCTTCTTGCATTTTTTGAAAATTCCTTCATTTGATCTTCATTTTCAATGATTTTCATAAGTTTTAATGTTATATCATAACTACTCTTTTGCTTGATTACAAAACCGTTATAGTTATTAAAAATTATCTCTTTTAATCCACCTACATCTGTAGTTATTATTGGCCGTCCACACGCACAGGCCTCGACAGCTGAAACTCCAAAACTTTCACTTAAGGATGGCAGACATACTATATCCATCTTGTTTATGTATTCAGGTACTTTTTCATTATCTATTTTACCTGTAAATGTAACCTTAGAATTTAAATTTAATTTCTTTACTAAAGACTCAAGCTCTAATTTTTGGGTACCATCTCCAACAATTAAAAGTCTTAAATCTTTGGTTCCGCTGTATTTACGTATAAGCTCTGAAAATCCCTCAATAAGATAATTTAACCCGTATATTTTTTCTAATCCCTTAATAACACCTATGGTAATATAACTACTATTTAGTATAGGTGTGTTACATTTAAATTTATCTAAATCTACACCAAAGGGGGTTACTACTATCTCTTTGTTGTAGTATTTTTTTGTTTCCTCAGTCATATTATAACTTGTAGAGCAAACTTTATCCGCTCCTTTTAATATATACTTAAGTAGCAATTCTTTAGCTTTATTATCTTTAGGGAACTCATACACATCGCTACCCCAAACAGATATTACAAATGGATGGAAATTGCACATTCTCCCATAAAGTCCATAGCTAGTAGCATAGTGACTGTGTAATATATCTGGATTAATGTCTTTTACTAATTTTTTAATTGATTTAATTAATAAAAAATAACTTAACTTATTTGTACCTATAGTTCTTAACACATGCAAATTTACATTGTTTTCATACACATAATCTGTTTCTCTCATAGAAATTATATGAATCTCATTACCAAGTCTCGCAAAATATTGAACCCATTTTCTTGTATGTATACTATGTGCATCCGCTAAAAAGCAAATTTTTCTCATAAATTTCCTCCTGTTCTTTTACACTATTTAAGTATAATTAAGAATCTTAGAAAGTTATCTTTAATTACTCATTCTTTATTGTTTCTAAAAGCTTCTCAGGAGAATTTACTATAATATTTATTATCCTCTCTGTTACTTTTCCATCCAACTTATAGAAATTTTCATGGATATACTTTTGCATGTCGTGGTTTAGTGTCACGTCACCTATATTTATTTTAATCATACACTCTAAAAGCTCATTTTCATCCTTAACTCCAAAGGATACCCCCTCTTTAACAAAACCACCAGCATCATTATATTTAGGGAGTAATATACATATAGAAGGTTTATTAATAAGTGCCGCTTCTACAACTACTGTAGAATGTACGCTTACTACCAAACCACTCCATTTAATTAATTCATACAAATCTCCATCCTTCATTATCTTACAGTTTTTAATGTGGAACTTTTCCACCATAACTTCATAAAATTCAAAATTCAAATCTACAGGATGAAGTTTGATAATTAATTCGTAATCTTCCTTCATTAAATTTATTGCCTTAAATAGCATTAAGGTAGCCGGTTCAAGTAAATCCCTAAAATATTGAGTGGCATAAAGTATTCTCAGTGTCCCATTTTTTTTAAACTTTTTCAAATATCCATTTTGAACTAAATTGTCTGTTCTTACTTGACCAACTACATTAACATTTTCTTTATTATATACATTTGTATGAGATATCAATAATTCTTTATACTTTTCCCCCCAGACAAATGTATTACGTGGCACCAACAAATCTTTATACTTTGAATTAATTATGTAAGTAGATGAGGTTTCATTTATTATTCCATGTTGCACAGCATAAGTATCTATATTCAACTTATTTCCTGCGACTATAAAGCACCTTCCCCTGTCGCCTTCTCCTGCTACTAAACATTTTTTATTTTTCAACTTTCTAATAATTTTTCCTGCCATTAATAGTTCATATAAATAGGAAAGATAACTCGTTCTTAAATCCTTCATCACAAATCCTAAAAGTATATTTTTAAGATCAAGTTCATTTAAGTGAAAATCTAACTTATCTAAATAAATTAAATTATCTACTAATAAATTATTATTTACATTTTTCTTGGCTTTAAGCCTTTTGTATAAAATAAATAATTCAAATGGCACAAAATTTTCATGACAATTTAGAGTCTTATCTATGATGTATTTATTGTTTAAGAGTTGAAAATTTAAAATATTATAAGTTTCTTTTAATTTATTTATAACTTTCCCTAATTGAGTATCGTAATAGCCATCGGTATTGCCTTTAACTAAGTTTAAACTTGAAGCATGTGAAATAATTAAAAATGGTTCTTTATAATTTCTACTCTTCGTTAAAAAGTTTTTAAATATAAATTTGCAGTAACTCCCTATTCCCCTAATAAACCGTTTAGTTAACTTGCCTTTACTTATAGCTTGAATGTTTTTTTCACTATAAATTTTCTCACATTTAAGGTTGAATACCTCTACACAAACCTTTTCCATAAAGTCATCATCTGTTTTTACTTGTATTTCTTCATTCGTTTTATACTGAGCATTTCTTATAACCATAATACAGAAAATCAAACCATTTAATTTTCTATAAATAGTGGGTCTACTAAAAATATATAATGGTATATCATCATATAAATATAACTCTTCAAGCTTTAACCCATTAACCTTTTGATTTTCTAAATAAGTTAAATACTCAAAAGCTTCCTTTTCTGCGTTTACATTTCCTATATATTCAAATAAATCCACAACTTTTCTATCTATTATCAGTTCTTTTTTTTGTGCTGTATAGATTAATTTAACCATTAAATCATCTCCTGCGGAGCTGCAATATCAACGACTTCAGAAGGAGATTTGTACTCCCACTTATAGAAGTGGGACACTTTCCTTCTGAAATGTCGTTGAATCATCTCTTTTAACTTATTTTTGCATTAATTTTCCACTGATTTTTTTAATCTCATATCCTAATACAATTAATGTTGCTATTAATATTCCATATCTCAAAACCCAATTGTTTTTGACTATAAAAAATATTACACTGCTAAGTACTATGTATAAAATGCCATATGCAAAAGGTTTAAACGTATAAATTCTTACGTCTAATATGCGTAAAGATATATAATAATGATATAAAAATAATAAGATATACGATATTATTGTTGTCCATGCCCCTGCAACTGCGCCGTATCTTGGAATTAAAATATAATTTAATACACCATTTATTAAAGCTGCAATAAGGGTTCCTAGGGAAAGGAACTTTGTATTTTTAGTATAGAATTCAATATTAGCTGGTATACTGTATAGAAATTGAAAATAATATCCTATTATAATTAATGGAACGTAATCTAACCCTTTATAAAATTTTTTTGTACCCATTAGTTTTCCTATTTCAGGAGATATAAATATAAGTATAAACCCCATCACAGAAAATAACATAATATAACATTTAATTTTCAGCTTTATGTCATCATAATTTTTTTCTTTCATATTCTCATAAAACCACGGTACCCAAGCCTTATTACACGCCAACCATACAATATACATTATCATTCCAATTTTATATGCAAAGGTATATATTCCTGCAGCACTAGATCCTATCATACTATTTATCATAACCGTATCCACAGACTGCAAAATCACGCCTGATAAAAGATGTACAATTGCCGGTATAGATATGGCTAATCCATACTTCCAGTATTCAAAACTAATTAGTTTTTTGCCTTTTTTCATAGCAATTACATATAAAACTGTACCGTAAATTAAAGCTACAATAATTAAAGAACCAATCCTACCATAATACTTATCACTTTTAATATTACTTATGAGTATTATAGCCAGAATTGTGTTTATAATAGCACTACTTATTGATATAAGTAAATATTTCTTATATTTATATTCAGCATTTAATTTGGCATTAGAAAAATCCACGATAAATCCAAAAAAACCTTGAATAATAAGGAAGATGACTAATATAGAATTTAAATTTATAATAGAAGATATTTGCTTTTTAAACACAAATCCAATTATAAGCCACATAATAGCAAATAGTGTGACTAAAAAAAGTATAGATGAAGCATACTCATCATATCTTTCCTGAAAATCCACCTTGGCATTATTAACTGTAGCCAATAGCCCTAATGTAATTATAGTTGTAAAAACGGAAAGCCATGTGGTGTATACCCCAGTTATTCCATAATCACTAGTACTAAGTAACCGCGTAAAAATAGGCATAGTTACAAATGAAATGCCTTGAACAAAAAAGGTCCCTATAGTAAACCAAATTCCACTTCTCACCAATCTGCTTTTGTACAATTTCTTTATAAAATCTATATTCATATTATCTCCTATCCACCTTACCAATGTATCATAACCCTCCACTAAAGCGGCTTAATTAATGACTTTCGCCCTTAAATGCAAATAAATAACAGAGTTATTTATTGAATTCTTTTATTATTTGACATACCTTTGCAATGTCTTCTTTTTTAAGTCCAACAGAACTTGGAAGATTTATTCCACGCTGATAAAGCTCATTTGTAATACTTAAATCCCCATGTGTACAAGTTTTATATGGAATCATATCATGTATAGGCATAAAGAATGGTCTTGCTTCTATCTTTTCTTTATTCAATTTTTGTATAAGCGCGTCGCGAGTTATACCATACTTTTCCTCAATTAGGATTGAGTATAACCAGAAACAATTTTCTACATTCTCTTTTTCTATAGGTAAGGTAATTCCTTTAATTTCACTTAATAGTTCATTGTAATATGCCGCATTTTGTCTTTTAATTTTTAAATATTCTTTAATATTTTCAAGTTGAGCCACTCCAAATGCAGCCAAAAGATTTGGCATTCTAAAATTATATCCTATTTCTGAATGATAGAATGCTTTATTTTCAGTAACTACTTTTGTTTGAGTGGATAAAAATTTCGCTCGTGCGCCATATTCTGAATTATTAGTTACAAGCATTCCACCTGCTCCAGTAGTTATAATTTTGTTCCCATTAAAACTAAAACAGCCTATATCCCCTATGGTACCTGTCATTCTGCCATTAAAAGTAGATCCTAATGATTCAGTTGCATCTTCTATAACAAATAGATTATGTTTTTTAGCTATTTGAATTACTCTATCCATATCTACAGGATGGCCATAAATATGTACTGGCATTATAGCCTTTGTTTTAGGTGTTATTAATTCCTCTATCTTTTCTGCATCCATGACAAAGGTATCTCTACATACATCTACAAATACAGGCTGTGCTCCTACGTATTTTATAGTGTTAACTGGAGATATAAAAGTTAAAGATGGAACTATAACTTCATCTGCGTATCCTATTCCAAGGGTTACTAACGCTAATTGAAGTGCTGATGTACCATTATTTGTGACAACTGCACTTTTGCTACCTACATATTCACTAAATTTTTCTTCAAATAAATTAACATAACTACCTACTGAAGATACCCAATTAGTATCTATACAGTCCTTAACATATTTAAGTTCGTTTCCTCTAATTTCTGGTATACATAAAGGTATCATAACAAAACCCTCCCACTTTTTAAACATTATTCTTTTGCTAAATATTATATATGTCTGTCTTAAAATGTTGCATATTATTTTTTATCCAATCTACTGTCACTTCAAGACCTCTGTCTATAGTGTAATTAGGCTTCCAGAGCGTTAATTCCTTTATTTTAGTATTATCAGCCCATAATCTATTAACTTCGCTGTTTATAGGTCTTAACCTTTCATCATCGCAAATAATTTTTACATCCTTACCTATTATACTTATTATTTTTTTAACTGTTTCTCCTATAGTTATCTCGTGATTTGAACCAGCATTTATAACTTCACCATTAGTTTTTTCACTCTCTGCTATTTTTATGAATGCCTGGGCAGTGTCCAATACAAAGTTAAAGTCTCTAGTCGGAGTTAGGCTTCCAAGCTTGATTTCTGTTTTCCCTGCGAGTATCTGTGATATTATTGTTGGAATTACAGCCCTTGCAGATTGTCTTGGTCCATATGTATTAAACGGTCTAATAGTTGCTATAGGCATATTAAAACTTTTATAGTAACTTTCCGCCATTTTATCTGCTCCTATTTTTGATGCTGAATATGGAGATTGACCCTGCATTGGGTGTTTTTCATCAATTGGTACATAAAGTGCTGTTCCATAGGTTTCAGACGTTGATGTGTGTACAATCTTTTCTACCCCATATTCTCTGCAGGCTTCTAAAACGTTAGTAGTGCCTTCCACATTTGTTCTTACATAGGCCATAGGCGATAAATAAGAATACGGGATTGCAATTAGTGCAGCAAGATGAAACACTACCTCTTGTCCTTTAATAATTCTTTTCATTCCATCGTATTCTCTTATGTCTCCAGTAACAACTTTAATACTTTCTTTTACTGACTTATCAAAAGTATCAATCCATCCCCAGTTATTAAATGAATTATATTGAGCTAGGGCTGTAACATCTGCTCCAAGTTCCACCAATCTTTCTGTTAAATGGCTTCCTATAAAACCTTCTGCACCTGTAACTAAAACTTTTTTCCCTTGCCAGTTCATTTCATCTGCTCCTTTCTTATAGTTTAAAATATTTGTTAATATCCGTGTTGGCCATTTTATAGTCTTCCATTCTACCTATATCTTTCCAGTATTCAGTTATCTCATAAATACCTGACGTGCAATTATTGTTAATTGCATCTTCTATTAAATCAGTCATATTATAGACTCCATCTTCCTGTATGTATTTTATAATTTCAGGATTAACAGCATATACTCCACCATTAATGTGAAATTTATATGTAGGCTTCTCTTCTACAGACTCTATAATCATATTATCAGTGACTAAGACTCCATAAGGAACGTTAATTTCATAATTTCTAACACCTACAGTTATATTAAAGTTATTATTCATATGATGATTTAAAAATTTTTCAAAATCAATTCCTGTTAATATATCTCCGTTTATAACTATGAAAGGTTTTGTAAACTTTTCTTTTACTAATGCTATTGAGCCTGCTGTGCCTAGTTTTTTAGTTTCTCTAATGTATTCTATGTTTACATCAAATTCTTTTCCATCTTTAAAGTGTTCCTCTATCATTTTCCCTTTGTAATTAAGAGAAATAATAAAGTTCGTAAACCCATATTCTTTAAATTGTTCTATTATAAGCTCCAAGATAGGTTTATCACCAACTGTTAGCATAGGTTTAGGTAGTGATTCAGTTAATGGTCTTAACCGAGTTCCCAAACCTCCTGCTAAAATAAAAACATAATTTTGCTTTTTATCATAAGATAATATGTCATCTAAAAAATATAAGTCTATGAGCTTTTTATTTTTATCAATAACAGGTACCTGCCTTATCTTTTTCTTAATCATATACTCTTTTGCTTTCTTTTTGCCATACTCTTCTGTAACAAATTTAAAATCCTTAAAATATGTATTCTCTATACCCTCATTTATACTGTGGCCTTTAAGTATAGCACGCCGTATATCCCCATCTGTAATAGTTCCCACTAATTCATTATTTCCATTTACAACTAAAGCTCCCCCTGTTAAGTTTTTATCTATAACCTTCATAGCTTCTTTTATAGTAGAATTCACTCCTATACAATAATCATCAATTGGAAATTTCATAACATCACCTACACTTTATAATTTTCGATGGAATTCCTACAGCAACTGCATTATCTGCTATATTTTCAATAACCACAGCTCCTGCTCCAATAATTACATTATTCCCTATATGCACTGATTGAATTATAGAACTTCCCATACCTATATGGGTGTTACACCCTATGCTAACTCCGCCAGCTAAACAAGCCTTAGGTGAAATATGTGTATTCCTTTGCAGCTTGCAATCATGTTCTATTACTGCACCGGTGTTTACTACGCAATTTTCTTCTATGTAAGCTCCTGGATTGATTATGGCTCCAGGCATTATACAAGTTCCTCCTGCAACATTTGCATAAGGTGAAACCATTGCATCCTTATGTATAAGTACCGGTATGTTAAACCCTATAGCTTTTAAATTATTATATATATTTTCGCGAGTTAAAATGTTTTGGAGTGCACCAACACATACAAATGCATTTTTTACACCAGTATTATATAATTCTTCTAAAATGCTATCATCGCCTATTATAGGTATATCTAATACAAATTTATCGTAGTTATAATCTTTATCAGTTACCCCCACAATATTATATCTAGAAGCACTTTTTATAATGTCTATAATAACCTTGCAATGGCCACCTGCACCTACAAGTACGATTTTCTCCATAATCTCACCCCTAACTATCAACTAATACGTTATCCTTTTTTGTATAAGTTCCCTATCTATCTTTATCTCACTTAAAATTTGTGCTATTTTACCACTTGCATTCCCATCACCATAAGGGTTTGTGCAGTTTTCTAATTGCTTCTTAAAGTTCTCATCGTCTATTGATTTTTTAACGCCTGCTTTTACAGCTTCCTTTCCATAAGGTACGTCTATTATATTGAGGGCTCTTAGTCTTCCGTCCTGCCTTGACCCTATGTTTACTACAGGCAGTTTAAAGCTAGGTGCTTCAATTATACCTGACGATGAATTTCCTATCATTACCTGAGCTATACTTAAAAAACTTAGGTATTCTACTTGACTTAAATTTCTAAATACTTTTAAAAATGGATATTTAGCGCTATACTCCTCAATAACCCTTATAATTTCGCTTCCTCCATTATCACTGTTAGGATATGAAACTATAGTTTGATATCCAAGTTCTACAACCGCATCTAAAGTTTCTCTTACTTGCCATTCCACCATGTCCCTTTCTGTAGTTACTGGGTGCTGAGTCATTAAAAATATCTTATCATCTTTTAATTTAAATTTTTCTAGTATTTCTTCCCTTGATAAATATTTTGCTTTCGCAATATAATCAAGTCCCGGCGCTCCTACTACAAAAATATTTTTTTCCTTCTCCCCTAATTTAATTATTCTTTGCATGCTGTCCTCATTTGCTGGAAAGTGAATATGAGAAAATTTAGTTATAGCGTGCCTTACAGACTCATCTACTGTTCCCGTTACTTCTCCTCCATGAATATGAGCCACAGGAATATTCATATGGATAGCTACAGTTGCTGCCGCTAGCATTTCTCCTCTATCACCTAGTATTAGTACTAGGTCCGGTTTTATTTTATCAAAGCTTTGAGCCATACCTATAATTGAAAGTCCTATAGATTTAGCCATTGCCGCCCCTGTATCAGAAGCTAAAACAGTTTCAAATTTATCTGATACTACAAAGCCATCTTTTTCTATTTCATTTATAGTCATGCCAAATTCAGGACATAAATGCATTCCACAAACGATAAGCTTAAGATCCAATTCCTCATGTTTTTCAATTTCTTTAAGAACATGATAAAATATACCATAATCTGCTCTCGTACCTGTTATAACTGCTATTTTTCTTTTCATATTTAATCTCCCATTCTATAAGTGCATGTTCTATGTACTCATGTTCCATGTGCTCGAAATAATTTAGCTAATTTTTATTCCACCATATTTAAGGCTATTTGTTCGTCAATTTTTATATCTCTATTAGTTTTTCGCCCAACAATATCAATGTAGAATTTAGGCGAAAGTCCGTTTCCTGGTCTTTTGTAATCTAAGTCCGAGAATCTTATACTCTCCCCTGCTTTTATATATCTAACTGCGACTATACTTTTTCTAGCTGCCTTCATGGTATCAACTTCACTAAAATTATACATTTTAATTCCAGTTCCGAGTGCTATTTCTACATCTCTAATCGCTTTAACCATCTCTTTTAGCTCTATTGGATTCAGAGAAGCTTTATGATCTGGCCCTTCCATACTTTTGTCCATTGTAAAATGCTTTTCAATTATATTTGCTCCCATAGCCACTGCTGCAATAGGCACTGTTATTCCTTCAGTGTGATCGGAATATCCAGACACAATTTCAAAAGATTTTTTTATGGTATTCATTGCATTCAAGTTAACACTTTCTAATTTAGCTGGATAATTTGAAGTACAGTGAAGCACTGCTATTTCTTTATTGCCCAGGAAATTTATTACATTTATTGTTTCTTCGATTTCTGAAAGTGTCGCCATGCCAGAAGATAAAATTATAGGTTTATTAAATCTTGCTATATGTTCTAAAAATGGAATATTAGTTAAGTCTCCCGAACTAATCTTAAAAGCCTCCACGCCTATAGACGCTAAAAAATCAGCGCTTTCAAAATCAAAAGGTGTAGATAAAAACATAATTTCCTTATGTATACAGTATTCTTGTATTTCTATAAAACTTTCGTGCGATAGTTCTAGTTTCTTTAACATATTAAACTGTGAGTCAATTTTTCCTATGTTGTCCTTTTGATATTCAGCCATTTCTGCATATCCAGTAACTAATTTTTCTGTAATAAATGTTTGAAATTTTATGGCATCGGCCCCTGCAAATACAGCTTTATCTACCATCTCTTTTGCTATTTTTATGTCTCCATTATGATTAACCCCAGCCTCTGCTATAATAAAAGTTGAATTTCCATCGCCTATAGCCTTATTTCCTATCTTAAACATGAATACTCTCCTCTATTATCATCTCTACAATTCTTGCATCGAGCATCGTGTCAATATCTATAGAGCTTTCCTTGTTCATTACATAAGGGATTGTGTTTTCATCAACAAATTTTTTTTTGTTAACTAACATATCATTTGAATTTATATATAGTGCACCATTAAATATATAAAAAGCAGGTAAGTCTTGCCTTCTGATATTTGTTCCTTCAAAACTTATGACTTCTTTTAGCTTTTCATTTTCTATACTTCTCATAAGTACAGGATTTTCATAGGCTTCACATACACTTACTAAAGAGGTACTATTACTCTCAATAAGCTTTTCTATAGATTCATCCAGGTGCTTAAACGTTCTTAATGGAGATGTGGGTTGCAATAATATTACGTAATCAAAACTTACATTATTTTTTTTGTAAAAATCTATTGAATGTATAACTACGTCTATGGATTTTGAAGTATCATTTGATAGTTCTTCTGGTCTTAAAAAAGGTACCTTAGCCCCATATTGCTGTGCTATAACCTTAATAACCTCACTATCTGTTGATACAATTAATTCATCTATATATTTAGATTTTTTTCCTGATTCAATTGTATAAGCTATAAGTGGTTTACCACTTATAGCCATAATATTTTTATTTGGTATACCTTTCGAACCACCTCTTGCTGGAATAATAGCTAGAAACTTCTTATTCTTATACATAATTATCACCTTTTGCTTCCTTTTATTGATTTTTAAGCAATTGATCCTCTGGTACAGATCGAAGCACTTTAGCTGGATTACCAACTACGATTTTACCTGCTTCCACGTCTTTTGTGACCACACTACCTGCTGCCACAAAACCATCTTCATGTATAACAATACCTGGCAGGATAACTGCTCCTGCTCCAATTCTACCACCTTTTTTTATAGTTACCCCTTTGAACTTTCCAAATCTTTCTTTTGATCTGCCTGCATAATTATCATTAGAGGTTGTAACACATGGCGCAATAAATACATAATCCTCAACTTCTGAATAAGCTGTTAAATATACATTAGTCTGTATTTTGCAATTAGAACCAACCTTACAGAAATTTTCAATAGTTGCTGCGCGGCCGATAATTGTTTTTGAACCTACAATTACATTTTCTCTTATTACAGCAGTGTCAGCAATAAGTGTTTTTTCTGCAATTGCGCATCCACAATAAATAATCACTCCTGCCCCTATAATGCAACCTTCACTTATTTCAGCTGGAAGCAATTTTTCCTCACTTTTGAATATACTGTTTACTGATCTCATAGGTTGTTTACCTATTACCGTATTATCATCTATTCTAACATTATCTGCTATAACAGTTCCTATGTGAATAACTACATTACTTCCTATAATACAATTTTCACCTATTACTACATTATCTTCTACTACCACAAAATGTCCCATTGTTACATTATTGCCAATTTTGCTTTTTTCTGAAACATAATTCATAAAAATACCCTCTTTTCATATAATATCTTCAAAATTATTTTTTCATTTCGAGTGTTGAGAAATCCCCCATTGGAAATTTAACTGGGAGACCTGTAAGTCTTGATTTATAAGCTGCAAGTATAATAGACATACCTTTTTTTCCTTCTTCGCCATTTATAAGCGGTTCTCTATGCATATTTATAGCATCTATCATATTTTTAAATAAGGGGGTATGTCCGAAGCCATATACTGAATCTGGATTTCCCTTTTGCTGCGTTAATATTTCCTGCTCAGTATCCTTATTATCAGCAAATCTCCAAGTTTCTATTGAATTAACTGCAATGCCTCCGATAGAAACAGTACCAGTTTCACCAAAAATGCTCAATGTTTCTTCCAAGTTTTTAGGATATACACAAGCCGATCCTTCAACTATACCTATAGCTCCATTTATAAATCTTATAATTATTGCTCCAAAATCCTCACCTTCTATATCTCGAAGGAAAGTACCACACTGAGCATAAACCGTATCTATTTCTCCACCCATCATCCATTGTAATAAATCAATATTGTGAATACATTGATTCATTAAAGTACCACCATCCAGGCTCCACGTTCCTCTCCAAGGTGCTTGCGTGTAATATTCCATATTTCTATTCCAAAGAATTCTTGCTGTTCCATTAACTAATTTTCCAAACCTGTTTTTGTCGACTGCAGCTCTAAGTTTTCTTATTGGCTCATTAAACCTATTTTGGTGACTAACACAAAGCTTTACATTATTTTCTCTTGAGCATTTAATCATTCTATCAGCATCTTGAATAGATAATGCCATTGGTTTTTCAACAATTACATGTTTCCCACTATTCATGCAATATATAGCTATTTCTGGATGATACCCACTTTCAGTAGCTATAGAAACCATATCAATATCAGTTTTCTCAAGCATTTCTTTATAATCTATATAAACTTTTACATCTGAATTTTCACCTATTGCTTCTATATACTCATCTCTTTTGGAATTAGCATTAACTTCTAACACATCGCAAACTGCTACAAGTTCAACTTCTGTTTTATTTTGTGTTATAGCCTCCACGTGTTTGTATGCTATTCTTCCACATCCTATTATTGCAATTTTTAATTTTTTCATTTAAACCCCTCCTTGCAATTACTCTTAAAGGTGCCTTCCTAGGATTTTGGCATGCAATATTATAAAATATTTTACAATGCTTGCATGCATTATTTAGAGTTTATTTATCTTTTCTCTATTATTTACAACATGCTTTGTAGCATTTCTAGTATCATATAGTAAGCTAGCTTCTTCCACAATTTTTTCATAATTATAACCACTATGATCTGTGGTTATTACTACTATATCCGCATTTTTTATTTCATATTCCCAAGTTACAGATACATATTCTTTACCCTTGTGTGTGAATTTTTTAATAAATGGATCATTTATAATTATATCCGCACCATTTTTTTCTAATTGATCAATAACCTTTAATGTTGGTGATTCTCTCACATCATCTATGTCTTTCTTGTAAGCTACACCCATAAGGAGAACTTTTGCTCCGTTTAGTGCCTTTTTATTACCATTTAAAAGTTTCATAACATTTTCAAGCACAAATTCAGGCATATAATCGTTAATTATACCCGACGCTTCTATTAATTTTGTATGATAATCATACTCTTTTGCTTTCCACTCTAGATAAAATGGATCAAGTGGTATACAGTGTCCACCAATCCCTGGGCCTGGGTAGAATGGCATAAATCCATAAGGCTTAGTTTTAGCTGCATCTATTACTTCCCAAACATCTATATTCATCCTTTTACACAGAATAGCCATTTCATTAGCTAGTGCTATATTTACATTTCTAAAAGTATTTTCAAGAATTTTTTCCATTTCAGCCACTGCTGGAGAAGACACTTCCAATATTTCTCCCTCTAGTACACTTCTGTACAACATTCCTGCTACTTCAGTACAATTAGGAGTACATCCTCCAACTACCTTTGGGGTGTTTTTTGTATTAAACTGCTTATTCCCTGGATCAACTCTCTCTGGAGAAAATGCCAAGAAAAAATCTACTCCACATTTTAAACCTGATTCTTCAAGTATTGGTTTTAGTACTTCCTGCGTTGTTCCTGGGTATGTAGTGCTTTCGAGTACTACTAACATCCCCCTATGTAAATACTTAGCTACACTTCTAGTTGATTCCACTACATATGATAAATCCGGTTGCTTATATAAATCTAGTGGCGTAGGGACTGCAATACACACTGTATCAACATCCTTAACAAAGCTAAAGTCTGTGGTAGCTTTAAGTTTTCCTTCTTGTACTAATCTAAGTAAATCTGAATCTACAATATCACCAATGTAATTGTGTCCCTCATTTACCATTTGAACCTTTTGATCTTGAACATCAAACCCTATTACTTCATATCCTACTTTAGCCTTTTCTACAGCTAATGGCAATCCCACATAACCCAAGCCTACTACACCAAGTTTAGCTGTTTTATTTTTCAATTTTAATAATAACTCCTCTTTAAATTGAAACATTTTGTTACCTCCTATAGCCTTAGATCATATGATTTTGACAAATCTTTTATCAACAGCTTCATGGCTACATTTTACCACATTATAAGTTCCTACCCAAAACCTCTCAATATATTTTTTATAATAGCATATAATATTTTACCCCAAATATTTCTATTTGTTCAATCTATGGGAGTTTATTAACTATTTATTTAAAATTTCTTAAAAATCAAGTAATCTATTTTCTAATAAATTTACTTGGTTCATCCCCAATACTGAGCGCACCAATCGAGTAGGAGCTAAATAATTAATTTATTTAGCGACCTCTCACACCACCGTGCATACCGTTCGGTACACGGCGGTTCAATAGAAATTAATGTTTTAATAAATATGTCTCAGATATAGAAACTAATCCTATATTTTTAAGGTATTTATTGGTCAATGTTTTGTTTAATATAGGGCTATTGGATGTTCTCCAATAGCCTTTCCTTGTATTTGCATATTGCAAAGCTTTATTGTTTGGTATTCCTAATTTAACAAGGTTCCCATATTTTGTTTTAATCTTTTTCCATTGTTTCCAAAAACACATTCTAATTCTTCGCCTTAACCATTCATCAAGTGTTTTAAGAATACTTTTAATGTCTGCAATAGCAAAATAATTTATCCATCCAACTATCACTTGCTTAAGTTTCATAAACCTATATTTCATGCTCATCGCATTACTTCTTGAAGTTAATTCTTTTAGCTTTGCTTTGAATTTGATTATAGGTTTTTGAGGAACTCTCATTCTGTATTCACCTTTTGCTCGGTAAAATGAAAATCCTAAAAATTTAAGTTTCCAAGGTCTATCTACTGTACTCTTTTCTTTATTCACTCTAAGCTTTAACTTTTCCTCAATAAATCTCGTAATACTCTTCATTACTCTATTTGCTGATTTCTCACTTTTGACGTATATATTCGCATCATCAGCATATCTACAAAAGTTTAGTCCTCGTTTTGTTAGTTCTACATCGAGTTCATGTAACATTACGTTACTTAATAATGGGGACAAAGGCCCGCCTTGAGGTGCTCCTTCTTCTGTATTCATAAATACCCCATTTATCATCACTCCACTTTGTAGATACTTTCGTATCAGAGAAATTACTCTACTATCTTTAATATCTTCCGATAGTATCCTTATTAATTTATCATGATTTATCGTATCAAAGTATTTAGAAAGGTCTATATTCACCGTCCATGTATGTCCAGCATTAATATATCCCCTACATTTTTCAACAGCTTGTTTTCCACTTCTTAAAGGTCTAAAACCGTAACTATTATCAGAAAATTTCTTTTCATATACTGGTATTAGAGTTTGTGATATCGCTTGCTGAATAACTCTATCTAATACAGTAGGTATTCCAAGTAGCCTAATTCCACCGTCAGGTTTTGGTATTTCTACCCTTCTTACGGCTAGAGGTCTATATCTACTTTCTAATAATGATTGCCTTAATTCTTGTCCATGCTCTTTTAGATAATGTAGAAGTTCATCTACTGTCAAACCATCAATCCCATGACTTCCTTTATTGGCTTTTACTCTTTTATATGCTTTATTCATATTATCTCTCGATAATATCTGCTCGAGTAAACCATTATCATATTCATTCACATCGTTTCTTCCTTCTTCTGACATAGAGGAAATACTATGCACTTCTACATTACCTTCGAGTTCCACTCTATTCTCTCGTAGAGAGCCTTCTTTATGAAGTTGTCTGCTTTTATCATATTTTCTCGTATCCTTCAAAATTCCAAAACCTCCTATTGTTCAGTCCTTCCCACGCTAACGCGTTTTGCATGGTACTATGACGTCTGCTGACTTCTGATAGTTCAGCCATACATCACTGTATGGGTTGTTATTTCTAAATTCATATCCACAACTTACCTATCAGATCTCCCCGGGTAAGAACGCAATCTTTCACTCCATCTATCTGCTACATTTACACCACTTGTTTCGAATAGTTTTGGGCTTCGTTTTGTATTGCAAACTTACCCACAAGCATATGCCTTATATGTAGTTTCTGTTCGTCAGACCGGAGTTTGGCCGCCAACTTCCTTCAGATTCCATCTCACGATGGACACCCTTGTCTTAAGCTATGCACTTCGCACTATTAACCCGTGCTAGGGACTTTCACCCATTAGATTGCGCCCATGCCGGGCGCACAATAAAAAAAAGCCAGTTTCACTTGGCTTTTTACTAATACTCTCTGTTATAGATTATTACTACATTTATTATAAATTTCTTTAAAAGAATCGTTATCCTTAATAGTTAGGAGATATTTCATAAATGCTTCTTTAAGATCATCTCTTTTAAGTGCATATTCTACATTTGCTTCTAAAAATCCTTCTTTATCCCCTACATCATATCTTCTGCCATCAAAATTATAAGCATACATATTTTCCTCTGCTATTAAAGTTTTTAAAGCATCTGTAAGTTGAATTTCCCCACCCTTACCAGGCTTTGTATTTTCTAAAATATCAAATATTCTAGGTGTTATAATATATCTTCCGAGTATTGCTATGTTTGATGGTGCTTCGGATGCGTTAGGCTTTTCAATAACATCTTCAACCTTATAAACTCTATCTTCTACTGAAGTTCCCTTTACTATGCCATATTTGCTAACTTCACTTAAAGGAACCTTTTGAACTCCTAAAATTGAAGTTTCATATTTGCCGTAGCAATCTATGAGTTGTTTTAAACAAGGTACTTCACTATCCACCACATCATCGCCCAACATTACAGCAAAAGGTTCGTTCCCCACAAAGGTTTTTGCACAACCTATAGCATGACCTAGTCCTTTAGGTTCTTTCTGACGTATGTAATAAATGTTTGCCATATTAGATATATCCCTAACCATTGTTAAGGTATCTTCCTTACCGTTCTTCTCTAATTGTTGTTCAAGTTCAATCGACTTATCAAAATGATCTTCGATTGCTCTTTTATTTCTTCCTGTTATAATTAATATTTCCTCAATCCCAGACGCAACCGCTTCCTCTATAATATACTGTATTGTTGGTTTATCAACAATTGGTAACATCTCTTTTGGTTGTGCCTTTGTTGCTGGCAAAAATCTTGTACCAAGCCCCGCTGCTGGAATTATAGCTTTTTTTACTCTCATAGTTTTTCTCCCCTCAAATAATGCATTTCTATATTTCAACCTTATTTCTCAAAATTCATTTGATAAAACTTAAAAATGAAATCTTGCCTTTTTCTTTTTTAAGTTTTATTTCTAAGACTTCCAATGAGGAAACATTATTAATAATGTTAGTTTGATTTTCAGCAATCCAGTTATATACAGCTTGATTTTTATGTTTTATAATTGCATAAGCTTCTTTTATCTTCGTTTTTCTGCTCGTAATATTATGTCCGTCACTACCCACCAAATGTATCATGTTCCTTTTTACAAATTCTTCAGCTGTTTTTTTAACTTCCTTACCATAATCACCTAATAAACTACCAGAATTTATTTGCATCAATACCCCTTGGTTAATTAAATTAATAACTAAATCATAATTTTTCATAATCCTAAGATTTCTCTCTGGATGTGCTAAAATGGGTTTTGCCCCAAGTAACATTAACTCATAAAATACATCTTCAGTGTACAGAGGAAACTGCCCCATAGGAAGCTCAATAAGTAGATATTCCGAGTCGTTAATTCCCCAAATCTTCTTTTCTTTATAGAGTTTTGGCAAATCGGGGTGCATATAAATTTCTAGTCCAGATAAAATCTTAATATTAAGATTTTCTTCCCTAGAGGCTAAAACTAATCTATCTATTTTTTCAATATATTCCTCGTGACTAAATTCAAATTCTTCAGTTATAAAATGAGGAGTAGCACAAATATATTCTACACCTTCACTATCTGCTGTTTTCAACATTTCTATGGACATGTCTAAGTTTTTTGATCCATCGTCAATAGCATATATTATATGACTATGAAAATCTATCATAAATTTACACCTTTTAAACCTTTAGTTTTCATTTCCATAATAGCCCTTATAATATTTTCCATAATAACCGCTTACAGATTGAGGAACTTTATTAAATACAACTCCCAGTATCTTTCCACCAACCTTATCAATCAATTGTTTCGCATCTACCAATGCTTTTTTTTGAGCCTCACCATATGAAGCTACAAAAATCACGCCATCTACTATTGTAGATATAATTTGTGCATCCGTTACCGCAAGAACTGGTGGTGCATCAATAAGAACTAAATCAAATTCACTTTTTAGCACTTCAATAAAGTCCCGCATTTTTTTACTTCCTAATAATTCTGCTGGATTTGGGGGCACCGGACCACTAGTTAGTATAAAAAGATTATTAACAGTTGACTTAACAACACATTCCTCTTTTTTCACACCTTGAACTAATATATTTGTTAATCCTACAGAATTGGTAATTCCCATTTTCTTGTGGATTGAAGGTTTTCTAAAATCACAATCTACAAGAATAACATTTTTACCACTTTCAGCCATAGTTATAGCTAAATTTGACATTACTGTACTTTTACCTTCTCCAACGCCAGATGAAGTAACTACTATGGATTTATATTCTTTATCCAAGGAAGAGAATTGAATATTTGTTCTTAATGTTCTAAAAGCTTCTGCCGTTCTAGATTTTGGATTTCTTAATGTTACTAATTTTTTTAACATATTCTCACCCTCCTATTTTTTATCTTGAGTTAAAGGAATAATACCTATAACTGGTAACCCAGTTAATTTTTCTATGTCCTCTTGGCTTTTTACAGTGTTATCTAAGTACTCCAATAAAAATGCTATTCCAAGCGAAACCATTAGTCCAATAAAAAATGCAATTGCTATGTTTAACTTTGAATTTGGACTATCTGGTCTTGTAGGTTGTAGTGCTTCATCTAAAAGTTGTACATTATCCACTTTTTTGACATCGTTACTTATGTATTTTAATGACTTCGCTAACTGATTAGCAATGTTCATAGCTTCTTTGGGATCCTTAGATTTAACTGTTATCGTTAAAAATTCAGTATCTCCTTTAGGTGCTACTGATATCATTCCTTGAAGCTGATTAGGCTCTATATTTAACTTAAGTGCTTTAATGACATGTTCTGAAACTTTTCGTGATTTAGAAAATTCACTATAAGTTTTGACTAATTTTTGATACATAATTACATCATTATAACTATCCTGCGGCGCCGCAGATTTACTTTCTGGTTTTCCAATTATTACTGATATATCAGATTTATAACTAGGTGTAATAACAAAATAGCTTAAAACCCCACTAAGCACCGTTGCTCCTATTGTTACTAAAATCACTAATAGTAACCTCTTTTTTATAATATTAAAATACTCCACTAACTCCATTATTTACCCTCCGCCAATTGATTTTCTAGTTGCATTACAATTTCATCTTGTGGATCTATTTTTTTAGCCATATCTAAATGTATTCTCGCCTGCGCAAAGTTTTCAACATTTAAATAACACATAACAAGATTTGTACATATCTCTATAGACTTTGTAACCTCAAATGCTTTCCTAAAATATTGAATAGCTGCTTCGTAATTTTCAAGACAAGCATAGTTAATACCAAATTCATTTACTACCTCTATCAAATCGTTGTCAATTGCTTGTGCTTCGTTTAAATAGTATATAGCCTTCTCATAATTTTGTAAATTCCTGTATGCTACAGCAGTGTGATAATATATATCTGCTCTATCTCCTAATTGTTCCATTAAAGGAATAAAAATTTCAAGTGCACCTTTAGGGTTATTAGATACTAAATCTTTCGCTTTATGAAAATTTGTTATGGTTTCCAAATCGTTTTTAAGTTCAATAACCGCTTCCGTTTGTTCTCCACCATTTATAGTATAATTGCTTATTGCTATTAATGCTAATTCATGTTTACTTTCACTATTTAAAACTAGCGCCTCATATAAATATGGATTACTGTAATTAGTGATTTGTTTAGCTTTTTCTACAAGTTTTAGTTGCTCATCCTTGAATATACTATTTGTAGCTCTTAATTTATCAACTAACAAAAAAATCTTATCGTAATTATCTTTATTTTCTTCTATAGTTAACAATCCTTTTAAGAAGATAAATGCTTCTTCGTACTTTTCATTCTGAATTTCTTTAAATATCACGCCCTTAATAAATCCTATTGAATTTGGAATAGTATTTATAATTTGTTTATACTCTTTATTGTATTTAAAAAGTTCATCTGCTCCTAAAACATAGAACATCCCTTCTATAAATAGATTAACTGGTATATTATCGAAATCTTCTTTATTCTTTACTTTTTGGATTATCTCATTAGTTCTCACTGGGAAATATATGTCCTCCAAAATCACAAAATCATTAATTTTGCTGTCTTTTTTTATTTCTAGAAAAAGAAGAACTGATAATTTTTCAGAAAAATATGTTTTAATATCCATGATTACACCTTCCTACTGGTTTAAAAATTTATGCTACAAATGTTACTATTAATAATAATAGTATACTGAGGTTGTTTTGTAAACCATATAAAATCATAAAAATGAAAATTATGGTTTTTTATGCATTTAATAACTACCTACGATACGTTTTTAATTTATGCCTGCTTCATCAAATATTGACATAACATTTTCTTTTAGCTCAGTTATTTTTTTATATGTATTCTCTAATGAATTCCCTTTAACAGATAAATAAATTTTCATTTTTGGTTCAGTTCCAGAAGGCCTAACTACAAACCAAGAACCATCCTCTAAGACAAACTTTAATACATTTGATTTTGGCAATTTAATTATTTTTTCTTTATTTGTGATTAAATCCACTTCTAAACCAGCTCTATAATCCATTTTTTTTATAATTCTGTTATTACCTATTAAGCCATTCATTGAATGTCTTAAATGTTCTATTATATTACCTATTTTTTCTGCGCCATCTTTTCCTGCAAGTTCTATTGAAACTAAACCTTCCTCGTAGTATCCATGTTCTTTATAAATATCCATCAAAGCATCATACAAACTCATGCCTTTGTTTTTATAGTAGAGTGTCATTTCACAAATTAGCATTGCAGCTATTACTGCATCTTTATCACGCACAAAATTTCCTGCTAAATAACCAAAGCTTTCTTCAAAACCAAATATAAATTCTTTTTCACCCGCATTTTCAAACTCTTTAATTTTTTCTCCAATATATTTAAATCCTGTGAGTACATCTAACACTTCAACATTATATTTTTTCCCAATACTCTCTACCATATTTGTAGTAACAATAGTTTTTATTACTACGCCATTTTTAGACAACCCATTAGTTTCACTTAATGAACTTAAAATATAATTACTTAATAATACACCTGTCTGATTTCCTGTAAGAACCTTATACTTTCCTTCTTTGTCTTTAACTACTACTCCAATCCTATCGCAGTCAGGGTCCGTACCAAAAATAATGTCAGGATTAATGTCTTTTGCCATAATAAGCGCCAATTCAAATACCTTTGGTTCTTCTGGATTAGGATATGGCGCCGTAGGGAAATTCCCATCTGGCATTTCCTGCTCTTTTACAACAAATACATTATCATATCCTAATTCTTTTAAAACTCTCCTCACAGGTACGTTTCCAGATCCATGAATAGGAGTATAAATTATTTTTAAATCCTTGGCATATTCCTTAACTAGGTCTTTTCTCATAGTTAAATTTTTAACCTTATCAATGTATGATAAATAAAGATTTTCTCCAATTATTGTTAACATTCCATTGGTTTTAGCTTTATGAAACTCCATAGTTTTAACCTTAGAAAAATCTTTTATGCTAGCTGCACAATTTATAATTTGGCTTGCAGCTTCATCAGTGACTTGTCCACCATCATCTCCATAAACCTTATATCCATTGTACTCTTTAGGATTATGTGATGCTGTAATAACAATACCGGCTTTACTTTTTAGTGCGCGTACAGCATAAGATAAAATTGGAGTCGGTGTTAATTGTTCAAATAAATTAACGAAAATACCATTCCCACAAAGAGTTTCTGCAGCAGCTATTGCAAATTCCTTAGACATATTTCTTGAATCATACGCTATGCTAACTGATATATTCCCCTTATATCTTGAGTTCAAATAATCTGCTAACCCTTGAGTAGCTTTACCTATGGTATGTATATTCATTCTGTTTGTTCCTGCTCCAATTACACCTCTTAATCCTCCTGTACCAAACTCTAAATCCTTATAAAATCTATCTTCAATTTCTTTTTCATCTACTAATTGCTCTAGCTCTTTCTTTAATTTCAAGTCTATCAAATTAGAATTAATCCAACTTTTATATTTTTCTTTGTACATTTTATATTACCCTCCTTATATTCCCCTGAGGAAGCAAACAATTATTATCTTCCTTTCTATTCCTCCTAATCTATCTTTAGTCTATTATATTATACTATCAATGCATTACAAATAAAAGGCATTTTTTACAAATAACCCACTTTTTCATGTTTTCAATTACTGTATTTCTACTAAAAAGCTTAATTGCCTAGCATTTACGACATGATTATCTTTTATTTGAAGATTATAATTGCATTTATATATCTAATCATTTATAATTATAAATTGGCTGAATGAATATACTATAAAGAACAGTTTTAAAAATTTGGAACATTTAAATAAATAGACTAGGATATAATAGTCTAACATACTGACTCGTTATTTATTTAAATGTTTTCTAATATAAATTCTTTTGAAAGGGGTGTATAGATTGTATAGATTAAATCAAAATGAAACTCCACTATTTGATGCTCTAATGGAATATGTAGACAGAGAAACCTTACCTTTTCACGTACCTGGGCATAAAAAAGGAATAGGCGCTGATGAACAATTTAGAAATTTTATGGGGGAAAACCCTTTTAAAATTGACGTTACGGTTTTTAAACTTGTTGATAGTTTTCACCACCCAACTGGACCTATCAAAAAGGCACAAGAATTAGCAGCGGATGCTTATGGTGCTGATGCATCATTTTTCTCAGTACATGGAACTTCTGGCGCTATTCAAGCTATGATTATGTCTGTAGTTGGATCTGGTGATAAAATCATTGTACCTAGAAATGTACATAAATCCATAACTGGTGGTATCATTTTATCAGGTGCAGTTCCAGTTTATATGCAACCAGAACTAGATAAAAAAATAGGTGTTGCTCATGGAGTTTCCCCAGAAACAGTGGAAGAAACCTTAAAGAATAATCCTGATGCAAAAGCTGTACTTATAATTAACCCAACATATTATGGAGTTTCCACTGATATTAAGAAAATTGCAGATATTGTTCATGAATACGATATTCCTTTTATAGTTGATGAAGCTCATGGCCCTCATCTTAATTTTAATAGCAAATTACCAATGTCAGCAATGGAAGCTGGTGCAGACATCTGTGCTCAAAGCACTCATAAAATTATAGGTTCATTAACTCAAAGTTCAATGCTACATGTTAATTCAAAGCGTGTTAACCCCGCTAGAGTTAAACAACTAATAAACCTAATGCACACAACGTCACCTTCCTACATTCTAATGGCATCACTGGATTGTGCTAGGAGACAAATTGCATTAGAGGGCACTCAGCTTTTAGAAAAAACTATTGATTTATGTAATTATGTAAGAAATGAAGTAAATAAAATCCCAGGATTTTATTGTTTTGGCGAAGAGGTTTTAGATGGTTTTGGTGCTTACGCTTTTGATCCAACTAAAATAACAATAACTTGTAGAGATTTAGGAATAACTGGTTATGACTTGGATATGATTTTATCTAACAAATATCATATCCAAATGGAATTATCTGATCTTTATAACATATTAGCCGTTGGTTCGTATGGAGATACAAAAGATGGAATGGAGCAATTACTTCAAGCTTTAGTAGAAATAAGCAATGAGTACTATGGCAAAGGCACAATAAAATCTGATTTTATTGATATTCCTAGTATTCCAGAGCAAGTTCAAATTCCACGCGAGGCTTTCAACAGCGTAAACACTGCTGTTGAAATCAAAAATAGTGTTGGTATGATAAGCGGAGAATTCTTGATGGCTTATCCACCTGGCATTCCAGTACTTTGCCCCGGTGAGAGAATAACTCAAGAAATCGTAGATTATGTTGAAAAATTGAAAAACACTGGATTATATGTTCAAGGAACTGAAGACCCTGAAGTTGAATATATAAAAGTTGTTAGAGAAGAAGATGCTGTTTATATAACTGTTGAATAGAAGAAAAAGAACTCCTGATTTAGGAGTTCTTTTTTCTTCTATTCAATTTTACTCTATAATCAACATTTGCTTTTTCAATAGTTCCTAAATACTTGAAATATTCAGTGTCTTGCATTTCACTTATTTTTTCACAGGTATTAACTGTTTTAATAAAATACTCCATAACATGAATTATCTTTTTTAAGGGTTCAGCTAATTTTTGATTAAGCCTAATGGACATTTGTTTTCTCTTATTTTCGGAAATTCTTTTAATATTTTCATAGCATTCGCTTGCAGAATATACCAATCTTATCTTTTGTAAATTTATGCTTAAGGCATCTCTGTATGTTGGCAATAATTCTTCCAACATATGTTCATTAAAATATTTTTTCTCCTCTTTAAATTCCTGAGATTTATCTATAAGTTGTTTTAAAGTTTCATTATTCTTTTTTCTAATATCAGGCAATTGAGTAACAATTTGTTTTACCTGCTCTGAGTCCACAACTCCTTCTTTAGTTAATAACTCTAAACCCTTAGCCACTAATTTATACTCTTTCTTATCCTTTTCAACTGTAGATTCATCTTGAAATGAATTTACTATGCATGCTCTGTTTTCTGTATTATAAAATATTTCTGAAAAATAAGCTAATTTCGCTAGTCTTTCTTGTAAAAATTTTTCAGTAGCAATTTCATTTTTTTCATTAATATAAAGATATCCCAAATTTTCTTTACGAAAATTTCCGAACAATTTCTTAGAAAATACAATCTCTCTATATAATATATTATTATATTCTAAAGGGGTAGAGATCCTAACTACTTCACCTTTCTTTGTATATTGCTTTATATGCTCTAATATTTCTTTAGATGCTAGTATGTATATTGGCATTTTTATTCCTCCTTTGTTTTCTCATTTACGATTCTAAGGCTTTTACAAATGTTTTTGCCAATTTAACGACATTTCAGAAGGAAAGTCTCCTACTTCTATAAGTGGGAGTATAAATCTCCTTCTGAAGTTGTCGATGCATCTTCCTCGAAGCTGTGAAGCTCTGCAGGAGATGATTTAATCTACTAAAAGGAGTAGAGAATTAAAAAGATCACAATATTTCAGTGACCTTTTAATAAATTTAATATAAAATTCTATTATTAACATTTTGTATAGATTTACACCCTGTAAGCACCATAGCTGATTTTAATTCACCTCTAAGGTAATCAATATAAGATTTTACGCCTTCAGCCTTGCCTCCAAATGATGCGGTTACAAATGGCCTCCCAATAAGTACCGCGTCTGCACCTAGTGCTAGCATTTTAAGTATATCTGCTCCACTTCGAACTCCACCATCAGCTAAAATAATTACTTTACCCTTAACTTCCTTCGCAATTTCCGTAAGAACATCTGCTACACCCGGGGTTTGGTCTAATACTCTCCCACCATGATTTGACACTACAATTGCGGATACCCCTGCATCCACCGCAAGTTTTGCTTCGTCTGCTGTCATTATTCCTTTTAAAATAAATGGAAGCTTCGTTGATTCAACAATTTCTTTAATCTCTTCTACGGTTTTAGGCATAACTGGTTTGCCATGAAGTGCTAACGTAATAAGACCGCAAGCATCTATATCCATACCTATAGCAAATGCGCCTGCTTTTTCTGCTAATTTAATTTTTTCTATAACGTTTGCATTTTCCCAAGGTTTTATTATTGCAATGCCGTTTCCACCCTGTTTTTCTAATTCACAAAGATTAGTTGTAAAAAAAGAATCTACAGCAGTATCTCCCACCATTGGGATTATACCACCCTTAAGGCATCCACTAATAACCCAAGATATATATTCTTCTTCACTAAATTTACCACCCATGTTTAAAGTAGTTCCAGATACGGGAGCTGCAAATACAGGTATATCCATTTTTATTCCAAATAATTCTATAGAAGTATCTGGGTTTTTTGCATCATGTATAGTTCTCATATTAAGTTTATAAGCTGCCAGTGACTCTATATTAATTTTAAAAGCATCCCCTGTTCCTTTTCCGCCCATTCCAGGTACCTCTCCAGCACAAGCTACTCCATTACATATAGGACAAACTCTACAGCTTTTGTTTAAATTCCCTCTAGCATCTTTTAAAACATCTTTATAATTCATTTTATTTCCCCCTTAGTTATAATCTAAATCATCTAGATTTTCTTCTGTAAAAACTTTTATACCCCTGGATAATAATAACTCCGCAGTAACTCCATTACCTTTTTTTTTGGTTCCACTAAAAGTTCCATCGTATATTTGGGGAGTTCCACAAGAAGGACTTCGTGCTTTTAAAATAGCAATACTAGCTCCAACGTTTTGTGCAATTTCAAGAGTTTCATAAGCCCCTTTTATAAACTTTGCAGTTACATCATCATCCTCTGGCCCAAGAATTCTAGCTTTACCTTCTAGCACATCTCTACCATTCCCGTTTACAATTTCATGAGGAGCCCTAGGGGTTTCTTGTCCCCCTAACTGTTCTGGGCAAACAGGCATAACTTTTCCTTCTTTCAATAGTTTAAGCACCCTTAAATCTAAATTATTGCCACCATTATATTTACAATTAACTCCACATAAACAAGCACTTGCAATAATCATATCATAACCATCCTTTATTTTAGTTCTACTACAGTAACTCCACTACCGCCTTCACCGTAATTTCCCAATCTATATGTTTTAACATGGCCATGCCTCTTTAACATATCTGTAATAGCTTTTCTTAAAACTCCTGTCCCCTTGCCATGAATAATTGTAGCTTCTTTAAGTCCTCCTAAACAAGCTTCATCTAAATATTTATCAACAGTATAAAGAGCTTCCTCCGAATCCATACCTCTTAAATCTACAGAAGTTGACACACTTCTTATATTTAGCTTCATTTCTCTCTTAATTATCTTTGCCTTTTTCTTATCTTCCTGCGTAAGCTTTGATTCTCTCAGATCACCCACTTTGACATTTATCTTCATAATGCCAGCTTGAACCTGCACCTCACCCTTTTTATCAGGTTTTGAGATTACAATAACCTTTTGGTTAAGAGATGGTAAATATACTTCCTGACCTTGTTTTACATTTTTTAATTTTTCTCCTAGTTCGTCATTGCTTTTTTCTACATGTCTATCTAATGTTTCAAGCTTATTTTTAATTTTCATTCTTTCCTCTTCAAGCTTTTGCCTTGCTTCAGAGGAATATCCAAGCTTTTCAAGTTGTCTCATGTTTTTAAGAATGACATCTGATTCTTCCTTGGCATCTTTTATAAGTCTCTTTGCTTCCCTTTGAGCTTCATACATTGCATTTTCTCTAATGTTTTCAAGTTTATATAATTTTTCCTGGTATTTGTCTTTTAACTTACTAGCTTCTAGCTTCAAAGCTTCAGCTTCCCTAGCATCACGCTCTGCCTTTATGCTCTTTTCTTGCAAACTTTGAACTAATTCTTCAAACTCTAATGTATCTTTAGAAATATTCTCTTTTGCATTTTTAATAATGTAATCTGGGAGACCTAGTCTCTTAGATATTTCAAAAGCATTTGATTTACCTGGTACTCCAATTATCAGTCTATATGTTGGGCTTAACGTGTCTACATTAAATTCTACAGAAGCATTTTCAACCCCTGTAGTTTTTAAAGCATATCCTTTTAATTCACTATAATGGGTAGTCGCAACTACTTTTGTACCTCTTGCCCTTAAATTTTCGAGAATCGAAACAGCAAGTGCTGCTCCCTCTGTAGGATCTGTTCCAGCTCCTAATTCATCAAATAGAGCTAGAGATTTTATATCTGCTTTTTCAATTATATTTACTATATTTGCCATATGGGAAGAAAAGGTAGATAAGCTTTGCTCTATGCTTTGCTCGTCACCTATATCTGCGAAAATCTCATGAAAAAAGCTTACCATGGACCCTTCTCTAGCTGGAATTAAAATCCCACTCATAGCCATTAACTGAATTAAGCCTACAGTTTTTAAAGTTACTGTTTTACCCCCGGTATTGGGTCCTGTTATTACTAGTGAAGTAAATTCTCCTCCTAAATAAATATTACTAGGTACTACAACCAACGGATCTATCAAAGGGTGCCTTGCTTCAATTATATCTATTACTCCCTCTTCATTAACCCCTGGAATAATAGCATTAATTTCTATTGCATACCCTGCCTTTGCAAAAATAAAATCTAATTCCCATACTATATTTGCATTGTTACCAACAATATTTATATTTTCATATATCTTATAGGATAATTCAGCCAAAATTCTTTCAACCTCAGCCTTTTCCTTTAGCATAATTTCCTTAATTTCATTATTTAGGTTCACTAAACTCATTGGCTCAATGAATAGTGTAGCCCCTGAAGAACTCTGATCATGCACAATTCCTGGCACACTACCCTTATGTTCTATTTTAACAGGAATTACGTATCTATCCCCTCTTATAGTATAAAGGCTTTCTTGAAGATATTTTGCATTTGATCTAACTAGTGAAGTTACCTTATCTTTTACTGAAGCATTTTTCTCTTTTAAAGATTTCCTTAAGCTAAAAAGCAAACTACTAGCCCTATCAGAAATTTCTTCATCACTAATTATTGCTATAAAAATTTCATCTTCTAATTTTTTTATTGGGACAATCCCTATACATATATCTTCTAAAACTCTAGAGGACTGCTCATCTGACTTGTTACCAACATAATTTTGAAATAATCTAGCACACCTAAGCATTTGCGCTATCCTCAAAAGCTGCGTTGGCATAAGTGATGCTGCTTTTGATGCCCTTATTATTGCAGATCGAACATCATATATACCTTCAAATGGTGCACTTCCTTTTTTTGATAAAAGCAGTAATGCCTCATTAGTTTCCTGTAAGTGTTCTTTTACTTCATAAATATTAGTGTAAGGCTCCAAACCCTCTATAAGGTCTTTACCTGCCGTAGTGTGCGTGTATGCTTTGATTTTTTCTTTAATTTTATAGTATTCTAAAACCTTTAATGATTTTGTATTCATAATAATTCACCATCTTTCCTTTGTTAAAAAATTTAAAAGCCTACTATTATTTATTCGACTCCTCTTTTATAGTGCCCTCTAGTATAATTTTTAAATTCTCCTTGCCATTCTTTATTGATATAATTTCTAAGAACCTCTATAGTTTCCTCATAATTTTCATAGATAAAATCTAATCTAAAAGAGGAAATATTATTTTTCTTTATTTCATCCATATTTGAGATCAAATTCACAGGCACATTGTTATAAATATAGCTTCTACAATATTTGTCAGTATCAATACTAAATTCTGCGCCCATTCTATCTTTAAGTGTATACAATCCTTTGATGCATTTCTCTTTGCAGGTATTATTATCACTCTTGTTTCCAAAAACGCTTCCTATAGCACAATATTCACTAACCATAAGCTCATATTTTCCGTAAATCATAATTTGCAGTGGCAAAGAACTTTTAGTTGCAATTTTCTTGATTTCCATTTGGTTTAACTCAGCACTAATACAAGTTCCCGTTAGAAAATCCTTGTAAAAATCTCCTGCATAGCTATTAAAAATATTCAATTTATAATCCCCAATTACAGTGATTTTTTTATTAAATCTACTAATTATTCCTAGATTAGCAGTAATAATACCTTTTAATTTACCTAAGTTATTCTCAATAAATTCACAAATACTTTCAAATTCTTCTTTCATAATATTGGGAACCTTAAAATAAATATTTACATCATACTCATTAAAGTTGATGTTACATCTTCTCATAAAAGGATTTATAGCAATATTATCAAAACCCATTTCAAGTACCGCTTTTAATTGCTCTTCATTTGTTACATATATAAGTGTCTCAGGTATAATGTTATTTTTATTCTCATTAAATTCTAAATAATTCTTTTCTCCCTGTAGGCTAAGTCCTTTATTGTAATTAATCTGCACATTATTTTTTTCTCTTTTATATTTTGCTATTATATAATTTTGAACGTCATCTATTAATTCTCGCCTAACTAAATTCAATGTTGCCATTGGCACAAAACCTTCTTCAAAGCTTTCAAAATTCACTTCATTTATTTTGAAAGGAGTATCTCCTGTTTTAGATAGATTTTTGGTTATACGTTCTCTTTCAAGTGGTTTATTTAAAGCTTCTTGAACAATATCTCCCTTAACATTAAAGCCTTTTCCCATATAACTTGTACTTATACTTAAAGGCTTATTTGTGGCGAACTCAATCGAAAGATTTATTTCTATTTTCCTCTTAAATTTATCCTTATACCTATTTGAAAGATCATCCATTAACTTAACATCAGAAATTTTGTATAAAAAGTCTCCAGCTTTAAATTTAGCTGGTTTTAATAAAACTCTATCGGAGGTCACTGCATTTTCGACCTCTATTCCATTCTTTATTATTTTTGAAATAGCAAACCCATCCTCTAAAAACATTACACCATCTTTTAATGCTACATTCTCTAAAAGTGTTACTGACAAATCATCATTTGCGATGCCTATTGGTAGCCCAGAATTTTTAGGCACTTTATATGCCATCATATCTTTTCCTTTGTTACCATATAGGTAAGCTTTTGAAAACCCTTCTCTATTAAATAATTGTGTTAAAACTTTAGTATCCTTATCTAATTTTTGTATTTTATTATTACAAATATTGTCCAGCGCTCGTCTATATATTTCCACAACACCTGCAACATATTCCGGTTTTTTCATTCTTCCTTCAATTTTTAGTGAAGACGTGCCACTTTTAGCTATATCTTTTAAGTTTTCTATTGTACAAGTATCTTTAGGGCTTAAAAGGTATGCCTTATACATTTTGTCAGTGTTTTTATCTGTTAGTGTATAAGGTAATCTGCAGGGTTGAGCACATCTGCCCCTGTTTCCACTCCGCCCTCCAATAATACTACTCATAAGACACTGTCCCGAATAACATATGCATAAAGCTCCATGAACAAAAACTTCTGTTTCCACTTTTAAAGTGTTAGATATGTAATCAATTTCTTTTAAACTAAGCTCTCTTGAGAGAACTATCCTAGTAAATCCCATCTCTTTTAAAAACAAGGCAGCTTCGCCATTATGAATCGTCATCTGTGTGGACGCATGAAGCTCAAAATCAGGAAAATTATTTCTTATTAAGTATATTAATCCTGTATCTTGAACAATCAGTGCATCTACTCCTACACTATATAAAAAGCCTACATACTCCATAATTTCTTTTAATTCGTTATCCTTTAGTAATGTGTTTAAAGTAACATATACTTTAACTCCATAAATATGACAGTAATCTACTGCCCGAGCGAGGTTCTCATTATCAAAATTAAAAGCATAAGCTCTTGCTGAGAATTTACTTCCTCCTATATAAACTGCATCTGCCCTCATTTGCACTGCTGCATATACGCTTTCCATACTTCCAGCAGGGGCTAGTAATTCAATCTTTTCCATTTACATCTCTCCTAATTAGTGTTGTAAGTCTTATTATACAGTAAATGTTGTCATCAATACAACAAAACCTCCACTGGATTTCCAGTAGAGGTTTCAATACTTATTTAATTATAATAGACTTAAGAAACTTCCATCCATTAAAATTTTATGATTGTAATTTCCAAACATATTCCCCTAATTTATTAACATATCCAATTCTTTTACCTAATTCAACCCTTGCAATTCCACCAATAAATTCATATGCTTCTTCAAAACTTGGCTCTATAACTATTTCCCCAACGCAATCTATGTAACCCCACTTTTCTCCTATTTGAACTGCTATTAAACCTTCACTCATAATATCTACATCTTCAAACTTAGTGGGTATTATAATGCTTCCATTTTTATCAATGCAACCATATTTTTCATTCTCACAAATTACAGCTATGCCTTCATAGAAACTATCTGCCCATTGAAACTTAGGTTTTATAATAAGCTCGCCGCTGCAATCTATATAGCCGTATTTTTCCCTCATTTCAACTGGTGCGAGTCCATCATTGAACTCCCCACAAACATTATATCGAAGGGGTATAATTATTTCTCCCTTATTGTTTATATAGCCATACTTTCCATTAGCGCAAACAGATGCCATCCCATCGTTAAATGCATGGGCATACTCATAGATCGCATCTATTATAACTTTTCCATATTTATCAATATAAGCTATTCTACCACCTATTTGCACTGCTGCTAACCCTTCACTAAAGTCGCTTGCATCTAAAAAGTTTACCGGCACTATTTCCGTACCTTCAGCATCTATATATCCCCACATATATCCATTCTTTACTGCTGCTCTTCCCTCCATAAAGTAATTAGCTTCATCATATTTAGGCTCAACGATAATTTCACCGTTTAAATTAATATAGCCTTTCTTTCCTTCCAACTTTATTACTGCAGATCCTTCGCTAAACTGTTGAACTTCATCATATTTAGGTTCTATTACAACCTCTCCAGCTTTATTAATAAATCCATACTTTTCCTCTATTCCAATTATGGCTAGTTCGCCTTCAAACTCCTCAGCATAATTATATTTACATTCTATAACTACATTGCCTTCCTTATCTATATACCCATACCTTTTTTTTGATTTCACAGGATATAATGTTTTCTCATTCTTCATACTATAACTTCCTTTCTTATATATATCTATAAAATAATGCTCACAGGACAATGATCCGATCCTAAAACATCATTTAAAATATTAGCTTCTTTTAATTCACTTACTAACTCCTCAGTTACAAAAAAATAGTCAATTCTCCATCCTACATTTTTTTCTCTAGCCTTAAATCTATAACTCCACCAAGAATATTTGGTTTCTGCCCCGTGGAGATATCTAAAAGTATCAACATAACCATATGATATAAATTTATCCATCCAAGCTCTCTCTACCGGTAAGAACCCTGAATATTTTTCGTTTGCTTTTGGATTTTTAAGATCTACTTCTTTGTGTGCAGTATTGTAATCCCCACAAATAATTAATTTTTTCCCTTTTAGTTTAAGCGTCTCACAGTAGGAGAGCAGTGCATCATAAAAGTCCATTTTATAATTTAACCTTTCTTCATCTCTCTGCCCATTAGGAAAATATATGTTAAATAGAGTAAACTTTTCAAACTCAGTTATTAATATTCTGCCTTCACTATCAAATCTTTCTATTCCAATACCGTACGTAACAGATATTGGTTTTTCCTTAGTGTAAGTAGCTACACCACTATACCCCTTTTTCTCCGCACACGAAAAATATGAGTAATAACCTTTTATATTTTTAAGCTCCTCAACTATTTGGTTTTCTTGGATTTTAGTTTCTTGAACACATAAAATATCTGGCTGTTCTTCTTTAATCCATTCAATAAATCCTTTATTTTTTATAGCTCTTATGCCATTTACATTCCATGAATAAATTTTCATAAAAAAACCTTCCTTCTACAGTTATTTCATACAAGTGCATTACCTATATAATTTTCATATATTCTTTATTTAATATATCATATTATTGAATATTATTGAATTATTTATTTAGCTATGCCTATCAACAAGTATTATATCCTAATTTCGCTATAATTAAATCATCTCCTGCGGAGCTGCAACAGCTTCACAGAAGCTGCATTGACGACTTCAGAAGGAGATTTATACTCCCACTAAAGTTTTCTATTTGTTAGGTTATGTAACTCCCGCTTATAGAAGTGGGAGACTTTCCTTCTAAAATGTCGTTAAAAATTGCTTTTTAGTAAAAATACACACAATTACTATCACCTTTATGATTAAATCTGAATATTATTATAATGAAAGGGGGTTTATACATGAATTCTATAGAAAGATATGTTGGAAGCAAAGAAGAGTTTTACTTTTTCCTAAAAGATGAAGTTATAAGATTATTCAAAGACAAACTCAAAATAGACGGAACCCGTGTTTTAATACCTGACAATGAAGAATTAGGTTATGAATTTAAATTTGTTAGGGACGAAAATTATGGTGATTTCTCAATTAAAGTTAAATGGGGACAAAAACCAGAAAAAAACGAAGATTTCGAAGAAAATTTCCAAGAAAATTTTCAAGAAGACTCCGAAGAAAATTTTCAAGAAGACTCCGAAGAAGATTTTCAAGAAGACTCCGAAGAAGATTCAAAAATGATTATAGATAAACATTTTACCATGAATAACTATTAAATTATTTATCAACTAGTATGTTTATATAAAATTTTTCTTTTCCTCAATTTAACGACTTCAGCTCCGCAGGAGCTGATTTAAGCAAATTCATTATTTTTTTGATATTTAATAAAAACACTATATTGTATATTTACAATATAGTGCTTTATTACATATTATTAAAACTTTACATTTAAGCAGATAATTCATCTTTACTATCCGTCTTAATATTTTTCTTTAATCTAACATTGGGTTCAGTCGGCAATTTAAATAATGGTATAAATCTATCTAGTCCTGTTATAGTAAGTAGTAATAATGAACCTACTGCCACCATAGCCATAAAGTTATATCTTATTATATCAAGAGGTACAAACTTGTGAAGTGGATAAACTGATGAAGCTATCCCCATATAAAAAGCTATATATACATGCCATGGAATAAGCTGTGACCCAAATACACCAAGCGCATCACCGAAAGTAGCATTTCTTAAACGTAATGTATACATATCTTCTTCGCTACCCTCTACGTTATCTTCAAGTAAATTTTTGATTATTGGTCCAACTGTTACTATTTGTGCCATTTCATCTGCTAATGCAGCATTACCTAAAATTGACAACATTCCATTCCAAAACATAAGTTGGCGTACATTTTTTGAAATTTTAGAAACTAATCTTGATAACGGAGCAAATGCATCCATTTTACCCATGATGCCTCCAAAGGCACCAACCCACATCATCATGACAATAACCCATGAACCTGCATCTGCGAAACCTATTTTCATTAATCCTAAAAATTGAGGTACAGATTCTACTGTTCCCGCTGTCAATCCAAGGATTAAAGATGTTATTATTCCAAGCCCTAAACATGCAAGTGTTGGAAGTCCTTTAATTGCTACTACAAGTACAACCAATAATGGAATTACCATATAATATGGAACCCCGGTTTTAACTTGATTTAAAAGTTCAACTGCTGAAGGTCTAGCTTTTTCAAGTGATACCCATACATCTTTTGGAATTTTATCTATTGCATCCGCTGCATTACCAATTACTGTTGGAAGTCCCATTCCAACGCTTACAGCATAGAACATAATTGCAGTTATTGTTAAACATATTAGTGACCAAACACCTTGATGCTTTATTCTATCAATAACTTCCACTTTTTGAATACCTGAACTTACGACCGTTGTGTCAGAAATAAGCCCTATATTGTCTCCAAAACAAGCTCCACCAGCAATTGCTGCTGTAGTAAGTAATAAATTTCCTCCTACTATATGGTTTAGCCATAGAAAAATCGGAGCACAAGCTGCAAAGGTTCCCCATGAACTACCAGTTGCAACTGAAAGCACTGCCGTTACCATAAATCCTGTTACAGCTACAGTTCTAGCTGTTAATCCAAGTGTTAATGAGAAATTAATTATTGATGCACCCACTCCTGTTGACATAAAAGCCTCTGCCATTGCATAAGCTGCCATCAGTATAAAGAAAACTAATTGCATTTCTTTTACGTTATCCACCGCACCATCAACAATGTCATTAAATTTAAATTTACATACTAATGATGCTATTATAGCTGCGTAAATAGTTGCTATTGGTGCCGCTAGTAATGCATCCATTTTAGACATCATTAATCCTGCCATTAAAAATACTGGTGATATTTTTAGTAAAGCGTTTAAGAAGCCAATCATGTATAAGTCCCCCTTTTTTGATTCCGTTTACATAAATAATAGAATATGTATATAATATATAATGTACACACTTTCTTGTGTACATTATATATTATATATTATATTAGTTCAATTGTTTTTTATTTAGTAATTTAATACATATATATATATAATATAGCAGGTTATGTTATAATTAAATTAGATTTTTTAATCTTATTATAAAACGAATATATTAAAATTAAGAGGTATAAAATGAGCTTTAATAAATTCCCGAAAATCTTTAAATATATGTATGAATTACATCGTAGAAACTTTAAATTGTACTTCAATCCCATTAGTGTGCCATCGTATGAGCCCGTAGTAACAAATTCTATTCATTGGGTAGGCCATGCTACTGTAGTTATTAATTTAAGTGGTAAGGTTATAGTAACTGACCCTGTAACTAGTATATATCTTGGTCAATTAAAAAGATTAGTTAAACCATCTTTAAACTTAGCCTCCATTAATATTGATTATATATTGCTGTCTCATGGTCATATGGATCATATGAATTACTCCACTCTAATGAAACTAAATAAAAGTGCTATAATTATTGCTCCTAAAAACCTAAAGGTTCCTTTAAGACTTTTAGGTTTTAAAAGTATAATTCTTCTAAACAATGATGAAACGTATAATGATAATCACATAAAAATAAAGGCTTTAAAAGCAAATCATGATGGTAGACGTTATCCTTGGGGAGCTGAAGCTGAGAGCAATTCCTATATAATTGAAAGTAGTTCAAAAAAGATTTTTTTTGCTGGTGATACTGCATATACTGATACATATAAAAATTTAATAGCAGATGTTGCTATCATGCCTGTAGGCTGCTATAAACCTGATGAGTTTCAAGAAATGCATTGTACTCCTGAGCAGAGCTTTAAAATGTTTAAAATGACAGAAGCTAAAATCATGATCCCAGTTCATTATAAAACCTATATTTTAGCTCAGGATGAAGATGAGGTTACCTGTGATACTTTAAAAAGAATAAATGATGGAAGCATAAAAATTATTGATATCGGTCAAACTGTAAAATTATAATGATTTAAACAAAATAAAAAACAGGCACTAGAACTTTCAAATAAGTCTAGGCCTGTTTTTTTATAAACAAGAAGTTATATTTATGATATCTTTAATTAATTAACTATAACTTCTTAATCCGGTAGATAGATAAATCTTAAAATAAATAACGCTGCAAGCACATAAACTATTGGATGAACTTCTTTCCTTCTTCCTGTGCTAACCTTAAGTATAGGGTAAAATATTATTCCCGCCGCTATACCATTAGCTATGCTATAGCTAAAAGGCATTATAGCCATAGTAAAAAAAGCTGGAAGTGCTTCTGTAAAATCATCAAAATCTAATTTAGTAACTGCACCCATCATAAGGACTCCAACCATTATAAGCGCAGGTGCTGTTGCTTCTGGTGGCACTATCCCAACTATACCTGCAAAGAATAAAGAGAATAGAAATAAAACGCCTACCACGCAAGATGTTAACCCAGTTCTTCCTCCTTCAGCTATGCCCGCAGTAGATTCAACATAAGTTGCCATAGTGGGTGTACCAATACAGGCACTTATAGTTGTTGCGATAGCATCTGATAAGAGCGCTTTTCTCATATTTCGAACTTTTCCATTTTCATCTAACATCTGGGCTTTTTCTGCTGTTCCAACCAAAGTACCAATTGTATCAAATAAGTCTACTAAACTAAAAGTTAAAACCACCATAATTATGCTAGTTATCGCTCCTATAACACCTGCTCCTCCAGCTCCTAAAAGACCCTTAAAGTCAAAAGCCATAAAAGTTGGAGCAATGGATGGTGGTGTACTTAAGAGCTTTATTCCAGCTAAATTTGTTATACCCATAGGTATTCCAATTATTGTCGTTGCGATTATTCCAATAAGCATAGCTCCTCTTACATTTCTAGCCATTAAAATTGCTGTTATAATTATACCGATAATTGTAAGAGCAGCGTGTGGATTTGTGAATTCACCAAAACTTATAAGAGTTCCTGGATTCGGAACTACTATGCTTCCAGTTTTAAAACCTATTAACGCAATAAATAATCCTATACCACCGCAAATAGCTATCTTGAGATTTGCTGGTAGCGCATCTACTATTTTTTCGCGTATTGAAGTAACCGTAATTATTATAAATAAAATTCCAGAAATAAATACAGCTGCTAAAGCCTGATTCCAAGTATAGCCGAGTGTTAAGCATACACTATATGTAAAGAAAGCACATAATCCCATACCTGGTGCAATTGCAAAAGGTAAATTTGCATAGGTACCTATTAAAATAGTACCAATTCCAGAGCCTACACATACTGCTGTAAAAATTGCTCCTACCACAGGGTCATTTGTTGCTGTAAAAACTGCAGCACCATCGCCCTTTATTCCAGGAAGATTCATACCACTAAACTTTAAAATATTAGGAATTACTAATATAGTATATGCCATAGTAATAAAGGTAGTAACACCCGCTAATATTTCGGTCCTAACGTTTGAATTATTTTCTTTGAGTTTAAAAAATGATTGCAAAAATGATTTCATGCCATTTCCTCCTAGGTAAAATATAATGTTGAATTTATAAATCCTTATTAAGCAAAAAAAAATGCCCATGGATAGGATTAATCCACGGGCATAATTTCAGTAAAAATCTTTACTTATAGGATTAATCCATAGTTAGAAGGTTAATGGCCTTCTAGTAGAAACTCTTGAACCTTATTATCAAGATTATACGGATTATTATTATTCATTTTTCAAAATAATAACATTCATTTCTACATAAGTCAACATTTTTTTCGTTTTTTCACTAAAAACCCCAATATTATTTCCCCATAGCAAGATACTACTTAATAAATTTATTCAGTTAAATCATCTCCTGCGGAGCTGCATTATTAAACAAATAGATCTTCAATTTCATTTTGGCTCATCTGAGAAAGAAATAATTCTGCTCCTGTTTCATCATTAATAACGCTTTCAACAATTTCTTTTTTCTTTTGTTGCAACTTAAATATTTTTTCTTCTATAGTCCCTCTTGCTATTAATTTTATCACCTCTACTGTCTTCTTTTGCCCAATTCTATGAGCCCTATCTGTAGCTTGAGACTCCACAGCCGGGTTCCACCAAGGGTCAAAGTGTATTACCATATCTGCACCTGTAAGGTTTATACCCGTACCCCCAGCTTTAAGAGAAATTAAAAATACCTGTGTGTCTCCTTCATTGAAGGTTTTTACCATTTCTACTCTTTTTTCTGCCTTAGTAGAGCCATCTAAATACATGTACTTTATCTCTTTAGGATCTAACCTCTTAGAAATGTTTTTAAGCACCCTAGTAAATTGAGAAAATATTAATATTCTATGACCTTCTTCTAAGCTATTTCCTAAAATTTCATCTAGAGCTTCCATTTTACCGCTACCCCCAACATAGTCCTCTATAAAAGTAGAAGGGTCGCAACATATCTGTCTTAGCCTTGTTAAAATTGACAGTACTTTAAACTTGCTTTTATTAAACCCTTTCGCCTTAATATCTTCTTCTAGTTCTCCCTTTGCATCCTTTAAATAGGCTAAATACACCTTTTTCTGCTGCTCCGTCATTTCTACTGAAATTCTATGTTCTATTTTAGAAGGCAAATCATTTGCAACCTCTAATTTAGTCCTTCTAAGTATAAATGGTTTTACATGATTATTTAGTTCTTGTAGCGCTTCATGACTTCCATCCTTCACAATTGGCGCTTCGTATTTTTTCGAAAAAGCACTATGATTTAAAAGATAACCTGGCATTATAAAGTCAAAAATAGACCAAAGCTCCGTAAGAGAATTCTCAATAGGCGTTCCTGTAAGTGCGAATTTACTTATAGCATTTATACTTTTCACAGAATGTGCATTTTGCGAATTAAAATTCTTAATATACTGTGCCTCATCTAAGAAACAATATCTAAATTTTATCTTTTGATAGTCCTCAAGGTCTCGCCGTATAAGTGCATATGATGTAATAATCACATCAGTCTCATCAATGCTTTGTTTTTGCTGCACTCTTTGACTTTTATTTCCGGATATTACTATACAATTTAGTGATGGTGCAAATTTTTCTATTTCATCCTTCCAATTGTATACAACCGACGTAGGGCATACTACCAGGGATGGTTGCTTATTTTCATTTTCCTGCACTTCTGATTGAATAAATGCTATAGCCTCAAGTGTTTTACCCAGCCCCATTTCATCCGCTAGTATCCCTCCGAATCCACAACTTGCAAGCGTTTTTAACCACTTAAACCCTACCTTTTGATAATCTCTCATTATACTATCTAAGGTTTTAGGAACTATTACTTTCAATTCTCTAATATCCTTAACAGTATTAACTAGGTCTCTAAATTTTTTATTTGTATTCACAAAATCCATTTGTTCTCGTTTTAATTTTTCTTCTATATATATGGCATTATATTTTGAAAGTAGAATTTTATTCTTCGCAATATCGCTATCCTTTATATTTAGATACTCTATCATTTGAGCAACTTTTAATAAATTATTTGAATCTAATAAAACAAAACTGCCGTTTTTAAGCCTATGATACTTTCTTTTTTCTCTTAAAGCTGAGAAAACATTACTGAGTTCAGTATTATCTACCCCCTCAATGCTAAAGCTGAATTCTAAAAGATTATCCTTATTAAGCTTTATATTCGACTTATATCCAGCATTTCCGTGCACCTTAATCTTCTTGAATTCTTCAGAATAATATACCTCCGCCACTTGCTGAAGCTTTTCCAGTCCTGAAACTAAAAACTCTAGAAGCTTTGCTTCATCTCGAATATCAAACCCCTTATTTGTACTAACAAAACCAAATTCAAGAAATTGATTTATGATACCCATTTCCTTCTCTATGTCTCTTATAAGTACTCTTCCCTCTTGTGCTTTGTTTTCTTTACTATTAAAAGGATTTATCTCAACCTCTCCATACTTGAAAGTTATGAACACCTCTACATTTTTAGACTTTTTTTCAAAATGAACAACCGCCTTAAGCTCTTCTATATAAAATTCTTTTTCTAATGATGTGTCTATGGCAACTCTATCACTTATCTTGTTTAAAGTTGGAAGTACAAATGATGCTACATCATCTTTCTCTTGTTCATAAAATTCTATGCAATTATTATTTTCCTCTTTAAATCTATTATAAAAAGGTAAATATGCGTCCCTTTGAGCAATAGGTGGCTGATATATTTCACCTTTATAGAAAAAGAATTCCCCATCATTGCTTATTGCAATAGGCATATCTTCTTTTTGCTGAAGTATAAATTTACTATCTTCTCTATTGATTTCGAATTCTAAGGGCATGGCTTTCTGCCTTATGTGTACATTAGTAAACGTTTCGCCTTTTATTACCACAGTTAGATCCCTATTGTATAAGCATTTAAATAACCTTTTAACCATGCTATCTGTAAAATAAGCTTTTTTACCAGACAGAAATTTCACTGTATTTCCCTTATATGTATTTGCAGCCCCAGCCACCGCTTCAAGTTCACTCGCTTCTTTAAAAAGTTCTATGATATTTAAATCACCTTCTTTAAATGAGTGCAAATAGGGATTGTATGTAAATTTTTTCCCAAACTCCATAGACTCAAAACTTTTATTATAGCAAATAAAAAATTCTTTTATGTTTTTAACTACGTATTGCTTATCCTCTCCAACCTTTAGACTTACAAAAGATTTTCGGTTATCACTATTAGGATCATGCTCATATTTTACATCTACATTTAGATATGATTTTATCCTTTGATCACCATTTATACTTTTAGTTATTTGTTTAATTAAACTATTTGTTTTAGCCATTCTTTTTGCTTTAATAATTTCGTCTTTCTCATAAAAATACTTTAATAATGTAGCCACTACATGCTTGCACATGCTCACCTCTCCATAATAACTATAACAATCATTACATTGACAATGATAACTTATAAAAGAATTACTATTATTAAAACTTGTGTCTACTTTATACCGAGTGAAATTTGTTGACTCCACATCTGAAGTTATCTTAGTTTCCCTGTAATCTTCCCGCTTCTTTATTTCTATATCAATATGCTTAACCTTATTACTTAAATAATACTCTGTTCCACTTTTATAAGAATCTTTATCACTGTGTTCTCGTATAATCTCTTCATTAATAGCAATCAAAAGTTTCACCCCATCGAGTTTTTTCTATTTTTATATATTATAAATTCCAGAATGTGTTACCATTATATACTATACGCACGCCCATATTTTTCAACCAAATAAATTCAAAATACATTGTAAAAAAGCACACTCAAAGGATTAAATGAGCGTGCCGGAATTTTTCCATTTATATTGTTTAATAATAACGAATATTTTTACATTTTTTGAACATTAATAGCTTGAGGGCCTTTAGGTGCATCTACAACATCAAATTGCACTTCTTCTCCCTCATGTAAATCCTTTCTTGGCCCTTGTTCTTTTATTGCTAAATGATGAACAAATACATCCGCGCCTTCTTGAGCGGATATAAATCCATATCCTCTTTCAACATCATACCACTTTACTATACCTGTTTTCATATATTTCCCTCCTTGTCCTTCTCTGAAGTACAAAACAATTCAAAGTTTAAATATAGTATTAACTATAAATGTCTAACTAATACTTTTTATTATGCCTAACTTCTTCATCTAACAATATAATTATTAATATTATTTCAAGGAAAAAATATACAAAAAAATAACCCCAGCAAAATAAACATTATGCTAGAATTATTTATATTCATTATGATAATATATTTGGCTGAGATGGCAGGATTTGAACCTGCGGATGCCAGAGTCAGAGTCTAGTGCCTTACCGCTTGGCTACATCCCAATAAAAAAAAGTGTTAATGGTGACTCCTAGGGGAATTGAACCCCTGATCCCACCGTGAGAGGGTGGTGTCTTAACCGCTTGACCAAGGAGCCTTATTAGTAATTAACACTACGAGATCTAGTATACTTCATTATGTAGTATAAGTCAACTATATATAAAAAATAAATTTCCAATTAATTATTTATGTGAATATGCCTTAATAAAAGATAGGGTATACAGTTTTGCTGCACACCCTATCTAATTTTAACTTATAAGTTTTTTTCGTATTGTTCTACCATTAATTTAACCATTTGTCCACCAACTGAACCACATTGTCTTGATGTTAAATCTCCATTATAGTCCGTAAAGTTTACTCCTAATTGATTTGCTGTTTCCATTTTGAATTTGTTTAATCCTGCTTTTGCTTCTGGTACTAAACTCCTGTATGACATACTATGTGCCTCCTTTAAGTTGATTTTTTGTTATATTAATATAATGTACATATTTAATATATTTTATAACAGCGTTTTGATGGGCACAAAGGTAAAAAAAGTATAGCAAGTAATAGTTATACTTTTAAATATTATTTTCTATAAGAATCATCGATGTTATCATTTGTTTTATATACTTTTCAAAATTTTATTAATATCTTCACTGACTTTTATTCTATTCTCATATACCCATTGTTCATCAAAATTTAATTTAAAAATTTTTGAGAAGGAATAATAAATATTTATTTTTTGGTAGTAAAGCTCTAATTCATAAAGATCCTCTAATAGACGCTGTGGTTTTGAGATAATCTCTCTTTTAGTTATAAACAATTCATCTACATATTTTAAAAACGCATTCATCATCTTATCATTAGATACATCAAAATGAATTTTTAGGAGTCTCCATTGAATTCTTTCTTCCAATTTGTAACTCCTTAAATTATCTAATACCACTAAATACTCGCTTATATCCATTTTTCTATAAAAAGGTGTTTTTTCTTCTTTTGTACTCCATAACGCTAATTTCTCTCTAAGAGAAAGCGAACTGATTTTTAATATAGCTTCACTTGGGCCTATTACTCCTTTTTCTATAGTTGCATCCCTTGTATCTAAACTTTCGCTTATAAAATCTTGAGAATCGCCATAAGATGCTACATATCCAACCTCATATATCCCTTTTCTACCTGCCCTTCCCGCGATCTGTTTCACTTCTTGAGAAGTTAAATACCTTATCTCATTACCATCAAATTTTTTAATATCCATAAATATTATTCTTTTTATAGGAAGATTAACTCCCATACCTATTGCATCAGTAGATATTAAAATTGTGCTTTCCTTGTTAATAAACTGATTGTACTGTTTTTTTCTAACTTCTGGCGGTAAATCTCCATAGATTAAACTTACTTTTATACCTAGGTTTGAGTAATGATAAGCTAGTTCTAATACTTTCTTCTTCGAAAATGTAACAAGCGCATCACCCACCTCAATGCTTTTATATACAAAAGATTTATTTTCCATTACAAGAGGGGTATCCCTTTTATACTCTATAATCTCGTACTCCTCAGAGCAATCCTCTATTATTTTTATTAGCAATTCTTTCGCATTCGTAGCCCCGCAAATGTGTATCTCTTTACTTTTTAATCCTAAAACAGCTCTTGTCCAGGCAGCTCCCCTCCGGTCATTATCTATCATTTGAATTTCGTCTATAATACCAACTTCATATTCCTCATTTATATTTAATTTTTCTATAGTACAACATACATGAGCTGCATCTTCAATGATTATTTCTTCTTCTCCAGTTGCAAGATTACATTTTACACCTTCTCTATTTAATCTTTCAAAATTCTCAAGTGCTAATATTCTTAAGGGAGAAAGGTAAATTCCTTTTGTTGCCTCTTTAAGCCGCATCATTGCATTATATGTTTTCCCAGTATTAGTTTCACCTAAATGGAGATAAAATTTTCTTTTAAATTTTCTTGATCCCTCATATTCATTTTTAGGATTAGTTGGAAACACGCGTTCAAACTCACTAGATATAATCTCAGGAATATGCTCCGTTATTAACACACTTATAATTCCTGATTTTAAATAGCTTTCACCCTTGTCCTTTAAAATGTTCTCAAAATTAAAATCTGTATTATTTTTCTTGTTATAGTCCTCAACAAGCCTTATTGATATATATTTAAGTAATGCTGAATAATTTTCATGAACCCTTTTATAGTCTTTAAAATTTTCTTTCTTAAACTCATTTAATTCCTTTAGTTTCTTTCTTACAGCAGCTTCATGTTCCCATAGTACATTTGACTTAGTATGCTTTACTATTTCTTCAATCTGAGCAAATTGACTTTTTATTTTTTTTAAATTCCTTTCTATAGCTCCTTGTTTCATTTTGTTTCCTCCAATATTGACTTTTTATTTATTTCCATGTGGCTTATTGTTCTATTTTCTCACAACTATAAATTTATCATACATTTTTCAATCTCATTATAAGGAAAACACCCAACTTAAATGCTTTTAAGCTGGGTGTTTTCCTTATAATGTCTGTAAAATGATTTTCTTTATTTCATTGAATTTTTCTGATGTAACAATATCCTTATTTCTGTTTTTAGGTAAATCAACGATTATTTCTTTTTTTATAGTTGCCGGTTTATCTGATAATACATATATTCTATCAGATAAGAATACTGCTTCTTCAATATCATGAGTTATAAATATTATGGTAACTTTTAGCTCTTTAATTACGTCTATTAGCCAATAGTGCATCTTTGCCCTAGTAATTGCATCAAGTGCACCAAAAGGCTCATCTAACAGCATAATATCAGATGATGACATATATGTTCTAAGCAATGCAGCTCTCTGCCTCATACCTCCTGAAAGTTGAAAAGGATATTTATATTCGAAGCCTTCAAGCCCAAATGTTTTAAAATGACTAAGCGCCTGAGCCCTTGCCTCTTTTTTAGATTTTCCTTTTATAATAAGAGAAAGTGTAGTGTTATCCACAATGTTTTTCCATGGAAGTAGCAGGTCCTTTTGATGCATATAACTTACTTTTTCAAAAGTATCGCAGCATTTTTCTCCGTCAAATATAATTTCACCCGAATCTTTACGCAAAAGGCCTGATATAATATTAAAAATTGTACTTTTACCACTTCCACTTGGTCCTAGTAAACTTATAAACTCATTCTCTCTTGCATAAAAAGAAACATCCTTTATTATATTCATACTTCCAAAAGTTTTTTTAATATTTTCTACTCTTAATTTTTCATTACTAGTTCGGTAAGTACTCATTAGTAAATGCCTCACTCGCCTTCATATCTTTTCCTATAAGCTTTTTATCTAAAAGAAATTTGGTGTAATTATTCCAAACCGATTCTTTCATTACGCCCCATTTTTCAGCTTCAGCTTTATATTGATCCTTTAAATATTTTTGACTTGCGACGGCAAGAGCTTCATCTGTCTCCGGTGCATTTTTCAGTAAAACCTTAGCACTTTCCTCAGGTTTCTCCATGCTGTATTCATATCCTTTTGTAACTGCTTTTAAAAATTTCTTTGCCATTTCAGGATCCGCTTTTAATTTGTTCTCATTGGCTATAATTACCGGAGTATAATAATCTAAATCTTTATTTAATTTTCCAATATCAATATAGTCAATAGGAATATTTTTAAGCTTCGCTTCTATTCCTGTCCATCCATAAAATACCCATTCAATATCAATATTTTTCTTAGTTACAGCAAAGAAATCCTCTGATCCTGCATCTACCATCTTTAGTTTTGAAAAATCCGCATTATCTTTTTCCATAACCGCCTTTAAAATTGCATTTTCAGAAGGCGACCCCCATCCGCCATAGGTTTTTCCTTCAAAATCCTTAGGAGATTTAATATTTTTTTCCTTAGGCGATGCAAACCCGGAAGTATTATGCTGAATAATAGTGGCTATAGCTTTTATTGGAAGTGGATCTTTAGCAGTTCTAGCATAAGTTACATCTTCTTGATAGCTTACGCCAAAATCTCCTTTGCCCGCTGCAATTAAACTTGCAGTACTTCCCTGCGCTGGTTGAATAATTTCCACGTCAAGTCCTTCTTCTTTAAAATATCCATTATCTTTCGCTACATATAATCCAGTATGATTAGTGTTTGGTATCCAATCTAAAATAACAGTAACCTTTTTTAAAGTTTCTTCCTTCTTTACATCTTCTTTTTTTGCAGCACAACCCACAAATAAAACCGTAGTCATTGAAACTGTTAATAATAATGAAATTACTTTCTTTAGCATGATTTTACCTCCAAATAAAATAATATGTCCTATTTAAATTTAGTCATTGTTATCTGCTTTATTTCTAGTCCAAGGAGTAAAAAAATATTGTAATAAATTCAAGAGTCCAAATAGTCCCATGCTTAATATTACAATAATTATAATCACTGCAAAAACTTTATCAAGTGCATATGAATTTTTAGCTCTAATCATATATACCCCAAGACCCTTATCTCCTCCAAGCCATTCTCCAATAACTGCCCCCATAATACTATAGGTTGCTGCTATTCTAAGGCCCGAAAAAAAATTTACAGTAGAGGATGGCAGCTTCACCATGGTGAAAATTTGAAACTTACTAGCTCCCATAGTCTTTAAAAGGTTTACCATATCCGCGTCTACTGATTCTAATCCATCAATCAAACTAACAACTATAGGGAAAAAGCACACTAACACTACTACAATAATCTTAGGCAATATTCCAAAACCAAACCATATTATGAAAAGTGGTGCTAGAGCAATAATTGGAACAGTTTGAGATACTACTAAAATTGGATATATGCATTTTTTAATGATTTTCACATTATCCATTAAGATGGCTAAAATTAACGCAATCAAAATTGATATTGCGAATCCAATCAAGGCTTCATATAAAGTCGCATAAATATGCTTAGTAATGCTTGGAACTATATTCACCAAGGTACTAATAATATCTTTTGGCGAAGGCAATATATATTGCGGAACCTTCCATTTATCTACAGCTATCTGCCATATAAAAAGAATTATTAATTGAAAAACTATAGGAATAAGTTTATTTTCTATACTTATATGTTTTTTCATTCATAGTCACGCCTTCAGCTTTATAATCGATTTTCACTATAGAAACAACCCTACTTGCTCCATGAACTACACAAATTTCCTGGGCCTTTTTTACTATATCTAAAAGCTCATCCATTTCACCTTCCATAGTGGTTTCCATTGGTCCTACCTCATATTTCACTCCACTAGATTGAATATATTCTATAACCTTATCTACTACTGGGTAAATTTTTTCTTCCGCAACCACTGGTATAACTTGAAGACTCACATTTACAACTGACATTTCAATTCCCCCTTATAATATTGTTAAAGTAAAATAAACCCTTTGCTCATTTTTAAGCGAAGGGTTCTATAATCGAATAACTTTGCACCATTTATATATTCTTATTTTAACCTAAATGCAAATTATATTTTCCCTCCGCTGGCATTATCCAATTCAGGTTATAAGGGTCGAAACTTAACTGTTTCCTCTCAGACAAAAATATTGACTCCCCTAGTTTTTAATATTAAATTACTTTACACGTATATACTACCTAAAAATTCTTATAATGTCAAACCATAAAAAACGCATCTTTTATTCAGTGCGTTTTTCTTAACAATCCATATTATCTTCAAACTTTTTAATATTTTCCTTTAGTTCATCTATTTGTTTTTGTAAATCCTTATTATCGCCCTTAGAATTACTGTTTCCATTATCTCCAGATTGATTGCCATCCTGCGATTCAAGATTTTGAGACTGAGCTGCAATTATCAAAATACTCTGCGCCAAACCCGTTAAAAAATTACCTATTACATTTTGTTGATTAACATTAAGTTTTCCAGCAATTATAATCCCTATTACTGTTGCTAATGTGGCTAATTGACAAGGCGTGAATTCTTCTAACTTTTTCATACATTGCCTCTTTTATAAAATGGTTGTAATATATTATATTCTTTTAACAAAAAAAAGTGTAACTAATATTATTTTTTAAATATATGACATGAAGATATTTTTATTCATATATTACTCATAAAGGGGTGATATATATGAATATATACAACAATAGAAGATTTGCAGATATTGTGTTTGAAGGTGGCGGAGTTAAGGGCATCGGTCTTGTAGGTGCCTTAAAAACATTTGAGGATAATGGATATCAATGGAAAAATATTTCAGGAAACTCTGCCGGATCTATTATAGCTGCACTAGTTGCGGTAGGCTACCCAGCTGACGAGATAAAAAAATTAATGCTAAATCTAGACTACACAAAATTTGCTGATAAAAGTCATTTTAATATACCTATATTCTCTGATGCTTACAATCTACTTTTTAAAAAAGGCATTTATAAAGGTGACTATATAAAAAATTGGATTGACGAAGTTCTATCGCATAAACTTAAGCTTACAAATAGGGAAAAAATAACCTTCGGAGATTTGATTATTCCAGGAGAAAAGGGTATTCTTTTAAATAATAATAAGTATAAAAGAAAATACAAACTGCATATTATAGCAACTGATATTAGCTGTGGAAAGATGCTAATACTACCAGAGGATATTGCGGGATACGGGATAAATCCTGATGAACTTGAAGTAAGTTTGGCAATAAGAATGAGCATATCTATCCCCTATTTTTTCCACCCTGTAAACTTATATAATATAAAGACTAATAAAAAGTCTCTCATTGTTGATGGTGGTGTTTTAAGCAATTATCCAGTTTGGATTTTTGATGTGAATGGTATTCCTCTCTGGCCAACCATCGGTTTTAAACTCGGAGGGAACAAAGAAATACGAGAACATAAAATCACAAATATCTTAAATTTTACTAGCTCAATTATTGAGACTATGTTAGAAGCACAAGATGATATTCATATAAGCGAAATGGATTTCTTGCGTACTGTAAAAATCGATACCCTTGATATTAAAACCACAGATTTTAATATTGGGAATAAAAAAATTATGGAGTTATATAATTCTGGTGAAGTTTGTGCAAAAGAATTTCTTAAAAATTGGGAAGATAATTATAAAAAGCATAGAATCTTTAGAAGTAATTCTTTTAAATAATAATCGTTGCTAAAAACACTAAATCTTTTTATTCATATATACACCATCTTACATTTATTTATTGAGCAATACTAAGAATCTAAAAGTGCACTAAGCTTAGGTGTTTTTTTCTTAGTTCACAAATTTAGTCACAGTTCAAATAATGTGATATTATAATATTAAGAAAAAAAAAATGAGGTGAGTTCAATGAAAAAAGTATTATTAACCGGCTCTAATGGTTTCTTAGCGTCAAGATATTACACATATTATAAAGATAAATACGAAATAATCCCATTAGGACATGCAGAGTTAGATATAACAGACGAGAGTAAAGCCTTAGAAATTATACAGAAATTCAAACCTGATTACGTGATACATACCGCTGCTATTGCTGATACAGGTTTGTGTGAACGAAACCCAGAACTATCTTATGAAATAAATGTAAAAGGTTCAATTAACATTGCTAAAGCCTGTAGTTTAACAAAATCTAAATTAATATATTTAAGTTCTGAACAAATTTTTAATGGCAATTTCGAATCAGGACCATATAATGAAAATCACATTCCAACTCCAAATACCATTTATGGGAAACATAAACTTGAAGCCGAAAACGAATTAAAAGGAATTATTGATGAACTATGGATTTTAAGACTTACTTGGTTATTTGGATTTCCAGAAAAAAATTGCAGGGTAAATTCTAATATACTATGGAATGTTGTATCTTCTATTTTAAAGGATAAAAAAATGAAATTACCCTCAAATGAATTTAGAGGAATGACCTATGTTTATGATATAATAGCAAATTTTGATAAGATTTTTACTCTTCCATACGGAACTTATCACACTGGAAGCGAAAATAACTTAAGCACTTATGATATAGCTTTGCTCATATTAAAAGAAATTGGCTTAAATCATAAAGCAGGTAATTATTTAGAAAAAGATACCGAAAAATACAAAGAACATCCAAGGGACTTACGAATAAGTAATAGCAAATTGAAGAATTATGATATTGTTATGCCTAAAACTGAAGATTGCATTAAAAAGTGCCTTAAAGATTTCAACTATTAATTGTCTACTAAAGTAGCTTTATCTACTAAAGTAGCTTTATCTACTAAAAAGCACGTAACAGGTGGGGATTTACCTGTTACGTGCCTTATATTTAAAGGGGGTATTCTGCCACCTCTAAGGCGGCCTTTACATTTCTTTTTTTATACCGCGGCTTAAAGTCTTTTCATAATCTATAAATTCATACACATCATTTTGAAATAAATCGCTAAAACTTTTAAGTTCTTCTAAACTTAAATCTTCTATAGCCTTATGTTTTTTTTCACAATTTATAACTATAGCGCCTATAACACCATGAGCATCTCTAAAGGCTGCCCCTTTGCTTACAAGATAATCTGCAGCTTCCGTAGCATTTAGAAAACCTCTTTTAACTGCGTTATACATATTATCTTTTTTAATTTTTAAAGTACTTAACATTTCATTCATAACCTTTAAGCATTTTAAAACTGTGTCAACTGCATCAAAGAAAGGTTCTTTATCTTCTTGCATATCTTTATTATAGGCAAGTGGTATTCCTTTCATAGTGGTAAGCAGACTCATTAAATCTCCATATACTCTTCCAGTTTTCCCTCTTATTAATTCTGCTGCATCTGGATTTCTTTTCTGTGGCATTATACTACTGCCCGTGGAGAATTCATCGCTAATTTCAATGAAATTAAATTCTTTAGTACTCCATAAAATGAACTCCTCACTTAATCTACTAAGATGCATCATTATTATAGAAAAATCGGATAAAAGTTCTAATAAATAATCTCTATCACTTACTCCATCCATAAAATTATCTGTAGGTTTTTTAAACCCTAGCTCGCTTGTTGTAAACTTCCTGTCTGTATCATATGTTGTTCCCGCTAGTGCACAGCATCCAAGAGGATTTTCATCCATAATCTCTGTAGCGCTTATAATCCTTTTCTTATCGCGACGAAACATATTAAAGTACGCCATAATGTGCTGTTTAAATGTCACTACTTGTGCTCTTTGCATATGTGTATACCCTGGCATTATAACCGCATTATCATTCCCAACTTTTTCAATAGTGTTTAAAATAACATCTAAGTTATCAATAACATCCAATGCTTTGTATTTTGAATATAATCTCATATCTACTGCAACCTGATCATTTCGACTTCTAGCTGTATGGAGTTTTTTACCTACATCCCCTACAAGTTTTGTAAGCTGTATTTCCATAAAACTGTGAATATCTTCATAATCACCTTCAATTTTAAGTTTGCCTTCTTGAATATCTGAAAGAATAGAATTCAGACCATTAACTATAGTCACACTTTCCTCATTTGTTAAAATACTACATTTAGCAAGCATTTTAACATGGGCTATGCTACCCATAATATCTTCATAATATAATCTTTTATCAAAGCTTAGAGAACTATTAAAGTCCTCCATAAGCTTGCTTTCTTTTTCCTTAAATCTTCCACCCCAAAGTTTCATATATATCACCCGCTCTTCCTTCATAAATTTTATAATTTTTCTTAGCTATTGTTTAAATTTTTATATGCTTTAATTTTACTTGGCAATGAAAATAAGTTTATAAATCCTTCTGCATCCTTATGATCATATAAATCACTTGCTCCAAACGAAGATATACCCGCGTCGTAAAGAGCATTAGGTGATTCTTTACCTGCTGACATGATGTTTCCCTTATAAAGTTTTAGTTTAACCGTCCCTGTTACTGTTTCTTGAGTCTTATCCACAAATGCATCAAGGGCTTCTCTCATAGCGCTAAACCAAAGTCCATTATATACTAATTCCCCATATTTTTGTGATACTAAGTATTTAAAGTGGAGTGTATCCTTGTCTAAAGTTATTTCCTCTAGTTCTTTGTGTGCTGCATAAAGTACAGTCCCACCAGGAGTCTCATATATTCCTCTTGATTTCATCCCCACAAGTCTATTCTCTACTATATCTATAACTCCAATTCCATTTTCTCCACCAATTTTATTTAATGTTGAAACAATATCAATTGGCTCAAGTTCAATTCCGTCAATTTTGGTCGCAATTCCCTTTTCAAAATATATCTCTACATAAGTAGGTTCATCCTTAGCTTTTTCTGGAGGTGTAACCATAAGATACATATCTCTTTTATGCTCATTATTTAATTCTTCAATATCTCCGCCTTCATGACTTGCATGCCACAAGTTCTGATCTATTGAATAGATTTTCTCCTTGGTAACTGATATTTCTATGCCTCTATCATTAGCATAATCTATAGCATCTTCTCTTGATTTTATATCCCAAATTCTCCAAGGAGCAATAACCTTTATAGAAGGATCAATGGCTGTTATCCCAACTTCAAATCTAACTTGATCATTTCCTTTCCCAGTACATCCGTGACATATATATTTTGCCCCTTCTTTATGAGCGATTTCAACAAGTTTTTTAGCTATTAATGGTCTTGCAAATGCTGTACCCAATAAATATGTTCCTTCATATGCAGCATTTGCTTTAACTCCTTTAAATACGTAATCTTTTATGAATTCAGCTGTTACGTTCTCAATATATATTTTTTGCGCGCCTGAACTTATAGCCTTTTTCTCAATTGCCTTCATATCATCTTCTTGACCAATATTAATGCAAGCTGCTACAACGTCCATATCATAGTTTTCCTTAATCCAAGTTATTATTATAGATGTATCTAATCCTCCAGAATACGCTAAAACCACTTTTTCTTTCATTTTAATATCCCCCTTAGATTCTAGATAGTGTAACCACTATCTTTATAACATATTGCATCTTTGAATGTTTATACATTCTTATGCATATTACTTATTTTCGTTTATTTATCTTTTACAGCTATTTTTTAACCATTTTTACTGATGTTGCTGGCTTGTTTTTATTTATTATATATTATTTTTTATATTAATGCAATGCTTTTGCCTTATTAATTATTCATTTATTATAATATTTATACATAAAGCAAACCAAGATGAGGTTTAAAACTGCCCTTAGCTTAATCATAAGCTAAGGGCAGTTTTAATTTATAATTCAATATTTTTTTAAATAGAATATACTAATCCGCAATATTAAATACTTCTAAATTTATACTCGCAATATTTTTCTTCATAATCTCTACTAAAGCCTTCGCAGTATCTAATGAAGTAATAACAGAAATGTTATTTTCTATAGCTGTTCTTCTAATTCTAAAACCATCTGTTTTCGAATCATTTCCCTTAGTAGGTGTATTTATCACTAAATCAACCTGCCTTCTCTTTATCACATCAATGATATTAGGGGCTCCATCCGTAATTTTTTTAACATCTAAGGCATCAATCCCATTATTTCTCAATAACTTAGCCGTACCTTTCGTCGCTATAAATTTATAATTCAATTCATTAAACGCCTTTGCAATATGCAAAAACTCTTCGTAATCCTGCGGATTTATCGTTGCCAAGATAACTCCTTTTTCTTTTTCAACCTTCATTCCAGACGCTACAAACCCTTTATATAGAGCTTCTTCAAAGTCTCTTCCTATTCCGAGCACCTCTCCTGTGGATCTCATTTCCGGCCCAAGGCACACCTCAACCTCCGGAAGTTTTTGAGTTGAAAATACCGGAACCTTAACTGACACCAACTCCGCTTCTTTATAAACTCCATTACCATACCCTAAATTTTTTAACTTTTCCCCCAGCATTACTCTTGTGGCAAGCTCTACGATCGGTACTTTGCTAACTTTACTAATGTACGGAACCGTTCGGCTAGCTCTTGGATTAGCCTCTATTATATACAATTCACTTTTAAATTCTATAAATTGAATATTAATCATGCCTATCACTTCGAGTCCTATTGCTATCTTCTTAGTGTATTCTAATATCTTTTCTTTTATAGCATATGATATATTTCGACTTGGATATATTGTAATGCTGTCTCCGGAGTGAATTCCAGCTCTCTCTAAGTGTTCCATAATGCCCGGTATTAATATTTCCTCACCGTCACAAATAGCATCAACTTCTATTTCTCTACCCAATAAATATCTATCTATTAAAACAGGATTTTTCTTATCTTTCTCAAATGCATTTTTTAAATAATGTTCCAATTCTTTTTCCGAATAAGTTATTTCCATTCCCCGTCCACCTAATACATACGACGGCCTAACCAAAACCGGATAACCTATGTTTTCAGCCTCTTCTAATCCTTGTTTTAAATTCCAAACAGCTTTCCCCGTTGGTCTATTTATATTTAGCTCTTCCAAAAGCGCATCGAATTTTTCTCTATCCTCCGCTACGTCCATTTGCTCAGGTTTAGTTCCATATATAGGTATGTTTTTTTCCTTTAAGAATTTAGCGAGTTTAATAGCGGTCTGACCTCCAAATTGAAGTATAACCCCATCAGGATTTTCTTTTTCAACAATATTAAATACTTCTTCTTCTGTTAATGGTTCAAAATATAATTTGTCCGAAATATTAAAGTCCGTACTTACTGTTTCCGGGTTGTTATTTACTATTATAGTCTCAATCCCCAGCTTTCTAAGAGTAATTACACTATGAACAGATGCATAGTCAAACTCAATGCCCTGCCCTATCCTTATAGGCCCCGATCCTATTACCATAACCTTCTTTCTATCACTTATCTCTACCTCATCATATTCATCATAAGTCGAGTAGTAATATGGTGATAATGCTTCAAATTCCCCTCCGCATGTATCTACCATCTTATAGACAGGTTTGATATCCCATATATTTCTGAGTTCGTAAATTACATTTGGATTCACCTCTAATAAATCTGCAATGCCTTTATCTGAAAACCCCTTTTTCTTTAACAAAAGCAACCAATCTTTATTCATATCTTGCACTGACGTTTTTTTAATCTTTTCCTCTTCATCCACTATCCACTTAATTTTGTTTACAAAGAATTTATCTATTCCTGTAATTTCCGAAACCTTTTCCACCATATAATCACGCCTAAGCATTTCAGCCAAATGAAATATCCTCTCATCATCAGGAGCCATCACTCTTTTCTTTAATTCGCTTAAATTTTTTCGCGCTAGGCAGTCGTATTGCAATGAATACTTTCCTATTTCTAAAGAGCGAATTCCCTTTAATAGAGCTGCCTCAAAATTGCTTCCAATTGACATTATTTCACCTGTAGCCATCATCTTCGTACCTAAAACCCTATTCGCACCCTCAAACTTATCAAAAGGCCATCTAGGAATTTTAACTACCACATAGTCTAGCGAAGGTTCAAAACAGGCATAGGTTTTTTGCGTTACTGCATTTTTTATCTCATCTAGTGCATATCCTAGTGCTATTTTTGCCGCTACTTTGGCAATAGGATATCCCGTAGCCTTCGAAGCTAGCGCAGACGATCTACTCACCCTCGGATTAATTTCTATAACTGCGTACTCAAAACTTTTGGGATCAAGCGCAAGTTGCACATTGCATCCACCCTCTATTCCTACACTATTTATAATATCAATAGATGCACTTCTAAGCATCTGGTATTCTCTATCAGAAAGAGTTTGGCTTGGCGCTACAACAATACTATCTCCAGTATGTATTCCTACAGGATCTACATTTTCCATATTACATATGGTAATGCAATTGCCATTTCCGTCCCTCATAACTTCATACTCTATTTCTTTCCACCCTTTAATACTCTTTTCTAAAAGAACTTGCCCTATAGAGCTTAACTGCAATCCCAGTTCTAGGATTTCAAGTAGTTGCTCCTCTGATTCTGCAATTCCACCGCCACTTCCTCCCATAGTATATGCCGGTCTTACAATTACGGGATATCCCATTTCGCTCGCAAATCTTAGTCCTCCTGCTATATCTGTAGCAATCGCACTTTCCACTACCGGTTGATCAATTTCCTGCATAAGATTTCTAAAAAGCTCTCTATCTTCACCTTTTTTTATCGCTTCTATCGAGGTTCCAATCACTCTCACATTATATTTTTCTAAAATTCCATTATCAAATAGTTCAACCGCTAAATTAAGTCCTGTTTGCCCGCCCATACCCGCAAGTAAACTGTCCGGCCTCTCCTTATCAATAACCTTCTCCAAAAATTCTATAGTTAAAGGTTCTATATAAACTTTATCAGCAACTTCTTTATCAGTCATTATAGTTGCCGGATTACTATTCACAAGTACAACTTCTACGCCTTCCTCTTTCAACGCTTGGCAAGCTTGTGTTCCAGAATAATCAAATTCCGCCGCTTGCCCTATTATTATCGGCCCTGACCCAACTACTAATACTTTTTTAATGCTTTTATCTAATGGCATACGAATCCCCCTATATGTTATTTCTTCTTAAATTCTATTTATGCATCCTAATTTCATTAGTTCTTAACTTTCCTTCTCAACTTTCAGTTTTAAATATCTACCCTATATCAGCGACAGAAATTTATCAAAAATAGCATCTATATCTTTAGGCCCCGGACAAGCTTCCGGATGGAACTGCACGCTAAGTATCGGCAGTTTCTTATGCCTCATTCCTTCTATCGTTCCATCATTTACACTTACATGCGTAACCTCCATATCTTCCGGCAGTTCACTCACATAATATCCGTGGTTTTGTGATGTAATATAAACCTTATTCTCTTCTACATCTTTAACTGGATGATTACACCCTCTATGACCAAACTTAAGTTTTTCAGTTTTCCCGCCAAGGGCTAACGCTAAAAGTTGATGCCCTAGGCAAATTCCAACTACAGGTTTTTTACCTATAATCTCTCCCAACGTCTTGATCACTTCTTGCAAATCCTCCGGGTCCCCAGGTCCATTCGATAAAAATACTAGATCAGGGTTAACCTTTAATATTTCTTCCGATTTCTCGCATGCAGGAAATATTGTTAATTTGCAATTTCTCGCAATAAACGAGCGAAGTATATTTTCCTTTATTCCAAAATCTATAATAGCCACATGTCGTCCTGTGCCCTCAATCGTGTAGCGCTCTTTCGTTGTAACTTTCATCACCGCATCGTTATTATTAAAACTCGCAAATTTTTGATTTATTTCAATTTTAGTAAGTTCCTTTGTAGCAATAATACCTTTCATGGTCCCGTTATTTCTAAGTATTTTCGTTAATGCCCTTGTATCAATCCCTTCGAGTCCTATTATTTTATTTTGTTTAAAGTATGCTTCCAAATCCATTTCGCATCTAAAGTTATTAGGATAATCACATTTTTCTCTAACAATGAACCCCTTTACCTTCGGATACTTCGACTCTACATCCTCCAAATTAATACCATAATTCCCGATGAGCGGATACGTCATTGTCACTATTTGTCCATAATAAGATGGGTCCGTTAAAACTTCTTCATATCCAGTCATACCCGTATTAAAAACTACTTCCCCAACATTTTCTTCTAAACACCCAAATATATCACCTTCAAATATTATTCCATTCTCTAAAATCAACTTACCCTTCATACTAAATCCTCCTTAGTAAACTAAAAACTTTCTCCAATTAATAAAAGACATTTATGAATAATTATTCATTTTTATGAATATTATATGTTTTTCTAATATATATGTTTTTAAATTTATTTTTAGCCATATTCCTCATACGTACAGGCTTAATTCTATTTATTATATATTGTTTTTTATAATAATGCAATGTTTTTTCTTATTTCATTATTCATTTAGCATAATATTTATGCACAATAAAAATCAAGTACTTTCCAAATTAATTGGTTTTGCTCATTTTTATTAAAAAAATCATTATGTTTTTTCAATAAAATAAAGGATAACAGAGAGATTATTTAAATAATCTCTCCGTTACCCTTTATTAATATATTAATAGCATTTATTAACAAAATAGAAAATAAATCTATAGCATTATTCTGAATATTATTAATTGTATTATATTTAATAGTATTAAATTCAAAATTGACAGAACAAAAAACACATGCCATAATTATCTATACTCCTTCCTAGTCTCACAGGACTAATTTAAAAGTGTACTTTACTTTTATTTGTAATTTTTATGTTTTATAATTTCTTTCTATTTTAATTTAAATTTTATTATTTGTCAATGTATAAATGTAATTTTAGGTTGCAAGTTTATTCATACTTTATAAGTTATTCTATACATCTATCACTAATTCTAATTCACTAAACTATATCCACCCTACAGAATAAAACAGGAGGCAACAGTGTGCAAAAAATAGGAATGAGAAATATAAAGACTGCAATTTCAGTTTTTTTATGTATAATTATACTAAGAGCTTTTCATAATACATTTCCCTTTTATGCATGTATAGCTGCTGTAATAACAATGCAAAGTGCTGTACATGATTCCTTTACTGCTGGTAAAAACAGAATGATTGGTACTATTGTAGGTGCAATTTGGGGATTAATATTCACACTTATAAGTCCCAACAATGTATTTCTTACCAGCATTGGAATAGTATTTGTAATTTATTCTTTGAATCTTCTTAATAGAAAAAAGTCTATTATAATTGCATGCGTAGTTTTTTTAGCAATAATGACGAATCTTAAACAAGGCACTCCTCTATTTTATAGTTTAAGTAGGGTTGAAGAAACTTTTATTGGTATTTTTGTATCAGTTTCAGTAAACTATCTTATATTCCATCGTAAATACTTAGATAACTTACATCGGGATGCAGAAAATCTAACCCATAATGTTTTTATAATTTCTAAAGAGATGATTAATTTCAATACAGATATTAATCTTTCTAGTTTAAACATCCAAATATCCAAATTGGAAAAATCATTAGACTCATACTTAAGTGAAATACAAAGTGAGAATGTCGAAAGCCACCATATACTTAAAATTAACAAAGTCATAGATACTTCTAAAACTGCTTATAATCACCTAGTTATACTAAAGTCTTTAACCTTTACGCCTTCTCATTCTAATTGTTATATCAACGAGAGTAACTGTATTAGAATAAATGAATTATTTAATGAAAATATGTTTAGTTACCCGTACATTAGTAATGATATAAATATAGTATTTAACTTTCACCTTCAAAATTTAATTGAAACTTTAACTATTTCAAAAAAAATATACTAAAAAACTACTTAAAAACATAACTTACTGAGTGTATTTCGTGTTTTATACAAATTATTTTATAAGCAAAGCCGTATATATCCACAATACGGCTTTGCTTAATTTATAAATCTGTCTTTGTATAATACACAATACCTAATGCACCGGATCCAACATGAGTTCCTATTACAGGTCCAATTGGAGCTATGTCTACTTTTTTTCCTATACATTCTTCGACTTTTTTTGCAAAAGCCAGTGCTCCTTCAACATCATTTATGTGATGAATCATTACCTCTCCAAGTCCATGTTTTGTTATGTCCTCGATGAATTTATCAATCATAGTTTGTATTGCACGTTTTTTAGTCCTTACTTTATTAAATAATCCTGTTTTTCCATCCACTACGGTAAGAATAGGTTTGATTTGAAAAATAGTACCTAACAGTGCACTTGCACCACCTATTCTGCCACCTTTTTTTAGATACTCTAAATTATCAGGAATAAACAGAAATCTACTTCTCTTTATATTGTTTTTTACTATATCAACTACTTCATTTATTGATTTTCCTTGTTGCGACGCAATCGCCGCTGTTAAGGCTGCAAATCCTAATTGCATGCAATTGGATCTAGAATCTATAATCTCAATTAGTGCATTTGGGTAGTTTTCAAGAATCATACTCTTTGCAAGGCATGCATTTGAATAAGTTCCACTCATGTCTGAAGAAAGGAAAACACCAACCACTTCATTATTATCTCTTACCTGATTTTCTATCATATTGTACATTTCCACAAGCGATGGTTGTGATGAAGTAGGAATACTTAAGTTCTTATCAAGTTTTTCGTAAAAACTTTCATTTTCAATAAGGGTTTCTTTGAACTCCTTATTTCCAAAAATAACACTTAATGAAACTATCGAAATATCATATTTTTTCCTTAAATCCTCACTTATATATGAGGTACTATCAGTGACTATTTTTACCGCCATTATACATCCCTCACTTATTAATTTTAATTATATTATACTACAGTCTTGTTCTAAACAAAATCAATCTTTATATTACATTATAAACACAATAACTGTAATATATTTCACAAAATATTAAATTACTTTAAACTCCTACAAATAGCACTCAAATACCTCTTAATATGTTATAATTATAATATAAAAAGTAGGTGGTGTAAATAATTTAGTAAACTGTGTCAGTTGATAAATAATTTTTAAAATTAAAGCTTTGATATAATCAATATAAAATAAAGGGAGGTGCTGCAAAAATATAGGTTAACCGATAAATTTCTACCTATATTGGCAAGCAGAAAAATATGAATAAAGAGGACCTAGTAAACAATGAAAATAATGAAAATAATGAAATTATAAATAATTTGTATTCAAACAAAAATATTCCTGAAAAACCTGACTCTGAAACTGACAATAGTGAAGTTGCTAAGTTAAAAGATGATGAGGAAAGTGAAAAATACATAAAAGAAATGCATGAGTTAGCAGACAAAAACGAGTTTAAGAACAATGCGGTTGTTTTAGGACTTGGTATAGTTATAGTATCTATAATTATATTTTCTATTTTTATGAACACCTCATTCATGAAACCCAAAGCAGATGTAGCTACCATTAAATCAGTCCAAAAAAATCCCGATGCTAGCCCATCTACTAAAGCTCCTGAAGTTACTGAAACTACTAAACCTGACACCATTAACCCTACCGTAACTTCAACTAAAATTTATGAATATTTAAATATAGACGCAAATAGAACATCTGTCCTAAAAAAAGCAATTACTTTAAATAGTGGAAATCAAAAGGGTGTTACTGTATGTCTCTTATCAGAGATTTTGAGAATTAATTCCATTGCTATCCCTGCGAATACAACAACAGTAAAGGGATTAATGGAATCTTTAACTTCTATGGACTGGAAAAAGAATACTGACTTCACTAAATTAAAAAAAGGTGATATATGTTTCACTACAGATATGCCAGAAAGTCCTGGTACGCCTTCCCATGCCTATATATTTATGGGTTGGGTAAAAGATGGTAAAACTGATTATGCCTATGTATGTGATGGTCAACTTGAAGTATTTGATAGTATACTTCATAAACGAAATCTATCTGTTACAACTACAACAAAGGATCAATTTAGCTTTTTTCTTAGAAAATAAAAAATAATACCTCAGGGCACCCTGAGGTATTATTTTTTATAATTTTATTTCTTTTATAACAGCGCCATCTAAATCTTTTATTTGAAATAAATCATCTTTGAGTATTGCATAAGAATTAGGGTTATTTTCCTTAGGTAAAGATACCGAGCCAGGATTTAACACATATATTTTATTGTGTTTTTTAGCTACAGGGACATGCGTGTGTCCAAATACCAAAACATCATTTTCACTTAGTTCGGGCAAATTATCCTCATTATATATGTGCCCATGAGTCAAAAATAATCTTCTATTATTGCATAATATTATAGAATAATCAGACATCATAGGATACTCAATAATCATTTGATCCACCTCACTATCACAGTTCCCTCTAACAGCTATCATTTTGTCTTTATATTCGTTTAAGAGACTAGCTACTAATTGTGGATTGTAATCCTTTGGCAATTGATTTCTTGGGCCATGATATAACACATCTCCTAAAAGCACTATATAACCCGCTCCCTCTTCTTTATACCGCTCTATAGCCTTTTTAAGATAGTATAAAGAACCATGGATATCGGAAATAAAAAATATCTTCATCATAACTTAGCTCCTTTCAAATAGATTAATTTTCATGCTTTATAATTCCTATAGCTACTCCTAAAATGTATGTATCTTCACTATCTACTACAATAGGCTGATATTTTTCATTCTCTGGCATAAGTAATATTCTATCTTTGTTTATAGAAAGTCTCTTTAAAGTAGCATTTCCGCCTATGTCAACTGCTACGATATCCTTATTATTTGCAGCTTGTTCCTGCCGTATTACTACATAATCTCCATTATTAATGTGAGCCCCAATCATACTGTCACCTTTAACCTTTAAAATGAATGGGTTTTTTACTCCCTTTAACCAATATTTCGGGATATAAAATTTACCTTCCATTTCAGAATTAATAAGCATAGGTTCGCCTGCTGCTATATCACTATACACGGGTAGCTCCAATAATTCCTCATTTATATACTCATAGTTGCCTTTTTCATCATTTACTATAATATCTGATCTTCTACTATAATCCCTCATAAACTCATATGCTCTGTTATGTCTTATATCACAATACTTAAAGTTCTCAAGTGAATTAATATCCAAGTTTTTGCTTGTTATTTCATCACACTTTTTTTGGAGCTTTTCTTGTGTTTTATAGTATTTTTTGAATGAATAAGACTTTACTTTTTCTCTTAGCGGTTTAGTATTAACTCTTTTGCCTTTCACCATCCATGAATTAGAATTGTGTGGTCTATCCACATCAAGAAGAAACACCATGTTCGAATAAGATTTTTCATTAAATAATGCATTAATAAAATCCACTTGTATCTTAGTTAAATTATTACTTTTGTCAATTATGATATGAGAATACCTGCCCACTGTAGTCGTTTGTGCCATTCGCAGAGCATATATATTAATATCTTCATTGTCAACTAAACCCTCTGATTTAAGCTTTTCATTATACGTGATCATAAGTTGAAATATTGCTTTCCTAGCAGTTGAATTTTTAAGAATTCTTTGAGGTCCTTGTCCTTTTTCGCATTTTCTTCCTCTTCTATTTACTTGCAAATACAAATCAGCTTTTAAGTAATTGCAACTTTTTATCCACTTTACTTCTTCTATAAAAAATTGAGCATAATCTGTATGTAATATTCTTAGTCTTGGATAAATATTTTTAATTTCTAATATGCAATCTTTCATAATGCTATTTTTTTTATCATTATCTACAATTATTTTATTTTTTAATTTATGCTTGTTTTTATATTTAATAAAATATCTATGTAAAATACTTTCTAATGTAACCACATGAAAGTTTCTTTCACTATTAGAAAATAGACTTAAATAATCTAACCTAGTTTCTTCTTCTGCTCTGTTATATATATTTTCAATATAATTTATGTCTTCATCCTTAGATGCTAACATTAATATTTTATCCCCTTCATATAAACAATAGTTATTTTTTAAATAAAGGCTTCTATAAATGGCTGCTGTCGTTTTACCTGAACCTTGAATTCCTCTAATTAAGCTATATCTTGAGGGTTTGCTATGAATCATTTTTTGTTGCTCTAAACTTAATTCCATTTAATCGCCTCCACTGTAGACATACTAATAGTATACAATAATAATAACCTGAAACTGATACTCCCACGCCTAAAGGCATGGGGTTCTTAAATACATTATATTCTCTTATACTCTCATTTATATAAAAACTATAAATTACAACATATAAGAACTAAATAACTTCTCTAAGACTTTTACTACCAATTATCCCAATGGATAAATTGACGATAGTTTAAAGGCTCATATCAAAACCTTATTATTTTTTTATATTCCCATACTTGATATTTTCTTATCATTACTACTTAATAATCTATTTATTTCTTTATCATGAAGCATTTTAAAATTACCGTATTCGCTGAAACACTTTTCTCTATCTATTTCTTCTAAATTTTCTTTTACATTCATTATTAAAAAACTAGAATATAAATCTCTCTGAATTTTAATTTCTTCATTATCTATATTAAATATGTTCCAACGTTCACTTAATTCTTTTTTACTATACTTCTCATCAAAATGGTTGTACTGTGATGCTTTTATTTTATAAGTATTAACTTTATATAATTCAGTATTATTCCACTTTAATTTATTGTCTAATATAGTTAAAAGCATACTTGGGGCTTTATTTGCTAAAGACTTTCCAAATCTTTTTTTCTTATTAAATTTTCCTGTTTTCTCGTTAACGGTAGTATTTTGAGAACGTTTTTGCAATCCTTTATAGTTCATTGTTTCCACTAATATCCTATCACCTAAGCCCACTATTTTATTAGCTAAAATATTATGACTTTGCTTTCTTATATCAGCTTGTTTCCTTTGAATATCTCTTAATTCATTTTGCGTTTTAATATACTTGTTGGATTTAACCCATATTAATTTTATACCATGTTTTATTGTACCATTTTCATTAAAATTATTAGCATTGTTAATTCTTCTTTGTCTATCTAATTTTCTTAATAATCTTCTTTTAATTGTTTCAATATTATTAATTTCGGGTGCTAATTCTAATAATTCAACATCATATTTTGAAGCAATTCCTATAGTTTGGGTCCCAATATCTATTCCAACATTGCCCCTCCCTATACTATTTTTAACTTCCCCAGTTTCTTTATTGTATTTAACAGGAGGAATACCATCTAAAACCAATTGAGTATAATATTTGTATTTTCCGCGAATAAATTTTCTACAATATTTAACTTCGTTTAATAGCGAAATTTCTGCATATTCATCATTGTTTTTAACAATAGGGTTGATTTTAAGCCCATTCCATATCAATTGATTATCTTTAAATCTAATCCCCGTTCCATTGGACTTCCCTTCGACACTGTTCATTTCTCCATATTTCTTAAAACAAACCTTATTTGCAGTATGGAACATTAATCCTTGAAATGCACTAAAACACCTTGAAGCTGTTTTTTGAGTGGTGAAGCTATCTACATTATTTTTAAAATGTTTTTGAATAGGTTTTACAAACTTATGAAGCGAATACTCTGTCAAACTATATTTTTTATTTAATTCATTAAATTGTTTATTACGTTCTTTTCCTTTAGCCATTTTAACAACTTTCTTATATTCCTTAGACTGTCTCATATAATTATATCTTTTATGTAATTCTCCTAAACAACTATTATATATATTCCTACTTATTTCTAATCTCTTATCTAAAATATCTTCTTGATATTTTTCTGTATCTAGTTTTAATGTTAAAATATAATTTGACACAATTTTCACCTCCTAATTATATCTTGTTTTTTGATTTTCCACATATTTTTTTACCGTTTCACTACTTACATTTCCCGCAGTTGATATAAAATAACTTCTAGTCCATAAACTAGGCATTTTCTTCAATTCGTTAAACTCGTCTCTCAAAATCCTACTTGTTACACCCTTTATTTTTTGCATAATATCAGAAGGACTTAATGTTGGAATACAATTCAAAAACATATGAGTATGGTCTTTATCACATTCTATTGCGATAATTTCAATATCTATCTCCTCACATACACATTTGACCATATGCTTAAATCTTTCTTCCACATTAGGTATTAAGAATATTTTCCTTCTATATCTTGGGCAAAATATAAAATGATAATTAATTAATGACACGGTTGTTTTAGTTGTTCTATATTTATTTTCCATAATTAAAGTATACCTCAAAACGTGTATGTTGTCATTAATAATGTACACGTTTAAAATTAAATTTCTTATGCTATCCATCCCACACCTCAAGGAGTGGGCTTTCCGCACAAATTCATTGTAAAATTTTTATGAAATTGTAAATTTAAAATGTCGTGCAAATATATTTATGGGAATATTAATAAAAATTACTAGTTATGTAACATTAGATTGAGGAATATCTACACGCATTTACTGAGCATACTAAGTTATATATTAATTTATTAATTTATATCTAAATAAAATAAACTAGAGGTGATTATTCTGAAAGGAAAGATGTTAAGTACTATTGTTTCTTCAATGCTTTTTGTTAACTCTTTTTCAAGTGTTGCTTATAGCAAAGATTTAAGCAATATTTCAATTAAAGGCTCAAACAATGGATATTATAATAATCAAGATTCAAAAACACCTACCATAGTAAATTTTTTCAAAAGTGTCTTTAGTAATACTAAGCCCTCTACTGGATTAAGCACTAAAGAATATAATTGGTATTTCCAACCGCGTAATGACAATAATCCACCTGAAGGACCTAAAGAAACCAAAGAATTTATATCAAAGTATGGATGTTATCATTTAGGCGATACATCAAAAAAGATATTATATCTAACTTTTGATGAGGGTTATGAAGCTGGATATACCGCTCCAATTTTAGATGTTTTAAAAAAGCATAATGTAAAAGCAGCATTTTTCGTTGTAAAACCTTATATTACTTCTAACCCAGAATTAATTAAAAGAATGGTAAATGAAGGCCACCTAGTATGCAACCACAGTAATCACCATCCTTCAATGGCCTCTATAAAGGATGAAGATAAATTCAATAAAGAATTATCTGATGTAGAAGAAGCATTTGAAAATATTACTCATAAAAAGATGTCTAAGTATTTTAGACCTCCAATGGGAAAATATAGTGAGTTATCCTTACAATACACTCAAAATTACGGATATAAAACTATATTTTGGAGTTTTGCTTATATGGATTGGATTAAAGATAAACAGCCATCACATGAAGCCGCAAAAAAACGTATTATGCAAAGAACCCATAACGGTGGAATTATGTTACTACATGCAGTGTCAAAAACCAATGCTGAAATATTAGATGATGTAATTACCGAATGGGAAAGCAAAGGCTATGAACTAAAAAGCTTAGATGAATTACCTGCTAAACATTAAAAAATTATATATTTTCTATATCTTAAATTAAACCCTATCTATATTAGACAGGGTTTAATTTGTTTTTTGTAAAAAAACCGTTAAGATGAATCTGATGCTAATATATAATTAAAGATTTTTATATAACATTTCTATATGTGGAATGTTATCTTCCAAATATACCTCAGAAACCCTCACAAACCCTAAACCCTCATAGAAATTTACCAAATACTCCTGTGCGCCAATCCTAATTACCTTCTCATTTAAATTATTCTCGATAAATTCTATTGCTCTTATCATCATTTGCTTTGCTAAACCTTTACCACGATATTTTTTATCAGTTAATACCCGACCTATAGATATTTCATTATAAGAAATACCTTTTTTTAAAATCCTTAAGTAAACAATGATTTGCCCATTTTCTTTTGCAAATAAATGATAGGATTTATTATCCTTACCATCACACTCCTCGTAAATGCATTGTTGCTCTATAACAAAGACTTCACTTCTAAGTTTTAAAATTTCATATACTTCTTCACCACTTAGTTCATTGAATTTTTTTATTTCCCATTTCATACTGCTTAAACCTCCTTTTCTTAATGTTGTCTTTCTAATAATTTCTCTGTGTATTCACTATTGATATTACAATAATGTTTTACGCAAAGACTTTTATTAATCCTATTACTAATAAATGAACTGGATAAAAAGCATAAAAAAAGTATTTTAAGTCTTTACCCTTCTTATCGTTATACATAAATATAAAAATTAACGCTAATAGGGATAATGCTTGATTAAACCAAACTAGCTCTATTGTCGTAACTGAGAATTCATGCATATAGACTAATATTTGTGATGCATTAAATAATACATATACAACAATCTGAGATATAATTGTTTTAATTTTGCTATCTCTAAAAACATAAAACGCAAGAATCATAGCAACTCCATAGATTCCGTAATCGGCATGAAGAATTTCAGTTGTTAATCCCATCGCTACTGCATATACTATTTTACCAAATTTAGACTCATTTTTATCCCATTTATGTATTACTAATAATCCATATGCTAATGTAAAAAAAATATTTAAATGCGGATATGGACTTCCTATAAAAAATCTTACAAAATCAGAGAAACTATTTATACTAAAAGGTTCCCCAAAAGCTAATGAAAATGGTATTTGTGATACAACTGCAAATATTAATAATCTTCGTAAATATTTAGAAAATGATTTTGTTTTAGCATATCCTACAGCAATTAAATAAGCGAATATAGGAAATGATAACCTTCCTATCATTCTTAGAATGATAACCTCTGGAAAAAGTGCTGCTCCTATATGGTCAATTAACATAAATAAAATTGCAATAACTTTTAACATACTGGCTGTCATCAATACCCCCATAATTACTTTTTCATTTAATTGTATTTATAATATGATACCATTTATTTCATGTTTTTGCATTACTATGTTTTTAACACTAATAGTATTATAATAAATATAGTGAACTTTTTAGTGAAGTTCTCCGTTAAAGGATTGCTAGGAGTGATTATTATTGGATGAACTAGAGCTTATTAATAAAGCTAAGGATGGAAATAAAAGCGCGCTAAATTCTCTTTTTAAAGATAATTACAATATTTTAAAAGGATACACTGTTAAAATGGTAGGAGACCCACACTTAGCACAGGATATTATTCAGGATGCATTGCTTAAAGCTGTGATTAATATAAATAAGTTTGAGCCTAGAGCAAAGTTTTCTACCTGGCTCATAAAAATAGCCACTAATGTTTACAGAGATTATTTAAGAAAAAATAGATCATTTAAACTAGTAGAGGAAAGTTGGGCTGATAAAAGCAAACAAGTGGAGGACATTGTAATATCAAATTATGAATATAAAGAGATAATGAAAATAATTTTAAATTTACCCTATGAGAAAAGGGCTGTATTTATTTTAAAACATTATTATGGTTACAAATATGAGGAAATATCAGAAATTTTAGGATGTCCCCTTGGAACAGTTAGGTCAAGGCTTCATAACGCAGTGAAATATATAATAAGCGAAATTGAAAGGAAGGAGATTATATAAATGAAGGATTCTGATAAGATTAAAAACTCTTTAATTGATGAATTTTACAATGAATCTCATGAACAGGTTGATAAAAGTATAGAGTATAGTGATGAATATAAAGAATTTAAAAACGTCCTTAATTCCACAGCTAAAAAAATGGATGTTTTAAATGAAGATATATTTGATTTTGATATAGATACCTTAAGCATAATAGAGCAAGGAGAGTGTATACGAGGCAATAGTAAGGCTAAAAAAGAATTCATTCTCTTTATATTAACATCCTTTATAATTCTTTCTGTGTATGCTATAGCCACCATTTTCTTAGGTACTAAACTACTAATTATTTCACAGATTCTTATTATTACCATTATTCCTTGGATAATAATACCTGTTTTAGCAATCAAAAGAAGGGGAAGTGAAGGTTAATGGTGATTTTAAATAATAAACTAACTATAGTGCTTGCAATAGCTATTCCTATATTATTAATTCAAGGAGCTTGGGTATTTTGTGATGCAAGAAGGCGTAAAGAAAAATACTATTGGCTTTGGGGGATTTTTGCACTGATTAATACACCAGGTAATCTGCTTATTTATCTATTAGTAACACGAGTAATATTAAAAAATAAAAAATAACAGGTCAAGGATGGAGGCCGCTGAAAAAAGCACTCTTTATTTAGTAGAGTTTTCAAGCTTGAATAGAAAAAGCATGAGATGTCCATATTTTGGATATCTCATGCTTTTTATTTTATAATTAAGTTTTAAAAGCCCTATTTCATGCTTTTCAACTTAATTATTCTCTTTATATTCACAGTGAAGATTGATAATGCACCTTGCATTTGCATGCTAATTAAGCCTGACGATATTGCTACATCATAGCTATGTTGGTGCTTAAGTTCACTGTTTTTAGCCTCTATCATATAACGTTCCCTAGCTCGTTTTTTAAAATATTCACTTTTTTCGAACTCTATTTGATCTTTGTGAGTATTTGACTTTATTGAAACTGAATAAGTTTTAGATTTAGCGCCTTCTTTATAACACCCATCTTTATGAACACAATTTTTACACTTTTCTACATTAAAATAGTAGGTTAGCACTTGATTTTTACCAACATTCTTCTTTCCCTGTTTTGCTTTTTTAATAGCCATATGACCTGCCGGACATACAAATAAACCAGCATCTTTATTAAACTCAAATTCATCTTCTTTTTTTCGCATTCCTTGTGAAATTACAGGATTTAGTCTTGAAATTAATGCAATTTTATTTTCTTTTGTATATTCTAGGTTTTTCTTTTCAGAATAAGCTGTATCTCCAATTACTTCATTTACATCTATACCAGCCTCACGGCTTTTTTCTATTAAGGTTATGAGCTCCTTTCCATCACTTTTTTCGCCAGTTGTAATAACAGCTGCTGTAATTAAACGTTCTTCACTCATAGCAAGGTGTGATTTATATCCAAAAAAAGAACTATCCTCAGTTTTATGCCCCACTTTTGCATCCTCATCTTTTGATATTTTTAGATTTTCTAAGTCATCATTAATAGCTTCCATTAAGTAGTTTAATTTAGTTTTCACAGCTGGATTTGCTGCAGTTTCTGGCTTCTCGTTTATGGTATCAATTAATAATTTGCAGTACTCAAGAATATCTTCAAGTACTCCAGTTGTAACTTTATTAGGTAACTCTTCTTTAATACCAGGATGTACTCCGTACAATGTTTTTCTTAAGTTTTTTGCACGTTTCAATAATTCCTCGCTTGCTGACTTTTGGTTATAACGTGACTTGGTATGCGTAGCATCAACTATTATTGCTTTACTTTTTAAAACTCCCTCTTTTATAGCAAGTTCTACAGTCTTGTTTATTAATAAATCCAATAAATTCATGTCTTTAAGGCGAAGCTTTCTAAATTTAGTTAGTGTACTTGAGTTTATTAAATTTGTTTCTTCTGGGGCTAAATTTAGAAAATATTTAAAGGACATGTCATAAAGAGTTCTTTCAACAACATCTTCATCAGACAATTCATATATTACTTTCAAAAGTAAATATTTAAATAGCATTATGGGGTTAATAGCACCTCTACCCATAGATGAACTATAGTTAATCATCAATTCGTCATAAACAAATGAAAAGTCAACAAGGTCATTAATTTGCTTTAAAATGTTATCTTTCGGAATAATTAACGAATATAAGCTATGGTATGTATTTATTTTTATTTCCAATTGTCCTTTTAGCATAATAGTTTAGCCCCTTTTATTTTATTCTACTATACTAATTCGACATATCTTTTAAAATTCCTTTTTGTTTTTTAGTCTTTTATATAAAAAAATCGCCATCTTTAATTAGATGACGATTTTTCATATAGTTTTTCAGTGGCCTCCAAGGATGCGAGGGATATTTTGTGTCAGACAATGAGAAAGAATCCGTATGACACAAAATAGACTCGTATACTGACTCGTTATTACTTTCATGTGTTTTATCATTTAAATAAGTGTTTAAAGTACCTTTCTCTATTATTTAAAGGCTATGTTTAAGAAGGATGTTGATAATATGAACATTTTCAAGGGAATCAGAAATTGCTTCCCTTAGTTCACATTTTCACGATATATAATTAAATAACTACTATGGATTATGCTTAATATAACACCTTTTGAAGGTGTATTTTTATTTTTTATTTTTATCATACTTCTGTAAAATTATAATCAAAATAATGCTACCCACAGTAACTACAAAAGCAACCACACCTACTGCATAACCAATGATATTTTTAACATCATTGGTTATGCCATATTGGATAACAAAGAACATAGCACCTATAAGAACCCCAATAATTAATAAGAAAATCCCTACAGCACGAGAAATTTTCTTTATATCACAATTTGCTTTTTCTTCTTTACTCATAGCATTGTAACCTGAAATCATCCAACTACCTTTTCGGCATATAAGACAAATACCTATAATTGAAAAAAAAAGTATATCTATTATCCCAACAATAATCATAATTAATCCCCCTACACCAAAATATTTTATAACTGTGTCTTTATTCAATTATACAGTATATCGATATAATTATTCAAATATTTAACATAACTATATACAGATTGCTTCTCCACATTAAACAACTTTAACCATTTAAACCAATACATGTAATTAGCAAAATATTTTGTGGCAACACTAATGGAATTTCAATGTTTCTGCTCTTCTTATTGTAAGTCACTTTCGGAGAAAGTTCATACAGTTATACATATTATGTATTAGCTTGATGATACATTCGATTTATTTGAGGTTACTAATAAAAAAATTGCAATAGGCCCCTTTACTTTAAAATCCTCTTTTCTTTTAAATAATATGCAATACACATCATAAGTGAAGGCACTGCAATAGCTACTGAAATAATACTTAGAATAACACCTGTAAATAGCATTTGATTTTTCATCATTGTTCCTTCTATTCTGCTTACTAGCAAAAATTCAATTAGGATTACAAAAACCAGTATTACTGTTGATATAATTGATGCTTTTTTACACAAGTATTTTACCCTTTCATACTTGCTTATATGGTTCTCTTTTTCAGTGTATATTGGAACAGTTTCGGGTGGAGCTGAAAAAAAATGATAAGGACCATAAGAAAACATATGCTCCCATCCACTACTCTGAAATAACTTGAAATACTCATTATCACTTTTACTTAATTCTTTGTAATCCATAGAATAAACTATTTCTCTTGGTTGACCTTTTACTAATTTATACCTAGACAAAGACATTTCTTTAAGAATCCACCCCTCTTTAGCCATTTGACCCAATTTTTTCATAGCTCTATCTTCATCAAATGCTAGCCCCATATTCATTATATATCTATTCTTCTTTTCCATTAATATCATCCCCTTCTAAATATTTTAAAGCTTTCTCTCCATGCTTTATCATAGTTATCCTTCTCTTAATATCTTTTTTTAATATTTCTTTCCCCTTAAAAGTTAGTGTATAGGTTTTACGTCTCTCTTCATCATCTTCTACTAATTGGATTAAATCTGCATTTTGCAATTTTTTTATAATTGTATAAAGACTTGCCGGACCTATTAACATTTCGCCTTTTGAAAATCTTTCAATATCCTGCATTATTCCGTATCCATGCATAGGCCTCACTAGTGTAAGTAAAATACAGTAGGTTGAATCCGTTAATATATCCTCATCTAAATCTTTTCCTCTAGCCACCTTTTCACTCCCTTAATATAATTGTAGAATGTATCATTTAATGATATAGTATTCTATTTCTATAAAACTGTCAATATTTTTTTGGAAATTTTTTCTTTTTAGTTACAGTTTCATTAGCCTGTCCTAAGTGGCCTATATATGGAGGCGCAAAAATAAACTCTTGAAAAATCAAGAGTTTATTTTTGTGTTCTTTAAATCCTAACTATTATATTTAAATGCTCAGTTGCATCTCTATATTGCGGAAGTTCACATTTCTCTACAGCAACCTTAACAAAGTTATCATATACTGCTCTGTTTTCTTCATAAACCTTTTTAAGTGGAAGATGTAACCCACTTAAGAAGCTTTCTGCCCCACCATAGCTTACAATTTGAAAACCAGCTTCCTCTATTTCTCTTAACGCAGCATCTGGAGTTGTAAAATATACCTCTGTAAAGCTTTCGGTTTCATCAAATACTTGTTCTCCTAAATAGTTATATACATTGTCAATTTTCTCAAAGGTCTCATAGAATTCAGTAAGTCCTGCTTTCAAAGCTCCTATTGAGTTGATGTAAGAAATCAGTGCTACTCCATCATCTGTTAATTTCTTTTTAGCTTCCTTTAAAACCTTTACTCTATCCTCCTTTTTATAAAGATGATACATTGGTCCCATTATAAGCATTCCATTAAACTTTTTATCTTCCAATCTATGAATATTTAATGCTGTATCACAAATAAACTCCTCTGCCTTTAATCCTTTTAATTTAATCTTTTCCTCCGCAATTTTAAGTTCTTCACTTGATAGTTCAAATAAAGTTACATCATACCCTTTTTTAAGCATTTCAATAGAATACCGCCCTGGTCCACATCCTATATCACAAAGCTTCCCATTTTTAGGAAAGTACTTATCTATAAGATAAAGAGTACTTAGAAACTCCACTTTTCTATATGGATGGTCTAATCTCTCCCATTCACATTGTGCATTTTCATCATAATATCCTTTAACTATATCACTCATTCTAAATTCCCCCTAATCTTCTATTTATCTAAGGTATTTAAATATCATTTTTACCATTCACCAATAATTGTTATTTTTCATATATGTCTTCTCCTAGTGTTGAACATCAAAGGATATTGTTTAACCTAAGTATCGTATTAAGACAATTTCATTATTGCGCTATATATTACTTTGGCACATTCAAATAAATAAGAAGTCACTATACTAGTTGAATATGCCTTATTATATTTCATATATGAACCTTAAAAAAGTTCCATTTGGTCAATCGCTACTTCTTCTAATTTAAATCTTGAAGCAACTATAGTTTCTATATATTCTTCCCCTTTTATATGCTCTGATTTTAAATACTTTAACCCCCTCTTAAGCTTTGAGGGTACTAAATCCAGCACATATATATTATCAAATCTATTTAATACAGATTCTCCTCCGAGTCCAGACAAACAAATAAGCTGTGTGTTACTCTTTTTAGCTATGTCCATAAGAGGTTTTAATAAGTGCTCTGCATTAGTTTGTGCAAAAGGATTATCCATTATTATAACTTTTCCGTCTTCATTGCTTGCAAATATATCTGCTTCATCACGTCTCATGTAAGATAAAAGACTTGATAATATTACAAAAGCTGAAAGGAAGCCTTCTCCCCCTGAGTTTAGTGCAATTTCGTTCCAACCCAATTGAATTTGTCTATCCTCTTCTATTTTATACAGTTTAACCTCTATATTGCTTATAGATACAACTTCATTGTAAAGATCACGAGTATTAATGCTCTTAGATATTAAGTCTTCTATATTTTCATTGCTTTGAAGCCTTTCAAGGGCTTTTATAGTAAGAGCTTCTAAAAAATCATTAACTCTTAATCTATAAAGCTCAATATTAGGTTCCCACTCTGGTAGCTTTATACTAAGCATCTTTACATATTTATCCCTTATTTTTATTGAAGAGTTGTTATCTATTTTACCAATATTTTCATGTACCTCTAGTACATATTCGTAAATGCTTTGAGCTACATTATCTTTTTCTCTAGTTATTAAATCAATATCTGCTTGAAGTTTTTCCATTAGCGCCTTGTGAGCATCTAATGTTATCTTTAAGTTTTCTATTACAATATCTGGTTTTTCTATACTTTTTTCAATAGTTTCTAAGGACTTTTTAAAGAAATCATCATTTAAAAATAATGGTTTTCTTGATACCCTATTTATTTCATTACTGAGCGCAAGACTTTTCTTTGATTCTTCCTCTAATGAATGTCTATAATCACGCCTAAGTTCTCCACTATATTTGTTAAGTCCTTTAATTTCAACACCTATTGTAATCTCCGAACTTATAACAAAATCCTTAAACTCTTCTAAATTAGATAAATTGTTTTCAATTATTTCTATTGTATTTACTGATAATTTTTTTTCCTTTTTAACTTCTTCTAACTCGTGACTTTTCTCAAAGGTTCTTTTATTAAAATCTCTATCCAATATTTCTTCTCTTGCTTTTGGAGTTTCTTTATTAAAATCATCTCTTATTCTTTTATACAGATTTTCTATATTGGTATCAACTTTTGCAAAAGCTATTTGTAGTTCATTTATGTTATTATTGATTTTATCTATAGCACCTTTAAGATTCTTTAACTGACCTTTTATTTCTTCTTCTTTAAATCTATCATAGGTTACTTCTCTATAGTAAGTTTCATTTAAAGAATATTCGTTACCTTTAGCTATTAAATCTTCTTCCTTTATTCTAAATCTTTCATTTGCATCTCGCAGGCTATCTTCTAAAAGCTGGATATCTGTGGAGATTTCCTTAGTTAAGCTGTCATATCTAGCTTCTAAATCTTCTATATCCTTTTGCAAAACTTCACCCTTAGTATATTGATTGTACTTATTGAAATTATCCTGAATTTTTTTGAGTTTTCCATTTAAATCTCTAAGTCCATCTTGGATATTTGATAATGAAGTTTCTAAACCTATTTTATTCTTTTCTTTAATATTTTTACCACTCGCAATCTGAGTTATATTTTCAGAAAGGTCATCTAGCTTTTTTTTATCAAAAGTATATCTTTCATAACTTTTTAAAAGCAAATTAAAATCTTCTATTTCCCTTTTTAGTTTTTGTAATTCACTTTCTTCTATTCTTATTGTCTTGTTTGTTTTTTCTAAAATTTTAGTTATATCTGCTATGGTATCGCGAATTATACTAAATGTGTTTTCCTTTGATATTAATTCTTCTTCCTTTAAATCTAAGTGTTTTTCTAAGTTTTCGTAAGTTTCTTTATCCAATTTAGAAAATTCAACTTCACTTCTATTTCTTTCATAAAACTGAGTATCACTTGCTTTCAGAGCTAAAGCTTCCTTTAATGAAGTTATTTCGCCTTGTTTTTCACACAATAATTTCTTTAATTCTTCTTCATTTATAAGCCCATTGTTAAAGGATACATAAAATGTGATATCCTCTAAGTTGCATAAACTATTAACTTTCCCACTAGATTTATTAGTTAAGCTCTCCCTTTTCACTATAGGAATAGGATAGGAGGTAAACACTCCTAGCTCCTCCTTTTGAAGCTTTATTAAATCCTCTGGATCCATAATTAGGGAGTAGGGCAGAAATGGATTATCCTCTATGAATTTTATGTTTTCCACTTCACTGTAATTATTTTTCTTAAGCCAATCCATACCATAAATTATATTTATGTCTCGCAGGCGAAGCTTTTCCTCCATTTCTCTTGGAATCTCTAGAGTTCTTCCTGTTTGAAGTTTTTTCTCCTCTCCTTGCAACTTATTTAGTTTAATAATGAATTTATTTTCTTCTTCTTTTAAAATTCTAATTTTACTATTAAACTCGTTTATTATATACTCTTTATCAAAAAGCTTACCCTCATCTACATCTATATATCTTATAATATTTTTTCTGTTTTCTATTTCTTTAAGCAGCTTATTTTTCTCGTTTTTCATATTAGATATTTCATTAGTTATATCGCTTATTTCTTTAGAAACATCATCTTTTTCTCTTTCTCGAGTCTTAATCTCAATAGATTTCTCTTCATATGATTTTTTACTCTTAACAATTATTTCTTCTTTTTTAGTTGAACTTTCACTATATAATAAGGTTTCCTTATTTATGAAATTTTCATTACAATATCCCATTAAGTTTCTTATAAAAGCTTTTTTATATCTATTATTAAATTTTTCTTCCTCTTTTGAAAATGAATTTATGTTGCTTTGAAGTCCACCCTTTACTGTGCTTTTTTGTTGAAGCTCCTTATTAATTTCATCTATTTCCTTTTTAGCTTCATCTATATTTGTTTTTGTAGTCTTTATATTTTCCTCGTTTTCCTTTAAAACTTTTAAAGTTTCCTTTTCCATGCCTTCATAATGTTTCTTTAAAGTAAAGCCTGTATTCTCTCTTTCTGGTCGCAGATCCTTATTCTTTTCCCTTGCAATATCTATTCGATTTTCATATTTTTGAACATCTCTCGAGGCTTTAACATACTCCTGATAAATCTTTGAGCACTCTAGTATCCGCTGCGTTTTTTCAAGTTCACTTATTTTTTCACCAATATTTGAGGCTTCTTCTATAGCTATTTCTTTATCTGCATTTATCTCTTTAGCCTTATCACAAAATGCGTATACCTCTGATGATATCTTTTCATATTTAATATCCCTAATATATGCTTCTATTTCTGATATTTTAAACTCTAGTTCCTCTTTTTTATGCTGCGCCAGGCTTAAACTATCTTCTAAATATTTTATAAGATTAGCTATTTTATTTTTTAAACTTCCACTGTAAATTTTATGCTCCATAAAAATTTCCGCCACAGCCAATATTCCCCTTGCACAGATTCTAAACTCTTCTATAGCCTGTTTTTTTTCTATTTTAGACTGATTATATCTATACTGATATATGTACTTTTTAACTATTTCACTAAAATTCTTTATTTTGTCTTCATCTTTATTGATTTTGTCTTCTACTGCTTTAATAAACCACTTCTCCACAAGTCCTGATACGTTTTTAGCCTCTTGGAAAAGCTCTGACAACCCTGATTCTTTCATATTAATCTTTTTTATTATGCTTTCCCATTCTTTATTATTTATCTTATACTGCCTTAAATTATCAAAGTAATTCTTAGTCTGCGACGGCATGGTCATATCAAAATAATTAAAGTCTATGTTCTTATCTTTTTTCAGCTTCTCAAGCAACCCTTTAGTGTTAGTAAAACTTTTGATTTTCTTAATATTCTTTTCAACTTCAACTGCTGGAAAATTATAAATATCATATTTACTATTCCCTCTATACTCATGTATAAAAGTTACTATATCTAAATCCTCCCCAGAATCATCATCTGAGGAAATGAGCCTTTTTTTAACCATCATACCAACAAGCACATGCCCAGCACCTCCATCTAGCACCCATTCTGTTAAAATGTAGCTTGGTGATGTAGACGTAAAATAACTTTTAAATGTTCTATCTTTTAAATCCCTATACCTCTTATTCACAAAAGGAGCCATCATTAGCTGAACCATTACAGACTTTCCCCCACCATTTCTAAGGCTCAAAAGGGTACTCTCGCCACCTAGCTCAAATATCTCATCATCTATCTTCATAGAATTGTTATTATAACTAAAGTTTACAATCCTAAGAGCATTTATTTTACTCATTAATTTCACCCCCAAAAGCTTTAATTACCCTCTGATAGTTATTTTTATTTAATATGTTCCAATCCATAAAATTATCTAGCTTTGAGGTGGTAATTATCATATCATCCGCCTGCACATAATTTATAAGTCCTTGATTTTCTAAAAAGTTAAGTATAGTATATATAAATCCTTCCTTAGTGGTTCTAGAAGTAGTTTGCTTATCTGAACTTTTAAGTGCTTCAAAACGTTCTAAAATATTAGTATAGGCAATACCTGTTTTTATTTGCTCCTCTTCTAAGTTTTCTTTTTCCACGCTCTCTTTTAACCTATTACTTATTATGTTTAAAAGCTCTCCACCCTTTAAAAAGTCTCTAGATTTACTTGATCTACCTTGAGAACCATAAAACTCAACCAGCATAGTAAGTATTACAAACTGTGATAAATAGTAGTCCTTATCATTGCAATTAGACTTACAAAGTTCTTTTTTAAGTGCACCTTTAGAGTATCCTAAAAAATCGTTTTCCTCGCTGGGTATAAGATATATAACTCCACTGTACTTTTCCACCTTGCAGCTGCAGTTTTCTCCTTGTATTTTCACTAAATTCATTACCTGCTCACTTTCAGAATACATTCTAAAAAGATCTTTTTCCTTTTCCTCTGAAAGTTCTCCACTTTGAATCAAGTAATAAAATATTTTGTTACTAGTATTTATATCATATGTATTGTACATAAACTTGTCCTCACTACCTTTCTACTTTAAAACACACATCTGAGCATATAACAGTTTTAACTATACCTTTATCACTTGGAAGTCCGTAAAACTTAATCTTTTCCACGCTATCCATTATTTTAGAAATATAAATATTTTTAATATCACTAAGCTCAATTTGCCTGCAAACTAAGTCTAGTATAGTTTCATTTAACTCAAATTCGAATTTTTCTTTTTCTGATATGGTTTCTTCTTTTTCTTTTTTAAGCTCTGCTATATCAATATGCTTATATTTTAAAAGTTCTATTATTATTTCCCTGAATATCTCAACGGTGGGTATTAATACTTGTTTATTATTACTATCATTTTTGATTTTTTCTGATATTTCTTTAAGAGATACTTCTCCTTTTTCAGAGGCAAATTCTAAAATCGCTTTTAAGGATCCTCTGTATTTATCTAGCTTCTCTCTTGCTTTTTCTCTTTTTTCCTCTATAAAGTGACCTTCTTCAAAGGATACCACCTCATCTTCTTCAAGTTCTTTTGCCTTTATGGTTTTCTGATACTGAAGGCACTTATTAAGGTTATATATTTTAGTAATAGGTGCTCTATATAAAGACCTTAAAATATAATCTATAGTATCCAGCTTTGAGCTGTCTTCCATAATCTTGTCATATATGTCCGTCCCTATATTAAATCTCTTTATAAGCGACATAGAAGCCATTTCCTCTAATTCTTTTGAATATACACTTTTAAAATCAAAATGAGTGTTTAATATTTTTTGCTGCTCTTCAATTGCGCGCCCAAGATACTGTTCAATTATCCCTAAGAATTTTAGATTTTCAAGTTCCTTGCCACTAAGTTTTTTAACGTTTATATCCTGCTCTTTAATCTCTTGTATTTTAAGATTAACCATATTTCTATATTCACTAAATTTCTTTCTTGTTGTATTCAAAGAATCCATATTGCCTTCTAATAATTGTCTATATTCTTCCACAGAATAGTTAAGAGCATTTTGCCTGATTCTACGTATAGCATCATGCATCTTCTGAAGCTGTATTCTAAGAAGATTAAATATATTCTTAACATCATCTACAGCCTTATCATAACTAGCTTTTTCAAGATGAAGCTTAAATATCATTTCATGTATGGTGAGCTTCATATTGCTTTCAATTTCTAAAGTAGATAAAAGCAGTGAATACCCATCATCCGTTAAGTAATATGAAGTTCTCTTTACCACATCATCAACATAAACTATCTTATTCGAAACAAAACTAATGTATATATCCTTGTATTCTCCTCCCTCAAAGTCAAATCCTTTAAAATACATTGCCTTCCCTTCATCACACAGCACTACGTTTACTATGAATTCCCCCAGTTCCGTGCATTCTTCATAACTTAGAGATTTCTTAAAGTACTTCATATTAACATCATCAATAAAGCTACCTACACTATCCATAGTACAGTATTCATCCTTTAAGGACTCCTCCATTATATAAAGCATAACTGCAAAAATTAAATTTATGTACTCATGAGTTTCCTCAAACCCATAATTCTTCCATGTGTTTTTAAACATACTATTTTTACAAAGCAGAGCATAAGCTCCAACTTTCTTCATTCTTATATCAAAATCTTTAAGAAAATCTACCCGCATTTTTAAAATTCCTCCTATTCACACTTCTAAAAATCCCCAATATTCAATATTTCCTGAGGAATATATTTATTTGAGCTAAGTATATTCATTATAACATCTCTATACTGCTGCGTAAATTCACTTAAAAATACTTCTCCTATATTTCTATTTTGACCTTCTTTTGTATTTGGTAAATTTATATTTTCTTTAATAAATTTATCTAGTATAAATTCATATCCTTTAACAAAAGGTTTTATATTAAAATCGTCTTTGAAAATTTCATATAATTCCTCATAGATTATTATTCCCTCATAATCCAAATCTCCAAGATATAAAATTTTATTATCCTTATGCAAAAGATAGGGCTCTACACATAATTCAAAGTCTTTAAATGTTTTATATATATTTTTTCCTCCACCATATATTAATGTAAAGATTTCCTCACTAAATATTGTGTTATTCCCTTTTATAAGGTGTTTTCTCATGCTATAAAATGTATCTTTGTTTTCAATTATTAAAATCTTTTGTGGTGAATTTTTGCTATAAGAATAATAGGGAAGAGGCTGCGTAGTGTCGTAAATGTTTAAAAACTCCTCCGCTAAGTTAAGATTTTTCAGTATCCTTTTTCCACCTTCTCTATTAAGGAATTTTTCTCTTCCCCAAATTTGAAAGCTTCTTTCATTAGCTGCTACTTCTGTACTTAATAAATATATTCGCTCATCAAGAAATCTACTCAAAGAAAGAATGAAGTTCCTATCTTCTTTATATTTATCAATGTTTTTCATATAATAAGTTTTATCGAGCTTAATATTAATGCCATATGATAATTCCTGTGTATACCTCGAATTATCTTGTTTCTCTTCTATAATGGTATATCTATTATATAGAGCTGGTTTCTTACCATTTAGTTTACTGCTTTTTATAGGTAGTATTACTGCTTCATTAATTAAGTTTGTTACTACATTTACTAGTTTTATATAATCTTCTATATTAAAATATTGTTGCAACTCATCAATATCTATTCTTTTTTTGTTAAAATCCCTTAAATTCTTCATTGCTTTCTCCTAAAGTCATCACAAACCTGGTTACATCCACCGAATTCACAATATTTGCACTGCGTGCCATATAGTTCACTATTAAAGTCCAAACTAAAATCATAATTGTCTAATGAACGCGTTATCTCCATAATTTTCACTTCGTGAATTCTATGATTACTCTCTGAATAATTAATAGTAATGATATCATCTTTAAACTGAGGTTGCCAAAAATTCATACTTATATTTTCTAGGGGTATATCTTTATCAAATATTTTCAAAGAACTCTCACCTAATATATACATATAAACAATAGTTTGCATTCTTTTACACACTTCTTTATAGTCAAGTTTTCTATTTTCGGTCTTCCAGTCCCATATTTCTATTTTGTTATTTGGCTTAATAATTACCAAATCATACTTTGCCTGAATCCTGATGTTATCTTTTCTCATTTTTATTTCATATTCAGTAAAATATATATTTTCATCTAAAAGAGTAAATTTTCCCTTTAATGAATTGAACGAATTCATTAAATCGATATTGCTATTATCAATACCAGCAGGAATATTTGAAAAATATCTTTCACAAATGAGATGAAAATCGAGTCCCATATTCATATTTTCATAATAATCCTCATTATCTATTGAATCCTTATTCCACTTAACATTATCTAAATACTTGATTTTGAATCTTAAAGGGCATTTATCAAAAGTGTTTAATAAATTTTGACTATAGTAAACGTGCTTTAATTTTCTAATATCTAACATTTACCATCGCCCCTTTGGCTGTTTATGTAGTCTTGAAGCACATAAAAGTACTTTGAAGGTTTACTTTCATTCCATTTACCTTCATTACACTTAGATGCCATTAAAATTAAATATTCTTTAGCTCTTGTTATTCCTACGTATAAGAGCCTTATTTTTTCATTTATTATCTGTATTTTCGCTTCCCCAATTGGATCTTCGCAAATATTATTACCAAGAATTTTTGCAATTTCAGCTTTACAAAGAACTGTAGGGTTTTTAAATTGTTGTTTCAAGTAATAGTACTCCCTAAATTTATCCGTTGTCATATATGGGTATTGGTAAGATGTGATGCTTAATATAAATACACAATCCCATTCCAGTCCTTTTGCTTTATGACAAGTAGAAACTGTTATTCTATCTGAGGAAGGTTCATATCCTTCTAGGTCATAAATTATACCTGAAATATGATTTAATATACCATTTTTTTCATCTAGCAACTGATCCACTATATGCTTTAAACAAAAGTCACTTTCATCTTTTGATAGAAATATAATATACGATGCAACTGCATCTGCCATCGCTCTATCCTCAAGACTGAAATTTAAAACATCACTAATATGCAAAATCAGTCTATCTAAATGTGTTTGAGGATATTGAAATATTATTTTAATCTGCTGCATGCACTTTATAAATTTTTGATAGACCTCTGAACCTAATATTTCGCGAGGAACATCTTTCTGATCTATGACTCCTCCATTGGGATACATTAGCTTTTCTACTTTATAATCTTGTATGAAATCAAACAACCTTTCACTTTCTTCGTTGTTTTCTTCTATAAACACATTCTTTACTAAATCTTTGAATTTAAAACTATCATGTGGCTCTGAAATAAACTGCAATATATATCCTAATGTAAATGCAGCCTTACATCTTTTATCTGATTTATTTGACAATTCATCACACTCAATATTTAACTCTCTAAGTTTATCCGCTATTTCTTTAACTTGATTATTATACGGAACTAATATGGCACAGGTTTTATTAGGATATTTTTCTTTGAATTTCATTGTTAGCTTAGTAGCTTTATTAATTTCATCCTGATTTGAACTACAAACCATAGTGCTTATTCCGTAAATGTCCACATCCTGCTTTTTTATTTTAAAAAACTCTGGTACCGTTTTAATTTCTTGATTTACTAATGCACACCTACATTTTTCTTCACCATGATGATTATTGATATGTCGAACTAATTCGTTTGCTAAATCAATAATATGTTTTGTGCTACGTCCTGCCATATACATTTCAAACTTTTTATTTGCATTTTCACAAAATTCTCTGAAAAATTTTGGATCTGAAGATGTAAATGTACCTGTTATACTTTGATTAACATCCCCTACCCTAACTAAGTTTCCGTTTTTTTCAGAAATTAAACCCAATATTCTTCCCTGAATTAAATTAGAGTCTTGGCACTCATCTTCAAATACAAAAGTATATTTTACATTTAATTTTTCGCGAAGCACATCATCAGTTTTTAGAAGCTTATATGCAAGAATTAGCAAATCGTTATAATCTATATAGCCCTCTCTTTTTAGGGTTTTAGTGTATGAATCATAAATTTCAGATATATAATTTAAAATGCTGTCTTGGTTTAAATTTTTCACTTCATCCTTTAACTTTTCTGGAGAAATATCATTTATCTTTAATTCCCCAATAATTGTATCCACCGTCGTGAAAAAATCATTCCACCAATCATTTTGTTTTCCTGGGTATTTATTTAGGGATTTATCTAATATCATAGCCTTAAATATATTTTCTCCACCGTTTCTTCTCCAATGCATAATGCACTTATTTAAATATAAGCTTTTATTTACATCATCTAATATTTTAAATTCTTCATTAACTCCCACTACATCCGGTCTATCTTTTAAAATCTTTAGTGCTAAACTATGAATAGTCATAACTTCATAATCATTACTCGCTGTTATTCCCTTATTTTGTAAAACTATTGAAATTCTATGTTTAAAGTTATTCACTGCACTATTCATAAAAGTAACTATAAGTATTTTCCCAGGTTTATGAATTTTATCTTCTATAAGTTCACATACTAGATTACATATTATGAAGGTTTTCCCTGCTCCTGGAACTGCTGGAACCGCCATGGTTCCTCCTCTATATTCCATTATATGCAATTGATCATCCCTATAACTTATTTTTACCTCTTCATTACTCATATCCCCTATCATAATTTTCACCTCTTCCGCTTAAGATTTCTACAAGGATATCCGCAAATATACTTTGTTGTTCATATCCATTTAGAGAATACTCACTGCCATATATGTATAATTTGCCCCTACATTTTCTTAAAAGGCCATCAACAACGGACATTAAAATTCTATATATATTATTGTTTTCTGTTTCCTGCGTATAGATATCATTAATATTCCAATTACTTCTTAACACGTAATAATTTGATAATTCCTTTATATTTCTTGAACACCACATATTACTGTTAATATCTGCCCATATCTGAACCACGCTACTTAAATTTGAAGTTAAATATGTATATGGCGATGTGAAAACTATACTATTCTCTTGTAATAGCATTTCTTGAATATCATTCAACGAATAAAAATCTTTTCCATCACGCCTTATAAATTCTATAAATCTCTCCTCAGATGACTTCCCTTTAAATTGTAATTTATCTAAAGTATTTACGAAGCTTTCACAATTTTCATATATACTTATATAGTCACCTACATGTTGTTTAACTTTAGGTATTGTTATAAGAACTTCTAAGAATGCTTTTCTAAAAAATTCTCCTAGTGGTATATTGCATTCCAAGTTACTTTCTTTATAATCACTTATCCATTTTTTTAATTCATTATAATTACTTGCGACCTCAATGCCTACTCTATCTTGGATGGCTTTATTAATATCTCGCATCTCTCCACTCGAATTTACTAAATCAGAAAGTAGCGAGCTCCTGATTATATCTAGCTGTAACATAAAAGAAAAAAAGTTTTTATAATCTTCACTTGTTAACTTTATGCTTGTAAAAGAATTACACAATACTGCTAATATAATTAATGGCTGTAAATATTCATTGTCAATAAATCTATATTTTTTAGAAGTCTCCATGACTGATATACCTAATTCTTTTGTTTTTTTCTGTAGTTCATGAGAAATGACAAAATCATTAAATGGACATATTACAGCTATATCCTTAGGCTTAACTCCATGATTTATTAATTCTTCAATTTTAAATGATATTTTTTCAACCATTTCGCATCGAAGCTGTGAAGTCAAATCTATATAAGCTGGTAGGTTGTCGCTTATTTTCTCCTCTTCGTAATTATTATGTGCTCGGTTTTCTATCGCACGCGAAAAATCAATAAATTCATCATTACAGCAAAAATGCTCATCTAGAATAATTTCATCATAATCAATATTTAATTTTTGTCTCAAATAATTAGTATTAGCCCCATAATAACTACAAAATCCACCGCTTGGGTTGTAAAACAAGTATGCCTTGTCTACATTATCAATAAGCTTAAATATCAGATCTAGCTCTGATGGTGAAGCCTGATCTATATCGTCTACTATAAGATATTTTATTTTATTCATATTAAAGTATCTTGCATCTTTAAGTAAATACTTATTATACAAGTAAAAACACAATCCATAATCTACAACACCATTTCCCAATAATTTTGAGATATAATATTGAATTACTTCATCCAATTGATTATATATTTCTTTTGCACAAAAATCCTTTACCTCTAATGAATTATATAGCCTAATTCCTATTTCATTAAAAGGCACTAATGATAGTGCAGCATTATTAATGTTAGAAATCAAATCTGAAGCTATTTTAGAAGAAGTTGATGTAATATCTATAAAGTACCCTTTAGACGTTCTAAAATGCTCCACTAGTGCTTTCATAGCATAATTTGTAGCATCAAAAGATGCGAATTCAGGTTTCAACAGACTAATTTTTAATTCCTTGCAATTTTCTACTACATATGGCCAATAAAGTGATAGTTCTTTTCTGATAAATCCATAGTAAGAGTTTTTTCGAATCTCACTAGTCATGTTAAAATCCATCTCTCTTGTCCATGTTATATTTTGATATTTATTCATAAATAAGCATAATATATTTGAACTTTTTATATTTTCATTTTCTATCATATTCTTATATTTAGAAACTGCCATAGTTGTTTTACCACTAGCAGATTTCCCTTTAACTAATATGCATCGGTGGATAAAATTATTTCCATTTATTTTGTTGTAGACTTCTGAATATTTAATAGTATCACCTCCATATAATCCATTATTTTATATTTTACCATATTTATTATGAATTAAACAAAAGCAATAATAAAAATAAAAGAGAACATTTCTGTTCTCTCTGTTTAATCTTTTTAATTTTCTATAATAACAGACCACTCTCCATTATTATCTTTTAAAATATTTATATTTGCTATTTTATCTCTACTAAAATTTGACGTAAATTCTTTGCTACGAGTACTCTTGTTGTTTTTGTCTTCAAATTCCACTTTATAAGTACAATTTTCTTGTACCCCCATATCAAAATATCCATGCTGGTTAGCCTTAAGATGACTAGCTATAATATTAACTTTATCAACCCTTTGAATTACTATATCACTAATAATTTCGGAACTTTTATTTCCTATAATGAGATTATTCTTCATGTTTTTTTTACCACAAGCAGATATTAAGATGGTAACAATTATGCATCCCAGTAAGATTATATATGGTACTTTTTTCAACTTAAACCACCCCTTAAATTAAAATTAAAATATCTTCACCATCTATTAATATATTTTTTTCTGAAAGGTCGTTAAAACTGGTTATAAATTTCATTTAGTATATCTATTAACGTATCTTTATCAACACCTATATAATGTGCCTCTATAATTATTTTCTTCATATGTTCTTTTATTTCTCTCATCTTTTCTTCATTCATGATAGGTTTGAAATTTTCTACTACAAATGTTCCTTTTCCTCTTATAACTTCAATTGCCTTCATTCTTTCTAGCTCATTATATGCTTTGCTTATAGTATTAGGATTGATTGTTATAAGCGATGCAAGTTCCCTTACAGAAGGCAATTTATCTCCCGGTTCTAATATTCCTTTTATTATATTTTCCTTTATTCTCTCAATAATCTGTTCATAAATAGGTTTACCGCTTCTGCTATCAATGTTTATCAAGGTTTCACCTTCTCTCAAATAATTAACTCTTCACTATTTGCACTATGTGTACTACGCGTACTATTCGTTGTAGTACACTATAAATATAATACTATATACTTATACTGTCAAGTACTAATTAAATCATCTCCTGCGGAGCTTCAATATTAACATTTTTAGATATAGTGAGAATATAAAAAACCAGTAGGATAATTTATCCTACTGGTTTGTGGCTTTCTAGTTTTATTTATCAGAAACCTTTTTTATAAATTTTACTCATCCGAAGCATTAATAGTAGCATTACCTGAAGTTGTATTTATTTTTATTATTTTATTTCCATTACCTACATCCCCTTTTATTTCATGCTTGTCAGCTTCTCCTGTCACTGTTATAGGAAAATCATTTCTAAGATCACCTGATGTACTGTCAAAGTCTAATTTAAATTCTGATTTTTTAGGAAGTTTTAATTCCACATCTCCTGAAGTAGAGTCTATATTAATATCATTGTTAAAGTTTTTATAATTAAACTTGAACCAACCTGAAACTGATTGACCTAATATATCTCCTGTAATATTTTCTATTTTTGTGTCCCCTGAAGTTGTCTTAAATTCATTCTTCTTACTTAATAAGGATTTTACATTTACTTTGCCGGAAGTACCCTCAAATATTGTTTCATTAGCTGTTAATAAGTTTATCTTAGCATCTCCTGATATTGTATCAAATTTAAATTTATCTAATCGTAGGTCTCCTATAATAACATCCCCTGATGTTGTATTTATTTTTAAATCCTTTTTATAGTTTTCCGGAACATATATATCTAAATTTATTTTTGTGTTTATATTTATACCAAAAATTTTACCTGGATATTTAATTAAAACATCTAGATCATCCCCATTTGCAAATGCCTCTAAATGTGGTGCTGACTTTTTCGAATTTGAATTACCATAAAAATGAACTCTTATTTTATCTTCCTTGGTAGTGATAATGTTTACGTCTGTGCTTACTGTTTCTACATTTATGGTTTTAATATTCCCTTTACTAAATTCCTTTGTAGCATCTATATTAAACTTATCATTAGATGTACTGCTTCCTTGTGTTATATCATTGTTAGATTTTATAATACCTAATTTATACTCAAGTACGTACCCTACTCCTCCTAGTATTATTGAACACATAACTACAATCATCAACCATTTTACAACCTTTTTTTCATTAAATTTTCTCATAGTCTTGCTCCTCTTTACCATTAATTATTTTGATATTTGTTTTTAAATATTTAATAGTTACTTTATATAGCCATTTTGTTAGATGCTTACATCCTATAAACATTAAAGCTCCTACAGCACTAAGCCCCATGCCAATTGCAATACTTATAATCCAATTTACATCCATGGATATATAACTTGGAAATATTAATTTAAGAAACGTGCCTAAAACTACCACTATTCCACTTATAGTAAATCCAAACGCCGTTGCATACAATCCTATGAGCACCCCAACAATACCTATAAAAGGTCCTAACAATATTATATTAAAAAAACCTAAACCGACTGCTGCAATTATAGCTCTACCAATATTTCCTGAAGATTTTGTATTTTGTGCTTTCTCAATCATATAATTTGCTCTTAACTGTTTTGCAATAGTTCTAGGCTCTCCAAGAGATATGGCTATGTCTTCTTCACTTCTTCCTTTTTCTGCTCCTATTGTAAAATATTCATCATAATCAGTTAAAATATCTTGTTTTTCTTCTTCGCGAAGATTAGATAAATTTCTTGAAAGTTCTTTCATAAATTCATTTTTATTCATATCCTCATCTCCTTTTTCTGTTCTATCTTTAAAACTTTGCTCACTGTGATTACAAAATCCAACCACTCATCTTTTAGCTCTTCTTTTGTATTCTTACCCAGTGTCGTAATGCTGTAATACTTCCTTGGTGGCCCTTCTTGTGATTCTTGAAGATAAGTAGTTACAAATCCATCACTTTTTAATCTCCTAAGCAAAGGATATATTGTTCCTTCAGATATATCTATATCTTGTGAAATTTCATTTACAAGCTCATATCCGTAGCAATCTCTGCCATCAAGTACAGATAATACACATAATTCAAGAACGCCTTTTTTAAATTGTACATTCATTAATTCACCTTCTCTTAGATTATTTACCTTTATTATATACTAGCACATGCTATTGTACATTACAAGATACTGATTAAAGTTTGTTACCGTTTTATACTTAGTACATATTAAATTATCTCCTACCTATATCACTTACCCCTAAGTTTCATATACTATAATTAGTATATATAGTTTTTAAGGGGGTTATTATTATATTTAAAACAATAAATTCATGTCACCCCAGAAAAGCCTTAGTAGATGGAATTAATAATGCTATATTTAAAGCAAAACTAAAAGATATTAAATTTAACACATACCCAGCCATAATAGGTTGTATAATAGGCTGTATATTGCTAAAACCAGATTACGTATATGCTAAAGACACTGTACAAGAAAGTACAGAAGTCATTAATTTTTTATCTAAACTAGGACCACCAACATTACTTACAGCAGTAGAAATTTATAAGGTAAGAGCTTACATTAAAAATTTAAAATCACACTTACATGAACCGTCCATATCACCATAATTATTTAAAACAAAAGAACATTCCATAATTAGTCCAACTAATTATGGAATGTTCTTTTTTACTATATTTCAACTAACGTATATTTATATTTTTGGTTTATGCAATGATTGTTATATCTATTCTATGCATATTAATGTAATATGGAATTCCTTTACTTTTTATAGAATTTCTTAATAGTTTCACAAACAAATTCTACTTCTTCCTCAGTTATCTCTGGGTATATAGGAAGTGCAATGATGTCATTTGCTATTCTTTCAGATACTGGGAAATCGCCTTTTTTATATCCTAAGTATTCAAAACATTTTTGAAGATGAAGCGGTATTGGATAATAAATACTATTTCCTATTTCATTAGCTTTTAGATATTCGCAAAGTTCATCTCTTCTTTCGGCTAATATATTAAATACATAATACACCGGCTTTTGATTTCCTTTAATTTTAGGTATTTTAATAAACTCACAATCTTGTAATCTATCTATATATAATTTTGCAATATGATTTCTCTTTTGAATTGCTTCGTTTATATATTTCATTTTCACTTGTAATATAGCCGCTTGAATTGAATCCAATCTTGAATTATATCCAATGTAATCATAATGATACTTCTTAGAAGCCCCATGAACCCTGTACATTTTAGTAATACGTGCTAAGTTTTCATCGTTAGTTACTATCATACCAGCGTCGCCATAAGCTCCTAAAGTCTTGGTAGGAAAGAATGAGAAAACACCAAAGTCTCCTATTGTACCTGCATGTCTAAATTCTGATCCATTCCCTTTCCATCTCATACCAAACGATTCCGCAGCGTCTTCTAAAACCTTCAAATTATTTCTACTGGCTATGTCCATAATTTTATCCATATCACCCATTTGTGAAAATAAATGAATTGGGATAATCCCTACGGTATCCTTTGTTATTTCTTCTTCTATTTTGCCTACATCTATACTAAAAGTTTCTTCATCAATATCTACAAATACAGGTTTTGCCCTATGTTTTGCAATGCAAGATGTAGAAGCTAAGAAAGTAAAAGGTGAAGTTATTACTTCTTTCCCATCTTTAAAACCTAGTATATCAGAAGCCATTACTAAGGCATCTGTACCCGATGCAACACCAATTGCATATTTAGCTCCAGTAAATTTTTTAACTGCTTCTTCGAAGTCAGTTACCTCTGTGCCTAGCATCGATATTCCTCTTTCCATAACTCCTAGAACAGCATTGTTAAATTCCGACTTTTTATCAGTATATTCTCTTGTAGATGTATAAAATTTAACCTTCATAATAGGACCTCCTTTTATATAGTTGGCAATGTCAGTTAAATTTGAGCTTTATCCCATTATCTCTTCTACGCATCTTATTACTTTTTGCACCACATACTCTGCATCTTCTAACTTAAGCGTTGAGTATACTGGAAGTGTTATTTCATTTGCATATTGATTATATGCATTTGGATAATCCTTTATAGAATACCCAAGATTCTTATAAAGTGTAAACATTGGCAAAGGCGTAAAGTGAACATTTGTAGCTATGCTTATATCTGCAAGTTTTTGGATTACCTCATCTCTTTGCATCTCATTAATTCCTTTTACTCTTAAAGGATATAGATGATATGATGTCTCTCTATTTTCATCCTTTATAAAAGGAATAATCGCCCACTGTTTAGTTTCAAGAGCTTTGGTATACACATTAAAAATATCTCTTCTTTGCTCAATCATTCCTTCATATCTTTGAAGTTGTGAAATCCCTATAGCTGCACTAATATCTGTCATATTACATTTCATCCCATCTGTTATGATATCATATTTCCAAGCTCCTGCTTTCAGCTTAGCAAATGTATCCTTTGACTGACCTTGATAAGACGTTATTTTAAACTCTCGCAATAAATCTTCCTTCCCCTTAAATTTATTATCATTAAAAACAATTGCTCCCCCTTCTGATGTTGTTAAATTCTTCACCGCATGGAACGAAAAAACATTAAAATCAGCCTGTGTTCCAACTTTGTTTCCTTTGTATATTGCTCCAAATGAGTGAGCTGAATCTGATATGAATATGATATCTTCTCTGTTTTTTTCCTTAAGCACTTCTTTTATAGCATCATAATCTACAGGAACCCCTGCAAAATCTACAGTGATTATAGCTTTCGTTTTAGGTGTAATTGTCATACCTAATTTTTGCTCATCTATTAAAAAGCTGCCTTCTTTAACATCTACAAAAGTTGGCTTAATTCCCCTATGGATTATTACACTTGCTGTAGCTGTATATGTATAAGGTGTTGTAATAACTTCGTCACCCTCGCAAATGTTATAAACCTTTAATATAAGTTCTAAGCCTGCACTTGCACTTGAAAGTGCTACTGCATTATTTGCATGACAATACTTAGCAATTTGATCTTCAAATTCCATAGCCTTAGGCCCACTTGTAATCCACCCTGAATCTAGCACCTCCATTACAAGTTTTTTTTCTGTATCAGTTATGTCTGGAGGTGAAAAAGGAATATTCCTTATTTTCATTCATATCCTACCCTTCAAATTAAATTTTATTTTAATGTTTAACTATTCTAATTTATTTTTACTTGAATCTATAATTTATTCACAAAAATTTGCAGCTATAAACATCACTATAATTACTAAATGTCGTTAAATCTATTTTATCATAGTACTGCAGTATTCTTAAGGTAACACCTACTTTTTTTTAAAAATTCATCAGTAGTGAAAAAAAATGCGATTCATTATTTTTCAATGTGATCACTTCTATATACGGACGCCATATGATAAAATATACTAACTATTTTCTCTATAATTATATTATCTTTCGTTATACGTTAATTTCTTAAATATTAAAACAACCTTTTAAAAATTATTATACATTACTACCAATAAAAAAACTAAGTGATTATGAATTTATCTTCCATAATCACTTAGTTTTCATTAAATCATCACTTTTGCAGCTACAATATTAAAGCATTTCCTGCGGAGTTGCTCATGTTCTTATAATCTGAATTAATATATCGTTAACATTTTCCAATCAATTCTTTCCTGTCAACATTAGAATTATATATTAGCCCAAATAGAATTAATAAGCCACCAATAATTTTCCCTTTTGAAATAAAACCCATTCTGAAATAATCAATAAGTATACCAGTAAAAAGCTGACCCATAAATATCAGCAAAGTAGTATAAATAGTAGGAATTTTAGGAATTACAATGTTCGAACTTGCAACAACTATTACTCCTAGTAACCCCCCTAAAAAAGCCCATGCTGGTATTGTAGTGTAACTACTAAGTGATGTGTTTACAGTGGTTTTCACTATAACTATAAGTAATATGGTACTTAATAATCCTACAATATAGTTTATAAGGGTTCCTTGAAAAATCCCTATTTCTTTAGCTAGATGTGAATTTACAATCATGGATATTATAGTAATACAGCCACATAAAATTGCTAAAATTATATACAACATACTTCCCCATCTCCCATTTAATATATTATCATTGTGACTAGCCCTAAAAATATTATAAAAAAACCGACAACTTTTTTCTTTTTAAACTTATAAATATTTAAACCAAATAGGCCATAATGGTCTATAAAGCAGGCCAATACTAATTGTCCAAATATACCTAATGATAAAGTTAGAGAAGCGCCAAGTAAATTGAAGCATAAACTATTTAAAAACACCATAAAAACTCCTATGAATCCACCGCTAAACAAATATAATGGAATGTTTTTGGGAATCTTAAACTTTTCTTTTTTAAATAATAAAACAGTAATAACAGCAATAAGTCCAACTATGTGAATTATTAATATTGATACATACTGATCTGTATAATTTGCTAAAATCCCATTAAAAGTCACCATTATAGCAATTAATATACCTATAAATACCGCAGATGCTTTATACATTTAATTTCCTCCACTCTTTAATTTGTTCATATGTCCCTTTTATAAGGTTACCATAGAAATTAAAAAAAACACACCATTTCCAATCTAAATACAAGTGCATTAGAAAAACTTGCAGGGGATTTATACGAATAAAGGGTATATATTTATATATAAATATATACCCTTCTTGCATATATTCCTATAAGCTTATTCACTTATAATATTATATACCTTTTATTCCCAAATGGAGCTGCACAGATGATTATTAACTTAACTTCAATTAGTTCATTATTATTTATAAAATAGCAATGCTATCTATTCCCATTCATTTTACCCTTTAATGCCTTAACTCTCCCATTTACATAATTTATAAGCTCACGCATATTGTCTTTTATTTCAGTTGGGGCACTAGTAACCATGGTAATTATATCTAATTTATTACCTTTTATTTCTTTGGCAACTTCATAAGCTAAGCACTTATTTTTCATTTTCCAATATGTAATGTTAAATTGATCTGCTTGGCGCTTATTATAATATCCTTTTTCAATACCAAATTGAAATAAATCTGCTGCTGATTCTAATTCCTCTAAATCTTGAACATCTAAAGTCTCATTTACTAAATCTTGAAATGTTTTCATTATAGCTCTCCTTTTTAACAAGTAATATTATTGATAATTTATATAATACTTAATATTACCTAGTTGTTTGTTTTTTTTAAGTTACCTTGACGAAATCTTTCCCACAACTTTTATATTTTAACACATATTAAAGAGTATTTAAATTGTATTTAAAAACAATTTTATAACTCTATGTTTAATCTATAACATTAAGATATATATTATCGCGTGAAGCTCACATGACTGAAGTCACATGCTTCTAAGATTGCGCTTAGATTTTCCCACATCATTGTCCTCGTTACCTACTAACTCCATGGGTGTTAAATTTCGGATACTTCCTACCCGCTTTGTTTATATTATATTAGCAAACTTCTTCTATATCTCACTTACTGTTGCAGCGAAATATGAAGGTCTTCATAAATGGCCTCCACATAATTTCTTCTTTAGTATTATTCCATATTCTTTAATTAATAATCTAGCCGATACTCCTTTTAATGCTTTCATTATATCAGGAATATATTGTTGAGTAATGAATTCTATTAATAAATGAATATGGTCTAAGTCACCACTCATTAAAACTACAGTAAATCCATTATCTTCAGCCATTTTATACGCTATCAAACAGAAAACTTCAGTGGGAGTATAAATATCCTTCTGAAGTCGTTAATACTTCAGCTCCGCAGGAGATGATTTAATATAAAAATGAGGTGGATAATTAGATTATCTACCTCATTTTGCATTCTATAGTATTAAGTACTATTTGTTTGCTTTTTCTACCCTAATTGTTTTTCCCTTTATTGTCCCGTTTTTAAGGGCTTCTAATACTAACTTGCCTTTTCCAGCCATGATATCTACATGAGAGAAACTATCTTGAATATCTATAATACCTATATCCTCAACACTAACACCCTCAATATTGCAAATAGTTCCTACAATATCTACATTTCTTATTTTTTTCCTTTTACCTGCACTGATATATATTTTCATTATATCGCTACTAAAATTAGATGCTTTAGTCTTTTTAATAATAGGCTTGGCATCATTTTTTTCATAAAATGCTTCCCTATATGGCTCAGACTCTTCCTTTGATGGAATTGGTTTTTTAGGTATCTCCATACCAATATAGTTTTCTATGTTTTGTAAAAATCTTTTCTCATGACGCGTTGTAAAAGTTATAGCTTTTCCCTTTTTGCCTGCACGTCCTGTTCTTCCTATTCTATGCACGTAATTTTCTTTTTCTAAGGGTAAATCATAATTTATAATATGAGTTATATCTTCTACATCAATACCTCTAGCAGCAACATCCGTAGCCACTAGAAATCTAAATTCACCTTTTTTAAATCTTTCCATAGCATCTAATCTATCATTTTGAAGTAACCCTCCATGTATCTTAATACATGAATAATGGCGATTTTTCATTTGATTTGTTATTGCATCAACATTTTCTTTTGTTCTACAAAATACTATACATGAATCTGGATTTTCAACATAAAGCGTTCTCTTAAGCAAACTGAGCTTCTTATCTTCCTCTACTTCATAGCAAACTTGATCAATTTTTTCAACGGTTAATTTTTCAGGGTTTATTTCTATTTTAACAGGATTCACCATGTATTTCATGCAAATTGCTTCAATAGATTCTGGTATTGTAGCTGAAAATAACATAGTAACTCTATTTTTAGGAACAGCTTTGATAACCTCTTCTACTTGTTCTATAAATCCCATGCTAAGCATTTCATCTGCTTCGTCTAATATTAAATATTTTATCTTGTCTAAATTAATAGTTCCTCTTTCAATATGATCTAAGGTTCTTCCTGGCGTACCTACTACTACGTGCACTCTTTGCCTTAACTGTTTCTTTTGCATTTCTATAGGTTGTTTACCAAAAACAGCTACGGCTCTAATTTTCTTATATCTACCTATTTGTGTTATATCCTGGCTCAATTGAAGAGCTAGTTCTCTAGTAGGTGTTAATACTAATGCTTGAGGCTCTGTTTCCTCTATATCTGCACTTTCACAAAGTGGAATAGCAAAAGCAGCTGTTTTCCCACTACCTGTTTGTGATTTTACTATGATATCATTACCTTTTAGGGCTATAGGTATTACCGCAGCCTGAACCTCTGAAGGATTTTTATATCCTAAATTATTAATTGCTTTTAATATTTCTTCACTAATATTAAATTCCTCAAATTTTATGTTACTCATTTTAACTTCCTTTCTTTTGTTCCATATATAATTTTTAAGTATAACTTAAATATATTTTCAACTCATAAGTTTATATTATACCATGTTTAAGCTTATAATTTCTATTATAAGTTTTAATATTCGACAAATTTATTTATTTGCATGCGACTAGTTTTAATAAAAAAAGAGATAATGAAGATTAAATCTTCATTATCTCTTTTTGTAGTTACATAGTTATTTTACTCACATGGAAATAAATAATTAGCTGCAATACGTACGTCTACTTCTTCTGGCTCTTCAATATCATCTGGAAGTACAAACACAAGTTTACGTCTAATCGTACCACATTGATTGCATTCATCCTCTTTACATAATATTGTAGTAAACCCTCTAAAAGTGATTATTCTACCAGCATTATCATATATAATACATGCAACAGCTACTGTTTTGCCAAAGCATACGTTATTTACTTGTATTCTTACAGTTAATAATTTTGCACCATGTTTTTCTATATTTACTGGTTCTGCATTAATAGAATGACATAATTCACATTCACAGTTATTATTATTATTTGAACAACCTGATTTACAATTATTTTCATCTCTACTCATTTTATAAAACTCCTTTTTGTATAAATTTAGAATAAGACGATACACACAGATACCGATTTATAAGTTATTCATACTTTTATAGATACATATATCACTAAAATATATTGTGGACATAATTTTTATGCGTTGATATATGTACTAATAAATCGGATTCATAGTTGAATTTGTCTTTATTATAAATTTACAATTTGTTTTATTAATGAGCTAAATATACTATATAATTCATATTTTTTATTATACTATACTATATTCACTGATGCAGATATTGGTTAATAAAAATTACAATTTTTAAGAAAATTTTTCTTAAAAACAACAAAATAGTAATTAATAAACCCGTAAGGAGTTATTAATTACTATTTTGTTAAGATTAGCTTACTTATTAAGTAAAATAATTCTAACTACATTTTCACTAGCTCTTTCAATATTTTCCGGACCTTTTTCAAGTGCCTTATCAATTGTTTCAGCTTCTGATAATATGCCTATTATTGAATTTATTCCATGTGCATATAAAGCCTCTGCTCCATCACCTATTCGTCCTGCAAATGCAATAACAGGTATATTATATTCTTTAGCTATTAAAGCCACTCCAAGAGGTGCTTTTCCATAAAGTGTTTGTCCATCTATGCTTCCTTCTCCAGTAAATACATAATCTGCATCTTGCATTTTTTCTTTGAGATTAGTATGCTTCGTAACTAAATCTATTCCCCTTTTAAGTTCTGCGCAGAAGAAAGCAAGAAGCCCTGCACCTAGTCCCCCCGCTGCTCCTGCTCCAGGAATACTTTCAATATCTAAGCCTAACTGTTCTTTTATAATTTTTGCATAATGACTTAAATTATCATCTAAAATTTTAACTATTTCACCTGTTGCACCCTTTTGTGGTCCAAAAATATAAGAAGCACCATTTTTGCCTGTTAAAGGATTAGTAACATCACAGGCTACTTCAATCTTAGTATCTTTTATCCTCTTATCTAGTCCATTTAAATCTATCTTATGAAGAAGATTTAAATATCCACCGCCTAAATTAATCTCTTCATTATCCTTTGTTAAGAGCTTTCCACCAAGTGCTTGTATCATTCCCGCACCGCCGTCATTTGTGGCACTACCGCCTATTCCTATAATCAGATGGTTAACACCTGCATCAAGAGCCGCTTTAATCAATTCTCCCGTACCATAAGTTGTAGTCAAAAGAGGGTTTCTTTTTTCCCTAGGCACAAGATGCAACCCACTGGCGCTAGCCATCTCAATTACTGCTGTTTTTTTATCTCCAAGCACTCCAAATGTAGCTAGAACTTCATCACCAAGGGGTCCTTTAACCAGCGTTTTGTATAGTTCACCTTCTGTTGCATCTACAAGAGACTGCACCGTTCCTTCTCCACCGTCAGCCATTGGAACCTTCACACATTCCGCATGTGGAATGATTTTTTTGATTCCTCTCTCCATGGCCTCCGCTACTTCTTTTGCTGTCATACTTTCCTTAAATGAATCTGGTGCTAACACAAATTTCATATATATCTATCCTTTCCAAAGTGAATTACTAATTTAAACCTGTGAGATATTCTTTATTATTAATTGTTATAATCAATTACTTAGAGCTCTATTTCATTATTCCAAATATTATAGTTGACACTAAAGTCATAGTTAAACCTACTAATGATTCATATGGTATAAGTTTTAATCTTCCCTTCATATCCATAAATATACTTCCACCTGTTGCATGAAAAAAACTCCCGTGTGGAAGATGATCTAAAACTGTTGCTCCACTATGAATCATTGCCGCTGCTGAAAGAGGTGAGATTCCTAGTTCTAATATAGTTCCACCAAATACTGTACTTGCTACTGCAGTACCAGATGTAGTTGATGCTGTAGCCGCAGACATTAATATTCCTGCTATAGGCGCTAATGCATATGCAGGAAGGCCTGAAGCACTAAGTCCTTGCACAATTACATCTTTTAACCCAGAATTAGCTATAATTCCTGCAAGCGTTCCTGTACCAATAAGTAAAATAGCTACTCCACTCATTTTTGTTAACCCAACAATTGAGTATTTATTTAAGTTTTTTATTTTTCCCATAGCAAGAGCTCCAACGGTCCCTCCGATTGGTAATGCTATTAGTGGATCTATACTAATTTTGAATAAAGGTCTAAGAGAAAGTAATACTATAGCAACTATTGGTCCAACAATTGCTGATAAAAAGCTTGGTTTTTGCTCAACTTCACAATCAACTTCGCCTTTTTCAACAAAATTTCCTTTTTTAATTAGCTTTTTCGCTATTATGCATGTAACAATAAGGCCAAATACTGCTGGCACTATACCTGCTGCCATAACTGATGTTAATGGCACTTTAAATGCATCCGCTGCTGCTATAGCATTAGGATTAGGAGACATAATATTTCCTGCTTTTCCCCCACCTATCATAGCAATAAGAATCGATGATTTAGATAAATTAGCACGAATGGCAATAGACATCGCTATTGGTGCTACTGTAATAACTGCTACGTCTACAAAAACTCCTACAGATGTCAGTACTAAAGTTGCGAGTGCTAGTGCTACTAGAGAATTATTTTCTCCTATTTTATCTACAATAGTTTCTGCAATCTTTGCAGCAGCACCAGATTCTATAAGGACTCCTGCTAAAACTCCGGCAGTAAGTATTCTAAGGATTGCCGGCATTATACCTTTTGCACCATCAATCATAAATACTACAGTGTTTGTTAGTCCTACTCCACCTACTAAACCACCTATTAATGCACCTAATATAAGGGCATATGCTGGATGAACTTTTTTAATTATTAAAAAAATTGCTAATATAAGTGCAATAATTGCGCCTAATGCGGTTACTTGCATATTAACTCCTCCTCTGTTGTTCTCTTTTTTATATTGTAAACGAATTCAAAAAAATAAACATTAGGCATTTGTTTAATAATCAAACTATAATTTTTGTGCATATGAACAATTATAGTTTGGATAAGATATACGCAGTATATAATTGGAACAAGTCAATAAAGTTTTTTGGGTTTTTCCCAGTAACTTCTTCAACTTTATCTAACCTATAATTCAATGTATTTCTATGAATATGAAGTTCCTCAGAACTTTTATTTACTTGTCCATTCATATTTATATAAGTACTTAATGTCGATAGTAAGTTTAATTGATTCTCAGCTTCTAAATTCTCGATTATTTTTTTCATATCATTATTTCCTTTAAAACTTGATAACAATGAAATAAAGGCTATATCTTTGTATAAATAAATTTTTCTTTTGCTTTCAATTTTTTTCCCAATTCCAAGTGCCTTCGTTGCTTGCTTAAATGATGTACCGAAAATATTTTCACTATATCCTATTCCTATTTGAAAGCAACAGTCCTCTTCTTTGCATAAGAACCTTTCTAATCTCTTAGTAACAAAACTATCGTAATACATAAAAGTTACTATAGTAGATGGATTTAATTTCAAATAAAATTCATCATTCCTTAAAAAATTCATTAATTTACTCTTTACTTTCCCCATGTAGTCCTCTCTAAAAGTTAAAACCACAGCTACCCTTGGAATAGATACATCAATTCCCAAAGAATCTCCTCTTTCTTTAAAATCCTGACTATAGTCATTGTTTAGATAAATTAATTCATATAAAAACTCCTCTTTTAGCTGTTCATTAATTTTTCTTTGACATAAAACGTACTCCTGATTTACTAGAAGTTCCGCAGTTATTCTAACCAACTCAACAAAAGGGCGAACCTCCTTTGGTACACCTGTAATCCCTATAACGCCAATGATTTTGTCTTGAAAAATTATTGGCGTATTTACTCCTGGTTTTGTACATAATCCACCTTCTGAAATTGCAATCATCTTTTTATTAGATATAGCTTCCATAGCTCCCTCATGCAACTTATAAAGTCTATTTTTATCTCCACTTCCAATAATCATTCCCTTATCATTCATTATATTTACGTTATATGGTATTACATTCATCATTCTATCCACTATACTTTGTGCTTGTTGCTCTGTCAGCGTAATCATATGTTTATCACTCCATTCTTAAAATATATACTGATATTAATATTTTACACCAATTTTCAATGTTATTCTAAAATCAAGACCTAAAATTTAAATTTCTAATGTAATTTTAACGTTCTACTAATAAATCTTTAATCCTCCAATCTTATAATGAAAACATAGAAAACAAATAAAAACGAGGAGGAATTAAAATGTCAATAAATTTAGAACAAATTGATGAATTAAGAAAAAGAGCTAATGTAAGTTATGAGGATGCTAAAAACGCCTTAGAGCAAAGTGCCGGAGACCTTATTGAAGCTTTAGTATATCTTGAAAAGCAAAACAAAATTAAAGCGGAGGAGAATCCTTGCAGTGAAAGCATTTTTTTTAAAGAGGTAAAAAATCTTATTAAAAAAGCCAATGAAACAAAGCTAATAGTTAAAAAAGATGATGCTGTAGTATTAAATATCTGTGTAACACTAGCCATTATAATAACTATAGTAGCTTTCCCCCTAGTAATTGGAGCATTAATATTAGCCTTAGCAACTAATCATAAAATAAGAATTCAAAAGAAAAACAATGAAGATTCAGAAGCAAACAAGATTTTTGATAAGATGTCTGTTGCTGTTAATAAGGTGACTACAAAAATTACCGAAGAAATGAAAACTGAATAAGGCACACGAAAATAAAATACTAAAAACCTACACTTTATCAATGTAGGTTTTTTAAAAAATTTAAAATATGTAGTTAATTGTCTGTAATTATATATGAAATAATATATAATAAAGCTATTAATATAATATATTTTGGAGGTACAGTCTATATATGAGTGGGCAAAAGATTTTAATAATTGAGGATGAAATAAAAATAGCACGGTTTCTTGAGTTAGAATTAAAGTATGAGGGTTATATTGTTGAGCAATGTCATGACGGACGTGAGGGTTTAGATAAGGCCATTAATGATTTTTTTGATCTCGTAATCCTTGATGTTATGTTGCCTTCCTTAAATGGCCTTGAGGTATTAAGAAGACTTAGGCAAGTGTCCTCAGTTCCTATTATAATGCTTACTGCGAAAGATGAAATAATGGATAAAGTTATGGGCCTTGACATAGGTGCCGATGACTATATGACTAAGCCTTTCGCTATTGAAGAATTACTTGCAAGAATAAGAACAGCATTAAAAAAAACACTTGTATTCAATGAAAGCAGAAATATATTGTCTATTGGAGAATTGACCATAGACTTAGATCAACATGTGGTTACATTTAAGGATAACTCTATAGAACTAACTAAGACAGAATTTGATTTACTTAAGTACCTAATGGATAATAAAAATATTGTTCTTACAAGAAATAAAATCATAGATATTGTATGGGGATATGAATATATGGGTGATACTAATGTAGTAGATGTATATATTAGATATTTAAGAAGTAAAATAGATGATAAGTTTAACTTGAAGTTTATTCATACGGTGCGAGGGGTGGGATATGTTTTAAAAGATGAATAATTTAAAATCTATCCTTAAGCTCTTATTACAATCATTACGGTTAATTTTTAAGTTAATTAGAATAATCCTTTTGTTTATGCCAACATTATTGAAAAAATTATCTCGCATAATACATAAACTGCTAAGATTTTCAATTAGTTTTAAGATGACTGCAGTCTATACTCTCATTTTTTCTATTACACTGTTACTTTTAAGTGTTGGTTTAATTATAGGCTTTAGATTCTATCTATTGAATGAAGCTAAGGGTGAACTTACTAAATATAGTGCAGTAGCTATTAAATATGCTAAATTAAACAAAGACCCTCAGGACATTAATGTTGATATTTTTTCTAATATAAAATATGTAACCTTCAGTATTTTTGATGAAAAAGAAAGTCTTCTTTTAACTACTGAAAAGGATAAAAAAAATGTATATTTTAATAAAGATAGCTCACCTAACCCAGCTACAAATGAAACAAATCAACAACTTGTTTTTGTTACTACTAAGTTAGACCAGAACAATAAAATATTTTTCCTTCAACTTTCTAAAAATCTAGAAAATGAAAACAAATATTGGGATGTTTTTGCATTTATTATTTTCATAATAAATATATTCTCTTTAATTATTACATTAGGTATTGGCTCTAAATCAAGTAAAAAAATGCTTCTGCCTATAAAAAATATGACAGAAACCACAAAATCTATTTCAATTAATGCCTTGGAAAAGAGGCTAAACGTTAGCAATTCTCACGATGAGTTAAAACAGCTAGCCGAAAACTTTAATGAAATGTTGGATCGCATTCAAATTTCCTATGAAATGCAAAATCAATTTGTATCAGACGCCTCCCATGAACTCAGAACTCCCATAGCCGTTATAAAAGGCTATGCAAATATGTTGTCCCGTTGGGGAAAAGATGACAAAGCGGTACTCGACGAATCTATAATCGCTATTAAAAGCGAGTCTGAAAATATGCAGCAATTAGTAGAAAAACTTCTCTTCCTTGCAAGAAGTGACAAAAATACTCAAAGACTTTCCAAACAAGAATTTTATTTCGATCAATTAGTATTTGAAATCGTAAAAGAAACAAAACTAATTGATGGCCATCATGAAATTACAACTGATATTAATGAAACTGTAATTATTTATGCAGATAAAAAATTATTAAAACAAGCATTACGAATTTTCATTGATAATAGCATAAAGTATACTCAAAGTGGTGGAAGTATTAAGTTAAATAGCTATATTAGAAAAAATAATTTAGTAATTGAAATTATAGATACGGGAATAGGTATTTTTAAAGAAGATCTCCCCTATATTTTTAATAGATTTTATAGATGTGATAAATCAAGAGCAAAAGAAAGTGGCGGAACAGGCCTTGGCTTATCTATTGCGAAATGGATTATTGGTGAACATAACGGCTCCATTATAGTAGAAAGCAAACCTAAAATGGGGACAACTATAAGGATTGGACTTCCAATAAAGAATAAATTATAACATAAAAAAGAGATGATAATTACTACAATTAATTGTATAATTCAAAAAGCAGTAGTTCACTTTCATGTACTGCTGCTTTTTTTGTATATTAGTTGTAATAAACTCCTCAAGATTGGCTTTTAAAGTTTATCTGATTAATTAATTTTTTTTAATGAGTTAACTCTTCAATTCATCACTAAATCTTCAGATCTTACTTATAAATGTTTGGGTTCTTGTTTGCATGTTAATTATATCACAATTTTATGATAGTTGTAAATAGTTTTTATGATTTTTTTACCATTCTATTATGCTTTAGTATCAATTAGTCTCCTACAATACTTTAAAATTCTCTGAAAACGATTATATATATGGGTTTTATTCTAAATAACATCAAATTTTTTTCATCATTATTAATTTATGCCAAAATGAAAGTATGTTATCTTTTAAACAAAGTGTTATCTTTTTTCATTTAGCTTAGTGTTTTATATGCTTTTTATAAAAAACCATAATTTTAAAATTTCATAAAATAAATTCTCTTACATTTGTGTTTTTATCTTTTTTATAATGAAATTCTCTAAAATATACAAATATTTATTAAATCATAGTTTATATTGTTTTACATACACTATGATTATGTGATATGATTAAATTTGAGTTTATTATTAAATCTATTCAGATATTATATTTATTTAATAAGATGTTTTTAAGGAACGTTTAAATATTGTTTATAACTTTTGAAATATGGGATTTATCTCATTAGCAAATTTTTAAACCTTTACTTAATACGTTTTTACAATAGTAAATTATCTTCGCTATTGTACTTTTATTGCTATAAAATTATGCTTATTAAAATATATTAAAAAATATCGGTTAGTAGAGATGTTTTAATTTATATTCAAATTTATAACTATATTATATGAGGAGTGATATTATGCAAATAAGATTAGGCTACGTGGCTACTGCCTTAAAGTCAGCAAAGATAACTTCTGCTAGCACAGTAACTTTTTCTACATATACCAAACAATCGACGGCTAGAGATAAGCTTGAAAAGCTACAAAAGGTAGCTGTATCAAACGTTAATGATTTGCATAAAATTCTAGAATACGTTGTAAAAAACAATGTCCATTTTTATAGAATAACTTCTGCTTTAATCCCTTTAGCAACTCATCCTGAAGTTACAGATTGGGAATTTAGAAGAATTTTAAAAATGGATTTTGAATGGCTTGGAAATTTTATTAACAACAACAATTTAAGAGTAGATACTCATCCTGATGAATCTAATGTCATAAATAGTTCTAAGGAAGAAGTAATAAAAGCTACTGCAAAAAATCTACAATTCCACGCCAATCTTTTTAAGGATATTAACTATCCCTTAGGAAAAATGGTATTACACATTGGTGGTAAAGAAGGCGGAAAGCTCGCTGCTACAGAAAGATTCTTTAAGAATTTCAATAACTTACCAAAGGAAATAACTGAGTTATTAGTATTTGAAAATGATGATAAAAGCTTTACTACTAAAGAAGTATTAAACATATGCAAAGAAATAAATGTGCCTATGGTACTAGATGTACATCATCATAACTGCAACAACGGTGGTGATGAACTAGAACCTATGTTGAAAGATATATTTTCTACTTGGGAAGGTGAGCCTTTAGCACCAAAAGTACATTTTTCAAGCCCAAAAACTAGTGAAAAAGATAAAAAGCATGCTGATAACATTGATGCAGCATCATTCATCGAGTTTATTGAAAAATGTATTCCTTTAGGAATAGACTTAGATATACTATTAGAGGCAAAACAAGCAGATTTGGCTTTCAATCAACTTTTAGAGGATGTAAGAGTTTTTAAACCTGAGTGGACTTGGCTTGATAATAGTACTTTAGAATTTCAATAAAACAGATTTATAAAAGAGAAGATTTCAACAATAGAAATATTGTTGAAGTCTTCTCTTTATGTAAAATCATTTACATATCTTAGTCGTTTCTTATCAAATGTAAATAATTCTTAATGAAAAAATTGTTTACATTTAATAATTTTAATGCTATTATTATAATAATAAATTCGTTGAACAGGAATAGTAGTTAAAGTCATGCAAATTCAGAGAGCTGAGGATAGTGTAATCTCAGTATTGATAACTTTAATGAATGGACCTGCTAGAAGTAACCCGAAATCAAATTTTGAGAGTAGTAGTTACCGGACGCCCACTGTTAAAAGGGCTAGAGCATTTCAGTGCTCGAATTATAAGATATGTTTAGTTTTTTTGTAGCATAATTTAGGCGGTACAGCGAATATCCTTCGCCCTAATACAGGGCGAAGGTTTTTTTTATTTTAAATAATAAAGTAAAGGTGGTGGTTAATTTGATGTTCTGAAAGATATTTGCTTTTAAAATAATAATAAACCATTTAACGACATTTCAGAAGGAAAGTATCCCACTCCTATGAGTGGGCGTTCTATACTATAACAAAAATAAAACTGTATAGGGAGTATAAATCTCGTTCTGAAGTCTTCAATTCATCTTCTTCGAAGCTGTGCAACACCGTAGGTGATGATTTAACTCTAAATTATTTTGAAAAGGAGCTTTTTTTATGAAAACAAATAAACTAATAATAACGTCTCTATTACTTGCAATCGGTCTTATATTGCATCAAATTGTTCCAGGTATCTTTTTAGGAATGAAACCAGATTTTTTATTAGTATTTATGATTTTGTCCCTAACATTAACTAAAGATCTTAAGATAACCATTATTACAGGAATAGTAGCAGGTATTTTAGGTGCCTTATCTACGACTTTTCCAGGCGGCCAACTTCCTAACATTATAGATAAGGTTATAACTTCAATACTTATATACGGGTTATATAAGTATCTCAATCCTAATTCTCCTCTTAAATTAGGGTGCATTTATTTTCTTGGAACTATAATAAGTGGAAGTATTTTTCTTGGTTCAGCTCTTATTCTATTTGCTTTACCTGCACCTTTTTTAATCCTCTTCGTATCCATAGTGCTTCCTACTTCAGTGATTAATTCTTTTATCGGGTTTTCCCTACATAAACTTATTATAAGTAACCCAGCAATTAAGAATTTATTTATAAACTATTAAAAATTAAAGAATCAAGCTCTAAGATCTTGATTCTTTAATCTAAAATATATATTGTTTTATTTTACCTTAAAAACTTATTTTCCATTTTATTGAAACTTAAAAATATTATGACTTATTTTTGTTTTGGATAGTATCCTTTAAAAGCATCTTCATAATCCTCTGGTTTATGGAATTCTTGAACTTCACTCGTAAAAGTTTTTTTATCCTCACTTTGCTTTTCTTTTCTCACTTCTCTATTCTTATCGTTACCCAAAATAACATCTCCTTTTGCTTATTTTGATATCTAAACATTTATTGTATTTTCTAACTATTCTACATATAGTATTTACAAAAATACATTAATTATATGTTTTTAAGTAAAATTTTTTAAATTAGTATTAGTGCAAATGATAAATGGAACGATACTATTTACCCTAGGGACGCATTTACAATTTCAAGCATCCCATCAAGTGGACAAGTTAGCACCACAAGGCACTCTACAAAGCATTACGAAGAGTACACCTGGAGCTGTAGCCGTAAATAGGGTTCAAAGTTCACAGCAGCATCTGAAGCTTCAAAAGGAACAGACCCAACTAAAGGAGCCTTGTATTTTTATGATAGTACTGCAACAAATGAGTGGTTAACTTCAAAGACAGTAGCTACTTCCGTAGGCAATTTAACCCTTGATTACTAATGAATCTATTTTGAGTATTTATTAAACATAAAAAAGCAAACTTCCACTATCTTGTGAAAGTTTGCTTTTTTATGTTTTTTTCATATAAGTGTTAAAGTTATACTTCGTGTACTCATTACATATTATTAACCTAATCAAAAAAATGTAATGAGCAACTATAAACACCAAATAGCGCTTTTATAATTGTTCATTACATTTTTAGACTATTAGTCTCTCAAAATTAAACAGAGAATTAGGTACGATTAATTACAATAGATATTTTTGAAGAACAAATTAACATTCTTCTATTGCATCGACCGAAATCAATACATCTACTCCCTAGAAAGGAGGTGATCCAGCCGCAGGTTCTCCTACGGCTACCTTGTTACGACTTCACCCCAATCATCAATCCCACCTTCGGCCGCTGGCTCCTTACGGTTACCTCACGGACTTCGGGTGTTACCAACTCTCATGGTGTGACGGGCGGTGTGTACAAGGCCCGGGAACGTATTCACCGCGACATGCTGATTCGCGATTACTAGCAACTCCGGCTTCATGTAGGCGAGTTGCAGCCTACAATCCGAACTGGGATGAGTTTTTGAGTTTGGCTCCACCTTGCGGTCTTGCATCTCTTTGTACTCACCATTGTAGCACGTGTGTAGCCCTAGACATAAGGGGCATGATGATTTGACGTCATCCCCACCTTCCTCCCGGTTAACCCGGGCAGTCTCACTAGAGTGCTCAACTTAATGGTAGCAACTAATGATAAGGGTTGCGCTCGTTGCGGGACTTAACCCAACATCTCACGACACGAGCTGACGACAACCATGCACCACCTGTCACCCTGTCCCGAAGGACTTCGCCCATCTCTGGGTTATGCAGGGGATGTCAAGTCTAGGTAAGGTTCTTCGCGTTGCTTCGAATTAAACCACATGCTCCGCTGCTTGTGCGGGCCCCCGTCAATTCCTTTGAGTTTTAATCTTGCGATCGTACTCCCCAGGCGGAATACTTAATGTGTTAACGGCGGCACCGAGGTTCGACCCCCGACACCTAGTATTCATCGTTTACGGCGTGGACTACCAGGGTATCTAATCCTGTTTGCTCCCCACGCTTTCATGCCTCAGCGTCAGTTACAGTCCAGTAAGTCGCCTTCGCCACTGGTGTTCTTCCTAATCTCTACGCATTTCACCGCTACACTAGGAATTCCACTTACCTCTCCTGCACTCTAGACACCCAGTTTCAAATGCAGCACCCAAGTTAAGCTCGGGTATTTCACATCTGACTTAAATGTCCGCCTACGCATCCTTTACGCCCAGTAAATCCGGACAACGCTTGCCACCTACGTATTACCGCGGCTGCTGGCACGTAGTTAGCCGTGGCTTCCTCCTCTGGTACCGTCATTATCGTCCCAGAAGACAGAACTTTACAACCCGAAGGCCTTCATCATTCACGCGGCGTTGCTGCGTCAGGGTTTCCCCCATTGCGCAATATTCCCCACTGCTGCCTCCCGTAGGAGTCTGGACCGTGTCTCAGTTCCAATGTGGCCGATCACCCTCTCAGGTCGGCTACGCATCGTCGCCTTGGTGAGCCGTTACCTCACCAACTAGCTAATGCGCCGCGGGTCCATCTCAAAGTGGAATTTTCCGAAGAAAAATCCTTTGATGTTTCGATCATGCGACCAAAACATATTATGCGGTATTAATCTCCCTTTCGGGAGGCTATTCCCCTCTTTGAGGCAGGTTACCCACGTGTTACTCACCCGTCCGCCGCTAATCCACCCCGAAAGGTTTCATCGCTCGACTTGCATGTGTTAGGCACGCCGCCAGCGTTCGTCCTGAGCCAGGATCAAACTCTCAATTTAAAAGTTTACACTTTTTTAGTTGAAATGATTAATCTGCGACAACTGTTAAGTTGTTACGCAAGCTCATTACATACTTTTAGTCTTATGACTAAATTTTACTTTATACTAAAGTAATTAACTGGTTTAACGAAATATTATTTCGCTATCTTTACCTATTTCTCTGTTTAATTTTCAAAGACCAATTTACGTTATACATTCGTCAACAAGTGACTACATTTACTATTCTATCAGTTAAAATTGTACATGTCAACACTTTTATTTGTTTTTAGATGTTTAGCAACATTTTATAAGTAAATCCCATACTTTTATAAGTGAAATAATAACAATTGATAATTGTCATCTCCCCTAGAAGTAATTGCTACAAAAAAAGAAGCCTATCAGCTTCTTTTTGTAACATATATATTTTATTACTTTTATAGGCCTAGTTTAGCAACTACTTTTTCCTTATCAAACCCAACCATTTCTTCTCCATTTATATCTATTACCGGTACAGACCTATAGCCTTTTTTTATAAGCGCTTTTTTTGCTTCTAAATTTTCAGAAATATTATGCTCTATATATACAATATTATTTTCTTCGAAAAACTCCTTAGCCATATGACAAAATCCACAAGCATTGCTTGTATAAATCTCAACTTTATTCATAAATAACCTCTCCTTTATTCTTGTTTTTTAACTTAAATTGCATATAATTAAACTTATTTTTATAGTAGCACCTTTCTTTTCTTAAGTCAATAATATTAGATGCTGTCTTTTTACAATAACTACTAAATCGTATTAATAATAATTCTTATTTAACTAGTATGGTCTAAATTTATTAATATGTTTTCTTATTTTATATTTACATATATTATTTATAATATTATGATAGTCTTAACACTATATGTTAGTGACACAATAATTTATAATTATTTTATATTCTAGATAACTACAATAATAAATATAAGGAGATAACCGATAATGATGAAATTATTAGAAATAATAAACATGGCAAAAACAGAGCATAAATTGTGTAAAGAAGAAATCATTGCTCTTTTGAGTTGCAATGATATAGACCAAGAACTATTTAATGCAGCTGATGAAGTTCGAAAAAAATATTTAGGGGATGAAGTTCATCTTAGAGGACTTATTGAATTTACGAATATATGCAAAAGAAATTGTCATTACTGCGGACTAAGACGAGATAATAAAAATTTAGTTAGATACAGATTAACGCAGGAACAAATTTTAGACTTTGCCACTAAAGCTAAGTCATTTGGCTATAAAACTATAGTACTTCAAGGTGGTGAAGATGATTATTACACAAGAGATAGAATTATCAGAATAATAAAGGGAATAAAGGCTTTAGATTTAGCTCTAACTTTAAGTATAGGTGAAAAAACTTATGATGAATATAAAGCTTTTAGAGACGCTGGTGCTGATAGGTATCTTTTAAGAATTGAGACAACGGATAAAAACCTATATGAAGATATAGACCCAGGCATGAGCCACGAAAACAGACTGAATTGCTTAACGATATTAAAAGAATTAGGCTATGAAGTTGGAACTGGTGTTATGGTTGGTCTCCCAAACCAAACTATAGAGTCCTATGCGAATGATATATTATTTTTCAAAGAAATAAATGCTGACATGCTAGGCATAGGTCCTTTTATTCCAAATGAAGACACCCCACTTGCAACTGCCAAGGGTAAGGAGCTAACTATGGCCCTTAAAGTTATGGCAATAACACGTTTGCTCCTACCAGACATTAACATACCTGCGACAACTGCTATGGAGTCCTTAAACAAAAATGGAAGACTAATGGCTCTGCAAAGCGGCGCCAATGTAGTTATGCCTAATGTTACAGAAGGCGAATACAGAAAGCATTATGCACTGTACCCAGGTAAAATATGTACTGGGGATACTCCCGCTCATTGTCGTGGATGCATAACCGGCAAGGTTAATAGTATTGGAAGAACGATTTCAACTAATTATGGTTTTAGAGGAGATCAACCTACTAAGTAATTTTACAATGCAAAAGAGCCCTAAGGCCCTTTTTTTAACGAAATGTTTTTTTAGCTTCTTTTATTGGTTTATTATTGACTGGTTCGCCTTCTGCATCCACAATTCCAGGCTTATTATGTTTTTTATTTAAATCATGCTGTATATTCATTTTTGTAGCTTTATTTGGCATTAAAAACTCCCCTTTCTAAGATTATATTATCCTAGAAAGGTAGTTTTTATTCTATACTTTTGATTTTTAAAACTTCAATATATTAAAACAACTTCAAAATTAGTAAATGGAGTAATAGATCTAATTCTGTAAACAAAATGGAAAAGAACTGCTCAATTTAAATTAAGCAGTTCTTTTCCATCTTATAGAACACTCTATTAGCGAATAAAGTTCATGAATATTTTTTCTTCTCTTTCTGGCGCTTTAATATTTTCTTTTCCATTTTCAACTAATTTCATAAGCCATGCCATATTCTTCCCAAGCACTCTCATAATTTGCACCCCTTCTTCATCTTGTAATGCCTCACCGGGGCTTGTACCGTGAATAACATTCCAATAATTCGAAGTTGGCATTAACATTTCCGAATAATTAATATAATTGTTTATCTGATTAAAAGTTGGAATTCCACCAGAACGCCTTACAGCAATAACGGAAACACCAACTTTATGTCTTAGCATTCCTTCATTATTACCCGCAACATAGAAAGCTCTATCTAGAAATGATTTCATAGTTCCTCCAATTGATGCGTAGTGTACAGGAGATCCTAAAATTATTCCATCTGCTCCATTCATTTTTTGAATCCACTCGTTAACATCATCACCTGGAAGCACACATTTTTCATTTTTATTTTTTGCACATTGATTACAAGCAGTACATCCCCTAATTGACTTGCCACCTACATGAATGATTTCCGTTTCTATTCCTTCTTTTTCAAGTTCATTTGCAACCATTTTTATTGCATGATAAGTATTTCCTTCTTTATTGGGACTACCATTAATAGCTACAACTTTCATTTATTCTACCTCCTAATTTTATTCTCCGAATAAAATATTTTGTTATATCAATTTATATAAATTAACCTCTGACTGACTTTCTTGTAAATCTTCAAATTGGGGAACAATGCTAGTGAAATGTTCTGAGATGTTATGACTCTTAATTACATCTTCATTTTCCCACTCTTCTATAAATGTTAATACATTACATTTGTTAGCGTCTTGATATAAATTGTACGATATATTTCCTTTTTCTTTTCTGCTTTCTTTTATAAGTTTTTCTGCTAAACGCTTGAATTCTTCTACTTTGGCTTGTTTAATTGAATTTTTTGCGACTATAGTAATCATTAAATTTTCACACTCCTTAGCATTATATTAAATACATTTCTACTTGAAAGTATACGCCATTAAAAAACATAGAACAAGTACACATTTTTTTGTAATATAACTTACCAAAAGGTATGAAATGTTGCATTGTTTTTTTACTTTAATGAATTTTCAATAGCCTTTAAATATGCTTTGGAAGTTACTGTTGCCCCTGAAATAACATCTACATTAGTATTTTGTTTTTCTAGAACCTTACTTAGCAGGGCTTTTGTAACCTCTGGTTTTGAGAAAAAAACATCCTTTACCACATCTATTTTAATAATTTTATGTTCTTTAATTATTATATTCATCTCATTAGACCATCTTCCAGCATTATATTTCCCATTGTACATTCCATCACTTAATGATGACAAATTCACATCATTAACGACTAGATTGATACCCGATTCGAGCCCACGAGTAACAAAAAGCACTCCGACTATAGCAATTAAAAATAGGAGAATGGATATAGATACTGTAACTTTTAAAATTTTCTTCATTTAATCCCACCCTCCCTCAACTTAACCATTGTTTATTACCTGTGCAAATTTATTAATATTTTCCTTTGAAAGCGTTGATGTATCCTTATTAGTTTTACTAATCTTCTTAATAATAAATCTTTCAAGGACATTCATTTTTTTAAATATGAACTCTCCTCCGAAGTATTGTGTTGCAATTGCATCTGTTAACAATTCTTCGGGAAAAGATGTGTGTATCTGTTTTTCTGCCATCTCATTTTCACTCATACAACAAATAAAAAATCCAAGTTTCTTCTTTTTTAATGCACTAATATTTTTTAAACAAAACGAATTTACCTCCTTTTGAATTCTCCCCATGTAGATTGATCCGCCGATAATAATGTTATCAAACAAAATCATTTCCGGCATACTTTCCTTTTTTATATCTACAATTTTCACTTCACCATGTAGCTTACCTTTTAAAATATTGCTACATTTTTCTGTGCAACCATGCTTAGATGCATAAATAATAACTGTTTTCATACTTGCCCCCCCCTTTATTTTAATGAGCTTTCACGGAAACTCCTTAGCTCCTGTGATTACTCATTTTTAGTATCATTAATTTTTGTTGATTCCCCCACTTTTTTTGCATAAAACACTTGACAAGCCTGTAAAATTTTGCGGTCCTCCTCTTAAAGACATGTTTTAATAGGAGGATTATTTTATGCTTAAAAATTGGAGCTCTCATGCTGATTATCAGCAATTTATTATTTTAAATCTCTCATGTTTCTACAAAGCTTTTCCTAAAAAAATTATAGAACTTGAACCTTCTATCTCTAAGTTGTATTGCTTAGACTTAGATATTCTTAGAGAGATATTAAAACCTTATTATTCTAATATTGGTAGACCTGCAACTCTTCAACCTGAGATATTTCGTTCATTTTCTTTAATGCTTTTTCAAAAGGAAACAAGCATTACCAACTGGGTTAAAAAGATTCATGCCTGTGAGTTACTTGCAACCTGTATAGGCTGCACTAAAAATAATGTCCCATCACTTGGTGCTCATTATGATTTTATCTCTAGATTATGGCTTTCAAATCTGTCTACCGACAGGGTAAACCTAAAAAAAATATATTCGTATAAGAAGAAACCCTCTAAAATTAAGGCACCCGGGAAAAATAAAAAGCTTCCTAATAAAAAAACTGGTGTTGTTAAGAGAATTTCAGATTTTTTTGAAGCTGGTCGCTCATTTTCCCTAAGAGCCGAAAGGCTGCTTCAAAAAATATTCTCATTAGTTGCTGTAGAACCCTCTTTTAATCTTAACTTAATAGAAAAAGATAACCTTACAGTTGGCGGCGATGGTACTTGTGTTCACTGTAAGTCTTCTTACTATGGTTCTAAAGTTTGTGACTGCCGTGAAAATGGAATTTACGATTGCAAATGCCCTCGTAGACTTTCTGACATAAATGCTAATTGGGGTTGGGACAGCCATGAAAATCGTTGGTTTTATGGCTACACTCTCTATGCTTTATCTGTCTATAATAAAAAATATAAGATAGATCTACCTATTTATCTACGATTTGTAGAGGCAAGCAGACACGACAGTGTCACTGGAATAGTAGCATTAGCTGAATTTAGAGAACTGTTACCGCAGTTCACTATATCAAATTATGTTCTTGACTCAGCTAATGATAACTACCCTACATATGAATTATGTTCTAAATGGAACATTAATCCCTTTATTGATCTGAACTCCAAAAACAAAGGAAATTCAAAATATCCAGTTACTCTAGATATTAATGAAAAAGGATTTCCTATCTGTATTGGTGGCCATGAAATGGTCTATAACGGTTATGAAAAAAGTCGTTCACGCCTTAAATGGCGTTGCCCTTTAGTTTTAAAAAAGGTTGCTAGTTGCTCTTGCTGTGAACAGTGCTCACCTTCACCTTATGGGCGAGTAATCTACACTAAACCATCATGGGATTTGCGGTTGTTTACTCCTGTGCCTCGCGGCTCAAAACAATGGAAAACTATTTATAAAACTAGAACCTGCTCAGAACGTATAAACAATCGTATTCTAAATGATTATAAAATTCATACTTTACGAATACATGGTAAAAAACGTTATTCATTTATGACTATGATTGCTGGAATTAATATTCATCTAGATGCAAGACTTAAAGTTTCAGGTTTTAGTATTTTAAATTTATTAGAGTAGCTGTTTGACAATTAAGTACTTTTTTCTGAAAATTCCTGCATCGTGTAGGCTTGTTTGCTATACCTATTTTTATTCCTAACTGCTCTCTGAACATAAAATTTATAGCACTATAATGACTCTATACATAATTAAGTTTTACATATTAGTTTCCGTGACTACTCTTAATAATCCATTAATAAGAATTTCAAAATGATGATTTATAAGTCTCTCTTTTTGTTGCTTAGTAATATTTTTTTCTAATATTAATCTAGAAACAAGCCCATGAGTAGATGTCCATATTATTTGTGCAGTAAGCTCAATATCCATTTTTCTGAAAATGTTTTTTCTGATCGCCAACTCTACTAACTTACAAAGCCCTTGTATACTTTTTCTTTCCTTTGAAATACCCTCCTGCAGCATATTTACCTTTTCTTGTATAGTTTCAATATCATTCATTAAAACAACCCTAAATTGCTGTGGATTTTCTAGCATAAGTTCAATATAAGACCTCATCCCATTTACTATTGTCTTATCTGGGTTTTCAGTATCTATAGGAATCTCACTTATAATTTTTAATATGTTTCCATACCCTTCCGCTACAACAAAAGACACTATTTCAGCCTTATCCTTAAAATAGTGATAAATAATACCTGGAGAATACTCAATCCTACTAGCAATCTTACGAATAGATAAATTTTCATAGCCTTCTTCCACTAATATATCATTTGTGGCATCTATTATTTTTTTTCTTATGATCTCTTTTTCTAATTGTCTTCTTTCTGTTATTCCCATAATCCCTCCAATAGTTAATGTTTTATTAATCACTGTAATTATATTAAACATCGTTTAATGTAATTTTACCATTGTCTTGATTATAAGTAAATAGATTGAAACATATAATTTTTGCGTAATGACGATCCAAAGAGATTTCTAGAACTTCCACGAATAACTTACAGAGTCAGCCAAAAATAGCCTCTCCCATTATTAGGAAAGGCTATGCTTTGTTTTAAACTCATTAACTAATTGTATAAAAAGCATTTATTTCTACAAAGAAGCTATTACATTATAAACGCCATCTTCATTATTGCTTCCTGCAATAAAGTTAGCATGTTTTTTCACATCTTCTGGAGCATTCTTCATTGCATAACTATAATGTGCTGCTTTAAACATAGTCAAATCATTATAATAATCCCCAAAAACCATTGTGTTCTTTTGATTTATTTTAAATTTTTCTTGAATCATATTTATAGCCTTTCCTTTGCTTATACCTTTGTTCATTATATCTATCCACTTGTCGCCGGATACAACAAATTCAAGCTTATCACTCAAATTCCCCTTTATATAATCCACTATAGATGGTTTAACTCCATCAGTCATATAATAAGTAATCTTATATATTGGATTTTTTATTTCGCTAAAAGATTTTAATATTACCACAGGCACCTCAAAAGATGTAAAGTTATTCAACATATCTTCTGATGGATTTACTATATATGCCTCATTTTCTCCAGCTAAAAATAATTCCTCTCCTAGCTTTGGATTTAAATTCACCACAGAGTCTATTTCTTCTCTATCAATACTGCTTGAATACAACGTCTTACCCTTATTATTATACTTAACAAGGGCTCCATTATGAGCAATAAATATCATATCTGTATTGACCTTTTCAAAATTTTTGCTTAGTTGAGAGTAAAATCTGCCACTTGCTGCTGCAAATTTTATATCCTTTTCATTAAACATATGTATTAAATCAAATATTTTTTCATTTATATTTCCATTGTCATTTAATAAGGTACCATCCATATCTGTTGCGATGAGTTTTACCATAAGTATTTTCTCCTTTGTTTACCAGAGCATTCACGAAAACTCCTTAGAGCCTGTGATTTGAATGGAATAAACATCCCCTCTACCATGATATATTTTACTCACATGTTATTACTCCGTTTTTTTATTTGATATATTTATAATAACATATGTTTATAAATAAAATAATCATGTATAACGATTTATCTATATTTTTTTCGACATATGCGTCCGCCACTAACTCATGACTGAAGTCACGAGAGTGCGTGGCGAGTCGGATGTTAAGAACATTTTTAGTACAACTTAAAATATTACATAATTTACTTATTGTTGAATAATTATTTTAATTTTATATAAAAGATAATGGAATATGATCTTCTCGAACGAAGGAGAGATATGCTTATGATAATATCTTGACCAATAGGACTGCATAATTCGGATTATTATGTTACAATATGTAATAATCAGTGTTGAAATAACTTTAGGAGGGTATACAATGCTTGGTATCATAATTTGTGAAGATAATGAACATCAAAAAAAACAAATTGAAAACATTATAAAAGATGAATTAATAAATTTGAAAATTGATTTAGAAATAGAATTATCAACAAGAAAATATGAAGAAGTCATTGCTTATGTAAAAAGCAATAAAGAGAGAATCTTTATTTATTTTCTTGATGTAGACCTAAAAGATCAAATATCAGGAATAGAACTTGCTAAGATTATAAGAAAGTATGATTCAAAAGGATATATTGTTTTTATTACAGCACATTCTGAGATGTCTCTTTTAACTTTCAAATATAAAGTACAAGCTTTAGATTATATTTTAAAAGGTGATATTAAAAGTATTAAGAATAAAATTAATGAGTGTATTTTAGAATCATGTAATGATTACAACAAAAATAATACTAAAGAAAAAGTAACTATAGCGATAAATTTAGGAAATAGAATAACTAATTTCTCTTTATGCGACATGTTATTTTTTGAAACAACAACTATAACTCATAAATTGAGGCTCCATACAAATAATGGACAATTTGAGTTTTATGGAAAATTGAAAGATTTTGAGGTTGAATTAAACTCATGTTTTTATAAAGCTCATAAATCATATTTGGTAAACATAACTAACATAAACTCAATTGATAAACAAAATCGTATTATATATTTTGTAAATGATGAAACTTGTTTTGTTTCTGCAATGTATCTAAAGGGACTGATAAAAAAATGCTTAGCTTAGTTTTAAATATAAGTACTATAATTTCTACTATTGTAATGGTACTCTATTTATATCCAATTTTTTTATAAGTCATTTAAATATCTTCATAAAATTATTCATGATAAATCTATTTATTGTATTAAATTCTTTAGTTTTAATAATTATACTTACAGAATTAAATAATGAAAATGTAAAAAGAAATTTTGAACAAGAATGCAGAAACGAAGAATTGTCTAAACTTATGGAATACACAAATATGTTAGAATATGTTTCAAAAGACTACGAATCTTTAAACATGATTATAAATATTTTAAATTATTCACTTTATTCCTTTAATAAACAAATTGAATATATATAAATAAGGAGTTTAGTTGGTTAACCAGGGTACATCATAAATTTTCATCCATTACTCTTTATATTATTTTTATCATGAGAAAATACCACTTTTATTTTTTAGTGGTATTTCCTCGTGAATTAACTAATTGATTCATGCTTTATTTTCACCACGATGATATATGGTAGCACAAGAGTATCGCACAATAACATAACGGTAACTAATTGATGACCATAAACTGTTTTACCTTTTAAATGAGAATGGTGGAATCCACATTTTTCATTTGAAGTTTAAATGTTATCCCTCACTAAATTTAGTCTCTAATATGTTGAATTCATCTTGTAAGATTTTTTCTAAATTATTAATGCATTTCTTATAAATAGGAAATGATATAACTAGATAGTTTGAATAACAATTAACAAAAATTTCTGTTGCCCTTCTTATCTTATCTAAACTTAACATTTTTTGTACTATATCATATGTTAATTCAAAAATACCATGATAATTGATTGACAAAACAGATGCAGTTAATAAATAAAAATCTTGCTGTTGCCTGTTAAAAAGTTCTAAATAATTAATATTTTCATCTTTTTTAATATTTTGAACTTTTTCTACGTATTTTTGCATATCGCATTTAATTGCATCTTGTGAGCAATCTATTAATATTGGTAATATATCTAAAAATTCACCCATTGTATTGGTATAATTTCTCTCCTTACCTCTTCTATCTTCTTGTAAAATAAACATTGGTATAATAGTTTTATCTAGTGAGATTAATTGATTTTCCCTTGCTACAATTCTCAATACATGAGTTAATAAATTCCATGGCTTTTCTTTTAAAACCTTCAACGATTTTGGTCCCATTTTTATTGTTAAAAGTATTGATTTTTCGAGATTATTATCTATATTACCTCGAACATATTCATTAACATTTTCTATAAAATCTTCAATTTTTAATTCTGCCATATATCCAATATTTTTTGTAAATCCATTACAATTTTTAATCTCTTCAATATAATTTTTATACGTTGTTTTAATTAATGTTTCAGTTGAATTAGATTTAATTAAATCATTTAACCTATCATTTAAAATTTGTGTACTGGCTTTATCCCATCCACTATGATGTGCTATAATATGGAGTTTATGACATACTTCCGACTCTCTAGTAATCACCATTCTAATCAAATTATTTCGACCATCACAGTTACCTTCTCCATTTTTCATTCCGTAAATATCTTTATGAATGGTAGTGATATATTCATAGGAACTGTATCTTAAATCAACATATGGAACATACCATGAAGTATCATATTTATGTTCGGAAATAATATATTCTCTATCACACTTCTCATATGAACTTCTTAATACACTTTGTTCTTGAACAACTAATTTAACTGCTTCCATAATTTTATCTTGGGTATAAATTCCATTAATTGTTATCACTTCTTCTATTATAGTGCCCGTTGCTTCAAGAAAAGATTTTTGCATACAAGAAGCTATATATTGGTCTATAATTTTGTTATTCAAATTATTATTAAAGTTCTTTAATTCAATCTGTGAAAAATCTTTATTGCTTAAAGAGTTATTATCGCTACACATCTCTCTAAACATCTTTTCAGCCATTATGCTTTGTGAGAGTTGATGTTTTCTCATATTAATACAGTAATGTGGCATATGTTTTATTGACAATTTTTCAGTTATTGTGTTAATAATTTCATTTCTGATTTTTTGATCCATGTTTTCTACAAATAATATAGAATATGCTTGCTTATCTACACTAATAACCTTAAGAATACTATCAACACTAAATCTTGACCAAATAAACTGATTCATATCGAAATTATTGTAACTATTATTCATTTCTAGTCCATTTACTTCTATACTCTCTCTTTTTCTTACCTTTACACAGTGCCCTATGATATCAAGTAATTGTTTTTCATACTGTCTTTTGAAATCTTCTATGAAACATTTACTGAATCTCTCCTTATCAAAATTGATAATTAGATTAAGTTCTTTGTTAATAATAGCACCATTAACTGAAATAGGTGTTCCAAATCTATTTTTTTCTGATATCTCTTGTCCACAAGAGATATTGCTTAATAAAAAATCCTCAGTATTATTTTCCTGTCCAAATTCCCCTAAATAATTAAATGTGATATCAGGCTCTATTCCCTCCAGCACATCATCTCCTAATACTTTTAGCACTCCATATCCAATTCCATGATTAGGAATTTTTCTTAGAGTCTCTTTTATTTTACATATGTCCTTTACTATTGTTTCTCCGATTTCATTTATTGCTACAGGATAAACGCTTGTAAACCATCCTACAGTTCTGTCAATTGCCATGGAGAACCCTATTGGCTCTCTTCCATGCCCTTCAACGCTTACAGACACACTCTTAATTCCTGTAACTTTATTAACTGCTCTAAATAATGCTGTTAAAAGCAAATCGTTAATTTCTGTCCCATAAGCTCGTCCCGCTTTATACAGTAAATCATTTGTTTGTTCACTAGTTAAATGAACAATAACATCATTTATTCCATGTTCGACTTCATTTACTGTAAATCCCATCTTACTCTCTTTAACCTTTTGTTCAATATCTTTCCAATAAACAATCTCTTTCTTCAAATCATTGCTCTCTCTATATCTTCTTAATGTCTCACTCCATTTCTTGAATGAAACAGTTTTTGCTGGAAGTATAATTTCTTTTTTCTCTTTTGATGCTAAATATCCTCTGCTTAAGTCTTCTAAAATGATTCGCCACGACACTCCATCTACCACTAAATGATGAATGGAAATGAATAAATAGTCTTTGTATTCTGTACAGAATACTCCTACTTTCATTAATGGTCCAGTTGAAATATTAATACTCGATTGTATTTCATTTGCACTTTCATCTATTTTTCTGTATAATATTTCTTCTTCTTTAATATCAGAAAAATCATAATACTTAAAGTTATACAAGCTACCTTCAGAATTTGACCTTATTGTTAGTTCATCATCTTTGTACACTGCTCTAAGTATATCATGATGCTCTACAATTGCTGTGAGTGCCTTTTTAAGACTTTCTTGCTTTATTCTTTCTTTACTTTCAAGAATAAAGGATTGATTAAAATGATTTGGAACTTCAAGCTTATTTGTAAAGATGTCTATTTGTATTGGTGTTAACCCAACTTTACCTACTATTTCTGATTGTTCTGCATTACTTTTTTCTACTTTACTAATTCCTGTACGAATTGCTCGAATAGTTCTATCTCTCATAATATTTCTTATACCTATCTCATAACCGTATTCTCGCAGTTTCGATATCATACGAATGGCTTTAATTGAGTCTCCCCCTAATTCAAAGAAACTGTCATCAATTCCTACTTTTTTTACTCCTAATACTTCAGACCATACCTTTACCATTTTCTCTTCTATTTCATTTCTTGGTACCGCATATTCTACTCCTGTACTTATTTCTCCATCTGGCTCTGGCAGTGCTTTTCTATCTATCTTTCCATTTGGTGTTAGTGGTATCTTCTCTATCTGTATAAAATACGCCGGTATCATGTAGTCTGGTAGTTCTTTTGACAAACTTTCTCTTAATTCTGCTACTGTCATTTCTTTTTTAAATACTATATATGCACATAAGTATTTATTCCCTTTTTTGTCTTCTCTATCTACTACTACTGCTTCTTTTATATTTTCTTGCCTTAATAACTGATTTTCTATTTCACCAAGTTCTATTCTAAATCCTCTTATTTTCACCTGATGATCTCTTCTACCTAAAAATTCAATATATCCTTCTTTACGAAATCTCCCCCAATCTCCAGTACTATACAATTTACCAAACTCAGGATGATTAATAAACGCATTTTTCGTCTTTTCTATATCATTCATATACCCTTTTGCTAATCCAACTCCTCCAATATATAACTTTCCAGGGATTCCAAATGGACATAACTTCATTTCTTTGTTTAACACATAGAAACTTTGATTAGATAAAGGCATTCCATATGGAATGCTATTCCATTCGATTTTAACTTCCGTAACCGGATAATAGATAGACCAAATAGAAACTTCTGTTGCACCACCTAAACTTATTATTGCTGCATTTGGAAAATATTTTTTTATTTTTCCAGGCAATTTTAAAGGAATCCAATCTCCACTTAACATTACTAGTCTCAAATTTTCATTTTTAAATGGCTCTGTTATACTTTCTATTAACATATCCATAATAGCAGGAACTGAGTTCCATATAGTTATACTTTTATCCTTTAATACTTCAATAATTTTATTTACATCTCGTTGATCTTTAATTTGCACAAGCTTTGCTCCTGTACTCAAAGCCCCAAAGATATCATATACTGATAGATCAAAACACACAGAAGAAAGTCCTATGATTTTATCATTTTCTTTTACTGCAAATTTACTATTTATATCCTGTATTGTATTTAACACTGCCTCATGCGTAATTACAACACCTTTAGGTTTTCCAGTACTTCCTGAGGTATAGATTATATAAGCTAAATCTTGGGGTATATTTACTTTCCCCAAATTCTCTTTATCAGTATTATAGATTTCAGTATTATCTATGTCTATTATTTCTACCTCAATGTTAAATAGATCCATATATGCTGACTTTGTAATAAGTATAGAAGACTTACTGTTTTCCAATATGTATTTTATTCTCTCTTGTGGATAACTTGGTTCTATTGGTAAATAGGCTCCTCCAGCTTTTAAAATTGCAAGTATTCCTACTATCATCTCCGGGGAACTCTCTATCATTATTCCTACTACACTGTCTGGTTTAACGCCTTTTTCCCTCAATATTCTTGCCAAACAATTGGCTTTCTCATTTAGTTCTCTATAAGTTAGCTTCTCATCTTCAAATACTACTGCTATATTATCTGGCGTTTTTTCAACCTGTTCCTCAAACAATTCATATATTGTTTTATCTTTTTGATATTCTGCCTTCGTATTGTTAAAATCTACTAGTATCTTTATCTTTTCTTCTTCTGAAAGCATCTCTATCTCTGATATCTTTATTTCTGGATTCTCTGATACTTCTTTTAATATATTTATAAAGTGTTGTATTACTCTTTCTATTGTTTCTCTCTTAAACAACTTTGTGCAGTATTCTATGTTGAATGATATTTCTCCTTTTGCTTCTATTGCTGATAATGTAATATCAAACTTAGACATTTTATATTCAAAGCTATATGGTTTGAATTTTAAGCTATCAATATCTATACCGTAAACATCAGTATTCTGTAATACAAACATAGCATCAAATAGTGCATTTCTACTTAAATCTTTTCTTATATCTAACTTTTTTACTAATTCATCAAATTGATAATCTTGATTTTCGTATGCATTTAATGCATTTTTCTTTACATCCTGCAAAAAATCTTTAAAGGTTTTATCTGCTTTTGGATAGTTCCTCATTGCAAGAGTATTTACAAACACGCCTACTATTTTTTGTAAATCGGCATGTGGTCTTCCCTCTATTGGTGAGCCTACTATTATATCTTCTTGTCCACTATATCTAGATAGCAGTATATTGTATGTTGACAATAATGTCATATACAATGTTGTTCCATTATCCATTCCTATTTTCTTTGCCTTTTCTGTTATATATTTATCAATCTTAAATCCTATACTTTCTCCTTCGAAGCTTTTCATTGTAGGTCTTTTATAATCTGTTGGCATGTCTAATACAGGTATTTTCTTCTTAAATACATTTTTCCAATACTCTTCTTGGTTTTTCATATTTTCTGAGCTTAAAGCTTCATTTTGCCATGCTGAATAGTCTTTATATTGTATTTTTAATTTTTTTAATTCTTCTCCTTTGTAAAGCTTTGAGAATTCTTCTATAATAATTCCTATAGATGTACCATCTGATATTATATGATGCATATCTATCATTAATATATGTTTTTCTTCTTCTATTTTTATTAGTTTCACTCTTAATAAAGTTGCTTTTGATAGATCAAATGGTTTTATAAAGCTTTTTACTATTATTTTTATTGTTTCTTCTTCTTCTTTCTTTAATTCTATGTATTCTAAATAAAATTCTACCTCTTTGTGTATTTTTTGTACTATTTCTTTATCTCTTAATTCAAAAGAAGTTCTAAATGCTTCATGCCTTTCAACAAGCTTTCTAAATGTTTCTTCTACTTTTTCTTTTTCTAAATTTCCTTCTACTACCATTACTGATGGCATATTGTAGCTTGTTTTTTCTTTTTCAAACTGATTTAATGTAAATAACCTCTTTTGTGCTGAAGATGCTTTTATTCTAAATATCAAACTCATAGTACTTCCTTCTCCCATTTTTCTTCTACCACTTTTATTGATGAGTATATACTTTCCTTTGATTTGCTTATATATTCTCCTATCTGTCTTATAGTTGTATTACTAAATACCTCACCTACAGGCACTTCTACATTTAGCTCTTTATGTATCATTGACACTACCTGTATAGCCTTTAGTGAATGTCCTCCTAATACAAAAAAATTATCATCAATACCTATTCCTTCTACTCCTAGTACTTCACTCCATACCTTTACTAGCTTCTCTTCTGTCTCATTTGTTGCTGATGCATACTCTACTCCTGTGTTTATTTCTCCATCCGGCTCTGGTAATGCTTTCCTATCTATCTTTCCATTTGGTGTTAGTGGCATCCTCTCTATTTGCATAAAATATGCTGGAATCATGTACTCTGGTAATTCTTTTTTCAACCCTTCTCTTAATTCTGCTACCGTCATTTCTTCATCACATGCTATATACGCACATAAGTATTTATTTCCTTGATTATCTTGTCTATCTACTACTACTGCCTCTTTTATATTTTTCTGCTTTAATAACTGATTCTCTATTTCACCAAGTTCTATTCTAAAGCCTCTTATTTTTACTTGATTATCTGTTCTTCCTATAAATTCTATATTTCCATCAGGTAGCCATCTTGCAAAATCTTCTGTGTGATACATTTTAGTACCTAATTTAAATGGATTTCCTACGAACTTTTCATCTGTCAATTCTTGTTTATTTATATATCCTCTTGATACCCCATCTCCACTTATGAATAACTCTCCTACTACTCCTACCTGAACTATTTTTAAATTTTTATTTAAAATATAAATATTAGTATTTCCTACACTTCTTCCTATTAGTACATTTCTATTTTGAGGCTCATTTTTAGTTACCTTATAAAAAGTTGAACATATAGTTGTTTCAGTAGGTCCATAACCATTTACTATCTCTAAGTCTTTATTTAGAGTATAAAATTTATTTAATGTCTCTCCTCTTATTGCTTCAACACCAACCAGTAATTTCCTTAGCTTTACCTTTCTCTTATTCATCTTTAAATTTTCATAGACTTCTAATAACAGAGACGGTGGAATATACGTAAACGTTATTTGATTATTAACTATTAATTTTGCTATTTCAATAGGATCAAAGGTCTTTTGTTTATGATTAATAACTAAAGTTGCTCCACTGATTAATGACACAAAGAACTCGCATACACTTACATCAAACACATAGTTTGTTAATGATAAAATCCTATCATTTGAATTAAATCCCTTATCAAATTGTTTAGCTAAGGAATGTATAAAGTTATTAAGGTTAAAATGCTCTATCATCGCCCCCTTAGGTTCACCAGTTGTACCTGAAGTATATATAATATACGCTAAATTACTTGATTGATTTACTTTCTCTAGATTACTTAAATTACCTTTAAATAAATCTTTATCAACTAAATCTATAACTTCTCCATCAAACTCTATGTTATCTACTAATCTTTCTGCGCTTAATAATACTTTGACTTCACTATCCATTAGCATATACTCAATTCTTTCCTTTGGATGGCTTAGATCTATAGGTAGATATGCTCCCCCCGCTTTTAATATTCCCATTATCCCTATCATCATCTCCAGAGATCTTTCCACCATTATTCCTACTATAGAATCTGGCTCTACGCCCTTTTCTCTCAATATTCTTGCTAAACTATTTGCTTTCTCATTTAGTTCTCTATAAGTTAGCTTTTTATCTTCAAGTACTACTGCTATATTATCTGGTGATTTTTCTACCTGTTCTTCGAACAATTCATGAATTGTTTTATCCTTTGGATACTCTGCTTTTGTATCATTGAACTCTACTAATATTTTTGTCTTTTCCTCTTCTGAAAGCATATCTATTTCTGATATCTTTATTTCTGGATTCTCTGATACCTCTTTTATAACATGTTTTATATGACCTGCTATCATATTTACATACTTATCATCATAAATAGATGCATTATAATTTAATTTTATAAATATTTCATCAGTCATTCCAATTATAATATTAAAATTATAATTAGTTTGTTCAACAACTTCATCCATTTGTATTTTAAAATCTAATTTTTTATTATGTTCAATCACTGGATAATTTTCAAATACCATTATATTATCTATTAATTTTTGTTTTATACTTGTATTTGATTGTACTTCTGCTAATGGCACATACTCATACTTTTTAGACTTAACATTAGCATCTTGTACTTCTTTTAATAATCCTATAAACCCCTTGTCTGTGCTACTTTTTATTCGTACTGGAACAGTATTTATAAACAACCCTGCCATATTTTCAATTCCATCAATTTCAGCCGGTCTACCTGATACTATGGCTCCAAACACAACATCATTTACATTATTATATCTTTGAAGTAATATTCCCCATATAGTTTGAAACACTGTGTTTACAGTTGCTTTATTCTTTCTTGCTATATTTTCTAACTTGTTTGTTGTTTCTTTATCTATAATAAATTTTATATCACTGTTTATGTACTTAACCTCTTTAACGGACTTAGCTAATTGTGAAATCTGCGCTTGTTGTTCGTAGTCTTCTAAGTATTTCTCCCAATATAAAAGAGCTTCTTTTTTATCTTGCTTTTCTAACCATTTTATATAATTACTGTACTCGTTTACTTTTTTAAATTTTATAGGCCTATTTTCCTTAAGCGCACTATATATATACATAAGCTCATTAAATATAATTGGAATACTCCATCCATCTAAAATTATGTGATGAAAACTTAATATAAAAATATACTTTTCTTCATCTGTTTTAATTATCGAAGCTCTTATTGAAATTTCCCTTGACAAGTTAAATCCTTTAACTGTATCCTTTTCTTTAAATTCCTTTATGAATATTACTTTCTCACTACTTCTTAAGGACGATATATCTTCAAAGCATATTTTTATTTTGGCTTTTTTTAGTACAATCTGTAAAGGTCTTTTTTTATCTTCATATATAAATAAGGTTCTTAAAACATCATATCTTTCAATGAGTTTATTTATACTTATTTCAAATAATTCCACTTCTAAGCTTCCAATTATTTTAGAAGATGATTGTTCAAAATATGCATTTTTATCATTACCCAATAATTTATGAAATAGCATACCTTCTTGCATTGGAGATAAGGGATATATATTTTTTATCATTTCATTATTACTCACTATTTATCATCTCCCATTTTTAATATATACCTTGCTTCAGTCTAACTGAAACACGAAGCAAGATATATTAGTAGTAATTTCAAATTGCACTTCAATAGAGATCAGATTTCATTAAATAAACTTCCAATTGTTAACTTTATATCTTGAAGTTCTTCAATAGAAACTTCTTTATAGTCCAAGTCACTTGGTGTCATTTCCGTCTCTTCTTTTTCAACACAATATTTAATAATATCTAGTAGTGCTTCTTTATAATTTTTAACAAGTTCTATAATTGTGCTCTCATCATACTCATCTTTATTATATTCAAAGTTTAAACACAATTCTCCCTTTACTACCATGCCATTTATGTCTATATCATATAAACGTTGACATTCCTTACCTATAGCATCTCCTGTAGGAATAAATGATGCATTAAACATTTCTTGGTTTACATCATTATCAAATTGGCCTAAATAATTAAAGCTTATTTGAGGGTTTTGTTTAAATTCTAAATCTTTTATATACTCATTAAGTGTTACATATTTTAATATATTGTATCCTACTCCCTTATTGGGAATTCTCCTTATACCATCCTTTGTTGATTTTATATAGTAATTTATATCCTCAGATTTTTCACAATCTAAAATTACAGGATAAGATGATGTAAACCATCCTATTGTTCTTGTTATATTCATATTAGGTATTATTTCTTCTCTTCCATGCCCTTCAATACTTACTAAAACTTTATTTTCACCTGTCCAATTTTTTATTGATAATCCTAGTGCAGCTAATAAAATATCATTTATTTCTGTATTATAAGCTCTATTTGTATCTGTTAATAGCTTATCTGTCTCTTCTTTTGATATTTTCATTTGTACCTTCTTAGAACTATACCAATTATTACTTGTAGTTTGATGATCTTTAGGAAGTTTTATTACTTCAGTATCTTCGACATTTTTCCAATACTCTATTTCCTCTAATAGTTTATTACTCTTAGCGTATTTTTGAATATTCTCTGACCATTCCTTAAATGAATGTGTTTTTATAGGTAGTTCTATTTTTTCTTTATTTACAGCACATCTATATCCTGCCGAAAAATCTTCAAGTAAAACTCTCCACGAAATACCATCCACTACTAAATGATGTATTACTATTAACAAATGATCTCCATCTTTAGTTTTAAACAACCCTAACTTTACAAGAGGTCCATCAATTAGATTTATACTTGACTGTATCTTTGTTGCCTCTTCTTCCATTTCTGCTTGATATGATTCTTTATTACCCAAATCCATAACTGATAAATCAAATAATTTATCTTCTACTCTCCTGTTGTACTGAATTAGCTTATTTTCTTCTTTTCTAATAACTATCCTTAATGCATCATGATGTTCAACTATTTTCGAAAATACCTTATCTATAATTTCTTCATCAAAACACTCTTTTGAGTACATCATAAATGCTTGGTTCCAATGATGCATATTGGTAAATTCCTGTTTAAAAAACCACCTTTGTATAGCAGTTAGTTCTACTTCTCCTTGTATAACTTTTTGATTTATTTGTTTATCCTCTTGCTTAGCATTTATACTTAATTCTCTTATTGTTGGATTTGCAAACAACTCACTAACTGTTATCTTCAAATTATATCTGCTTAAACGAGCGCAGACCTGTATAGCCTTAATTGAATCTCCCCCTAATTCAAAGAAACTGTCATCAATTCCTACTTTTTTTACTCCTAATACTTCAGACCATACCTTTACCATTTTCTCTTCTATTTCATTTCTTGGTACCGCATATTCTACTCCTGTACTTATTTCTCCATCTGGCTCTGGCAGTGCTTTTCTATCTATCTTTCCATTTGGTGTTAGTGGTATCTTCTCTATCTGTATAAAATACGCCGGTATCATGTAGTCTGGTAGTTCTTTTGACAAACTTTCTCTTAATTCTGCTACTGTCATTTCTTTTTTAAATACTATATATGCACATAAGTATTTATTCCCTTTTTTGTCTTCTCTATCTACTACTACTGCTTCTTTTATATTTTCTTGCCTTAATAACTGATTTTCTATTTCACCAAGTTCTATTCTAAATCCTCTTATTTTCACCTGATGATCTCTTCTACCTAAAAATTCAATATATCCTTCTTTACGAAATCTCCCCCAATCTCCAGTACTATACAATTTACCAAACTCAGGATGATTAATAAACGCATTTTTCGTCTTTTCTATATCATTCATATACCCTTTTGCTAATCCAACTCCTCCAATATATAACTTTCCAGGGATTCCAAATGGACATAACTTCATTTCTTTGTTTAACACATAGAAACTTTGATTAGATAAAGGCATTCCATATGGAATGCTATTCCATTCGATTTTAACTTCCGTAACCGGATAATAGATAGACCAAATAGAAACTTCTGTTGCACCACCTAAACTTATTATTGCTGCATTTGGAAAATATTTTTTTATTTTTCCAGGCAATTTTAAAGGAATCCAATCTCCACTTAACATTACTAGTCTCAAATTTTCATTTTTAAATGGCTCTGTTATACTTTCTATTAACATATCCATAATAGCAGGAACTGAGTTCCATATAGTTATACTTTTATCCTTTAATACTTCAATAATTTTATTTACATCTCGTTGATCTTTAATTTGCACAAGCTTTGCTCCTGTACTCAAAGCCCCAAAGATATCATATACTGATAGATCAAAACACACAGAAGAAAGTCCTATGATTTTATCATTTTCTTTTACTGCAAATTTACTATTTATATCCTGTATTGTATTTAACACTGCCTCATGCGTAATTACAACACCTTTAGGTTTTCCAGTACTTCCTGAGGTATAGATTATATAAGCTAAATCTTGGGGTATATTTACTTTCCCCAAATTCTCTTTATCAGTATTATAGATTTCAGTATTATCTATGTCTATTATTTCTACCTCAATGTTAAATAGATCCATATATGCTGACTTTGTAATAAGTATAGAAGACTTACTGTTTTCCAATATGTATTTTATTCTCTCTTGTGGATAACTTGGTTCTATTGGTAAATAGGCTCCTCCAGCTTTTAAAATTGCAAGTATTCCTACTATCATCTCCGGGGAACTCTCTATCATTATTCCTACTACACTGTCTGGTTTAACGCCTTTTTCCCTCAATATTCTTGCTAAACTATTGGCTTTCTCATTTAGTTCTCTATAAGTTAGCTTCTCATCTTCAAATACTACTGCTATATTATCTGGCGTTTTTTCAACCTGTTCCTCAAACAATTCATATATTGTCTTATATTTTTGATATTCTGCCTTTGTATCGTTAAAATCACATAATATCTGATGTTTTTCTTGTTCTGTAATTATTTCAATATCATTAATACTTTTTTCATCACTATCTATAATATGTTTAATTAAATATTGGATATGTGTAATTACATCTTTTATAGGCATAAATTTTTTAAATACTTCAATATTATAGTCAAAGTTAATCTCAACATCTTTACACTCGTCAAACTCTCGTATAAATACGCTCATGGAATTTCTTTCATGATGATTACTTAACGTTTTTATATCCGTTTTTGCCCCATTAAAATTTGCTGCGTAATTATGATGTTCATAGGATAAAGTTATATCAAATAAGCCGTCTTTTCTTTCTTTATAAATGCTACCGCAAATTTCACCAAAAGAAAGTTTTTGATGTCTGTAACACTCTCCTAATTCCATCCTTATTTCATTTATCATATATGAAAATGTCTTTTCTTTTATTATAGCTATCTTTAATGGTATAACATTGGCAAAATGTCCTACTATTTGCTTATTGCTAGCTTTTGTTCTGTTTAATATGGGAACTCCTATTACTACCTCTTCTTTATTGCAAACCTCTCCGAAATATACAGCTAATATACCAAGAAAAAAGTGAAATACGGAACATTTTCTTTTGTTAGAAAATTCAATTATTTCATCATACACTTTTCTTTCTATTACTAGGCTTTCTCTATTACTAACTATACCTCCATTACTATTCACACCCTTAGTAAATAGAGCTTCTGGAATATGTTTGAATTTATCCTTCCAAAACATTTTGTTTTTTAAATATGTATCTGATTCTTGGTATCTTTTATTTTCTTTTATAAATTCTAAATAGGAATACTTTTCTAACTTGCTTTTTGTCTCAGTTATATTGTTATAATTATTAACTGTCTCTTTAAATATTAGTGAAAATCCCCATCCATCTGATACTATATGATGCGATTCCATAAAGTAGAAATACTTATTATTATTTACTTTAATAAGAACAAATCGAAATAAATTCTCACCATTATCAAAAATAAATGGTTTTAAAAATTCCTTTTGCATCCAATTCAAAGAAAATTTCTCCGCATATTCTTTTATGGAAAAATCATAAAACGGTACCTCATATTTCAATTCTTTTAATATTTTCTGCGAAGGTTGTCCATCATTTTCAAATATTCTAATTCTTAAACTATCATTGTCTTCAATTAGCTTTTGTACCGATTTTTGAAACATTTGGTATTCGATAGGACCATTAATATTTGCATAACCACCAATATTATATATTGGTTTATCTTTATATAAGCATTGTTCAACCCATACATCTTTTTGATATAAACTTAACGGATAAATTTGTATTTCTTCTTCATTTAATTGTTTTTTTACCATTTTTATACCACCTATTCTTCTTATTCAGTGATTAACCACTCCTTCTATGAACTACAATATGCTGCTTGCTCATTGCACTCCATACTAAATAATAGTTTTGTAAGACATGTTAATACTCTTTCATACATAGGGCATTACTTTATAATAATCATTTTACACAGATGTACAAATAGTGTAAACTCTATTACCATGAAATACATATTTTAGACCATAAGTCGTTATATAATTTAAATTTGTTAGCTTTGAGACAAAAAAATGTATTCACGATATATTATTCAACTTAAAATATCACATGATTTTTCAGGCGGTAGCCTGCTATTCTAAAAGCGTAAAAAATGAAATTAAGGACTATGCGAACTATTATAATAAAGATAGATATCAATGGACTCTAAAAAAGCCCCTATGGATTTCTTTAGGCATTGTGGATTTGACATATCTATAATAGAAAAGCGAAACCCAGTCAATACGCTGGCTCGCTGGAGAAAAATCTATGATCATTTGGGGGAAGCTGGATTAATAAATGAACGAATCACAAACGTATAAGAAGGCTTATGAAAAAATATAGTTTAATTACTAAGGTAGGAAGGGCAAAGACTTATGCTAAGATGTTAAAAGCAAACCATGAACATAAAACACTATCAAACCTATTAAAACGAGAATTTAAACAATATCAGATTGAGTATAGTGTTAAAAACGCTTAATAGGTTAGAATGCAACCTTAATTTGGAAGATAATTCAGATACAATTATACACCCTGATCAAGGATTTCATTATACAAATGCAGATTTTCAATCTCGTGTTAAAGAATTAGGACTGACACAATCAAAGTCTAGAAAAGGTAATTGTTTAGATAATGCTCCTATGGAATCATTTTTCGGGCATATGAAAGACGAGATGGAATATAAACAAGCTATGTCATTCGGTGAGTTAGTAGGAATAGTTGATAGTTATATGAGTTACTATAATAATGACAGATACCAGTGGGGATTAAATAAAATGAGCCCTGCTCAATACAGGACTCACTTTTTAGTGCTAACATAGGTCATTTTTTTTAAACTGTCTAGTTTATGGGTTATATTTCACAATACAGAAACCATCTTCCAAATATAGCATATGCTTTTTTTATATATTTGTAACGCTTTTGCAAAGCTCTCTTAAATTTTTATTGAAAGCGTATTTTTCTTATATCATTACTTTACATATATTGTTTGTGAATTCTACCGGATCGTTAATCGGTAATCCTTCAATAAGTAGCGCCTGATTATATAATATATTAGTATATAAATCTAACTTAACTTTATCTTTTTCGAAAGATTCCTTAAGTACTTTAAACATATCATTATTTATATTTATTTCTAAAACCTTATCTGCTTTTATGTTTTCATTGTTAGGCATAGAATTTAATGTTTTTTCCATTTCTATTGTAAGGTCACCATCATTTGATAAACATACTGGGTAGTTCTTAAGTCTTTTTGATGCCCTAACATCCTTAACTCTACCTGTTAAAACACTTTTCATATGTTCAAATAATTCTTTATTGTCTTTTTCATCAGTGCTAGAAGGATTTTCTTTTTCATCTACTTCTATACCTAAGTCACCACTTGATACAGATTTAAATTCCTTTTCTTTGTACTTCATTATCATTTTCACAGCGAATTCGTCTACCTCATCCGTGAAATATAAAATTTCGAATCCCTTATCTGATACCATTTCAATTTGTGGTAATTTTTCAATTCGCGCGTTTGATTCTCCTGAAGCATAATAAATATATTTTTGATCCTCTGGCATTCTAGAAACATATTCATCTAAAGTAACATTCTTTTTCTCCTTTGATGAATAAAACAACAATAAATCTTGCAAAACATCTTTGTTACTTCCAAAATCGCTATAAATACCATACTTCAATTGTCTTCCAAATGCTTCATAAAATTCTTCATATTTTTCTCTTTCATTTTTAAGTAAACTATCTAACTCATTTTTAATTTTAGTTTTAATGTTTTTAGCTATAAGTTTAAGTTGTCTATCATGTTGCAGTACTTCTCTAGATATGTTAAGCGACAGATCTTCTGAATCAACTATTCCTTTTACAAAACTAAAATAGTCAGGCAATAAATCTGCACACTTATCCATGATTAAAACACCACTTGAATATAATTCTAAGCCTTTTTCATATTCTTTTGTATAGAAATCATAAGGCGTTTTTTCTGGAATATATAAAATTGAATTATAACTTATAACACCATCAACACTAATATGGATATGCCTTGCTGGTTTGTCAAATCCATAGTGCTTTTCAGCGTAAAAATTATCATAATCTTCATCAGTAAGTTCGCTTTTATTTTTTCTCCATATAGGAACCATGCTGTTTACAGTCTTTTCCTCAACGAAGTCTTCGTAGTCTGTTTCACTACCTTCTTTAAGTCTTGACTGACTTATATCCATTTTAATTGGATACCTAATGAAATCGGAGTATTTCTTTACAATAGATTTTAGTCCATTTTCATCAAGAAATTCATCAAAGTTATCATCTTCTGTATTCTCTTTTATTTTAAGTATAATTTCTGTTCCAACAGTATCTTTTGCGCAAGGTTCTATGGTATAACCCTCTGCACCATTAGATTCCCATTTATGTGCTTCATCACTACCAAAAACTTTACTTATAACAGTAATATTATCCGCTACCATAAATGCAGAATAAAATCCCACTCCAAATTGTCCAATTATGTCGTACCCATCTTTTATTTCATTTTCTTTTTTGAATGCTAAAGAGCCACTTTTAGCTATAACTCCTAGGTTATCACTAAGTTCAGCTTCTGTCATTCCAATTCCTGTATCAGAAATTTTTATTGTTCTAGTTAACTTATCACTGGCTATTGTAATATAGTAATTACCCTTATCAAAATTCAATGAATCATCCGCTAATGTCTTATAATAAATTTTATCAATAGCATCACTAGCATTAGAGATAAGTTCTCTTAAAAAAATATCCCTATGAGTATATATTGAATTTACCATCATATCCAGAATTCTCTTAGACTCCGTTTTAAACTGCTTTTTTTCCAATTAAAATTTCCCCTTTCGTACCAAATCTTCTTATTTTTTATTTTGTTAGCACTCTATGTTATCGAGTGCTAACGCTAGTTATAAACTACACCTTTTTTTATAATTTGTCAACGTACATAATATATTTTTCTTCCATCTCAAACATTTATTAATTTACTCTCTCCATTTTAAATATAGATAATTTGTTGTTTTGAATTTAATCTTATATATATATTACTTTATTTGAATTCATTTCACAATAATAATTTCCATATTACTCAATGCTAAATGATAAAATACTTGTTTACAATTATTTTTCAACGATACTGTTTAATAATCAACAGCTTTTTTTCTGTGTTAAGTTATTTAATTAACGACATCTCATTTATATATATTTCTATGATATTATTCACTACATCGTAAATATCACTAGTATTCATAACCTCATAGTCACAATATTGTTTGTACAAGTGACCTCTCTCCTCAAACAATCTATAAAGCTTAGATGGATCTTTTGCTAGTAAGGGGCGGGTCTCAACATCTATATCCGCTACTATATTTTCAATAGGACGGTTTATGTAAATTATAATACCATTTTTCTTTAAATTTAAAATATTTTCATGTTTTTTAATCACTCCACCGCCAGTTGAAATAATTACTCGATTTTTTTTAGATAATTTCTCAACTACTTTAGATTCTATGTCTCTAAATCCGGCCTCACCATTTTTAAACATTTCAGTAATCGTAAGATTTGTACTAGCTTCAATATATGCATCTATGTCTATAAATGCCATTTCTATCTTTTCTGCGATTATTTCTCCAATGACACTTTTACCACAACCGGGCATCCCAATTAAAACTATATTTTTCATCTTTTAATTTTCTACTCCCTTTTCTAGTTCATCATAAATTTCATCAATTATTATCTTTGGGATCTTAATATCATTCCAGATTTCCTGAGCAGCAATTGCCTGGCCAACTAGCATATAAAGACCATTAACTGCTTTTAAACCCGTCTCCTTCGCATACTTTAAAAATAGGGTTTCCTTAGGATTGTAGATCATATCTACAGCGGCGCCAAATTTACCAATATGTTTCTTTTCAATTGGAGAATTGTCCAAATTAGGATACATTCCAAGTGGTGTACAGTTTACCACTATATCTGACTCTTTAAGCCCTTGAATTTCATTATAAGAAATCAATTTACAACCATTAAATTTGCTGTTTTCCTTAATCCTTGAGATATCTCTTGTAACTACAGTAATTTCAGTTATTCCCTTATTTAATAAATATTGAACCACAGTAACTGCTACTCCACCGTTTCCAAGTATTGTTGCTTTTTTATTTTTCACTTCAATATCATACTTATTGAAAAGCATTCCAATTCCAAAGTAATCTGTGTTGTATCCAATAGTTTTGTTTTCCTCAAACTTTAGGGTGTTTACAGATCCTATCGCTTTTGCTTCTATGCTAACCTCATCAAGTAATTCCATAACCTTAATTTTATAAGGAATAGTTACATTAATACCTCTTGGTTTAATAACATTAAATCCGGCCATTGCTGCTTTCAGATCTTTGCTTTTAAATTCGAAGAGATGATAATAACCCTTCATATTCAATTTATTAAATACCATTGAATGTATTTGCGGCGAAACACTATGTGATAGTTTTTCTCCAAGTAAACCATATAACTCTGACATAACTCACCCTCATTTCTTAAGTAAAACTTACTAATATCATTTATTCATTGTCAATCATTTCACTTTTATAATTGCCCAATATTTTAAAATAACGGCTATTCTTTTTAATTAACTTAATTGAAGATATAATTTTATCTTCATCTATGTTTCCGTGGAAATCTATGTAAAAGAAATATTCCCATGGCTTATCCTTTATTGGTCTATATTCAATTTTCAAAAGGTTTATACCATTTTCTTCAAAATGCTTTAAAACATGATAGAGCGAACCTGCCTTGTGGGTAGTAGATAAAACTAAGCTTGTTTTATTGTTTCCGCTAGTTGACTCCAACTCTTTACCAATAACAACAAACCTAGTCATATTTGTTGCATTTGAATTTACATTTTTCTGCAAAATCTCAAGGTTGTATATTTCCGCTGCCTTAGCGCTAGCTATGGCTGCCAAGGTTTTGTCCTGTCTATCTTTAACTAACTGCGCACTTTTTGCAGTGCTGTTATAGGGAACTAACTTCCACTGCTTGTAGCCTTTTAAAAATTCCATACTTTGCTCTAATCCCTGTGGATGAGAGTAAACCTCTTTGATATCATCTAGTGTTGATCCTCTAATCCCCATTAAGTTTTGGCTTATTTTAAGATATTTTTCTCCTGTTATATAAAAATTATATTTATTTAGAAGGTCATAAACCGCGGATATTGCTCCTGTGGAAGAATTTTCTATAGGGATAACACCATAATTTATCTTCCCATATTTCAATTGCAAAAATATATCTTCAAACTCACTTATTGCTTTTGCGTCCACATTTTCACCGAAATATCCCTTTAAAGCTTGTTCGCTAAAGGAACCTGTTACGCCATAAAAACCAACTGTTAGCTTTTTCTCAGTAGCAAAAGCCCCCTCCCGATTTAAATTTTTGTTTTGAAACCCTCTACTTATTTCCATAACGGATTTGAAAAATTCTTCTACCTCTAAAAACAAATTTTTATTTTTAACTAAGTCTAAATTCTTCTTTATAACTATTTCTTCTCTAGCCTTATTTAAAACTTCCATATGATTATTTTTTTTATATTCAGCTACCTTTAAAACTACTTCCATACGCTTTTCAAATAATGATACAAGGCTTGAGTCAATTTTATCAATTTCACTTCTTAAATTATCTATATTAAAATCATCCAATTTACTCATTAAAGCACATCCTTCAAATAAAATCTAAAATACTCATTGCAGCGCAAGCTTCTATCACTGCTAGCGCTCTTAAAACTATGCAAGGGTCATGCCTTCCTGTAACAGATACTTCCGAATTTTCACAAGTCACCATATCAATGGTATCTTGAGTTCTTGCAATAGAAGGTGTTGGTTTCATAGCTACCCTAAAAACTATCGGCATTCCATTAGAAATACCACCATTAATTCCACCATTATTGTTAGTTTTCGTCAATACACTCCCATTTTTAATGCACGGTACATCATTTGATACGCTTCCCCGAAGTTTTGTTATTTGAAAGCCCATGCCAAATTCTACCCCCTTAACTGCAGGCACAGAAAATAGTAATTGAGCTAAATTGCTCTCTATAGAATCAAAGAATGGTTCCCCCAGTCCACAAGGCACATTTAATATAGTAGCTTCAATTATACCTCCAACCGAATCTGTTTCTTCCTTCGCCTTTAATATAATGTTCTTCATTTCTTTTCCCTTTGAATCATCAATTACAGGAAAATCTTTCTTTAGAATATCTGCTAATATCTGTTTCTTTAAATTGACTCCATCAAAATAACTATCAAACACATTCCCAATACTTAAAATGTGACTTCCTATTTCGATTCCCTTATCAAAAAGTATCTGTTTCGCAACAGCACCTGCAAAAACAAGTGGTGCTGTAATTCTTCCTGAGAAATGTCCGCCACCTCTATAATCGTTAAAGCCTGAATATTTAACCTTTCCTGTAAAATCAGCATGACCCGGTCTTACTAAATCCTTTAACTTATCGTAATCCTTCGAATTTTGATTTTCATTAAAAATAACGCTACAAAGAGGTGTCCCTGTGGTATATCCATTAAAATATCCACTTAGTATTTCAAATTTATCACCTTCTTTTCTTTTAGTTGAAAATTTATCTCGTCCTGGAGCGCGTCTTTGCATTTCACTATTAATAAAATCCATATCAAGCTTTATACCTGGCGGTAATCCATCAATAATTATTCCTATTCCTCTTCCATGCGATTCTCCAAAGATGGAATACTTTACTTTTTTACCCCATTGTCCGCTCATTAACTTTTCCTCCTAACCCCTTAAAATCCTCATAAAACTCTGGATAGGATTTTTTCACTGCCCCACTATCCTCAATTGTGAGCTTCTGCGTGCATCTAATTGAAGCAATTGCCATAGCCATAGCTATTCTATGATCATTCCAACTGCTTACAATTCCGCCCTTAAGCCATGGTTTACCATGAATTAGAAGTGAATCCTCTCTTTCAATAACCTCTGCTCCAATTTTATTTAGCTCTGTTGATATAGCTTTTAATCTATCAGATTCTTTTATTCTAACTCTAGCAGCATTAATGATCTCTGTTGTTCCATCGCTTAAAGCACCAAGCACCGCAGCAATTGGTACAAGGTCAGGACATTGTGATGCATCAATAACGGTGCCTTTTAAATTTGATTTTGAAGCCCTTATAATACCATCTTCAATAGTAATCTTTCCGCCCATATTTTTAATTATGTCCAATATTACTTTGTCTCCTTGAAGTGATTCCATATTTAAATCAATGCATTCAATTTCTCCACCTAAAACACCAGCAGCAAGGTAAAATGCAGCTTGAGAAAAATCGCCCTCAACTCTATAATCTCTTTTCATGAAATGTTGATTTCCTTTTATTTTAAATTCTCTATAATTATTATTTTCTACCTTTATCCCAAATTTAGAAAGCACATCTAGGGTTAAATCTATGTACCCAATAGATTCTATGGAACTAGTAATTTTAATCGTTGACTCTCCATTTAATAGAGGCAGCGCATAAATAAGACCGGTAATGAACTGAGAGCTTACATCTCCTCTTAGTTCAAAAATCCCAGGTTTAAGGCTCCCGTGTATTGTTAAAGGAAGACAACCATTGTTAGTAGTGTACTTTATATTCTGCTTATCAAAAATTTCATAATAAGGTTTAAGTGTTCTTTGTACTAGTTTGGACTTCCCTTTAAAGATTATTTTTTCTCCAGTTAAAATTGCTATAGGAATTAAAAAACGTAGTGTTGATCCACTTTCATTGCATTGTAGCTCGCTTCCCAAAGTTCCACCGCATGTAAGCTGAAGCTTACCTTTTCCACATACCACAAGATTGTTTGGGAATTGTTTAATCTTAACTCCAAGTTTCTCCATTATTTCACAAGTAGCTATTATATCCTCAGACATACTAATATTATTAATGGCACATTCATCGCCACTTAATCCTGCAGCTATAACCGCTCTATGGGATAATGATTTTGAAGGCGGAATTTTGACTTTTCCATTCAAAGAAAAAGGTTGAATTATAACTGACTTCATCGACGAACACCTCAATTCAATATAATAATTATTTAAGAATTTTTTGCAGATAACCCTTAATATTAGCTTCATTAATTTTTTCAATAAAACTATTTCCAATGGATTCTATTAATATGAAATTCATGGATTCCCCAATGTTTTTCTTATCATGACTAATAGTCTCAATTATATTCTCACTTTTTATTTCAGGTAACATCCAAGGCAAATTATACTTAATTAAAATATCTTTTATAGCACTTGCTGTTCCAGTTTTAGTCATTCCTAGTTCTTCTCCTAGTTTTGTTATAGAATACATCCCCATTGCCACTGCTTCTCCATGGGAATACACCTCAAAATTAAAGAATTGCTCAATTGCGTGACCGATGGTATGACCATAGTTTAATAACATTCTGCCCCCAGTATCCAACTCATCATCTTCAACAATAGCGGCCTTAATACTAAGGCAAGTATAAATGATTTTATCTATCTCTTTTAAAAGGGCTTCTTTGTTTTCATAATTCATTAATGTATAAAATAGCTCACTATCTTTTATTGCTCCATATTTTATAACTTCACCCATTCCATCACTAAAAAACTTGTCATTAAGTGTTCCAAGCAGTAATGGATCAATAAAAACTGCTGTAGGGCTATAAAAACTTCCCACAAGGTTCTTTCCACGAGGCAAATCTACTGCAACCTTACCACCTACACTACTATCCACCTGTGCTAGTAATGTAGTTGGAATTTGTATGAGTGGAATCCCTCTTAAAAAAGTTGCGGCTGCAAAACCACTCATATCTCCAACAACTCCACCACCTAAGGCAATTATAATATCTCCTCTGTTTATCTTAAAATCTAAAAGTTTATCATACACCTCTAAAAGAGTTTCGAAGGACTTGCTTTCTTCACCAGCTTTTACAACAATTTTAAAAGTTTCAAATCCTGACTCTTTTAATGAACAAATAAGCTTTTGCCCATAAAATCCATTAACATTAGAATCTGTTACTACGGCTATTTTTCTTCCTTTATATATCTTCTTAACTTCTGCTCCAATTTCCTCTAGTAATCCATTCTTAATGTATATTGGATAGCTTCTGCTAGAAGCTTTAACTTCTATACTATACACCTTTACTTATCTCCTTTCTCTTATTAGTTGCATTCTCAAACCTTTTCTTTAGAAAAGCTTCATCATGATTTATTATTGCATCTTTTATTTCTTTTATATTATTTTCAAAGTCTTCGATTTTGCTAACTATATTTTCTTCATTATAAAAAAGTAATTCAGGCCATAATTCACCATTTATAGTAGCAACTCTAGTGGTATCCTTAAAACTTCCTCCAACAAACTGGGGTATTCCGACAATTAAACTATTACAATCTATTAAGGAAACAGCTATAACATGTGGTAACTGGCTTGTATAAGCAATTATATCATCATGCTGATTCGGTGTAAGTCGTACCACACTTTTACACCCCATTCCCCTAACTATCCCCGTTACTAAATTTATATTCTCCTCTTTATTTCCATTAATTGGTGTCAAGATATAGTTAGCATTTTTAAACATATCTTTAGTTGCAGCCTTGAGCCCTGATTCTTCTTTTCCAGCCATTGGGTGACCACCGATAAAATCTAAATCATCTCTAAGTTCAATCATAATTTCACTTATTAAATTACTCTTAATTCCAGCAGTATCTGTAATAACTGCTCCACTTTTAAATAAGTTCATATTGTTTTTCACAAAATCTATAGTCTTTTGAGGATAAACTGCAAGTATCACAATATCCGAATTACTAAGTGGTATTTCTGGACTTGTATATCCTTTATCAATAATGTTCATTTCCTCAGCTATATCTAAAACATCTTTATCAATGTCAATAGCCCAAATATTTTTAGGTTTTAATTCTCTTAGTGCCATAGCAAAGGAGCCACCTATAAGTCCTAATCCTACAATTGTAATGTTAAAGTCTGTACAATCCAAATTTACCACCTCTTAAACTATTCTATTTTGTGTTTTTGCAATTACTCTTATGGAATTTACAAGATCCTCAAATTTCTCTGGTTTTAATGATTGTTGTCCATCACACAATGCATTGGTAGGATCGTTATGCACCTCAATTTCAAGACCATCTGCACCAACTGCTATAGCTGCTTTCGCAAGTGACTCTACTAACCACCATTTACCAGCGGCATGACTTGGATCTACTATAACTGGCAAGTGACTAAGCCTCTTAAGTACTGGAATTGCACTTAAATCTAAGGTGTTTCTTGTGAAAGTTTCGAAGGTCCTAATACCTCTTTCACATAAAACTACATTTTGATTTCCTTCAGACATTATGTACTCCGCAGACATAAGAAGTTCTTCAATTGTTGCACTCATACCTCTCTTTAAAAGTATTGTCTTATTACATCTTCCTACTTCTTTTAAAAGGTCGAAATTTTGCATATTTCTAGCTCCAATTTGAAGTACATCAGCATATTGCGATATTTTATCAACTAGTTCAACACTCATAACTTCAGTTACTATTGGAAGCCCCGTTATTTTTCTTGCTTCTAATAATATTTTTAATCCTTCTTCCTCCATTCCTTGAAATGCGTATGGAGAAGTTCTAGGTTTGTAAGCTCCGCCTCTTAGAAAATTAGCTCCTGCTAGCTTTACATCTTTTGCAATAGTTATCAATTGCTCTTCACTTTCCACAGCACAAGGCCCTGCAATTATCGCTAGTTCTTTTCCACCTATTATTCTGTTATCTACCTTTATTAATGAATCATCAGGATGAAAAAGTCTATTAGCTCTTTTGTAAGGAGCTTGAACTCTCATAACATTATCAACACATTCCTCTGCTTCAATCTGGCCTGCATTTATTGAACTTGTGTCTCCAACAATCCCTAAAATGCAACAGTTTTCTCCCTGTGTAATAAAGATGGCACAACCTAACCCCTCAAGTTTTTTCTTAATATTCATAATCTGTTCTTGTTTTGCAGTTGATTTCATTACGATTACCATTTAAAATTCCTCCTAAAATATTATTTTGATCTTAGTCTTAATAAGTCATTTAACTTATAAAAAATTATAAAAAAAGGAAGACCCCTTATAATGGGTCTTCCTTTTAAAAAAGGAGAACCCCTATAATGAGTCCTCCTTGCGTACAGACTTAGTTTACTTTCTATAAATCAGCATACGCTGGTATCATAGTTTTATTACTAAACTCATTATTAAAAAAAACCATATATTTTTTTTTGCACAAAAAGTAACTAACGCTAAAATAACGATAGCCCCAGCTAAAATAAAAATATACTTTTTTATTGATTTCCTTAATAATGATATTTTTCATAATAATAACACCTCACAAAAGTTTAAATTAATATCTTCAAATTCTTTAATGTTTAAATGATATAACATGTTAACATGTTTGTCAATGGTCTATTTCTCAAAAATTATAGGAACATAAGTTGATAACTAATTACCAACTTATGTTCCTATAAGAAAATCTCATCTTTACTATTCTTCAGATAAACCCCATAATTCTTGTTTTGACGTTGAAATAGCCATTGCTCCTGCGCTAATTGATTCCATTATATCCTTCTTATTTTGAATCAATCCCCCTGCTATAATTGGTACTCTCACTGCACTTCCTATATTTTTAATAATCTTACTTGCAACCCCAGGCATAACCTCTACAGCATCTGGAATTACAGATTGTATATTTCTTATTCCCGTTTCTAAAGCCAAAGAATCTACTGCAAATATTCTCTGTATAGCGCAGAATCCTAGCTTTCTCCCATTTTTTATATTTGTTGCCCTTGTAGTTATAATTCCATAAGGTTCTCCACATTGTTTTAGAAAAAGCAGCCCTGCATAATCTGCCTTTAATCCTTCTATTAAGTCCACGTGAACAAATACTACTTTGCCCGCCTCTTTAAGGTCCTCACATGTTTTCTTTAAATTTATTATGCTCCCATATAAGACAAACACAATATGAACATTACTAAGAATCACTTTTTTTAAATCCTGCTCATTTCGTATGGCTGCAATAACTGGGTTCTCTATTAATAATTGTTCTAGGTTTTCCAATGATGTACCCTCCAAAAATTTATTTAGGTTTATAAGATATAATTAATTAAATACTATCACATTCTCATTTCTCATTCAAGCAAATTCACATCATTCTGTTGTTGTTTCGAAATTATGTATGTTTTTAATTGGGACTTGTACTTCTTTAATTATTATGTTAGTATGTACTTAAATAAGTAAAGGCGGAGAAAAGAGAGCCTTGATGTATGGGTATTTTATACCTATTAATCAAGGTTCTCTTTTTATTTGCATTTAGGAGGTAAAAGGATGTTTGACGTAACTATTATTGGTGCTGGCATCATTGGCTGCTCAGTATCAAGAGAGCTATCTAAATATAATTTAAAAACATGTGTTATTGAAAAATCTAGTGATGTTGCTTCTGGTACAACAAAAGCAAATAGTGCAATAGTGCATGCAGGGTATGATGCTAATCCAAGTACTATTAAGGGAAAATTAAACGCAAAAGGTAATGAAATGTATACAAAACTTGCAAAGGAATTAGATTTCCCATTTAAGAGGAATGGATCATTGGTTCTGTGCTTTGACGAGAAACACATGAATGATCTTAAAGAATTACTAGAACAAGGCGAAAAAAATGGAGTACCTAATTTAGCTATTCTTGATGGAGATCAAGTTAGAGAAATGGAACCTAATGTAACATTGAGCTGTGTCGGTGCCTTATATGCTCCAACAGGAGGAATTGTTTGCCCATATGAAATGACTATTGCTATGGCTGAAAACGCATACACCAATGGCGTGGAATTTGAATTTGGAACTGAGGTCCTTAATATAGAAAAAAAACAAAGTTGTTACGTTATAAAAACTAATAAAGGCGACATTGAAACAAAAGTAGTAATAAATGCAGCCGGTTTATTTTCGGATGAAATTAATAATATGGTAAGCAATAATAAATTTAAAATACTTCCCAAGCTAGGAGAATATGTCTTATTTGATAAAGCTTGCGGAGATTTAGTTACAAAAACTATTTTTCAACTTCCAACTAAACTTGGAAAAGGAGTTTTAGTTACCCCTACTGTTGATGGTAACCTTCTAATTGGACCTAATGCTGTAGATCAAGATAACAAAACTGATCTTAGTACAACTCGCGAAGGCATCGATGATATCGTTTTAAATGCTCAATTAAGTATCCAAATGCCACTTCCTATGAATATGGTTATAACTTCTTTTGCAGGGAATAGATCAAAATGCGAGGGAAATGATTTTATAATTGGGGAAGCAGAAGACGCTAAGAACTTTATTAATGTAGCAGCAATTGATTCTCCAGGTTTAACTAGTGCTCCAAGTATTGCTGCAATGGTAGCTGATATAGTAACAGAAAAATTAGCACCGCAGGAAAATGTAAAATTCAACCCTATACGAAAAGGTACAAGAAAATTTAGAGAAATGTCAAACGATGAACGAAAAAAAATAATCAAGGAAATACCTGAATATGGAACAATTGTTTGTAGGTGTGAAACTGTAACAGAAGGTGAAATTATAGACTCTATAAGAAGACCTCTTGGAGCAAAAACACTTGATGGAGTTAAAAGAAGGACAAGAGCTGGAATGGGGAGATGCCAATCGGGCTTTTGTGCAACAAAAGTTGTAGATATTCTTTCAAGAGAACTTAATATACCACGATGCGCCATTACAAAATCAGGCGAAAATTCTATACTGCTCACTGGCAAAAATAAACAATCTTTATAAATTGGAGGAATATATATGCAAGAATATGATTTAATCATAATTGGTGGAGGTCCAGCAGGCCTTGCAGCTGCAGTTTCTGCAAAGGATCAAGGGATAAACAGCATTTTAATTATAGAAAGAGATAATCAATTAGGTGGTATTCTCAATCAATGTATTCATAATGGTTTTGGTCTTCACACCTTTAAAGAAGAACTTACTGGTCCTGAGTATTCACAACGGTTTATTGACAAGGTTATTGCACTTAATATCGAGTATAAACTAAATACCATGGTTCTAGATGTAAATGATAGTAAACAAGTTACTGCTGTAAATACAGAAGATGGTATATTGGAGCTCCAGGCAAAAGCAGTTATACTTGCAATGGGATGCAGAGAAAGACCAAGAGGAGCTTTAAACATACCAGGTGCAAGATGCGCAGGTATTTATACAGCTGGAACAGCTCAAAAATATGTTAATGTTGAGGGTCTAATGCCAGGAAAAGAAGTAGTAATACTTGGTTCTGGAGATATCGGACTTATAATGGCAAGACGAATGACCCTCGAAGGTGCAAATGTAAAGGCTTGTGTAGAACTAATGCCTCATTCAAGTGGGCTTAAGAGAAATATTGTACAATGCTTAGACGATTTTAATATTCCTTTAAAATTAAGCCACACTATAACAAATATACATGGGCATGATAGACTTTGCGGAGTTACTATAGCTCAAGTTGATGACTATAGGAAACCAATTAAGGGTACTGAGGAATACATTGCTTGTGATACATTACTCTTATCTGTTGGCCTTCTACCCGAAAATGAACTTTCTAGAAAAGCTAATGTTAAACTTTCCAGAGTTACTGGGGGTCCTGAGGTAGATGAAAGCATGCAGACGAGCATTTCTGGAATATTTACCTGTGGCAATGTGCTTCACGTTCATGATTTAGTAGATAATGTAACCACTGAAAGCTACACTGCTGGTAGAAATGCTTCTGATTATATAAAAGGAATTTACCATGCCGGAAAGAGTATTGAGATCTTCGCGACAGACGGAGTTAGGTATACAGTACCAAGTACTATCAATCCTGAAAATATCGATAACATAATAGATGTTAGATTTAGGGTTGGTGAGGTACATAAATCTGCTTATATATCTGTTTATTTTGATGATGTGCGCGAAATGCATTTAAAGAAAAAGATTCTTACACCAGGCGAAATGGAAAGCGTTAAATTAACTAAAGCAGTTTTTGATAAATATAGTAACTGTAAAAAGATTACCATAAAGGTAGAAAAGGAGTAGTTAACTATGAGTACAAGGGAATTAACATGCATAGGCTGTCCAATAGGTTGTGCTCTTGTGGTAGCGCTTGAGGGCAAAGAAGTTATTAGCGTTAAAGGAAATACCTGTAAGCTGGGAGAAACCTACGGCAAGAAAGAATGCACTAATCCAACAAGAGTCGTTACATCCTCTGTTTTAGTTTCAGGTGGGGAAAATGAGATACTTCCTGTTAAAACTGAGAGAGATATTCCAAAGGATATGATTTATGACTGCGTAAGAGCATTAAAAAATGTTATAGTAAAAGCTCCTATTTCTATAGGTGATGTGGTTCTAGAAAACATACTTGACACCGGAGTGAATATTATAGCAACTAAGAACGTTAAAGTGGTCTAATAGTATTACTTTAATAGTATATTAGTAATAGTGTATAACCCCTTCTTCTATAAGAGGGGGTTATACACTATAATAAAGAAAAAACTTCAGTGAGAGTATAAATTTCTTTCTGAAGTCGGTGATACTGCCGCTGCGCAGGTGATGATTTAACATTAACAACTAATCCAATAATAATTCACGATATTATATTAATTAATATCGTGTTTCCATAAATCATTAAGTAAACGATTACTATTAAACCGAAAAAGGAGTGTACAAATTATGGCTAAGTATGTAATGGCACTAGACCAAGGAACAACAAGTTCAAGATGCATTTTATTTAACAAAGAAGGACTTATTGCAAGTGTAGCTCAAAAAGAGTTTACACAAATATTTCCGAGTCCAGGTTGGGTTGAGCATGATCCTATGGAAATTTGGGCTACTCAATTAGGTATGGCACAAGAAGCTATGGCTAAAATTGGTGCCACAGCAAAAGATATCTCCGCTATTGGTATTACTAATCAAAGAGAAACTACAGTGGTTTGGAATAAAAACACTGGAGTACCTGTATACAATGCAATTGTTTGGCAATGTAGAAGAACCGCTGGCATGTGTGATGAATTAAAGACTGTAGGCTTTAATAAAGTAGTACGCGATAAAACTGGACTTATACTTGATGCTTATTTTTCTGGAACAAAAGTTAAATGGATACTTGATAATGTTGCTGGTGCTAGAGACGAGGCTGAAAAAGGTAACTTAATATTTGGTACTATTGATACATGGTTAATTTGGAAATTAACAAATGGAAAGGTTCATGTAACAGATTATACAAATGCTTCAAGAACACTTCTATACAACATTCATGAATTGAAATGGGACGATGAAATACTTAGTACTTTAGATATACCTAAATCAATGCTTGCAGAAGTAAAACCATCAAGCTGTGTTTATGGATACACCGATAATTCAATATTTGGTTCTCCAATTGCAATAGCTGGCGCAGCCGGTGATCAGCAAGCTGCCCTGTTTGGACAAACTTGTTATCAAGCTGGAACGGCTAAAAATACTTATGGTACTGGTTGCTTCCTATTAATGAACACTGGTGAAAAAGCAGTTGATTCCCACAATGGTTTACTTACAACTATAGCTTACGGCATTAATGGCAAAGTTAACTACGCTCTTGAGGGCAGTGTATTTGTTGCAGGTGCAACTATTCAATGGCTAAGAGATGAATTAAGAATGATAAAGACCGCACCTGAATCAGAGGAGTATGCCTGTGCTGTTGAAGATACAGATGGTGTATATATGGTGCCAGCATTCGTTGGACTTGGTGCTCCATATTGGGATCCATATGCAAGAGGAACAATAGTTGGTTTAACTCGCGGAACTAAGAAAGAACACTTTATACGAGCATCACTTGAATCCTTAGCTTATCAGACAAATGATGTATTAAAAGCTATGCAAGAAGATTCAGGTATTACACTTAAATCATTAAAGGTGGATGGTGGTGCATGTGCTAATAACTTCTTAATGCAGTTTCAGTCAGATATATTAGATGTTCAAGTTGACAGACCAAAAGTAATTGAAACAACAGCGTTAGGTGCTGCCTATTTAGCAGGCCTGGCAGTTGTATATTGGAAAGATCAGGAGGAAATTGCGAAAAATTGGGCACTATCAAGATCCTTTGAACCAAAAATGGGAGAAGAAAAGAGATTAGAACTTTTAAAAGGATGGCATAAAGCTATTGGAAGATCAAGAAATTGGTCGAAATAAGGAAAATAAAGCTATAATATGATATGATATGAAATGTATTCAAATATAGATGCAATGCAATACATTTCATCTATAAAGATATTCGAAAATTAGGGGGAAAATAAAATGTCAACAAAACTATTAGCTGAATTTTTTGGTACTATGATACTTATTCTTTTAGGAGACGGTGTAGTTGCAGGCAGTGTACTAAACAAAAGTAAGTCTCAAAATAGCGGATGGATTGTAATTGCATCTGGTTGGGCAATGGCCGTTATGTTGCCAGCGTTCATTTTTGGTGCAATAAGCGGTGCTCACTTTAACCCAGCGCTTACTATTGCTTTAGCTGTTGCTGGAAAATTTTCCTGGGCGCAAGTTCCTGGTTATGTTATAGCCCAAATGTTAGGAGCTATGGCTGGAGCTACACTAGTATGGCTTACATACTTAGAACACTGGAAGGCAACAGATGACCAGGCTGGAAAACTCGCAGTATTTTGTACAGGACCAGCAATTAGAAAGTATTCTTCAAACTTTTTAACTGAAGTAATCGGAACATTTGTATTGGTTTTTGTTATATTAGGTATAGGTGGTGTTACAGCTGCTGCAGGATTACCAACATTTGTTGTTGGAGGATTAATTTTGGGTTTAGGACTTTCTTTAGGTGGACCAACGGGATATGCAATAAATCCAGCAAGAGATTTAGGACCAAGAATTGTTCATGCAATATTACCAATAGCCGGTAAAGGAGATTCTGATTGGGCGTATTCATGGATTCCAGTATTTGCCCCAATAGTTGGAGCAGTACTTGCAGCATTAGTTTGGGTAGCTGTATTTTAGTAAATCATGTAGTCATTAAATTGGAACACATAGATCCTCAATAAACTAAATTAAAAGTTTACATGCAAGCCGTAAGTATTTTCATCTTATGACTTCCATGTAAACTTTTTTATTTGTAAAATATATTAACTTTGTAAGTATAAATTATTTTAGATTAGATTATTTATCAAACTTTGTTAAATAAGCAGATAGCTCTTTTAATCCATTTATTAATATATTTGAATGCGAACAGTATCCTAACCTAGCATGCCCCGGAACATCAAAACGATTGCCTGGAACTAAAAGAACTCCTTTTTCTTTTAGAATATCTATGCAGAATTGTTCAATATCAACAGGTATATCTAATTTTATAAATGATGTAGAAACATATTTCGGAAACACTAATGAAACGCGAGGTTCATTTTTAATCCATTCCTTAACAATTTCTAAATTCGTATGGATAATTTTTTTATTTCTATCTAGGACTAATTCTTTATTTTTTAATACATGAACAGCTAGATAATCATCAAAAACACCTGCGCAAATCATAGTGTAATCACGATACTTCCTAAATGAATCTGCTAATTCTTTATTGCTAGCAATCCAACCAACACGTATTCCTGGAACTGAATATGTTTTTGATAGACTATTTGTAGAAATCCCTTTATCATATAGGTCTACTATTGATGAAACAGAAATGTCAGAATCTAAAGGTTTATATACTTCATCAACTAAAATGTAAGCACCCACAGCATCCGCAATCTTAACTATTTCTTTTAGAAAGTTATCATCAAAAATAGTCCCAGTAGGATTATTTGCATTATTCAAACAAATCAATTTTGTATTTGGACGCATTAATTTTTTTAATTCATCTAACTTAGGTAGCCAGTCATTATCTTCATAAATTTCCCAAAACTCCACTTCAGCACCAAAAGACTTTGGAATCTCATATAATTGTTGATAGCTAGGATGCATGGCAATCACATGATCATTTAGCTCAATTAATGAATATAAAGCTAATAAATTTGCGCCAGTTGCTCCATTAGTTTGTAGAATATTTTCAGCTGGAACATTTTCATATAATTTACTAACCTCTTTTTTAAACTCTGGGGACCCTTCTATCCATCCATAGTTCATTTTTGTTTTTAATAGTCCATGGAAAAATTCCTCTGGAGTTGTCCCATCTATAGATATTATTTCCTCTAATGAAAATGAAGCTATTGAGCTTCCTGCTATATCATATATAGCATCATTTTCCCAAACATTTAACCATTCTTCAACGCCAAAATTTGCAATTTTCATATTAAAAACCTCTTTTCAACAATTTAAATTGTAATTTTACTTATTGCTAATAGATAAATAACATATATTGATCCAATAACGATCAAAGAAGTTAATACAAATTGGTTTTTTGTTAGTAATTTCTTTTCACCATTTTCTTTTCTAGCCATTACAAAAAACGCAATCCCAGGAATATAAGCCAAAAGACAAAGCAAAGTATAGTTTATTCCTGAAGCTAGAATTCCCCAAATTTCAAAAATTACTGTAATTAAACCTATGATTATTTGTTTTATTTCACCTTTTTTATGTCTGTCGATATAAGATATTTTAAATTGATACATTCCAACGAATAAATAACATATTAATATTGCAGCAGTACCCATTGAATAAGCAAACTGATATGCTTTATCTGTAAATAATAAAGTGAAAATGAATAATTGAGTTAAAGCCGCCGTGATAATTAATGAAAAAGTAGGCGCACCAGCTTTATTTACTTCACCAAATTTTTTCGGCAGTAGGTTTGCACGTGCCATTAAAAGAGTGGTTTCAGCGGGTAACATTGTCCACGATAACCATGAACCTAAAATAGATATTATTAAACCTATGTTTATGAATGTAGCTCCCCATGGCCCAACAATATCTTTTAAGATATACGCCATTGTAGGAGTTGGTAAATTTACTAGTTGCTCTTTACTCATAAGACCATAAGGAATCATAGAAGCTAAAACATAAATAATTAATAAACCTAATAGTCCTAGTACAGTTGCCCTGCCTGCTTCAGATTTCTTATTAGCACGAGAAGATAACATAGAGGCCCCTTCTATACCGACAAAAACCCACATCATTACCATCATACAACTTTTAACTTGCACGAATATATCTGATATCTTAAAATTAGTAGATATGTTTCCCCAAAAATGATATGTAAATAAATCCACCTTAAAAGCTATAATACCTATTACTATGAATAAAAAGATTGGTATTAATTTAAATAAGGTAACTAGTGTATTTATAACAGCGGCTTCTTCAACTCCTCTATTAACTATGTAAGTAAGTAACCATATAAAAACACTTGCACCGATAATTGATGGTATATTATGACCATTTCCAAAGACGGGAAAGAAGTAGGAAAGTATACTCATAAGCATTGTGGCAAAGGCTACATTGCCAAGCCAAGATGATAACCAGTATCCCCATCCACTAATAAAACCTCCAAATTTTCCAAAACCATCTTCTGCATAGCTGAATATGCCATTTAATTCAGGCTTTTTTAATAATAAATTGTTAAAAGATAACGATAACATTAAAACACCAAACCCAACAATTATCCATGCAATAATTGCAGGTCCTGCTGCAGCACCAGATACTAAATCACTAGATATACTAAATATACCAGCACCTATTGAGGACGTAATAACTAATGCTGTTAGTGAAAACAACCCTAGTTTTTTTGATCTATCAGACATTTTGTAATCTCCTTTTGATTAATGTATTAGCCATATTTTAAATTGGTGAGAGCAATAATATTGCCCTCACCAATTAATTTTATAATTATTTTAGGCTAGTTTCCAAGTGTAGCAACCATAATTGCTTTGATTGTATGCATTCTGTTTTCTGCTTCATCAAATACTATAGAATGTGTACTTTCAAATACTTCATCTGTAACTTCTAAACCTTCAAGACCATATTTTTCAAATATATCTTTACCTACAAGTGTTTTTAAATCATGAAAAGCTGGTAGGCAGTGCATGAATTTAACGTTTTTATTACCTGTCTTATTAAGCATTTCCATATTAACTTGGTATGGCCTTAATACTTCTATTCTTGATGCCCATACTTCGTCTGCTTCGCCCATAGAAACCCATACGTCTGTGTAGATTACATCTGCACTTTTAACTCCTGCATCAACGCTATCTGTAATGGTAATCTTTCCTCCTGTTTCTTTAGCAATTTCATTACATTTTGAAACTAATGCTGCTTCTGGGAATAAGCTCTTTGGTGATACAATTCTAAAGTCCATACCCATTTTAGCAGCACCTATCATCAATGCATTTGCCATGTTGTTTCTTCCATCTCCGGCATATACAAACACAATATCGCTTAATGGCTTGTCAAAGTGTTCTTTTATAGTTAAAAAATCTGCAAGAATTTGTGTTGGGTGGTCTTCAGTTGTTAATCCGTTCCATACTGGAACTCCTGCATATTTTGCTAGTTCTTCAACTATTTCTTGGCCATATCCTCTATATTCTATTCCATCATACATTCTTCCAAGAACTCTAGCTGTATCTGCTACAGATTCCTTTTTACCAATTTGAGTTCCTGTAGGTCCAAGGTAAGTTACATGAGCTCCTTGGTCTAGTGCTCCTACTTCAAAAGCACATCTTGTTCTTGTAGAACTCTTTTCAAATATTAGCGCAATGTTTTTACCTTTTAATTTCTGTTGTTCTGTACCTGCATACTTAGCTCTTTTTAAATCTCTAGCTAAATCTAAAAAGTAGTTTATTTCCTTTGGAGTAAAGTCCATCAAAGTTAAAAAGTTTCTGTTTCTTAAGTTAAACATAATAAATTCCTCCTAATATTGTTGTTTTTATATTGTTTTTATATTGTGTTTATAAGTTGTCTCTATTTAGTGGCATACTCATACATCTTGGGCCGCCTCTTCCTCTTGAAAGTTCGGCACTTGGCATTGTGAGCACTGTTACACCACGTTTTGATAAAATTTCATTTGTAACATAATTTCGTTCATAAGTTATAACTTTTCCTGGTGCAATAGCTAGAGTGTTTGATCCATCATTCCATTGCTCTCTTGCCGCTACAATAGCGTCACCACCACCACATCTTATTAAATCAACTGAAGGCACTTTTAATGCAGATTTTAATACATTTTGTAATATATCTTTTTCTTGCTTAATATTTAATTCTCCATTGACACCTTTTGTAATTTCGAAAACATTAAGTGGTCCTTCTATCTCTGGGTGTATTGTAAATTTATCATAATCAACCATAGTAAATACAGTATCAAGATGCATAAATGCTCTGCTAGATGGAATTTCTAGTACTAATACTTTTTCAAAAGTAGTATGTATTTCAAACAAATTTCTTGCTACAACTTCTATAGCTTCAGGGGAAGTTCTTTGACTGCATCCTATTGCAAGGGTTGTGGCAGATAATATAAGTTCGTCCCCACCTTCGATATTATTTGGGAGGCTTCTATCATACCAAAGTGGCACTTCATTTTGTTTGAAAGAGCTATGATATTCATGAATAAATTCTAGGAACAAAGTCTCACGTCTTCTAGCTTCAGTTTGCATAGTATTTATAGTAATCCCATTTCCAATTGAAGCACCTGGATCGCGAGTAAAGTAAAGATTAGGCATAGGATCTAAGTAGAATGGATACTGGGTTCCTATTAATCCTCTTAGAGAATGAATCTCCTTAACAGCTATTTCGTTTTTTCTAACTCCAGCCATAAGTATATCAATCATTTCTCTTGTAGGCTTTGACATTAAATAATCATAAAGAGATTTATATATTTCTTTATTACTAATGTGGCTTTCATGTAAAAACTGTTGTAAAAATATTTTTTTTGTTTGATCCTCATTCAAAGCCTCTGTAACTAGTTCTTCTAAATAAAGAACTTCAACATCGTTTTCTTTTAATATTTTTGCAAATATGTCATGTTCTTTTCGCGCTACTTCTAAATAAGGAATATCATCGAAAAGCAATCTTTCAAGAAGATTTGGTACTAAATTTTCTATTTCTCTACCGGGTCTATGTAGCATTACTTTATTAAGTTTTCCTATTTCAGAAGTTACATTTATAAATGATTCCATTTAACTTGGCCTCCTATTCATTTTTATTTATACTATCATTATAAAGTGTACGATTTTATAAGGGAACCCCATTATTTCACTGTAATTGCATATATATCTTGATTATTAGCTTTGCTCCTGAATTATCACTATATGGTTATGAAAATCTCTATTTTGCGCAATAATACTACATACATCTCCTCTTGATAAGTTAAAACGTCAGATTGTTTGTATATATATTCGCAATTATCTAATTTGCTATGCATAATAATAAAACTAAAGCATAAATATTCATTAAACTTATTTTTGGTTATTTATACTTATAAATGTGTTTAATGATTTTTGTTAATAATTTGTTCATAATTCTGTTAAGATTTTACCATCTTTGTATATGGAAGTCAACCGCAAATTTTTTTTATAAATTAAAAGCTTAGGATTGTTTTCACAATCCTAAGCTTTATTATCATTTATATGTGTACTTATAATTCATTATCTCATTGTAAACAAACGAGGTTCCTGTAAGTAATCTTGAACAATCCTAAGAGATTCACCAAACCTTTGATAGTGAACAATTTCTCTTTCTCGTAGAAACTTCAATGGATCTAATACATCAGGGTCATCTGCCATGTTAATTAGATATTCATAAGTGGCCCTTGCTTTTTGCTCTGCTGCTAAGTTTTCTGTTAGATCTACAATTGGATCCCCTTTTGATTGAAGATAAGAAGCATTAAAGGGTACTCCTGAAGCACTTACAGGGTATACTCCTCTACCATGATCCACATAATAGCCACTCATGCCTCCTTTTTCAATTTCTTCAAGACTGGCACCTTTCATTAGCTGTCTAACCATAGCACCTACCATTTCTAAATGGGCCAATTCTTCCGTACCAATATCAGTACATGTTGTTATAGCTTGAGGCGTAATCATAGAAAAGCGCTGACTCAGATATCTTAATGAGGCACCTAATTCACCATCCGGTCCGCCATATTGAGTAATAATAATTTTCGCCATTGCAGGATTTGGATTTTTAATTTTCACTGGATACTGTAAAAACTTATCGTATGTCCACATAAATTACATATCCCCCCTTTCAAGTTTGAAATTAGCATCAGTTTCCCAAGGCCATGGATTATTTATCCACTGCCATGGATAAGGGCTCAGCGAGTTGTCAGACAACATTCCGTAATTCATCTCATAGCTTTCTCTTAATCCTCTTGATTCCATCACATAAAAATTATATTTTGCAAGAGCCTCTTGATCCATTGGATGGGTATTAAGAAACAAACCTAGGTCATCTTTCATAAATTCTGAAGCAACAATTAGTTTTAAAAGTTCCATTTTAGTCTTCATAAGTTCTCCCCTTTTTACTTGATGCAAATGGACTATTTTTTTTGTTTTCCCCCTCAAACGGACTATAAAGTTCTGGGAAAGCAGTTCCTCTTTTAAGTGCTTCTAAAGGCGCAAAAATCGTGCAAAGTTTTTGGTACGGAACGTAAGCTGCGGCTAATCTAACATTTTCTATTATAGTTTCTTGTGGAATACAATTACTCATTGTTGGGCAGTTTGTTTTTTTTCTCATTTCATTCTGTTCCAATTTAATCCTCCATATAATATTGTTGAGTACATAATATTATATTCACGTATTTAAAAATGTGATAGTTTTCTTTTAATTAATTATTGACTTTTATTGAAATTGTGTATACTATTTATAATGAATGTAAAAACTTCTAACCACCTTAAAATTGGTTAGAAGTTTTTTTAAGGTATACTAATATTAAGGAAGGCAAATAAATGCATTTGCCATGGAGGTAAAAATGGGTAAGAATCAAAGTGTTAAAGGTAATTTTATTTACAACAACATAGAGAAAATAGGTAAGAATTTTATGTATAAAAATCTTGAGAGAAGCAATTGTTATAATAGTGATTTTTCAAACTCTAATTTTAATTTTGTAAATTTTAGAGGTGCGCATTTTAAATCATGTGTGTTTTTTGAGTGTACCTTTAAGTGGGCCGAATTTATTGGAACAAATCTAAAAGGCAGTGATTTCAAAAATACTATATTTGAAAATACTATATTTGATTCTGTGAATCTAGACGGTGTTGATTTTAAAGATGCGGAATTTAAAAATACTATATTTTTGTCAACTGATGTTACAAAAGCTAAGAATCTTAGCATTAAAAACTCAGACATCAAAATTTTTGATGAAATGCCACAATTTGAAATTAGTGAGGACCTTAAAATAGCTATTCTAGATGCAATGAAAAATAAATATGTAAAGGCTGCAAGGGTTCTAGATACAAAAGATGGTGGCATTAACATGATAAATTTAACAATATTATTAGAGAACTTTGATGAGGATACCTTAATTAAAGGATTAAATATCATTAAATCCGATTTAAATTGTGATTTTCACACATTAAGTTATATAATTAAGTTTTTAAAAAACAATATGTAATGTAATTTATAAAAAAATTTACAATGACATCAACGGAAGTAAGGAGTACATAAGATGAATGGGCGATCACACCAAAAAATAGCGATATTATCATATGCTATAGTAGCGACAATACCTTTAATTAATTCAATGCCAATATTCAACAATAAATATATACATGTTCCAATGGGAATAAGCATTATTGGCCTTGGAACTGCCTCTCTGGCGGGATTACTTGTTGATGCAGATAGTCAAAATAGTAAGATAAACCAAATGAACCCACTTTCAGGCACAAGTACTAAAGTAATAAATAATATGGAAAAATCATTAAAGTTATTACTAAAATTATTATTAAGTATTGGACTTGGGGCACTGATTTTGTGGTATTCAAAAACTATTGTACAAGAGTTAACAATGATAAAATATATAGGTAAATATGCTGAGATATTCACATATTTTATGTCTTTCCTTTTTATAGTTTTAGGAATCACCAATGATAGGTATTATAAAAGGATTCCTATCATTGGTTTAGTTTATAAGAAATTCTCCGCCACAATTAGTAAAGGAACAAATAATTTCAAAAGGTCGACCATGCTTATAACTTATATTGGTTCGAGTGCAATTTTAGCAATGTATAACGTTACTAATTTAAACGATGCATTTATTTATCTTATTTGTATTTTATTAATTTGTATAGCAATATTCCCACACAGAACATTTTTGCACTCAATAGAAGGCGTTACTATTTTTACTATTTCAGCTTCATATGTATTTAATAAATTAGGCTATGAATATTTAACGGGGTGTTTTTTCGTTGGATATATAAGTCATATTTATTGGGCTGATATATTTACTAAAGAAGGAGTACCAATACTTTCAATACCCAGGTTTCTTGCGCAGTTATTGAAAAAATTAGGTATTCATAATAAATTTGTTAATATATTAGAAAAAATAGGTAAGTTTAAACTTAAATTCCCACCACATATTACCACAGGCTCTGATACTGGAAATTTATTTGAAGTAATATATATTGTAGTATTATTTGTAGTAGTCGTGATAGGTTTCAATGTTTATGGTGGAGAATTCAGAGTAATATAAGTAAAATATATCCCCTTTTTAAGCACTAGCATGGATTTTGGGATACAATTAAATATATACAGATGGAAAAGTGAGAGGAGAGATTTTATGAAGTTTATTGCTGATTTACATACCCATACTATAGTTAGTGGCCATGCATATAGTACTTTAATGGAGAATGCGAAATATGCTAGTGAGAAAGGTCTTGAGATATTAGGAGTTACAGATCACGGTCCTAATATGCCAGGAGCTCCCGACCCTTGGTATTTTGAAAATTTTAAAGTGCTGCCAAGAGAATTATACGGTGTTAAAATGCTTTACGGATGTGAAGCTAATATAATTGATTATGAAGGTAATCTTGATATACCAGTAAAGCTACAAAATGTTCTTGACATAATGATAGCAAGCATGCATGAACCTCTAATGGAAGGTGAAAAGAGTGCAGACTTAAATACAGCTACTATTTTAAAAGCTATGGATAATCCTTATGTGAATATTTTAGGACATATGGGAAATCCTAAATTCCCTATACATGCGGAAGAAATCGTAAAAAAAGCAAAAGAAAAAAATATACTAATCGAAATAAATAATAGCTCTTTTGTAACTTCAAGAAAAGGCAGTGACAAAAACTGTCTTAAAATTCTAAAACTTTGCAAAGAATTTGGAGTAAGGATTATTGTAAACAGTGATGCTCATTTCTGCTATTCTATAGGAAATTTTAGTGTTGTAGAAAAATTACTTAGAGATATAAATATGCCTGAAGAACTTATTATTAATACTAATAAAAAAATGTTATTATCATTTCTTAAAGAAAAAGGTAAAAATATATAATACAGTAGCTAAAATCATTAAACAGACATAAATAAGACTGTTCAAAAAGTTCTTACCATTTACAGAGATTGGAAGCTTCTAGAAGCTTCCAATCTCTGTTGTTTTTAATCCTCTTTCTTAACTATTAGCATATAATCATTTTTTATAACTCAAAGTTTAACGACATTTCAGAAGGAAAGTCTCCTACTTCTATAAGTGCGGTATTAATCTCCTTCTGAAGTCGTCAATTCATCTTCTTCGATGCTGTGCAGCTCCGCAGGAGTTGATTTAATATATACATATTATTTTATAACCTCATCCTTGCTTTGTTTCTCATCTTCCAAGTCTTCAAAGGCCCTCTCCATTGCAATTCCTACGTCACCTACAGATTCATCAAGTGCTTTATCCAATGTTTGCTTAATTTCATCCCTTTTAGTATTTGTATCTTCTTCAATATCCTCTTCAATATCTTTTGCATTACTAATAATAATATTTTTTATTTCGCCACAACAACTTCGAACGAACAAACCTGCAATAGCTCCTCCAATTGCGACACCTATCACTGCTAAACTGTTAATAGGGCAAACCCTTTGTTTTCTTTTTTTAAATTTATTTTTATTTGATAGTCTGTCTAAAGAATTCATACAATAATCCTCCTAAATATAATAAATATTTTTGCAACATTTATTATATTATTTCCCCATCATTATAAAAAAATTCAATTAATGAATAAGAATAAATATGTAAATATATACACATACTAAAGAAAATGAGGTGCTATAATGAATAAAAAACTAAGTCTTATAATGTTTAGTGGAGAATATGACAAAGCTTTAGCTGGATTAATACTGGCAAATTCAGCTAAAGAATTAGGAATGGAAGTGTCTATGTTTTTCGCCTTTTGGGGTCTGCTTTTATTGAGAGATCCAAATATAAATACAAGTGAAGGTAAGTCTTCGCTGGAGAAACTTATGGGTGCAATGACTCCAAAAGGTCCAGATGAATTACCCCTTTCCACCATGAATTTTAGTGGTTTCGGAAAAAAAATGCTTGAGGCTATGATGAAGGAAGACGGAACACCTACCCTTTCTAAATTTCTAGAAGGTGCTGTAAAAAAAGGTGTTAAGTTTTATGGATGTAAGCTTTCAATGGAAGTTATGGGCCTTAAAAAGGAAGAACTCATTCCAGAACTTGAGGTAATTGAGGCTAAGGACTATCTAAAGGATGCTCTCGAATCAGATATACAATTATTCATATAAGGGTAAGTGCATAAATAAACTGGCACCTATAGGGTAAGCACATAAAAAAGTGTTTACTCTATAGGTGCCAGCTTACTTAGGATTTACTTCCTTATTGCTAGAATAAAACTCCACTAAAGCCATTCTCATGACTGCCCCTGTTTATTTAAAACTTTGGGCTTTGGGCCAATCTAAGAATATTGAAAGTAATCCGCAAACTATCATTAAATAAGAATATATTGAAAAAGGAATAATTTGAATAGGTGATATCTTCCCAATTGTTGCTGCTAATAGCATTTGCCCTGCATAAGGACTTACGCCTTGAAACCCAGCCGAAAATATATCTAAAATACTTGCTGCTCTTATTGGACTAACCCCATATTTCTCTGACAAATCCTTTGCGAGTGGTCCTGCCGTAATAATAGATATTGTATTATTTGTTGTAGTTATATCTAGCACGCTTACTAATGCAGCTATTCCTATTTCTGCTCCTTTTTTTGTTTTAACTTTAGATGCTAAATTTTCTAGTAGATACTCAATCCCCCCATAATAATGCATAAGGCCAACCAATCCGCCTACTATAATAGATATCAGTGCTAAATCTTCCATCCAGCCCATCCCTCTTTGCAATATTGCAAACATCTCAACTATATTAAAACTACCCATTGCAAGTCCTATTATTGATCCAGTAGCTATACCTATTCCTAAAACAACCATAACATTTAGGCCGATTGCCGCACTAGCAATAATTGATATATATGGAATTATTCTAACTAACGAGTATTCAAGTGCTTGCAACTGAACATTTCCACCAGATAGAAAAGTCAATATTATTACAGTAATAACAAAAGCGGGTAAAATAATTAAACCGTTTGATTTAAATTTATCTCTCATTTTTACTCCTTGCGTTCTTGTAGCTGCAATTGTTGTATCTGAAATAAAAGATAGATTATCCCCAAACATTGCACCACCGACTACAGTTCCTAATACCAAAGGTAATCCCATACCCGTTTGCGATGCTATACCAACTCCTATTGGCGCTAAAGCTGTTATAGTTCCCATTGAAGTGCCCATAGAAAATGATAAAATAGAACAAACTATAAATAAACCTGGTAACATCATATTGGCTGGTAAAACACTTAATCCCATATTTACTATGGAAGTAACAGCACCCATTGCATCTGCAATTGAATAAAAAGCGCCTGCCAATATGAATATAACTACCATTAACATAATAGTAGGTTCTCCAGCCGCTTTCGCAAATATATCAATCTTGTCGGACAACGATGTTTTCTCTCCTTTTTTATCCAATAATAAAGCAAAAGCAGTAGCGAAAACAAATGCTAGCAATAATGGCATACTAGAGAAGTTTCCCGTTAAAATACCAACCCCCATAAACAATATTAAGAAAAATACCAAAGGTAATAATCCTATAAAATTAATTCTTTTTTCCATTTAATTTTCCTCCTAAGTATAATAATAATTATTCTTTCATGTTAAATCATCGCCTTAGTCTGTTCTAAAGCTTTTGTTTAGATATAACCATTTATTTTGTATATCTTTTTACTATTCTATCATTTAATTTCGTTTATTTCGATGTATTTTGATATATTCCGGTATTTTTTTATGTTTTGTTTAAATAAACACAGCCCTTAATAACTTTTACTATATTAAATATTCATATATTGTTATTATATAGGTATCTCTACCATATACTTGTCAAAAACGAACAAAATCATATGGCGTAATATTAAAGTTTAAGTTTAAAATATTATAGTAAAGGAATCGGTGGAAAATATGAAATCACAATCATTTAAATTTAGGGTAATAATGTTTGCTATTCTTTCTGCTATATGGATAGGTATAATAGTTAATGCCACAATAAAAAATAACAGTGTGATTGTATCGAACAATAAAAATGAAGAAATAAAAAAACAACAATTAAAAGAAAAAGAAATAAAAAAACAGCAACAGATAAATCAAAAACAAGAAAACTTAGAAAAGGTATGGAAGAAAGGGTATGATGAGTTTTTTCATAAAAGATATAAGCAAGCTATTGAAACGGAAAGGCAAGTCATAAAAGAAGATCCTACTTTTTATAAAGCATATGCTGTAGAAGGAATTGCCTTAGCTTACAGTGGAAATTTTGAGAAAGGTATGCAGCAAATCGATCAATCATTAAAACTCAACCCTAATTATGGATATGCAAGATTTAATAAAGCACTAGCCAATGAATTATACAATCATTATGATGAAGCTATCATATGGTATAAAAAAGATTTAGAAGTGGAAAAGTTTGAATGGAGCTATTATGGTATAGCTAGTATCTATGGAAGAAAAGGTGATGTTAATAATACCGTAAAATATTTAAAACTAGCTATTGATATTAATCCAAGTGTAAAAAATAATGCAAAGAATGAGGAAGATTTTGATAATGTGCGTAGCCATATGGAATTTAAGGAATTAATAGAATAACCACCGATTAAGATGCTGTTTGCATCTTAATTGGTGGTTATTATTAGTATTTTACAGTTGATTTTGTAATATCTAAAACATTGAGAACTTCAAAATAAATGCTGCAAATACTATTGATACCATTGAAAGTAATTTAATCAATATGTTTATGGATGGACCTGAGGTATCCTTAAATGGATCTCCTACAGTGTCACCAACAACGGCAGCTTTATGACACTCTGATCCTTTTCCACCTAGGTTTCCAGCTTCAATATGTTTTTTAGCATTATCCCAAGCTCCACCTGAATTTGCCATCATAATAGCAAGTACAAAACCTGTTACAGTTGCTCCTGCTAGTAATCCTACTACGCCATTTACACCTAAAAGTAAACCAACTACTATTGGAATAGTAATAGCGAGTAGTGCCGGCATAATCATTTCCTTTTGAGCTGATTTTGTACAGATATCAACACACCTTGCATAATCAGCTTCTGCTTTACCTTCCATAAGACCCACTATCTCTTTAAATTGTCTTCTAACTTCTACCACTATAAGTTGTGCTGCCGTGCCGACTGCATCCATGGTGAGTGCTGCAAATATGAAAGGCACCATTCCACCTATAAATAACCCTATAAGAACCTGGGGATTTAATACTGACAAATTAAAAACAAAATCCAAATTTTCTTTTTTTATAATAATTTCTACTTGATCTCTATATGCTGCGATAAGCGCAAGAGCTGTTAAAGCTGCAGAACCTATAGCAAAACCTTTGCCTGTAGCTGCAGTAGTATTGCCTAAAGAATCAAGAGCATCTGTTCTTTCTCGTACTATAGGATCTTGATGAGTCATTTCTGCAATACCACCAGCGTTATCTGCCACAGGACCATACGCATCCGTAGCAAGTGTTATACCTAGTGTGCTAAGCATACCTACTGCGGCTATTCCTACACCATATAACCCCATATTATAATCTACTGCTCCTCCAGCAAAATAAAAACTAGTTGCTATAGCCACAGCTACTATTACAACTGGAAGAAAAGTAGACATCATTCCAAGTGAAAGACCACCTATTATAACTGTTGCTGCACCGGTTTTTGTTGTTTGTGCTAGTTTTTGGGTAGGCTTGTATGTGTCTGAAGTAAAGTACTCTGTACAAAACCCAATTAAATTACCTGCTATAAGACCACTTAATATTGCAAAGTAAACTCCAATGTGATCCCATCCAAGTACATTCCAGACTAGGAAGAAGGTAGCTATCCCAATTATTGCAGAACTAACGTAAACACCTCGTCTAAGAGCTGATAAAAGACTTTTTTGCTCAGCTTTCTCCCCTGATTTAACAAAGAAGGTTCCAATAATAGATGCAACTATACCTATAGCTGCTATGATCATAGGAATTGTAACACCTGAAACTCCAAGTCCAGCTGCTACGGCAAGAGCAGCAGTAGCTACTATTGACCCAACATAGGATTCATATAAATCTGCACCCATACCAGCTACATCTCCAACATTGTCTCCAACATTATCCGCTATAACTGCAGGGTTTCTTGGATCATCCTCAGGAATTCCTGCTTCAAGCTTACCAACAAGGTCTGCACCTACATCTGCTGCTTTAGTAAATATACCGCCACCAACACGTGCAAATAATGCCATTGCACTAGCTCCCATTCCACATGTAATCAGTGCACTTGTTATATTTTGAATTCTTATACCCGCTTCTAAATCTCTATAGAAAAAATCCAATAAATAATAAAATATACTAACATGAAGAAGTCCAAGACCTACAACGGTAAGTCCCATTACTGCACCGCTTGAAAAAGCAACGTTTAAAGCACTATTAAGACTTTTCCCAGCTGCATGTGTAGTTCTAACATTTGCACGGGTAGCAATTTTCATCCCTATAAAGCCTGAGAGACCTGAGAAGAACCCCCCACTTATAAATGCAAAAGGTGCAAATGGCGTAATAAACCCAAATGATGCAAGTATTCCTAGTATTACAAACATAGCTGCAAAGAAAATAATCACTCCTGTATACTGTCTTTTTAAATATGCATCTGCACCATTTCTAATAGCAGTCGCAATTTTTTTCATCTGCTCTGTTCCTTCATCTTTTTTTAGTACTTTAGCTGCAAGATAACCAGCAAAAGCAAGGGCTAATATGGAACAAGCTGGGGCTAAAATCAATAAATTCATAATAATTCCCTCCCAAGTATTTTAGCAATAGGGTTACATTATTCTTACAATATTGTCTTATTATACCACGATTTAAACCTAGTTGGAAGCTTTAATCTATCATCAATTTTTTCTACTACTTTCCACCAACATTAAATGCTCTAGCAGTTTACTTCTCATATATTGATTTTTGAAAATCATTCGCACACCTAATTTATCATTATAAATAAAAACCCTCAAATCCTTATTTAACAAGTTTTTGAGGGTTGCGAACCTTGAGTATTAATTCCACTTATATAGCTCACTTATTTTAATAAATATACTCTTGCTTCATAAGGTTTAAGGTTAATTTCATCTATGGACTCAGTCTCTACAATATAATTTGAAATTAGAAGATCTTTATGCTCATATTTTATATTGTTGGAAAGAGCAAACTTAGCAATATTCTCACAGAAATTACATATTACTAAAAGAGTCTCATTTTTTAATTCTCTTTTATATGCATAGATATCTTTGTGGTCCCCCAAAATTAAAGTATATTTTCCATATACTATTATTTCATTATTCTTTCTAAGTCTTATAAGTTTTTTATAATAATTAAAAATAGAGTTTTCATCTTCTAATTGCGATTGCGCATTAACATATTTATAATTTGGATTTACCTTGATCCAAGGAGTTCCATCAGTAAAACCTGCATTTTTTTTATTATTCCACTGAAATGGCGTTCTTGCGTTATCTCTGCCCCTTTTATAAATAGAATTCATAATCTCATCATGACTTTTCTTACCACTTTCAGTAAAATCTCTATATGCATTTAGTGTTTCAATATCTTTGTAATCATTGATGTTATCAAATTTGACATTTGTCATACCTATTTCCTCACCTTGATAAATGTAGGGAGTACCTTGCATCATATGAAGAAAGGTTGCTAACATTTTTGCAGATTCAATTCTATATTTATTGTCATTTCCAAAACGTGAAACCATTCTTGGTTGATCATGGTTATTTAAATAAAGACTATTCCATCCTTTAGCTTCAAGTTCATTTTGCCATTTTGACATAATAGTTTTAAATTCACTCAGCTCAAATTTTGTTTTGCCCCATTTCCCTTCTGGCCCATCTCCTACACTCATATGTTCAAATTGAAACACCATATTTAATTCATTTCTATCTTCATCTACGTATTCGATAGCTTGCGCAGGTGTTACATCTGGCGTTTCGCCAACAGTTATAACATCATACTTGCTTAATACTTCTTTATTCATTTCTTGTAAATAATCATGAACCTTTGGATGATTTTTGCTGAAATTACCTGGATCTGCATAGTTATTATCTCCATTAAGAATACCGTCAGGATAGCTTTGATCTTTTCCAATCATATTAATAACATCCATACGGAAACCATCAATTCCTTTTTCTAGCCACCATTCCATCATACCAAAGATTTCTTTTCTTAAATTTTCGTTCTCCCAATTTAAATCTGGTTGTTTTTTCGAGAATAAGTGTAAATAATACATTTGTGATTGAGGGTCTAATTCCCAAGCAGAACCACTAAAGCACGATCCCCAATTATTGGGAGGCAAGCTATCTTTTGCATCCCTCCAAATGTAATAATCTCTATATTTATTTGTTTTAGATTTCTTACTCTCAATAAACCATTTATGCTCATCAGAACTATGATTTACGACAAGATCCATCATTATCTTAATCTTTCTATCATGAGCTCGTGATAGCAATAAATCAAAATCCTCTATGGTTCCAAATTCTTTCATTATCCCCTGGTAATTACTTATATCATATCCATTATCATCATTAGGTGATTCATAAACAGGCGACAACCATATTACATCAATTCCTAGTTCCTCAAGATAATCAAGTTTTTCTATTATTCCTCTTAAGTCTCCGATTCCGTCGCCATTACTATCTTTAAAACTTCTTGGGTAAATCTGGTAAACTACACTTTCTTTCCACCAATATTTATTCATAAACTCTCCTTCTTTCTATTGTTTTATAACTTCCTTAACATTTGGTAACAATACCTCTATAATATGGCTAGTTTTTGTCTTTAAGTTCCTACCAATTGCAGTTAGTCTATATTAAATTTCCTCTACCACATTTTACCATATAAACGTAAATTAGTATATATTTTTTACTTGCTATAAAAAATATTTCATGAAAATTAAATTTATTTAGATAAAACAATCTTTGATATAGTAGCAACTATTAATAAAAAAGCTCTTGATTTTAATCAAGAGCTTTTACTGAATTTCTTTCTGCTACGCTAAGTACTTCGTTCATACTTCCAGTTCTATAGCCTAACAAATCAAGGGTTACATATTTAAAACCAATACTTTTCAATTTGTTTCCAACTTTATCCATCATTTCAATATTGAAAAATTTATTTCTTTCTTCAACATTAACCTCTACCCTTGCTATATCTCCGTGGTGCCTTACCCTTATCTGTCTGAACCCTAAATCCAATAAAAACTGTTCGGCTTTTTCAACCATACTTAGTTTTTTCACCGTTATCTCATTGCCATATGGAAATCTTGAGGATAGACATGCAAATGCTGGCTTGTCCCAAGTAGGTACACCCAATCTCTTTGACAGTGCTCTTATATCATTTTTCGTAAAGCCAGCATCCTTTAATGGGCTAATAACTTTTAATTCCTTAGCTGCCTTCATTCCCGGTCTGTAATCGGAAGAGTCATCAACATTCGAACCATCTAAAACTGCATTAATGTTATTATCATCAGCAACTTTTCTAATCTTTGAGAAAAGTTCTTTTTTACAAAAATAGCACCTATTAACAGGATTTTTAGCAAATCCTTCAATTTCTAATTCTTCCGAAATTATGACTATATGCTTTGCCCCGATACCTTCAATATATTTAACAGCTTCCTTAAATTCTCTTTCCGGGTATGTTGATGACTTTGCCGTTATTGCTATAACCCTATTCCCCAAAACATCAGCTGCTACCTTTAAAAGAAACGTGCTATCAACACCCCCAGAATACGCTACCGCTACACTTTCTAAATCTTGAAGAATCTCCTTTAACTTTTGAAATTTCAAATCTAATTCCATATTTCGTCCTCCTGTTCTTATAATGCTATTACTATTTACACTAAAAATATATCACTATATTTAATTTACCATAATATCTAAGCAATAGCATCTTTTTCTTTTGGAGTTTCAAGTTTATGTCCTGAGATTTTATTTATTATAACAGCAATTGCTCCATCTCCAGTTATGTTGCAAGCAGTACCAAAACTATCTTGGGCTACATATAGAGCTATCATAAGCGATGTCAATGTTTCATTGAATCCGAGCATACTTTGAAGAAGTCCAAGTGATGCCATAACCGCTCCGCCAGGAACTCCGGGAGCCGCTACCATTGTAACTCCTAATGCTAAAATAAATCCAAAGAAAGTTCCAAAACCATAATTCATACCATTTAACATCATTATTGCAAGAGAACAACTTACCAAAGTTATTGTGCTACCTGAAAGATGTATAGTTGCACAAAGTGGTATTACAAAATCAGCTACTCCATCACTTACCCCATTTTTTTTAGTTTGAGCAAGAGTAACAGGAATAGTTGCTGCAGATGATTGAGTTCCTATAGCTGTTAAATATGCAGGAATCATTTTCTTAATTAATCTGAATGGATTAGCACCTGATATGCTTCCAGCAACTACATATTGAAGAACAATTACTATAATGTGAAGTAAAATAACTAAAATGAATACTTTTGAGAATACCTTTAATATAGATTCAACTTGACCAGCATAAGTCATATTTGCGAAAGTACCCATAATGTATATAGGTAGTAGTGGAATTATTATTCCAGAAATCAGTTTACTTATAATTTCTTGGAATTCCTTCATAACACTCTTTATGGCAGTAGATTTTATTGCAGCAATTCCTATACCTATTGTAAATGCAAGAACTAAAGCAGTCATTACATCCATTAAAGGTAGTATTTTAAATTCAATAAAGGCTTTAGCAAGCCCACTCTCACTACTACCAAAATTTGCGCCTAGTGCTCCAGGTTTTAAAAACATTGGAAGAATAGTAATATTTGCAAAGTATGCTATTGATCCGGCAATTATAGTAGATGCATACGCTATTCCTGCAGTTAAAGCTAGAATTTTACCAGCCCCACTACCAAGATCACCTATACCAGGTACTATAAATCCTATAATTATAAGCGGTATAGCAAAACCTAAAAATTGACCGAATAGTCCATTGAATGTTGCAAAAATCCTAATCCCTGTTCCTGGAAGTATTTTTCCTAAAATGATACCTAATATGATAGCGATAATAAGTCTAGGAAGTAATCCTATTTTTTTCTTTTTTACTGTTTTTTTCATTTATATTCCTCCTTATAAATAAACGCCTTAATTTGACGTTTAAATTTTAATTTTAATAATTACTTTCATAAATAATGCATTTTTGTTATAGCTTCATTATAGTTCTTCTAAGGTTATCACACAACCATTATTTTACTTTTCTTCCTGTTTTTTAAGTTTATATTCATAAGAAAGATAAAGTTCTTCTAGTTTAGTATCCAAATATTTAGGAGCTATTTTAACTTGTGTTATATTCCCAAGCTTATTTAAATCCTCAAAGAATTTTTTGATTCTATTTTCTATCATTTCTATATTACTAAATTTAACCTTTTCAATTATAGAATCACACTCATCATTAAAAATCCTAAGGACTAATTTAATCATATCCTCTGTCATATCTCCAACTAGTTGATTGCCTTCTTTTATACTTCCATTAACAATCCACTGCTTAAATTCTATAGCTTCCTTTGATTTTATCATCTCAATTTGCTTTTCTCTTATATCCTGAAGCATTGTAGAACATTTTTCTGAATTCATTAAATTATATTCAGATTTATAAACTCCAAAACTTTGCATTAAAATATCATCATCTAAATTTATTATTTGAGACTTTAAGCTATCCACACATGTTTTTATATCGTTATATTCTGCATTAAGTTCCTCAATGAATTTTGTTTTAGTTTCAATTAAAACTTCATATTCATTTGATTTCTGTTCAATTTCATTAGCTTTTAGTTTGAACATATCCTCATATTCTTTGCTTTTCATTTCAATAAAGTCATCATACTCTGTTGATTTATCTTCAAGTTCTTTATCTTTTAACTGGATTAAATTATCATACTCTTTACTTTTGTTTTCAATTAATCCATCGTATTCTGTTGATTTGCCTTCAAGTTCTTTACCTTTTAGCTGAATTAGATCATCATATTCTTTACTCTTGTTTTCAATTATGCAATCGTATTCTGCTGATTTATCTTCAAGCTCTTTACATTTCAGCTTAATTAAATCATCATATTCATTCGATTTTTGTTCAAACTCTCTAGACTGATACACAGCTTGATCATTATATTCTGTTTTAAGTTCTTGTATGTCTTTTGCTTTTGTTTTAATTATATTATCATATCCTTCGAGCTCTGCTTCAAGTTCTTTAGTTTTAGATAAAATTTGACTCATTCCCATTTGAGTTGGAGTTAATTTTATATATTTCAAATTTTTATTTTCCTCGATTAGTTTTTCAACCTCAGATTTATATTGCTTCGCATTTAAAGCATCTTTAATAGACGTAAGTATTGCCATTGAAAACCCTCCTATTTCTTTATTAATTTACATTATACCACAAAAAATTCACTCGTAAATATAGTAATAAGTCAAATTTTAGCTCAATAATTACCAAACTATTAATATTTTCCTAATTTTATCCTTATGTATACTGTAGCTCACTACCCTAAATATAAAAAATACACCTATATCTAGGTGCATCATCTTGTTATATAATCTCTTACTTGTCTATACACAACAATAGATAAAATTATTATCCTTTGACAGCACCGTCAGTATGACCCCCTACCAGATATTTTTGGATAACACCAAACATAATGAATATAGGTATTAAAGCAATAACAGAACCTGCTGTCATCATTCCCCAGTCTATATCATATTTCCCGATAAAAGCATTAATCCCTGTTGGCAGAGTTTTAAGGCCTTCACGGCTTATAAACAGAGTGTTGAAGAATAATTCATTCCATGCTCCCATAAAAGCAAAAACAAAAGTTGCAATAATACCTGGTTTCATTACAGGAAGTATTATTTTTATCAATGCTTGTATTCTTGAACATCCATCAATCATTGCAGCTTCTTCCAAAGTATAAGGTATTTTTTCGAAAAATCCCCTTATCATCATAGTGCAAAAAGGGATGTTCAAAACTATATAAATTATTATTAGTCCCAGCAAATTATTTATAAGGCCTAATTTTGAAAAAAGCATAAATATAGGCACTATAATCGCTGCCACAGGAACCATCTGAGTTGCAAGGAATAGAAAGAGGGTAAGTTTTTTACCTGCAAATTTAAACCTTGCCAGAGAATATCCTGCAAATAGTGATATAATCAAAGTCCCTATTGATGCAGTAGTACCTACAATCACACTATTTTTAAAGTATACTGGAAAGTTTGTAGTTTTTAATATACTTTCATAATTTTTTAAAGTAAAGTGTTTTGGAAAGTATGTTATAGGTATAGTCACTATCTCCTTAACTGACTTTACTGATGTAATAAATATCCAGATGATAGGGGAAGTCATAAAAATAAAGAATGCTACCATTAAAAAGTATGTCAATGCTCTGCTTAATTTATTTTCCTTGTTCATTAAAAATCACCCGCTTTATCAAATTTCGTAATTGCTAGATAAAGTACAGTATATATGAGTAGTATTACTAAAAATATGACACTTATAGCTGACGCCTGACCAAAATCAAGGGCTTTATATGCTTTAAAAATAATATAAGAAGCCAAATTATTTGATGAATTCAAAGGCCCACCATTTGTCATTATATATATAATATCTGCAAAACTAAATATCCATATGACTCTAAGCAGCAAAGTTGTAATGATAGTGGGTTTTATGTATGGCAAAGTTATTTTGAAAAATTTTGCTACTTTTCCTGCACCATCTATTTCTGCAGATTCGTATAAAGTCAACGGTATTGACTGAAGTGCAGCCAAAATCATTATGGTGAAAAACGGTATACCATACCAAATATTTGCCACTATTGTGCTTGGAAGTGCAGTATTTAATTGTGCCAAGAATGAAATAGGCTCTTTTGTTAAATGCAATTTAATAAAAATATCATTTATAACTCCATATTGCCCATTAAGTAGCCATTTCCATATAAGTCCTATTAAAAAGCCAGGTACTGCCCAAGGCGCAAGAACTAAGGCCTGATATAAGCCCCTAAATTTAAATTTTCTATTTAGTAGCAGAGCCAAAATTAGCCCAAATGTAAACTGGAAACTTATCGAACCTGCAACCCACCAGAATGAATTTTTTAAAATCTTCCAAAAATCTTTTTCTGCAAGTATTGCTTTGTAATTTTCAAAACCATTAAAGTAAATATTGGGATCATTTAGCCTATAATGATAGAAGGAGGTTGCTATCCCCTTTGCAATTGGATATCCAATAAAAACAAACATTAATACTAATCCCGGCATTATATATAAATAAGGCTCAATATTCTTTTTCTTAACACTGTTTATAACCCGTTTTTTTTGTGCTAATGATTTTTTACTGTCCAAACTACTACCTCCTATCAAGAGAAATTGATAATTTTTCCATTTCTCTTTATTTAATACTACTTTTTTTATTGTATTTCGCATTTGCATTTTCTAAATACGTAGATATATTATTCATAGTTTTTTCTGCAGTTTGCTTTTTCAAGAGATATGACTGAAGTTCCTGCCCAGCAATCTTTCCTGTAAATTCTCGCCATTCTGGCAAATATTCAGGAGCGCTGAACAATACTGTATTGGAATCTTCTAAAGTATTTGTATATGCAGAAATATAACCTTTTTTAAACTCAGCGCTATCATTAGGTACTTTTGTTGCAGGAATTACAGAGTTTTTAACACCCCATTTAAGGTTAACTTCAGGGCTCATCATATAAGAAATGAATTTCCAAGAAGCTTCTTTCTTATATGAAGCAGATGGCATTGAGAACCCAATGTATCCTCCTTGTAAATATCTCTTGCCATCAGGACCTACAGGACATAATCCTGTTTCAAATGTTCCTTTGTCCATTTTTGTTTCACATGATTTTATTACTTCAGAGTCCTGTATGATTAGGGCTGTATTACTTGATGTGAATGCATCAACTGTTTCCGCATATCCCCAGTTAAGAGCATCCTTTGGAGCAGCCTTTAGATACATATCAGTGAATTTCTTAAATGTTTCAACGGATTCAGGTTTTCTAAACACACATTTACCATTTTCATCAAAGTAATTTGTAAATCCTCCATTAGTCATAATGAAGTTCGACATAAGGGTCCAGCTTCCCGCTCCTCCTCTGAATGAATATCCATACCTGTTTTTTGATTTATCCGTGATTTTTTCTGCAGTATTAAAGAAATCCTCTGTTGTTTTTGGAACATCAACACCTGCTGCTTTAAACCAATCGTTCCTATAATACATTGCCTGGAAATATAAACTATGAGGAACGACATACAATGTGTCTTTGTATGCTTTACCAAGCTTAAGGCTTTTCTCTGTCAATGTATCCTTTTTGTCCCATTTATTATAATATGGCCCTAAATCTTCAAGCTTTCCGGTTGCACCGATTTCAGAAGCCCAATTTGCAGCCATTTCCATTACATCTGGCAGTTGATTTGCAGCTGACATTGTAATGATTTTATCATGGGCTTGTTCCCATGGCTCAGAGATTAGTTCCACTTTTACATCTTTATTCTTTAATTCAAAATCAGATATAAGCTCTTTTACAAATTTAGTCCTCTCAGGACTGGTTAGAGTCTCCATAAACTGAATAGTTGTTACTTTTGGCTCAGTAGATTTACTGCATCCGATAAAAGACATGGAAGCAATCATAACAAACGCTAAGGTTATTGATAACTTTTTCATTATTCTTCATCCTCTCTTTTCATAAATTTTGATTTCTCCCTCATCATATAAACTTCATGTCTTATAATTTATATTCGAACGCAATAACCAATATAATCTTTTTATATAAATATTTTCTTAAAAATTCATAAATTAGTTTCAAACGTGCATTAAACCTTAATTAACAAAAAAATAAGAGTAAAAAACACTAAAGCTTAAAAACTTTAGTGTTTTTTTTACTCTTATTTGAGTTTTATTTGCTAATTTTCTAAGCTATTTTAAATTTATTAAAAGTTCTCCAGCCTTTACCTGTTGTCCTTCAATAACATTAATTGACTCAATCACTCCTGTTACACTGGCGCTTACCCTTGTCTCCATTTTCATAGCCTCCACTGTCATCAATGGTTGATTTTCAGTTATTGTATCTCCTTCTGCTACAAGAATGGCTAAAATACTTCCTGGTATAGGTGCTCCGATTTCTAAAGGATTTGATGAATCTGCCATTTCTGGTCCTTGGAAATCTTGCAACGCTTTATTGTTTCTATCTTTTATTTTTATTTCGCGTCTATTTCCATCCACCTCGAAAACAAGAACTTTGTTACCCTCTAAATCCAATCTACCAATGTGAAGCAACTTTATCATATAGGTTTTTCCTTCAGCAATTTCGAATTCGCAGGTTTCACCCTCATTGAGCCCGTGGAAATACACATCGCTTCCGATTCTACTTAAATCTCCAAACTCCTTAACATATTTTATATAGCCATCAAATACCTCAGGGTATAATGAATAGCTTAGTACGTCTTTTTTATTTGGAGCAATATTAAATTTCTCTATTAGGTGTTTCTCTATCTTGCTAAAATCCTCATCAGGGAGTAATTCACCCGGTCTACATGTAATTGGCTTCTCACCCTTTAAAACTAATATCTGAAGTTTTTCTGGAAATCCTCCCATTGGTTGACCCATCATGCCTTTAAAGTATGCTACAACGGAATCTGGGAAAGACATATTAGTAGCTTTTTCGTATATATTTTCTGGTGTAAGGTCATTTTGAAGCATAAATATTGCAAAGTCTCCAACCATCTTAGAGGATGGAGTTACCTTTACAATATCCCCTACCATTTCATTTACTTCTTTATACAGTTCTTTAATTTCATTAAATTTATGTGAAAGTCCGAAACTTTCTACTTGTGGTTTGAGATTAGAGTATTGGCCTCCTGGAATTTCATATCGATAAATTTCAGCGGAACCAGAATTCAAATCTGATTTAAATTGGTCATAAACTGGTCTTACTGCATCCCAATAATCTGAAATTTCCTGAATTCCTTTGGGTTCTATCCCAGTATCCCTGTCAGTATTCTTAAGTGCTGCAACAACTGAATTTAAAGCTGGTTGACTTGTAAGCCCTGACATACTGTTAAAAGCAGTGTCTACAATGTCAACGCCTGCTTGAGCCGCCATCAAAACTGTAGCAACTCCATTTCCTGTAGTATCATGGGTATGAAGATGAATAGGCATTCCTACTTCTTGCTTTAGTGCATTTATTAACTTAAACGCAGCATGAGGTTTAAGCAGTGCTGACATATCTTTTATTCCTAAAATATGAGCTCCTGTTTTCTCAATTTCCTTTGCTAGCTTAATATAATAATCCAAATTATATTTATCTTTTTTATCATTTAAGATGTCTCCTGTGTAACAAATACAAGCTTCTGCAACTTTACCACTTTTAATAACTTCATCTATTGAAACTTCCATTCCTTTTAGCCAGTTTAGAGAATCAAAAATTCTGAAAACATCAATGCCTGTATCTGCAGATTCTTTAATAAATTCACGGATTACATTATCAGGATAATTTTTATAGCCTACTGCATTTGCTCCACGTAGTAGCATCTGGAAAAGCACATTAGGAATTTTCGATCGTAGCTGTGTTAATCTTTCCCAGGGCGATTCGTTTAAAAAGCGGTATGCTACATCAAAAGTAGCTCCTCCCCACATCTCAAGGGAAAACAAATCTCCTCCATAAACAGAGGTAGCACTTGCTATTTTTAACATATCCTTCGTTCGCATTCTAGTTGCCATTAAAGATTGATGAGCATCTCTCATTGTGGTGTCTGTTAACAGTAATTTATTTTGATTTTTAATCCAGTTTAAAAGACCTTCCGTACCCTGCATATCTAAAATCTGTTTTGTCCCACTAAGTTTATTTGGCATTATAATTTTAGGAACTACCGGCACATCATAAAGCTTTTTAATTCCACTTACTTCATTTACCATTTTGTCTCCAATAAATTTTAACACTCTGCCTTCCTCATCTTCCTTAGGTGCAATGGAAATTAATTCTGGACTTTCTTCAATAAAACTTGTATTACATTCGCCCTTCAAAAAAGTAGGATGATTTAATACATTAATTAGAAAACCTATATTAGTCTTTACTCCTGTAATTCTAGTTTCCTCAACAGCTCTTATAGATTTTCTTATAGCATCTTGAAAAGTTCTAGACCATGATATATTTTTTACCAAAAGGCTATCATAGTAAGGGCTAATTACCGCCCCTGCAAAACCATTACCGCCATCAAGCCTTATTCCAAAGCCAGAACCTGTTCTATATTCTTCTATTTTTCCAGTATCCGGTGCAAAATTATTAGAAGGATCCTCTGTTGTTATCCTGCACTGAATAGAATATCCTCGAAGCACAACATCTTCTTGAGACGAAATTCCTATTTTAGAGGAATTTAAAGCATAATCTTCTGCTATAAGTATTTGGCTTTGAACTATATCAATACCTGTTACCATTTCTGTAACGGTGTGTTCAACTTGAATTCTAGGGTTCATTTCTATAAAATAATGATTCCCATAAGTATCTACTAAGAACTCCAAAGTTCCAGCACTTCTATAATTTACTGATTTAGCTATTTTTAATGCATCATTGCAGATTTCATTTCTTTTTTCTTCTGATATTGAAAAAGCAGGACTGTACTCTACAACCTTTTGATGTCTTCTTTGAATAGAGCAATCTCTTTCAAATAAATGAACAATATTACCAAACTTGTCTCCAAGAACCTGTACTTCTATATGTTTAGACTTTTCAAAATATTTTTCTATAAATAAATGGTCGATACCGAACGCTTTCTTTGCTTCACTTTTAGCACTTCTATAAGCAGAGGCTAATTCGCCTTCATTTCTTACAATTCTCATGCCTCGTCCGCCGCCGCCAGCAACTGCCTTTAACATAATAGGATATCCACATTCCCCTGCGAGTTTCTTTGCAATGTCTACTGTTTCAATTTCTTTTTCATAACCAGGTATCGTAGGAACTCCTAATGATTTTGCCACAATTTTGCATTTAATCTTATCTCCAAGTTTATCCATCATTTCAGCTGTAGGCCCGATAAATTCAATACCTGCTTTTGCACATTTTTTCGCGAATTCAGGGTTCTCTGATAAGAATCCATACCCTGGATGAATTGCATCTACACCTTTTTTAAGCGCAATACTGATTATCTCCTCAATATTTAGATATGCCTCAACAGGACTTCTGCTTTTTCCAATTAAATAAGCTTCGTCTGCCTTAGTTTTAAAAAGTGAATACTTATCTTCATTGGAATAAATCGCCACCGTACGAATCCCAAGTTCATTACAAGCTCTAAAAATTCTTATAGCAATTTCGCCTCTGTTTGCTACTAGTACTCGTTTAAATTTTTTCACATTTGTTACCCCCTGTTTTAGCCTTTAATCTACTTCATTATTCATAAGAATACAGGATTTTTAAAAAAAATGCAATAAATAAAAATGTCATTGATTTATTTTTATTCCAAATTCTAGTTATATCTTTTTATATTTTTAGGTTTCTGTACCTATTATATACTGCCATTATTTCTTGCTTTCGCGGCATGGCTAAATCTCCACTTCCACCTTTTAATTTATCCATGGATATTAACCCATTTTTCTTTATTTTACAAATTATATCATCAACCATACTTTCAAATCTTAGGCCCTTATTCATAATATTTACCTCTGCCCATTTCATAATTGTGCCTATAGCATTTACTTGTTCACTATCAACTATTTGCTCTACAGCTCTTAAATCTATGTCATCTCTGTTTATACACAATATATTGAGCCCCATTGTTTTGATTTTAACTCCCCTTTCTCCTTGTGAAATAGTTCCGGCTTTAACTACTCTGTTAAATGAGATATCTATTTTTAAATTTCTTTCGTTAATTCTTTTTGTAATATGACCACTACTTAGTTTTTTAGCCTTTTTTGTGACGTCCTCGGCCTCATAATTATCCAATTGCACTACAGAATCCGCTACATCAAAAAAATCTCCAGAGCTTCCTACTACCATTATTGTTGAAATACCTTTCTGATTATATAAAGATCCCACTATTTCAATAAACGGTGTGATTGGTTCCTTTTCTGTGCAAACTAATTTTTGCATTAAATCATCTCTCATCATGAAATTAGTAGCTGAAGTATCTTCATCTATTAAAAATACCTTAGCGCTGCTTTCTATCCCCTCAATAATACTCGCCGCTTGTGATGTACTCCCACTTGCGTTCTGCGTAGAGAATTCTACAGTGTCTTTCCCGTTAGGTAAGTTACTAATAAATAGTGATATATCCGTTTTAGTGACGCATCTACTATCTTCTTCCCTTACTTTTAAAGCTGATTCATCTGTTATAACAAACTCTCTACCATCACCTTCAATATGATTATAAACTCCAAGCTCTATTGCTTTTAATAATGTTGATTTACCATGATATCCTCCACCTACTATAAGCGTTATACCTTTTTTTATTCCCATTCCGCAAATTTTGCCACGGCTCTTTGTATTAAACTCTACTTCTAATTCCTTTGGTGAGGCAAATACCATGCCAGCTTTTAATGCTTTTGTAGATATTCCACTTTCTCTCGGCAGCATTGATCCATTGGCTACAAATGCAACTAGCCCTCTACTTGCAAGCGACCTTCTTATATGCTCTTGATCTTCTACTAAATTTACTCTGCTTATTAATTTTTCACTATTAATATTTTTATACATTAAAGTCCTCTCTACAATATTTGGTATAACATTATACAAAATTTTCTCAAGCTCTCTTGATAAAACGCTTCTTCCTCTCGCTGGAAATCCAACATAAAACCTTGCTTCTATTTTATCCTCATCTATAATTATTGAAGTTCTATTTAGTATCTCTTGTGGACATTTGCTTATAGCTATTAATCCACTCTTCCCAGATCCAAAAACTTTTACGCAGCACTTATTTATATTAGAATAAAATTCTCTTGTTAAATAATCAGCTACTGCAATATTTTTTATTTTATAATCAAAAGTCTCCTTTGGAAATTTAGCAACCCTCTGATTTACTATTACCCTAATTCTTGATGGTGATGCAAAAGGATCACCTTGAACATGATCTATGCAAAGTGCAAAACCCCCAAAATCATACTCTCCCTCTAACTCCTTGTACAACCTATAACTTTTCCCATCAATTCTAGCTAGTTCTTTTTTTAACAACTCCAAACTTTTCATTAAACTCTCCTCTTATTCTTTATAAAATAAATTTCACTTTCTTATAATATAAAAAAGCTACTAAACTATGGATTTTTTGTTTAGTAACTTATAATCTACAATACAATGTCTTATTATTTAATACACCTATATTAATTATACACATCTTTATTTGTTGCATCAATAATCATGTAAAATCCGATAAAAATAGTTATTCTTTTCATAAATTAAAAGGAGGATTATACCCCTCCTTTTTGATTTAAATCTCGTATTCTACTATTTCTTCTATAATATCTCTAAACTTTATAGTTCTATATTTAGTGAAATTAAGCCATTTATTTGCAAAAATATCGTTAATGCCTTTTTCGTAATCAGCGATATAGTCCAATAAATCTTTATCAGCGCCTATATTGATACCAAACCCATTTTCATTAATAGTGACTACGGCCTCATAAGAATACTTATCTATTGAGATAACATCCATTAACTTACCAGCTCTTATTTTAGCAACAATGCTAGCATTTAATACTATTACATCGAAGTTTTCTTTAAAATCATAACTTTCTCCAAGGAAAGGTACATTATCACAAATGTTATATTGCACGACTTTTGACAAGTTCTTTTTAACTTCTGCTGTTTTAATATCATAATAATATTCATCAAAACAATTTATTGGAATCTTAATTTCACCTTTAATAAAGCTAGTCACCGTTACTTCATCAGGATCAATAGCGCCTGAAATAATTCCACCACCACTTACATCATAACCATCCACTATTACAAATCTACCAGTGTTTTGGTTATCTGAAAATTTATCAAAGCATATATTCTCCTTTGTTTTTATAGTAACTTCAGCTACATCATTAGTTTTTGCCTCAAGTGCATTTTCGTAAGTACCTAAAGTAGTTGCATCTATAACTTTATTAAACGATACAATTTCACATTCCACTTCTTGAGTTACAAGCTTTATCTTATATTTCCTACCTTTTACAAAATTGCTTTTCCCCATCCAAAATATATTGGTCTTAAAAATATTTGAGACAATAGGTGTATTTTTTTTATGAGAGATTATTTCTCCTCTTTTATTAAAAAATTCATCTTCAAAAGTAATACCTACCGACATACCTGCACTTACAGTTTTTACATTATCTTTTTCTACAAAATATTCAATAGTTTTAACTTTTGTAGTTTTATTTTCTGGTGAAATAAGAATCTCATCCCCAATATTAAGTGTACCTGCCTCTACTCTTCCTGCAATTATTCTCCTATTATCAAACTTATATACATCTTGTATAGGTAATCTTAGAGGTTTTGCTTCGAGGCCTGTTTCTTGGGTAAATAAATCTAATGCTTCAAGCACAGTTTCCCCCTTATACCAAGATAATTTATCGGATTTTGAAGTTAAATTTTCACCGTAAAATGCTGATATAGGGATATAACTCATAGGGTGTACATTTAGATTATTTAAAAAAGCATTCATTTCATTTTTTATAACATTAAACTTTTCCTGGCTATAATCAATAAGATCCATTTTATTAACTACAACGCACACCTGCCTAATCCCTAAAAGAGAAAGTATATAACCATGTCTTTTAGATTGTTCTTGAATTCCTTCTTCCGCATCAATTATTAAAAGTGCAGCTTCAGCGCTAGCTGCCCCTGTAATCATGTTTTTAAGAAATTCTACATGTCCTGGAGCATCTATAATTACATAATCCCGCATGTCTGTATGAAATTGAAGAGAAGTTGTATCGATTGTTATTCCTTGTTTTTGTTCTTCTTCAAAAGCATCTAATAGGTATGCATATTCAAATGGTTTACCTTTTTCTTTAGCAATTTTTTTAACTCTGTCTATTGCACCTTCTGGCAATGATTTTGTATCATAAAGCAATCTTCCAATTACTGTAGACTTGCCGTGATCTACGTGTCCTACCGTAACTATTCTTAATACTTCTCTTGTATTTTCCATTAGTAATAAACCCCTCCCTTACATATACCCATCTTTACGAAGCTTTTGCATTGCGTAAGCATCCTCTTGATCTTGAGCTCTACCTGCGCGTTCACCTGTTGTAGTGTTTTTTAGTTCTTCAATAATTTCATCAATAGTCGTAGCCGTAGAATCTATCTTACCAGTACACTCAGCGCAACCAAGACTTCTATATCTTTTGCCGTCTTTAGCAAAATACAAATCTATAATTGGTATATTTTCTCTCTGTATATAAGCCCATATGTCAATTTCACTCCAATGAAGTATTGGATGAACTCTAATATGATTGCCCTTTGGAAAATCAGTTTTAAATTGATCCCAAAGTTCTGGTGCTTGATTAGTATAATCCCATTCCGAATCCTTATTTCTTTCACTAAATACTCTTTCCTTTGACCGCGAACCTTCCTCGTCACTTCTAATTCCTAGAATTAATCCATCAAATTCATACTTTGTAACCACCTGTTGAAGGCCATCTGTTTTTAGTGCCTTGCAGCAATTAAGTCTTCCACAATGTGGCCCCATACCATTCTTTATAGCTTCCTCATTCGTGTGTACTATAAGGTCAATATTAAACTCTTTAGCAATTTTGTCTCTATATTCAATCATTGCAGGTATTTTATGTTTGGTATCTACATGAATAAAAGGAAAAGGACAATGTCCAAAAAAAGCCTTCTTAGCGAGCCACAACAGTACTGTTGAATCCTTTCCAATTGACCATAACATCCCAAGTCTACCTAATTTTTTATAGGATTCTCTTAATATAAAAATACTTTCTGCTTCTAATGTATCTAAATGATCCATAATTTTACCTCCCTAATATTTGTTAGCCTCTGCTACATTTGTTGTAATAATGATTTCTTCACTATTTGGTTTAAACATGTGCCAATGAAGAAGATTTTTTTCTTTTTTTGTATTTAAATAAGTTCCTTTACCTCCAATATCTGCTCCAAGATAATAATTTATAGCCATAGCAGGACATTCTTTAACGCAAGCACAACATCCCCAACACTCCTGTGGGTATTCTATAAAAGCTTTTGAGTCATTCTTTTTAAATATAAGATTTCCCGGGCAAACGTCCATACATTTTCCGCAACCCACACATTTTTGTGGATCTATTTTAATGCTCATAAACTTCATCTCGCTTTATTAAATTTCTAAAAACAACTTTAACCTTTCCATCTTTATATATTGTGTTGATATATTTAAGTAAACCATCATCTTTATATGGAAAATCCGCATTATCTCCATAGCATTTCCAGCGGGTTTCTTTTCTTTTTAGAAGATGAACTATTAAAACTTTGCAAACATATAACCTATCTATGACTTCAAATATTTGCAAAAGTTCTCGCATGTCCTTGGCCCTCAAATCCTTTGAAAGCACTAAAAGCTCATCTATTTTACCACTTGCAATTCGCAATTTTGAAGAATTAAAAACATAGTTTTTAGATATACCACCTGCATATTCATCCATTACCTTTTGCATAGCCTCTTCAACACCATTTATAGAAAATAAACTGTCATTATCTTCAAGAAAAGTTTCTAATAATTTAGCTTTAGATAAAATTTCTTCTTCCTCTATTAATTTATTTTTCTTGTTTTTTATAAACTCTGTTGCGGCATCAGCTGCAATTTCACCTTCGACAAAACAACCAGTTACATATTTTTTAGGGCTTCCCCCTGCCACATCCCCAGCTGCATATAATCCTGAGATAGTAGTAGCTCGTTTTGCATCCACCCAATAACCGCTAGCAGAGTGACCACCTACTATATAAGGTTCTGTACCTTCTATCTCCAAATTTTCTGTACTAGGCCCCAAACCATCTTCAATCCACTTTAAAGTCTGTGCTGGAGCCATATTAAGATATGCCTTGTAGAGTTCTTCCTCTACTTCCTTTGAAATGCCCTTAGTTTTCAAATAGCAAGGTCCTAAGCCTTTTTTATTTTCCTCTACAGTTGCAAATAATCGTGTAATAGTTAAAGGTCTCCCATAGTTTTGTACATACTCCGTATCGTAGGCATTAATTTGCTTAGCACCAATACCTTGAGCCACAGTGCCTGTAGGTGCTATGGTGTCCTTGCATCTAAGCGCAATAAACCTCATTTCAAAAGATGTCATCTCAGCCCCTGCTCTTATTCCCATTGCATACCCTGCTCCGGTATTAAAAGGTGAATACCACATCTTATGTTTAGAAAATCCAGGATTATTAGGTTTATAAAGGCCTGAAGCTCCACCAGTGGTGCAAATAACTGCCTTTGCATAAATTACATAAAAAATATTTTTTTCTATATGGAAACCATAAGCACCTATAACTACTTCATCTTTAACAATGTAATCTATTATATTTACCTTGTTTAAAACCTTTATGTTTTTCTTTGAGTTAACCTCATTTGCAAGAAGAGGTTTTATATTTTCCCCATTGATTTTAATACTTCTTTTGCCACGAGTAACATATTGGCCCTGTGAATCCTTTAAGATTGTAAGCCCTAGTCCCTCCATATTTTTTGTAACTTTGTTTAAATTTTTAGCAATAGAATATACCAGGTCTTCCCTTATTATTCCCTCAGCTTCATTTTTAACATAATCTACGAAGTCTTCTGGGGTATATCCTTTATTAATATAACCATTGATTGCATTAACTCCTGCCGCTAGACATCCGCTTCTTTTTATATTAGCTTTGTCCACTACTATAATGCTTATGTCTTCTCTCTTAGTTAAAGTAAGTGATGCATAACATCCGGCCGTGCCTCCACCAACAACTAATATATCTGCTACCAAAGTTTTCATTTCTAGCTTCATCTTAACCTCCTAAACTATAGCTTTAAATAATCTAATATTTTATCTACACATTGATCTATAGTTTGCTCTTTTGTATTTATCACAATTTCTGGATTTTCTGTGTTTTCGTAAGGTGAAGTTATTCCTGTAAATTCTTTAATTTCACCGAGTCTCGCCTTTTTATATAGATTTTTAGGATCTCTTTTCTCACATTCGCCAAGTGGGCAATCTACAAATATTTCAATGAAATCTTCACCAAGAGTTGCTCTTACCATTTCACGGTTTACTTTAAGTGGGGATATGAAACAAGCAATAGTTATTAGTCCTGCATCTACAAATAGCTTTCCAATTTCACTAATTCGCCTAATATTTTCACTTCTATCCTCTACAGAAAATCCAAGATCTGAATTTATGCCAAGGCGAATATTATCACCATCCAATAGATAAGTTGATTTTCCTAGATGATTTAATTTTATCTCTAAAGCGTTTGCCACCGTAGACTTACCAGAACCTGATAACCCAGTAAACCATAATAACTTAGATTTTTGTGTAAGTGTGGTTTCTCTATGCCTGCGAGTTACAAACGTATTATGCCAGGTAAGATCTTCTGTACTCATTTAACTTCACCTCCATCAATTTTTAAAAACTAGACCCTATCAAGACCCCAAATATGTCTCATGCTTTTCTCTAATCTTGAAAAAACAAGTTTATCAACTAATAACCCAAGAATTATTATTACTATCATTACTGCTACAACCTGGCTAATGTCTGCTAAATCTCTTCCTACCATTAGTACTTGACCAAGCCCCTTTGTAGACGAAAGCATTTCCCCAGCCATTAGAGCCCTCCATGCAAAGGACCATCCCTGCTTTAATCCACTAACTATATCCGGCAACGCTGCCGGCAGGATTACCTGAGTATAGATCTTACTACCCTTAGCTCCCATTGTTCTTGCAGCTCTTATATATAAGGGATTAACATTTTTTATTGCATAATTAACTGATATTGCCACCGCAAATGTGGAACCAATTGCAATTACAAAAATAATCGAACTCTCACTAAGCCCAAACCATAAAATCGCAAACGGCAACCAGCAAATACTTGGCAATGTCTGAAGGCCTAAAATTAATGGACCCAGGTTCTCTTCTAAATATTTAAATTTAGCAATTGTGAGCCCAAGAGTAACTCCTATTACTACTGAAATAAAATATCCCACTAGTATTCTCTTTAAACTTGCAACAATGGCTATCCCTATAGTATTATCCTTTATTAGAACTGCCAGAGTCCCAAAAACATCTATAGGTGATGGTAACGTATAAGGCCTCCAAATTCTTAGAATATCAACTCCTACTTTATAAATCGCCTCCCATATTAATATTAGAAGAATATAAAACAGAATTTTCTTCAATATTCCAATCACCATCGTATTCTGCTTTTGCAACCTTCTCCACCTCCTCTTTTAATGCTTTCATTATTTTAGATGTGTAATAAGCAATATCACAACTTTCCATCTGTCTTGGCCTTGCAAGCTCTATAATAAACTCCCGCTTTATTCTACCTGGATTTGCTGCCATCACTACAACTCTATTGGCCAAATAAACTGCCTCTTCTGCGTTGTGAGTAATAAAAATGATGGTTTTTTTTGTATTTACCCATATGCGTTGCAATTCTTGTTGTAACATCATTTTAGTCTGACTATCAAGAGCCGCAAAAGGTTCATCCATTAAAAGTATTTCGCAGTCAAGAGATAGTGCGCGAGCAAGTGCTACTCTCTGCTTCATTCCCCCCGACAGCTCATAAACATAGGAATTCTGGAACTTTGAAAGATGAACCATTTTCAAATAATGTAGTGCCTTCTCGTATCTAACTTCCTTAGTCACACCTGCCATTTTCATTCCAAACTCTACGTTATCAATTACCTTAAGCCATGGGAATAATGCTGCTTCCTGAAACATCACTGTCCTATCTGGTCCCGGCCCAGCTATCTCATTACCATTAAGTATAACCACGCCCTTAGTGGCCTTTTCAAGTCCTGCCAAAATATTTAGCAGTGTTGATTTCCCACAACCAGACGGTCCTAGTATACATACGAAGTCGCCCTTTTTTATCTCTAAATTAAAATTTTCAAGTGTGCTTGTTTTTTTATGTTTTGAAACAAATTCTTTGCTTACGCCCTTAACAATAAGACTCAAATTTATCACCTCTTTTATTTGATTTGATCTTGCCCTTTTTCTTTTAAAACTTTATTCAAAATACTAAGATTAAACAACTCCTTAGTATCTGGCTCTAATTTTAAGAAGCCTGCATGGAGTGAATATTTAACAAAATCAATTACTGAGTCTTTTTCCGGATTATTTGTAATTGTTAATCTCTTAAAAGCAGCATCTAAAACATCATTTGGTATTCCTTTTTTAGTTAATTCAGTAATTTGTTTGTTTACTATTTCCTTAGCATTATCTGGATTTTTATTAATATAATCAGTTACTTCTACATGATTTCTTATAAAATTTTCAACAATTTGTGGATGCTGCTTTAAAAATTCAGTTCTAACAACTACTACAGCAGTAGTATATTTTCCTTTTCTAAATATTTCTTTATAATCTAAAATAATATTTGCTTTCGCCTCTTTAATAAATCTTGAACCCCATGGTTCTGGCACTAAGGCTGCATCTATATCCCCTTTTTGCATCAGAGATAAAATATCCGCATTTGCTGCTTGCCTTACTTCCACGGTTCCACCCTTTGTCGTGTCTTTAAGCCCATTCGCAGATAATATATTTCGAAGTGTTAGATCTTGTGTATTACCAAATTGTGGAACTGCAATTTTCTTGCCACTTAACTCTTTTAGATTTTTAATAATTGTTCCTCTTTTAGATACAAATATTGCTCCTGCGTCGGTTGCCCCTGCAATAATCTGAATGTCGCCTTTGGATTTTGCATATCCATTAATAGCTGGACCAGGCCCTATATATGCTATATCAATAGCTTCTGCAAAAAGTGCTTCTATTTCTGCTGGGCCTGCATTGAATAATTTCCAATCTATCTTATTTTTTCCGCCGACGGCTTTTTGAAAACTTCCCTGTGCGCGTCCTACAAGAGCTTGTGAATGAGTTATGTTTGGAAAATACCCAACTCTAAGATTTACATTATCATTTTCTACTTTTTTAGATGAGCATCCTGCTAATCCCCCAAGTATTAAAACACCTACGAATAATACCATTGAAAATTTAAGACTCTTTGAATTTTTCATTTTATCTCTCCTAATTTAAATCCCCACTTTTAACAATATTTCAAAAGGAAAGTGTCCCTCTTATATATTTTATATAAGTATATATTCCATTCCCTATAATGTCAATAGGTTTACTACGTTTTATTGAAATGTCTTCCACTTCTATAAGTGAATGGATACAATTAAGATACATACTATAACAAATAAGATGCATACTATAACAAATAGAAAACTTCAGTTGGAATATAAATCTCCTCCTGAAGTTGTTAAACCCTTCGAAGCTGCGCTAGTTATAATTTAATTGATAGCAAAGTTTTTTATTCAATACGTAGTTTCAATAACTACGTATTGAATTATTTATATTCATATGATATATTATTATATATAAATTAGCTCAATCAATTTATACGATTATAATTTAATTTCATGGAGGTATATTATGGAAATAAAAGATAGTTATATTTTTATAGCATTTGGTGATTCTATTACAAAGGGAATCATTTATGATGATGAAAGATCTAAATACGCAACTTTAAAAGAAAACTTTACGAGCATCATTGAAAATAAAATAAAAGGCCCAGTATATAATGCTGGTAAATTTGGTAGTACCATTATGAGAGGCGCACGTAAGATGTATAATGATGTCATCAAAAAATCACCTGATATAGTGTTAATAGAATTTGGTGGTAATGACTGTGACTATAACTGGAATGACATCGCTAAAAATCCTGATATGGAATACAGACCTAATACTGATATTTCTATCTTTCGTGAAACACTACTTACAATGATAGACACATTGAAAACTAATCACATATTCCCTATACTTATGACGTTGCCACCACTCGATCCTTTAAAGTATTTTAAATGGATTACAAAAGAAGATTCTACTTCAGAAAAAAATATCTTACAGTGGTTAGGCACGAAGGATAGACTCTTTAATTGGCATAACTCATATAGTAAAATCATTACTGAGATAGCCGCTGAAACTAGCACTGTTCTTATTGATGTACGCACAGAGTTTTTAAAGTACAGCGACTATAGTCAATTTTTATGTAAAGATGGAATACATCCCAATATTGAAGGTCAATCATTAATAGCAAATGTTATATTAAAATTTTTAAAAGAAAACTACAACTTTTTATTACAACATTAAAAATGTTGATACGCTCATAGAACATATATTCAGACGTATCATATAATTCCTTAGCAACAAAGATTGGAAATTAACTTTCAATTTTTGTTGCTTTTGTTATTTTTTAAACACAATTTATTAAGTATAATTTGTTAAATATGATTTTTTTAAAAATGAAACTTGCATTTTCATAAAATCATGGTACAATTTATATAATTCATTTATAAATATAAAGGGGGTAATATCATGAGTAATAGCATTGGTTATCCTGAAAAGCAAGGATTGTATGATCCGGCCTTTGAAAAAGATAATTGTGGCGTTGGCTTTGTAGCAAATATCAGAGGTGAGAAAACCAACGGTATTATAAAAAAAGGGTTAAAAGTTCTTGTGAATTTAACTCATAGAGGTGCAGTGGGTGCAGATCCTAAAACTGGAGATGGTGCAGGTATTTTGGTACAAATTCCTGATGAATTTCTTAGGATTAGCTGTGACAATTTAGGCCTAGAATTACCAATGGCAGGAAGCTACGCCGTAGGAATGATTTTTTTGCCAAAGGAACCTGCATTAAGATTTCAATGTGAAGGAATACTTGAAAGAATTGCCGAAGAAGAAGGACAAAAAATATTAGGTTGGAGATCTGTTCCTATAGATAATAGAAACATTGGAGACACGGCAAAAGGAACAGAGCCAATAATTAGACAGATTTTTTTAGGATCAAATTTTAAAGATCCGACTCTAACAGACGAGCAGCTTCAAGAAGAATTTGAAAGAAGACTTTATATTATAAGAAAAAGAGCAGAAAGAGAAGTAATCAAATTGGTTAATAGAAGCACAGAATATTTCTATATCTGCAGTCTTTCTAGCAGAACAATTGTTTACAAGGGACTTTTACTTGCCGACCAAATAAAAGGATTTTACATCGATTTACAAGACATAAATTTTAAGAGTGCGATTTGCCTTGTTCATCAAAGATATAGTACAAACACCTTTCCAACTTGGGATTTAGCACAACCCTTTAGATATTTGGCTCATAATGGCGAAATAAATACAATTAGAGGAAATATAAACTGGATGAATGCTCGCGAAGGAGTTTTAAAGTCCAAAGTGTATGGAAAGAACATAAAGAAATTGTTTCCAATTATTAGCCCTAATGGTAGCGATTCAGCTTCCCTGGATAATATGTTAGAACTTTTAAAAATGGATGGAAGATCTCTACCTCATAGCATAATGATGTTGATTCCTGAAGTTTGGATGTCAAATAATGATATGGAAGATTATAAAAAATCTTTTTATGAGTATCATGGTTCGTTAATTGAACCTTGGGACGGTCCTGCTGTTGTTGCATTTACAGATGGTATTCGAATAGGTGCAACACTCGATAGAAATGGACTTAGGCCCGCAAGGTATATAATAACAAAGGATGGCTTTGCTGTTCTTGCATCTGAAGCTGGAGTACTTAAGTTTAAACCAGAGAATATCAAAGAAAAAGGCAAGCTTCAACCAGGAAAGATGTTTTTGATTGATACAAATGAAGGCAGAATAATTGAAGATGAAGAAGTAAAAAAAACAGTTTGCACAAACAAGCCTTATGGTGAAATGATTTTAAAAAATAAACTTTATCTAGAAGATTTTGATGCTGTAATTAATGACGTTAAAATAGACAAAGATATTTTAAAGGAAAGGCAACAAGCCTTTGGATATTCTCTAGAAGATTTAAGGATTATACTATCTCCTATGGCAAGAGATGGTAAGGAACCCATTGGCTCTATGGGAAATGATACACCACTGGCTGTATTATCTAATAGGCCTCAACTCTTATTTGCTTATTTCAAGCAACTTTTTGCTCAGGTTACCAATCCACCAATAGATCCAATTAGAGAAAAAATGGTAATGTCACTTATGAACTATTTGGGATCTCAAGATAATGTTTTAAATCAAGATCTTACTGATAACCCATTTATAGAAATAAAGAGTCCTATCTTAACTAATTTAGAAGTAGCTAAGATTAAAAATTTAAAAGATAACGCTTTTAAAACTACAACAATTCCCATAACTTTTAAAGCAGATACTGGAATTGAAGGGTTTAAAGATGCCCTAAACAAGCTTTGCAAAAGAACATCTGCAAGAATTGAAGAAGGCTATAATATTATCGTTCTTAGTGATAAATCAGTAGACTCTTATGATGCTGCAATCCCAAGCTTACTTGCATTATCTGCCGTTCAGCAGCACTTAACCCGCAAAAAGACCAGAACCTCTGTTTCTATTATAGTCGAAACAGGAGAAGCTAGAGAAACAATGCATTTTGCCTTATTAATTGGCTATGGGGCAACAGGTGTTAATCCATATCTTGCATTTAAGTCTATTGATAATATTATAAATGATGGCGATATAGAAAATGTTTCTATAGAAAAAGCCCATGAAAACTATATACATGCAATATCACAAGGGCTTCTAAAAATATTATCAAAAATGGGAATTTCAACTATACAGAGTTATCATGGAGCACAAATTTTTGACGCAGTTGGCTTAAGTTCTGATTTACTCCAAAAATATTTTGGTGGAACTTCTTCTAGAATTGGTGGAATTGGTGTAGATACCGTAGCAAGAGAAGTATTAATTAGGCATAAAAATGCCTTCAACAAATTAAGAAAACCTATAGCTGAACTTGATGTAGGAGGGGCATATTCTTGGAGAAAAGGTGGAGAACACCACTTATTTAACCCGGATACAATCTTTAAACTTCAAGTTGCTACAAAATCAAATGATTATAATTTATATAAAGAATATGCAAAAGTGATAAATGAGCAGGACAAGAACTTATGTACAATTAGAGGATTATTTGAACTTAATTATGGGAACGGAATTCCAATAGAAAGTGTTGAACCAATTAGTGAAATAGTAAAACGCTTTTGCTCAGGTGCAATGTCCTTTGGGTCCATCAGCAAGGAAGCCCATGAAACTATGGCTATAGCTATGAATAGGCTTGGTGGAAAAAGCAACACTGGTGAAGGTGGAGAGGATGCCGAAAGATTCAAAGTTGATGAAAATGGTGATTTAAGAAGAAGTGCAATTAAACAAATAGCTTCCGGTAGATTTGGTGTAACTGCTGAATATCTTGTAAATGCAGACGAATTGCAAATAAAAATAGCTCAAGGAGCAAAACCTGGTGAAGGTGGTCAACTACCAGGCAAAAAAGTTGATGCAAATATAGCTAGGCTAAGGCATTCAACCCCTGGGATTGATTTAATTTCCCCACCACCTCATCACGATATATATTCTATTGAAGATTTAGCTCAGCTTATTCATGATCTAAAGAGTGTAAACCCTAGGGCCAGAATAAGTACAAAATTGGTTTCAGAGTTAGGTGTTGGAACCATAGCCGCTGGAGTTGTTAAGGCACATTCAGATGCTATAGTAATAAGTGGTCATGATGGAGGAACAGGTGCTTCCCCACTTTCCTCGATAAAGCATGCGGGGCTACCTTGGGAGCTTGGACTTGCTGAAACCCAGCAGGTATTGCTTTTAAATAATTTAAGAAGCAGAGTAACCGTTCAAACTGATGGTCAGCTTAAAACAGGACGTGATGTTGTTATTGCAGCACTTCTTGGAGCAGAAGAATTTGGGTTTGCAACTACAGCTCTTGTAGTGCTCGGTTGTACTATGCTAAGAAATTGTCACTTGAATACTTGTGATATGGGCATAGCTACGCAAGATCCAGAACTTCGTAAGAATTTCAGGGGAAAACCTGAATACGTGGTGAACTTCTTTACATTTATTGCCAAGGAAATAAGAGAGCATATGGCGAGACTTGGTTTTAGAACTATGAATGAAATGATAGGTAGAGTAGATAAAATTAATCAGAAAAAGGCTATAGACCACTGGAAAGCAAAGGAACTAGATTTATCAAATATTCTATATAAACCTGATATGCCCAAAAGGATTAAGCGGTACTGTGTAATATCACAAGATCACGGGTTAGATACTTCTTTAGATTTCAAGCTTATTGAAATGGCAAAAACATCCCTAGAAAATGGAATGAAAAGCACCTCTAATTTAGAAATTGAAAATGTTAATCGTTCTGTTGGTGCAATGTTAAGTGGAAGAATTGCTATGAAATACGGCGCCGCTGGACTTCCTGACGATACAATAACATTAAATTTTGTTGGGGCAGCAGGTCAGAGTTTTGGAGCCTTTGGTGCTAATGGATTAACATTAAACTTAGTAGGAGATGCAAATGATTATGTTGGCAAAGGATTATCAGGTGCTAAAATAATTGTAAAGACACCAGAAAATTGCAGTTTTATTCAAGACGAAAACTTCATCGCGGGTAATACAATTCTTTATGGAGCGACTTCTGGTAAGTTGTTTATAAACGGATTAGTAGGCGAACGCTTTGCAGTAAGAAATTCAGGAGCCCAGGCTGTAGTTGAAGGAATTGGAGACCACGGTTGTGAATATATGACAGGTGGAATTGTAGTTATTATCGGAAGAACAGGCAGGAACTTTGCAGCCGGAATGAGCGGTGGTATAGCATACGTTATCGACGAAGATGAAACATTAAAATCAAACTGTAATATGGAAATGATAGAGGTAGAATTAATAACTTCAGAACCAGATTTATTACAGCTCCATTCGATAATAAAAGAACATTTTGAAGCAACTAACAGCCATAAAGCAAGTAAAATTCTAAATAACTGGAAAGAATACAAGTTAAAGTTCAAAAAAGTAATACCAACCGCTTACAAAGCAATATTAGAAGGTAAATAGAAGCTATAGAACTGTCTCTCTTTAGGGACGGTTCTCAGTTTTCAATTTTTGGAGGTGTTAAATTTGGGAAAATTGTATGGTTTCAAAGAATTCAAAAGAGAAACTGCAAATAAACGCCCTGTAAAAGATAGAATTAAGGACTCTAAAGAATTATTCATAGAATTTCCAGTTGAAAAACTGCGTCAGCAAGGTGCAAGGTGCATGGAATGTGGTGTTCCTTTTTGTAACTGGAGTTGCCCTCTAGGAAACTTAATTCCAGATTGGAATGACATGGTATATAAAGAAAAATGGGAAAAAGCATATAACAGGTTAACCCTTACAAATAATTTCCCAGAGTTCACTGGCAGGATTTGTCCCGCCCCTTGTGAAGGTTCATGTACATTAGGAGTTAATGGAGACCCTGTTGCAATAAGGGAAATAGAATTAAATATTATAGAAAAAGCATTTTCACAAGGATGGACAAACCCTTTAGAGCCTAGAGTTCGGACTGGTAAAAAGGTCGCTATTGTTGGTTCGGGTCCATCGGGCCTTGCGGCAGCTGCTGAACTTAACTCTGTAGGCCATGATGTAACTGTTTTTGAAAGGGACGATGAAATAGGCGGGCTTTTAAGATATGGCATACCAGATTTTAAATTAGATAAAAGCATAGTTCAAAGAAGAGTGGATTTTATGATTGAGGCAGGAGTTAGCTTTAAAACTAATGTAAATGTCGGAGTTGATTATTCTGTAGACACTCTTTTATCTGAATTTGATGCAGTAGCTTTAACTGGTGGTAGTACAATTCCTAGAGATTTATTAGTTGAAGGCAGAGAATTAAAAGGTGTACATTTTGCTATGGATTATCTAAAACAACAAAATAGAAGAGTTTCAGGCAAAACAATAGAAGCTAGTGAGATAAATGCTAAAGGCAAAGTTGTACTGGTACTCGGAGGCGGAGATACTGGCTCAGATTGTATTGGAACTGCAATAAGGCAAGGAGCTAAGAGCGTATTTCAATATGAAATTATGCCAAAGCCCCCTGTAGATAGAGACGACACAATGCCATGGCCTTCATACCCTAGAACACTAAAAACTACTACTTCTCATGAAGAAGGTTGCAACCGCGATTGGAATATTACTACAAGAAAATTCACTGGTGAAGATGGCGAAGTTACTACGCTCCATGCATCTAAAGTTGAGTGGACACGTAATGAAAAAGGTATGCAACAAATGAGTGAAATACCAGGTTCAGAATTTGAGCTCAAAGTTGACTTGGTTATTTTAGCTATGGGTTTCTTGCATCCACAACATGAAGGTATGCTTACGGACTTAGCTTTAGACTTTGATAACCGCGGAAACGTTATTGTAGATGATAATTATATGACTAATTTACAAGGCGTTTTTGCAGCTGGAGATATGAAAAAGGGCCAATCATTAGTTGTTTGGGCAATATATGAAGGTCGCGCAGTTACTAAAAATATTGATAAGTATTTAATGGGGGAAACTTCATTAAGGGGGTAAGAGCAAATAGTACAATCAGTATGAAATCTCTCCTGCGTGATTCGAAATAAGAGCTTGAAACGTGAAATTCCATCAAATAATTCTAATCTTTTGCCAATATAAATTTCTCTAACGCTCACATTCGGCTTACAGCCGGTTCCCTAGCCTTCCTTACAGGAGGCTCACGAGAATTTTATATTGCCAAAAGAAGAATTACTAAATGAATTTTCAATGTTTCTGCTCTTCTTATTTGAAGTCACTTTCGGAGAAAGTTCATACTATATAGTAATTAGCACATCCTATGGTATGTATTTTAATAATATAAAAGATAAGAAGAAGGTTTTATTTAACACAGCCTTCTTCCTATCTTTTATATTTTTCAACCTTTAATAAGATCCAAAAATGTTGACTTAACTTTGCATCTTACGAAAAATGTAAGTAACGAGAAAGCATCTATCCTCTTTATTTTCAATTTTCGACTAATGTTTTTTCTGGACTTAATGGTATGTTACTTCTATTATCAAATTTTTTATCCCAGCATTCTTTCTTTTATTTTGTTCCCTTTTTTTTTAAATTGTTCATTACTCGCAAAAATCATTAACAAAACCACTGAAAAACTTGTCCACTCCCATTGAGTTGTAATAATCCCTATCAAATTCAAAAGCCTACCACATAGTAATCAGAGCAATAATCAAAGTGCCAAATTTCAAATTTTTCTTCATATAACCTCTATCTCCAAATATAAATTATCCTTGCAGCACATAATTAAAGAACAGTTCAAATTAACTGCCCCAGCGGTTAAAGCTATAACTTTATTTTACACTCTTTTAATATCCTATATCCACTGCGATTTTTGAAAGTAAATCCCAATTCTCCTTATCATTAGGATTAATACTCATAAAATACAAATACCGTTGTATTTCTTCTTCTTTTTCAGTAAAAGCTATCGATCTATTAGTAGATTGAGGTGTAGCATTTATTGAAATGGACATATAAAGTTTAGATAGTGCAGTTGAACCTCCAGTTTTATTTTCAACGTTAGCATAGGACGTAAAAGGTAATATAGATATAGCTGTATGTAAATATGCAGATGCCTCCATATAGTAAGATAATATTATACTTAAGTAATTATTTAATAATCAACATAGAATTAGCACATTCATGAATTGGATAAACTTCGCCTTCTATACACACTCATAATAATGCCTACGGATACCATATTAATAATCCCTAAAGAGCCTCCATAGCTTATGAAAGGAAGTGGAATTCCTATCAAAGGGAATAAATTTAGATTCATTAATATATTTGTTGCGAATTGAACTATAAATATACTAATCAAACCGCTTATAAGTAATCGTCCATAATTATCTCTAACATATTTTGAAACATGTAGAATTCTATATATGAAAGAAACAATAATAGATATAATAACCGCGGCTCCAAGCCACCCAAAAGTATGTACTATATAAATAAAAACAAAGTCTGATTGCATCTCAGGCACTTTTAACAGTGCCTCATTTGCAGAAAACCCATGTCCGAAAATTCCAGATGTATGAGCTATTTCGTACATCTGTACATTCAAGAATCCTACTCCTCTTGCATCCGAGAATGGGTGTAAAAAAGTAAAAAACCTACTTATTCTATATGGTTCTGATATAATATAATACAGAAAACAAATAGTATTAAGTGCAACAATGTAAATTACATATCTTTTTTTCATATTAGATTTAAGAGCTAAAACTATAAATGTAATAAAATAAATTCCACAGTAACCTAATCCTTGAGCAGCCAGCATTAAAAGCATTGGAATAATTAAATACCATACAGCTTTAATTAAATTCATTTTTTTATTCCAGTCATCGTTATTGAATATACCTGCTAGTGCTATTATAAATACATATAAACTAATTGCTTTAATATCAAATGTAAATCTTCCTACACTGATAAAAGGCCTTCCATTTATAGGGTGACTTATAAAAAATGATAAGGTAAATAATAAGCACATGCCTACAAAAATATGTTTCGAATACTTTTGAAGTTTTCTATAGTCAAATAAATATAATAATACTATACCTAAAGTACCAATAGCAGCATATAACAAGCTGTGCTTAAATAGATAATCACTACTTCTGAATGAATTTTTATATTGCATGAGATACATCAATGCAACGCCTGTATTAACGAGTACTATGGTTAAAATTAATGTAATCCAATCCGGAGTTCCCTTATGTGCTATGTTTAGCTGTTTACCTACGGCTTCGCCATCTCCCATGCGTTCAACAGCTTTAATTACTGATTCTTCTTGTACTATTCCTTTTTCAGCATATTCGCCTACAATATCCTCAATATGTGAGGATAGCTCTTGTTTTATTTCTTTATGAGCTCCCTTATACTTTACATAAGAACATACATAATCTATATATTCACTAATTTTAGAATTATCTCCTACGTCCATAATATAGCCCCCCCTAATATTCTATCAACTGTAGAACGGAAAGTTGTCCATTCTTCCTCTTTTGCCTTTAATGATAATCTACCTTCCTCCATTATCCTGTAGTACTTCCTAGGACGTTTTCCAGAACCCTCACCCCAATATGCCACAACTAATCCTTTTGCCTCCAAGGTATGAAGAATTGGATAAAGAGTTCCTTCCTTCAATGTAAACACACCGTTTGATTTTTCTTCCATTTCTTTTATCATTTCATAGCCATACATTGGTTTTTTATCAATTAATTTTAAAATGAGGATTATCGTACTTCCCTTTAACAGTTCCTTGTTTATTGACATGTTATTGCCCCCCTTATATTTTTATGGCATATGATACCATTTATACCTAGTAATCCGATACATTGATATTATAAGTATAACAATAACATTATATTCCAAAATGTCAATATAGAATATAAATGAGAATGAGTATATTTTTAATTATGTTTTAACAATACCTCTTCTATAAGCTACTTCCAAACCCTTCAAAATAAAAACACCTAGAAGAATTTCTTCTAGGTGTTTTTATATTGTCATATATTACATATCATTACTTTTAGGAATTCATGATTTTCTACCCTTCCATTGCCTGGCAGGGGTCACTCATTTGAATAACTTTCTTTAGAACTAGCACAGTTCTACTAGGTGAATACACTATAATCCCAGGTTTATTCCCCTTATTTCGTAATGTTTTCGCGCTGTATATATAATCTGTTGCAATTCTGTGTTGGCCACCAAATATCGTTTCATCACTATTAAAGATAATCTTATATTCACCCATCTCGCCAGTAGGTAGTTCATATTCTGAGAAAGAAGCAGATGGATTAAAATTAAATAAAAATACTAATTCACCTTTTCTGAAAGCAATCATATTTTGCTTATCATCAGTCCAAAGATTTTGGAGGTCTGTTGCACTTAAAACATTATATGTTTTTAATAAAATTAGCATTTCTTTATCAAAATTTGACAAATATTCATACTTAAGATCTTTATTTTCCATCAGACTCCATTGTCTTCTTGCGTAATTATAACTCCAATTATTACCTTCTCTTGGGAAGTCAATCCATTCCGGGTGACCAAATTCATTCCCCATGAAATTTAAATAGCCTTCACCAGCTAAAGTTATAGTAATAAATCTAATAAGTTTATGAAGTTCTACTGCTCTATTTATTATTAAATTATCATCACTTTTTAGCATGTGAGAATACATTTCCTTTCCGCCTAAACGGAACATTAAGGTCTTGTCACCTACAAGTGCTTGATCATGTGATTCAGAATACCCTATATTCTTTTCCTTAGGCCGTCTATTAGTTAACTCGTGCCACAACTGACACATGCTCCATTTTTCATCTGGCAGTTCTTTTAACAATTTCACCCAAAGATCAGGCACTCCCATAGACAAACGATAATCGAAGCCAATGCCACCAAAATCAACTGGCAGACACATTCCAGGCATTCCGCTCATATCCTCTGCAATAGTTACTGCATTAGGTTTTACTTCTCTTACTAAGTCATTAGCAAATTGAAGGTAAGTAATTGCTTCTATATCCGTATCCATACTAAAGTATTTACTGTAATCCGAGAACACTACTCCAAGCCCTTGGTGGTGATATAACATCGATGACACACCATCAAATCGATAACCATCAAAATGGTATTCCTCTAGCCAAAACTTAATATTCGACAAAAGGAAATGAAGAACTTCTGGCTTCCCATAATTAAAAAGTTTTGTACCCCATGCTGGATGATTCCCCTTAACTCCAGTATGGAAGAATTGATAATCAGTTCCGTCAAACTCATTAATCCCCTCAGCTATATTCTTAATTGAATGAGAGTGTACTAAATCAAGTAATACCGCAATTCCCATAAGGTGGGCAGCATTAACTAATGCTTTAAGCTCTTCAGGGGTTCCAAACCAAGATGAAACAGCAAAAAAATTAGATACTTGATAACCAAAAGAGGCATAATATGGATGTTGCATTACCGCCATAAGCTGCACAGTATTATAACCAGCAGCCTTTATCCTTGGAAGAATATTTTCTGTAAACTCGCTAAAAGTACCCATTCCTTCTTTTTCCTGGGACATACCTACATGAGCCTCATATATAAACAATGGCAATTCGCTATCAACATGAAATTCACTATCCCGCCACTTAAATTCAAAGTCTGGTTGCCAAATTTGTCCTACAAAATCATTAGTAATAGGATCCTGCATCGTCCGCTTAATATAAAGAGGAATTCTATCTCTTGATACACCTTTAGCCACTACCCTTACCTTAACATAGGATAAATGTTTTAGGGCTTGTACCCCTGGCAAAAAAATCTCCCAATTTCCACTTTCTTTTCTTATCAATGGATGTGTTTGAGGATTCCAAGAGTTAAAATCGCCAATTAAATAAAGAGCATCAGCCATAGGGGCCCATTCTCTATAAACCCATCCCCCCTTAATTAAATGGAACCCGTAAAATAAGTCGCCACTCGCAAAAGAGTCAAAGCTTTGATTATTACCAAGTAATTCTTTTTTACAAGATGTATAACGGTCCACTCTAATCCTAATATCACTTTCAAACGGCTTGAGATATGGATCAATCTCTATTATTTTGATGTTTTTATTTTTATAATCCTCCATTTAAAAATTCCTTTCGTATTTGAAATTATTGCAAGTCAAAATATTTATTACTAATATATCTAATTCGACTAAATATTATCAATTCCTTTGTTCTTCAAATAAATAAATAAATAAATAATAAACTCAAAAATAATTATAACGACTTAAATTTAGTCTATTAGTAATGAAATTATTATATCTATTATATTTTTCTCAATTGATATTATCTTGTTTTATAAGGGCGTTTATTATAGCTGAACTAGCTATAAATAATAACCCAGCTTGTGGTGCAATCATTGTAAAGTCAACCAGTCCATGCCCAATTATTACAGCTTGAATACCTGCCAGCATTGGAACTAATCTACAATTCTGTGCATGAAGTATCTTTAAATTTCGGAATAAATTAATTTTCATATAGGTATATATGAGAAGCCCAACAGCTCCAAGAGTTGTCATAATAGTAATCCAGATATTGTGACCGTGGTATAGGGTTGCATAATAATACCCTTTCATGAAGCTTTCTCCATGGTCAGTTATCCCCATAATACCCCAACCCGTAAAAGGCTTAAGTTTTATCATTTTTAAACATCCATCCCATATTCCAAAACGACTATTGAATGAGGTATCGAAATCATGTCCGGTTAAATTTTTAAGCATTTCTGGTGGTACAAAAGTAATTACAGCCGTAATTATAAATATTGTGATAAACAGCCATATATCTTTTTTATTACCTTTAAGTAGATAAAATATAAAAACGCCAAATAATAGCCCCATAAAAGCACCCCGAGATCCCGTTAAACACAATGCAATAACAAAGAGGATTGTCGCTGTCTCATAAAATAATTTTGCAGTTTTTGATTTAATGCTACAAAAATAAATACCTACAAGAATCATTATAGCAAACCAGTTCCCCGCTACATTAGGATTACCAAAGGTGCTATATATTCTACCATTAACTGCTGGCTGAGCTGTACTTTGAAGAAATCCCCCCCAAATATTAAAATTAAAATACTCATATAACACTTTCTCAATAATTCCAAAAATTGCTGAGAACAGAGAAAAAAACACTAAATGCATATATATCTTTTCCACCATATTTTCATTTTTACAATAATTTTGCAAAAAAATACTAACACATAGATATATAAAGAGAGCAAACGATGCAACAATTGATGTAAAACTATAATTTATAACTCCTACTATTAAAGACCAAATAAATAGTAAACAAAGTCCTATATTCCAATAATTTTTATCTATCTTAATTTTTTTAAATAACACCATATATATCATATATAATAATGGTATTATGGTCGTATAAGGAGAAATGATTGTTAATAAAACTAAAATGCCCATAATAAAGCCACCTTCATCTCTAGTATTTTTTTTTCGTAAGCATAATGATAAGTGCCCAAGAGAATTACCTTATCATTTTGTAAACTGCAATTCCATTAAGTACTAATATTAACCTTGTCACCTCTTTCTATTATATACTAGCCTTGGTATTATTGTTTACTTTATTAAAAGGGTATATTATTATTCTACAACATATAAGCCCTAAAGCTACACCGACTAAAATATCTGTAGGATATCATTTTTATTATCCCCCTTCCTCCATTATATCTCTTTTCCCATATTGTTTCAAAAAAATAAATGTAGCAAAGGATTACCCTTGCTACTAAAATGGCATAATAAAAGTTTTACCCGTTTTAGGATTTTTAGTTATATATACATCTAATCCGTAAACCTCTTTAATTATATCTTCTGTTAATACTTCCTCTGGAGTTCCATCTTTGTAAACTAAGCAATCATGCATTAGTATCATATGATTGCCATATGCAGCCGCTATGTTCAAATCATGTAGCACAGCAATAATTGTTATGTTTTTATTTTCATTTAATTGTTTTAATTGATTCATCATTTCAATTTGATGATGAATGTCTAGGTGAGAAATAGGCTCATCTAAAAGAATTATTCCTGTTTCTTGGGCAATCGCTCTTGCCACTACCACTCGTTGTCTTTCTCCGCCACTTAATGCATTTATGCTTTTATTTCTAAGACCCCAAGTGTTTGTCATTTTCATAGCTTTTATAGCTATTTCCATATCTTTTTCACTTTCTGAGCAGAATCTAGAAATATGAGGCGTTCTTCCCATAAGAACTATATCTTGTACTGAAATATCGAATTCGATTTCTGTGCTTTGCGGTACCACTGCTATTTTCTTTGCTAAAACCTTTGATTTCATTTGGGCTAAGTCCTTTTCATCAATAAAAACTTCACCTTTTTCAGGTTGCAGTGATTTTGATAATATCCTTAGAAGTGTAGTTTTACCTGAACCATTTGGACCTAGAATAGTGTGAAATTTTCCTCTTTCTATGTTTATACTAATATCCTTTAATACTTCCTGTTCAAAGGAAAAACTTACGTTATTTATCTCTATCAATTACATCGCCTTCTTCTTTGTTCTATATAATAAATATATAAAAAATGGAACTCCAAAAATTGAAGTAATAATTCCTACTGGTATTTCTGATGGAGGCACTACTGCTCTTGCAAGCGTATCGCAAATTATTAAAAATATAGCTCCCCCAAGTGCAGAAAATGGTATAACCACCCTATTATCTGGTCCAAAAATCATTCTAATAGAGTGCGGCACTATAAGACCTACAAATCCAATTATTCCACTTACAGATACGACTGCTGCCACCATCAAAGTACTTATTAAAAGTATATACTTTTTTAATCCATTTACATCTACACCAAGACTTCTAGCACTCTCTTCTCCAAGAACCATGATATTCAGATCTCTTGAAAATGTAAAAATAAATAAAATTGAGGGAACTACTATTATAAACAGTAAAATTACCTCGTGATATCCAGCTGTTGAAAAACTTCCCATCGTCCACATAACTATTTTTTCAATATTATCTCTATTAAAGGTCATCATTAATGAAATAATGGATGATAATAAATAATTTATGGCAACACCCGATAGTAAAAGTGTGGTAACTGGAACTTTAGTACCGACTCTCGCAATATTATAAACCAGAAAAGTAGTTATTATAGCACCTACAAAAGCATTGAATGCCACCATGCTCATCCCTAAAAAATTGATTTCATTAAGAAAAACCATGGTTATAGTGGCCCCAAGTGCAGCCCCTGATGAAACTCCGAGAATAAATGGATCTGCCATTGGATTTTTGAAAATACCCTGAAAAGAGGTACCAACCACTGAAAGTGCTGCTCCTACTAAACAGGATAAAATGATTCTAGGAAGTCTTAACTTTACCAATATGATTGCAGATGTAGGATTAATTCCATCTAAGGATACACTGTTATTTAATATTGGAATTTTGCTTATAATAATTAGGGCTGTCTGTTTTAAAGAAATATCTGCTACCCCAAAATTTGTTGCTACAATCATTACAATTAGGAGTAAAAATACCCCTACTGCAAAAACTCGTCGATAATAACTCTTATTTTCTATAAACGTCATGGTTATTTAACCCCTTTTATTTAAAAAGTTCAGGATGAACTAGTTTAGCAATTGCTTCAAGTCCTTCTGCAAGTCTCGGTCCCTGCCTAACAATAATGTTTTCATCAATCTCCAATAATTTGCCGTTCTTAACTGCATTCAAATCTTTGTAACCATTGGTAGCTTTTATACCTTTTTTTGAATCATAGAGCTTTGAACAAATTAGCACATCAGGATTCTTTTCTACAAGCTTTTCTACACTGTAGTTCCAACCAACTACGTCGCCCGCAGCATTTTTTCCGCCAGCAATGTCTATCATACTACCTATAAATGTATCTTTTCCTGCTGTAAAATCACCACTCTTGCCAAATCCTGCTACATAGTACACTGTTGGCTTCTTAGCATCCTTAACCTTATCAGTTATTTCTGCAACTTTCCTTTTCATATCTGATATTATTGTCTGGGCTTCCCCACTAGCATTTACAACCTGACCAAGTTTTGACATTGTGTCATACACACCATTAAAATTTTCTTCACCACCAAGCGCTACAACCTTTACATTAAGAGCCTCTAATTTTTTAATAATAGCCTTATCAAAAAGAGCTGATACAATAACTACATCAGGTTTTAATTCAACAATTTTCTCTACACTTGGTTGCAATAAGTCACCAACAGATGTAACCTTAAGGGCCTGAGCTGGGTAATCATCGTAATCACTTCTACCAACTACACTGCTTCCTTTACCAAGTGCATATATTCCCTCTGTTATATTTGGTGCAATTGTAATAATTCTTTTAGGTTCTTTTTCAATGATAACCGTTCTATTATATGAGTCAACTACCTTTAGCGGATATACTACAGCGTTAGTTTCCTTTTTAGTAGTATTAAGAGACCCTTTATTCTCACCTTTGCTGCCACACGCGCTAAATACAACACAAACAAAAACAGCTAAAACTAGACTTATTATACCTTTTCTTTTAAACATAAGTTGCCTCCATAAATTTTATTTTTTTAATTACTTATTTAATTTTAATTGGGATACCACAAACCACCATGTGAACTTCCTGAGCCCTTGATGCAATATACTGATTAACTCTACCCGCAATATCTCTAAAAACCCTTGCCATCTTGTATTCTGGTACAATTCCAGAGCCAATTTCGTTAGTTACAAGAATTATTGTTTTTAAGTTTTTTTCTGCTTCGTCAAGAAATACTGCTACCTCTTGTAAAATCCCTTTTTCCATTGCGCTTATAGCTTGATTATTAAGATCATCGAAATTATCCCCCGCTTCATCAAACATAAGATTTGTAGTCATTATTGTAATACAATCTAATAAAATCGTATCAAACTGCATTTCTTCGTTATAGAATACCTGTTTTAAATTCTTATAGCCTTCAAAGGTATACCAATTAGCTGGTCTTCTTTCTTTATGTTTTTTTACTCTGTCCTTCATTTCATCATCAAACGGAATTGAAGTTGCAATATAAAGTACGTTGCCCTTCTCTTCTTTGGCTAGCTTCTCAGCATATGTACTTTTCCCACTCCTTGCTCCACCTGTTATAAGTATAATTTTTTTCATAGTATGCTCCTTATTATTTTAATGATATACTCTAATGTAAAAAAATCAGAAAATAAAAAAACCACATCTCAAGGATGTGGAATAATGCAATTAAATTTTTCACATATTGGATAACCCAATATTATTGTTAAATCACGCATTTTTCATCCTCCCTCCGAAGACTAAAATTTCAAGCAATAGGCAGGTTTACTGGCTTTAGCATCATCTTACTCTCCAACCTTCTCAGTTTCCCAATGGTTCTTTGGATTTCATCCTCTAATACAGTAGCGGTGGGCTGCAGTGGTTTTATAATCACTTTCCCTTTTAACCCCTGTTACAGGGCACCTAAAACAATATTTAATTTTTATTAAGTTGACTATTTTTATTGTAACATCAAAAAAATATTAAAGCAATGTAAATCATTCTACCTACTTTCTAATGTAGATTGCAATATAAAATGTCCGAAATTTTCAAGAAAAATATAATGTTAAGTTGTAATGGTTTTCCGTTCCATCATATTAGCAGATAGACCGTTAAAAATCCTTCTTGGATAATTGTTGATCCAGTGCTGTATTTGCATAATTTGTTTTTTAGAGAATGCTGAAATATCCACACCTTTTGGGATAAATCGTCGTATCATTTTATTGATATTCTCGTTTGTGCCTCGTTCCCATGAACTATATGGATGGGCATAATATACTTTAGTTCTCTTTCGTTTATTCCTTACTGAGGTCTCAATACCCTCGAAATCAAGGTTCTCACAGCCGTTATCACAGGTGATTGTTTTAAATGTTTTTGAGAATGCCATTCCCATTTTACGCTCCAATTTGTCCAATTCCTTCACAACAGCGACCTGTGATTTAGAAGGTATTTTAAAGATTAACTCCTTGCGAGTTACTCTTTCGCTTAATACCATTAATACAGTCTTCGTACCCTGCTTTCCTACTACGGTGTCCATTTCCCAGTGCCCTATCTCATCACGTGCAGCTACCGCTGTAGGTCTTTCTGATATACTTGTTCCTTTGGTATTGTTATACGCCGGCCTTATTTTTTTATAGTTTCTCTTTTTGGCATTCTTTTTAACAGGCAGATCTTTGTTACTTATGTTTAAGAATAAATTATTATCCAAATAGTTATACACAGTTTTGAAGCAAATAGTTGTTTCGAATTGTAGATCTTTATTTGTTATATTTTGAATAGCTGCATACGGAGATTCGCCATATTTACCAATGGCTTTTTCTAAGTACTTCACCAATTTGTGATCTTTCCCTATTTTCAATGCAGGCCCTTTTGCTGTGCCTTGTCTGTCATGTTCTGACTGCCCAATTTCTGCGCTATATTCCATTCGAGTGGTTAAATCACTATTCAATAATTCTACTATTCCTTTAGCAATTTCACGCCTTATTGTACGCTCTGAACGTCCACCTATTTGCTCCGCAATACAGCTTGAATTTAGCCCCATTTTGTATAATGTCTCTATCTTTATACGATCCTCATATGTTAGGTGTTTACCTTTTTTGTTCTCTGTGATAAAATTTGATTGACTCATTTGAAATCCTCCTGTACTTGTGTTGGTTTAGTCACTTAACATTGTACAAGATTTTTTCTCTTGAGTCTTTATTTTTTGTTCTATGGTCATTTCATTTTACAACTTACCCTACCTACTTTCTAACGCTATTTCAGTGTTTTATTTAAGTAATATTCCATTACTCCTTTTACAATAGGTACCACATGGTGACTTCCACCTTTCTCTTTAACGTTTTCCATTAACATTGATACTACTATTTTAGGATTAACTGTATCCATACATATAAACCATCCATTTTCTTCTGCAGCTTTATCCTTGTCATCTTTCTTAAGTTCCGCTGTTCCAGTTTTACCCGCGAGAGCTTGCCCATCAACTCTTGCCGCATGACCTGTACCATTTGGGTTATCGATAACTCCAGTGAGACCATCTTTTACAAATTTTATATTATCCGCGGAAATTGCATTAGCTTTCCATACCTTAGCCTTTACCTTTTCATTCAAACTTTCTAAAGTTGGAGACATAATATTTCCATCGTTAACAACTGCGCTATACGATAGTGCAAGGTGAAGTGGGCTCATAAGGACCTCCCCTTGACCATAACCAGTATCTGCTAATGCTACATCATTCTTAATGTTGTTGCCATTGGCTACTTGTGAATTTGCTATTGGATAATCTATTGGAAGTTTTTGACCTATTCCAAAATTGTTGCATCCTTTTATAAATTCCTCTTTACCTATATTAAGAGCTGCCTTTGCGAAATATATGTTATCAGAGTATACAAATGCATCCTGTAAATTCACTGACTCTCTCGGTTCACCAACCCTAGTAACCTTATTGAGTCCCCATGATTTATCTGGTTGCCATTCGTTTCCCGGTATGTTAATAAGTTCACTAGGTTTTATCTTCCCTTGCTCTAACCCAACTGCAGCCGTTATCAGTTTAAATGTAGACCCTGGAGAATATACGGCCTTAAATCTATTTTTAAATGGATCCCCTGTTTTTTCCCATTCTGCCTTTTGGGTATTAGAAACATAAGTAGTAATTGCATTTGAATCATATGACGGGGAGCTTACTAAAGCCAATACCTCTCCAGTTTTTGGATTTATTGCTGCACTGGCTCCCGGCTCTTTATTCATCCCTTCATATATTTTCTTCTGTAGTTCACTATCTACTGATAATGTTATATTTTCACCTGCTTTTGATTCTTTTTTAAGAATTACAATCTTATTGTTATTATTTTGTTTTGATATATATATTGTTGCCCCATTTTCACCCTTAAGCTTGTCTTCATAAACCTGTTCAAGACCTGCCTTTCCTATTAAACTAAATGAGTTATACCCTTTACTAGAATTCTTTTGTAGTTCCTCAGCAGTTATCGGCTTTATGTATCCTATAAGCGACCCCAAAGCTTCCCCACCTGGATATACTCTACCTTTAGGCTTGTTCTGGATTACCCCGTCAAGCTTCATAACTCCATCTATTTTTACTTTTTCACTACGCAATATGTTAATAATCGGTATAAATTGATCAGAATTTTCATTATCCTTTAGTTTATTTTCTATAACCGAAGCATCAACATCTAGTATCTTAGCCATCTGCGATATATTAGCATCTTTATTTTTAATAAATGTAATGGGTTTTATTCCAATCGTAACAATTAAATCATTTATTGCAAGTGGTTTTTTACTCCTATCATAAATTTCTCCACGTATAGCCACTTCTGGCTCTACCCTAACCTTATCTCCCGCTTCCATACTAGGAAATATCATTTTCTCATTCCAAACTAATGTCCACTGCTTTTTATTGTTGACTTCTTCCTTCACCATAGTAGCCTGATAGCCTGGCATTTTTAATTGCCCTGCTGCAGTATCCATAACTATAGAAAATGGTATATTTATAGCTTTTTTATTTCCTTCCTTAATTTTATCTTCATTCTCCACATTAATAGATATACTTTTAGCCTCTATTCCACTATAAATAGCATTGTATTTGTCTACAAATTCCTTTTCAGTTATTGTTTCCTTAGTTTTAACTGAAAGCATGCTATACATTGTTTTGAAATCCTGCTTTACCCACTTATTCTTATATGTATCAAATGTTTTTGTTGCACTATCCACTTTTGTAAAAAAATTAAACATAAATACTGCCATTACTATTAATATAATCCCTATCGTTGTAAAAAGTATTACTTTTAAGTTTTTTTTCGACATTTTTTTACCACCCCTTACTTATTATAACACTTGAACCGTATAATTAAATAGTATGATTTTTAAAAGTTTATTTTTTTGCATATTAAACAAATATATTATAAAATAAATTATATTAACTAGAGAATTAATACCCTCAGGATACTATTTTCAACACATCTTTACCCCTGTTGCTTATAATGTATTTAGTATATAATAACTATTAATTGGTGCAATAAATATTATACTCATTATTAAGGAGGCATTATTATGGATAATAAAGTTTATACTAAAAAAAGTAAAGAAGAACTAAAGAAGATCTTAACTCCAATTCAGTTTGAAGTAAGTCAGGAAAGCAGCACAGAAAAATCTTTTGAAAATGAATTTTGGAATAATAAAGAAGAAGGCATTTATGTAGATATTAATAGTGGAGAGCCCTTATTTACATCTCTTGATAAATTTGATTCAGGTTGTGGGTGGCCTAGTTTTACAAAGCCTGTTGAGGATGCTAACGTTAAAGAAAATAAGGATGCAACCCATGGTATGATGAGAACAGAAGTAAGGAGCAAATATGGTGACAGTCATTTAGGACATTTATTCAACGATGGTCCGATTTCCCAGGGTGGATTAAGATATTGCATAAATAGTGCTTCACTAAAGTTTATACCAATTCATAAGCTCTGCGATGAAGGATATGGAGATTACTTAGAATTATTCAATAAATAAGGAGAGCGTTTCTCGCTCTCCTCCAAAACTATCGTTACAAGTATACCTATACTTGTAATCCATTAATAGCTACTTGCTGATTATCCAAAGCAAATATCTTATCTTTCCATTTTAAAGTATTTAAAACATATCCTAAGGAGTCTGCATGGTACCTTCCAGCTATTTTTTGATAACCCAATAGCTCATATACTTTATCTGAATCAAAATCCACAGGATATAAGCCGCTTATAGGATCAACGAATCCGTTGATTGGATTCTTTAGCTTTCCGTTTTCGTCGTATATTTCATTTAAATAATCGGCGTCCTTGTTGGATATATCTATAATGTATTTTTGGTTATTTTTCTTACTGATAACTTCAACCTTGTAATTGTCTTTATAAGTAACATCGTATTTGTATTGCTCATTATATACATTAAAGTCAAATAGTAATTTTGCCTCATTGTTAATAAACGAATAAATGTAATAGTACATTATTCCACCACTACCACCTGTTGCAATACTTATTAAAATATCATCTACACCATCTCCTGTAAAATCCCCCAAAAATAGTGTAGGATTGTATCCTGTATTTTCACTAAGTGGTATACTAGCAAAATCACCTGTTATTCCATCTTGAATTACAAGGACGATATTTTGAGTATATGGACTATCTGGTGTCTTTATACCTGTTAAGTACACAGCATCTGTTATTCCATCACCATTTACATCTCCACTTGCATAACTAACAATGCTCGGATTTATCCTATTATATCTATTATACATAACTGCTCCTTTGCATTATAAGATTTATAAAATATCTTATGAGCCAAGCAATAAATTGTTCCATTTATTGATTTTTATAAGCCTTGTAATTGGGCGAATCTTCGCCAACTAATTTATCTAATTTCCAGTTATATCCCTTGTCAGCATCGTAAACAAGAAAATAAAGCGCTACAAAAGAAACATTTTTGTTTTCATTCTTTTTCTCATCTTTATAAGTAATACTTCCATAAACATATTTTATATTATCTAATCCCTTCTTAGACAATATTTCATTAGATTTAAAGGTCTTCGCTTCTTTAGCTGTTATTTTATGGTTATTAGACCACCAGAAAAATAAATTACTCCCTTCAATTTCGGCATTGGTAATAGAGGGTACTATTATCTCCGTAGGAACATTGTTTATTGTCCCACTATCAACGGTAGTTTTTGACCTGTTTAAAAAAGATATATTGGCGAAAGATATTGAGAAAGTATAATTAGTTGATAATACCAACTTTATTTCTCCCACTATACTTTCCCTCTTAGCATTAACGATTAATGTTCCATTTTGTACATCAAACTTTTTATCAGATATATTAATACTCTTAGTAAATCTATCATTTATAGCAAACCCTTTGCCACCAAAAAAACTTGAATAGGATACTGTTTCTCCCACTCCTTGTTCTTTTATAGTTTCAATAACCTTTTCATCAGAAAAAGTTGGTGATAAGACTAATTTAGATCCCTCTGCGCTGTTTTCTTCAATGGTATCAATTCTCCAAGTTTCATTTTCAAAAATAAGGTTACACTTTATCTTTCCTGTAGAGACCAGAAGTCCACTGTCTATAGAAGCTGTCACCAAAATTTCTTCTTTTTTGTTTTCTAAATCCGGTGTTCTTGAAACCATGCCAAGATTTGTGACATCTTGTCCACCTAATACTTTTGGTATATCTGCAATATTAATACTTAATTTTTTTAATCCAACCCAAAACTTCTTTTCATTCATACCTACCAACGGTTTCAATGAATTAACGCTCTCAACTATAATTTTAGGGCTAATCTTCCATTGATTTTTTCCTTCATCATTATATACTAGAGCCAAAGAAGTCTTTGCCTCAATAGCGCCATTGTTTAAAGTTAAATCTACTTTTATGTCATCCTTGCCCTTATATGTATTCCTACTATTTATCTTAAAGCTTTTCATATCATTTTTGCTTATTTTTATTACTGTTCCTTTAGGAAGAGTTACTACTTTTCCTAGCAAGTCGTCTTTTATTTTCACTTCATCCACTGGTTTAACAATAAAAACTGTGTATGCAAAGACTGCGACTGAGGTAACAACTAATAATGATATTATAGGTATAATTACTTTCCTATGCACAAATGTTTTTTTAAAATAAGCAAAAAACTTATCCCTTTTATCCTTTTTTATGTTTTCCTCAGTTATTGCAGGCATCGCTATCGTCTCCTGATGTTTTTCCTCTTTTTTGTCCGCTCCAACTGTCTTTTCTTTATCCCTGTTATTATTTTTATTAGTAATCCGTTCATCTTCTAAATCTATTTTTTCTTCTATTTTCTCTCCACAATATGGGCAAAATTTTAATCCATTAATATTAGTAAATTCATTCTTACAGCTGTTGCAAACCATTTTCTCCCTCCAAACATTTATATAAAATAAACAATATGTTGTATTTAATATATTATAGCCTGTTTGCATACTATGTTCAAACATATTCACATCACTGACTGTAGATAATATTAAAAACTAATATAAATAGTAAAATAAAAATATAATTTTGACTTACTAATTTTCTTCATATGAAACTGGCACGTTATTTATTCCAAGTTCTTGCGCTGCTGCATATTGATCATGGCCCGATACAATTACAAAGCTTCCTTTTTTAATAACAATAGGTTTGTTAAACTTTTTATTATTCTTCATATAATTTATTGCTTTGTTTTTTGAACGTTTTATTGACAAATCTTCATTTTCATTTACTAACTTTGAAATATCCATTATTTCGTCTGTTCCAATTGGCATTTCGTAATTTAAATCTATTTGACCATTCGCATCTTTTAACAGATTGAATATTTTAATTGATGATGCTTCAACTGAAATAAAAGGGGTTCCCTTGCTATTTACGCACGCTTTTAATTCACCTTTAATTACAAAATAATTTACATCCTTCATACCTATTACTGCATCTCTCCAATAATCTTTTTTGACAATTACTCTATAAATTGAATTCATATCATCATAAGTTCCTATTTTAAATAGTAAATTAACATCTCCATTCTCTAACCTATTTGTTTTTACAGGTAATCCCTTAATTATAATCTCACTCTTATTCATATTTAAACTCTCCTTTTAATTGTATATATTTTAGCTGTTTAATTCCAAAAATAAAACACCTAGAAAGCTCATAGCCCTTTCTAGGTGTTTTTAACTATATTATAATTTAACTTCATATTAGTTTTCACGCAAGTAAATTTACCTATGACTATGTTAGACGTTTTTAGATATTTTTCAACTGTAGAATTTTTTTCATTATAAGCTAACACAGACTTCACCCCATTCGTAAATTCAAAAATTTTATTTGTAAATCTTAACTATTACTTATCACTATTCTTACCTATACATCTATTATATCATTGTATGCATAAAGTTACAATTCAAACCCTACAATTGCAGGAAATAGCATACTTTTAGGGGTTAAACTATTTTTTTATGCTACTATTTTCCACTTACTTAACAAAACTTTCCAGTACTTAAATATATTTAAGTGCTGGGATTCTTAACTTAAGTCATCTCCTGCAAAGCTACACAGCTTCTAAAATGACGTTAAAATACAGTTCTAAACTGTTCAATGTGAGTAATTGTATACTCCATACATCCCATACCCATTGCAAAGAATGATACCATTATTATCAGTATTATTGCGCCAAAATCGTATTTCATTGCTTCTTTTTTGTTTATTAAGTAGGCTACAATAATTTCAATTCCTAGTAGAACTAAAACTAGGGGCCACATCGATGCTATTAGTAAATATTTAATACTTGGATTTATTAATCGTAGTAAAAACATTATTCCAAATATAACTAAAACTATTCCAGTAGTAAATGTTCCCACTCTACGTCCCTTAATCATTCATATCACACTCTTTTTTCTTGCCTATAATAAGTTTCGCACCCACAACAATTATTACAATACCTATTATTATCTGAGGGGCCATTCTTGTTACATCATTAATAAGACTATATAGTTCGCCCGACATATTCATACGTCCAAGTAAGGTGTTTATGATGTTGTTCCAAATTAAATAAATGCCTAGAAATACTAGTAATATCCCTGCAATCAAGCTGTGTTTCTTAAACATTCCTTTATCTATTTTCACTAATTCATCAAGAGAAAATAAATAATTATCCTCTAAAAGTAAAAACTCCTCATCCGTTGAATAACGTTTATTCATACAATCGAAAAACGAGTAAAACCAAATCAATGGTAAAACGAATAGTAGTGGCCCTATCGAAAGCCAGCTAGAAAGAAATATTAAAAAGAAGAATGCTGTCATAAGTGATAAACCCATCTTCATAAATCCCATATACATGTGACCTGCGCCAGGTAACATTGAAAAGCTAAAGGTTAAAAATTTATTTTTTTCCTTTTTCATTATTAAAAACCTCCAAGTTAATTATTTTTTGCGAGAAATTATTAAGACTTTCATTAATTGAGTTTATGGTACTTAAACTCATAGGGGTTACCTCCAGTGTTTCACTTTTAGCATTGGCCACAAAATTTAATGGATTTGAAAAAACAAACATTAATGCTATACTTGCTGCCATTACTACCCTCATAGAATAAAAGATAAATTGAGTATTAATTTCTTTTTCCTTATTTATTTTGTTTAGTATTTCCTGCTCAAATCCTAAAGGAGCATCAGTAAGTTCATTATCATCGAAACTATTAGCTAAAGCATCAGCACAGCCTTCACAATGGCAAATATGTTCTGATAATAAAATTAGTTCATTATCACTTAGAGATCCCTCTTTAAGCCCTTTTATTGATATTTTACTTAAGTGTCCGTTTTCTTTAAATAATGTACCACTCACATAAACTCCTCCTTCCATAAAACTTTCAACATCTTTTTGGATCTATAAAGATGTGTTTGCAATGTTTTCAAACTTTGACCTGTGTTTTTTGCCATATCAGAAAGTTTAACATCTTCACAAAAATAGTTTACTGACACCGCCCTATAAGGCTCTTTTAATTTCTTACATAAACTATATATTTTTTCGCTACTATGTTTTTTTAAAAGCGACTCCTCAGGTGTTTCCCCCTTATCCTTTATACCCTCAAAATCTTCATCAGGTATGCTGTGAATTTTTCTTGCAGGACTTTTAAGAAAATCTTTACATTTATTCACTGCAATTGTTGTAAGCCAAGCTTTAAAATTTACCCCATCAAATTTACCAAAGCTTATATATGCAGACAAAAAAGTTTGTTGTGCCAAATCCTCTGCATCAAAGTAATTTTTTGTAAAGGATAGACAAATAGTAATGATTAAACGTTCATATTGTTTTATATAGTTTGCAAACTGTTCTTTTTGAACAACCATCACCCCCTTTTTTGCCCTTACACTTAATATAACGATTGAGAAATAAAAAACACTTCAATTATAACATTTAAAATGTAATGTTATTAAAATTAATGTTACAATTACCATATAAATAAAGTACAATTTAACGACATTTCTGAAGGAACGTCTCCCACTTCTATAAGTGGGAGTTACCTACTATAAGTAGGCGTTACTTACCCTAACAAATAGAAAACTTCAGTGAGAGTATAAATCCCCTTCTGAAGTCGTTAATATACAGCTCCGCAGGAGATGATTTAATAAGCAATAGCTCTGTCAGGCTATCGCAAATGTATTTATATGATGGGAGGTAACAGTATGTTTAAATTAGCACTGAGTTCACTTATAATAGTTCTGGGAATAACACTCATTTTATTAGGAATTTATAATACTCAAAAAAAAATACCCAACAACAAATTCGTAGTTAATACTAATATAGGTTATTCCCTATCCTATCTGCTTCTAATTGATTACTTATGCACTTTTTAATAATTACCTTTAAAGTAGTACCACGTCCAAGGCAATATTCGATACAAAGTGTGCACTAATTATAATAACCCTCATATTATATCAGTAGATATTAATACTATAGGAGTTAGTAATAATGAGTAAAAAAGTATCAATTAACCTGCCAGATCATGTGTATAAACTAGCACTGCGAAAATCTAAATTAACTCATGGAGAAAATAATTTTTCAGGTTATTTACGTGAGTTAGTATGCAAGGAATTTACAGATAATGAACTAGAACATGAACTTTTAAAACTTAATGAACCCCTATGGTTAGGGATTACAAAGACAGCTGAGTATAACTCTACTTGTCAGGTATGTACTAATTCCATTTCTCCTGGAGAATTAATTTGTTATACTGACTTAGGATTTCAAGAAGACTATAAAAATTGGGTTCACAAGAATTGCTGCAGAAAAGATTAATAAGTAGAACTAGAGATGACAATTTAACCTCACTCTAACTTGCTACATACACTGAATCTAATAACGTAAAAAAATAGGCCTTTTGAAGGCCTATTTTTAATAAATAATCTATTTAGCTAAATCTTCTATAGAATTAATGTTCATATATTTAGGAACAACTAACCCTATTTTAGCTCCCTCTAGGTTTGGACCTAGATCTTCAACTTTACCTTTGTAGTCAGCCATATATTTAGCGTGTGTTCCTGGTAACCATGCTGCAACAATAGCATCTACATCTCCAGTAGCTACAGCCGCCCACATAGGACCTGATTCTACTTGCGTAAGTCTAACTTTGTATCCCATATCTTCAAGTACTAATGCAATTACATTAGTAGATGCAATTTCTGTATCCCAAGAAACATAAGCAAGCTTGACTTCCTTACCATCCACTTTTTTTGCACCCGCTGTCCACTTACTTACTTTATCTTTATTGTCAGTAATCCATTGTCTTGCAACTTTCTTTACAACTTCACCCTCGTTAACTTTAAGCATAACAGCTTCCATATCATCAGCTGTCCATGAAAATTGGTCTAAAATTTTATAAGCATCTGGCTTATCTTTTTTTAATCCTAAGCGTGCAATTGTATTTATATTTTCAGCACCACCGAAAGATCCTTTAGGGTCCTTTAAGTATTTCAAATCATATTTACTAAACATCCAGTGAGGTGACCAACCAGTTATTATAATTGGCTCCTTATTTTTAATTGCATCTGAAAGTGCTTGTGTCATAGCAGCACCTGAGCTAGTTTGCACTTTATAATCTAATTTATAGTCTTTAACAGCTTTTTCAGCAGCTTGCACTACGCCCGCGCCCGCATCTATACCTGTAATCTTATAATTTAATTGTTTTTCAATACTTGAATTATCAGTCTTTTTTACTTCGCCACTTTTACTACTACATCCTACAAAAGTCAGAGCTATTAGACTAAATGTTACTATTCCAAATTGTTTCCAATTATTTTTAATCATTAATTTACTTACTCCTTTTATTTTATTTTGAAATGTCGTTAAATCATCTTCTTCGAAGCTGCAATATTAACAACTTCAGAAGGAGATTTACACTCCCAATTATAGAAGTGGAGACTTTCCTTCTGAAATGTCGTTAAAACCTTATGTAGTGTGTTTTTTATTTAGCGCTTGAGTAATACGATCCAATATCATCGCTAATATAACAATAGCTAAACCTGAAGCAAATCCTTGTCCGGCTTCATTTCTTGTAACCGCTCTAAAGACTTCAACACCTAACCCGTCAGCACCAATCATAGAAGCTATAACAACCATAGATAGTGCTAACATAATTGTTTGGTTAACCCCTGCCATAATTGTATTTTTCGCAATCGGAAGTTGAACCTTAAATAATTTTTGTGCAGGAGTTGACCCAAAGGCATCTGCTGCCTCAATAAGTTCTGTTGAAACTTGGCGAATACCAAAATTAGTTAACCTTACAACTGGAGGCATTGCAAATATAACAGATGCAATAATTCCAGGTACCATTCCTATCCCAAAGAAAGAAACAGCTGGTATTAAATAAACAAAAGCAGGCATAGTCTGCATAATGTCTAATATAGGCGTTACTATATCTTGCACCATTCTGCTTTTTGACATCCAAACTCCAAGAGGAATACCAATCAAAATTGATATTGAACTAGATGTTAAAATCAATGAAAGGGTAAGCATGGTTTGTTCCCAATATCCAAGATTTAGGATTAATAGCAACCCCAATAATGCAAATATAGATAAACCCCATTTTTTCTTAGTTATAAATATAGTTAATGCTACGATAATCAGTATAAAAACCACTGGAGGGATAGCTATTAATGCGTCACTTAACCCATTTACAACAGCATTTAGAATATCTTTAATTGGTTCAAAAAACCACTGAGCGTTATCTCTTAACCATGCTACAAGCATGTCAGCCCATTTAACTATTGGTATCGTTGGTATTTGTTTCATCGTTATTCACCTCATTTCCTGCAAGAGCCGCTAATACTGCACCTCGAACTATAATTCCTTTTAATATTTTTTCTTCAACAACAGCTACTGGTACAGGAGAATCGTGTATTATCTCAAACAAATCATTTAATGACAAATCTGGAAGAACTACAGGAACATCCGTAATCATAACATCATAAATATCTTTAGTTCCATTTTTCACTGCTTCAGCTGCCGCATCTGCAGTTACAACTCCTAAGAACTCTTTGTTTTTATTAATAACATAGATACTTGAAATTCCAGCCTGTCTCATACGTTTTAATGCAACTCGTGGACCATGTTTTTCTACATCTATGGTCTCTGGGCGTTTCATAACATGTTGTGCAGAAAAAACCTTGGATCTATCTACATCCTCAACAAACTTTCTAACATATTCATCAGCAGGATTTGTCATAATTTCTTCTGGAGTACCAACCTGCACTATTAATCCATTTTTCATAATTGCTATTCTGTCTCCAATTTTAAGTGCTTCATCTAAGTCATGCGTAATAAATATAATTGTTTTATGCATGGTTGCTTGTAAATCTATAAGCTCATCTTGCATCTCTTTACGGTTTAAAGGATCTAGTGCTGAAAAGGCTTCATCCATTAATAAAATATCTGGATTATTAGCTAGAGCCCTTGCAAGACCTACTCTTTGCTTCATCCCTCCTGATAATTGACTAGGATATTGATCCTCGTATCCTTTAAGCCCTACCAATTGTAATGATTCGAGGGCTTTTTCCTCAATTTCTTTTTTATCCATACCTTGTATTTCTAATCCGAATCCGGCATTCTCCAAAATAGTACGATGGGGAAATAATCCAAATCCTTGAAAAACCATGCTTAGTTTCTTTCTTCTAGTTTCTCTTAATTTATGTTTATCCATTTTCGCCAAATCCTCACCATCCACTAACACACTACCTGCATTTGGCTCGATTAGACGATTAATCAATCTAACAAGGGTGGACTTCCCACTTCCTGACAATCCCATAATGACAAAAATTTCTCCAGAGTGTACTTCAAACGATACCCTATTTACACCTACAGTCATTCCTGTTTCTTTTAAGATATCTGGTTTTGTTTTTCCTTCTTGTAAAAGCTTTATTCCTTGTTTAGGGTTTTTACCAAAAATCTTGGTCAAACCTTTAACTTCAATTTTCAACATTTATTCACCTCTTTGATTATTTAATCTATGTATTATTTGTAAACACATCCCTTTAGATTTAAGCGATATTCTTACATTGTACTAGACCTCGACAGTAAATACAAGTTTTCGACAATCGCATTTCTCCTATTATATTACATATATGCTATGAATAAGGTATTTGCATACTTATTCAACCTCCTGAATTATTAAAAATAATTAACATAAAAAGGTGTTCTTTATAAACACCTTTTTTTGTTGGATCTATTTTGTTATTGTGTTACATTTGTTGTTTTTCTATACAATGTTTTTACATTTAAGTTTTTTAATACTTTTCCATAAGAAGAATGCGGTTAGTGCAGTTGCGATCAAATCTGCACAAGGTTGTGAAAGCCATAATCCATCCAATTTAAAAAATAATGGAAGTATAAGAATAAGTGGAATTAGTACTATGACTTGTCTTAATATGCTTAAAATCATTGAGGTTTTTGCCTCATTTATTGCTTGAAAATAGCTTGCCCCTAAAATTTGAAACCCTAATATAGGTAAAAAGATTAAGTCTATTCTAATTCCACGTGCACCTAGATTTATTAGGTCAGTATTATTACCTACAAATACGCCAATAAGCTGCTTCGCAAATACTTGTACTCCTATAAATCCAATTATAGCAATGCAAGTGCCAAAAGTTATGGCAAGCTTTAAAACCTTTAAAACCCTTGGATACAATTTAGCCCCATAATTATATCCTATTATAGGCTGAATCCCTTGACTTATACCAAATATAGGCATAAAAATAAGCATTGATATACTATTTAATATTCCCATTGCAGCTATTGCAAGATCTCCTCCGTAAGAATAAAGCCCTTTATTATATAAAATAATTACAAAACTTGATGCAATTTGCATTGAAAAAGGCGCCATGCCAATAGCAAAAATATCTTTTATAATATGTTTATGCAGCTTTAAATTGGTTTTCTTTATTTTTAGCACGCTTCCACTGCTTTTAGATGTAAAATATTTCAATACTAAGATAGTATTAAAAGCTTGAGAAATTATGGTTGCTATTGCAGCACCTTGAATTCCCATATCAAAAACGAATATGAATATTGGATCTAATATAATATTAATAATTGCACCAAATACCATTGTAAGCATTGCCATTTTAGGATTACCCTCTGCTCTAATTATATTATTAATACCAAATCCTATATTCTGAAAAACAGCTCCCATAAGTATGATTTGTATATATGCTTTTGCATAGGGGATACTATTTTCACTTGCTCCAAATAAGATTAGAAGTTTATTTAAAAACAAAACTCCAAGTATACTAATCACTAATGATATTATCGTTATAAGTATAAAGGCATTTCCCAAAATATTATCTGCCGCTTCCTTGTTTTTTTCTCCTAGTTTTATTGATATAACTGCACTAGCACCTATCCCAATAAGCATTCCAAAAGCCATTATAATAACTGATATGGGGAACGTTATAGCAAGTCCTGAAAGTGCATAGGATCCTACCCCTTTAATATGCCCTATATACATTCGATCTACAATGTTATATAACGCATTTACAATCATCCCTGTTATAGCCGGCACCGAAAACTTAACCAGTAGTTTTCCTATACTTTCTGTTCCTAATTCTTTTGTTTGATTCATAAAAACATTCCTCCATACTAAAAATATAAATTTAAAATGTCAGTAAGAAACTTTTACAATTTCCAGTAATTTTATATTATTCTATTTGAGTCACATATGTTTAGATATGCGGCATTAACCATTGATATACCTATTTTCTAGTATAACACATGTTCTACATTTTTTCTTATTCTGCAAGCCTAAATTATTCAATCTACTTCAGGGCTCATTAACAACAAAATATATTGCAGTTTTTATAAATATAGTTTGTAATGTTTATTAGAATACATTTAAATAAACATTAACTTCAAAATTACATTTAATATATTGTCCAAAAATGTGATATAATAATTCTTTATTGTCTTCTCTATATTTAAAAAAATTTGATATGTCTAATTTATTTTAAAATAGAAGACAGAATCATATACGCAAAAATTGTTAGGAGTGACAAAACTATGAAAAATACAATATTAACACCTAGTGGAGTAATAAAATTAGAGGAAGAATTATCCTTTCGCACAGGAGAAAAAAGAAGAGAAATAACAGCCGCAATTAAAGAAGCAAAGGGCCATGGCGATTTAAGTGAGAATGCAGAGTATGATGCAGCTAAAGATGAGGAAGCAACCAATAATGATAGAATAATTGCAGTTCAAGAGTTACTTAGGAACTCTACAGTCGTAGATGATTACAGTAGTGACGACCAATTAGGTCTTGGAGGTCAGGCTGATATTAAATTTCTTGACACAGGTGATATTGAGAACATACACCTGGTATCAACAGTAGAGACCAACCCTGATTTAATGAACATAAGTATTGAATCCCCTCTTGGAATGGCAATATATAAAAAGGCACTTGGAGAAAAGTGCTCTGTTATATCTCCTGAAGGCAATTATGAAGTAAGTATAGAAAAAATTTACGAGTAAAAAAATTTAAGCAGAGATCACTCTCTGCTTAAATTTTTTTTATTAATTCTTGTTTTGTAAATTTAAAATTACCCCTTATCATTGCTTTTATGAATTCACATTTCAAACCCTTATTTCAAGGCACGGCGGAGAAACTTCATACGGATGCACGACACCCTTTACTTATTATCCACCATATTTTTTTCTGCTGCCTCTACCATTCTCTTTACCATTTCTCCGCCGACATTACCTGAATTTTTTATTTTATTTACAATATTACTTGGCACATCGCCCATATCTACATTTCTGCTTTCAATATTATCTACTGCCATATCTTGTGCTACTTCCATCTTAAATTTTTGAAGTTTTCCCGCTGCTTCTGGTACTAATGTTCTTTTAGTCATTTTACTACCTCCATATAATTTTATATTGTAAATACCCAAGATATATTGTAATAATTTTGATCTCTACCTTGTATATCTACAACTAGTATTTTTTAAAACGAACTTTTTATTCATTAATTCATCTTTAAAATTTTTATTTAGGTTTATTAATTTTGATTGTGTTTGAAATAAAATAAAGAAGATAACTTTAATTATCTCCTTTTTCTATTATATTTATTTATAATAGTTATCTATTTTTTTATGCGGCTTATCAACTCTACCATTAATGATTTTTATCAGTAGAAGATGTCTTGAAACTTTTTTCAAGCCTATCCACAACTTTAGTATATTTGTCCTTTTCATTTGCTGGAAATTTAAAAATAAAAGTATTTGTTGAAGCTTTTCCTACTACTTTTTTTTGATATACTATTTCGTCACCTTCAGTATAAGATATTACAAACCAACTACCACCTTTAGCTTTATAATACATATTATTATTTTTAATTGCTTTATTGTATATTGAATCAATAGTATCATTTGGTGCATTATTAGTTCCATATACCTGCAAATAAACCTTTCCATCGTCAGATTTAAATATATTACCATTTGCAGTATCATTAACTACTTTAAGATCATTAGGATACATAATTGAATATGAAAATTTTTCATTACTATAACTTTTATATTCATCTTCTTTAAGTTGATTACCCTGAGACTTTGCCTCTAATATTTTTTTAGTCTCGATTGCTTTTAAATCCGATGTTTTTTTTTCCTCCACCACTTTTGCATCTTCTATTATTTTATCTGCTACTATTTTTGCATCTGCTATTTTTTTATCCGCTACTATTTTCGCATCTGAAATCCTTTTATCCGCTATTTGCTCTGGTGTTCCTGTTGCAGCTTCTGATGATACTTGTGATGGTGGTGTTGAGACTATTCTGTATATACTTACTACTATAACTAATAGTACTATGAGTGATAAGATTACAAGTGCTTTTACTGACTTTTTCATTTGTTTTTTCTCCTCGCATATGCTTTTATAGTGATAACTTTATAATCATAATTATTTAAAAGTTATTTGTTTTTTTTAATAAAAATGCTAAATACAATTGCTATAATAAACCCAATTAAAAACGACACCCAGATTGGCATAATTTAAACCCTCCTTAACCATCACATTAAAAAGGATACAGACTTCATGTCTATACCCTAATCAATTGTAGTCTCTAAACTTTTAAGCTCAGCTTTTTCTATTTTAGATCACTTATGAAATTTGGAAGATCAAAGCAAGATTTTGCAATCTCCTTTGTTAAATAACGAGTTTCAAGAGGCAATTTATTTACGTCCATGTTACTAGGATCATAAACATCTGAAGCCATTGTAAAACTCCATAATCCACCTGGATAAGTTGGAACAAACGCTATATAGGTTTTTACAATTTTAAAGTTATTCTTTAATATCCTTCTTGTATTCTCAATTATATTACGATGAAGCATTGGAGATTCACTTTGACATACCATTACTCCATCAGTTTTTAATGTTCTTTTTACATTTTTATAAAATTCTTCTCCAAACAAATCCTTAGCAGGACCCTCAGGATCTGGTGAATCGACCATGACTATATCATACTTAATATCGGTCTTCTTTACGTATTCAACTCCATCTCCGAATTTAAAATTGATTCTTTTATCAAAACCTGCGCCTCCGCTTATTTCCGGAAGAAATTTTATGCTTTCTTTTGTTACTACTTCGTCGAGCTCAACCATGTCAATTGTCTCAAGTCCTTTATACTTTGATAATTCTCGTACCGCTCCACAGTCTCCTCCACCAATTACCAATACGTTTTGTGGGTTTTTATGTGTGATTACTGGAATATGAGTAATCATTTCATTATATATAAAACCATCTGCTGAAGTAGTCTGCATTGACCCATCAAGCACAAGACATGGACCAAATGCCACAGTATCAATCAAAGCTACCTCTTGATAGGGCGATTTGCTATATGAAAAACATTTATTAATTTTGTAAGTAATTTTCAAACTTTTTTTCTCAACTTCAACTTCCTCAAACCACAGTTCATTATCAATTTTTTTAAAATACTTTGGCAATTCATCCATTTTCATAATAATTCCTCCATTATAATAAATTTAAGCTTGTAAAGATGCAACTCTATTATAGTTAATTCAACAATTACAGCTTTAATGTTTTCTTTTGTATCTCCGAAAGCCACCACTTCAAGTATATCATAGATATTCGAAAGTTCAACTTGGATATGCTAATGATAACCCAACACCACAATATCTTATTCTATTTAAATCTCCATCAACCCATAATAGCTAACTGAAAGTTATCCCATGGTCACTCAAGAAAAAAAGCTGAATATTATAATTAGGTTAATAATATTAATATAATGTTATTTTTTTCTAAAATCCTTTTTAAACCATAATTAAGAAAAAAGAATAACAGAAGATAATTATATTGTTTTGCACAAACTAGATGATGTAGATGTTGCTACTGTGGAGACGAAAATAAATAGAAATCATAAACTAAATGATGAAAAATGCAGTGATAAGTCAAAAGAAACAAAAGCCACCTGCATAAAGGAGGCCGCTGAAAAAAGCACTCTTTATTTAGTAGAGTTTTCAAGCTTGAATAGAAAAAGCATGAGATGTCCATATTTTGGATATCTCATGCTTTTTATTTTATAATTAAGTTTTAAAAGCCCTATTTCATGCTTTTCAACTTAATTATTCTCTTTATATTCACAGTGAAGATTGATAATGCACCTTGCATTTGCATGCTAATTAAGCCTGACGATATTGCTACATCATAGCTATGTTGGTGCTTAAGTTCACTGTTTTTAGCCTCTATCATATAACGTTCCCTAGCTCGTTTTTTAAAATATTCACTTTTTTCGAACTCTATTTGATCTTTGTGAGTATTTGACTTTATTGAAACTGAATAAGTTTTAGATTTAGCGCCTTCTTTATAACACCCATCTTTATGAACACAATTTTTACACTTTTCTACATTAAAATAGTAGGTTAGCACTTGATTTTTACCAACATTCTTCTTTCCCTGTTTTGCTTTTTTAATAGCCATATGACCTGCCGGACATACAAATAAACCAGCATCTTTATTAAACTCAAATTCATCTTCTTTTTTTCGCATTCCTTGTGAAATTACAGGATTTAGTCTTGAAATTAATGCAATTTTATTTTCTTTTGTATATTCTAGGTTTTTCTTTTCAGAATAAGCTGTATCTCCAATTACTTCATTTACATCTATACCAGCCTCACGGCTTTTTTCTATTAAGGTTATGAGCTCCTTTCCATCACTTTTTTCGCCAGTTGTAATAACAGCTGCTGTAATTAAACGTTCTTCACTCATAGCAAGGTGTGATTTATATCCAAAAAAAGAACTATCCTCAGTTTTATGCCCCACTTTTGCATCCTCATCTTTTGATATTTTTAGATTTTCTAAGTCATCATTAATAGCTTCCATTAAGTAGTTTAATTTAGTTTTCACAGCTGGATTTGCTGCAGTTTCTGGCTTCTCGTTTATGGTATCAATTAATAATTTGCAGTACTCAAGAATATCTTCAAGTACTCCAGTTGTAACTTTATTAGGTAACTCTTCTTTAATACCAGGATGTACTCCGTACAATGTTTTTCTTAAGTTTTTTGCACGTTTCAATAATTCCTCGCTTGCTGACTTTTGGTTATAACGTGACTTGGTATGCGTAGCATCAACTATTATTGCTTTACTTTTTAAAACTCCCTCTTTTATAGCAAGTTCTACAGTCTTGTTTATTAATAAATCCAATAAATTCATGTCTTTAAGGCGAAGCTTTCTAAATTTAGTTAGTGTACTTGAGTTTATTAAATTTGTTTCTTCTGGGGCTAAATTTAGAAAATATTTAAAGGACATGTCATAAAGAGTTCTTTCAACAACATCTTCATCAGACAATTCATATATTACTTTCAAAAGTAAATATTTAAATAGCATTATGGGGTTAATAGCACCTCTACCCATAGATGAACTATAGTTAATCATCAATTCGTCATAAACAAATGAAAAGTCAACAAGGTCATTAATTTGCTTTAAAATGTTATCTTTCGGAATAATTAACGAATATAAGCTATGGTATGTATTTATTTTTATTTCCAATTGTCCTTTTAGCATAATAGTTTAGCCCCTTTTATTTTATTCTACTATACTAATTCGACATATCTTTTAAAATTCCTTTTTGTTTTTTAGTCTTTTATATAAAAAAATCGCCATCTTTAATTAGATGACGATTTTTCATATAGTTTTTCAGTGGCCTCGCATAAAGGTGGCTTTTTATACTATAAATATTAATTATTTATATCGCTGAAACATTCTCACATTTCAACAATTGAAGTAGCATCTTCTTTCGATTTTATTAAAATGTTTGAAATTACAAAAGCTAGTAAAGAAGGTACAAGCCATGAGAATCCTGCACTTGCTAGAGGAATAAATTTAATAAATGCGATGTTATTCCCAAATAAACCATTTACTGTATCTAAAATAGTTATTATTAAAGCTGTGTATACAGTTATAGCAACAATCTTATCATTTTTCACTTTATCACCAAGAAAGGTAATAGCTATTAGAATAATTACAATTGGATATAAAATTTGTAAAATTGGAACTGCCAATATAACTATACTATCAACGCCTTTTGTAGCTATTACTCCACTTACTAACGCCATAGAAATAGCATTAGTCGTGTATGATACTTTACCATTTGAGAGTTCAGTAAAGTATTTTGCTCCACTTGAAAGTAATCCTATAGAAGTTGTTAAGCATGCAAGACTCACAGATAAACTAAGAATAACGCTACCAATACTGCCTAAGTCTAGTTTTACAATTTGTGTAACTAGATTAGTTCTAGCTATATCTTCAGAGAACAAAGTAGATGTTTGAGATCCAAGATACATAAGTCCAGAATATACAAAGGCTAAACCCACTACAGCCACCATAGATGCCTTTATAGTCATCTTCATTATATCCTTTGGATTTTCATAACCCTTTGCTTTAACAGCTGAAAGAATTATTGATGCCAATATAACAGAGCCCATACCGTCCATCGTTTGATAACCTTCTAATAAAGATTTTGAAAATGCACCTTGGTAATGTGTATTTACAATTGGTCCAATAGGAAATATTATGCCTTTAAATATAATTATAGCGAGCATTAATAAAAGTGCTGGTGTAAGTATTTTACCTATATTATCAATTATTGAAGAAGGTTTAAGCACGAATGCAAGTGTTATTGCAAAATACAATATAATAGTTATGTTTTGCCCCATAAATGGGAATAAAGGCTGTATTCCAAGTTCGAAAGTCGTTGCGGCTGTTCTTGGAACTGCAAATAAAGGTCCTATAACAAGAATTAAAGCTACACCTGTTATTATTGCAAATTTTGAACCTACTCTATTTGCCATTTTATCGAAAGAACCATTAATTTTAGCACAGGCAATTATTCCAATTAGAGGAAGACCAACTCCTGTAAGGAGGAACCCTATAATAGCTATAATAAACTTGCTTCCTACCGCTTTCCCTAAGTATGGTGGAAAAATCAGGTTTCCTGCACCGAAAAACATTGCAAATAGTGCAAACCCTATAACCAAGGAATGTTTTGTTGAAGTTTTCATTTGTGTATACCTCCAGATGGATGAATTTATGTAATTCTAAAAAATAATTAAATCCACACTATTATTTTAAGAATAAGGCTTACCTTATCTTTTTAATTTCTAATTGAGCCATAATGCATGGTAATGCTAGGTTGAACAATAGTTTTCCTATTTTACCGTTTTCAAAATCTGAATTCATGAGAAAATCTCCTTATTAAATTATTTTAATAATAGCATTGTATAACAATGCGTGAATAATAACAACTATGAAAAGTATACCAATGAGCTAACTTCCGGATCACTGTGATGCACCCAATACATTTTTTTGCTGTTGCAATTCCCCTAGGCCATTGACATAATTACGCATATTTTTTTATTTACAAACAAGCCTTTAAATGCTAAAATTAGTCCATAATTGTTATAAATTGTGAAGTAACAACATTTTTTTACACCTAGTATTAGTTACTGTAAACCTTACAGCATGATAGATTGTAGAATCTAATAAATTAAAAGTAAAAATTTGAAAATTTACATTAGTCAAGTGTATCATTATTTGAATATGTTCTTTTATCATCTAAGGAGAAGTGATTTAATGTATGAGTATTAAAATTAAAATAATTATTAGTTACCTAATATTAATTATACTTACAGCAAGTTTTTTAGGTATTTTAATTGGTAAAATATCAAAGGATGCAGTATTTAAAGAAGTTAAAGAAAAAAGTCAAACTGTAACAGAATTAATTAATACTACAATAAGTGTAAGAAATGATTCCATTATAGAAAAGTCTTATAGTAATTTAGATTCTGCTGAGAAGTTATTATATAGTTTTGGTAATATAAATGTAGATAATACCCAAAGTATAAAAGTAGGGGATTATTATTTACCAGTTTTATATGCCGGAACACACAAGCTATCATTAGATACTAAGCTTGTTGATGATATACATAAATCTATAGGTAGCACAGCTTCTATATTTTTATTAAGTAATAATAAATTAATAAGGGTATCTACAACCCGTATTAAAGGCAACCAAAGACTTGAAGGAACATACTACCCTGCTGACTCAGATATTTACAATACAATAATTAATAATCATGAGTATTGGGGCGTAAATTTATCTGAAAATCAAAGTTATTTGTCAAGAATTAAACCATTACTTAATAAAGATAAAAAGGTTGTAGGAGCAATAGCTGTAGGGAATACATTACTTAATGATTATTTAGAAAAAACATTAAATAACTTTAAAATTGGAAAAACAGGTTATGTATACATAATGGATTCTAATGGAAAAGCGATTGTCCATCCTACTGATAAGGGAAAGAATCTAAGCAACTATGAATCAAGTAAAAAAATAATTTCAAATAGAGATGGATTAATTGAATACACATATAAAGGTGTGCATAAATTAGCTTACTCTATCTATTTCGAACCTTGGGATTGGTATATTGTTACCACAGCTAACTATGATGACTTAGCATCGTCAAGTAAATCAATTTTGAATACCACATTATTAAGTGGGTTATTAATGATTTTATTAGGTGGGATTATAGCTGTGTTTATGGCTAACAATTTGGTTAAACCCATTAATAAATTAAAGTCATATATGGAGATTGCGGGCTCAGGCGATTTAACAGTACATTCGGACATAAAAAACAAAGATGAAATAGGGGTATTATCCGATAGTTTTAATAATATGATAACTGAAAATAAACATTTGATAGAAGAATTAGTACAATATGATAAATTAAAAACTGAATTTATTGCCAATATGTCTCATGAATTAAAGACACCGTTAAATATAATTTTTTCTACAGCACAATTATTTTCTGTATATATAAGCAAAGATGTAAATTCAAATAACATGGATAAGTTAAACGAATATACAAATTATATAAAACAAAATTGTTATAGACTGTTACGACTCGTAAATAATATAATTGATATTAGTAAAATTGATTCTAAATTTATGGAGTTAAATTTAAAGAATCAAAATATAATACAAGTTGTTGAGGAAATAACCCTATCGACTATTCCGTATGTGCAAGGCATGTCAAGAATAATTATTTTTGATACGGATATAGAAGAAAAAATTATGGCTTTTGATGAAGAAAAGATGGAGAGGATTTTACTTAATTTAATTTCTAATGCAACTAAATTTACTAGGCCTGGAGATAAAATCGAAGTTTGCGTTTACGATAAAGATAGTCACGTTATACTTTCTGTAAAGGATAATGGCATAGGAATCCCAGAAGATAAGTTATCACAAATTTTTGAAAGGTTTAAGCAAGTGGATCCTTTACTAAGTAGAGCACATGAAGGTAGTGGTATAGGACTTGCTCTAGTTAAATCTTTAGTTGAAATGCATGGTGGTAAAATTAATGTACAAAGTAAGTATCAAGAAGGTACAGAATTTACAATAAGCTTGCCTGTTAATATAGTTGACGGTAATGATAATCCGAATTCAAAAATAGGTTTAATGAATCAAACAAACAGTGAAAAAATACAAATTGAATTTTCCGATATATATAAATAAAAAAGCTGCATTGAATGCAGCTTTTTTATTATACCCTTTACTTTTTCTTTAATATTTGAATTTGTCCTAAAGATCTTTCCTCCCCATCATTCCCAACTCTAGTCATTATGTATATTTCATAAAAATCTCCGCTTACCTCAATATTATTTCTATCTATATACTCAATAAGACTTTTATAATACTTGCTAGTATCATTATAATCATCATCAAAATTTAATGTTATATATTCCCCCTTTGGCAAAGTTATTAAATTATCATCATTTGTAACACACTCGAAACCATTAATTAGCATATTATTATATATTAGTTCATTATATTTTTTTATATCTTCATATGATACAGCAAAAGCAAGTTCTTTAATTGAACTACTATACTTCTGCTCCATCGATACTAATATTTCACTTAGATTTATTTCAAATTCTTCTGTATATCTCTTTGTATTATTATATTTTTTGAATTTTCTTTCCTTGTTATATTTAATAAAAACATCATTAATCCCTTCTTTTAAAGAATTTTTTATACGCTTCTCAAGAAAACTAATATTATTTTTTACTGCGTTTAAATCTTTTATTTTGGTATCTATCATTTCCTTTTGCTTACTTATTATATTAAGTATGGAATCAAATGAAGTATAATTTTCTATTAATTCCTTTATTTCATCTAAAGATAAGCCCATAGCCTTACATTGTTTTATTGAATTAAGTATTACAAAGTGTTTTGCAGAATAATATCTGTATCTGCTCTTCTCGTCTATATATGAAGGTTTTAGTAATCCAATTTTATCATAATATCGTAATGTCTGAACTGATATATTTTGTAACTTTGACATTTCTCCTATTGAAAAGTTTGTCCCCATATTCTCACCTCATTTGTATTTAATATTTCCAAATAATGATGCTATTTTTTATTTTTAATGCATCTTCAAACTATTATTTTCCTTTAAGTTCCACATTTAAATCGGTTAAAACCGCTTGTGTAGAAGTTTTTATGTTTGCAATTAGTTTTATAGTTATAAATGTTAAACTTTCGGATACCATCGCACTTACCCATATTCCATTTATCCCAAACATACTTCCAAATAAAGTTAAGCATATTGGCAAGAAAATAACTGATCTACATACACAACTTATATTTGCATACTTTGGTTTTTCTATAGCTTGATAATACACAAGGGTATTTAAATTTATTCCTACTACAAAATAGCTAAAACTTGCTATTCGAAGGGCCTTATATGCTAACTGCGCTATGTATGGATCTGTTGTGAATATTCCTATAACCTTCTGTCCAAAGATAAAACTTGTTATAACAAAAAAAGCACTTATTAAAATTGATGCTACGCATGTTATTTTAAAGAATCCTATCAATTTCTCAACATCTTTTCTTCCATAGCTGTAACTTAAAAGTGGTTGTACTCCAAGTGTTATTCCATAAAGAACCATATATATATTTGTAGTTAAATAATTTATTATACTATATGCAGAAATTCCTACCTCCCCTACATATTTTGCTAAAGCTATATTATGCAATAACACAATTATTGAATAACTTGCTTGTGCAAAGAATGATGGGAATCCTATAAGTGAAAACTCTTTAATAAGTTCCTTACTAATCTTTACATTCCCAAAAGTTAATTGACCTTCTCCTTTTAAGAAGTGAGGTAATAGCATACATACCGTAACTATTTGACCAAGGCCTGTAGCTATAGCTGCTCCTTTTATTCCAAAACCAAGTTGAAATATAAATATATAATCTAATATTACATTAGTTATTGCACCACTTATTGTAGAAACCATTGCAAGTTTTGGTCTTCCATCGTTCCTAACAAAACTACTAAGAACTATTCCCGTTAAATTAGGAATACAAAACAGTGCATAAAACCTTAAATATTCTACTGATAAACCCTGTAGCCTCTCTGTTGCTCCTAATAACTTTACTATTGGTTCTGTAAATATAACACCAATTACACTTATTACAACACTAATTATTAGCAGAAATTTTAATACTTGTCTAAATATATTTACTGCCTTTTCAGTATTACTTGCTCCAAAATTTTTAGAGACTAGAGCTCCTCCACCTATTGCAAACATAGAAGCTAATCCAAATAACATAACTGTAAATGGTAGCACTATGTTAACTGCTGCTAATGCTGAATCACCAACACCTTGTCCTACGAACATTCCATCAACAACTGTATATAAAGATGAAATAAACATAGCAAGTGCTGATGGAATAGCATATTTCAAAAATCTCTTTGTCATATATATCCACCTTTTTTCATTATTTTCACACTTTCTTATTATAAACTGTATTGTTACTATAGAGTCAACTTCTTTCTAAATAAGCAAAAGTATTACTAAAAAATAGAGCCAACAGATAAATTTTTATCCGCGACTCTATTTTTTATTTTTTTGAATACTACAGAAATAACATTAAAATGTCTAATTTATTATGCTCTATCCCTTTTAGAAAAACGTGTTTAAATAAATTTTTCAGCACTCTTCCAATGTTTTGAAGCTAAATCATACTTTTTAAAGTCTGGTATAGTTCCACCTGTTTCAACTAAAGCTTTTGCTACTTTTTTAAAATCCCTTCTTCTTTCACATTTAAAAGAATTTGATTCCTCTATTGATTCCATTACATCTCCAATTTTTTGCTGAAAGCTATTCATTCTTAAACCTCCTTCTATTTTGATGTGATAGAAAATAACCCTGAATTTTATCTACTGGAGAGTCATTTGATAAACGCTAATGCCTTGATTGTGTAGAACTATCACTTGATTTTATTTTTTCTTCTAAAGTAACATCAGTAATGTCACTAGTCATATTAGATATGTTATACATAATAGACATCTCAGTATTTGAAACGCCACTAATTCCTTTATTAGCATCTAATTGATTAATTGATTTTTTTGCTTTTCCTAACTTATTTTTATTCATTAGTATCTCCCTTCCAATACTGAAATTAAACTATATATTACACTATATAGTTTAACCATTTTGTTATAAAGTATAACAGGAAACTAATGAACTCTATTTTAATAGGTTATTAAGTATGAGTCATATATAAAAATCAGTTATAAGTAAATATGTTTCAGCAATAAGTATAAATAGTTTTTTTACACATACTATATTTATAGTAGAATTGGCGGTGAAGAATAAATGAAAATTTTATTTATGACAGTTACCCTAAGAGCATCATGGTCGCATTCATTAAAAGAAAAAAGAATGGTTGTAAAAAGCATAGTTCAAAAACTAAAAAACAAGTTTAATATATCAGTATCAGAAGTAGCTGAGCAGGATATTCATCAAACAATAGTTATCGGTATCGTAGGAATATGTGGAACTTCATCTCAGCTAGATTCTACAATGGAGCATATTATAACTTTTATAGAATCTAATACTGATGCAGAAATAATTGATATTCAGAAAGAGGATATCCAAGGTATGTAGACTTTCTATTGATGCTATAATTAGCCTTGTTGCAAAAAAACTGCATAACATATTCAATGTGAAGAGTTGTTGAATATATTATGCAAGTGTTTTTTGTGTCTGGGTAAAAATCTTTTCCCTTACATTTCTATATCCTTCCAGTTCACATTAAAACTAGTTTTCCAAAGAATTACATTAAATATCAAAAGCGCGACCGCATAAACACCAATATATATCATATTATTTCTAATAGCTACATGGATTCCAGCAAATACTAAAAGCAGCATAATTGTAATAACTGATGGCTTTATAAGCTTACCACTATCCGATGTAGCAAACTTTACACTAAAGGGCATTGCCTTATTTGATGCTTTAAAATACACCAATAATAATATTAAAAGAACTAGAAACATTACTATTAAGTCTAAAATTATTGACGGTCCTTTAAAAATTGTGAACACTATAGATTCTAATATATAGAGTGGTAGTATTAGTTTGAATATAGTTCCTTTTACTGCCCCTTTTAATATTACCCCTGGATTTTCTATTGGCAATACCTTGTATATAAATGCCCCCTTATAATTATCACTATTATTTATAAACGCTGTACAAAAGCAAAGCAAGAATATAGTTATATACATTAACAAATGAATTTTCCCACCATATCCTGTTTTAATATTAGCCATGAATGATCTATCTTGTCCGTTACCCATAAACATAAATAGAACTGGCATAAACACTGCCATTGCAAGCGTTGGATACACCTTAAGCTTCAAGTTTCTCTCTGTAGCTATCATATTTTGAGTAAATTTAAACATACCCTTTTCAACTCTGCCTCTGCAAACAAATCCTGCTATAAATTCTTTTCTAGTTTCACTTTTGCGGCTTACGGCTCCCCCTCTATCATTTAATTTTTGAAGGTTCTTTTCAAAATAAGGCACTACGCTTTTAATATAAAGCGTCATTAACATAATCGGTCCTGCTATTGCGAGTGCAAATAAAAATATTAGAAAAGGTTGTTTATTCCCATCTATTAGTATACCAAATGGAGATGCAAGCCACATAGATGGAAGTAATGCATGCCACAATTTGGGCATATATTCACTGTTCATATTGGTAGCATCAAAGACTCTTGCAACTAGTTGATATCCAAAAGCAAATACAAATGCTAATAATATTTGAAAATAGTTTATTATATCCTTTAATTTTTCTCCATCAAAAAAATTCAAAACTAAAGTATATAGTAAAGATGTTAAAGCTATAACTAAGAACACTACAAGTATATTGTCTATAAAAAATATCACGGAGAATAAAGCTCCATATTTTACGCTGCCAATAACTAGTGGAATCAAATTTAATGATAGTGATAAACCTATTAAATATATACATATATGAGTAGTCTTTGCTGCATTAAATGTTTTACTATCGATTGGCTTAGGTAGTAATATATTTTTCTCTTTTACATCTAGTAATACTGCTGAAAAATCAGATATCATAAGTGAAATCATCATAAATAGATTTATACCTATTACAACATTCGCAGATTGCATAGATGACATACCACCCGTCATTATTATTAATCCAATAAAAATGCTCATAACTGAATTGAACATCAATAATGATAGATAATTATTCTTATCCTTACTTTCATCTCTCTTTTTATTATTCCCCATAACAGTACTTACTCTACGACCATCTGTGGTTAATTTTATCTGAAGAATCATTCTCATAGTCTTATAGTTAACGCCTAATTTTTCATATAAAGATTGAAATTTATCCAATATCGCAAGTACGGTGAAATTCTTCATAATTACACCTCGCAAACCAAAGAAACAAATTCTTTAGCAACCTCTGCATGCTCATTAAATCCTGTTAGCTGATTGAATATTTCTTCAAGTGTTCCTTCCTTCTTATTATTCTTAAGCTCTTCAAAACTTCCATCAGCAACTATCTGTCCCTCATTTAAAAGTAATATTCTATCACTTACCTTCTCTACAACATCCATTATATGTGAAGAGTAAAATATGGTTTTTCCGCTCTTTGCAAGACTCTTCATAACCTCTTTAAACACCATTACACTATTAGCATCTAGTCCCCCTAGAGGCTCATCAAAAAATAAAATATCGGGATTATGAATTAAACTACAGATTATAATTAACTTTTGTTTCATACCTTTTGAATATGAGGATATTCTAGAATCTATAGCATCCTCAATTCCAAATAAGCCCATTAGCTTCGTTACTCTCTCGATAAGCTTTTTTTCTTCTAATCCATATATTCCGCCTAAAAAGCTTATATACTCATAAGCAGTTAAGTTTTCATATATATCTGCAAGCTCTGGTACATACCCTATTTTCTTTTTATACTCTATGCTTCCATTACTTATATCTTGTCCTAATATTTCTACTTTTCCCGTGTATCCTTCTAATATCCCAAGCATTATTTTTATAGTTGTGCTTTTACCAGCACCATTAGTCCCTATATATCCTATTATCTGTCCTCTTGGAATTTTTAAATTAATTCCATTAAGCACCTTTTTACTCCCAAAGCTCATTTGTAAATCTTTAATTGATATTATGCTGTCTAATTCTTCCATAGAACCCTCCCCCTAACTGTATTTTTTATCTGTCTGTATAATTGATTATACTGCTTAATTTGGTAATTTCAACAAGTTTTTACTTATTGGTTGTATGTAAACCTTTTAATGACATTTCACAAGGAAATTCTTCCACTTCTATAAGTAGGAGTTCCACCTAAAAAAAATAGCACCAGCCTAAGCAGGTGCCAACACTTCATTCAGTTACTTTTTAATATTACCAATTAATATATTGCTTAACCTCTGCTTTCTCCCCCAAAGTCACGTCTTTTAAAACCCATTCCTTAAACACTGGATATCCTGTTCTATCAACAATATAACCTATGTGCTCTTTTCCTCCTGGAGCATTTGCATCCATATACTTATCGATATATGAATATGTGTTTTTTATTATTTTAATTATACTTTCCTCGTCCACCCAAGTTATAAAATCTTGAGCGAGCCTAGGATTTTTCTTGCCAGTCCTACCCATTATCACAAGTTTATAATATTTCTCATAACTTCTGCTCCAACAACTAGTTGGGCATTTGCCTATGCATTCTCCACATCCAATACACTTGTCATGGTCGCGAACTACTTTAAAGTTCTCCATTTTAAGTGCACCAGTAACTCTTTTTTTACAGTTAGCTACGCAGGATTTGCAACTGATACATCTATAGGATTCATATTGTGGCTCTGTCATTCCTATGATCCCAAAATCTTGTATTCTAGCCTTTATACAATCATTAGGACAACCTGTTAAAGCTACCTTCACATGGTAATCATTAGGGAATATTTCTTTTTCAATTCTTTTTGCAAATTTTGTAGTATTATAATTTGCAAAAGGACAGACATTTGCCCCTATACAAGCTGACACATTTCTAGTACCTGCGGCCAAGTATCCTGTATTTTCTGAAATCTGATTTATATCAAGACCTTCTATGACTGATTGAATCATCTTATTAACTTCCGGTATTTTATCTATATCAATATTTGGTATTTCAAAACCCTGTCTTATAGTTATATGAATATTTCCATCTCCGTAAGTTTCTGCTACTCTTTGCAAAACTTCTAAATGTTTGGCTTCTATATGCCCACCAGGTACCCTTATTCTTATAGCTGTTTTACCTCTTTTTTTAGTTATTCTGTATGCATTTTTCTTGAGCAACTTGGTATTAATATCCATTACGTTTTCCCCCTTAATCTACTAGATGAACTGCATCCAAATAGTTAAAAACAGGTCCATCTAAACATATATACGTATCATCAATTTTGCAGTGCCCACATTTCCCAACTCCACAACACATCTTTCGCTCATAAGATACCCATATATTCTTTTCTTTTACTCCTTTTTTTATAAATCCAGCTACGGTAAACTTAAGCATCATCGGTGGTCCTACTACAATAACTTGTACTTCATCCATATTCACAACTTGAATATCTGCAATATATTTTGTTATGAGTCCTACAGTTCCAGTGTAGCCGTCATCAGCACTGTCTACAGTTAACGTTACACTGATACTCTTTTCCCAAACTTTGAAATTTTCTTTAAATAAGATGTCACTAGGCGACTTAAAACCTGCCATTAAATTAAAGCCCGTACATTCCTTTGGATTTTTCGCAAAATAATCTACTATCCCTTTTACTGGTGCCAGTCCAGTTCCCCCAGCAGCTACAATAACTTCTTTATTTTTATAAAGGTTAACATCAAATCCATTTCCATAAGGCCCTCTTAAAAGCAAGGTTCCTCCTACAAAAAAGCTATGAATTACATCCGTAACAGTGCCGACACGTCTAATAGTAAAATCTACATAACCCTCACCTATCTCACTAACGGATATAGGTGATTCTCCAAATTTCGGTATGGATACTTCAAAAAATTGACCCGGCTTTACAACACCTTCGAACTCCATTCTAAATGTATAATCCGTTTCTGTATGCTTACTTATATTAAGTATCTTAGATTTAAAAGGCATGTATATATTTTTCATTTATTCCACCTCATCCATTGCTTTATTTAATTTGTTTACACAATTTGAGAAAGATATATATTCAGGGCATATATCATCACATCTACCACAACCTATACACATATGATATCCGGCTCTCTTTTTAAAATCATATACCTTGTGCATAATTTTGAATCTCATTCTGTCTTTTTTATCCTGTCTAAAGCCATGTCCGCCTGCCATGTCGCTGTATCCATCTACATGACAAGATGCCCAAACACGCCTTCTTTCTCCTACGTTTTTATTTTCTTTATAGAAAATGTCCTGCATAGTAAAACAAGAACAAGTACCACATACAAAATTACACCTACCACAAGCAATGCATCTTGAAGAATATTCATCCCACATTTTTGATTTAAAAATTCTTTGATCTAAGTTTTCAGGTATATTAACCTTTACTTCATTAGTCAAAACAAACTCAGGCTCTACCACGACGTTACTAGGTTTATCTATGTTAAAGCACTTCATCAGTTCCTCGGATTTACAATTCACAAAGACCTCATCATCTTGAATTTTAGTGTACATATCATAATCTTCTATCATATTCGATCCCATACTTGCGCAAAAACAATTTTCAAAACTTTCACTACAACCCATAAGTACAAATTTAATTTTATCTCTTAAAACCTTATAATAATAATCTTCATTTCCATTTCTTAGGTAAACTTCATCTAATCTCTTTATAGCATGAATATCACAGCTTCTTAAGAATATTAATGTTTTCTTCTCATCGCATTTTGGCTCTACGCAATCATTTTCAGTAAAGTAAAATAATGTTTGAGTAATTGGCAATATTATTTCTTTAGGAGAAAAACTAGATTTTAAATCAAACTCTACTTCCCTTATACTCTTTATTTCCTTATACCTATTAGTATCTGTGTCCGCAAAAGTTCCTTTTCCCTTGATCATTACTGGTGCATACACCTTATATTCACGTCGCAATGTTTCAAGATACTCATCAAACTTCTCTATTGTAAGCTTAAATCCCATAAATGCACACCTTCCATTATAATAAATTTTACTTAATCGCTAATTATTGTTAATTAATTAACTTTGTTAGTCAGTTCCTATAAAAATTAAATTTATAACTAACTATGCATATTGTATTTTAAACGACAAAAAAAGTATGTGATTTTCATCACACACCTTTAAAGTATTTGCTTAACTTTTCTCTATTAACTATGAATTTTCTATATTTTATTCTAACCATATCCATGTTTTCAAGCTCTTTTACTGCCCTTGAAATAGTTTCACGAGAGCTACCTAACATATCTGCTAAATAAGTTATGTTTATTTTAATATCTATTAAAACGCCATCTTCTGTTTCTACACCATAATCTTTAGATAGCTTCCAAAGCTTTGCGGCTACCCTTTTGTCCATTTTAGTAGGAACTGTGTTCTTAATTTGTCTATACACTCTTCTTATTTTTTTACTCATAGAGTTTAATATAATCTCTGTAAGCTTAAAATCCTGTTTCATAATATTTAATAAGTCTACTTTTGATATGCTTATAATTTCACTATCTTCAAACCCTTCACAATTAATAGATGTCGTAAAATTGTCAAAATTCACCTCGTTTATAATCTCACCTTTGTTTAGGATATAGATAACCCTCTTTTGACCCTTTTCCGATACTCTGTACATAGTTACCTTTCCCTCTAGCACTATATATATATTATTTGTGATTTCTCTTTCAGCAAATAACATTTGTGATTTTTTCAATTTTTTTACTACAACACTCTCTCTTATTAAATCCAAAGTTTTATCCCCAACACATTTAAATAAAGGAAGGTCTTTTAATTGCCTAAGCGATATTTGTGTCATATTAACTTCTCCTTATGATTTCATTTTATAATCTCATTATAATAAAAATACTAATATTCTTATTATATAGCAATAAATTTTAAAATAAAACAAAAAAAGAAATTATACATTACTTACCTTAATTAATCCTGGCTTTAATAATATATATTTTTATTGTTTTATTTCTCTTTTGCTACGTACCAATATGCTGCTCCAATAAATACAGCTCCACCTACAAAGTTTCCTAGGGTAACCCAAATTAAGTTGTGCGCTAATCCTCCTATAGAAATCGCTGCGGTGTGAGGAATCATTAGTGCCGTTGTAAGCAAAGTCATATTCGCAACACTATGTTCGAACCCTATAGTTATAAATGCAAATAGGCACCAAAAAATCATTATAAGTTTAGCCGTTTCTTCCTTTAATTTAATAGCACACCATACGGCTAAACAGACTAACATATTACAAAGTAACCCTTTTAAAAATAATTCTATGCTTGGCGTTGCCATTTTCCCTTGTGATGTTTTTAAAATAAAAGTTGCTGTGCTACCCTTTGCAAGCCCAGAACCTACAAATATTGCTGCTAGCGCTGCTGACCCTATAAAGTTTCCTATAAAACTGTATATCCAAATATTTATTGAATCAAGTAAAGGAACTTTCTTTTCTAGATACCCTATGGTCATAATCATGTTATTTCCTGTAAAAAGTTCGGAGCCCGCCATTATTACAAGACTTAAGGCAATCCCAAAGGAAGCTCCCATAATAGTTTTTGTTGCCGGTGACTCAGCTGCTGCAAATGATCCTCCAATAGTAAATATCAATAAAATTCCAAATCCCACATAAGCACCAGCTAGGGCCGCTGCAGTGAGGTACCTCATTTTACTTTTCTTTAAAAGTTCAGATTTTTTTACCGCCGATATTGAAACTTTGTTAATTTCTTCACTAAACAAGACATACCACTTCCTTCTATAAAAGATACCCACATTCTATCATTACAGAAAAAGAAAATATGTGACTAATATCACATATTTTCTAAAATTATTTTTTACTAACAATCTAACTTCCAGGACGTTAGTTATTAATAAAAAAGAGCACTCAGGTAATCAATCCTTATGTGCTCTCATTTTAATATAAAATTATTTTTTAGGTCCTTTTTCTAATATTTTTATTCCAAAATCAGGAAAATCAGTAAATAAACCATCTACATCAGCTTCAAAGTAGAATTTTTGCATTAACTCTTCTACACTAGTTACATATTTAGGGATTTCATCTTTTCTAAATGTATATGGATGAACAACAAGATTATGTTTATGTGCATCTTTTACTAAATTAGGATTTATAACTGGTTCTTTATCGTTCTTCCCATTTTCATCTATTATTTGTTGGTACCAAGGTCCAATACCATTTGCATATTCAGCTACTTTTGCTAGTCCTTCATCCGACATCATTTTTTTATAATTTGCCCCTGGACAATCTGCTTCTTCACCAATTAGCTGGACCATTTTCATTTTTGCGCCCATTTCTGTCCTAACTTTTCTTAAGTAAGTTGGATCAAAACATTGTAAATAAATTTTTGATTCAGGCGTATCATATCCATATTTTCTAAGAACTTTTAATACCACAGATCCAATATCTTGTCCATTATCTGTATGAAATTTAGGCTCTTTTAATTCAGGGTAAATTCCTTTTTCTTGACCTGTACTTTTATTCAGCCCTTGTACAAGTTGTATCATTTCTTCTAATGTTGGAACTTCAAAATGAGCACTATTTAAAGGAAATCTATCAGGGAAAACAGGATCCTTAGACCCTTCTTTTGTACGTTCGTGCACGTTAAGTGTTTTAATTTCTCCTAGCGTGAAATCAATTACATAGTAATGTCCATCGCTTCGTTTTCTATTTGGGTAACGCTTTGCTACATCTGTTGTCGTATCTAACATATTATCATGCATTATTACTGGAACACCATCTTTAGATAAACAAACATCACTCTCTATGTAATCTGCCCCTAGTCCATAAGCTAAAGCATAGGACTCTAAAGTATGTTCAGGTAAATATCCAGAAGCACCCCTATGTCCAATCACTATTTTATCGCTTTTATTTTTTGTTGAAACAGTTGTGGTATTACTTGCTACTGGAGGAGACTGTTTAGACTTCTGTCTACATCCTGCGAATAATCCTGCTGTTATGGTAAGTGTACATGCTAGAGCAATTAGTTTTTTTTCGTTCTTCATGTTATATCCCCCTTGTATAATCTAGAGCTCTCACGGAAACTCTTCAGAGCCCGTGATTACTCATTTTTAGTATCATTAATTTTTATTAATTCCCCCATTTTTTTTGCATAAAACACTTGACAAGTTTGTAAAATTTTGAATTCCTCCTCTTAAAGACATGTTTTAAAAGGAGGATTATTTTATGCTTAAAAATTGGAGCTCTCATGCTGATTATCAGCAATTTATTATTTCAACTCTCTCATGTTTCTACAAAGTTTTTCCTAAAAAAATTATAGAACTTGAAACTTCTATCTCTAAGTTGCATTGCTTAGACTTAGATATTCTTAGAGAGATATTAAAACCTTATTATTCTAATACCGGTAGACCTGCGACCCTTCAACCTGAAATATTTCGTTCATTTTCTTTAATGCTTTTTCAAAAGGAAACAAGCATTACCAACTGGGTTAAAAAGCTTCATGCCTGTGAGTTACTTGCAACCTGTATTGGCTGCACTGAAAATAATGTCCCATCACTTGGTGCTCATTATGATTTTATCTCTAGATTATGGCTCTCAGATCTGTCTATCGACAGAATCAAACTAAAAAATACATATTCGTATAAGAAGAAACCCTCTAAAATCAAAGAACCCGGGAAAAATAAAAAGCTTCCTAATAAAAAAACAGGTGTTGTTAAAAGAATTTCAGATTTTTTTGAAGCTGGTCGCTCATTTTCACTAAGAGCCGAAAGGCTGCTTCAAAAAATATTCTCATTAGTTGCTGTAGAGCCATCTTTTAATCTTAACTTAATAGAAAAAGATAAACTCACAGTTGCGGGTGATGGTACTTGCGTTCACTGTAAATCTTCCTACTATGGTTCTAAAGTTTGTGACTGCCGTCAAAATGGAATTTACGATTGCAAATGCCCTCGTAGACTTTCTGACATAAATGCTACTTGGGGTTGGGACAGTCATGAAAATCGTTGGTTTTACGGCTACACGCTCTATGCTTTATCTTCCTATAACAAGAAATACAAGATCGATTTACCTATTTATCTACGATTTGTAGAAGCAAGCAGACACGACAGTGTCACTGGAATAGTCGCATTAGCTGAATTTAGAAAACTGTTACCGCAATTCAATATAACAAATTATGTTCTTGACTCAGCTAACGATAACTATGCTACATATGAATTATGTTCCAAATGGAACATTAATCCCTTTATTGATCTGAACTCCAAAAACAAAGGAAATTCAAAATATCCAGCTGCTCTAGATATTAATGAAAAAGGATTTCCTATCTGTATTGGTGCCCATGAGATGGTCTATAACGGTTATGAAAAAAGTCGTTCACGCCTTAAATGGCGTTGCCCTTTAGTTTTAAAAAAGGTTGACAGTTGCTCTTGCTGCGAACAATGCTCACCTTCACCGTATGGGCGAGTAATCTACACTAAACCATCATGGGATTTGCGGTTGTTTACTCCTTTGCCTCGCGGTTCAAAACAATGGAAAACTATTTATAAAACTAGAACCTGCTCAGAACGTATAAACAATCGTATTCTAAATGATTATAGAATTCATTCTTTACGAATATACGGTAAAAAACGTTATTCATTTATGACTATGATTGCTGGAATTAATATTCATCTAGATGCAAGACTTAAAGTTTCTGGTTTTAGTATTTTAAATTTATTAGTGTAGCTATTTAACAATTGAATATTTTTTACTGAAAATTCCTGCATCGTGCAGGCTTGTTTGCTATACCTATTTTTATCACTAACTGCTCTCTTAACATAAAATTTATAGTTCTATATAACTTTATACAAACTCAAGTTTTACATATTAGTTTCCGTGACTACTCAATCTAGTTATACGTTTTCAAATCTTGTAGATGTGATAACGTTTTCTGTTAGCTACCAAATTGATTATAACTAAACCAAACGAAGAATTCAAGAAAAAAAACAGAAAGTTTTTCTAGCATTTTCATATTTTATCACTAACTTTAAATTAACAGCGTATTTTACATAAATGTAAAAACAAGTTACCCGACGAATATTTATGAGGGAAGAACAACTGAATTCGCTACATCATCCATTATTTTGCTTTGCATTAATTTGGTTATTATGGTAATATAACATTAAATAATTAAGGGCGGAGAAAAGAGAGCCTTAATGTATGGGTATTTCATACCTATTAATTAAGGTTCTCTTTTTATTCGCATTTAGGAGGTAAGATAATGTTTGACGTAACTATTATTGGCGCTGGTATTGCGGGATGCTCAGTATCAAGAGAACTATCTAAATATAATTTAAAAACATGTGTTATTGAAAAATCTAGTGATGTTGCTTCTGGTACAACAAAAGCAAATAGTGCAATAGTACATGCAGGGTATGATGCTAATCCAAGTACTATTAAGGGAAAATTAAACGCAAAAGGTAATGAAATGTATACAAAGCTTGCAAAGGAATTAGATTTCCCATTTAAGAGGAATGGATCATTGGTTCTGTGCTTTGACGAGAAACACATGAATGATCTTAAAGATTTACTAGAACAAGGCGAAAAAAATGGAGTACCTAATCTAGCTATTCTTGATGGAAATCAAGTTAGAGAAATGGAACCTAATGTAACATTGAGCTGTGTCGGTGCATTATATGCTCCAACAGGAGGAATTGTTTGCCCATATGAAATGACTATTGCTATGGCTGAAAACGCATACACCAATGGCGTGGAATTTGAATTTGGAACTGAGGTCCTTAATATAGAAAAAAAACAAAGTTGTTACGTTATAAAAACTAATAAAGGCGACATTGAAACAAAAGTAGTAATAAATGCAGCCGGTTTATTTTCGGATGAAATTAATAATATGGTAAGCAATAATAAATTTAAAATACTTCCCAAGCTAGGAGAATATGTCTTATTTGATAAAGCTTGCGGAGATTTAGTTACAAAAACTATTTTTCAACTTCCAACTAAACTTGGAAAAGGAGTTTTAGTTACCCCTACTGTTGATGGTAACCTTCTAATTGGACCTAATGCTGTAGATCAAGATAACAAAACTGATCTTAGTACAACTCGCGAAGGCATCGATGATATCGTTTTAAATGCTCAATTAAGTATCCAAATGCCACTTCCTATGAATATGGTTATAACTTCTTTTGCAGGGAATAGATCAAAATGCGAGGGAAATGATTTTATAATTGGGGAAGCAGAAGACGCTAAGAACTTTATTAATGTAGCAGCAATTGATTCTCCAGGTTTAACTAGTGCTCCAAGTATTGCTGCAATGGTAGCTGATATAGTAACAGAAAAATTAGCACCGCAGGAAAATGTAAAATTCAACCCTATACGAAAAGGTACAAGAAAATTTAGAGAAATGTCAAACGATGAACGAAAAAAAATAATCAAGGAAATACCTGAATATGGAACAATTGTTTGTAGGTGTGAAACTGTAACAGAAGGTGAAATTATAGACTCTATAAGAAGACCTCTTGGAGCAAAAACACTTGATGGAGTTAAAAGAAGGACAAGAGCTGGAATGGGGAGATGCCAATCGGGCTTTTGTGCAACAAAAGTTGTAGATATTCTTTCAAGAGAACTTAATATACCACGATGCGCCATTACAAAATCAGGCGAAAATTCTATACTGCTCACTGGCAAAAATAAACAATCTTTATAAATTGGAGGAATATATATGCAAGAATATGATTTAATCATAATTGGTGGAGGTCCAGCAGGCCTTGCAGCTGCAGTTTCTGCAAAGGATCAAGGGATAAACAGCATTTTAATTATAGAAAGAGATAATCAATTAGGTGGTATTCTCAATCAATGTATTCATAATGGTTTTGGTCTTCACACCTTTAAAGAAGAACTTACTGGTCCTGAGTATTCACAACGGTTTATTGACAAGGTTATTGCACTTAATATCGAGTATAAACTAAATACCATGGTTCTAGATGTAAATGATAGTAAACAAGTTACTGCTGTAAATACAGAAGATGGTATATTGGAGCTCCAGGCAAAAGCAGTTATACTTGCAATGGGATGCAGAGAAAGACCAAGAGGAGCTTTAAACATACCAGGTGCAAGATGCGCAGGTATTTATACAGCTGGAACAGCTCAAAAATATGTTAATGTTGAGGGTCTAATGCCAGGAAAAGAAGTAGTAATACTTGGTTCTGGAGATATCGGACTTATAATGGCAAGACGAATGACCCTCGAAGGTGCAAATGTAAAGGCTTGTGTAGAACTAATGCCTCATTCAAGTGGGCTTAAGAGAAATATTGTACAATGCTTAGACGATTTTAATATTCCTTTAAAATTAAGCCACACTATAACAAATATACATGGGCATGATAGACTTTGCGGAGTTACTATAGCTCAAGTTGATGACTATAGGAAACCAATTAAGGGTACTGAGGAATACATTGCTTGTGATACATTACTCTTATCTGTTGGCCTTCTACCCGAAAATGAACTTTCTAGAAAAGCTAATGTTAAACTTTCCAGAGTTACTGGGGGTCCTGAGGTAGATGAAAGCATGCAGACGAGCATTTCTGGAATATTTACCTGTGGCAATGTGCTTCACGTTCATGATTTAGTAGATAATGTAACCACTGAAAGCTACACTGCTGGTAGAAATGCTTCTGATTATATAAAAGGAATTTACCATGCTGGAAATAGTATTGAGATTTTCGCGACAGGCGGAGTTAGGTATACAGTACCTAGTACTATCAATCCTGAAAATATCGGTAACGTAATAGATGTTAGATTTAGGGTTGGTGAGGTACATAAATCTGCTTATATATCTGTTTATTTCGATGATGTCCGCGAAATGCATTTAAAGAAAAAGATTCTTACACCAGGTGAAATGGAAAGCGTTAAATTAACTAAAGCAGTTTTGGATAAATATAGTAACTGTAAAAAGATTACCATAAAAGTAGAAAAGGAGTAGTTAACTATGAGTACAAGGGAATTAACATGCATAGGCTGTCCAATAGGTTGTGCACTTGTGGTAGCGCTTGAGGGCGAAGAAGTTATCAGCGTTAAAGGAAATACCTGTAAGATCGGAGAAACCTACGGCAAGAAAGAATGTACTAATCCAACAAGAGTCGTTACATCCTCTGTTTTAGTTTCAGGTGGCGAAAATGAGATACTTCCTGTTAAAACTGAGAGAGATATTCCAAAGGATATGATTTATGACTGCGTAAGAGCATTAAAAAATGTTATAGTAAAAGCTCCTATTTCTATAGGTGATGTGGTTCTAAAAAACGTACTTGACACCGGAGTGAATATTATAGCAACTAAGGATATTGGAGCTGCATAGTGGTATTAACGCGAAAATAATGGCAGTAGCCCAATAAGCAACAAGTTCAAGATGTATTTTAATAACAAAGAATGAAAGGATGATGAAAGACATGGGAAATTTATTTAATTTTTTAAAACCCGCTCTACCTATTGAGCGATTACCAAAAGAAAAAATTGATCCAGCTTACAAAAAATATCGTTTACAAGTATTTATAAGTATATATATTGGTTATATGGGTTACTACTTTGTTAGAAGTAACTTCTCACTAGCTAAGATATACCTCATTCAAGAAGGATTTACAAAAACGCAACTTGGATTCGTTGCATCTGCACTAGGGCTAGCTTATGGTATCAGTAAATTTGTTATGGGTAACGTATCAGATCGATCCAATGCGAGGTATTTTTTAGGTATCGGTTTAATTTTGTCTGGTGTTACGAATATATTTTTCCCCCTTACCTCAAGTCTTACAATAATGTTTATATTGATGCTTGTGAATGGATGGGTTCAAGGTATGGGCTGGCCTCCATGTGGAAGAATAATAACTCACTGGTTCTCAGATAAAGAACGTGGCGTTAAAATGTCTATTTGGAATACCGCACACAATGTGGGTGGTGGATTTATAGCTGTCGTTGCTCTTCTTGGTGTTCAGATATTCGGAAGTTGGAAAGGAATTTTTTATTTACCAGCTATTATTGCAATCGTGATTGGAACACTGTATATGGTTTTTGCAAAAGACACACCTCAATCTGTAGGACTTCCTCCTATAGAAGAATATAAAAATGATTACCCTGCTGTAAAAGTAGACAATCGAGAAAGAGAAATGACTGGAAAAGAAATATTATTTAAATATGTACTTAATAATAAATATCTATGGTATATCGCTCTTGCAAACGGTTTTGTATATATGGTGAGATATGGTATTATTAATTGGGCTCCAGTATACTTACAAGAAGTAAAAGGTTTTAATGTTACAGAGTCAGCGGTCGCATTCTCTTTATTTGAATATGCCGCAATTCCGGGAACTATACTCATCGGATGGATCAGTGATAAGATATTCCATGGTCGTCGTGCACCAGTAGGTGTAGCTTGCATGATAGGTGTTACAGCTGGTGTGTTCGTTTATTGGCAATCTTCAAGTATTTTAGCAATAAATATTACCTTAGCTTTAATCGGTGCCTTAATATATGGACCCGTTATGCTTATTGGAGTAAGTGCCTTAGATCTAGTTCCTAAAAAAGCCGCTGGGACTGCTGCTGGCTTTACAGGACTCTTTGGATATCTTATTGGACAAGTTTCAGCTGAAATTGTAATGGGAATGGTTGTAGATAAATACAATTGGGATGGAGGATTCACGCTTCTTATGATTTCTGCTGTACTTGCTATTGTATTTCTATCTCTTACTTGGAACGTACATGATAGGTCAAAACCAGAATCTGAAGATATTACGGCGGTTTAAAATTAATATTGCTTGGCTATAAACATTTGAGCAATAGCAAATAAAATTAAATCTTACATAAAAAAACTATTGATTTAATTTATTTCTTGTATTATGCAATTAAGACTGCATTTGATTAAACTGACATCAGTTAAATTAAATGCAGTCTTTTGTTATGTAATCTTGCATTAACAAAATGCGAATACCATACTCATGTCGAAATAGGCAATTTTCCATAAGGGTATGAAAGTAAAATTTATTTAATAAAAGACGAAAAGTTATTATCTCTATAGATAATAACTTTTCTTATAATAATGTGGAGGACTAAATGAGGAACAAATATCCTTAAGGATGTAGATATGTTCTTTATAATTATATTAACAGTCACTGTTATTTTATGCATAAAAATATCTAAAACTAAATATACTTAATTTAAAGTTTTTATGTTTTCACCATTCGGCTAATTTCAATACAAAATCTGAGTTCAGAACTTCTTTTTATATTGTAAATATAAGAATTAACACTATTTATATTGAGGCTCTTGTTTTTGAATATATTTCTGTCTTCCCTTTAAAATGTCCATTGCAGAATCAAGTTGCTCTGCGATTTGTGTAAAATCATTTTTTGCTTGTTGATCCTCTGTTTCTAGAGAAAAAGTCTTCATTGTAGCAGAAGCGCTTTGCATTCCTGCAATTGCTTGTTGCATTTGAGTTCCTACAGTCATAGTTTTCACCTCCCTTCAAATATGTATTTAACCTTTGGGTTTAAATAGTATAGCACCAATAAATCCAAAAACTATCGCAGCAGAAATCCCCGAACTTCCTGTCTTGAAAATGCCAGTAAATATCCCTATAAATCCTGTTTTTTCAGCATCAATTAGGGCCCCTGTTACTAGAGTATTTCCAAAGCTGCTTATAGGTACAAATGCCCCTGCACCGGCAAGTTTTACTAAAGGATCATATAAACCTAGTCCTCCTAAAATTGCTCCAATTACAACTAGTGTACATGTAGTATGTGCAGGCGTAATCTTTAAAATATCCATTATAAGTTGGCCAATAACGCAAATTAGACCGCCTATTACAAATCCATAAATAAATTTTTCCATAAATAAACTCACACCTCTTTTTTACATTTCAATAGAAACTGCATGAGCAATGCAAGGTATGCTTTCCTTTTGTTGATAGGATATTGGAGACATTAGAGCACCAGTTGCAACTATTAATATTCTCTTTAATTCCCCTCTTCGCATACGGTTAAGAAAATGCCCATAAGTTACAGTAGCAGAACAGCCACAGCCACTACCTCCAGAAAAAACTGGTTGGTCCTTTTTATATATTAAAAGTCCACAGTCTGTAAATATATCTGATGGCATTTCTATACCATGGCTTTTTAATAAACTAATAGCGAGTTTATGCCCTACCTTGCCTAAATCACCAGTAGCAATAAGGTCATAATAGGAGGCATCAACATTTAAATCTCTAAAGTGTGCTTCAATTGTATCTACAGCCGCGGGTGCCATAGCTGCCCCCATGTTAAATGGATCTGAAATTCCCATATCTATTACTCTTCCTATTGTAGTCGAAGTAATCTTAGGTCCGAATCCTTCTCTTCCAAGCACCGCAGCTCCAGCCCCTGTTACTGTCCATTGAGCAGTAGGTGGTTTTTGTCCACCATACTCTGTAGGATATCTATATTGTTTTTCTGCAGCCGCATTATGGCTACTTGCAGATGCTATAACATATTTAGCTGACTTACTTTCTATCAATTGAGCAGCCATAGCTAAACCTTCCATGGAACTAGAACAAGCGCCAAAAATTCCTAAAAAAGGTATCCCTAATGTTCGTGCAGTAAAACTACTGGAAGTAATCTGATTCATCAAGTCTCCACTTATAAAAAAATTTATATCTTCTTTTTTTATACTTGATTTCTTTATCGCTCTTTCACAAGCATGTTCAAGAAGAACTCTTTCCGCCTTTTCATAACTATCCTGTCCAATCCATAAATCTTCATGAATTATATCAAAGTCATCAGCTAAGGCCCCATTACCTTCAAAAGGACCACCAACTGCCGCAGAACCTAATATTGTAGGTTTAGAATTGAAAATCCATGATTGATGTCCTTTAAGCATCTACATCACTCCCAACCATTTTATTGTGATTTTTATCGTAGCGACCACAAAAGCAGAAAAAACTCCATAAACAATGATTGCTCCAGCAAGCCTAAACATATTTCCAGCGACTCCAAGTACATATCCTTCGCTTCTATGCTCAATTGCAGCAGAAGCTATAGAATTAGCAAAACCTGTAATTGGAACAGCAGATCCAGCTCCAGCCCATTGGCCAATGCGGTCGTAAATCCCAAGTCCAGTAAGTAACGCTGAAACAAAGATTAAAACTACTGAAGTCGGACTAACTGCTGTTTTTTCATTAAAATTAAAGTAAGTGATAAAGAACACCTGTAAGCATTGACCAATGGTGCATATGATACCACCTACAAGGAATGCTTTAATACAATTTTTTAAAATACGTCTTTTAGGTTCTATGCTTTTCACCAATTCACCGTATTGCAGTTGAGTTGGCGTTAGTTTTTTCTTTTTCATATTAGACATTATTTCACCTTCTAACGTAATAAATATGGTTTTATTTTTTTCATAACCTTTTCTAGATTTTCAGCATTTTTTAAGTACATAGATTTTGCTTCATCAGTTTCTGTTTCTAAAGCAAAGGACATAAGGTCTGCCTGACTTTTTTGAATACTGGCATATAGCATTTCTTTAATTTGTGATTTTGGGACTTGAATCAAATCATCAAAAAGATCCAGATATAAATCTCCAGAAGAATCTACTTGACCAATAAAAACATTCTCAAGTGCTACTCCTTTGTTTTCTAACTCAGTCTTAAGCCACCCTTTACTCAATCCAATATTGGTAAGACTTCCATTTAACATATTCCCGTCTAAAATAACTGTTTGTGATTCAGCCTTAGACGCAACTTTTATTCCTAAATCATATGAGGTAACAGGCTTTTTATCAGCTTTTAAACTAACATTGATATCTCCTGTTGTTTCCATAACGGCAAATTCAACATCGGCTAAATCAAATGCTTTTTTTGAACGTAATTCTTGTAGAAACTCTTGCCCAGTCATCCTTTCTTTAGCTAGATTATCTTCCATGATTTTACCATTTTTAATTAATACCCTTTCCTTACCCTTTATTACATTGTAAATCCATTTACTTTTCATGGAGGAATAATCTAAGATAATAGGCATCAGTACCCAAACAGCTAGTGCAGTTAGTCCAAAATAAATATTCGTAATTATACCCAATGAAATTAAAGTAACTATAAGAGCAATAATTACATAAGAAATAAACTCAAAAGGCGTAACCTTAAATAAGTTTCTTTTTTTCATAAATCTTGTTAAAACCAATGTTAAAAAATATAAAATTATCGTTTTGAATAATATTGTTAACCAATTACTCATCATTTCACCTCACTTAGTCACCTTTGTATTGAGGCTCCTGAAACTCTATAGAGCCTACTCTTTTTTCCAAATCTATTTTAATTTTACCTATCTCTTCAGATGCCTCAGTATAAATAGCCCTAGCTTCTTTATTTCGTTCTTGCAATGAATATAATCTTAAAGTAGCTTCAGAACCTTTTAAAGTTGCTAATGTTTGCTTTACCTTAGAGCCAACAGTCATATGAACCTCCTTAATGCTTATCAATTCTTTTCCTCACGCAGTATAACTAATATGCTTTTATTAAAGTCTTTCTCTTTTTTTATTATTCATATATATTCTCCTATCTTCAATATTTTACTCATTAAACTTTAAATAGTTATATATTATTTACTTAGCTTTATTGAATTGACTATCTTTATGTTATTATGGTCAAAGTTTCCTTTGAAAGATGAAAACGATTGGTATTTGAGATAGTAGAAGAGACGAGGAGGAAACAACATGATTTTAAAAATTATTTAAACACCATAAATGCAATAGTAGAAATTACAAGTGAAAAAGAAGTTAAAAATGAATTGAACAAGTATATTATGTCTTTAAAATATTCGAATAATATTATAGAAGATATTATATATATATATAATATTATTGTTAAACCTATAATCTACAATAAATTATGTGAATCGAATAGATTAAATATAAAATTCTTATTTAATGTAGCCAATAATACACTAGAAAACAGTCTAAATGATTATGAAATTTCAGATATGCTAAATAATCTATTGGATAATGCTTTTCAAGCTGTCATAAATAGCACTAAGGATAAGGTTGTTATATTAAATATATGTGAAGAAGAAAATGCTAATATTCTAGAGGTTAGAAATAGTGGAATAACAGTAAAGTTTGATAATATAGAAAAAATATTTGAAAGAGGCTTTTCTACTAAAGAAGGAGATAATAGAGGCTATGGACTTTATTATATAAAAGAAATAGCTGAAAAAAAAGGCAGTGATGTTCAGCTATTCTTTGAAGATAATTATACTGTTTTTAAAATATTGTTCAAACAAATTATTAGGGGGGAGTAAGTTTTCAAAAAAAATCAAAGCAAGTAGCTGAGTTATGTAGAGTCATAGAAGTTACTCTTGTTACATATCTTCTATAGAAATAGCTCTGACTGGTGAACCATCAGCATTTTTATTTTTAAGTGGCATAATACTCAAAATAAAAATACTCACTGCTAATGGAATCTAAATTTGCTAGGTTCTCAATAATTATGATGTTCTTTGGCATTAATATTTTATGAACTGCAAATGTGGTTGAGTTTATATCATCAATTGAAATTGCATCAATACCAATGCCTTTTAAATTAAATTTTGACAACCAATTGGCTGATTCTTCACTTAAAGAAGGAAAATCCTCAAAGTATTTTTTATCACCCCAGTATTTACTCCATCCTGTTTTTATTATAATGAACCCAACATTTTTTATCTTTTCCTCATAGGACCTTAGGCTATCAACATCTATTAGTTTCATACTTTCATCTGAGAAATCAAGAATAGTAGCATTTCCAATAAAATGTTCTATATCTAAATCATTTAAATAAGGACCATCACTGAGCATATGTGCAGGTGCATCTATATGTGTGCCTGTATGTGAGTGCATAGTGATTTTAGCCTCTTGAAAACCATCCTTTTCCAAAGTATTTGACTTTTCAAAAATCGGTTTCTCAGTTCCTGGAAAAACTGGCATGTCGGAACAAATAATATGTGTTAGATCAGTGACTTTCATAATAGCCCTCCCATAATATCTATGTCGTTAAATCAGCTTCGAAGCTGTTAAACCCTTTTAACCACAGCTTTTCTAACAAGCAAATAAACAAAAACCATTGTTATTATAAATAAACATATAAATGTCAATACAGCCATATAAGATTTTCCTGTGTTTTTCCCCAGTAGATTAACAATAAAATATTTTACATTTCCCACCACATTAGGCCTATAGTGTTCAATCCCTCCATATATATCCTTAATAGCTAAAGGACTTAAAAATAGTAAAATTTTCATTATTTTATTACACTTATAATATATCATAGTTATTAATAATCCTATTGCAAACGCTACAATGTAACCAGCAAATAAAAATATAACTGTCCCAAATAGTGTTTGCATGCTATTGCTTTGTATCCATACTGTGCCTACACTATAAGACTCGTTATAGACCATATCATACATTGTTGGACTTACCATAAATATATTATACACTCTATTTATTATGACATCCAATATTGACATAGCGAGTCCTATTGATAAAATAGCTATTGCTGCAGCTTTAAAATAATCTACCCTAGTAATATTATTAGCTTGGGCAAAATGAAAATTTTCTTTAAAAAAGTTTAACCCTATCACAAATAAAAATACTACAGATGAAAATTCTAATCCTTTTGTATAACCACTTCCTCCATTTGAAAATTTGTTTGTCATTTCTATACATGTTAATGCACCTATGAAAATAGTGTAATAAATTATTATTGGTTTTAGGCTGCTTTTAATATTGTATTTAGCAAGTTTAAAACTTGTCATTATTTTACCCTCCCGTCAGTAGTCAAATTAATAAATAGTTTTTGTAGTTCAACCTTTGAAACTTCTAAATCTAGTTTTTTCTGTTGCCTTTTTTCATCATCTGCATTTTTTCCTATTATAATAGCTGATTTAAAAGATGCTATTCCATCTACACTTACACAATTTTTATCTTCAATATAAGCATCTATATTTTTATTTAATCCAGAAACGCAGTAGCACCCTTTTAATAGTTCTTCTACACTTTCGTCCTTAATTAATTTCCCATCTTTAATAATAACTACCCGCTCTATTAATTGTGCAACTTCTTCTATAATATGAGTAGATAATACAATAGTCTTAGGATTTTCTATATAACTTTCCATAAGTTCTTTATAAAACATCTCTCTATGATTAGCATCTAATCCTAAAACTGGCTCGTCGAACATTAATATTTCGGCACCTGATGCCATGGTATTTATAATTTTACATATGGAGGAATACCCAGTTGAAAGTTCCTTAATCCTTTTATTTATATTTAGTTCAAACTTTTTACAAAGCTCTAATGCATATGACCTATCAAAGTTTGGATAAAATTCTTTAGTCCAATTAAATAGCTCTTTTACTTTCATAGACTGTGGATATAAGTTTTGCTCTGTCATAAAATGAATTTTCCCTAGACCATTTCCATCCGAGGGCGAGCTATTATTATCTATAGAAATAGTCCCCTCATTCAAGAAAATTCTTTTGTTTATAACGTTTAAAAGAGTTGTCTTACCTGCACCATTTCTTCCTAATAATCCATAAATTTTATTTTCTTCTAATGTTAATGTAATATTATCTAATGCAAAGGTATCCCCATATTTCTTACTTGCATTTAAAACCTTTATTGTGCCCATATTAAATCCCCCCATCAATCATTTTAATAATATCAGTACTTGAAATATCTAATTTTTTAGCTTCCTCTATTAAGACTAATATATAGCTTTCATAAAAATTTTCTTTTCTTTTTTTCATTAACTTTTCTTTACTTCCAGTTACAACAAACATACCAACGCCCCTTTTTTTATATATAATGCCTTCATCTACAAGTAGATTAAATCCTTTTGCTACTGTAGCTGGATTTATTTTATACTTAACAGATATTTCTGTTGTAGATGGAATTGCAGTTTCTTCCTCAAATACCCCCTTAAGAACATTGTTCTCAATAGCTTTAGCAATCTGCATATATATAGGTAGCTCATTATTAAAATCTAATTTCATATTATCACCTTCTTCACTTACTTGGTTAATTACTTATGTAACTAACTATATAACCAAATGACTCCATTGTCAATAGTAAATTGGTTTATTTTAGGTTGAAACTAATAAGCTCACTTAGAAGATCCCCGGGGATATTAATAAATTACGAATATAATTTGTTTTGCTAATAATACATAAAAGACACAACAATACGGTTTTGTATTATTGTGTCTTTTATGTATTATTCATTTTCTAAATTCTTAAAAGTATCACTATTACAGCAAATACCACAACTACATCTAGTATCACCAAATTGTAGAGAATAAGCTTGTGAAAGTTCGATATTTGATTTAGCTACTCCTTTAGCGAAATCCTCATTACTTTGTGATACCATTGCTAGAGCATTGGCTTTTTCTTGGGTATTTATTATGGCACCAGCAGGAACATATCTATTAGCAGGAATTCTTACCCCATCTGTAACAACAGCTGCCAAATCAATGTAACAGCTATCTTCCACAATAGAATTAAAAACAATAGCGTTAAATCCAACAAAAGTATTATTTCCAATAATACATGGACCATGAACTAAAGCTCCATGAGCAATACTAACTTCATTTCCTATATAAATAGAATATTCTTTTTTATTTACAGAGACTTTCATGTTTTTCAACCCATGTAATATTACTCCATCTTGAATATTAGTTTTAGTTCCAATATAAAATGGTGTTCCTTCATCCGCTCTAAGAGTTGTATTACATCCAATTAATACTTTTGCGTCGATTCTTACATCGCCTATAATGCTCGCGAAAGGGCCTATGAAAGCAGTTTTATCAATACTGGGATACATACTAATAGGATTAAAAGACGTAGGTGGATTACTACTAACAAAATATGAATATACATTAGTTGGGCCTACAGGATTATATCTAACAATTTTATATTTACTCATAATATTTCTCCTAAATATTTGATACTATATTATACGTATCCTTTAGAATAATTGTGATAAAGTATTTTATGATGTAATTAGATATATTTATTTTAACCAATCGAGTAGGAGCTAAATAATTAATTTATTTAGCGACCTCTCACACCACCGTGCATACCGTTCGGTACACGGCGGTTCAATAGAAATTAATGTTTTAATAAATATGTCTCAGATATAGAAACTAATCCTATATTTTTAAGGTATTTATTGGTCAATGTTTTGTTTAATATAGGGCTATTGGATGTTCTCCAATAGCCTTTCCTTGTATTTGCATATTGCAAAGCTTTATTGTTTGGTATTCCTAATTTAACAAGGTTCCCATATTTTGTTTTAATCTTTTTCCATTGTTTCCAAAAACACATTCTAATTCTTCGCCTTAACCATTCATCAAGTGTTTTAAGAATACTTTTAATGTCTGCAATAGCAAAATAATTTATCCATCCAACTATCACTTGCTTAAGTTTCATAAACCTATATTTCATGCTCATCGCATTACTTCTTGAAGTTAATTCTTTTAGCTTTGCTTTGAATTTGATTATAGGTTTTTGAGGAACTCTCATTCTGTATTCACCTTTTGCTCGGTAAAATGAAAATCCTAAAAATTTAAGTTTCCAAGGTCTATCTACTGTACTCTTTTCTTTATTCACTCTAAGCTTTAACTTTTCCTCAATAAATCTCGTAATACTCTTCATTACTCTATTTGCTGATTTCTCACTTTTGACGTATATATTCGCATCATCAGCATATCTACAAAAGTTTAGTCCTCGTTTTGTTAGTTCTACATCGAGTTCATGTAACATTACGTTACTTAATAATGGGGACAAAGGCCCGCCTTGAGGTGCTCCTTCTTCTGTATTCATAAATACCCCATTTATCATCACTCCACTTTGTAGATACTTTCGTATCAGAGAAATTACTCTACTATCTTTAATATCTTCCGATAGTATCCTTATTAATTTATCATGATTTATCGTATCAAAGTATTTAGAAAGGTCTATATTCACCGTCCATGTATGTCCAGCATTAATATATCCCCTACATTTTTCAACAGCTTGTTTTCCACTTCTTAAAGGTCTAAAACCGTAACTATTATCAGAAAATTTCTTTTCATATACTGGTATTAGAGTTTGTGATATCGCTTGCTGAATAACTCTATCTAATACAGTAGGTATTCCAAGTAGCCTAATTCCACCGTCAGGTTTTGGTATTTCTACCCTTCTTACGGCTAGAGGTCTATATCTACTTTCTAATAATGATTGCCTTAATTCTTGTCCATGCTCTTTTAGATAATGTAGAAGTTCATCTACTGTCAAACCATCAATCCCATGACTTCCTTTATTGGCTTTTACTCTTTTATATGCTTTATTCATATTATCTCTCGATAATATCTGCTCGAGTAAACCATTATCATATTCATTCACATCGTTTCTTCCTTCTTCTGACATAGAGGAAATACTATGCACTTCTACATTACCTTCGAGTTCCACTCTATTCTCTCGTAGAGAGCCTTCTTTATGAAGTTGTCTGCTTTTATCATATTTTCTCGTATCCTTCAAAATTCCAAAACCTCCTATTGTTCAGTCCTTCCCACGCTAACGCGTTTTGCATGGTACTATGACGTCTGCTGACTTCTGATAGTTCAGCCATACATCACTGTATGGGTTGTTATTTCTAAATTCATATCCACAACTTACCTATCAGATCTCCCCGGGTAAGAACGCAATCTTTCACTCCATCTATCTGCTACATTTACACCACTTGTTTCGAATAGTTTTGGGCTTCGTTTTGTATTGCAAACTTACCCACAAGCATATGCCTTATATGTAGTTTCTGTTCGTCAGACCGGAGTTTGGCCGCCAACTTCCTTCAGATTCCATCTCACGATGGACACCCTTGTCTTAAGCTATGCACTTGGCACTATTAACCCGTGCTAGGGACTTTCACCCATTAGATTGCGCCCATGCCGGGCGCACAATAAAAAACACTAAGTTTATAACTTAGTGTTTTTTTCTTACCTGGCGACAACCTACTCTTCCACAAGGTCACCCCTGCAGTACCATCGGCGCATTGAAGCTTAACCTTCGTGTTCGGTATGGGAACGGGTGTTACCTTCATGCCATAATCACCAGATTGAGAATATAAATATTCTCTGAAAATTGCACAGTGAATTAGTCTTTTCGCTCACGCTCAAAGCCTCGCTTCTTTCTTACGAAAGAAGTATATCGCATTACTTTTAATTATATATTTAGGTCAAGCCCTCGACTTATTAGTATTAGTCAGCTGAACATGTTACCATGCTTACACCTCTAACCTATCAACCTGGTGGTCTTCCAGGAGTCTTACTAACATCGCACTTACGTGCGAGTTATGGGAAATCTCATCTCAGGGTGGGCTTCACGCTTAGATGCTTTCAGCGTTTATCCCTTCCAAACATAGCTACCCAGCGATGCCACTGGCGTGACAACTGGTGCACCAGAGGTTTGTCCATCCCGGTCCTCTCGTACTAAGGACAGCTCCCTTCAAATTTCCTACGCCCGCGACGGATAGGGACCGAACTGTCTCACGACGTTCTGAACCCAGCTCGCGTGCCGCTTTAATGGGCGAACAGCCCAACCCTTGGGACCTACTTCAGCCCCAGGATGCGACGAGCCGACATCGAGGTGCCAAACCTCCCCGTCGATGTGGACTCTTGGGGGAGATCAGCCTGTTATCCCCGAGGTAGCTTTTATCCGTTGAGCGATGGCCCTCCCACGAGGTACCACCGGATCACTAAGCCCGACTTTCGTCCCTGCTCCACTTGTAAGTGTCGCAGTCAGGCTCCCTTCTGCCTTTGCACTCTTCGCGCGATTTCCAACCGCGCTGAGGGAACCTTTGGGCGCCTCCGTTACTTTTTTGGAGGCGACCGCCCCAGTCAAACTGCCCACCTAACAATGTCCTGTGACCAGATTCATGGCCTCCAGTTAGAACCTCAGTACTGTCAGGGTGGTATCCCAAGGATGACTCCACACAGGCTGACGCCCATGTTTCTCAGTCTCCCACCTATCCTGTACAGACAATACCGAAATTCAATGCTAAGCTACAGTAAAGCTCTACGGGGTCTTTCCGTCCAATCGCGGGTAGCAAGCATCTTCACTTGCACTACAATTTCGCCGGATGTGTTGTTGAGACAGTGCCCAAATCATTACGCCATTCGTGCGGGTCGGAACTTACCCGACAAGGAATTTCGCTACCTTAGGACCGTTATAGTTACGGCCGCCGTTTACTGGGGCTTAAGTTCATACCTTCGCTTGCGCTAAGTAATCCCCTTAACCTTCCAGCACCGGGCAGGCGTCAGCCCCTATACATCAGCTTTCGCTTTAGCAGAGACCTGTGTTTTTGCTAAACAGTTGCTTGGGCCTATTCTCTGCGACCTACTTACGTAGGCACCCCTTCTCCCGAAGTTACGGGGTCAATTTGCCGAGTTCCTTAACAACAATTCTTCCGATGGTCTTAGGATTCTCTCCTCACCTACCTGTGTCGGTTTGCGGTACGGGCACCAATATCCTCGATAGAGACTTTTCTTGGCAGCGTGGAATCAGATACTTCAGGAATAAATTCCCTTCCCCATCACATCTCAGCGTTAAGAGCAAACGGATTTGCCTGTCTGCTCCGCCTAAATGCTTAGACACACATCCAATAGTGTGCACATCTTATCCTCCTGCGTCATCCCATTTCTAATAACGTCCATTGGTGGTATCGGAATATCAACCGATTGTCCATCACCTACGCCTTTCGGCCTCGGCTTAGGTCCCGACTAACCCTGAGAGGACGAGCCTTCCTCAGGAAACCTTAGGTTTTCGACCGTTAAGATTCTCACTTAACTCTCGCTACTCATGCCAACATTCTCACTTCTGTACCGTCCACCACTCCTTACGGTATGACTTCAGCCAGTACAGAAAGCTCCTCTACCGCGTACACAATTGTGTACACCCATAGCTTCGGTGGTAAGTTTTAGCCCCGGACATCTTCGGCGCAGGATCTCTTGACTAGTGAGCTATTACGCACTCTTTAAATGAGTGGCTGCTTCTGAGCCAACATCCTAGTTGTCTTAGAAATCCCACATCCTTTTCCACTTAACTTACACTTTGGGACCTTAGCTGATGGTCTGGGCTGTTTCCCTTTTGACTACGGATCTTATCATTCGCAGTCTGACTGCCGAAATAAAAGTATATGGCATTCGGAGTTTGATAGGGTTCAGTAACTGTTGTCAGCCCCTAGCCCATTCAGTGCTCTACCTCCATTACTCAATTAATCGACGCTAGCCCTAAAGCTATTTCGAGGAGAACCAGCTATCTCCGAGTTCGATTGGAATTTCTCCGCTATCCACAGCTCATCCCATGGTTTTTCAACACCAACGTGGTTCGGACCTCCACGGAATTTTACTTCCGCTTCATCCTGGCCATGGATAGGTCACCCGGTTTCGGGTCTACGACATGCAACTATGCGCCCTATTCAGACTTGGTTTCCCTTCGGCTCCGTACCTTAAGTACTTAACCTTGCTACATATCGTAACTCGTTGGCTCGTTCTACAAAAAGCACGCCGTCACACATATAAAGTGCTTCGACCGGTTGTAGGCACACGGTTTCAGGTTCTATTTCACTCCCCTTCCGGGGTTCTTTTCACCTTTCCCTCACGGTACTTCTTCACTATCGGTCACTAGGTAGTATTTAGCCTTGGGAGGTGGTCCTCCCAGCTTCCCACAAGGTTTCACGTGTCTCGTGGTACTCTGGATTAGATCTGACTGTTTTTCCTTTTCATTTACAGGCCTATTACCTTCTGCGGAGCAGCTTTCCAGCTATCTTCAATTAAGGAATTGCAGTATTTATGATCTATCCTCAACCCCCAGATCAAAGACCTGGGTTTGGGCTCTTTCCCTTTCGCTCGCCGCTACTTAGGAAATCGATGTTTCTTTCTCTTCCTCCGGGTACTTAGATGTTTCAGTTCCCCGGGTCTACCTCTGCATACCTATTTATTCAGTATGCAGTACATAGTTGTTACTATGTGGGTTCCCCCATTCGGAAATCTTTGGATCACAGGCTATTTGCGCCTACCCAAAGCTTATCGCAGCTTAACGCGTCCTTCTTCGGCTCCTAGTGCCAAGGCATTCGCCATGCGCCCTTTGTAGCTTGACCTTGATTCTGTCTATTTACATAGACGGTTATATTAATTTTGCGAAATTGTATTAAATTAATTTATAAACTACTTGCGTAGTTTTAATTTTTTTAAAACAACTTTTTTCACTGTGCAATTTTCAAAGAACATTTTAAGAAAAACTATTCATTATCTAACTCCTAAGAGTTAGATAAAATTAGTCTCTCAAAATTAAACAGAGAACTAGGTACGATTAATTACAATAGATATTTTTGAAGAACAAATTAATATTCTTCTATTGCATCGACCGAAGTCAATACATCTACTCCCTAGAAAGGAGGTGATCCAGCCGCAGGTTCTCCTACGGCTACCTTGTTACGACTTCACCCCAATCATCAATCCCACCTTCGGCCGCTGGCTCCTTACGGTTACCTCACGGACTTCGGGTGTTACCAACTCTCATGGTGTGACGGGCGGTGTGTACAAGGCCCGGGAACGTATTCACCGCGACATGCTGATTCGCGATTACTAGCAACTCCGGCTTCATGTAGGCGAGTTGCAGCCTACAATCCGAACTGGGATGAGTTTTTGAGTTTGGCTCCACCTTGCGGTCTTGCATCTCTTTGTACTCACCATTGTAGCACGTGTGTAGCCCTAGACATAAGGGGCATGATGATTTGACGTCATCCCCACCTTCCTCCCGGTTAACCCGGGCAGTCTCACTAGAGTGCTCAACTTAATGGTAGCAACTAATGATAAGGGTTGCGCTCGTTGCGGGACTTAACCCAACATCTCACGACACGAGCTGACGACAACCATGCACCACCTGTCACCCTGTCCCGAAGGACTTCGCCCATCTCTGGGTTATGCAGGGGATGTCAAGTCTAGGTAAGGTTCTTCGCGTTGCTTCGAATTAAACCACATGCTCCGCTGCTTGTGCGGGCCCCCGTCAATTCCTTTGAGTTTTAATCTTGCGATCGTACTCCCCAGGCGGAATACTTAATGTGTTAACGGCGGCACCGAGGTTCGACCCCCGACACCTAGTATTCATCGTTTACGGCGTGGACTACCAGGGTATCTAATCCTGTTTGCTCCCCACGCTTTCATGCCTCAGCGTCAGTTACAGTCCAGTAAGTCGCCTTCGCCACTGGTGTTCTTCCTAATCTCTACGCATTTCACCGCTACACTAGGAATTCCACTTACCTCTCCTGCACTCTAGACACCCAGTTTCAAATGCAGCACCCAAGTTAAGCTCGGGTATTTCACATCTGACTTAAATGTCCGCCTACGCATCCTTTACGCCCAGTAAATCCGGACAACGCTTGCCACCTACGTATTACCGCGGCTGCTGGCACGTAGTTAGCCGTGGCTTCCTCCTCTGGTACCGTCATTATCGTCCCAGAAGACAGAACTTTACAACCCGAAGGCCTTCATCATTCACGCGGCGTTGCTGCGTCAGGGTTTCCCCCATTGCGCAATATTCCCCACTGCTGCCTCCCGTAGGAGTCTGGACCGTGTCTCAGTTCCAATGTGGCCGATCACCCTCTCAGGTCGGCTACGCATCGTCGCCTTGGTGAGCCGTTACCTCACCAACTAGCTAATGCGCCGCGGGTCCATCTCAAAGTGGAATTTTCCGAAGAAAAATCCTTTGATGTTTCGATCATGCGACCAAAACATATTATGCGGTATTAATCTCCCTTTCGGGAGGCTATTCCCCTCTTTGAGGCAGGTTACCCACGTGTTACTCACCCGTCCGCCGCTAATCCACCCCGAAAGGTTTCATCGCTCGACTTGCATGTGTTAGGCACGCCGCCAGCGTTCGTCCTGAGCCAGGATCAAACTCTCAATTTAAAAGTTTACACTTTTTTAGTTGAAATGATTAATCTGCGACAACTGTTAAGTTGTTACGCAAGCTCATTACATACTTTTAGTCTTACGACTAAATTTTACTTTATACTAAAGTAATTAACTGGTTTAACGAAATATTATTTCGCTATCTTTACCTATTTCTCTGTTTAATTTTCAAAGACCAATTTGTTTTGTCATCATGTGACGACTTCTACTATATTACTAGGTATTTCTTGTTTTGTCAATAACTTTTTAAAACTTATTTTCATTTGAAAACATATTAAATAGTTATCAACAGTTAGCTTATCGTGCCACTAGTTTGTGACGACAAGGAGTATTTTATCACATAAATAAGAGCATAATTTCACAACATAGGTACCCTAGCTAGATTATATTCATATTTCTACATATTAGTCTAAATAATTCAATATTTCGCATCCTGATACGCATGGCTAAATACTAAAACCACCTCTTTATCTACCATAAAAGAACTTGCGTCATTTGTAGTACTAGCTAAAAAAACCACTACTCCTATAAGTAGTGGGTTACATTAAGGAATATTTTTTCTAATCTTTAAAAGACATAGTCCGTACAATTCTATCAAAGCCAATAATAGTGTTTTGAAAAATGCCTTCTGCTCTATCTTTATACTCTTGCGGGTTAAACATTGAAGGGCTAAAATGTGTTAATAAAAGTTCTTGTACATCTCCACTTAAAGCAAGTTCTGCCGCCTCACTAAAGGTCATATGTTTGTTCCTTATGGCTTTTTCAATATCATTTTCATTACCATAAGTACCTTCACAAATGAACAAGTCACTTCCTTTAATAAAAGTTGTTATTTTAGGAGTTGGTCTTGTATCTGTTATAAAACTAATTTTTATCCCTGTTCTTTCTTTTCCCATCACCATGCTTGGAAAATATGTTTTATCATGTTCATTTATAATCTCATTTTTTTGCAATCTACTCCAAAATCTCTTTGGTATTTCATTTTTAGCTGCACTTCCTACATCAAATTTTGGTTTTCTATTAAAATAGAGGCTATAACCCAAACAATTAGTTGAGTGCTCAAGTTCTAGTGTTGAAATTATTAAATCATTAAATTCTCCTACTGAAGTATTAATACATTTTAATGAAGCTTGTATTTTCACGGGTTCTTGAGGATTTTCTAAGATATTAAGTTCGTAAGGAAGGTAAGGTGCTGCAACCCTTAGCCCTTTCACAATATCAGTAATACCTTTAGGCCCAATTATAGTAATGGGATCAGTTCTACCACTGTTACCAATCGTTGCAAGAATACCTGGAAGTCCTACAATGTGGTCCGCATGTCCATGAGTTATACAAATCACATCTATCGACTTAAACCCCCAGCCAAGTATTTTCATGGATACCTGGGTACCTTCTCCGCAGTCAATAAGTATTTTTCTTCCTTTATAGTTTATGAGAAGTGAAGATAAATATCTTTCGGGAATTGGCATTCCCCCTCCACATCCTAGCAGTGCTAAATCAACCAATTAAATCACCTCATCTATTGTTTCAACATGAAAAATATGCTAAAGTCTCCAAGTTGAATCCTATTATTCCTCTTTACAACTTAATAAGAATATCAATTTCGAACTTAAAATCCACAAAAATATAGGGTATACCTTATATGATTATATACTATCATATTCTTCTCATATTCACGGACCTTCATTCAAACTCTTTTATTCTAAACTTATTTATATGTCTATATATGAAGGAATTAATAAAAGTTGTAAGAGCCATTATGAAAAATAATAAGAAAATTACAAAGAAAGGTGTTCATATATAATACAAAACACATCCAAGCTGTAGAATTTCAAAACTACAATTGGATGTGTTTTTGTGGTATTGAATAACCAAATACAGATGTTCAATACCCCGAGGAAACTCTATTAAATCATCTCCTGCGGAGATGCATATTAACGACTTCAGAAGGAGATTTATACTCGCCCTAAAATTTTCTATTTGTTAGTCAAGTAACTCCTACTTATAGTAGGTACTCCCCCTAATAGAAGTAGGAGACTTTCCTTCTGAAATGTCGTTAAACTTCTTTAACTATCTCATCGTAGCCTCTTCTATATGCCCTTGGATAAAGTGTCTTACTTTCATCTAAGTATCCAAGTGAGATTAGCATTACTACTGTCTTATTCTCATCAAGTCCAAATTCTTTTCTCACACCCTCAAAATCCACGCCACTCATTGGATGAGAATCTACTCCAAGGTTCTTAGCTGCATACATTATAGACATTGCTAGAAGTCCTGCATTACTCTCAGCGAACTTTAATTTATTTTCCTCTGATGTACCATATAAACTATGTGCAAACCCTTGTGTACCTGCTAATTTTTCTTTATCACCACCAAATAGATTTAACATATCCTTCCATGTAGGATTTGTTTCATTATATCCAGTTTTATTACCTACAATTATTAGGGTCACTGGAGCCTCTAATATCTTAGGCTGACTACTTGAAAGTTTATACAATTTCTCTTTAGCTTCTTTAGATTTCACTGCTATAATTTCCCAAGGTTGAAGGTTAAATGCTGATGGAGCTAATACCGCAAGGTTAATTATATCCTTTAGTATTCCCTCTTCAAGACCTTTATTTACATCAAAAAAATTAATAGCTCTTCTATTTTCAAAAACTTCTTTTAAATTCATTTAAATACACCCCTTAATTTCCTTTTTTAAGATTATTCGTTACTAATTATTATTACTTAATTTATATTATTATACCGATAGTTTACTGATTATGTCAAGCATATATTGAAATTATTAATTTCTTTAATACTAAAAAATCGTTTAACTTTGATATTATGCTCGCATTCTATTCATATATCCTTTGAGTCCATAAAAAGTACCTATAGCTAATTCGCTATAGGTACCAGTTTATTTAATCTACTTAGGCATCTTTGACTTGTTATTTTGTTTCAGGAGCCTTAAATATATTCAATACTGAGCTAAGTGATTCACGGAGATTATCATCCCTTAGCATAGTCATAGCTGAATCAATTACTACACGGGTATCATATTGGCCCTTGTAAATAGGAGTAACCTCTTTATCTAACTTGAGAAGAGAATAAACTGCTGTTTGTGCTGATCTAACCGAGTAATCAACTGTAAAAACAACATCGTCAGGCATTTCACAGAATTGTCCAATAAATGCTAAATTAGTTGATCCTATTGGTACAACCGCAGGCCTATCTCCCATTGTTCTAGGTAAAAATTGACTTGTTATAAAAGGCATTATACATGGTATACATGTAGATGTTTTAAGAATTAAAGGCATCTCTTCTTTCAAAGCAAGATGGCAACATAATTCTGTTAATATCTCTTCACCAGTGCATTCAGACATCTTTTTTTGCACATAGTTACCTTTTTTATTTGGAGACAAGCAATAGCCCCAACATATATTAACATTTTCAGGTTGATTATTATAATATGGTTGATGAGGTAAAACAACTGACATAAGCCAATTGGAGTCCTTGAAAGTAAATACAGAATTTTCATTAAAATTCTCCATTAATTTGAAAAATGTTGGATCTCTAAAAGTAACTGTGAATGATTCCCATAGCGATTCATCTATATGATCATCAAAAACGGATGGCTTACCAAACTCAGGTCTATTCTTCGCTATATTTTCCCAAAGTTTCCACGAGCCCCCTAAGCTCTTAGCTTCAACCTTAGGTACAGTTGACATTGATCCGAGGCTTGACCCTGCTGTCATAGAACCAATGGTTACAAGAACATAGTCGCCGTTTTTAATGTGAATACTTTTTTGTTTTCCATTACAAGTACAATGAATACTTTCTACAGTTTTTTCATTTTCAGAAGTTTTAAAATCTAGATTAGTGACTTCACAATTCATTTCAAAGTGGACGCCTTGTTCTTTTAGCCATTTAACTATTGGCAAAACCATAGAATCATATTGATTGTACGGCGTACGACGGACACCAGACAAAGTGTTAATACGAGGCAACTCATGAATAAATCTATGAAGATATCTCTTAAATTCTACTGCACTATGCCATGGTTGAAACGCAAAAGTTGTGCACCACATAAACCAAAATTTACTTTTGAAAAATGAATCTTCAAAACAATCTTTTACCCTACTTGTTCCAAGTGATTCCTCAGATTGAGCCATAATTTTAATTAAATCCAATCTATTCTGTTGATTAAATCCAAGAGAAAATACATCAATTACCTCTTTATTTTCACCAACTAATCTAGCTTTAGCACTAGACTTAAATTTCTTATTGAATTCAACAAATTCATCATATAATGTTTTTTCTGAATCAGTTAATGACGGAATGCTTGATAAAAGATCAAAAGTGGCGGTGTAGGCTTCTTCATCGAACATTCTTCCACCACGATAGACATACCCATCTTCAGCTGAACCCTGAGCATCTAGACTACCACCTGTTACATTTGATTCTTCAAATATAGATATATTTTTTCCAGAAACATGTCCATCTCTAATAAAATAAACAGCACTCGCAAGGGATGCAATTCCACCTCCAACAAGATAAGCTTTTATTTTATCATTATCACCATTAGAAAATCCATTTATATTTTTATAGTTTTGTTCCATGTTCGCCTCCTGTTTTTTTGGTTTATTCACTAATCCTTTAACGCATTAAAGTTACTTAACACCTCTTATTACATTCATAGATGGACTTCCACCTTCAAACATGTTTTTTACTCTCAGACCTATAAGTGGATTTAACTCTTCATGTGTTAAGATATAAAATTTTTCTTCTTCAATTGCCTTGAATATAGTTGCCCCAATTGTGTCAATTGGTATGCCGCCTTTGATAACCTTATGTTTCTTTTGCTCTTCTTCTTTATATAAATCACTTTGATAATAAGGCTGACTCATATCATTTTTATAAATATTTGGTCTGTGCCTCTCACAATTATCAAGGTCTGTTTGAATAAATCCTGGACAGAATACTGACATTTTTATTTTGTCCGTTTCGCACTGAAGATCTAAGTAGGTAGATTCAGAAAGACCAACCGCTGCAAATTTCGAAGTATGGTAAGCTGACATTCCATTCAAATCCAAAAGCCCAGCTACAGAAGAAGTATTAACAATATGGCACTCAGTATCCTGTTTTAACATTATTGGAATGAACACTTTTTCGCCATGGATAATGCCCCAGACATTAGCTTTCATAACCCATTCCCAATCATTTAAAGATAGTAACCAAGCTGGCCCTGCAACCACGACTCCTGCATTATTAAACAATAAATCTATGTGTTGAAATTTTTCAAGGGCAATCTTCGCTAGCATCTCCATGTCCTCAAATTTCATGACATCCATTTCAACAGCTAATACTTCAGCTCCCTCTGCCTTAAGTTGTTCTTCCGCTCTTTTTAAGTCCCTTCCATCAATATCTGCTATAACTATTTTAATCTCTCTTCGTGCACATTCCTTAGCTATTGCAAAGCCTATTCCATTTGCAGCCCCTGTAATAACTGCTACCTTACCTTTAAACTCTTTCATAATATAACTCCTCCTTTTTATACTGTTTTATAGAGTATCTTCCCACCAATCCCATTTTGAATTTGAATATGGTAAATACGCAATTGGATCTACTTCTGCCAAAACTTTACCCCTTAAAAGTACTGAAGTTCCTACAGTGTAAGTGCAACCTAGCATCTTTACAACTTCTAATTCTGCCCAAGGGTCATGTGGTGAGTCTTTCAGATCCATCTCAAATTCTCCAGTTTTAAACACTTTATTATCCATAGTTGCACCTTGCTCTATAAGTAGTGGGCTTAAGTCGAATCCACTGCCATCTGGTGACTTAGAATATTTGAAATTGAATATAGGTAATCCCTCTCCATAATTATCAGCAATTATTTTCTGTCCATCTTCAGCATTACATTTTCCATTAAGATTTGCTTTTACACTAAAGAAGTTTATTCCATTTCGAGATACACTTCCGTAAACAGAGTCTCCATCTTTCTTAAGTTCGATTTCTGCCATCTTCTTTGGAAAACCATAAATTTCTCTGCCAAGCCCCATAGCCATGCCATCACTTATAGGCATTGAAAGACAATACATTCCATTTCGACCATTAAAATCTGCTGGTATAAATAAAGCTGCTTCCTTGTATGGAGGGCAAAAATTTGTTCTAGGATAATTAGCTACAAAAGCATGTACCAAAGGTACTTTTAGAGGCTTTAGAGGTGCTGGAAGTATACGTGCAATAATCTCAGGCTTTGTTTCCCAATAAGCTGTGAGCATCTGAGCATCGTAAAAAGTTGTAGGTTTACTAATATATTTTTTAATATCATTTGGATTTTTTACAAAACTATTCATTAATGATACCTCCCTATATTTTATATTTCAGAGTTGTTTTACTAATATCTACATCATCGCCATCCTCTCTTTAAATTTATATTTTTATACAAGAATTCTATGTTTATAATATAACGCTAATAAAAAAGGTGTTAAACAATCAATTTCCTTAATTTGTCTAAAAAACATACACTGTACTCAAAGTGTATGTTTTTTAGCTTTAGCGGAAACTAAAAGATAATTATTCCTTGCTTTATTAAAAAAAATAGCTATAATAGAACTAATTTAATTTTTAAACTACATATATTAATTAATCTGGAGGTATGCATAAATGAAAGATTCAACAAAACATTCCGTTATTATAGGTTTTGCACTATTTGCAATGTTTTTCGGTGCAGGGAACCTAATTTTTCCACCATTCTTAGGAAAAACTGCAGGAAGCGCATTTTTTGCATCCATACTAGGCTTTCTCATTACCGGCGTTGGTCTTCCACTAACTGGAGTAATTGCCTGTGCCAAAATTAATGGTACTTACGACAAAATGGCCAATAGAGTAGGTACTAAATTTGCTATAATAACCGGTGTAGCTTTAATTCTTGTTATAGGACCGTTATTTGCGATTCCAAGAACCGCTGCAACAACTTTCGAGCTTGGAATACATCCTATATTTCCATCTGTGTCACAAAACATAGTCGTTATATTGTATTTCGCAATAGCACTTGCGTTTGTGCTTAAACCTTCTTCAATAATTGATAATATAGGTAAAATACTTACACCCGCACTTTTATTAATGCTCGCTATAATTATATTTAAGGGAATAATAGATCCTATTGGACCAATTGTAGCTACATCTAACAAAGGTGGATTCTCAAAAGCTTTAATAGAAGGTTATCAAACAATGGATGCTATGGCTTCTGTTATATTTGCAGGGATAATTATTTCATCTGTTAGATCAAAAGGTTATAAAAATACAAATGATATAATGAAGATGACTATAAAATCAGCACTAGTTGCTGTAGCAGGTTTAACCTTTGTATATGCTGGCCTTATGTATCTTGGAACTCAAACAAGTACTTTGTTCCCCGCAGATATATCTAGAACTAATCTGGTTACCGAGCTTGTTAAGTTAGATCTAGGCAGCGTTGGTGCAGTTGTTCTTAGTTTATGTGTTGCTCTTGCATGCTTAACAACTGCTATAGGATTACTCGCAAGTGGAGCATCATTCTTTGCTAATCTTTCAAATAATAAAGTGTCTTACAAAACTGCTGCTGTTATTATGGCTGTAGTAAGTGGATTAATAGCTACGAAAAACGTTGATAGTATAATTACATTGGCAGGCCCTGTTTTACAAATTTTATATCCAATTGTAATTGTCCTAATAGTTATTACATTACTTGGAGATATTGTGAAGAGTAATACGGTTGTTGCTATAACTACATACACAGCGCTATTTATAAGTATTTTAGATACTATAAATGGTATCTATGCAAATAGCATTGGATTTATTAAATTTATTCCTCTAGCAAGTGCAGGATTCTCATGGCTTATACCTGCTTTACTAGCTTTTATAATTTCTAACATTTTAATAAAACCAAAAGAAGTTATAAATGAAGATGAAGCTACTTCAATTTTTGAAGGTGAGATAAACTAACACTGTTGATTAAGAATTAATATTTATAGTCTAAAAAGCCACCTTTATATGAGAGGCCACTGAAAAACTATATGAAAAATCGTCATCTAATTAAAGATGGCGATTTTTTTATATAAAAGACTAAAAAACAAAAAGGAATTTTAAAAGATATGTCGAATTAGTATAGTAGAATAAAATAAAAGGGGCTAAACTATTATGCTAAAAGGACAATTGGAAATAAAAATAAATACATACCATAGCTTATATTCGTTAATTATTCCGAAAGATAACATTTTAAAGCAAATTAATGACCTTGTTGACTTTTCATTTGTTTATGACGAATTGATGATTAACTATAGTTCATCTATGGGTAGAGGTGCTATTAACCCCATAATGCTATTTAAATATTTACTTTTGAAAGTAATATATGAATTGTCTGATGAAGATGTTGTTGAAAGAACTCTTTATGACATGTCCTTTAAATATTTTCTAAATTTAGCCCCAGAAGAAACAAATTTAATAAACTCAAGTACACTAACTAAATTTAGAAAGCTTCGCCTTAAAGACATGAATTTATTGGATTTATTAATAAACAAGACTGTAGAACTTGCTATAAAAGAGGGAGTTTTAAAAAGTAAAGCAATAATAGTTGATGCTACGCATACCAAGTCACGTTATAACCAAAAGTCAGCAAGCGAGGAATTATTGAAACGTGCAAAAAACTTAAGAAAAACATTGTACGGAGTACATCCTGGTATTAAAGAAGAGTTACCTTGGTGTTAGTATAATATTGTAGACACGGAAAGCCGAACACATTAAAATATAAATAAGATAAGGATGTGTTTATAATGGCAAGAGGTCAAAAACAATATACAGATGAATTTAAAAACACAATAGTAGAGCTATATAACTCTGGAAAAAGCTTAGCAGAGTTAAGCAGTGAATATGCCCTTTCAAAATCAACGGTAACAGGTTGGATAAATAAAAATAAGCCAATAGCTGTGGATAAAAATATAACTTTAACTGCAGAAGGATACAAAAACTTATTAAAGAAAAATGCTAAGCTTGAAGAAGAAGTTGAAATATTAAAAAAAGCAATGGGTATATTCGCAAGGAAATAACTACTGTATTTGAATTCATTACTAACAACAAAAAATATCATGATATCAAACTAATGTGTGAGGTTTTAGGTGTTGCACGAAGCTCTTATTACAATTATTTACACAAGAAACCAAGCAAGCGAGAAATTGAAAACAAGAATATAGAAAAAGAAATTATAAATATCCACAGCACAAGCAAAAATCGATATGGGGCTCCTAAAATAAATAAATCACTAAATGCACTGGGGATAACTATTAGTTTAAAAAGAACACAAAGATTGATGAAAAAATTGGGGATAAGATCTTTAATAGTAAAAAAATATAGACCAACTTCATCTAAAAATAAAATAATAGAGCAGGAAAACATTTTAAAGAGAGATTTTACAGCTACTACAGTTAATGAAAAGTGGGTAACAGATATCACTTACATCCATACTATTAAAGATGGTTGGTGCTATTTAGCATCAGTCATGGATCTTTATAGCAGAAAAATAATAGGTCACGCTATGGCTAAATTCATTGATACTACATTAGCCCTACAAGCTGTTAAAAATGGTATACAGCTACAAAAACCAACTAAGCCTCTAATACTTCATAGCGATTTGGGATGCCAATATACAAGCTTCGCTTTTAAAGAATATATAGAGAGCACTAAAATTATTAAACACTCATTTAGTGCCAAAGGTTGCCCATATGATAATGCTTGCATTGAGTCATTTCATGCCTCATTGAAAAAAGAAGAAGTTTACCATGTTAAATATTTTGATTATGATGCTGCAAGATTAGGAATATTTGAATATATAGAAGCTTGGTACAATATAAAAAGGATACATAGTAGTATTGGATATATTACTCCTCAACAGTGTGAAGATTTGGCTAAAAAGGCTTCATAAAAAGTTCGACTTTTTATGTCTAAGATATTGACATAGATCCACCTAATAAAGTTACAACTGGAGTACTTGAAGATATTCTTGAGTACTGCAAATTATTAATTGATACCATAAACGAGAAGCCAGAAACTGCAGCAAATCCAGCTGTGAAAACTAAATTAAACTACTTAATGGAAGCTATTAATGATGACTTAGAAAATCTAAAAATATCAAAAGATGAGGATGCAAAAGTGGGGCATAAAACTGAGGATAGTTCTTTTTTTGGATATAAATCACACCTTGCTATGAGTGAAGAACGTTTAATTACAGCAGCTGTTATTACAACTGGCGAAAAAAGTGATGGAAAGGAGCTCATAACCTTAATAGAAAAAAGCCGTGAGGCTGGTATAGATGTAAATGAAGTAATTGGAGATACAGCTTATTCTGAAAAGAAAAACCTAGAATATACAAAAGAAAATAAAATTGCATTAATTTCAAGACTAAATCCTGTAATTTCACAAGGAATGCGAAAAAAAGAAGATGAATTTGAGTTTAATAAAGATGCTGGTTTATTTGTATGTCCGGCAGGTCATATGGCTATTAAAAAAGCAAAACAGGGAAAGAAGAATGTTGGTAAAAATCAAGTGCTAACCTACTATTTTAATGTAGAAAAGTGTAAAAATTGTGTTCATAAAGATGGGTGTTATAAAGAAGGCGCTAAATCTAAAACTTATTCAGTTTCAATAAAGTCAAATACTCACAAAGATCAAATAGAGTTCGAAAAAAGTGAATATTTTAAAAAACGAGCTAGGGAACGTTATATGATAGAGGCTAAAAACAGTGAACTTAAGCACCAACATAGCTATGATGTAGCAATATCGTCAGGCTTAATTAGCATGCAAATGCAAGGTGCATTATCAATCTTCACTGTGAATCTAAAGAGAATAATTAAGTTGAAAAGCAGGAAATAGGGCTTTTAAAACTTAATTATAAAATAAAAAGCATGATATATCCAAAATATGGACATCTCATGCTTTTTCTATTCAAGCTTGAAAACTCTACTAAATAAAGAGTGCTTTTTTCAGCGGCCTCTTATATGAAGGTGGCTTTTTAGACTAATATATCCTTGTGTTCTTGCCTGTTCTACCAGAGTTCCTAACTTGGCAAGAATTTTAAAAATTTTATATTAATATTAACAATGATAAAATTAAAACTCAAAAAGGAAATATAACATAAGCTCCAAAGGTATCATATTTAAATTGAACCTTGTTACTAAGTTTTGATACTATTGCATCCCTATATCTATTCATTACATTTATATCATCCTCAACTGGACCTATAGCACCACATCTCATATAGTAAATATAGTTTTTTAGGAGTCATCTGATAAAGTCCATCTCCTAAATCTAGTCCCCTACTTAGCATAATTTAATAACAATATTAATATATATTAAAATATAACAATTTATTATAGTAGGGGAGAAATGGAAAACTTAATTAATAAAGTAATAAATATTGATTGTTTAGAAGGCTTTAAAAAGATACAAGATAAAAGTATAGATTTAATAGTTACATCTCCACCATATAATTTTAATATAAACTATGATGTATACGCTGATAACAAAACCAAAGAAGACTATGAGAACTTTTTGGATAAAATTACAAAAGACATGTTTAGGGTTATAAAAGAAAATGGTAGGGTATGTTTAAATATTCCATGTGATGGTAAAATGACCTCACATGGTGAGAGTCTTAAGTGTGATACTTCTTATATTATTAAGAATATTTTTTATGACAATGGATTTAAATATAAGGATAAAATATATTGGGACAAAAAAAATATTAAAAATAGAACCGCATGGGGAAGTTATGAATCAGCATCATGTCCTAACATATTGATTCCATTTGAAGAAATAATAGTATTTTATAAAGGAAGTCCCAAGAAAGAAAAAGTTGAAGATAATGTTAATGAAATTATAGATTATGAATTTCAAACGTATTCAAATGGTCATTGGGAAATAAAAGGGGAAAAGAAGAATAAATATGGTTGTCCAGTACCCTTTCCACAGGAATTACCAAGTAGATTAATAAAATTGTACTCTTACAGAAACGACATTGTATTGGATCCATTTGCAGGAAATGGCACTACTTGTTTAGTAGCTAAAAAATTAGGAAGAAATTACATTGGTTTTGAACTTTCTGAAAAATACACTAAATATGCTAATGATACTATAAAAAAATTGTAATATTACACTATTACTATAATCAACACCTCATATAAAACTCTTGTATGTGGTGTTGCTCTTATCTAACTAGGTTATATTGTTAAGCGAAAAATAACATAAATTTCACGCACTTACATCTCACAAGATTTATAAAAAGTCAAATATGGTTCACTCCATTTGAATTTACCATTTATTTTATAAACTCCATATATACTAATTTGTTTTTGATTTTGTAATACCAATCCAGAGAATTTTTGGTCAAGCTCTCCTTCATTCTTTGCTATATTTTCTATGCCTATTAATTTATATTGTATTATAAAACGCTTAACATGGTTAAATATGTACAATTTTAATCATCCATATATCTTTAGATTTAAATGTTATGCATATATTAATGATTTAGGGTGGACTAATTATAAAAGTTTTATAATTAAGCAATCAATATAAATTATTGGTTTTGAAACAAATTAAGAATAACTTGAATTAATAGCCCCTGTGACAGTGAACTAAAATAACAGCGGATTTTTGCTACTTGAATTTCATGTGTTTTTAGCTTTCTACTGAATATTATAAAGTTGGTAATGAAATAATAATAAATATAAATGAAATATTTCCCTAGCTTATTTATTATTAAGAAAGAAGGATCAACTTATGATAAGCGAACTTATGTTAGATATTATTTGTTCTTATGGAGACTATAGGAAAAACACAAATCCTATTAACAAAAAACACATACTTGATATCGTAGATAATAAATTTATAATGCTTCTTAAAAATCTAAAATATATAGATGATAGTATATATACAATAGAAAGAAACAGAATACAAGGCAACCCTAACATACCATTTATTCCCATGGTTAGTATACGTTCGAAACAACTCTCTCCTAAATTTAGTACGGGAATATACATCGTGTATTTATTTAAAGAAGATGAGGGTGTTTACCTCTCTTTAAACCAAGGAACAGAAGGTAGAGAAAATAAAGAGATTTTATACGCATCTAAATTAATTAGAAATAGAATTCCCACTTTTGACGACTACAAAACTAAGATAAAGTTAGCAGATAAGTTCAAGGCAGAAAATAAAAAAAGTAAAACTGTAAGAGCAGAAAGCTATGAAGTTGGCAATATAATATCTAAACTATATACAATTACCACTTTAAATGGAATGAACAATGACGACATCCTGCTTAATGACCTCAAAGATGTTTTTAACATTTATGAAAAGTTATCATCAGAAATCCTTATGGTTGGCGATTTAAATAAATATCAAGAAAGATTAATATTATCTTATAAGCATGATTTATCAGAACTAGCACAAGATTATGATGGAAAAGATCAAAATATATATGAATGGAATCAAAAATCTGCAATATCTAATGATGCAGAAATTAATGATTCATTAGATATAATTATAACTCATCAATATAGTACTAATATAACCTATAGTGGTGAGCCCAAGAAAAAAAAGAAAGTAACCAAAAGCAATAAAGCTAAAGAAAACTATCCAAGAGATCCTAAAGTATCAGCAAATGCATTGAACTTAGCAAACTATAAATGTGAAATTAATATGAACCATCCTACATTTACAAGGCGAATATCTGGCAAACCATATACTGAACCACATCATCTTATACTATTAAGTGAACATGAAGATTTTAAATACTCCTTAGATATAGAACAAAACATCTGTAGTTTATGTAGTAATTGTCATAACTGTCTACATTACGGTGCAGATAATGAGAGAGAAAAAATTTTAAAGATTCTTTATAGTAAGAGAAAATCCTTATTAGAAAATGTTAAATTAAGCATTGATTATAATAAGCTAAAAAAATATTATAACATAAAATAAAAGTGGGTAACATAAGTAGATTTGTATTAATAAATCCACTTATGTTTTTATTACATAGATGTGATATCTCAACATATTTTGATGTCATTTAAATAAATTGCATTACAATATGTTCAAAATATGATGATCTTTTATTGGCTACTCTCATAAGTCCTGCTGGAACCTCTTCCTTTAACCTCCATACAAAACTTATAGGACTGTTCCCTTTATGGCTTACATACTCTCCTTCTCCAAGATAAGTATATGCTGAAGGTAATCCTTCCTTACTCTTATTTTCACGTACAAACAGAATTATCGTATTACCAGTCTTTGCATGATTTATATACCTCTGTCCCATTTCACTATCCACCGTAGTCCTACTCTGACTTTGCCAATGAAATAGTGTTTCATTAATAGCGCAATCGTCATATAACGTGGATGGTGAATAATCTTTTTCTGATTTATTTAATGTTATGAAAAATGCATCCAGCTTCTTTTCTTTAAAATGCTTTACGCCTTCTCTAAATGTTGGCTTTTTTGTTTTCATTAAAGTATTCTAATGCTGCCATAATTTGATCTATAGAATATGCACAATGTAAATCTATAGGACAAAGGAACCCTAACTCTAAAACCTTATCAACAAAATCAATATAAAGATAGTTATACTGTAGTATCTCAATTACCTCTTCAATAATTACCTTGTTATCTTTATAAAGAGCATCCTCAAAGGGATAAACCCAAGTTTTTTGGAGTTTCTAAATAAAAGCTATAATGTATCATTCCAAGCATTAATTTTTCTTCTTTATTAAACTCCACACCTTCTAATTTTATACCTCGAGTTAATACTTCTATTGTAAACTCAATAAGCTTTCTTGAATTAATATGGAACAAATTTTTAAGTCTCTTTGTCATAACCTCTTCATCTTTGATTACAAAATTCTGCCTTATTCCTGCCTCAACCTTCATTCTACTAAAACTTCTATCCCATTTTTACCATACACATCATTCAACGTATAGTTATAATGCTCTAAAAAATTACTTAAGGTAGGCTTTTTGCCTGTGTCACCTTCAAAGTATTTTAACTTACTTATCAAATTTGCTTTTGTGATCCTTGCATCCTTTAAGGCTTGTTATTACTCCATTTACCGTAATATCATTATTGTTATACACATTTTCTAATTCTTGTTTATCATAGCCTCCCCTTGTCCATTTAATTTTAGAAAGGTCAATGGAATCGGAAACTTCAAAATACTGAAATGGACTCAAAAGCTTTCTATCTATAGCTTCGGGCAGTCTCATTTCTGCTGCTATTCTATCATCAAAATACTCCAACACATTTTTGCCATCCATTCTTTCTGGCGTAGCAGTTAACCCTAATAACATTTTAGGTTTATAATGATCCAGTAGCCTTCGATACGATGGCGCTTCTGCATGGTGAAATTCGTCCACTATAATAAAGTCGTAAAAATCCGATGTGGCTTTTTCATAATGCTTAGTTGAGTTAAAACTTTGTATGCTCATGAACAGGTGATCTAATGAATCTGGCACATTGCCGCCTACAAATAAATCTCCAAAATTATTTTACTTTAAAATAACTCTAAATGTATCTCTGCTTTCCTTTAAAATAATTCTAAATGTATTTCTGCTTTGCTTTAATATTTCCTCTCTGTGAGCAATAAACAAAAGCCTATTATTATCCTTCCTATGTGCCTTTGTAAAATCCTTATAATCAAACCCCGCTATTACAGTTTTCCCAACTCCCGTAGCTGCAACAATAAGATTTTTGTTTCTATTAAATAAAGTTCTCTCAGCCTTCAATTCCTCCAGAATTTCCTTTTGATAATAATATGGCTTTATATCAAACATAAAGTTTACATCATTATCGGTTTTCCCTTCCTTATTCAATGAATTTTTAAGCCTTCTTTTATCCTCTTCATTCTGCCCATTAAAGGAAGTAAACTCATCGTCATTCAAGGCCTGAGGTTAACACTGCATTTGATAGATTTGAGGAACCAATATTGGCTGTAGTGAACCCTGTCTCTCTTTTAAAAAGATAAGCCTTTGCATGAAGCCTTGTTCTATCCGTATCATATGAAACCATAATCTCTGTATTTTTCAGCTTACTCAGCTCTTCTATAGCCTTGTAATCTGTTGCTCCCATATAAGATGTCGTAATTATCCTAAGTTTATGGTTATCATTATCCGTAAATTCCTTAAGTTCCTACCCTTTTTTCATCTATTGGGATATGATATTTTTAATCCAGAAGAATTCATCCCAGAATATACTACAGATGTAGTCATAAAAAAAGGCGGAAAAATTGATTATGTGATTATGAACGAATTAAGTCCGGTTCTTCTTATTGAGGTTAAAAACTGTCCGAATAAAAACTTAAAAAAACACGTTTCTCAACTATTTAGGTATTTTGCTGTTAGCAAGACCAGGTATGGAATGCTTACAAATAGTTTTAGTTTTATATTTTATACTGATTTAGATGAGAAAAATATTATGGATACAGAAAGTTTTTTTCACTTTAACATAATGGATCTAAATGATAATGATATTATTGAGATTAGCAAATACACAAAGAGTAATTTTAATGTGGATGAAATATATGAATCTGCTTCAGAATTAAGATATTCAAATAAAATCAAGCAATTAATTATTTCTCAAAGCAAAAAAACAAGTGATGCTTTTGTAAATTATATACTGGGTGAAATGCATATTGGTAAAAAGACTAAGACCTTAGTTGATATTTTCAGAGAATACACAAAGTCATCCTTAAAAAACTTAATTGCTGATAGTGGGCAACCCATTAATAAAGATACCAATTTAGAAGTTGCAAACATAGAAAATCAAGTAACAATGTCACAAATTGAAGTAGAATCTTTTTATATAGTTAAATTAATAATAAGAAAAATTATTGATCCTAAAAATATAACTTTCATTGATAGCGAGACACATTTCACTGTAATAATAAACAACAATTTAGAAAAATGGGTATGTAATGTTTATATGAAAAATAAAAAAGAAATAAGTTTACCTTATAATAACGAATCAGGTGAAATTACTTATGATTTTAAATCAATAGACGATTTATACGAACTTGATAATGAAATTATGGATATAGCTAGAAAAGTGATGATTTAAAAAATGTTAACTAAAACCCTTCACTTTTACATTTACCCCTTTTATGCTAAACTTATTTAGAGGTGTTTTGTATGAAGAAATTAATAAAAGTCGTAGGAGCTATTATCGAAAATAAAAATAATGAAATCCTGTGTGCTCTTCGCTCTCCAAGAATGACCATTCCAAACCATTGGGAGTTCCCTGGTGGTAAAATTGAAGATGGTGAAACTTTAAAAGAAGCTATTGAAAGAGAAATACAAGAAGAGCTATCATGTGAGGTTGAATTTATTAATATATTTAATGATAATACTCACGAATATGATAAATTCATAGTAAATTTAATTACTGTTAGGTGTCGCATAGCATCTGGTACTCCTACCGCATGTGAACATTCAAAATTGATATGGTTACATAGAGAAAATTTACTTTCACTAAAATGGGCTCCAGCAGATGTACAAGCTGTAAAGCAACTCCTATCAGAAAAGGTATAGCATTTTTTTTTGCTATACCTTTTTTATGAATTCTATATATTTATCTGTTGGCATTTCATTCTTTAATTTTATCTTAACCGTTATAGGCTTTTCACCTTCATACTCTATTACATCACCCTTACCTATGTAAATATAAGGCTCAGAGGCTCCATTAATTTGCTTATACTTTCTTACAAAAATATGTAGGTTAATCTCTCTTTGTTTATTAAAAATAATATTTTGTCCTCTGTCTGAACTTTGAGATGTAGCATTGGGACTTTGCCATTGAAAGTATTTGGTATCTATAAATTTATCTTTATAATTTATACTTTCCTTAACATCTTCTTCCTTATGTAAATCTACAAAAAGAAAATATTCACTCCCATTTGTTATAAGTCCACTTCCCCTAAATGAGCTGTGGATTTTAGTGTAATTAGATAGTAGTGCTGCATCTATCATTTGATACTGTTCATATAACTTAAAGAATGGCACTCCATAATACTTACTTTCAAACTCTTTTTCATATCTTATAAGAGCATAATTTATAACATCTTCAATGTACATTCTATATTTTTTATTATGTATTACTGCTTTAAAATCCCATTTACAGCTTAATATTTCACCATTAAGATCAAAGCATTTAATATTATTTTTAACTTGAGCTGAATCATAATAGTTTTGATTTAAACACTGAAAGGCGTGCATAATGCTATTATCATCTACAAACTCAATATACTTTAATATTTCATTTTTAGCCTGCACTAAGCTTATTTCTTCATGACTTAGTAAATATTTAATTATACTAACTTCATACACTCTTTTTATAGGCAGTCTTGCTGAAAGCGCTTTAATAATTTTGAAGAAAACTTCCTCTTCCAATAGTTTTTTCAACTCTTCATCATTCTCCATTTTAGCCACAAACCCAATATAAGTTTTTTCCTTATTTAAAAATCTTAAAGGATTTGGAGCTCCATCATACTTTATATAATCCATAAGAAAATAAGGAGTTTTTCCACAATTCATCATCTTAAACTCTAAATATTCTTCTTTTAAGTATTTCATGGAATTAAAATTTTCTTCAGTTAACTGCTCTAATATTCTTTCCTGAGCAATTCTATCTATTTGAATATTTGAACATCCAGGTATATTACCAACTGAGTTGCAACAGCTACCTTTAAGCTATCTTTATCATAATATCTTGCACCATTTAGAGCTAATGCTATTAAAAATACTTTTTTATGATTTCCTATAAAATCTAGTACAGTTAAAAAAGATTTTTCTTTATGATTTCTAAGCCCACGACCCAGCTGTTGTATAAATATTATAGGAGAATTGGTTGGTCTAAGCATTAAAACTAAATTAATAGCTGGAATATCCACACCTTCATTAAAAATATCTACAGTAAATATAACTTCTAAGTCATCCTCATCTGATTCTAGTTTTTTTATATTATGTTCTCTTTCATCAGCAGAATTTTCTCCTGTTAAACATATACTTCTTATCCCTCTTTTATTAAATTCAGCTGCCATATACTGCGCATGATCAATACTCGCACAGAAGCCTATTCCTTTACGTTTCTCTCCATCATAACCGTAAAATTCCATCTTATCGATTATGAAATCAACTCTTTCATTAACCTTTAATCTTTTAACTACTTCATCTATATCCTGAAGATTTACATCACTTAAATCAATACCCTCAATATCAGAAATACCAAAATAGTGAAAAGGAATAACTAGTTCTAGCTCCAAAGCTTCCCTAAGTCTTACTTCTAAAGCCACATTATTATCAAAAATATCGAATATATTTCCTCCATCACATCTTTCTGGGGTTGCAGTCATACCAAGTAAAAACTTTGGTTTAAAATACTCCATAACCCTTTCATAAGATGAACTCGAAGCATGGTGAGCCTCATCTATAATCATATATCCAAACTCATCGCACTTAAAATTCTCAAGATTATTATTCATTGATTGTATAGTTGAAAATAAATAATCTGCATCTAAATCTTTACTTGTACCAGTTAAAAGGCCTGTGGTTTTATCTTTATTCTTAACGATCTTTTTAAAAGCACGCTCCGCACCTCTTAATATTTCTTCCCTATGAGCCAAGAAGAGTAACTTTTTAGGTTTATAGCTAATAGCATCAAATGCTGACATATATGTTTTACCTGTGCCAGTAGCCGCAATAACCAATGCTTTATCTTCACCAGAAGCTCTTAATCTATGTAAATTATCCATAGCTTTCTTTTGCATAAGATTAGGCTTAATTAATTCATAGCTGCTAAACTCTAAGTTGTTATTTTGTAAAGTTTTCTTTATTTGCTTTAGAAATTCACTGTATCTATTAATAAATTCATCATCCACAATAGAAGTTACTTCCCACAAACTTAAATACTCCTCCAAAACCTCACGAGTAAAGCTATCATCTTTTTTAGAAATAACTTTAACATTCCACTCTACATTACTTTTTAAAGCTCTTTGAGTTATATTAGAAGATCCTATAATTATTTTATATTCTTCTTTATTTTCAAAAATATAAGCTTTAGTATGAAAACCTTTTTTATTAGTAGCCACAAAAATCTTTAAATCAATATTATTAAACTTATTTATCCTCTCAAGTGCCTTTGGCTCAGTAAAATTAAGGTATGTAGATGTTAATATCTTACCCTCCACGCCTTTTTCCTCAAGTTCCTTAAAAGTGTCTAATAAAAGCTGAAGTCCACTAAAATTAATAAATGCTACACTAAAATAAAACTTTTCACACTCATTTAAGCATCTCTTAAGCTCATCTAATAGATTTCCTTTTTCTGAATTCACTATTAGCTTGTTGTTTACTAGAAATTCTGTGTTTTCTATTTCTTTGTATTTAACATCAACATAACTAAGCTGCTGATGTTCTTTAATGTCTATTTTATCAAATGTTAAATTCATATTATCCCCCATAATTTAGTATGTATATATTTGTATCTACATTGTAAATTCTCTCCACTTATACAAATACCCCAATTTATCAGTTTTACCTTATAATTTTTTTGATTTATATAACTGCTTTATCAAACTAAATATATACTCTATATCTTCATCATTGCTTATTTGTATTTGATAATCGCCATTTCCCCAATGACCCGTATTGGAAACATCTCTTGCAATATTTCTAGGATCATCTAACATCCCTACTTTTGTATTCAACCAAATTTTCAAAGCTTTTTTTTGCAAATGTATATCTACCATTACCTTGTTATTATATATAAACCCTAATTCTAATTTTTTAGCTTTTATATCAATGGTGTCATCTAATGATTGTATAAAATCTTTTATCTTATCATATAACTCTACAATTTCCTCACTAGAGTTATTTAAGTGCTGTTCTTCTGTATATACCTTAACTTCTGTATTTACAATATCAACCTCAATACTGCTTGTAGCTATAGTCTTTATAGACTCACTAGTTTTTGATGATTTTATTAGATTAAAGTACATTGTATCATTTGTAAATTTCTTTACTTCCCATAACTCAAAAGGCAAGTCTTTAAAATTAATAGACTCCTTTTGATAATTACTAAAGGCTGGGGATACGAATATAACCCTTGATTGCGACCAATCCACATCTTCTCTCTTTAATGTACTATTACAGTTTTCATTATACTCAAGTATAAAATCAGCCTTATTATTAAGCATTAAAGAAAGATACGCATAGCCTTGATCTATGACACTAAAGTTACTAGTATTTTTATACTCAATTATAACAAAGGACTTACTACTCTCATTAAATGCTAAAGTATCAAGCCTAAAGTTGTTAAAAGAGAACTCTCTCTTAACAAACCTTAACCCAAATATATTTTCTAAATTGTTTTCACATAACTTATGAAGTTCCACTTCCTTTGAGAAAGTCTTTTCCTTTATTTCTTCTAAGTTATTGCCATCTATTTTATATAAAAACATAACCACTACCCCTTTACTTATAAAACTCTTCGCTTTCAAATTAAAAATCGCTGCATTAAACTTTTATAAACTTCTTTAAGATCTTCAAATATAATATAATCTATTCGTGTATTTTTAACATGGTGGCTTTTACACCCATTATACTTGTTATTATATAAAGTATTCGTGATTTAATGATGATTCCCTTTTTACTTATTACCACAGCTGCAAATATCGATAATTATTTTTATTGTCTTATACTTATTATATCAGCTAAATTTGATTGGTTTGATATCATTCTTTATAAAGAGTCTGCCTTCTTTAAAAAAGAAAATTATTCATTGTTGCTAATGCTAACATGCCAAAAGAGCTCTAGCAAGTTTGCTAGAGCTCTTCATATTGATAAAAAAGTTAAACTTATGATATGTTATACTAATCTGTCTATTTCCAAGTCAAACTGTGTAATTTACACACAATGTTAGCTAGACTTTTATATGTGTATACCTGCACTTACTCAATAATAACTACCTTTCTATAGATCAAATGTCATCTAAAACATACAGTTTATTATCACTACCTACACCTTATAAACATCTAACATCTTATTTGCTCTTATTTTAATAAGCTAAGGTCCTCACTAAGGCCAACCTGGTTCGTAGTGTAGTAGGCTGATTATTTAAATTTGCTATAAATATTCCTCATCTCTTGTATATCAACATTTATACAGTATTATCTCTTAGTATCAAATCTACTTTTCACTATCAATATAGGTTTTCATATACTTTTGTAATTCCCTAAATGCCTTAGGATACTTCTTTTTTCTTTCTTCTAATGAAAATGGTATTATAACATCATCGCCTATATATTCTGTCATAATATCTGAAAATATGTCTATTTCATCATATACCAATTTACAATCTCCTAAATAATATTCTGTTATTAAATTTATATTTTCACTTCTATTTAATTCTGTCATATCAATTATTGATTTTGAAGGAGTTCCGACCTCAATACAAATATATTTTTCATCTTTACAATCATATACCATATTTTTAATAAATCGTTTTGTTAGATATGATTTTTTTTCGTCAGTTATAACTTTAAACATAGCTTGATCTATATAAAATCTTCGGTCCTTAACCTCATATATTTTATCTATAGTTAAATTACTTTTTTCCAAAATATATTTAAAGTTAGTTTTAGTAACTTTTTCATATTTAATTACTATTCCATCTCCAAAATCAAAATTTTTTTCATTCAAATTACATTCATTATTCATCCAAACATAAGTTATGTTTTTTTTATCTAGTTTTTGAATATTATAAGAATTATTCAAACAATATCCCTCTTTAAATATTATATATTCACTCAATTTCTTTAACCAATGCTCTTTCCTTAGTGATCTATGAATAAAATTAGTCTGCCTAATATTCCCATTTTCATCTAATATATCTGTAGTTATAAGTAATTTTGCAATTATATCCTTACAAACATCTACTACTAATTGTCTTTCAAACGGTAATTTATCATTACTTAATGCATTTCTATCCAAACTTAATTCTAATTTTCCATCATAGTCATATATGGAAACACGCGGCACTTCAGAAAACTCAGGAAAACTATATCCTTTAATTGAGTATCCTCTTGGTATTACTATTCCATTACAACACAATATCCAATCATTGTTCCATCTTCTGTTATAATTATTGTAAGTCCATTTAATGTCTTTAAATATATCACTTGATATGTTGTACCATTTATGCGATAATTGTCCATCTCCCGGATTGTCATATATTGTATTGGTTTTCCAATCGCTAGGAACCTTAAATTTTATTATAGGAGTTGTAGAACGATACCAAGAATACCACGCAGTACTACTACTATTACTACTATAATTACTCTGCTTACTAAGTTGATTATATTTATCTTCATCTAATTTTATTTTTATAGTTGTTCCAAATTTACATTTTATCTTTTTAACTTCTATTTGATCTGTATCAATCTCAGCTTCAAAGCATAATCCTTCCTTTTTCAGATCATTTACATTTCTTGTGGTAACCTCAATATTTTCCCCCAAAAGGAAACTAGCCAATACTCCAACTCCAAATTTACCAGTCCGCTGAATTTCTGATTTCCCATCTATATCAGTGAATTTTTTTATCCACTCATCATTACGTCTAAAAGAAGCACCTGCTTTTAAAAAATAATTAATTAATGTTTTCTCCGTCATACCAACACCATTATCTGAGATAATAAAAATCCATTCTTTATTTTTATTTTCATTTATTGTTATATTAACTTCTGGTGTATAGTTTTTATCTTTAGTAAGATGTTGTCGTTCTCTACATGCATCAACAGCATTTTGAATTAACTCTCTTATTCCATAGGATGGATCATTTCCATATAATGGGGCTACTAATAATTTTAGTAAATCAGAATCAAAATCAAATGTTACTTGTTCTGGTATAAATTTCTTTGCAAATTGTGATTTTTGATTAACTATATTTGATTCAAACCTTCTAATTCTTAATTTTAAATCCTTTAATTTTTCAATTCCACCATAAGTCTCACCTAAAATAGCCCAACAAGTATCAAGTTCTCGTTGAATATCTTTTATCCAATTTTTTATTTTTATAAATATTTCACTATTTTGTGGATTACACTTTATATATAATAGTTCAGGGTCTGAATCTCCTAAAATTTGATATTTAACAGCTTCATTCCAATCCCATTCCTTTAAAGATATAGGGCTCTGAATTTTTCTAATATTTTGTAACAAATGAGGTGCTCTATCCCCTCCAACATGCATATAATCAGCAATACGAATTAATGACATTAAATAAAATATACAAACATCATTAGGTCTATGGTACATTATATCGTAATTTAATTTTAAATAATCAAATGTATCTCTAATATCCATACCATGACTTCTACCCAGAACAGCAATTATATCTTTATCCTCTTCATCTATTCCATCAACAAATTGTTTATAACAGCCATTCGCTTCTGGGAACCCAGACATCACTATTTCATGTGCTAACCTATGATGATACTTCCTAAGAAACTCTCCATAAAGCATTTTATCAATTTTATTTAGCTCATTTGTATCAATAGGAGGAATTCTTATATTGATATTTTTAACTTGACCAAATATCGATTTAATTTTTTTATCACTATATCTCTTAGCTTCTTCAAAGAAGTCATCCCATAAACTTTTCCACGTTTTGTCATCAAAATCCTCAATAATCACTTTACAATTCATAATTGTCTTTAAACCCTCATGCGAAATATACATTCCTAGATCATGAACAATAGTACCTAATATCAAAACCCATATATCCTTAGGCTTCAATATATTAAAACTTTCTTCTGTTATCAATTTATCTTCAAAATTCAACACCCATTGTATATGATTTTCCCCATGATAAGTATATTCGGGAAAAAATTCCAACATATTATTTTCAAAAATGGATTCAAAATTACTTATAGTTGATAATACACTAGAGTGTAATTTAATATCTTGTTTTAATTTTTCTTCAAACCTCTTTGGTATAGTAATCATTAATATAATCCCCCTGCATCTTTACTATTTCTTTATATTGTAAATTATACAATATTCATCAATATTTTCATAGTCTCGATTTAAAATTAGCAAACAGAACTTATCCTCTACGTTACCAATTTCTATAACGTGGTCGTGTCAGCAAAGCAATAACAAATTCACTCCGTTCATAAAAACCCTCGGGGTAAGTAAACAAATTGTGAACACAATTTGTTTTACTATAATTCAAACAGATTTATATATCAAACGTTTTAAATATAGAAGATTTGCTTGTTTTAAACAAAATATCTCCTCAAAATAAATTTGCATATCTAAACATCCAGTACACACCTGTCACACTACAATCTTCATCGCCAGCATATATAGAATTCCAGGAAGGTCATACCTCGTTCGCCTGTTTTCGAGAAAGGTGGATAAATATAGAATTATCCTTGATCTCTCTAATATAATTAAATTAAAATGTAAGAAAACCCACAACTAATTAAATAGTTGTGGGTTTTACTGTATAATAAATACGATTTTCTATTCTTCCTCTAGCTTTTTTCCGTCTAACAAGTAAAGTTTATCAGCATATTTAGACTCATCTGAAATCTTCAGCTCAGAATTTTTAGCCGCTTGTTTAACCTGAGCACCAGCTATGTTAGGTTTGACAATACACCCAGCTCCAGCAACGCATCCACCCGGACACGCCATTCCTTCAATGAGATATCCATCATACTTTCCTTTTGCGGCATCATTACACATCTCCCTACATTCTCTCAGTCCATTCGCAGCTTTAATCTTCACTTCTCGCCCTGGATGTTCTTTTTTTATCAAATCAGCTACAGCCTTAGCGACTCCACCTGCAACCGCAAAGCCTCTTCCTGAACTAGTTGCTTCATTACTCAAGCTCATATCTGTACCAATTATTTCTACTTCTTTGGCTTCAAGCATTCCAGATAACTCCTCATATGTAATTACAAAATCAACTTCACTTTTTACGCTTTTTCTGGAAGCTTCTAATTTTTTCGCACTACATGGCCCAACAAAAACAATCATTGCATCTTTATGTTTTTCTCTCACAAGTCGAGCAGCAAAAACCATTGGAGTCAAAGTCATTGAAATATTTTCAGCATATTCAGGATATAATTTTTTAGCCATAACAGACCATGAAGGGCAGCATGAAGTACCCATAAAGGAAAGTTTTTCAGGTACATTTTCTATAAAATCTTTTGCCTCATCAATTGTACAAATATCTGCACCAATCGCAACTTCAACAACATCTTTAAATCCAATTGTAATCATCGCTCTTTTAAAATCATTAAATCCAACATTTTTACCAAACTGCCCCACATATGATGGAGCTACAATTGCAATTACTTCTTTCTTTTGATTAATTGCCTGAATTAGTTGAAATATTTGGCTTTTATCAGATATTGCTCCAAAAGGACAATTTACCAAACACATTCCACAGCTAACACATTTATCATAATCTATTGATGCTCTGCCATATTCATCCGTATATATTGCATCCACTCCGCATGCCATGGCACATGGACGCCCATGTTTTATTATTGCTGAATACGGACACACTTTAGCACATAAACTACACTTTATACATTTTTCCTGATCAATAACACTTTTCCCATTAGCTATACTAACTGCGCCTTTAGGACAAACTTCTACACAAGGGTGTGCTAGGCAGCCACGGCACATATTTGTAACTTCATAGCTATTTGTTGGACAAGAATTACAAGCAAATTTTATAATATTTACAAGTGGCGGTTCATAATATTTTGAAGGTTTTGTTGCCCCCTCTAATCCCTCCGTAATTGATCTTGGTTTATCACTTGGTCTTAAATTTAGTCCCATTGCCAAACGGATTCGCTCACTAACTATTGCTCTTTCAAGAAATGTACTTTCTCTATACTTACCCACCTCTCCACGAATGATCTCATATGGAATATTCTCTATATCTTTTAAATTGTCTTCAAAGGCCATCTTACTTACGGCCGTAAAAACTTTGTGTCTAATATCAGTAAGTGTTTTATATTCGTATTTCATTATTACTCCTTTTATGCTTTGATATTTATAAAAACTACATATATATATTCTTCGTTAGAGTATCATATAGCAACAATTTAGTCAATTTTGTTTGTGTATTTATTTTACTTATAGCTTTTTATATTATAACTGGTTAATTATCATGAATTTTTCTTTAATTGCTGTGATTGTACCTTGAACAGCGCTCTTACCTTTTTTCTATATGACTATCCCATTACAATGGTCTACTTCATGTTGAATAATTTGAGCAATCCATCCTGAGTATTTTCCCCTTCGCTTCTTAAATCCCGAATCAAAATACTCTACTTCTATCTCTTTGAATCTATTAGTTTTTCTAACACCTATAAGTGAAAGACATCCTTCTTCTGTTTCATATTGACCCGATTTATTCACTATCACAGGATTAATCATCGGAACGTTCATATCACCCATACTGATCACAATAATTCTTTTTTTGACACCAATCATATTAGCTGCCATTCCTACACAGCCTTCTTTATTTGCTTTAAGCGTATCAAGCAAATCCTGTATCACCTGAGCATCTGCTTTTGTAGCAAGTTCTGATTTTTGATTAAGAAAGAATATGTCTTTCATAATTGATCTAACCATATGTTATACTCCTTCTTTAGTCTTATTTATATTTTTAAATGCTTCCTCTATTGTACAAATACATTATGGAACTTGTATTAGAAAATGCATAGCAAAATTTGATTTTACTATACATTTTCTATGAATTCAATATAATTTCTTAATTAATAATGGTAACTTATCTAATTTTTCACTATATCTTTCTTCATTAAATAACTCCTCGTTTTTCAAAACATAATATAGCTCTTCCACTAAAACTGCTCCAATCATTTTCTTTGCCATATCTTGTGCATATCCACAAGCTACTAATTTTTCAAAAACTTCAGTTGTACATTTAGGATTGTTATCCTTTATTTGATTTTCAACAGTTTCCATAATATGGTCTTTTAATTTATCCTTTACCAAGATTGCATTTCCCCTTTATTTAGTTATTGTTTATCGCAAACATTGTTCTCTAAATGCTAAACATCTATATCAATGATAACATAGCTGATAAGAAATATTAATACATTCATCCCTTTTATGCTATCTTCTTTTATTGTAAATTCAAAACTGTAATTAGTTTTGAAAAATATATTGACTTCAAATTGAATAGTAGTTTGTAAATGTTACAATAAGCCTGTGAATTTTTCAGTGAGACAATAAAATCCAAAGAATAAAAAGACATTTAGGTGTGCAGTGGTTTATATTAATAAGCTTAGGGAGAAGAATGCTTATGTAGATTTTATTGCAGATGATAACATGGTGGATTGACTATACGAATATATTAAAAGGGAATTCATTTGAATTCCCTTTTAACTTGTTAAAGACTAGAAAGGCAGTAAAAATAAAATAAACATTATCTACTCTGCATCAACATGATTTGATTAAGCCACTCAAATGCTGCAGTATATATAATTAAAATATCCTCTTTAGATTCTCTAAAATTCACATTATATCTTGGCTCTGATACCCATCTAATAATTTCAAATTTCCTTTCGACTATTATATTCGGCACCTGTGTCCCTTTAGGAAGAGACGAAATTAAATAACTTATATTATGTGTCTTATACTTTCTGTCAGTCAAATCATTCCCATTAAGCTCTAAAAGTGCTTTAATTATTTTTTCAATTGCTTGATTTACATGATAAGCCGCATAATTAATTTCTACTTCGTCTGTGCAATTTGTAAGACCAAAATTCGCATACTTCAAATCACTCTTAGCAAGATGCAGATAATTGCTCATATATTCTTACCCCTTTCGCCCAAGCGTTCCTATAAAAATTATTATTTTCCATATCACTAAGGAATAGTTTTTTATTATATCCAAATAAATCAATTTCTCCAAACTCGTGTAAATCTACAGTTGGATAAAACTCAGAAAAATCACCTAAAACGATTATATCAATATCACTAAAGCTACTACAGAAAAGCGTTGTGGCACTACCAAACACTATAATATCAGTGATGTGCTTACCAACATTATCTTTTAATAATAGATTAGCAATTTCATAAACTTTCCTTTGTTTGACTGGATGTATACATTCATAATTATCCAACCCAATTAAATTTTCAAATTTATAATTGGTATTATTACTTGTATTAAAAATATTATCTAATGCATAGAAATCTTTTAAACATTCTATCATAATATTTCACCTTCCTATTCTTATATTGTATCACTACATAAATTGAGTGTAAATAACAAAGGGTGACTGTCACTTGTCTGTAGATTGCAATATAAAATGTCCGAAATTTTCAAGAAAAATATAATGTTAAGTTGTAATGGTTTTCCGTTCCATCATATTAGCAGATAGACCGTTAAAAATCCTTCTTGGATAATTGTTGATCCAGTGCTGTATTTGCATAATTTGTTTTTTAGAGAATGCTGAAATATCCACACCTTTTGGGATAAATCGTCGTATCATTTTATTGATATTCTCGTTTGTGCCTCGTTCCCATGAACTATATGGATGGGCATAATATACTTTAGTTCTCTTTCGTTTATTCCTTACTGAGGTCTCAATACCCTCGAAATCAAGGTTCTCACAGCCGTTATCACAGGTGATTGTTTTAAATGTTTTTGAGAATGCCATTCCCATTTTACGCTCCAATTTGTCCAATTCCTTCACAACAGCGACCTGTGATTTAGAAGGTATTTTAAAGATTAACTCCTTGCGAGTTACTCTTTCGCTTAATACCATTAATACAGTCTTCGTACCCTGCTTTCCTACTACGGTGTCCATTTCCCAGTGCCCTATCTCATCACGTGCAGCTACCGCTGTAGGTCTTTCTGATATACTTGTTCCTTTGGTATTGTTATACGCCGGCCTTATTTTTTTATAGTTTCTCTTTTTGGCATTCTTTTTAACAGGCAGATCTTTGTTACTTATGTTTAAGAATAAATTATTATCCAAATAGTTATACACAGTTTTGAAGCAAATAGTTGTTTCGAATTGTAGATCTTTATTTGTTATATTTTGAATAGCTGCATACGGAGATTCGCCATATTTACCAATGGCTTTTTCTAAGTACTTCACCAATTTGTGATCTTTCCCTATTTTCAATGCAGGCCCTTTTGCTGTGCCTTGTCTGTCATGTTCTGACTGCCCAATTTCTGCGCTATATTCCATTCGAGTGGTTAAATCACTATTCAATAATTCTACTATTCCTTTAGCAATTTCACGCCTTATTGTACGCTCTGAACGTCCACCTATTTGCTCCGCAATACAGCTTGAATTTAGCCCCATTTTGTATAATGTCTCTATCTTTATACGATCCTCATATGTTAGGTGTTTACCTTTTTTGTTCTCTGTGATAAAATTTGATTGACTCATTTGAAATCCTCCTGTACTTGTGTTGGTTTAGTCACTTAACATTGTACAAGATTTTTTCTCTTGAGTCTTTATTTTTTGTTCTATGGTCATTTCATTTTACAACTTACCGACTGTCACTTGTCGAAAGGTGTAAAGTTAGTTGTTTTAAATCAAATTATTTATACCATTAACCGTAGTTTGTTCATTGTCATTAATAGGAATAACTATGCATTTTTGGCCATTAATTATTTGAGATTTTATTTGAGATACTTTTTCTGGTTTTACTTGTAGTATAACATCATAATGAGGGGTAACATTATTATCTTCTGAAAATGCATCTGGAACTTTCTCTAAATTAGTTTCTAAAGTTTCTTCTAAATCAGTTATTGAAGCTTCTTCTAAAACCACATTATCATCATTAACTTCTGTAGACAGGTCAGTTTCATTATCTATAGTATTCTCTTTTTCAACTTGATCAAGTCTAGCTTGAAGTATTTCCACTTGTTTTTGAAGGCGTTCTTCCTTTTTCCTTTGCACATTTGCCTTAAGAGCCTTTGCGTCAATTAAATTTTTAGCTATTGTGATATCATCACCAAAGTTCTCTACATAGGAGTTTTCAATCTCAGTAGTAATTTCTCGTGGAACTTCACTTTCTATTAAAAGTTTTTGTATATCCTTCTTTGTTAAGCTTATAGGTTCACAGTCTGCATCATCGTTTAAATCATTGTATTCTTCTATCATAGTGCTTAGGTTTTCTTGTATATCCATAAAAATTTTATCAGCTTTAATTTCATCTGAACTAAAAGAATCTTTAATAATTGATTGGAATGTTTCCTTTTGCACCGTAGCCGTTTGTTTTGAAGGACAACCTAGAACATTTTCCATTAATTCAGTATGTGTATCCTTTGCATTTTTTGTATAATACATAATAGAGTTAACATCTGAACTACGATCAATAAAAGCAGGAAACACAAAGCCATTAATTGGGGACTCGACTACCCAATCTCTAATACGTGCTTTTATTTCATTTTGCTGTTCAAAGTATCCAAGACCAGGCTCTGAAAGTGAAACTGGACATATTGCACATAACACATATTCATATACTTCTTCAGATTCATCTATCTTTATATTATCTCTGGTTTTGCTAACAACATCATAAGCATCATGAAAAAAGAGTATTAAAAAATTACCAGTGTAATCATAATTGTCTATAATCAAATCATAAAGGTTATCTACAAGAGCATCATCTTTTAATTGACTGTTTTTAAGCTGCATAAGTGAAGTCTGCCTTTCATTTGTAAATTCTTCATTAGTTGAAAAGTTAAGTTCTAAAATATTATTCCCAATAGTTCCAGACAGTACTTTTTTAGCAATTTCTAAATATTTAAAGTATTCATCCTCATCTAAATTTAGAAAGCTTTCTCTAAATTTTAAAATAGTATGTTTTTCTCCATTAACATAGCAGCCACACATTTTAGTGAAGGTGCATTGTTCTTTTTTAAAACGTCTTTTTAACTCAAGTATATCTTTTCTTCTCATGTATAAACTCCTTAATTTATAGACAAACCTTACGTAAATTTATAGTTGAAATGGTTTGTCTTTAGTATTTTTTATTTGTAGCTATAATTAATATATTATCGTTATTAATTATAGTATTTTTTTTACAGAAAATAAAGGATTTATATATCAGTTTTTTAAATGATTTCTATTGAGAATAGAATAGCAACACAGCTTGTCCGTTTCACTTCGAATTTATGGTATTTGTTTTTCTAACCCTACAGTATGAATTATTGGTAATTAATCTTTGCAATCTCACCAATAGACTGTGCGAAAACACAGCATCATGGTATAATTTTATATATGAGTATAGAATTTTATAATGAAAAAACAATATGAAGGAGCAAAAAAATGAATGGATTAATGATACTTATTGCTATTTTATTTATTTGCTTGTATGGAAGCATAAATTATTATATAGGTTTAAGGATGTGGCAGAACCTATTTCGCCATATTCCTTTTATAAATCCCAAAATATATTGGATACTGTTTTCAATAATAGCATCATCATATATTGTAACAACGCTTATACCTTCTTTCATACCAGCAATAATATCAACTAAATTAAATATTATAGGATCATATTGGATGGCAATAATGTTTTATCTTATTTTAATATTGCCTATAATAGATTTAATAAGAGTTATAAATAGAAAAATTATAATTATCCCAAGAAGTTTATCTGGCGATACTAATGTTTCGTTAATAGTAATGGGTCTAGTAGTTGCCTTTATATTTGGTGTAATGATATATGGTACTTGGAGTGCTCGTAGCGTAAGAGTAACAAAGTATGATCTAAATGTTGATAAAGTTGCGGGTAATCTAGAGACCTTGAAGGTTATTATGGTCTCGGACATTCATCTTGGGATTATGGTAGATAATAATAGGCTTACAGGTATGGTAAATAAAATCAATGATTTAAAACCTGACATTGTGTTAATACCTGGAGACATTATTGATAGTAGCATTGACCCTTTTGTAAAAGAAAACATGCGTGATAACTTTAGGCGAATTAAAAGCAAGTATGGAGTGTATGCCTCCCTTGGTAATCATGATGGAATGGGAAGTAATGTAGATGATGTAGTTAAAAATTTTGAGAATGCAGGTATAACTGTGCTGCGTGATACTTCAGTTTTGGTAAGTGATAGCTTTTATGTTATAGGTAGACAAGACCCATCCTTAGAGCGTGTTACAAAAATTAAAAGAAAAGATTTGTCATCCTTAGTAAAGGACTTAGATAAGACAAAACCATTTTTGCTTATGGATCATCAGCCAGTAAATTTAAGTGAACCTGAAAACCAGGGGATTGATTTACAACTATCAGGTCACACCCATAGAGGTCAGATATTTCCTGCAAATATTATAACCAATGGAATTTTTGAAATAGACTATGGGTATTTAAAAAAGAACAATTCTCAATTTATTGTATCTTCAGGTTATGGAACATGGGGACCTCCAATTAGGATAGGTAGCCGCTCGGAAATTGTTGAAATAAATCTTAAACTCAAATAATAAATAGTTATTTAGAATGTAGACGAAGCTACTATATTTCTTAGTTTAAAGTAATGTAGTAGCTTTTCCTTAATGGTTTATGGTTTAATTAGTAAGTGGGTCCAGCAAAGCGTGTCCCCACAACAGGGTCAGACCCTTGGCAATAAAAATACATCTGACAGACTTAAAATACTATAGTAAAATAAATATGAAACAGAAAACTTGAAATAATTTATATACAAAGGAAGTATACAATGGAAAAAAATATAAAAATGAGATATCCGAGCTATCTTAAAGAATTTAAATGTATAGGTGGAAAATGTACAGATAGCTGTTGTATTGGATGGGATATAGATATCGATAAGGTTACCTTTAGGCAATATTATAAGGTTCAAGACAAAGAAATGAAGCGAATGATTCAAAAAAATGTACATAATAATGATGAATACCTAAGTCCTGATATAGATTATGGAAAAATAGAATTAAAAACTGGAAAAAGGTGTGCTTTTTTAGATGACGAAAATTATTGTATTATTTATTCCAAAATTGGAGAAGAGTATCTTTCAAATGTTTGCACAACTTTTCCTAGAATAATTAATAAAGTAGATACATGTTATGAAATATCACTTGATATTGCCTGTCCGGAAGCTGCAAGAATTATTTTACTAAAAGAAGAAGGAATTGGGTTTAAAGAAAGTGAAGAAACTTTAGGCAAACATATACTATCAGGTGATATTGAAACCAGCTCTAAAGAATATGATAATTCGCCTTTTAAATATTTTAAAGAAATTAGAAATCTAAGTGTTGAAATAATACAAAACAGAAAGTTCGACTTAAGTAAAAGACTTTATATATTAGGTGATTTTATAAAAACATTAGAAGAAGAACTTAAATATAAGTATACTAATGTACCTAAATTTATTAGGGAATATGATATGAACTTAGTTAGTGATGGTTATGAAAGAGATCAATTAAGTTATATTGTTCAGATAGATTTTTTCAAAAAGATGATAGGCTTCTTAAATGTATCTAAAGAAGTGGATAGTCTTTATTTTAAGGAATATACTAAGCAAATTATAGCTGGATTCAAGTTTGATGAAGGTGGCGACGTTAGTAAACATTCAGAAATGTACATAAAAGCATTTGAAGATTATACTGAAAATTTTATGAATAATAATAGCTATATTTTCGAAAATTATTTGGTGAATTTTATGTATAACTATATGTTTCCATTTTCTGAATCAGAATCAATATTCGATGGATATATTATGCTTTTAGTAAGATATTCATTTATTAGATTTTATTTAGTTGGTAACTATCTATATAATAAACAGGATAACAAAGAAAATATAGTTGAATTTATTCAATCTTTATCGAAGACCATAGAACATCACAGAACTTTTTTAATTGATTCAATAAATTATATGAAAGAAAATAAACTTGATAATATACAATTTGCTAAAACACTTTTATAAAAATAAAAAATATTGAGTTCTCAATGTATATACAAGAGAGCTCAATATTTCCACTTAAACTTTGCTAAATTTAGAGTAACTTAATCAGCTCTTCTAACTCCTGCGATAAAACTTTTGCAAGCGTAAAATCAATATCTTTTAAAGCCAATTCTATTTTTGTTTCGACTAATTTTTTCTTTTGTTCAATTTCTAAATAGTCTTTGTCAAAATGATTAGCATAAATCATCTTTCTAAATTTTCGCATACTCATTTTTCTAATTGTCTTATCTTCAATGATTAAAACAAAATCCATACAGTTTACTATAGAATAGAAATCATGGGAAATCATGAGAATGGCACCTTTATAGTTTTCTATGGCTTTTTCCAGTGCTATTTGTGAATATGTGTCTAAATGACTTGTCGGTTCATCAAGAAGCAAAATGTTTGCTTTACTAGCAGAAACTTTAGCCAGTTGAAGCATATTTTTTTCTCCACCAGATAAAGCCCCTATCTTTTGATTAATGGCTTCTTCTTCGAAACCATAACCAGAAATATATGCTCTAACCTCTTGATTAGTTTTAAAACCAGCATCTAAGAACTCTTCAAGTATCGTATTAGACTCATTTAGTGTTTTGCCTTGAAGTTGAGACAAATAAGCCACTTCAACATCTTCATTTATCTCAATAGAATCATGATTGTTTTTAAATATTTCTCGAAGTAACGTCGTTTTCCCGGCACCATTTGAACCGATAAGAGCTACTTTATCAGTAGATTTAATCTCAAAGTTAACATTTTCTAGAAGCATATCATCAAAGGCAACACTGTAATCATTAACTTTTAAAACAATGGTTTCTTCGATTTCATTATCTGTAACTAAACTGATATTCGGTTGTTTAATATCTACAAATGGCGATTTAATTCTACTTTTTTCTAATCTTTCTTGAATTTTAACTCTAGCATTTAGAGCTTTCCCTTTAGAAGATTGATTATACTCAGTTGCGAGAAATCTTAACTTCTTTATTAAGATCTCGTTTCTCTCAAGTTCTTCATTATCAGTAGCAGCTAGTTCTTGTAACTCAATTTTAGTTTGAAGTAATGAGAAGTTATACTCAATATAGTTTCCATCAAACTCTTGGATCTCCATGTTTTCAAGGTGTAGAATTTTATTAAAACAATGATTCAATATATATCTGTTGTGCGTAATAATTAACATTGTTCCAATGTGCGAATTAATTAGATCTTTAAGCGAATTAAGGTTTTCAAAGTCTAAAAACACATCGGGTTCATCCATAATCATTAAGTCTGGACTATTTAGCATTTCCTTAATTACTTGAATAAGCTTGAATTCCCCACCACTAAGTTCAGATATCATTAGATCTTTATACTTGCTTAAGTTTGCAAGATTTAAGTTTTTATTAATGATGTTTTCGAAATCATCCCCATTAATTGCATCAAATGCGTCTAAAGTTTGTTGATACTTTTCTAGTAAAGAATCAATATCCGAAGATGTTTCCATTTCACTGCAAATAGATGTTATTTCATTTTGTAGTTTAATAAATTTTTCCCCTATATATTCGAAAACTGTAATTTCTTTCATTTCGCCCTGTTGCGAGAATTGACTTACATACCCAATTCTACAATTTGGGTCCATCTCTAACTTACCATCGAACATATATTTTTCTGGATCCATAATTATATCTATCAGTGTACTTTTTCCACTGCCATTTGTTCCTATAAAAGCACAATGTTGACCATCTTCTAATGTAAATGAAATATTATTATATAGATCCTTTTGCGGAAATGAGTAGGACAAGTTATCAATTTTTATCATATTATTACCTCTCTTTATCACTAAAAAAGAGCCTATAAAAATAAGCTCTTCAATATATTGTATTTTCAATTGCAACTCTACACTTGATTTTTATGTAGTAAGGACATTCTACTGAGTTTACCATTGTTAGCATAACATTTTTTACGACTAAATTCAATCATTTCATATTAAAGCTTCTCGTGATATCCGTTAATTCTAAAAAGTCTTTGCGAGCCGGGTACCCACTAACATGTTGACAAAAACACAACCTAAGTGTATAGTGTGTATTAAGTTAATACACACTATACACTTAGGGAGGTGATAAGGTGATATGAAGATTTTAATTTCAAATATATCCAATATGCCCCTATACCAACAAATAAAAGACCAACTAAAAGATATTATTTTTAAAGGTGAGATGTCTGAGGGTGATCCACTTCCATCTATCAGAAATTTTGCCACTGATTTGAAAGTAAGCATTCTTACTATTCGTCGTGTCTACAATGAATTAGAGCAAGAGGGATTTATTACAAGTCAGGTGGGCATTGGCACTTTTATTTCTGCTGGTAATTTAGAGCTGCTTCGTGACTCTAAACGGCGTATTGTTGAACAAAAAATGCAGGACTTAATTCAAACAGCAAAGACGTTAAAAATTTCTAAAGAGGAATTAAATGCAATGATGAATATTTTGAGTAGTCACGGAAACTAATATGTAAAACTTAATTATGTATAGAGTCATTATAGTGCTATAAATTTTATATTCAGAGAGCAGTTAGGAATAAAAATAGGTATAGCAAACAAGCCTACACGATGCAGGAATTTTCAGAAAAAAGTACTTAATTGTCAAACAGCTACTCTAATAAATTTAAAATACTAAAACCTGAAACTTTAAGTCTTGCATCTAGATGAATATTAATTCCAGCAATCATAGTCATAAATGAATAACGTTTTTTACCATGTATTCGTAAAGTATGAATTTTATAATCATTTAGAATACGATTGTTTATACGTTCTGAGCAGGTTCTAGTTTTATAAATAGTTTTCCATTGTTTTGAGCCGCGAGGCACAGGAGTAAACAACCGCAAATCCCATGATGGTTTAGTGTAGATTACTCGCCCATAAGGTGAAGGTGAGCACTGTTCACAGCAAGAGCAACTAGCAACCTTTTTTAAAACTAAAGGGCAACGCCATTTAAGGCGTGAACGACTTTTTTCATAACCGTTATAGACCATTTCATGGCCACCAATACAGATAGGAAATCCTTTTTCATTAATATCTAGAGTAACTGGATATTTTGAATTTCCTTTGTTTTTGGAGTTCAGATCAATAAAGGGATTAATGTTCCATTTAGAACATAATTCATATGTAGGGTAGTTATCATTAGCTGAGTCAAGAACATAATTTGATATAGTGAACTGCGGTAACAGTTCTCTAAATTCAGCTAATGCTACTATTCCAGTGACACTGTCGTGTCTGCTTGCCTCTACAAATCGTAGATAAATAGGTAGATCTATCTTATATTTTTTATTATAGACAGATAAAGCATAGAGAGTGTAGCCATAAAACCAACGATTTTCATGGCTGTCCCAACCCCAATTAGCATTTATGTCAGAAAGTCTACGAGGGCATTTGCAATCGTAAATTCCATTTTCACGGCAGTCACAAACTTTAGAACCATAGTAAGAAGACTTACAGTGAACACAAGTACCATCGCCGCCAACTGTAAGGTTATCTTTTTCTATTAAGTTAAGATTAAAAGAGGGTTCTACAGCAACTAATGAGAATATTTTTTGAAGCAGCCTTTCGGCTCTTAGGGAAAATGAGCGACCAGCTTCAAAAAAATCTGAAATTCTCTTAACAACACCAGTTTTTTTATTAGGAAGCTTTTTATTTTTCCCGGGTGCCTTAATTTTAGAGGGTTTCTTCTTATACGAATATATTTTTTTTAGGTTTACCCTGTCGGTAGACAGATTTGAAAGCCATAATCTAGAGATAAAATCATAATGAGCACCAAGTGATGGGACATTATTTTTAGTGCAGCCTATACAGGTTGCAAGTAACTCACAGGCATGAATCTTTTTAACCCAGTTGGTAATGCTTGTTTCCTTTTGAAAAAGCATTAAAGAAAATGAACGAAATATCTCAGGTTGAAGAGTTGCAGGTCTACCAATATTAGAATAATAAGGTTTTAATATCTCTCTAAGAATATCTAAGTCTAAGCAATACAACTTAGAGATAGAAGGTTCAAGTTCTATAATTTTTTTAGGAAAAGCTTTGTAGAAACATGAGAGATTTAAAATAATAAATTGCTGATAATCAGCATGAGAGCTCCAATTTTTAAGCATAAAATAATCCTCCTATTAAAACATGTCTTTAAGAGGAGGACCGCAAAATTTTACAGGCTTGTCAAGTGTTTTATGCAAAAAAAGTGGGGGAATCAACAAAAATTAATGATACTAAAAATGAGTAATCACAGGAGCTAAGGAGTTTCCGTGAAAGCTCTATTTTATATGAGGGGGATGAACAATGAACAATGTATTAGAAGTATCAGGATTAAATAAATCTTATAATAAATTTGCCCTTTCCGATGTTAGTTTTTCTTTACAGGAAGATTGTATTACAGGTTTTATAGGTATTAACGGGGCTGGTAAAACAACCACTATACGGACCATTCTTGGTCTTGTAATGAGAAGTGCCGGTACTATCAAATTCTTTGGAAAGGATATTGATAAACATGGGCATGAGTTGAAAAACCGTATTGGAGTTGTGCTGGATGATGGCTGCTTTTATGATGAATTGACAATGAAAGAAATGAAAAGCATTATTGCACCGTCGTATTCAAGTTGGAATGAGCAGGATTACAAAACCTATATGGAACGTTTTTCACTCAATCCACGCCAAAAGATTTCAACACTTTCAAAAGGTATGCGTATGAAGTTCGCATTAACTTTGGCACTTTCCCATGAGGCAGACTTACTTATTATGGATGAGCCTACAAGTGGACTTGACCCCTTAATTCGAAGCCAATTCATGAATATCTTGACAGATTATATGAAACAAGGTGGCAAGAGCGTTTTCTTTTCAACTCACATAACTTCAGATCTTGATAAAGTTGCAGATATGATAATTCTTATTAACAATGGCAAAATTTTATTCGAGGAAGAAAAGGATACATTGATTGATACCCATCGATTAGTAAAAGGTGATAGCAAGGATTTGACTATTGAAACCAGAAAACTGTTCTTAAATATTCAAGAAACAGGATTTGGATTTACTGGTATCACCAATAAATTATCTCAAGTTCAAAAAAGCATAAAAGACATTTTGGTTGAAAGACCTACCATAGAAGATATTATGCTGGGCTATGTCGAAGGAGGGGGAAAATAATGCTGGTACATCTTGTTAAAAAAGATATCTTACTTATAAAAAAATATTTGCTGCTTTTAGTTACTTTTCCATTTGCTATACCCCTTTTTATGATGATACAACCATCCCAATTTTGGGGGCTTAGTGCTTTTTTGTTATCGGTGATTTTTTCGGTGTTTATGTTGTATCAATATGTTTTGATGGCCGAAATGAAATACCCTAAAGCTGAAGCTCTGCTGTGTTCTACGCCATACTCCCGCAGTAGTCTTGTAAAAGCAAGATATGCTTTTCTCCTATTGATCTTTGCTTATTGCTGTGTGGCATATAACGTATTAGCACTGCTATTTGTCAAAATTGAATATCTTACTCCATACAACTATCTTATTGCACTGCTGATTTCAGTAATCCTATTTGGCGTATACACACCTGTACAATATAAATTTGGCTTTGAAAAAACAAAGTATTTCTTCATGATATTGATCATGGGAACTCCATTTTTATTGACTGTATTAATAAAAGCCAATATTAAACTCGATTTTACGGTATTGTCTGCAATGCCTATATTGGTCCAGTACTTGATACCGATTGTGGCTATAATTGCTATCCTCTTTATTTCTATGAATATATCTATAAACATTTACTCAAAGAAAGAATTGCTATAACAGCAGTATAACTTATACATTTTGAGAAAGGAGCGATAACTATGCATGCTATACCAACCCCAGTAGTAATAATATGTGTGCTGTTCCCCTTTGTGTATTTAACTACAGGCAATGGATTTAGTTAAATCAAAAGTAAAATTAGATACTAACGAAACTTTTAATACAACTAATCAAAGATTCCAGAGAACAGGTATTTATAATGGTGATGATTATTACGCGATAGGAAAATCTTACAAAGATCCTGTTAATCCTGAACAAGAATATTCCTTATGTTTATATTTAGTAAACATTAATACTGGCGCAATTACGCAATTTACACAAGGAATATGTACACCAATAAATTAACTTTTGTACTAATTAATTCACTATCTTGTTAATTTATATAAAAAACACAGTAGAGAAAGTATAACTCTACTGTGTTTTCACATTTTAAGATTTCCAAGTAAATTAATTCATCTAGTTTTTATTTCTAGTTCCTTGATTAGCAGCTTGCACGCTAGCATTTCCATTAACCTTATATCCATTTTTAGCATTTTCACTATCTAAACTATTAGCCATAAGGCTTTGATCTTTTTGTTTCATGGTCATATTTTGGCTCAGACTATTTTCACTATTAGGTATAATATTTTGATTGTTTTCAGCTATGGTTTTATTTTGACTCATAAAAAGCATCTCCTTTACTAATTATTTTATATTATAATGCCCATAAGTTAATGATAATATCATATTTAGTTGAATTTGAGAGTTGCTAATCAATAAAAAAAAGCCTACCCCTAGATTTCTCTATGAAATAAACTTTTAGAGTTACATATATTTTATTAATAACAAGGGAATTTATTCATTGACCCCTGTTATTTTTACCAACTAAACCTCCGCCATTACCTGATGATGCGCTTTGTGATCCATAGATTGATGCTCTCTTATTATTTTTTTGCGTGGAAGATTTTGCTTTTCTTTCTTCAATAATTTTTTTCATTATTTCCATGTTTTTGTTTATATCATTTTTCATATTTTTACCCTCTTTTTTTTATTTTTTACGGCTTAAAAAAACTTCATAACTAATACCTTCTAAATTAATATTCACGATAAATATTTTCAAGGTAGGTCTTGTTATTTTACTAATTTATTATACCCTACAAACAGCCTTTTGAGCAACACTGCTTGTCTGTTTTATCTCTGTAATGGGCCAGACCCTTGGGAAATTATTCAAGTTAAAAAAGCTCTTCAAAGATATTTATGCTATGACATACAGTTGTCAATTTTAAAATGCTATCCTACTATTTTTCATATAATTCTATAGGTAAATCATCTGGATCACTAAAAAAAGTAAATTTTTTCCCCGTAATCTCATCAATTCTAATATGCTCAGAAATTACATTCTTATCAGCCAGTTCTTTTATCGCCTCATCAATGTTATCTACCTCAAAAGCAAGATGCCTTAGTCCTCTTGCTTCAGGATAGCTCGCCCTTTTAGGTGATTGCGGAAAAGAAAATAATTCTATTTGATAATTCTCTCCAACACCTAAGTCGAGCTTATATGATTCTCTATCTTTTCTATATGTTTCTTTAATGATTTTCAAATCTAAAACATTAACGTAAAATTCTTTAGATCTTTCATAATTTGTGCAAATAATAGCTATATGATGAATCTTATTTAACTTCATTTTTTTATCTCCTTCTTTATATTACGTACGTATTTTCTTTCGGATGCACCACAGTTTAAGAATACTGTGAAGCATTTAGTTTTCTATTAATATATACATATGATATTTTAATACTAACATATATTCTACTTAAATCACTAGTTTGCAAATTTTTTCACACCAGCGTATTATTAATATAGGAGATGTAAATGCATATATTTTTTACTCATACTCATCATTATTATTTATATATCCCTCCTCCACTAACAATCATTGAAATTTCTTCTTAAATAACATTTATTATTAATTGAAAATAGTTGTTTACAAACATCTATTACTATGATATTATTAATTTATAAACAAAACAACAGAATTTAATTAGTACAAGAGATGGAAGTGATTCCACAAAGATATTAACCTTCATTAGATAAACTAAAAGAATTGCTAATAGAAAGGGGATAGTCCAATGTTTCAAATTAAGTTGTTAAAGTTTTTAGAGGTTAGTACAATTTATAAATAAGAGGTCTTTAAGATATGTGATAAGACAAAGAAAAATACTTTAGTTAAAAAAATTACTAATCTCTACTTAGTTCAAAATTAAATATTTGTATATATATAAGGGAGTTCACAAAGTGAACTCCCTTATTCATAATAATTCTCTGTACCATCCCAGTAACAACATCTGAGTTTAAGATGATTAATAATTATGTAGTCCTAAGCAATAAATATATATGATTGTATTAAAATTAAATCTTTAGTTAAGAAGTTATCAAAAATACTCTATAGTCAGTCTTCTAGCATTTTAATAAATGTTAAATCGTCTATTCTTAATGACACTGGTTGCTGTAAAGTCAAGCCCTTAGGTGCACTACCACTATAAAAAAACAGTGCATTATTTGTTGGATCATTTCCACTGAGTGCTTCATTTGCGGCCTTAACAGCACTTGCCTGTGCAGGTCTATTAATGTTACCATTTAGTATTGGAGTAAATTGATAAAAACCATTTGTTTTTTCATTAATAACAGCACTGATTGAATTTGGAAAACTGCTGCTCTTAACTCTGTTTAAAACTACAGCGCCTACAGCAACTTGAGCTTTATAAGATGCTCCTCCTGCTTCGGCAGTTATTAATCTTGATAGCAAGTCCAAATCACTTGAGTCATTTTTGATTGCTATAGGTTTAGTTTGCACTGAAGTATAACTAGCTATTTCTGGAGTTTTTACAACTTGTTTAGGAGATTCATTCCGTTTGTTATTAGCTTTTTTTGAATCAATTAATGCTTGTTTTTCTTCTGTTGCTTGTCTTGCTTCATTAGCTTGATCTATTACCAGTTGTGCGCCATATTGATTTTCTAGGGCATTCAATTTTAATGCTAATACATCTTGGTCTGATTTTTGTTCTGTTAAAATCGCTAAATTCTTTTTATTCTCAACCCTTAAAGATAGCAACTTTGTATTTTCTGCATCTAGCGCTACCTTCTTTAAATTAATTGCTGCTTCTTTTGTTTTCATATTTTTCATAACCTTTTGATCAAATGTTACTACCCTTTTAATATTTTCTACTCTGGATATAAAATCATCCATACCATTTGAGCTTAGCATAATGTTTAGATAGCTTGATGACCCATTCATATACATTACTCTCATTCTTTTATTAAAAATAATCTGTTCTGCTTTGATATCAACCTCTGCTTTTTCAATATTTATTTTTGTTTGCTTAATATTCTTTTGTGTTATAGCTATACTGCTTTCATTACTATCGATATTAGACACAATTGTTTCACGCTTATTGTTCATAATCTCAACTTTGCTTTCAAGGTCGTTTCTTTGAGTTTGAACCTGATGAATTTTTGCCTTATCTGATGCAGAATCTGCATATACGGTAGTAGAACCAACGCTTATAATTACACCAAGTGCCATTACGGCTGAAATAATTTTTTTGTTCAATTTTCCATTCCCCCTACATAATATTTTATTTTTAAATATATTATGTTTAAAAGTATTTATCATCTGAACATAATAACATACAGAGATATGTTTAGCAAATATTGGTCTTTGAATTATTTGTAATATGGCGCCCAGTTATCAAATTGTCTATCATATATATTCTGTTCATTTTGAGGCTTTTCTGTTAATAGCTTCTTAAGCTTTTTTCTTCCAATATAAGTAATAAAAAGACTATAATTAGCTTTATATCCAATCTAATCACAGTCCTATTTATTATATGTTTAGATCGCTTCGTCTATTTTAGAATTTTTGGAGATTTTATCCTCAAGAAAAAGAAATTTAAAGTATCTTGCTAAAACATAAATAACGATTAAAACAGCTAGTACTTCTTGAAATTTAACCAAATATTTTAACATATATATTGGTTCTTTAATATTAACTAGATACCCATTAAGTTGCTTCATAGCAACTGCGCTTATCACCATTGGAAAAGTAAAAGCAGAATAACTTGGGTAAAATTTAGTTTTAAGTAGCTTTGGTAAATACAAAATCACCACTAAGAACATTATAAATGCTAGACCTCCTAAAAAGCCTAATATAAAATTATTTTTCACTGTAAAACATGCTAAATATCCAGCTAAACATAAGCTAGCTGGAGCCGCGAATATTGAAATAGTTGGTAGTGCCGGCTCTTGAATTCCCTTAATAAAGAATGTCCTATAAATCACAATAGGCAACAATAATAAATATGATATAAGGCCAAACCAGAAAATACCTTTTCCAAGACTAATTAAATTATAGGTAGGTGCAGTCATACTTGCTACCACAATACCAACATAAACTACAAAATAGCTTGGAAAAACTTTTTTTATATCAAAGTTAAAAATAAATTTTGCAGTAAAACAAATTAGTAAAAAACAATGCAGTAATAAACCAAAAGACCACACACCAAAGGATATTGAATGAGCATACGGAACTATGTAAGTTGCCAAAATCATTAAACCCATAGTAAAAGTAATCATTACGCTGGCAACAACTGGGTTTTTAAAAGACTCTACTACACTTTTTGTATCAAAAAATATCTTAAATATAAGGAGTACTAATATTAATGAAGCTACAACTCCAAAGATGTTCCTGTATATATCACCATAAGATAATAATAGATTACCAGTTGCTGCTAAAGCTAACATTAACCCTGCAATTGGTACAGGAGTTTTTTCTATCAGGCTTTTCATTTTTTTACCACCTTATTCATCAATATTTACAAGGCCGAGCTCTCTAACTATAATTTGCGCAGCTTTTTCAGCTATTTCCCCAGTAAAGGAAATGCATTGTGCTTGATGTTCTCCAGAAGTCATGTCCATTCCGTGAGTAAGGACTTTACAACATAACACCTTATGGTTATTTTTAAAGCTCTCTTGTAATTCATTAGCAAACTTAAGAGCATTTTGCACCTTAGGATCTCCAGCTGTTGTTCTTCCAAAGAAATAACCTATGCACATTACTCCGCCTGATACAGCACCGCAAACACATTTTGATTTTCCTATTCCAAGAGGAAATCCTGAAGACATTGCAATCATCTCATCTGGCATTGGAATTTCAAAATTGTTTTTTATTGAGCTAACAATAGCTTCGGAACAAAAAAAATCACCTTTTCTGAATGACTCTTCTGCATCTCTTCTTATTTTTTTAATACTAACTTCATTTCTCATAAATTGCCCCCTTTTAATAAAATATTCCACATACTATTATATATGTAATATTACAGCAAGTCCACTAATTAATTGAAACACATGGACACCACCAATGGCCGCAAACAAATTGTGAACACAATTCCTTTTGTTATGGGTAACTTTTTAAAATTAAATCAAAAAATAAAAGGTGTATTCTATACCATAATTAGGTATAAAATACACCTTTTGTTAAATCATCACCTTCTGTGCTGCAATATTAATATACTTATAAGTTTAAGAATTCTCTCATAATATTACTTATTTCATTGGCCATAGCTTCATTTTCCATTTCAGAAAATACTCTTAAAAGCGGTTCTGTGCCAGAGAATCTTGCTATAATCCAGCCACCATTTCTAAAATATACCTTTAAGCCATCTTCGTAGTTTGTTTTTTCTACTTTATAACCAAAATTTGGGATTAACTTATTTACGAAAAGTTTTGTCCTTATCTGTTCCTTGTCTTCTATGCTGAATTTATAATCAGATTCTGTCATGTAGAAGTATCCATATTGCTTATGAATTTCTTCAAGTAATTCCGATAAGCTTTTTCCTGTTACACTAAGCAATTCGATTAGAAGGCTAGCAGCAAATATTCCGTCTTTTCCCTTAATATGCCCACGAATAGTTAATCCACCACTGCTTTCTCCTCCGATTAATGCATTCTTTTCTTCCATTTTTGAGCTTATGTTCTTGAAACCAACTGGAACCTCGTAGCATTCCTCACCAAAGCTCGCTGCTATTTTATCTAGGAGGTGAGTGGTTGCAAGGTTTCTTACAGCTCCACCTTTCCATCCCTTGTACTTTAATAAATAGTAATATAACACAGAAAGAATATCGTTTGGATGAATAAAGTTACCTTTTTCATCTATGATTCCAAGTCTATCAGCATCCCCATCTGTCCCTATCCCGATATCATATCCTTTTTCAACTACTAAATCCTTTAAACGATGTAGTGTGTGTGTGCTTGGGGAAGGTAATCTTCCACCAAATAAGGTATCGTGTCTATTATTTATTATTTCAACCTCACATCTTGCAGTTAAAAGTATAGTTTGAAGGCAAGTCTTTGAAACTCCAAACATTGGGTCAAGAGCTACCTTTAGTTTGCTATTCCTTATAGACTCTATATCTATCATGCTGATAATTGAATCTATAAATTCATTAAACGGATCTATAATTTCAATTAAACCATCTGCTATTCCTTTATCAAAGATAACAAGCTTAACATCATCTATAGTAATATTGTTTATAATTTCTTCAAGACTTCTTGTAACGTCTTCTTTAGCATCTCTTCCACCCCTGGTGAATATTTTGAGTCCATTGTAATCAGCTGGGTTATGGCTTGCTGTTACAGCTGCACCATAGTATGCATCTAAAGAATTCACAGTGAACATTATTAGAGGGGTAGGTGCAGATTTTCCTACTAAAAAAACCTTTATTCCATTTCCAGCCATTACTTCTGAAACCCATTTTGCTGATTTGTCAGATAAAAATCTATTATCATAACCTATTACAAAGCCACTGCCCTCACATTTTTCATTTTTCATAAGGTTTGCAAGAGCTTGAGAAAGAAGTTGTACATTTTTTTTTGTAAAATCTTCGCCTATAAAAGCTCTCCATCCACCAGTACCAAATTTAATCATATTTTTAACTCCTTTACTAATTTTAATATACTTACTTTTATTAGCCCATTATAGCAACTATAATATTTTGTGAACCAGCTTTTTGTGGCTTAATAGCACCTTCCACTGCCGTTCCATTTAAAATTATTTCTTTAATACCCTTCTGTACTCCATTTGGATTTTTTATGGTTATATTATAAGTTGCTCCACGCCATAGACGAGTAACTTCGAATTCTGTCCAATCTCCTGGTATACATGGATCTATAATCATGCCATCAAAGTTAAGACGAACTCCTAGCATGTAGTGAGTTGCTGCATAGTATGCCCAACCAGCACTTCCTGTAAGCCATGGGTGCCTTGCTCTACCGTGAGCTGTATGATCTTTTCCCATCACGAATTGACAGTATGAGTATGGTTCGGCTTCACGAGTCTCTATCATATCATTTTGATTATAAGGTAATAATGCGTCGTAGAACTTCATAGCACTCTCACCACGTCCAATCATACATTCAGCAACCCAAGCCCAAGGATTAGGATGACTGAAGATAGCTCCATTTTCCTTAACTCCCTTGTATACACGAGTTACGAAACCTATTCCATCATTTGGTTTGGTATAGGATGGTGATGTTAAGTGTAGACCAAAGTCTGAATATAAATATTTATCTACCGCATCCATACAAGCCTTAGACCTTTCTGGGCCCGCTACACCAGAAATAACAGCCCAAGTGTTTGACTCAAGGTGAACCTTTCCTTCTTCATCTTTTTGAGTTCCTATTTTTTCTCCATCCGATGTAATTCCACGAATATACCATTCCCCGTCCCAAAGCTCATTTTCACATATTTTTTTAACTTTACTCGCTATTGCGCTATATACCGATACATCTTCTGTTCTACCTAAGAAGTTAGCACATTCAACAAAGTTGTTAAGTGCCCAAAAATGCAGGAAAGATACTAGAGCACTTTCCCCTCCTACAAGGTTTAAGCAGTCATTCCAGTCTGCTCTAAGACCTTTACATATCCCTGTAGCTCCAACCTGCGACCTTGAGAAATCAAGTATTTTCTTCATGTGATCATATACCGTGGCTTCTCCTCCATCAGCAAAAGTAACCATCGTATCAAACAACTGGACTTCACCAGTTTCTTGTACATATTCACATATTGCTGCAATTAGCCATAATGCGTCATCTGAGCATGCATCCTTTAATCCATGTACTACATCTGACATGTTTGGAGTCGGTAAAACTGTTGGTGATTTTGAAGGTAAAATTTTAGCAACCTCTGAATCAAACCATTCTGGTTGGAATAAATGTAATCCGTAGCCTATGCTCGACTGTGCACGAAGAAGTTCAATTATACGTTGTTTGCACTTTTTAGGATTTGTATGAGGAACACACATAACATCTTGAGCAGTATCTCTATATCCAAGTCCTGTTCTTCCACCTACTTCTATAAATGAAGCAAATCTTGAGAACACAACGTTTGTTTCTGCTTGATAAAGGTTCCATGTATTTATCATGGTATTCATGCCTTCATTTGGTGTCTTAATCTGGAATGCCGATAATTTCCTTTCCCAGTATTCGTTAAGTTCATCAAATGCTTTATCTACAGTAGCAACATTTGAATATTTAGCCTTCATTTTCATGCCTTTAGCCCTTGCACCAACACCAACCATAAATATAAGTCTAGTTTCTTCTCCTGGAGCTAAGATTACTTTTTTATGTAAAGCACCACAGTGATTTCCACCGAGTTCTGAGCTCCCACTACAAATTCCCTTTTCTACAGCTATTGGATTATCTTCAGTGTGGTAGTTTCCTAAGAATTTATCTCTTAAACAATCATAGCTCTCTGGTTTAAAACTCGATGCTATGTATTGATAACCTGTCTCACCATTATCATAAAAAAGATCATTTTCTATAACTCCATCTTCATAACTAGAACCTGATGCGTATAAGCTCATCTGGAAGTTTTCATTATCCATATCAATATTTTGGAATGAGAACTCTACATAAGAAAACACACTTAATTTACGTGGAGTTGTTCCATTGTTCTTTATCTTTACATCCCATAATTCTACATCATCGTTTACTGGAATAAACAAAATCTGTTCTGCACTTATATCGCTATATTCGCAGGAAAATTTGGAATAAGATAGCCCATGACGGCATTTATAATTTGCCTTTTTAAGGTCTTTGCCAACTGGCTGCCAAGAAATTGTCCAATAGTCGCTAGATTCATCATCACGAAGGTAAACATAGTGGCCAGGTCTATCTAGTGGTACGCCGTTTGGTCTAAAACGAGTTATTCTATTGTACTGTGGCTTTTTATAGAATAGGTACCCACCTGCATTTTGAGAAATTACAGCACACATATCCTTTACCCCAAGATAGTTCGTCCAAGATACTGGTACATCAGGGCGTTCAATAACATATTCCCTGTTTACATTATCAAAATATCCATATTTCATTTTATCTTCTCCCTTTACTATAATTTAATTGTACTACTAACTTGATTTAGTTCTTCTTTAAATAACTCCTTAGCATTGCTGGATATTTCTAAAGTACAAGCACAGTAATATTATCAAATCCTTTCAGTTAGGTTGGTTTTCCTTATCCCTTAACAGCACCAGCCATCATACCCTTAATTACATATTTTTGAGAAATTACATAGAGTGCTATCACTGGAATTATTGTTATTGTGAGCGCTGCCATCATCGCACCATAATCCGTGTTAAACTGGCTTGAAATTTGTGTTAAAAGCACACTTATAGGTCTTAATTCCCCTGTAAGATATACAAGTGGGAGAAGTAAATCATTATAAGACCATAAAAAAATCATTATACCTGAGGTTGCGAGTATTGGAGTAGACAATGGGATTATTATTCTCATAAATATTTTTGGTATACTACACCCATCTATTATCGCAGCTTCTTCAAGCTCAACAGGAAGAGACTTCATAAATCCTGTCATCATAATTATAGCAAAATTTAAAAATCCAGCAGTATGTGGTACTATTACAGCTAAATAAGTGTTATTAAAATGAAAAAACTGCAATATTTTAATATTAGGAATAATAACTGCAAACTGTGGAACAAGCATACTAGCAACTAAAAGTATCATTATTGGTCCATTTAAAAAGAACTTAAATCTTGCTAGTACAAATGCAGCCATTGCTCCAAGAATTAATACTAATACAACAACAGTACCAGAAATAACAAGACTATTAAAAAACCCCCTAGGAATGTCTATTTGAGAATATTTTCCAAGCGATTTGAAGTTATCTAAATTAAATTTAGTTGGAAAACTAAGAGCGCTAGAAATTATTTCAGATGAACTCTTAAAGCTATTCATAATAACCCATGCTATTGGTGCAATGGTTGTTATACCCCATGCTATTAATATAAAATGTGTAATAATCTTCGACATCTTAACTTTTGAATTAATATGCTTTTTTTCTATATAAATATCTTTTGAAACTTTCGAATTTAACATACTCTAACACCCCTCCATAACAACTAATAACTTATTGGATCTTTCCTTGATATTAATGTAGTAATAATCGTCAAACCAATTCCTATAACAACCATAAGAATAGATAGTGCAGACCCATAGCCTTGATTCATAGATTGGAATGTAGTTTGATATATATATGTGCTCAAAACCTGACTTGAATTCATAGGACCACCCTGCGTTATTGTAAATATAATATCAAAAACCTTTATAGCTGATGTAATTACCAAAGCAATAGTTGTAATTATTACATCCCTTATAAGTGGAAGTGTTATATATATTGATTTGGTTAATCCCGTTGCACCATCCAAAGATGCTGATTCATATATATCACTTGGTATTTTTGTAAGTGCGGTCATAAATATTACAAAATAAAAACCTGTCATTTGCCAAATATACGGCATCATAGAAAGTAATGCTGAAGATTTTTCAGTTAGCCATATTGTCTTTGACATACCAAATACACCTAAAATGTTATTCAAAAGACCTGCATCATACTGATATGTAAGTGAGAACAAAAGTCCTATTGCGGAACCTGATACTACAACAGGAAAAAAGAAAACTGTCCTATAAATCTTAAAACCCCTCTTGACTCCATCCATTAACATAGCAAGGAGTAGAGCGAATCCAATTTCAAATATAATACATAATACTATTAATAATAGTGTGTTTTTAATTGCTATCCCAACTACTGGGTCATGTAGAAGTCTCCGATAATTTTCTAAACCAATAAAAGACTTTTTCATTGAAAAATAATGCCAATCAGTTAAACTAAAATATAATGTTTGGATTAGCGGATTGAATAGAAAAACCGTAATTAAAGTAAGGGCTGGCGCTAAAAATAAAAAAGCATATTTTTTATCCTTTAAAATCATATTCATTACTCCCCGAAACATTATTTTAAAATACACAATGATCAATAAAATTTATTATATATTGAGCATTGTGTATTATTAATTAAAAATATTATTAATTAGAGATATTACTACTGAGTCTTGACTATTTTACTAATTTTTGTGCCTCATCGAGTACTTGTTGTGATGTCTTCTTTCCAGAAGCTATATATTGCATACCTTTCCATATAGCTGTAAAGGCTTCCTGATTCATATTATCTCCAGCAGGACCAGTCATGCTAGTAGCTTTAGTCGTAAAGTCACCGATATTTTTTGCTAGTGCACCACCTGTAGTTGAAGATGGTACATTTTCAAGTGGAACCCCTCCTTTTTCAGCAAACTTAGCGAGTTGTTCTGGCTCTGTCATAAACTTAACAAATTTAATACCAGCTCCATTTTTCTTATCATTAAGAGCCTTAGTTACATACCAACCTGTGCCTGTACCACCAATGATGTCATTAGCATTAGCTTTTGCACCTGGTACTAGTGGGAACGGTATTACACTAACATTTTCCATACCCTGAAATGCTCCACCTGCCCAAGAACCTGAAATAAACATTGCAGCTTTCTTATCAGCAAAAGCCTGAGAACAAGCAGCTTGTTTAATTGTTAAGGCATCTTTTGTAAATGCTTTTTTATCATAAAGGTCTTTAGTTAATGCAAGTGCTGGAGCCCAACTCGCATCAAATAATTTACTATGACCGGAAGCTCCACCTTGTGAAAGTAATAATGTCTCAATTAAATAATGTGGTTCTTCAGCAAACGAACAAGCGATTGGGGTTATGTTCTTTGCATTAAGTACTGGAATAGCCTTTATAATATCTTCATAAGTCTTAGGAATCTCAAGTCCGTTATTCTTAAATAAATCGGTATTTATCCATACTCCTTCAAAAAAACCAATGTAAGGAAGTGCATAAAGCTTACCATTATACTTTGCAGCATCTAGTCCTGATTTCTTAAAGTTTGCAGCCCAAGTAGCATCTTTAGCTAATTCATCTTCCCAAGAAATTACCTTACCGGAATCAACAAGCGGTTTTCCAGATGCGCTATTAAATCCGTATGTTACATCTGGTTCATTACCTGAAGCGAAATCAGTATTTATTTTTGTTTTAAAAGCCTCACTTGCAGCAGAAGTAGCTTCATCTATAACTTTAATTTTCGGATTTTTAGCTTGGAAATCTTTTATAGCCTGTTGCCATACTTCGGTGTATGGGTCTGCACCAGTAAAAGTTGTTTCTACTCTAATTGTTACTTCCGTCTCCTCTGCAACTGTTGTACTTGTAGCTGAATTCTTGCTACCGCATCCAGCTAAAGCTGAAGTTAAAACAGCAGTTGTCATGAGCAAACAAAACAATTTTTTGGATTTCTTCATTTTGATATCCCCCTATTTTTATTTCTACAATATTATTAAAATATTAAATTATGAGCTTTGTGCTTATTAATAATACTGATTGAATCTTTTCAAATTAGCAAGTAAATGTTTACATGATACTTCTTACTTACAATCATATTATAACATTCATATCAAAAACTTAAATCAGTCCATATTGGTATTTATTTGTTTATTTTGGCTTGTCTCCAAAATATGGTAATTTACACATATGAATCAATGCTTTTTTGTGATAATTTCTTTTTAATATATAATTAGTTCCGGAATTCATTCAGCCTAATATAAGGTATACTTATAGAAAACATATTAAAATTAAAATCAGCTTATGAAAGGACTTTTATTATGACAAAACATTCTATGAAATCCAAGCTTATTATTATTGCAATTCTATTCATTCTTTATCCTATAATAATTATTGGCTATTTAGGATATGTGAATTATTCAAAAACGATTAAAGAAAAAGCTATAATGGACTATCAAAGTGCGGCCCAACAACTAACCCATTCGCTTTCAGACAGAATGGATAAGCTTAACCTTTACTCTATACAGCTTTTTTATGATAGTAAAATAATTGATACCAACACTTTAATTAATACTAATAATTTAGATTTTATATATGAAAACAGTTTTCAACGGTATTTACAATCTTTACTTTTCGCTAAATATGAGCTAAACGAAATTCTCATTAAATACTCTGATAGTGGAAAGGTTTTTCAAGCAAATAGAGCCTTTGCTGCTACTACGGATTGTTACGCTAATATGGATAAGTTAAATGAGATAGCCATAAAAGGAAAAGGCTCTCCAGTGTGGTATGTAGCAAGTAAAAACGGGAAAATAGATGGTATATACTTAGCAAAATCCATATACGATTCATTAAATGTGAATAAGGTAGTGGGTCTTTTAGCCCTTAAAATAGATAATCAATGTTTTATGGAAATATTTAACAATACCATGATTAACTCAAAGCAAACTTTGGGTCTCTATAGTAGCGATGGCCAATTAATATTTATAAATGATAGTTTTGATGTAAATACTAATAAATCCATACAATCTTTTCTTAATTCTAATTTAGACAAAGGTGAAGGAGAGATAAAGACTAAAAGTGACTCTCTATATATGATATATGACACAATTAAACCAACCAAATGGAAACTTGTTGTTGGAATTTCAGGAAACGTATTGTTTAAAGAGATACGAAAGGTAGCCAAATTTAGTATAATTCTATGTATAGCCACTCTTCCCATTTGCTTATTACTTATAAATTACTTATATAATACAATGATACATCCACTGAAGGTATTAATAAAAAGAATGAAGGAAATAGAAAATGGTAATATGGGTGTAATAATAGAAAGTGATCGCAAGGATGAATTTGGTTTCGTATTTCGTACCTTTAATAAAATGTCGAAAAACATAAAGACCCTAATTGATACAGTATATAAAGAGCAAATTGTAATGAAGCAAGCTGAAATTAATGCATTGCAAGCTCAAATTAATCCTCATTTTTTATATAATACACTTGAGTCCATTAACTGGAAAGCAAAAATTCACGGTGATGATGAGGTCAGTGAAATGATTTCTGCTTTTTCGTACATTATAGAAGCAAACCTAAATAGGAGCAACGAGAAATTTATTCCTGTTTATAAAGAAATCGAATATATCCAAAGCTATAAATTCTTAATACAGAAACGATTTGGAAAGAAAATAGGATTTAATTTAAATATTGATGAAGACACCCTAAATAACAGGCTTCCTAAGCTTTTAATTCAACCTATAATTGAAAACACAATATACCATGGACTTGAAATGAAAAAGGGTGGAGGAACAGTAGATATTATAATAAAGAAGGAAAACAATCAACTAATTATTACTGTGGCAGATGACGGGTTAGGTATTGAAAAAAGCAAATTACTAGCCCTAATAGAAGACATGAGTGATGATAAATTTCCAGAGTCAGAAAATTTCTTGGATAATTCTAAGATTGGCGTAATTAATGTGCATCGCAGAATTAGACTACTTTATGGTAAAGATTACGGACTAACAATAGAAAGTCAAGAGGGTATGTGTACGATTGTTACAATTAAAGTACCCGCCGACATATAAAAGGGAGTGTATATTAAATGTTTAAAGTACTTATAATTGATGACGAAGAAATCATAAGAGAAGGCCTAAAAACTGTTATTGATTGGAATTCATTAGGGTGCAGCGTTATAGGTGAAGCCTCAGACGGGGATGAAGGACTAGAAATGATTTCATCAATGCAACCTGACATTGTCTTCACTGACATTAGGATGCCAGGTTTAAATGGTTTAGAAATGATCTCTAAACTAGAAAAACATAAGCATGAATGTAAAATAATAATATTATCTGGCTTTAGAGATTTTGAGTATGCCCAACAAGCTGTTAAACTTGGAGCCTTTAGATTTCTTCTTAAACCCACAAATACTAAGGAATTAATCCTCTCCATTAAAGAAGCTATTCTTGAACTTAAAAAAGTAAAATCAAATGAAGAAATCTTTAAGAATTTGAAAAGAAAAGTTAAAGAAAATTACAATTTAAGTGATGACGTTACAATCATGGAAGATAAATCACTTAATACTAATGAAAAAAGTTCTAAGTTTCTTGTAGTTAAAGCCCTGTCTTTTATGAAGGAGAATGTAGCTATGGGCTTAACCTTAAAAGATGTATCAGCCTATTTATATATCAGTACCTGGTACCTTAGTAAGCTGATAAAAAAAGAGACTGGTAGTAACTTTATTGATATCTTAAGTGAAATACGTATTGATGAGGCTAAAAAACTATTACTTCAACCCCAATATAAAATTTATGAGGTTTCAGCAATGATAGGTTTTACAGACGTAACTTATTTCAATAAACTCTTTAAAAATAATACTGGTTTAAAACCTACGGAGTATCGAAATAAGATTTTTAATAATGAATAGGAATCAAAAGCTTCCAGTTTTTATGTAGTCTTTATAACTTAAAAGATTCTAGTGGATTAATCCACTAATCCTCTATTTTTAGTAATTTCATTTAATTTCACTAAATTGTTAGAAATTACAAAAGCAAGTATAGCTGGTATAATCCATGCAAATCCTAGATTGGATAAAGGAACATATTTAAAGAACCCAATGCTATTTGCTGTTAAATCATTTATAGTATTTAAAACACTTACTATTAAAACTGTGTAGGTAGTTATAGCAACTACCTTATTATTTTTCACTATATCGCCAAGCAAGGTAGTAACTATTAGAACAATTACAATTGGATATATAATTTGTAAAACTGGACCTGCCAATTTAATTAAACTATCAACATCCTTTGTAGCCATTACTCCACTTACTAAAGCCATACTAATAGCAATACTTTTATAAGATAATTTCCCCTTAGAAAGTTTAGCAAAGAATTTTGATCCAGCTGAAAGTATTCCTATAGCAGTCGTTAAACATGCAATAGTAACACATAAACTAAGTATAACACTACCAATACTACCTAGGTCTAATCTAACAATTTCTGTAACCAGACTAGTTCTAGATATACTTTTTGAGAACAAAGTAGTCGTTTGAGTTCCAAGGTACATAAGTCCAGTATATACAAAGGATAAACCGATTAAAGACACTACAGCCGATTTCATAGTTATCCTCATTATATCTTTTGAGCTTTCATAACCTCTTGCCCTAATAGATGCAAGAATTATTGATGAAAATATAACACCAGTCATAGCATCCATTGTTTGATATCCTTCTATTAAAGCTTTTGAGAATCCACCTTGGTAAGATGTAGATACAGTTGGCCCAATAGGATCTATTATTCCTTTAACTATAATTATAGTTAACATTAATAAAAGTGCTGGTGTAAGTATTTTACCTATATTATCAATTATTGAAGAAGGTTTAAGCGCAAATGCAAGCACTATTGCAAAAAAAGCTATAATCGATATGTTTTGTCCAATTAATGGAAATAAAGGATGTATTCCCAGTTCAAAAGTTGTTGCAGCAGTTCTTGGAATTGCGAATAAAGGTCCTATTACAAGAATTAAAGCAATAGAGACTATCACAGAAAATATTGGACCTACCCTATCTGCCATTTTTTCGAAAGTACCATTAATTTTAGCACAGGCAATTATTGCACATAGAGGAAGACAAACTCCTGTAATAAGAAAGCCTATAATTGATAATAAAACTGAGTTCCCTGCTGCTTTTCCTAATGTTGGTGGAAAAATTAGGTTTCCTGCGCCAAAGAACATTGCAAATAATGCAAAACCTATAACTATTGAATGCTTTGTTGAATTTTTGATTTATGTAACCTCCCTCTTAATTAATCTTTATAGTTTTTATAATAAATAAATCAGTACTTCTTTTAAAGATGATTTACTTTGTACATATTAACTTCATATTCATATAAATAGAAACAGAACTTGTCGGTAAATTGGAATTCAGCTATTACAATGATTACTTTCTCCTTAAATACAAACAATTACCTGTACTCCAAAAAAATTATACAATTCTCCTTTCAACTTTAGATCTAAAATTATTATTAATATCCCATCTTACCATTTTTTCAGTTTACTGTCAATTTCCCTTAGTAATGGAATTAGACTACAAAAAAAATTAAACGGCCTTAGCCCATGGAATTTAGGGCTTTATCCGCTTAAGTCAATTTTTATTATTTCCCCTTAGATTTTAAGATATATTCTAAGATTTTTTTGTAATATTTGTTTTATTTATGGTAATTCGTTTATTTGATATTTTTACAATTAGAGGCAATATTAATCCTAAGCATAAAAGTACAAATGGTGTTAATAAATTAAGCACAAGTTGGAAAGTATACTCTGATGAGCTTGGTTTTACTTTTGGGAACATTCCCATAATGCATGCAAATGCAGTAAATGCAAAACACCATGAACCTATTATGAATGCTATCTTATCATTTTTTATAAATTTATATTCAGAAGATAATTTCTTTTTAGCAAAGCCTCTTAAAGCCATGTATGCTAAGAATACCCACAAATATCTTATTGGCATAACAATTGAATTTAGATCTAATAACCAGTTGTACAGGGTATTCATATCTCCAATACCTAAGGCTGGTACAATTATTAAAACTCCAACTAAAACAGCAGTCATTTTGTATCCATTAATTGGAGCTCCATATTTATTTGTTTTCATTAGACTAGCAGGAATATATTTTTTATCTCCTTCTGCAAATAATATTTTTAAAGGAGCATCAATGGAGAACGCTAATGCAGAAATTTGAGCAAGCATATTCGCAATTGCATATAAAATTAAAAATAAATTTCCTACGCCATAGTAATTACCCAATGTTTTAAATGCGTAGTACTGTCCATTCATTTTTAAATCTACTGGAATGTTATTTCCATCAAACATCATTCCCATTGCAACTGAACCTAATAATGCTGACATTGCTACCATTATTGCAAGTACAATCATTCCCTTTGGGAAATTTTTTGATGGCTCTTTTGTATCGTTAACATAAGGTGCTATTTTTTCACAGCCACCTATCGCAAACACCAGCATAGATATTGTAGTAAAGTATGCAAAGTTAAAATCCGGAATAAAAGATTTTAATGTTATGTGTGCTGTTGCAATTTTCACTCCTGTAATTGAAGGTGCTGCAATCATCATCACTATGTATAACATTGACATTACAAATACTGATGTTCCTGCTATGGTTCCTATTTTTTTCAATGAATTAACACCTCTTGAAGCAAACCACAGGAAAAATAAAAATAGTACTAATGTTACTGATTGTAACACTAATGGGCTAAAACCATTAATGAATTTTCCATTTTGTGTTACTACCCATCCTAATGCTATTAAAATTGACTGGGGTTTTTGTGCTAAATATGGTACATGCACTACCCAATAAGTCCAACCTGCTAAGTAAGCTAATTTTGTACCCATTGTAGATTTTATCCATGTACTAACTCCTGCTTTTCCGTCCTTAAATGTAGAACCTAATTCCCCTACCATTAATGCATAAGGTATAAAATATAATGAAATAATAATTATCCATGATCCAACAACTTTTAACCCTTGATTTGCAAAGTTATTAACAACATTCCCAAATCCCCATACCATAACAAAAGCCATCAGCGCTAGATTTTTCCATGTAAGTTTTTTAACCCCTGTCCCATTCATATTATGAACCCCCTCCAATTAATTAATATTCTAGGAATCGTTTACAAATCTTTCATTTCCTAAAATTTTCTATAAATCCTTTTCATATTAACATCATTCACACTTTTTTGCAATATTTTACATTGTTTTATATATTATTATTAAATTCACTTAACTCAATTCGTTTTTCTACTACGAGCCCCTAAAATTAAGAATAACAAAACCTATAAGTAATCATATACTGTATTGTAAATACTTTAAGGAGTTAGTTAAATGTATATTGATGAAGATACTATTAGATTTTATAATCCAACGTATAACTATGAACTAGAAACTCAAGATTTCCCTTTAATGTATCCATACAGACAAATGGATGATTTTACATCCTTCGCACAAGGGCCTCAGGGTGGACCGTCTTCTGCACCTCCAAACTTTACACCATCGCAGCCTCAATCACAACAATTTGGTGCTACCCCTCTAGCTATAGACCCAGGTGCAATTAGACCTTGCCTCTATAGATTTGTATATATATGGCCAAGGAGAGAAAGAGGCTTCTGGGCATGGCTTACATTTGTTGGTCCTAGATCTATATCCGGTTTCCGCTGGAATAGAAATAGATGGAGATTTTTCGGAATGGATTTGAGAAATATTAATAGTTTCCAATGTTTTTAAAATATTAATTAAAGAATCGAGGAATAAAGATGGAAAAATTCCAACCTTTCCATGGTATGATTACCATGATTAATGACTTTTGGATAGGGGCAAATGAAGAAGGCGCGGGATGTTATAAATTAATGTCTGTAGAAGACGTATATGGAACTTTAGTTAATTTCGTGGTTACGCCGACTACTTACTTTGTAGACCATGTAATGGTGATACCTGGAGATATGGTAACTGGCTTTTATGATGCAAATGCACCTGTTCCTTTCATTTTTCCGCCACAATTTAGATCAATTGTTATGGCAAGAGATACACAATATCAAAATGTGAAAGTAGACTATTTTAACGATAAGTTGGTTAGTAGCGATAATAATTTAAAATTAAACATTGCCCCCAATACTCAGATAGTTTTAGAAAATGGGCAATCATTTAGCAATAACCCTACAAATCGAAATCTAATTATTGTCTATGGCGCTACCACAAAGAGTGTACCAGCTCAGACCACACCATATAAAATTATTGTTATGTGTTAGATATTTTTTGCATTTTTAATGTCGTTGAAAAATCCACTTTGGCTCTCATAACTATATTAACATAGATTGTTCGTTTCATTTCCATTCTTTCTCTCTAAAAGATTGGTGATGTGACGGACAATTTTTTATAGCTTTTATCAACACAGCTTATCTGCATCAATTCCAATCTCTGTAAGGGAAATAAGTCATTCCTTTTGTGTTTATTTATATTATTTAATAATCAATGAAATAATTTATCACCTAAAAGCATATAGATATTTTATATGAATTAAATTTAGATGCTATGGGGAAAGTTATAAGTTTTATTAATTATGTTAAATTATTATTAGGGGGCGTTAATTTCGAACAAGAAAACTTTCAAAAAAGGAAGCTTCGTAATTAGTTTTGTGCTTATTTTATCCTTTGTTCTTTCGTCTTTTTTATTTGACTTATCATTTGCAGCTACACAAAACAACACCTTAAAAGCAGTACAAGGTCATCTAGCTAGGCAACCTACAGCTTCAAGTACTACTTCACCATACGACAGTACCTACTATGCATCTGCAATTGGTAAAACAGGCATAAGTCTTAAATCAACATTAAACGATATCATTGATAATCATACTAAGCTTTCTTATAAACAGGTTTGGGATGCATTAAGAAATACAGATGAAGACCCAAACAATGCAAATAACGTGATCTTGCTTTATACCGGACGTTCCCAAGGAGAGCTTACAACTGGAGGCGGAGTAGATAATTGGAATAGAGAACATGTATTTGCAAAATCACATGGTAATTTTGGAACTACCGCAGGAGCTGGAACGGATTTGCATCACCTTAGACCAGCCGATGTATCTGTAAACAGCGCAAGAGGAAATTTAGACTTTGATATGGGTGGTACACCTAATTCTGAAGCACCTCTATGTAAATCTGATAGTGATTCCTTTGAACCAAGAGATAGCGTAAAAGGGGATATCGCTAGGATGCTGTTTTATATGGCAGTGCGTTATGAAGGAGAGCATGGAGAAGTAAATTTAGAGCTAAACGAATTAACCAATAATAATACAGCTCCTTATATAGGTAAATTATCTGTTTTATTACAATGGAATGCCCAGGATCCAGTTGATGCTTTTGAAAGACACAGAAATGATGTAATCTATAAGAATTATCAACACAATAGAAATCCATTTATAGATCATCCAGAATGGGCAAATTTGATTTGGAACTAATTACTAAAAAAACTAACTCACAAATAAAAATTCGAGTTAGTTTTTTTAATCCTAATCTATTAAATTATCACAATCAGCATCAAATAGTCCATTCTTTACTTTACTCCTACTGCATCCCAAGATGCATTCACCGCAGCAACTTCTGATCCATCTGCACCGTAAAGATCTGTTGCGGATTGAACAAGTGCAACCCTTGCATCGTGGAAGTTAGAAGTTGCAATTAAATAATTAGATAAAGCACGGTAATAAATTTGTTCTGCTTTAGCTATCCCTACGTTAGCATTTGAAGCTATAAGATAACAAGCTTTGTTTGGAATTCCACTGTTTGTATGAACTCCACCCCAATCTCCTTCTTGCGTATTAGGAGTAACTACAAATTTACTCATATTATCTGGATCGCCATATTTAGTTGGATTGGACATATCTCTTAATGCATCACCCTCTACTTTAGGTGTCCAAACATCTTCACCCATTAACCAGTCAAATTTATCAGCTTGTCCATAATTTTCGATGAATGCACCAAAAGAGTCTGACAAAGATTCATTTAATGCTCCAGATTGAAATTCATATTCAAGATTTGCTGTTTTTTCATCTACTGCATGTGTCATTTCGTGACCCACTACATCTAAAGCTCCAGATAATTCAATAGAATCAATACCATCCCCATCTCCATAAATCATTCGAGTTCCATTCCAAAAAGCATTAACATAGTTCTTAGCGTAGTGAACTGTAGATTTAATTTCCATATCTTTTCCATCAAAACCATTTCTATTGAATTTAGTTTTATAATAATCATATACAACTCCTGCATAGTAATGTGCATCTACAGCAGCTTTATCATTAATTACGTTTGTAGTTGAATAGACTATAGAACCAATTTTGTTAGTAGTATTAGCCGCTGAAGTAGTAGTTATGCCATTACCTCTTGTGGTATCTCTTAATTGATATTGAGCCTTGTTACGTACCAAAACCTTGTCAAGATTTAATGATTTAGAATCATTAAGTACACCTAAACCTGTTCCTGTAGCAGCAACCTTAGATATTTTATTGCCTTTTTTTACTATATCTCCATTTTCAGCATTTATAAAGAACTTCCAATTTCCTGGTGTTGGTGATAGAAAGCTTAATGAAACAACATAAACTGGAACATATTTATCATTTATATTGTATAGGTAAAGTTTAGTAGTTGGATCCGCCTCAAGCTTATCAAATTTAACTTGCGTTTTTGCAATTTCAAGAGCTTTGTTTTCACCTATTAACTGTTCTTTATTTATTTTTGCATTTTTTGCGTTAGCATCATATTTACCATTCACAGCATATACTTCACCCTTTTGATTAAAATGAACAATATATTCATTACCATAAACCGGAATATCATTTACCATTTGTTGAGTTTTGATATGCTTAAAACCCAATTTATCATCATTTGATTTTACTTCTTCCAACTTATTCACTGAATCTTCAACTACGGTTTTATTTCCCTTAAAGAATTTATGCACGCCTTTCATGTCTTTTGACAATTTTTCTGATGATTGTACCTTTACAAAATTTGCCGGCTTTCCTTGTGATGCATTTGCATTAGCTGGATTAATTAAAACCACCATTGCCATTGCAGTTAAGATTGAAATTGCTTTTTTCATATAATCTCCCCCTCTATAATTTGTATATACAGTGTTTTTATGTATATAACTACTTATATAGTAAAGAGAATATTCTTTATAGTCAACTAATTTCGCAACATAATATATGACATTTTTTTTATTATTTTAAATGATTTATAATGAAACATCAAAATTTAACTAGTAAAATGTCTATAAAATATTGTAGTCACGTTAAATCATCTTCTGCGAAGCTGCAATATTTATAAAAAGACCATTTATGCGTTAACCTGTAATAAATATATATTAGAATTGAAATATTACTCGGACCGTTTTCGTTAATAAAACTTAGAAATCCAGCAGTCAAAATAAAACTGCTGGTTTTTGCTTATTAATGTGGTTTTGCCCAAAGTATAAATTCCCCCACTTTTTTAGAATTTATATTCATTATGACTAAATAAACCTCTGGGATAAAATTCCATGAAATCAAAGTTAATAAAACATTTTGACCAATATATTTATTTAACAGAATTAGTTTCCTAAAACTTCATTAATCATTATTATGCTTCATTAATTATTTTTATGCTTCAACTAGTCACCCTAGAGATTAAAACAAGCAGGCTTATCCTATCATTATTCAACAATTTCACCTTCATACCTCTCCGTATAATTGTCAATTTTTGAAGGTATTCCAATATATCTGTAGAATATATCTATAATAGAGAAAACAAATTAGAATTCAATCCTCTATCAACATATCAATTGGTATCCTGCTGTCAAGTATATAATACTTAAACTACAGTGGATCACCCATCATTACCATAGCTCAATTTCAACGTATTAAAGAATCTAATTAAGCATATTATTCACTCTAATATCTTAATTGCAACATACTAGACATATAACAAAAGGAGGTTAAATAATGATTAATATACTTATATGTGATGATTGTCCCAAAACAGTGAGTCTGCTAAAAAATATAGTTGTGGAAACTTACGAAGAAGAAATGGATTTCAAAGATTTCACTGTGTTAACTTTTAATAATTCCACTGATGTTATATCATATGTTAAAAATAATGTTGAAAATAACATATACATATTGGATATCGATTTAAATGAAGAAAAAACCGGGTTAACCCTAGGAAGAGAGATTAGAAAATTAGATAAGTATTCAGGTGAAATGATTTTTGTTACCAATCATGTTGAATTAAGTTTTAAAGTGTTTCAATACAAACTACGTGTGGTAACATTCATAAATAAAAGCATACATCTTGAAAATCAGTTAAAAGAAAGCCTTTTAATTGCTACCCAAATACTGAATAAGGAAAAAGATGAAGATCCAAAGAAATTAGTAATTAAAATAGGTGCAGAAATGTTTAATATACTGCTTCAAGATATTATTTATATTGAAACTATAAAAAATAGCCGCAAAGTGACTCTTCATAGTACCAATACTATCGTTGAATTTTACAGCACGTTAAAAGAATTAATGAATTCACTAGATAATAATTTTATTCAAACCCATAAAACAAATATAGTGAATAAGAAATATATAAAAATCGTATGTAAAAATTCTAATAATCCTTATGTGGAAATGGTGACAGGAGACAGATGCCCTATTTCTAGGACAGGTTTAAAAGAGGTGAACAATGCGTGTGGATAATAAATATAGTTCTTTTATTTATTATGTTTTATGTTCAATTATATATTGGTTGTAAATTAAAAAAATATAAATTTACTATCAATATAAACAATTTCATAATAATACTAAGTGTCTCTATATTATACTATTATGTGCTTAAGTTTAATTATTTAAATGGTTATAAGGTTATCATTACCACTATATTTCTTATGATAATTTTAGCCGTATTACTTGAACGCAATATCTTATCTTTGATTCAAACTACATTTTTTATAACCCTAATAATGACATTATCTGAATCTTTAACAATGCAATTTTTTACTAATATATTAAATATTAATCTAAAAATTTTATCTACAAACAAAATAATATTTATTTTGTTTAATATTGTAATATTTTTCATTGCTGTTTTTATAATTAACTTTAAAAAAATATTTACTATATCTTTAATTTCTAAATATAGAATTAAAGATAATGATTTTATGGTAAATACTATATTTATTACAAATTTAATGATTGTATTTATTATTATCTATTTTTTATCATATAAGTCCTTCAATAATTATACCGTTGTTATTGTACTTCTAATTTCTACTGTTTGCATAATTCTGATTTTGATCTTTTCCCATAAAAATTATATGTTAAAAGCAAAGCAACAAAAATTTATACAATTAAAAACATATACTAGTATTATAGAAAATTTAGTAGATGATGTAGCTAAGTTTAAACATGATTGTAATAATATTCTTTTTATGACACGAGGATATTTAGAAGACAATAATATTGAAGAATTAAAAAGAATTTTTAATGTAGAGTTAATTAATGAATGTGAAAACAATGAAATACTTAAGCTAAAAAAAATAAAAGATGCTGGTTTAAAGGGATTATTGACTTCTAAAATAGTAAAATTTCAATTAGATAATATAACTCTATCAGTAGAGATTTTAGATACAATAGATACTTTTCATATAGATATTATAGATCTATGTAGAATTGTAGGTATATTGATAGACAATGCATATGAAGCGGCAAAAGATAGCAAAGAGAAATTTGTATCTATATCTTTCATTCAAGATGAATGTTTAAATATAACTATTGCTAATTCTTATAATAGCAATGTAAATATAAGCAAGATATACAAAAAAAACTATTCCACAAAAGGTCAAAATCGTGGAATAGGTTTAAATAATGTAAGAGAAATTGTAAATAACAAATATCCTAATGTTTTATTAAAAACATCTGTTAAAAAAGAATTTTTTATTCAAGATTTGTATATAGAGGCTAGGTAGATAAGACTACTTAGCTTTTCTTAATAATGATTTTGGCATTTTAGGTTCTTCTAAAGCATAACCAATGCAAGCTTTAGTGGATGTATGCGCTATATTCGTAGCTATATTGCTTATTTTAATTGCTAAAATTTCAGATACTTTCTCTGTAATATTCATAATTGTTATACCTCCTGTTTAATATTTTATATGTAATCGGACATATAAGAATGGCTTCTACCAATAGTATATACATAAAGATATTAGAAAAAAATGGGTTTTTTATATATATAGAAAAAAGAAAATAAACAATAGCTGTAAGTATACTTTTTATTTTCAGATTTTGCCTAACATTTTTATCTAAATAAGGTTTTTCCTCTGTATCTGCTGGTGCATATTTAAAAAATATACATACAACAACTATAAAAATAAACGCTTTTACAATAATGGTAAGTTGAGATGCTAAAGAAATATATATGGCACCCAATATTATAAGTCCTGTAGAGATTAAGCATGTAATACTTTTTCTAGCATGGATTCCTCCTACAAAGCGACGCGAAATCCCAAAGATTATTACGGTGTACAGCGTATACCAGAATAAACCTACTCCATATCCTACAGCTAAAATAATAGGAAATTTTGTAATATTCATAAATAACACTTCTATCCCATACCTTATAATTTCTAAGTCCTCTTCTGTCTTATTAGGCACTTTTCTTTTTATATAATTTGATAATTTCATACTAAACTCTTCTGATAATCTCATGCAATTACTTCCTTAATAAAAACAATTTCTTATATGTCAAATTTAACAAGTAAATAGCTAATTGTCAATGAAATTGTATTGAACGACACGAAAATTGCATTGAATGACATTTAAACATACTTTATACCAAATAATGCAATTATTATACTATACAATTAAGGATTATACATATATTTCAACATAAATGATATTGTTGTGTAGGGATGTTCATCCCAAATTCATTAATTAGAGTAGTCACGGAAACTAATATGTAAAACTTAATTATGTATAGAGTCATTATAGTGCTATAAATTTTATGTTCAGAGAGCAGTTAGGAATAAAAATAGGTATAGCAAACAAGCCTACACGATGCAGGAATTTTCAGAAAAAAGTACTTAATTGTCAAACAGCTACTCTAATAAATTTAAAATACTAAAACCTGAAACTTTAAGTCTTGCATCTAGATGAATATTAATTCCAGCAATCATAGTCATAAATGAATAACGTTTTTTACCATGTATTCGTAAAGTATGAATTTTATAATCATTTAGAATACGATTGTTTATACGTTCTGAGCAGGTTCTAGTTTTATAAATAGTTTTCCATTGTTTTGAGCCGCGAGGCACAGGAGTAAACAACCGCAAATCCCATGATGGTTTAGTGTAGATTACTCGCCCATAAGGTGAAGGTGAGCACTGTTCACAGCAAGAGCAACTAGCAACCTTTTTTAAAACTAAAGGGCAACGCCATTTAAGGCGTGAACGACTTTTTTCATAACCGTTATAGACCATTTCATGGCCACCAATACAGATAGGAAATCCTTTTTCATTAATATCTAGAGTAACTGGATATTTTGAATTTCCTTTGTTTTTGGAGTTCAGATCAATAAAGGGATTAATGTTCCATTTAGAACATAATTCATATGTAGGGTAGTTATCATTAGCTGAGTCAAGAACATAATTTGATATAGTGAACTGCGGTAACAGTTCTCTAAATTCAGCTAATGCTACTATTCCAGTGACACTGTCGTGTCTGCTTGCCTCTACAAATCGTAGATAAATAGGTAGATCTATCTTATATTTTTTATTATAGACAGATAAAGCATAGAGAGTGTAGCCATAAAACCAACGATTTTCATGGCTGTCCCAACCCCAATTAGCATTTATGTCAGAAAGTCTACGAGGGCATTTGCAATCGTAAATTCCATTTTCACGGCAGTCACAAACTTTAGAACCATAGTAAGAAGACTTACAGTGAACACAAGTACCATCGCCGCCAACTGTAAGGTTATCTTTTTCTATTAAGTTAAGATTAAAAGAGGGTTCTACAGCAACTAATGAGAATATTTTTTGAAGCAGCCTTTCGGCTCTTAGGGAAAATGAGCGACCAGCTTCAAAAAAATCTGAAATTCTCTTAACAACACCAGTTTTTTTATTAGGAAGCTTTTTATTTTTCCCGGGTGCCTTAATTTTAGAGGGTTTCTTCTTATACGAATATATTTTTTTTAGGTTTACCCTGTCGGTAGACAGATTTGAAAGCCATAATCTAGAGATAAAATCATAATGAGCACCAAGTGATGGGACATTATTTTTAGTGCAGCCTATACAGGTTGCAAGTAACTCACAGGCATGAATCTTTTTAACCCAGTTGGTAATGCTTGTTTCCTTTTGAAAAAGCATTAAAGAAAATGAACGAAATATCTCAGGTTGAAGAGTTGCAGGTCTACCAATATTAGAATAATAAGGTTTTAATATCTCTCTAAGAATATCTAAGTCTAAGCAATACAACTTAGAGATAGAAGGTTCAAGTTCTATAATTTTTTTAGGAAAAGCTTTGTAGAAACATGAGAGATTTAAAATAATAAATTGCTGATAATCAGCATGAGAGCTCCAATTTTTAAGCATAAAATAATCCTCCTATTAAAACATGTCTTTAAGAGGAGGACCGCAAAATTTTACAGGCTTGTCAAGTGTTTTATGCAAAAAAAGTGGGGGAATCAACAAAAATTAATGATACTAAAAATGAGTAATCACAGGAGCTAAGGAGTTTCCGTGAAAGCTCTAATTATATAAAGGGGGAAAATAAAATTGTTAAAACAAAAAAAGGGCTCAAAAATGAAACTAATTTATTCTAAACTAAGTCTCTATGGGGTTATATTTGTTAGTACGCTTCTAATCACTTGGCAACCCGCATTTGCAGCAAGAGCAATAAATAAGCCGATAGAGGCGAAAACACCTACCGAGCACTCTATTAAGGTGAAAGCTTTAGGTAGCTCAACCCAGGAGCATTATGTAAATTTTTCAGGTGTTACTGGATCAAAGTGTAATGTTCGAAGCGGTCCAACCCTTACATCAAGACAAACAGATAGTATTCCTGGAAATACAAGAGTCAATTTTAATGGATGGGTAGAAGGAGATTCAGTTCGAGATTATTGGTCAGGAATACCAGATACTAAATGGTTCTTTTATACAGATAGAAATAATCAAAAAGCTTATGTTACTTCTGCTATAGTATATGGTAATCCTCCGGAAGATACGAACACAAACCCACCGGAAGACCCTAATACAAACACAAGTGCAACAGTTCCAAACATTAAACAAAGAATGGACCAATGGTGTTGGGCAACTACAACAAGTGCTATTTTACAACACTATGGTTATAATGTGACACAAGAACAGGTAGTTACTTCCGTTAAAGGGAGCTTAGTCAACGAATCAGGTTATCCAAATGAAATGCTTAACGGCTTAAGAAATTTCGGATTAAATGCCAATTACAGCCAGTCTATTCCCTCTTATACACGCATTCAAAGTGAAATTAATGCAGGTAATCCAATGGAGACAATGATTTCATGGACTAGTGGTGGTGGACATGCACAAGTTTTAGATGGCTGTTATAGCAATAATGGAACAAACTATGTGAAAATTATGGACCCTTGGTATGGAGAGCACTCTGACTATGAAGTTAATAGTTACAAAAACAGTTCAAAACAAACATGGGTGGGTTACATAAATAATTTCAGTAAAAGATAAAATGTAAAAAGATTAGCTAATTACAGTCAATAATCGTTTGAAAAATTCAAAATTCATAGGAGGAACAAAAATGCTAAAAGGAACAAAAATTTTAGTCTGCATAGTAGCCGTAGCAGGTTGTATTACCATTGGATCAATGGTTACAAATGCAGCAGATAAAACAAAAGATACCATTGCAAATAAAGCATTAAATGATTATGTGGTAGGACAAGGACAGAGTACAGATAAATCCCTTCAAATGGGACAAGTACAAAAAGGTGGAGTAGACGGAGTGAAACTTTCTAAATTTTCTATTCCAATTTATGATATTGCTCAAAGCAAGGATGTTTTAGATTTTAATGGAAATACAATTTCAGGGATTTTGAAAGGAACAGACGAAAGACTTTGGTTTATGATGAATCAAGATCAGCCAAAGGGAATTGTAGTTGCAACTAATGTTAAGCCAGTAAAAATGGGTGGAGAAAATCGAAGTAAAGATTTAATGAAACTGTACTCAAGTATAAAACAAACTTTAAAAGTTAAAGAAGAAATAAGATATTTTGAATTTCAAGGACAAGGAATTTTCTATGTTGCCGGCGGCACTGAAGAACGAGTGTATTTAAGCAAATCAGCCTCACAAATATTGAAAATACCTTCTGGAAAAGAGATTTCTCCACAGAGCTTATTAGAAAAATTAAAAGGTATAATACAAGAAAATAAATAAATTTGTGTTAATTTATTATTTGAAATACTTTATAACTGGAAATTTAATTTCCAGTTATATTTTTAGGATTTTTTTGTATACTATTTATTTTCATGTATTTTAATTTGATCTTTTAAACTATGCAAAGAACTCAACCCCACATTCTTCTATAATAATTTTTTAAGTCTATCTCCCTCATTACTAAATAATATTGCGTCGTCTAAACACTCAATATCTTTATTATTTAGTTTATATAATTCAACTCCTAATTCAGATAATATTTCATTTTTATATATTTCAAGTTTTATTCCATCAATTGTATTCATAAATAATTTGTCCCTCCTCTATCATTCACATTCATTATTTAATTTACCTGACTTAGTTCTCAATTCGGTGTAATTACATATCTATATTATCTTCCATCATTCCTTGTATTTTTATACCCTTATTTCTATATTTAAAATTCCAGAAAGAAAATCTCCCACTCCTATAAGTGATAATTACCTGCTATAAAGCATATTAAAGCGACTATAAAAATAAAATTTACTGTAACAAATAAAAAAATATTGAGTTCTCAATGTATATACAAGAGAACTCAATATTTTCACTTAAACTTTGCTAATATTTCTTCCATTTCTTTAAATTCCTTATTTATAGACTCTTCTGGTTTTTCAGTTATAACGCTAACAACTATAACAGCTATGAGCGATAATATAAATCCTGGAACCATTTCATACATATAAGTAGATAATCCAGAAACAATCCATACAATAACTGTTAAGCCTCCTACAACCATACCTGATAGAGCGCCCCATTTAGTCATTCTCTTCCAATAAAGACTTAGTAAAAGAACAGGTCCAAAGGATGAACCAAAACCAGCCCATGCTTGCCCAACTATATTAAGAATAGTTTTGTTTGGCAAATATGCAAAGAATGTGGCAACAGCTGAAACTATAAGTATAGATATTTTCCCTATCTTCATTTGCTGCTTGTCTGATGCCTCTTTGTTTAAGAATGTTAAATAAAAGTCCCTTGTTATAGAACTAGAACAAACTAATAGTTGAGAAGAAATAGTACTCATAATAGCTGATAGCACTGCTGCTAATATAATACCCGTAATAAATGGATGGAATAAAACATCTCCAAGACGAAGGAAAACTGTTTCTGGATCCTTAAGCGGGATGTTGTTTTTTGTAAAGTATACAAGTCCTATAAGTCCACTTGATACAGCACCTAATAGACCTATGGTCATCCAGGTAATCCCTATTCTTCTTGCTGACTTTAATTCCCCTGCAGATTTAATTGCCATAAAACGGACAATAATATGTGGTTGTCCGAAGTATCCAAGTCCCCATGCCAAAAGTCCAATAATAGTTGCAACACTTGTTCCTCTAAACATATCAAATAAAGCTGGGTCAATAACTTTTATTTTATTAACAAATGTACCAGCATCTACTCCTATATTCATATATGCTACAATTGGCACTACAACTAGTACAACAAACATCAGGGATCCTTGGAAAAAGTCTGTAAGACTTACTGCTAAAAACCCTCCAAAATATGTATATAGTACAACTACCGATAATGTAACAACTACACCCGCTGTATATGTAGAGTTAAATATACTTTCAAATAATTTCCCCCCTGCTACAATTCCAGATGAAACATATAGCACAAAGAACACAAGTATTATTATCCCAGATACAAGTCTAAGCATATTAGACTTATCTTTAAAGCGGTTTTCTAAATAATCTGGAACAGTTAATGAATCATTCGAAACCTCTGTATAAATTCTAAATCTTGGAGCAAGCAGAAGGTAATTTAAGTAAGCCCCTATTGTTAAACCGATTCCAAGCCAAATGCTAGATATTCCTTTTGTATAAACCGCACCAGGAAGTCCCATTAGCATCCAGCCACTCATATCGCTTGCACCAGCAGATAGTGCTGTTACCATAGGTCCAAGCCCTCTTCCACCTATCATGTAGTCTGAAATATCATTTGTTTTTCTGTAAGAATAATAGCCTATTAAAAGTAAAATAAGTATATATACCCCCATAGCAGCAACTGATTCTATTTCCATATTAATTCTCCTTTCAATACTATAATGTCATTCGTCAATTTCATAAAGTTTGTAGTATAGCATTTTACAAGACAATTGAAAATATGAGTTTTTAACAGATAATATTTGAGCGTACAAAACAATATTATACCACATATGTTTTATACGCTCACTGCCATTTTAATCTGGTTTCGTAATTTATATAATGAATTTCACAACTTTTTTAACACTGTAATTGACATAGGTACCAATTTACTTTATAGTGATTAACTATATATAGTTAAAATTGTTATAAAGGAGTAGAAATCATTTGATTAAATTTTTGTTAGAGCTAGGCTTAAAGTTTGAAACCGTAGGTGTTTTGATAAAAATCATTATAACTTTAATGTTAATAATGATTTTTTATTTAGTAAAAAAAAGTATATGTTCATTTATTAATAAATCCAATCTTGATTCCAATAACATAATAAAAAAACATCCTCGCTATCAATAAATATCTTAACTGCTGTAGTGATTATACCAATATGGATGTATGAGTCTAAGTATATACTTACATTTTTAGGATTTTTCTCAGCTGGACTAGCCTTTGCCTTTCGTGATCCTGTAGCAAGTTTTTTAGGTTGGCTTATAATTAATACTCATAAGCCTTTTAAACTTGGGGATAGAATAAAGCTTGGGGAAAGTCTTGGTGATGTAATAGCTATAGACTGGTTTTATACTACCCTAATTGAGGTTATGGAAAATGACAACAAAATCTATGGACAAAGTACTGGAAGAATTACTCATATACCAAATATAAAAGTTCTCACTGAAGATCTTATAAATGAATCTAACTCATTCCCTTTTACTTGGAATGAACTTAAAATAAGCCTTACACTTAAAAGTAATTGGAAAAAAGCTAAAAGCATATTACTATCTATTGCTAATGATAAAGTAGGAGATATTGAGCAAGAAGCAAAAGATTCACTAAATATAGCCTCAAAAACTCTTCCTATTTATTACGAGAACCTTTCTCATACAGTATACACTTCTATGGAACCCGGAAAAGTTTGTTTAAACTTAAGGCTTATTTGCAAGGCGAGAAATTATAGAAACTTACAACACGCCCTAGTAGAGGATATTTTAGAGGAATTTTCTAAACATGAGGATATTGAATTATTATAATTAAGTCGGTGAATTAGGAATACCTTCCACATTAAGTGAAATTGGAATTGGTGAATAAAAATTAGAGAAAATGGCCAAGCAATCTACTGCACGAGGAAAACTTGGAAATTTCAAGCCGCTTGACGCACAAAATGTACTAAATATATATATATCTACTCTAAAATAAGGGATATTTATAATTGTTACTACTCAGGCATTTACTATATGGTATGCCTAATTAGTAACTTATTTTCTTTTCATATTATTATAAACTCATTCCCAATCAAGCTCTAATATCCCATTTATAAATATTTCTAAAGAAGATGTATCTGAAAATATCCATATTGATTCTAATTTATCTAATTTGACTATAATTAAACTCTTCTTAATCAATATTATAGAAAAAAAATAATTAACAAGGGAATTTGAACAAATCCCCTTGTTAATTATGATAACTTTCATTCTATACTTATAGATTATCTACCAACTAATCCTCCACCATTACCTGATGCTGGACTTTGTGGTCCGTAAATTGGTGGTCTCTTAGCATTCTTTTGACTTGAAGATTTGGCTTTTTTTTCTTCAATAATTTTTTTCATTATTTCCATGTTTTTGTTTATATTATTTTTCATATTTTTTACCTTCTTTTTTTTATTTTTTACATCTTTTATATAAAAAAAATTAACTTCTACCTTCTAATTTAATATTAAGAATAAATATTTTCAAGGTATGATTTATTATTTTATTAATCTATTATACCCTAAAAACAATCCTTTGAGTGACACCTATTAACTAATATTTAAAAAGTAATTATCTTTACTTCCAATCTTTATAAAGAGTCAGATTCTTGTCAAAAACTGGGTTAATTTTAATAGTAATATTATTTATTTATTGACAATTCTTTTTTAATATGATATATTCTTTTTTAATATAAATTATAAATTTGATGACGAGAAAGAGTACGTTTTAGTATCTGTTCTAAAGAGAGTTGACATTTGGTGAGAGTCAACGTTCAGTCTATATCCGAAAATCATCTCTGAGAAGTAAACCTGAAATATAATAAGGTTTAATGGTTGTCCACCATTACAAGGAACAGATATCGATTGGTATCTTGCTAAGTGCTATTAAAGTTATTCATTATAATTTTAATAGATTTAGGGTGGTAACACGTGCATACTCGCTCGTCCCTTTTATAGGGACGGGCTTTTTTTATTTTAAAGGGGGTGGTTTAGTGGATAGCGACATTGATATTAGCGATATAATACCAAAATTAAAAAAAAATAATATTTATGGAGGAATTACTCTGAATAAATTATCAAGAAAAAGTTTAATGCTAGTTAGTTTAATGCTATTTTCAATGTTTTTTGGAGCTGGAGAAACTTAATCTTCCCTCCTGTACTTGGACAAATGTCAGGTACAAATCTTTTATTTTCGTTATCTGGCTTCCTTGCCTCTGCAGTAGGTCTACCAATCCTGGCTGTCGCAGTTGTTGCAAAAGCTGATGGTCTTCAAAATTTAGCTGGCAGAGTTAATAAACCCTTTGCGCTTATTTTCACATTATTAATATATTTATCAATAGGACCATTTTTAGGCATACCTCGTGCTGCAAGTTTGTCTTTTGAAACAAGCATAGCACCATTTTTACCACCATCAGTTATTGGTGGAGCTTTACCTCTTTTTCTATATACATTGTGTTTCTTTGGTTTAGCTTTTTGGCTAAGTATGAATCCTAATAAATTAATGGATCGTTTTGGGAAGGTACTAACCCCTGCTATCTTAATACTTATATTAATTGTATTTATAGGTAGTTTAGTAAAACCAATTGGTAGCTTCAATGCTCCAATTGGAGATTATGCTAGCTTTCCTGTGTTAAAAGGATTCTTGGATGGATACATGACTATGGATGCCATCGCTGCACTTAATTTTGGTATAGTTGTTGCATTAGTTTTAAAGAAACAAGGAATTACAGATGAAAAAGCTTTAAGCTCCTATACAATAAAAGCTGGACTTATAGCTGGTCTTGTTTTAACTGTAATATATCTAATGCTTTCATGCCTAGGCGCTGCTGCTCAAACTAGATTTGGTGCTACAAAAAATGGAGCGCAAACATTAACAAATGTAGTATCTTACCTTTTTAATGCAAATGGTCTTATAATACTTGGTTTAACTTTTGGACTTGCTTGCCTTACAACTTGCGTTGGTCTTATAACATCATGTAGTGAATACTTCTCAAGGATGGTTCCAAAGGTTAACTATAAAATTTGGGTTACTGCAATAACACTATTTAGTATGTTATTTGCAAATGTAGGCTTAACTAAACTATTAAGTATATCTGTACCTGTTTTAACAGTCATATATCCTATGGCGATAGTACTTATTGTACTTGCATTCTCCCATAACCTATTTAAAGGTTATAGCTCTGTATATTCTTTCAGCATGCTATTTACTGCTGTTTTTAGTATATTTGATTCATTAGATCAAGTTGGACTTAAAATGTCATTTTTGAGTTCTATACCTTTATTTAAGCAGGGTCTTGTTTGGGTAGTTCCATCGTTAGTTGGTGCTGTAATAGGGTGGTTTTTTAGCATGGTAAAAGATTCTTCTTTTTCAAAAGAAATCTCTTTAAATAAATATAATAAATAATGAAATTCAAGGGGATGCCACAACCGTGTGCATTCCTTTAATTTTTGTCTAGCACAATTTTCCCTTTTTCTTCATAACTCGCTAATAAAAACTTGTTGTGATATAATTAATCTATATGGTAGATCATTGCAAAGATACTATTTTAATTTCATATTGTTTAATTAACGCAGCGCCAACTAATTTTGATGTCGCATTAAATAATTAGTTAAGGGGTCTTTTTTATTATGAAAAATAACAGTATTTGTCTTACAACTGAAAATTTAAGCGAATTACTTTAGCGACATTTCAGAAGGAAAGTCCTCCACTACTGTAAGTGGGGCGTTAGAGCATCATTCGTTAATCTCTGCTTTTATTAACGAATATTTTACATGAATGTAAAAATATTCGCTAAGGTTACTTTACATTTCCTACATATTGGAATATGATTAATATGAAATACTAAATTTACATTAAAAGAGGTGCCTCATGGAAATACAAACAATAAAACGCAAAAAATCTATTCGTATTAGTATAATTTCTTTTTCTATTATCTTTGTTCTATATTTAGGTATGTCAATATATTTTAATAACCATTTTTATTTTGGTTCTGTAATTAATGGCATAAATGCTTCTGGTAAAACAGTAGATGAATTAGATAAAGCCTTATTATCAAAATGCAAAACATATACACTGACCCTTCAAGAACGAAGTGGTGTGAATGAACAACTTAAAGCTGCTGACATTGGACTTAAATATAATGCAAAGGATAAAATTCAAGTTTTAAAAGACAGTCAGAATTCTTTTGCGTGGATTTATGAAGTTTTTAATTCAAAAGCTTCTGAACTACCTGACATAGTGACCTATGATGAAAAACTATTAAAAAAACATTTTGATAAACTCTCTTGTTTTGATAACAAGAAAGCAATTAAACCTAAAAATCCTAGTTTTAAATATTCAGATACCGGCTATGTGATTGTAAAAGAAATTATGGGAAACATAATCAATAGCAAGCAAATGTATGCAACTGTAGTAAATGCAATTCTCAAAGGCGAAACAACAATAAATTTGGAGACAACAAATCAATACATTAATCCAAAATATAATTCAAGTTCCAAAGAAGTTAAAAACACTAAAATTTTGCTAGATAAATATGTAGCTTCAAAAATCACTTATACCTTTACTGGAGGTAAGAAAGTTTTAGATGGTTCTATAATACACAACTGGCTAGTAGTTAATGACAACCTTGCAATTTCATTCGATGAAAATAAAATGAAAGATTATGTAAGCGAACTGAGCAATAATTATAATACCTATGGTAATGAAAGAAATTTTGCTACATCATACGGAACAACGGTAAATGTAGGTGGGGGCGATTATGGATGGTTAGTTGATCGCACAGGAGAAGTCAATGATTTAATTGTTTCTATAAAAGGTGGACAAACCATAACAAAACAGCCCAAGTATGCCCAAACCGCAGTATCTCATGATGCAAATGATATCGGGAATACCTATGTGGAAATCAATTTGACAAACCAACATATGTGGTTTTATAAGAATGGTGCTCTTATTGTAGAAGGAGATGTTGTTACTGGTGATGTAAGCAAAAATACACCAACACCATCAGGTGTTTATGCATTAAAATGGAAAGCAAAAAATACCAGCTTAAAGGGACCGGGTTACAATACACCTGTCAATTGCTTTATGCCATTTAATGGTGGCATTGGGATACATGGTGCACCGTGGAAACACTCCTTTGGTGGAAGTATATATTTAACAAATGGTTCTCATGGTTGTATAAATGCATCAGACGATTTTGCAATGACGATATATAATAATATTGATGTTAATACTCCGGTTATTTGTTATTTTTAATGATTTGATAAAGTCTTAATTATAATTGTGTTTTCACAAAAAAATAAACTGCGATCCAAATCATGGATCGCAGTTTATTTTAATTTCCATCTTTTTTATTAGCACACATAATAAGAGTTATTTAAATTGAGGTAAATTATTCTTCATCCCAACATTCCACGTTTTTTAATCCTTCAATAGAGTTCTTTGTGAATACGGGATTCTTACCCTGCTTTTTCTGGAAGGTGTAGTCTTTTAATGCTGCAAAAGCAATTTTACCAAGTTGGAATATAGCGATTAAATTAATTATTGCCATTAAGCCCATAAATAAATCCGCTAAATCCCAAACTACTTGAATCTTTACTACAGAGCCAACAAAAACCATACCTACAACAGTAATTCTATATAATAAAACATATATTTTATTTGAGTTAATAAATTCTATATTTGTCTCGCCATAATAGTAATTTCCTACAATTGAGCTAAATGCAAATAAGAATATACATACAGCAATAAAGGTACTTCCCCAAGCCCCAACTTGTGAGCTTAAAGCATTTTGCGTAAGCTGTATTCCAGTTAATCCTTTAGTTGTATAAGTTCCAGATAATAATATTATAAATGCTGTTGCACTACATATTAAAATTGTGTCCGTAAATACTCCTAAAGTTTGAATCAGTCCTTGCTTTACAGGGTGAGTTACTTCTGCTGTTGCTGCCGCATTAGGAGCACTTCCCATTCCAGCTTCATTTGAGAAAAGTCCTCGTTTAATCCCCATCATCATTGCCGCACCTATACCACCGCCTAAAGCTTGTTCAAAACCAAACGCACTTCTAAATATAAGTGAAATTACTGATGGTAGAGAAGAAATATTTTTAAGAATAACAAATATAGCAACTAACAGGTATGCAACAGCCATTATAGGAACAATGATTTCTGTAACCTTAGCTATTCTTTGAACTCCACCAAAAATTATAATTGCTGTAGATATTGATAAAATTAAACCAGTAATTATAGTTTTAACACCAAAAGCTTCTTGAAAAGCAAGTGATATAGTGTTTGATTGAACAGAGTTAAATACAAGACCAAAACATACAGTAATTAATACAGAAAAAATAATTCCCATCCATCTTTTATTAAGTGCTTTTTCCATATAGTATGCAGGCCCACCTCTATAGCCATGTTTATCTTTAACTTTATAAATTTGAGCTAGAGTGCTTTCAACAAAGCTTGAAGCACCGCCTATTAAAGCAATTAGCCACATCCAAAATATTGCACCAGGACCACCAAGCGCTATAGCAATAGCAACTCCAGCAAGATTTCCAGTTCCAACTCTAGAAGCAGTACTTATGCAAAATGCTTGAAATGAAGATGTACCTTTCTTTTTATCAGATTTAGAAATAGATTTCCCCACACTTTCAGTTAAAAGAGAAATCATTTCTTTTAAATATCTAAATTGAACAAATTTTGTTTTAAAAGAAAAATATAGCCCCATAAAAATAAGTAGTGCAATAAGTATATAGGACCATAGAATATCATTTGTCTTGCCGATAATTGTTTGTAAAAAGTTCATCATTTTATCCTCCCCTTCTTTTGTAAATTTAATATTTTATAGATATATATGAGTTAAATTCAAATTTATTGTACCACAGAAAAACGTAAAACCCAGAAATTAGAATATTCCAAAAATAACATTTTTAAAATTATGTTAGATAATATAGCTTCAAATTGCTTATATACAATGAATAATCTTTTTAAAAAACTTTAAACCTTTTTTCTTACTATCAAAAATATGAATATATTATTTATACAAAATTCAAAATTCTAATTAATAAAACTAAGAAAGCCAGTCCTGTTCCTATAGAAAATTAGTATATATAACATATTATTTATATGATATAAGAACATAAGGTTAAATCATCTCCTGCGGAACTACAATGTTAACGACTTCATTAGGAGATTTATACTTCCACTGAAGTTTTCTATTTGTTAGGGTATATAACTCCCACTTATAGAATTGGGAGACTTTCCTTCTGAAATGTCGTTAAACCCTATATAGTTTTTAAAAACCTATCCTTCATCATTATACTATTATATTAAGAAATTTTGCAATAAATAATTGAAAATTAAAAATAATGCAAAAACTCTCTGTAGCTGCAGAGAGTTTTTTGTATTATTTAGAATGTTACATATAGATAGTACTACATGCATAATTGTATAGCTTTAAAACTGATTATATATATATGAAATTTTAACATCTGGCTGAAATAAAAATACATAACTACAGCCTAAAATGACAATAATATACATAGTTGTCATAAAAATTATATTAGTTTTCATTTTTGTTATAAAATTTATCAATAGTTTCATTAACATATACCCAACCTTTCCAGCCTAAGTGTGAACTATCCATTAGAAAGTAATTTTCATTTTCATATTTTGAAAAATCAGCAACTTCAAATCCATAAGAATTAACCATAGTGTTTATTTTTTTATAATAAGCTAGCCTATCATTTTTATTAAATCCAGCATAGTCATACCACTTGCCGTTTACAGGGATATTTAGAAATAGTGGTTTGATTCCTTGTTCTTTACAAACATCTAACAACAATTTAAAATCTTCATATTCAGGAGATACTTTATAAGAGTCCTTTTTCATAGACCCCTTTATTTCATGAAGATTTCCTCTAATCGCGTGTTTATACGCATTATTGTCCATACCAAATTTATTATTATTAGACTTTGATTCTGCGATCTCCGTGGCTTTTTTTAATTCCGCATTCCAGTTAATATTTGTATGCTTCGTCTCATTATATTTTGCAAGTTTAGGCTTAAGATATTTAATGCTATTTATATTGTCCTTTAACATTAATTGCTCGTATCTTATCCTGTAATAAGGGGTCATTAAATATCTCTTAGATGTACTTAATAGGTCATTATTACTATAAAGAGAGCAGTAGTCTCTCATAATATCAAAGTGTTTATTTGCCTTTTTGTCAGTAATTGATATTATTCTTTTAGAAAACTCTTGCTTTGTAGTTAAACTAATATCCCTATTAAACAAAAATCCATATACCTGTGCTTCAGAAGAATTGGCTTCGAACTCAATTTCATTAATGCCGTTCTTTAAAAACCATTGTGGAGAAAGTACGAAAACCACTTTTTTCCCCGTAAGTTCCTTACCAATTGCTCCAAAATTAGCAGTATGTACTAAGGATTTATAACCTCCTTGTCCTATAATATTGATTTGGAAACCATTTTTTTTATCATTAAAAACCTTAATTGGATGAGTAGAATATGCAGTAGTCTTTACAACTTCAGAGGAACCAAACATAAAAAGATTATCACCTTGTCTTGCTCCCATGCTTTGAAGTGCTACGCTTTTAAATTTATATGCAGATAAATTTTCTCCGAATTTATCATAATATTTTTTTGAAATAAGACCTTTATAATAGCTTTGATAACAAAATAAAAAACAAATACTAATAATAATAGAACAAGCGAAAGCTATGACCTTTTTCATTACATTCTACATTCAGAGAGAGTTTGAATGTATTCAATAATTTTGTTTGGCGTTTCTATATCTCCTCTTTCAACAATTGCAGGATCAAGTTTGATTTTAGCTTTATCCTCTAATTCTACAATCAGTTCAATAATTCCTAATGAATCCAATCTTCCGCTTTCAAATAAATTCACATCACTTTCGTTATGTAAATCCTCACCAGTAATTTCTTCTAATATACTATAAATTAATTCTTGCATATAAATTCCTCCTTTATTTAAATAAATATCCTGAAAATATTAAAAAACTAAAACATATCAAATTAAAAGTTACAAAAGTTGAAGCAATTTTAAAATAACCTTTTCCTTTGATTTTTTTGTAGAGTACTTTTCTCTGAAAACAATCTGTAACTATAAGCAAAATCCCATGAAAGGCACCGTAAACAACATAATTCAACTGAATTCCATGCCATAGCCCCATGGTTATCATGTTTATCATGAAACCAATGTAGGAAGCTGTATATCTACTCTTGAACCATTTTTTCTTAATGGCAGTCATTACGAATCTATTATAAATAAAATCTCTAAACCAAAAAGATAAGCTCATGTGCCATCTGTTCCAAAAATCTTTTATATCTTTACTTATAAATGGAAGGTTAAAGTTTTCAGGCGTTTTTATTCCCATTATGTAGCTTACGCCTATGGCAATCAAACTGTAACCGGCAAAATCAAAAAACAAATAAAAGCTATAAGAATACATATATTTAATTGCATTTATTAAAGTGTGTGGTCTTAATGATATTACATTAATAAAATGTTGTTGTATGTAATAACCTATTAAGAATTTGTAGCCTACTCCCTGTAGAATCTTAAATAGTCCATCACCTAAATATTCAACATATTGTCTGGGCTTTATAACCTTATTACTTTCCTCCGTAAATCTAAGTGAACGGTCAATTGGTCCAGAACTTAAGGTTGGAAAAAACAACATAAAATAAGCAAGATCAAAAATATTTATTTTGGTAATATACCCATCAAAAATTTGTATTAACATCTGAATGACTTTGAAAGTTAAATAAGAAATCCCTAGAAATCCAAGCTCTCTGTGTATAAGTATATCGCTAAACTTTGAGTAGATTAAAGGTGACAGACCTATAAAGATCATTATCCAAAGTAACCATCTTTGTTTAAATTTTTTCACTATAAAGCTGTAAATAATAATCAACAAAAATTCCATTATAAAAAATATAATTAAATATTTAATTTGCTGTTTTGATTTACCAAAAATTAAATACATCATAAATAAGCTTGACGGTAGTCCATACCATTTTATCCTTTTGCCAAGCAAACCAACAACAATTGCTGGAATTAGCACTAAAATCATTATATAGAAATACAAAAAATCTCCATAAGGAAGCATTTAAAATTCCTCCATTATCTTTTTTCTATCAATTTTGCCATTTCCATTTATCGGTAAACCTTCTATTACCTTTACTTTACGAGGTATCATATATGAAGGCAATAAATCCTTCAAGGAATTTTTAACTGAGGTAATTATATTTCCTTCAAATTTATCATTTAGCACTACAACTGTTGCTAAATATTTAATTTTACCGCTTTCCTTAATAGGTACTACAACTGCATTTTTAATGAAAGGAAGTCTTCTTATGTTATTTTCAATATCTTCAATTTCCACTCTATAACCATGAAGTTTTATTTGATTATCTATTCGCCCCTCATAATATAATAGACCATTAACTATATAACCAGTATCTCCTGTCCTGTATCCCCTCTTTTTAACATCTAGAATTTCTTTTTCAAAAAATAATTTTTCTGTTAAAATAGAATCAGCAAAATAGCCTATACTTACACTGTCACCTACTATTAATATTTCATTTGTATTTTCTTCTATGATTATTTCACAGTCTTTTTTTACGTACCCAACTGGAAGCTTTTCTTTACTTAAAAGCATTTCTTTCTTTATTTCAATTGCAGTTACTGCGACTGTTGTCTCTGTTGGCCCATAGAAATTTATTATTTTAATTTTAGGGAATCTTTCGAATAATTTTTTTACGCATTCCTTAGAAAGTGTTTCCCCACAGAATAACATTTGTCTCAACTTGGGTAATAAATTTTCATTAAATTGCTCACTTTGTAAACACATTTCTGCGAAGGACGGAGTTGAAACCCAAGTTGTAATTCCTGAAGACTTAAAATTTATAAAAAGCTCAGGTAAATTAGCAATCATCTCTTTATCAATACTATATAGTATTGAACCAGAAACCAATGATAAATAAGTATCCATAACAGATAAATCAAAAGAAAAAGGTGCTTGATTCATAAATATTTTATCTTTTTTATCAGTTAAATCCATACTCCAATCGATGAAGCTTTGAATACAATTCTTAGTTATCTGCACTCCCTTTGGATTTCCAGTACTTCCTGAAGTATATATAATGTAATAAACTTCTTCATCCTTAATTCTATAACCCCTACTTGGTATTTTATTCTCGTATTGTAATAAATGTTCTTCTATTTCACTCTTATTCAATATTGTATCTGCAGGAATATCAATTAAATCATCTGATGTGTTTATAATTAGCTTAGCATCCGAAATAAATAAAATATCCTTAATCCTTGTAGTTGGTGTTGAGCTATCCACTGGAATATATGCATGTCCACTTTTTACACAAGCTAAAAAGCATATAAGCATTAAATGATCTTTATGTCCAAAAACTATTATTGGAGTTTTATCTTTTCCAAATAAATCTATAATATTTACAGCAAGTGAATCAGATTTTGTTTTTAATTCCCTATAGGTTAAGTTACTATTCCTATACATATGAGCTACTTTATCGCCAGTACAATAACTTTCGATTGTATCAATAAAGTCCATAAATATGCCTCCTCTCTATATTTCAAAAATCTATTTTCTTCTTTTAATTCTTATTCGCAATCAATATTTATGTTCATTATATAATCTAAATATATTAATAACCCTAAACATTCTATTTAACATAATCCAATGTTTTTGTCTACACACATACATTCATTCATTTTTGCTTAATTATCCATTTTACCTTGCCTCCATTTATATGCACCTTTACAATTTATGGTATAAAGCTACTCCATGTAAAACTTCCCATGTAATTATAAGGCATATTGGGTACAAATGTATACATAAAAGTAAAAAAATAAATAAAATTGTAGATTGCAATATAAAATATCCGAAAATTTCAAGATAAATATAATATTAAGTTGTAATGGTTTTTGCTCCATCATGTTGGCAGATAAACCGTTGAAAATTTTTCAACAAAGTAAAATGAATATTCCTTACTTTCTTATATTACAAGAAGGAGTTTAAGAAAATTGTAATTAAACCTTAAGATTTCTTAAGATTAGAGTATACAACTTACCAAAGAGAACTAAAATACTCTGTAATATCGTTCAATTTTGTAGACCCTTTCTACTTTATAGTAAAATAGAACCACAAAATAATTTATGCTTATTTTCAAAAAAAGTCCTCAAATGATTGGTTTTCAATCGCTTGAGGACTTTTTTTATTATATTTTCTGAACTTGCTGTCAAAAAAATTTCCATTCCCCTATTTGCAAATTGGAATCTCTATTGTTACCTGTGCGCCATAAGTTACAGGTGAGTTAGTGATATGGATGGTTCCCCCATGCAGATTTACAAATGATTGGGTAATGTACAGCCCTATCCCATAATGACTTTTCGATGCGCGACTACAATCACCCATATAAAATTGTTTTGTGGCTGATTTGATATCTCCCTTTGAAAAACCCTTTCCACTGTCTGTTGTAATGAATCTTATTTTATTATCCATGGATTTTACATCAAAATAAATTTTTCCGTTATTTGGGGAGTAATCCACCGCATTCGAAATAACATTCATAATGGCACGTTGAAGCAAAGACTTATCAATCATAATCGACCTAGGAACGTCACTTTTAGTAAACTCAACTTTAAGTCCCTTGGTATTGGCAATGGCTTCAAGCTGCTCGTGAATTGTGCCAATAAAATTTTCAAAATCTATCCTTTCCAGTTGTAGAAAAAGAGTTTTTTCTGAGTTTGAAATATCAATCAGTGTTTTTATATATTGATCTATTTGCCTAGTATTTTTTGAAATATAATCAATATATTCTCGTTGCTCCTTATCTAATGTTGAATCAGACAGCAATTCAGCATTTCCTTTGATAATGGTTAGTGGAGTTTTAAGATCATGGGCAAGAGCGGAAATCTGCTCCTTCTTTGCTCCCTCAATATTCCATTGCTGTTCTAATGATTTTTTTAATTCTGTTTTCATGTCTGATATTGATAAAAGTACATTATTGAATTCTTTAATTCCTGAATATTTTATGTCAAAGTCCAAATCCTGCTTCTTGATTTTTTCAGTAGCTTGCAGGAGGGGCCTTAAATGTTTATTTAATTTTTTTGCATAAATAGTGGTAATAATTAAAACAATAGAAAAATATAAGATAACAAAGATTATAATCATAATTATTTCGGGATCTGGTAAATGTTGATTTAAAAACTCAGATTGGTAGCTCATTTGAACATAGTACTGTAAAACACAAAACCCATCTTGCCTTTCAATAAAATAGTAGTACTTTTTACTTCCATTTTTCGGGTAAGTACCTTTAGCATATTCTGTTGCGTTCAGTAAGGATTGGCCCTCTAAATTTGTTTTTACAACTTTGTATTTTTTATCAAAAACAGCAAATTTACATCCATAAGGTATCATATTCTCTGTGATTTTAGGTGTAGATGCAAGTAATGATTTGGATTGCCTAGCCAAATCCTCGCTGTAACTTGGTATAAGAATTACACCATTTCTTACGCCTAGATTATAAATCCCCATATTTAGTCCGGCGAAAACAATAAATGCAAGTCCTAAAGTTAATAGATATTTAAAAAAGACTGTTTTTAAAGTAAAAGCTTTTTTCTTTACTTCCATTTGTATCCTATCCCCCATACCGTCTCAATTGGGGACAGTTCAAAAACAGCTAGCTTTGCTCGTATGTTTTTAACATGTTCCGTAATAGCCGAGCTGTCACTTTCACCATCATACCCATAAACGGCCTCGTATATTTTATCCTTTGAAAAAACCTGGCCTTGATTTCTGGCAAGAAATTCGCATATATTATATTCACTTTTGGTAAAGGGAATTTTTTTATCATCTACTAAAATTTCCTTACCAGATAAATCAAACTTCACCCCGGATACGCAAAGAGTACTGCGTCTTTCGCGATTTTCACGCCTAAGGTAAGCATTTACTCTGGCTCTTAGTTCCCCCACTCCAAATGGTTTCGTAATGTAATCATCTGCGCCAAGCCCTAACCCATACATAATATCTATTTCCATAGTTTTTGCGGTAAGAAAAATAATGGGACAGTCTACAATTCCACGAATTTCTTTGCAAAAAGTAAAACCGTCCATACCCGGCATCATAACATCCAGTAAAATCAAATCAAAGTTTGAAAATTCACTAGTTAAAATTTTTTCAGGATTTACAACTGTAGTTACCAAATGATTATCTTTCTGAAGAATATTTTTAATTAAAGCCAGGATATCGGGTTCATCATCGATAACCAAAATTTTTGCCATGTTCCTCACTCCTCGTATGTTCTCTATAAATAGTATAAAGGCAAAATATCATCAATTCAACTTATATTATCCATAAATTCCAAATCATATCGAAGTTTATTATAAGCACTTTTATTTTTACTCCGCAGGAGATAATTTTATGACTGTTTTATCAGTAGACGCGCTTCCTACCGGAATCGCTTTGTAAAAGTTATTATCCACTTGGACGGCAATGGCGTCTTTAGTATCCACATCTTTTATTGAACAAACATTTTGAAAAGAGACAACAAACTTTGTATCTTTAGGAAGATTCTTAACTACATCCTCTATCGTTAATTGGGCAGACGAATCAATTTCCTTTTCTTCAAGTATACAATATTTTTTGTCAATAGCTGCCACTCGGTCAATAATTCCGTTCCATCCCCCAATTTTAGACTTATCCAATGAAACATTTGAAATTTGATAAGTTATTTCCTTATAACTGATTTGAGTAGCATTTTTAGCATTGACCTTGCAAACAATTTTATCTTTAAGTGCATGTGTCCTTACTTTTTTAATTATAGTATCTTTTGCAAAATACCCTATTACTAATGTACAAAACAAAACTGCAAGCAAAGGTATCAATATTTTTTTAATCTTCACAACAATTCCTCCTTATTCATGTGACTTTCTTCCTTCCCACTTTTTGAACCAAAATAAACTTGCAACAAAGGCTATACATACGGCAAATAACATGACAAATAATCCCTTTTGCATATCAAGTACTATTTCAGCACTAAAAGCAGGATAGTTCAACTTTTCAAACATACGATTGCAAAACCTCACGCTCCATGCCCATGGAACAAAGTACCATATATAATCACCAAGACCAGTAAGCATCAGAGCAGAAATCAGACTTCCTGCAACTCCAAGCCCTGCGGAAGCTCCTTTTCCAAATTGAAGACTAATGAACACATGCAAGATATAAAGAAATATGTTTCCTATAATTAATGCTACACCTGCTTTTAAATAAAATAAGTAGGGCAATACGTGAAATCCAAGTGCAAATACTCCTACAGCAAGTGCAATAGAAAAAGTTCCCAATAAAAGCAAAAGAATTAACTTGCTTAAATACGTAGTACATTTTGATTTTGAAGTACATAGCATTACTTGAAACACTCCAGCTTGCTCTTCCTGCTCAATTACTATCCCACTGATTAATCCTATGAGCAAAGGAAAAACAATGGCCAGTGCATCCAGATACCCTTCTATATCAGTAATTGAGTTCTTTGATGTCGTATGGTAATATAATGAAAATATAAGCGCTCCTGCTAGTGGAATAAGTAAATGAATCCACGGAATAGAAGTATGTCTTAATTTATAAAAATCCGATTTTATACACCTAAGTAAAGCAATCATATTAATTAACCTCCTGTTTTTCAAACCAATTAGCGGTAACAATCAGTAGCAAGATAAACAGGGCAACTGACAAAACAATTCCAATTGGAATCACGACCGGATTTCGCAGTGGATCTCCTATGCCTGCTAACTCTCCATTTGGCAAAATCCCAAGAATGGGACACATAATACGTGACGTCCAACTATAAGGAGAAATCCACCACATTGATGTACTTACAGCCATAACATTTAATACAGTTCCAACTCCAGCGTTTATCAAAACTGTTCCTAGCATTCCCAGTTTCTTCGCTAAAAACATACAAAGTGGAATCTGCCATAAAGATGTAACTGCAATCAAACCAGCTCCGGCAAATGCACTAAAAGCCGGTATGGGAGTGATCCTTAGATAACTTCCTAAAAAAATTCCAACTAACAAAATCATACATGAGAAAGTCATATAAATCCCGTTTACCAAAACTTTTGAAATCCATACTTTTTTTAAAGAAATTGGTAGACCAAATACAGCCCTATAGCGCAACTTTTTTTGCTCCTTTTCGTTAGTCATTACTGCCATTATTGAAATATATCCGGGCAAAATCATCATGTACCACTGATTGAAGCTATTGGCTTCGAAATATTTTCCGGTCATAAATCCAACTAACAAAATAACTATAGGTGCGATAAGAATCAATTTTTTTATAAATGTTCCCTTGCATTTTAAATTTTCAGCCTGTAAATATTTAAGCATTATAATCCCTCCTTCCTATTTTTTTTCACAACCTCTGTGAAAAGTACTTCCAGATCTTCACCAGGATTAATTTTGCCATTATACCCAAGTACCCCATTGCTGATGATACCAATGTGATCTGCAATAAGTTCAACCTCAGACAATATATGGCTAGATAGAATAACTGTCATTCCCTGCGCCGGGAAAGAACGTATTAACTCTCTTAAATCTTGTATTCCAAGAGGATCCAGGCCATTTGTAGGCTCATCCAAAATTAGCAATTTGGGTTTATTTAGTAGTGCAATTGCAATTCCAAGCCTTTGCTTCATTCCCATAGAAAATTGTCCTGCTTGCTTTTTTCCTGTGTTCGTCAAATCCACAATTTCCAGTACTTCTTTAATACGGGAATCTGAAAGTCCTAAAAGAATAGTTCGTACTTTCAGGTTTTCAACAGCCGTAAGATTTTCATAAAGAGGTGGAGATTCAATCAAAACTCCTATATTAGAAAGATCATTCCTGCTCCATTCATGACCTTCGAAAATAATTTCTCCTGATGTTGGATGAAGCATTCCCGTAATCATTTTTAATAGAGTTGATTTTCCAGCACCATTTGGTCCTAGCAATCCATAGACAGAATTTTTCTCAATGGACAGGGAAATATTATTTACCGCACATTGTTTTTTAAAATTCTTGCAAAGATTTTTTGTTTGTAAAATATAATTATTCATATATACTCATCTTCCTTTCGTTTACTATAGTTTTATAATACTAAGTAATTATAAGGATTCTATAAGGAGTTTATTTTTTTCTGCTATTAATTAAATTCTTAGAGTAAATACTTCGCCTTGATGACACTGAAAGTACAAGTATATCAGCCATCCACGTTAAGAAAGGCTGTATTATGGATTTAATATCCATAATACAGCCTTTTATCCACTTTTAAAAATTCCTTTTAAATTTATGGGTTCTTCTTTTTCTCTTATTTAAATTAATAATTCTTATTATAACCGCTATTCCTATTAAAAACAAAATAAATATCCCAGTAGCCATAAGATATATAGGCATATTATTTTTTAGTAAAGATCCTTTCGAAACCGTTGAATACAGCTTGTAATTTTTGACTTTCCCTTTTTCAGTTAGTGTCAAAGTTCCAACGCTCTTATTCCCTTTAAGACTAGAAACAGACATACTGGTTAAGTTTATATTTTCCTTCAACTCTTTTTTGTTTGCTTCGTTGTTATAATAGCTAACGTCTTCTTTAGCTACCAGTGGTACGTTAATAGTTTTCTCTGGACCAAAGAATACAAGCGGTTTGTATTTTAATGTTTCAGTTCTTATAACTGAATTATTTGTATGTAATACTATTGGCTGTAAATTATAGCTATAGTTAATTATGGCTTCCATATCATTGAAAACATAAGTGTCTTTGGCATCCATAACTGATCCCATAACAACTCCCATAACTTCTCTACCATTTCTTTCATAAAAGGCTACAAGACATCTTCCAGCTTGTGAAGTATATCCCGTTTTCCCGCCAATACAACCATCGACGCCAAGGAGTTTGTTGCTATTTTCAATTTTAAAAATTGTACCTTTTGATGTTGATATGGTACTTTTCTTTTTAGTCATTGACTCTTTTACCCATGGGTTTAAAAATGCAGCTCTAGCCAATATACTCATATCATAGGGCGTAGTATAATGATTGGGACGCGAAAGCCCATTAGGAGTTACAAAATGAGTTCCTGTCATGTTCAATTGGGCTGCCTTATCATTCATCGTTTTCTCAAAGTTTGTAGCATTTCCTGAAACATCGTCTGCAATCATATAGGCCAGATCATTCGCTGAATACAGTGACAGTCCATCCATTACGTCAGCACCTGACATAGTTTCATCAAGTCCAATTGGATGAAAATTAACATTTAATGAATCTGCAGGCTGGATTTTTGCACTTTGCGTATATTTTATTTCATCAGTTTTTTCCCTGTTCTCAGCGAGCAATAGCGCGGTCATTAACTTTGTTGTACTTGCTGGGTACGTTAGCTTGTCAACATTTTTCGCGTAAATTATTTCGCCAGTTGCAACATCTACAGTGATGGCTGCTTTCCCATATATTGTTGGTAAACTAGCAGTGTCATTACTACTAACTGCGAAAACATTTAAGTTCATAGAAAATACTAGAAATAAAACAATCAGAGTAAATTTTTTTTTGTATTTCAACTTTCATCTCTCCATTACTATAATTTATTTGCATTCATTATAAAATACAATTGAAAATAAGACTTTTCAACAGATAATATTTGATTGTATAAAGGTATATTATAGCACATATATGGTTATTAGCACATTACCATTTTAATCTTGTTTCATAAATCGACTTTATTTTTCTGTTAAAATAAGCAATGCGCGCCTACCGAGTTTCGCAAAATAATTTGAACTTGGTAGAATTGCCGCATCATCTACTGTAAATTTAGGATGATGAAGTGAATATGACACACCTGTACCTATACTAACAAATGCACCCTCTATTTGCTCTTGATAATAAGCGAAGTCTTCTCCAATTAGGGTTTGAGGAAGTTCCTTAATAACATATCCCTGTTCTTTTGCTACTTCTAATGCAACAGACGTCCACTTCGCTGTGTTATTTGTTGCTGGCGGTCCGCAATACCATTTTAGCTCGGCAGTTGCACCAAATGAGTCAGCCATTCCTTTAACTATTTGCAGCATTTTTTTAGGGACGAACTCACGTGTTTCAGCCTTAAGCGTCCTCACAGTTCCTTCAAAATAAGCTGTAGTGGGAATTACGTTCCATGTATTACCACTTTCCAAGTGAGTAACACTAATGAGTACTTGATCAAATGCACTAACATTACGACTAACAATTGTTTGTAATGCTGTAATCATATGAGCTGCAACAATAATCGGATCTGTTCCCTTTTCCGGTGATGACGCATGTGTTCCAGTGCCTGCAATTTCGACTTCAAAACGATCAACTGCTGCAGTCAAAGCTCCCACATTTGTTCCTAAACTGCCTACTTCTAAATCTGGTGAGCTATGCAATCCAAAAATTGCATCAACACCTGATAGGACTCCGCTTGCCAAAATGTCTTCTGCACCCTTCCCTATTTCTTCAGCTGGTTGAAATATAACCCGTACTGTTCCAGATAATGTTGATTCTTGTTGTTTTAATAAATAAGCTGCACCTAAAATAACAGTTGTATGAAAATCGTGTCCACAAGCATGCATTTTTCCAAAAACTTCTGACTTATAATCTAAATCTGTTTCTTCAATAATAGGCAACGCATCAATATCGCAACGAATTGCAATAATAGGCCCTTCCTTAAATCCTTTTATTTCTGCAACTAACCCTGTTTCAAGTGGTAGATCAAGTACTCGAATTTGAGCTTCATTTAATAGCTTACGTAAAGTCTGCGTTGTTTTAAACTCCTCTTTAGATAACTCTGGATGCTTATGAAAATTATGACGTATCTCTATAAGTTTTTCTTCCAAATTATCATCAACACTTTTTAATAATATCTCATTCTTCATAAAATCATACCCCTTAAATTTATTTAAACACACGTATAAATTGAGCTTTATCTATCTTTTCTAATTTCTTACCATAATAACATGAAAATATAATAATAATTATAATTATCAAATTAAAGATGCTTAATATATACTGCGAAAGCAAATGAAATACCAGTATGTTTACATACAAAATTCATAAAAACGGTATAGCTAAATATTGCTATACCGTTTCTGATTATTGTATTCTTACTCTATCTATATCCGTTTTTTTTATCTATTGCCTCTTCTCTAATTTCTGTTCTCATGCCTGTAATAGCTTCTTTTCTTCTCTCATTCTTTTCCTCTAGTGAATTTATAATTTTTTCATCATCTGTTTTTTCAATAGCTTCTTCAGCAAGGTTAAAATTTTCAATAGAATTATCAATATTCTCCTGAATTTTATCTACATTATCTCTCCTGTCATCTGGTTTGTTTTTCATAATTTCATCTCCCCTTTTGTTTGATTTAATAAACTATCTTTTATTATTATATCTACAAAAATATTTATTATGCGACAAAACATTAAAAGAAGAAAGACAAAGACGTTAATGTTTAGATATATCTATTTGTTAGCAATGAATAAGTATATAGCTACATGCTCAAACTATATTATATGGAGTAAATCAAAGGAAGTGTATGACTATGCTTAAAAATAACATACTAAAAAATTTGCTGATTATTAATTTAATTTTTTTGGCCATACTTCTTTTCAGTAAGATGTTCTTTGTTCATAAAATTATAATTATACTTTTTAAATCATTTTTAACTCCTTTTATATTTTCTGTGTTTTTGTTTTATATTATGAACCCATTAAATACAATTTTCATGAAAAATGGTTTAAAACCAAGTACCTCAGCTCTATTAACATTAATCCTTGGAGTATCTATTGGCACAGGTGCTATAACCTTTTTTAGTAATTATATTGCAATTCAGTTTAATGGAACAATAGAAGAACTAACCAATTTTATGAAAAGCCAAGACCCTGTTAATCAAATAATGAATAAAATTAATAACTATATACCCCCTGAGATATATAAAACATTTGCCAATATAGCTAATACTTATACGCATAATTTGGGTCAAACCCTTATGTTTGCAGTAAAGTATGCAATGCACACATTTTCAACTCTATTTCTTGTGTTAATAATATTATTTTTTTTGCTTAAAGATGGTTGTAAATTTAAAGATAAAATCATGTGCATAACCCCTAAAAAGTATGGAAAACTTGTTCTGAAAATTCTTTCTGAGAGCAATAAGGTATTGGATGCTTATGTTACAGGTCAAGCAAAAGTAGCTCTTTCTTTATCCATTATGATATTTATTGCCTACAAAATAATAGGCATTCCCAATGCTCTACTTTTCTCCTCAATAACTTTTATTTTGGCTTTTATTCCTTTTATAGGTTTTTTTATTTCCATGATTATTCCCTCTATCATTGCTTTAAGCATGGGATTTCTCATGATAGTAAAACTTATTATTGTATTCATCATTGTACAAACTTTAAAAGGAAGGGTTGTTGTGCCTGCAATTATGTCTCATGCAATGAAAATTCACCCTCTAACTGACATCTTCTTAGTAATAGGTGCAGTTGCAGTAGGTGGACCTTTGGCTGCCTTTGCTGTTGTCCCTATTTATGCCATTATTAAAACAATATTTTCTAACTTGTATGAATGCGGCATAATCAAAAAATTCAACAACTAATTCCACTTAAAAAAGATTTTAATTAAGTTCTGAAATTTAATAATTACTGACTTATAGACTTTTAATAACTGTGTAATCCATAAGAATTAATAGCTCCATTATTAGCCATTAGAAAAGCACCTGTAAATTTTCTACAAGTGCCAATGAATTATATTACTATTATGTATTGTCGTATTATACTTTTATTTTACACATTTCACTAAAGTAATACTTTACTTTTTTATCAATTGTACAAATGTCATATTACCTATTATTCTGGAAACTGGTTGTGGCTCAGTCAATCCTTTGGGAGTAGCTCCACTGTAAAAAAACAAAGCTTTATTTGTTGGATCATTTCCATTAAGTGATTCCATTGCAGCCTTCATTCCACTTGCCTCTGCAGGTCTATTAATGTTACCATTTAATACCGGGGTGAATTGATAACGCCCATTTGTATTTTCATTAATAACAGCCTTGATTGAATTTGGGAAATAACTGCTCTTAACTCTATTTACAACTATTGCGCCTACAGCAACCTGAGCCTCATAACTTTCTCCTCCTGCTTCAGCGGTTATTAATCTAGCTAGCAAGTTCAAATCGCTATCTGTATATTTTATTGCCGTAGATTTTGTTTGCGATGTTTGCGCTGCAGTAGAACTAGTACCTCCTGAAATCTTAAGAACCTGTCCTGGGAAAATGGAATCATTCCATTTGTTATTATCTTTCCTTAAATCATTTAATGATTGTCCACACTTTTTCGCTATTGAAGATAAGCAATCCCCACTTTTAACAGTATAAGTTTTAAGTGAATCACTCTTCGTTTGTGTTGTTTGTTTCACCGTAGCACTATCTCCTCCTGAAATCTTAAGAACTTGACCCGGAAAAATAGAATCGTTCCATTTGTTATTAGCTTTCCTTAAGTTATTTAATGATTGTCCATACATCTTCGCTATTGAAGATAGGCAATCCCCACTTTTAACAGTATAAGTTTTAGTTGTTGATGTAGCTGCAAATATATTTTGTGATGTAAGCATTGATACACCAATTGTTAATGTTGTTGTTAATAAAATAGATTTAAGACTTTTAAATTTGGTCATTATTTCCATTCCTTTTTCCTCCCAGGTTAGTTGACAGGTTAGGGTATAGGCACCTTAATTTCACATAAAGCTTCACCCTAAAATTAAATCCCGTACTTCCTTTGGAGTATTGTTTTATTATACCATAATACGACAACGATAAAAATCCAATGCATTTTTCGGAATTTTATGTCATATATAAATAATATTAAATCATCACCCTCGAAGCTGAAATGTCGCTAAATCATGGATACTAAATCCAGTTTTTTTATATTTTACGAATACTTTTCAGCTTAATAGTTCAGAATTAAAAAGTGCTAGTAAAAAAGGATGTAAGGAGGAAATTATGAAAGTTGGTATTCCTAAAGGCTTATTATATTATAAATACTTTCCTTTTATAGAAAAGTTTTTAATTGAATTAGGTGCAGAAGTAATTACATCTGCTGATACAAACAAAAACATTTTAAATGGAGGGGTTAAATACTGTGTAGACGAGGCTTGTTTGCCCATAAAGATATTTCATGGACACATACTAGATATAAAGGACAGATGTGATTTACTAATAATACCTAGAATTATGAGGGTCCGCGCACGCGAATTTATATGCCCTAAGTTTTGTGGACTTCCAGAAATGATAATGTATAGCATACCCAATTTGCCAAAGGTAATGACAGAACCTATATATGCAACTAATGAGAAAGAATTATATTGTTGGTGTAAAAAACTAGCTCGAATGATTACGAAAGATAATAGCAAGGTAAGCGTTGCATTTAACAAAGCCTTAGAAACACAGAGGAATTTTAAATTTGGGATTAAAGATGAAGGCTTTAAAAAAAATGTTGCTTTAGTAGGACATCCATATAATCTTTACGATACTTTCATTAATATGAATATAGTAAAAAAATTAAACAAACTAGGTGTAGGAGTTATAACAGAGGAATATATGGCGGAGGAACAAATTAAGGCAGAAGTAAAAACTCTTTTTAAAAGGCCCTTTTGGACTTTTGCTGCAAATTCTTATGGATTTACAACTAGTATAGCTAAAAATAATGAAATAGATGGAGCAATATACATATCATCCTTTGCTTGTGGAATAGACTCTGTTGTACTAGAACTTATTAAAGAAAAAATTGGAGATTTCCCTCTTTTAGTTTTAAAAGTTGATGAACATACTGGTGAAGGCGGCCTAGACACAAGGCTTGAGGCCTTTATTGATATGATTGAAAGGAAAAATAATAATGAAGATAACATTTCCACATTTAGGCAACACATATCTTGCAGCTAAAGCACTATTTGATGGACTGAGTATAGAATGCATAGTTCCACCATTTAGTAGTAACGAGGCGTTAGAGCTCGGTTCAAAGTTTTCTCCAGAAGAAATGTGCTTACCTTATAAAATTATGATGGGCAATTATTTACAGAGTATAGATCTTGGAGCGGATACCATAATTATCCCTGGAAGCTGTGGTCCCTGTAGATTTGGCGAGTACTGTGAATTACAGATGAATGCGCTAAAGAAATTAGGACACGATTTGACTTTTATCGTAGTTGATAGCCCTTTTGACATAGGTAAAGAAGAATTCTTAAATCGCCTATCCAATATCACGGGTAATAGCCCATTAGGTAAAGCTCAAAAAATTAGAGCGTTAAAGGTAGCCTATAATGTAATTGAGCTAATAGAAAAAATTGAAAGTAAAGCACATTATTTAACAGGATTCGAGGTAACCAAAGGAGAATTTAAGGGCCTTTTAAAAGAATGTACCCTTAATGCTTCGAAAGCAAGTTCGCCATCACAGATGGTGAATATTCTAAAAGAATATAAAAATAAAATAAACGAGATTCCTATTAATAAACATAAGTCCCCAGTAAAAATTGCAATTATCGGTGAAATTTATACTATAATTGAACCCTTTTCTAATCTTTCTATAGAAGATAAACTTATGGATTATGGGGTCGCCACTAAACGAATGCTTACTCCTAGTTGGTGGATTAAAGATACAGCACTTCGCCCTTTAAAGCTTAACTCAATTGACATAAGGAGAGCTTCTAGAGAATATCTCCCATATTATATCGGTGGGCACGCTAGAGAGTGCATAGGAGAAGTACTCCTTGCTGAAAAAGAGAATTTTGATGGAGCCATTCAAATTTTTCCTATGGGATGTATGCCAGAAATTGTATCAAAATCAATTTTGACTGCAATTTCAAATGATAAAGATTTTCCGATAATGACTTTGATAGTAGATGAAATGACTGGAGAGGCAGGGTATATTACTAGAATAGAAGCATTTGTAGATATGTTAGAGAGGAGGAAAAACAATGTACTATATGGGAGTTGATGTGGGATCTGTAAGTACTAATATTGTACTATTAGATAATACATTAAAAGTTATTGAAAAATTATATTTAAGAACAAAAGGTAAACCTATAAAAGCAATCCAAGATGGACTTAAAATTCTAAGTGAAAAATACGATAGTAAGCAAATAAGCTCAGTTGGAACTACAGGTAGCGGAAGACATATGGCTTCTTTTTTAATAGGCGCTGACATAGTAAAAAATGAAATTACTGCTCATGCAGTGGCAGCACTCGAAATTGATAAAGATGTAAGTACTATATTAGAAATTGGAGGTCAAGATTCAAAGATAATACTATTAAAAAATGGCATAGTGACAGATTTTGCAATGAATACGGTTTGCGCAGCAGGCACAGGTTCTTTTATTGATAGGCAGGCGGAAAGGCTAGAGATACCTATTGAAGATTTTGGAGAGTATGCATTAAAGTCAAAATCACCTGTAAGAATAGCTGGGAGATGTGCTGTTTTTGCGGAATCTGACATGATACATAAGCAACAGCTTGGATATAATGAGGACGATATAATAGGAGGTCTTTGTGAGGCAATGGTTAGGAATTATCTAAGCAATGTAGGGAAAGGAAAACAAATTCGATCAAAAATATTTTTTCAAGGTGGAGTTGCAGCGAATATAGGCATTAAAGTAGCTTTTGAAAAAGCCTTAGGCACTGAGATTCATGTTCCAGAGCACTACGATGTAATGGGTGCTATTGGAGCGGCAGTACTTGCAAATGAAGCAGTTATGAAGACAGGAAAAACAAATTTCAAAGGGTTTGAAGTAGCTTTCAATGATTTTGCCCCTCGAAATATAGAGTGCAATGGTTGTGGTAACAATTGTGAAGTAATTGAAATAAAAGATGGTGAAAAAACTGTAGGCTGTTTTGGAGATAGGTGTGGTAAATGGAGCAGTAAGATGGTTATATGATTTTTTTGTTTTAATTTTTAAATATTCATATATTAATTCAACAGCTCTCCTATTTATAAATTGTATAGAGGAGCTACAAAAACTACAGTTACGGAGCATCCTATAATATTGCCTATGCATTGTGACTATATGCATAAAAAAGCTAACCATTAACATGGCTAGCTTTTTTTCAAATGTCTTAATATATAAAATATCACGCTAAGCATTACCTTATCACGCTAAATTATAACATCTTTTAAATATTTCTGTTAATTAATTTGAGTTGTTTTCTATTGTTTGTTATCATTGTATACTATTTAAAGTTTTTATTCAATATATTTTGTAAGTTTAGATAATAATGTTATAATATTAATCAGCAACAACACTAAATGATAATAATTGATGAGGTGCTTAAATGTTTACTGAAGAAAGACTAGAACAAATCTTAAGTATACTTAATGAAACCGGTAGAATAAAAGTTAAAGAACTAAGTGAACGATTTAATGTTTCAGAAGGTATGATAAGAAAGGATCTACAAAGACTAGAAAAATCTGAGGCCCTTCAAAGGACCTATGGTGGAGCTATCCTAAATAGAAAGATCTCTAAAAACAGCTCTATAACTACTAGAATGAACGTAAACTTAAATAGCAAAGAGTTAATATCTCAAAAAGCTTTTTCCCTTATAGAGAATGGAGATGTGATTTTTTTAGATACCTCAAGTATCAACTTTTTGTTAGCTAAATTAATATCTAATAGTACTAAAAATTTAACTTTAATAACCAATATGTCACTAATACCACCCCTTTTTAATGATAATGAAACCGTTAAGCTAATATGTATAGGTGGAGTATATAATAATAAATCTGGTGGGGTTTTTGGTTCAGAGGCAACTAAGAGTATATCTAAATATACCTTTAATAAAGGTTTTGTGGGGAGTTCTGGAATAAACTTAATTACAAATAGCGTAGGTACTGTTACATTAGAAGATGGTAATGTTAAAGAAATTATAGTCTCTAATAGTAAAGAAGTATTTTTACTTGTAGAAAAAGAAAAATTTAATGTTGATGGCACCTATAAATTTGCTACTTTAGATGATATAGATGTTATAATTACGAGTTCGGACCTTACTGATGAGATTAGAGAAAAACTGTCTAAATCAACTATAAAGTTAATCTAGACAGTTTTATATTAATATTATTGGTCTTATTTCCGCTTATTTCCGCTTATTTCTGCACATTCTTTTTGATACTGCCTTCTGAGTAATTCTTTATGAATTTAAGTAATCTATATTCCTCATCTTTAGAATTAACCCAGAAGTCAGGTAAAACTCCTAATCCATCTCTCCATTCTAAATCATTATCTACAAAAAGAGTATTTCCAAAAAAAATATCGATCTTAGAATTTGGTAGAACATAATATCCCACATTCCCTATATTTGACATCCCACTTGTGTTTGTACCTATAAAAAATGTGTTACTACAACTTTTTAATGCCTTTACAAAGCCTTCACCTGCTGAAGCTGTATTCTTATCCATTAAAACAAAAATTATCTTTTCATTATTAATATGAGTTGAATCATCATGTCCTACTTCTGACCAACCGATATATTTAAGATCACTTTTCTTATTTTTATACATATCATTAAGTTGCTGTTCAAATTTAGGATAATCCTTTGGTCCCACCATTTTTTTACCGTTGTAAAGCAATGCATCTTTTGAATTTTTAGTAAGTAGCGTTGAACTAAAGCCCGGTGATTTGTACTCTTGATTTGTAAAATTTTTAATCCAATCGAAAGCATATATTTCATTCCCGCCGTAATTCCCTCTTAAATCAATTATAACTAAATCTTTCTTAGATATTTTTTTACCATCTTCCACAAATTTTTCAAGTTTTTCAGATGGTTCAAAAGAATTTAAATCAATTACTGGTATTTTATAAACTTCTTCATATTTATAACTATTATTACTTCCTTTATGCACGTAATTTTTTGATGTATTCTCTAAGTTAATACTTATATTATTGTCCTTATTACCATCTTTAAATTTTAGGTCAATTGATAACATATCTTCATTACTCTTATATAATCTACATAATCTATATACAATATTTCCATTTTCATCTATAGAAGGCTTAATGTATTTTTCAGGCTCCTCTTTATTTATAGTAACAATACCTTTCATATCGTTATTCAATTTCAAAAAATAAGAGTTATCCTTTTTTATAACTTCGTATTTTTCAGTAGTGTACATAATAGACTCCTTACATGTTCTGCCACCCCCTATAGAAAAATGCCCATCTTGAATAAAATCTAAATTCTCACACATAACTTTTTCTAATTCGTTACATTCAATTCTGCCATTCTTTTTCTGCAACTTCTTAAATTCTATTAAAATATTTTCTTTTGCTTTTAGAAACTTTTCATCTCCTCCAAAATATTTATAACCAGCATATCCATACTTCAATTCTTTAAAAATATATTCTATATCCTCTATAGCCTTTTCTCCATCTACCGAAATTCCTTTTTTTGATTCATCTACTTCTATATAATCCGGGGTATTTTTTAAGTTTTCATATTTATAAAGAAACTCTTTTTTGAAGTCATTAATTGTCCTTATGCTTTGATTTCTTTCACTCGTTGCATCCCTGCTTTCAACAATACTCTCCAAAATATCTTTCGGAATATTATTTTTTATGCTCTTAGCTTTCTCAATATCAATGTTTAAGAATTTTTTTGCATATATCTTATTAGGTATATCAAACTTAAAAATTATAGCAGCAATAATTACTAGTATACTAGCGCTTACAAAAACTTTTTTCATTTTATGCAATACATCCACTCTCCCTACTATCTACCCCCAAAGGGATATAGGATCCTATATCTACCAATTTTTTAATAATAACAACGATAATATCCAAGCAAAAATTGGTAAATTTTAATTTATTATCCTATTAAGTTTAGTATTCCACATTTTATTTCAGATTCCTTTATTATTAAATCATATCCTGCGAAGATGATTTAATGACTACACAAAAATTGTAACTCATTATTGAGTACTAAAAATCAATTAACACGGAACAAAAAAGCTACTAATAATATTTTTATCAATAGTCAAATTTCTTAATTGTAAAACTAACTCTTCTTTCCAATTCATCTAATTCACCACCCCATATTAAGGTATTCCTAAAAGCAAAAAAGATATCAATCTATCAGCTCAAAATTCCATTCAAGCATAATTTGTAATATCATAAATCTTTATTGGTTTACTCCTTAGTTCTATTTAAATAGAAATGTAATACTTACTATTTAGAGGAATATAGTATAGAATAATACAAATTACAGTTGTAATTGAAATGAGGTGATATGGAATGTGTAAAATTCCCAAGATATCAAATGCTGAATGGGAAATAATGAAAATAATATGGATTAATTCTGAAATTTCATCAATCAATATTATACAAGAATTAAAGGATAAATCCGATTGGAAACCAGCTACAGTTAAAAGTCTGATAAACAGATTATTAAATAAAAATGCAATTGGATTTAATAAATTAGGTTATGAATATTTATATTTTTCTTTGATATCAGAAGATGAATGTATAAAATCTGAAAGTCACTCCTTTATTAATAGGGTATTTAATGGCTCTATTAAATCTATGATCTTAACTTTCGCCCAATCAGAAGAAATATCTGAAACAGATATAGAGGAATTAAAAGATATACTAAACCAATCAAGTAAAAGGGAAGGTTGATGCGTGTGGATTTTTTAAATATTTTTGAGATGATTGTACTTTCATCTTTAATTGGTAGCGTAATTGTACTAATGATATTAATTTTCAAAGGAATATTTAGAAATAAACTAAATTTTACTTTCCACTATTATATATGGTTAATATTAATTATAAAATTAATAATTCCATTTGGGCCACAAAACCCTTTAAACATTTCTAATTTATATGAAAATTTTCATGTACAGGGTACTACAAATAAAGCTACACAAATAACACAAAGTAATTCTTCAAAAGAACTTACAAATGTAACCTTAAGCGATCCAATATCAATAAATGCGATGCACCCTTCAAATAAAAGTGTAATTAGTAAGGCTAACCGTATTCCTTTAAACCACAAAGTTAATATTGAAAAAGTGTTTTGTTTTATATGGATATTGGGCACCTCATTATCAATAGCGATATTAGTTACAGGATATAAAAAATTAAAGGATATTGTTGGAACGTCTATAAAAAATATAAACAGCACACATAGAGAAATTCTAAATAAATGCAAGAAAGCTATGAATATAAGAACTGAGGTAGAATTATCATATTCGCAAAAAATAAATAGCCCTTCTTTGTGTGGATTGATTAAACCAAAGATATTAATTCCAGTCAGTGTAGCCGCCAATATTGGTGATGAAGAGTTTAAATATATTATAATGCATGAATTAACCCATTTGAAAAACAAGGATATATTTATAAATTATGCTATTACTTTATTGTCCATAATTTACTGGTTTAATCCTCTCTTGCTCTATGCTTTTCATAAAATGAGACAAGACTGTGAAATTTCCTGCGATGGTCAGGTTATTTCTTATTTAGGAGCTAGCGAAAACCTGCAATATGGAAATACAATAATAAAAGTATTGGAGCTGGCTGGCAAAAGCAATAGACTTATAGGAACTACTTCAATGGTTTTAAATAGTTTTGAAATAAAAAGGAGGATTATTATGATTTCAAACTATAGGAAGATAAATTTCAAAGGTATATTACTTGGGACGGTCGTTTTCGTTATTATAGGAGGGCTCGGTATTGCCATAAACACTTCAAACATAATCTCTGATAAAAATATTGTTAAAGCTACAACATTGCAAGTAAAAACACCAGTAATAACTTATAAAAGTACAGTTAAAAACACACCAAATACAGCCTCAGCAGCTATTATAAAAAAATCAACAAGTGATAATACTTATTCTATAGTACCATTTTCAGCTGACATAGTAATTTACAATAGTCACGCTGATGAAGCTTATCCCTCTGGAATGAAAGTATCTGACGTGGGTGCTTTATTGAGCAATAAACTTGTAAAAGAAGGTTTTAATAGCCATTTTATAAAGTGTGACCCACCGGCAGACTATAATAAATCATATCAAGCTGCACGTGCTTTAATAACAAAAAATGTCAAGCAATATTCAAATACTATTTTAATAGACATACACTCCAATATAATAGAAAATGAAAAATCTAATGCGAGAAAAATGGTATTTCAATTTACTAAAAGAAACCCGCGTTATAAAGCAAATAAAAAATTTGTTGACAGTCTATTAGGAAATATTAAAAATTCAAAAGAAGTTAAATCCGAAATGTACTTTTATCAATTTGGAATATCTTATTTCAATGAAGATTTATCTAACAATTCAACAGTTATTGAGCTTGGAAATAATATATCCAGCGACAGCGATATTGAAGTTTGTGTAAATGCACTCGTTTCAGCATTAAAAAATACTCAAAAGACTTCATCTAAATAAAAGATAAAAATGTAGTGGGGGGATCAAGATGAGGCGTAAAGTTGTTAAAAAAGATGATAGTGGAAGAATGTTTTTAAGTATTTCCACGTTTCTCATTATTATTTTATTAGGCTTAATTTTAACTAAAAGTGTTAATGCAAGCAATGAACGAAAATTTCAAAATCACTTTTATATTAAGGTTGTTAACCTTACATTAGCTTCAATTAATTCCCCAAACACTGGAAAACAGGATGTTAATAATGAAATTAAAAATGAAAATAGCACTAACAATGAAGGCGAAAATATAAAAACAGTTATACCCTTTAAATTAATTGAAAATCAGGTAAATAAGTCTGAAGACCCAAATGTTGTTTCAAATCTCCCTGGTCCAGACTTGAAACAACCCTTAAATAGAAAAAAGCCTCGAGTCCTAATATATCATACTCATACCTCAGAAGCTTATCGGACCTCGGATAATGATACCTCTAAAACTAACAGTAGTACAGATCAAACAAGAAATGTATGTGCTGTAGGGGATGTAATAAAGGAGAACCTAGAAAAAAAATATGGAATCGCCGTTATACATGATAAAACGGTAAATGATAAGCCATATTATCCTAAAGCCTACAAGAAATCTGGTGTTACTCTAGATAAGTATTTAAAAGTATATGAAAATTTTGATTTAATTATTGATTTACATAGAGATAGTGTAAACGATAAGAATACAGTAACGACGAAAATAGACGGGGAAAATGTTGCCCAATTTATGTTTGTAATCGCACAGCAAAACCCCAAATATGCTCAACAGAAAAAATTGATAGATTCCATGATAGGAATATCAAATAAATTGTATCCTAATCTTTTAAGAGGGCTAGAAATTACTTTTGTTAATCGCGGAATTGGTTTTTATAACCAGAATAGAAGTGGTAATGCAGTATTAATTGAACTAGGCTCCTATACTAATACTACTTCGGAAGCAAAAAATACTGGTAAGTATTTATCAATAATTATTGCAGAGCAATTAAATAGAAAAAAGTAAATAATTTTTACAAATTTCAGGATAAAAAAAGATAGGAAATCCTATCTTTTATATTATAATTTATACTTTTCTAATATGCCTTCAATAAACTTTCCATTTTCATAGAATAATTCACCGTCCGCATAAATTTTCCCACTATTTCTCATATTACAAAGCATATCCCAGTGAATAGTAGATCTATTTAGTCCACCTGCTTCAGGCATTGAATCGCCAATAGCCATATGCACCGTCCCACCAATTTTTTCATCAAAAAGCATATTTCTTGTAAAATCCACAATGCCATAGTTGGTGCCTATAGCTACCTCACCAAAGCTATGTGCTCCTTCATCCGTTTCAAGAAGTGCCTTAAGTAGGTCCTCTCCTTTCGTGGCTGATCCTTTAACCACCTTTCCTTTTTCAACCTCTAAAACTATCCCTTCAATTTCTTTACCCATATATATTCCTGGAAAGCTAAAGGTAATTACTCCATCCACTCCGTCCTCAACAGGTGAAGTAAATATCTCTCCGTCTGGAAAATTTTCTTTTCCATCGCAGTTTATCCATTTTCTTCCTTCTATATTTACTTTGATGTCTGTTCCCTCAGAAATAAACTGTAATCCTTTTTTAGTATCAAGGTATCTAACCCATCTTTCTTGCTCTGCGCTTATCCTTTTCCATTCTGCTACTGGATCTTTCGCATCAAGTAGTCCTGCCCCATAAACAAAGTCTTCATAATCGCTAAAACTCATTGAAGCTTCCTGAGCATCTGCATAAGTAGGAAATTGTGTGCCACACCATCTTAACGACCCATTGCCCATCTTCTCAGAATATATTTTTCTCCAGCTTGCTTCCCCTTGGGAATACATTTTAAATTTATCTGCATCAATTCTTGAGTTTGTCTTTGTGTTTCTACTTCCCCAAGCAGAAATCCACACATCTGCCTTTTCAAGCATAGTTTTAAAAAGCAGATTTTCTTGAAGAAGCTGCTCCTCACTGCTATATTTAAGTTTTATTTCTGATACCTCCTGCGAAGTTAATACAGTTTCCACATGAGCACCTGCCTTCACAGCTTCCTTTACTACCTCTACCATCCAAGGTCTTGCAACCTCATCACAAGATACAAATACAAAATCACCTGGTTTAACCTTAGTAGAATAATTCACAAGTAGCTTTGCAAGTTTGTTAAGTCTTTGATCAGCCATTTATACTTCCCCCTTAACTTTCTAAATTATATATACCTATTATTTTATCATATATATTGTTATTTAAAACTGTTATACTAATAATTTAAAACTGTTTGCACAACGACTTTCTGATTGAGACAATTAATTTTAATAATATTAATTGATAATTTCTACACCCTAGGGCATAATTAAATCATCACCTGCGGTGCTGCAATATTAACGACTTCAGAAGGAGATTTATACCCCCACTGAAGTTTTCTATTGTTAGGGTAAGTAACTCCTACTTATAGTAGGTACTCTCGCTTATAGAAGTGGGTGACTTTCCTTCTGAACTGTCGTTAAAGAGTAAATTTTAGACATGGAGGTGGACATCTTAAATATTTTAATAGCAGAGGATAATCAGGATTTAAGGCAACTATTGGAATTACATCTTATAAAAGAAGCCTTTACGGTATATGATGCAGAAAACGGGTTAAAAGCTTTGGAGATATTTAAGAATAACGAAATCAATTTAGCTATTCTTGACGTAATGATGCCGGGGCTTGATGGTTTCAATTTACTGAGAAAGATAAGAGAAACAAGTGAAATCCCTGTAATTTTTTTAACCGCAAGAGGTGAAGATTCAGATAAAATATTAGGACTGGGACTAGGTGCTGATGACTATATGGTCAAACCCTTTAATCCCATTGAACTAATCGCAAGGGTCCATGCGCAACTAAGAAGATCCTACAAGTACAAAATGGCGCTAAAAATACCCGATAAGTTAATTATTCAAATAGGAGATTTAACTTTTGATAAAAATAGTTACAGTGTATATAAAGATAATAAACAATTAGAATGTAATGCAAAGGAGCTAAAATTACTTCAAATTTTTATGGAAAACGTAGGAAGAGTATATACAAAAAAGCAACTTTATGAAGCGGTATGGGAAGATGCTTACTTTTGCGATGGCGATGATAATACAATCATGGTGCATATTAGCCATTTAAGAGACAAGATTGAAGATAACCCAAAGTATCCTCAGTACTTAAAAACTATAAGAGGAATTGGTTATAAGCTGGAAAACAACTTAGGGCTAAGGAATAAAGTATGAAAAAAAAGAAAGTTGCAAACATGCTTTTGTTAAATTATTTATTACTATTTATTTTTTCTACAATAATCTTCATTATAGTGTCCTTAATCATTTCAGTAAGCTTTAAGGGATTAATAAAACATGATGAAATACCAGAACTATCAGCTTCTCAAATTATGAGAGATGACTATGAGAATATAGATTTTTCTCAGGTTTTAAAATATAAAGGTGGGGTTCAGGTAATTGACAAAAATTATAAGGTTGTTTTTTCAAGGGGAATAAATCCGAAGAATATAGAACAATATACTAAGAGTGAGTTTAGTGAATTCTTAATTAATAGCGGCAAGCATCAAGAAGAATATTATTATAATGTACGCTATAATAACAACGGTGATTTTTGGTTAAAAATAGTTATTCCTATTAAAACTCAATTCGTTAATGGCATTTTTTTCGATAAAAATGGAATTCCTAGAGCCATAGACAATTTTATATTTATTCTAATTTTAGGTGGTTTAATTAATATTACTTCTTTTATCCTTGGGCTTATTATTTACTCACGGTTAACCTCTAATAATTTTGTAAAACCTTTAAAAAAATTATTAAGTGGAGTTACAACAATTGCAGGCGGTGATTATTCTGCCAGGGTTGATTTGAGATCGACAAACGAATTTGGGGAGCTTAAAGATGCTTTCAACATAATGGCAGAAAAAATTGAAAGCGAGAAAAATCTAAAAGAAAAATCTCAAGATAATAGGAGAAAACTAATACTAGATATATCTCATGATTTAAAAACTCCCCTCTCTAATATAATGGGATACTCTGATTTACTAATGAATAACAAGGATATATCGGACTGTGACAGAGAAAAGTTTTTGGGCATTATAATAAATAATAGTTCAAGAGCCAATAGTTTAATAGGAGATTTATTTGAATTATCTAAAATGGGGAGCTCAGATTTTAAGCTTAATCTTAAAAGCGTAGATATTTGTGAATATTTAAGAGAGCTTATAGCCTCATTAATACCTCAAATCGAAGAGGCTGGTTTTAAATATTCTTTTGAGATACCATTCGATAAAAAAGTTGTTCTTATTGATGTGAAACAAATGGATAGAGCCCTCATTAACATTCTTAATAACGCTTTAAAATATAATAAGCGAGGTACAGAAATAAAAATTTTATTAAAGAATTCTTTTAACAAAGTAGTACTAGAAATTCTGGATAATGGAATTGGAATTCCTCTGGACCTATCCGCTGAAATATTTGAGCCCTTTAAAAGAGTGGATAGCGCAAGGAACTCTCAAACTGGAGGTACGGGCCTCGGACTTGCAATTACTAAGACTATAATCGAGAAACATAATGGACGAATAAGCCTTGAAACTGCTATAGGAAAAGGCTGTAAATTTATCATCAAATTAGAATAACTAAAGGAACTATCTCACTTTAGAATTTGTTTCTATCTTGAGGGAGTTCCTTTGTTATTTAACGACATTTCAGAAGGAAGTCTTCCACATCTATAAGTGGTAATCTAAAGCTCCGTCAGAAGTTGTTAATGCAGCGACCCAGGGGATGATTTAAGGTAGATTTAAGATTAACACAGGGCTTATTTAAGATTCAATTGCTATTATAAATGTATAAGCTCAAAAATGGAAATACACTAATGGATTCGAAAGGAGTTATTTATGCTTTTATCATTAAACAATCTTTCAAAGGAATATACTATTGAAAAAAAGAAGAGTTTCAACGCTCTTAGCTCTGTAAATCTTAATTTTGAAAAAGGGGAATTGGTTTCAATTCTCGGACCGTCAGGCTGTGGAAAATCCACACTTTTAAATATAATCGCTGGCCTCGATAGGCCAACTTCAGGTGATTTAATTATTGAGGGAAAATCAACTAAAAAATACAAAAAAAAGAATTGGGATTTATATCGTAAAAACAATATAGGCTTTATTTTTCAATCCTTTAATTTAATTGAACATTTATCAGCACTTGAAAATGTTGAAATTGTTATGAATTTAATCGGTCTATCAAAAAAGGATCGTATAAAGCGTGCAGAAAGCTTACTTAAACAGGTAGGCCTGGAAAAACATATGGATCATAAGCCAGGTGAATTATCTGGAGGCCAAAAACAACGTGTAGCTATAGCAAGAGCCCTTGCAAATGATCCAGACATAATACTAGCAGATGAGCCAACAGGAGCCCTTGATAAAAAAACAGGGATTCAAATTATGCAGCTTATTAAAGATGTTGCTCGTGATAAGTTAATTATTATGGTTACTCACAACCGAGAACTCGCATATGAATACTCTACCCGCGTTGTAGCTATTCTAGATGGTAAAATTCAAAAAGACGAGAAAATTAATGAATCTGAAAAAAATAGTTTAAAATCAGAGCTAAAAAAGAAAGATGGTAGCATGTCTTTTGGAAATGCCATAAAACTATCCCTTAGAAATATTAAAGAGAAAATGGGACGAATAGTCGTAACCACTATTGCTGGTTCAATTGGAATAGCAGGTATTTTATTAGTTATCGGGCTTAGCAATGGGGCAACTAATTACATAGATATTCAAACAAATTCTTTTGCTAGTGCTAACATAATACAAGCATCTATGAAGTTTAAAGATGCGGCGATTGAAAAAACTGATTACCCAAAGAATATAAATGTCTATGACAGCATTAAGAAAAATCCCGACGTATTAAATGTTAGAGAAGACCTAAATGTTAAAGATATTACTTCTTTTGAAGCAAATAATAAAGAATTAAAGGATATTCCCTTTAACTCCTTAGCTGGTGAAAATTATCTTACAAACATTGAGCATGCACTAAAAGGTAGTGTACCAACGGACAATAAGAATGAATTATTAGTAAATAAGGATATGGCTAAAAATGTAATTGAAATGTATGGCATGAACCCAGATAAAGATGATTATACAAAAGCCATTGGTAAGAAACTCAAGGTAATAATTCAGGAGAAAACCACAAATCCAATCACAGGAGATGAAATTCTAGGTAAAAAATATACACAGGATTTTAAAGTTGTCGGTGTTGTGGATGAAATAGCCTTAAGCTCAGCCTCTGCATATTATTCTTATGATGCAGTTAATACATGGCTAAAAAATGATGGCTATTTTATAGGAAAAGAAAACCGCATAGTAAATGCAGAAGTGGTTATAAAAGACGTTCATAACAATGAAGCTGTATTAAATTACATTAATGCTAAGGAAAATGGCGGTATTGGCGGAAATAAAATGACGGAAACAAAAGGCTTTTCCGCAACCTCACAAATTGTTATGGTTAAAACTGCTATCAAAACTTTAATTAATTTGGCCGAGGCGGTTATGATTGTATTTATATCACTAGCACTCGTAGTTTCAACAATTTTAATAGGGATTGTAATTTTCTCAAGTGTACTTGAGCGTAAAAAGGAAATAGGTATTTTAAAAGCTGTGGGAGCAAGAAATAAAGATATTGCTCGTATTTTCCAAGCTGAGTCTGCCTTAATTGGTCTTTTTGCAGGGGTCACTGGAGTTCTAGTAGCTTTTATAATACAACCAATTGCAAATAGAATAATCAATAATGTATTAAATATTAATGCAGATAATATCGTAAATATCCCATTAACCGGTATCCCATTTACAGATATTAAAATTCCCTTTGTAACTATTGCCGGACTAATTGTTATCAGTATATTAGTCGCAGTTTTAGCGGGACACTTTCCATCTAAAAGAGCAACTAAAATTCAAGTTATCGACGCATTGCGTGATGAATAGGAGGAATAGTAAATGTTAAAAATTAAAAATTTAAGAAAAACATATAAAATCGGTAAGCACCAGGTTATAGCATTAGATGATGTTTCTTTTGATTTACCTAATGGAAAACTCGTGGCAATTGTTGGACCTTCTGGTTGCGGAAAAACAACAATGATGAACTTAATAGGAGCTTTGGATAAGGATTTTGAAGGTGATGTTATTGTTAACGGAAAATCTTTAAAAGAGGCCGGAGAAAAAGATTTAGACACTTATAGAAAAAATACAGTGGGTTTTATTTTTCAACAGTTTAACTTGCTTAATTCACTAACATCAATCCAAAATGTGGAACTCGCTTTAGATTTATCAGGAATATCTAAGCAAAATAAAACGAAAAAAGCATGTAGCCTCTTAGAGCAAGTTGGACTATCAAATCAAATGAAGAAGAAAGTAAACCTTCTGTCAGGTGGACAGCGCCAACGTGTTGCTATTGCCCGTGCTCTTGCTAATGATCCAGAAATAATTTTAGCCGATGAACCAACTGGCGCCTTAGACGTTAAAACAGGTGAGCAAGTTATGGAATTATTAAAAGAAATTTCAAAAGATAAACTAGTACTCATGGTTACCCATGCACCGGACCTTGCTAAGGCTTATGCAGATTTAATTGTTAAAATGGAAGATGGTAAGTTAATTTCTATTGAAGAAAATATGGCCTCGGTGTCAACCGCTGCGCCTATTATAGAAAAAATAGAAACAAAATCAAAAATGTCCTTTTTATCATCCTTAAAAATATCACTTCGTAACGCATGGCTTAAAAAAGGTAGAACCCTAGCAACAGCTATTGGTACTTCTATAGGTATTTGTGGAATTGCCTTAGCTATAGCTATTACTTCAGGTACAACTAATGCAGTTGATACTCAAGTTAAAGGCATATTTCCAACAAATGCAATAACTGTAGGGTTAAAAGAAAATACTGATAAGTCTCTAAAAAATATTAAGCCTCTAAAATATAGTGATATAAACTCAGTTATGTCCTTAGATAAAAATATATATGCCTATTACTTTCAAATTGGAGGCAAAGGAATTCCTGTTGCACAATTTTATTCTTTAGATAAAAGCATAATTAAAGATGAAAAATTGATGACTAAACTGTCCGACCAATCCACTAGAGAAAAATTGGTTATGATGATGGCTCCAGGGGTGCTAGAAGATGTTAAAAATGACATTCAATATGGCAGCCTTCCAGAAGCAGGTTCCACAAATGAAATTGTTATCTCACTTTCCACTGCGAAGGATTTAGAAAAAAATGGTGGTGATCTCAAGGACTTAATTGGTAAAAATATGTACGTTCGCTATTTAAAACAAGGTTCTAATCCACATAGTGAGCAAAGTGGTATTCCTGAAGTACCCATTGTGAAAGCTTGGAAGATCGCCGGAATTGCCAATACTACAACTTTAATTGATACCTATTACGCAACGAGTGATTGGGCAATTAATTTTTATGAAAAAGAGTTTAAAATAGATAAAACAACTTTGGAAAGCCCTTCCTTAGTTTTATATTCTAGTAATACTAAAGACTTAGATGCAAGCCTCCAAAAATTAAATGATTCACAAGATAAATACAAATTTGAATTAACCGGTAAAACTATATCTTCGCAAGTTGATGGAGCAATGAAACAAGTGCGTTATGCACTTATGGGATTTTCCGGAATATCAATTCTTGTAGCAGCTCTAATGATATCAATAGTTGTTTATATTTCTGTACTTGAAAGAATTAAGGAAATAGGTATTCTCCGCGCCGTGGGCGCACGAAAAAAAGATATCTTGAATATTTTCGTTGCAGAATCATTTATTATTGGCGTCTTATCAGCGGGCATAGGATTACTATTTACTTTAGGTGCATCTAAACTCATCAATTCAGCAGTTTATGGTTTCTTAAAGAATATCTCTGCAAATGCTCCTTATATGGAAGTAGCTAAATTGCCACTTGCAGATGCTGGTTTAATTTTACTATTCTGCGTAGTTTTAAGTATGATTTCAGGCTTTTATCCATCCTTAAAGGCTTCAAAAATGGATCCGATAGACGCATTACGTAGTAGATAACACAAAAACTCATTGATTAGGATACTATAAATAGTATCCTAATTTTTTTATATATTAATACTACTCTCATTAGTTTTTCTCATCAGATATCCCTTTTTGATGTTATACACTTTTTCCATTGAAGATAATTCTTCACCTTATAAGGTTATAACCCATATATTAAAATGTAAATAATGAAAAGGGAGAACCTATATGTCATTAATTATATCAGCATTATCATTTAGCTTATCCTCTAACCTAGATAACGCTGTTGTAGGAATAGCTTACGGAATAAAGAAAGTAAAAATAGGTATAATTGCAAATCTTATAATAGCCATTGTAACATCCGTAGGAACACTTTTATCTATGTTAATTGGAGCATATATATCAAAATTTTTACCTCACTCAATAGCTAATGGTTTAGGTGCTATAGTTATTATTATATTGGGATTATATTTTATAATCCAAAGTATAGTAAATCTTTTAAATAAGACTAATTCAAAGGCACTTGCCTTGAAAAACATTAGTGAAATGATTGATTATGCTGAAGAATCAGATTTAGATAACTCTGGCGATATAAATATGAAAGAAGCTCTCATTGTAGCATTCGGATTAACCTTTAACAATTTAGGAACCGGAGTAGCTGCAAGTATAACCGGAGTAAATATTCAACTTACAGTCATATCTACATTTATATTAAGTATTCTTACAATTATATTTGGTGAGGCCGTAGGTAATCATGTATTAGGTGAAATTTTGGGCAAATACGCACCCTTATTTTCAGGTATATTGCTAATAATACTTGGTATTATTGAATTCGTTAATTAGCATTAACAAATTTACAAATATGGCTTTGTCAAATAAACTAACTTCAGTCAAGCTTAAATGACTTATATGTTTAGTATAATAAAATTTTGATAAAAGCGAATTCAGAAAACGTGCAGGTATTCCATTTGGCTTGTTTTGGGACTTATTGGAGATAAAAAAAGAAGGCATATAATTGCCCTCGTGAGTATACTTTAAAAATAGTACCTGTTGAAACTAAAAAATTTTTAATGTTCATTTATAAAATTATTAAGTTGCCCGTGCCAATCATCTGGTTCAAATGTCCCCGGTATTGTATCCTCTCCAAATAAAAGGTCTACTAAGTACCTCGGTTTCTTACCACCTATATACATTGATTTAGAACAAGAAACACAATAAACAACAACATCGCTAGCAGGCATCTCGTGAGCACGTTTTTTCATTTGCTCCTTAACCTGCTCCACAGAAAGAACACCATAAAAGCTATCTCCACAACAAGTACCATTTGTTCTCGTCTTTTCTGGTTCTACCAAATTGATATTCATTTTTTTCAATAGCACTCTTACTGCATTATGCACTCTTTCCTGATCTCGAGTAGGACATGGATCAAGTATAGTCATTTCCATTCCTTTATAATCTGGGAATGGGAATGTTTTTACCTCAGCTAATATCTCCCAAAGTGAAATTGTCGTTACTTCTTCATAAAGTTCCCTATACCGTCTATCACAACCAGCACAGACATTTATTATTTGTGTTCCATTTTCCAAATTAGGTTTATGATTACAACAAATTAAATATTCATCTATATCTCCTAACTCACTATTTAAAAAATCCAGTACTTTTTTCCCTAACTCTGGTTTATAAATCATTAATGCACATCCCGGTGCAAATACTCTTTTCATAACACTCGCCTACCAATCTTCTAAATTTTTTCAAAACTAATTTTCTAATCCTCGTCTATTGATTAACCCTACTACTGTTTCTTACTAATAATAAATTGTTCAACTAATAATTTTTCTAATCTATGGTTTATAATAACTATTTTGGGAATAGATTTTAAAGCCTCACTATAAGAAATCTCGACCAAAAAATATTTTGTTTAATTAATAATATATTTCTGATGATATATATAATCATATTTAGAAAAGCTAAACTCATAATTTCTCCTTTTATACTTTATGATAATATCCTATGATTATACAATAAATACATACTTTTAAACACCTTCAATAGATAATTAAGTTTTACTTTAATTACATTTATAGCTTCTTTACCTCTTTAACTATGGACGCATCGGAAATATTAATCTCTCCCTTATATTCTAAAAGCCCTATATTACAACCTTCACCTACCGTAATATTATCTCCTCTTACTATTTTTACATTGGTGTTTTGGATATATATATCATCCCCTTCTATTAGCTCTGTGGTTAACTCACTTCTTGAATTAAACATTTTATCAATTACTTTTCTAACCAAAGAATTGTCAAAAAAATTAATTTTTATTTCAATATGCTCGCCACCAATTTCTTTTACAATGCATTTCCCACCTAGTTTAACATTTACTTGTCCTGCATTTAATGATCCTTGTATTTTAAAACCACCACTAGCCTTAAAACATTCCGTTTCACAATTTTTCCCTATATTCACTGAGCCCGCTACACTAACTTCTTCTCCGTATAGGCTTCCTTCTATATGAGTTGATCCACTTATTTTTATGCTTTTGCTTTTTACATTTCCTACGATATGAGAGGATCCACTTATCTTTATATCTCCTACTTCTACATCACCTTCAATTTTTGCAGACCCGCTGATTTTTATACTTTCTGCTTTTAATTTACCTGCAACTTTTGATGAACCACTAGTTTTAAAGTCTATGCACTCTAAATCACCGTTAATTTTTCCTGACCCACTTATAATTACACTATTATATTTTCCACCACCTGAACTTCCTGAGCCGTTTATTTTTATATCATTATTATTCATCTTTTCCATATTAAACCTCCCATATTTTTCTATATTAAATCATCTCCTGCGGAGCTGAAATGTCGTTAAATTTTAATTTTAAGATCCTCGATGCACTGTGAAATATTAAGCCTTAATACTATTTTTGCATCTTTTTCTATATAAACCTCATTAGGAACAGTAATTAAAAAACATAGCGCCATCCCAAATTTTCTTAAAAAAATCATCTCGCAATTTTTACCTTCTAACGACTTATAATTTCCTTCTAAAGTCTCTATTATAAGTTTACTTTCTTCTAAAGATACATTACCAGATACTAAGCTCTTTTCTAATAGTGAAATATATAAGATTTTTTTAAAAGAAAATGTTTTTATTTCTCCATAGATGTTTTTATACATTGTTAATGTCTGCTTCGTAACAATCTTCTTTTTTAATAACTCGCTCTCATTTAAAAACACATCCGCTAACTGTGGTGAAAACATTTGTGCCAGGTCATCTAATGATGCATCCCCTTTCATATTAATAATTTTTTCTATTCTATCTAATATTTCCTCCCTTGGGAAATAGGTTTCTTGACCTGTATAGCTAGATTTTTTTATAAACCATTCTTCTGGTATAAGACTTTTCCTTTTCCATCTATACAACTGCCCATAGGAAACATTCGTGACTTCTAGCAACTCTTTTTTCGTTATTAACTCTTTATCCATATTGCCACTCCTTTTATGCTTTGAGGTTATTTAACAATATTGTTTTTTTATTATACATTTAGTGTAACATAACATTGTTACGTCGTAAATAATATTTGAAGTAATTATTTGTTTCCAGATACTCAAAAAATTAACCTGTATTCACATATATATTGCAAATACAGGCTAATTAATATTGTTGAAAAGATCTACTTATCATTATGTTAAACAAATTTTCTCCCTGAGTATCCTCCCTATAAAAACATTGTCATAAAATGTACAATAGGATCCCATAATTTTGGATACTCTTCTTTGATTAAATTTTCTATCTGCGCAGCTGTAATATTGGCAAAATTACCATTAGATGATGTATCAATAATAGTTCTCACCCCATTGGCACTACTTCCTATTGCTATATGTCCCCTTGCATAATTACCTATTGCTATTTCTGATGCAATTGAACAACCACCTACTGAATACATTCCAATGGATAACCCTCCAAGGGTAATTACTCCCATTGCTACTCCCCCTATGGCAATAGTACCAATGGCAATTCCCCCTAGAGCACCTAAAATACCTATAGCTATACTTGCTATACTTATCAGCCCTATCGCTACAACCCCAAAACTTAACATGCCTAGCGAAACTATTCCTAATGATATTAATCCCCTCGAAATATTTCCCATTGCAATTATTCCTTTTGCTTCATAAATTCCTAGTCCAATATTAATATGAACTAATGGAATTCCAAAAATTTTTCTCTTGCTTTTATATTCATAATGGAACCTTCTATTAATGACTTTTGTTATCTCTTCTACTTTTTCATGATCTCCTTTTAGTAAAACGTCTAAACTTATTCCATATAATTCACTTAGCATTATTAAATTATTAGTATCAGGATTTGATTGACCTGACTCCCATTTTGAAACAGCCTGTCTCGATATTCCTATTCTATCAGCTAACTCTTCCTGAGAAAATCCTTTCTCTTTTCTTGATTTTCGTAGTCTTTCTGAAAAATTCACTATTAACACCTCCATATCCATCCTACGAAAATAGTTATAAAAAAGCTACCAACTCCAGCTTTCTTATTGTCAACTACTGGTTGCACTTATCTATTTTACTGAGATTCTACTTTATTTTCATTATTAAACAAACTAAAAATGCCCACTCATTTTCTAATCGCCTTTCATCATTATAAGATTTTTAGCTATTTATTACAATCAGCAATTACATTGATTTTTATAGCAATAAACCTGAAATTTAATGCAAAAAAATAACACCGGTATCTATCCGGTGTTATTTGTAAATATCTATTTTATAGGGGGATCCTATTCATTAATACTAGTCCTATTATGTGACAGTAACATGACAAATATGATAATAATTTATGAACAATACTATATTGCATTAAAAAATCGGTAGTTTATACTAATTCTTTACATCATTATGTTAATTTTTTAACCAGCTTCATAGAAAGACCCGTATTTTGATGTTAAAATATATATGAACAATAATGCCACTAAACAATAGGAGTTGGAAAAATGCTAAAGACAATAATATCACCTGGAAAATATATTCAAGGAAATGGAGAATTAAGAAACTTAAACGAACATACAAAAAACTTAGGAAAATCATTTTATATAATTGCAAGTTCTAATGGCATCAAGAGAAACCAACCAATTATAGATAAAAGCTTTAAAGGGACAGACGTTAAACTTACATTTCAAAAATTTAATGGAGAATGTTGCAACAGCGAAATAGATAGATTAAGAGAAGACGTAAAAACTAATAATTGCGATGTCATTATAGGAATAGGCGGAGGTAAAATATTTGATACTGCTAAGGCTGTAGCTTACTATGAAAATCTACCCGTGGTAATAGTACCAACTATTGCTTCAACAGATGCTCCTTGCAGTTCACTCTCCGTTATATATACAGAAGAAGGCAGTTTCAGCAAATATTTATTTTTACCAAATAGTCCAAATGTAGTTTTAGTTGGTACAGGAATAGTAGCTAAGGCCCCAGCTCGATTATTAGTAGCAGGCATAGGAGATGCATTAGCGACATATTTTGAAGCAAGAGCTTGCAAGCAATCTAATGCATCAAATATGAGTGGCGGTAAAATTACCAAAGCTGCTTATGCCTTAGCAGAGCTTTGTTATAATACTTTATTAGAAGATAGTATTAAAGCCAAAGTAGCGGTAGAAATAGGAGTTTGTACTCCAGCAGTTGAAAATATAATAGAGGCTAACACATACTTAAGTGGTATAGGCTTTGAGAGTGGTGGGCTAGCAGCTGCTCATGCAATTCATAATGGTTTCACAGTTCTTGAGGAATGTCATCACTTATATCATGGAGAAAAAGTAGCCTTTGGATTACTAGCTCAATTAGTTTTAGAAAATAGCCCACAAGAAGAACTCGATGATGTTATAGGCATTTGTATTGATTTAGGATTGCCTGTTACTTTAGAAGAAATGGGAATCAAAGAAATAAAAGAAGAAGATATAAGAAGGGTCGCTGAAACTTCCTGCGCAGTGGGAGAAACTATTCATAATATGCCATTTGCGGTTACTGTAGATGATGTATATGCAGCTATACTTGGAGCAGACGCATTGGGAAGACTTTATAACTAACTATTGATATGGGGCATATTATATATATAATATGTCCCATATCAATAGTTGGCAATGAAACAGGCACTTTTTATTGATTATTATAAAGCTATGTTAACAATATTTATGAACTAAACATTCAATTTACAAGCTTCAAAAATAATGGTAATAGTGACATAAGAGGGATAAATGTTGCTGGGAACCCCTTATACCATTTCTTATTATATATAAAACAAACTATAATCCAATTTATTGCACATCCTAAAAATATTAAACATGCCCCATAAAATACAAAATTAGAATCATTACTTACTTTATATATGCCTGAAAGTAGTATTGTATAAAATAAAAAATCCCCTAACCCTTTTGTTGGTATTGGATTATTATTTTTAAATGACTTACCATATACTATTAATTTTGACATTAAATTTTTATTTGACATAACTTTAGCATTTGTAGTTTTTGAACCGATTTTCATAAAACTGATTATATCGAATACTGGTATTCCGATACTTACTCCAATTAAATTTGATAATGGAACAATCTTTCCAATTAAGATTCCAATAAAAATTGCAAATATCATACATAACCAACTATTAATGATTAAACATTCTTTGTCGTATGGCTTTTTAATATAAATTATTAAGAATATCGCTCCAATTATAGAGATCATTGACATCCAAAATATATTAGATAAATTTATAATGATTAGATATGTTATGAACAATGAGATTATCATTATAATAATAGAATGCATAATTGATTCAATTAATCTTGCTTTTAAATCTTGCATGAATTTTTACATCTCCTAACTAACTGTTAATGTGTTTAATACACACCATACGCTCCATGTACACTAACCATATTATCTGTAAATATCATACTGTTGTCAATATTTTTTTCTAATATAATTTACATAAACGAATATAACATAACATTTTTTTGAGCAGGATTTAGTGAAACAGGAACATGATTAAGTGCCTCGACTTTAATGGCCTATTAAAATCTATTGTCAAGCTAACTTGACAAGTAAAAAAAGCAATTATATAATATATGTAAAGCTAGCTTGATAAAAGGAGAAAAATTTTGAAGAATATAATTAAAAAGTTAAGAGAAGAAAATCAATTAACCCAACAAGAATTAGCAAATATTATGGTGGTATCAAGACAAACAATAAATTCGTTAGAGAATAGAAAATATAATCCGTCAATATTACTTGCTCATAAAATTGCTAAATTTTTTGGTACAGTAATTGAAGAAGTATTTATCTTTGAGGAGGAATGAGTCGTGGAAAAATTCGCAAAAAACTATGCACTACGATATTATCTGTCTATATTTGAGATTATTATAGGCTTAACTTTTGTTTTTTCAAGCAAATATTATTTTAATAATAACTTAATGTTTGTTATAGGGTCAGGATCTATTATAGCGGGGATAATAACATATTTGCCAAATAGGAATACCCATAAAAATAATAATGGTAAAAAACATTTTGAACAAACTTATGATGAAAGGTTCTTTGAGATAAGTCAAAAATCATCCGAACTTGCAATTAATATCCTCTTTGTTTTGATTGGAGTCTTAGCATTAATTACGTATATATATCCAATAGAGGCGTATAAACTATGTACTATAATAATATTACTAATGTTTATTACTAATCATTCTTGCTACACCTATTATAATCATAAGTATGAGGATATAGAAGGAACTTCAGAACAGTCTATTGTTAATATTGGCAATAATTTTACAATCAAGAAATTTTTATCTGTATTTAGTATCGGTATTGTATTTGTTGGAACATTACTTGCATTAACCATAGGAGATGTTTATTTAGGTTCCTTTTTTATGAAACAAATTGGAATAACAAATACATTATATTTTAAAATTACAGATAGCATTATTACATTAGCTTTTCTTACAGTAGGAAATTATAGCAGTAAAACAAATTATCCTAAATTAAATAAAATTTTAAGAAGTGTTTTCGGTAAAATGGCATTATTATTAATTATACTACTGTTAATAAACCCCTTTCTAACAAGAATGGGATTGTTTAAATAATCAGTAATGCTTGTATAATTTCTTTTATAAATAAAAGAAAAATCATTTCATATAATAAGGATTTGGCTCAGGATACCATTTATTATATGAAATGATTATTTAATCATAAAGAGATAACTTCAGTAGGAGTCTAACTCTTCTTCTGAAGTCGTCAATATAGCTTCGCAGAAGATAATTTACCCTTCTATTTTAATATGAGCTACTTACGGTTTTAATATAGGATTTTAAGGTTATTAAATAATATATACTATAAAGCACTGCATAAACTAAAATTACAATAATAAATTCTTTAGTAATATTAAATCGCAGGAATTTTCCAAGTGTAATTGATGCGACAAAAGTATTTAGTGTTGCCACAACGAAGGGTACTCCAAATAAAATCATGAGTTCCTTTGAAACAGCCTTTCTTATTTCAACTTTACTAACCCCTATTTTTTCAAGAATTATAAATTTGTTTTTATCCTCCGCAGCTTCCATAGACATTTTAAAATATATAATACCTCCTGTAGCTGTAAGAAATAGTAATCCAATAAATACCCCAATGAAGCCCATCATACCCATTAACTTTATGCCATCCATAAAATGTTCATAAAAGGTTAAAAGCTTATTTTCTGGCGGTATTTTACTTTTCAAATCTACAATAAAATTTTGTGAAAGGAAATCATTATTAAGCATATATCCCGTTACTTTATAGGTATTCTCTTTAGAGATTGTACTTTTAATTTGAGAATAGACGCTATCCTTAACAATAAACGTTGGTCTAGCACCATCGAGTGCTATAAAGAATTTTGTATAAGTATCGGTTACTTTTAGTTTATATTCTTTATCTCCGCCGGCTAACTTAACCTCTTTACCAATTACACTTTTATCAGAAACAGCGTTGGCTACTTGAACAAAATCACAATCCATATCATTTTTTAAATTTACTCTTGTATCAGATTTTTCATGACTATTAACCTTATTAAATTTACTTTGGTTTAAAACTAAAAATGTATCATTTCCAAGCAAGATATCTTTAGTTTTCACCTTAAGAAACTCCATATTGTCCTTATATACAACTGAAATCTCTTTGTAATTCTTAATAGTATCCTCAAAAATTGTATCTGTATTATTAGTACCATTTGTGTATTCTATAGAAAATGGTCTCATGTTTCTTGAGTTTTCTTCGACTTGATTAAAAAGTCCAAAGCAAGTAATCATGGCACAAAGTGCTACAGTAGTTGTAACTGCTATTACACTTAGGGTACCTACATTACCTTTATATCTATAGTAAAGCTGTGAAATGTATATAATCTTTGTTCCTTTAAATAGACTTTTTTCATTCTTTTTACTAATATATATAATTAAAGAAGTAAAGCTTGTAAAAAATAATATAGTGCCTATAACCACTAACAATACTACTATAGGAGCCAGAAGAATATTAGCAGCAGTCTTTCTAATAGCCATATAATATCCGTAGCCTAAGAAAACTATAGAAAGGATGCTAATTATCATGGTTAAAAAGGATACTTTTAACCCTTTTTCAGCTTTTTTTGATGAATTGAAAAGATCTATAAGGTTATCCCTGTATATAAGCAAAGAACTGTGAATACTAATTATTATAAACATAGCTCCAAATACTATAGAACAAACTTTTAAAGCCTCTAAACTAATTTGAAATGACACATCAGCTGTAGCTCCTATCATTGCATATAATAACATTATAAAAAATTTACTGAAAATCAGACCTAAAGCAATTCCGCTGCAAAAGGCGCCAGCTATAGTTATCAAATTTTCTATAAAGTTCAATGTTGCGGTCTGTTTTTTAGACATACCTAGTAACATATATGTTGCAAATTCTTTCTTCCTTGACTTTATAATGAAAGTATTAGAATACCACATAAAAAATGCAGAAAAGCCTGCAATCATATAGGCACCTACGATAAATAAAACCATAAAGCTTTTCATATTTCCTAGTTGGACTTTCACATCTGCATTATTTACAATAGACATAAAAAGATATAATGCAAAAACACTGAAGGTAGAACTTAGAAAAAATGTCCAGTAATTTTTAAAGTTTTTTCTTATATTGTTTACAGCCATACTAATTAAGGTCATCTGTAGAACCTCCTATGACTGAAAGAATCTTTAATATATTTTGATAGAAATCCTTCCTTGTTTTATCCCCTTTATAAATTTCATTAAATAGTTTACCATCTTTAATAAATACAATTCTCTTACAATAAGATGCTGCAAAGGCATCATGAGTAACCATAAGAATTGTAGCTTTATTTTTTTCATTTAAATTCTCAAGGCATCCGAGCAATTCTTTGGAAGATTTGGAATCTAAAGCACCTGTAGGTTCATCAGCGAGCACCATAGAAGGCTCAGTAATCATTGCTCTTGCGGCCGCTGCTCTTTGCTTTTGTCCTCCTGATACCTCATAAGGATATTTGCTTAATATGTCCCTAATGCCAAGCTTAATACTTATGTCTTGTAACTTTGTCTTTATAATCTTATAAGGAGTTTTTGCAAGAGCTAAAGGTAGTACAATATTTTCCTTTAGAGTCATAGTATCAAGCAAATTAAAGTCTTGGAATATAAATCCAAGTTTTTCTCTTCTAAATTTAGACAAATTGGGCTCCTTTAGTTTGGTTATGTCATCACCATGGATTAAAACACTTCCTGAGGTTGGTTTATCAATAGTTGATATTACATTTAAAAAGGTTGTTTTTCCTGAACCAGATGGTCCCATTATTGCTACAAATTCACCATTTTCTACTTTCAAATTTATATCATCAAGTGCTGTATATTTTACACCACCAAATTTTGATCCGTAAACTTTTCTTAGATTTTCTATCTTTAATACTTCTGTCATTATAAATACCCCCCGTTAAATTATCGAGCTTTCACGGAAACTCCTTAGCTCCTGTGATTACTCATTTTTAGTATCATTAATTTTTGTTGATTCCCCCACTTTTTTTGCATAAAACACTTGACAAGCCTGTAAAATTTTGCGGTCCTCCTCTTAAAGACATGTTTTAATAGGAGGATTATTTTATGCTTAAAAATTGGAGCTCTCATGCTGATTATCAGCAATTTATTATTTTAAATCTCTCATGTTTCTACAAAGCTTTTCCTAAAAAAATTATAGAACTTGAACCTTCTATCTCTAAGTTGTATTGCTTAGACTTAGATATTCTTAGAGAGATATTAAAACCTTATTATTCTAATATTGGTAGACCTGCAACTCTTCAACCTGAGATATTTCGTTCATTTTCTTTAATGCTTTTTCAAAAGGAAACAAGCATTACCAACTGGGTTAAAAAGATTCATGCCTGTGAGTTACTTGCAACCTGTATAGGCTGCACTAAAAATAATGTCCCATCACTTGGTGCTCATTATGATTTTATCTCTAGATTATGGCTTTCAAATCTGTCTACCGACAGGGTAAACCTAAAAAAAATATATTCGTATAAGAAGAAACCCTCTAAAATTAAGGCACCCGGGAAAAATAAAAAGCTTCCTAATAAAAAAACTGGTGTTGTTAAGAGAATTTCAGATTTTTTTGAAGCTGGTCGCTCATTTTCCCTAAGAGCCGAAAGGCTGCTTCAAAAAATATTCTCATTAGTTGCTGTAGAACCCTCTTTTAATCTTAACTTAATAGAAAAAGATAACCTTACAGTTGGCGGCGATGGTACTTGTGTTCACTGTAAGTCTTCTTACTATGGTTCTAAAGTTTGTGACTGCCGTGAAAATGGAATTTACGATTGCAAATGCCCTCGTAGACTTTCTGACATAAATGCTAATTGGGGTTGGGACAGCCATGAAAATCGTTGGTTTTATGGCTACACTCTCTATGCTTTATCTGTCTATAATAAAAAATATAAGATAGATCTACCTATTTATCTACGATTTGTAGAGGCAAGCAGACACGACAGTGTCACTGGAATAGTAGCATTAGCTGAATTTAGAGAACTGTTACCGCAGTTCACTATATCAAATTATGTTCTTGACTCAGCTAATGATAACTACCCTACATATGAATTATGTTCTAAATGGAACATTAATCCCTTTATTGATCTGAACTCCAAAAACAAAGGAAATTCAAAATATCCAGTTACTCTAGATATTAATGAAAAAGGATTTCCTATCTGTATTGGTGGCCATGAAATGGTCTATAACGGTTATGAAAAAAGTCGTTCACGCCTTAAATGGCGTTGCCCTTTAGTTTTAAAAAAGGTTGCTAGTTGCTCTTGCTGTGAACAGTGCTCACCTTCACCTTATGGGCGAGTAATCTACACTAAACCATCATGGGATTTGCGGTTGTTTACTCCTGTGCCTCGCGGCTCAAAACAATGGAAAACTATTTATAAAACTAGAACCTGCTCAGAACGTATAAACAATCGTATTCTAAATGATTATAAAATTCATACTTTACGAATACATGGTAAAAAACGTTATTCATTTATGACTATGATTGCTGGAATTAATATTCATCTAGATGCAAGACTTAAAGTTTCAGGTTTTAGTATTTTAAATTTATTAGAGTAGCTGTTTGACAATTAAGTACTTTTTTCTGAAAATTCCTGCATCGTGTAGGCTTGTTTGCTATACCTATTTTTATTCCTAACTGCTCTCTGAACATAAAATTTATAGCACTATAATGACTCTATACATAATTAAGTTTTACATATTAGTTTCCGTGACTACTCTTATCTTCTGCGAAGCTATAGCATCAACGACTTCAGAAGGAGTTTTATACTTCCACTGAAGTTTTTTCTTTGTTATAGTATGTAACACCCACTTATAGAAGTGGGTGACTTCCCTTCTGAAATGTCGTTAATGTTAATTATTTTGAATATGCTTTACACTCTTAGTATACAAAAAAGCAAAATATACCGCCATTGCTTTGGCTTACATTTTGCTCTTTCACCTTACATTTTTGTAACATCATAGTAATTATCCCATTTTAGAAAATGAATAATTACTTGGTTCATTTACCATATTTTGATTCTAGAGTAATATAATGACTAAATTTTTTAGCAATTTTTTGTGAAAGGTACAAACCCATTCCACTAGCTTTTAAGTTTTCGTTTCTTCCGTTAAAACCTGTAAAAGACTTTTTAAACATTTTATTTATATCTACTCACAATTCCTATTATTAAAACATTAGTCCCATTATCTCTATTTTATAGGTGGCAACTTATATTCTTAAACACCATCCGCATAGTAGTACCCTTGCCTAAATTACTCTCAACACAAATTTTAGCATTATGAACCTCAGCAATTTGTGTACATATTGAGAGCCCCAAGCCAGCACCATTATTACTCCTATTCCTAGATTTATCTCCCATGTAAAAAGGCTCAAAAATTTTTTCTATCTCATCTTTAGCAATACCTACCCCATTGTCTTTAACTTCAATTATTGGATTTATATTCATATAAGCCTTTAAGCAAATTTCATCCCCTATTTTAGATGCCTTTACTGCATTATCAATTATATTGCTTATTAAAATAACAACCAATTCTTTGTCTATTAGTATATCAAAATCCTCTGTTATAATTTTCAAATTTATTTCTTTATCCCTCAGCTTACGATGTAAATGACTATTAATTTCATATAAAAGTTTTTTTACATTGATATTCTTCTTTTTTATGCTTTCTCTTTTTAAAATTATCAAATCCATTAATTTTGAAGATAATTTTTCTAATCTTTTGCCTTCATTATATATATAATTTAAGGATTCTATAGTGGTTTTCTCATCACATTTATTAATCCTTAAAAAATCAGCATACCCTATTATTGAAGTCAAAGGAGTCCTAATTTCATGTGATAAATTATCAATAAATCTTTGCTTATCCTCTGATACATTTTCTAGTGCATTTATCTTATCTTCTATTACGTCTGCCATATTATTAAAGTTTTTAGCAAGTAATCCAATCTCATCATCGGACCCTACACTTACTCTTTCACTGAAATTACCTTCAGATATTTCTTGAGTTGATTTTATGAGTTTATTTATAGGCCTCACAATGGCTTTACTTAATATTACCATAACGCCTGCTAATGCATATAATTATATTTAACCTGGTTAAAAGGTTAAACATAGATTTTTGATTTTCATAAATACTTGATATATCCTTTATATAATAAATCCTGTAATAATAATTATTTAAATTTATTTTTTTATTTATAAACACATATGATTTACTATTTACATCTCGTATTGCATAAGTAACTTTATTTAAAGGTGTATTCAATTCTGCCTTTGTAATATTGGCATTTCCCTTAAAATCATTACAAATTTTTTCGCCGAACTCATCTGTTATATTTATGTATATTTTTTCACCTTTAAAATAACTCATGTATGTGCTTATAATTGAATCTGTTTCTTTTTTGCTAAATTGATACTGTTCAGGATTGGTATACTTATAGATTTTTGCTAAATACATATTAGCTTCCAATAAGCTACATAGTCTATTTTGCTCATTTATTCCAGAATTAATTTCACTATCTAAATTTAATGTAAAGCTTTTATTTATCAAATATACACTGGAAGAAATGAAAAAAACCTGAAAAACTATTAATGTACATATGAATATTTTCTCCCAAAGTTTCATTTACTCCTCCAATCTATATCCTAAACCAAACACTGTTTTTATATTGTCCTTTAAGTCTAATTTTTTTCTTAGTTTTTGAATATGATTGTCTATAGTTCTAGTTTCTCCAATATAGTCATAACCCCAAACTTTCTCTACTAGTCGCTCTCTTGTAAGTGCTATGTTTTTATTTCGTACTAAAAATGCCAAAAGTTCAAATTCCTTCAATGTAAGATCAATGATTTCCCCCTTTTCCTTTACTGTCCGCTCCCGAAGATTTATTTCTAAATTTTTGCATTTAAATATTTCAGTATTTTTTTTATAATGCCTTAGAACATTTTTAATTCTTGCAATAAGCTCTATGCCTTCAAATGGTTTTGTAATATAGTCATCTGCACCAATTCGTAACCCATTAACTTTATTCTCAACAGAATTTTTAGCAGTTAAAAAAATTGCAGGTAATTCTAATGGTTTTATCTTCTCAAATAAAGTAAAACCATCCATATTTGGAAGCATTATATCAAGAAGTACTAAATCAAATTTTTCATTTTGTATCATTTTTAAAGCTTCTTCTCCATCATAGCATTGCTTACACTCATAGTTTGCCATATTTAAATTAAGTTTAATTAAATTTGATATTGGCACGTCATCTTCCACAATTAATATATTTATCATTCTTTAACCACCTACTATTTTTTTCTGCATTGGGAATTATATTGCAAATTTCATTGTATTTAAATTATAACGCGTAAAGCCTACAATAGAATTATTTGAACCACTGAACTCTAACATTATTCCGGTACCGCGAGCCTATATATGTCTAAAACCTGACCTGTTTGTGTATCTATCTCTACACAAACCCCACGGCCTCCACCGTTTTCAATTTCTTTTATCATATTTTCTATTTCTTGGATAGTTGCAAGGCTATCCTTTTCTGTTCTACCTTCAAATTTTTTCAACTTTTGGGTAAGCTCCTCTTTTGTAAGATTATTCGTTACTTTTTTAGTGTTACCTTTTACCGCCAAAGTGTCCGAAATATCCTTCTTCACAGCAATCTCCGTCTTTTCACTCGCCACTTTAACAACATTTTTAGTCACACTAGCAGAATTTCGGCTTGCAAATGCGACTACTCCCGTACTTGAAGCTATTAATCCAACTGCCAATACTAATTTTATCAATCTTTTTTTATTCATTGTCATCAACCTCCAAAATAAATTTGCAATCAATATATATACGTCATTTTGACTACATTTTTTATTATGTACTATAAATGTGTTACACTCATCCTCAAGTTATCTCCAACTTGTAAATTTTCACACACAATAAAAAGCGCTCAAACGCAAAAGATTGAATTATACAAAAATCAAAATATACCGCTCTTACTTCACCTTACATTTTTGTAACATCATAGTAATTATCCCATTTTAGAAAATGAATAATTACTTTGGTGCCTTTACCATATTCTGATTCTAGGGTAATATAATGGCCAAGTTTTTTAGCAATTTTTTGAGAAAGGTACAAACCCATTCCACTAGCTTTTAAGTTTTCGTTTCTTCCGTTAAAACCTGTAAAAGACTTTTTAAATAATCTATTTATATCTTCACTTTTAATGCCTATTCCCGTATCTTCTACTATTAATAAAACCTCTTTTGCAACTTTAATATGTTTAAATATTATGCTTCCACCATTGCTGGTATATTTTAATGAATTTGAAACAACTTGATCAATTATGAAAAGCAACCACTTTTTATCGGTATCTATAATAAGGGGTTCAGGTACATTATTTATTAATTTAATATGTTTTTTTATAAATATAATTGAATGTTTTTTAATACTTTCTTTAATTACTTTGTTGATACTCACTTCTGAAAGGATATAATCTTCAGAAAAATTATTACTTCTTGAATAATAAAGTACCTTTTCAACATAATCCTCAATCTTTTCAAGTTCTTCTTTTAAGGATGAAGATGTAGCGCCTGTGCTCTCAATCAATAACTTTGATGTAGTAATTGGAGTTTTAATTTCATGAACCCACGCAGTCATAAACTCTGCATTTTCTTTGAAATCTGTTTCCGTGCTTCTTGCAATTTTCAGGAAATCTTCATAAATCATCTGAATTATTTGAGCATATATTTCATCTTTATAATCTATTGGACCCGGTAAAATAGGAGTTTTATCTTCTGAATTTTTAACGAATAAAAGCTTTTTAATATGCTGGGATTTTTCATAATAATCTATACTAATATAAATTATTAACATGAAAAAAGAAACAAATATTATGTAAAGTAAATTAGAAGTAAGTACGCGATTTTTTCTGTCTAAACATATAGTTAATGAAATAAAAGCCATGAGAAGAAAGTAAAATACTAAAAGCTTTAGGTTCTCCTTTAAATATTTAATAAAGCTCATTTAATAACATATCCTTGATTTATAATGGTCTTAATAAAATCTATAAGACCAATTTCTTTTAGCTTTTTTCTCAGTCTGTTTATATTAACTGTTAGTGTATTGTCATCGATGAAGTTTTCATCTTGCCAAAGTTCTTGCATTATATCCTCGCGGCTTACTATGGTTTCATGCTTTTTCATTAATACATATAATATTTTAAATTCATTTTTGGTTAGTTCAATTGATTTTTCGCCTACGTAAAGGGTGTTATCCCTTAATGATAGCACAGCGCCTTTATAATCAATAGTATCCAAACTTGTATCTCCATAAGAATAGGTCCTACGTAAAATTGCATTTATTTTTGCCATAAGTATATCCAGAGAAAAAGGTTTTGTAATGTAATCATCCGCACCCGTATTCACTGCCATAATAACATCCATATTTGTACTTCTTGAAGATAAAAATATTACTGGCACCTTAGAAACATTTCTAATTTTATTACACCAATAAAATCCATCAAAAGCAGGCAGATTTACATCCATTAGAACAAGTTCCGGCTTTACCTTCACAAATTCTTCAAATACATTATTGAAGTTATTAACTGCATAGGCTTCAAAACCCCATTTACAAAGAGATTCTTTTATTATATCTCTAATTTTCTCTTCGTCTTCAATTATCAATATTTTATACATGACATCCCCCTTAATGATTTTACGAATTATCGTTCATACTCCTATAATCTACCTATAATATACCATATTCTATAGATGAAATTAAATCTAAATTAAAATAACCATGAATACTTCATAAAACAGAAGTAACCATGGCTTTTTATTTCTAAATTATTTTGTTAAATATAGATACGTATCTAAGCTTCTATCTACAGCTCCTGAAATGATTTTTATAAATCCCTCTAACTTCCCCTCTAAACTAGCCAATTCTAATGCTTTCATATATTCCTCTCTATTTTCAGTCCTTATCACTGTTATAGGGTATCCATTTCTCATTAATATAAGATTCATAAGAAGCCTTGCAGTTCTTCCATTTCCATCAGTAAAAGGATGAATATACACATACCTAAAGTGAAACTCTGCTGCCAATTCTATTGGATGTTTTTTATTCTTGCTGCAATTATACCACTCTATTAGTTCTGTCATTTTTTCTTTCACTAAAAAATGTTCTACAGGTATATGCTTGCTACCACTGATAATTACATTATTTTGTCTATATTCTCCAGCATACTTATTATCTATACTTTTCAATATTAAGTAATGTAAGTCTTTAATAACCCTTTCTGATATATCCGTATCTTCACTTACAATGTCTTCTACATAATCAATTGCTTCCTTGTGGTTAATTACTTCTAAATGTTCTTTTAAGCTCTTACCTTTTCCTATAGTTAAGCCATCCTCCAAGATTACTTTAGTTTCAGTTATTGTCAGAGTATTTCCTTCTATCGCATTAGAATTATATGTTAGTTCCACATCAAAATATTTTTTTAAATTTTCTACAGCAATTCTACTCAGGGGTCTCTTGCCATCTAGTGATTCCTTTTTATTATCTATGATTTCAAACATAATTTCCACTCCTATTCGTATAGTATATTACTTACCGCCTTCACCACTTGTTCAATTATTACTGATTTGCGATTGATGATGCCAATGCTTTAAACAAAAATGAATGTACGCTTTCAAATAAAACCTTACATTATATCTTTATTCAATTATACGATATATCCCTATAGTTATTCAAGCAGTTAACATAATTATGTATAAATTGTATAATAAAAGTTTTAAGAGTTGGTCTGCATGTTTGTATATGTTAATATGGTTAGATAATGAATAAGTTAATTATTTGTTATAAACTATAAAAAAATTTACAGGAGGACAATTATGTTTAAAGAAATTAAAGTCGAGGAATTACAGTTCAACCCTTTCACAAAAATCGGGAAAGAATGGCTGCTGATAACAGCAGGGAATAAGGAGAAATTTAATACAATGACTGCCAGTTGGGGTGGTGTTGGTGTATATTGGGGAATGAATGTTGTTACCACATACATAAGGCCTCAGAGATATACGAAAGAATTTATCGATGCAAATGACATGTTTACGATTGCTTTTTTTGATGAGAAGTATAGGAAAGCCCTAAATATATGTGGTAGCATTTCAGGAAGAGACACAGATAAGGTAAACGAAGCTGGACTCACTCCTTATTTTGTTGACGATACAGTATCCTTTGAAGAAGCAAACATGATAATTGTTTGTAGGAAGGTATATCATGATACAATGTCGCCTGAAAATTTCGAGTCCAAAGAGAATGATGCAAAATGGTATCCAAACAAGGATTATCATACAATGTACATCTCTGAAATTACAAAAGTGCTCGTAAAGGCCTAATATTACGTATCAATTTTAAATATTATATTAACAGGGCTATAGTGTAGCCTGTGCTACACTATATATATTAAGGAGGCATCTAAAACTATGATAAAAGAAATTACAGCGCGTAGAAGTATAAGGAAATATATTGATAAACCAGTTGAAAATGAAAAAATAACACAGCTACTTGAGAGTGCAAGACTTGCTCCATCTGGTAGTAACACGCAGCCTTGGCATTTCATTGTAGTAAAATCCGAATTAAGTAGACAAAAATTAGCTAAAGTTTCTCATAACCAAAAATGGATGATTTCTTCTCCAGTTTTTATTGTATGTGTAGCAGATATACGTTGCAGAATAGAAGACGATGTAAGTGTATTATTAAATGAAGATAGTTCACAAGAAGAACTTAAGCAGATAATCAGAGATACCTCAATTTGTATAGGACATATGCTGCTTGAAGCTGATAACTTAGGATTAGGTACTTGTTGTGTTGCATGGTTTATCCAAGAAGAAATAAGACCAATTTTAAATATACCTGATGATAAATATGTAGTTGGCATTATTACTCTTGGTTATGCAAATGAAACACCAAAAGCTCGTACGCGAAAAAAACTTAAAGAACTAATACATTATGAAAATTGGTAAAAATACATATGAACATCATTCAACATAATAAGTCTCCACGATTTAAAATAATTTAAAGAAATGGAGACTTATTATCTATTATAAACTTAAAATTAAGTATACCATCCCATAAATTGTACTATTTCTATATTCAGCCTCAAGGATGCTCAAGTTAAGCAATGACCAGTATTGTTCATTTATTTTTCTACATTCCCTTAAGTTTCCTTCTATCTAACTTATCAATGTTTCCTGATTGAATATATTTAATATTTGCTTGGATTTTTTCATCTGTCCAATCCCACCACTTAATTCTTAACAATTTTAAAATTACATCATCGCTAAACCTTTTCTTTATAACTTTTGCTGGTATTCCTCCAACAATAGTATAGGGTGGAACATCTTTAGTAACTACTGCTCTAGTTCCAATAATTGCACCATCTCCAATTTTCACACCTGCCATAATTATAGCGTCATAACCTATCCACACATCATTGCCAATTACAATATCTCCTTTATTATCCCAAGCATCTGTTACATTACTTACGTCTAAACCCCATTCCTCATAAAATATTGGAAATGTATAAGTAGATATTGATTTCATTGTGTGATTTCCACTTGTCATGAGAAACTTCGCTTTACATGCAATTGAACAAAACTTCCCAATTATTAACTTATCATTGTTAACAGGATACTGATATAATACATTATTTTTTTCAAAATCCCTTGGATCACTATAATAATCATTATATATTGTATAATCTCCAACTCTTATATTATCTCTTGTAATTACATTTTTAAGATATATTGTTTGGTAATCATTACTTCTTGGATATACTTTACCTGAATTTGGAATAACCATATTTAACTCCCTTCATTTATATTGTCTTACTCTTACGACACATTTTTTTACGATTGTTCATCAATCGTATATTTAGGATTAATCTACTCTTTATGAAAAATGAGTCTTATTAAGTATAAATTTTATACTTGTACCCTTCAAAGAAAATTGTACTCTAAGGAACTCATTATTTATTTTGTTTAAACTTTTGAATTGTAGTTAAGAGTATCCCTTCGTTCTCATACTTTTCTAATATTTTTGGCATCTTCCTCATATTTGAGGTTACTATTGCATCCTCTAAAACTATTGATTTATATCCTTTATCTATTGCTCCTATTGATGTCCTGTATACACATGCAGTTGCATCTAATCCAACAATAAAGACTTCATTGATATGATTTTGTTCAAGGAAACTATCTAATTTAGGATTTGAAAAAGCATTTCCTTTATCTTTTGAATAAATATAATTATTAACAATCTTTATTCTTGAATCTATCTCACTTCCCTGCGTTCCTTTGATAAATCTGTTTCTCATTACAATTTTATTTAAAAAATTACTATTTATTTCATGCTTTATATATATAACAGTAATTCCTTTCTTTTCACTACTTTCAATAACTAAATTCACATTACTAATAAGTTCTTGTGAATTTTTATATGGTCGTTTTGCTGTTTTTCCTGTAGCATCCTCCTGTATATCTATCACAAGTAATGCTTTATTAATATTATCATTTTGATTATTCAATTACGTCTCCCTCAATTGATTCATATTTTGACCCTAAAGTGATTTTCAATTAATCTTTTATAATAATGCCAACACTACGAAGGCCTAACAAACCCCCACCCTTATTCTCCATATTCATTCATTATCCCTGTTGTTCTTTCACCAGCCCCTGCTATAAAGACACATTTATATTCATACTTTTTCACACAGACGCTTCCTTTATATATTTCAATCTATTTTATATTTGTTTATGACACCTTCGTCACAAAATACAACTGCTTCTCAATCCTTTATGTAATATTATCATTTTTTACCACACATTGGAACATTTTTTTCATAAATAAAGATCATACATTAAAAAAAATAAATAAATCACAAGTATGGTAATATCCATTACTTGTGATTTATTTTCATATGCCTTAATGATTATTTAATAGATTCTGCAATCTTTATTAATTCACTCTTTGTAATTCCTGCATCTTTACCCGCTAAAAAATAAATTGCAGTTTTAGTTTCCCAATCAATGCTTCTATTATTACTTATTACAGCATTTACACCATTAATTTTCGTTTTTTCAATTATACCGTCTGTTGAAAGTTCACCTTTAGTGGTTTCATCTGGAAACCTTTGTTGCACATGTATACACTTTCCAGATTTCTCATTAGTGAAATACAACTCAATATATTTACTATTTTTAACTTTTGTTTCATTCTTCTCCTTATAAAATTCTGCTCTATCAAATTTATATCCTTCTGGCAAAAACGTTGGAAGCTTAACATCAAAGCAAGTATATTCATTTAATTTACTAGAATCTTTTACTTCAACTACGCCTTTTTCCCTTTCTTTGTCCATTTTTTCTTGCTCAGCTACAGTTATTATTTTTCCATTCTGCATATGAGCAATTTTTTCACCTTTTGCTGTGAATAATTCGTTGCGATTCTCCTTCGTAACTACTTGTACTTGCTTTCCTTGTTTATCAAAAACTTTGCCTTTATACTCATCCGTAAGTCTCATCTCTTTTATTTTAGATGGTTCCGTTTGTATAACACTTATATGTCCTAAAGATATAGTTTTTATTACTTTCTCAGCTATATCTTGAGCAAAGGATGTTTGCATTACAGAAACGCTTATTATACATATTGCTGCTACTGCAATAGCAGTTTTTTTAAATTTATTTGATTTCTTCATAATATTCTCTCCTTTATTTTCATTTATACTTTTCAAAGTTTTATTAAATACCCCTTTTTTATCGCTATCTTTACTGAAATCTTCTTTTGACATACTCTTGCTAAATTCTAAAAGTTCGCTATATTCACTTTGTTCTATTTTTTTCTTATCCTCTATCCCATTAAAATAAGCATCTATTTCTCTAGAAAACTTATCTTCAATTTTCTTATTGCTCATATTGTTCCCTCTCTTCCTCAATTTTCTTTTTTAGCTTTTTCATTGTTCTATAAAGTATTACTCCAACATTGCCTTCTGTAATATCTAATATTTGTGCTATCTCCTGATTTTTAAGATTTGCACCGAACTTAAGAGAAACAATATTTCGATCCCTTTCATTCAACATCTTCAAAGCCTTTGAAAGTTCACTGTTACTTTCTGCTGATAATATTATCTCTTCTGGAGTTTTTCCTTTTGATACCAAGTCCTTAATTGTGTCAATAGAGAATAATTTATGCTTTTTTAAGCTTCTAAAATAATCATTTACTATGTTTCTAGCTATAGCAAACATCCACACCTCAAAAGGTGACTTATGTTTAGAATAAATGTCTATTTTAAACATTATTTTTTCAAAAACCTGACTTGTAAGGTCTTCTGACGTTTCAATGCTATTAACGCGATAATACATATAGTTGAAAACTCTTTTGTAATAGATTTCAAAAATATGAGCAATTTCTTCTTTACATAATTCTTCTGTAACTTCTTTTTTATATGAAATATCACACAATGCAAGTTGCTTCATCTTTTTAAAGCCCTCCCTTCTTTGTTTTTTACCCGGCCAAGTAATCTCATATGTTAATACGTAAATTTTTTCATTTCATTACATAAATTTCACTTTTTTAATAGCAACCTCTATCACAAACTATTGTTACAATAATATATTCTTATGTTATATTTTAAAAGCTTAATAAAATACTAATCTAAAAAAACAGATATAACATCATAGAATACTATGTTGCCTACCTATTTTTTCAGATTAGTTAAATGTTTTCTGTATTCATCTAAGGTTACTAAATCTCTAAGTTGACCTCATTCAATCAGCACCCATGGTTGCACATTCCCATACTACTTATTCATTCTTTTAGCACCTGCATAAGTTATCATTAAATATATTCCATATATACAGCATACAATAGCAGAAACAATAATAATATTTGTCATCATATTCGTTGTGCCCAACTGTTTAATAAGCTTACCGATAACTTTTAATGCGACACATGAGTGTAATAATGCCATTGCAAATGGAACCAAGAAGTAAACCAAAATCTGCGCTAATATACTGTTATTAACCTGTTTTCTTCCAACCCCAAGTTTTCGAAGCATTTTATATCTTCTTTTGCTATCACTCGCTTCTGACAACTCCTGAATTGCAAGTATGGCGCCGCTTGACACTAAAAAGATTATGCCTACATATATTCCCACAAAAGAAGCCAACATTGATGTTGTTAAATTTCCAATCTGTCTCATTACACGACATGCAGCAATGTAATTACCGTAATTTAATAATTCATTATCATACTTATCAATAACCGCAATGTCTAAATCCTTAAATGTATTAATTACAAGGCCGCCCATGCTCGCATTAAAGTTTTTCACCTGATCATCGGCTAAAATAATGATTGCTGTTGAGGCTGGATCATTTATATTACTAAAATTGCTATATAAACACTCATCTTTTTCTGACTTAAACTGTTTTCCATTTATTGAGAGCGCATTAGCTTTTCCTTTTAATCCATTCACAACAATTTTATTGTTAGAACAGATTGCGTAAGATTTATCATCAATCTGTAATTTTTCTCTGCCTTCCATGCCAATCAAATTATTATAATCTGACAGTTTCATAACTGCAATCTGCTGCTGTGTGTTTAATAATTTCATGTCATTTTTAGTAATGTCTGATAAATATTTATCACTCATTAAACTTTTAATCTGAATTCCACTTTCATAAACTTCATATGCATAGATTTCCTTTATGTCGTCTTTAATAACCGTGTCTTTATTATTCATTATTTCTAATGCTGCTTTTTTATCTGCTAATCCATATATTGTAACCTCAAAAGGCTGGTTAAATTTAGAATTCCCAATAATAGCTTTATTCACACCAATTCCACTTGATAAAATTGTAATTGTTAAAAATAGCATGAGTGTGATAATTGTCAATGAAATCACATTTTTACTTATTTTATTCCCAATCTGCCTTATTGTAAATAAATTTATGTTTTTTAGATATAGCTTATCTACTTTACGTAAGCATTCTGTTATAAAGCTTCCCAATGATAAAAAGAATAAATATGTTCCTATTACGCCACACCCCAAACTTACAAAGAACAATTTATTTTTTGGTTTAAGCCCGATATTCAAAATAATTGCATAGGAAATGACTAACATAATAAGCGATAATGTAAAAGCTAAGAACCCTGCTTTCACAGACATAAATTTTGTTTTATCGCTTTTTATATCATATAATAAATTAATCAGCTTATTCTTTTTAATTATCTTAATATTAAATGCGGCAACACATGCAAAAATACTTGCAAAACATATAGCAGTTTTACGTAATGCACTCCACGAAAAAACGAACTTATATTTTGATAAATCTAGCGATTTGTCGCCTCTAAACATCTCTATTGTTACTACCTGTAACCCTTTTGAAGCAAATATTCCTAAAATAATACCGAAAAACATTGCTATTATTCCAATTAATAAAGTTTCCATCAAAAGCATCCTTGAAATATCGTTACGTCCCATTCCCAGGCTTCCATAGATACCAAACTCATTTTTTCTTCGTTTAATCAGAAAATTATTTGCATATATAACTAAAAAACCGATGACTACTGATACAAATAGCGAAATGATTCCTAGAATATTTTCCAAAAGATTAAGTATCATTTCCTGACTGCTTTGGATTTGCGAAAATCCAGCCTGTGAATCCAATGAATTAAATGTAAAAAACATGGCAACCGAAAATGTCAGTGTAATAAAGTAAATAAGGTAATCGCCAAAACTTTTTTTAACGTTTTTATATACCAGCTTAAAATACATGATTGGTTTCTCCTCCCATTTCTGTTATTACTTCAATGACTCTGTCAAAAAAATCTTTTCTGCTATCTTTGCCTCTTTTTATCTCTGTAAAGAGTTTGCCGTCTTTTATAAAAAGAATTCTTTTCGCATAGCTTGCTGTAAATGCATCATGCGTAACCATTAGTATGGTTGCCTGCATATCCCGGTTTAGATATTCTAATGAATCTAAAAACTGAGCAGCTGATTTAGAATCCAAAGCTCCCGTCGGTTCATCAGCTAAAAGAAGGGATGGTCTTGAAATAATCGCTCTCGCACATGCTATACGCTGTTTTTGTCCGCCCGACATCTGACACGGATATTTATTTAATATATCTCTTATTCCTAATTTTTCTGAGATATTTTCTATCATTGCTGCTATTTCTTTTGGATTTTTCTTTTGAATCGTTAGTGCAAGTGCTATATTTTCATATGCTGTTAATGTGTCTAGGAGATTTAAATCCTGAAAGATAAAACCTAACTCTTCTCTTCTAAACTTTTCTAATTTATTCTCAGACATTCCATCTATTCTTGTTCCATTAATATTTATTTCACCACCTGTAATATCATCAATCGTTGATATACAATTAAGCAGCGTTGTTTTTCCGCTTCCCGATGGTCCCATAATTCCAACAAATTCTCCCTCATTAACGCTAAATGAAATTCTGTCTAACGCCTTTGTCAGCATTCCTTTTGTACCATAATATTTTTCTATATGACTTACTTTTAATATTTCTTTCATCTTTTATTTCCTCCTCGTCTAACACTTTATGTACTAAGTATAATACGTATTTACATAATCCTATATTGATTTACATTTCAGTAATCTTTCAATTTTGAAAGATTACTGAGCAAAAAAATAAGTCATGATTATGATTATCATGACTCAAAACACATTGTTCCGCCTACTGGGAATACTATATTAAATTTTGTACCTTCTCCTCCGGTTGACTCTATGCTAAGAGCTATATTTAACTTATCTGATAACTTTTTACATATATATAGCCCCATACCTGTAGATTCGCCGTAGATTCTTCCATTCTCACCAGTAAATCCATGATTAAAAACCTGTTCAATATCCGATTCTGATATACCAATTCCATTATCTTCAATCGTAAGTATTATTTGATTATTTCTTTTTTTTGCTGTAACTCTTATGATTTTCTCGTCCTTATCTAAATATTTAATAGCATTTGTTATAATCTGCTGTAAAATAAAATTAAGCCATTTTTCATCCGAATATACAAACACCTCAAGATTGTCAAATTCTAAATGTATTCTATTGTAAATAAAAGATTTTGCAAAGGTCTTAAAACATTTTTTGACAACACGCTCTAATGAAAGCTTTTTAATTAAATAATCATTCTCAGCATACTCACTCTTTGAATAATACAATACTTGATTCAGTAAACGTTCTATCTGCTTTAATTCAGTTTTAACATTCTTTGTCACCTGTGACGGATTATTGTCAATAATAAGTTCAGCGGATGCTAATGGTGTTTTTATTTCATGCAGCCATATTTCTAAATATTCTTTATAATTATCCGTCACCTGCTGGTATTCACAAATTTTATTAACAACACTTTTTTCAATTTTTCCAAATGTATTATATATAATATTTCCTTCGAAAAAGTCAGGTTCATCAAGTGTCTCCTTTATCAGATATAATTCATTTATTTTTTCTGTACTTTCAATAACACAATCATAAAATTCCTTTTTCTTCACGTAATCAATTGTCATAAATAAAAGAATTGGGAAATACCAGATTATTAAAATACCGAATAAACAGATACTCTCTATATTAATATAGATCAAGAACAGTATTAACAGAATGCTAAGTAGTGTATTACAGCATAGAAATAGCTTCTTATCATTCAAATATTTTCTAATATTCATTCTACTATGTACCCTTGTCCTCTTTTTGTTTTAATAAACTCTTTAAGGCCTATTTCATCTAATTTTTTTCTAAGTCTTGTCATATTTATAGAAAGGCTATTATCATCAGCAAAATATTCTGCAGACCATAACTCTTCCATTAATTCTTCTCTTGACACAATTTCATTTTTTCTTTTTATAAGGCTTGTCAATAAAATTAGTTCATTTTTTGTAATGTCAATCTTTACTCCATTTGCTGCCATTGAACTGTTATATAAATTTATGGTAAGTCCACTACATTCCATCCCCTCTTTAGATTTATTCCCTGCCTCGCACCGTTTTAGTACTGCATTTACTCTAGCTAATAGTATCTCTGTGTTATATGGCTTTGTTATAAAATCATCTGCACCTAATTTTATGCTCAGAAGTTCATCCATGTCACTGTCACGGCTGGTTACTATAATAATTGGAACTTCTGAAAATCTTCGCACTTCTCTGCAGATATAATAACCGTCATATACAGGTAGGTTAATATCTAGCATCAGAAGTTCCGGCTGCTGCATTTTAATAACATCTATAATATTATCAAATGTTTCAGGAGCTATAACTTCATATCCATAACGCTCCAATAATACTTTTAATTCCGCTCTAAGCCTTTGTGTATCTTCAACAACTAGTATTTTGCTCATATTAAATTCCTCTTTATATGTTTTTATTTTGTGCTTTATACTTTACCTATACTTTAGGCTTTTGGCACATCCACTGGTTACTATATTTTTTACAAATAATATTACTACCATATATCCATGCAACAACTTCTAGTGTTTCTTTATTATCTTCGGTATATTTTACCAATAAAAAACACTAATAGCAATCAGATTTTTGCTAATAAAGAAGGAGAGGTTTCCCTCTCCAATTTTCTATTAATGTCCTTATATGGATATTAAAACTACCATATTAGAAAACCAGGCACATCATAGATAATAATTCCATGATGTGCCTGGCCTTTTAATATATTTATAATTTATGTTTATTTGCATATCCTGTAAGCATCAGCGTTAACGCACCATCCCCAGTAACATTACACGCAGTACCAAAGCTATCTTGCAACGCAAAAATTGTAATCATTAGTGCAGTACCCGTTTCATTGAAACCTAAAACGCTTACGATAAGACCTAAAGAAGCCAAAACAGTTCCTCCAGGAACACCAGGAGCACCTATTGCGAAAATACCAAGTAGAATAACGAATACTACCATAGATGTAAGATTTGGAAGCTTTCCATAAAGAATTTGTGAAACAGTCATAACAAAAAAAACTTCAGTTAAAACAGAACCACAAAGGTGAATATTTGCAAACAGAGGAATACCAAAGTCTACCATATCCGGTCTCAGTGAATCTGATTTTTTTGCACATGATAATGCAACCGGTAGTGTAGCAGCTGAAGACATTGTCCCAACTGCTGTTAAGTATGCAGGACTATAGTGTTTTAAAACAGACATAGGGTTTTTACCTGCGTATATACCAGCAATGCCGTATAAAGCAGTAAGCCAGATAATATGCCCAACAATTGCTATTAAAACGACACCTAAGAAAATAGGAAGTTGTTTTGTGACAGATCCCTCATAAGCAAGAGTCGCAAATGTTGAAGCTATGAAAACAGGAAGAATAGGAATGACTATTCTTGTAACAATTTCTAAAACCATGTTTTGAAATTCATCTAAAGCGGTTTCAATTGTTTTAGCGCTTGTCCATGTTGCAGCTAATCCAATAACCATAGAGAATACTAATGCACTCATAACTGGCATAATTTGAGGTATATCAAGTTTGAAGATTAATGCAGGTAGCTCTTTTAATCCCTCAGTAGCAGGTGTTATTGAAAGACTTGGTATAATTGCATATCCAGCGATTGCTGACATAGTTGCAGCACCAATTGAGGATACATAAGCTATAAAAACAGCAATACCTAACATTTTTGTAGCATTCTGTTTTAGCTTAGTGATAGATGGTGCTATAAATCCAATGATGATAAGTGGTACAGCAAAGAAGATTATTTGTCCTAGTATATATTTAATGGTAACAATTACAACCATTAAGCTTTTAGGACATACTAAACCAATACCTAACCCTAGTGCTACACCGACAATTAGTTTGATAATTAAGTTATTAGATTTTTTTTTCATAGTTTTCCCCCCTACCGTTATTACGGTTAAAAAATGTATTTTTATTTCCATTTTTTTTATATCATCAAGTATAACATTAAATCATCACCTGCGGTGCTACAATATTAACGACTTCAGAAGGATATTTATACTCTCACTGAAGTTTTCTCTTTGTTAATGTATATAACTCCCACTTATAGTAGTGGGAGACTTGACTTCTGAAATGTCGTTAAAATTAAAATAAATTCAAAATGATGGTAATTTGTTTGCTTTACGATATAATAAAGGTGATTCAATTGCATTGTATATATATAATATAATGGAAAATATAAGCCGTTTGCAACAAGGAATAAACGTAATATTGGAGTGACTTAGAGTAAAACCACTTTAAGTATTTCTGTTTATTTTAAAGTAAATGAGTGAAAGTAGAGGGTCTTTATGAAAATAAACATTAAGTATATATTGAGTTTTATTATTTTATTGATAACTGAAACAATTATTGCACTTTTTATAAATGACACCATTATTCGACCATACATTGGAGATATTCTGGTAGTTATTTTAATGTACACCTTCATAAGAGGGTTTATACAAAAACCAATAAAGTTTTTACCTATTTACCTATTCTTTTTTGCTTCAGCCGTAGAATTGGGTCAATATTATCATATTGTAGATTTGCTACATTTAGAAAACAATAAAATGATTTCAACAATTATCGGAACTTCATTTGATATAAAAGATATTGTATGCTACCTAATTGGAAGCATACTTTTGGTTGTGTGGGAAAAAATCACAAGATATACTATTATAAATAAGCCTTTAGATAGGTGGTGATGTTAACGACATTTCAGAAGGGAAGTCTCCCACTTATATAAGTGGGAGTATAAATCCCCTTCTGAAGTCGTTAATCTTTCAGCTCCGAAGGAGATGATTTAATTGAAAATACTAATTATCAATGGGAGTGCACATAAAGGAAATACCTGGGCACTTGTGGAAATAGTAAAAAAACATATGCAAGAACTTTCAGATAGAAATATAGATTTTGACGAGGTACATTTAAAAGAAATAGGACTCCCCTTTTGTGCCGGATGTAGTTCATGCTTTATTAGAGGAAATAAAAGTTGCCCCCATCACTTGGAAGTGCAGAAACTTATTGATAAAATTGAAGAAAATGATGCGACAATTATTACGAGTCCTTGCTATAGCAATCATGTGAGCGCATTGATGAAGAATTTTATAGATCATTTGGCTTTTAAAACTCATAGACCAAGCTTTTTCAGAAAGAAGATGCTCGCGGTATCCACTGCAGGTGGAAATGGCGCTAAAAGCTGTACCAAATACTTAAGAGAAACATTTATGTGTTGGGGATTTAATCGTGGATATGAACTTCCAGTTATATCGAATAGTTACGGAGAGTATGAACCTCCACAAAAAGTGACTAAAAGATGCGAAAGAGTTGCTGAGAAATTCTACAAGGACGTTGATAGTGGGAAGTTATATTCTCCAACATTTGTGAATTTATTGGTTTATAATATTTTTCGTGGGATGAGCCATGCTGGAACTGAGGATGAGTTTTATGACAATAAGTATTGGAAAGAGACTGGACAAGTTGATGTTGCATATGCAACAAAAATCCCCCTTCCCTTGTATAAATGTTTTTTTGGAAATATCATATATTACTTTGCAAAGAGGTTGGGGGCAAAGACAAAATTGACTTACAGGAAATAGAAATATTCATGAAAAGATCCTATTGTTTTTTACAAATGTAATATTGTCCATAATATATGTTATAATGTTTAAAAATAGCAAGTGAGGAGGTGTGTAAGTTGAATTATGACTTAATAAATTTAATTCAGTTAATGTTTTTAGTTATATGTTTTGCTAGCATAGTCTCTTATACTGTATACTCCTATAAAAATCTTAAGTATAAAACTGAAGAAAATGTTGCAAGAAATATTTTAATTCAGTGGCTCGGATTTATAAAGAAAATACTTCCAGAAGATTATATTATTTATGAGAAATATGGTATGTGGATATATACAGATCGTTTTAAAATTGAAATGATGTTTTAGCCAAAATTATTCGAAGGAGGATAAATATGAACATCATTTTTAATTTTTTAAGTAGTTTATTAAATTCAATTTTTAATTTCACTGGGGATTGGGGCCTAGCAATAGTTTTACTTACGATAAGTGTAAGATTAGTACTTTCACCAATGTCTTTCAAACAAAAAAAATCCATGCAACAGCAGCAAAGGTTTGCTATAAAAATGAAAGAACTTAAGGAAAAATATAAAGATAACAAAGAAAAACTTGAAGCAGAAGTTAAAAAACAATCTGTCCAAAGTGCAAAAAGTATGATGGGGTGCTTAGTAACACTACTCCAACTGCCTATATTAATGACTATGTGGAGTGTATTTAATAAAATCCCTGTGAGCGTAGGTACATATCTTATACCTTGGGTGTCTAGTATTAAGATCTCAGACAGTTATTTTATCGTTCCACTGATATATATGCTTGTATCCTTAACCCCAAGCCTGCTTTCATATGTAACTTTTTTAGAAATTAAAGGCCAGGCTACAATGAGCAAGAGTAATATCATAATAATGGCAGTAGCTGGTTTATTTGTTGCTAAAGCAGCTCCAATTGCAGTGGGGATATACTTGATAACCACAAGTGTGTTCAACTTTTTAGAAGAGCTTGTTTTTAGAATATATATGAGAAATTTAAAAACTGAAAATTAATAAATGTTAGAAAAAATCCTGCTAATTTATTTTATTAGCAGGATTTTTTAAATTTAACAGTCACAGTAGAAGACTTATTTCACAATTCCCTTCATAATATATAGTAAAAGTAAAACATTGCTCTCCATTTATCGTATATATTATTCGCTCTTTTTTATCAATTCTATTTATCTTATCCCTATTTACTATAAAATAGCGACTTGAGGTGTTGTATTTTGATACTTAGTAAAATTAAAAGTATTCTCAGTATTAAAAAAAAGCACATTGTGTGCATGATATTAATTTTAGTTATTTTCATTTCTTTGAGTGCACTGTTTGTCTTTCATAAAACAAATAGTACACTGTCAAAGAACTCACTAAATTTAAGCAAAGGCGAATGGATAGTTATAACAGTTTGCAATTCTCAAAATAAAAGCGATTTATGGATGCTAAATACTAAGACACAAATAAAGCAAAAAATATTAAACAATAGAGATGTAGTAGTAACCGGTAAAGTTAATACTAAAGGAGATATCTTACTTTATTCTGACGCCATCGGAACCAACCCATGGGATGTATTTAGGCTTAATATGTCTACCAAAGAAACATATCAAATTACTAATGATCCCTTAGGTCAATTTAACGTAAACTTTGGTGATGAAAAGGGAAATATAATTTTTGCGAAAAGTGGAGATAAAAACTCTCCTGTGCCCAAAATATCAAAAATAGATGTTGATAAAAAATATGGGAAAACTTTAGAATTTGGTTCTGATATTGCTGTACAAGATTTTTATATATATAAAAATAAGATTATTGCACTAACATTTTCTTATAATGAATTTATAACAAAGAGGTTTGAGGAACAAAATGAATCTTCGAAAATAAAGTACACTATTATGGAAATGAATACAAATGGCGGTGAAAAAAAAGAGTTGGCTAAGATAAATGCTGTGAGATTAGATTCAATTTCTTTATCAAAATCAGGCAACTTTATAATTTTAGGAGGAGCAGGCGTAAAAAACACTGAAAGAGGATTTTATAAGTTAGTTGTAAATGGAAATAAAGTAAGTAGCTTACTAACTCAAGAACAGCTAAAAAAAACAAATAAGATTATTGAAATTTCTCAACCATATATAGCCTGTCTCAGCTCTAATGAGAAAAGTATTTACTTTGTTGCAGTTCCCAGTGGGGCGCATGAAGCAAACTTCATGGGGCTAACAACTTATCCTAACAGCTTGTATTGTTATAACCTGAAAGAAAATAAGTTAAGTGAGGTTTTTAAAGTACCAGGTACATTTATCCCTTCGATATCTTTTACCTATCAATGAAACTGCAGTCATGGAACAGCAAATCACTAATAAGGCTACACTCCTTTAAATTATCTTAAAGGAATGTAGCCTTATTATATTGAATAGAATGTTTTTTATTTTAAAAATAACCGAAATGGTATAATTAAATTTCATGTTTTTTACAATTAATCATCTAGCCTTTTACTATCGATTTCCTGTATGATTCTTGAAATAAAGTCCTCAAGTAAGCAATTGCCCTCATCACCATTCTTTCTACTTCTAAGGGATATACTCGCTGAGTTTTCTTCTTTTTCACCAATAACAATAATATATGGCAACCTCTCGTTTCGAGCATCTCTAATTTTATATCCTATTTTTTCTGCTCTACCATCTAAACTAACTCTGATATTATTTTCTTCCAGTTTATTTACTACATCTTTTGCATAATCATTATACTGCTCCGATATAGGCAGTACTTTAACTTGTACAGGTGATATCCATGTTGGGAACTTGCCTGCAAAATGTTCTATCAAAATGCCAATAAATCTTTCTATACTACCAAAAATTACTCTGTGTATAACAATTGGTCTGTGCTTTTCTCCATCACTGCCAATATATTGAAGGTCAAATCTTTGTGGTAGCTGTAAATCTAGTTGTATAGTTCCACATTGCCATTCCCGTCCTATGCTATCTTGCAAGTGAAAGTCAATTTTAGGTCCGTAGAATGCCCCGTCTCCTTCATTTATCTTAAAATCCATGTTCATTTCCGTGAGAGCGCCCTGAAGTGAGCTTTCTGCTAATTGCCACTCTTCATCACTTCCCATAGAATTTTCAGGTCTTGTTGAAAGCTCTACTCTATATTTAAACCCTAACCTTCCATAAACCTCATTTATAAGTTTAACTACACCCTTTATTTCTTCTTTTATCTGCTCTGACAACATGAATATGTGAGCATCATCCTGTGTAAATGCTCTAACTCTCATAAGTCCGTGCAAAGCTCCAGATAGTTCATGTCTGTGCACTTTACCTAGTTCTCCCGCTCTTATTGGTAGATCCCTGTAAGAGTGAGTTTCTGATTTATATACAAGCATTCCTCCCGGGCAGTTCATTGGTTTTATAGCGAATTCTTCTTCATCTATATTGACTGTATACATGTTCTCTTTATAGTGAGACCAATGCCCAGATGTTTCCCAAAGTTCTTTGTTTAACACCATAGGAGTTTCTATCTCAACATAACCTGCCTTCTTATGAATTTCTCTCCAGTACTCAATTAATTTGTTTTTTAAAACTACACCATTAGGGAGAAAGAATGGAAATCCTGGTCCCTCATCCATTAAAGCAAATAATTTTAGCTCTTTCCCAAGTTTTCTATGATCCCTTTTCTTCGCTTCTTCAAGCATATTCAAATATTCATCAAGTTCACTTTTCCTTGCAAATGCCGTTCCATATATTCTTTGAAGCATTTTATTTTTTTCGCTGCCTCTCCAGTAAGCTCCTGCAACTGATAATAGCTTAAAGGCTTTTACCTTTGAAGTTGATAGTACATGAGGTCCTGCACAGAGTTCTATAAAATCTCCTTGCTTAAAGAAAACTAGTTCTTCATCCTCTGGCAAATCATTAATAAGTTCTATTTTATAAATCTCATCCTTATCTTTCATAAGTTTTAAAGCTTCTTCTCGAGAAATAACTGATCTCTCGAGTCTTAAATCTTCCTTAACTATTTTTCTCATTTCTTCTTCAATTTTCTCAAGTATAGCCATAGTAAAGGGTTCTTCCACATCAAAGTCATAATAAAACCCATTATCTATTGCAGGACCTATAGCCAATTTAGCATTTGGATACAATCTCTTTACTGCCTGAGCGAGTATATGGGATGTGGTGTGTCTAAGCGCCCTTTTTCCTTCTTCTTCATTAGAATTTATTACACTTCCATCTTTTATTACAACCTTTAACATAAATATTCCTCCTTCAAAAAATAATAAACCCGTCCCAAAATAAGGGACGAGTTTTATCGCGATTCCACCCAAATTACAGAAGGCTTAGTTTAAACTCACCTCTGTCACTCAATACCACTAACGCCGGTTTGCGGAATTACCTACTTAAGTTCAGTAATCAACTCAGAGGTGGTTTTCAATATTACTTATTCAAGAAACTTTTCAGCCGGTGAGTTTCTCTCTCTTTGAACAGTATACTATTTACTTTTCCTCTTCACAGTTTTTAATTTAAAACTATTGTATTCCAACCTATTCCAATTGTCAATATGTGTTCTAATTATTATAATATGTCTATTCCACATATAAGTGATTATTTATATATTATATCCTAAAATTTCAACAACATTCTTGCAAATGACTTGATTGAAAAATATTTATTGGATGAAACATGGTGTACAGTTCAAACATGGGTACAATTTTATTTAGAAATTTATTTTAATATTTCATTGACAATATTTTCACTATGAAATATACTTTAATAAAGAACGCAAACGTTTGCACATGTTTAATATAAAAATACAATTGCGTATTGAAATTTTTATAAATACATATTCATTAAATCAATATTGGAGGTAATTGGACTATGGTTAAGAACAAATCAAAAATAATTTCATTCGATTTTTGGCAAAAATTTGGTAAGGCATTATTAGTGGTGGTCGCAGTTATGCCAGCAGGTGGACTAATGATTTCATTAGGATCAGTTATAGGAATAGCAGCACCTAATTCTTCATTTGTGCAAACGTTATCGCAAGTTGTGGGAGGTATAGGATGGGGGCTAATAGTTAATTTAGGGCTATTATTTGCTGTAGCTATCGGTGGTTCTTGGGCTAAAGAGCGTGCTGGTGGAGCATTTGCAGCACTCATTGCATATATTTTAATAAATAAAATTACTGGTAATGTATTTAATATTACCAATGAGATGCTCACGGATGCTCATGCAACAGTAACTTCCTTAACAGGTCAGCACCTTTTGGTTAAAGATTACTTTATTTCTGTTCTTGGATCCCCAGCATTGAATATGGGAGTATTTGTTGGTATTATATCAGGTTTTCTTGGAGCAGTTTTATTTAATAAGTATTATAACTATAATAAATTACCAAATGCACTTGCATTCTTTAATGGTAAACGATTTGTACCATTCGTTGTTATCGCAGGCTCCAGCGTTGTTGCACTTTTATTTGTAATAGTTTGGCCATTTGCTCAATCAGTTATAAATGGATTTGGCAAATGGATTGCAACATCACAAAATACTGCACCATTTATTTCACCCTTTATATATGGTACGCTTGAGCGTCTATTACTACCTTTTGGACTTCATCATATGATTACAATACCAATAAATTATACAGATCTTGGTGGAGCATATAAAGTATTAACTGGAGCTAATGCAGGTAGTCTTATACTTGGACAAGATCCGCTTTGGCTTGCATGGGTTACTGACTTAGGTAACTTAAAAGCCGCTGGAGATATGAGTGCATATAATAACTTACTTGCAACAATTCATCCAGCACGTTTTAAAGTTGGCCAAATGATTGGCGGAGCTGGCTCCTTAATGGGTGTTGCACTTGCTATGTATAAAAGTGTACCAAATGAAAAACGATCAAAATATAAATCAGTATTTTTTTCAGCAGCCATTGCAGTTTTCTTAACAGGTGTTACTGAACCATTAGAATTCATGTTTATGTTTGTTTCACCAATATTATATGGTACTTATGCAGTTATGCAAGGCTTTGCATTTATGTGCGCGGACATATTTAATCTGCGAGTTCACAGTTTTGGTGTTATAGAGCTTGTAGCACGTATACCGATGATTGTAAAAGCAGGGATTATAGGTGATCTTATAAGATATGTACTGGTGACCGTCGTATTTTTCTGCATAAATTATGTTGTATCTAAATTTATGATCAAGAAATTTAATATAGCAACTCCAGGCCGTAACGGAAATGAAATTGATATGGAGGAAAATTCAATTGATTCTACTGTAAATCAAAAAGTTGAGGCTAGTAAAAAAGGAAGTCAAGCCGCAACCATTATTGAATTACTTGGAGGGAACGAAAATATTGTAGATGTGGACGCATGTATGACCCGTCTTCGTGTAACAGTAAAAGATAATTTATTAGTTGCCGAAGAAAATGAATGGAAAAAAAATAAGGCTTTAGCCTTAATAATTAAAGGTAAAGGGATACAGGCTATATATGGACCAAAGGCAGATGTTTTAAAATCGGATATTATAGATATATTAGGAGTCTAAAATGAAATTATTAACTTTAAATTGTCATTCTTGGATGGAAGAAAGCCCAAAAGAAAAGATGAGCATTATTGCAAATACTATAAAAGAAAAAAATTTTGATGTAATTGCCCTGCAAGAAGTAAATCAATCTATAAAGGAAAATATAGCCTTTAATAACATAAAACAAGATAATTTTGCTTTAGTTTTATTAAAAGAATTAGAGAACTTAGGATGCAAAGAATACTCAATGCTGTGGGATTTTTCTCATATAGGTTATGGAATATATGAAGAAGGGGTAAGTATTATAACTAAACATAAAATAATAGAAGAAGATTCTTACTCATTTTTCATAAGCAACAGCAAGGACTTGGATTTTTGGAAAACTAGAAAGGTCGTAAAAGCTTCAATTAGAATAAATAACGAAATTATAGATTTCTACTCTTGTCATTTAGGCTGGTGGCAAGATGAAGAAGAACCGTTCAGTCATCAAGTAGATAAGTTACTTAATAATATGAAAAATGACAGATTAACATTCTTTATGGGAGATTTTAATAATAACGCTTTTGCATCAAATGAAGGCTATGATTATTTAATGAAAAAAGGAATAAAGGATACTTATACCCTCTCTAAGGAAAAAGATTGTGGTATAACTGTAAAAGGTAAAATAGATGGATGGGATTTAAATAAAAATGATTTAAGGCTGGATCTAATTTTAACAAATAAATGTGTAGATGTTAAATATTCTAAAGTAATATTTAATGGCAAAAACGACTTCGTGGTGTCAGACCATTATGGAGTAGAAATAGATACAAGTTTGGGGTTATTCCCCTAAAACGGAAGGGTTTTGAGTATGCTAAATTATTCAATAGTAAAGTGTAAAAACACACAAGAGATAATACTTGAAAACGGAATAATAAAGGTAATTATAGTCCCAGAGCAGGGTGGTAGGATTTTAGAGTTTTCAACAGAAAATTTAAATGTGTTATATAGAAATGCGAATCTTATAGGAATTAAAGGTGATATAAAAGCTGAATATATTCCAGAAAACTGGCTTAATTTTGGAGGATATAAAGGTTGGCCTGCTCCACAAACAAAATGGGCATGGCCTCCAATATTTGATATTGATCTAAATGTTTTTGAATACGACATAGCTAAGTTAGAAAATTCATTAGTAGTCACATTAAGTAGTCCTATATCAAACATTGTTGGTCTTAAATTTATAAGGGAAATATTATTTGAAGATAAATGTAATCATATAACTATAAAGGAAACCATAGTTAACTTAAATGAAGAACCAGTACAATGGGCAGTTTGGGGTAATACCCAAGCATTATCTCCTGGATATATAGATATAAAACTAAACTCTGACGTATTTATAGGAGGAATAACATTTTATCAAGATTTTGATATACCTTCAAACAATGCTTATTCTTTGAGAAAAGAAGATAGAAAAATTTTAAGATTGAATTGTAACAATGAAGAGAAGTTTAAAGTAGGTGTAGTAACAGATGATGCGATACTAAGATATTATTGCAGTGCATATAAACACAAAACCCTCTTACTTACGCAGAAATTTCAGTATGAAGGACAAGTTGTATATCCACATGGAAGTAATGTTGAAGTTTATGTGGATGATAAGCTAGCCTACACTGAGCTTGAAATTCTTGGAGGTATGAGCAGCATAATGCCAGGTGAAAGTAAAAGTATCCAAATGGTTTGGCAATTAGAATTAGTATAAATAATATAGCTTTTTTAGATATAAGTATTAAAAGTTTATTAATAATAAAAAATGGAGGTAAAAAGCAATGACAAAGATTAAGGCTTGTTTGTTTGATTTAGATGGGGTGATTGTAGATACTGCTAAATATCATTATTTAGCATGGAGAAGACTAGCTAAGGAATTAGGGTTTGATTTTACAAAGGAGCAAAATGAAAGCTTAAAAGGTATAAGTAGAATGGAATCTCTTAAAATACTTTTAAATATAGGAGGTTTAACTTTAACTGAAGCAGAAAAAATGACTCTTGCAGAGAAAAAGAATAATTGGTATCGTGAGTATATTTTAAAGATGACCCCTGATGAAATTTTACCTGGTACAGTGGAATTTTTAGAAGAATTAAAGAATAATGGGATTAAAATTGCACTAGGTTCTGCAAGTAAAAATGCCATGACCATATTAAATAATATAAAATTAGTTAATCACTTTGATGCAATAATCGATGGAACTAAAACAAGCAATGCAAAGCCCGATCCAGAAGTTTTCTTATTGGGTGCAAAGGAACTTGGTGTATCCCCTTCTGAATGTGTAGTTTTCGAAGATGCCAAGGCGGGTATTGAATCCGCAATAAATGCTGGAATGTATAGTGTTGGAATCGGCGATCCACTTGTTTTAAATAAAGCTAATATCGTTGTTTCTTCTTTGAAAGAAATGACATTTGAAAAATTAAATTATTAAACTATTAAATTTATTGTAAAGGAGACTCAATATGAAACAATATTTAAAATTAGATGAATGGAATATTATAGAGGAAGGTTTTAACCAAGATAATCATGAAGTATCTGAAGGAATTTTTAGTATAGGAAATGGGTATATGGGACAAAGAGCTAACTTCGAAGAAACGTACAGCGGAAAGTCTCTTCAGGGAAGTTATATGGCAGGAGTTTACTATCCGGATAAAACAAGAGTTGGCTGGTGGAAAAATGGATACCCAGAATATTTTGCAAAGGTATTAAATTCTACCAATTGGATTGGAATAGATGTTAGTGTTGATGGAGAAACACTAGACCTTGCAAAATGTGAAGTGAAAAATTTTGTGAGAATTTTAAATATGAAAGAAGGATATCTACATAGATGCTTTACCGCAAAGCTTACTAGCGGAAAAGAAGTAAATGTAGATGCAAAGAGATTTGTAAGTATTGCTGCAAAAGAAATAGGAGCAATTAGATATTCAATTACACCAGTTAATTTTGAAGGTACATTGTGTATATCCGCTTACTTAGATGGTGATATAAAAAATGCGGATTCTAATTATGATGAAAAATTTTGGGATGAAATCTCAAAGCAGTGCAATAAAGAACAATCATCTTTAATAGTAAAAACAAAAAAACTTGATTTTTATGTGTGTTCTTCAATGAAACTAGATATTTTTCGAGCAGATAAAAAGGTAGATTTTAATGCAGAATTTATAGAATCAGAAAAATTTGTAGGTAATATAGTTAATTTAAATGTAAAACAAAATGAAGAAATCGTAGTGTATAAGTATGTTTGCAATGTAACTTCAAGAGATTACGCTGTAGAAGAATTATTGGCTGTTAATAGAAAAATTTTAGATAAAGCTTATGGAAGCGGTTTTGAATTATTACTTAAAGATCAAGCAATAGCTTGGGGTGAAAAATGGAAACAAAGCGATATTGTTATTGAAGGAGATGTTTCGGCGCAGCAAGCTATTAGATTTAATATTTTTCAATTGAATCAGACATATTCTGGAGAAGATGATAGATTAAACATAGGCCCAAAGGGTTTTACAGGAGAAAAATATGGTGGAAGTACTTATTGGGATACAGAAGCATATTGCATACCATTTTATTTAAGTACTGCTGATCCAAGTATATCTAGAAATCTTTTGCTTTATAGATATAAGCAATTGGAAAAAGCTAAAGAAAATGCAAGAAAGTTAGGTTTTACAAAAGGTGCTCTATACCCAATGGTTACTATGAATGGAGAAGAGTGTCACAATGAATGGGAAATAACTTTTGAAGAAATTCATAGAAATGGTGCTATAGCATATGGTATATATAATTATGTTAATTATACTGGAGATAAATGTTATTTAGGTCAATATGGATTAGAAGTATTAGTAGAGATCTCAAGATTCTGGGAAGAAAGAGTTAGTTTTGCTTCAAACAAAGGAAAATATGTAATACTTGGAGTTACTGGCCCTAATGAATATGAAAATAATTCAAATAATAACTGGTATACTAATAGAATTGCTGCTTGGACACTAGAATATACTACTTGTGTAATTAATCATTTAAAAAATAATGAACCTGGGAGATATTCAGAGTTAGTAAATAAATTAGGTTTAAAAGAAGCAGAAGTTAGTAAATGGCAAGATATCATTAAAAATATGTATTATCCAGTAGATGAAGAGCTAGGGATATTCATGCAACAAGATGGATATATGGATAAGCAGCAGATTCTTGTAAAAGACTTGGATCGCAAAAATTTACCATTAAATCAAAAATGGTCTTGGGATAGAATTCTTAGATCTTGCTTTATAAAACAAGCAGATGTATTGCAAGGAATATATTTTCTACAAGATAGATATGATTTAGATACCATAAGAAGAAATTTTGAATTTTATGAGTCAAGAACAGTACATGAGTCATCTTTATCTCCTTGTGTGCATACTATCCTTGCTGCAAAATTAGGAAAACATGAAAAAGCTTATGAAATGTATCTTAGAACTGCAAGACTAGATTTAGACAATTACAATAACGATACAAAAGATGGATGTCATATTACTAGTATGGCTGGAACTTGGATGTCCGTAGTTGAAGGCTTTGCTGGGATGAGAGTAAAAGATGGAAAGCTTCTTTTAAATCCTTTTATACCAAAAAATTGGAGTTCATTCTCTTTTAATGTTTTGTTTAGAGAATCATTACTTAAAATAAATATCAAAACACATAAAGTTATTATTACCAGCGAAAATAAGCAACAAATAACTTTATGCGTTAATGGTAAAGATTATACAATAAACGGAAAAATTGAAATTTCCTCTTAAAAATAAAAAACAGAAGGCTATTTTACTTTTAAAAAGTAAAATAGCCTTCTGTTTTCATTTTTTATTGATAAAATTATATTGAAAATCAGATGCGGACATTGGTTTTCCAAAACAAGCAATTAAAAACTTAGTAGTTTAATTAAAGATAAACGTCTCATAAGTGCTACTATGTTATAATAAATACATTGCCGTTTTTCATGGGAGGCTAAATATGATAGGAAAATTACTTTTAAATAGATATGAGTTATTAGAGAAAATTGGCGAAGGCGGTATGGGAACTGTCTATAAAGCAAAGTGCCACTTGTTAAATAGATTTGTCGCTGTAAAGATATTAAAAGCAGAGTTAAGTAATGATGAAGAGTTTGTTTTAAGATTTAAAAGGGAAGCTACTTCAATCGCAAGATTGTCACATCCAAATATCGTGAATATTCATGATGTTGGTGCAGAAAACCATATTAATTTTATAGTTATGGAATATATTAATGGAATAACATTAAAGCAATTAATAAATGAAAATGTTAGACTTACTTCGCAAAAGGCTTTAGATATCTCACTCCAAATAGCCAAAGCACTTCAATGTGCACATATTAACAATGTAATTCATAGAGATATAAAACCGGATAATATCATGATAACAGAAGATAATATAGTTAAGGTTATGGATTTTGGAATAGCTAAAGTTGCTGATTCAAGAACCATAACCAATTCTAGTAAAGTTATGGGTACCGTACACTATTTTTCTCCAGAACAAGCAAAAGGAAATTTTATAGATTGTAGAACAGACATATATTCCTTAGGTATTGTAATGTATGAAATGATTACTGGACAAGTACCTTATAATGCAGAAAGCTCTATTTCCATAGCTATAATGCATATTCATGAACCCGTTACTGCGCCCAAAGAAATCATTACAGATATTCCTGAAAACATAAACCAGGTAATTTTGAAGGCAATGCAAAAAGAGCCTTTTAAAAGATACCAAACGGCTAAGGACATGGCAGATATAATAAATGCAATTAAAGAAGATTCTAATTATGAAGTTAAGGTAAATAATGACCTAGATGATGCTACAAATATTATGGGTGCAACAATATTTCCTGATATAAAAGACAATTTCACAACGGTTATGAGTGGAGCATCCATCGCTGAAAAAGCAGCAAATAAAAAAGATAACGAAGTAATAACGGGGAATGAGAAGACCGTTAATAATAAAAAGGCAGTAATTATTATTGCCTCAATTATTTTAGTTGTGATTGCTTCCATTTTAGGTAAATTTATATCCAACGGGACTTCTATTAATACACCAGCTCCCATTGTCGAAACTACAGTTCCAAAAGCAAATGAAAAATTACAGTCAGATGAGATACAGCATGTTGATAAAAAACAACAGTCAGATGAACAACTATCCGTTGTTGAAAATAAATTTGTGCCCTCACTTATTGGAAGGACCCAAGATATTGCAAATCAGACTGTAGTTAATAATGGCTTTATGCTTGGCAATATTTCAAATGAATATAGTGATAGTATTGCTCAGGGTTTAGTTATTAGTCAATCACCTGAGGTAAATACATCCTATGAAAAAGATGGCAAAGTAGATTTAGTTATAAGCCAAGGAAAAAAAATTGAACAGGTTACTGTCCCACAATTAAATGGCAAAACCCTTGATGATGCTAAAGAAATTCTAGATAACATTCAATTAGAGCTTGGGGAGAAAACACCTATAAATATGGATGACAAAGCCCGTAAGGGCAATCATTCCAAAAATAACAATAAAAAAATATTCATGCAAAATGCCGAGGCCGGTACCCTTGTAGATATAGGAACAAAAATAAATGTTTCTTATTATGGAAGTAAAAAGGATTTATCTAAGTAAATCAAAGGATTAGCAATAAGGAATTTTATGTAAAATTCTCATTACTAATCCTTTTAAATTCCATTCTGAAATGTCATTAACTAACTAATCATTTTTATCATTATATACAAAGTTGCAAGGTTTTCCTTCACAATTTAAAACTTCTTCATCATCTTTGCCAGTATAAATTTTTTTATTGTCTACGTCAACTTCTGATTTGTCAATTTCAGATATATCATTCTCCGCTAATAATTTTTCAATATCTGTTGACATAGCTGACGGCTCAATTGTTGGTTCATATCTTCCGACTACATTGCCATCTCTACCAATAAGGAATTTTGTAAAATTCCATTTCACTGAATCCCCTTCTAGGAATTCAGGAAATCTTTTGTAGAGTATATCATTAAGTTTTTTTTCATTAGGCTTATTCAGATCAAAACCTCTGAAAGTTGCTTCCTCTGTCAAATATTTAAAAAGCGGAAGGGCATTTTCCCCTCTTACATCACCCTTCTCGAACAATTGAAAACTCACTCCATAATTAATTGTGCAGAAATTCTTTATTTCATTGCTTTCACCTGGTTCCTGCCCAGCAAATTGATTGCTTGGATAGCCTAGTATTTCAAAGTCCTTATCCTTGTACTGTTCATAAATCTTCTCCAAACCCTCATACTGTGGTGTAAATCCACACTTACTTGCTGTATTAACTATAACCAATACCTTTCCCCTATATTGTTCCAAAGATATTTCTTCACCATCGATTGTAATTGCTTTAAAATCATAAATTGACATTTGCTATCCCTCCATATTATATAAATTTATCCATATTAAAATGTTATCATTAACATTATAGTATTCCTATTTCAACAAATAATTCTCAACTTTTATTGGTTATAACGACAATTTTTTAATAAACACCAATAAATATTTCTTAATAATTATTATTGTTTGTATTGTATAAAGATATTATATCATAGAAATAAAATAAAGTACACTTAAAATTCATTTTGAAAGGAATCATGTAGATTGCAATATAAAATGTCCGAAATTTTGAAGAAAAATATAATGTTAAGTTGTAATGGTTTTCTGTTCCATCATATTGGCAGATAAACCGTTGAAAATCCTTCTTGGATAATTGTTGATCCAGTGCTGTATTTGCATAATTTGTTTTTTAGAGAATGCTGAAATATCCACACCTTTTGGGATAAATCGTCGTATCATTTTATTGATATTTTCGTTTGTGCCTCGCTCCCATGAACTATATGGGTGAGCATAATACACTTTAGTTCTCTTTCGTTTATTTCTTACTGAGTTCTCAATACCCTCGAAATCAAGGTTCTCACAGCCGTTATCACAGGTGATTGTTTTAAATGTTTTTGAGAATAACATTCCCATTTTACGCTCCAATTTGTCCAATTCTTTCACGACAGCCGCCTGTGATTTAGATGGTATTTTAAAGACTAACTCCTTACGAGTTACTCTTTCACTTAACACCATTAAGACAGTTTTTGTACCCTGTTTGCCAACTACAGTGTCCATTTCCCAATGGCCTATCTCATCACGTGCAGCTACCGCTGCAGGTCTCTCCGATATGCTAGTTCCTTTGGTATTGTTATACGCTGATCTTATTTTTTTATAGTTTCTCTTTTTAGCATTCTTTTTAACAGGCAGATCTTTGTTACTTATATTTAAAAACAAATTATTATCCAAATAGTTATACACAGTTTTGAAGCAAATAGTTGTTTCAAATTGTAGATCTTTATTTGTGATATTTTGAATAGCTGCATACGGAGATTCGCCATCTATACCAATAGCTTTTTCTAAGTACCTCACCAATTTGTGATCTTTTCCTATTTTTAATGCAGGACCTTTAGCGGCACCTTGTTTGTCATGCTCTGACTGCCCAATTTCTGCGCTATATTCCATTCGAGTGGTTAAGTCACTATTCAATAGTTCTACAATTCCTTTAGCAATTTCACGCCTTATTGTACGTTCTGAACGCCCACCTATTTGCTCCGCAATACGAGTTGAATTAAGTCCCATTTTGTGTAAAGCTTCTAACTTTATGCGTTCCTCGTATGTTATGTGTTTACCTTTTCTGCTCTGTGTGATAAAATCTAATTGACTCATTTGAAATCCTCCCGTATATGTTGGTTTAGTCACTTAACATTATACAAGAGTATTTCTCTTGAGTCTTTATTTTTTGTTACTCTTCGGTCATTTCATTATACAACTTACCTTTTGAAAGGAATCAATAAAGAATGTAACAGATAGAACTTAATTTTACCCGCTCAAAAAAATATAAATAGATTTGCAAAAGCAACCCTACTTATATTTCCGAATTTTTTATCTAAATGAAGTTTTTAATGCTTCTTTTAATATCCTCGTATTCTTTCTATAAGGAGTTACTGGACAAATAGTTTTATCTTTTACATCAAATAACGTGTATATCGCAATTCTTGCTGCGCGTACAGAATATTCTTCTGTAAATACCATATCTTCTGGAATTTCAACGAACTGGCTAATCATAGCGAAATTTGTTGAGCATTCTGGCACAACACTTGGACGATCAGTCATCTTCCGAGGCTGGAACTGAGCATCTACATACGGCATCATACATGGAATAACATTAATTATAGTGTCCATAATTTCCTCTTGCTTGTCTTCCATATGCATGTGGTGTAGAAGTTCTATTAGCATTTCCTCACCTGTACAATCACGCATTGATTTCTTTACAAAATCACCAACTTTATCAGTATATATGCTATAGCCCCAGAACATAGTTGTATCAATGGGCTGATTTTTAAAGTGTGGTTGAGCTGCAACAACTATGCTCATTAACCAATTAGAATCCTTAAATGTCATTAATGCGCCACTACCTGGAATATTAGTGGAGAATTTTTCAATTAGGTTTAACAATTTATTACCCTTACAAGTCACGGTAAAGCTTTCCCAATTAGTTTCATTTGCATGTCCAAAGAAGGGTTCTGGATTTCCAAGACCTCTTTTCTTTTTAGCTATTTTCGCCCAAAGTTCACCAGATATTGGTTTGCTTGGATTATATTCTGCAGGTGTGTACATATCACCAAGAGTTGCGCAGTCAGTCATGCATCCATTTGTCATAATGCAAACGTCTCTAGGGTTTAACTGAATAACCCTTTCAACTTCTTTTTCTTCTATATGCATAGCCGTTACTGTAATTTCATCTCCTGATTTGAAATCTAAATCAGTTACAGTTGCATTTATACTAAAATCAACTCCAAAGTTATCTAAGTAAGCTTTTAATGGAAGAATAACAGACTCATATTGATTGTACTGAGTACGTGTAACCCCCTCTAAAGTTTCAATACGAGAAAATTCAAAAATCATACGTTCCATGTAACGCTTAAACTCAAAAAGACTGGACCATTTTTGGAAAGCAAAGGTTGTTTGCCACATATACCAAAAATTAGTTTCAAAGAAATGTGGCGTATGACTAAACCATTCCTCAATAGTCTTATTATCTAATTTTTCTCCTGAAGTAATCATAAGTTTTCCAAGAGCCATACGATCGGAATTATTAAAGCCCATACTAGTCACATCTAGAATTACTCCATCTTTATCAATTAACCGTGCCTGTGCATGTGTTGGGTGTAAATGATCAAAATTAAGAATTTCTTCTTTAACGCTTTTACCCGGCATATCTAGGGATGGTATACCTGAAAACAATTCCCAAAAATTCTCATAGGTTTCTTCATTTAACATTCTACCGCCACGGCATACATAACCATTTATGGCATCTCCTGCACCATCGTTACTGCCTCCTAAGATTTTCATTCCTTCAATAATATGAATATTTTCTCCTTTAAAGTTACAATCTCGTACAAGATAAGCAGCACCAGCTAAGGAAGCTAACCCTCCACCAATAAAATAAACTTGTCTATCTTCATTATTTCTATTTTCTGATAAATCTATCGTTGTTTTAGAATTATTTTTAAACTTCTTTGCACTAATAGTTGCTACAGCAGCCGCACCAGCTATTGCACCTAACGTAAGTAATACGTTCATACCATTTTTGCTTGATTTTTTACTCATAAAATTTCCCTCCATTTTGTCCCGTTAATAATAAATATCTTATCTATTATTATAAACCTAGTAACGTTAATTGTATTTACACACTTTTGAGTGTTTGTCTAAAAAACACGTGAAATTTAATTTTCTATTATAGAACTATCTACAAAAAATCCATATTTATGGTGTATAATTACTATTAAAACTAGTTTTTGTAGGTGATTATTATGTCTGAATCAATAATAACAGAAAAGGCCCTTGCTTTATCCTTAAAACAATTAATGAAAACAGTTCCTTTGTCAAAGATTTCAATTCAAAACATTGCAGACAATTGTAGACTTAATAGACAAACATTTTATTATCATTTTAAAGATAAATTCGATCTTGTGAATTGGATTTATTACACTGAAGTTACAGAATGCATCGCTAACTGCAATCGTTATGAAAATTGGACTGATGGTATGTATAGAACCTTGTGCTACCTAATGAATAATAATTCCTTTTATATTAATGCGCTTAACACACCTGGTCAAAATGCTTTTAATGGATATTTCTTTGACTTTAGTTGCGAACTTATTATGGGGATTGTTAATGATGTATCCTTAGGCATGAATGTTCCTGATATGGACAAAAAGTTTATTGCTGATTTTTATACCCATGCTTTTGTAGGTATAATCGTTCAGTGGATTAAAACCGGCATGAAAGACTCACCTCAAATCATGGTAGAAAAGATGCGAAATGTGGTTGAAGGCAGCATGCTTGGTGCTTTATCTAGACATTAATGAGGACGGTTGTCCAATCTTCTTTTTATAGAAAAATGGACAACCGTCCCGTTAATTATCACCTTCGGTGCTATTTATCACCTTCGGTGCTATTTATCACCTTCGGTGCTATTCATCTTCTTCGAAGCTGAACTGTCATTAGCTTATTTCAATATCATAGATTTAAGTGCATTTATTTCTTTACTTAAGTTATCATCCTTCATCATTTCAAGGGCAGAATTAATTAGTACACGAACATCATGCTGTCCTTTATAAATAGGTGTAACTCTTTTATTTAGATTTAGGAATTTATAAACAGCAGTTTGTGCGCCTCTTACAGAATAATCCATAGTAAATACTACATCATCTTCTATTTCACAAAACTGTCCAAGTAATGCTAAATTAGTTGAACCTTCTGGAATAACTTGTGGTCTATCGCCCTTTTCTCTAGTTAAAAATTGTGCTGTTGTAAAAGGTAGTATACAAGGTATACAAATAGACGTTTTAAGAATCTTCTCCATATCCTCTTTAAAGTTTAGGTGATATAATACCTCAGTTAATATTTCCTCACCAGTACAATCCACCATCCTCTTCTTTATGAAATCACCTTTTGCATATGGGAACAAAGAATAACCCCAGAAAGTTTGTATGTTATCAGGTTGATTAAGAAAATGTGGTTGATTGTGTACAACTATTGTCATGAGCCATGCAGAATCTCTAAATGTCATATGAGCACCAGTTCCTGGTTGATTTCCTGAGAATTCTATTATTCTTTTATACATTGTTGGGTCTTTAAGAGTAACTGTGAAAGACTGCCACATTGATTCTTCAACACGTTCATCAAAGACTTGAGGTTTACCAAACTCAGGACGTCCCTTAGCAATTTTCTCCCAAAGATCCCATGCTCCACCTACACTTTTGTCGTTAATCTTTGCTGGTGTAGTCATTGAACCAAGGCTAGTACCCGCTGTTAAAGAACCGATAGTAGCAAATGCAAGGTCTCCCTCACCCACTTCTATTCTAGTTTCTTTCCCGTTTTTTTCACATTTGAATGCTGTAACCGTAGTTTCAGTATCTGATGGTTTAAATTCAAAATCAGTTACTCTGCAATCTAATTCAAAATTAACCCCTTGCGTCTCTAACCATTTTGTCATAGGTAATAACATTGAATCATATTGATTATATGGTGTACGACGTATTCCAGATAAATCACTTAGACGTGGTAATTCTTGAATAAATCTATGAAGATATCTCTTTAATTCTTTAGCACTGTGCCAAGTTTCAAATGCAAAGAGTGTAGTCCATTGAAGCCAGAAGTTTGATTTAAAAAATGGTTCTGGGAAACATTCTCTAATAGTTTTTGTTCCCAAAGAATCTTCAGAATTAATCATTATATCCATTAATGCCATTCTATCAGCGCGAACAAGTCCCAAAGCTGATACATCAGTTATTTTAGCATCATTATCTATTAATCTAGCTTTTGCATGGGTGTGAATTTTTTTATTAAAAGCATTAAATTCATCAAGTATTGAAACTTTAGGATCAGTTAATGAAGGAATGCTTTCCATTACTCCAAAAGTACAAGCATAAGCTTCCCTATCAAACATTCTTCCACCACGAATTACATAACCATTCTCAGCATCACCACTTCCATCCATGCTCCCACCTGTGATGTTTAATTCTTCATATATATGAATGTTTTTTCCTGGAACATGTCCATCTCTAATTAAAAATACCGCAGCAGAAAGTGATGCAAGTCCAGCACCAACCATATAAGCATTTGTTTTTTCTACATCAATAGTTTGATCAAAATTAAATCTCATTTTAAACCCCTCCATTTGAAAAATTATGCATAAGCCATAAGCCTAGGTCAATTTTGTATTTATCACGTTAACCAAGTGCAACACTTGCATGCACTTGGTTAACTTGCTATAGGTACAATATAAATTCAAACGAAAGGATTGTATATAATCAAATTTGTAAAACTGTCTAAAAAACATACATATGTCTTATAGTGTATAGTAAATAGAAATTAAAAATTAGTTTATTCTATAACTTTAATATTTAATAGTGGCATTGCAATTACTTCTTTATATTTTTTGGGAGCTCCACGTGCATATTTTAAATCCACATTATCACCAACCTTGAGCTTTAAAACTTCCTTTGCAACAGCCCTACCTGTGCTTGTATAATAAACTGTTTCTTTACTATCTTTACCGACAACTATAAAAACAATGTTTTCAATAGTTTCAATATTTTTTACAACGCCACTAAAAGTCTCTACCCCAGTAGTTTCAGGAAGTATAGTTTTAGGATTTTTATTCTTAGAATTTACACTACCATACATAAAAAAAATCCCTACTAAAACTAAACTTACAATAATCAAAGCATATTTAGATTTACATGACAAATCATTCACCTCTGCATTCATATTTCTTATTTTTCAAAATTCAGATTTTATTTCAACTAATATAGTTTATAAAATGCTAGCTAAAATCCAACTCTATGGAAGTTTCAAAATAATGATATTTCACTTTCAATCTTGATTCGTCGAAGGGGTTGTTAATAAGAACTATCTACCATATGGTATCCCCTCATTCTTTAGCAATATATCTAATTTATCAATCAATAAATCTATTTCTAATAATATTGTTATATCATTTACTGCTGAATACTTTAAAATATTATTAACGTTTATTCCCATATCTGTAGGCACTCTTAAATTATTATCTTTTATGATCTTAAGAATTTTTTTCTCACCTGGATGCGGCATTTCATTTATTGCAAATATAATATCAAAATAACTTGCAAACAATGCTGCTACTCTATGATTTACACTAATAAAATCATTTCTTTTTAAAGCCTTCTCTATTTGATAATAATATGAAGGCATTTGAAGCTTTAGTAGTGGATAGTTCTTTTTTATTATGTTTTTCTTTAATTCATAAGGATATCCTATCTCATATTTCTGTTTCAGCTTATTTAAATCACCATTTTTATCATACAGTATAATCGAATTTATGAAGTTAGCCCAAAAGCAAGTTGTATATCCTGCATCTGCTTCACATTTTACTAAGTTTCTATTTAATAAACCATCAATCCAATCTAAGTCTCTATATATAATTTCTACTGGGATATTACCTTCTTTTAGAAATCCATCATCTTCGGTTTCCCAAAAGGTATTATTTAGTTCCATGTAACTACAATATTTATCAGTAATTACCTTTCTCTTTAATATTGGTATTTCCTTAGATGTATAAATGTATATATCATAATCCGAATCTTTATCATTAGTTTTTGTTGCGTGTGATCCAGCTAATAAGATGCCCTCCACTTCTTCTATTTTTGAGAAAGCATTAACCAGTGACCTTACATTTGCATTAATATTCATAAAAAATTCACTCCTTTTCATTATTAAATTTGCGTATATATGTTTTAAATTTATTAACCGCTATTAATTAATTCTTTCACTTCCTTTTCTTTCTCAAAAAGAAGGCAACCACCCGCATGTTCTCCAATCAGCATTCCTGTTTCATTAAGTTTTGTAAATAGTGGCGACTTCAGAGCCTCTCTTAAAGTACATTCCTTTAAGTTTGTATCAGAATAAGGTGAGAAAGGACAGGGTTCTGCTGAACCATCTACATTAATGTGGAAGAAGCCTCTTCCAGCTGCAAGACATCCCCCTGAGTATTTCTCATCACCAGGAAAGGATAGAAAAATAGCATCTTCATAGTGCTTTCTAAGTTTGTGCTGCTCACATTCCAATTTTTTGCGCTCATTCTCAGTAGGTGCAAGCTTCCATGTTTCTTTTGTCACGGGCACGTATTCTACAAAAACTAATGCCCTACAGCCTTTATTGTATAGCTTGTCAAAAAAAGCTTTACTGGAGACAGTCATGAAATTTTCAGTTGTCACCGTAGCAGAAGCCCCAAACAAAATACCTTTTTCCTTAAGTTTGTCCATTACATTCATTAAAACTTCATAAGTTCCTTCCCCTCGCCTACCATCTGTCTGCTCCATATCTCCTTCAATGCTAAGTATAGGTACAAGATTTCTATTTTCATGTAATAGCTTTATATACTCTTCCTGGAGCATTACACCATTGGTGAATATAGGAAACATAATCTCTTTCACCTTTGCTGCTTTTTCTATAACATCTTTTCTCATTAAAGGTTCTCCACCTGCAAGCAGTATAAAAGAAATTCCAATCTCCCTAGCTTCCATAAAAATACTTTCCCATCTTTCGGTAGACAACTGTTGTTTTTGTACTCCTTCTCCACAGGAGTTAAATTCCCTTGCATAGCAACCTTTACAAAACAGGTTACATCTACTGGTTATGCTAGAAATCAAAAATGCAGGAACATTTTCTCCTTTTCTTTCAAATCTCCCTCTCTTCTTTTTTGCTTCCCTACTTGATAATACATATTTTAATACAAATGCTGTTTCTTTTGTATTTTTAAAGGATGCCTTTAATATCCCCCTTACAACATTTTCAATGCCATTATTCATATATTCAGATAAATTGAAATTACTATTCATTCCTTCATCTCCTACAGCTATAATTACTTTATATTTGTCTATCAAACTGTTTTACAAGCTTTATGTAATCATCATTTTCAAGTATTACGACACAAAATTCCTATTTAATTATACCATAATTACCTTAAATTGGTGTATCGAGTTCAATTGCAAACATCCCTTCTCAAACTTACTTGTCTTCTATTATGGCAAACTTTTGCCAAGCCTCTATGTAGCATAATAGAAACAACTCTTCTTTTATAATTCTTCCTACCACATTGGTTTTTCCTGAATTTTTCATGTCTTTTAGTGCAATTTGAAATTCTCCCGCATAGTTACCATAAAGTGATGTATCTATAAGTAAATCCCCTCTCTTTATATCTGGGGAATTAAATGGTATAAATTCATGACCCTTATATTTTGCTCTGCTTTGAGTAGACCTAATTAAATAGTCTGATACATCCCCTCTATTAAAGTGAAATTCTTCTAATACTATTTTCTTCTCAATTTCTGGAATGCTGTCTACAAGTATTGCATCAAAAGTTAGTTTTTCTTTGTTAATTTCACTTAAATCCTTAAGTTCTTTTTCAGAAGCAAAAGCATTAGCTACAATTACATCATCAATAAGTCCAGTTGCAAATAAATGCATTGCTTGTACTTTAGAAGGTAGATCCCTATGTGCTTCTAAAGTACATAGACCTTCATTTACTGGCCAAGGACCAAATGTAGCATACTTAGAAGACACAAACGCTGCTGTTCTTATTCCAAATTGTTTAAATTGTTTTGTACACTGTATAAAATGTTCATAATTCAAACCTGAATATCTATGTGCGTAGAAGTTATGACATCCTAAAAGTTTTTCTGTATTTGGTTTATAACTCATTATATTTTCAAGGTACTTGCCTCCGCTACTCATGTTTATTTCAATATTAAGTCCATAAGAGTTAAATGTCATAATTGATTCTTCAAGTCCGCTAAATCCAATATCAAGCCTTATTCCGTAAACGTGTAAATCATTAAGAAAAGATAAATCATCATAATTTATTCCCAATTCTCCAAAGACCCTAGGATTAACATCTGCAATTACTTCCATACCCAATTTATTTGCTTCAACTATAATATCTTTAAATCCTTTAACTATCTTGTCTTTATCACCTTCTATTGATAAAAGGCATGTGAATACTCTTTTAAAACCATATTTATGTGCAAGCTTTAAATATGCTATGTTTTCTTCTAAACTAGCATGGCTTGGATATATTGAAATCCCCAATTGTCTCATTATTTATCTCCTCTTTCCATAAGGAATTTTTCATTAATAAGCCTTTATTTTATTTATATTGCGGCAAGTATTTTTTATTAGCATCTATTATATCATCTAATACTTTTTTAGCTGCTGATGCTGATGTTACTAATGGATGAATAGCTAATGCCTGAAGTGCTGTCCCATAGTCTCCAGTTACTCCCGCTTCCACGGTAAGCTCTTCATAGGCCTTTACTAATTGAACTAACCCCCTTATCTTGACTGGCAGATGTCCTCCACTTATAGGGTATGCACCATTACCATTAACTATAACATTTCTTTCAATAACAACATTGTCTGGTAAATCTAATAATGTACCATTATTCATTACGTTTGCCACGTGCAAATCTCTCTTATCATTATAAATAGAGTTTATGATAGAACATGCAGCATCTGAATAATATGCTCCGCCTCTTTTTTCTAATTGAGGAGGCTTAATACTTAAATTAGGATCCTTATAAAGTTCAAAAAGTTCTTTTTCTATTTTTTTAACTTCCTCTCCTCTTGTTCTTCCATCTGCAGCTGCTATTGCGGCTTCCTCAAGCATTTTATCACTCATATAATAATACTTTAAATAATCTATTGGAAACATTCCTAAAGAACGTGCAAATTCCGGTTCAAATGATATCTCTGGAATATTCTTTAAACCTTGTTGTTTTCCTTTAATAGTCATTTCAATAAAGTCATTAGTAACATCTTTACCTTTAACAAATATTTTTCTTCCATATAATAAATGGTTTAATCCAACAAAATCTATATAAACATATTCCTTTGGTACATTAAACGTTTTCGCAACTTGAAATTCCATGTTAATGGGTCCATTGCATAGTCCTATGCACTTTATTTTTGTATATTTTAGCACGGCTTCAGTTATAATTCCTGATGGGTTTGTAAAATTTATCAGCCATGCCTCTGGTGCCAACTCTTCAATATCCTTACAAATATCCAAAATGACAGGGATAGTTCTTTGAGACTTTGCAAATCCACCAGCGCCTGTTGTTTCCTGACCTATAATTCCGTGCTTAAGTGGTATTCGCTCATCTCTAATTCGAGCATCTAAAAATCCAACTCTAAACTGTGTAGTAACAAAATCAGCATCTTTTATAGCCTCTCTTCTATCAAAAGTTAAATGGATTTTCATATCTATACCAGCTTTTTCTACCATCCTTATAGCTAGGGCTCCAACTATCTCAAGCTTTTCCCTACCCTCTTCAACATCAACTAAATATATATCCTTGATTGGAAGCTCCTCGTACCTTTTTATAAAACCCTCTATTAATTCTGGAGTATAGCTTGAACCACCACCTATCGTAGCAATTTTGAGTCCTCTTTTTGTCACAAAACCCATCTCCTAATTATTTATAGTTTCGCTTGTACATCTCAATCATTTCGCTTATTAAATCTTTTGCCAGCATTGCAGTCATTAAATGGTCTTCTGCATGTACTAGTAGAAGACTAATTTCTTGTTTTTCTCCTTTTGCCTCTTTTTGAATCATAGAATTTTGAATTTCATGTGTTTCAATTAACTCATCTTTGGCTTGTTTAATAAGCCCCTCAGCCTTAGAAAACTCACCTTCACGAGCCAAATATAAAGCTTCAAAACACATAGAACGTGCAATTCCTGCATGGCTAATTATTTTAAATATAATTTCTTCTAAGTTCATATTTCGCCTCCTGGTATTTCTCAATCTTTATTTAAAACCACTTATAATTACTATAAACTAAATGCTAATTCTAAAGTTTTTTTACCATCAAACCTGCCATAAACCTGTGGTGGAATATTAGCAAATTTTTTACCTTTAGGTTCAACTATACTTTTAACCCATATTTCTTTATACCTTACCTGTGGCCCAAGTAAAAATATATCATAATCATCTACAAATTCATCTAAATCTTCAACTGATCTAGCACTTATTTGAATATCATCCCTGTTAATTTTTTTTGTGTAATCCTCCATCTTTGTAACAAGAAGACTGGTTGACATACCTGCTGCACACATTAATATTATTTTCATCTTTTACCCTCCATTTTCTATAAATAAATTTTGTAAAAATTCTATAGCTTACACCATATGATTAAGATAGTTCTAGTTCCTGCAGTTTCTAAATATTACATATTAGCTATTTCAGTTACTTCAACAACATCCTCCTCTTTTTCATTTTTCAATTGCTGTTTTTCTGCTACTTTAAAGAATGGATAATAAATTATAACAGATATTCCTATTGATATAATTGACCAGACTGCAGCCTTCCAATCTCCACCTGTTACTAAGAATGGCCCAATTATTGGTGGCATCGTCCAAGGAACCAAAGCTATCGGTCTTCCAATTATATTAAAGTACATTAAGGAATAAGTAGAAATTGTTAATATCACGGGTGTTAATATAAATGGTATAAACATAAATGGGTTAAAAACTATCGGAAATCCGAAAGCCACCGGCTCGCTTATTTCAAATATTGATGATGGGAATGCCAATTTTCCAAATGCTTTATAAACTTTACTTTTTGAGGCTAATGATAGAAAGACAACTGCCATAACCGAACCAGTACCACCTATACATAAAAACATTGAATAAAAGCCTTCAGCAGTAATATATGGTATCGGTTGATGATGTGCATAAGCTTGAGTATTTGCGACTATATATTGAAGGAATATCGGTGTTGAAATACTTCCCATAACAACATCCCCATGTATCCCCACAGTCCAAAGAAGGCAAATGAATATTACTAATACCAAAATTCCTGGTAGTGTATTAAGTGCGAATACCAGCGGGCTGAATACAATTTCCAAAAATGATGTTATATCAAACCCTAAAACAACTCTTATTAACCATACTAATAATATAACTGCTCCACCTGGAATCAGAGATGCAAAAGAGTTTGCAATAGCCGGTGGCACTCCACTGGGCAATTTAACAACAAAATCATGCTTGACGAAGAACCTTAATATTTCAACAGCTATCAATGCAATTATTATTGCTGTAAATAATCCTGTTGCACCGAAATTTGTTATGTCGAGACCATAATCCTTTGTCATTTGAGTTAACATAAAACCAACTATAGATAATATGGAACCACTTATAGGATCTAACTTATAATCTTTAGCCAAATTATAACCTATACCAGCCGTTGCTAGTAAAGATAGAATACCAAATGTTGTATTAACTGGGGCATTTAACTTAGCTGCAAAATCACCTATAAAACTCGCCCACCATGGAAAAGGTAAATTGCCCACTATTAGAAATATACTACCTAATATTATGAAAGGAATTGTGACTGATAAACCATTTCGTATAGCCTTAAGATGTCTTTGCTCTCCAATCTTAATCATTGGTGGAACAAATTTTTCTTGAAAGAAAAACATAAATTTTTCCAATCCAATACCTCCTTTTAAATATTTCCTCTTACACTCTTTTATAGAGCAAGTATTGTGCCAAAACTATTTTATCTTTAGAATCCTTATATCTTAAGACTTATAGCAACATTTATTTATGTGTATCTATGTGTATTTATATTAATAATGAGTAAATACACATATGAGTATTATATTAAATACACAATTTTTGTTATATAAACAATCTCACTTTTAGAAACTCCTATATTAAATACTTCTTCTATAGGTTTTAAGCAACTTTTAATAATATTAATTTCCTTTATGTATTCATCATAGAATTTTTCATTGTTTTTAGTTGATATTAACTTTTCTCTCTTTAATATCCTTTCAACTAAACATGATATATGTAGTATAAGGCCCACTGAATTTTTTTCATCCAAAATTACTTGATTATTCAAAAGTCTTAGGTAGAATAGCTTAAAACTTTCTATAAGTTTGTTAGCATCAATGGATACATTTTCTTCAATTACTTGTTTCATGTTTTCAATAGTCTTAATTGTATCGATTGTTTCCCCTAAATACTCCAACCTTTCAGGTATAAAAATTTCATATGTGCTTAAATATAAAACACTATCATCCTCTGGCTTCACAGCCCCTATTATTCCAAGCAGGTTTCTCTCTTTCTTTATATTTTGTATATTCTTGTTAAAACTAATTTTATCATCAATATTTATAGGAATAACATCAATTCCCTTGCTTTGTAAGTTAAATTTTTGATCTAGTATATTTTTGATCTTAAGTGCTGCTCCTTGTCCAGTTAAACACGCTGTAATAATGACATCCTTCTTAATATTAGATTCAAATCTCAAAGAATCCTTATACATTTTCCCCATAAAAGGGCTTAAATTAATACAAGAATCGTACACCTCTTCAAGAGTAGAATATAAAAGTGTCTTTCTTGTTGCTTCTAAAACCATGGGGGTAGATACCATATCAATTGTTTTTACAGGTATACCTGTCTTTTCGTAAATCATATCTCCAAATAATACGAGTGACCCCATGTCAACCAAAAGTATCACTCCTTTTCCATTATGAGTAGTTTTTATAATATGAGTCAGATTTACTAATGCAGTCTCAGTCTTTTGATCCAGAGGCATATTGTATCCTACTGCATGATTTTCCCCAAGTAGCCTGTTAGTTACATCTGCAATAGAAGTCGCCGCAGATTCGCCATGCATAGCGACAACAATTCCTACTTTTCCCTCGATTTTTATTTCTTCTTTATCTATAATTAGAAACATAGTAATAAATGCAATCTCATCTTCAGGCACTAAAACATTAAATTTTTGTTCCATCTTCTCTTTTAATTCATTGGAAATTTTATATTCTAATGAATTATGTTTTTTTATTTCTTCAAGCTTATGATTTTTTATTTCTTTACCTCTATTTATTCTTTCTATTGAACATCCAACATGCATAGCCAGAGCATATAAAATCTTTTTGCTAAATTCTTTATCAAGTAACCTACTTGCATTTTCTAGGAACTCCTGCACAATATCTACCACCCGTTTATCCACAACCTTATATAACTCATCTAGGTTCTGTTTGGAAATATTAAATATATATCTTTTTAAGTACGTATCAATATCTACGCTCATAATAATTTTTATATCATTTTCATTTAAGCCTCTAGCTTCAAGCAGCTTTCTTTTTACCTCTAAAGTTTCATAAAAATTAAATACCTTTAAATTTTTTTCTTCCGTAACATTACTTTCATCGAGAGCGAATATTATTATATCTTTCTTTGCGTATTTTTCTAATTCATCTTTAAACTCTTTAGCCTTTAGCAATCCCCTAAGTACATACCTTGGCAAATCTTCACTATGCACACAAACCTCTTTATCCCTTTTCATCATCTTAGCAAGAAAAGCCTTGGCACAAGAGATTTTTATATCACTTTTGAGTTGTCCTACGTTATTACTGCAATCATATAATAACATCCCCTTTAATGCATTGGCAGTTATTGAAATATCACCTTTTATTGCAACTGCTTCTTCTTTAAACGACTGCTTTGCAATTTGAAACCTTTCATAAATCGTCCTCTCTTTAAGTGAAGGTAATGTAATAATCATAGGTATACGTCTTGTAAAAGTCCTCAGAAGGGAGGAATCTATGTTTTCGGTAGTGGCAGCTATAATTAATATATTGACTTTATGGTAAACTTCCGTTTCACCAAATCTTCTATATATTCCTTTGTCCATTAAATAGAAGAGCATTTCCTGCCCCTCAGGTGGAAGTCTATGTACTTCATCCAAGAAAAGAACCCCATCATTTGCTTTTTCAACAAGTCCTACTCTATCTCTATCCGCACCAGTATATGCCCCTTTTTTAACTCCAAATAGCTGAGACATCAATAATTGAGAGTTATTATAATAATCAGCACAGTTAAAAATTACAAATGGTGAATTACTCTTTAACTTACCGATTTCTTTTGCATATTTAAACATTAATTCTGCAAACATGGACTTACCCGTACCCGTTTCTCCAAGTATAAGAGTATGAAGGCCTTTAGGTGGATAAATTATTGCAGCTCTGGCCTGCTCAACAGCACTTTTGAGACTTAGTCCTGCCCCAACTATACTGTCAAAAATATCAACATTTGCTTTAATAGCCAATTTCTCATAATTATTCACTGTATATAAAACTGGCTTCCCTTTAATTTTCTCTATTCTTCCTTCTCTAATTAAAGCATTTAAATCACTGCAGGCATTAGTTCTTTGTATGTTTAATTTTTCAGCTATTTCAATAGCTGAAAATCCACTAGCTTTATCGTCACTTTCATAAATGCCTTTGCATAACGTATTAAATACTAATTCAATTCTTTTCATAGTCTCTCATTCCTCTAAATTCATGAAATCCTTTACATAATTACTACTAATGATTGCATATTCTCTTGCTTCTTTTAAATCTCCTTTCATAAAAACACCTCCGTATATGGTAAAATATTCTATATGCTACATTCTACATCAAGTAATATAATTCCTCTTTATGTATATGTAAATCTAATTAAAGCAAGGAAGTGTCAAATTTTTCAAAACATTATACTCTATTTACTGATTTTAAATCTTTAGCTACATTCATAATTAAACTTTCCTTTTGAAATGTCGTTAAAATATGAAATATAGTGAATTCCTTGAATAAATTGTATATAATAAGATTATAGGAAGGTGAATTTATGAAAAAGGGTTTCACAACAATTTTTACTAAAATGTTTTTGGCAATTGTTCTTTTTACTCTCTCTACATTTGAACAACAAGTATATGCTTCGGGAACTAAAACATATAATTTATCTAGGTATGCTATTAATGTAATAGTAAATAATGACGGTTCAGCTAACTTTGAAGAGCGGCTTACTTATAATTTCGACGGTAAGTTTAATGGAGTTACTAGAGATGTTGATTTTTCTATTACAAAAGGCTTAAAAGACAAAAAAGTTTATGTACTGGAAAATTATAATTTAAAAGAACTTCAGCTAAATCCCGGTAATTCTCTTGATGCCACAGGCAAACCAGGCACCTATAACTTTATAGAGGAAGGAACCTTGGCAAGGCTTAAGCTTTTTGAGGTTTCAAAAAATCAAGAAAAAACCTTTGTTATAAAATACAAGTTAATTGATGCTGTTACAAAATATAAGGACATTGCAGAGTTTAACAGAAAGATAGTTGACTCTAGGTGGAAAACTAGATTGGATAACATAAAAATAAAAATAACACTTCCACCTGGAGCTACAAAAGAGGATTTGAAAATATTTGCTCATGGGCCCCTTATAGGCGAATCTTCCATATTAGATAACCGTACTGTAGAATTTACTGTGCCTACAGTGTCACCGGGTACTTTTATAGAAACCCTGGTTTTATTCCCTATAAATCTTGTTCCTGGATCGAGTAATGTAGTAGATGAAGCTGCACTACCTAGAATAATGGCAAATGAAGCTACCCTTGCGGATGAAGCAAATAAAACAAGAGAGGAATCAAGGAAGGAGGTGCAGCAGCAGGTTGAAATGCAAATGCAGCGTAAATCTGTAGGCAACCCTCTAGCAATAGTTCTCATACTGTTATGGTTTCCAATAATTTATTATATATATAAAAAATATGATAAAGAAATTAAACCAAACTTTTATGGCAAGTATTACAGGGAGCTTCCGGGTGATTATACCCCCGCAGAAATGAGTGTTTTAATGTCCTTTGGCAAAGTAAATACTAGAGATGTAATGGCTACCCTTATGGATCTTGCAAGAAAAAAGCAACTTATAATTTCTCAAAATAAGATTACTAAAAAGGGTTTCTTTAATAGTAAGGAGATAGATAAATATGTAATTACCTTAAATGAAAAAGCACCATCAATAACTTTAAAGACGCACGAAGAGTTTTTGATAAACTGGTTTATAGATAAAATAGGAAACGGAAATTATGTTGCCCTTGATGAAATAAAAGATTATGTTAAAGAAAAGGGTGAAGCACTAGAATTTAAGGCTGATTATGATAAATGGAATACACTCGCATGTAAGGAAGCTGCTAAAAATGATTTTTTTGATCAAACCTGTAAAAAGGGAATCTTACTTGGAACATTAGCAGGATTTTCTTATTTATTAATTGGAATAGCTGTTACATTACTACTGTTTACTCCAATTGCTGTAGTTGCCATAATTCAAGGGGTTATAATGGTGATTTTCTCAACATTAATAAAAAGAAGAACAGCATATGGAAATGAGCAGCATGCAATGTGGCAGTCCTTCAAAAACTTTTTAAAAGACTTCAGCAGATTAGATAAAGCTGAAATTCCGTCTATTATATTATGGGAACACTATCTTGTTTACGCCATCTCTCTTGGCGTCGCAAAGGAAGTTATAAAACAGCTTCCTATTGTTTTCAGCGATGAGGATCTAAATAATAATAATCTCACCTATATGTATGGGGCAAGCTATGGTTACTTCAGTGGCTTTGGTGCAATGTTTGATGATACTATCCATACCGTGGAGGGCGCAATTTCCACAGCACAAAGCGTTGCAAGTTCTGAGAATTCATCATCTTCTGGTGGTGGTGGTGGCTTTAGTGGCGGTAGTTCCGGTGGCGGTGGCGGTTGTGGCGGCGGTGGCGCATTTTAATGCGTCATAATTAAAAAAGAATAAAGGAGCGATTTTTATGTTAATTCCAGTAATTATAATATCTGCACTAGTACTGATACTGATTTTTCTTTATAATAACCTCATAATCAAACGTAATAAGGTGAGGAATTCATGGAGCCAAATAGACGTACAGCTAAAAAGAAGATTTGATCTTATCCCTAACCTAGTTGAAATTGTAAAAGGCTATGCTAATCATGAACGTAGTACCTTTGAAGAAGTAACCTCAGCCAGAACTAACTATCTTTCCTCAAATACACCTGGCGATATGATGAAGGCTAATGGTGAGTTAACACAGTTTCTTGGAAAATTGTTCGCTGTAGCAGAAGCATATCCAGAACTTAAGGCAAATACAAATTTTCTTGAGCTTCAGGGAGAATTGTCAAAAGCAGAGGATAAAATTAGCTATGCAAGGCAATTTTACAACGATGTTGCTATGGATTACAATAACTCTGTACAAATGTTTCCATCAAGCCTGATTGCAAGCATGTTTAGTTTCAAAGAAGAACCTTTCTTCAATGTGGATGAGAAAGAAAAGGCTACTCCGCAGATTAAGTTTTAGCAAGACAAATTGTATTCCCAATTTGTTAATGTCCCCCGGGATATTTCCCTAAATAGCTTGAGACTGAGATTGATAAAAGAGCATCCAAACGGATGCTCTTAATTTATTACTTCTTCATTTAATTCAAATTCATCTTCTCGAATCTTCACAGCTCTCCGCAGGAGATGATTTAACTTTTTGTAATCTATCAGTATCTATAACAATTTCTGAACCATCAGTAACTAATTCAATAAGTAATGGTTGTGTTCTATTGTGTAGCAAGTCCTTTATCTTATCAACTTCATCATTTGAGGTTATCTGTATAGCTTCTACTCCCATAGCTTCTGCAATAGAAGCTATACTTTTTTTAGCAAATTTAACTTTGCCTTTGCAACTTCTACCATATAGTACATTTAATCCATTATTAACAAGCCCTAACATTGAATTATTTACAACAAAGTAGATAATAGGTATATTATATTCTTTAGCTGTTAGTATTTCCATTCCATTCATGTAAAACCCACCATCACCTACCATTACAGCATATGTTCTATCAGGACTCGCTAAGTACGAACCTACAACTCCCCCTACACCGGTTCCCATACATGCGTAATTTATACTTGTTTGAAAATCCATTGTCTCCTTTATTGGCATATACTTAAATAAATAATTAAAAAAGTCCCCCATATCACTTACGAAACAAGTATCCGCAGGTAGTAAGTCTGATATTTTTTCAGCAAATAGTCTTAAAGACATACCTGTATGGTTCTTTACATAAGGCTTATTCATCAAAGGTTTAATGAATGGATTTTCCTTTACTGATACATTGTTACTAATTAAAGTTACTGCTTGTTTTAGGTCATAACAAACAGAAATATCTTCCTTATAAACTTTATTAAACTCCGCTACATCCCAGTCAATTCTTATAACTTTTCTATCTTTAACGAGAATATCCTTGTAATCCCTTGTTGCGGCTTGTCCTAAAGATGAACCAAGGATTAATAGACAACCAAATTGTTCTTTCTCTACATACTCCACAGCTCCATCTGCTGAACAAAATCCATAATTTCCAATATAATAAGGGAAGTCTGTGTGCACAACTCCTTTACCATTGGGTGTAGACATTATAGGCCATTTAAGTTTTTCGCTTAATGCTTTTATTTCTTTACTAATACCTCTTGAACCTCTACCAACTAAGATTAATCCCTTTTGAGTATTATTAATCTCATTAATAGCTTCTTTTAAACTTTTTTTATCAAACTGCATTGGTTCAATAACTATTTTATTAGTAGGAAGAATTCCTACTAATTCATTATTTTGAATATCAAAAGGAATTGATAATGCAACGGGACCACATGGTGGTGTCATGGCAATTGTAATTGCTTTTTCAATCTCTTCAATAACTTCATCTTCATTTAAAATATTTTTCGAGTATTTTGTTAAGCTACTAAGCAATTTTATATTATCAAATTCTTGTAAAGCACCTTTTCCCATGAAAGACCTTTTTATATCCCCATTTATAACAAGCATAGGAAGTTTATTTCTTTGTGCGTCTGCAATTCCATTGATGGCATTGTTTACACCTACACCACCTGCCAACATACATACCCCTAATTTATTTGATAAATCAGAATATTTTGTAGCGCAGTAAGCAGCTCCTGCTTCATTCTTTGTTATTATAAATTCTATATCACTGTCATTTAAAGCATCCAGTATACCCGCAAATGTTGCAGATGGTATTCCAAATACGCACTTCACTTCATTAAGTGTAAGTGTCTTTATTATTGCGTCAGCTATTCTCATATGCTATATCCTCCATCAATTTCAATTAGTTTCTTTTATAAATTAGGCTATGTTAGACAATATTGAGCTTTATTTCTATGTTCCATTCATTACATAAAATCAAGCTCATATTTCCAATATATTCTATCATATGAATAATTTATACATTTTCATACTAATTGTAACATAATTTTCAAGTATTATGCATAAGATTTTTTGAAAATAATTAGGTTTATCAATGGTTACGTTATCAATGGAACTATATGCATTCCTATGGCAATCAACAAAAATAAGAATACCAAATTAGGTACTCTTATTAATAGTAGTCTTTGTCCCCCATATTATTTTGAATTTAATATTATAATTTGAGTTTCTAAAAAAATAGGATGTTGATTAAAATTGCTTATACAGAATATTTATTTTAAATATGTAGAAAATAATAATATTAATATGTTTTAGGACTTGGTTAATAAAAAAGATGAAATGAAATAACTTTTTTTAAAGAAATACTTGAAATGTAATTTCAGTTATGCTAATATAATCTCATAAGATGAAACCGTACACAAAAGAAAAATGAGCAGTAATAAAGGAGGAAATATGGATATATTAAACTTAAAAAAACTAACAACAGAAAGTAGAAATGAAAATACCATGGACATAGATAAGATTTCAACCTTAGAAATGGTAAAAAAAATAAATAATGAAGATAAAAAGGTAGCAGAAGCCGTGGAAAAGGAACTTCCTAAAATAGTAGAAGCCATAGATTGTATAGTTGAAAGAATGTATAAAGGAGGGAGATTAATTTATATAGGTGCAGGAACTTCCGGAAGACTTGGAATTTTAGATGCATCGGAATGTCCACCTACATATGGAATTTCTGAAGAACTAGTACAAGGGATTATAGCAGGTGGTAAACAAGCTATGTTTAGTGCAATGGAAGGAGCTGAGGATTCTAAGGAACTCGCAGTAAAAGATTTGAAAAATAAAAATATAACAGAGAATGATACAATAGTAGGACTTGCAGCATCAGGTAGAACTCCATATGTTATAGGAGGACTAGAGTATGCAAATGAAATAGGAGCATTATCCATTTCAGTTACTTGTAATGCTAATACACAAGTTTCAAAGGCATCGAAAATATCAATAGAACCAGTAGTTGGAGCAGAAGTTGTGACAGGATCAACAAGATTAAAATCAGGAACAGCTCAAAAACTAGTATTAAATATGTTATCAACAGGAGTTATGATAAAGCTAGGTAAAGTATATGGCAACCTTATGGTAGATGTAAAATCAACAAATGAAAAACTAATTGAGAGAGCTAAGTTAATAATTTGCGAAGCAACAGGAATAGCTATTGAAGAAGCATCACAAATATTAAATAAAACAGATTTTGATGTTAAGCTATCAATATTCATGATATTATCAAATCTTAGTAAAGAGGAAGCAAAAATCATATTAGACGAAAATAAAGGATATATAGCAAAAGCACTAAATAATATCTAAAATAGGGAGGAAATATTATGGTAAATAAAGATATAGCTAAAAATTTAGTGGAGCTAGTTGGAGGGAAAAATAATATAAAATCTGTTACAAACTGTATGACGCGATGCAGATTAGAACTTAAAGATTTTTCAAAAGCTAAAATAGATGAAATAAAAAAATCTGAAGGAGCCCTTGGAGTGGTTGAGTCCGAGGGACAATTACAAGTTATTTATGGACCAGGCAAGGTAAATAAGGTAACTGAAGAAGTCACAAAAATACTTGGGGGAAATGTAGTTTTAGGGGAAGATGCAGTAGCAGAAACTAAAAGTAAATTAAAAGAAAAGAATGATACTAAGTTTAAAAACATACTAAAAAAACTAGGGAATATATTTATTCCCTTAATACCACTATTCGTAGCTTCTGGGCTTGTACTTGCGGTTAATAATATAGCAGGAGTATATTTTGGAGATGTATATAAAACCACAACTGCAGCTCAAATAATAGCTCTTATAGGCAATGGAGTATTCTCTATATTATCAATTTTAGTTGGTGTAAATGCAGCTAAAGAATTCGGTTCACAAATGCCAATGATGGGTGGAGTATTAGGTGGTATCCTTTCATCGCCAGCACTTGCAACGATAACTCTTTTTGGAACAGCATTAACTCCAGGACGTGGGGGAATTATTTCAGTAATATTAGTAGTAAGTTTAGCTTGTTACATTGAAAAGGTTTGTAGGAAGTTTGTACCCGATGTATTGGATTTATTCGTTACACCACTCGTTACACTTACAATTTCAGTTTTAGTAGCATTATTTATACTCCAACCAATAGGGGGATTTATTTCAGATAGTATAGGTTTAGTCGTAGCTCAAACCATAGCATCAGATAATATGATAATATCAGTTATATCAGGAGCAATATCAGGAGGGTTATTCTTACCACTCGTTATGACAGGAATGCACCAAGCATTAACTCCAATACATGCAGATTTAATAGCTAATGTTGGATTTACAGTATTACTTCCTATATTAGCAACAGCTGGAATGGCACAAGTAGGAGCTACTATAGCAGTACTCCGAAAAACAAAAAATGAAAGATTAAGGAAAGTAGCTAAAAATGGATTAATACCAGGATTTTTAGGAATAGGAGAGCCATTAATATATGGAGTAACATTACCACTTGGAAAGCCATTTGTTGGGGCTTGTTTTGGAGCAGCACTAGGTGGAGCGGTTATGGCAATATTTAAGGTAGGAGCAGTTGCATTAGGTGTATCAGGATTACCACTCGCATTATTAATTGCAAATGGAAAAATGCCAGTATTCTTATTAGGTGTATTGGTATCCTATATAGGTGGATATTTCTTTACTAACATGTTAGGTTTTGAAGATCCAGTAGAATAGCAATTTATGATTTGAAGGAGGGATTTTTATGAGTTATGGTTTTTCTATTTATTTTGGACTAGACAATACAAAGGAAGAAAATATAAAGTTATTAAATGATGCTCATAAACTTGGATTTACTAGAATATTTACCTCATTTCATATACCAGAGGCAAATTATAGCATATTAAAGACTGAGGCACAAGAATTTTTCAAGTTGGCTAAAAAATATAATATGGATATAATAAGTGATATTTCTCCTAACACATTTAAGTTTTTAGACTTAAATGATATGGATTTGAAGGGACTATTTGATATGGGGGTTAAGACTATAAGAATAGATTTTGGATATACAGAAGAAGAAATATCTAAAATGAGCAAAAACACTTATGGAATTAAAATTCAACTAAATGCATCAACAATAACTAAAGATTTTTTTGAAAACCTAGATAGATATCCCCCTAACTACAAAAATATTGATGCATTACATAATTTTTATCCAAGAGTGGGTACAGGTATTTCAGAAGAATGTATGAAAGAGAAAAATACTATTTTAAGTAAAAGAGGAATAGAAGCTTCTGCTTTTGTACAATCAAATAATAGAAAAAGAGGTCCATTATATGATGGATTACCAAGTTTAGAAGATCATAGAGATATAGAGGTAAGAGAGGCTGCGAATCATTTGTTTGCATTAGGAAATAAATCTGTATTTATAGGTGATTCACTTCCAAGCAAAAAAGAACTAGAAGATTTATCTGGATTAAATCCAGATGCAGTAGAGCTTTTTATAGAATTAAAAGAATGCGATACTGTAACCCTAATGTTACTTACTGAAACTTACACCCAAAGAGAAGATGAGGCTAGAGATGCTATAAGAGCTAGTGAAAGTAGATTAATTCTTAATGAAAATAAAATAAAGGCATTAAATACAGTGGATAAAAATTATGGAGATATTATTATAGATAACGAAAATTACATGAGGTATATGGGAGAATTACAAATATTAAAAACAAGTCAAAAGAGTGATTATAGGACAAATGTTGTAGCTTCTGTTTTACAAAAGCATATTTATCTATTAAAATATATAAAGGGTGGTAGAAAATTTTACTTTAATATAGTAAATAATTAGAGCTACCATCAAATGTAAATAGGGCGTGATATTATGAACGTATTACAATATATAAGGCAAAATTACGATAGTTTTACAGATAGTGAAAAATTAATAGCAGATTATTTATTAGAAACTAAGGAAAGTATCATATCAATGTCAGCTAAGGATATAGCCTATACTACTAAAACATCAGCTCCAACAGTTGTTAGGTTTGCTAAAAAAATAGGTTTTAATAGCTTAAATGAAATGAAGCTTAAGTTATCTATAAATTTAGATAAAATGGATCAAGAAATAAGGTTTCAATACTTAGATAAAGATTTAGGAACAAAAAATATAATTCATGTAATAAAAAATTCAGTAGCCTCTATCATGGAACAGACAGTTAGATTGTTAAAGGAAGAAGAACTAGATAATGCAATAGAATTACTTATAAATGCTAAAAATATATATATATTTAGTGTAGGAGTATCAGCTTTAGTTGGTCAAGATCTTTATTATAAGTTAAGCAGGATAAATAAGAGATGTATATCACATACAGATACACATTTGCAAATAACCTCATCTATATTAATGGAGCCAGGTGATGTAGCAATAGCAATATCCTACTCAGGGGAAACAAGAGAAGTTATTAAATGTGTAGAAAATGCAAAAAAGAGGAAGGTTCCAGTAATAGCAATAACAAAGGCTAGTGTAAATAATAAGATAGCTGATATCTCAGATGTAGTATTACGTGTGCCAGCAGTAGAAAAATCTTTAAGGGAAGGTGCAATTAGCTCGAGAATATCACAGCTAGCAATAATAGATATGTTATTTATAGGCATGGTTAGAAATAATATAAAAGAAGTTGAAGAAATTTTAATTGAAACAAGAAAAGCAGTTAAAGAATTGTATAAATAGGGGAAGTTAAGTATATTGGTGTGAAAAAACCAAGATGTTATATTGAATCAAAAAAGCCACAGTACATTTTTTACTGTGGCTTTTTTATTAGTTTGAATGTAGGTGGTTGGGTACCTCAACATCTATTAAACCTCGTGAAATAAAATCTCCAAACTATATTTCTGCAAAATAAATTTAGCTTTGGATATTATTGTTAATTTAAAGTATAATATTTATTTTATAACCACACTTTTGACATATATCATCACTAGTATTAACATGGAGCCGGTATCCCTCTCTTGCAATAAGCTTGTAACTGCACTTTGGGCAATAAGTTGAGTTATCCGTGCCTGCTACATTACCTAAATATACATAGTTAAGATATTTTTTTGCTGTATACCTATCTTTATACATTACCTCAACTTTTGTAGCAGGATTATCCATCTTATAGTTTGGAAAATATCTTGATAAATGAAGTGGAATATCTTTATTTAATGAGGCAATAAATCCTGCAATTCCCTCAATTTCTTCTGCAGAATCATTTTCTCCATTTACGAGTAGAGTAGTTACCTCTACATGACACTGTTTTGATGCTATTTTAATAGTATCCATAACAGGTGTCACACTGCCTCCACATATATCCTTATAATACTTGTTATTTAACGCTTTTAAATCAATATTCATAGCATCCACATATGGAAGAAGTATCTTTAGAGGTTCTTCTTTAATATAGCCATTCGTAACCACCACTATATTTATATCTTTTACTGTTTCTTTTAATAGTTTTGATGAATTGTATACATATTCATACCAAATAGAAGGTTCATTATATGTAAATGCTATTCCAATATTCCCTTCCAGACTTTTGCATATTTCCACTAACTTTTCTGGTGGTACATATTCGCTCTTTGCTCTCCCTTGGGATATGGAGTAATTTTGGCAAAAACCACAGCTAAAATTGCAGCCAAAGCTTCCTACAGAAAGTATGTTGCTTCCTGGCTTAAAATGATATAGTGGTTTTTTTTCTATGGGATCTTGAGCCATAGAAGTTATTTCTCCATAATTTATCGTATAAAGTTTTCCCTTGCTATTTACCCGTACATTACATATGCCATGACCGCCTGCTGGAATATGGCAATTATGAGGGCAAAGTTTGCAATAAACTACCTCTCCTTGTTTTTCATAAAACAAAGCTTCTTTTTCCATAATTACCACTCCTATTTATGCCTTATAACCTCAAACTTTTCTATAGAATATTTTTCATTTGGGGAAATTGATGCTTTATTTAATACTATACTTATCTGCTCCTCTATGGTCTTAACACCAGCAAGATCTGGTAATAGTAGTCCACTCTTTCTACCGCTTCTCACAATAACTCCATATTTTTTTGGATCTAGTTGTTCTTTTAAAACTGCTATAGGCTCCGTTAAAACATCTACGGAAAACACAATATCCTCAAGTTCTCCCTCCGATACATGACTAAACCTTGGGTCCCCTTCTCCTGCTTCAATGGCATTTCGCATTATTTCACTTGCTACACTTTCTGTTACTGGAAAAATTGTGCCTATGCAGCCCCTTAACTGTCCAAATTTTTTAAGAGACACAAATACCCCTCTTTTATTATTTATCATTTCCTCTGTTACATAGTTTGGTTGATCCATGAAATTACCCTCTATTAGATAATGAGTAAGACTTTCTCTGGCAAGCCTAACATAAACATCTTCGTTATTTACTCTTTCCTCATATTTTTTTCTTTTTTCATTAGTAATTTCTGATAATATATCTCTATCACTGTTTTTAAGGTCAAATTTCATTACCGCATAGCCCACTCCGAAGGTGCCTTCATAGGAAAGGAGTTCTCCCTTTATTTCATTACCTTCCATTGCTCCAAGCATTATATAATAAGACTTTAAGCCACATTCTCCAGCATTTTCAACCATTTCTGGATTTATATTAAATACTCCTGATACATCACCTTTTGTCAATAGACTTATTATTTCGGCATCAAACACTTCTCCATAGGGATTATAATCATAAGGTCCTTCATCTTTAAGATGATGTGAAAGATCACCACTTCCAATAAATACAGCATTTTCATTGCTCTCCTCTATTGCCTCTTTAATGAGTTTACCAAATTTATATAACTGTATAGGACTAAGCCCCCCATAGGTAATATGAACAAGCTTAAAAGAATTATACCTATCAACAACAAAATACAGTGGAACTATGCTGCCGTGATCTAATTCATATTCTCTATCGTATTTTTTAAGAAAACTTGTGCTTACTTCTACCGTTGGTATATTATTACCGCGTGCCTTAGCCATAATTTTCCCTGTCAAATCCATGTCTATTTCAAAATTCATAGAAACTTTTGACGCCCCAAATTGCTTTAAATTTCCTGAAATAGAACTTTCAAAAGAAAGAGCTATGGCATCTGAAAACATAGTTCCATGTGGTGTCACTACTATTATTACTTCTGGTTTTAACTCTGATATTTCGCCTCCAATGCGCACGCAAGCATCGTATGTGTTTTTTATCTTTTTTTCCTCTCCACGTCCCACCTCTGGAATTATTATAGGTGGATGTGGCATTGTATAAAAAGCTTTTATTTTTCCCGTTGTAATCACCTCTCCTATTCATTACTTTAAATCTCATTTAAATAAATATCAAGTCAGTATTCTAGCCTAATCTATTTTTATATGCATAAATATTTTACCCACTACTTAGTGTTCATATCCATAAAGGTTTTTTAGCATTAGCTTAGTTAGTCACTTTATAATAAATAATGTGTTTTCAATTTCCTCCACAACAACTAAGTTTTCTATTCTTATACCATGCTTTCCGTTAAGAAAAGATTAATTACCATGTGTATTTCTACTATTGTTAATATTTTTCTATTGATTTTTATAATTATTGCTATACTAAGAAATGGATACGAGAAAGTCAGTTAAATATAAAGAGGCTACAGCCCATAAAATAATATTAAAAGACCCATCTGACGCTAGGAGGCCACTGAAAAACTATAAAAAAAATCGTCATCGAATTAAAGATGGCGATTTTTTTTATGTAAAAGACTAAAAACAAAAAGGAATTTTAAAAGATATGTCGAATTAGTATAGTAGACTAAAATAAAAGGGGCTATACTATTATGCTAAAAGGACAATTGGAAATAAAAATAAATACATACCATAGCTTATATTCGTTAATTATTCCGGAAGATAACATTTTAAAGCAAATTAATGACCTTATTGACTTTTCATTTGTTTATGATGAATTGGTGGTTAACTATAGTTCATCTATGGGTAGAGGTGCTATTAACCCCATAATGCTATTTAAATATTTACTTTTGAAAGTAATATATGAATTGTCTGATGAAGATGTTGTTGAAAGAACTCTTTATGATATGTCCTTTAAATATTTTCTAAATTTAGCCCCAGAAGAAACAAATTTAATAAACTCAAGTACATTAACTAAATTTAGAAAGCTTCGCCTTAAAGACATGAATTTATTGGATTTATTAATAAACAAGACTGTAGAACTTGCTATAAAAGAGGGAGTTTTAAAAAGTAAAGCAATAATAGTTGATGCTACGCATACCAAGTCACGTTATAACCAAAAGTCAGCGAGCGAAGAATTATTGAAACGTGCAAAAAACTTAAGAAAAACATTGTATGGAGTACATCCTGGTATTAAAGAAGAGTTACCTAATAAAGTTACAACTGGAGTACTTGAAGATATTCTTGAGTACTGCAAATTATTAATTGATAGCATAAACGAGAAGCCAGAAACTGCAGCAAATCCAGCTGTGAAAACTAAATTAAACTACTTAATGGAAGCTATTAATGATGACTTAGAAAATCTAAAACTATCAAAAGATGAGGATGCAAAAGTGGGGCATAAAACTGAAGATAGTTCTTTTTTTGGATATAAATCACACCTTGCTATGAGTGAAGAACGTTTAATTACAGCAGCTGTTATTACAACTGGCGAAAAAAGTGATGGAAAGGAGCTCATAGCCTTAATAGAAAAAAGCCGTGAGGCTGGTATAGATGTTAATGAAGTAATTGGAGATACAGCTTATTCTGAAATGAAAAACTTAAAATATACAAAAGAAAATAAAATTGTATTAATTTCAAGACTAAATCCTGTAATTTCACAAGGAATGCGAAAAAAAGAAGATGAATTTGAGTTTAATAAAGATGCTGGTTTATTTGTATGTCCGGCAGGCCATATGGCTATTAAAAAAGCAAAACAGGGAAAGAAGAATGTTGGTAAAAATCAAGTGCTAACTTACTATTTTAATGTAGAAAAGTGTAAAAATTGTGTTCATAAAGATGGGTGCTATAAAGAAGGTGCTAAATCTAAAACTTATTCGGTTTCAATAAAGTCAAATACTCACAAAGATCAAATAGAGTTCGAAAAAAGTGAGTATTTTAAAAAACGTGCTAGAGAACGTTATATGATAGAGGCTAAAAACAGTGAACTTAAGCACCAGCATGGCTATGATGTAGCAACATCGTCAGGTTTAATTAGCATGCAAATGCAAGGTGCGTTATCAATCTTCACTGTGAATCTAAAGAGAATAATCAAGTTGAAAGGCATGAAATAAGGCTTTTTTAACTTAAATATAAAAATATAAAAAGAAAAAGCATGAAACATCCAAAAATATGGGTATTTCATGTTTTTTCTGTTCAAGCCTAAAAAACTTACTGAAAAGAGAGTGCTTTTTTCAGTGGCCTCGACGCTAGATGGGTCTTTCTTATTGTTAAATATAACATCTCATCTTCAAAAGGCATTGGATGCTATCAGAAATGCAGGTCATCTATTGAAACATGATGACGTAAAGCGACTTTCTCCTCTTGGATATGAATTTCTGTACCGGGACTACACCCCCCCAGAACTTCCAAACATATATGGGATTCAACATTAGTTAACACATAAAGTACTATAATAACAACCTCTTTAGAACAAGGAGGTTGTTATTATGGTAAAAATAAAAGTCAGATATGATCGGGAAGAACTAATAATGGATTTCTTAATTAGTTGGTTTGATTTTATATCCACTTTTATCGTCTAAACTTTTTTGTCCACCCGTTTTATAAAAATTCAGAGGAGCTGTACCTATTGCTCCTTATTATCTATAGATTTTCAACAAAAAATAAACTAAAAATAAATAGATTCAATCTTTAACCTTTTTATAAATTGTGTAGTCCAATAGGTCACGTGACAATACACCTGGACCATCTAAGGTAGCAACGGCTGAATTATTATCTACAATTTTATTTGAGAGAACATATCCCTCAGGACCTTTCGTAAGGCTAACTTGTACATCGGGACATGCCAACATATACATTAATGAAGAGTATTTTTCGTTTATTAAGAAATATTTCTTACCCTCTCTTTTTGCCCAAGCTTGTGAAACACTTTCTGTTAATTTATTTACATCCTCTTTTTGTGCTACATACAAACTTGATATTGTTTGACCTAGAAATGGAAAAGTTGCATAGCCGGTTTGCTTAATATAAATTTTCCCATTTATCTCTTTTACGAATTATGGATAGAAATTTACGCTATCCCAGCCTAATCCGTAGCCCAATGTATTATCAGTATCTTCTGACCAAATACCTTTTAGATATTCCTTATTCTCCATTGCCTTTAGGGATTCCATTTGAATTTTTAGTGAAAGTTGTTGCAAAAGTACATAAATCTTCTGCACTTGAATAAATCCCACCAGCACCAAAGGCATTTACGTTTTCTACTGGTAAAGCACTAGAAATTCCATTATTATATGTCTTAGCTAATCTATCTCTATCAAAGGTTTCAGCAATCTTTGTAGTTCTTTTACTTTTCGCTTTATTCCGTGTTGTACACCAGTTAGAAGTCGGCACCCTTTCGGGTATGTCATTTGACATTATCTACACAGTTATTTCTTATTTCTGTTGGTTTAAACCATAGTAGCTTTTGCTTTTTCTAACGTTCCTTTACCCTCTAAAGAGTTGTATCTTCCTTACGGTCGACCTACCATTTCCATGGACTCCATAGGGCTTATCAAGTTTGACTTCCATTAGTTGCGAATGGGTTAGGTCTAATCAATACACCGACAGATATTTGGGTAGTTGCATATGCACGTCCAAAGTTGCATTTTCCTATCTGTAATGCAATATCTAATCATATCCTATCTATTGCTGCCGTTAACGACGCTTAATCATAGACCTTACCATTCTTTCCCTTGCCCATGACCATCTTGGATATTAGATAATCAATTAGCCTTTTCCTCATGCAACCCACCCCAGAGTTACTTCTGACGCAGTTTCAGATGGGAATGTCTTTACTACTAAGACAGCAGATTACTCTGCACTAATATTATTACAAGAAGAAGCCACTTCTTGTCGCACTTAGGCATCCGGCTCCCCATATGAACCAACTATCACATAAAACATAACATTTATTCGCTGGTTGTGGTAAGGATTTTATAAACTCAATTGCCATTTGGATTTTACTCATGTTTTCTTTATCGTAGATTGCAATTTTGGAATCTTTTCAAAGTCTTTAACTATTTTTATTACTATCAAGAAATTTCAACATTAGGATATAATTCTTATTACAAATACATTTTTTAATATTAATTGTTTCTATAAGGGTAAATCTTTTTTTTGAAATGAAATCGAACCGACTGTATAAGTAATTACTGCTATACAAAGAAGAAGACATATCTTCCATATCCATGCATTCCCCCCCGAAGTGATACCCTCTACATCAAATAAAGATACTATTGTAAAATATTTAAAGCTATCAAATCCTTTAACACCAGACTCTGAGAACATTTTCAGCATATTAAACATCATAAATATTATACAAATTAATCCGCCTGAACTTGTAGCATTTTTGGAAAGATTAAATATTCCTGAAAACATAAAACAGATTCCGCCCAATGCAGCTACACATACAAATGCACCAAGATTTAGTTCAATAACTGTTTTTAATGCAATACTGTCTTGAATAACTACACTAGTAATGGTATGAACAAGTGTTGTAGATAAAAACATTACCGACAGCGAAAGAAGCATAAATATTATTTGTGTAGATGCTACAGTTGAACGTTTTGTCGGTGTTGAAAGTATATATGCCATTGAACCCTTGTCAACCTGTGCTGCAAGAAGTTTATTCGCTGTAACCATTACATAAATAGTAGGAAGTACTATACCAAGCATGCCGTAAAACATTGTATCAACCAATCCTGAACTAGCAATTCCTTTCATGGACGTAAGCTGTAAAAGAATTAAATCCATAATAACTGTCATAACAAGCCAAATTCCCCAATTTGATTTTATTGACTGCTTAAATAATGGTAAACTAAACATTTTTATTTCCCTCCTGTATCTTTATTTCCTTTTCAATAATTTGTGTATAATAGAATTCCAATGTATATGGAATATATTTGATATATCGTATGTTGTATTTTGCAAGTTCGGCAAACAGTTCATTTATGTTGCCATCATCTACAAACAGCATTAGATGTTTATAGTTATCATTCTTACGATGTATCTTAAATTTTTTGCTGTTTGCAAATTTCTCATATTCATTTGTATCCTCAAATCCAACCTTGTAGATCTTAGCCATGTCTGGATCACGCATTGACCTTTCTACAAAATTTATAAAATGGCCATTATGTATGAATGCAACAGCATCACATGTGGCTTCCAGTTCCTTAAAAATATGACTGCTCATGAATACTGTCTTACCTAAACGCTTATGTTCAAGTATAAGCTCAATGAGCATATCCCTCATAAGAGGATCAAGCCCAGTAGATGGTTCATCCAACAAAAGAATATCTGGTTTTGACATAAATGCTGCAACTAATGCAGTTTTTTGCTTCATCCCCTTACTCATTCTTCTAAGTTCTGCATCTGTATCAAGTTTAAACATATCTATAAGTTCATTAGTATATGTCATATCTTTTATACCAAGAAATTCTGCCTGGAGTTTTAAAAATGTAGTCCCAGTACCAACGTCAGGAAAATCAATTTCACCAGGAACATAACCTATAAACTTCTTAATCTCAAAAGCGTCTTTCCATGCATCCATGCCAAGTATGGAAACATTGCCCTTATCAGGCTTTACGAATCCCATCATACTACGAAGTGTAGTTGTTTTTCCACTACCGTTTGTTCCTACAAGCCCATATATCTGGCCTCTCTTAACGCTAAAATTAAAATCGAAGATTCCTCTTCCATTACCGTAATCCTTGGTAATGTGTTCAACTTTTATGATTTCTTCCACTTTTAACACCTCCAAACGTTTTATCATTCTTATAGAAATGCATAAAAAAATCTTCAAGACTTATAGAAGCCTCTGAAAACCCAGTAACATTGTATTTTGCAATCGTTTCTAGGAATTTATTTGTCATTGCATCTTCCATAACTATTACAACTTTATTATATTTATCATTTTTATAAGTTATTTCAAATCCTTCATTTAAAAAATGATTATATTCATCCTTTGTTTTGAGAATGACATTAAATTCTTTCCTTAATCCATGTTTTACATCTATTGCATTAAGAATTGTTAATATCTTTCCTTCCTTTATAATGGCTATCCTGTCGCATAATTCTTCAATCTCACTAAATATATGACTAGAGAGAAGGATTGTTTTTCCTCTTTCCTTTTCATCATGAATAAAATTAATAAACTCTTCTTGCATAACTGGATCCAGACCACTTGTGGGTTCATCCAAAAGTAATACATCAGGATCACCCATAAAGGCTGCAATAACAGCCAGTTTCCTTTTTTCCCCTATACTCATAAGTTTCACATTTGGTGAAGGATCCATATGAAATCTGTCTATAAGATACTTAATTCTTTCATCATTATTTCCGTTTTTACGTAATCCCTGCATCATTTTTATGAACTGCCATCCTGTTTGTCCATCAGGAAGTGCAACTTCACCTGGAAGATAACCTACATGCTTCAATATTTCACTATACTTTTCACTGCAGTTCATTCCTAATATTTCTGCGGTTCCACTTTGCGGTTTTGAAAATCCCATAAGCTGTCTCATCGTTGTAGATTTTCCTGCACCATTTGGTCCAAGAAAACCTAAGGTCTCACCTTTTGAGACTTTAAAACTAACATCATATATTCCTCTTCCATGACCATAATCCTTAGTCAAATGACTTACTTCTATATATTCCAAATTTATTTTCTCCTTTCCTGAAGGGTCATGCCGTTCATGCCCGCTAATTTTTATTATTCCAACAGCTTGCTTTTTTTTACATTCTTTATAGATCACATCATAATAAAGCAATCTCAACATTCCACAATGAGGTTTGATGCCCAATTCATGATATGGATTTGGAAAACAAATCCTCGTGACAATTCTTTCAAAATGGCAACATTTTCTCCGTTCCTATAGTTTCTTTGTACATTATTTAGTTTGAGTCCAACATAGAATTCACTTCCTTTTGCGTTATATGCATTAGTTTACTAGATAAATATCAACTGAATATCAACAAAAATCACAATTTCTGTTGATATTCAGTTGATATTTTAGAGTCATTATTTTATGCTATACTTATATAAATGGAGGTGTTCATAATGGTCAGAATATTAGTTGTTGAAGATGATACAAACACAAGAAAACTGATGTGCGCAGTTTTAAAACAAAATGGATTTGAAACATTGCAAGCGAATGATGGTGTAGCCGCACTTGAAATTATGGATAAACAGCACGTTGATCTTGTTATTCTGGATTTAATGATGCCAAACATGGGCGGATACGAGCTGACAAGACAGCTTCGACTATCGTGGAAAAACCTGCCGATTTTAATGGTGACAGCAAGACAGTCTCCGAAGGACAAACGACAGGGTTTTATTGCTGGCACAGATGATTATATGATCAAACCCGTTGATGAGCGGGAAATGGTGCTGCGCATCAAAGCGCTACTCCGCAGGTCACAAATATCAAGTGATCATAAGCTCACTATCGGCGAAGCAGTGCTTGATTATGATACGCTTACCGTATCCCGTGAGCATGAAGTGTTTACACTGCCGCAAAAGGAATTTTACCTTTTATTCAAGCTGCTCTCATACCCAAACATGATATTTACCCGTTTACAGCTCATGGATGAGATATGGGGAATGGAATCCGAAACCGATGACCACACACTTAATGTGCATATTAACCGCTTAAGGGACAGGTTCAGGGATTGGACGGAGTTTGAAATTATAACGGTGCGCGGGATCGGATATAAAGCGGTTAAAAAGGTATGAAACACCAAAATGTAATCAAAAAAAAGTTGAACCTTACCACCTCACTAGTATTGTTTGTTTTTGCAGTCATGATATCAGCACTCATGTTGACTATATTCATTATGATGGTATTTCACCATATAGGTTTGCTTTCATTATCAAACACCGACAGTACGAACATACGCGGAGACAAACTTTACGGATTTTTATTTGCACTAATCGGGTTCTGTATTTTTCTTGGAATAACAATCACCATTTTTTTTAGTAAAAAAGCGCTGGGTCCCATCCGCAAAGTGATTGACGCCACACACAAGATCGCCGAGGGTGATTTTAGCCCTCACCTGGATATCAAAGGCGTTGGCGAGTTGGAAGAATTATCACAGAGCTTCAATAAAATGATACATGATCTGTCATCCCTCGAAATGCTCCGCAGCGATTTTGTCAATAACTTTTCCCACGAATTCAAAACACCCATTGTATCCATCCGAGGTTTTGCCAAGTTGCTTAAAAACAGTAATCTCAGTGAGGAAGAAAAACAAGAATACCTTGATATTATTATTGCTGAATCTGAACGTCTGGCGGAACTTTCCACCAATGTTCTTAATCTGTCTAAATATGAATACGTTGAAATCATTTCAGATAAATCCCTATTTAGACTGGATGAGCAGATCAGAAGGTCAATTATTATGACAGAACCGAAGTGGTCTGTAAAAGAGATTTTTGTAAATGTAGAACTGGATAAAGTGATTTTTAACGGAAACGACGACTTAACACAGCAAATCTGGATTAATCTGTTGGATAATGCAGTCAAATTCTCTTATCAGGGAGGACTTATCAGTGTAAGTCTTTTAAATTCAACCGGTGGCATCCGGTTTTCCATTCAGGACAATGGAGCCGGTATGGATGAACAGACTAAAGCTCACATTTTCGATAAATTTTATCAGGGCGATACTTCTCACTCCAAAGCGGGAAATGGCCTGGGTCTTGCCATTGTAAAACGAATTGTAGAGCTGTTCGGCGGTACCATAGAAGTGCAGAGCGAACTTGGAAAAGGTAGCATATTTACCATTTTACTGCCGAATGAAAGAGTATAATAAAAGCTGATCATCTTGGAAATTACTTTCTCTTGTCATTGAGACCATTGGTTATATAGATAATGTTATAATAAATATTTTACTATACATTAAAAATAAAATAATTTTTAAGTAAATAATGTTCTATCATAGTAAGTTACTTTTACCTGATGTGCAATATTCTTAACTGTAATTTTCTTCTTCATTATAGTATCCATATGATACTATAATGGGGTAGTGCTCGCAATTTGTGCAAAAGTCCCATTAAGAAAAAACAGTTACCATAAATTCAATTTAATTGAAATAGGTAACTGTTTTTTATTAGCTTGCTTTTAATGGTCTCATATTATTTACTAAATCATAATCATAATTATCATCAAAACTATACTGTCCAATAAAATTTATATGTTCCCATCCTAAAGGAGAAATATGCTTCATATATAATTCATTAACTTCTTCTGTTTCTTTTAGTTTCTCAATAACTTTAGGTAAATATAATGTATTCCAAAGGGTTATTGAATTTATAATCATGCTGAGAGCAGTAGCTCTTTGTACTTGTCTTTGAATATCTTTATCATAAAGCATTCCGTGTTTTCCAAAAAATAAAGCTCTAGCCAAAGCATTTATTGCTTCACCTTTATTTAATCCCGTATTGATTTTTCTTCTGAAATTCTCATCCGAAAGATAATCTAATATGAAGATTGTTTTTTCTATCTTTCCAATTTCACTTAATGCCTTCGCTAAACCATTTTGTCTTGAATAGGAGCCTAATTTACTCATTATTAATGATGCTGATACTTACCTTGTTTTATTGAATGGGCAAGTTTCAATATATCATCAAAAGTGGATTATAAGATGCATTTAAAGTTTCAACTCCTGTTCTAACTCTTACACCATCAGATGCCCAATATCTAGCATAAGGTTGCTTATGCTTCCTTTCTTTAATTTGATTACTAAGTTATTCAAATTTTCATCTAGGTTTTTCCTATAACTTTCTTTAGTTTCCTTATCTATACCCGCAGAGGCCGAGCCATTCAGTCTATTGAATGATTCTGTTAAAGTATTCTTGTTCATTAAATAAGCCAATGAACAGAATTTTGCTTCTTTATTTCTGCGAGTTACTTGTGCTATGCTTACAAGTTTTGTTCTCACTGTTATTCCAGTTCTAAACCTGGGCAGTGTTTCTCTTTTAAGCGATTTCATATGTTACTCTCCTTCCTTCCTCCGGAATTACCCGTTATCTTTAGTACTATGAGAGTATCCGACTTCCTACTAGCATTTGCGTTCCTTACTTCTTCAGTTTGTACTGCATACTTTTCATTTGAAAAGACCAAGTAGGATCTCCCCGAGTTTCCGTATATTCTCAATGTTTAGCTAGGTAGGGCCTCTGACTACGGATGCGTTTATTTGCACTCGCTTTAACGCACAAATAAATGTTGCTTTCCACGTACGTGAACGTTTCTGCCACATCATTGACCAACTTTTCGAAGCTCAATACCATTCACTGCTGGGTTACCATGAGAATAGGTAAAGCTCCGATATTTTTACCTCGGCTTTTTCCCCTCTCCCAAACTGTACGGGCGACTTTCATCGCATACAGCTTTCCAACGTTTCTATGAATTTCCAACATATTTATATTGCTTATTTCTAAGCTACTAAATCAATCAATTCTTAACTCTTTTATGAAATTTTTTATTTACTATTGTTAATAGTCTTTCGGGAGTTTTACTATGTAGTATCCTATGTTCTTCTACACTTAATACACACAAGTTATCAAACGTATCTTTGCCGTTTTTACCACGTGGTGTTTTATGGTGACAATGATATTCTTCAACAGACACAAAATCGCCCGACAAATAGCTTTTACCTTTGCAACTACTATATTTGCTAATTCTAAACTCACAATACTTACTGCTCTCATTTGACCACTTCGAATTTTCTACTAGATATTTTATATCTTCCAGTGAAACTCCAGGTTTATGATTTTTCTTTTCTCCATAATCATATGGGTTAGGCCTAGTTACTTTACCTCTAATAGCATGTGTTAGATTACTATCCCAATTAGCCCAACCTATCTGCACTATAGGAATTTTACTACTTCCATACAAATAGTATCCAGTTTTACCCCAACTATTATATTTTCCATTCATAAAGTTATCCTTAAATTCTTGATTAGTTGTAAATGTAGTTTTATCCTCCATTGTGTTATAAAATCTCTTGTAAATCCGCCATCCTAGCTTTCCAAAGCTTTCGTTAAATTCATTCATCCCTCTAAAATAGTTATGTAACCCTATTATATAGATATTCCAAGCCATTATGTTTTCATATTTAGGTTCTTTCTTAATCTTACTCAACTTTATTCTACATTCCTTAACAATTATATCTGCTTTATCTTCTGGTAAGTCATTGACACAATGCATATTTCTAGTCTTATTATATTTATTATTCACTTTCCTTAAACTAAAGTTATATCCTAGATATTTCATATTATCATTATTCAAATCATATATTTTCGTCTTATTTTGATTGATTTTCAATTTCAAGTTCTTTGTTAAGTACCTATTTACGCTATATTTAAATTTTTCAGCGTGATATTTACTTTCACAAAGTATAAGTATATCGTCAGCATATCTTACATGAATACCAATTTTCAAATTAGTATATCTCATATTTCTTCTACAGTTACCATTACTATTAACAAACTTTTTCGTACTCTTATCATGCCAATCATCACCTTGGTCTCTTAACCAAACGTCAAATCTATGCAAATAAATATTAGATAGTAAAGGTCCTAATATACTTCCTTGTGCACTTCCTTTAGGGTCATATATCTTACACCCTTTTTCAAAGTATCCTTTTTTAATGAAACGATATAAATAATTCAAAATCACTTTATCTTTAATACCGATACTCCATAACTCTCTATACATTACATCAGCATCTAATGTTCCAAAATAGTCTTCCATATCAACTGATAATACATAAGGCATAGTTGTGCATTGATTTTTAACTTTAGCTATTGCATTATGTGTAGATACTTGCTCCCTAAATCCAAATGAACTAATTGTATACATTTCTCAACTAGTTTGTCCCACACACTGCAAATACCTATTGGTCTTCTCTTTCCATTCCCCTTAGGAATATACACACGTTTTACATAATCCATTTTCTTGTTATATAGTCTCTCTCTAACTATTACTGCTAGTTCACAAAAACATCGTTCCGTTAAAGTATCATAGTTTGAGCCATCAGGGCCTTTTGTCATACGACCTTTACTTTTCCCTAATTGTCTTACTGCTAACATAACATTCTCTTCCGAGCAAACTAATTCGTGCAGTTTACGCATATCTATTCTATTATTCTGGAAATTTTCAAATCTTTTTTTCATATCTACATAATAAATATTGTTTGTACTCATAGGAGTCTCCACCTCCTTTCTGTACGAATAGTCTCTTTCATCTAATTTGGCGAATTAGAATTTACAAAAATAATTTTATACACTAAAACGTCTAAGGCCCTTTCCTTTACCACATTTCTTGATATGATATCCAAGCGGTACTACGGCCCCTCTGTTAACCTATTAATATTCTTTCTTAGCTTACCCTTTCGGTGCAACTAGTCCTCAAACATTACAGAATCGACTTATTAATCCTTATCCGTTAGGTCAATCACCTTTACCGATATATTCTCCTTAAATATTGCACTTAGAACTCCTCTTTACTCCGTTTTTCTCAGTTCTTACCTGGTTAGGTTTTACACCTAATCTATAACCACCATAAGGTTATCCTCCATCTGTACCCAGGTATATACATTGAAGTAGAAAAATTAATTCAACCTCCCATCTGAACTAGGGATAGGCATCATTGATTACGAAATTTAACAACAAGGAAATTATATTCATATGCAACAGTACCCGAAGTGTGACTTTACAGCCAGTGTCTCCGTCTTCACCTATGCTTCGCAACATTACATTACTGCAACGCTGGCAGGAGTATTAGTAAGCCTCAGTATCCATAAGATTATTGGCTCCTATGCCGGACTCGAAAATATCAGTTAACTAACAGAAACCATTTCTTAAGTAACTATTCTATCAGCCTAGAAAGCTTATCATCACTACTACACAACGTTTTCGCTAACTAAAAAGGTCGCACACCCAGTCAATTCTACCTCGCTAACTTTCTGTCTACGCTTAAAATGTTACGTTACCGCAACATCTCTAAGACTCGATACAAAGCGATTTGCTAAATCTTACCTTGACAGGATTCCCACCTGCTAGAATATACGCCCTGTCGGGACGCACCACGTATGTCAGCTGTACCCGAATATAAGGTAGTCCAATATCGGACTACCTTATTGTCACAATTAAAGAATATTATGGCTAACTAAAATCTAACTTACAATTTATACAGGCAAAACTTATTTTATTTTTGTCAAAATTAAAAGGATATAATACAACAATAATAATAATATAATAAAAAGCGATATCAATATATTGTAAAACGATATCAATATATTGTAAAACGATAAATTATGTGTTAAAATCATTTTAGAATAAAGTTAGTGAGGTGCTTTAAATGAATGTTAAACATGGTTCAACCACTTTCTTAAAGGTAATTATTTTTCTGATTGGAATTGCGGTGCTTGCTTTGTGTATCTTTTGGTTACCTAGGCTAGCCATTAGAGAACCAAAAGCACATCCAAGGGACTACTCGCTATATCCATTATTAGGATATGCTTATGGATGCTGTATTGCGTTTTCTGTTGCATTGTATCAAGCTTTTAAACTATTAACCTATATTGAAAGGAACAATGCTTTCTCCGAGTTATCACTTAAATCTTTGAAGGTCATAAAGAAATGTGGTTTAACAACCATCTTCTTTATCGTGTTAGGGATAGTAACCTTAAAGGTAATTGCTAAAGTCTCAGGGGATGACCCAGCAGGTCCTATATCATTAAGTCTAATGGGTATTTTAGCAACAAGTATCATCACCGCTATTGTGGACGTGCTTCAAAAACTATTAAAAAATCTTCTAGATACAAAACCAGAAAATGATTAACGTTTTGATAAAATTCAATTAGTGATGTTCTTTTTATGAAGCAAGTTACGACACACTTTTTAAAGCTAGCTGCTATTTTTATAGGAATCCTAGTTCTTGCATTGTGCATATTTTTGGTGCCTGAGCTGGCTTTTTCGGTGATTTGACGGTCTGAGGTAGCACATCTTTAGGTGAATATACTCATATCAACATTATTGTCTAACAGAGCCTAAATTTTATATACAAATATATTATATAAAATTGAATATATTTCCTTAAAAAAATTATAACGCATGTATTTTTTTGTTAATACATCCGTTATTTCCATTAAATATTGTGCTATTTTAAGTGCTAAAGCCTATGCTATTTAAGTGATTTGCACTCATAAACGAAACCCGCTGCTAATCTCAGATGATTTTTTATTTTGGTTCACTATAACGTTTATTATATTGAATGGTTTTTATGGTTTAAAAGTGCAAATTTTTTATATGGAATTTGGCGGTCAGGAATAAGAATCTTGACCGCTAAATTATTTTCTAAAACTGTTGACATATACAGTATAACATTATATAGTATAACTATACAGTTTTACGTTATAAAATTTAAATGTATGAAATATACGGAATAAAAAAATAGGAGGATTTTATGAATTTCAATAAATTCTTACCACTTACAGAAACAACATTTTACATTATGCTTTCTCTTATAAATCCCTCTCACGGATATGCAATTATGCAAAATGTAGATCTGTTAAGTGAAAATAAAGTTAAAGTTGCTGCTGGTACATTATATGGTGCTATTGAAAAACTTTTGAAGCAAAAACTAATAAGATCAGTAGAAAGTGAAGATAAACGAAGAAAAGTGTATGTGCTTACTGATGAGGGGAAAGAGGTATTAAACCTGGAGATTGCTAGAATGAGGCATTTAATAAATATCTCTCAAAATGTAGTTTAATAGTAGAAGGGAGCAAAAATCATGAGAAAATTTAAGACGTTCGTAGACATGGATAAAGAGGAAGAATACTTAAATGAAATGGCTGAATGTGGATTTGTGCTTAAAAAATATAGTTTTTTTGGAGTTTATACCTTTGTTAAAGAAGATTCTGTAGATTTACATTATAGAGTTGATTATCGTGTATTCAAAAGTAAAAGACAATTTGAGGAGTATAAAATTTTATTTGAAGATGCTGGTTGGGAGCATGTTTCAGGAACACGATTATCATTATCAGGAGGACAATATTTTATTCCTAAGTTATCAAATATAGGTTTGTCGGATATTTTTTCAGATACAGAATCAAAATTGGCAAGATACAAAAGATTTATTGATCAGTGTATTTGTAGTTGTGTGTGTATGTTAGTTTATATGTTTAGTTTAAAAACCAATAATTTGAGATACTTAACACCTGGACTATGGGAGAAAAATGGAGATGACTTTTGGAGAGCTTTTATTTTTGAAACCCCAGTTGTAATTTTACGATTTCTGCCTTTTATAATTCTTCTTATATTATCAATAATATACGGTAATCGGGCCTTTAGAGCAAAAAAAATGTACAATGAAAGTCTAACTGAAAATAAAAACAATTGTTTATAATGTTAATAATTAAAGGAAAAAGACATGAAATTTAATTTTCACGTCTTTTGTTTTTCCCATTCCTAATATGTAAAATATTTTTTATTTTAAACAAACGAGCACATCCCAAATATCTAAACTATATTTTTCCTAATTAAGATATTTTAAAAATACAGGCTTTATTTAAATCAAAGAAATAAGTTGTAGTTTACTTACTTGAATAAACTGCTAACATTTCAGTTGTATTAGTCTTAATATCCCCAATCGTCAACTCGCCAATTACCTGTTTTACTATCCCTTATTAATGTCCAATTCCAATTAGAATAAGTTGAATTTGGATTAAAACTCCCATCACCTCCTGAAAAATCCACATTAATAGTAGAAAGCAAAACAATTACATTCTCAGACTTGACACCATTCGCTGAACCTTTTCCATATTTCAAGTAATCTCCAATAAAATAATTTGATTTCTTTTCGTCATACCATAATTTTGTAAGACTACATCCCCTAAAATCCTTGAATTTTTTCTTTACACAATTTGTTGCATCATTCATTTCCCCTTGGCTAAACTTATCTGATTTTCCAATACTTACTACATCATTGTCGGTTTTACCAACTTGTTTATAAACCAATAAAAATAATACTACTAAAATTAGACAAAGAAAAGATATTATTTTTTTCATATAAAAACCCTCTTCATTTTAAAGTCATTTAATGAACAATAAATTACCATTATGAACCAACTTATAAGTAAAGTATACCATTATGTACCATATATCACTATTATTCAGAGTAAATTCAAATATAATATGTATAAAAATGGGAGGTGGCCCGTTTTTACATGAATGGTTCCCGTACACCAAAAAGGCAAGCCATATTTACCTTCGGAAATATCATAGTTAAAGAAATAATTCCATGGGTCAGAGATAATTATAATATTTCTACTAAAAGTTCTGAGTCCATAATCGGTGAATTTAGTTTAGGTGGGTTAGCTGCGGCTTACTTCGGATTAAAACATTCTGAAGTTTTCGGTAACGTGCTTTCTCAGTCTGTTTCCTATAGTTATTGCCCAAAAGGTTATGAAATCCAGTGTTGGCTAGCTACCCAATACGAAGCAATAGATAAATTACCTTTAAAGTTTTATTTGAATGTAGGCGTTATTGAACTTAAAGAACAGATAATTTATACAAATGTAAAATTAAGAAATGTACTACTAAAAAAAGGCTATACGGTTGACGGGGAGAAACTTTAGCAAATGGTTTAATTTCACTCATTGGAATTAAATAGGATTTTATAATAAATATCGGGAATTTATTTTGCCTAATTAATATGAAATTTATGATTTCGTGCAAAAAAATTAAAAGGTCAAAGAAGTTAAATTGGGTAGTTTTGCCTATCCCGCCAAAAAGGTATATTAGCATATTATAAATAACCTACAACAAGGTCCAGCGTACCTGTAAGCCCTAGTTATCATAGATGACAAAACCATAAAAGGCGTATCACTTTGTTAGGCGCCTTTTAAGAATGATGTGCATCAGTAAATTTATATAATAACAGTTAAATTACCATAAATAATCAATAATCTTAGGTACCGATGATACAAGAATTACACCTATAATACTCACTAAAACAACTTTAATTAAGTCTCTTTTTACATCCTTTTTATTTTTATCCATTAGTACACCTATGACTATCCCAAGAAGCATACCCAATCCAGCTCCAATAGCTATATTATTAAATAGTACTCCAAATGCTGCCCCAAATGCTAATCCAATTCCAATTCCAGCACCAAGATAATAATTCTGTTTATCTTGTTTTTCATTATTATTGGGATTCTCATTATTAATATTATTTTTATCAGACATATTTAATCAACTCCTTCTAACCTCAACTTTTGTTACTGCACATTATCTAACAACTGCGTCGTAACTCTTATACATAATATTATCATTATTTATCACACTTTGTAATAAATTTTTACAATCAATATGATTTTAGTAGATTAATAGTGCTAAAAGTAGTAAAAGCATGTACCCGAAATGGATATAATGCATGTTTAGCGCCACAAAATGGACAAACCAAAGTCTCTGTATTAATTGAGCTTACATATTCATCAAAGACAGTTATATCATTTTTAAAAGAAATTTTCTTAAAATACTTGCATAATATCGAAAATAATCTTATCATAATAATAGTTTCATAAAGCTATATTTTGACTCACTACACCGTTTGGTCGTCAATTTATGATTTAACAAACAATAGAGTTTACAGGGTTGAGGGCAACCCCTCAAGAAAGATATTTAAAAACGATAAACGAATGAATCTTAATTAATATATTTCAGATCCACACATATTAACATGTGATGGATCTGTTTTCTTTCCTTACATGCCCAAAATAGTCCAGAGTATCCTTTCATAAAGTCGATATTTACTAATATACAAAACTGGACGAGCTAATCTAGTCCGCCCAGTTTATCAAAATAAACTAATCTGATCATTTGAATTTTTATCTTCGTATGAATTCAAGTAGGAAAAAACATTATCTACTCCCACTAAAATACTATGTTTTTTACATTCGTAATACAAAATTTTCATAAGTTTACTGTGGTTATCGCTGTGACACTCATAAGAATTACCAAACGTTTTAATATACTTTTGCTTCATATAGGGGAAACACTCATCTAATTTTTCATAAAAATATTCTCTATTTCCCTCACGCAACGTTAACCCAATTCCAAAACACATAATCCCATAAACCTTTGCTTCAATACAGTAATCTAATAGTCTTTGGAAATTTTCTTCGCTGTCATTTATGAATGGCAAAAATGGTGATAACCAAACCACCGTAGGAATTCCATTTTCACTCATTATTTTCAAAGTTTCAAAACGCTCTTTTGTAGTTGAAACGTTAGGTTCTATGGTGCTACACAACTTTTCATCAGATGTAGTTAAAGTCATCTGCACAACACATTTTGATTTTTTATTTATACTTTTAAGCAAATCTAAGTCACGTAAAATTCTATTTGATTTAGTTAATATAGAAAGTCCAAAGCCGTACCTATCTATGATTTCAAGGCATTTGCGAGTATACAAAAGTTCTTCTTCTACGTGAATATATGGGTCACTCATAGCACCTGTACCAACCATACATTTTTTTCGTTTGCGTTTTAATGTCTCTTCAAGCATTTGGGGTGCATTTCTCTTAATTTCAATATCACAAAAATCATGTTTCATATTGTAACAGCTACTTCTACTATCACAATAAATGCACCCATGACTGCAACCTCTATATATATTCATTCCGTTTTTAGGCGAAAGAATAGATTTGTATTCTTGGTAATGCATTAAACCACCCCTAAATCTCTTAATCAAATAATTCCTTACAAACCCTTTTCAGTTAATATCTTTTCAAACTTTTTCTCTGACAGTATTTCGTTTGTCAGAAATTCACCATTGTAAAACAGACTATATGTGGTAAACGGAGCAGGAGCATTTTGTGCTTGCTCCGTTGTTTCAAAGAGGATACTCTTGAACGGAATTCCTTTTTGCTTTGCCACATTTTCAATAAGTGGAACATACTTAACTGTAAAAGGACATTGATTTGAGTAATACAAAACAAATCCTCGCTCTATAATTTGTGGTGTTTTCACATGAGGTTTGAACTGGGGCTTTGATATATTTTCTTTAAAAGGTAAATATAAAAGTTCATAAAATGGTTGTGATGTATCAGCGAGAAGAAATCCTTTGTTAATGTTATAATCTCCATATTATCACACTCCTTTCACACCCACTAAATTGGATTTTATTTTAATGCAATGTAAATATCAATGTCTGCATTCTCCCAATCACTGTTATGATATTCCTCGAAATCTCCAGTAAAACTTCTGTTCAAGTCCATTTTCCAGATTTCGCCCCAAGCCTCGGCAACTACTTTTTCCATATGTCCGTGTACTGAAAACTTTGCATATTTTCCTGCAGGAATAATTTTTACAGCCAGTTCATCATTCTCTGGTTTTGAAACCTCATTGCCTGCAGTCACACAATATTGGTCATTTGAGTAGTCAGAATAAAGTCCAATAGCGTACTCATTAATCTTATTTTTGATTGCAGGATTCACTCCACCTTGATATAACTTTTCCCAAAGTCCACCAATAACTGCACTCATTTTAGGATCACCGTTACTAGTAATTGCGCTAACACCGACAACTGTTTTTTGCTCTAAATTTACCATTTCATAATTCATTTTTAATAACCTCCATTTATTTGATAAGGCTATTATACGACACTTACTCTGACAACTGTATGTCATATTATAAATAGTTTTTAAGAGTATTTTGAAGCTTTGTTTTCACATCAAGTCTAACTTCTTCAGGAGATAACACTTCACAATCCTCGCCAAAAGAAGTGATATAGTTAAAAATCAAATCTCCCTTTGGAAAAATAATTTCTGCAATAAAACTACCATCTTCAAGCTGTTCAAAAGTGTTAAATTCATCATATATACGATAAGCCATCTTTTTTGATAGTTTGAGCGTTAGTGTAATAAAATCTTCTTTTAACATATCTTTTTTACTAAACACTTGTGTGGGTGGTCGTTTATGAAAAGTTTCATCAAGAACAGATAACGATTTCATTCGTCTTAACTTGAAAAATCTATTATCGCACCTTGTTTTGCAGTATCCGTACAAATACCAACTTTGTCCTTTAAAACACAGTTTTAGAGGATAAACTTGACGTTTTGTATTTTCACCCTTGCCACTAGAATAAGAAAATGAAATGGTATTTTTACTCAGTATCGCAGATTTCAAGTTGCAAAACAGCTCTTTTTCTTCTTCTGCATTATGCCAAGATGTAAAATCCACCTCAATCCAGTCTGTATTAGTTTCCCCAAATAAACTGCTTAGTTTTTCAAGTGCGGTATCTGTTTCACTAAGATTGACTGAACTTACAGCCTTTAAAGAAGATATAATATTCGCTTTCTCTTTCTCAGTTAAAACAGCTTTGTTAAGCACAAAATCAGATAAAAGAGAAATTCCTCCTCCTTTACCTTTGCTCATATATACAGGAATTCCCGCAGAGGACAGCGTTTCAATGTCACGATAAATTGTCCTTGTTGATACTTCAAATCGCTCTGCAAGCTCCTTAGACGTTACTGTTTTTTTATCAAGCAGGATATATACGATTTCGAATAATCGGTTAATTTGCATTTTATCACCCTACTTTAGTATACACTTATAATATGACACCATCAAGTCATATTATAAGTGATATATAACTCAGCATGGTTAAAAGTTACCACATCCCCTCTGTTAACCTATTAATATTTTTTCTTAGCTTACCTTTCGGTGCAACTAGTCCTCAAACATTTTAATACTAGATAATTAATCACAATATATCTTTATCTGAATAACATAGAGTAGCAGTTAGAAAAACTGATACTGCTAGGAGGTAAAACTATGTATAGTTATTGGCACGCTGATATGAGCGAATATGATAAACAACAACGTAAAAAGTCCCTCATACACGATTGTAATGAATGTAAAAGACTCGAATGGAATGAGTGTAAAAGACATGATTGCGATGAATGTAAAAGACACGAATGCAATGAATGTAAAAGACATGAATGCGATGAATGTAAAAGACATGATTGCGATGAATGTAATAGACGCGAATGCAATGAATGTAAAAGACACGATTGTAATGAATGTAAAAGACACGATTGCAATGAATGTAAAAGACATGAATGCGATGAATGTAAAAGACACGAATGCAATGAATGTAAAAGACACGATTGTAATGAATGTAAAAGACACGAATGCAATGAATGTAAAAGACACGATTGTAATGAATGTAAAAGACATGAATGCGATGAATGTAAAAGGCACAAATGCAATGAATGTAAAAGACACGATTGTAATGAATGTAAAAGACACGATTGCAATGAATGTAAAAGACACGAATGCAATGAGTGTGATTGACCATCTTAAAAAATTTGGCAAGTTATAAATGTATTCATAAATAAGACCTATTATTCTATTTATGAATGATTGATATAGATAAGGCCTGTAAATAATTTTGTGTAACCAGAATAAAAAGTACTCTTTCTTGGCAATAATTGAGATAAGCTAATTATCAAAAATTGCAAGGAGGAGTATTTTTATGTCAAACATTTCGAAAGATATTTATCAATTGCTATCTAGCCGGTGTTATTTGTAAATACCTATTTTATAGGGGTATTCTATTTATTAAATTTTAAAGTTTTAAAGTAGTATTTCTTATCTTCCTCTGTAACTTCTCTTATTATTTTACAAGGATTACCTACAGCTATAGAATTAGATGCAATATTTTTAGTTACAACGCTACCAGAGCCAATCACTACATTATCACCAATAGTAATTCCTGGATTCACTATAACACCGCCTCCTATCCAAACATTATCGCCTATATTAATTGGAAATGCATATTCAAGTGCTGCATTTCGAGGTTCAAAATGAATAGGATGACCTGCAGTAAAAAGGCTTACGTTTGGTGCAAACATAACATTATCACCAATTGTAACCTTAGCGCAATCTAAAATAGTACAATTGTAGTTACTATAAAAATTTTCTCCAATAAAAATATTATATCCATAGTCACATCGAAATGGTGATTCTATATGGAACCCATTTCCAACTACACCTAATAATTTTTTTACAATTTCCTTTTGCTTCTCACATTGACTTGGGCGTAGAGTGTTATAGTCAAATATCATTTCTTTTGCATATTGGCGTTCAGATGATAGTTCTTCTTCGAATGCTTTATATGGTTTCCCACTTAACATTTTTTCCTTTTCTGTCATAAACTCTTCCCTCCATATTCTATAACGTCTAAAAATCGCATTTTCTTTTATTATTTTACCATATTTGCTAATGCCTTACAACCGCTCTGGAGATATCTTTGTTGAGATAAAAAATGGGCAACTTGCTAGTTATAGTCCAGAGCTTACGCATGTACTCCATGTAGATTTGAATAAAAATCAAAACTAGTCAGGAAGCTGCTGAAAAAAACTTCAATTTACAAAAAAAGATATGGGCTTCATTTTAAACTATGAAGCCCACATCTTTTTTTATATTATTATTTTATATAACTAACTTTGTAACTGCTTGTTTTAGAAACATTGACTCTCATCATTGTTATAATATTTTAAATTGCAATAATCAAGCCTACAATTAATGCACTTAATACACTTACACAGAAACCACCTATCATCCCTCTAAAAGCAAGTTTTGATAGTTGTCCTCTCTTATCTGGACAGAATACTGATATTCCTGATACACAGATTCCCATACTTGATATATTTGCAAAACCTGTTAATGATACTGCAAGCATAAGTCCTGTTCTATAATCTAATGTGCTTATTACTTTACCAAGTTGTCCAAATGCTACAAACTCATTTAACGCCATCTTACTTCCAAGTAATTGCCCTGCAAGTAATACTTGGTCATTCGGAACACCCATTAAATAACCTATTGGTGCAAATGCATATCCGAGTATTCCTTCGAGTGATACTCCAAAGATTCCAAGGAACCCATTAAGCATTGCAACTAGTGCTACTATTGCTATAAGCACTGCACCAATTCCAAGAGCCATATTAAGTCCTGCAGATGCGCCTTCTGAAATAGCTGATATTAAGTTTTCATTATCACCCTTATTATCTATTTTTAAATTATCTATTTCACTCGCCACTTCTACCTCAGGAATTAATATTTTAGAAATAATTATACTTCCGAGTGGCACTAATGTACTACCAATTAAAAGATATTCCATAGGTATTCCAAGACCAACATATCCCATTATTACACTAACCGACATACTACCCATACCTGATACAAGCACTAGCATTATTTCACTTTCAGTCATTTTAGGTAGATACTTGCTTACAAGTAATGGTGAATCTGTTTGCCCTAAAAACATATTTGCTACTGCCACAAAACTTTCTACCTTGCTTGTTCCAATAACTTTTCCTATCGCCCCACCTATTATCTTAATAATAAACCCTAAAACTCCTAGATAAAATAAAGCTGAAACCAATGCTGATACGAATATTATGTTACCTAATACTTGTATACCAAATACCATTCCTGTTGGTGCTTTGCCGTCTGCTAATGATCCAAATACAAAATTTAGTCCCTCACTACCATAGTTTAAGACATTACTAACCCCATCCGATACATTTTGTATAATTACTCTTCCCAATGGAACTTTAACTAATAAGATTGCCACTACAAATTGTATAGCAAATGCCTTAATAATTAATTTTTTATTAAGATTAGCCTTATTATTTGATACTAGATATAAAACACCAAATAACATTACAATCCCTAATAAGTTTCTTATTATTATCATAAATTATTCCCCCACTCTCTCCTTACTCTTATATGATTTTATTAATTATTGATAATTTAACCCTTTAGAAATCTTCAAAAAAATAACAAGTCAATGCGCTAGTCTATTTTCAAGATGCTTTATTAGTTTATTTTATACAACCATTTTTAAAATCTTACACTTTATTATACCGTAGGATAGTAGCTAGTAGTATCTTTATTTAAATAATTTGTCGAATTTAATAAAATAGATTAAGTTTCTTAAAAAATAGGATATTGCTTTAGAATTCCTAAAAACAAAAGCACTAAAAACTAATCAACAGAAAAGTTTTTAGTGCTTTTTTTTAATTAAACTAAACATCTATTATGTCCACCACATAACTGCCATTGCTACAACCTTAATTATTTAACCTTTTATCACCGTTAAAAGCATTTGGAATCTTGCGCGAGCTTCAAGTCCATGAGGAACATTAGAAGGCATGATTATTGTTTCGCCTGCCTTAACATTGAAAATATCATTATCGATGGTAATTTCCGCTTCACCATCTAATACTTGAACCATAGCGTCTCCAGGAGTTACGTGAGTGCTGATACCTTCTCCTTTATCTAATGAGAATAATGTAATACTCACAGATGGTGTCTGCGCAATCGTTCTACTTATAACCTGGGCCTCTTGATAAGATATTAAGTTCTTTAAATCAATTACTTTTGAGAATTCTATATTTTTAATTAAGCTTTTCATGCTGTTACCCCCTTAAATTTCTTGATTACAGTATATTACTATTAGTGATAAAAGTCCGTAACTTACGTTACCTTTTATAATAATTATCCGCAGTTGCAGTCTCCTTCAGAAAATTTCCCGGGGTATATTAACAAATTGCGGGCACAATTTATTTTGCTAACTTTCTTCTACATGATCAATATAGTCAGCATTTTTCAATTCAGATAAAGCATCTTCTACTGATATATCATCTATGATTCTGGCAGTAAGAATCAAACCTCTCTCCATATCTTCATCCCACTGAAAATCAGTCATCACGGCATCAATGCCTAAATTTTCAGCCATGTCTTTTGCACTAATCGTATCACGGTTATAATTTTCAAGCCCCTCTTCTGTTATTGTAACTTCATAAATTGTACTTTTCGTTGACATTTTATACACCTCCATAGCACATAATATTTTTTAACCTACTATATATATAATGTTCTACAGAAGTTTTAAAATATACCTGTATTTTTGGTTTAAATATATAGTTGACGAGTCAACAAAATCGTTCTATAATAAGGTTGACTTGTCAATTAAAACAAGAAGTTTTTTAAGATACTTGAGTATAAGGAGGTTAAATTTTGAAAGAAGATATAATGCATTTAATTAAACTCAATAATAAAATTTTTAGAACCACCCAGGTTTATTTGGATAAGGTGTTAAAGAAATATGAATTAAGCAGTGGTTCTTACCCATATTTACTTGCATTAAATGAAAATGAAGGTATAAGCCAGAATAAAATAAGTAAAGAATTAGGTTTTGATAAGGCAATGTCAGCTAGGACTGTCACAAAACTTATAAACCTTGGATACTTAGATAGAAAAGAGGATGAGGCCGATTCTAGAGCATATAAATTATATTTAACACGGAAGGCTAAGATTATAATTCCAAATGTGCTCAATGAAATTCATAAGTTGGAAGGTCTAATAACAAATGATTTAAGTGAAAAGGAGAAAGTTATTACCCTAGATTCATTGAATAAAATTTTAAATAATATGAAAAATTTTAAATTATAAGGATAAAAGGAGAATATAAATGAAAGTAACAAATAATATCAGTAATAAAAACAGATGGGTAATTCTAATTATAATTGTAATGGTAGTTTTTATGTCTACCCTAGATAGTAGCATTGTAAATGTAGCTTTACCTGTAATGGCTAAATCTTTAAATGTAACATCAGCAGGTATTCAACTGGTAGTAACCAGTTATTTAATTATAATTTCAGCAACTATATTAGTTTTTGGAAGATTGGGGGATATAACTTCTAAAACAAAGATATTCAAGTTTGGAATAGCTTTGTTTACACTTGGTTCTTTATTTTGTGGAGTAACAAGCTCACTGTTTGTTTTAGTTCTCGCTAGAGTAATACAGGCAATAGGAGCCGCAGCCACTATGGCAAACAGCCAAGGGATTATCACTGCAGTATTTCCATCAAATGAAAGAGGGAAAGCACTAGGAATCTCAGGAACCTTCGTGGCACTTGGAGCTTTAGTTGGACCACCACTGGGAGGATTTATAGTACAAGCCACTAGTTGGGAATATATTTTTTTAATAAATGTACCAATAGGTATAATAATTTTATTTTATAGTTTTAAGGTACTTCCTAAAGAACACAAAAAAGCAAATGGAAAATTGGATGTACTAGGAGCGTTATTGTTTATGTTTGCTATAGTTTCTCTATTTGTAGCTTTAGGTAAAGGTCAAGAGGTTGGATTTACTCAGCCCATAATTTTATTAGGGTTTTTAATTGCAATTATTTCTTTTATTGTATTTGTTATGGTGGAAAAGAAATGTGAAGACCCTTTATTACAGCTAGAAATTTTCGAAAATAAATTGTTTTCACTCAGTATATTTTGTGGATTCATATCCTTTGTAGCCATCTTTTGCTCAAGTATTATTCAACCTTTTTATCTTCAGGATGTGATGAATTTTTCACCTTCATCTACTGGTTTATTACTTATGATCTATCCATTAGTTTTGTCTGTAGTGGCACCTCTTAGTGGACATTTATCAGATAAAATAGGCTCAGAAATTTTAACTTTTATTGGGTTAGTAGTTCTAAGTTTAGGTTTAATATTAATGTCAACTCTAAATGAGAACTCTTCAACTATAAGCATGGTAATTTTCATAGGGGTTATGTCACTGGGTAATGGGTTATTCCAATCACCTAATACTTCTTTAATAATGTCAACAGTATCAAAGGATAAGCTGGGTATTGCAGGAAGTGTAAATGGACTTGTAAGAAATTTGGGAATGGTATGCGGCATAGCTTTATCCACAACTCTTTTGTATAGCATGATGAGCTATACAATTGGATACAATGTAACAGATTATGTAGTAGGAAGAAATGATGCATTTATTTACGGCATGAAAGCTGTATATATAGCTGCAGCAGTTATTTGTATGATTGGAGCAATTTTAACCTCTTTAAGATTATTTAGTAGCAAATATAAATTAGAAAATTAAAAAATACCTGATCTACACTGCTTCTTATAAATCTTCTTAAAATATATTTAAAATAGTTAAAAGAAAAAGTGACTTAACAGATTCTTCAAATTTCTATTAAGTCACTGTATATTTATTTACTTACTTTTCACTGTTTTTTAAGTCTTTTTAATTCACTTAAATAATGGCTATTTTCTTTTGATTCTTCTATTGCTTCATCTATTATTTTTTCGTCTGCTTCATTCGGATTATACGAAAATTCCGAAACAACTTTCACTTTCAATTATACCGATTTTGTGTCTATTTCAGATTTCGACATATATTCATCAAATACTTTTCTAAGTAAGAAAAAACCGACTAAAGCAAAAGGTATATACAGCATACTAGTGATTAATCCTGATACAACCGAAGTATCAACTGGTGCTCAAGGAGCAGCCACTGTATGATAAATATCTGATACCATCGCCAGCCAGTCATATATAGCATGAAGAACAACAACAGCCCATATATTTTTACATCTAAGATAAATACTTGCAAATAAAACACCCGTTAAAAAATTATATATTACCTGGGTTACTGTTGCCATAATAAGCGTTGGAAATACAATTAAATTTACTAAATGCGCCAATCCAAAAATTAGTGAAGACAAAATTACTGATTTTATTATACCAGTTTTAGTGTATCCCCATTTATTTAGCATATTATTTAGTATAACCCCTCGGCAGAGTACTTCTTCCAATATACCTACCAAAAGCATTACTACGGTAAAGAAGATTATTTTTTTCATACTCGGAAAGGAAATACTGCCTTTATCAAAACTAACATATGAGGACACAAACCCATATACACCATTAGCAATAATAAGCCATCCAAGCAAGACACCTGTGACAATGCCTTTTTTATGAAATTCAATTTTACTAATATTTCCCGAAAATAAACAAACAACAAAAACAAAAATTAATGGTGCTACATAAGCAAGGATACGGTTTAAGCCATAGTTTAACCCATTATGCGATTTGAATATCCAAAAGTTGCAAATATACAGAAGTCCTATAGCGATTAATGCAACCATAAATGAAAAAATGTATATGCGTTCTTGTGCGATTTTTTTTGTCCACCTCATAATTTACCCTCCAATAATTAGATTATATAATTTTTACTCCGTTTTATTCTACTATTACGCAACAATTTCAAGTCAATTATACCATTATGTACCATAGATTACTATTTTTTAGCGTGGGTTTTGAATGATTATCTATACTAACTCACGTAGAAATGGCTTAGCTAATTGATTTTAATGTTGTTTATATATAAACAATTTATGATCTTTATTTGCCGGAAAACCAATGTATTTAGAGTCTTAGTTTGTATAGTTGTTATTTTATTAATTGGTTTTTCATACGAAAAGATTGGAGAATATAATGATGCTAAAAAATATTCTCCAGTAGGAAAAATGATTGATGTAAATAATCATAAAATAAATGTTTACAGTAAAGGCAAAGGGAATGTTACTGTAGTTTTTTCATCGGGTACGAATACTCCAAGTACATATGCGGATATGTACTCTCTTTATAACGAAATTTCAAAATATACTAAAACAGTTGTTTATGACAGACCAGGACATGGATTGAGTGAGGTAACAGATGTACCAAGAGATACAGATTCTCTTGTAAAGGAAATGCACACTGCACTAATAAAATCAGGACAAATTGCCTGATAATTTAAAACAATTATTCATACATCTCTTTCAGATACAAAGTTAAAGGATTTTAAAGTTAGGGAAGCAATTTATATATAATTATGTTAAATGTTTGAATAATTATATTGATATACTGTATAATTGAATAAGGACACAATTATAAAATAGTTTGGTGGAGGGTGAATTAATTATGATGATTATTTTTGGGATAGATGTACTTTTTTTTTCAATTGTGGGTATTTGTCTTATCTGCGGAAAAGGTAGTTGGATGATTTCAGGTTACAACGCTATGAGTAAAGAAGAAAAAGCGAATAGTGATATAAAGAAAATTTCTCGTGCTATAGGGATTTTCTTATTGAGTATTGCGGTTCTTACAGGCATTATGTCCTTTGTTACCCAATATGCTATTAAAAATGATGTTAAAAATATCATTGGTTATGTAGGAGGTTTTTTTGCTTTCGTTGTTGCTGTAGGAATCATTATATTAATTGTTATCATCCAGAAGTATGATAACAATAAAAAGTAGAAATACATTTTTATTGTTATATTAAGCATAATCCATAGTAGTTATTTAATTATGTTTCTACCTTCTTTTCCTTCTTGCTTTTTCTAAGTTAATGAGCATTATATCCTTATCAAAATCTCCCAAATACTTTCTTAGATAATCAAACTCTTCAATAAATTCGGGTGTTTCAAATAAATCCTTTTCTAATAACACTAATACTTTTTCAATCCTTGCTGAAATATCATCATTTCTCACATTTTCTAATTTCATTGTAGTTTTTAAGATATTTTCAATAATATGACCATAGGTCTCATCTATTTTATCATTATCAAATAAAGATACTCCATTTTTATCTTTAATCAATATTCTTAGCTGCTCTGCTTTAATATCTCCCACTATATGTAGGGAATGAGTTGCAATTATTAATATAATTTCAGAAAAAAAATAACACAATGTATAAAAATGCTTATACCTCGTGTTATTTCTTAATCTTTTAAATTAAACTTAGCAAAAGCATCAGTCATAGCAACGCATATAGGTTTATCTTTATTACTTTGCTTAGCTAATACTCATTGCTCATATTATTACTAACTCCATATATCAGCTTCTTTACTTTTTGAGCGATTAATTCTTGAAAAATCCACCCTTGAGAAAACATAAGTTGATAATAGTAAAAATATGAGCCCGAAAATGATTACAATCGCCATGCTGATAAGAGGCGTAATCACAAAATTTCCTATTTTAAAAGCAAGCTGTTCCGCCACCATTTGATCGGTTGTTAAAGACGTCTTTTCCAGTATGATAGTTCTAAAAAACGCTGTTGTATATGTCATTGGATTGAGATAAGCAATATATTGCATTGTTTTTGGTAACATTGAAAGCGGAATATATGCGCCACAAAGGAATGTCATCGGCATTGTTATCGCCGTTATTACAATTTGAAAAGTTTGTGAATTTTTAACCAGAGCTGCTAAAAACAATCCTAACCCCGAAAACACAAGTCCAACAACAATCATCACGCAGGTTACCGCAAATGGTGTTATCCAGGATGTGAATTTAAGCCCTATAAAATAACCAATGATTAGAATAATAATACCCTGCATGGTTGCTATTGTTGCTGCTGATAATAGCTGACCAGCGGCAATCTGGATTCGTTTAACGGGACTTACTAGCACCTCCTTCATAAATCCCGAAACAATATCTTCAATTGTACTGGTCGCAATAGTAAGGGACGTTTGAAAGACGGTCGTTATTACAATACCTGCGAGCATATAGTTTACTGGATTTTGAATATTGTCATTTTTAAATATCGAACTAAACACATATAAAAAGAAGAATGGCATGATAATCGTGAAAACAAGCTGAACACGATTGCGAGCAAAAATTTTAATGTTTCTAAACCATAAAGCTACTATAATATCCATAAATTCCTCACTTTCTTATATCTTTCCCCGTAATTTCTAAGAATACATCATTCAATGTGCCTTTATTAATTTCCAAATCTGTTATCGAAGCTTTATGCTCGCTTATTATCTCCATTAATTTTGGTATACTATTAACTTCAATCGAATAATAGCCGGTTTTTTTCTTGTAAATGAACCCTAGCCTGTCTAGCAGTACCTCCAGCCCTTTCCCATCTAGGGTTGTTATATTTGCTTTATCCTTTGTATATTGCTGTTTCAAATGATAAGGAGTGTCTATTGCAACGATTTTACCACCATCCATAATTGCAACTTTACTGCAAATCTCGGCCTCTTCCATGTAATGTGTTGTTAAAAAAATGGTAATATTCTTCTCCTTTTGCAGTTTTACAATATATTCCCACATATGAGCCCTTGTTTGGGGGTCAAGACCTGTGGTTGGCTCATCTAAAAACAATACTTTTGGGTAGTGCAGCAGTGCTCTTGCTATTTCCACACGCCGTTTCATCCCACCGGATAGACTGCTTACCATCGCTTTTTTCCAATCCAGTAAATCCACTAAATTTAAAACAAATTGTATACGCTCTGTTACTTCACTTTTGGGTATAGCATAAAAATGACAATGCATAATTAAATTTTCTAGGACAGTCATTTTATTATCCAATGTCGTTTCCTGAAAAACAACCCCAATAACACTTCTAACATCATCCTTTTCATGCGTTACATCTTTTCCGTCAATAGTCAGAGTTCCTGATGTCTTATCAAATATGGTACACAGTGTATTGATGGTTGTGCTTTTACCTGCTCCATTTGGACCTAGAAATGCAAAAATGCTTCCTTCTTCTACCTCAAATGAAACATTATCTACTGCTGTAAATTTATCATATTTCTTTACAAAATCCTTAACTTCTATTATGTTTCTCATGGTATCACTCCTATCAACTGAATAATTACAAAGCTAACATAACGAGCAGATGCATAATGCTCAAAGCGAAATTTGCTTCACTTACATGATTGGCTTTCCTATGTAAATTATACCGCTAATTCGCCTAAATACAATTTATTTTATAAGAAGTATAACCCTTCCCAATAGACTAGACACTCTAAACTTGTATTATCTTTTGTTTTCATAAATAGTTCAAACTTATCCCAGTTAAAACTTTTTCGCTGAATCACTAAACGCCCATTTGATACTATCTTGTTTTCATGCTTTGCAGCATTATATGTACTATCAAATATTTTATTAAATTCATTTTTCTTTTCCATTTCTGCCGGTGTCATAGTAAAAGTAAATAATCAATTAAAGTCTTTTGACTTTCAATGTTTTCTTTATTATGCTTTTGACCTCTTATCGTTTGTACGCCCTCTTTATATAAAGTTTTTCTATCCGGTGAAACAGAAGAAAGCTATTGTGCAGATAACTTTGCTTCTTGATGATTTACATATGCAAAATCTTTATGGTATTCAAGCTGATCATATTTTTCTATGGAATGTACATTATTAATAGTATAATTAAGGAAATATTGGTCTTATATAGATTAAATTAAAAAGGAGATATAGCTATGAGAAATACAGCACTTTTAGTTGTAGACGTTCAAAATGCACTAGTCTTAGCCAAGCCTTTCGCAGTAGAAGAGGTTATAAGTAATATAAAAAAATTAATTAAGACATGTAGAGAAAAAAATGTAGAAGTAATTTATATTCAACATACTGATAAAATTGGGGGTGAATTAGAACCTAATTCGGAAGGCTGGAAAATCTATGGAGAAATAAGTCCTGCTATAAATGAAAAGGTAATACGTAAAACCTATAATTCTGCTTTTAAGGAAACAATTTTAAAAAATTATTTAGATAATAAAGGTATAAACAAATTAATTATGACAGGTATGCAAACAGAGTATTGCTTTGATACTACTTGTAAAGTTGCATTTGAGTATGGTTTTAAGTTAATTATACCTGAGAAAACAAATACAACATTTAATAATGGAAATATATTAGCTAAAGATCTATATGAACATTATAACTTTAATATATTTAATGGTAGATTCGGTATCGTAGAATGCCTAGATAATACAATAGAAAGATTAATAGGTTAACTAATAAAAAAACCATACAGTATAATGAAATTTATATTGTATGGCTTTTTTATTTTATTTATAGCTAATATTTGATATTATAGCCAATTTGCCTCTAACCCCAATATTGGAATTAGTGATGGATAAGAAGTTGTACCTATTATGGCATTCTATTAGTAACTATTCCCAAGGGTCAGGTACCTATATTTTAATAGTATAATAAAAAATTCCACAAAATTTAAAAAAGTCCGTGGGTTTTTTCATAGTATATACGTCTAAACCTATGAGAACTAAATTAAAGGGGGATTTTTATGAGAAAAATAGGTACGATTACTTCTTCAATAGGGCTAATTTTTCTTGGTATCTGGATGATTATATATATGAATAATCCAGAACTTGGTAAGCAAATTTTTATATGGTGGCCTGGAATTTTCATTCTACTGGGAGTAGAGATATTAATACAGTCTAATAGAAAGCATGAGAGCTGTAGAAATCAATTTAATTACTTGACGATTTTAATTATTTTTTTGTATTTAGGAATAAATGTATTCCTTAATTTATCCGGAAAATTTGGAAGCATAATAGATAAAGTTGGGTCTGGCATTGAATTTAACGACGGAAACTTTAAAATAGGCTCTTTAAATAACACAAAAAAAATAAGTGCATCTAAAACCTTATCTATTAATGGAAATAGACTTGTATTTAAAGCTCCAAATGCGGATATTAAGATTTGCAGATCACAAGACCAAAATATAAAAATCCAAGCAGATATCTATGTGAAAGAAAATAGTTCTGTTAATGATTATAAAATAGCTGAGCAAAAAACTATGGAGGGGTATGAGGTTAATATTAAAGAAAGTTATATTAAACAAGTTAAGGCATATATATATGTACCTTATGGATACAATTTAAAAATCGATGCTGCTAATTGTCAAATAAAAACTATTGATTCAAATATAAAATCTAATATAGATATCGATGCAAGTAATGCAAATATTTCCTTAGAAGGAGATATTGAAAAAAGCAATATAAATGTTTCTAATGCTAATATATATTTTAGAAATAAACTTTGTAAAGATATAAATATGAATGCAAGTAATGGTAAGATTACTGTATACACAGAGAATAAGAACTTAAATGTAGACGCAAATATAAATAGTGGAGCATGTATAGTAAATGGAGAGAAAAGAGTAAATAAAGGAATATCAACAAAAATTGGGAATGGGGAAGGGAAATTAAAAGTTGATATTGCTAATGGGGTAGTGAGTGTTAATAGTCAGGAGTGATTTTTTTGGAAGAACATCAAATAATAGAGAGACTTAGAAATAAGGACAATGAGAGCTTTATTGAAATAGTAAATGAGTACAAAAGAAAGGTTATATCTTTATGCTATGCATATACTCAAGATTACTTTGAAGCTGAAGATTTGTCACAAGAAGTATTTATTGCCTTGTATAATAATATAGTAAAATTTAGAGAGGAATGTTCGTTATCCACATATATTTATAAAATATCAATATCAAAAGCTTTAGATTATAAGAGAAAGAGAAATCTAAAGGGATTTTTAACCGGACTTTTTACTAATAATATCCAACCGACGGTATGTGACATAGATGAGAAAAATCATGTCAGGAAATGCATATGTAGCCTTCCACGAGATTTAAAAGAAGCTGTAGTATTATACTATTATGTAGGGTTAAAAGAAAAGGAAATATCTAGAGTTTTAAACGTATCTCAAAAAACTGTAGAGGGAAGAGTTTATAGGGCAAAACAAAAACTGAGGATAGAAATTCAAAGGGGGGATATCGAAATATGCACGAAAAGTGGGATGATTTAGATAGGCTTATACTAAATTCCTTTGAAGAACATGAGCTAAGTAGCAATTATAATGAGAAGCTAATAAACAGAATTGAAAAGACTAAAAAAAGTTCAATAGATATTCCTGCTATGTCACTAATTGTTGCAGGGCTGACTATGATGCTGATAATTAGTACTAACTTACAATATAAAATAATTAAAACACAATGCAGATTAAAAACAGAAATTATGGTTGTGCAATATAAATATAATGAAAACATGAATGATTTAAAATATTTGATTGGAGATGGATATAATGCAAAAAAGAAATGATTTTTTAACCTTTATGTCGGCCTTAGTTCCTGGGCTTGGATATATGTACTTAGGACTTATGAAAAAAGGAATACAAGCAATGGTTATATTTTTCATGGTAGAACCTTTATTTAGATTTATTGGGTTAGGAAGATTAACAAGCGTAATTCAAATTCCACTTTGGTTCTATTTGCTCTTTGACACATTCAATATCGCTCATAAGCTTGATAGAGGCGAAAATGTATGTGACTCTGACTTTATATTTAGTAATTATCATAATTTCAATAAGAAAGAAAATCTAAATAATGATACTATAGAAAACATGAAAGACAAAAGTGGGCTAATAGTCGGCTGTACATTGGTGATAATAGGTGTTCTTTCAATTATTAATAAATTATTTGGAAGTAATGCAATATATGATTTTATAAAACAGAGCATAGGAATATACTTTGTACCAGTACTTTTTATATTTATTGGGGTATATCTTCTAGTGAAGCCACATCAAAAGAAATAGTATAATTCCTTTATAATATTCCTACATGTCATCCCAAGCTATTTCCTATACAATAAAAAGTTATATTTTTATGAATGTACGATTTTATATTAAATCGTACATTCGTTTATGACGCAATTTAAGAAAACTCTGTCTTAACAGAGTATTTCATCTCCTTCAATAACAATCATAACAGAATATTGAGTTGAAAACATACCACCAGTTGTACTATATTGAATGTCCTTAATTTTCAATTTATTTAATTACACATTGTCCTGGACTTTTGAACCAGCATAAATGGCGACCTCTACAGTGTTTAATATCTTTTTCTGCTAAAAATACATTTACAGTTTCTGCCCCTAATATTTATTTATATAACTTTAGGCTCTCTCCTTGACTTTCAATCCACATATTTAAAAGATCTTTTAAATCATCAACCTTTTCTTTATCTGTAGATACCTCATTAGGTTTAAGTTTTTCTACAACTTTGAACTCAAAGGCATTCTCTCCGTAAGCAGCCCAATCCTCTTGTAATCTTTTAATTTTAATCCTACCTAAATTTAATTGAAACTTAATTGATTCAAAGGGCTTATATAAATTTGTACATATATTCACATTAGAATATCCATTAACCGTATTATATATTTGAATTATACCCATCTGTATTTCTTGCTGCTTATAGTTGTTTATAATTTCTTTTTTATTTATATTTCTCATGATATTTTCCTCACAATTCTTATAATATTTGCTGCCATCATTGGTTCTGCTCAAGTATCGATGGTCTACCAGGTACCGTCGTATTATTGCATCATCTTCATAAATAGTTTTAATGATTTTCTTTACTTCAGCTTCCGTATATTCTCTATCAGGTTCAAACAAATCAGCAAACCTTGGTAATAATGCTTTCCGCTTCTCTTCTTTAACAGGGAACACACGAAGCTTCGGATTTTTTATTTTTGGCATCTTTTCCTCAGCTAATTCCATAACCGCCAAAAATGCCCGTGCTTGTCTTGCCCTCTCTCTCAATGCAAATCTCATATTTCTTACTGTGGATTCTGCACATGCAAGCTTCATTGCTATTTCTTTGTCACTATATTTATTACATACCATATCTAAAAACTCTTTTTGAATTTCAGTCAATCCTGTATATTTCTTGTCCAGCATCAGCAGCATTTCAATAGGAGTTCCATGATTTGCAGTATGAATATTTACACTTTCATCATTTTCGCCAATATATTTTCCACATATTAAACAAATAAATTCTGCTTTTTTACCATCCCATACATAACTTCTTTTAAAATCTTCAATAGTTGCACTGCGAATAAACTCATTCATATCTTTCTCCTGTCTATTAATTTCATAGACAGCATAACATTTTTTCTTTATTTTTGTCAACTATAAATTTGTAACAAATAAAATAAAAGGAGAACCCACATCATCAGAGGATTCTCCTTCTTTATTACTTCTCAAATATCTGTATATATTTCATCTAAAGTGAATTTCTACGTCTTTATTATTTTAATGGCTATCTCATTTATGATTATTGAAATACACTCTATATCTGCAATTTATTTAGATGATAATTTCATTATTTAAATTAAGCTATATCAATGCTTTCACAGAAAGCCTGTGTCATTTGTAATACGATTTATCCTATCTAATTCTAATCTTTCCAATATGCACTTAAGTCGTTAGATTAAATGGATAACAAATGCAAGTGATAGTGGGAATGTAAATAGAACAATACCCTATATTTAAATCAGCTTCTCAGGAATAAATTTAGAGGAAATTCTCTTTATTAATATATAATCAATTATCAGGAGAACAGCACCCGCTGTAAACATAATAAGGTTATTGAGCATAATTACACCTGTCATTTGACCTACCAATAGAAGAATTACAGGAAGAACAAGGATGCCGCTTACCTGCTGTGCTTCCTGAAAGGTTTTTGATTTTGCTGATACCATCACAGTGAAGGTTAAGGATAACAAATTAATAGCAGGTGAAATCCAAAGTATTATAATGAGCCATTTTATATCTGGAAAAATAAGTCCTCCAAAATATATGAAGCCACCTATATTGATTATTATGCCAAAAGCTATAAATGAAAGCAGAGTTATAATATAGGATGGTATAAAAACGCCTAAAATCTTTGCCCTTAGCAGTTGTTCCATGGATATTGGTGTATAAAGTAGTGTCTCCATTGTCTTATGTTCTTTTTCGCCTACTAAACTACTGGCGCCAATAATTCCTGAACACATTATAGGAATTATAAGAAAGTATGATGGAAATAAATAATTTATAACAATTTTTATTACAAGTTGTGCAGGGCTATATGCCTTATATTCAGAAGGCAGCTTTTTTAGAAGAGATCCGAACCCTCTTAAAACATCTGAAGCATTCCCGATATAATTGACACCGATAATTAATGCCAAAGGTATAAGTACGGTCAGAACAATTGGTACAATAGCCATTGGCACAATTACCCGCTTTGAACTTGTTATCTCATTTAAATCTTTTTTAATTAATACTTTTTCACTTCTATTCATATTAATCCCCCCATTATTACAATAATACACCGTCGGCTGTGCCTTTTATATACATAAAATACAGCTGCTCCAGGGACCATTTCTGTTGTACAACCTCATAAATTTCTCCACCGTTTGCTATTATATTATGTATAATAGCATTCACTTCGGCGTCCCCTGAAATAGATTTACTATATAGATTATGATCTTCATGAATAAGTCCAAATTTCTCAGAAATATTTTTTCCCCTGATTTTTAATTGAAGACTTGCATTTTTCTTTGACGCAAGTTCATCAAAAGTACCGAATCCAAGAATATTACCATTATTTATAAAGCCATACAATGTGCAAATATTTTCAGCGTATTTTAACTGATGAGTGCAAAGAAAGATTGTAACTTCATTTTCTTCTGCAAGTTCTTTTATAAGTTTTGAGACATTAAGTGCATTTTCTGGGTCCAAGCCAGAAGTAGGCTCATCAAGAAATAAAATTTGAGGATTGTGAATAATAGCTATAGCTAGAGAAACTCTCTTCCTCATCCCTGTACTTAAAGCTTGAACCTTCTTATTTCTTATATCTAGTAATTCCAGCCTTTTTAAAATGAAATCTATGCGTTCCTTCAGCAGCTTTTCTTCCATACCGTGCATTCTTCCAAAGAATATTAGATTTTCCTCAGCGGTAAGATTTTCATAGCAGAAAGAACTTTCGGTCATAACTCCACATAATCTATGGAGTTCAAGATTATGTTCATTCACAGGCTTTCCTAAAATTTCAGCATGACCTGAGGTTGATGAAAGAATTCCATTGAGAATTCTAACAGTAGTAGTTTTTCCCGAGCCGTTAGGACCAAGAAATCCAAATATTTCACCCTTGGGTATACTGAGACTTATATTATTTAAAGCATTAGTATTTCCATCATAAGATTTTCTAAGATTCGATATATTTATTGCATTCATTTTTTTCACCTCACAATTATTAAACGTAGACTGGGACAAAAAGTTCAAAAAATTTACTGCAAGTAAAAAATTTTCATTTATTAAACGAAGGGGTAAAATACAACCACAGTATTTGGGAAATAAATGATATAATTGAGGCAACATAAGATTAAATACATGGAGGTCATAGACTATATCAGAAAATACAACAACAGTAGGATTTGAAGATAAATTATGGTTAGCAGCAGATAAACTTGGAGGAAGTATGGATGCATCTGAATATAAGCATGTAGTACTAGGTTTGATATTCTTAAAATATGTATCAGATTCTTTTTCAGAAAAATATGATGAGCAAGTAAAAGAACATGAAGACTTTGAGGAAGATAAAGATGAATATATCGCTGAGAGAATATTTTGTGTACCGTTAGAAGCTCGGTGGAGTGAAATAGCAACACATGTTACTTCTGTAAATGCAAATTATCAATAGATATATCCGTTTTCTCTGAAACTTCTTTAATCATCATATCTAATTACCCCTTTAATATAAACTTTGTTTTAGAATATAAAGCTTCAACATAATAAAATATACAACCTATACATCTAGCAGTATATTATTAACTTAACTATAACCCATGAAGTCAACTTCATGTCAAGTATATATTTAGCGATTTAGCGTATCTTCTCGGTTTAATTAAGTAGTTATCACACCAGGGCTTTGCGGATATATTCTCCGAAGTTCTCAGAGTGTCAAAAAGGCAAAGTGTGTTGGCTATCAACCATTCACCTTGCCTATACGAGACTTTGTTTTATCTACCCACCTTTGTAACTGCATTTTTAGCATATTTGCGGACCTTGCTTAAATCGGTTTCGTTTGGGTGATTCCGATTTATGAATACCCATGACTGCCCTTTACAAGTAAAAGGCTCATCAACAACCCTTATTCCTTTATTCTGTACGAGCTCTTTTATGTCAGTGCCGATTTTAGCTTGCCCTCCATATGTGGCAAAGATAGCTGCGTTTTTTATCATTTTCGGATCTAATCGGTCAATTAAGGAGAGTGTCCATTTATTTGCTTTTCCAAAATATAACCCATCTCCAATGAAAAGTAAATCGACAGGCTCAGAAAAAGAAATAGGGTCTTTTCCTAACAGTTCAGCTTGGATACTTAGCGTATCAGCTATTGCGCGTGCGAGTTTTTCCGTATTGCCTGTTGACGAGTGATAAATTACTTTGATATTCATAGTTGCCATATTAACCTCCATTTTATAAACTCTGAATCTCTTGTTTCAGAGAAGCGATAAACTCGGCCTTATGCAATGTCTTCTAATTAACTGATCATGGCATCGCCAATTTGGCACTACCACAGGGGTTGCTATAATCAATACATAATTTGACCACAAAAAACTCCCCTGACAAAGCTCTATTTTACGCAATATTCTCCACCAACTGTATTCTCATACCATTTGGATCCTTTATAAAGAAATATCTAACATGCGGGTTAGGCTGGGTCGGCCCGCTGTCAACATTGATACCTTTTTCTTTAACCAAAACAAGCATCTTATCAAGAGACTCGACTTCAAATCCCCAGGAAATATCGTTGCCGACAACTGTATCCCTTCTCTCATCGTCGCAAATGAGCTCAATTTTTGTTTCTCCTTTGCCTAAAAATGCAATCTCCACTCCAGGCCCTGCGTTAAATTTGCTAACCACCTCAAGCCCTATGATGTCTGTATAAAACCTGATTGATTCTTCTAAGTCCTTTACGTTTAGGGTACTCCAACAAAATCTAATAAAACCACCTCACAAAATTATTATAGTGTAAAAATAAATCGCTAACCCTTTAAAATAATTCTCACAAGTATTATACAAGGTTAAAATTGTAGGGATTTGTTACATAAAACTATATAATTTTACGCTTATTTCAATATTTATTTAGTTATAATTGGCAACTATGATCTTTTACTTTGTATTATTCTAAGAATAAAGGATGAAAAATTATTTGGCTTTCGACCTAATATCCAAGTTAAAACATTTGGATTACCGACAAATCCATGTTCATTATAATGCTTAAACATCTTTAATAGTGTATTTACTTTATAGTCCCCTAATCCAACCTTTTTTAATTGTGCTGCAAACATTTCGTCCTGAGGCGTTTCAACTATTATTTCACGACCAAAATGTTGTTCCATAGCTGCTATCATATCAGACAAAGATAAATTTTCAGGTCCACAAAGTTCATATGTAGCCCCCTTATAAGCTGGACTTGTGAGAATTATAGAAACAGCCTCAGCTAAGTCTTCTAAGTCAAGCAAACACATGCGAGTTTCTGATGAAGTAAAAAATTTTTGTTGAAATATACTTTTTTCAGTAAGTGACTTCCAAGACTCGAGGATATTCTGCATAAACACTGCTGGCTGAATAATAGTATATGGGATCCCCGAATTCACTAAAAGCTCCTCAACCATGAGTTTCTTCTGATGATGTGGCATATCTTGAAGTACAGAATGCAACACTGAATGGTATACGAAATGCTCCACTTTAGCCTTGCGAGCAGCGTTTATTATCATTTGTCCTATCGCGACTTCATCGGGGTTTACAGCAGAACATATGTGATAAACCGTACTGATTCCGCTTAATGCTTTATCAACCGCCTTTTGATCCATCATATTTCCTACAACTACTTCCATCTCGCCTAAGGATTTAATTTTCTCAACTTGTTCGGTCCTAAAAACGAAAGCCCTAATCCGCTCTCCTTTAGATAATAAAGCCTTAATGATTGCACGGCCAGTTTGCCCATTTGCTCCAGTAATAAGTATCATAAATATATCTCACCTTTCAATATTTTAATATTTTAATAAATTCTTTGATAGTAAATTTAGTAAAGAGGTTAATTCCTTCAAATGACCATCCTCAAGTCCAGACATTAGGTTAGTAATTAAGGTGTAGTGCACTGGCAGAATCTCCTCCAGTATTTGTAATCCTTTTGAACTAAGGTGAACCAAATAACCTCTCTGATCACAAGGGTTGGGGATTTTCTCTATGAATCCTTGATTTTCAAGGCCTGCTAATAATCCTGTCATAGTTCCCTTAGTAACCTCAGCCTTTGTGCTAAGCGATATTGGAGATAATTGATAATCACTCTGCCTATACAAAAGCATTAAAATAGTAAATTTCCCTTCCGAAATACCATACTTAGAAAAATGCTCCTCAAATATTTCTAAAATATCAGAAGCCGTTCTGAGAAGTGCTATACAAGTTTCAACTGCTTCTACATTTAGACTTGAATAATGGCTAGAATATTCTTTTAAAATCTCCTGTTTTGGCATATCCCTAAGGCTAAATTTATATCCTTTAATAATAAAACCCCCTCATATTTATATAGTAAGCCGCCTTACTTCATTTGTAAAGATATATTTTATTATAAAAAAAAATATATTTCAGCTTCTTAATAAAATTTACTTTCCTTCTATTCTCGGGGTGCAGTTTTTGATGCTCCTGTTAAATAATCTCCTTCAGAGCTTTTTGAAACTACTTTGGAAGGAGAGTTAAACTCTCACCAAAGTTATAATGCTTATGAAATGCAGTAAAAAATACTTTGAAAATAAGGATTATCAGACAGTAATATATAGATGTAATAGAGATTCTTAAATACAGAAATTATACAACCTAATAGGGGTATGGCACCATACCAGTTGCAAACTCTTCTTCAAAAGCTTTTCTATCTTTCATATTGGTACATCAAGCAGATTTAAGGTCCTTGTTTTTTATAAACCGCTGAACTGTTGAAATTGATATATCCTTTTCTTTAATAAAGCCATCTTCGATGAGTTTATAATATGTAAGCGTAGCATTAATTCTAGGGAAGTTGTTTTTTAAAGTGTATATCTGCTCTATGGCTACATCACTTAGCTTACTGATTCCCAATTAGAAAGTGTTAATAAAAAATGTTCCTTGAAAATTAAATAGTGTGATATTTAGGCATAACAGTATCAATTACTTTCCCATTTTGAAATAAAAAGTTACATCAGCTTTTAGTTGATGTAACCCGTATAATAGTTAAAAATCATTTTTTCTTAAATTCCTTATTATCTAAAATAATAACCCCTGACTTATCTTCCTTTGCTGCCTTTGCTGCCTTCTTTGTGTGATTTACAAGTTTTATAACGTCCTGGTATGATTGTTTTGCTCCCTTTACAAGCAAGGGCACTCCTATAAAATCAATTTTTAGCCATCTAGAAAATAATCCACCAAAGGTCATTGGTAATGGAACAGTTGGTGACGTATTGGAAAATATAATTTTTTCATTTAATAGATTTTGTTTATGAAGCATAGATGCTAAATTATATAATCCAGGAATTAAAACCTTTGAACGTCCCCTACCTACAACATAGACTTTGTTACCATCCTCATCACTTCCATAATAAAAAAGTTCTCCACGATTTCCATATACTAACTTATTAAAGTTAGGTAATTCCAATATTTCATCCTTAGTCGGTTCTCGGGTTTCATCCAGCATTTTTAAGTGATAAGCGATTGCTAAAATAGATGAGTGGGTTCCTCCATAACAATTATATATGTATATCATTTAAATCACCTTATTTCTTATTTTTTAGCTTTGTTTTATAATTGTAGTATATGCATTAAACATTGATATTAACCATTGATATTAAACATTCTTTGAACACACTTTCTCTAATGCCTTAAATGTTTCTACAATTCTTTATACATAAAATAAATATAATATATTGCAACGAAAAAAAAGGTAGCTCTTACAGACTCTAAGAGTAATTGTCGGAATGGAAATAAAGTTTAATCTAGCCACACTAATATCTTAATAATTTCATTGATCTATGTGCACTTCCATCAGCATTAACAATATCATCATCTGTAAGACCTGCCTCAACTGCAATATTATAAGCTTTACCAAAATACCCTACATCCTCCGATTTGTGTGCATCACTTCCCAATGAAAATTTAACACCCATATTCTTTAACTTTTTTATTGTTTCAATATCCATATTCTTATGACTTCTGTTAATTTCCAAAGCAGTATTTCTTTCAACAGCAACCTTTCCAATTTCGATAATATCTGGATTAACATGCTCTAAAGGATGATTTAATATTGCAATTTCATATTTTTTAATGGCATTAATCGCAGCTTCTGTATAATTCCTCAATAAAAATGGATTTTGCACTGCTCCAGGATGATAACCCACACAAATTATATCCAGGTAATCAATTACTTCATCTTTAATATCTATATCACCTTTTTTAGTAACAATATTACATTCTACGCCAAGAAGAATCTTAAAGTCATTCTCCTTCAATAATGAACTCTTATTAATATCATCAATTGATTTGCGTAATTTTTCATATTGATTTAGTTTCATCCCGAAGGTAATATGTTTATAACCATGGTCTGTTATAGCAATTTCTTTTAATCCTCTTTTTATTCCAGCTTTAACATTTGATTCAATACTTCCTTTTGCATGTTTTCCCAAAATAATATTAAATAAGGGAATATGTCCCTTCGCAATATTAGTATGAGTATGATAGTCTGCAATAATCTTAAAACTCATTTTATCTCCTCCATGGTTTAATATCTTTTAATTAACCGCTTCATTATCAAATTGAAAAGCTTCTTGTATCCACATATGTAATTTCCCTATGGCATGTTTATCATCCAGTTTTAGTTTGCCCATATTACTGGATAATACTTACCTCAATTTTGTTAATTATGCGATAAAAGCTATCACCTTAAGTATATACTTAAATGATGATAGCTACGAAAATTGCTCAATTTCTGAAACGAGCTATTGAACGATGCGGCGTTATCTCTACTATGGAGATTCAATCTTTCTCCTCTTTCTGAAATTAGCTTTAACATTAAGACTATTAACTTTAATTTTCACAATTGTATCTATATTCCTTCTTATTTTGATTACACTTTTTCTCAATAAAAGAAAAAGTTCTTATACTTCTTTAAAATAGGCCTTTGAGTCTATAGGCTAGATGTGCATATATAACAAATGCCGTGAAATTTTTATTTCACGGCATTTTATTTTTTTGATCCCTAATATATAAAATCTTTTATTTTATATATTATTCGTAGTTAAAATAGGATAATTAACCATATATTTATGTTGCAACCGTAAAATATTGCGAAGTAATGTTTATATTTGAGAAAAGAGGTGTTGTTTTGAAATTAGTATTTTTAATTGGAGATACTGCTGTCGGTAAAATGACAGTTGGACAGGAACTGGCCAAAATTACGGATTTTCGGTTATTCCATAATCATATAATTATTGAACCTGTAATAGAGACATTTGGATATTTTTACGGAAAAGCAATAACACGAATGAGGGATGTTATTTTTGAGGAATTTGCGAATTCTGACTGTTACGGATTAATTTTCACATATATGTGGGCATTTGACCAGCAATCCGATTGGAATTATGTAGAACATGTCTGTGACATTTTTAAAAAACATAGTGCAGATATATATTATGTGGAACTTGTTGCACCTCAATCTATCAGACTACAAAGGAATGCTACTGAAAATCGTTTGAAGCACAAAGCAACAAAAAGAGATGTTGAAATGTCAACCCAAAGACTCATTAATGATGACAACAACTATCGTTGTGTCAGCAATGATGGCGAAATTCCATTTGAAAATTATATAAAAATCGATAATTCCACTCTTCCAGCAGAAATGGTTGCAAAGATGATAAAAGAACGATTTGACTTATAATATATTAGAATACAAATATTAGTTATACATCGCAACAGGAAGACATATTACGAATTAAAAAAAGTGGTGGAATAAAACCAACTGGATTGGTATGCTACCAGTTTTAATGGGAGTAATTTATTACCTATATATATGAGAAGTGCAGGTAAATAGCTATAGTACAAAGATTTATCTTATGTACTATACCTATTTATCATCACTCTTATGAAAAAGAAAAAAGGCATTGCTGCCGTTTGTGGCTGTTGGACAATAACCTTTTTTCCTGAACTTTCGTCCTACTGGCATTCGCTTTCTCCACATACTTTCACTTGTCATCTTCCTTTGTAACATTATAAAGACTAAAAAAGTATCCTTTTTTCTGTGTTAATTCATCAAAACTACCTATCTCCTCTATCCTTCCATTGTTGACTACTATTATCCCATCATACATTCTGAGTACTTCATCAACAAGTTTGTGTGTAACTACCATACACGTCAATTCATTAATACCTAAAATTGATTTTTCTATATTATAAGCTGTCTCATTATCAAGTGATGATGTTGCTTCGTCAAGTACAAGGATTGGAGTGTTTTTAATCAATGCCCTAGCAATAGCCACCCTCTGCTTTTCTCCACCTGATAGATTACAACCATTTTCACCAACATTACTATCGAGTCCACCAGAAAGTCTACCTACTAATTCTTCAAGTCCTGAAAGCTTTACCGCCCTTTTAATATCCCCCTCACCATATTCCTTAAATAACGTAATATTTTCTCCTATACTATTATCAAACATAAATACATTTTGATGTATTACCGTAATCAACTTATACAAATCACTAACTTTAATCTCTCTATTATCAACTCCATCAATTTTTATAGCTCCCTCAAAATTCTCATAATACCTTAAAAACAATTTGATTATAGTAGATTTACCGCTTCCACTTCCCCCAACAATTGCATATTTACTACCTTTTTTAATATTCAAAGATACACGATCTAGCGCCTTCCGTTCTTCACTGTAGCAGAAATTTACATTTTCAAAGGTTATTCCCCTTTCAAAACTTAACTTATCAATCCCACTATCGCGATTTTGATTTTCACCTACAAATTTCACTAGCTTCTCACCGATTAATTTAACTGCTTTAACCTTGTTTAATCTTGTTGACACTGCAACAAGCGGCCCAACTATATTATTCATCAATTGAACTGTAGCAATCATTGCACCCACTGTTAACTCACCCTTAATAACAAAATAAGTTCCCAGTCCCATTGCTGTAAAAAACATTAAAAATCCACCTATTTCAGATAAACCATCAACAAAAGCACTAAGCAGTAAATACTTATATTTTGAATTTTCAACCCTATAATTTGATATTTTATATTCATCTTGAATTTTGTCCTCAATATTAAAACTTTTTATCACTTCAAATCCTGAAAACATATCCTTAACCTTTGTTGTAAATATACCTAGGTTATCAGAATATATATTTTTGCTTTTTCCTAATTTTTTTCCAAACGCCATAGGAATTATAATAGTAACTGCCCCAACAACAAAAACACCAATTGTAATATAAACATTCATTTTTATTATAGCAAAAGTAGCAATTCCAAAGGATATAGCGTTATAAATAATCTGAAGAATGTTTATAAAATAATCCTGCTCAACAATATTAATATCATTTGTAATCAAAGAAATATATTTCGCACTATTTTCTTCATTAAAGCTTTTTAAATTTTGCCCAAGTATTTTACCAAATACATCATTTTTTAATGATACCAACGTTTTCTTAATATACAAAGCTTCCAAAAACTTTCTTGTATAACCTATAGCAAATGTTGCTACCACATAACATAGAGAAAATACCAAAGCTGTCTTTAATTCACTCACCGTACCCTTTGTTCCTATATCAACAATTGATTTTAATATAAAAGCAAGATACACATTTGCTACTGCTGTAAGTGCAATCATAAAAATATTTACAGAAAGTAGACCCTTAAATTTGAAAAAATACCTCTTCATTTTATTCCCCCCCCCAACTATTTATAATTTAAATGTTTTCTTCAAAAACTCAATAGACTCTCTTAAAGTATCCTTATTAACAACATAATAGGTCTTTTGCGCTCTTTTTTCAGATTTAACTAATTTTACACTTGCCAAATAATTCATATGATATGACACTGTGGCCATGGAAATCCCATATTTATTAGCTATTTCCTGACTATAGACTTCTCCATCCATAAGATAATTTAGTATATTAAACCTTGTTTTATCACACAAATTTTTAAATATGTTGATATTTTTTTCAAATTCATTTTCTCCAATTAATCGTTTTGTTGTTGCTTCAAAATCCCTCCCCAAGAACATATATAATTTTTTATCTGATTCATGAAAAGCACAACTTATTGAATTAAAAAAAATAGTATTAACGTATATTTCCTCATAATCATCAAATTTTAAAAATACATCCTTGAAGTTTCCAAGTATTTTCTCTAAAAATTTAATTCCGTCGTTATTTATATTTTCTTCAACATAATTATTAAATACTTGTATTGATTTTTCATATTTCTCCATGGTCTGTTCATATTGAGAGATATATCCCTCAATAAACTGCATAAATTCTCTTACCCATTTGTCACTATTATTAATAAGTTTTAGTAGCTTCCACTTCATGTTATCATCCACTTTTAAAGATTCTATTAAATCTAATATTTTGATATCACTTTGCAGTATCTCATTAATCTTTTCCTTAGAAGCAGCATCCTCCTTGAATTCTCCCATAGATTTAATTGCTTCATATTTAATTTGCTGACCATTCAACTTTCTTATAAAATTTATAAGTTCCTCCTTATCAGAGCAGCCCCATATATCTGAGTTCTTATCTATTGGATAATTTAATGGTGACCCTTCTTTAAAATATACCTCTAAAAGCTCAATATTTTTATTAACTATCTTAGATAGTGCTTTTACGGCTCTTTCTACATCTTTGTTGACCTCTGCTTCAAACTTTGAATGCATCTCCCTGTGGCAATCATTCAATACCCAGGATATACTATCAAACAAATCAAGTAATACACCTTGCCTTTTATCAAAAATTATCTTCATTTTATCCCCTCATTCTTCATATTTGTATCTAAGCATCACTTAGAATGTCATCTAAATACATTTTAGACAATTCTCTATATAATGTCAATATAATTTCGATATATATTTGAATGTAATTTATATATCCATCTAATTACTAAACAGAGCAGAAATTAATGTAATCACACGGTTACTACATATTAATATTGACAAATAGGTTTTTGTGGTTTACTATTACGTTACGTGATATACCATGCAACATAATAAGTTATAGGAGATGAACAAAGAATAATGAGCTCAATTGAACGATTTTCAGAACCTACATTATTTATTTTAATTAGTTTAGCAGAGAGTAACAAACATGGTTATGCGATCATGGAAGATATCGAAATTTCATACAATATTAAAATTGGACCAGGTACATTATATGGTGCTATTAGTCGTATTGAAAAACTAAAGTTCATTGAGAGTGTTCCCTCAAAAGACAGGAGAAAACCTTATCAAATTACCCCTGAAGGCAGAGAATATTTACAAGGAAAATTGAGAGAGATGGAGAATGTTACAAACTTAGGTTTTAAGAGGTTAGGTATGATATGAAATGGGTTATTCATCTATATCCTAAAAAGTGGAGAGAACGTTATGAAGATGAGTTTTTATATATTTTAGAGAAAAGGAAGCTCTCTTTCAAAGAAATAATTGATGTATTTGTTAATGCAATGGATGCACGACTTTTAAATTTAGTGGAGGTGATTATAAGTATGGGTAATAATATAAGTGATATCATGCTTAAATCTGTTTTTAAGCGTTCATTAATAATTGGTTCAATAGTTTTATTAGGGGTGATCAGTGGATATTGGGTTGGCGAAAAAACTCCTTCTTTTTTTGAATTATCTCCTAAAATGATTCTTCTAATTGGAGTTGGCTTAGGGATTTTTGTAGGTTATGTAGCTGGAGTGGTAAGTGGAATCATGCGTGTCATAAAAGTAACGCAAAAAGAAGATGTGTTCTTACCAACTGGCAAATTAAAGTTTGATAAAATAGAAAGGTGATGGCGAATTTGAAACAAATAAGGATATTTAATAATACCAATAAATTTTGTTTAGTAACAGAAGTAAATGATTTTATCAATAATAATAAAGTGAAAATTAATGACATTCAATATAGTTCAAATGGGGGCAGTCTTATGTTTTCAACTCAATATTCTGTTATGATTATTATTGAAGAAGATGACTTATAAAGTTAAGACAGATTTTAAAAGTATTGCGTTTTTAATCTTGCTGAGGATTACCGTATTTTTTACAAGTAAAGTAATCTAGTGCGGTAGATAAATAAATTTAAAATACAGTCCATAAGCTATAAAGAGATCCCCTTGAAGTTATATCTAAAAAATAACCATCATATCCAAGATATTGAAAATGTTTATATGTCATATAATTTATTATAATACCCAACATAAAGATTAATTTAGTATAATGTTTTCTACTTTTATTAATTTTATTAAGACAATATAATGTATATGTAAGAAGTAAAAAATGAATGATTGTGAAAGCAATATAAATATAGTTATCTGTATTATATACAACAAACACCAGTAACAAGAAGTATAGATGCAAATATTGTTATTATATAACTCTTACCGAATATAAGCATTGCAATTGAAAATGATGGACTGTAAATCTCCATTAATAAACCACATGCCATTACTACTATAAAATACATCAAAATAGCTTTAACATTATTCGTTAGTATATAATTTTTTTTCATTTCTAACCCTCTTCTAATCAAGTAATCAAGTAATTGTAAATTATATAAACAAGTATACAATTAAATTCTATCCAGTGCAACGATTTACATAATTAGGTGTAAAAGTAGGCTACATGATAGAATCAACATATAAATTATGGATGAATCATTATATCCCTAACGAATTTACGATAATTTTGCAGCAAAAAACAATTGAATATTGATACTAATATTGGTAGCTCTATGGAAAGATTCTTAGAGAAAAACTTGCATGGTTATTCCAGGAGGCATTTGGTGAGGTGATAGTGTATTTTTATAGAATTTTCTTAGCTTGATGGAATTTATCAACTTCGTGTTATGCTCATTTTGTGCGTTGAGCTTGAATTATGCAATAACGCTGAGTGTCGCCTGCCACAGGAAGTAAATCATATGGATTTTCTGCCCATACAGCTTCTGCTACAACTGTTGATATAACATTTTCAAAGCCTGCATTTTTTAAATCATTAACCAAATATTCTTCAACCAAGCCTCTTTCAAGGCTTTTGCTTTGGGCAAGCTCAAAGCTTTTACTGTCTTTTTCAATATAATTGCCTTGAATGACAATTTTGCCATTAGGTTTAAGTATTCGATATAATTCTTTTGCAACTGTATTTGTCAAGTGAAAACTGATTCTTTCCAATGTTAGTTGATTTTACGTCTTTTTTCAAGCCATAATATTTTTTTATACAACATTTCAAAGCTATTACGACCATACATAATTCTTTTTATAACTTTTAATTTATTCACACTGCCTTCTGCTAACCCATTATTATAATCATATATAATCGCATTTTTAACTGCTGAAATGTCTCTGGTTATTCCATTTATAAATGAATTAATATATTTATTGTTTAAAGAAGATGCTTGTTCCATCCACTTACTAATTTTAGTTATTTCTTTGTTCTTTAGAATTTTTCTAAATTCACCTACTAAATCGATTATCTCTTTATATAATAGATATTTTTCATTTACTTTATTTACATAGTCAATAGACAATCGTTTTACTTTAATTAGTGGTTTATACAATAATTTTAGTAATTGACCTCGGTCAACCAAATCTGTTGTAGCAGGCGAAGTTTTACTATTTTTATAAGTTTTATGAATTGATTTTTTTAAGCGAGATCTATAATTACGAATAGTACTGTCAGAGCCATTATAACCTTTTTGACGAATTACATTTTCTATGTCAGATGAAGTATGTCCTTTATCTATTAATTTATTAATCTCTTCTAAAAAAGGATCTAAAATACTTTTTCTTTTAACATTATAATTCCCATTTATAGCAGACACATTATCATCTAAGTATTTAGTAATTGTCTTTCGTGACATTCCAAGTTCTATAGCAATTGATCTTACTGAATGATTATTGTTGTGCATATCTCTTGCAATATTTATTATTTCATTTTTTTTTGCAACTTTACCTTCATGTGATATTTGTAATGGACTTTTTAAATAGAATGAACGCTCATTATCATTCATAGACAATAATTTATTAAATACTCTGATGTCCATATTTAATTGCTTGCAAATTTGGCTTTTGCCAATACCATCATGCAATAATTGAATCGCTTTCATTATTTTTTCTTCTAGTGTTACTTTTTTATTTTGAATGGGTGATTTCGTAGCCACATTGCTTGATTCCATTTTGACTACATCAATTATTACTTTTGGTTTTAAATATTTCATCAGATAATCTTTGCAATAGGATGTTAGATTTTTTAAAATATGAAACCTATCGCTTACTTGAATCGCTTCGGGGTGTGCTAAAGTAATAGCCTTTTTATTTATTTATTGCCGCAACCAACGCTTCCTCGTCTACTTTGCCGATGATATCGAACAGCATGGTTATGTATATATTCGGGTCAAACAAATCAGCACGTTCTGTAGCTATTCTGTTTATCAACTTACTACCACCTCAAATATAATCCTTTATTTGCTTCATCCATGTTTTCATAACAAGCTTATGTGGGAATATCTTCGCCAGCAGATGCATGTATTTTACATATCCGCCGTAAACGGACATATCCTTAGCCTTTTTTGCATCTTTGAACGTTTTTACAGCAACCGCCTCTGGCAATGCCATTCCAGGAAAATGAATCTGTTTACCGTTACGCGCACTCTCAAGCAAATCGGTCTTGACCCAGCCGGGACAAGCGACAGTAGAAACAATGCCTGTGCTTTTCAGCTAAACATTTAGCGCTCGTGAATAGTTTTTTACAAACACTTTACTAGCCGCATAAATATTAATATACGGCACCGGCTGAAAGGCAGATTGTGATGCCATATTTATTATATGGCTGCCTTTCTCCATATACGGTATGCATAAGTTGCACAAAACAACCGTTGCGGTACAGTGAGTCATTATATGCGATTCAATCTCCGCTTTGGAAAACTCATTATATGCCCCCATTCTTCCGCTACCTGCATTATTGATAAGATAACGGACAAGCGGGTTGCATTCGTGAAGCATTCCTTCTATCAGCTCCAACGACTTATCTCGCGACAAATCACAGGAAATGGGAACAATTTTTCCGCCGAAATCTTCCTTCAGCTTATTTAAGTTTTCCATATTTCTTGCAATCGCCCAAATTTCATCAACATCTTCTTTAAGCAGTAGTTTTATGAATTCTCTTCCCAGTCCACCTGTTGCTCCGGTTACAATTGAAATCTTTTTTCTCATATATACCTCCTGCTTGCAATTCATCTTATTGCTATAAATATAATTTTACCTAATTGACGTATTAACTTTAACCATCTTATTTGGAATAATTTCATCGTAATTCTACAAAAATGCAACGAGTATTGGGGGTTGTGTAACTTTCACTTTCCTTAACGTACGAAATTTTATTTTTGGGAATGGCATTGCAATTTTACTTATTTTCCCACAGTTATATAAAAATTTTATAATAATTATTCATCACCCCCATTGAATAATTATTATAAGATTGTCAATAATTTAGATACCCTACTTTAGTTAAAAAATTATTTACAAAAGCTTATAAATAGATTAGCAAAAGATGCAAAAGTAATTCTACATCCGATGAATAATTTGAGAATTATTTATAGGAGGAATTGTCATGAAGCATCTTAAAGTAGGATTTTTCGTAGTATCCATCATAATACTTTCCATACATTATAAGGTAGTGGAGATTAATTTTAATATCCTGTCAAAGAATGTAGGAAATATTGCTGTATGGATAGCTTGTACTATGCTAGGAGCGATTATTTCATCCTGGCTTGAATAATGAGCCGGAAGGTAGCTTCAATAAAAAGAAGTTGCCTTTTGCTTTTTACAAATTATTTACAATTCGCAATGTTTAGTAAGTTCGACATATCACAGTTACTGCATTTTATTCGTCAATTATATCCTACAATATATTCTCAATATTGCTCTTAATAATCACAGCTGTTCCTGTTATTGTAATTAAAAACAACCGATATGTTTTATATATGAATAATGTTTCCTGCACTTGCTTTTTCTAATCGATTGATTATAGAATTCCCTAACCCATTGTTATTGGGAGCTTGTATATAAATATGACTTACATTCAATTTATCACATTCTCTAATCAAATCAAACATCTTTTGTGCAGCTATATTTAACATTTTAAAGCTTCCTAAACTATATATATGTTGATAGTCCTTAAAATCGTTTAAAAATTCTTGAAAACAAATTACAACATCATTCTCATTTGCATTTTCTTTAATCCATTTAGAAGTTTTTATATAATCTCCTTCGACCAATGTTAGTGCTGCATCTGGTGCATAGTGTCTGTATTTCATTCCTGGAGCCTTTGGAATTTCATTTCCCTTCACGCTTAATAAATCCTTTTTATATATAAGATTTGGAATTACATTACATATGTCATCCAAGCTTATTGCTCCTGGCCTTAGAAGTATTGGGGCTGGAGTAGACATATCTATAATTGTTGACTCTAACCCAATTGAACACGGCCCCCCATCTAAAATACAAGGAATTTTTCCATTTAAATCATTATAGCAATGCTTGGCACTAGTAGTTGATGGCTTTCCTGATAAATTTGCAGATGGAGCTACTAATAAAGTTCCGCTTTCTTTAATTATATCCCTTGCTATTTCACTTTTTGGAAATCTAACTCCTACAGTTTTCATTCCTGCAGTAATTGTATCTGAAATGCAATCTTTCTTATTAAAAATCAAAGTTACTGATCCCGGCCAAAAAGTACCAAATACTTTCTCTGCTTCTTTTGAAATATCTTTACATATATCATAAACTTGCTCCAATTTATATATATGTACCAATAATGGATTATCCTGCGGCCTTCCTTTAACTTCAAATATTTTTTTTATTGCATTTTCATTAAACGCATCTGCGGCTAATCCATAAACAGTTTCTGTTGGAATTGCAATAACTTCACCATTTCTTAGATACTCTGCACCTTTTTCAATATTTTTATAATTAATATTTAAATCTTTAACATTTAATATTTCTGTTTCCATAGATAACCTGCCTCCTATTTGCGTAATTTGTTTTCAAAATTAAACTTTATTCTATCTTATCTAAATTGGTTGTTATTTAAGATAGTCATTCCAATGATAATTCAGATTTAAATGCTATTATGGCATTTCCTGAAATTTTAATTTCTACAGGTTCTTTATTTTCTATCTTTACCTCAACGTCGATAATACCTGTTCTTTTTATAGCTTCACCTTGTTTAGCTTTGAATCTAAATAAAGAATTATTATGATTCGCTAATTTGTGATGAACCAGATATGCACCCAAAGGACCATTTGCATTACCAGTTACAGGATCTTCATTAATGCCTATCGCAGGAGCAAACATTCTGCCATGTACTAAAATATCAGCATCTTGAGTATTAACTGTAAAAACGTAATATCCATTACACTTAATATCGTTGCTCAATTTAGAAAGGGCATCATAATTTGGTTTCATTTTATTTAAAGTTTCAATGTTTTTTATACCAATCATAACCTTAGAATGACCTGTTGAAACGTAAGCGGTTAATAACTTGTCACCTTGACAGCTATTAACCGCTATTTTCAATCTTTTTTCTTTAAATAACATTCTTCGGGAAGATTACCCCATGGAAATAGGGATTCAAATAAATCTAGGTTGTTTTTAAAATCTATATTAGGCATTATTTTAAACAAATATGTAAGATACTTCATTGGAATTAACCCATTTTCTTTTGCTGTTTCAATGATGCTATATATTATTGCACTTGATTTAGCGCCACGGACCGTGTCGGAAAATAAGAAGTTTTTTCTTCCAATAACAAAAGGTTTAATACTTCTTTCAGCACGATTATTGCTTATTTCGCACCGTCCATCAAGAAGATAGTTCTCTAAGTATTTCCATTGATCTAATGCATAGTGGACTGCTTTTCCTAAAGCTGTCTTCGGAAGTGCATTACAATTTTTTAACCATAACAAAAAGTCGTCTAGAACAGGCTTTGTAAGCTCTTGACGTTTTTTATGTCTTTCTTCAGTTGTACAATTAGAAAGATTTCTTTCTATGGCAAAAAGCTTATCACAGTAATTTTTACCCTCTAATGCCTTTGAGCCAAGACACTCAGAAGGAAATATTGATTTAAGAGCTTCATCAAACTTACGTCTTGAATGGCTCCAGCACCCACAAACAGTGATGTCCTTTGAAAGATTATGATATCCCGCATAACCATCAGTATGTAGGTACCCCTTAAACCCTTCTAAAAAGTCCTTAGGCCTTTTAGCACACCTATCTGGCTGATATTCATATAAAACTATTGGACTTTCAGTATCACCACTAGTTCTATAAAGCCACATATATGAGTTAGACTGTGGCCTCTTACCAGGCTCTTTTAGAACCTGAAGCACGGTTTCATCTGCATGAATAACTTCTCTATTCACTAATGCTCCATCATCCAGACTATCTTTTTTTCTAATAATTTAATTTGGGCTTCTTGTGATTTGCAAGTTTCCTCTAAATTTTTAATATATTCAGTTTGAATTTTGATTTTATTCTCTATATTTATCATGCTTTAATTATACCATATTTCGAGCTAAAGAGATAGGGATAATCCATTGAAATCAACTGTTTAAGCCTACTTTCATTTTGAAAATTGAAGCTAAATTACTGATCGTTCAGTTACTTCTTTATGCGCTTTAGGTTGTTCTATTGATAATCCATCAAGAAGCCATCTCACTTCTCTTTGTGTAACGCTTTTTACTTCATTTTCATTTGAAGGCCATTTGAATCTACCTTTTTCTAAGCGTTTATAATATAACCAAAAACCTGAATATTCCCACTGTAAAATTTTTATTTTATCTTTATTTTTATTGCAAAATATAAATAGACAATTTGAAAACGGATCTAGCTTGAACCTCATTTGAATAATGGCAGCTAATCCATCAATAGACTTTCTTAAATCGGTTGCTCCGCAAGCAAGATATGCATTACTAGAATTCATGAGGGTTAACATAGTTTCATTACCACACTTAAAACATCTATCAAGGTTTCTTTGTCAAAGCCATTCTTTATATCTAAAGTGATTGTGCCCACTTTTAATGAAATTGAAGAGGCCTCAGTGCTTTTGGGTATTGTTACTGTTCCCCATCTTTGTTCAGAAGGCTCAGAAGCTGGCGCTTTGAAACTTTTTAGATATGGATAAGAAGAGCTTTTGCTAATTTCTTTTTCCCTGCACCAAGCTGTTAAATTTAGGCCACTTGAGTTATATTCTTTTATTAATGACATCCATTGCGCTTTAGATTTTCTTTTATTCATGTATCTTACCTCCCAATCATTATAGGAGTATTATTACATCATTTTTCTAATTATGGTAGGTGACGAGTTATTTGGCGCTTACGTTGAAACTACCTGTATTGGATAATCTTCTAGTAAATCCTTATTACTTATATTCAACGCCAATGTAATATTTTTTATATTTATCCCATCAATAATCGATCCAAATTCAATCTTACCTTGTGTCATAATAATTTTATAGTCATCATTTTCTTTTATTATATCAACAGGTAAAATTCCAGCACCAGTTTTATGATAAACCCTAGAAGTAACAAGCCTGTTTTCAATTGCACGGGCATAGTGAGCCGCAATAGTTGCATGTCCACAAATTGGTACTTCATTTGTTGGGGTGAAAAACCGTATGTGAACATCATACTCATCATTATTTGAAGATAGAATAAATGCTGTTTCAGAATTATTAAGTTCCCTAGCTATTTTCTGCATTTCAGCTTCAGTAAATCCGTCGGCATTTGTTATTACTCCAGCTGGATTTCCAGAAAACTTCTCCTTAGTGAATGAGTCAATTTGGTATAAATTATATTTCCTTGTCATAATATCCCCCCTAAGACAGTATCAATTTATATGACACAATCTGTCTATTTCGTCTGCTCTCTCAAGTAATTTTACAATTGTTTATTACGAGCTTTACGGACAATGTGACTTAACTACAATCGTTGATAATTCTTATTCTTTCAATGATGTAATTTATGTTTATAATGTAAGCGGTTAATAACTTATCACCTTGACAGCTATTAACCGCTATTTTTAATCTTTTTTCTTTAAATAACATTCTTCAGGAAGATTACCCCATGGAAATAGGGATTCAAATAAATCTAGGTTGTTTTTAAAATCTATATTAGCCATTATTTTAAACAAATATACTTCATTGGAATTAACCCATTTTCTTTTGCTGTTTCAATAATGCTATATATTATTGCACTTGATTTAGCGCCACGGACTGTGTCGGAAAATAAGAAGTTTTTTCTTCCAATAACAAAAGGTTTAATACTTCTTTCAGCACGATTATTGCTTATTTCGCACCGTCCATCAAGAAGATAGTTCTCTAAGTATTTCCATTGATCTAATGCATAGTGGACTGCTTTTCCTAAAGCTGTCTTCGGAAGTGCATTACAATTTTTTAACCATAACAAAAAGTCGTCTAGAACAGGCTTTGTAAGCTCTTGACGTTTTTTATGTCTTTCTTCAGTTGTACAATTAGAAAGATTTCTTTCTATGGCAAAAAGCTTATCACAGTAATTTTTACCCTCTAATGCCTTTGAGCCAAGACACTCAGAAGGAAATATTGATTTAAGAGCTTCATCAAACTTACGTCTTGAATGGCTCCAGCACCCACAAACAGTGATGTCCTTTGAAAGATTATGATATCCCGCATAACCATCAGTATGTAGGTACCCCTTAAACCCTTCTAAAAAGTCCTTAGGCCTTTTAGCACACCTATCTGGCTGATATTCATATAAAACTATTGGACTTTCAGTATCACCACTAGTTCTATAAAGCCACATATATGAGTTAGACTGTGGCCTCTTACCAGGCTCTTTTAGAACCTGAAGCACAGTTTCATCTGCATGAATAACTTCTCTATTCACTAAGATTTCTCTCATTGCAGAATATAGAGGTTCAAGCCAGTCATTGGCACATCTTATAACCCAATTAGCCATAGTCTGCCTTGAAATTTCTATTCCTAGTCTTTCAAACTCTTTTTCTTGGCGATATAAAGGCATCGCATTAACATATTTTTGAGACATAATGTATGCTACTGTTGATGGCGAAGCCATACTTCCTTTAATAACAGGTTCTGATACTCCCGATTTAACAATAGGAGTTCCATCACTATATTTTTCGCAATCTCTGCATGAATATATATATTGTATATTCTCTAGTACCTTTGCTTGGGCTGGAATTATTACTAATTCTCTTCTCACAGTTTTGCCCATAATATGCATATCACCGCCGCATTCAGGGCAGAATTGTTCCTCCGCAGGAAGATAGTATTCCACCACTTCTACAGGTAAATCAGATAACATTTCATCCTTTTTACCAATGTGCTTCTTTTTCCTAATCTTGATTTCTTCAAATTCAGGCTCAGCAACACGTTCATCAGCTTCCTTTTCAGCCTCATCAAATAAACTTAGTTGGTCATACTCACTTTTTTCACTTGAAGATCCAAATCGCACATGCTTCAATAAGGTTATCTGCTCCATCATCCAGACTATCTTTTTTTCTAATAATTTAATTTGGGCTTCTTGTGATTTAATTTTAATAATTTATCCTTAGTCATCTGTAAAATTTACCATACTAGACAAAGAAAATATTAATGTAACTTTAGTTCCTTTATTCTCCTCAGAATCAATAGTAATTTTTAAGCCCAGTTTTGAACATAGTTTTTCACATAAATACAATCCCATTCCTGTACTTTTACTAAATTTTCTTCCGTTTTCACCAGTAAATCCTTTTTCAAACACTCTATTTATATCTTTATCTATTATACCTACCCCATTATCCTCTATGGTTAACATTACTGAATTAGCTTTCTTAATTGAATATATACTTATCATGGGCTCTTTACTACTTGAGTACTTTATAGAATTTCCTATTATCTGATTAATCATAAATTCAGTCCACTTCGTATCACTATATACCATTTCATTTATATTTTTTATATCTAATTTTATTTTCTTATGAATAAAATCTCTATAATTTCTTTTAACTACATTCCTTACTACATTATCAAGATTAATTTGTTTTATAATATAATCTTTACTAACATCATCGCTTCTAGAATAATAAAGCACCTGTTCTACAAACCCCTCAATTCTATCTATCTGGAAGTCTATTTTATTAGTTACTTCATCTCGATTATTTCCAATTATTAGCTTTGTAGAAGCTATTGGTGTTTTAATTTCATGTACCCATGTCTCTATGTATTCTCTATATTCCACCTGTATATCCTTATAATATTTTACATTTTCGTGCATATCTCTGCTTATCTCTTTAAGTATAGAATTTAACTTTTTCGCTTGTATAAAGTTCGCTTCCTTTATTACCGCGGGAAGTAGATATTTCTTATCTAAATTTTCTAATATGTTATTAATTTCATCATAATAATTTTTAAAGTTTATAAATTCTAACGCCATATAAGAAATTAATGGCAAAAACCAAATACAAAAGGCAAATGAAATTATAATGACATTAACATTAATAATAATCATTATAGCTGCTAATATGATAAATAGCAGCATGTTAGATATTATTACCACCATTTTTTCTTTAATAAATTCACCTATACTCATGGCATTATATACCCTAACCCTCTTCTTGTTTCTATTGGATTTTCTATGCCTATTTCTTCAAGTTTTTTTCTTAATCTATTAATATTAACAGTTAAGGTACTATCATCTACAAAATAATCTGATTTCCACAAATATTCCATAAGCGAATCTCGTTTTACTATATTCCCCTTATTGTTTATTAAGTAAGAGAGTATCTTAACCTCATTTTTCGTTAATTCCAAGCATTTATCCTTATAAATAACCGTTGCATTTGAGAAATCTAAATTAAAATCTCTATAGCTTAATATATTATTAGTTTTTGAACTTCCACCTATTCTTCTTAAAATATTAGTTATCCTTGCTAATAATATTTCTATATTATAAGGTTTTGTTATAAAATCATCTGCTCCTAAATTCATACTCATTAATTCATCTAAATCACTATCTCTACTTGTAACTATTATAATTGGAACATCTGAAGTTTTTCGTATTTCTCTACATATATAATAACCATCAAACACTGGAAGATTAATATCTAACAATATAAGTTCTGCATTCTTATTTTCAACATATTGTATTATATTATTAAAATTTATAGGAGCTTTTACTTCGTATCCATATCTTTTTAAAAAAATTTGTAATTCTTCTCTTATAACTTCATCATCTTCAATAATAATAATTTTTTTCATATGTACTCTTACCTCCCTACTTATTTTATCCTGTACCCTAATATCATAACATATTCTAAATTTTATAAAATATAAGGCCATATATATATTTTAAATATTAAAGTACATATTCAGCTCTATCAAAATCCTAATCGGGACTTTTACCCGTTAGATTGTGCCCATTTGGGGAGCACCTTAAAGAGGTACTTACTTTTCAGTAAATACCTCTTTAATTTATTACTTATTTTATTTGCATCATTCTTCATTGGTTTATACACATCAACACAAACATATGCATTAATTCTAAAATAAATCTCTTTATAAATTATTCCTAATAACATTTTTATATCCTACATATGTTGTATAGAAGTATCCTGCATAAATTACAATAAATATTAAAGCTGCTACTAATGCTGAAGAGTTAATATTTGTTTCTTGTAAGCTATTTATTAAATCGCTAGTTACTTTAATTCCAACCACTGAATGAATTAATGCAAGACTAACTGGAAGACTAAAATATATCAATGTTTGAACAAAAATTGTTTTATCTATCATTTTTTCGTTTGCACCAAGTCTCCTTAAAGCTTTATATCTTTCTATACTATCACTAGCTTCTGATAATTGTTGAAGAGCGAGTACTGCCATGCTAGTTATTAAAAATACAATACCTAAATATATTATGATAAATATTAATACATTTGTTGTTACCATATTTTCTGAATAAATCCCATCCTTTGACCTACCGAGTATCGTACCACCTTTACCATAGTCCTCGCGTTTTTGATATTTTTCATTATATTTTTCTCTATTTTTATCTAAATAATTTACATTAAGCACTGAGTTAGTAATTTTGTAATCTGATAAAAACTCATCATTTATAACTATTATAAACAAACTAGTTGTAAAGTAAGCAGTTGAAAGATTTTCTTCTATAGCTTTAGGGTTTTTTATTAGATATTCTTTCCCTTTAATGTTAATTTTATTATTATTTTTTATTTTTTCATTTATTGGTTTCATAAATTCATCAGTATTTGATAAAATTAAAACTTCATCCTTAGTTAAATTTACTTCTTTTTCATTCTTAAATTTTAAAATTTTATTATAATCAGATAGTTTAACACATTTTACATAGTCGTCTTTAAAATCTCCAAATGTTGTTAAAAACTCACTAGCTTTCATACCTATAAGATATTCATTATGAGCTACGGATTTTTCATTTTTACTTATTTTCAAATTAATTTTATTTAGAACATCTTCTATATTGTAGCCTCCATCCACTTTTGTTACTGATATGCTGGCATCAAAGGGTGTTGCCTTTTTAATTCCTGCATCCATAACTGTTTTAAAGCCTATTCCCATAGATAAACTTACTATTGTGAAGAATAACATTAAGCAAATTAAAGACATTGATATGAAGTTTGTATTAACTTTACTATTTATCTGTTTTACTACAAATATATTTAACCCTTTAAAATAAACCTTTTTATTTTTCTTTGCCACATATAATATAAGTCCAGATAAACTAAAGAAAAATAACACTGTACCTAATATTCCCAAAGCTATTGATATTAAGACCATAGGGTCTAGTACATTTAAACCTACATTTAGTATTGATTTATATGCAAAACCAAGTGATACTACGCATAAAATAAATGCTATTAAATATATAATAGAATTTTTGAATTTAATATCTTGATTTTTTTTACCTGCTGTTAATAAATCGATTATCTTGTATTTAGATATAACAAATACATTAAATATCATAACAAGTAAAAACATTATTCCAAAGTATAATACAGTTTTACCTATTGCACCTGTTGAAATTGTAAACTTATATTCATTAATCGATACATCAAATAACTTTAATGCAAAGGTGGCTAATCCTTGTGATGCTCCAATTCCTAGTATAAGTCCACTAATTAAAGATATAACTCCAACTAGAAAAGTCTCCATTACTAATATTATAGATATTTTTCTTTTTCCCATACCTAAAGTCATGTATATTCCTAATTCTTTTTTACGTTTTTTTATCAAGAAATTATTTGCATATAATATTAAACTACCTAATATTATAGATATAAATACTGACACATAAGACATAACTTTCATTAATTTAGATACAGATTTCATTTGTATAAGTGCCTTTTGTGACCCAATTGAGTTGAAGCTATAAAATATACAAACTGCTAAAGTTAGTGTTAAAAAATATATAGCATAGTCCTTAAAACTCTTCTTTACATTACCTACAACTATTTTGGAATACATTATCATCACCTCCAAGTAGAGTTATAACCTCTATAATTTTATTAAAGAATTCTTTTCTAGTATCCTTACCTCTTACTACCTCACTAAAGATTTTTCCATCTTTAATAAAAAGAATTCTATGAGCATAGCTTGCTGTAAAAGCATCATGGGTAACCATAAGTATTGTGGTCTTTAAATCTTTGTTTAGACTTTCTAATTTTTCAAGTAATAATCTAGCTGTTTTAGAATCCAGTGCCCCTGTTGGTTCATCAGCAAGTACTAAGGATGGATCTGTTACTATTGCTCTTGCAGAAGCAACTCTTTGCTTTTGTCCACCTGACATTTGATAAGGATATTTATTTAGTTCTGGTTCAATGTCTAAATATTTTGCTACTGATTTTATTTTCCCATCTATTTCTGAACTTTTCTCACCTTTTATTGTTAATGCTAAAGCTATATTTTCATAAGCAGTAAGGGTATCTAGTAGGTTAAAATCTTGAAATATAAAACCTAACTCATTTTGTCTAAACTTATCTAATGCTTTTGATTTCAACCTAGTAATATCACTATTATTTATTATTATTTTCCCTGTAGTGACATTATCAATAGTTGATATACAATTAAGCAATGTTGTTTTACCACTTCCTGAAGGTCCCATTATCCCAACAAACTCACCCTCATCTACCTTAAAACTGATACTGTCTATAGCCTTTGTGACATTATCTTTATTTCCATAATACTTTTCAATTTTTTCTACACTTAATATTGTTTTCATTTATAACTCTCCCTTTTTTCTTTATTTTAAATTTAATTGCTTTAACTCCATCTGATGTACTTATTATATACAATTTTATTTGCAGCAACCATCGATGTATATTTCATTAACATTACATTTTTGTTATGTTAACATAAGTTTGATTATTTCAATGATAAAAAACCGCAAAAAAATTTTCTCGGACACTTTAAGTCTGAGGAAACATAAAACACACTTCAATATTTACTTTAAAACCTTCAAAGCCTTTGATATCAGCTTATTTCTTTACTATCTTCACCTCCGTCTCCACATGAGGAGTATATGGAAACATAATTTATTTAAATTCTTGTCTTCTTTTTCGAGTTCACACTTCATTATACTAATTCAACTAAATTAGGGCATAAGAAAACCCTCGACTAAATAGAGGCCACTGAAAAAAGCACTCTCTTTTCAGTAAGTTTTTTAGGCTTGAACAGAAAAAACATGAAATACCCATATTTTTGGATGTTTCATGCTTTTTCTTTTTATATTTTTATATTTAAGTTAAAAAAGCCTTATTTCATGCCTTTCAACTTGATTATTCTCTTTAGATTCACAGTGAAGATTGATAACGCACCTTGCATTTGCATGCTAATTAAACCTGACGATGTTGCTACATCATAGCCATGCTGGTGCTTAAGTTCACTGTTTTTAGCCTCTATCATATAACGTTCTCTAGCACGTTTTTTAAAATACTCACTTTTTTCGAACTCTATTTGATCTTTGTGAGTATTTGACTTTATTGAAACCGAATAAGTTTTAGATTTAGCACCTTCTTTATAGCACCCATCTTTATGAACACAATTTTTACACTTTTCTACATTAAAATAGTAAGTTAGCACTTGATTTTTACCAACATTCTTCTTTCCCTGTTTTGCTTTTTTAATAGCCATATGGCCTGCCGGACATACAAATAAACCAGCATCTTTATTAAACTCAAATTCATCTTCTTTTTTTCGCATTCTTTGTGAAATTACAGGATTTAGTCTTGAAATTAATACAATTTTATTTTCTTTTGTATATTTTAAGTTTTTCTTTTCAGAATAAGCTGTATCTCCAATTACTAAGTTTTATGCCCCACTTTTGCATCCTCATCTTTTGATAGTTTTAGATTTTCTAAGTCATCATTAATAGCTTCCATTAAGTAGTTTAATTTAGTTTTCACAGCTGGATTTGCTGCAGTTTCTGGCTTCTCGTTTATGCTATCAATTAATAATTTGCAGTACTCAAAAATATCTTCAAGTACTCCAGTTGTAACTTTATTAGGTAACTCTTCTTTAATACCAGGATGTACTCCATACAATGTTTTTCTTAAGTTTTTTGCACGTTTCAATAATTCTTCACTTGCTGACTTTTGGTTATAACGTGACTTGGTATGCGTAGCATCAACTATTATTGCTTTACTTTTTAAAACTCCCTCTTTTATAGCAAGTTCTACAGTCTTGTTTATTAATAAATCCAATAAATTCATGTCTTTAAGGCGAAGCTTTCTAAATTTAGTTAATGTACTTGAGTTTATTAAATTTGTTTCTTCTGGGGCTAAATTTAGAAAATATTTAAAGGACATATCATAAAGAGTTCTTTCAACAACATCTTCATCAGACAATTCATATATTACTTTCAAAAGTAAATATTTAAATAGCATTATGGGGTTAATAGCACCTCTACCCATAGATGAACTATAGTTAACCACCAATTCATCATAAACAAATGAAAAGTAACATCAGTGTAAAGCATTGATATATCTAGGGTTTAATCACTAAATGATGAAGCTCTTGTTTTTTTACTCAAAACAAGTTGTAGCTTTGTAATAAAGTTACAATAAGCGTATCAAAAAACTATAGTTAAATGATACATGATCATATGTTAAAAATCCACATTATTTAGTGAGGCCACTGAAAAACTATATGAAAAATCGTCATCGAATTAAAGATGGCGATTTTTTTATGTAAAAGACTAAAACCAAAAAGGAATTTTAAAAGATATGTCGAATTAGTATAGTAGACTAAAATAAAAGGGGCTATACTATTATGCTAAAAGGAGGGTGTTTTGCCCATCCCCTTTTTGTGTGTCATAAGTACATCTTATTTATTTCTGACATGTTTCAAATACTTAGTACATATTTTGAAATACAACTATAGGCAATTAGGTATGGAATGGCTATAGTTCAGATGTTACCTAACAAGTAATTTGCTTATTCACCCTTTTCGGGGGGCTGGGCAAAAATACCCGTATAGAATAATTAGTTATATTTTATTTTTGCAGATTGCACGATATAACAAAAAATAAAAAACAAAAAACACCACAACCATACTCACCATAACTGCATAAGGTCTCCAAATCCCCATGTCAAACTGAAATCCAGACACTTCATTTATAATTTGTGATGATGCCAGTGGCAATGCATTTAAGATAAATTGGAAAAATTTCCACGGAAGCTTAATAAATAAACCCATGATGATATAGAAAATATTTATTCCTATTCCTATTGATGTAGCAAGGCTTGTACTTGCTGTTTTGTAGGATATCCATCCCATAATAGTTGTTAACGATATCACCCCTAAAAGTTCACTTACAAACATTAAGAGTATTCCACTTCCTAATGTAAAGTTACCTATAGAAAATAATGCAAATACCTTTAAACTACTCTTTAAAGTCTGAAGTCCAGTAGCTGAACCTAAAATTAATACGCTGCAAAGTGTTGCTGCCAAAGTTAAAAGCAACCCATATATCATAACAGGAAGAAGGCGAATGCCCATCATCTTTTTGCCAAAAACTGTTGCATACATAATTTCCATACTACCGTCTTCCATGCTATCAGAATAGGTGGATGCCGCAAAAAATGTTACCATAAATATAATTATTAGATAAAGAACCTTAAGCATATTAAAGCTTTCAGTCCAAAGATAATAGCCTTCATATTGATAAAAAGGTGTTTTCACCTTATCTAGTTCTTCCAATGCTTTTGCTTGATTATTTCTAGGTATTTTTTCTATAAGTGCAGTAGATTTTTTTTCCCAACACGCATAAAAATTTTTGACATAATAATCAGGAAAGTCGGTTAGTTTATTTTCATTGTATAGAATTCCGGGATAAGAATAAACTAACCGACTTATAAAAGCTATGAGTGGTTTATATTTTATTTCATCTGACTTTTCATCCCGCACTTTTTCTAGACCTAGCCATAATTTATCTTCAGTCATTTCACCAGCATATACAGACTCTTCTTTAATGACTTCATGTAGATTTTCATTTATTGCTATAGTGCGTAGATTTAATACACATGTAAGCAAAAGTAGACCTATTATTGAGAAGAAAACATATCTTGTAAAAAGGCGACGCTTTAATTCTTGATATATCATCTCCTTACCTCCTTCTATAGTTAAGTGTTGTAAAAATGGTACTAAGTAAAAATATAATTGCGCTTGCTATGAGCAAAATGGATGGCATCCATAGATTCTTCCCTAAAATTGTAATGAATGGAAAGTCTATAGATTGGAAATATGAAAATCCTATTCCTCCTGGTATAAGCATCTTAATTATATCCATATTCTTAGAGTGACTAGTGATAAATGTGCTTAAAATAAAAGAACCTAATATTGTAAGTATCGAGAATTGGATGGCTTTTGAGGATTTTTTAGATATAGATGAAATCCAAGTAGAAAAGCTTGACACTATTAAAATTCCTATCCAGCCTACGATAAATACATTTCTAAGTAAGTCACCTTGAGTATATGGAAGAAAACTTCTACTTAAGACCTGTATTGAAGTATTTAAAGCATCAGCAGGTAATAAATATTTTAATAGCAAAACATAAAGACCAACTCCACAAAGATATATAATAGATGCCATAATTAAAGGTATACTAATTTTTGCTATAGTGAGGCTTTTCCTGCCTTTTACTGTAGTAGTTATAATTTCATCCATTCCATTTTCTTTATCATTGGTTATTATGGAACTTGAAAAAACTCCTAACATAACCATAAGTACAAATGAGAAAAATGCAATATGATTAATTCCATCATTCCATTGTATAAATCCAGTGTAATAAGTATAAGGTTTTTTCACTTTATCCAATAGAGAGAGAGCTAAGGTCTTTTCATTTTCATTAAGTGCATTTTTATCAATATATTTACCATAGAATAAATCTTCATTTTCATAAAAATTCATTCCTGCATCCCTCGGAATATGCAAAAGGTCACTTGTTGATTCTCCTATCATAGTTCTCAAGCGAAACTCCTGGGTAATTAATTGGTCAGCATAGACAGTATATTTCAACAAGTCTTTAGTAATTATTACATCACTTTCATTATCACCTTTTAATGACTTTAGAAAAATATCACAGCCACTTTGAAATTTATCTAAAGTCATTTCTCCTTCAGCGCCTACTCTATCCTTACCTGCTGCGTCTATTGCTGATCTACCTTTATATTCTTTGTAAACTCCTTGCTGCAAAAAGTCTTCAGTAGCTCCCCCTACTATAAACCATGTCCATAATCCTGCCAAAGCAATTGCAATTAAAACATATGTTAGAAGCCTTTTAAAATTTAGTTGTCTTTTTAACTCTTGAAAAAATACATCCATTTTTATACCTCCTTAACTTTTGAAAGGTAAAAATCATTAAGAGAAGGTGAAACTAATTTACTATTTTTTAATGGAACATCTGCAACATAACGAATTGAAACCTGTCCCCTAGATTCATTACGAAAATTCATAATTCTATATTCATTTTCTAGCCGTGAAAGTTCATTTTCATCAATAACAGTCTCAAACACATTACCATCAAGTGTTTCAATTAAAGAATGAGCTTCTCCAGTTGTAATTACTTTGCCTTTGTCCATAAGCACAAGGTAATTGGCAATAAATTCAATATCTGAAACAATATGTGTAGATACAATAATGATTTTTTCTTTGCTTATTGTAGTTAAATACTTACGAAATTTTCTTCTTTCCTCAATATCTAAACCAGCAGTTGGTTCATCTACAATTAAGACATCAGGATTATTTAACATAGTTTGACATATTCCAACTCTACGCTTCATACCTCCTGAAAGCTTATCAATCTTTTTCTTTCTAACTTCTGATAAATTAAATTCATTTAATAATTCACTGATTCTTTTATTTCTAATTTCTTTATTAAGCCCCTTTAAAGTTCCAATATAATGGAGAAAATCTTCAACAGATTGATTTTTATCATATCCAAAGTGCTGAGGCAAATATCCTATTTTATCTAGATACGAATCCTTAAGGCTGGCGATATTTACATCGTCTAACATTACTTTACCCTTACTTGGAGTTGTATTACCAACTAGCATTCTCATTAATGTGGTTTTCCCTGCACCATTTGGTCCTAAAAGTCCCCAAATCCCTGGAGTAAATTCAAGATTTATATTATCAACAGCCTTTAAATCTTTAAACTCCTTAGAAATATTATAAGCAAATAATTTCATATTTTTTTCCTCCTTATTAAATCAGAGCTCTCACGGAAACTCTTCAGAGCCCGTGATTACTCATTTTTAGTATCATTAATTTTTATTAATTCCCCCATTTTTTTTGCATAAAACACTTGACAAGTTTGTAAAATTTTGAATTCCTCCTCTTAAAGACATGTTTTAAAAGGAGGATTATTTTATGCTTAAAAATTGGAGCTCTCATGCTGATTATCAGCAATTTATTATTTCAACTCTCTCATGTTTCTACAAAGTTTTTCCTAAAAAAATTATAGAACTTGAAACTTCTATCTCTAAGTTGCATTGCTTAGACTTAGATATTCTTAGAGAGATATTAAAACCTTATTATTCTAATACCGGTAGACCTGCGACCCTTCAACCTGAAATATTTCGTTCATTTTCTTTAATGCTTTTTCAAAAGGAAACAAGCATTACCAACTGGGTTAAAAAGCTTCATGCCTGTGAGTTACTTGCAACCTGTATTGGCTGCACTGAAAATAATGTCCCATCACTTGGTGCTCATTATGATTTTATCTCTAGATTATGGCTCTCAGATCTGTCTATCGACAGAATCAAACTAAAAAATACATATTCGTATAAGAAGAAACCCTCTAAAATCAAAGAACCCGGGAAAAATAAAAAGCTTCCTAATAAAAAAACAGGTGTTGTTAAAAGAATTTCAGATTTTTTTGAAGCTGGTCGCTCATTTTCACTAAGAGCCGAAAGGCTGCTTCAAAAAATATTCTCATTAGTTGCTGTAGAGCCATCTTTTAATCTTAACTTAATAGAAAAAGATAAACTCACAGTTGCGGGTGATGGTACTTGCGTTCACTGTAAATCTTCCTACTATGGTTCTAAAGTTTGTGACTGCCGTCAAAATGGAATTTACGATTGCAAATGCCCTCGTAGACTTTCTGACATAAATGCTACTTGGGGTTGGGACAGTCATGAAAATCGTTGGTTTTACGGCTACACGCTCTATGCTTTATCTTCCTATAACAAGAAATACAAGATCGATTTACCTATTTATCTACGATTTGTAGAAGCAAGCAGACACGACAGTGTCACTGGAATAGTCGCATTAGCTGAATTTAGAAAACTGTTACCGCAATTCAATATAACAAATTATGTTCTTGACTCAGCTAACGATAACTATGCTACATATGAATTATGTTCCAAATGGAACATTAATCCCTTTATTGATCTGAACTCCAAAAACAAAGGAAATTCAAAATATCCAGCTGCTCTAGATATTAATGAAAAAGGATTTCCTATCTGTATTGGTGCCCATGAGATGGTCTATAACGGTTATGAAAAAAGTCGTTCACGCCTTAAATGGCGTTGCCCTTTAGTTTTAAAAAAGGTTGACAGTTGCTCTTGCTGCGAACAATGCTCACCTTCACCGTATGGGCGAGTAATCTACACTAAACCATCATGGGATTTGCGGTTGTTTACTCCTTTGCCTCGCGGTTCAAAACAATGGAAAACTATTTATAAAACTAGAACCTGCTCAGAACGTATAAACAATCGTATTCTAAATGATTATAGAATTCATTCTTTACGAATATACGGTAAAAAACGTTATTCATTTATGACTATGATTGCTGGAATTAATATTCATCTAGATGCAAGACTTAAAGTTTCTGGTTTTAGTATTTTAAATTTATTAGTGTAGCTATTTAACAATTGAATATTTTTTACTGAAAATTCCTGCATCGTGCAGGCTTGTTTGCTATACCTATTTTTATCACTAACTGCTCTCTTAACATAAAATTTATAGTTCTATATAACTTTATACAAACTCAAGTTTTACATATTAGTTTCCGTGACTACTCAATCATCATCTGCGATGCTGCAATTAACGACTTCAGAAGGAGATTGACCTCTTTGCAGACCTCTGCGGCAGATAACAATTATCAATTGTTATCCCCCCACTGAAGTTTTATTTTTGTTGTAGTATGTGACCTCCACTTATAGAAGTGGGAGACTTCCTTCTGAAATGTCATTAAATCAATAAAAAACCTTTCTTTCATCTTCAGTATAACTGAGATAAAAGAAAGGTTTATTCATAAATTATTTAGTATTTATAAAGATTTTATTAAGAATTGGGTAGAGTAATAATAAATACAGTATGTCCATCCTGACTTTCCGCGTCTATTGAGCCCTGATGCTTTTGTACAATTTCTCTTGCAATAGCCAAACCAAGTCCTGCCCCGCTTGATTGACTTCTTGACTGATCTCTTCGATAAAACTTTTCAAATATAAGTTTTAGTTCCTGCTTACTTATTACGTCACCATCATTTTCTACAAATAATTGCATATTACATTTTCCTATTTCAACCTTTATTTTTATGACAGAATCCTTGTGGCTATATGCTATAGCATTCTTTAATAAATTGTTTAACACCCTGGCAAATAGTGATCCGTCGGCGTAAATCTTAATATTAGGAGTAAGGTTTATATCAAATTTCAAGTTTTTCTCCTTAAGTAAAGGATATAGTTCCTCAGTCAACTGTTCTAGGAAAAACTTTGCATCTAATAAACTTTTATTCAAAGGGATTTCCTGAAGACTAAAGCGAGTAATATCAAAAAACTGATTAGTTAAATCTTCCATTCTATAGGATTTTCCCAAAAGTTTCTTTATATAGTCTTTACGAACCTCCTCTGGCACCTCAGATTCATCTAAAATTGTGAGATAGCCAACGATGCTTGTTAATGGAGTTTTTAAATCGTGTGCTAAATAGGTTACAAGGTCATTTTTCTTGCTCATCTCCATTAATATCTCCTGCTTCACAAGTTCATTCTCATGTCTAAGTTCATTTATCTCAGAATCAATTAGTTTTAGTTCTTGAACTTTTTCAGGTATCTCTCCTTTGCTGAGCAAAGAAATTCTTTGCTCTAACTGAGTTATTATCTTTTTTCGTTCCTTACTTTGTGAGTATCTTGATGTATAGTAAACAACAATCGCTAAAAGAAGAAAACTTCCAATAACCATATCTCTCAAAAATTCTGCCACAGTTAATTGCAATTTCAAATCAATAAATAACATTAATCCTATAAATATAAAAAAAGCTAAAATAAAATAATTCCAGTTCCATTTTTTAATCTTCAATGATATAGCCTACCCCCCAAACAGTCTTAATATATTCCGGATGTTCAAAAGACTCCTCCATTTTTTCTCTTAAGTTTCGAATATGAACTGTTATTGTATTTGTAGATTTTGAATAATACTCCTCCTCCCTCAACAAATGAAATAACTTTTCTCCATTTAAAACATGTCCTTTGTTTAATAGTAATATTTCAATAAGGTTAAATTCTGTAGGTGTTAGTTTTAGTTCCTTGCCATTGAAATTAACATGTCTACTATTTCTATCTAAGATTAATCCTTTATAATATATAGTATTATTTTCCTTTGTACCTTCCCCATATTCCTTGTATCGCCTAAGCTGAGCTTTAACCCTTGCCATGACTTCCAAGGGATTAAAAGGCTTAGTGATATAATCATCTGCACCATAAGTAAGACCTATTATTTTATCTTGATCCGCTGTTTTTGCAGTCAGCATTATTATAGGAAATTTGTATTTGGTGCGTATATTTTTACAAATGTTTAGCCCACTTATATCTGGCAGCATTAAGTCCAAAATAACTAAATCCAGCTCTTTATCTTCAAGAACTTCAAAAGCTCTCTTACCATTTTCAGCTTCCCATATTTCAAAAGATTCAGCTTTTAAATAGATTTTTAATATATCTCGAATATCTTTATCATCTTCAACAATCAAAATTCTCTCCATTTAATTCCTCCATATGTTTATATTAAAAAACTTATAATATTCTCAATTCCATTTAAACATATTATACCAAATAAAATTAGTGTATTCATGCTTATTTATATTTTTTACTAAGTTCAACATGGATTCATCACAATTCTCTCTGCGGCCTATATAGTTCTCTGTGTACGCTTCGTCTTGCTGTTACCAGCTTCAACGCAATACTCGATATGAGTGGTTGGTTAGACCCTTCTCAACAGGGACTTTCACCCTGCAAGTAAATGCCAAGCTTTGCTTCTCTCCTTAATGATTAAAATAACATATTAATCACAATTCATAATATGAGAAACTAATAAAATATAAAATGTGTACAGGCTATATTATTTCAGTAATTGATAGCTGGGATCTAAATTTTAAATAATATCCACCTACAAGTACCCATCTCATACTTTAGCTCATATAACTTTTCAGCTCCGTCAATTACACTCTGACACTTATAAATAATCATAACATTACCTGCCAATTTCTCAACTCACCTTTCTTAAAACATTTGCTTCTATAACTTTGTTACATTTTTTCTAATTTACAAATCTATAAAATTAACACCTTCTTTAATAGCCTGCTTTCTAATTACAAAAAATAATCCAACTTGGATTAAAACTACTAATAAGGATAATCCACAAGCAAATAAAAATGATACATTTGAAAACGCCCAAACATTAGTAGTCATTATTGACTTAAATATAAATAAAGTGATAATAGTTCCTAGTGTTACTGGAACGAAGTATATTAAAGCAACTTGCTTTGATATAATTGACTTTATCTTAGTTTTTCTTACTCCAAGGAATGTAATATTTTTATATACTGACTTATCCTGCCACATTGTATTTAATATCTTAAGACCAATTGTCATAATTGCTGAAACAATTGCGATTATAGAAATATATAGAGTAAGCAATAAATAAACAGCAAAATCAGAAATGCCACTATTAAATATGTGATATCTTGAATATGGAATAAATGACCACAATCTATTTGCCTCAAAACTATTTTCCTTATACACCTTATATTCATAATTTACTGGTTCGTTTGGTCTTTGTGCTCTTATTCTATCAAATATAACCCCGGTGCTATAGTTTGGACACCATTTCCCTCCGCTAGCATTAACTATTGAATCAAATAATGCATTACTAAAACCACCTGTTTCCTTCCAATTTGGTGTATTGAATACATAGGTTGTAAATATGTATTCCTTTTTCATTTCGCTTCGCAGCTTATTAAACAAAGCTGTATCTATAACGTAAAAACCTTTTCGATCAAATAGTGTATCTGGATTCATAATCTTATCAATAAATTTTATTCCTTTATTATTAAGAGTGAATTCTTTTTTGGTAGTAGGATTTAGTAGCGTTATAGGCCCAATAGTTTGTGAGTGATATTTACTTGAATCACTATTTTCGTCAGCAGATATAATATTAATATAAGAACCTGGACCAATATCGAATTTTTTACCAGTAAGTTCATATACAGTTTCTTCACTTACAAAATTGATAGGGCCCCATTCATTATTTTTTTTAAAGTACTCACCTAAAATGATTGTATCAAACTTCTTGAAATCCTTAAGTTTAACATTATTATCTATTGCTAATTTTTTTATATCACTTTCATTAAAATTTCCTTGTTGAAATCCTACTTTAACCATATAATCATAGGGATCAACATAGATTGTACTTAAAATACCCGATATCATTTGAGCAGAAGTAAAAGCAACACCGAAAATTCCAACTCCAATTAGAATAGTCGATACAAATAATGGTAAAGTATATTGTTTTCCCTTTGATTTTATCAAATTAAAAAACACAATGTTTTTATAATAATAGCTAGGACTAATTTTTTTAAACAAAACACCTATGGATGTAATCTGTACTATTAATAAATACAATCCAACTAAAGATGCTATTAAAAAATATAGCTTAGTGCTTGAAGTAAATAGAATTATCCCTGCAGGTATCATTACTATGCCAACTAAACCCAAAACGAAACTATCACCTTTATTATCATCGACCTGTTCTTCAGCCTTAAGTATCTTTATTATGTCTATCTTTTTAATATATCGTGAAGTTAGTACTCTAGTAATAATCATGCATAAAGCTGAAAATAAAATTGCAATAGCTATTCCAGTCCATCCAATAGAAAAAGCTGTTTCTTCTGTTTTTAGAAAGAAGGTTAAAACAGTCCAGCTTAGCCATGAAATTAATATTGAAAAGAGTAATCCCAATAATGTAGCTGTTAGGAAAATTATATTCAGCTCTTTTATAACAATTTTCCTTACATTTTTACGTCTGATTCCAAGAGAAATGAAAACACCTATTTCCCTTGACTTATATCTCATAAATAACGAATAAGCATATATTACAAATACAAATGTTCCTATTAGTGTAAATGCAAACATGCTTAACGTAATTTGTTGCGTTGAACCACCATCCATGAGTACTTTGGTAACCGTTGGACTAAATTGGAGAATGCCATATCCCCCAATCATTGTAACTGCAAATATGATTGATGAAATAAACAAAGCATATTCCTTTATGTTATTTTTAAATAGCTTTCTAACAATAGCGTTAAGCGTCATAAGTCTCACCATTTATCCCCTTCATGAAAGTTAGAATGTCATTTAAAAATTCCCGCGGAGAGGTAGTTCTAATAAGTTCTTTAACAATGTGTCCGTCCGTAAGCGCTACTACTCTATCACAATATGATGCTGCAAAGGCATCGTGTGTAACCATAAATACTGTTGCTCCTAAGTTTTTCTTAGCATCCATGAATGCCTTTATTACCGCTAAGCTAGACTTTGAATCCAGATTACCTGTTGGTTCATCTGCCAAAAGAACTAAGGGCTTATTCGCAAGTGCCCTCGCTATTGCAACTCTTTGTTTTTCTCCACCTGATATTTCGTTAGGATATTTATTTTTTATCGTTTCTATTGTGAAATTTTCCATAAGTTCTTCTGTTCTTTTCATCATTTTATTCATATCCTTACTGGCAATAATTTGGGGCAGAAATATGTTTTCAAGTACTGTAAGTCCATTAACCAGCATATAATCCTGAAATACAAATCCTAATTTATTCTGTCTCACATCTGCAAGCCTATCCTCATTAATATTTAAAATATTTACTCCATCCAAAAGAATTTGACCCGAATCTGCATGTATAAATCCTGATATACAATTGAGCAGTGTGGTTTTACCACTACCAGACGGCCCCATAACAGCCACAAATTCGCCTTCATTAACTTTCAAATCAATATCCCTAAGAGCAATATATTCACCACCCTTTGATACATAAGTCTTCTTTAAACTCTTTACTTCTAACATTTTTTCTCCTCCTCATTCTATATTATAAGGAAATATTAGCATGTTAATATGCGAAGTTCAATCTCATAAATTGAGGTGTTGTAACGCTTGGTAGTTATTTTGTAACGTTTGGTAATGTTTGTGGAAATCTCATAATTAACACTGTATAAATTGTAAAATACTACTGTTAAATCATGTTATAATATTATTAGAGTAAATTTGTAAACACCTCAAAAGTCATTTCGTAATCAACATCATATTGGGAATTTTTGAAATTTTTCAAGATCTTTTTTGAAAATATAAAAAATTGGAGGAACAACATTTATGTTACAAATTGCTATATGTGAAGACGAATTTAAACAAAGAAATATGCTGAAAAATATTCTGGCAGGCCAGATTAAAGAAAACAACCTTGATGCTAAAATAAACGATTATGAAAGCGGAGAACAGCTTATAAATACCATAAAAAACAATTCATATAAATTTGATATAATATTTTTAGATATTCAAATGAAAAAGATATCAGGAATAGATACTGCCAAAATAATCAGAAAAACAAATAAAATTGCTATAATTATTTTTGTAACAGGACTTATGGAATATGTATTCGAAGGCTATAACGTCAGAGCCTTCAATTATATACTAAAACCTTTTAAAATTGACAAAATAGCTAAGGTATTTAAAGAAGCTCTTGATAGTTTGGATATGATAAATAGTGATGTGTATATAATAAATTTTAAAGATAAAACTCATAAAATTAACTTTTTGGATATTGTGTATTTTTTTAGTGATAAGAGGATTATTAGACTAATCTGTAAGCAGGGTGAATATGAATTTTATTCAAAGCTTGATGATGTAGAAAAAGAACTTATTAATAGAAATTTTATACGCTGTCACCAAAGATATTTAATAAACTTAACTAATATAAATAGCATTGAACAAAATCATGCTATTACTACACTTGGATACAACGTTCCAATAAGTAGAAACAGATATAAAAAGACTTTAATAACGTTTGCAAAACAAATACTGAGGTAGGGTGCTTTATGGAGATAATTGCAGTTATTATTCCAATCATTATTTTATTTATTATTTCGTTTATAGAAACAATTATTTTATTTAAATTACTTAATGCATTTTTAACGAAAAGAGACTCGAAAATATTTTCTGCATTAAATTTTTTCGCCTTATTTGTGATGTGTATGATACCTATTATGTCAGGAGATATTGAAAATATTATATATTCATTTGTTATCTACTTGATTATAGGATTAATCTTTTATAAAGACGTAAAAATAAAAAGGATTTGTGCCGTGTCCATGGTTTCAACTATCTCTGTAAGTGTGAAAATGTTGGCTGCTAGAATAGCTTCTTTTTTCCCAATCTACAAATATAGATTTAATGACATAATTGAATCTTCTTTAAGAGTTCTGATTTTTATTTTAATATATTTTGCTCTTTATAAGGTTGTATTATGGGCTAAAGAAATTTTATCTAGCAAAATATGGGCACTCATATGTATTATGTCTTTAGCTACCTTCATCTCCATTGTTTTTAGCATTGTTCCTTTTATATTTAAAGTAACCACCTTTTACAACCTCATTGTCATTACGATAATGACTTTATATATTTTTGGCATTATTGCTACGTTTTATGTTATTAAAGAAATTGCTTTAGGTTCCGAAGCTGACTCCTTAAATAAACAATTAGTAATGCAGATGGAACATTATATGGATATAGAAGAAAATCAGAATATCACAAAGAAAATATTGCATGATATGAAAAATCACTTAGGGGTTATAAACTCATTTTTGTATGAGGGGAACATTGAAGATGCAAGGCATTACCTTGGCAATGTGACAGAAAGTATAAGCTCTATGTCACTTCATACATTTTGTGAGAATAAAGTAGTAAATTCAATTTTGAATAACAAACACAAAAAGCTTATTGATTTAGGTATAAATGTTAACATAAATATTTATGTTCCTGAGCAATTAAATATTTCTCAACCAGATTTATGTAGCATATTCTCTAATACTATTGATAACGCAATAGATGCATGTTCAAAAATACAAGATAAAAACTCCAGATTTATAAATATTAAGTCAAATACAGATAAAGGATATTTTGTTTATGAGGTTGAAAACTCAAAGATAAATCAGATAAAAGTAAATGGCCTGAGATTTATCACTAATAAAAAAAATAACCTAATACATGGATATGGCGTGGATATCATTAGAACTGTGGTATCTAAATATAGCGGGGATATTGATACAGAATACACAGATAATACTTTTAAAATAACACTTTTTATAAAGGTGTAAAGATTTTTATTAATATTTAAATAACTATCTGTTGTTGTGTGAATTCTTGCACAAAATGCCTTTGCCAAGAACTATAGCTTACAATGTGCCTAGCATGACTTATTACATTGAAAGTATTATATCTACCTTGGTTTTAACAAAATAGCAATTTCAATAAACTTTATGGCTATTAGTTAGCGTTCGTCTGTAGTATACTCTAAATTAACTAATAAAAGAGCAAAATTTTTGCTCTCAATTTTAAAATATGGCTATGTTTTAAAAGAGTGTTGAAAATATAGAGATTTTTAAGGGAAACCATTTGATTTCCCTTGTTTTGCTTTTTAAATCAGATAAATTGAAATTTATTTTAAAAAAGTTAACATTACTGTATCAACTAATGCAACAATCACAAAAACAATAATTCCTTTCAAGAATGAACTAATGTGCTTTTTAGGATTTTTATATGCAATATCTAATTTTTCTGTTCCTTTAAATCTTACTCTTTTTGTATTTCTCCACCAAATCATATCAATAAAGAAAAAATCAAAAGCATTAAGAACCTCACCTAAAATTAAGATATTTATAAAGTTTTGTTTCCAACTATCAGTTCTTATAATAAATCCAAATAAAAACAATACTATAGAGAATATAAAAACATTTGATATAAACGACATATGAGAACTTTTCCTTACAATTTTATTTTTCAACCTATCATTATTGATTATTATGCCTTGTATTTCATCTGGGTATGAACCAAAACTTTTAATATTTTTTTCGTCACTTCCAGTTCCTAAAAAGCAAATTACGAAAAAGATTAAACATAAAATAATGCTTTCTATTAACAATCCCATTACATCACTTCCTATCTCTATAAGTTAAATAAAAATTAATTTTACAATATCATAATTGTGTACTAAATTGTATCATATTTGAACAATAATTACATAATCAATTCCAATATATGTACACTAAACAAAAATAGGTTCTCTTTCTTTGAAATCTGATATTTTAGTATAAGCGTGGGCTACATTACATTGAACCATTAAATTTATCCATCCACTTTTCCAATTTGCTGTGTACAGCATTAATGTGTTGAATATGGTAAATTCCTTCTTTGTGTTTTCCTCTTTTTATTCGCTTATGTTCCAATGAAAAATCTTTAGTAAATTGAACATAACCCTTATGACTATCGGTACAAAGGATAGAGTTATCCCCTATACGACCTTCATAGAGCCTTTCTAACTCTTGGTGTGTCATTCTGCCTTTACATAGTAACTCCATAATTAAATTACCTTGTCTATCAATGGCAGTAGCAATACACACTTGTTATATTCATTCACATTTTATAGATCATCCATTTACAACTTCTAACTTCAAATTTAAGTTCATATATTTTTTCTATACCTGCTATAATACTTTGACACCTAAATACTAACATTTCATTTCCAGCCAATTTTTCCTTATCCCTGGTTATGACCCTGTCTACTTTCACTACAGAATTGGAGTCATCTAGATTTTCAAATCTAAATTTCAAAGGATGAATAATACCCTTTTTATCAAACCAACAAATCATTTCGATAGGTTTTGCGATTATTTTCATAATAAATTACACCACCATTATATATTTAGTTTTCTCCATATATAAGCCAATATTGTACAAAACTATTAATTGCTAAATTCCTTACCATTTCTCACTTTAATTAATATATATATAACCTTTGATTGTTTTATCAATTATTTATTAGATATACCATTTCTATAGGTAATGCTAAAACCTTCATTTATTATAAACATCCTTAAAGCATTGCGCTCATTAATGGATAATCTTCCTCACCATCTGCCATTCCACCACACATACTATTTAGCCCTGAATGAAGAAAACAAGACCTAACTACAGCTTTTGGCCCATATTTTAATCTTATTTTATCAACGGTATCATTTATCTTTTTATCTTTTTCATAATCAAAACTATCTAGCAAAGAACACTGATAAAACTCATTACTACAAAAGTCTGTGATATGTATCCCCAATTGCCTTATTGGATTACCTTTCCAAACATTATCAAATAAATAGCATGCTATTTCATATATTTTGCGAGTAGAGTCAGTTGCTACAGCTACTTTCTTTTGACGAGAATAAAATATTAAGTCGCTCCCCCTGACGCTTATACTTATCACAGTACAACAATTGTGTGAATCTCTTAAACGCATGGAAACTGTTTCACACAAGGATAGTAACACCTTATGAGCCGTGTCTTTATCTTCCACATCAAAAGCTATTGTTGTAGAATTACCTATACCCTTCATTTTAATATAATTGCTCTTGCGGACTTCTGAAAATTCGATGCCATTGGCGTAATTCCAAATAACTTGACCATGACTCTTTAATTTATTCTTTAAAATATCCAAATTATAATTTGCTAATTCTCCAATAGTATTAATATTTAAATTGTGCAATTTAGGCGCTGTGGCTCTACCTACCATAAATAAATCTTCAACAGGTAATGGCCACATCTTATGTTTTATTTCATTTGGGAAAAGTGTGTGAATTCTATCTGGCTTCTTAAAATCCGAAGCTACCTTTGCAAGCAATTTATTATTTGATATCCCTATATTCACTGTAAACCCAAGCTCATTCTTTATCCTCTCTTTTATAGTTTCAGCGAGTTTCAAATAGTCAGGATATAAATGTTCCATATTAGAAAAGTCCAAAAAACTTTCATCAACTGAAAAACGCTGAATACTTGGAGTGTATTCTAAAAATATTTGATGCATAGCCTCGCTACACTTCATATATAATGAATATCTTGGAGGTACAATTATTATTCCGGGACACTTAGCCCTTGCACTATATAAAGTCTCTCCTGTGTGAATATCAAATTTTTTAGCAGGCATTGATTTAGTTAAAACAATTCCATGCCTGCTTTCTTCATCTCCGCCTACTACAGATGGTACCGTTCTAAGATCTAACTCTTCCCCTTGTTGAAGTCTATATGCAGCTTCCCATGATAGATAGGCACTATTTACGTCAATATGAAATATCAATTTACTCATAGCATAAATCATCTTCCTTTTTATTAATCTTAATTTACTCATATTAGAACATCAGTTCGTTATACTTATTATATACTACTTGCTTACTTTTTAGAAGCAAATTCGCATATTTTTTTTGTAATATATGTATTTCACATAGATTATTTCACTATGATGGGAATTCTATTAGTAACTATTCCCAAGGATCAGGTACCTATTCATCAAAAAATCAAAAAGAACCAGCTAAATTACACCAGTTCTTTACTATTTCCATATATATTTAATTAACTGAGCTTATGCTTTTAATGCATGTTCTTCCATATTTTCTGTAAGTCTTTTTAATTCACTTAAATAATGGCTATTTTCTTTTGAATTCTTCTATTGCTTCATCTATTATTTTTTCATCTGCTTCATTCGGATTATATGAACAATGCGTCGCTAAACCTTAAACTAATTTATTAATATCTCCTGATTGAATGTACTTAATATTTGCTTGAATTTTTTCGTATGACCAATCCCACCACTTAATTTTCAGCAACTTTAAAATTACATTATCACTAAACCTTTTCTTTATAACTTTTGCTGGTACGCCCCCAACAATAGTATAAGGTGAAACATCGTTAGTAACTACTGCTCTGGTTCCAATAATTGCACCATCACCAATTTTCACACCTGACATAATTATAGCGTCATATCCTATCCATACATCATTTCCAATTACAATATCACCTTCGTTATCCCAAGCATCTTTTGGTTTTAATGCTTCATCCCATTCTTCTTTGAAAATAGGAAATGTATAAGTAGATAGTGATTTCATTGTGTGATTTCCACTGGTCATGAGAAACTTTGCTTTACATGCAATTGAACAAAACTTCCCAATTATTAATTTATCATTGTTTATAGGATACTGATATAGCACATTATTTTTTTCAAAATCTCTTGGGTCATTATAAAAGTCATTATATATTGTATAATCTCCAACTTCTATATTATCTCTTGTAATTACACTTTTAAGATATATAGTCTGGAGTTGCAATTATTAACTGATTGTTAGTTCCTATATTCTCATAAACCTTTATTATTTTTTGCTGCCACTCTGGATGTAGCGATATTTCAGGTTCATCTATTAATATGATTGAATTATTAACCTCTAAGAATTTCAAAGATAATCCTCTTAAAAATAGTTGTTTTTCGCCAGAAGACAGTCCATTAATATCTAATCATATTGAATAGATAACTTTATTAGAAGTATACAAAGCGGTAGAGATAGTGGACGATGGTGGTTTGTTTCAAATTCATCCAACTCCAAATCCCAATTGTCCCATAGGTGCAAACATTCAATCCGTTATTGAAGTCACTTTGTTCAGTGCACAAGAAGCAATGGAAAATGTTCTAAGAAAGGTTACTATGCTTGATATTGTAGGTGATATCAATAAGAAAATTAAATAATTCAGAATGATTTTACTGTAATTAAAATGCCGTATAGATTGCATATTTTTATGCTATCCATACGGCATTTAACACTTTTCTCTAAGCTACATCAACTTCATTAGTATCAGTAGTAACTACTTTAGCATCTTTCTTGCCAGTTAAGCTACCATTCGCTGATGCAAAAATGTTCTTTGCAATAACTAAATCCATAAGAGCATTCACCTCAATGTCTGTTATAGTTGGCACTCCCTCTTCATCAGCTTTAATATCATCTACGCTTAAAGTGAAATATTTACCTTCTATAGATGTTAAAAATCTCATAACTAATTTATGCATATGTCTTTTCCTCCTTTTAATTATTTAACTTAATTTAACTCTAAGTTTTAAGCTGAAAACCTATTCCATAACTAAGCTAAATTGATCTTGTCTGTCTAGTGTAAATAATGGATAAGTTTTAATGTTAGATATAGCTTTTCCTATTGCAAAAATGTCCTCATCCACTGCAGTAACTTTTAAATTACCTAGTGTCTTTGTTGCAAATTTATCATTACCGTCGATGTCCACGCCTACTTTCATAGTGAGTTTTAGCGCACTTGCTACTTTTGTAGATACAACTGCCATATTGATTGCCCCCTTTATTTTGTTGAGCTTTCACGGAAACTCCTTAGCTCCTGTGATTACTCATTTTTAGTATCATTAATTTTTGTTGATTCCCCCACTTTTTTTGCATAAAACACTTGACAAGCCTGTAAAATTTTGCGGTCCTCCTCTTAAAGACATGTTTTAATAGGAGGATTATTTTATGCTTAAAAATTGGAGCTCTCATGCTGATTATCAGCAATTTATTATTTTAAATCTCTCATGTTTCTACAAAGCTTTTCCTAAAAAAATTATAGAACTTGAACCTTCTATCTCTAAGTTGTATTGCTTAGACTTAGATATTCTTAGAGAGATATTAAAACCTTATTATTCTAATATTGGTAGACCTGCAACTCTTCAACCTGAGATATTTCGTTCATTTTCTTTAATGCTTTTTCAAAAGGAAACAAGCATTACCAACTGGGTTAAAAAGATTCATGCCTGTGAGTTACTTGCAACCTGTATAGGCTGCACTAAAAATAATGTCCCATCACTTGGTGCTCATTATGATTTTATCTCTAGATTATGGCTTTCAAATCTGTCTACCGACAGGGTAAACCTAAAAAAAATATATTCGTATAAGAAGAAACCCTCTAAAATTAAGGCACCCGGGAAAAATAAAAAGCTTCCTAATAAAAAAACTGGTGTTGTTAAGAGAATTTCAGATTTTTTTGAAGCTGGTCGCTCATTTTCCCTAAGAGCCGAAAGGCTGCTTCAAAAAATATTCTCATTAGTTGCTGTAGAACCCTCTTTTAATCTTAACTTAATAGAAAAAGATAACCTTACAGTTGGCGGCGATGGTACTTGTGTTCACTGTAAGTCTTCTTACTATGGTTCTAAAGTTTGTGACTGCCGTGAAAATGGAATTTACGATTGCAAATGCCCTCGTAGACTTTCTGACATAAATGCTAATTGGGGTTGGGACAGCCATGAAAATCGTTGGTTTTATGGCTACACTCTCTATGCTTTATCTGTCTATAATAAAAAATATAAGATAGATCTACCTATTTATCTACGATTTGTAGAGGCAAGCAGACACGACAGTGTCACTGGAATAGTAGCATTAGCTGAATTTAGAGAACTGTTACCGCAGTTCACTATATCAAATTATGTTCTTGACTCAGCTAATGATAACTACCCTACATATGAATTATGTTCTAAATGGAACATTAATCCCTTTATTGATCTGAACTCCAAAAACAAAGGAAATTCAAAATATCCAGTTACTCTAGATATTAATGAAAAAGGATTTCCTATCTGTATTGGTGGCCATGAAATGGTCTATAACGGTTATGAAAAAAGTCGTTCACGCCTTAAATGGCGTTGCCCTTTAGTTTTAAAAAAGGTTGCTAGTTGCTCTTGCTGTGAACAGTGCTCACCTTCACCTTATGGGCGAGTAATCTACACTAAACCATCATGGGATTTGCGGTTGTTTACTCCTGTGCCTCGCGGCTCAAAACAATGGAAAACTATTTATAAAACTAGAACCTGCTCAGAACGTATAAACAATCGTATTCTAAATGATTATAAAATTCATACTTTACGAATACATGGTAAAAAACGTTATTCATTTATGACTATGATTGCTGGAATTAATATTCATCTAGATGCAAGACTTAAAGTTTCAGGTTTTAGTATTTTAAATTTATTAGAGTAGCTGTTTGACAATTAAGTACTTTTTTCTGAAAATTCCTGCATCGTGTAGGCTTGTTTGCTATACCTATTTTTATTCCTAACTGCTCTCTGAACATAAAATTTATAGCACTATAATGACTCTATACATAATTAAGTTTTACATATTAGTTTCCGTGACTACTCTTGTTGAGCTCTCACGGAAACTCTTCAGAGCCCGTGATTACTCATTTTTAGTATCATTAATTTTTATTAATTCCCCCATTTTTTTTGCATAAAACACTTGACAAGTTTGTAAAATTTTGAATTCCTCCTCTTAAAGACATGTTTTAAAAGGAGGATTATTTTATGCTTAAAAATTGGAGCTCTCATGCTGATTATCAGCAATTTATTATTTCAACTCTCTCATGTTTCTACAAAGTTTTTCCTAAAAAAATTATAGAACTTGAAACTTCTATCTCTAAGTTGCATTGCTTAGACTTAGATATTCTTAGAGAGATATTAAAACCTTATTATTCTAATACCGGTAGACCTGCGACCCTTCAACCTGAAATATTTCGTTCATTTTCTTTAATGCTTTTTCAAAAGGAAACAAGCATTACCAACTGGGTTAAAAAGCTTCATGCCTGTGAGTTACTTGCAACCTGTATTGGCTGCACTGAAAATAATGTCCCATCACTTGGTGCTCATTATGATTTTATCTCTAGATTATGGCTCTCAGATCTGTCTATCGACAGAATCAAACTAAAAAATACATATTCGTATAAGAAGAAACCCTCTAAAATCAAAGAACCCGGGAAAAATAAAAAGCTTCCTAATAAAAAAACAGGTGTTGTTAAAAGAATTTCAGATTTTTTTGAAGCTGGTCGCTCATTTTCACTAAGAGCCGAAAGGCTGCTTCAAAAAATATTCTCATTAGTTGCTGTAGAGCCATCTTTTAATCTTAACTTAATAGAAAAAGATAAACTCACAGTTGCGGGTGATGGTACTTGCGTTCACTGTAAATCTTCCTACTATGGTTCTAAAGTTTGTGACTGCCGTCAAAATGGAATTTACGATTGCAAATGCCCTCGTAGACTTTCTGACATAAATGCTACTTGGGGTTGGGACAGTCATGAAAATCGTTGGTTTTACGGCTACACGCTCTATGCTTTATCTTCCTATAACAAGAAATACAAGATCGATTTACCTATTTATCTACGATTTGTAGAAGCAAGCAGACACGACAGTGTCACTGGAATAGTCGCATTAGCTGAATTTAGAAAACTGTTACCGCAATTCAATATAACAAATTATGTTCTTGACTCAGCTAACGATAACTATGCTACATATGAATTATGTTCCAAATGGAACATTAATCCCTTTATTGATCTGAACTCCAAAAACAAAGGAAATTCAAAATATCCAGCTGCTCTAGATATTAATGAAAAAGGATTTCCTATCTGTATTGGTGCCCATGAGATGGTCTATAACGGTTATGAAAAAAGTCGTTCACGCCTTAAATGGCGTTGCCCTTTAGTTTTAAAAAAGGTTGACAGTTGCTCTTGCTGCGAACAATGCTCACCTTCACCGTATGGGCGAGTAATCTACACTAAACCATCATGGGATTTGCGGTTGTTTACTCCTTTGCCTCGCGGTTCAAAACAATGGAAAACTATTTATAAAACTAGAACCTGCTCAGAACGTATAAACAATCGTATTCTAAATGATTATAGAATTCATTCTTTACGAATATACGGTAAAAAACGTTATTCATTTATGACTATGATTGCTGGAATTAATATTCATCTAGATGCAAGACTTAAAGTTTCTGGTTTTAGTATTTTAAATTTATTAGTGTAGCTATTTAACAATTGAATATTTTTTACTGAAAATTCCTGCATCGTGCAGGCTTGTTTGCTATACCTATTTTTATCACTAACTGCTCTCTTAACATAAAATTTATAGTTCTATATAACTTTATACAAACTCAAGTTTTACATATTAGTTTCCGTGACTACTCTAATTACATTGTTTGTAGTTAATTGCATTATCTGTAAACAATATATCATATCTGTTAAATATTCGCAATACTCTTTTAAATGTAATTATATTTATTCTCTATATTTTATTGACTACAAACAATAGAAAATGGTATAATATTCATAAAAAGGGGTGATTATATGGTTGACTACAGCAATTTTGATCTAGTTACATTTGCTATATTATTAGAAAAAGCTAAAGGTGATCGTTCAATTAATCAATATGCAAATACAATTGATGTAAGTGCAGCTCACATCTCACGGCTACTTCGAAAGCTAGTAAAATCGCCTCCCGCCCCAGATACAATTAATAAATTAGCTGGTGGTGCCTACAATGGAGTTACATATAGTGAATTAATGTTAGCTGCTGGGCACATAGATGATAAAACAGAGGAAATCTCTACAGATAATAAACGAATGCAAATCATAGAAAGTGAAAAGAAATTTTTTCAAGTTATTCTATCTGATCTATATACTCGTGATTTTGAGTGGAGTTTAAATAAAACCATAAACGGTCCTGCTGATTTAATGCTTGAAATAACTAACTGGGAGTATTCTAAATGGTTTATTCAAATTAAACCTTTTGTTACCTCCAAAACAATTTATAATATTTATGGCCAAATAGCTTCTATTGAACTTACATCAGATACAAAAATATCTATAGCCGTTGGGAGTAAAAATGAATTTGACCTTTTCATTAGTAATCCTCCGAAGTCCTTAAGAGCCAATCTTTATATAATTCTAATAGATTTAAACTGTGGAAAAATAATAAAAGAAGAAAAGCTATGCCAGTATTAACTGGTCATAGCTTTTTCTTCTACCCATATCATGCATAACTCTATTTTGTCTTTCTAAAATGCCCGAAACTAAAATATTCCAATTTTCTAAAATGATTATATCTTCTATATCATTTGCCGATATTTCTTGGTTACTTTTATTTTTACATACTATTTTATGAAGCTCAGCATCATAATTTCCTTTTTTATCTTTAGTAATTTTTGATAAATATGCATTATCAAAAGATGAAAATATTTTTTTTACCATTGTTGTTTTGTTATACTTTACACACACAATTTTATAGGGTTATTTGTTTTAAGATTAAAAATGTTATATATCATAGTTGTAGAAGTATTGATGTTACTTGATTTAAAGTTATTTTTTTCTGTTGGTGTGATTAAGAGAAATATTGGCGGGAGCCCTATAATGTTGAGTGTAGGAACTTTTCGAGATTATTTTACCACATCAGCCTAAAATAGTAAATAAAATGCTTTAAATAGGGGTCTGTGTAGCAATGGAACCAAAACGGCAACAGGAAATACATATATTTCCTGTTGCCTAAGAAATTATAAGTCTTGCTTCCTGATATACCTATATAGTGTTGCCTGACTAATTCCAGACATGTTCACTATTTCGCTAATGCTATATTGGGTGTTTTTGCCTATCCCCCCGATAAGGTAATGTAGGGGTAGTGCTCGCAAAGCGTAAACTTACAACGTTAAGCCAATTATTTACAATTAAGCATTTATATTTGAATATTCCGAGTTAGAATTAATATACAATAGTTCTAACTCGGAAAAGTACATAACATCAGTGTAAAGCGTTGATATAGCTAGAGTTTAATCACTAAATTATAAAGCTCTTATTTTTTTGCGCAAAACAAGTTAGTTAAAGTACAATTATAGTATTGATAAAGCTTTCATGGTGTCCTTAAATAATTGGTCATGTTCTTTTAGTTTAGATATATTCTTATTTAATTGTGAGTTCTATAGCTTTAATTTATCTTTCTCCTAGTCCACTACACATTGATAATTCTTATAAAGGTGTTTTTTGCCCATCCCCCCCCCGAAAAGGTATGTTAGTATGCTAATGAGTTAATTTGCATTGGTATTTTTGTATACTATGTAATTCTGTTTCCCATTTATAGTTATTTCTCTTTTATTATCAATAAGTTCGCAAATTTCAACATCAGCATAATGAAATACCCTATGATGATTAGCACATAATATAACTACATTATCCTTTTGTTGTCCACCATTTTGTGATAATGGTATTAAATGATGTCCCTCAGAATATTCATCTCCACCTTTCTTCGTAAATATGAAGTTACACCCTTCAACTTGACACCTATTATCATAAAGTTTTTTTAATTCATAGATAATTTTCATATCTCTTATTACTAGGTTAACAAGCAATTCTCTTCTTTTATTATATTTGCTATCTATGAAAGATTCATAAATTTCAGTTTCTAAATTAGTGAAATAAACGATTTCTGCAATAGAACTACTTCTAAATACTTCATCATCTTTATGACCCTCAGCATATATTATTTTCAACAAGTATTTACTTTCTTTTTTTAGACCTATTTTCAATTCTAAAACAGGTTTTAACTTCAATTTAGTATCGTTAATAGCTTTATCATAAACTTCGTAAATTCCTTTTACTGTGTTTTCTTTTAAAATATAATATACAACTTTATCACCATTATTTATATACTTTAAGTTTTGAATAGAATTTTTAAAATCTAAAGTAAAATGATTTTCATTAAGATTATTATCATTAAAAATAACTAACCAAGTTTTTTCCTTTTCCGTTTCCGTTTCTGTTTCCGTAGCACATGTTTCCTCTATATACTCAGACATAACGTACTTGTAATCATCTTTAAGATTAAAGTAATTACTTGGCTTATCTCCAAATTCAATTTCTATTTGCTTAAAATCTTTATCAAGTAATTTTCCATTTTCAAATTCTAATTTTTTCAATTTTGCATACTTTGCGCTAGCAGTGACAGATTTCATTGTTAGTCGGCTTATGCCTTCATCCTTTTTAAATTCATTGTAATAATCAAGAACTTTCGTGAAGCGTGTACGAAGTCCGTTGACTGATAATTTTTCATTTATGTTTTTTGTAGATTTAAAAACATACTCAGTTTTAATAAATGTGTGTATCCAATTATCTCTTTTGGGGTATTCCTTTTGTTCATATGCTTTTATAATCAAGTCTATTAATTTTTCATCTACTTTTACGACCCTTTCTTTCCCCTGACTATCTTTCACAGTTATTTTGTTTTTATCTCTATCTACATCTTTCATTTTTAAATTAGTCATTTCTGAACACTCTCTACCGTATATTCCATAAAACGGCAGAATCATTGTTAGAAAATCTTGTGGCATTATTTCAACATCACTATTTTCTTCAATTATTTGCTTTATATCGAACAGTTCTTTTTTAGTAATAAATTTATTCGATAACTCCTTTTTATCTATAAATTTAACTACATCTTTAGTCACTGATATGGAATCCATATAAAGGACATTTGTCGGATGTAATCCTACTTTTTTAGCCCATCTTTCATAGTTTCTTAATACACCTACGACATTATCACAACTTCGTTTAGAGAGTGAATGACGAGCTATTGTTTCAATCATACTGGCTATTTCATCATTAGAAAACTCTATAAAACTTTTTTTATATTTATTTTCAAAAACAACTATTTTTTTTAATATATCATAATTTTTTTGTTTGGTATTTTTTGAGCTATTACAATGTACTTCATTTAAAAATCTTATTTTATTATCCTTGAAAATTCCTAATTCTTCTATTGAGTTAAACATATTTAACACCCTCCTATATATAGAGCTCTCACGGAAACTCTTCAGAGCCCATGATTACTCATTTTTAGTATCATTAATTTTTATTAATTCCCCCATTTTTTTGCATAAAACACTTGACAAGTTTGTAAAATTTTGAATTCCTCCTCTTAAAGACATGTTTTAAAAGGAGGATTATTTTATGCTTAAAAATTGGAGCTCTCATGCTGATTATCAGCAATTTATTATTTCAACTCTCTCATGTTTCTACAAAGTTTTTCCTAAAAAAATTATAGAACTTGAAACTTCTATCTCTAAGTTGCATTGCTTAGACTTAGATATTCTTAGAGAGATATTAAAACCTTATTATTCTAATACCGGTAGACCTGCGACCCTTCAACCTGAAATATTTCGTTCATTTTCTTTAATGCTTTTTCAAAAGGAAACAAGCATTACCAACTGGGTTAAAAAGCTTCATGCCTGTGAGTTACTTGCAACCTGTATTGGCTGCACTGAAAATAATGTCCCATCACTTGGTGCTCATTATGATTTTATCTCTAGATTATGGCTCTCAGATCTGTCTATCGACAGAATCAAACTAAAAAATAAATTCCAATATGGATAGATTAAAATCCCACATGGCCATATAATCATTAACTTGGCTGATAAATATTCCAATATGGATAGATTAAAATTAGTAGATTTGCATCGACTTCAAGCAACTCATTTGTATCTACATTCCAATATGGATAGATTAAAATCACCATGAAAAGTAGAAACGGTAAAGTTGAATTTAATTATCTACATTCCAATATGGATAGATTAAAATCATCTCTTATAAGCGCATCCGACGTCGCTTTGCTTTTATCTACATTCCAATATGGATAGATTAAAATTACTATTCACCCACCTTTGAAGCCTTTTAATTTCTTTATCTACATTCCAATATGGATAGATTAAAATGTTTTGATAAAAATGGATGGTTAGTCACTATGGGGCAATCTACATTCCAATATGGATAGATTAAAATTATCTTCCATCATCCTTTTAAACTCTTCTTGTTCGTATCTACATTCCAATATGGATAGATTAAAATTGCTACGGTTGTTGTAAATGTGCTTTCCTTAGAAATATCTACATTCCAATATGGATAGATTAAAATGAAATAACCTTTACAAATGATTCTAAAGAGATAGATCTACATTCCAATATGGATAGATTAAAATAACTACGTACACAATAAGCTATTACAGTAGGTGTGCATCTACATTCCAATATGGATAGATTAAAATGACAAATATCAAAAGACTATAATTAAGGGTGTTAACATCTATATTCCAATATGGATAGATTAAAATCAAGTTTACTTCTTAACTCCTGCAATTCCTTTCCTGATCTACATTCCAATATGGATAGATTAAAATCTTCTACAGACTTAAAATAATCAGTTGCACTCATAAATCTACATTCCAATATGGATAGATTAAAATCTGTAGCAGGTAACATAGTATCTTCTACAACTACCAAATCTACATTCCAATATGGATAGATTAAAATCTGATTTCATACTATCTCTACCGTCTTTATGGTGTATCTACATTCCAATATGGATAGATTAAAATGTTATTGTAAATGTTAAAGGTTCATCCCATATTCCCATCTACATTCCAATATGGATAGATTAAAATTACAATGGTGTATTGCTAAAACATTTAAACGGCACAATCTACATTCCAATATGGATAGATTAAAATAAATATATTTGACCTTTCCCTGTTATCTTGGGTGTCTATCTACATTCCAATATGGATAGATTAAAATATAACATTTATTGCTATTAAAGTAGCTGTTAAAGTAATCTACATTCCAATATGGATAGATTAAAATGTGTAAATAAAAATACCTCCCATTCATATAATTCAAAATCTACATTCCAATATGGATAGATTAAAATGATTTCGATTTTTGCATTAATACCAATGATTTTAAAATCTACATTCCAATATGGATAGATTAAAATAATGGCGGAAATGCAATACTTGATGTTTTTAAAGGATCTACATTCCAATATGGATAGATTAAAATCTTGGATTTTCGCTCTCTATTGGCGAAGGTGTTTCGTATCTACATTCCAATATGGATAGATTAAAATAAGTAATAATTATATTATCAATAAAGATAACTCCAATCTACATTCCAATATGGATAGATTAAAATACTTAATGCTCTTACTTATAACACTAATGGGATTGAATCTACATTCCAATATGGATAGATTAAAATGAAAAGCAAGAAGAATGTAAAACATGCTCTAACACAATCTACATTCCAATATGGATAGATTAAAATACGTTTGCCCTTTAAGTCCCTATTAGTGGACGTTTCAACCATAGTTTTTGTCGATGTCTTTTTATTATATATATTATTAAGTTAATAATACCATAAACTTAATATTTTGATACCGTAAAACCTTAACGCACAACGGTTTGTCGTACTCCCGGTGCTTTCACATTATGTCACATCGACAGTTCATTAGTATTAATAAAAGTTAGATAATGCATCATCATTTTTACCCCAAAATTCCTTATCAAGCCATCTTTCGTTTCTACTTTTAAATATTATCACAGAATCTAATTTCTTCCTAATAAATTTATTTAATTCTGCATTTAATTTTGCTCTTTGTCCTTCTGTAATCTCACCTTCAAATACAGAATTTTGGATATGGGTTAAATATTTTTTACATATTTTAAAAACTTTGCCCAATACCTTTTGTCCATTTTCCTCTCCACTTATGTCATATACCAAGACAACATACATTGTATTAAACTCCTCCTACCACCATATTTTGAAACCTTCATACTCTTTTTCATCCATTATATGTTTTATTAATTTATAACACTCAAGTCTTATTAAATGCTGATATGTGACATCTTTTGATAACTCTTTATGATAAATTGTTGTTTTCAACATTTGATCAAACTTCATTGATATTGTTTTAGATGCATCTTTGGTTAAATGAAGGTAATTTAAATCTTTTGTAAAACAGCTTGGCGTTATTTGATTTTTATTTAACAATGAAAAAATTATTCTATCCCCTAAAATTGGTTTAAATACTTCAGCTAAATCTAGGCTTAATGAAAATCGTCTTACTCCTGGTTCATGTAAATAGCTGATGGTAGGGTTAAGCTGTGTTCTATATATTTCTCCTAGCACTCTTGTATACACTAATCCATTAACAAATGAAATCATTGTATTTATCATATTATCTGGAGGATTTTTTACTCTCTTTTCAAAATCTATTTTTTGATCAACAATAGTATTCCATGCTGAATAATATTGTTTTCTAATATTACCTTCCACGCCCATTAATTCATTAATACTCTCTGTTTTTAATATTTTTTTCCTAAGAGAATCAATTTCTATCATTTGTTTTCCTACATCTTTACCTCTACCATTATAGTATCTTAGATTTCTATAGATATTAGCAGCAGCAGCGTCTATAAATTTCCTTGCTATACAAAGTCTTTTTTGATTGTCTTCATAGTGTCTAACTTGTTTTACTAGCAAATTACCTGCAAGTAACGCCTCTTTAGGATAAAAACTCCCTGTATAAAAACTATAATAATTGAAAAAATGTATAGGTATTTGATATTTTGATGCAAAATTTATAAACTTCGTATTAAATTTCATTTCCGACATGATATATATATCTTCAACTTGTTCTATGGGAATATCTCTAGTTTCATTTTCACTATTTGTAAATTGCAGTGTATTGTCTTTTCTATGTATCTCACCATTATTATATATATAAAAGCTTCGTTTCAATACGACTCCTCCCTTTCATTAAATATAACACAATTCAAAATATGCACATTTCTTGCAAATCCTCTTTTTTTCAAGCATTGGTGGCAAATGTGTATTTACAATTTCTTTTATATCTATTAAAACGGATTCTATATATTTTTCATCCTCAGCTGTTAATTCTACATCAATACTTTGCTTTAGAAGAGGGTAGTCAATCTTTCCCTTAATGTCTTTTACCCCTTTTTGTTTTAGATAATATAAATAATATTTAACCTGCATTATTCCAGCTTCTTCTATTTTTTTACTCTTTTTCACTTCATGCAATATACCCTTACTTTTTATATAATCAATACTAATCACATCATCTATATTAATATGTTTTTCTTCTCTTTCGTAAGCATTTTCATCTAAAACCTTTCCTATTTGAACATTCTCATTGTCTGCTTCCATTTGTATCTGATTGTAAAAGTACCATAGTTTTTTCTTACAAACAATGTAATAATAAATCATCATACCAGTAATTGGCTTATCCATAACAATCACTCCCTTTACAAGAAATTATCAAAGCTTTCTTCAAGTCCCTTTACTTCTTTGCCGGTTAATCGTATAAATCCCAATTCGTTATAATTGCAATTTACAACATTTACAAATTCATATCTACTTAGTTGAACCTTCTTAATAAGTACATTTGACCCTTTAAAATATATATCATATATACCAACAGGCACAGTATACTTTTTAATTTCTTCTTTTAACTTTATTTTTTCTAATTTTATTTGATCTATCTCTTTTTTCCCTAATTTTCGATTTACAACCTTTAATAGTTTTATAGAGTTTTCATCTATTTGATCTTTATGCTCTTCATAGATTTTATTAGGTATTACATCATAAGATGTTATATTTCTTAATTTTGCATCTTCTTTATCTATTTCATAAGGAGGTAAATCTGTTATCCACTTTGTAAATTTATTGTAATTAAATAAATAATCGCTGCCTTTTAAATTTTCTGTTGTTAAATATTGATTTATAATATTTATTTTATTCCTTTCAGTTAATATCCCATTTACATCTTCTAATGCCTCTTTTGATAATTCATATATTTTCTTGTCAATAAAACCTTTAGTTCCTTTAGTTCCATTTGTCAAAAGGTTATTATCTATGTTTAAAAACACAAAGCAATTAGGTTCTTCTATAGATTTCATGCCTTTCCTGTTACACCTACCAAGCCTTTGAAATAATCCACTTATATCCGAAAGTTCTGTAAACAAATAATCAAAATCAATATCTAAACTCGCTTCTACAATTTGTGTAGAAATCCATATGCATGTCCCAATATTTTCAGTTTTTCCAACCTCTAATATTTTCCTTTCTTTTTCGGCTCTTTCACATTTTATAAATTTACTATGTAGTATATTTATATTTGATACTCCTTTTTCTAAAAGCTCATTGTATATTTGCTGTGCTTTTTTAACAGTATTACAAACTACAAGTATTTTATTACTTATACCCTTTTCACTGTTTTCTTCAAATTTATTATATATACTATCAGTATCAATTTGGCTATGATAAACCTTAATATTATGCCTTTTTATATCATTTATAAATGTTTTCTCTTCAAACTCAATCGGATTTTCTCCCTCTTTTAATTTATCTCTTATAAACGGCGCTAATGTTGCCGTTAGAATTGCAATCTTTCCTCCGAATTTATTTACTATTTTGAGTCCATAAATTAAATATGCAAGTAAATCTGCTCCATACATCTGAATTTCATCAATGACTATTTTGGAATAAGATAATGTAGCAAGTTTAAGTTCATACCCTTGATATTTAAAAACAAAATCAAATAATTGATCTAGTGTTGAAATACTAAGAGGTATGGAAAGCTGTTTACTCTGATTATAATAATCCATAATATCCATTTCATCATTTTTATCGTTATTATAATAACTTAACGAATCCGAATGAAGAAGTGCTAATTTAGTTTGAATTTGGTTTTCATCTAGAATTTCTTCTTTAATTCTTTTATATATGGAATTTATAGCTGTCTTTAATGGTAATATGAAAAAGCCTTTATTATTGCCAATCCAATGAAGTCCTGCCTCTGTTTTACCCATGCCCGTTTGGGCAACAACCACAATGTTATTATTTGTATTTTCTTTACAAAACTGTTGAAGCTCATTCCAGTTCGCATTACTGTTTCCACTTCTCCATTTTTCTAATAAATTATCAAGACCACCGTTTAGAAAATCATTTTCATATTCAATTGAGATTTCTCCACTTGAACTATAGTCACACTTGTGTAGAAATCCTTTTATAAGAATTGCGTCCTGATTTTCTGTTACTTTGTTTATATTTTTAATAGTGCTTCTTTTAATTACATTAACTTTGAAATCACTTAATAGGTTCTTTATTAATTCTTTGCTTCGCCCATTTTCTATTATTCCAATGTTATCACAGTAGTTATGATGATTTAAAACAGCAAATGCTACTTTATAGTAATCATCTACATTCTTAAATTCATTTTTATCTATAAAATATAGAGATAACACATTGTGTGCTATCTCCGTGTTTTCATTAAACTTAGTATTGTTTTTTATTCTTTTTTGAAATTCTCTATTCGCTTTACCATAATCATGATATCCACAAGAAATTTTTGTAAGTTCATATATATTATGGTCTCTGATATATCTTAAATTTTGCAATACATCAAGATTTCTTAATAAATCATCGGTGTGCTGCCTTATTGTTTTGTCAGGTTTTGCATTGTAATTGGATAAATCCATACTATCACCCCTAATTAAAATTAACTATATATGACTTTTCTTTACTTATATCAAAATAAAGATTATCACTTCCATCTTCTGCTGAATATTCAGAAGTGTAAACAACTTTCTTTTTTTCAAAAATCCGTTTGTTATCCTCTATAATATAATTTTTATTTAGATAATACTTTGTTCCATCTGCTGAAGTTCCTTTTTTTGATCGTAAATTTACATATTCATTTTTTATAAGTTCATAATTTATATATGCAGAATATTCACTAATAACTTCATCTTCGTCTTCAATCCCATCTACAACATCTACAAAACAAGCTTCTTTAACATCTACAAAATCTTCACTTCTACCAATTGATTTTAAATTATATATATTGTCTTTAATTTCATCAAGTGTATTTTTATCACTCTTTATATGAAGTATTAATTCTATATTATTTAAAACCTCATAATATTTTAAAGAAGTTGTAAGGCTTGCAAATCTTGAATATGGTATTTCATATTCCTTATTCTTGTACTCTTTTAATCTCTCTTTAATTGTTTTTTCTAATTCCTTTATTTCTTTTTCTCTTTTAGAAATCACTTTAAATGCTGGTGAATTTGCTTCACACTTTTTCTTTTTATCTAATAATGCCTTTTTACGTTTTTTAGTAAGACCTAATACTTTGTCAATTCTATCTTTTTTAAATTCCGCAATTTTTTCTGTTAAGTCTTTAAGTACTCTGTATTCTTCTAGCAATTTTCTATTTATAACCTCTATTGTAATTCCTTTTCTGAAATCATTTTGTGTTGCTGCTTTTGCTTTAGCAACCTTGTCAAATGCGGTTGATAAAAGGTTTTGATTTTTCATTTTCACTAAAATCCCTCTATCGTTCATTGTAGAGTTCAAAAAACAATAATCCGTATAAGGTTCTTTGTGCATAGCTTCATATTTGCCCTGAATACTAATATCCATTGGATGATATTCTTTATACCCACATGCGCTGTGCAATGCTCCAATTATTGTTGAAAATGGAGGAAGTGGATAGGTCATTTTATTTAAAACAGTTTCTTCTTTTTTATAATTTGCACTGCTTTGCGTTAGTATAATTCTTAAAACTTCCATGCTTACACCCCATAATGTGTGTTAACTTGATTCCTTAAATCCTCAAAAAATTTAGAAACACTAATCAATGGTAATTCACTTTTAATTCCAGATTCATTTTTAAAATTGCCACCTTCAAGCAGTGCTACATTACACCCTTTTGCAATTCTATCTTTTAAATCTTCAGTAATTAGTAGTTTGTCCTCTTTCACCTTTACTACATTCTCAAAATAATGAGTTTTTCTATCAGTTAGGCCACCTACAATAAATAGTGGTTCCGCATTATCCAAATTTCCTTTTACCACTAAATTAAGAGTTTCAATTGTATCTAATATAGCAATAACCCTATCTGCCTTTTCCTTAGCATCAGCCTCTGGCGTTTCAAAATTCTCGTCCCTACCTATCATTTCAAGATCAATGGTTATACTATACATTTTCATGGTTTTGTCATACTCATATTGGTATGGCATAAGTCCACATTTTCCCGCATCTGCTTGTAGATTTAAACTATTATTTTTTGCAAAATTTGATGCAAGATAAAGATTATTATGAAATCTTGTTTCATTTACAAAATCATCACAAGCAATTGCATCAGTTAAATAGAAGGAACTCTTTCGAATATATGTATTTCCAGTTGTATTCATATATCCACCCTCTAAAGCTCTGCAATTTGTAGCATTAAGCTCATCAGACACAACTTTTTGATTTACTTTTTTATCTACCACAGTTTGTAGATCCCCATACATGCCACTTTGTACCATTATAGCGTTTTTAAGACTCTCTCTACTCCTTGTTGCATAACTCTTACCATTTTTAAAAACTTTCTGAACACTTGATATATTTCCAAGACCCTCTCCGTAATTAGATGTCATATTTGCCACAACTGTAAGTGTTAATGCTTTTTTATTCATCTTTTTTTCCTCCATTATCTTTATTAGACTCATTATTAAGTGCATTTATAAACGTATAGGCTATATTTTTATTTTCATCAAAGTTCTCAAATAAGTCATATGCAAAGTGAAAAACAACCCCCGAATAGGAAGATAACTGTAATAATATTTCACAAAACCTTTCGTAATCTTTAAATGTTATTGCACTTATTAACTTCTGCTTATAACTATTTACTTTGTTTTCTGGAATTTCTTTCATTACTCTTTTAGCACTTGCATAAGCAGATTTCATTTGCTTGTCCATTTTATCCCCTCCATAAATTAGTGTATTAATTTCTATGAGTGTTTTAATATTATATGTGTAACTGGATTTAGATTTTAATAGTATTTCTATTAGAGCATCAATTTTTATATTATTTAATATGTTATCTGTGACTATTTTTTCAAAATTCATATAATAATTATCATTAACTTTATATTTCATCTTAATAGCTTTATAATTTTTTATTTCTGCGAATATTTTGATGGCATCTTTTCTAATATACAACGTTTCAAAATAATCAACGTCTCTATTTTTAATAATTACCTCAACATCAAAGTCTATAAAGCCAGAAGAATTTTTCAAATCGCAGAACAATGTACTTCTAGGATTATCACTATTACTAATCAAATTATTTGTATCAAAAACTTGCTTTATTGAATAGTTGTTATTTATAAAAAAACCTTCATATGACTTTGAAAATGCAAATGGAATAAAATCAAATTCCTTTTCATCCTCCCACTTATATGTTTTGAAATCCCAATTATATGAGATTGATTTGCCCTTTTTAGGTACATCTATGTTATAATTTTGTATTCTACAAATGACACCCGGCTCTGCAAATAGACTGTTAGTATTGGCAAAATTTGCATACAAACTTTTTCCACTCCTGTATGTTTCTTTTATCAATAATAGTCTGTTTTCATTAATCTTTTGTAATATAATTTCTTTGTTTTCGCCTGAAAATTTAATTTCTCCGAAAACCTTTTTCATAATAACATTAGCTTTTAATTTATCATTTACTAATTTTATTTGATCATCAGTAAATTCGTTATTATCTAATATTTGCTCAATTACCCTATGATGCATAGCACTTTCAAAATAATACTCAACAAATAGCAAGTATCTTTCCTCTGTAATTTTTTCGCTATCATATGATATAACATCATCATCAATTTCATATAAGTTAGATTGTACCTCGTATTGCTTAAACACAAGATAATCAAAATATTTTATTATTCCCACTATACTAGCACCGTATCTCCAATCTGAGGCTTCCATTTTAGTGTTGAATTTTTCATTTTCTATTATGCTTTTCATAGTGTCCCCTTCCTCATTATTTCAAACATTCCGAAGCCACTTGATTTGCGACTTCCAATGCCCCCTGTATACAAATAATTGAGCAATGCTATATTACCTTTCAAACTAAACATACCTACTGTAACTTCTACAAATTGTGAATGGTGTCTAACCACAGTTTTTTTACATTGCACCGGCATTATAGAACAGCCCTCTAAAATAGAAGTGGTTAAAGTACTAGAATTAGATATTTGAAACTCTAACACTTTATTAAATGCTTCATAGAAGCCTACTTTTTCATAAGAATAATATGTATCTTTGTTATTTCCCCTGCTATGTTTTCTTACACATAAAGGAGATTTAAACATAATATCAATACTACCTGTTGTAATCGCAATTTCTTTTTCAATTAAAATATCTTTTACAATCATTACATTCTCATATGCCAAAGGATAGAGTTTGTTTTTCTGCATTGATAAAGCATTGAAAAATACTATACCTGTTCCTATATCACCTGTGCTAAAAGTAATATTAATTTTTCTATTTGGTACTAATATTTTTTCTTTTGTAAATTTACTACTTGGTATACCTACTGCAAATGTAAAAGGCTTGTCCTTACCTATTTCATAATAAGTACTAAAATGTTTACCATTATCATATGCAGTTAAACTATGTTTAAATAAACTAATTACAGATGGTCGGTAATCCAAAGGTAAATATTCATTTTTCAACTCTAATTCTATTTTAAATCTCATCGTTTTCTCCTCCCTAAAGTTTAAGCCTCTATTTATATAATTATCCAGCTTCATACTACCTAATTGATTAGTCTTAACCCCCAAGTTGAATACCGCTTTTCGGTATCACCCATACGAATATTGTAAAGCTTTAAATATCTTTTAAAAAAACCCTTTAATATTATAGTATTCATTACATAATATAACCCAATATGAATTTATTGTAAAACAAACAAACTCTAATGTCAATGTTTTATTACATTTTTAGAAATTTGTGTAGATTGCAATATAAAATGTCCGAAATTTTCAAGAAAAATATAATGTTAAGTTATAATGGTTTTCTGTTCCATCATATTAGCAGATAAACCGTTAAAAATCCTTCTTGGATAATTGTTGATCCAGTGCTGTATTTGCATAATTTGTTTTTTAGAGAATGCTGAAATATCCACACCTTTTGGAAAAATCGTCGTATCATTTTATTGATATTCTCGTTTGTGCCTCGTTCCCATGAACTGTATGGATGGGCATAATATACTTTAGTTCTCTTTCGCTTAACACCATTAATACAGTCTTTGTACCCTGCTTTCCTACTACGGTGTCCATTTCCCAGTGCCCTATCTCATCACGTGCAGCTACCGCTGTAGGTCTTTCTGATATGCTTGTTCCTTTGGTATTGTTATACGCTGGCCTTATTTTTTTATAGTTTCTCTTTTTGGCATTCTTTTTAACAGGCAGATCTTTGTTACTTATGTTTAAGGATAAATTATTATCCAAATAGTTATACACAGTTTTGAAGCAAATAGTTGTTTCGAATTGTAGCTCTTTATTTGTTATATTTTGAATAGCTGCATACGGAGATTCGCCATATTTACCAATGGCTTTTTCTAAGTACTTCACCAATTTGTGATCTTTCCCTATTTTCAATGCAGGCCCTTTTGCTGTGCCTTGTCTGTCATGTTCTGACTGCCCAATTTCTGCGCTATATTCCATTCGAGTGGTTAAATCACTATTCAATAATTCTACTATTCCTTTAGCAATTTCACGCCTTATTGTACGCTCTGAACGTCCACCTATTTGCTCCGCAATACAGCTTGAATTTAGCCCCATTTTGTATAATGTCTCTATCTTTATACGATCCTCATATGTTAGGTGTTTACCTTTTTTGTTCTCTGTGATAAAATTTGATTGACTCATTTGAAATCCTCCTGTACTTGTGTTGGTTTAGTCACTTAACATTGTACAAGATTTTTTCTCTTGAGTCTTTATTTTTTGTTCTATGGTCATTCCATTTTACAACTTACCCATTTTTAGAAATTTATCATAAAGTATTAAATATTATCCATTGTTTATGATTAGTCTTTATCATATAATATTAAATATAAACGTTTTTTTTTAATCTATCCACTTTGGAATATAAATTTAATTTTATAATATTCCTATTTTTAATTATTTAATCTATCCATATTGGAAATTAATATATAATTATCAACAACATAAAAATATTTACAGTATGCTTTACTCTACTTTTCCACTATATTCTTCCATGGTTTCAATTACTATGTTGAACATCTTTCCCAATTATTATTTATTGTTCAACACATTAACACATATACCCTTCTTTTACACCTAAATATCTGATATTTCACAAATATCTTTATAATTTAATTCATGACAATAACATAACTTGCCATGTAACCGCATAGTTCTAATAACAATTATCGTAGGTTAATGCATCTTCTAAGAAGATAATCAGCTTCGCAGAAGATGATTTAACTGTACCTATTGAGTTTTGTTCACTCTTCTTTATTAAATATTATCTTGTATACATTACAAATTACCTTTCTTTCAAATCAAAGTATTGTTATCTAAAATTACAGGCATATGGTCACTTACACCTATCCAATCTTCAAACTCACCTATCTCTAAACCATTAACTTTTTCTTTTTCACAGAAAAAATAATCTATATGATAAGGTTTTTCTTTCTTTCTATACATAAAGAATGTGGGTTTGTTTTCTTTACCTTGAACCTCATTTTCTTTTAAATGATAGCAACTATATAACCCTAGTCCTTCTAATCCATTTACTACTGATGAATGCGTCCTACGCTTATGCTTTTTATCCCAGCAGCTATTACTATTAAAGTCACCACAAATCAACATATTTTTCAACTTTTCATTATGTATTTGAAAATAAACATAGATATCTTCTATATAACTGCCACATCCCCATACTCCTAATAAAGAAAATTTATCATTAACCGTACAAGAAATAAACCATTCTAATCCATATGTTTTCCATTGGTTATCTTTCAACGTTATTGTATCTTTTGCGAAAATACCCAAGCCCTTATTTTTATGGCCTACCCATAATTAATTGCTTGCAAACTTTTTATATCCCTCATCCTAAGTTATTTCAGGATCTTCGCATTCTTGTATCACATAAATATCAGAATTTAATTCTTGAATATATTTATATTTTTTCCTAAATGCTCCATTGTAATTCCACGAAACAATTCTCAACTAAATTATCCCCTCTCATCAAAACATTATTTTTCCTTACGTCTATATATTTACCATTATTTAATGCATACCCACTAAAAGGAACTTTGCCAACATTTCTTTATAAACAACACTTTATCATTTGTTCTGTTGCATTAACCTCATATTCCCACCATATGCTATAATAAACTCATCCAATCACCAAAGGAGGTCCCCCATGAAAACCTACAACAAACTAGTCCGCGACAAAATCCCTGAAATCATTGAATCCGCTGGTAAAAGCTTTGATATTCACTATGCTAAAGAAGAAGAACTACTACCATTACTCGAAACCAAATTAAATGAAGAAGTATCAGAATATCTAGAAGCTAAAAACCTCGAAGAACTTGCTGACATTATGGAAGTTCTATTTGGTCTTGCAAGCACTCTTGGATATTCTGAAAAAGATTTAATTAATAAAAGAAATGCTAAAAAAGAAGAAAGAGGCGGCTTTGAAAAAGGCATAGTCCTTGAAAGTGTTTATGAATAGTCAAAACCATCCATAATTTTTCTCTATGGATGGCTTTGTCATCATATTTATTTTTCTAACTTCTCAAGTCTTTCCTTATAAAATCTCCTAGTCCTATAATCAATAATATCTTTAAAATGAGCTATAAATTCAGGATTTTCAATAAATTCACCTAAATCATCCTTTAAGCAAAAATATGACTTATCTCTATAAAAGAAATCTTTTGCAGAATTTAAAAATGCCTTTATTGGGTTTTCTGCAATTCTTAGATAGTCCTTTTTACTAAAGTTCTTAAAATTTTTACTTGAATCATGTCTCAAAAGATCCACTACATTTGAAGGTTTATCATAATAATTCCTAAAGCTTTGAAAAATGATTTCTTCATCTATTTTCAAATTAATGTTACCATTATTATAAAAAGCTAGGAGTAATGGCATTTTATAAGTCTTGGTCATTGAAGTCTTTTCAATATTATTTAAAAATCCATAAGCCACAGTTTTTAAAAATAGTTTCTCTTCTTCTGAAATTTCATTTATTTTATTTAGAAAGCCTAAATAATCATTAAATATATTTAATTCGCCTCTGGATCTTATTACATTGTAAAGATCATCATCCATATAAGTATACATTTGAAGTCTACTTGGTCTAGTTTTCAAGTCTTCTTTTATTCTATTAAATTCATCCACTAATAGATCAAATATATTCTTTTGCTGCTGCATCATCTTCTTAAATATATCAATTACCTGAAAATCAAAGTCTACTATACAATCCTCAGGATATTCTTCTTCTCTAGGTAATTTACCTTGTTTAGCCTTTTTGGCAATGTCTTTTAAATCCCCACTTAGAAAGAATGGAATCAAGTGAGCCTTTTTATAATTACCTATAAAGTCTAGTATGTTTAAATATTTCTTATCTTTGTACTTTCTTAACCCACGTCCAAGTTGTTGAAGAAAAATAGTTGGAGATTCTGTCGGTCTTAAAAGTAATATCATATCAATTTCAGGAATATCTAAGCCCTCATTAAACATATCCACAGAAAATATAATATTCAATTCTCCTTTTTTCAATTTATCCACTGCTTCGCCTCGTTGCATTGAAAACTCAGATTGCTTGCCACTCATTACAGCACAAGCCTTTATTCCATTTTCATTGAAATATTTGCTCATGTAATTTGCATGTCTTCTACTGCTGCAGAATCCTAAAGCTCGTCTACTATTATATTTTTTATAATGTTTTAGAATTAAATCTGCACGTTTATTAATCATCAATGCATTTTCTAGTTCTGCCTCATCATATTTACCATTTTTAAAGGATATTTTTGTATAATCTGTTTCATCAAAAACTCCATAGTATCTAAAGGGAACGAGCCAACCCTTGTCTATTGCTCCTTTTAATCTAACTTCATAAACAATATTGTAATCACAAAGGGCAAATACATCTTTGTTATCCAATCTCTCTGGAGTTGCAATAAGTCCTAAAAGAAATTTTGGAGTAAAATATTCTAATACATTCGCATAATTACCTGCTGCTGCATGATGAAATTCATCTATTATAATATAATCAAATTCATCCTTTTTAAAATATTCATCACATAGATACTGCTTTTGCCCCAGGGTTTGGACTGTAGAAAATAGCACATCACAATTACTATCTTTAATTTTACCACTAAAGAATCCAGTTTTAATATTAGGCCGAATATTTTTAAAAGATGTTTCTGCTTGATTTAATATTTCTTCTCTATGAGCTACGAATAGAATTTTTTGAAAATTAAGTGAATCAAAAGCTGCTAAATAAGTTTTACCTATGCCCGTTGCAGCCACAACTAATCCTTTATCTAAGCCTTCTTCTCTACATCTTTTCAGCTCATATAAAGCCTCAATCTGTGCACCTCTAGGTTCGTACATTGGAATTACTGTACCAAATTCTTCTTTGTTATCTTCAGCTTTTTCTAAATAATTAAAGACTTTAGGTCTTTTCCATACTGATGAATATCTTCTCATCTCTTCATCATCAATAATTATAGAATGATTTAAAAATAAATCTTCAAAAACACTCTTAAAATGTGTAAAATCATCTACGTTTTTATTCATATTTAATCTATAATTCCACTCAATGCCACTAGTTAATGCAGAACTCGACATATTAGAAGATCCTATAAAAATATCTCCATCTTCTTCATATTCAAATATGTATGATTTAGGATGAAATGATTTATTAGTAATATTATAAAACCTTAAATCTACTTTATCTCCTAGAGCATCCTTTACTAAATATAAAGCTTGAGGCTGAGTGATATTAAGATAATTTCCTGTTAAGATTCTAATTCTAACTCCTTTATCTGCTATCTGTTTTAAATCATTTATAAGCAATTTAACTCCTGATTCCATTAAAAATCCTACTATAATATCTATGCTCTTTGCCCTTTTTAATGAAGATGTTAACTTTGGTAGTAAATAATCATTACCCCCTGTAGAACAGTTTGAATCACACTCTAGATTCGCCTCTTTAAATGCAATGGAATCACTGGTGATTGTTCCTTTATTAAAAGTATCTATTTCAACCATCATATTCCACTAACTCCCTTTTACTTTTCTTTTCTAATTAGTGCTTCAACAACCCCATATGTTCTTACTTTAATAATTCTTCATAATTATTTTTTATTATTTTAAATACAATTTCACTAAATCCAGATTCCGACCTTAGTATAGGAAAATCTTCCAATGTATCATTTATAATTCTTTTTATCTCTTCTAAATCAATCTTAGGTAGATCGTAATCATACTCTTCTAATATTGGTTTATAATTATTCCTTGTAAACGCTGTTGAATACCAGGTATTTTCTAAACCCTTATTATTAAGAACTCCTGATAATCCTAAATTATTATCAAAATTTGGTGCAAGGCCTATTAGTTCTCCATCTTTTCTTATTTCTTTGCTATGTCTATAAAATCTATTTTTTTCATATATCCCCTCCACACTTTAATGAATATTCTAATTCTCTTATATTATAACCAAGCTTTGTATTTTAGAGTAGTCACGGAAACTAATATGTAAAACTTAATTATGTATAGAGTCATTATAGTGCTATAATTTTTATGTTCAGAGAGCAGTTAGGAATAAAAATAGGTATAGCAAACAAGCCTACACGATGCAGGAATTTTCAGAAAAAAGTACTTAATTGTCAAACAGCTACTCTAATAAATTTAAAATACTAAAACCTGAAACTTTAAGTCTTGCATCTAGATGAATATTAATTCCAGCAATCATAGTCATAAATGAATAACGTTTTTTACCATGTATTCGTAAAGTATGAATTTTATAATCATTTAGAATACGATTGTTTATACGTTCTGAGCAGGTTCTAGTTTTATAAATAGTTTTCCATTGTTTTGAGCCGCGAGGCACAGGAGTAAACAACCGCAAATCCCATGATGGTTTAGTGTAGATTACTCGCCCATAAGGTGAAGGTGAGCACTGTTCACAGCAAGAGCAACTAGCAACCTTTTTTAAAACTAAAGGGCAACGCCATTTAAGGCGTGAACGACTTTTTTCATAACCGTTATAGACCATTTCATGGCCACCAATACAGATAGGAAATCCTTTTTCATTAATATCTAGAGTAACTGGATATTTTGAATTTCCTTTGTTTTTGGAGTTCAGATCAATAAAGGGATTAATGTTCCATTTAGAACATAATTCATATGTAGGGTAGTTATCATTAGCTGAGTCAAGAACATAATTTGATATAGTGAACTGCGGTAACAGTTCTCTAAATTCAGCTAATGCTACTATTCCAGTGACACTGTCGTGTCTGCTTGCCTCTACAAATCGTAGATAAATAGGTAGATCTATCTTATATTTTTTATTATAGACAGATAAAGCATAGAGAGTGTAGCCATAAAACCAACGATTTTCATGGCTGTCCCAACCCCAATTAGCATTTATGTCAGAAAGTCTACGAGGGCATTTGCAATCGTAAATTCCATTTTCACGGCAGTCACAAACTTTAGAACCATAGTAAGAAGACTTACAGTGAACACAAGTACCATCGCCGCCAACTGTAAGGTTATCTTTTTCTATTAAGTTAAGATTAAAAGAGGGTTCTACAGCAACTAATGAGAATATTTTTTGAAGCAGCCTTTCGGCTCTTAGGGAAAATGAGCGACCAGCTTCAAAAAAATCTGAAATTCTCTTAACAACACCAGTTTTTTTATTAGGAAGCTTTTTATTTTTCCCGGGTGCCTTAATTTTAGAGGGTTTCTTCTTATACGAATATATTTTTTTTAGGTTTACCCTGTCGGTAGACAGATTTGAAAGCCATAATCTAGAGATAAAATCATAATGAGCACCAAGTGATGGGACATTATTTTTAGTGCAGCCTATACAGGTTGCAAGTAACTCACAGGCATGAATCTTTTTAACCCAGTTGGTAATGCTTGTTTCCTTTTGAAAAAGCATTAAAGAAAATGAACGAAATATCTCAGGTTGAAGAGTTGCAGGTCTACCAATATTAGAATAATAAGGTTTTAATATCTCTCTAAGAATATCTAAGTCTAAGCAATACAACTTAGAGATAGAAGGTTCAAGTTCTATAATTTTTTTAGGAAAAGCTTTGTAGAAACATGAGAGATTTAAAATAATAAATTGCTGATAATCAGCATGAGAGCTCCAATTTTTAAGCATAAAATAATCCTCCTATTAAAACATGTCTTTAAGAGGAGGACCGCAAAATTTTACAGGCTTGTCAAGTGTTTTATGCAAAAAAAGTGGGGGAATCAACAAAAATTAATGATACTAAAAATGAGTAATCACAGGAGCTAAGGAGTTTCCGTGAAAGCTCTTTTAAACAACGACCATTGCTAGCTTAATAAGTCTACAATCCTTTAATTTTTTATTTAGAGAAAAAATGTTATAATTATATTTGTAATTATAAAAAAAGAATAAATGAAGTGTTCGTTTAGAGCATACCTTTACGTAGGGTTGTTTGTTTTTAGATTAAAATGGAGGTATTACACATGGAAAACAATAAAATAAAAACGAAAGTTTTAAGACCTAAATTTGATAGCGATTTAGATATCATAGAGTTATCTAAGGAAAATATAGTGGATGAAGCTATATTTTCTTATGGAACAATTAGTGATTGCTCTTTAGAAAACCATAAAGCAGACATGGTAAATTTTAAACAAGTTATATTTAAAAAAGTTATTTTTAATAAGATAGCTTTTAGACGCATAGAACTTGTGGATGTGAGATTTGAAAATTGTGATTTATCCAATGTAGATTTTAATGAGGCTTCATTACATAGAGTAGAATTTGTGAACTGTAAGATTATTGGTATTAATTTAAATGAAGCCACCCTTAGAAATGTGATTTTTAAAAATTGTAACGGTCAATTTGCTTTTTTTAGTTATTCTAATTGTAAGCAAGTTGCATTCCTTCAATGTCAATTACGATCTTCCGACTTTCAAAATTCAAAATTTTTAAAAGTTGAATTTCAAGAGTCTAATCTACTCCATGCTCAAATGAATTTTACAAGTCTTAAAGGAATAGATTTTACTAGTTGCGATCTTGAAGGTATAGGAGTAAATATTGCTGATGTTAAGGGTGCAATAGTTAACACTATGCAAGCTGTTTCTCTATCGAGCATACTAGGTCTCATTGTTAAATAATCACCTTTATAAATTAATTGTTATGACATAATGAATGTTACACAACTACAATTAAGTTACTTTCAAAAATACCGTTAAAGGGATTTCCATATTTAGAAATCCCTTTTGCATAATATTTTTTTTGAAAAATTCTTTTCAACTTTTATAAAATACTAAATACATAGCATTTCTAGCACTCTTATTTTAAACTAAAAGGCATCGTATATTTAACGTCTCCACTTAACACTGAAGTAATATTTAAATCTTGTCTTACCTCTCCGCAAATGATTACCTTTATATTTTCAGGCTTCCAATCATCTCCCGGAGCGGTGTATATAGCTTTTCTTAACCATGTATTTGTAATAGTATCTGCATTAATAGTTTTAGGTAAAGTCAAATTATAGCTGTCTGTTTGATTTCTTTTAAAATCATTCCCCGGATTGTCCAAGGGCAATTCAAATTTCTGCCCATCCTGTGTTTCAATGCCAAAGTATACATAATCGTCGGTACTTGCATAATCAAAGTCTGCTGTTTTAATAACAACTTGTAATTGATTAAAGTTAAGTGATCCTACTGGCACAGTATTCGATGCTTCATTTATAAACCTATATAGGAACATTGCTATACTTTTTTGAGAATTTGGTAATGCTTGTCCCAGAGAATAATCCCAATCTGCATATGAGTTAGACATTGTAGATTTGGAAAAATATAATGATTTTGAAAGCTTTCCCCAGTAAGTATTGTTTTTTGTAATCCAATTTGAAAAATCAGCTGTTGTAATAACATTCGCATATACTGACTCCTTAGTTGTTCCATTCATTGTATTAAGAAGATACTTGCCTATGTTATTGTCAGCATATGTCTCATATTTGACATGTCCTGCGCTATCTACCGCTGTAATATTCGCAGCATGATAAGGGCAGTTGATATCTCCTAAGTAGTGAATAGCTTGTCCAAGTAGTTTTGAAGCATCTTGGTAATTCCCCTTTTTCCATTCATTTAAAGCCAATGCTGAAAATTTTCTACTTTGACTGTCTGCTGTTTCTGTAACAGTATAACTAGTATACCATGGCGCCGTATGAGTGAAATTATATCCTGTATCTGGATCCCAGAAGTGGTCTTGATACAAATCATATCCATTTGGATCAAAATCTGGGAAAGTAGACCCAATTTTCAAATCATTAATATATTCATTTAAAAGTTCTATATTATCTTTTACTTTCTGTGGTTCACCTGGATCTAGGTCGTTATTTAACATTTCCACTGCTTGATCCGTAATCACTGCATGAGTTCCCGTTCCATCCTTATTACCATTCCAACCGTAAGCTGTACCGGTCATAAAAAATGTTGCAACTGTAAAGATTAATATAATCAAAGATTTTGTTTTCTTCATAATTACATTTCCCCCTTTTTTACTTTCAAAATTTTGCTTCTTTTATTATAATTATACATATTTGTGTAAAGGTTTAAATGGCGTTTGCATGATTGGTTGTTGAAATGTCATAATCGAATATTTTTTTGTAAATTTATGGGTAATTCTATTATCATTTTATTAAAAGAGCAATGTTCAGTATAAATAAATTTTCTTTTTCTTCTATTTGTATTAAACCATCATATTTGTTTACTATGTAATTTATATTTTCAAGTCCGAACCCATGGTTTTCCTTATCGGGATGTGTTGTTTTATGTTCCTCTGTACCTTCCTGTTTTGCTCTGTTTGTGGTATTGGTAATTTTAATGATTAGATGTACCTTTTCTATATACATTTTGATTCGAATGAACTTATTTCCATCTGCTATATTTTCACAAGCTTCTATGGCATTATCTAGTGCATTTCCTAAAAGTATAGAGATATTCACAGGATCTATTTTAATATCTTTAGGTAAATTTATATCTATATATAATTCAATTTTTCTTTCTTTTGCGATAGATAACTTGAAATTTAACAATGCTGCAATAATAGGAATATCTATGTTTAGAATAGTATTAATTTCTGATGTTTGACTTGCTAGTTTTTCAGAATATTCTTTTGCGACATTTATCTCTCCTGTCTTTAAAAGCCCGTAGATACAATTGATATGGTTGTTAAAGTCATGCCTCTGTGCTCTTAATGTATGAATTAACTCTTGTATATTGTTCATATAAAAGATCTGCTTTTTATATTCTATTTCTTGTAGAGACCATTCTACTTCTTTTTTTGAATAGAGTAAAATTTGCTGGATAATTTTCATGATAACAAAACTGAAAAGTATTATACAGAGGGTAATGAATCCTATAAAAAAATTAGTTTTAAAAAAAGATTTCCCCTCATATATATTAAAAAAAATAGAATTGAAAAATATGTTTATCATTAAAACAATAGTAATTTGGTAAATAAGAATTTTTCTTATATAAGAAGTACTTACTTTAAATTGTATAAAAAATAACATGACTATTCGGGTAGTCACTGCACTGATTACTCTATAAATATTTTTTTGCACAAGAAGACTTGGAGAAACGTGAAATACCATACTTGTAATAATAACACCGACAAAATCAAAGGTTGCAAGACATCCCATAAACAGAATCATTACAAAAAATAGATTTCTTAAGTTGCAATTAAGGTTTATAAAATAAATTACAATAGTAACACATAAAATGAGGATAAACCCCAAAATTCTTGTATTCCCTAACCCTTTATTTATAAATTGAAGAAGGATGCTTTGAAATAGAATAATGAAAACAACCGTATAATTATTTTTAATTTTTTTTTGAAGAACTAGAGTAAGAAAAAAGTACAACATGTAACATTCTAGTAGATTAATTGAGAATTCATAAGCTTCCCATAAAAAGCACATGTATCCCACCTCCTAACGGAATAAATTATGACAGGAAATTCTCCTAACTTCATTCACACATGCTCTGCTTACAGGAATATATAGCTCTATTTTCTCCACACAAATTTGTTGATTTTTGTAAAAGGAAATTTTCTTATTATTTACAATAAATCCTTGATGACATTGGGTAAAAGAAGTCATATCTAAATGATCTTTTAAGTTTTTAAAACTTTCATTAAATTCTAAATTCTTTCCCTTGCACACAGCAATGATTTTCCTCAAATGTTTTTCAAAATAGTAGATGGAATCGTATTTAATGTTGTAGATACCTTCTTTAGTTTTTATAGTTAGGTCTTTTTCCTCTTCTGCATAAGGATAGGTACTTTTCAGCTTTTCGGATATTTCTTGAAATAAATTTTTAAATCTCTCCTCCGTAATCGGTTTGATAATGTAGTCAAAAGCCTTTATGCCAAAAGCATGCAATGCATAATCTTTAAATCCTGTAATAAATATAATGATTGCATTTTTATTAAGTTCTCTAATTTTTTTTCCTATTTCCAGTCCATTCATTCCTTTCATTTGGATATCTAAAAAGCAAATGTGTGCAGGCTTGTATTGTATTTGGGAAAGTAATTGTTCACCACTGTTAGAACAAATGATATGAAATTTTTTTTCTTTGTTGAATGATTCCATATATTTTTCAATAACTCTTACTTGAACAGGTTCATCATCACAGATTGCAATTGTATATTTCATAAAAATCAACTCCTTTTATACGTTACCATCCAATGTAACATCGTACTTGTTATTAGGTTTCCCGCTGGTTCCTATTGAATATCAAACATTTCTTTTACCAATATAAATCGGGGTATCACCTTTTTCTATGAATTCATTTATTGAAACATTTTTGCTGGGAATTATAAAAGAGATCCCAATTGATAGCGTAACTCTACTTGAAATTTTCGAGAATTTATGTGAAATATTTAGCTCTACCATTTTATTTCTTTTGTTTTCCCCAAATCTAATTGCATGCTCAATTGAACACTTTGGTAACACAATTACAAATTCATCACCACCATACCTTGCAGCAAAATAATGTCCATCACTCAATTTTTTCAAAGTTTTAGCAACACTAACTAAACATTTATCCCCTTCTAAATGGCCAAAGTTATCGTTATATTTTTTATTCAGGCCTCCAAAATATTCTATTTAGCATAATTCAACATACATTCGCAATTATCCTGCGGAATTTGTATAAAAAATAAAAATAATTATCTCAAGTGTATTTGCGAAGGAAGACCGCCTGAACTTGCTAAAAGAGTGTTCCTAAAATTGTGTAAAACACAGAAAAAAAAAGGAAATTTATATTTTATGTAGAATACATATACATAACTTGTAATATAAAGTAGAAAAATATATAAAAAGTAATTAACATTGAAGTAATCAATGTATATAATTTTTTTCAGGAGGATTTAATTCTTATATGACAATTAATAAATATACAAAATATTATATTTTCTTAATATCTTTTATAATCTTTTTTCTTTTTCTTCAAAGTTCTGTTCATGCCGAAAATACAGTTCAGAAAAATGTACTGATTTTAAATTCATATGGTAATGATAGTAGTATTGCCGCTGGAAATCAATCCATAAATTGGACTGGACAAATTACATCTGCAATAAATTCAGAGTTTGTAAATAGTAAAAAAAATATAGATGTTAAAATTCAATACTTGGACTCAGGTTATAATTTTGAAGAAGAGTATTCGCAGATAGTTTATAAATTATTTAAATATAAATTTAGAAGCACAAAATTTGATGTTGTAATTACTTTAGATGATAATGCATTTGAATTCTTACAGAAATATGGAGATACCTTGTTTCCTAAAACTCCAGTTGTATTTTGTGGAGTCTATAACTTTAATAAGTCTATGATTAACGCCAATCCTCTTTTTACAGGGCTTTCAAAGAGTCCGGATATTCAAAGTACCATTGATGTTGGTTTAAAGCTTCATCCAAGTACTAAGCAAATATTTATAATTACAAATAAAAACCCAAGGGGAATAATTACTAAAAATCTTATAGAAGGTTTAATACCTTTATATAAAGACAAAGTTAAATTTTTATTTTCTGATGAGGAAAATGTTACAAAACTTAAAGAAAGAGTAAAAAGCTTACCTAAAGATACTATTATTTATTTTGATTCTAATGGAACAACTAAAAATAATAAGGGTAAGGATATTTCAATTGGGGAAACTGTAAATGTACTTTTCAAAGATACATTTATACCCATATATTCTACAGGTTATATCCAGACTAACAAAGAAAGTGTTGGAGGCGTGGTTACATATGGTAATGACTTAGGAAAAGAAGTAGGTAAACTAGCCTTGAAAATATTGAATGGTGAAAAAGTTTCTGATATACCTGTTACTGAGGATTCATCTCATAGATACGTATTTAATTATGATAAATTAAAACAATTTACTATTGATATGAAGGATTTGCCTAAAGGATCAGAGATAGTTAATGAACCTCATAAATCTTATAATATGTCTAAAAAACAAATTTTATATGCCTCATCTATTGTTATATTTATAATTATAGGAGCAACGATTTTTGTCATTATTAATATAAACAAACGTAGGCGTGCTGAAAGATTATTATCTGAAAGTGAAAATTTGTTAAATACATTAATAAATTCTACTACTAATATAATTTATTTTAAAAGTGCTAAAGGTAAGTTTCTTGATATAAATAATGTACTTTTAACATTACTAAATATCGATGAAAAAGATTGTAAGGATAAAAATATCGGGGAATTAACTAATATATCAACTCAGGCAAAATATGTATTAGAAAATTGGTCAAATAAGGATGAGGAAGCATTGAAAACAGGCACTGTATATAGAAGTGAGGAAGTAGTGCAAGATGAAAGAGAGAACATTAATAAAATTTATGATACATTGAGAATACCTCTATTTAGTGATGATGGAACTTATAAAGGGTTGATTTTGTTAGGGTTTAATATAACAGATTTTAAGAATAATCAGCAAAATGAAAAGATGATTATAGAACTTATGAATTATGATAAATTGAAAACAAACTTTTTTTCAAATATTTCTCATGAACTCAGAACACCTCTAAATTTAATTTTTAGTGCTCTTCAGGTTATAGAATTAAAAAATAGTGAAGTTAAGCAAGAAGATAAAAACATAGAAAAATATACAGATATAATGAAACAAAATTGCTATAGGTTACTTAGAATTATTGGTAATCTTATAGATATAACAAAGATTGATGCAGGTCATTTTTTTATACAAATGCAAAACAATGACATAGTAAATGTAGTAGAAAATATTGTATCATCAATTGTTGATTATGTAGAAAACAAAAATATTTCTATTGTTTTTGATACAGAAATAGAAGAAAGATTTATGGCTTTTGATGCAGATGCAATGGAAAGAATAATACTGAATTTGTTATCAAATGCTATAAAATTTACTCTTAGTGGTGGGAAAATAGAAGTTAATATATATAATAAGCTAAATAGTGTAGTTATATCTGTTAAAGATACAGGAATAGGAATACCTATTGAAAAACAATCTTCTATATTTGAAAAGTTTGTTCAAGTAGACAAGTCTCTATCTAGAAACAGAGAAGGAAGTGGAATAGGGCTTTCATTAGTTAAGGAGTTAGTAGTTATACATAATGGAACTATTGAATTAGAAAGTACTCTAGATAATGGCAGTGAATTTAGAGTAGAGATTCCTGTAAAATTGCTACCTAAAGATGAAAATTTTAATGAAAATAGTATTTATACAAAAGAAACTAAAGTAGAACGGATTAAAATAGAGTTATCTGATATATATGATTAAAAACAAAAACAATGGATAGGCATTAAATGCCTATCCATCATAATCAATAATTACTTCTTTTATTCTTTGCAATATAATATGCTGAATGCTTGAAATACTGTAAGCATCTTCAGCCTCCAATAGAACATTCCAATCCATATTCCTCTACTATTTTTTTAAAGCTATTCATAGTATCCTCATCTGGCGTTTTAATTTCCTGTCCCATTATATAATCTAATCCTAGGTTCTCATACTTATTGGCCCCAAGCTTATGATATGGTAATAAATCTAAGTGCTTTACTATCCCTAAACTTTTTGCAAACTTAGCAATATCAGATATACTGTTTTTATCACAATTAAATTGTGGAATAACAGGTACTCTTATAATAAGCTCTGTGCCAAAAGCAGCAATTTTTTTAGCATTTCTTATTATTATTTCATTACTTACATAAACATGTTTTTTATGTTTTTCATCATCTAAATGTTTTATATCTAAAAGCACTAAATCAACCAAAGGAATTATCTTATCTATTGTCTCTTCACTAGCATAGCCTGTAGTTTCTATTGCAGTATGCCATCCCATTGACTTGCAAGCTTTTAAAAGTTCAATTGCAAATTCTGGTTGCATAAGCATTTCTCCTCCAGATAATGTAACTCCACCTCCAGAACGTCTGAACTGAATAGTTTCTTTCTTTAGTTCAGTCATTACCTTCTCTACAGTAGTTTCTTCCCCAGATTTCACAATACCTCCTGGATAACAATTTTCAGCGCAAAGTCCACAACTTGTGCATTTTTCTCTATCTATTCTTCCAGGTCTTAGCATATCTATTGCGCCTGCCGGACAATTTTTTTCACATTTTTTACACTCAATACAATTTTTTTCATTAAACATAATTTGAACTAATGGATCCTGTGATTCTGGATTACTACACCAATCACATTTTAAAGGACAACCTTTAAAAAACACTATTGTCCTAATCCCAGGTCCATCATGAATAGAAAAGCGTTGCATATTAAAAATTTTGCCTTTTTGCTTATAATTAATTCTTCTTATCGGCATCTGCTTTTCCTCCTTTTAGAAAGTTTGTTCAGTTCTCTTTATAATATCATCTTGAATTGCTTTATCTAATGTTATAAATTGCGCACTATAACCGGCAACACGTACTACTAAATCTCTATATTTACTTGGATTCTTTTGTGCTTCAACAAGAGTTTCCTTATCTATTATATTAAACTGTACATGCATACCCTTTTGATCGAAAAAGCTTCTAACAAGTGATGCTAAATTATTTAATCCAGTACTTCCTTGAATTGAACCTGGATGGAATTTTTGATTTAATAAAGTACCATTAGATGCAATAAAATGATCTAATTTAGCTACTGAATTTATAGCAGCAGTTGGTCCATTACTATCTGCTCCTCTAACTGGAGATACACCATCTGCTAATGCTTCATGTGCTTTTCTACCATCTGGAGTTGCTCCTATAAGATCACCAAATAGGATGTTAATTGCCGCTGGATATAATCCCGCATGGAAATTTCCGCCTCTTGGATTTTTATGTTTTGCAACTTCTTTGCAGTAAATATATGCTCCTTGACTTGCTAATTCATCAACTTCATCAATATCATTACCAAACTTAGGTGCTCTATGAATTAACATTTGTCTTAAGTCCTCAAAATCTATCTTTGAAGTTGAATCTTCTTGACCAAAGTTAGTATCTAAAGCTTCTTTTAAATCTTTTAAAGTTATCATTTTAGTATCAAATACAAGCTTTTTAATAGCTGCAAAAGAGTCTCCTACATTCGCAACACCAACACCTTGTGGTCCTGTAAAGTTATAATGTGCTCCGCCTTCTTGAAGTGATTTACCATCTGTTATACAGTCATCAACCATACAAGATAGGAAAGGTAATGGAGCTCTTTCTGCATGAGCAATATCAATAGAATTGTCTGCCACTGATAATTGATAAACAAAGTATTCCATTTGTTTCGTATAAGCTTCAATAATTTCTTCAATAGACTTGAACTGTGTAAATTCCCCAGTCTTAGGTCCAATTTGTTTTCCATTACTCATACCATTATTTATAGTGACTTCTAATAGTCTTGCTAGATTAAAGAAACCTGAATCATGCCATCCCTCTGTTTTACCTGGTTTTTGCGGTTCAACGCAACCAATAATTCCATATTCTCTAGCATCTTCAATTGTTAATCCATTACTAACTAATGCAGTAATTACAACTTCATCATTATAAAATGCTGGCATACCAAGGCCTAATCTGCTTAACTCACAACATCTTAATAGGAATTCATCTGGAGTTTTGTTCCATATTCTTACTGAGAATGAAGGTGCTGCTAATCTTACATGAGCTGTAGCGTCTATGCACATGTATGATAAATCATTTGTAGAATCTTTGCCTTCTCTAGTTTGTCCACCTACACATAGGTTTTGAAACAGTGGATATCCACCAAATGCTCTTGTTGATACTTCATCACGAACTTTGTTAATATCATTTAATTTAACCCATACACAATCAATAAGTTCTTGAATTGCATCTATGTCAAAATTTCCTGAATTTAATTCTATTTCATAATATGGATACATATATTGATCAAATCTTGTTGGAGAAATAGAATGTCCATTTGATTCTATATTTATAACTGCATGTACAAACCAGAATGATTGGCAAGCTTCATAAAAATTAGTTGCTCCATTTTCAGGTACTGTTTCACAGTTTTTAGCTATTTGTAATAATTCTTTAGCGCGCACGTCATTAGATTCTTTTGAAGCCATTTCTCTAGCAAGCTTTGCATATCTATGTGCATAATTTATTATGGCTTTGCAAGAACATATGATAGATTCCCAAAATAGTTTTTGCTTAATATATTCAGGATTTTCTTTATCAGCAGATGCAATTGCACATTCAACTTCTTCAATAATTCCTTTATATCCTTTAGCTAAAACCTTAGCGTAATCTACAGATACATGTCCTACTCCATTAAGATAATAGTTTGCAACTGTAAATACATTTTCATTAATTGCATCAATAGTTTCTGGATACATATATGAAGTAGCAAGTTCATTAGTAGTTTTGCCTTCCCAATAATTGAAGACTTCTGTAAGTTGTCCTTTTGCCTTTTCGGTAATTTGGAATGAATCACCTTTTCTCTTTCCTATGGTTTCAAATTCATCTTTAATCCATTTATTTGAGAATTCAGGAAAAATTTGAGCTGATCTTGCTTCCTGAGTAAGACTTCCAACTACTAGCTCTTCATCTCTTATAATAATAGGAATTTCATTTAATATCTTTTCAAGTGCTCTAGCCCTACGAACTACTGCTGGTTGTCCTTCTGTCTCTTTAAATGATTCTGTTATTAATAACGCTCTATCAACTTCAATACATGGAACTGCTAAAAGTATTTGTTCCTTTAATGCTACTATCCTCTTTGTTGGTTTACTAAATCCATCTTGTAGAATATACATATTAAAACTTCCTCTCTTAATATAATTTTTTTATTTAACTACTGTTTACAATTTATTAAAACATCTTCTAAAACGTAAGAATTTGTTAAATTTATAACTATCAAAGACATATATAATTTATAATATGTCCTCGATGATTGCATCAAGGACATATTATAATTGTATTAATTTATATTAAATTATCTTCCTTAAAAATGTCGTTAAAGAAAATTTATAATGCTGATTTAAATAATTCAACAATATCTTTCTTGTTTCCTTTTCTTGGGTTACTGAATGCATTACCATCTTTTAATGCCCATTCAGCCATATATTCGAGGTCTTCTTCTTTAACTCCTTGTGATCTTAAGTTAGTTGGAATTCCAACATCATTTGCAAGTCTAAACATAGCATCGATAGATTTCTGAGCTGCATCTAGTACTGAAAGTCCTTGTATATTTTCACCCATGAATTCTGCTATATCAGCAAATTTCTGTGGATTTGAAATAACGTTCCATTTTTCAACGAATGGAAGTAATATAGCGTTAGCTACTCCATGAGGCATATCATAAAGTCCACCTAATTGGTGAGCCATTGCATGTACATAACCTAAGTTAGCATTATTGAATGCCATACCAGCAAGCAGTGAAGCATAACACATATTTTCTCTAGCCACTAAGTTTTCTCCTAGTGCATAAGCTTGTCGTAAGTTGTTTGATATTAATTTAATAGCTTGGATAGCAGCAGCATCTGTAACAGGATTAGCATCCTTTGAAACGTATGCTTCTATAGCATGAGTCAAAGCATCCATACCAGTTGCAGCTGTAAGTCCTGCAGGTTTTCCAACCATTGTTAGTGGGTCATTGATTGAAACTGATGGTAAGTTTCTCCAACTAACTATAACAAATTTAATATTAGCTTTAGTATTTGTAATAACGCAGTGACGAGTAACTTCACTAGCTGTTCCAGCTGTTGTATTAACAGCAATGATTGGAGGAAGTGGATTTGCAAGAGTTTCTATACCTGCATAGTCAACTAATTCTCCTGGATGAGTTGCCAATATACCGATTCCCTTACCGCAGTCATGTGAGCTTCCGCCACCAACTGTAATAATCATGTCACATTTTTCATCTTTAAATATTTTTACGCCTGCAATTGCGTTTCTATCCTTAGGATTTGGTTCAACATCATCATAGAATACAAAACTAATTCCTGCTTCCTTTAATGAAAGTTCAACTTGTGCTACTGCACCGCCCGGAAGACTACGAAGAAACTTATCAGTCACTATTAACGCTTTTTTTCCACCTAAAATTTTAGCTCTTTCGCCTACTACTTTTACAGCTCCTGCTCCCATAAAGTTAACCGCTGGTGCTAAATAATCATACATTCTCATATATTATTCCTCCTTAGTTTTTTTAAACATTGTAATTTGTTGAATTGTAACCTGAACTCTATTTTAAGGTGATATTAACATTTTCTTCACTGTTAACACAACCCTTGTTAATTTACTAACTATCTAAAGTATAAGCTTGTATAATTAAATTTTCATTGAAAAATATTGCATTCTTGTAGAAAAACATTGCTCACTTTATGTAAATTCCCACAGTAATTTGTCGCATTTAGTGTTTTACACGAAAAAAATAGCACTAGTTTTAGCCTAGTGCTATTTTTCTACATTATATTCATTTCTATAAACCGCCGGGGTTACCCCTTCAATCTTTTTAAATACTTTTATAAAATAACCACAATCCTCAAACCCTAAATCCAATGCTAAATTGCTTACTGGGACATCAGACGCCTCAAGCAACTCTTTAGCTTTTTTAATTCTCACTTTATTTATATAACTCGAGAAATTATCTCCAATACTTTTTTTAAAAAGCTTACTAAAATAACTAGGACTAATGTTACACAAGGATGCCATACCATTAAGGGTAATTGCGTACCTATAATTCTTTTGTATATAATCTAATGCTGGTTTTAAAATAATATCGCATTTGTTCTCACATTTTATATTATTTTTATCTTCACTAAAATCTAAGTTAACATTATTCTTTAAATTTTCTTCCACTGTTTTCACTTTATTAGCCTTTTTAAATTGTAAATTTGTCGTCTTAAATGAACCCACAGTTAAAATTTTATCATTATGTTTATTTGAAGTTATTTTTAATAAGGCTTCTTCTACAATATAGTTACTAATATGAAAAATCATGTTAGCGACAGATTTAACCCTGTCCAAAGTCATCATAGGTAACTTTTCATATAAAACTTTAAGTTCGCCTTCTTTTTCTAATTCCATATTAAAATATTTATTGTTAACTATTTGTTCTAAATCTTCCTTTTCTTCATCTTTAATAATAACTTGTCCTGCCATTACCGCACCAAAGTATTGTCCATCTATTACAATAGGAATTGCAAGGTCTATTACACCTACATGACATATATATAGATATGGTTGTTGTAATCTAGCAGCCTCGAGTCCTCCTCTAGCGTCACATTTTTCACAAAGGTGACCCACGTCTAGATGCAATCTTACAAATTTACAAAATTCACTACACTTACTATGTGTAGTAATCCTTTTCCCTTTATAATCAACCGTCACCATAGCAATGCCGGTTACCTCCGCTATATTATCCTGGATTTTTTGAAAATTATCTACATTAATAATATTATCTAGATGCAAGAAACCATTCCGCAAAATACTTCCTCCATTCATTTATAAGGGTATTATAATTAAATCATCTCTAAATTTCACATTATACGTTTTGAATCTTAGAAAAAGTCCAAATAGAAATATTTTGTGCTTTTTTTACGACTATTTTTCTATATAAGTATATTACCATCAAAAACAAAAAAATAGAAGCTAATTTTTATTAATTACCTATATCAGTGTGTATTTCTACTATAACATCACCACACTATTCACCGTTCTTAACGCAGTTTTTTTATATTAGTTATTTTAATGAAAATCCCTCCCCAAATTTCATATAATAAAAAACCCATAAAGAACATAACTAAAAGTATGCCCTTATTGGGTTTCATTTACTCTAAAATAATATAATCCATTATATAAACTTATATATATCACATGATAGAAAGTACCTGGTATTAGAACTTACATTTAAAGAAAATTGTGATACACCATTTTTTTTATGTTAGTTTAATTTTAATATGACCTTTAGCCTTTTTTCCTATAATTTCAATCTTTACATTTTTACTATCATCATTTGAAATTGTTATAGTTTTATTCATAGTTCCATTTTTTTCAAATAATATTTTTTTATCGTTATAAATCTTAATTTTTAATTCCCCCTTCTCAGCAGTAGAATTAATTTTCATAGCATAAGTAGATTTTTCAGAAGTTATCTCTTTTAAATCTATTCCATCAAATATTTCAAATTTAATATCATAAATGTTATTTTGAGTATTATCAGTCCAATTTTTTGTGTCGCCATTCCAACTTACTTGACTTATCTTAAAGTTATTCTTTTGATTAATATTTACATACTTATAAGCTCCAATGATACAAACTAAACAAATTAGTATACATCCAATTATAATTTTTTTCTTTCTTTCCATTGTTATCAACCTCCTTTTTGTACATTAATATTTCTTGAAAATATTTAACTATTACGACACAAAACACCTATACAATCATACCATCATTACCTTAAATTGGATAGTTTTAAAAGGTTTCTCCATTTTAAAAACATTGAACTATGAAAGTTATGCAAAATTATTTAATAGTAATGATAAGTTATGTTACTTTTCTCAATGGCAACAATAAAAATTTCCATCTATATTATTACAATTTCAAAATAATGATTTATATATTCTTTAATATCACTGAATCCAAGTCTAAACACTTCATTAATATTATTTTCATAACATATATTCTTTATTATTTCACAACCATAATAATATCCTATTCTATAAAAAGTAATTTTTTTAGATTTAATACAAAATAATTTATCATATATATTCTTATCAAATTTTTTATAAGCAATTAATCCTTTAAGATTTATCCCTATAGCTGTTTTCATTTTTTTACAATTATAAACCCATTCATTAACTTCATCATTTTCTAAAAATCCAAACCAATATCCTAAATTTTCTGATATTCCAAATATAAACATACTTATATATGTAGCCACGCCTTCTACAATTAATGTTTTCAAATATTTATCCTCTGTTGAATTATAGTTTTTTAAATAGAACTCTTTATTTAAATCATAATGTACTGCATGAATTATTTCGTGAGATAGAAAAACATCTAAATCATAATTTTTATTAGAACGTGAAATAATTGCTTTTATATCAACAAAAACATAAGATGAATTATTTAAAATAATACTATGACCATCTATTTTACCATCTCCAATAAAAATAATTAAACCAATATCATTTTTGATTTCAATTTTGGATAAGATACTAGCTTTATTTTCAAATATACTAATTAGGGTGTTAGATAATGTAATTACATTATTTATATCTAACTCATGCTGTATAGAATTAATAATATTTTTGTCAAATGGTTTATTCCCACAAAACACTTTAAAATACTCTTCAAAAAAGGGTTCTTGATTAAATATTTCATTTATTTTATCAGATTTCATTTGCTTAATTGCAAAATTCATTGTTTTATTTTCCATATAAATTCTCCTATTAATTAAAGGAATCCCAAAATTAATAGATTCCTTTAAAAATTTCCATATTATCAAGACTAGAGTTCCATGCCCATACGTGTTATATCATTTTACTAATTTTAAGAGATTTCGTTCTTCTAATTCACCTTTTATTATATTAGAAATAGCATTATTATTTCCTATACTATTAATATATTTAATAAACTTTCTATTTGCATTAGATAGGGTGATATTGAATATTTCAAAAAAATTCACTTTAAAATCCTCTTCTTTTAGTGAACAATAGAATAGCTTGAATTTGTCGATACCAAAAAATGAAATAAGATAATCTACAAATGCCCCAGCAATAGGATAAGTTATTAAATCACTATACTTATAAAAATTTTCATCAATTACTAAATCTTCTATATTTGCATACAAATCATTATCAATAAAAAATTTTACCCAACTGTAATTAGGTATACCCAAGGAAACTTTGTCAAAACACATTGCCAGTCCTTCTCTTATAAATGTTTGAGGCGGCATTGATATATTATATGAAATTATATGTGCATCTTCATGAAATCCTACACACTTAACTTTTTTATTATATACAGCATATATTTCATTTGGTTCACGGGCAAATCCATTGCATGGTTCATTGTCTCCATACAATTTGCCAACTTCTATAGAAGACTCACATAAATAGTATTTAATTTTAGTTCCCATTTTAGTAGTTAAACAGTTACAAATAAAATCATAACAAGTTTCCTGTATGTCGATTATTTCTTCTATGTCCTTTTCTGCAATAGAACCAACATGATAATTAAATATATAATTATCACTTTCTATTTTAATCCATTCCATAATTTATCCCCCTCATGCAACACAATTTTACCTTAACTATAATTTCTACAGATGTATCTACACTCCTTCTAAATTCTGATTTTTTTCTAATAGATATACTTCCTTATTTCACCCATAAAGGTTTAAAGGAAATCTGCATCATAAGAAAGAAGTATCTTAGTTAATTAAGATACTTCTTGAGGTATTAAAATCTATTTTATTAATTTTTCTTCGTGTTGGTTGAATAATACAGATTTTTCTGATGGTCTAAATTGTCCTAAGTTTTCGTCTATTCCTTGCAATAAGTATTTTTCATTATCTTTACCTATTGTTTCAGATGCAATTTTACTTATTTCTCCTGTTTTGCCGCCCTTGACTCTATTTAACACTAATCCTAATTTAGTAGTTTTAAAGTCTTTTAACATATAAACGTCTCCGTCACTGTCTCCAGAAACCATTATAGGTTCATACCCATATTTAGATACTAAGAACTTTTCAATAGTTTTAGTTTTTCCGATACTTTGAGTTTGGTCATATCCTTTTCTAAATTCATTTTTAATTATTCCATTATCATCTCTTTCTAATTCCATAGCTAGTACATTTTGTTCAGGAATATTGTACCCATAATTAGGATTTGAAGCAAATTCTTTTACTAAGTCTACAAATGACGCTGAACATATATATACATCAATACCATTTGACATTAAAGTTTTGTATAAATCTTGCTGTTCTTGAAATGATCTCAGACCATGTGTGACTGTAACTGAAACTACTCCTGCCTTACCAGGTGCAGAGCTTAAACTTTGTATCGTCTCTTTTGATACTGTGTCAGCTAAATTAAAGTCCAATGATTTTCGAGCTAAAATTCTTGCTTCCTTTTCATTCATTCCAGTAAACAAATAAGTAACCCAAGGATAACTTATATCTGAACTAAAACTCTCACCAATAGCTTCATACAGGTATCTTGTTTTTGCTACAAAGTTTTGATATTCAGGAGTTACCTTTATTTCATCTAAAGATTTTTCACCTGCAAGACCTTTGTAATTTTTATAAAGATATTCATAATCAGAATTTATGTCCTGTGCAATTAAATCAATATTTACAGGTTTTCCATCTTTATTGTTACATTCCTTAGCGAAATTATCTTTAGGTATGTTTGTGCGGATTACCTCAGCAAATTTCTCAGGGGTCATTTTGAATTCTAAATTTCTTAATTGATACATCAACAATGTCTCTTCTGCGTCATTAAACGCAGTAGTATTGTCCCAATCAGAAACTAAGTATGGCCTCTTATCCTTGTTATAGCCTGGACTATTAATTCCATTCTCAACAATTAATTTATTTATCTTATTATAGTTATTTTCAGACCAATTGTTTTTTTGTAATTGTTTAATCGAGCCTTGCTGTAAAGTGCTAACATTAGTACCTTTAGGAACTTCAGCACCACACCCAGCGAAAGTACCTATAGTCAAGCATACGAGCGTAGCGATTGTCAATACCTTTTGTTTGTTCATCATTACACTTCCTTTATTTAGTAATTTATTATGTTTTATGTACTATATACCAAAAAAATGGTCCATACATTATATGCCTATAATAACATCATCATTAAGTATCGTCAACAATAATTTTAAAATCAAATCACTCATGCTCGGTGCAGTCACTAGCCCAGATTACCAATGTTCTTTTTCACTCCAGGTTATGAACCTCGTGTAATTATAAGAAAGAAGTATCTTAGTTAATTAAGATACTTCTTAACGTATTAAAAGCCTATCCATCATACTCAACCATTGCCTCTTTTAAATTTCTTACTCCTCAATAAATAAAGCCAATTCTTTGTTAAATCTATCTTTCTCATCATAGAATAATGCGTGGCCACTGAATTCAAATGGTACAAGTTTAGAATTTTTAATGCCTTGTCTTTGTGCCTGCCCTAATGGGAAGAGACAGACTTTGTCATGAATACCATGAAGAATTAAAGTTGGAACACTTATTTTAGAAAGATCAAAAAATAAACGTTCCTCGCCGAGCCAACTGGTTGAAGTTGCCGCAGTGGCCCAACCTGCTGCTTGTAGCCCCAATTGAAAAATCCAATCTGAAAATGCCTGGGTTATATGCTGGAAGAAAAACATGTCTCCAAATCCCCTCAACATTTTAGGTCGATCATTATATGTTTCCTTAATCATATCTTTGACAACTTCCTCTTTCAATCCGTAAGGAAAATATGGACGCTGGATAAGGCTTGGTGCTGCTGCTGCAAAAAGAGCTAGTTTGGATACCCCGTATTCATTGTGCCTGGACATGTATCTAATAGCAATTGCTCCTCCTGTGGAGTGCCCCGCTAGTGTAAAATTCTTTAATTTAAGTGCATCTACTACACCTCGAACATCGTCTGATAATCTATCGTAGTCATAGCCTTCGAACGGTTTATCGGATTCACCGAATCCCCTCTGATCTATACCGATACACCGGTATCCCATCTTTGGAAGTTCATTAAACTGATATTCAAACAACTTATGACTTCCGGGCCAACCGTGAAGAAACACTATTGTCTTTTCACCCTTAGGGTTAATATCCTCTACATAGATCTTTACATTTTCTTCTACTCTAATATAATATCCCACTAAATACCTCCAATAATAATCTTACATTCATATACTATTCTATTAGAAATAATTATGTTAATTAAAGTTGTACATTCATAAAAAAAAAAGAGGCATAACATTGTTTGCTACGCCTCCTTCTTCTCTATAACTAATATTTTTTATTTATAACCACATTTTACAAGTATCTTTGTGCTATTCTCAGAATTTTTCTCGTTTATCATTAATACAGGTCCAGTACAACCCATTCCACTTTCGCAGTATATGCCTTCCTTCCAAAGGGCAGCACATGCATCATCGAGTTCTAAAATGTCTATACCTGGTATAGCAAAAGTAACTACTTCCTTTGGAGGGAGTGCAACTTTTTCTTCTGATGATTTTTCACTTTTACTTAGTATCCCATCAATTAACTTTTTAATTCCAGCTTTTTCTGCAGCTTTATATTCATTTTCAGCTACAATCATAAGATCATTTTGTGCACACTCAAAACAATATTTAAGTGCTTCACAAATAAGAGGTGCGCCAGAGGCCCTTGATATTATATTAATAAGTTTATCATAGTTTTCTCCAACTCCTGGACCATATCCATAACCTGAAGTTTCATAATCCCCGCCAGTTGTATAAGATGAAAGCATTTTAATAAGAAGGTTTCCAGTAAGTGAATCGCAAACCAGTACATCTGGAGTTCCTGCAAGTACATCATTACCTCTCATCATTGGTCCACCATCTGCTCTTAACGAATCTGCAAATTCAAAATTATAACCAGACTTTTTTAATTCACCTAAGTTTCTTTCAACTTCCCTCGCTCCATCAATATTTAAAATTCCTACTTTAGGATTTTTTATTCCTGTAGCTTTTGCAACTGCAATTCCACCTATAGCATTTTTCAACATGGCTTCTACTCTATTAGTTGAAGTAGCACCTGTGGTCGTAGCTATTATTATATCGCGTCCTTTTGCTGGAGTAACAGCCATCCCCACTGTAGAAACTCCTATTGGAAAATTAAAATGTTGGGTAACACAACCCTGGATTTTTCCTTCCTCCAAAAGTTTCAACATTTTATTGTGCCCGTCTTCTGCAGAAGCTACTTCAACTACTTCAAATTCACAGTCAATCTTTTCACCTATCAGTACAATATCAAAGCTGCCATACTTTTTTGATGCTAGTATGCATGCTTTTAACATTTCAGAAATACCATGCTCTGAGCCATATGTTGTTAATCCTATTTTAATTCTCTTTTTAAAGCTTCCACTTTTAATACCATCTGCTATTTCATTGAAAGCCTCCGCTATGGCCTTTTTTGTTTTTATGTTTCCCATAAGATCACTCTCCTTACTATATCAAGACTCAACTATTCGTTCATCATCATTTCAGCAAATTTTTTCATGCTTTCCGCTATCATAAGCTTTAGTTCTTCATTTGAAACTTCAGCTACATCATCTTGCTTTCCAGAATTTTTTTGTATAAGTACTGAAACTCCATCAAACAAATTAGTCATCCTTCCAAGGAACAAGCTTCCTTTTCCAATTAACATAAAATTATTCATTCTCCCATCCAATATTGCATTAATTCCATGTCCAACTATTGGAACTGCTGATGGAATATGTCCTTGTGTTGGAGCAAATCCTGGATAGCCATGCTTTAATACAAAGCTTGGAAGTTCTTTTCTGTCTAATTGTCCGTTTTTAACAGCAAGAGCGCCAATCATTTTATAGTTTTGAGTTGGTACATCTCCAGCTCCTGCAGGTTCCGTGATATCGGGAGTTTGAAGTTCTGGAGCGTATTTATCAACGTCAGTTATTTTCATTCCGGCATTAGTTAATGGTTTTAATACTAAAGCTTCAAGCACAGCTTGAGGTGCCGAGCCATCTCCAATTGTATGTTTTCCAATGATGTCTGTTCTTATTTCAGGGCTTATGCCATCATTTTCTGTTATAAGTAATGCAAATCCTCCAAGGCAATCCTCAAGGATTGGAAGTCCTTTTTTTACATGGTCTCGTCCATTCATTCCAAGCTTTGAAGTACATCCTCCTGCAAAAACTATAACATTTTTAAAGATACCTGATTTTACTAGAGCGGAAGCATTTATTATTGCATGAACTGGTGCCGCGCAAAAACCTCTCATGTCAATACCAGTCGCTCCTTTAATACCAGCAATTTCACCACATGCTTTGGCAAGATTGCCTCCGCCTCTTTGATTCATATCTCCTACTGCTTCTTCAGAACATTCAATTAAGTAATCAACTTCACTTACATCAATTCCAGTAAGTTTAACTAACTGCATTAATGCAAGGACACCTGAAGCCTTAACAGCAAGGTTTTCAAGCATAACATGTGCTGAAAGATTTATATCTACATCATGAGCTTTTTTTACACACCCAATTAGATCATCACCAAGATACAATCCTTCTGCATCTTGAGTATCAACTAATTCTTTTATGATAGCTATGTCCTCTCCAACGCCAAGTGCTTCAACTTTTACGTTAAGTAATTCATGAGCAGCAAATTTTTCTCTAACACTTTGCGTAAAACCTTTTTCTAATACTACTAAATCAAATACATCTGAAACCTTAAGCAATCCGTAAAATTCATCCTGGGGCATTATTTCTCCGAATTTTCCTGCTTTTTGAGCACCTTCAATTTTTGAATTGTTCCAAGGTCTTTTAATTTCTAAAAGTTCCTCTGGAATTATGTTACCTATATAAGTTTGATTAGGAGGATATGCTACTACATCCTCAAAAGTTCTTAAATGATTTTTTGCCTCTTTTAAGAATTCTGAATCCGGATTGTTTTTTCTCTCAACTGCAGCTGTTGTTCCGCAATGCATTACCATATCTGGAGTGTTAATAAGAATATAAGATGCTTTTTTAACTACTGGAAAGCTCATTATTTCATTCCTCCTTTATATTCCTTTATTTTAATTAACAAAAGTGAAGATAAATATCTTCACTTTTGCACTTTTTAATAATAGTTTTATTCTTCAAAAACCTTTTGCCCATCAACTTGGGTTTCTAATGCTTTAAGTGCTTTAGCTACCAGTTTATATCTAAGCTTCATTTCAGCTTCCTTCTCTAAACTAGGGTTTCCTAGTGGATGTGGGATAGCTATTGTCGGTACTATTCTATTTGCTCCAACTGTAAGTGAAATTGGAACTACTGTGCACATGTGGACTACTGGAAGTCCTCCACGCTCTATTTCTTTAACGAGTGTTGCACCGCAACGTGTACAAGTTCCTCATGTTGACGTTAATATAACAGCATCCACACCATCAGCTAACAATTCCTTTACAATTTGTGCTCCAAATTTCTTTGAATTGGCAACGGATGTACCATTTCCAACCGTAGAATAAAAATATCTGTGAAGCGAACCTATTTTTTCTTCTTTTTCCATTTGTCTTAATACATCTACTGGAAGAACCCTATCACAATCAGAATTGGCATAAGTTGGATCAAATCCACCATGTGCAGTTTCATATGTCGCCTCTGTTAAATCGTCAACACCGAAAATGTCATATTTACCAAACTTTGAAGCGCTTGAGGATTCAATATGGTCAGGGTTACCTTTTGGAACTATTCCACCTGATGTAACTAATGCAATTTTAGCTTTGGTTATGTCTTTTATAGCTGCATTTGGCTCTACCCTATCAAATACAGGCATTACAAACTCAGTTGCAAATTCCTCTCCTTTAAGCTTCTTAACGAGCATATTAACTGCTCTTTTTGAACCTCTAACTGTATCAAAATAATTCTTTCTTATTCCTCTTTCAATATAACCTTCCTCTGCAGGTGATCCTATTTCTTCACCGTGAACAAGTTTTAAACCAAGCTTTACCATAGCGGGAAGAGCTTGCCTCATGCCAACCGCACTATTTCTAGTCTCAATAATATATGCGTCCTTTTTATATATATCAGCACCAGGATTTTCAATATACATTGCTGTAAGCACAGGAACATTTAATTTTTCTTTAACTTCTTTTGCAACAGCACCACATGCCATTCCGTATCTTCCTGCATTGAAAGCTGGGCCTGCAATTACTAAATCAGGGTTGTAACTTTTTATCATTTCAATTACTTCAGCTTTTGCTTTTTCTAGATTTTCATTGAAATATGAATCTCCGCAAATAACAGTAGCAACTATTTCAGCTTCACCTTTAAAAATTTTGTTTAGCCCCATTCCAGGACCAACGAAACCTTCTCTTACTTCTGGTTTATAATTTGCCTCTTCTTCTCCGCCTATACCAGCATAAAACTGATTTATATAATGAACTACCTTAATCAATTGGGTTTCCCCCTTTTCTCATATTTTGAATTTACTTTTTAAACTTAAAATTAATATTTTGAAAACTCATCTCTTATTGTCTTTACTTCCTTAATTATATCGTCAACGTCTAGAACCATTTCCATCATTCCACACTGCTCATCATAAACCGTCGCATCACATTCATCCTTTATTTCTGGCTCAATCATATGATAAACAGCAAGACCAAGTTCAATTCCTGCAAGTGGGCCTGCAAATGTAGGGTCCCCTGCAGCTACTGTTTCAGCTGAAAGTCCTGAAGCTTCTGCTTCTGCTCCACCAAGTATAACTACAATGTTTTCTGCACCATTCTTGTCTGCTAATTCTTTAACTCTTTTTTGGATCTCCAGATCCATAGCACCAGCGGCAGTTCAGACAAAGCATTCTGTTGAAGCAAATATTACTTCTGCTCCTGCAGTTTTTACGCTTTCTTCGATTGCTTGACCTGGTATTCCATCTCTATCACCTATAGCAATTACTTTTTTACCTTTTAACATTTATATCATCCTTTCTATAAAAAAATTAGTACCCTCTTGTACTTAAAGTATTATACCCAACTTCGCTTGTTGCTCCAGTAATTACCTGGATTTCAGCTTCAATTGAGCCGTCCTCTCTCAAACTTCCAAAATGTCCTCCAGCAATAACATTTGCATTTTCCGGATGACCGATAATTTTCTTCATTGCGGGAAGTACAATAACTTCATTTGCATTTCCAGCAGTTACTACTGCATCGCCCTTAGGAGTTGAATCTGCAAGTGATTGTGAAGCTCCATCTTGACCAGCATATTCATCGGTTATTAGCACTGTTTTAATTCCTAGTGCTGAAATCTTGTTACAATTCATAACTAAATCTGCGTCTGGATTTCCAAAACCCTCCTCAGAAATTATTACTGCATCTGCACCTAAATATTCAACTAATTTTGCAGTATAGCTTGATGATCTTTCTTTATCTGCAAGGTATACAGTTTCATTAGTTAATACACATCCAAGGAAATTGTAGTCAATACCATGTCTCTCATACAAATCCTCAATTACAGGATGATTCATATGAACATACGATGGGTTCTTATCACAAGCTGAAACACAGTTTCCTGAAACAATAGCACCATCAAATATTTCCGTTGGGTATATGAATGTAGGTATTATTTTCTTTGCATCAACTCCATATACATAAGTGTCATGAAGAAGCCCCTGACTTTGAAGCATATATACATATATTACTTTAGGAAGATCAGGATACTGTTTTACCTGTTCTAAAAGAGGAAGTGTTTCGAAAGTCTTAATTTCATCAGCCTCAAGTTCTCTTGCACATTCACCAAGATATGTTGCAGCCTTAAATCCAACCATTCTAACAGCTTCTTCGTGATCATGTGGAAGTACGCTTTTCTTTGTTTCACATGTTATTACAACGTTGTTTAATTTTGAAAATGGTGTATATTTAGCACCAATTCCACTCATGTCAATGATTCCTTCCTGGAACCCAACAATATTTCCAGTAGTTACAACAGCTGCGCCTTTCAAAACATTTGTTCTTCCATTTCCAACTGTATCAACCTTGCTTATAAATCCTGGAAATATCCCACCGCTACCTGATACCTTTACCCTTGGCTCAATAACGTCTTTAACTGGAATTATTCTTGTCTCATCTCCGGGTCTTGCAATTTCAATGCTAATACTTTCAATTCTTTCATCTCCGCCTATATGTGCAAGCAGTTCTTCTTTATTTACAAAAAGAACTCCCTTTTCAACCTTTGTGCAAGTGCCAAATTGAACATCATTAATTTTAATTTCACCAAGTTCTAAACGCAAAGTTTCCACCTCCGAAATAGTTTAGCCATTTATTACAATGTTTCATAAACGCTTTTAATAAAATTCTCTACATCATCAATTGTTTCGATGTTTTCAGGGGTAATAGTGCTTATTTTTTCGTTATTTTTATAAATTATCATCGTTGGGAGTCCAAGTACTCTTTGAGATATAGCGAGTCTTCTAGAACCACCGATATTAAGACTTGCAAATTTGATTTTATCGCTATATTTGTTTTCTAGTTCGTGTACTCCAGGCATAAGTTCCTTACATACTTCACATTTGTCACCCCAGAAATCAACAAATACTGCTTTTTCAGAATAAGATACTACTTCCTCATCAAAATTTTCCTTTGTCAAACTAATCATTTTAAATACCCCCTAATTCTATTTATTTGCTATATATACTTCTGCAGAAGTTGCTGCTATTGCGCCATCAGCTGCTGCAGTTATAACCTGTCTCAAATTCTTGACCCTAATATCTCCAGCTGCGAAAACGCCTGGAATGTTGGTTACCATATCATCATTCGTCATTACATAACCACTTTCATCCATATTGACCTTACCTTTGAAAATTTCTGAAATAGGAATGTATCCGACAAATACAAAGCATCCATCAACCTTCACTTTTTGAACTTCGCCTGTTTTAACATTTCTGACCTTAAGGCCTTCAAGTATTTCATCGCCTTCTGCCTCATCTATAACTGAGTCGTATATAAACTTGATTTTTGGATTAGCAAAAGCTTTTTCTTGAATTGATTTACAAGCTCTTAATTCATCTCTTCTATGAATTACTGTTACACTATCTGCAAACTTCGTGAGATAAATTGCTTCAGTTATGGCGGAATCTCCACCGCCATTTACGGCTACATCGAGCTCCGTAAAGAAATCAGCATCACAGGTAGCGCAATATGAAATTCCCTTGCCCCGTAGCTCATTTTCATTTTTAAAACCTGCTAATCTGGGATAAGCGCCTGTTGCAATTACAATAGTTTTAGCCTTATATGTTTCTTTTTTGCATTTAACAGTTTTTATTTCACCTTCAAGTAAAATATTTTCTACAGTATCTTTTGCAAACTTTGTACCAAATTCCTCGGCTTGAGTTCTCATTCTTTTAATCAATTTTGGACCAGTGCACTCTTCAATTGAGCCAGGATAATTTGCAAGTTCATCTGTTATTGCGGCCTGTCCTCCAAATTTTCCTCGTTCAATTATTATAGAATCAAGTTTTGACCTTGATGCGTAAAGCCCTGCCGATAGCCCAGCTGGGCCACCTCCTATAATTATAGTGTCATAAATATGCTCCATTTTAAGCCCTCCCAGTATATTGCATTTATTTTCAATTTAGACCATGACTTATAATATCGTAATCTATTAACATGAAATCATTTCGCACCGCATCTGACCATGCTGGTGTTCCCCTATCTTTAATGAATTTTTCAGTTGTGTGTATTGATTCTTCAATAAAATTAACTGACTGTAAATCTATTACTTCTTTTTTTGATTTTGTTATTATTACAGTTTTGTAGGGCGTTTCATTTGGCTTTATGCTGCTAGAAAGCGGATGTGTGAGCAAAAGGTGTCCCTTATGAATATGATTTCTTACAGCTTTTAGTACATTCATTATTCCAGTACTTAAAAATTCGACTTTATATTTTTCACCAAATTTGTCTAGACATAATGGGTTATTAGTTACAATCAATACTTCTTCTATCAATTAATCCCCCCCTTACAAATACATTAATTCAATTTATTTCCGCTTGCGCATAAAAAAAGACAAAGATAAGAAGCTCATTTAAGCCTTTATCTCTGTCTTTTTACCTGAGAGAATTACTCCTTCGGTGCAATTGCTTTCCAGAGGTATATCAATCTTCGGTCCTTTTGCCTGAGATATTCATATTACAGCGCATGTAATACTTGGCCCTTCGGCTATCCATTTAAGGATGTTATATTAAATAACTAAGCTTAAGCTTAATCTCCCGAAAACATCATCTATCAATATTTAAAAGTTATTACAACTTTATTATAATCTTTTTTTTAACAATGTAAAGCTTTTAATTCAAATACTATCTATAAATTCAAATAATATCCACTTAAATCATTTATATTATAACATCTCTATAAATGCTGACATTCTTGTATTAATTTGTCCTATATCTGCTTGAGAATAATCTGTTTCAATGCTCATATATGGAATATTTTTCTTGTTGAAAACTCTTTTTAATCTAAGAGTTTCTACATTATACGTATGACAAGCTTGAAGTATTACATCTATTACTCCGTCAGCTTTATATTCTTTACATAACTTTTCTAACAAATCTATTCTGTTATCATTTGGAGTCATACAAGAGCATCCAATATTTAAATATTTTTCTGTTAAAGCGTAAAGAGGATCCTTGTTTTCATCAACCAATGTCTCTGTTGTTTTAGCTCCACCGCAGTTTTCATAGCATACCACTACTCCACCATTCTCTTCTATTGCCTTAATTATTTTTTCAGTTCCTTGTCCTAGAGGACATCCTGTAATAAGTATTCTCTTTGCATCACTCGAAACTTTTCTTTCCCCCATATTGTACCTATCTAATGACTCACTTGTTATGCTTTCAAGATCTTTTATCAATACTTCTTTATCCAATTTAAATCCTGCTCCAGATAGAACCTTATGCATTTCGTAGCCTGTAATTGCTGGTGGTTCTAGCTGGCCTAGCTCATAAAACTTTCTTAGAGCTACTCTTTCCCTATTTTTAAGCTTAATCGCTATTTTAAGCTTTTCATCCGTAATTTCAACACCATAAAAATTTTCTAGACACTTCTTTAGCTTTACTAATTCATTGCTCCATAGTTTATAAGAATCCTCATCATTACAGTTTTGAGGAAGCTGCATAATATGAGTCTTCTTAATATCTGCTAAATATTCATACATCTTCTTCTTTCCATCACATGTAGTTTCTCCAACAATCATATCGGAAAAATAAAAAAATGGACATTTATCTGTAATTGCAAAGCCATAAGATGCTTTAATTAATGGGCATAGATTTCTTGGTAAATCCCTTTCGGCATCAGCTATAGGTTCCTCAGTCATACTGCATAATGAAACTGCAATAGCATCTGCGGCCATTATTATTTCTGTTGGTGTGAAAGTACAAAATACACCCACAACCTTCTTGCCTTCATCTTTTAAATTCTTGATGCTTAAAAAAGCATTTCTTCTTGCCTCACTAAAATCTTCAAATTTTTCTGGTAAGTTATTCATTAATATATCCCCCTCCGTTATAACGTTTTATTAGAACTTTTTTCAATTCTGCTTGCCATTATAGCCGCTCCAATAGCACCTGCATATCTTGCCATTTTTTGAGTAGCTACAGGTGAACCTAATTTTTCTGAAAGTTGATCCATAATAAATGGGCTATCGCAAAGTCCTCCTGTTAAGAAATAATTATGTGAATCAGAATGTTTCTGACACAGCGATTTTACTTTACCAGTAATAGATTCTATTACACCAAATGCAATATCTTTACGTTTTTTACCACTACCAATAAGACTAATGACTTCAGATTCTGCAAAAACGGTACACATCGAACTGATAGTTGTTCCACTCCCCTTTGCGGCTTCAGTACAAAGTTCATCAATATCGAATCCTAGTGTTCCAGCCATTAATTCTAAAAATTTACCAGTACCAGCTGCACACTTATCATTCATAGAGAAGTTTGTAACCTTACCACTTTCAACAGTTATAACTTTTGTATCTTGTCCACCTATATCAATAACTGTACAATCTTCATGTAATAAATAATACGCCCCAACTGCATGGCAGGTTATTTCAGTTATTGTTTTATCTGCATAGGGTACAGAAACCCTTCCGTAACCTGTTGCAACTATTTTACTATTACTAGAGGTCATTCCTAGTTTTACTATTGCTTGTTTTATTTCCTCAGCTGTTTTGACACTACTCCAACCTGTTGGGTAAATAAAAGTATTTTTAATTTTATCATGTTCAAGAATACATACCTTAGAAGCAGTTGATCCAATGTCAATTCCTATGTATAGCATGTCCTTCACCTTCACTTTCTTATTGTACATAATTAAAAAAATAATAAACCTCTAAACTAATCACACATTTTTGCAATTCATTTTCATTCCCTCCATAATATATAAAACATAATATTATTTTACTATATTTACAGTTTATTCACAATGAACATTATGCATTATATTGGAATTATAACTGTTTTTCAGGTATAGATTTCTGAATCAGAGTGTGTTACTGTTATTTAACTTTTTATAACCTTCTAATGTTGCAAGTTTCATTTTGTATGTATTTTTTTCTTTTATATCAGATTCGTTTTCATCGATTACTTTATTAACTTGTTGTTCACTTCTGTAAGCAATGATAGTCCATAAATTACAATCAAATTTGCAGCTTAAATTCAATTGTAATTTATGGTTTTAAATCATATTGTTTACATTTTTTTATCATTGTTATAGAATATATTTACATAACGCATTCGGTGAATATATTATGTAAATATTCTCTATGGGGTATGTTGTTAAAACAATTAGAAGGTGGCAATTATTATGGAAAGGAAATTTGAACATTTGGTAGTTAATGAAATTTGCTGGCAAGAGAGTCTCCCAGATCATGAGGGTTCCATAGGAGGTAAGGGATTTCCTGTGATTATGAGCTCTAGCATTGTTCCAGAAGCTAAAGCACTATGGGAAAGGCAACTCCACATATTCATTATGGAGATGAAATGTATTTAATCTTAGGAGGAGAAAATGCAGCTACTATCGCAGTAACTTTAGGTGATGACTATTACGAAATTAAAACTCCAGGTGCTGTTTATATTCCAGCAGGTGTTCCTCATTCAATTAAGATGATTGATGGTGTGGTTGGTAAATTTGGTGGTGCTTGCCCTATATTCTCAGGAACTGAATACATCACTAAGCCTGTACCAGAAAACTGGGATAAATAAAATTCAACCTTGCCCTACTTATAATCCACTATGCTTTAATATGTCAACAGCTCCAATGAATGAAAGAATTCATTCTTATAATGCAAAAATATTTTTACAATTGACAGGTGGTTTGGGACGTTCTGCAATGCCTGGACTATATAAAAAGCCAATTGCTCCTTCAAAGGCAGAAAACCGCTTTGACCCAAGATTAACTCATGAAGCAATGACTACTGAAGATATAAAAGTTTTAATAGAAAACTTCATAAAATCAGCAGCAGTGGCAAAACAGTCAGGTTTTGATGGAGTTGAGGTCCATGCTGTACACGAAGGATATCTTTTAGATCAATTCGCAATCGGTTTCTTTAACAAAAGAGTTGATGAATATGGCGGAGACTTAAGAGGCCGTTTGAAAATCGCAACTGATATAGTTAAGGGAATCAAGGCACAATGTGGTGAAGATTTTCCAGTTTCACTACGTTTCAGTGTTAAGAGTATGATGAAGGGACTTCGTCAAGGCGCATTACCAGGAGAAAAATTTGATGAAGTTGGTAAGGATACAGAAGAAGGATTGGAAGCAGCTAAAATATTAGTAGAAGCGGGCTATGATATGCTAAATGTTGATGCTGGAACTTATGATTCTTGGTATTGGAATCACCCACCAATGTATTTTAACGAAAAGGGAATGTACAGAGAATTCGGTAGACAAGTTAAGCAAGTTGTGGATGTTCCAGTCACTATTTCAGGTAGAATGGATGACCCTGACGTGATTAATGACGCATTTGATACTAATTCTTGTGATATTGTTTCCTTTGGACGTCCACTTTTGGCTGACCCATATCTACCTATGAAGATAAAAGCGGATGAGTGGGAAGATATTAGACCATGTCTATCTTGTCATGATGGGTGTATGGGAAGAATTGCTCATGGGCTACCATTATCTTGTGCAGTTAATCCTCAATGTGGTCGTGAAAAATCATATCACTTAACACCAGCAATGAAAAAAAAGAGTGTTTTAATAATTGGTGGTGGACTTGCAGGTATGGAGACTGCAAGAGTTTGCAAGTTGAGATGCCACCATGTAACATTGCTTGAAAAGAGCGGTAAATTAGGTGGAACATTAATACCAGGTGGAATACCTGATTTCAAGAGCGATGACCGCTCTCTATGCAAATGGTATCAAAGACAAATGGATATATTAGGAGTTAACGTTCAATTAAATACAACTGCTGATGAGTCGATGATTGAGATAACGGATGCTGATGTTATTGTAATGGCAACAGGTTCTAAGGCGTTTATCCCTAAATTTTACACAGATAGAAAGATTTTAAGTGCAACTGATGTATTAATTGATCCATCCTTGGCTGGTAAAGATATTGTAATAATAGGTGCAGGTCTTGTTGGTTGTGAAGCCGGTCTTTGGTTGTCAAAAATGGGCAAAAATGTTAGCATAATAGAAATGCTTCCGGTTATTTGCGGTGGTCCTCACAATATGCCATTTATGAACTGGGATATGATGAAGGATTTACTTCCATTCAACAATATTAAAGTAATGACTAGCACAAAGATTGAAAAAATAGATTCAAATGGCGTTAAAGTTTCTAATAAAGATGGAGAAAGTATATTAAACGCAGACACAATAATAGCTGCAACAGGGTACGAGCCTTATAATCCACTACAAAGCATACTTGACAAAAGTAAAAAGGAAACTTATAATATTGGGGATTCTAGGGAAGTTAAGAACATTATGAAATCTATTTGGGACGCATTTGAAGTAGCCATGAATATTTAATAATTAGTAGCTATTTATCTACTCCCTTGAGTTGCGGAGGTTATATTATGGAAGAGATGACAAACAGGCAAAAGCAGGCAATCAGTACCAAAAACCATATTCTGGATATTTCTTTGAAATTGATGAAAGAACAAGGCCATAAAACAAATATGTGAAAAATCAGAAGTGTCAACGGGAGCTTTTTATCACCATTTGAAGGGCAAGGAAGGTATAATAATCGAAGGCTATTCTGAATGTGATAAATATTTTGATGAATATGTGGTTAATCATTTGCAGGCCGAGAACATAATTGATAAGATAATAGAGTATATTGGTTATCAAACGAAATATGCTAAGATGCTTGGTGTAGATGCTATTACTCAAATTTACAAGGCTCAATTGACACATGGTAATGAATTTTTTCTCTCAGATAATCGCGCACTTTCAAGCAATTTGTTGATACTCATACAAAAAGCACAGGATGAGAGTGTTTTGAGAACTGATTATCGAGCAAATCAAATTCGTGATGAATTGCTTCTAATCTCAAGGGGGACGATATACAATTGGTCTCAAAAAGATGGAGAATTTGATCTTACAGATTATTGTAAAGAAATAGTTTCACATCACATAGAATACTTTTTAAAAAAATGTCAATAAGAACCAAAGAATTATTTATAAAAAATACCTCCTTGTTAAGATACGATAAACTTAACAGGAGGTATTTTTTATATTGGGTGTTTCTGCCTATCCCGCCAAAAATGTATATTAGCTTGAAATAGGGGTACATTTTTCTATCCAATGTTAGATTTCAAATAAACTTCCCTCTTTTGTTCTTCAGTAATCCCAATGTATCTTAAAGTCTGTGATTTTGACGAATGATTAAATATATCCATAAGTAATTCTAATGAAGATCCATTAATTAATATTACTCATGATTTTGTGACTATTTTTTTAGTATAGTGTTTTCTCAAAAGCTATTCTTTTATTTCCATCTTCTAAATAAATTATTCCACAATACTGAAATTTGTTTTTCTTAAGCAGCTTTTGCATAGATAAGTTTTCTTCATGTGTATCCATTTTTATACTGTACACACCTTTATTCAAACAAATCTGCTCTATATTTTTGATAATCTGTGATGCTAATGCTAATCCTTTATAATTGTTGTCAATAGCGATTCTATGAATAACTGCATATTCATTATCACTAATCCATTGCCCCTCATAAATAGAGTCATATGTTTTTTCTCCATCAAAAGAAACTGCTGCAGTAGCAACAATATTATCGTCTTTTAACAGTACATAACCATTTTTATTATCAATATCATTACTTATTATTTCAACATTGGGATAGTTATTCTGCCATTGGTTAATCCCATGCTTTTTTAAGTATGCTTGTGCCTGCATGATAATACTCATTATATCATTAGTATCTGTTTCAACTGCTTTTCTAAATTCCATTTCACTCCTCCTTATAGCTACAAATAGCCCCTGTTTTGCCTATATATAAACTTCTGTATTAGTTACCATATTTCTACTTTGTTAATCTATTACACCCAAATATTACCTTGAATTATTTTGCTTTGCTAACACTGATTTATTTTTTATATCGAGCCAATATTTTTCTATATTTCACTCATTCTTTTTACTAATTCAGTTGCCATTTGCTTTTCTTGTTCACTAAAACCTTTAAATGATATTTTTAACTGTTTAATTTCTTCATCCATTATAAATTCATATAATTTAGTTGAAAGTTCAACTTATTTATTTGCCATTTTAATCTTTCCTTTTAATAATATTGAGTTAAATACATTAAATTTTATTTTCCATTTTTATCATCTGCACTTTTCTTTTCCAGTTCAGCAGTTCCTGTTTTACTTGCTAGAGATTTTCCGCTAATTTAATACATAGGCAAACTTACTTTAATTGTTATTTTCAGTTGTGCTAAAAGAATCAAATATAATTTTAGAAGCTTGAGCAATCAGTTTATCATCGTATTTAGCCTCTTTTTTATCGTGAGTTGACAATATTGCAATAATTATAGGTTTTTTGTTTGGTGGCATTACTATGGCAATATCATTTCTTGTTCCGTAAGAACCAGCTCCACTTTTGTCAGCAACTACCCAGCCATCTGGTGCTCCTGCACGAATTAGTGTATTACCTATTGCATTTCCTGTCATCCAATCAATAAGAATTTTTTTCTTATCGTCTGTTAATATATCTCCAGTTGTGTATGCTTGCAAATCAGTTGCCAATTGTCGTGGTGTGCTAGTGTCCCTAATATCTTCAGGTATGGCTTCGTTTAGATCTGGTTCTATACGTGTAGGTTGCGTAACGTTATCCCCTAATTGATTAAGTGCAGATTTAAAACCATTAGGTCCACCTATATGATCAAATAAAAGATTTGCAGCTGTATTATCACTAAAACGTACTGCTGCATTGCAAAGTTCTTCAATGGTCATGCCTTTATCAACGTTATCTTTTGTAATTGGAGCATGAGAGAGAACATCTTCTTTGTTATATTTAACTACTTGTTTAAGCTGCTCTAATGAATCTTGTTTTAAAACAGCACCAGCGGCTAAAGCTTTGAATGTAGAACAGTAAGCAAACCTATCATCAGCACGATATACGACTTCTTTATTCGTCTCTGTATCAAAAGCATATACACCAAGTTTAACAGCATAATCACTTTCAAGTTGTGAAAATGACGAATTATATTGTGTGTCAGACTTCGTGTTTACAGGTGGCTGAGTTGCTACCTTTCCACAGCTAGTAAGAGAAAAGATCATAAGCGGCATAAATATAGCAATTTTAAACTTATTTACCTTGAATTTTGAATTTACTAATTTTTTCATATAAATTCTCCTTTGTTATTTAATCAATCTGTTAAGTTATTTTTTCATAACATTACCTAAATCTCTTAATATCTGTAATGTTATTTCCTTGGCTTTTACGCCTGTAGCACCATTTTTTCCTTCAATATTTGTCGCGAAAAAATACATATCATTATTTTCTTCTATATATCCTACAAACCAACCATTAACTTCTTTATTATTTTCAACACCTGAACCGGTCTTGCCATACATTACTCTTTCCCCATCTTCCATTATTTTTATTGAATTTTTTACTATGTCTATATTTTTCTTGGAAAAAGGCAATTCATAATTATACATTTTTTTTAGCATTTCCACCTGTTCTATAGGTGAAATTTTTAAAGAAGCTTGAAGCCAGTAATCAGCTTGTAGAGAATAAATATCCTTGTTACCATAATCCATCTTATCTATATAGTACTTCAATTTATTTTTGCCTATTTCTCTATCTACTTCTTCAAAATACCAATTTACAGAATATTTCATTGCAGAAAATAATGTATTATCTTGATTCCACTCCCTATAAGGATATTTACTCCCATCCCATTTGAAAAGTTCTTTCTCATCTTTAATAACACCTGTTTCTAACCCTATCAAAGCTTCTACTATTTTATAGGTTGAGCAAGGTGATACTCTTTTTTCACTTTTCTCTTTGTTATAAACTATATAGTCTCCTTTATTAACATCAAACAATACAAAGCTTCCTTCAAAGCCCTTATAAAATCTGCTTAAATCTTTATGAACACTATTTTTTTCTAATACTTTTTTATCCTTTACTATGGCATTTCCTTGTGTACTACCTAAAAACATACATGTTAAAATAATAAAAACAACTGTTTTAGTCAACACTATACCTTTTGAATCTTTCTTAAATCCAGCTATCATTTTTATCCTATTTTTTGCATTATTTTTGCTTTTTATAATACCAAGTGTGAAAATATTATTTCTATTATAAGCAATTAACTCTAGAAGTTTAATAATAGTAAGGCCATAGCCTTTTATCTCTTCCTCATTTATTTTTGAAAGAACATGTCCATCACAAGCTATTTCCATATCTTTTTTCATAAGATAAAAACCATAATATATAATAGGATTAAACCAATAAATTAATTGTAGTAGACTTATTAACAAACTTACAGCCATGTCCTTTCTCTTGTAATGAGCTAGTTCATGTAGCAATATATATCTCATCTCATCCTGTGTAATTTTCTCTTCTATTCCATCAGGAATAAGAATATAGGGGTTTATAAATCCAAAAAGTGCTGGACATCTATCACCATCTATTCTTACAATATTTATGCTTCGATTTATATTTAGATCTTTTTTACAGCCTTCCAATAAAACCTTAATATTTTCATCATAAATTTGTGGTTTATCTTTTATTCCTGCCCTAAGCTTAATATTGGTTATAACAATTAAGGCAAAGCCTATAAGAAAAACCATTAACCATAGAATATAAAATATTGAATAATCTCTATTTATAGAAATAGCATAGTCCTTCGTTGAGTTCATTACCATAGATAATTCTTTATGTGAATTATTTGAAACTGTTACATTGGTAATATTCATACTTTTGTGTGCAATATTTGAAAAAAAGCTTATAATTCTATCTATACTTACTGGGCTTTGAGGAAAATAAGGAATTAGCAATTTTAAAATTAGTATAAACCAAATATAATAATTCCATCTTGCCCCCAATTTCTTATTAAATAAAATTTTAATTAACAATATGCCAAATATCACTATGCTACTAGTAATGGAAGAATAAATTAAATGAGAAAAAAACTTAGATATTAACATAATAAATTTACCTATCTTTCTTGCAATCAAGAATTTGTTTAAGGTCTTCTATATCTTCTGTTGATAAATTTTCATCCTCTATAAAATTTAAAAGCATTTCTTTAAAGCCCCCATTATATATCCTATCAAGAAAGGAGTTGCGTTCAATTTTTACACATTGTTCTTCAGTAAAAATAGGGTAATATTTATATATTCGTCCTTCCTTTTCATAGGAAATAATATTTTTATTTAGTAACCTGTTAATCAACGTTTTTACAGTCTTAGGTTTCCAACTAACATCACCACTTAATTTTTCTATTACATTATTTGCTGTCACTGGAGCATCAGACCATATAATCTTCATAACCTTCCACTCAGTTTCAGCAATTCTTGGTATTTCTTTCATTCTTCTTAACTCCCCTCATAATTTATATTAATACATCTATATATATATTTTTATTAGAAACTTATTAGAGTTCCTTCTAAAATACATCCTCTATTATTTAACAGGATGAAATTTTTCAAATACTTTTCTTACCATTGGCACTACATAATGGCTTCCACCTCTTTCTTTTACATCCTCAGCCATAGCTATTACAAGAAGATCAGGACTATCCGTATTAACTGCCGCAAACCAGCCTAATTCTGTACCATTAACATCATCTTGAGAAAGCTTTATTTCTGCAGTTCCAGTCTTTCCTGCTAAGCTTAGTCCTTTAATATATGCTTGATGTCCAGTACCTCTAGGATTTTCAACAACCTGAGTTAAATCCTTTAAAATTGTGCTTGCCACCTCTTCTGTAAAAACATTAGACTTCCACATTTCTGACTTTGCAGTTCCATTATATTTAATATATGGTTTTATCATACTGCCCTTATTAACAAAGGAACTATAAATAGCTGCTAAATGAAGAGGATTTATCAATACTTCACCTTGTCCATATCCACTATCTGCCAGCTGAACTTCACCTTTTATATCTCCATCCGCATCAAATTGAGATTTAGACAATCCATATTCAAAAGGAATTTTTTCGCCTAAGCCAAATTCTTTTAACTCTGCTTGAAGCGTATCCTTGCCGATATCTAATGCTGCCTGTGCAAAATATATGTTGTCCGAATGAATAAAAGCATTTCTTAGATCTGATGGTTGTCCATAATCTACAACTCTTGTAACAAAATAATTTCCAAAGCTTTTATCCTTCTGCCATCTAAGCCCTAAAATATTCTTAGAAATCTCTGCATCAATCTTCTTTGTTTTAAGTCCTATGGCAGCAATTACTGGCTTAAAAACTGATCCAGGACATAAATTGCTTTGAAATCTGTTATACAAAGGCTTTTTCTTATCTTCATTTAAACTTTTCCATAAATCTTGCGACATTCCCATGACAAAATTATTAGGATCATATGAAGGGGTACTAACAAGAGCGAGTACTTCACCAGTTTTAGGATTCATTGCAACTGAAGTTCCTGCATCTTTACTTAATTCATCATAAAGAAGACTCTGCATATCAGCATCTATGGTTAACTTTAAATCTTCACCATTTTGTACTGCTTTACTAATTAAAGACTTTTTCTTTTTATTATTTTTATCTACTACATATATTTCATATCCATTTTTTCCTCTAAGTGTTTTTTCATATATTTTCTCCAAACCAGTTTTCCCAATTATATCATCCTTTCTATAGCCTTCCTCCTTATTTTTTTCAATTTCCTCCGCACTTATTGCTTGAATATATCCTATTAGATGTGCAGCTTTTTCCTTTAACGGATATACTCTTGCTTTCTTCTCATTTACCATTACTCCTGGTATTTCTAATAGCGCACTTATTTTTTCTGTTTCATCCTCAGATACTGTTTTTATAGGAATAAACATGTCTGGTTTTACATATGTAGCTGACAGCTTTTTATTAATATCTTCTAGGGAGACTTGTAGTATTTTTGAAACATTTCCCTTTGATTTAGCTGCATCATTACCAAGCTTTTCTGGTATAATATCTATTTCAGCTACTGTACCATCCAGTGCCAAGGATTTATCATTTTTATCCTTTATTTCACCTCTTTTAGCATACAAGGTAGCTACACGTATCTTATCTTCATTCTCAAGTTCAGGGAAAATCATCTTGCTGCTCCATAGAATTTTCCATGTTTTATTCTTGCTATCCTTAATTAATTCACCAGTATTATCAAAAGTTAATTTACCTGCTATCGTATCCATTATAACCTCAAACTTAACACTCTCTATGCTTGAATCATATTTCTTTTTTTCTGAATCCTTAATTTTAACATCAATTTCTTTTAATTCAATTCCACTATAAATATTTTTATAACGCTGAACAAAATCTGCTTCACTAATCTTTTTTCTACTTTCCGCATCAATCATATTGTACATTAATGCAAAATCTTTTTTCTTCCATGAATTCACATAACTATCAAAATATTTATTCGCTGAAATGGTTTTAGTTTTATTCCACCATAGGAAATATATACCTGATACTAGCGTAACTATCACTAAAATAACTAAGACTAATTTTTTACATCTATAAAACCTACCATTCAAAAATTTGTTTTTCATTTAATAAATACCTCTCCTTTAATATTGTACTTAATTCAATATAACTTTTACTTTCTTTCTATAGATTACAGTAGTAATCTATAGAAAGATTACTACTGTAATCCATAAATGTCAACTGTTTTTTTATACCTGGACATAGAGACACAACATACTTCTGACATCCTCTTTCACTTACAACAAAAACCGCACTAGATCTCTCCAATACGTTAATATGTATTCGTGGGTTTCATTGGCGGTGGCGAAACTCCGCTCCCCATATTGGGGTAGTGGCAGCAAATAAAACGTTATACAGACTCAAAACATTTACTTTGAATTATTTACCTTAGGGATAGTAACCGCGAAACGCGGATTTTATAAGTTAAGACATATATTACTAAAATAACGATAACTTCAGGGGGAATATTAAATATACTCGTGTTATTTTAATATTTTTCTCAAAGATCTTAAATTAGCTAATATATATTTTTTATTACCTTTTTAGTTAACATTATCAATACTATACTTCTACTTTAACTAACTTGTTTTGAGCAAAAAAATAATATAAGTACATTTCAAATAAACATTTGTTCTTTATTCCGTTTTTCTGCTTTTTCTAACAATCCTTCTCTCACTGCTTTTTTCTATATTTACTGATAGTAGAAACAGTTATGCCTAATGTTTTGAAATTTACGGAAGAGATTTTCCATATTTTGCTAACCTAGTTACTTTTTGAGTAGCATACTTGGGATTTAGACTTACATGTAATTTATCTTCTTTATGTATGCCTAATTTCTTTTTAAAGTTAAATATAGCAGCTAAGCCTTCTTTGGATAAAGTCGAAATGAATGCATCATAAATATGAATGGGCTGCAATTCCCCTATAGATCTAAGCCCTTGTGATTCAAGAGAACAAAGGAACTGCGTACAGTATACTCGTCGTACATTTATAGTTGATTCTTTGTTTCCATGCTTTCGCATAAAGGACAGATAATCATTCAGATAGGAACGTAAAACAGCAGGATATATCAACCCTTTCGAAGAATGCATACGAACATAGGGTTTTTCATCTAAGATATCATTTAAACGATTAATGATTGTCTTTACATAATTGTACCAGCTTGATGACGGATTATTCTGTTGCCTCCACTCTTCAATAAAATGCGAACATATCTCTAAATATGTGTGAATCGAACACACCCAACCTAGTCTTAGCAGGTCAACACAGTTTTGAAGACTGTTTAAATGCTTATCTATAACAAATTTTATTATAATATAAAGCACTCGAAAGTTAGTGTTTTGAGTGCTTTAACGTCTTTTTACATTGTTTTGATACCAGTATGAAATAGTATGGAAATATATGCAGCGTTGTCAAAATGCAGTCAAGAGAGATACCTTAGCAATGCAATCAAATTATATTTTACGAAGAAAAACTGCCAAAATATATATAAATAGTTATCCTCACTGGCTTTCGCCAAACTGTCGCTTTGCTCCCTTTTTTTAGTTTGCTGTCCAGACCCCTTAGGCGGTAACTGAAAGTTACCGCCTTGATAATTTTACAACACCTAAAAAAAGGCTGAGTTTTACATAAAAGTAAACTCAGCCTTTTCTTATATTGTTTTAAAAAAACATATATTTATGATACTTCTTTTAAATCGGGGATAATCTCTCCACGGATTTCTGCAGCAGTATGTATTTTATAATTTTTAAACATAATAGACCCTACGTAACCACTGAAAATACTAACTATAATACAACCTAAGGCTGCTATTAGCACTTTAGAAGCTGGATTATATGCAAACATTACTGCGAACCCTGCTATAGGGGTTGCTGTTCCTGGAGAATTATTTACAAGTCCCATTAATGCAATTATTACTCCACATAAAGAACCACCTATAAAATTAGTTACATAAATTGGTATGGGATTTGCTGTGGTTATATCAGCTTGTGTTAGAGGTTCTATAGCTACTGCAATTGTATCTTTTTTACTTCCAAATTTCATTCTTGTAAATAATACGAAATTCATAAATGATGAACCAAATACTGCTAATGCGCCTATAGCCATAGGTGCACCGGTAAGCCCAAGCATTGCGGTTAAAGCCATTGAACTAAGAGGTGCAGTGGCAACAACGGTTATTGTTCCTCCAAGTACTATACCCATTATTATTGGACTAGAACTTGACGCAGAAGTTAAAATTCTACCAATATTTAATAGTGTGCCATCTACTACAGGAGTCATACAGTTTCCTATAAATCTAGTTAATGGAGCTGCAAAAACAATTATAACTATTAAGTCTAAGCCTCCTGGTAATTTCTTTTCTAGATATTTAACTACAAATGACATAAGGTATCCAGCTATAAATCCGGGTAAGATACCAATACCAGAACAAGATAGCCCAATCAATACTGCATATATTGGTGAAACTCCAAGAGCTAGAGGTACAAGTATTGCAGCGGCTACTCCTCCTAAACTACCATTAGATAAACCAACTTCTTTCAAAAAATTTAATTTTAATACATCACCAAAAAATGCAGACTGAAAAGCTTCAACTAGAAAGCTTGCACAGGCAGCACTTGCTAGTGCACCCATCGCTTTCATTCCTTCAGGTGCTTTGCAACTAAAAAGTGTAAATAAAGCTAATACTAATAATAAAAGACCAGTTCCTATTAAAATGTTCATTGTTTTTTTCTCCTTATAATTCCAAATTTATTTTTTTGAAAACACCTTATCTTTAAGTGCTAGACCAGTTTTAGTAACAGCAAGGCCACCAAGAGCTGTTTCTCTTAAGGAAGCTGGTAATTCTATGCCGATTTTATACATTGCAGATAATGTATCATCAAATGGTATTTTTGAAGAAACACCAGCCATAACTAAATCAGCGGTAGAAAGTGCACTAATTGCACCAGCTACATTCCTTTTTGCACAAGGAATTTCAACTAGCCCTGCAACTGGATCACAAACAAGTCCTAATACATTTTTAAATACGATGGCACCAGCATTTAAGCTCATCTCTGGTGTTCCTCCCATCATTTCCACAACTGCAGCTGAGGCCATGGCAGCTGCAGAACCACACTCTGACTGACAACCACCTTCTGCACCTGCAAAGGTTGCATTCATTCCAATAATCATACCAACTGCAGAAGCTGCAAATAATCCTTCAATCATTTCATCAGTACTTTTTCCAAGCTTTTCACCAGCAGTTAATATTACGGCTGGAAGTATCCCACAGGATCCAGCTGTTGGACACGCTACTATTTTACCCATAGAACCATTAACTTCTGAAGAAGATAACGCCATAGCCATAGCTTTTACAGCAGTGTCTCCTAAAAGTGATTTACCAGATTCTAAATATTTTTGCAGTTTATAAGCATCTCCACCTATAAGACCACTTAATGAATAAACTTCTTTTTCTCTTCCAGAAGTAGCACCTTGTCTCATTACATCAAGGATTTCTTTCATATGCAGAAATAATTCTTCTCGTGAAGTATCCTTTTGTTCACTTTCAAGATTTATTGCATATTCACTTAATTTTATATTTTCTGTTTTACATATTTCGATAAGTTCACTAGCTGACTTCGCTATCATTATGTTTCCTCCTTGTTTCTGGATTAATAACTATTACTTTGTTTATTCCAGTAATTTTTTTTATATTTTTTACTAAAGAATCGCTAATAGTACTATCTACTTCAAAAGTCATAGTTGCAGATTTTCCTTTTTCGCCTCTAACAAGTTTTAAAAAAGCAATATTAATTTTATCCTCATAAATAAGGTCTGACACTTTTGCTACTGTTCCTGGGATATCATCATGACAAGTGATAATAGTAGGATATAAACCGGTTATAAGAACACTATTTCCGTTTATTTCATTTATTTCTACATTACCGCCACCAATAGACGAACCCATTATTTCAAAATAATCATTATTAACATCTGTTATTAACAATTTAACTGTATTTGGATGTACTTGTCCAAGATCATACTCAATAAATTTTATTTTTAAGCCTTTACTTTCAGCAATTGAAATAGAATTTCTAAGATCATCATCACTTGGTTCCATTCCAAGTATGCCAGCGACTAGCGCTCTATCAGTTCCATGACCTTTGTAAGTTTTACCAAAGGACCCATGAAGTAAGAATGTAACCTCTTTTATATCAGCTCCAACAATAGTTTTTGCTATTTTACCAAGTCTAGCAGCACCCGCTGTATGAGAAGATGATGGACCGACCATTATAGGACCTATAATATCAAAAACACCAAAATTTTTCATGTTAGGTGTTCCTCCTTTCGTCAATATAATACAATTTTTTTTACATTTTTAATGTTAAACGATTTCAATTTAAAAGTCAAGAAAACTTGATTATTAATTAATAAGGGAGCTGAAAGAAAACAACAAGTCAGAGATTATGTGAATGTTTTGTGCCAGGCAAAGAACATTCACATTTACATAGCTAGGCTATGTAAATGTTGTGGTGATGAAGCGTAGTGCAAAATATGGCGGAATATGACTTGTTATTTTTTTGAAGCTCCCTTATAAAAATTATTTGCATATAACTGTCTATACTTGTCTATACTTGTCTATACTTGTCTATATTTGTTTATTAAAAAACATTAAAATAACTTATACCTTTGTGGAATTTAGAACATATTTTACTTTCTGTACTAATTATATAAATGTTATTTAAACACACATAGCAAAAGAGCATACGAATTGTATGCTCTTTTGCTATGTTCTTTCCGTTGCTATTCTATTTTTTTAACCTATTTATCTCACTTTTTTCTATATTAAGTTTGTAGCATTACATACCCTACAATATACTTTAATGTTCAATACTTCTTTAAGTACATATTTGGCATTATCTAGATTAACCTTTAATCCCGTAGCTAAACATCTATTCGTTACCCCTTTTATTGAACTATCTATATCAAACCATACTGCTAATAATTCTGTATTTATGCCTTTAAATTTTTCTAATATTCTAAGGTGACTTGTGTTTTTTATTTCTACCAGAGAGCCACTTATAATTCTACTTACATGTGGTTATTTTATACGTACTCTCACGTTCTACCAAACATGAAAAAGGAAGCTGTAAAAAAGCTTAATCAGATTTTCGAAAATCAATCTAAAATTTTGTTGTCAAAGCCAAAATAAAAAGCGGCTCAGATAACATAAAAATATGTATCTAAGCCGCCGTCTGCCTATTTAATTGGCGGGAATATGTGTGAATCGAACACACCCAACCTGGTCTTAGCAGGTCAACACAGTTTTGAAGACTGGCAGGCACACCAGCACCTATCTACTCCCATAAAAATTTAACTCTAGTACCATTTTATCACAGATACTCATACTATGATATCTTTTGTAAAATTAAATTTTATTTTGTAGATTGCAATATAAAATGTCCGAAATTTTGAAGAAAAATATAATGTTAAGTTGTAATGGTTTTCTGTTCCATCATATTGGCAGATAAACCGTTGAAAATCCTTCTTGGATAATTGTTGATCCAGTGCTGTATTTGCATAATTTGTTTTTTAGAGAATGCTGAAATATCCACACCTTTTGGGATAAATCGTCGTATCATTTTATTGATATTTTCGTTTGTGCCTCGCTCCCATGAACTATATGGGTGAGCATAATACACTTTAGTTCTCTTTCGTTTATTTCTTACTGAGTTCTCAATACCCTCGAAATCAAGGTTCTCACAGCCGTTATCACAGGTGATTGTTTTAAATGTTTTTGAGAATAACATTCCCATTTTACGCTCCAATTTGTCCAATTCTTTCACGACAGCCGCCTGTGATTTAGATGGTATTTTAAAGACTAACTCCTTACGAGTTACTCTTTCACTTAACACCATTAAGACAGTTTTTGTACCCTGTTTGCCAACTACAGTGTCCATTTCCCAATGGCCTATCTCATCACGTGCAGCTACCGCTGCAGGTCTCTCCGATATGCTAGTTCCTTTGGTATTGTTATACGCTGATCTTATTTTTTTATAGTTTCTCTTTTTAGCATTCTTTTTAACAGGCAGATCTTTGTTACTTATATTTAAAAACAAATTATTATCCAAATAGTTATACACAGTTTTGAAGCAAATAGTTGTTTCAAATTGTAGATCTTTATTTGTGATATTTTGAATAGCTGCATACGGAGATTCGCCATCTATACCAATAGCTTTTTCTAAGTACCTCACCAATTTGTGATCTTTTCCTATTTTTAATGCAGGACCTTTAGCGGCACCTTGTTTGTCATGCTCTGACTGCCCAATTTCTGCGCTATATTCCATTCGAGTGGTTAAGTCACTATTCAATAGTTCTACAATTCCTTTAGCAATTTCACGCCTTATTGTACGTTCTGAACGCCCACCTATTTGCTCCGCAATACGAGTTGAATTAAGTCCCATTTTGTGTAAAGCTTCTAACTTTATGCGTTCCTCGTATGTTATGTGTTTACCTTTTCTGCTCTGTGTGATAAAATCTAATTGACTCATTTGAAATCCTCCCGTATATGTTGGTTTAGTCACTTAACATTATACAAGAGTATTTCTCTTGAGTCTTTATTTTTTGTTACTCTTCGGTCATTTCATTATACAACTTACCAATTAAATTTTATTTCACCTGCTATAAAAGTACCCTACTATCTCCCACACGTTTAGTGAATTTTATTCCATCTAAATGTTCTAGTAAAATAAGTCCATATTTTCTATTAGTATTCATCATGTCTTTAAACTGTGCAATAGTAATACTTTCATTTTCATCAATATATTTTTTAACCTTATCCTTTACTTCTTTATAATAGTCATTTAATAAGTAGCATTCTGTGTTTATTTTAAAGAGTATTTCTTCATCAAGTAGTAGTTCAAATACCATAGTAAAAATCTTTTTATCCTTTGAAGTCTCGAGCAACTCCTCATATTTGGGTGGGATATAATGTGCATCTTCAAAGACTTTTATTATTGTGTTTCTTTCTGATTGTTGCTCTTTGGTAAGTACTATTTCATAACCATATTCACCTATAAACTTGCTTTTAAGATTAATTACTTTTTTTTGCTCAAGCCCAAATAGCAAATCATCATATGTCTTCTGTTTTATATTTTTTCCAAATACTTTTATTTTAATTTCTTCCTTTGAGATTCCAAGCTTGAGCGGATTAATTTTATGATAATCCGAAGTAAGCTTTAAAAGAGTATTTACCTTTTTATTTAAATAGTTTATATGAATATAAACTGGAGAATCTCCACCTTTAAGCTTTAGTAGCTTTTGATTTAAAACTAAAATATTAAGCTTTTCCTGAACATCTCCTTCATTTTTACCTAGTGATTTCAATATGTCAGAAATTTTTGGATATTCTGAGCTTAATTTTTCTACAGTTTTTTCAATAATACTCTCAGAGTGCCCACTTTCTTTTATTTTAAGATCTTCTATGTAGTCCCAATGGAACCTCTTAGCCTTTGGCGCTGAGGGCTCTATTATCGAGCCGCCACCAATCGTATACATTGGTGAATAATTTCTAATTACAAATCTATCATTTCTTTGAGCTGTAAGAGGCTTTTCAAGCCTAAGCTGTACATATGCTTCCTCTCCCGGATTTATTTCCTCAAGGTCAAGTATTACTACTCTGCAAATAATTTCACTTGTTCCATGGTACAATCTTACCCTTTGTCTATTTACAAGAGGTTTTGAATTGCTCAATAAATAGTAAAGCTTACAATCTACCATAAGAGATGGCTCCATTACGCTTTCTATTGAAATAACATCCCCTCTTTCGATATCTTTGATTTTAACATTTGCAAGGTTTAAAGCACACCTTTGACCTGCCTCTGCAATTTTAACTGGATTGTCATGCACTTGAATTCCTCTTATTTTGGACATTAATTTTGAGGGGTACATCATAACTGTTTGCCCTTCTTCAATTTTACCGCTAATAACAGTACCAGTTACAACAGTTCCAAAACCACTTACCGAAAATACCCTATCAACAGGAAGCCTAAAATGCCCTGTTATATCCTTTGAACGTACCTCCTGCGTCATCGTATCTATCTCACATGCAAGTTCCGATATTCCTTGCCTAGTTTTAGATGATACGCAATGGACTTGTGCATTCTCTAGGAAACTGTCTTTAAATTGCTCCTTAACGTCATCTTTTACCATTGAAAGCCATTCTTCTTCCACCATGTCAATTTTAGTAAGCACAATAATTCCTTTTTTTACATCAAGTAGTTGAAGTATTTCAAAATGCTCTTTTGTCTGAGGCATAATACCCTCATCAGCAGCAATTACCATTAAAACTATATCAATAGAACTTACACCCGCCAGCATATTCTTAATAAATTTCTCATGACCAGGAACATCTATTATTCCTGCTCTTCTTCCAGACGGGAGATCAAAACAGGCAAACCCTAAATTTATCGATATTCCTCTGTCTTTTTCTTCCTTTAAGGTATCAGTTTCTCTACCTGTAAGTGCTTTTACGAGTGATGTTTTACCATGATCTATATGCCCCGCTGTACCAATTATAATATGTTTCATAGTTATCACCACCCCAAATAAAATTTCAATTTAGATCCATTTTTTTAAAAGCTTCTGATATTACTTCAAAATCATTATCAGCAATGGTCCTTAAATCGAGTATGACCTCATCATTACTTACGCGTACTATAATCGGAACTTTATTTAGCCTAAGCCTCTTTTCAATTTTCTCTGAGGGTAAATTACTACTTTTAACTTTAATTACAAAGGTCGCTATCCGTGCCTCGGGCATTGAACCCCCACCTACCATAGAAAAATCTTCGCAAACTTTAAATGTAAAATTTTCTGAATTTGAATTAAGTTTACTTTTAAGCTTCAACGCTCTTTTTTTATGAAGCTCCTTAGAGCTTAATATCATATAAAGTGTAGGAATGTTTTCCACAGCTTCATTTTCATCAAAGTAATATTTAAGTGTGCTTTCAAGCGCCGCAAGAGTCATTTTATCAATCCTAAGTGCTCTAGTAAGTTGGTTTTTTTTCATCATATCTATGTATTTCTTTTTACCTACTATAATCCCGGCTTGAGGTCCTCCGAGCATCTTATCTCCGCTAAATGTAATAACATCTACCCCTTTTTTTACACTTTCTTGAACTGTTGGTTCATGAGTAAAACCGTACTTTGAAAAATCAACTAGAGTTCCACTACCAATATCTTCAATTACTGGAATGTCATTCTTAAGTCCTATTTCAACTAATTCCTCATTAGGAACCTCAAGTGTATACCCAAGAATTTTAAAGTTTGAAGTATGTACTTTTAATAATGCCCCCGTATTTTCATTTATGTTACTCTCATAATCATGAGGGTGGGTTCTGTTAGTTGTTCCAACCTCCATTAGCTTTGCGCCGCTAAATCTCATTACATCTGGTATTCTAAAAGATCCACCAATTTCTACAAGCTGTCCTCTTGATACAATCGCTTCCTTCCCGCTGCACAGTGTATTTAAAGCCAAAAGTACTGCTGCGGCATTATTATTAACAACCAATGCAGCTTCGGCCCCTGTAATTTTCGTAAGGATATCTTCAACATGACTGTATCTAGATCCCCTTTTCCCATCAGCTAAGTTATATTCAAGATTGCTATAATTGTTAGCTATATTTAATACACCTTCTACTGCATTTTTCGAAAGCCTCGACCTTCCCAAATTTGTATGAATAATTACTCCAGTGCAATTGATTATCTTTTTTAAACTTACAGATTTTTTTTCCTCTATATTTCTTTTAAATTGCTCAAGGATATCTTTTGTTTCAAAGTTTTCTAAATCTCCAGATAAAATGTTTTTCCTAAATAGATCAATTGTTTCCCTAAGTGCATCAACAACCTTGACTCTCGATGTGTTTAACAAAACATCAATTACAAAAGCTTCATTTAAAAGACCATCAATTTTTGGTAATTTTCGTAGCAGTAAATTTTTTTCCATTTTTATTCTCCATTCTGTTTTTACTCTACAATAATATATTTATCTCCATATTCAAGAACTTCACCAATAATTTCAGATTTCAATTCAAGTTCTGAAAGTTCTTCAATTAGTTTTTCAGCTTCTCTTTTAGTACATGAAACCAGTAGCCCTCCAGATGTCTGAGGATCAAATATAATATCCTCCAGCCAAGGTTCAATATTTCTAAGCTCGTATTCCTCTTTTATATAATCCCTATTTTTATAAGAACCTGCCGGGACTAAACCCATTTCAGCGTACTCTTTTGCCTCTTTGATATATGGTATTTTATTCTTCCAAAGCTTTAGTGTAACTTTTGAAGCCTTAGCCATTTCAAAGCAGTGCCCCATAATTCCAAATCCAGTTATATCAGTACAGGCGTTTATTTCATGTGATGCTATTATTTCTCCAGCATATTTATTCAAAGTAGTCATAACCTTTACTGCTTGATTATATGCATTAACAGACGCGACGCCTCCTTTTATTGCAGTGTTCACTATACCCGTACCTAAAGGTTTTGTAAGTATCAGTACATCGCAAACCTCACATCCATAATTTTTCAGAATTTTATCCGGATGCACAAAACCAGTGACTGATAAGCCATATTTGGGCTCATTATCATCAACTGAATGTCCTCCTATGACAATTGCTCCTGCTTCAATTACTTTATCTGCTCCACCTCTAAGTATTTCTCCAAGTATATCCATAGAAATGCAGGTCGGAAAACAAACTATATTAAGTGCAAGCGTTGGTTTCCCTCCCATTGCATATATGTCGCTTAAAGAATTCGCCGCTGCAATTTGTCCAAAAGTATATGGATCATCCACTACAGGAGTGAAAAAATCCAAAGTTTGTATCATTGCCATTTCATCATTTATCTTATAAACAGCTGCATCATCGGAAGTTTCAATTCCGACAATCAAATTTTCATCCACCATTTTAGGTAATTGGTTTAATATTTTAGAGAGAGCCTCCGGCCCTATTTTAGCTGCTCAACCAGAGGATCTTGTCATTTCTGTAAGTTTTTTTGTCAAAATGATCCCTCCTTTTTTACTCTATATTTAAAATCTTTAATATGTAAAGTATTATATAGTACTTTACATATTAAAATAATTTGATTTAGTTACTAAATAATCTTTATCCATATAATCGCCTAATAAGAATATATTACCATGCTACTATGCCTAGGTCAATGTTGAATGCTGGTCGTAGTCCACTATGAAAATGAGCTTTTAGACGAATTATAAATAGATACTACTTTTATATTTGTAACTTAACTCTATAAACTAAAAACCTCACATTTTGTGAGGTGGTCCTAGTACATCTTATATTCGAAATCACAAGTCATGAGAGTCAACCACAAACCTTACATCCATAATTTTTTAGAAGGTGAATAGTTTTTAAAATTTCCATATCCTAAGAAAATTCATGACAATAATGTTTAATTATATATAAAAGTACCCTATAGGGTAGGCTTTTCTAGCTGTCTACTCTATAAGGTACATTATACTGTTGCCTAGTGGTCTTCATCATTTTCATATAAATACATCTTACTATTAAAATATATTATTTATCTATATACAAACATAGATAATACTAAAAGTACAAGTGTAACAACAAATGTTATTACTATCAACTTCCATATGAATTTAAACCATCTCTCATATGGTACTTTACCCATAACTAATCCAGCCATAATAACCGGACATGTTGGTGAAAATAAGCTTAACAATCCATTTGCAGCTTGATAAGCAGTTATTACTATATGTCTTGGCACAGCAGAAAAGTCGGCTAAAGGTGCCAGAATTGGCATCGTAACAGTTGCAAGCCCTGATGTTGAAGGTATTAAGAATGACATAGGTAAATAGAATAAATAAGTAAATACAGTGAACCCTATTGATCCTTTTCCTTTAAGACAAATTTCGCCCAAATGTAAAACTGTGTCAGAAATATGTCCTGCATCCATTACAACAGTAATACCCCTTGCCAAACCTATTATTATCGCAACTCCTAACAAATCACGTGCACCGTCTATAAAAATAGGAAGGAATTTTTCCTCTTTATACCCTGCTATTATAGCTATAATTATACTAGATACAAGGAATACTCCTGCGAGTTCACCAAACCACCAGCCTAGTGTTGGAATGAATTTAATACCTAAATCACTAAACGGAATAATTCCCATTACCATTACTACGAAAGTTAACCCAAAAACAGTAAGTATAAGTTTTCTTCTACCTGTTAATTCAGGGATATCGTTTTCATTTCTATTTCCAAGAAAATGCTTCTTGTGTCCATGGTGCAAATCATAAATCAATGATTTAGTAGGATCTGCCTTAACCATTTCACCATATTTCATAGTCCAGAATATACCTAAAGCTACAAAAGTAACAAGAAGTACCATTCTTATTCCAATTCCTTCACCAATGGAAATGCCGGCAAATTTACATGCTATACTAATAGCAAATGGGCTAGTTAAAGATGCCATAGCTGCCATTCCTGACCCTAGCTTTATAACGGCAACTGCTGTAAGCGTGTCATACCCAGCTGCAAGAAACACTGGTATTAATATTGGGAAGAATGCTAGTGTTTCTTCATCCATACCGAAAGTTGTTCCCCCTATTGTGAAGAATAGCATTATCAATGGTATAAGCCATCGTTCTTTTCCAGCTAGCTTTTTAACAAGTCTACCTATACCTGCATCTATTGCCCCAGTCTTCATAACTGTTCCTAAGAATCCACCTATTACAATAACGAATAATATAACATCTACTGCGTCATAGAATCCAATTATAGGAGCTAAAACAATATCTTTAAAACCCTGTGGGTTTGAAGGAACTGCGTGATATGTTCCTGGGATAAGCTGTAGTTTATCAGCGTTTGGCTCTAGAAAGTTATATTGTCCTGCTGGCACTATCCATGTAAGAATCGCTACCATTACAATTATAATAGCTAAAATAGTATAAGCCGTTGGCATCTTGAATTTCTTTTTCATATGTTAGTCCTCCTATCAATTACTTGCTTTTATTACCTTCTTTCTTTGCTGCTTTCTCTAAACATATTAAAATGTAGAGTTTCTTTAAATTTATTAGTATCAACTGAATAATCTCTTACTTCTGAGTTATTTCCCTATGTATTATTTACAGTTATCGTAAGTCTTCCAAGAATATCATCCCTTGAATGAAATACTGGAAGCTCTCTGTCAATTATTGACACAATTATACAATAAATTTAGACTACTAGTACTTATATTATATCGTAAATTAAATAAATTACCACCATTTTTAACCAATTAATTAATTAAAATACTTTTAACTAATTAAATTAGCACCAGATGATGTAATTAATATGATTATTTTACAATAAACCAGAATAGAAATGTTATTATCAGTGCTATAATTAAGAGAAAAAATGAAAATGGATAGAGGCCTAGCACGTGGGAAATAAGATGTTTTGAATAATAAAGAGCATCCAAGCGGATGCTCTTTATTATTCAGGTTGTTTACAAACCCAGTATAATTTTTTTATTATACTGGGTTTTTTACATGCAATTATGCGATAGCATTTTGAGTTATGGATAAATTTAAAATAACAACTATCTTCTTAGTTAGAAAATCAAAAAACAGTAAAGATAGCAGGCTAGCTATCTTTTTCATATTCTGCACTGCTGCTGTAAGCAGACACTGCTCTTGCACATTTTCTAATCCACGCATATGGCAATAGCGAAGCCCATGCAGTTGTTTTGAATCTGCGAAGCTTCGCTCTATAGTTTCTTTTCTTCTTCTATATATATTTCTGCCTTTATCTGTTCTGGTGAACTTTACAACATCTTCTTTATACGTTTCCCAAACATGTCTTCTAATAGTTTTAAACTTGCTTTTTGCAGAAAAGCATTGAGCTCTATTTGGACATATCTCGCAATATTTTGCATTACCAACATATTCTTTATATCCTTCTCTTGTTGTCGTTTTATAATGTAAAGCCCTTAAGTCAGGGCATACGTAAATGTCCTGCTCTTTAACATATTGGAATTTATTTTTTGTGTACATTCCTTTTGTATGTGGAGACCTACGGTATCCCATTACAGATTTTAATTCCCTCTCATATAGTTCTTTACATATAAGATTTGTAGCATAACCAGCATCTGCACCAACATATTTTGTATTAAAATTAAACTTTTTTATTTGCACATCTAATCTATCGATATAAGGATCAACATCATTTATGTTTCCAGGAGTAACATACACATCAGTAATTATATTATGTCTGCTATCGACAGTTCTGTGATCTAAATATGAGAAGCCTTCCGGCTTGCCATCTCTCATCATATATCCACTGTCGGGGTCGGTTGTGCTAACTTTAGTTTCTTTTATTTTGGTAACAGGTTCTTTTTCCTTTAAAGGTTTTTTACCATGGTTTATTCTATCTTCTTCCACTGCTTTATTAAGTTCAGCTACATATTCTTTCGGCGTTTTTTCAACTTCAATTTTCACAAGCTTTCGCTTATTAGCATTTGCTTTTAGGTGTGTAGAGTCTGTGTAAAGTATTTTACCGGTTACCATCTTAAGATTTATAGCCTTAAATACTACTTCGTCAAATATTTTTTGAAACACATCTGTACCTTTAAACCGTCTACGTCTATTTTGGCTAATTGTTGAATGATCTGGAATAGGATCAGTAAGACTTAGTCCTAGAAACCATCTATAAGCCACATTTACTTCAATGTCCTTTACAAGTTGTCGTTCAGATTTTATTCCAAATAAGTACCCAATAAACAGCATTTTAAAAAGTATAATAGGATCTACGCCAGGTCTTCCATTATCTAAGCAGTAATATTTTTTAGTCAGTTCTCTTATAAAAGAGAAATCCATGTATTTATCTATATTTCTCAGAATATGGTCTTTAGGAACTAAATCTTCTAAATACACCATTTCTAGTTTTTGTTGTGTAAAATTCTTTTCATTAATCATAATAATGCCCTCCGAATTATAAAGTTTGTATACTATATATATTCGACATTGATGTCCTAAAATCCTTTTTGAATATAAAAAAAAACACTCCAATTTTAAATTAGAGTGTTTTACATTTTATGTTTGTCAACGGTCTGAATAATAAAGAGCATCCAAGCGGATGCTCTTTATTATTTAATTGATTGTTTCTTCATTCATAGTTATTATTTCTTCATTCAATTCAAATAAATCTTCAAAAATTCCATCAATAGTATTTTCATCAATAAATGCTCTCAATTTTGGGTTACGCTCTTCCGTATTAATATACTGAATAAAATAACCTCCTACTTTTTCAGCAATACTTAATTTAATAGATATGTTTTGCTGAATCCTATCTTTGTTAAATAAAATAAAAGTAACATTTTTATCAGAACATTCTATTTTGATTTTTTTATAATACTTTATATCTATATATTCATTTGAATCTGTTGTTGCTCGAATATTCTTTATATTGTATTTGTCTAGATTACTATTAAATACCTCAACAAAGTTTTGCATTGCTCTGCCAATAATGCTTTTATCAATAGTCAAATTTCTTAATTGTAAAACTAATTCTTCTTTCCAATTCATCTTATTCACCGCCCCTATAAGATATTACCTTATATTAAAGAAGGTAATATCTTATATCGTTAGAAATATAAAGGTACCTACATTATATCTCCTACTATTAAGCTATTCCAGAATCTAAAAAAGATACCAATTTCTCAGTATCCAACAACGGTAGGTAAACTAAAAACCTCACATTTTGTGAGGTCTCTAATAATTACTATACTATAACTACACTTCTGCAACCATTATACGTCGCTATCTCTCCTAATTCCTCCATGAATTCCTCCTTAGGAGTGTAACTGTTTATGATTTCAGATCGTACGCCCATTTGCCTATATTTTATAAGTTTATATCTTATATCTGGATTTAATAGCGCAATAAACTTGCTGATTTTATCTACATTATTGTGATTCTCTAAAACTTCTGGTACAACAACCGTTCTAATCTCATAAATTTTATTTAACTTAGCTAAATATTTTACATTTTCTATAACAATAGTATTTTCCATACCCGTAAGTCTCTTATGTTCCTCGTTATTATAGGATTTTATATCTACCATTGCCATATCCATTACATCCACTAGCTCTTCATGTTCCCATAAAGGTACCGAACCATTGGTATCCACAAAACATGTTAAATTCATTTTTTTAACTTCTCTAAATAAATGTATTAAAAACTCACTTTGAAGGGTGCACTCACCACCTGAGACTGTAATCCCAGAGATAAAAACTTTATTCTTCTCTATCTCGCGTACGACTTCTTCTACAGTCATGCTTTGTGCTCTAGGGGAGCTATTCCTTTTGCAAAATCTTATACATTCATCACATTTACTACAGGCTCTTTTATCCCATACTACATTAGAGGACTTAAATTGTAATGCATTATAATGGCAAGCATCTATGCATTCCCCACAACTATTACAAACATTTATAGTCTCTGGGTTGTGACAATAAGAACAGTTAAAATTACACCCTTGCAAAAATATGGCAGTTCTATTTCCTGGTCCATCCACCGAGCTAAAGGGAATAATTCGGTTAACTAATCCCTTAATCATTTTTTCTTACCTTTCTTTCCAGTACCTTTTGATTCAGAACTGCCCCAAGCCCTAATGCTACTGTATCCTGTAACACCTGATGCCCCTCTTGTAATTTTTTCATTTCTGATCTTTTAACAAGATACCCAGTAATTCTTATTACATCACAATCAGTAGAATATGCTGAAAAATATCTCATTTGTTTTTTAAAAGCACCCTTGATAATATCAAGCACATACTCCGGATTACTTTTAACCGTGCTATCAAAATTAAATATATCGCCTATTCCTGAGGGAAAGAACTTATGAAATTTAGCAGACTCCACTATATGTTGTGGAAGCTCAGGTTCATCTCCAATTGGAATCCTGCATCCTGGACTTATTCCCATATCAGAATCAATACCCACTTGAGCATGTAACAAATATCTACCTTTCGATATATTGCAGTGAGGATCATTATATTTATTAACCTCAGCTTCTAACTTTTCAATAATTCTATAGCCTAAAGTATTAGCTATTTCACCATGTCCAAACCTATTTTCTAATTTAGAAGAGTCAATAAAACAATTTACGCATTCAGCAAGTCCAAACATCCCAAACATGCCGGTGAAGTTATTTTTACTTATTAATCCTTCCTTTACTAAGAAATTGGTCTCAAAGAAACCACTTTCATCCACTAAAAATCTAATTCTCTCACGCATATACCCAGCCATTTTCTCTACTGCATCCGGCAATATAACATTTATAAATTCATCTTGGTTTTTTGCTTTTTTAGCAAGCCTCGCTAAATTTAATCTAGATAAAGTGTAACTTCCCCCACCTATAGTTAATCCATTATAGCAACTAACTATACCGTAATTCCCAGCAAACTCATTTGAAAACATTTCATGATTAGCAAAACTTGGTTTTGCAGTTATTAAGGCAGTGTTAATTGCATCAATAGCAAAATCATCTGGAGTACTTGTACTATATTTTAAAGTTAAGTTAGGAATTGCATTTTGCAGTTCTCTTTCCGCTCTTAATATTAATCTTCCTGCCTTAGTATCTTCTGGCCCTATGTTTGCATGACAAAAAGAATCTGTTATGGTTCTGTCTATATGTGTTAAAAATAATTTTATAGCATGAAAAGCTTCTTCTTCATCTAAGACAAACGGTTCCAAGAGATAATCAATGTTCCCTATATATACTGGGAATGAAGAAATTGATGGCACATGTCTGTATAATATTAATAAACTATTTGTAGCCTCCCAAATATCCTTTGGTGGCGTGAGTCCTAAAAATTCGCTTCCATTTTTCATGAATTTCTGATAGTTAGGTACTATATACCTAGGTCTATACGGTGCATGGCCTTCAAAAAGATCACATATTATTCCCTCATCGCGAAGCATCTGAGTATCCCTTCTAATATTTAGAACGTCTATACTGTCTTCCGCTGCTCTAGCGAGGGTTAATACCTTTTGCTCGTAGGTTAAGGTTCCGTTTTTAATAATTTCTAAAATGTTGTTCATTATAACACCACTCCATTTAAATTATTTTAACCACATTTTAAAATTGGTTTTTTAACATATAAGTATGTTAATTTGTTATATGCTGTTATTAATATTCTATATTGAATGTCTTTCTTTTGCAAAGGTTTTCTACTCCCTAACCCTTCCCTAAATCTTTTGGATATGCATATAACTAGAGCCTTAGGGCTCTTCTTCAGTTTTATTATATTTAAAATGCACTAAAGTCAAGGAGATTTAATCACTTTGTGATTAAATCTCCTTGACTTTCAATATGATTTTCTTGTTGACAACACAAGTTTTCAGTTTATTATATTTTTTTCTTATGATATTACTGTTCTACAGAAATTGCATCAACAGGGCATTGTTCTTCTGCTTTTTTTGCACTACTTACGAGATTTTCTGCCACTTCATCTGGCGATGCCACAGCTTTTCCGTCATCTTCCATTTGAAAGATTTCTGGACATACCCCTGGGCATAATCCACATCCAATGCATATATCTTTATCAACGTGAGCCTTCATTAATATCACCCCTTCAATATAGTTATTAGAAAAGATTTAAGCCGTAACTTTAAAAGTAGACGAAACTTTATTCAACTTTTTCAAAGTCTGATTTTGGAACTCCACATAATGGACAAACCCAATCTTCTGGTATATCCTCAAATTTAGTACCTTGTTTTATTCCACCATCTGAATCTCCTTCTTCTGGATCATAAATGTATCCACACACTAAACAAACGTATTTATCCATAAAAACATCTCCTTTAAATTTACTTAATATTATATTCTCCCCTATAATTTTCACTATACTCTTACCATTATTTATTGTTCTTCAACTTATCCAACAACTCATCAACAGATAGATCAACATCACCTACCGTTATTCCCTTTTCTATAGCTGATTTAAGAAGTGGCGATCTTTTCATATCACCTATAACAATCGCACCGATTACCTTATTATTTTTTATAAATATTTTTTTATAAATTTTAAGATTAGTATCTTCATCTATTAGTACCTTTGTAGACTCTAATTCATCAATGCACCCCATAGAAAATAACGAAATGCCAAAAGCATTTAATGTTGTAACTGGGATTATTTTTTCATAAACAGTTTCCTTCCCAGCAATGTTGTAACCTGCAACTTTTCCTTGTGCTATAGCAATATTCCATAGTCCATTAACTTCATTATCATATTCAGCAATATCTCCTGCTGCATAAATATTTTCTATGTTGGTTTCCATTTTATTGTTTACTAATATTCCTCTTACTGCTTTAACTTTAGTATACGCGATTAGTTCTTTATTAGGTTTAATTCCTGTGGAATACACAATCATATTACATTTTAATTCCACTTCTTTGTCTATAAGAATGCCTGCTACTTTAGCATCTCCTGTTATTTTAACTACACCAGTATTTGTTAGTATTTCTATCCCATAACCATGCATTATATTCTTTAATATTTCTGATGCTTTATTGTCTAATTGGAGAGGCATAAGCCTTGATTGCAATTCAACAATCGTAACCTTTTTGCCATGCTGATGTAATATCCAAGCCATTTCAATTCCTTGTATTCCACCTCCAATAACTATCACTTGTGCACTTGCATTGAGGCTATCTTTAATATTTAAAGCATCATTAAGGCCTCTTAATGTGTAGACCCCTTCTTTACCTATACCATCAATTGGTGGTATATTATTGCTGGATCCAGTTGCTATTAGCAATTTATCATACTTTATTTTACGTCCATCGCATAATATTAATTCAAGGCTATCTGTATTTATATTCAATACCTTTGTATTAATAATTATTTTTACTTTATTTTGCTCATACCACTCTTTTTTTTGAAGAAGTATGTTATTTTCCTCCAGGTCATCAAATATACCCTTCGACAGCCTTATTCGGTTATATGGATAAAAATTTTCTTGTCCGATCAAACATATCTCTGAACCTAAATCTATTTCTCTAATTGCCTTGATTGCTGTTACTGATGCAATACCAGTCCCTACGATTACGATTCTTTTAGCCATTTATATCACCCATCTTATTCTAATATTTATTTTTTATTATTCCCTTTTTCATTTAAAGTTATTTTCTAGTTAAATCATCTCCTGCGGAGCTGCAACATCTTCGCAGAAGATGCATTGACGACTTCAGAAGGAGATTTATACTCCACTTATAGAAGTGGGAGACTTTCCTTCTGAAATGTCGTTAAAGTATAGTCTCACAATGACATAGACTCTTTAGTGGTTCTATCTTAAAATTTGATTTGGCCAATATTTCTGGCCAAATCTTAATCATTTGGCATACCTTATTTTTCTTCTCTTCTGTCAGCTTGCCCCAAGGTACAAGTGCAGGATTAGTTTTTTTCTTATTATCTTCAACTTCACCATATTTAAAGCCAACCTTTTTTCTATGATAATACCAACGCATATGCTCCTTCTTAGCTAAGGCATTTAATTCTTTAATTGTAAATTCTATAAATGCTGGTTTTTCTTTAACAGAAACAACATCATAATTAATTTTAAGTAAGGCATTAGGAATATTTTTTGCTTGATCACGGTTGAAATTTTTAAGCTCTTCACGAAGATCCTGCCATGTCATTATAAAATCCCCATTCATATTTCTGTTATTTTCATAAATAGCAGTTGCAAGACTTTCAATTTTTTCACTATAGAATGCATCATGCATTAAATGGCGTAAAAATTGTTCTTCATCTACATGTAGTTGTAGCTGTTCTTTAGAAGGTAGATGAGATTGTTCCCATTTTTTCGCATTAGTTAGCATGCTCATCTCGAGTATTGCTTCCATAGACCTTGATTCATGCTTATACCTTGGAATTTTAAGAAGCGCCCGTAATACCCCATTATCAATTTGAGCCTCTTTTTTGTTATTTATAAGATGAGGTACCTTACGCTCCAAAAGTGAACGTAATAACATTGCCCTTCGAATTATAAATAAAGAATCCAACTTATTATCGGTTTGATTTGGCCCAAGGATATTTACGTAACCCCTCAAACGACTTAAAAAGTCAGGACCCTTCGCATTTTTAAATTCAAGTAAAAACTGTTTTTGTTCTTTTTCATTTTCAAGGTCTTCTCCACAAAATCCTTTGAGAGTACTGCTTGTTCCTCCAGCAAATACAAAAATAGCTTTTCCAATAGGATGAATAGAATCTCCTTCTCTAAATACACCATCTTGCATAGGTGCTAAAAAATATTTTAACCATCCAAGTTTTCCTTCGATAACAGAATCAAATTCATCAAAAACACTAATGGAATTTTCCCTTCCAATGCAATATCACTTACTTTACGAAAAGCAATTGCTAAATCTAATGGTGTACGGAATTGAGATAAATTAAAATCTAATTTTTTAATTAAATTTGACGCAATGCTATTAGCTACTTCCAGTATACCAAAAGATTTTCCAGATCCAGGCGTTCCAAATACTGCAATTGAAAGAGGCCGAACTGTGTTTTTAGTTGAGATATACTCAAGCATAAGATTTTTAATGCTCCTATAACTTTCTATTTCTGCCTTATCAACTGTTGTTAGCTTTCCAAATCGGGCTATTGGTATAAATTCAAGTGCATTTTTCACTCCATTTTTAACAATGTCATAAGCTATCTCTGCTAAGTTAGTAGCGCTTTTGTCTTTTAAAATATACCAACAAGCACGGCAATTAGGATTAGTTGAAGTAGGTACTAATACATCCTGTACATGCTCCGTATGTACAAAATCATCTTCCCTTTCAACAAATATATCTGGACTTAAAAATTGAGATTTTTCAATATTTTTACCAAATCCCTCAATAAAATATTTTTGAGCAGAAACAGTCCCTTTGCGTATTCCTATGCTTATCAATTCAGATAATTCTTCATTATCTTGACTTCCTGAAACAATAGTGCTTGCAAGTCCTGCAACAAAACTGGAGGTAAGTCCGTACATTTTACCTTGGGAGTCTTTAATAAAGCCCCCTTCAAATTCATATGGTAGGAAATACAATTTAATTTCAGGCACACCTTCATTTTTATAATAGATAGCACCTTCAAGACCAAAAGGTACTATAAGATGGCGGCAACTTGCTAGAAAAGCAAGATTTGGATTATTGTTAATTTGCCAAACAAAATCTTGCGCTGTCCTTTCCCAAGAAAGACTTTTACTTATATTAACTCCCTTCGAACGCAAATCATCACCATTTATAATTACTATTGTCTTTTCTTTATGAAATTTTTGTAGGCATTTCCAAAGTGCACTAGAATCAATAGGATTAACCATTTTATATAAGATTATTGGTGATGTTTCGGATGACTTTAAAGCTAAAGGCCAAAATTCTTTATTAGAGTTAAATCCATTATTTTCGTCATCTAATATAATTATATCTGCATTAGCGTCGTCGTTAATAATAGGGAGTAACCTCGGCACACCAGAAACCGGCCCTGTAAAACCCATAAAACGCCTTATTCTATAAACTTTTTCATTATTGTTTTTATCATCAAATTTCGGAAAAAGCTCTAATTCTGCACTAGAACTAAGAACCTCTCCTGGTAGAATTAATTCTATATTATGCATCTGTGGTGAAAGCACAGATGCTCCTGTTGCCAAAGATACAAGTTTTGATAGAAGCAAAGCTTGCCCTGGTTTTAAAGTACTATGCATATTTAAATTAGTTTGCCAATTCAAACCAGTATTATTCTGAGGACATGTTATCCTTTGCAACAAATTTACACATATGTCTCCTGATACAACAACTTTTATATTTTTATTTTCCATATTTGAACTCCTATAATAATAATTTTACTCTAAAAATTAATTTATAGAGCAACTCTTTTTCTGCCAAAGCATATTAAACAAAACACTGTTTTCCAGATAAATATGAATAAATAAATCTTTTTCTAAGTCATGAAGTTTTGTATATACAAGTTTGAAAGAAGTGCAAGCCCCTTCTGGAGCATTGAAATCTCTGGTTATCTTCTCTAATTCTTTAATTATATTTCCGGCAGCATCATGCTCATCCTCCGTATCCTTTATTACCTGATGTATTTTTGATAAAACACTATCATCCTTTGTTATTTCAAAATTTTCAATAAGGGGAAATAGATTCTCCTCTTCTTTGATAAGGTGCTCTTCTAGCTCTGTTTTCAATGTTCCAAAATATTTGTGCACCTTTAATAGTTCTTCACTATGAAGCTTAAAATGTACCTTGAGTACTTTTAATAATAGAGTATCTATTTCTTTAAGCTGTTTTTTGGTAAATTCATGATGTGTTTCTACTATGTGTCTTATTAAGGTGGAAGGTTTTTCTTTTCTCCAGTCTTTATACTCTGAATTAGTTTTTATAAACTCCTCGTACTCGTTATTAAGTTCTTCAATAATTTCATCAGCGTCTAAATCTATGACCTCCAAGGCTTCCGCTAACGTATCATGTCCACCACAGCAATAATCTATTTTATACCGGTTAAAGGTCTCTGTAGAACCTGGGAAAGTTGAAACTATTTCTCCAAGGCTTTGATTTTTATTTATAATTTTTCCCATAATAAATACCTCCTCATATTTTAAATTGTACTAAGTAATAAATCAGCAGTATAGACAACTGCCCTTTCAATGCTCTTTATGTTATCTTCGCTTGGTGAAAACCTAATCCTTAGTGGGAATTCTATATCGACCATACCAGTCGACTTAATTACATCAGAAGTATTCAAAACTTTAATATCGGTTTCCTTCAAGTAATCCTGAACTACTTCCACAGCTTCTCCACTCCAACCATAAGAACCAAATGCCGCCCCTATCTTATCTTCTAGATTTATTTCATGAAGATTCTTCAATATATCTTCCATATTTCCAATCATATCTGCATATTTGGTAGAGCTGCCAAAGAAAATTGCATCGGCTTCATTAATAGCCTTCATTACTTCTTCTTTTGGTATTTTATTTACATCAATGATTTGGGAAGCTATATTTTGCTCCTCAAATTTTTTCTTAAAAATATCAGCAATTTTTTTTGTCCTACCTGTCATAGTAGAGTATAAAATAAGTATTTTTTTACCTACCTCTGTATTCTTGCTCATATTATCATAAATATCTATAAAACTTTGAACGTTATTTCTAATAATAAATCCATGGGATGGTGCTATTATCTTTATGTCTAAATCTCTAATTTTTTCGATCATATTCTGAACATATCTTCTATGTGGGTGCATTATTAATTTGTAGTAGCCAATATAGTCATCATTGATATCGTCTTTTGCCATATCATTAAAATACTCATAGTTAGCTACGTGGGTACTAAAGATATCGCAAGGGAATAAAATTTTATCATCGATGCAATAAGTTATCATAGTCTCCTGCGTATGAAGATAAGGCGTCTCTATGAATTTTAGGGTCTTGCCGCCTATATCAAGAGTATCCCCATCCCCCACAACTAAAAATTCTCTATTATGAAGATTATACATTTCCTTAAGTTCAGCTACAGCCAGCTTTGTGCACACAATTACTGCATTTTTAGCTCTAGCCGCCAAACTCCCAAGGGCACCAGAATGATCAGGTTCAGTGTGATTAATTACAATAAATTTAATTTTATCAAGTTCAATTATATTCTTTAAATTTTCTACAAATTCTCTACCAAAGCTTATATCAACAGTATCAATCACTGTAGGTTTTTCAGTCATTAATAAATAACTATTATAAGTGGTTCCTTTAGTTAAAGTTAGTCTATGGAAAGGTACCTCTCTATCATCAACCTTACCAACCCAAAATATTTTTTCACTTAGCATAATGTTTTTCTTCATAATGTGTCCCTCCGATATTAATTTATTTTCATATGTTCTTGCTTTCCTATGGCTCTATTCTATATTTATTTTAATTATAAAAATATGATTTAAATCAAAATTTAAAAATAATGAAGTTATTTACTAAGTATCATTATGATTGAATGCAATAAAGTCAAGAAGCTCTAATCACTTTGTGATTAGAGCTCCTTGACTTTCAATATGATTTTCCTATACTCTTACCAAAATCTTTACACCTGTCTAGCCCTACTTCATCAGGGTTCCACAGTTTTTTTATTCCGACAGCTATTGCCTCTGCCATTATTCTAGTAGCATTCCACATAGTATCATAAATTATTGTAACTTGATTTTCTTTATAATCTTTTGCCCATTCCATATATTTATTTGCAATTTGAAGGGGATTTTCTTTCCAAATAATTCCATGACTTGGGCAAATCATATCTAATGGTAGATTTAAAATCCCTTCTCATATATTTTTTAATAAGGTATTGTTCTTAAAATGAATATCCTAAAATATAGTTTTATCTGTTTCTTACATCATGCTTTTAATTTTCTCATATAATTCATCTGCAGTACCAGCCTGTATCAGTTCGTCATCTACTAAAGCATAAGGTCCCACTGCGCAATCTCCACAATATCCCAGGCATTCCTCAGCTGTTATATCTACACCTGGATAGTTCTCTTTTAATTTTTTCATAGTTTCATCTGTTCCAAAAGTAAAGTTATTCTCACAAAATTTAATATCTGTCATATTTATACCTCCATCATTATTTATTGTTCTTTAATTTATCCAACAACTCATCAACTATCTATATTTTACCTTTGTATTAATAAATATTTTTACTTTATCACCACTTCATTTTAATATTTGCTTTTAATATTCCCTTTTTTAATTAAAGTTATTTACTAATAACTTACATCTTCGACTTCGATTATAAATCACTTGTTTTTATAATGAATTTTTTATTACTGACACTATATTATTTTGATTATACATATTTGTTTTTCATTACAATATGATTTAAATCACAAAAAATCTAAAAACGTAAAATAAGCGGCTGCTAAATGTATTCAAATTACATTTAGCAGCCGTTTATTTTAAATTATAATTATAAAATTAATATTATTTATCCGAGTATTTGTTTTAAATCATCTTCTGGATTGCTTATAGGTTTAATATCAAAAGTATCAACTAAAAATTGTAATACGTTAGGGCTTAAGAAAGCTGGAAGCGTTGGTCCAAGGTAAATCCCTTTCACTCCAAGTGAAAGTAATGCCAATAGGTCAGCAACAGCTTTTTGCTCATACCAACTTAAAACAATTGCCAGTGGTAGATCATTAATGCTGCATTTAAATGCATCCGCTAGTGCTGAGGCTATTTTCACAGCAGAATATGCATCGTTACATTGACCTACATCTAGTAATCTTGGAAGTCCTGCTACCTCACCAAACTCTAACTTATTAAAACGATATTTTCCACAAGCTAAAGTAAGAATAATACAATCTTTAGGCACCTGCTGAGCAAATTCAGTGTAATAGTTTCTTCCTGGTCTTGCACCATCACATCCTCCAATTAAGAAGAAGTGTCTAATTTTTCCTTCCTTAACTGCATTTACTATTGTTTCAGCATGACTTAAAGTTGCTTTATGACCAAATCCTACTAGAATTTCTTTAACTTCTTCATCTTTTTCAAATCCACCGAGTTCTAGTGCTTTATTTATCATTTCAGAGAAGTCTTTATATCCATTCTCATCATTAGATATATGTTTTAGACCATCCCAACCAACAACACTTGTTGAGTATATTCTATCTTTATAAGAATCTCTTGGTTTCATTAAGCAATTTGTTGTCATTAAAATACAACCAGGTATACCATCAAATTCTTTTTGTTGATCTTGCCATGCTCCTCCAAAATTACCTACTAAATGTTTGTATTTATTGAGCTTTGGGTATCCATGCGATGGTAACATTTCACCATGTGTATAAATATTTATTCCCTTGCCTTCTGTTTGCTCAAGTAACATTTCAAGATCCCTTAAATCATGACCAGAAACTACAATGAATGGACCCTTTTTAATGTTTACATTAACCTTTGTAGGTGTTGGAGAATTATATTTCTCATTATTGGCTTTATCTAATACCTCCATAACCTTAACACACATATCTCCAGTTTTAACTAAATACTTGATAAGATCTTGTAGATTTAAACTATCATCAGTCATTACTGCTAAGCCTATAAAATAAAAATCATCTACTTCATCGCTATTATATTTAATACATCTAGCTTGGTGTGCATAAGCTGCAATCCCTTTTAATCCATATTTTATAGTTTCGCGAACTGAACGGATATCAGCATCTAAGTCTTCATTATACATAACGCCAGCTTTTTTAGCATCTTCAAGTATCTGCTGCTTAGTATCACTTAAATTATATAAAGCTTCCTCAGAATTTACTTCTTCCCCTGCTGCTTTTTTCCTGGCATCTTCTTTTATTACTTGAGATCTTTTAAGCATATCCATATGAGATTCAGGATCAAAATTTACATTAGTTAATGTCATAAACAATGAATTTTCAATAAATGAAACCCATGACTTATCAATTTTTTCGCCTTTGGCTAAAAGTTTAGTAGCATAACAGCTTATTCCTTTTAACTGATAAATGAGCAAATCCTGCATTGCTGCAATTTCAGGCGTTTTTCCACAGACTCCTACTTTGGTACAACCTTTTCCGCCGAAAGTTTGTTCACATTGAAAACAAAACATTTTTCCTTGCATATGTAACCCTCCTAATTTTTAAAACTTCTATATAATATTTTGCACATTACTGGCATGATTATACACGATATTAATGAGAATATTCATATACCCCTTCCGAAGCATTGAAATCTCTGGTTATCTTCTCTAATTCTTTAATTATATTTCCAGCAGCATCATGCTCATCCTCTGTATCCTTTATAACCTGATGTATTTTTGATAAGACACTATCATCCTTTGTTATTTCAAAGTTTCAATAAGGGGAAACAGAAAATCAAAATCTTTAAGTACTAAAAAAGTATACTGATTATTATTTGACTGGGCTAAATTAAAGATGTTATTATACTAAATGGTAGGTGATATATATGAAAGAGTGTAGTTGTGGAAATTGTAATCATAGCCTATGTGCTAAGAAGGTACCTATATTTTCATTCCTCTCTGACGATGAACTTATAAAAATTGTTGATATGACAGGGCATAAATTCTATAAAAAAGGAGATATGCTGTGTAGCCAAGGACAAAAATCAGATACATTATTTATTATTAATGAAGGTCAAGTAAAAATATCTAAGTTAACAAAAGAGGGTAAAGAGCAAATAGTTCATATCTTCACTAGTGGAGATTTCTTTGGAGAACTAAGCCTGTTCAGTAGTGATGAAATATATAATTTTAATGTTTACGCCATATCAGATGTTAAAATATGTACATTAACCAAACAAGATATGGATAAAATTATCATGGGCAACCCAGGAATATCAATAAAGCTATTACAAGTTATTTCAAAGCGTCTAACTCAGACTGAAAATCTTGCCCAAAATCTGGCTACTAATGATGCAGAAATAAGAGTTGCGTTTATGCTTTTAGAGTTTGGTGAAAAGTATGGAGTTGCTACAAATCAGGGTTTGCAAATCAACTTACCTATAAATAGGGAAGAGATGGCAAATTATGTTGGGGTAACGAGAGAAACCATAAGCAGGAAGCTCAGTATATTTGAAGAGTCGGGTATTATCATCCTTAAGGGTAATAAAGTGGTAATTATAAAACAATTAGATATTTTAAGATCATATGTAGAATAGTAATTTTCAAGCAACCTAAGGCCTATTACATAAGCCTTAGGTTGTTTTTTTATAATTTTGATTTAAATCATATTTTTTCAAATTAAAGTTAAGTAGAATTATAACATAGGAGTATGAAATCTACTGTTCTACACTATAAGAACTAGTATTATATTATTAAACAAGTTAATAATATAATTATAATTTGAAATAAATATTGAATTGAAAAAATTAGGAGGATTAATTATGGATGCAATAGATTTAATGATGGACGAACATAAATATATTTTACGTGGATTAAAATTATTTAAGATATTAAGCGTAGAAATATTAAATAGCAATACTGTTGATTTTGTGTCTTTTGAAAAGATGATTCTATTTGTTAGAAACTATGCCGATAAGCATCATCACAATAAGGAAGAGGTTGTCCTTTTTAAGAAGATGGAAACTCAACTAGGGCAAAATATGGTAAAAGGACCCTTATCTGGAATGTATATAGAACATGATTTAGGAAGGCAACATATAACGCTTTTAGAAGAAGCTCTTTTAAGAGTTAAAAATGGTGACTTAGATTCACGAGTGGATATAATCGCAAATTCCGTATGCTATGCTAATCTGTTAACAAGACATATTGATAAAGAAGATAAATTGATATATACCTTTGCTAGAAGAGCATTAAGCCAAGTGGACATGGAGGGCGTAAATGTAAGTTGTGAAAATATTGAATTAGAGGCAACTAAAAATCAATTACAAAAAGAATATATAAGTGTTTTAGAAGAATTAGAGAAGAAGTATTTAGATTAATTTTAAACATACATAAAAGAGGCAAGTGTTGTACACAGAAAATTAGAAGAAACAAAAATACACTAGACATCGTATAGTAATAAAATAAGTTAGTAACATATGTTACCGACAACATGATTATATATCAGTATAATAATCACATAGAACAGGCACAACCAGTGCTTACAAAAGAGAAAAATGGAGGTTTATTAATATGGCTATGTTTTGTTATCAATGTCAAGAAGCAGCTAATTGCAAAGGTTGTACGGTAAAGGGAGTTTGTGGTAAGACTGAAAGTCTCGCAAAAGCTCAGGACCTGCTAATTTATATAACTAAAGGAATATCTATATACAGTGTACGTGCTAGAGAGAATGGTATCGTTAATAAAGAAGTAGATGCTTTTATAATGGAAAGTTTATTTGCAACTATAACTAATGCAAATTTTGATAGAAATGTATTTATTAAAAGAATAAGAGAAGGTTTAAGATTAAGGGAAGAAGTAAAAGGTCAGATTCTTAAAGCTGGAATTAAGTTAAGTGATAAAGGCGAAAATGATAGTTGGCTTACAAGGATATTTAATACGTTTGGATTTGGCAAAGAGGAGGAATTAAACTTACCCGATGCAGCAGTTTGGTTTTCTAATGACTTAAAAGCATTTGATGAAAAAGCAGGAAAAGTTGGAGTACTCTCAACAGAGAATGAGGATGTAAGATCTTTAAGAGAATTGCTTATTTACGGACTGAAGGGAATGGCTGCGTATGCTAAGCATGCGAGTAGTCTTGGATACAACGATGATGGGCTTCATGCATTCACTCAAAAGGGGTTAGCTTCAACGCTTAACGATAATTTAAGCGTTGATGAACTTGTGGCCTTAGTACTTGAATGTGGTAAGTATGGTGTTGATGCAATGGCTTTACTTGATAAGGCGAACACTACGAGTTACGGGAATCCTGAAATAACAAAAGTTAATATAGGAGTTAAAAATAATCCCGCTATATTAATTAGTGGACATGACTTAAAAGATATGGAAGAGTTATTAAAACAAACGGAGGGCACGGGAGTAGATATATATACTCACAGTGAAATGCTTCCAGCTAACTATTATCCTTCATTTAAAAAGTACAAGCACTTAGTTGGAAATTATGGCAATGCATGGTGGAAACAGAACCAGGAATTTGAAAGCTTCAATGGACCAATACTTATGACTACAAACTGTATTGTAACTCCAAAAGCATCTTATAAAGATAGAATATACACTACAGGATTAACAGGTTTTGAAGGCGTTAAGCATATAGCAGATGGAATAAATGGAAATTCAAAAGATTTTTCTAAAATAATTAAACAGGCTAAAAAATGTGCGGCACCTAAAGAAATTGAAAAAGGTGAAATAGTAGGAGGATTTGCTCATAATCAAGTGATAGCTCTTGCGGACAAAATTGTGGACGCTGTTAAATCTGGAGCAATAAAGAGATTCTTTGTAATGGCAGGCTGCGATGGACGAATGAAAAGCCGTGATTACTACACAGAATTTGCTGAAAAGCTACCAAAGGATGCAGTTATACTTACAGCCGGTTGCGCAAAATATAAATATAACAAGTTAAATTTAGGTGATATTGGTGGAATTCCAAGAGTATTGGATGCAGGACAATGTAATGATTCATACTCATTAGTAGTAATTGCACTTAAACTAAAAGAAGTATTTGAATTAGATGATATAAATGAACTTCCGATTTCTTATAATATTGCATGGTACGAGCAAAAGGCAGTTATAGTATTACTTGCATTACTGCATTTAGGAGTTAAAAATATTCATTTAGGACCAACACTACCAGCATTCCTATCACCAAACGTAGTAAAGGTATTGGTTGACAGCTTTGGTATTGGTGGAATAAGTAATGTAGATGATGATATAAAAATGTTTATGGGAGCATAATTTTAGAATTACCTTTGTTCTTAATATCAGTAATAAAAAGCACTCATTTATGGGTGCTTTTTTTATTAAATTTATAATTTTCGTATTTTCCTACAATTAGGCAACACTATTTTATAATCTTAAATTCATATCCATTTATTTTTAGATAGTCTATAATTTCAGGTAATGCTTTTGCAGTTTCTTCCTTACCATAGGTATCGTGCATTAATACTACTACTTTTTCTTGTGTACTTACAGATTTTTTTAATGCCTCTACTAATTCGGGTGCAGTTTTCTTTTTACCCTCAGCATCGAAAATGTATGCATTCCAATCTATACTATACAGATCTTTTTCTTTTAACTTAGCGTTCAATTCAATCAACTTAGGATCTTTATAGTACACTCTAGACATATAACCACCTGGCATCCTTATTGCTCGGTCATTAAAACCCTGTCCTAAAATATCTTTTAAGATATTGTTAGTTTTCTCAATTTCAGCCATATAAGTACTTACATCAAGTCTGTTATGGGGATATAAGGTTTTCAATGAGTGACTATAACTATGATTTCCTATAGCATGTCCCTCTTTGAAAATTCTTTTTATAATCTCTTTACTCGAATTATTAGATTCTATAAATTTTCCAACTGTAAAGAAGGTCGCTTTTATGTTATTATTTTTTAATACATCTAGTACTTGAGGTGTTACCGTAGTAGACGGCCCATCATCAAAAGTAAGAAATGCCATTTTTTTGCCATCCTTCTCCCCTTTGCAGCTAGCTATGGCCGATATTTTTTGTATATCATAATCAGCTGCAACATTTGCAGCATTTGCAGCATTAGTGGCATTAGTGGCATTAGCGGCTTTCGCCCCTTTAGAAAACCATGTATAGCTTGTATAAAATAAACTGCATAATACAATAAAAAACACTATATTTACAGTGCTACTTGTTGTATTAAAATCATTACTTTTTCTTCTCATAATTCTTTTCTCCCCCTGTTATATCTAATCATTAATTCTAGTACAAAAACTAAATAATCTTCAGCCAATATTTCATCTTTCACATAACCATATGCTTCGCATCCATAAATTATTCTAAAATAAATTATCTTAATTTTAATAAAAGTTTATCAAGATTAAGATAATTTATTATGTTGACGTTTTTTTACAGCTATGATAATATATTGTTATAATAAATTAATGGCTATTTAGTTTATATAATATTGTAAACGTATAAAAAGTATTAGTCGAAGTTTACGCAATAGCTAATTTATAAAAAAAAGGAGCTTTTATAATGAATATCAAAGAATTTTGTGAAAAGTATTCAATAGATAGGTTAGGGACAAACTCCTTAAAATGGGATGCACTAGATAAGCGTTATGGTGATAAAGATTTAATTGCTATGTGGGTTGCAGACATGGAATTTAAAACTCCTGAAGTTGTAGTTGATGCACTGAAGAAAAGAATTCAACACGGAATATTTGGATATTCTTATGTACCTGAATCCTATTATGATGCCTTCATTAAGTGGGAAAAGAATGAACATAATTATGAGATAAATAAAGAATGGATGCGTTTTTCAACTGGTGTTGTTCTTGCCTTATACTGGTTTGTTAATGCTTTTACAAAACCCAATGACTCAGTAATGATTATTACTCCAGTTTATTATCCCTTCCACAATGCGGTAAACGATAATGGAAGAAAATTGATTACATCGGAATTAATTAATACTAACGGAGTATATACTATTGATTTCGAGAATTTTGAAAAGAATATTGTTGAAAACGACGTCAAATTATTTATCCAATGCTCTCCTCATAATCCAGTTGGTAGAGTTTGGACAGAAGAAGAATTGGATAAAGTTTTGTCTATATGTAAAAAACACAATGTACTTGTTGTTTCAGATGAGATTCATCAGGATATTATAGTTGGAAAAAATATTCAAATTCCAGCAGCGATTGTAAGTTGCGGAAAGTATGCAGATAATCTAATAACAGTTACAGCACCGTCAAAAACTTTCAATCTAGCTGGGTTATTAAATTCCCATATAATCATATCCAATGAAGAAATAAGAGCTAAATATGACGCTTATGCAAAAACTGTTAATCAAACAGAAGTAAATATCATGGGACTCACTGCAGCAGAAGCTGCTTATAGCCATGGAAAAGAGTGGTTAGATTCTTTACTAGATGTAATACGATATAATTATAACTATGTTAAAACCAGACTAAATGAAAAAGCACCAAAAATAATTATTACGCCATTAGAAGGAACCTATCTTGCTTGGTTAGATTTACGAGAATATATAGATCCTAAGGACACAAAAACCTTTATACAGGACAAATGTAGACTTGCTGTTGATTTAGGTGAGTTGTTTAGTAAAGATTGCAAAGGTTTTGTTAGACTCAATATGGCTACTGATCCCAAATATGTTGAAATGGCTGTAGACAACATCATAAAGAATATCAATTCTTTGTAAAAATAGAAGGCGAGGAACACTAATGAAGTTTTTAAAGAATTATAAATTTTCTTTTATCCTCCTTGGGGGAATGTTAGTAGGGTCCATTGTAGGATGGATACTTGGACCAAAAGCTGTACTTCTTACTCCTATAGCAGATGTTTTTCTAAATTTATTATATTGTTGCGTAGTCCCTATGATTTTCGTATCGTTAGTATCTTCCATTGCTAATATGGAGAATTTGCACAAGCTTGGTAAAGTATTATCTATCATGATGGTATTGTTTATTGTAACAGAAATCATAGCCAGCGTTTATATGGCTGTCATCTGTGGAGTGTTTGATCCAGCTCATGGAGCAAATATCGTTATGAATGAAACAGTAAAGGATATGACGAGCAGTAGTAATTTTTTATCGATGTTTACAGTAAATGACTTTTCACTGTTATGGTCAAGAAAAAATTTGATGGCTTTAATTGTTTTTTCTATGTTTTTTGGAGTATCTACTGTTGCTATAGGAGAAAAAGGAAAACCTGTAATGCAATTATTTGACTCACTATCTAGTGTTATTATGAAAATGGTTGGATATGTCATGCTTTTAGCCCCAATAGGACTAGGTGCATTCTTCGCTACTTTGATTGGGCAGTATGGTGATGAAATTGCAGGACCACTATCAAGAGCATTAATAATATATTTTATAGCGGCACTAATATATTTCTTTTTAGCAAATACTATTTTCGCTTTCATTGGTGATGGGAATAGAGGAATTAGAAATTTTTGGAAACACATTATTCCGCCAGCTTTAACATCTTTAGGTACGTGCTCTAGTGCTGCAAGTATACCGAGTAATCTTATTGCCTCAAAAAACATTGGCATTCCAGAAGATATTAAGAATATTACTATTCCTATGGGTTGTAATCTTCATAAAGATGGAGCGTGTTTAATTTCAATTTTAAAAATTGCATTTATGTGTTCTATTTTTAACATTAACTTTCTGGATCCTAAAAACTTATTGACTGCTATTGTAGTATCTGTAGTAGCCTCATCAGTAATGGGTGCAATACCAGCAGGTGGCTATGTTGGAGAAATATTTATTGTAGCTGCTTTTGGATTTCCGGCTGTTTCAATTCCAATTATGGTTTTAATTGGAACAATAACAGACGCACCAGCAACAGCAATTAACGCTACTGGTGATACTGGGGTTGCAATGATTATTTCTCGCATTATTGAAGGTAAAAATTGGGCTGATAAAAAAATTACCACTAATAAAATATCCCATATAGAAACAGAATCATTTATGTAAGTTAGGAGATAGTACTATAATTCCAGTGAAAATATAACACTTACTGGAATTATATCTCTTCAGTTAAAATTCTATAAAGACAACACTTTGCAATATGCACAAGGCTAAATATAAAGATATTTATGAGGTGAAAAAATGTCATCTAAACTTATACAGAATAAATTAAATAAATATATTCCGTTGGTAGATTTTATTGCTGCGATTTTGGGTAAAAATAGTGAAGTGGCTTTACACGACTTAACAGATTTAGACCATTCTATTATTAGTATAAAAAATAACTATATTTCCAAAAGAGAAGTTGGTGCTCCTGCAACAGATTTAATTTTAAAAATACTAAAAGAAAATTCAAATGAAAAAAATGATTTTATTACTAATTATAACGGAGATAATAAAATAAATAACTCCCTACGTTCATCAACTTTTTTTATAAGAGATGATGATATGAATTTAATTGGTCTTATATCTGTGAACACTGATGAAACAGCACTTAATACTTTGATGGAAACTGTTTCAAAGGTATATTCTCTTTATAAAAAAGAACCTGAATTAGAACGTAAAGATGATAGTGAATCAGAAAATCTCTCTTCAATCATTGAAGAATTAGCTCAATATTCAATTAATAAAATAACCTCTGCTAAAGGTATTACTATTGAATATTTAAAACAAGAAGATAAGATTCATATAGTCGAGGAACTTCATCAAAAAGGAATCTTTCTATTAAAAGGTGCCGTTAAACAACTTGCTAAAACATTAGGCTCATCAGAAGCCACCATTTATAGATATGTTCAGAAAATAAAAAACCAAGAATAAGCATTATCGTGCCTTCGCTACACTAATTAGGCAACACTTATAAGTTGTTTTATACCATTATATTACAAATACTTCCTTAAGTTATTTTATAATCTTAAATTCATATCCATTTATTTTTAGATAGTCTATAATTTCAGGTAATGCCTTTGCAGTTTCTTCCTTACCATAGGTATCATGCATTAATACTACTATTTTTTCTTGTGTACCTACATCCTTTTTAAAGGCCTCTACTAATTCGGGTGCAGTTTTGTTTTTACCCTCAGCATCGAAAATATATGCATTCCAATCTATACTATACATATCTTTTTCCTTTAACTTGGCATTCAATTCAGTCAAATTAGGATCATCGTAGTATACTCTAGACATATATCCACCTGGCATTCTCATTGCTCGTGCATTAAAATCTTGTCCTAAAATATCTTTTAAGATATTGTTAGTTTTCTCAAGTTCAGCCATATAAATACTTACATCAAGTCTGTTATGAGGATATAATGTTTTCATTGAATGACTATAGCTATGATTTCCTATAGAATGTCCTTCTTTGGAAATTCTTTTTATAAGCTCTTTACTTGAATTATTAGATTCTATAAGGTTTCCAACAGTAAAGAAGGTTGCTTTTATTTTATTATCTTTTAATACATCTAGTACTTGTGGTGTTACAGTAGTAGATGGGCCATCATCAAAAGTAAGAAACGCGATTTTCTTACCATCTTTCAAGCCTCTACCGCTAGATATATCTGATATTTTTTGTATATCATAATCAGCTGCAGCATTAGCGGCTTTAGTATTTAAATCTTTAGCTTTCTTATCCGATTCGTCTTTTTCCTTTATTTCCTGTGCCTTAGCCTGTAATACCTGATTTTCCTTGGCTTGGACATTCACTTCTGAAACCCATGTATACCCTGTATAAAATAAAGCACATAATATAATAGAAAATACTATAATTACAGTGTTTCTTATTGTCTTAAGTTTATTGCTTTTTATTCTCATAATTTTTTTCTCCTTTGTTATATCTAAACATTAATTTTAGTGTAAAACTAATTACTTTTTAACTGATGACTTATAATTTAAAATTCCTTTTGCTATACTATTAGCACATACTTCTTGTCCACTTTCAGATGTTATAAAATTAGCATCTGAAGAATTACTTAAAAAACCTATTTCAATTAATGCGGAAACAGAATTATTAAGCTTTAATACAGCCAATGAGTATCCATTAGATTCATATTTTAAACCTCTATCGGCGGAGTACTTACTATTACCAAGTTCCTTTTGGATGCTTTTAGCAAGTTTTTCACCATCAGTATTAGGAAACCTACACCAGGTTTCTACTCCATGATAACTAGAGTCAGTAGCAGCATTGCAATGTATAGATACAAATGCATCTGCTTTAGCCTCATTTGATACTTTAACTCTTGCTCTAAGATCTAGCTTATTATCAGAGGGCCAGGACACTTTATCAGTAGTCCTTGTATATAACACCTTAATACCATCTTTTTCTAAGAGATCGCCTACTTTAAGAGCAATTGCTAATGTTACATCCTTTTCAAAAATATTCGATGAGTTTGTAGCACCAACATCATATCCGCCATGGCCTGCATCAATACATACTGTAAAATTAGAAGTATTACTCTTTTGCTCGTGGTTATTAATAATCTGTGGATTAGCATTCGCTCCTTTTTTTACTGGATTACTAATAAATAGCAATCCCAAGATTAATAAGAATACAAAGAGTGCTTTTATACTTATTTTCGACAACTTTTTTTTCATAGTTTTCCCTTCTTTCTACATTGTTTTTGCTTTTTATCGTTTATCTGATATATTTAATTATAATAGGAGCATATATCAGAAGTTTTTAATAGTTGTAAAGTATATGTAAAGAAAAGAATTATCTAGTTCTAAAAAAATACTCACTTTTAACAAAATAAGATTTTGTTAAAAGTGAGTATTTTGTAAAGTGACATATATAAGAAAAAGCATTCCGAATATGGGATGATTGTTCTTATTTATGTCACTTACACTAAAGGTAGTAGGTTTTATAATTTTATTCCATTTGTTTATTTTCTTACCAACTAGTATTAGATTGAATTATCGCCATTACTCCTATTGAGAAACTGTATATTTTTTTAGTGCTCTCATCAATAGAAATTATTACTTTATTACTAGCTACGTCAGCATCCTCGTATACTAAACTGCATCCAACTGGCTCCTTTACGCTTTTCGGATTTTGATTAACTAACTTTATATTTTTAATATTACCAATATTATTTTTTAGTATAAATTCTTTTGCTATTTTTTTTGCTTCGGTTATATCAATACTACTGTTTGAAGAAGGTATAATCTCACTATCATAACTGTTAAAATATATACATTCTCCTGTTTTTGAATCTATTTTCATAACATAGCCTGTGTAATTTGTATTTTGTGTTTTCTTTTCTACTCTTGTAAAAAATTCTACATTATATAAACCGTTTTCTAACACAGATTTACTATATTCCAATTGCGTTTTTGAATAATTACTTGGCTTTATCAGCTCTAAATCTCTTTTTAACATTGATGAACTAAAGAACTGAACATTACTTCCAACCTCTGTCAGGTAAAGTTTCACATTAAAATATTTTTCTAAAATTTCTAGAGCTTTTAATTTTGCCCCTTCCTCTGTTAAGATTTTTTTTCCATTCACTATATCTGAAGTAGATATAGTATTTTTATCAAGCTTTATAACTACCAGTTGATTTTTTTTTATGTTACTAAAATCACTACAGGAAGTTAAAAAAATACTAGAAATCAATAATACGAGAAGTATTATTTTATGTTTCATGAAAGGAGTCACCACCTTTACAAGTATTAAATATTAATTTAATTGAAGTTCCCTTATCTATTTCACTTTCAACTACAAAGCATCCACTATGAATATCCAATATCTTTTTACATATTGATAAACCTAATCCGGCACCATTACTTGCCCTAGTTCTTGCTTTATCAACCATATAGAAGGGTTCAAAGATCTTATCTATATGTTCCTTAGCAATCCCTATGCCATGATCTTTTATTTCAACTTCATATTTATATTTGTTAATACCAATGTGAATTTCTGATTTAACCTTAGAAGCTTTTATAGCATTGTCTATAAGATTAGTTAGTAGTACCTTCATTAAATCACGTTGCATCATCATTTCAAAATCATTATCCTCTATTACTAAGCTTATGTTTTTTTCAATAAGTTTTGGAAGCAATGACCCTTTTACTTCAAGAACAATGTTTTTTATGCTTTCATTTTGCAGCTTAAACTCTTCTTTTCTTAATAGTATTAAGTCCATTAGCCTAAAAGATAATTCCTCTAACCGCTTTCCCTCTCCATATATATAGCCAAGACCGTCTATAAAAATTTCCTCATTATATTTGGTGGTACGAAGTAAATTTGCATACCCTATTATAGAAGTTAATGGTGTTTTTAATTCATGGGCCAAGTTATCGATGAACCTCTGTTTTTCATTATTATTTCTTTCTAATTCATTTATTTTTTCTTCAACAACCTCAGCCATTGTATTGAAATTTTCTGCCAGCACGCCAAATTCATCTTTAGATTTTATTTCTACCTTTTCTGAAAAATTTCCTTTAACTATTCTTTTAGTAGCCCCTATAAGATTCTGGATTGGTTTTGTTATATATTTACTTGCAAAATACATAAACGCCATGAAAACTAAAGATACTACTACGTCTAGTTTAAAAAAGAAAACATACTGATTTCCTCTTTCTTTATAAATTCCTGAAATATTTCGCGCATAAGTAAATTTATAGGATTTATTGTTTATATTTATCAAGTTTGATATAAATATATATGATTTATTACCTATATCCTTAATTATATATTGTCTTTTATCTGGTTGAAGTGAATTGATTTCTTCTCTTTTATCAGGCATTTTAAAATTCATATTACTAAACACACTTTTATTATTTGTATCTAAAATCTCTACATAAACATTTTTATCATTGTATTTTTTGTAATAATCATTGATGGCATTAGATAAAATTTCATCATCCGAGCTGGTATTACGGGAATACCTTCTTAAAGTGTCATACACCGGAATACTTAAATTCACTCCTGAATAAATACTCAAATGTTCACTTAAACATCTATCTACTTCTCTTTTTAATGTTTCATTATGAATCTTTTCTATTATTAAAATTCCTGCAAAGCTAAAGGTTAAAATAAATAAAGTCAAAAATAAAATGTATATTCTTTGCCAAAATTTCATCTATTAGTCCTCCAACCTGTAGCCAATTTTATAAACCGTCTTAATATTATCATTTAGGTCTAATTTTTTTCTAATTGAACCTATATGCATATCAACAGTTCTAGTTCCTCCAAAGTAATCATATTTCCATACTCTTTCTAATAGTATATCTCTAGTTAATGCTATATTTTTATTTTGCACCAATATACATAATAATTCAAATTCCTTAAGAGTTAAATCTACTATTTTGCCACTTTTTTTTACTATTCTTTCTTTTAAATATATTTTAATATCTTTAAATTCCAAAGCATCATTAGCTTTTCCATATCTTCTAAGAACAGTTTCAATTCTTGCTAACAGTTCTAGAGCCTCAAAGGGCTTTACAATATAATCTTCTGCTCCTAATTTTAATCCAGTTACTTTATCAATAACTGAGTTTTTAGCAGTAAGAAATATAACAGGAATATCTAAATATCTTATTTTATCCATTATAGTAAAACCATCAGCATTTGGAAGCATAACATCCAGTAGTATTAAATCAAAAGGTTCATTTTCAATTATATTAATTGCTTCTAAGCCATCATAAACTTCTTTAGTTTCATAATTTGCTATATTTAAATTTAATTTGATTAAGTTTGATATTGCTAAATCATCTTCTACTATTAGAATGTTTTGTTTCAACCATATCACCTCCAATAATATTATTGTTTTATTTATTCAAATTTATTAATATAAATAATTAGCAAGTAAAATTATAAACTATTTTTATATGAGAAGATTATCATATATGTAAAGTTGTTGTAAAGTTTTAGATACTTATCTAATAAATTATTATATTTTAAGCCTATGGTCTGATATCTACTTTAACTTTTTTCCTTGTATAGGTAAATCTTAAACTTTTTACTTTATCCGAAAGTTTTAATAATATTTATCATCGTTAAAATTAATTGCCGTTTTGACGTTTTTTACAGCTATGATAATTAGTAAATATGATAGCGAATCAGAAAATCTCTCTTCAATCATTGAAGAATTAGCTCAATGTTCAATTAATAAAATAACCTCTGCTAAAGGTATTACTATTGAATATTTAAAACAAGAAGATAAGATTCATATAGTCGAGGAACTTCATCAAAAAGGGATTTTTTTATTAAAAGGTGCCGTTAAACAGCTTGCTAACACATTAGGGTCATCTGAAGCCACCATTTATAGATATGTTCAGAAAATAAAAAGAGGGTGTAAATTATTTTGTGTATTCTCTTCCTTTAAGCAAAATAATTGAATTATTTAATTATGAAAAAATGTTAGTATAGTTGATAAATGTTGTTACTTATTATAGATACAAAATCCTTTCTTTTAAGACTTTTAACTAATTGGGTTATGTTGAAATATTGCAAAAATATATAGGCTTGATGCAACAGCTATTATATAATGTATACAGGGGTAGTGCTCGCAAAGCGTAAATTTACAACGCTAAGCCAGTTATTTACAATTCAACACTATTATTTTAATATTCCGACTTAGAATTAATATGTAATAGTTCTAACTCGAAAAAGTATATACCATCAGTGTAAAGCACTGATATATCTAGGGTTTAATCACTAAATGATAAAGCTCTTATTTTTTTGATCAAAACAAGTTAGTTAAAATACAATTATAGTATTGATAATACTAACTAAGCGAGAGATAAAAATGGCAAATGATAAACTGAAAAAAGGAAGCAAAACACCGATATATTCAACAAATTTTTTGAATATATCGGTGTTTTAGTAATATATGTCTTAACGTATAAAATCCGCGTTTTGCGATTATTACCCCATAATGTATTTGTTCTAGTGGACTTGCCCAAATGGTTTTAGGGTTAGCAATGCCACCAAGTTCGGAGGCTACACGATCAAATTGTCCTGTCTGGAATATAACTTTTCTTAAATCACCTTGACCTATCCTAAGATATTCGTCATAAGCTTCATTAATTCCGTTCATGACCACAGAAGCAACAGCTTTCATCCCATTTTCACCTCCTCCAAAATTACTTTACAATGCCCTCCGAAAGTTATTTTATAATCTTAAATTCATATCCATTTATTTTTAGATAGTCTATAATTTCAGGTAATGCCTTTGCAGTTTCTTCCTTACCATAGGTATCATGCATTAATACTACTATTTTTTCTTGTGTACCTACATCCTTTTTAAAGGCCTCTACTAATTCGGGTGCAGTTTTGTTTTTACCCTCAGCATCGAAAATATATGCATTCCAATCTATACTATACATATCTTTTTCCTTTAACTTGGCATTCAATTCAGTCAAATTAGGATCATCGTAGTATACTCTAGACATATATCCACCTGGCATTCTCATTGCTCGTGCATTAAAATCTTGTCCTAAAATATCTTTTAAGATATTGTTAGTTTTCTCAAGTTCAGCCATATAAATACTTACATCAAGTCTGTTATGAGGATATAATGTTTTCATTGAATGACTATAGCTATGATTTCCTATAGAATGTCCTTCTTTGGAAATTCTTTTTATAAGCTCTTTACTTGAATTATTAGATTCTATAAGGTTTCCAACAGTAAAGAAGGTTGCTTTTATTTTATTATCTTTTAATACATCTAGTACTTGTGGTGTTACAGTAGTAGATGGGCCATCATCAAAAGTAAGAAATGCCATTTTTTTGCCATCTTTCACGCCTCTACCGCTAGATATATCTGATACTTTTTGTATATCATAATCAGCTGCAGCATTGGCGGCTTTAGTATTTAAATCTTTAGCTTTCTTATCCGCTTCGTCTTTTTCCTTTATTTCCTGTGCCTTAGCCTGTAATACCTGATTTCCCTTGGCTTGAACATTCATTTCTGAAACCCATGTATACCCTGTATAAAATAAAGCACATAATATAATAGATAATACTATAATTACAGTGTTTCTTATTGTCTTAAATTTATTGCTTTTTATTCTCATAATTTTTTTCTCCTTTGTTATATCTAAACATTAATTTTAGTTAAAAACTAATTACTTTTTAACTGATGACTTATATTTTAAAATTCCTTTTGCTATACTATTAGCACATACATCTTGTCCACTTTCAGATGTTACAAAATTAGCATCTGAAGAATTACTTAAAAAACCTATTTCAATTAATGCGGAAACAGAATTATTAAGCCGTAATACAGCCAATGAGTGTCCATTAGATTCATATTTTAAACCTCTATCGGCGGAGTACTTACTATTACCAAGTTCCTTTTGGATGCTTTTAGCAAGTTTTTCACCATCAGTATTAGGAAACCTACACCAGGTTTCTACTCCATGATAACTAGAGTCAGTAGCAGCATTGCAATGTATAGATACAAATGCATCTGCTTTAGCCTCATTTGATACTTTAACTCTTGCTCTAAGATCTAGCTTATTATCAGAGGGCCAGGACACTTTATCAGTAGTCCTTGTATATAACACCTTAATACCATCTTTTTCTAAGAGATCGCCTACTTTAAGATCAATTGCTAATGTTACATCCTTTTCAAAAATATTCGATGAGTTTGTAGCACCAACATCATATCCGCCATGGCCTGCATCAATACATACTGTAAAATTAGAAGTAATACTCTGTGAATTAGCATTCTCTCCTTTTTTCACCATATTACTAATAAATAGCAATCCCAGGATTAATAAGAATACAAAGAGTGCTTTTATATTTATTTTCAACAACTTTTTTTTCATGGATTTTTACCCTCTTTCTACATTGTCTTGAACTTCATCGTTTATCTGACATATTTGATATGTATCAGAAGGATCTTGTAGTTGTAGCATTTTTCTCTCATATTGATCAATCGTTGCTAATGTTACTATCCACAGCAATGTAATAAAAATTACCTTTTAAATAAAATTTGATTGGAGCCTTTCTGAATATGAACCCAAAAATTTCGAGAAGGGAACTGATCAGAAAAATATGATTCAACCTTAGTCTCATAACTGCCATCTAATACTTTTTCAATACGAAAAACAGGCCATTGTGCTAAGTAACGCCTCTCCTCTCTTGAATAGGTTTTAGCCGGTAGAGCAAGATTCAATATAAACATAGCAAGTATAAATAAAAGCGGCAACATACACACGATATTCTGTATAACGGCAAGTTTTTTTTTGTTACTTATTCTCATATCAATCCTCCTGGTCAAAATCGGAAATATATAAATGGGTTGTAGGTTGAACTAACCATGTATGCCGTGGAAAAAAACATTAGTACACAATAATACACGGTTACTGCTAATTTATAAATATTGTAATGACTTCTTTCAAATACTAACGCCAGTTCCTTAGGCCAAGGTGAAGCCGCAATGATACAAACAATATATAAGATGGCATAAGCTTTTAGCTTCACAATTGCTTGGTTATTAATAAGCGCATTACCTCCTACTCCAGACATGATCCGCAGAAAACCGAGCATATCCGTCAGGTTGGTAAATTCAAAAAGCACCCAGCCTATAACAACAAACAGCAATAAGTATATATGACGGACAACCTTTGGCCATCTTGTCATGCTTTTCTGCAAAAACAATTTTTCTATTAATATTAAAGCTCCAAAATAAAGCCCCCATAAAACAAAATTCCAACTTGCACCATGCCAGAGCCCGGTGAGAAACCATACAATGAACATGTTCCGTATCAGTTTCCACTTACCGACACGGTTTCCACCAAGAGAAATATATACATATTCCTTAAACCATGATCCTAGGGAGATATGCCACCTGCGCCAAAATTCCGAAATACTTTGCGAAATATATGGATACTGGAAGTTTTCCTTGAAACGAAATCCAAACATTTTTCCCAATCCGATAGCCATATCTGAATACCCGCTAAAATCGAAATAAATCTGTAATGTAAAGGCAATAATCCCGGCCCATGCCATGAGCATTGAAACTTCTGTACCTGGCATGGCTTTTACTTCAGACCATAGTAGTCCTATATTATTTGCAAGAAGCATCTTTTTCGCAAGACCACACAGAAAGCGCTGCATCCCGGAATTAATTTTTTTGAAGTTCATGCTCCTGTAAGCTAACTGTGGTTCAATGTCTATATACTTCACAATTGGCCCTGCCACCAACTGCGAGAACATAGTAATATAAAGAGCAAAAAGAATCAGACTTTTCTGAGGCTTTATTTTTCCCCTGTATACATCAATCACATAAGATAGTGCATGAAAGGTGTAAAACGAAATTCCTAAGGGAAGCGCCGGTATTCCTACATTCAAATTCCAACTACCTATTGTACTTATGATCATGCCGATGTATTTAAAATAAGCGAGACAGCCTAAATTGAGCACCAGGCTTATTATTAAAAAAAGCTTCCTTTTTCGGCTGCTGGTATCAGATCTACCTAAGAGAGTGCCTAGACAGTAATTAATCGTTATGGAACCGCACATCAATAACACATAGATAGGTTCTCCCCATGCATAAAAAAACAGGCTTGCAGTCAGCAGGACAATATTCCTAAAGTGCTTTCCTAAGGAATAATATAGAATTACTGTGATAGGCAAAAACGCAAATGTAAAAAACAGACTACTGAATATCATATATCCCTCCGCTATAATTATTTAGAAAGTTTCTTCAACCACAGTTGATAAAATTCTTTCTTGAAATGAACACCATCTTCCGCAAATAAATTGGGATTTTCCTTTGCCAATGCTCCTATGTCTATATAATTAACTGATAACTTGCCCGCTAACTCCTTTAAAAGCTTGTTATATTCATCTACATTTTTATAGCGGGGTTCTAGTTTTAATGCCTCCTGTGTTACAGGTGTTATGGACTGGAGATATATCTTACAATTGGGCTGTTCTTCCTTTATCTTGTTAATCAGTTTTGTTAAATCATTTCTGAATAATTCTTTAGGATCCTTCACAGGCATGAACAGGTCATCCGATCCCAACATGATAAAGACGTTGTCCGGTTTCTTTTTAGTCAAGCCATCAATTTTATCATACGTAAACCCGGCTGTGGCTCCTGCCCCAGCTATTACACTTTCTTTAGGAAGAATTTCATTGATGACAAAACCTTCGGTAATGGAATCTCCGATAAACACATTGTTCTTAGACTTAGCTGTAACATCCTTTGCAGCATTTGTATTCCCGCAGGCATTCATACCTATCAAAAGAATACCCATAAGGAAACTAATAATTAATTTTTTCATAAAAATACCTCTTTTCTTTATTTGATAAACTTATATTACAATAGTAAAATGCAGAACAGGTGCAGATAAGATAGAGTTCGGATATTATTTCTTTCTAATTTTTTGCAGAACAAAAGCCATGAAGTACCCTTCATAGCTTTTTCGTCAGTAAAATATTAATTTTTTTGAATAAAAGTATCTTAAAGAAGGCATATATCTTTCTCTGAAGATATAATCAATGATTTATGGTTGGACCGGTAGAGAAAAGAAAAAACAGACGCCATCTTTCGTATTTTCCACACCATAAATTGCATGATGAAGCTCCAATATCCCCTTGGATATGGAAAGTCCAAGACCCGTACCTGCTTTGGATGTCCGTGCCTCCACACGGTAGAATTGGTCCCATATCTTTTTCCTGTCTTCCTCTAATATTGGCTTCCCCTGATTTTCTATGCTGATTTCTGCTGTCTCTCCATTGCAGCTTATAGCAATTACGATTGCATATCCATTCTCCGTATTCCGGATTGCATTACTGAGAAAATTAGTAATAACTCGACTGATTAGCCATTTATGCCCCACTACAATTTTAGGGCAAAGTCTTAATATAAGAGAGATATTTTTCTCCTGTATTTGCTCAGCCAGGGACTTGCATACTTCGGTAATTGCTTTATCCATTTCAAAAGGAGCTAATTCAGGCTTATAGGTACCAGATTCAAATTTAGCTAGATCCAACATGTTTACAACCAGCAAGTCCATCCGTTGTATTTCATCTTCCATCGCCTGTAAGTAATGTTCCCTTTTTTCAGCTGCAATTCCGTCTTTAAAAATAGACAGACAACTTTTCATAACCGCAAGAGGCGTTTTCAGCTCATGAGATACACCTGCAATAAATTCCTTTCGTATAGTTTCTAATTTTCTCTCTTTATCAAGATCCTGTTTAAGCTGACCAATATATACTTCCATCTGGTTCGACAGATAATTAATATTTTGGGATAACTGACCAATTTCATCGGCGGAACGCACCGGCAGTTTTTCCGTAAAATCCATGTTTGCTATTTTCTCTGTGACCTGGTTGATGGATATCAGAGGTTTCGCCAGCCACTTAGAAAAAATAAATGCCAAGAATATAACACACAGAAATGTAAATCCAAAAAAGTAAGGATAGAATTGCTGTATAACCGATATTGCTTCATCTACCGGCTGAAGAGATGTCATAGCAAAAATATATCCCGTTACCCCATTTTCAACAACCGGTTTAATAATTATCTTATATTCCACAAGTTTTTCTGTTGCACTAAATTCTTCTGTACCCTGAAGAGGTTTCGCATTATTAGCTAGCAAACCGGCTTGAAATTCTTTTATCTGTTTCAAAAAATAAAGTTCATGGTAGGGAAACGAAATATCCAACCCTCGTTCGGGAAATGCAGTCTTCGTTATCTTTCCCCTCAATACGTCAGTTACAAGGTGACTATACGCTTTATCGGCATTAGGACCATTCAGCTTGTTTGCAATATTTAAATTTACGACGCCCGTTGAATTAGTATTTATCATATAAGGTATCTTTTCATCTGCTATATTCACTGTATCAATAATCACCTCATCGCCGACCTTAAATGAAGCGAGTACATCAGAAGAATATTCTCCTTCAAAGGAGTACATTGGTATCCGCAAAGTACCCTGAGATTCATTTTTCAATTTCACTTCGAGATAGTAATTTTCCACATCGCCGATACGACCATTTTTGTCCAATTTTGTAATCCAGATTTGGTTATTCTTATATATTTCACCAGATGCTGCTTCCGCTCCTTTTTTCGCTACTATATCTGAGTACTCCTTCATATACATTTTGAGAGTATCCAATTTCTCATTAATATAATATTTCTTAAAAAAGTAATTTTGCGTTATTCCAATGAATAAAAACATAGTAGAGAATAATAGAACTGTTAGCACAAACCATTTAAAAACAATACTTTTTTTCATAGCTGCCCCTCTTCGAATTTATATCCCGAGCGGATAACCGTAACAATGTAGCAGCCTTTACTTCCAAGCTTAGCACGCAGGTTTCTGATATGGCTGTTCATTGTCTTTTCATCACCATAAAAATCATAACCCCATATTTTAGCTATTAATTGTTCTCTGGTAATTACAATCCCTCTATTTTGCATTAAGTAAGCTAGAATCTCAAATTCTGTATGAGTCAAATTAATAGTATTACAATCAATAGAAACAAGTCTTGACCCCATATTTATAACAATACCGCCGGCTGACGTCAACATTCCATCCATAGTACCTGGGTATTTTTCAAGAAATCGTTTCACTTTTGCCATTAGAACCAGAGGACTATATGGTTTGATCAGATAATCATCCGCTCCCAACTCATATCCCAGAAGAGAATCATCCTCATCTGAACGTGCAGTCAAAATGATTATAGGGATACTGGAATTTTTCCGTATTCTACGGCATACTGACCAGCCGTCAATCTTCGGCAGAACAATATCTAGTATAACTAAATCAACAGAATTTAATTGAAATAGCTCTAAAGCTTTTTCCCCATCTTCGGCCTCTAATACCTGATATCCATACTCAATTAGATAGTCAATTATCACTTCACGTAAAATATCTTCATCTTCAACAACCAATATTTTATTCATCCCATACCTCCATTTGTGTCATTACAAGTAAAATCTTTTGCATTTACACATTTAGTCTTATTATACTGGGGTGCAGCCAACATTTCCGACTTATCTATACTAACCCACGCTAAGGAATAAAATGTATGGTTTTTTAATAATTCGCCCCCGTTAATCTATAGTGAATCCGCATATGCAATATTGAGTATTTAGTCTATTATCATCTGCGTAATATTCCATTTTAATTCATTACTTATTATTTTCAGAATAAAATTTTAGAGATTCTCCAATAAATTTAACTGCGCCATTACCATATTTCTTATCTACAACATTCATACTTTATTGGCACTTGATAAATAAATATCAGCCATGTTGGATAAAAAAACATTGTTTATACCTATATCTAAATGTATTTATAGCTGAAGAAACTATACGCTCTAAAGTTTCTTCAGTAGTAGACTCAATTTTTATTTCGTAAAACCTTTTATATAGTTGTTGCTTTAAATACTCAATATCATCATTAACAGGTAAAACTATTTGTATAAGCTATTCTTTAATTGATTCCATATCATTTTTACTATATTCACGAAAGCAAAGTTCTTCTCGAATTTGCTTCTTATGAAAAAAAGCATTTCTGCTATTAAAATCGTAATTTAAATAAGTTTTTCCATCAATTTTAAGTTGTTTTGCAATGAACTCAATACTTTTTTCTGACACTGCTTCTTTACTCTCAGGAAGTTTACCGTAATTTTGCAAATATTTATACAGCACTGCAAATCCTATTTTTGCCTCATTTTATTTATTATAAACTAATTGGAGCTCTCTTAGGTTTAAATTAAAATCTTTTATCATATGTGCCCTACCTTTAAAAGTTCCTATAAGTACAAGAGTAGGAGCTTATTTTAAGAGTAGCTTACCATATGCATCTAAAATACTCAATAAAATGCTTTAAATACACCTAAGTTCAAGTTCCAAAATAAGATTCGGAACTTTTAATTAATGCTTAGGTTAGTTATTACCATATTTAGGAATCGAGTTTTCAGTACAGGACAGCTATGTTCTTTATATCCCATATAAGAAGGAATATACAATATGCCATAGAATAATAACTAAAATACAAAAAAGGAGTGACTATCATGCCGAAAGAAGAAAAAGAGTTTTTTAATCCAAATAAGTCAGGCTGGAACCGGCCAAAAGGTTATCCAGAAGGAGTATTGGAACTAATAGTTACTCAGGATAAAAAGACGAGTGAGTTTACTAGACTTCTAAAATTTGCGCCAGGAACAGAGACAACAAATATTCTGATTCACGAGTGTTGGGAAGAAGTTTATATTATTGAAGGTGGTTTGATTTGCGGAGAACAAACATTTACTAAAGGAATGGTTGCAGTTCGTCCACCAGGCATGCAGCATGGACCTTTTAAAGCTCCTGTAGGTGCTTTGACTTACGAAGTTCACTATCGTCGTTCAAACGATTAGTAATATAAATCCCACGTCATTTATTGTATATGAACATCTAGCCTATAGACCCAAAGTGAATGTAACTCAATCACTATTGTGTTACGTTCAGAATATCATATGTTAAAAACCCACATCATAATCGATATGGGTTAATTGTAATCATCTCAATAATAGACTATAGATTTCTTATTATATTTACTATGGTTAATTTTTTAAATTTTCAAAGAACTCCGCCTAGGGGGTAGTAACCACAAAACGCGGATTTTATACGTTAAGACATATATTACCAAAGCGCCGATATACTCAAAGAATTTTTTGAATATATCGGTGCTTTAATTACTCTAAAACATATTTCAAACATATTCCTAGAAAATGAAAAAGGTAGGATTTTAGTCATACTATATGAAAATTGTGAATTAAAATATTTTCACATTACGTTAATTATTTAGCGTCATTTAATTCAATAATATAGTTACCGGCTACTGCTGAAGCCAAAAACAACACCACAACATCTAATCCACTCCGTAATAACATTTGAGGCATAGCACCTTTCGTTATTAAGCCAATAAAGCTATTAAAAATCATCCAATTCACACCTATAGTTGCTATGAACCTTAATGGTATACCTATACCACACTGCCTTTTTTCGAATACTAACAAAGGATACAAAATCACATAAACATAACCCATCAGTATTCCAAAGAAACCTGTCCATATATAGCACGGAACTGGATATGTAGCACTGTCACTGCTTATAAGACCGCTTTCATAACCAATTGTTCTCTCCACAAAAATAGCAATTGCAATAATAGCAATGGTTTTTATGCATTTCGTCATTTGTAATTTACTAATTGGTTTAATTTCCTTACTTTCACTTAATGTAAAATAAGCAATTGCCACACATAACAATATTGCAGGTAGACCATCTCCTATTCCCATTATAAGCTGATACTTAACAAAACCGAGTCCCCAATTTGAAAAAAGAGACCCCTCAACTACTATCTCTTGCATTCCAAATAAGTAAATCATTGCGAAGGCTATCCCAAATCTAATCCCTATTTGTAATTTAGGCGCATCTGCTCTCACGCCTATGTATCTTACCACCATTACAGACTGTATAAATAGCAGAATGAAATAAAATATTGCTACGGTAGGAAACCCAAAGCATTTAACAAAAATACTATCAAACTGCGCAACATCTACAGAAGTGGGCAAAAGTGCATGAACAATAATCGCAAAAAGTGCAGAAAATAGAATGAGAACAGTATTTATTATAATTAATCGCTTTGTACTTATACATTTTGTATCCATCTAATTTCCCCCATATACATTTAAAAATAAATAATTCTAACTTCGGACTTTTATACTGTTGCGACGTAGTTTGTTGAAGTGGATAAATAACATGGATTTAGCTATAGCATGTTTGGTACTTCTGTTTGGTCTAAATCCATAACTATGCTTATGAAATTTTGCTTCACAAATGGGTTCAAGTACTTGCTTTATTGACTGTTGTAGCAGTCTGTCCCACATAGTAGGTATTCCTAGTGGTCGTAAATTTCCATTGGACTTAAGAATAAAAACTCTTCTAACTGTACCAGTGTTAAAATCACTAAGCATCGCCTTAACTGTATTCACTACAAGTTGAGACGGTAAATTTTCTATATTTCTAATAGTCATACCATCTGTGCCTTCTGTATTGCTTCCAGTATTTTGTTTAATATTCCTATATGCAAGAAGTATATTTTCTTCTGCACAAATTAAAGGCATTAATCTCTTGAATGTTCTTCCTTTGCAACTTTCTTCATAAAGTTTGTCTTGCATTTTTTGAGTGTTATAATACTCATTGTTTCTTAGTTTTTGTTTCTTCTTAATTTTCTTATCCTGTGTCGTGTAAGTCAATACTACTTCTCCTTACGATTTCGTATTTCTCTTAGTCTTACTCGAACCTTACAACATTCTAATTCTATTAACATTTCTAATAACATCTTGACTTGAGCCTATCTCTCCACTACTTATTATCATAGCTTCATCAATACTGTGGCTCTACTTTCACCAGTATTAAAGTAAGTTATATCTTATGAATTTCCTTACTACTATCTCATTGGCATTAATACCTCAATATTACTGGCTTACGACGTTCCGATAATTTTATCCGCATTTTACCCTTAAGTGTTTCCTCTGAGCCTATATGATTGATACTGCCTGTAACAGTATAGAGATTTTCATAGACAACATGTTTACTAATCTCCTCATATGACAAACTTAGTTGTCATAACCATTTCTAGTTATTCTTTGTTTAGACCCTTACTTTCGGAATTTCGTCAGTAATTTATTACATTCTCACCATAGGTAATTTTTTTGGACTTCCGACCTATCTTATACTCGACTACCTCTAGTTCGCTTTTCCTCAACTTAATGTTAGGGTATAATCTCAGCCGACTTTACCGAGCTTATAACCATAGATTGCTTAATCAATCTAAAGCTATTCGGAGTATCAAAGGAAGCATTTCAGGACGTTACCCCTTCATTCTACTTCTCAAATTATCAGTTATACCTAACCATGAAAGTTAGGTTAATTAGCTTTTCACTAATTAACGTCTCGCACATTGTCCAAAGCTTCCTTTAGGACCTAGAGCAGTGAAAGAGCTTGTGCCACATCAGGTTTTCGTATGAAGAATGAAGGAGCAAATTTGATGTGGACCAGCCTTTGACTGCGGAGTTTTATTATTATACTAATATCAATTCGTAATACATCCAAAATGAAATTTTTAAGTAATAGGCAATAGACCCAATGTGAAAGTATTTGTGTTTAAATATCGCGTTTTTGAAATACGAAATAACCTGCAAAGCAGAATATTATAGAATATACAGTGGATACGCCAATAGCAAATGCAAGTGTTGTACCAACGACGAATGATCCGTTAATAATAAAGTTAGTAAAATCCGACAGTCCAAAAGGAAGATATTTACCCCAGTTGAAACGGGTTGAGAATAGTTGCACCATAGAACTACCAGCTAAAAGCAAGAATAAAGAGCATCCGGTTGCAATTGAGCGTGAACGAGATATTATTGAAAGTGCAAAAGCTACTAATACATACACAAGCACAGTAAGAAAATTAAGGCCATAAATAATAAATGTTTTTAGTACGGACGGTATATATATTATTTTGGTACTCGTCCACATCATTTCCTTAGCACCCATGCCATTGAAACCGAAATATATACCCAGCAATATAAAGTTCAACAAAAATGTTGTTACCAAAAGTATAAGACCATAAAATAATGTAACAATTAATTTTGAAGTAAGAATTTCAAACCGTTTATAAGGCCGTGATATCATCATTTTCATTGTACCCTCAGAAAATTCACCTGCAAATAAAGCTGAACATGATATCATTAAAAGAAGTGCAATAATTAAACTATATGGAACATAGCCATCAAACTTTGTGATTTTTGTCCAAATGCTGTCTTTGGATTCTGGCTTGATATTGTTAGTAATGCTATATTCATCTTCAGCTATATTTTTTTTCATATTTCCTATAACTGGTGACGTTTTATCTTTTTTTTCAATTTGCGTTAGAGCAGCTTTTTCTACCGGAAGATTTACCATTAAGTCCTGTTTCCAATTTTCGGAAATCTTTGTAGTAGTTGAATCATTCTGAGACATCTTGTGATATTTATAAATACTCGTTGCCGCTATTACAATTACAATCATTATGAGCAACATTATTTTTGTAGAAAGTCTTTTCCAAAGTTTTGTATTTTCTAGTGAAATAAGTGTAAAAAAATTCCCCATGTTATTTTACCTCCCCTGTAAGTTTCATAAATACATCTTCAAGTGATTGAACTACTTGTCTATCCATAGCGAAAATAGCTATGCCTGCAGAAGTTAAGGTTGTAACTACTTCTGGAACACGATTTTTGGTTGTTTCAATATGTAATCCACCTTCTAAGATACTGTTATTTATATTAACGCTTGTTAGAAGCGAAGCTGCCTTTTTATTATTATCAGATTCTAATCTCAGAATAGTTTTATCACCATTCTGCGACATGTTAAGGAGTTCTTCAATGGATTTTACCGTTATAATTTTCCCCTTATTAATTATCCCAACACGGTCGCACATCTGCTGCATTTCACCTAATATATGACTAGATACAAGCACAGTAAGACCAGTTTCTGATGAAAGCTTTCGAAGTAGCTCCCGCAGATCCTTGATTCCTGCTGGGTCAAGACCATTTGTAGGCTCATCAAGTATAAGAAGTTTTGGACTATGAAGTAATGCCTGAGCAATACCTAGGCGCTGCTTCATACCTAGAGAGTAAGTTTTTACTTTATCATTTATTGCCCGCTCTAAATCCACAATTTTCACAACTTCATTGATTCGAATCTCATCTACTTCTTTATATATTTTAGCGAATAGTTTGAGATTATCGAGTCCAGACATATAAGTATACATATCCGGATTTTCAACTATGCACCCAATGTTACGCATTGCCCCTTTGAAATCTTCTTTTACTGAGCATCCATCTACATAAATATTTCCCTCAGTAATTTTGGATAATCCAACAATCATCTTAATAGTAGTAGATTTTCCAGCACCATTAGGTCCTAGAAAACCGAATATTTCTCCTTTTTTAAGTTCAATGGAAATATCTGAAACGATTGTACGTTTACCAATTACTTTTTTTAGTTTTTCAATTTTTAATACTTCATTAATCATAATATACCCCCCTAAAATTAGTGTTAGTTATATGAAAAAAATCGTTTTAGAATTATCTTATTATCAAGTAAGTATGTGGTTGCAAAGAATACCACAACAAGTATAAATACATCAAAAAACATTGAAACAATAACTTTTTTATCAAAACTTGTTCAATCAAAGTATTAATGACTTCTATGGTATTTGTTCCAAAGCAGTCCATAATGCTCTGCTCCATCCAAATTTTATTGAGATTATCATGAACACAGGAATAGTCAAAAAACAAAGCACAAATCGAATTACTAACCAGAACATTACTCACTCCCCTTTTTATCTTGCACCGCAATAAAATGCAGTTGTGTCGCAAGATAAGAAGATTACGAATTAACCAAATAATAAATTGAAATTATTTCTTTTTATCTTTTTCGTTGATAACAACAAAAAAGGATAAAAAAGTAGCACCTATTGCAATCCAAAGGGCCATATTAATATAAATTCCTCCTCTCAAATTACCATATTTCTACCTATATCGGTATAAATTATCTATACTATGCAGTTTTTTTACTAATACGGCATAAATATATAGTTAATTATACTATAAAAAACACGTATATATTATGGATTGAAAAACACAAATGACGTGAAAGATGCCTTTCACGCTGTTTGAAGATATTACATTTTTAACATAATTACCCTACATCTAATGATGTGGGGGGCAGTATGTCGACATATATGAAGAATCCGAAATAACTTTCACTTTCAATTATATTGATTATATATTTGTTACAGACTGAAACATATCTTCAACAAATATTTTTCTAAGTAAGAAAAAACCGAGTAAAGCAAAAGGTATATATAGCATATCAGTAGTTAACCCTGATACAACAGAAATATCAACTGGTGCTACAGAAGCAGCCGCTGTATGATAAATATCTGATGCAAACCCAAGTCCGTCATATAGAGCATGAAGAATAATAACCCCCCATAGATTTTTACATCTAAGATAAATACAAGCATACAAAATACCTTGTAAAAAGCAATATATTACCTGGCTTACGGTTGCCATAATAAGAGTTGGAGATACAATTAAATTTACTAAATGAAGCAATCCAAAAATTAGTGAAGATAATATTACTGATTTTATTATACCAGTTTTAGTGTGGCCCCATTTATTTAGCATATTATTTAGTATAACCCCTCGGCAGAGTGCTTCTTCAAGTATACCTACCAAAAGCATTCCTAAGGTAAAGAAGATTATTTTTTGCATACTCGGAAAGGAAATGCTGCTTTTATCAAAACTAACATATGATGACACAAACCCATATACACCATCAGCAATAATAAGCCATCCAAACAAGACACCTGTGACAATGCCTTTTTTATGAAATTCAATAATAGTAATATTTCCTAAAAATAAACAAACAACCAAAACAAAAATTAATGGTGCTACATAAGCAAGGATACGGTTCAAGTCATAGTTCGACCCATTAGCCGATTTGAATATCCAAAAGTTACAAATATACAGAAGCACTATAGCGATTAATGCAACTATAAATGAAAAAATATATATGTGTTTTTGTGCGATTTTTTTTGTCCACTCCATATGTCACCCTCCAATAATTAGATTATATAATTTTTACTTAGCTTTAATCTATGATTACGAATTAACTTTCAAGTAAATAATACCATTATATACGATATGTTACTATTATTTAGAGCGAATTTTACAAAGATCATTAATAATAATCCAATAAAAAACTTGAATTTATTTCATAACATGGGAAGTGGCCCATTTTTACATGAATGGTTGCCGTATGCCACATGCTGGAATCAATATCCAACACATGGCTATATATTAGTTTATGGGTGTTTTTGCCCATCCCCTCCAAAAGGGGGAATAAGGACTATTTCACAAAGTACACTTTTTGAAATAGTCCTTATTCGTTGTTTTTATGTTTCATAAGTACATCTTATTTATTTCTGACAGATGTCAAATGGATAGTACATGTTTTGAAATATAAATATAGGTAATTAGTGGTAGCATACGCAAAATTGATATTTCGTACGTTAAGAAAAAACACAGCCCCCTAAATGTAACGATTTAGGAAAAAAGACTTTAGCTAAATCTACTATAAGTAGATATTTTGTAATAAAGTTTGTTCAGAATGTTTTTGAAATGCGACGCAAAACACCGTAAATTCAAATTTGAATAATACGGTGTTTTAAAGGATTATTCGGTTTTAATAGTTGTGAGGTTTTATTAAGAATTATTAATTTTCAACTATTGGAAGGCCATTTCTACTTTTACTGCAATAGTGTGTAAATCCAAGAAAATCAAAGGTTTCCGGTTTCTTTATTCCTCTTCGGTTTAATCGTTCTTTAGCATAGCGTCCAAATTCTATAGTTTTAGTCTTTTCTTCTGCTATACTTAATCCGAATTTTGCTAGTCTACCTTTTAGTTCTTCATAATACCTTTTTGCATCATTTTCATATTGAAAACAGGTTACACTATCAGGTCAAAAGTGTAATTCAAGTATATATTTGTCAAAAGTGGAGACAAGCTACCGCCCTGCGGAACACCTTCTGTTGTTTCTTTAAAATTACCTTTTTCCATTGTGCCTGCTTTTAAAAATCTTTTAATCAAAGCAAGTATCTTACTATCACTTATTCTAAGTTTGAGAAATTTCATCATCCATTAATTGTTAACATGGTCAAAGAAACCACTTATATCATCACTTAAATTCTTTAGTGCATCATGACAACTTTTATCTGGTCTGAAACCAAATGATATTGGTAGAAAGTCCTCTTCGTAAATGCTCTGCAAAATAATAACTAAAGCACCTTGTACTATTTTATCTTCTAGTATAGGTATACCAAGTGGTCTCATTTTATTACTACCTACTTTGGTGATATATAAACGTTTTACTGGTTGAGGTCTGAAAGAACCTTTCTTTAATTTGATTACCAAATTATTCAAATTTTCATCTAGGTTTTTCTTATAACTTTCTTTAGTTTCCTTATCTATACCCGCAGAGGCCGAGCCATTCAGTCTATTGAATGATTCTTTTAAAGTATTCTTGTTCATTAAATAAGCCAATGAACAGAATTTTGCTTCTTTGTTTCTGCGAGCTACTTGTGCTATGCTTACAAGTTTTGTTCTCACTGTTATTCCAGTTCTAAGTCCGGGCAGTGTTTCTCTTTTAAGCAGTTCCATATGTTACTCTCCTTCCTCCGGAATTACCCGTTATCTTCAGTACTATGAAAGTATCCGACTTCCTACTGGCATTTGCGTTCCTTACTTCTTCAGTTTGTACTGCATACTTTTCATTTGAAAAGACCAAGTAGGATCTCCCCGAGTTTCCGTATATTCTCAATGTTTAGCTAGGTAGGGCCTCTGACTACGGATGCGTTTATTTGCACTCGCTTTAACGCACAAATAAATGTTGCTTTCCACGTACGTGAACGTTTCTGCCACATCATTGACCGATTTTTCGAAGCTCAATACCATTCACTGCTGGGTTACCACCCAGTCAATTCTACCTCGCTAACTTTCTGTCTACCCTTAAAATGTTACGTTACCGCAACATCTCTAAGACTCGATACAAAGCGATTTGCTAAATCTTACCTTGACAGGATTCCCACCTGCTAGAATATACGCCCTGTCGGGACGCACCACGTATGTCGGCTGTACCCGAATGACGTGAAAATAGACTTTCACGTCATTTGTACTTTATTCTTTATGTGGCTTTTTATGCAATTCAGTGTATGAGTTATACAAAATATCCCTTGTGGTAAACTCATATGCGGCTATTCATGATATAATATTTAAAACACATTTATAGAATGCTATGTTGTATTTGTATAATATGGGCAGCTAACTATTAGTGCTTTGTACACGGGATATAGGAAGGAAGTGAATATTTAGTGGGTTTGGGTAATTGTTGAATACCCTCTCACTAAAGATGAATTATGTTAAATGAAATGGATAGACAATATCTTAAAATGGGTGAGAAGATTTTGAAAAGAGGATATCATGACTAAAACCGTACTGGAGTTGCAACTTACAAACTACCTCATCAAATTATGCAATTTGATTTAGAAGAAGAATTCCAGATATTAAAAACTTCTATAACTTTACACCAGAAGATATTAAACTTATAGATTATAAACACCTTGGGAAAATAAATATGGGGAGTGTGGCGGTATAATGCTTACATGTATTGTTGCAATTGGAGAGGATTTTGCTATAGGTAAAAATAACAATTTACTTTGGCATTTTTCAAAAGACTTAAAAAGGTTCAAGCAAATCACAGGTGGAAATACTATTATAATGGGAAGAAAGAATTTTGAGTCACTTCCTGGTATCCTTCCTGGTAGACATCATATTGTTATTACACAAAATAAAGATTTTGTTATAAATGATGAAAGAGTTACTATTTTAAATTCTAAGGAAGAGTTATTTGCATTTATGGAAGACAGTAAAGAATACTTTGTTATAGGTGGCGGAAAGATTTACAAGTTATTATTGCCTTATTGTAATAAAATACATTTAACAAAAGTACATAAGAAATATAATGCTGATATTTTTTTCCCTAAACTAAACTATTTAGAGTGGAATAGTAGAGAAGAAGAAACTGGGTACATCAATGATGATAAAACAACATCATACACTTTTTTAACACTGGAACGTATTATTAAGGTGAAATAAAAATATATATGGAATATCATTTTTTAAAACTACCAATAACCCATACAACATAATTAAATTATATTGTATGGGTTATTGGTAAAGATAATGTTATTGATAAATTACTTAATAACTCTTAATATAATAAGGAAAAATACAAATGTCGTGAAAGCTTAATTTCACGTCATTTGTTATGTACCTATATCTAGCATATACCCTCATTCATACTTTTTCCATATGCAATAAGGCTCTATTTAACTGCATAAAAGGTGTCTAATTGAGAATATACACTACTTTTATGCATGGTTTATATCTTTATAATACAATAATAAATATTTAGTATTATTATTTTAACTTACCTTTCATAAATTTCCAAGCAGTTTGATAGTACTTAATCACCCTAATATGAATTAATTACATTTTAAAGTATATAATTACAATAAAGATTTAATTTAGGGGGATAAAAATAGTGATAGCTTATAAACAAGCTTTTATTAAAGAATAATATGCTTCTAATAAAGACGCAAGTAGAATTCAATCTAAACATTTTTTAAATGAGCTTATTATGTACGAAAGACAACCTAAAAATAAAAATGAGTTTTTCAATTTTACAGATGACCAATTAAAAGAAACATTACTTAAACTATTTAAAACTGTATCAAAATCATCGTGTGATCAAGGCATGAGTACTTATGATAGATATATAAAGTGGGCAAAAATTAAAGGTTATAGGGTTACTGATAGTCTTTCTTATGAAAGGGTCTTCGATAATGTAAAAGAGTCCCTAAAAGCAGATTATAGAGAAAAAAAAACACAATTTCATCTACATTAAGACTTACAGCAAAACAGACATTGGGAGTACATGTAACTGCAGACTCATTAAAGGAATCTGGTATGTTCTTCTATATAAAACATATAAAAGACAGAAATGGGAGTCTAACCTATAAGGACTTTTTAAAGGTCGCGATGAGATATAACAAAAGATGCAAAGCTTATTCAAATTTATGTGATATGAAATATAACTACCAGTTATACGAAGAATTCTGTAACAGAAAAAATTTAGTTTTTAAAACTAATGATGAGATAAATCTTATTTTAGACGAAATAGATAAAATTTATGATCCGGAATACCCCACAGATTATAAAAGGCATAACATTAATACCAATAAAGGTTTATCACAAGAGGAAAAAGATAACATAGACAGTATTAATAATTTACTTAATAAATTTAAGGATGAAACAGAAAGAGAAGCAATAATTAAGATAAGAGTTGGACAAGGACTATTTAAAAATAAGTTATTAAAAAATTCATGTGTATGTGCGATATGTAATCTTACAATAAAAGAATTATTTATAGCAAGTCATTGTAAACCTTGGAAGGAGAGTAATAACATAGAACGATTAGATGTTAATAATGGTATGTTATTATGCGCAGGGCATGATTCATTATTTGATAAAGGTTTAATAACGTTTAACATTGATGGTAATATTATAATATCTAAAAGAATAGAGACATCTCAATTTAAATTATTGAATATTAATGAAAGTATAAATTTAAAGTTAAGAGTAGAACAAATTCCGTATATTAAGTGGCATAAGGAGAAAGTGTTTAATAAAATATCCAAAGTTTAATTAACTTTTTAAATTTTAGATATAAATAAACAATCAAGAACATACAACATAATGAAAATCATATTGGAGGGTGTAAATTATTTTGTGTATTCTCTTCCTTTAAGCAAAATAATTTAATTATGAAAAAATGTTAGTATAGTTGATAAATGTTGTTACTTTGTAATTACTTTTCAGTATATTATTTCCATTTTTAGTTATTAATATACTCTCTAAATATTAGGTTAGGGTAGTATTGAAAGTGATTTGAGTCGTTATTGATGAATCATACATGAACGGATTGCCTCTGGGTAGTCCGTTTTGCTTGTTTAACGGGAAAATTCAAGCTATAACTCTTAGGGGTTTGGGGGACGGAGTCCCAAAGCTACGCTCCTTCATTTAGGATCTCACTAAATAATATATTGAGCTGGCTGATAACAAGGTCCCAATTTGCATATACTCTAGTCCATTTCTTACTTACCTTTTCAGTTGCCAAATATAGCATCTTCATAAGACTATCATCGTTCGGGAATATAAGCTTTGTCTTCGTAACTTTTCTAAATTGACTGTTAAGACTCTCTATAGCATTTGTGGTATATATAATTCTACGAATATAATCTGGAAATACAAAGAAAGTTATGAGATTATCCCAATTATCTTCCCAACTTTTTATTGCATTTGGATATTTACTACCCCATTTTTCTTTAGCAAAATTTGAATTTTCTAGTGCAAAATCTTCATTTACTGAGCCATAAACGGCTTTCAAATCTTTAGCAAATGCCTCCTTGTCTTTATGTGGTATATATTTCATACTTGCTCTTAATTGATGAATTATGCATCGTTGTATCTTTGCAAAAGGATATACCGCGCCTATTGCTTCCTTGAAGCCACTTAAGCCATCGACACAGAACACCAAAACGTTCTTAAGGCCTCTGTTTCTAAGGTCATTAAGCACTGAAAGCCAGAACTTACTGCTTTCATTTGCTCCTATCCAAATACCAAGCACCTCTTTTTCGCCATCCATATTTACACCTAAAACAACGTAGGCTGCCTTGATTATGATATGCTTGTCGTCACGTACTTTGTAGTGAATTGCATCCATAAAAATAAAAGAGTACGTTTTTTCAAGTGGCCTATTTTGCCACTCTGTAACTACAGGCATAATTCTGTTTGTTATATTCGAAACCATTTCAGCAGATATCTCAACCTCATATAGATTTTTCACTTGCTCTGATATGTCCCTTGTAGTCATTCCAGCTGCATAGAGCGCCATTATTTTATCTTCGATACCAGTTATATTTCTTTGATACTTAGGCAATATTTTAGGCTCAAATTCACCATTTCTACTGTTTGGAGTTTGTTTTTCGGATATATCATATTTATCATATCTAAGTTGCGAATCCATTTCTGCTTCTAATGTCTCCTGAAGAACGTCTCTAAACATACTTTTCATAGCAGTTAAAACCTCATTTGGACTTGTAAACTTTTACTCGTTGATATAATCCCTTAAAATATCTTTCTAAATGTTTGACATAAAAATACTCCTCCTTGCAATCTTTGATAATTAGCTTATCTCAATTATTGCCAAGAAAAAGTGCTTTTTATCCTGTTTACACAAAATTATTTGCAGGCCTAATAAAAAACCAAGAATAAGATTAAGACTTATAGCTTTTGTAATTATTTTAATTGTAAACTTTAGATATGGACAAGTATATTTTATTTAACCAAAAATAAATACAACCGTACTCGTGATGTTTAAAAAGACTCTATTATTACCTCCATGATTCCTCCACATACCATCCCTTCATCTTCAGCGATGGCGCCTGTCATATCTATGCTTTGAATTTGATACCCACCATTTCCGAGTAAGTTACGGGCGTCATTAATTATCGTGCCTTCGCTACACCCTCCGCCGATACTCCCTAAAATCTTACCATAAGGCCATACAAGCATTTTAGCTCCTGCATTTCTTGGAACTGAACCTTTCGTAGAAATGATTGTAATGATTGCCTTTGGAGAATTTTCTTCTTTGCACAATTCCATCAACACTTCATTGTCAAATTCCGGCCAATTACTTTTCGTATGCCTATTAATACTATTGGTTATATCACCGAGTCGTCTATAACTGATGACCTGAGATATAATAGAAAACGCTATCTCTTCTGGTGTTACTGCTCCTATCTCAAGACCTATAGGGGCATTGACTTTGTTTAACTTCTCTTGAGTATATCCTTCATTTACCATTTGCTCCATGACGCTTTTAACTCGCCGTTTTGAACCAATCATTCCAACATATGCAGTATCATGTTTTAAAACTTGTCTGAGACAATCCATATCATGCCTATGACCTCTAGTTACAATAACAACATAGGCAGAATTGTTTAAACTAATTAAGTCGAAACAGTTCTCGAAACTCTCACAAATCACTTTTTTAGCAGTAGGAAATCGTTCACTATTAGCAAATGATGGTCTGTCATCGATAACTGTAACTGAAAAACCTACTTTTGAACCAAATTCAGCTAAGGGCTTAGCTATATGTCCACCACCTAAAACTATCAAGCGTGGTTCTGGAAAATATGGTTCAATTAAATAAGCTTCACTTTCACTAATTTTAACAAACTGAAGAATTCCAGTTTCTATTGCATAGTTTGCCTTTTGGTAAAGTAATTCATCTAAATCAGATATTCGATTATGGGAATTCAGACCTTCCTTTGTAAAAAGTGTTTTGTTCTGAGATGGTTTATTTCCACAATTTTTGTTATCCAACATTGTAATAATAACAGCATTATTTCCTGAGCCCACTTCATCCAGTAAATTTTTATAGGTATCTACATTCATGATTTCATTCCTCCAAGTTTATTATCATTTGAAATTCACCTTTGATAAGTTATTTATGTCTATAAACAAGCGAATTAACCAACAAACTATTACTTTATTATAACAATATATCCTAAAATTTCAATAACATTGCTGGATATATTGTTAACAACAAAAACTGAAAATTCATTTCCAATAACCTTTCACCATATAATTAATACTATTTCTTTGAACCCATATCTCTGGAATATAAAATTCGTTATTAAGGGAATATCCAAAGATAACTAATCAGTATACTTGTCCTAATAGCTGTTTTTCTAGAAGATCGAAATCATATGTCCTTTGATCATAGTCGCAGAAGCCACCATTTTTCACATTAGGGCTTGAGCTGCCACTCTTTTTACTCGCCCACTGTTTTTGATAGAATTTTACCTGCTCAGAAGTTTTTATGCCTTTACTTATCCAGCTATTGAGTACTTTAGTGATGTACTTTATAGTTTTAGCATTATATTCTACAGACTCATCAATAGCCATAATGATAACTTTGCTACTTACATGCTTTGCAAAATCTAATATTTTTTCATACACCAAAGGCGTGATAGCATGTACATTTTCTTCAAATACCTTAAGTACACTTTTTAAGCCCTCACCATCAGCAGCAGCAGAATTATTTCTATATTTTATGACTATTGCTTCTTCTTTAGTTACTGCTTCTTCTTCTTCTTTATTTATTAATTCTTGTTCTTTATTTATTCTTCTTTATTACTTCTTATTCTATTACTTGGTAGCCCCTTATAAGGGCCTTGTAAGCCCCTACTAATATCCTTGTTAATTATGAATTCACGTGGCTCCTGAATTTCTTCCTTTTTCAGAAAATCATTATTATCTTGGTCTTCTATATTTTCTGTTTTCATGGGAATTACATTAGAGCTGCTTTCTAAAGTAAAGTTTATAGGATGATTGTCCACTTTTTCTAAGTAGCAATTTACAGAAGTTCTATCATCAGTAAATTTAATATCAAAAGATTCCTCTATAATGAGGTTCTCGAAAATTTTCGCTACATCTAATTGAGCTACATCACATTTTTTAAATAAAATTTTAAGAAATTCTTTATTTTTAACCCTGGATAACTCGTGATGAACACATTTAATAGCGTTTATATTGTTAGGTACGTTATACCTGAAATTAGTGTATACATCGATGATTTTCTTAAAAAGAAGGACGATCACTGCTTAGTGGCAGATGTTGAAGGTATTATAATTGGTGCTGTATGGGTTGGGATTTTAGCAGGTGAAATAAAAGGCTATGGGAACATAGATGATAAAACGCCAGAGTTTTCTATTTCGCTGATAAAAGAATATCAAAATCAAGGGATAGGAACATCTTTGATGAAAAAGCTGATAGAATACTTGAAGGAAAAAGGATACAGCCAAACATCATTGAGTGTATCCAAAGGCAATTATGCAGTGAGAATGTATAAGGCTGTAGGATTTGAAATTATAGCTGAAAAAAAAGATGACTATTTAATGCTACTAAAATTAATTTAGGTACAGATGGTTCTCGATATTTTTATATTGTTTTAGGAAACCAGCCAATCTTTCCTATAAAATACACATTAAGACATACATCCCCGAAACAAATTTTATAAACGTATATCCATTATTCTATAGTTCGCTACACCAACCTTAGTTTTTGAACTGGAAGAAATTCACCCTTTTAGTTTGCCGAAATCTTCCCCTTTATGATTGCCGGTTACAACTAAAAGTTATACTTATTTTGTGCAGTAAATCGCAATTGCCTGTGAGAGGAATTCTGCTGTTCCCTCACCATTCTGGTCAATGTTTTTCTTAAAACGTTCATCTCCAGCATACATAAGACCAAGGCACTGCAAAATTTCATTTGTACAGTTGTACCATCTTGCTGTGATAAAACTCTGCCACTCTTTAACAAGTGCTTGAACCTCTTCGCTGCCTTGAGTTTTATTATTCATATTGGTAGCGAAGGCTTTTAAAATATCTCTGAATTCCTCGTTTATTTCCTGCCACTGATTTTTACTATAATTGTTACATTTTTTCTCACTTTCGCTATAGGCATCAGATTTCCCCCAACGTTCTTTAACCTCTTTTGCATATTTATTTTTGGCACTTTCAATTTCTGTCATATCAAATTCTTTAAAACTCATGTTATTTTCTCCTTTTATTGTATTGTCTACAAGAGTTATCAGATTATCAATTCGTTCACGCTTTTTAATAAGTAACTCTTTGTGATTTTTTAGTGCTTCTGTTTTATTGAATGTAGGATTTGTAATAATATCCTTAATTTCACTAAGCGAAAATTCCAACTCTTTGAAAAATAATATCTGTTGCAATTCAGCAATGGCATTTTCATCATATAAGCGATAACATGCTTCAGTAATTTGGCTCGGTTTAAGCAATCCTATTTCATCATAATAATGCAATGTTCTTACTGTAACTCCAGTTAATTTTGCAATTTCATTAATCTTCAATTCCAAAAATCCTCTGTTTCCTTTAAAATATAAACAGTTGGTGTAATTGTAGCTTCAAATATTGTTTTACCAGTCTTTTTAAGATAATGCTTGATTAGATAATAGCCACAAGCATATCCTGCGCAATAAGGCATACCAACTGGCTTTACACCACGCATGGCCATAATTTCATCGCCATAGAGAAATACTGAAAGTTTATTGAAGTCATTATTGTTCAAATTCTCCTTAATTGCAGGTTTAATAACAGTTGCAAGCGTTTCTGCTGTTGTGTTTTTAACCCACATACCGATTTTATCCTCTCCGAACATAAAGGCGGCAAAGTTTTCTGCTAAACCTTCGCTAACAATCATATCTCCCAATGTAATTCCATTACTCCAATGCATAAACTGCCATCTTACATTATGATTGGCTTCGTGGGCAAGCGCGACAGGTAGCATTTTAATCGATTGCTCATTGGGGATAATTGTTCCGATGATATAACCAGGAATTCCCCCATCCCCACAATAATCACCAGTCATTTTTGACATTGGGTTTAGTGGATCATTCAGTAAAACAGTAAAGATATAATCTTTTGTAGGAAGTGAAATACCATTATCCTCAAACTCATTAAGCGTTTTTGTAATACTCTCCTCACAATCACTCCAAAATCTTTCATCACTGATTTTTTCAACATCATTAATTCGTTCACTGTTAATTTGGCTTGGTGAAAATCCACCACCCATACTGCTTGCCATAACAACATCGTAACCACCTGACTGATCCGCTTTAATTGGAATACCAATACATGACCACTTAAATTCAAATGGTTTCATCAGTTCATATCGATAGATGTCATCTCGCTGCTCAAGCTTTGAGGAAATCATTTTTTTATAGATTTCATCGGATCTAATTGCTGTAACTTTCACTTTTTTTACCTCTTTTCTTTTTAGTATAGTTATACAATAAACTATTACGTTACATTACGTTAGAGTCAATAACAAAATTAAATCTAGTGATGCTTTTAAAACTATTAAAGAAGTTATTGAAAAATATAACTTTAAAAATATAACCAGATGCTTATGTGAATTATCAGGAGTGTCTAGCTCTTGGCTTGTTAGTACCTTTTTTTTAGAATATCCTTGACATATGTACCAATTTATAAGAGTCTACATTTATAATATTAGCGAAATTTGCAAAATAGTTATCATTAATCAAAACATAATATTACAAAAAAATTGCAGGTTTTATGATATGATTTTATTATAAAAGTTAGATAAAGGCTCTATAAGGTGCTCTTTTAAATTCATTCCACAAATAAATGATACTAATATTTCCTATAGGAATATAAAAAAGAGGAGCGAGGTGGTTTAGATATTAATAACTTATAAAATTAAGAATGGAACTCAAGCTAATATTAAAATTTTAGTCAAAATGGCACGAGCTAAAACTAGTTGGAGAAAAAGACTTGAAGCCGCTCCTGAACTAAAAAGATTGAATTATGAGCAATCAACAGGTATACTAACAAGATCAGTACTACGTGATCTACTGTTTAATAACAGTTAGCTTAACTGTAAATTAACTGTAAACGTTTTATGAACTAAACAATTATTTAATTGAAACGACAGGGATTTTCGTTCCATTACTACACATATCCTAAGATTGATTTATAGAACAAATGTTAATAACATTATTGCAAATACTGTGCATTAACAACAATTAATACTTTTGATAATCTATTATTTAAAAATGCAAAAAAAATACCACCTGTCAGTTGGGAGGCCGCTGAAAAAAGCACTCTTTATTTAGTAGAGTTTTCAAGCTTGAATAGAAAAAGCATGAGATATTCATATTTTGGATATCTCATGCTTTTTATTTTATAATTAAGTTTTAAAAGCCCTATTTCATGCTTTTCAACTTAATTATTCTCTTTAGATTCACAGTGAAGATTGATAATGCACCTTGAATTTGCATACTAATTAAGCCTGACGATATTGCTACATCATAGCTATGTTGGTGCTTAAGTTCACTGTTTTTAGCCTCTATCATATAACGTTCCCTAGCTCGTTTTTTAAAATATTCACTTTTTTCGAACTCTATTTGATCTTTGTGAGTATTTGACTTTATTGAAACTGAATAAGTTTTAGATTTAGCGCCTTCTTTATAACACCCATCTTTATGAACACAATTTTTACACTTTTCTACATTAAAATAGTAGGTTAGCACTTGATTTTTACCAACATTCTTCTTTCCCTGTTTTGCTTTTTTAATAGCCATATGACCTGCCGGACATACAAATAAACCAGCATCTTTATTAAACTCAAATTCATCTTCTTTTTTTCGCATTCCTTGTGAAATTACAGGATTTAGTCTTGAAATTAATGCAATTTTATTTTCTTTTGTATATTCTAGGTTTTTCTTTTCAGAATAAGCTGTATCTCCAATTACTTCATTTACATCTATACCAGCCTCACGGCTTTTTTCTATTAAGGTTATGAGCTCCTTTCCATCACTTTTTTCGCCAGTTGTAATAACAGCTGCTGTAATTAAACGTTCTTCACTCATAGCAAGGTGTGATTTATATCCAAAAAAAGAACTATCCTCAGTTTTATGCCCCACTTTTGCATCCTCATCTTTTGATATTTTTAGATTTTCTAAGTCATCATTAATAGCTTCCATTAAGTAGTTTAATTTAGTTTTCACAGCTGGATTTGCTGCAGTTTCTGGCTTCTCGTTTATGGTATCAATTAATAATTTGCAGTACTCAAGAATATCTTCAAGTACTCCAGTTGTAACTTTATTAGGTAACTCTTCTTTAATACCAGGATGTACTCCGTACAATGTTTTTCTTAAGTTTTTTGCACGTTTCAATAATTCCTCGCTTGCTGACTTTTGGTTATAACGTGACTTGGTATGCGTAGCATCAACTATTATTGCTTTACTTTTTAAAACTCCCTCTTTTATAGCAAGTTCTACAGTCTTGTTTATTAATAAATCCAATAAATTCATGTCTTTAAGGCGAAGCTTTCTAAATTTAGTTAGTGTACTTGAGTTTATTAAATTTGTTTCTTCTGGGGCTAAATTTAGAAAATATTTAAAGGACATGTCATAAAGAGTTCTTTCAACAACATCTTCATCAGACAATTCATATATTACTTTCAAAAGTAAATATTTAAATAGCATTATGGGGTTAATAGCACCTCTACCCATAGATGAACTATAGTTAATCATCAATTCGTCATAAACAAATGAAAAGTCAACAAGGTCATTAATTTGCTTTAAAATGTTATCTTTCGGAATAATTAACGAATATAAGCTATGGTATGTATTTATTTTTATTTCCAATTGTCCTTTTAGCATAATAGTTTAGCCCCTTTTATTTTATTCTACTATACTAATTCGACATATCTTTTAAAATTCCTTTTTGTTTTTTAGTCTTTTATATAAAAAAATCGCCATCTTTAATTAGATGACGATTTTTCATATAGTTTTTCAGTGGCCTCGTCAGTTGGTGATATCTTTTTATGCAGTGATATATTATAACTATTTTTTTAGATAATCATATACAACTTTAGGAGTAGGAAGGGTCAAGTTCGTAAGAATATGAGAACAGGATACTATTTCTTTTACAGGTAGGTCATTAAATGGTGCCATAGCATGATCGAATAATTGTAATCTTGCAGGACCAGTCCATGCCTCATGTATAGTAACCTTCGTAATTTGTGAAGATATGAGCTCGCAAACTCTTTGAGTTCCATCATAATTAGGTATAATTTTTAGCATAAAATTAGGACGGCAAATTTCATTGCGTGCCTCATTTATATCTAAAGATTGGTGTTTATATCCCATCGTAGCAGTTAATACTCTTAATTTTCCGTAATCTAATGTACCAACTAATGTATCTGAATCAACAAATAGTTTTGGATAACCAAGTTTTTTAGGGTAGGCACTAAGTTCTCTACCAACGGCAATAGCTGGATAATTATCTAAATACATCATATGCAAATAGTCACCTTTTATACCATTAAAACTTACAGGAATAACCTGGCCACATTCTGTATAAGCACCTAATCCACTTACATCTGGCATATACATCATTTCAACTCTAACTAAAGGTTCATCTAAATCTAAAGATAAAGGTTCCGGTACAACTTTTAGTAAGGCATCAGCACTTGTACGGTATACTATATTAAGATATTCACGGTTATGAAATCTATAGGGTCCTCTAGGAAATGATGGAGCAGTAAGTGGTGTTGTAATGTGGTTAGTTATTTCACTTTCTAACATAAAATAATCACTCTCTTTTCTTATTTATTATTATCAACAATTTTCTTACAAGTACTATATTTTGAAATATAAATTTTTATACATCCATAATCTTTATATCATCTGGAATAATTAAATTTGCTTCTGTCACAGAATTAATATTAATTTCATCAATGGTTGTATCTCCCTGCCATGGTTTGTAAATGCACCGGCTTCATTAAAAAGTTAGTTTGCAAGCACACATCTCCTTTGTTTTGTAAAATTTCTTGCAGAGGTTATTCCTTCACCAGTAGGTCCAGCAATAGTGAATGTTGTAAATCCTTCTGCACCAAAACCTACTCCAGCAAAGGATTTAGCATTCTTTACAAAAATAGTTGTATCTATTTCTTTTTCAAATCTATTTAAATTATCAATATTTTTTGAATATATATATGCACTATGTCGTTTGTTTTGTTCCGCTATTTTTGCACACTCTATAGCTTCATCAATATCTTTAACTCTTACAATTGGAAGTATTGGCATCATAAGCTCTGTCATTACAAAAGGATGATTTGTATCTACCTCGCATATTATACATTTAACGTTAGTAGGTACTTCTACATCTATTTGATCTAAAAATAATTTTGCATCTTTTCCTACCCATTTTTTATTTATATCATATTCTAGTTTTTTGTTGCAATTATAACTTTTCTCATCTTTCTTTATTAGTATTAAATCTAATAACCTTGATACTTGCTCTTTATTTAGAAGTACAGAATTGTTTTGAATCATATTATTTATTAAATCATTTGCTACATTTCCAAAAACAAACACTTCTTTTTCTGCAATACAAGGTAAATTGTTATCAAAAGAACAACCTTCTATGATGCTTTTTGCGGCCTTCTTTATATCGGCAGTATCATCTACTATAACAGGAGGATTTCCGGAACCTGCACCTATAGCTTTTTTACCTGAATTTAAAAGTGTTTTTATTAATCCTGGTCCTCCAGTCCCACATAAAAGTTTTATATATGGGTGTTTCATAATTACACCTAAGGATTCCATAGTTGGATTTTCTACAGTAGTTACTAAATTTTCTGGACCACCAGAAGAGATGATGGCTCTATTTATCATATCTACAGCAAATGCAACACATTTTTTTGCCCCTGGATGTCCATTAAACACGACAGAATTTCCGGCAGCTATCATACCTATACTATTGCAAATAACAGTTTCCGTTGGATTTGTGGAGGGTGTTATGGCACCTATGACCCCATATGGAGACATCTCTACTACGGTAAGCCCGTGGTCTCCAGACCAAGCTGTAGTAGTTAGATCTTCTGTACCCGGAGTATATTTAGCTGCCAATTCATGTTTTAATATTTTATCTTCATATCGTCCCATTTTTGTTTCTTCTAAAATCATTCTTGAGAGTATCTCTTTATTTTCCAATGTAGCCTTTCTTATACTTCTTATAAGTCGTTCTCTATCTTCTTTATTATAAGAAATAGTCAACGCCTTTTGTGCATATATTGCTTTGGCAATAGCAATTTTAACGTCTTCGAACACTCCTAAATATAAACCCTCATTGTTAGCTTGCTTAAATTTGGTACCTTCAACATTTGTTATTACATTTAAATCTTTTGTTTGTGGTGATACTAATACATCTTTCATCATAGTTTTCCTCCTCGAATAATTAATTTTGTATTTAGTTTTTAATGAATTTCCAGTATTTCAACTAACTACAAAATGATAAAGATAACTGGAAATTATAATAATAGTATAGAATTATTTCTAACCATCGATATTCAATAAAAAATTGGCGTAGTGCTATTCATTTTATAACAAACATGTTTTAGTGAATAAGATGTTTTATTTCTGTACAAATAGGATATTACCACTAATTAAGCCAAAAATAGTATATAAATGTAATAAATGTAATGACAGGCATTTTAAACGATACCAAACTACACTAAGGTGAGATATTTTTATCATATGATCTGTAAAGAATGATTCTTCCTAAAAATTCATAGTTTTTAGGCAACTAGATTTTTAATGATTTAAACAAATGTGGTTTGATATGTTTTATGGTACCCATTACAATAAAATCATGGTAAATAATTCGTGGGAGTTGTAAAGGATGAAAAATATATATACTTATATAAGAGTTAGCACCAAGGAACAAAACACAGACAGGCAACATGAAGCCCTAGAACAATATGCTGTATCTAATAACATTGAATATAAAGTTACATTCGAGGATAGAGCAAGTGGTAAGGACTTTGAAAGAAAACAGTATAAAGTATTAACAAGGAAAGGAAAAAAATACATGGTAGAGTAAATCAATCACATTACTCAATTGTAAATCTAAAAGCAACCTGTTCTATTTACAATTGAGGTATAATTCTTAAATAAAATATATATGCCAAGAGGTTGCATCTCGGTATACAAAAATATTGGTATGTGTCAGTCTTTTGTTTTACTAACATTCAAAATTACATATCCTAAAAGAGTTGGCGGCAGAATGGAGGATATATGTCAACGTTTTTCACCTATGAAGAAAGGCTCTGTAGATTGCAATATAAAATGTCCGAAATTTTCAAGAAAAATATAATGTTAAGTTGTAATGGTTTTCCGTTCCATCATATTAGCAGATAGACCGTTAAAAATCCTTCTTGGATAATTGTTGATCCAGTGCTGTATTTGCATAATTTGTTTTTTAGAGAATGCTGAAATATCCACACCTTTTGGGATAAATCGTCGTATCATTTTATTGATATTCTCGTTTGTGCCTCGTTCCCATGAACTATATGGATGGGCATAATATACTTTAGTTCTCTTTCGTTTATTCCTTACTGAGGTCTCAATACCCTCGAAATCAAGGTTCTCACAGCCGTTATCACAGGTGATTGTTTTAAATGTTTTTGAGAATGCCATTCCCATTTTACGCTCCAATTTGTCCAATTCCTTCACAACAGCGACCTGTGATTTAGAAGGTATTTTAAAGATTAACTCCTTGCGAGTTACTCTTTCGCTTAATACCATTAATACAGTCTTCGTACCCTGCTTTCCTACTACGGTGTCCATTTCCCAGTGCCCTATCTCATCACGTGCAGCTACCGCTGTAGGTCTTTCTGATATACTTGTTCCTTTGGTATTGTTATACGCCGGCCTTATTTTTTTATAGTTTCTCTTTTTGGCATTCTTTTTAACAGGCAGATCTTTGTTACTTATGTTTAAGAATAAATTATTATCCAAATAGTTATACACAGTTTTGAAGCAAATAGTTGTTTCGAATTGTAGATCTTTATTTGTTATATTTTGAATAGCTGCATACGGAGATTCGCCATATTTACCAATGGCTTTTTCTAAGTACTTCACCAATTTGTGATCTTTCCCTATTTTCAATGCAGGCCCTTTTGCTGTGCCTTGTCTGTCATGTTCTGACTGCCCAATTTCTGCGCTATATTCCATTCGAGTGGTTAAATCACTATTCAATAATTCTACTATTCCTTTAGCAATTTCACGCCTTATTGTACGCTCTGAACGTCCACCTATTTGCTCCGCAATACAGCTTGAATTTAGCCCCATTTTGTATAATGTCTCTATCTTTATACGATCCTCATATGTTAGGTGTTTACCTTTTTTGTTCTCTGTGATAAAATTTGATTGACTCATTTGAAATCCTCCTGTACTTGTGTTGGTTTAGTCACTTAACATTGTACAAGATTTTTTCTCTTGAGTCTTTATTTTTTGTTCTATGGTCATTTCATTTTACAACTTACCGTAAATTGAAATGCAACGTTTGTAATTGACAATTGAATATTTGTAAATGAAATGCAACCTTTGTATCTGAAAAGCCAGTTTTGAAACCCAAAAGCCACATTTGTAATCCAAATGCAGTTTGATTTTTCGGTTTTTTGATGTATGATAATAGAAAATATGCATGCCGAATAGAGGTCAACTCACTCTCGATTTTTTTGTAATCGGAGAATCCACCCCTATTTTAGGATTGTATGGATAGCTGGCGGCACTGTTTTATATTTTTATTTTTTGAGAAGAATTGGTTTTAACATGATGTCGCTGGCTGCTACCGGTGTACACCCTAGGTTTTGTAAAATCTCTTCTCCATGGTAAAAGCTGAACGTTTCGTATGGGCTACGGTTGTTCAGTTTTTTTCTTTTATAGGAATCAATGTGATTCATCATTAGGCTGATATTTTCCTGTGTCAGATGATCGAAGCTGTTTCCCTTCGGAAGAATCCGCCTAATCATCTCATGGTTAACCTCAATGGCTCCCTTTTGATAGGGACTTCCAGCATCACAATAAAATACATTGGTACGATGTCCTGAGAATTTTTCAGTACCATATTCAATTGCCTTTGGATTCGAAAATTCGCTCCCGTTGTCTGTAAGAATTACAGGGAAAAGGGCTGTAAAAACCTCCTTCCCAAGGGTTTCATAAAGTGTTTCATAAATATCCGTTACTGATTTTGAAGTATTTGCATCTCTAAGAAATGCTAACATCAAGCTGGTATCTACAAAGTGAATCGTTAAAAGGCATTTGCCACCCTTACTTCCAATCACAGAATCCATCTGTACAACAGTGGTATCCTGATTTTTAGCAAGGAATGCCTGAAAGTCATTATAGTTGCGCCCAATGCGGCAGCCTTTATCTACCTTGAATTCCGGTTTTTTATACCTTTCGCGGAACTTGACTTTTCTCGGAAGATCAATATTTCGCACATCGAAAAGGCAGGCATCTATGTAGTTGTAAATAGTCTTTTCACTACACATAATTTCATCTTCATGCGTAACATATATCTGATGAACAGATTGACCGTTTTGAACTAGTGGAGAAATTATTTTATTGAGTCTGGCTACTTCATCTTCCGATACACACAATCCACTTCTGGACTGTGAAATGGCTTCGTGAGCTTTCATATGGGCATGCTCCGCATTGTATATATTTTTTAATAAAGAGCATTTTCCAAGCGTTTCACAACCATTACAGACATAGGGAACCCTAAAGCGGGCAGTACAGATTTCCAAAATGAAATCAGGACAGTTATCATTACAGGATTGAGCATTTCAATTTACAAAGTGGCATATCGCTTTACAATTGAGTAATCAATCACATTTGTATTGATATATCTTTCGATATGTGATTTAATTGTAACATGAAGTGATAAATTAATCACATATAGGAGGGAACTTATGAAAGACTTAAAACAAAAACATTTTTTAATTGCAGGCCTATCCATCATTATGGGAGTTTTGTCAGTAATACCAATGGAAAGACCTATTAGTATTATAGTATTAGCAGAAATCGTTTTTTATACGGTGTTTGTGTTTGTGGGGGAATATGAAAAAGCAGATGAACTGGTAGAATCAAATATTAATAAAGCAAATAAGATAATAATAATTTTAATGTTAGTAGCTTTCGTAGTATTTCATTTCTTGACATTGAAAGAGGTCATAATTCCAGCTAATGTTTTTGGATGTGTTGCATTTGCTGCTATAGCTGCAAAAAGTATATTATTTTTATGGTTCGACCGCACAGTAAGTGACAGCGAAGGGGAGTAATTAAATAATGTTAGTAACTAAATTAAAGGAATATCGAGCAAAAACCAATATGAAACAGGATGAATTAGCTGCTAAAGTTGGAGTAAGAAGAGAAACTATAATCCGGTTAGAAAAAGGGCAATATAACCCCTCTTTAAAACTTGCTATAGGTTTGGCTAAAGTCTTTGAAGTAAGAGTTGAAGAATTGTTTGAATTTATAGATGAATTATGATTAATACCTGTAGCATGTAATATTTAAACTATAACAGAACAACAAAATTTATAAGAAGCAGACTAGATAATTATGGAATAATAAATATTATTGCTAATTAGTATACAGCCAATGAATCCGAAAATGTTGGTGCTACCCCTATACTCATATCTAGTCTATAGCCTCACTGTGAAAGTAACTCAATTGGTATTGTGTTACTTTCAGAATATCAATATACACTTAAAGCAAAGTAATCCCATAGCATTAGATATAGGATTACTTGCGACGAAATATATGAAATTTGTAAAACAAGTGATTAACTCTAACTGTAAATCACTTTAATTAATTAACAGTTTCTTTTTTCAGTCTCCAAAATGCCAATACAAAGCTGATTGAGCAAAGACAGATAAATATCACTGTCACAAGTAATAAGTTTTGCCAATCAATAGAAGTTCCCAAAATCAAACTCCGCAGGCGGTTTATAATATGAGTGAAAGGATTTATCATTACCGCAATTTTTAAGCCTCCAGATATACTTTCCATGGGAAATAATGCTGTGCTTGTAAAGAAGATGGAAAGTACAATCAGATTCATGGTGGTTTCATAAATTGTTTCATTGGGCAAACACATACTAATAGCATAAGATAACCCCGACATAAAAAATGCCGTAAGAAAAATAAGAGGTATCATCAGAAACAATCCAATAAATCCAGATGCAATACGTACTGACAAAAATATAGATAGAACAAGCATGATGGCTATTTCAATGAATGAAACTAAAACTGCTTCCAGTATTTGTCCCAGAACAATGGAGCTTCGTTTTACAGGCGCTATCAATATCCTGTAGAAGCTACCATTGGATTTCATAATAAAATTGATATAACCGCCGCTACTACAGCATGCGAGTGTAACAAGCACCATGATACCAGGTAGCATAAACGAAGTATAGTTGGCGCCTGATATATTCTTCATGGACTGTTCCGCGATTGAACTATATAATACTAACCAAATAAGAGGCTGTATAATTGTAAGTAGTATTGAAATAGGGTTCTGAAATCGCCACTTTATATTGCGCCATAATATATTTATTATCTCCATTTACTCACCTCTTCGCCATACCCAGTTAACTTCAAGAACACATCTTCAAGGCTGGGCTGTACTATTTCTATCGCCTCAAAAGAGACCCTCTTTTCCAGAAGCCACTTGTTAATATCTTCAAAAGTTTTTCGATCATCTCCAGCATCCGCAAAAATCGAGTATTTACGGATGTTTATTGACGGAAGTATATGTGATTTAGCAAGTATCTCCGCACATTCTTCCGCTTTTTTCTTCTCATAAAAACCAATTCGGAGTATATTTTGTCTTATATATTGCTTCAGATTTCCAGGAGTTTCCTGTATCAATCCGTGGCCTTCTTTCATAATACAAATTGTATCGCTAAGTTGATCAGCTTCATCAAGATAATGAGTGGTCAAAAAAATCGTTGTTTTAAAATCATCCCGGATTTTTTGAACGATTTCCCACATGGCCTTTCTGGAAGCGACATCCATACCAACCGTTGGTTCGTCTAAAAAAAGTATTTTAGGCATTGATACCATATTCATTGCAATATCCAATCGACGCTTTACTCCGCCGGAATAGGAAGCAACCGGGTATTTCAAATACTTCGACAGTCCGAAACTGTCAATAAGGATGTTTATCCTTTTTTTTGCTGTAACATTGTCCACCTTGTAGAGCCTGCTTTGAAATATCATATTTTCCATAAGAGATAGGTGATCATCAATAGAAACGCGCTGTGAAACACAGGCAATCTGTGTACGAATCCAAGCGGGTTCCTTGCATAAATCTTTACCTAACACGGTTACAGTTCCAGATGTAGGCTTGTAAAGTGTTGTTAGTATGTTGATAAGCGAAGACTTTCCTGCACCATTTGGTCCAAGCAAAGAAAAAATTTCTCCGCAGTTTACTTCCAAACTTAAATCGTCTAAGCCCTTGACGCCGTTCTTATACTGTTTAACCAATTTATCAATTACAATTGCAGACATACTATTCCTCCTCTTTAATCGGGAATAGTATTTCTGTAATATACTTTTGGGGATTGCCTTTCAAAAACATTCCCGGACCCTTGATATAGACTTCCCTAAACGGAGGCTGTAATGTTAGGTTATTTTCCCGTGCATAACGGTCAATTGCTTCATATTCGTAATTCATAGTTTCATAAGAACCGATATGAGTAGCACAAACAGCTTTTATTCGCGGAAGTTCTTTTGCTGTAATACCATTCCCGTTTGGTGTTTCAGCAGTAGGAACACATAATTCCATTTCACCCATTTTTGATTTCTGATCCACCACATAGTAGCAGAAAAATGGTGCACCATTTGATTTGCCCTGAATAGACTTAAACACATTGGGAAATACTTTACTTGCTTCAGTGACAACTCCCTTATACTTCATAAAAGCCACTCTAATAGTTTCGATATCTCTAATTTCAATTTGATAATCCATTTATTCTTCACTTCTCTCTTTCTTAATTGCAATCCAGACTTCTACATGACCGCCTTTTGAGCCTTTATCGCTAACAGGATAAACTTCTATATCAGGAAGTTCAGCGTATTCGTATCCTGAAACTGGAAGCCATTCTGTAAGAAATCGTTTGAATATAGTTTGAACGGATTCCTTAAAATGACCGTTACATTCAAAGACCACCCATGTGGCAGCTGGTATCTCAAACTCAAACATTCCATCAGGTACAGGTTTATCCGTAGGAGTAGCAATATAGTAATAGATATTTTGTGGATTTGTATAGGCTGTGACACCAAAAATACCATGTGGATCTTTGTCTATAAGTCCACAAATTTCAGAAAATAACGTACTTTCAAGCATCCTATTCCAAAATACGGGAACATTTTTTTGGTTTTGGTCCATATCCTCTTGTAACGCTGTCCTAACCCCAACAATTCTAATTGTTTCTTTTGTTTCAATTCTATAGTTCATATTCTCACCTCCTATAACTGAAATTGAAAAACTTATAGGTGAATAAGCGGTTAATAATGTTCCCTTTGTACGTGCAACAGTTGGAGCGACACCATGAACACTTTGAAATGCTCGATTAAAGGATGTTGGGGATTCATATATTTTTAACTTATCGCTATTCGGCAATTCATCTTGGGTAACACTTGTATTTAAATGTTTACATCGCAGTTCATTTATTAATCCATCTTACCCCAAACGATCATAGATTTTTCTCCAGCGAGTTTATAGGTTGCATTAATGTTATATAATTAAATTATGGTATGATGTCTATATTTAAAATGCTTTATCAAATAAAAGTTGGCAACTAGGATTATTTAAAAGAAGTTATAGAAACACTAGATATAAATGTAGATATAGTAAGAGCAACAGAAGAATGATCGATGGAGGAGATAAAATGAAGGAAGAGTTTATAATTTTAAAAGGATGTAGAGAAAATAATTTAAAAAATGTTTCATTAAATATACCTAAAAGAAAAATCACTATATTTACTGGGGTATCTGGTTCAGGAAAGTCCTCTATTGTTTTTGATACAATAGGAAAGGAAGCAAAACGTCAGTTAAATGAGACATTTAGTGCCTTTATTAGAAACTTTTTACCAAAGTATGGCGAAGTGAAAGCTGAATATATAGGAAATTTATCTACACCGATAATTATTGATCAAAAAAGAATTGGTGCGAATTCAAGGTCAACCCTTGGAACGATTACAGATATCAACCCATTCATTAGAATGCTCTTTTCTAGAATAGCAATTCCTCATATAGCTCAGCGAAATAAGTTTTCTTTTAATGATATAAGTGGTATGTGCCCAGAGTGTGAGGGCCTTGGCATGAAACTAACTGTAGATATGGATCAAATTCTAGATAAAAATAAATCAATTAATGAAGGTGCTATATTGCTCTCAGGGTTTGGTATTGGTTCTTGGCCATGGAAAATATTTGCTGAATCTGGATTTTTCGATAATGATAAGAAGCTATGTGATTATACAGATGAGGAACTAGAGAAATTTTTATATGGCCCCCCTGAAAAGATAAAAGTAAATGTTATTGGAACAATGAATATAACTTATGAAGGGTTAATTCTAAAGTTTAATAGATCATATTTAAATAGTGATAAAGAAATGTCTGAGGCCTCAAAGAAAAAGCTTAGTAAATTAACGATGTCAGCAGAATGCCCTCTGTGCCACGGTAAAAGACTAAATCAAGAAGCATTAAGTTCTTTAATTAATGGTTATAACATTTCAGATTTTATGTCAATGCAAATTGATGAACTTATTAATGTTATAGACGAAATTAATTTTAAAGAAGTCTCCACGGTAATTGATAGTATAAAAGAAAAACTCAATAATATTATTGATATAGGCCTGGGATATTTAACCCTTGATAGGGAGACTTCAACACTATCAGGTGGTGAATCTCAGCGCATAAAGATGGTTAAGCATTTAAATAGTAATCTTATAGATTTATTGTATATATTTGATGAGCCAAGTATTGGGCTTCATCCAAGAGATGTTCATAAATTAAATGATCTATTACAAAAGCTCAGAGATAAAGGAAATACAGTTATTGTAGTTGAACATGATCCAGATGTCATAAAAATCGCTGATTATGTTGTTGATGTTGGTCCATATGCAGGTACCAAAGGCGGTAATATAGTATTTGAAGGAAGCTATGATGAATTACTCACATCTGGCACACTTACAGGAAATGCCTTAAAGAGTAGTCTTTCAATTAAAAAAGTTACAAGAAAGCCTAATGGATATCTAGAAGTTAATAATTGCAATACAAATAATCTAAAAAACATATCAGTTAAGGTCCCCAAGGGGGTATTAACGGTTATAACAGGTGTTGCAGGCTCTGGAAAAAGTACACTTATGAAACAGGAATTTCCAAATCAAAATAAAGATGTTATATTAATTGACCAGAGTGCGGTTTCCGCAAATTCTAGATCAAGCCTAGCCACTTATGGTGGAATAATGGATAACATAAGAAAGGTCTTTGCAAAAGATAATAACGTCAATGCATCACTATTTAGTTATAATTCAAAAGGTGCCTGTGAAAATTGTAATGGCACTGGAATAATTGAAACAAACCTTGCTTTTATGGAGAATACTAAAAACACTTGTGAAGAATGCGCTGGTAAAAGGTTCAAAAAAGAAGTTTTAGAATATACTATCCAAGATCAAACAATAATAGATGTTCTAGATATGACTGTTTCGGAAGCTTTAGTATTTTTTAATAATAAACAAATTAAGACAAAGTTACAGTCAATAGAAGAAATGGGAATTGGATATTTAACTTTAGGTCAAACACTTGATACATTATCCGGTGGAGAATGCCAAAGGTTGAAACTTGCTAACGAATTACATAAAAATGGTTCAATATATGTTATGGATGAACCATCAACTGGACTTCACATGTCTGATATAGAAAAATTCATAGGCATAGTTGAAAATATTGTTGATAATGGAAATACTGTTATTATAATAGAACACAATATGGATATTATTAGGAGCGCAGATTGGATAATAGATCTTGGACCAGAGGGTGGTATAAGAGGCGGAAATGTAATTTTTGAGGGGACACCTTTAGAGTTAACTAAATGTAAAGAATCTCTTACTGCTAAATATATATAGTTTAGAGATAAAGTGCATTTTACTAAATATTGTTATTATAACATACAGTACAAATTCTAGTGTTACATTCAGAACATCAATATAATCTAAATATATTAAACCCCATATCATTAGATATGGGGTCAGGTTGTTTACAAACCCAGTATAATTTTTTTATTATACTGGGTTTTTTACATGCAATTATGCGATAGCATTTTGAGTTATGGATAAATTTAAAATAACAACTATCTTCTTAGTTAGAAAATCAAAAAACAGTAAAGATAGCAGGCTAGCTATCTTTTTCATATTCTGCACTGCTGCTGTAAGCAGACACTGCTCTTGCACATTTTCTAATCCACGCATATGGCAATAGCGAAGCCCATGCAGTTGTTTTGAATCTGCGAAGCTTCGCTCTATAGTTTCTTTTCTTCTTCTATATATATTTCTGCCTTTATCTGTTCTGGTGAACTTTACAACATCTTCTTTATACGTTTCCCAAACATGTCTTCTAATAGTTTTAAACTTGCTTTTTGCAGAAAAGCATTGAGCTCTATTTGGACATATCTCGCAATATTTTGCATTACCAACATATTCTTTATATCCTTCTCTTGTTGTCGTTTTATAATGTAAAGCCCTTAAGTCAGGGCATACGTAAATGTCCTGCTCTTTAACATATTGGAATTTATTTTTTGTGTACATTCCTTTTGTATGTGGAGACCTACGGTATCCCATTACAGATTTTAATTCCCTCTCATATAGTTCTTTACATATAAGATTTGTAGCATAACCAGCATCTGCACCAACATATTTTGTATTAAAATTAAACTTTTTTATTTGCACATCTAATCTATCGATATAAGGATCAACATCATTTATGTTTCCAGGAGTAACATACACATCAGTAATTATATTATGTCTGCTATCGACAGTTCTGTGATCTAAATATGAGAAGCCTTCCGGCTTGCCATCTCTCATCATATATCCACTGTCGGGGTCGGTTGTGCTAACTTTAGTTTCTTTTATTTTGGTAACAGGTTCTTTTTCCTTTAAAGGTTTTTTACCATGGTTTATTCTATCTTCTTCCACTGCTTTATTAAGTTCAGCTACATATTCTTTCGGCGTTTTTTCAACTTCAATTTTCACAAGCTTTCGCTTATTAGCATTTGCTTTTAGGTGTGTAGAGTCTGTGTAAAGTATTTTACCGGTTACCATCTTAAGATTTATAGCCTTAAATACTACTTCGTCAAATATTTTTTGAAACACATCTGTACCTTTAAACCGTCTACGTCTATTTTGGCTAATTGTTGAATGATCTGGAATAGGATCAGTAAGACTTAGTCCTAGAAACCATCTATAAGCCACATTTACTTCAATGTCCTTTACAAGTTGTCGTTCAGATTTTATTCCAAATAAGTACCCAATAAACAGCATTTTAAAAAGTATAATAGGATCTACGCCAGGTCTTCCATTATCTAAGCAGTAATATTTTTTAGTCAGTTCTCTTATAAAAGAGAAATCCATGTATTTATCTATATTTCTCAGAATATGGTCTTTAGGAACTAAATCTTCTAAATACACCATTTCTAGTTTTTGTTGTGTAAAATTCTTTTCATTAATCATAATAATGCCCTCCGAATTATAAAGTTTGTATACTATATATATTCGACATTGATGTCCTAAAATCCTTTTTGAATATAAAAAAAAACACTCCAATTTTAAATTAGAGTGTTTTACATTTTATGTTTGTCAACGGTCTGACCCCATATCATTAGATATGGGGTTACTTGTGATGAAATATAAATATAGTTTTTTATTAGTCTCCTTTTTCAACAATAACTATTGTATAAATATTACTCCATCATTTGCCCCTATAAAATCACTTATAGCATTTGCAATTTTATCTATTTGCCCATAATCTAAAGTGTCCGGAGTATCTGTGGGTTTATGGACTAAATTCTCAACATTTTCTTGTGCTATAAAAACACTGGGAATCCCCATAGATTGAAAATTGACATGGTCACTTAAACCATGCACCACAGTATCTTCAAATCCAATGTTATCCTTTTTAAAAGCAGTTTTTACTGCGCCATATAACTTATTGGAAAGCTCGTTCTTATTCTTTAGAGCAAGTTTTCCTCCTTTTTTAGCTCCTACACAATCTATATTAATGTTATAGAAATTATAATTAGTAGATGTAACAGCATTGACAAAAGCTTGACTCCCCTTTAATCCAACTTCTTCTCCATTAAAGGCACAAAAAATTATATCCGTATCAAATGGTTTTGCTTTAGATTTCTCTTTTAGTTTATGTGCTACTTCTATTAAGGCTGATACCCCCGAAGCATTATCTAATGCTCCCCTAATAATTGTTCCATCCACATATCCTAAATGATCAAAATGAGCTGATATCACTACTGCATTTTCGCTTTTTTTACCTTTTATAACTCCTACAACATTATTAACCATTTTAAGTTTAATATTATTTTCTCCGCCTCTATAACTGCTGTTAACTCCCAGATAATATTTTTGATAATAACTATCATCAAAAAAAGGGTCTAATCCTATGTCTTTAAAAGTTTTCACAATATATTCGCCAGTTTTTTCATTTCCTTTTGAGCCAGTTAATCTCCCCTGAAACTCATCTGAGCATAAAGTAGCAACTGTTTCTTTAATAGTTGGAATCTTTACAGGAGTTTGAACCTGCGATACTTGTACTGATTGTCCATGGTTTCCAGTAGTTGTCTTAGAATTTTGGCTAACTTCTGGAGAAGAACAAGATGAAAAAGTTAGAACCATGGCCAATATAACACTTAATTTTAGTATAGGCTTCATATAAATTCCTCCTAACAGTTTTATATTTATAATTCTTTCCAATATTATTATGGCTATTCAATCATTTCTGTAAATAGTCCTCAAACGAAATTTTATAATCTGGGTAATCTCCCTTTCTATCATCATCTTTACAATATAAAATCCTTGTTTTCTCAAGATTCAGCTGCAATCCTGAAAATGACCCCCTTAGAATGGCCAATAAAAAAAAGATAACTCCTGTTCACAATACAGAAATCACCCTCTTAATCTAGCGCAAACTTTACTTGAATTGACCTTAACAAAGTACCGATTATTATTTCATAATCTTTTGATTATCATCCTTGTGTGGTGAATTTTTATTTTCTATAGTATTAATCATGTCTTTAATTGCATTTACTACGTACTGAGGTTGGTCTATATATATATAGTGTCCAGAATTTGGAACTGGTATTCTTTTAGAATAATTAGAGCAGCTAAGCCAATCTTCTTGTTCTGCGTTTACAACTGCTTGATATATGGGTCCCATACCTTCATCATCTGCTGATAGGTAAGTTAATGGTACATTTCTAAGTACATCTCCTGCTTGGTACACCTGCTGCTCACTTTGTAATACTTCATCTATTGTGCCATCCGCTTTAGTAAACTGACCTAAGAGAGATTCTTTCAGTTCTGGCATATTTGAATTAATGAAATTCATCGCATCCCCCATAACATTCTTTCCTGAACCATCTACCATAATTATGCCTGCAACCTCTTTTCGATATAATTTTGTAAATTCAACAGCATCTAAACTAGCTATTGAATGAGCTACTAAAAGATAAGGTGCTTTAACACCTTTTGCTCTTAAAAGGGCATGTAAGTTACGAGCTTTATCAATGGCTGTTTTGCCATTACCTTTTTCAAATATTGAGCTATCATATGATACTGAGCAAAAATTATTATTCATCAATAGTTGCCTATCTTTATCATTTAATGGTTCTCTATTGGCAGTGTCATCACTTTTTCCAAGCCCTGCTCTATCATATGTTACTGTTCTTGCATATTTAGATATTTCCTGTTGAATTTCTCCCCAACCTTTTTGGGGATCACTTTCAGTATTTATACCATCATTATAACCTGAATCAAACACTACAGAAACCTTGCCCTCTCCCGCTATTTTAGTATATAGCCCGAAATCGCCTATGCTTACCTTACCTTCAAATTGATTATTATCTTCCTTAGCATATGCATTTATTGAGAATGACCCCAACATTAGTGTAGCCGCTACTACCGTAGATATAAGCTTTTTTGATACATTTCCTCTCATTTTAACGCCCCCTTATATTTTTAAAAATAAGATAGTTAAATACCTTACATATAAGAATATACCATATTTTATATTTCAATTCCATAAAATTGTATATTTTGCAATTTTATGGAAAATTAAAAAAAGAGTTGTTAAAAAACAACCCTATTTTTAACCCCTACGACTTAAGCAGAGAATGACTTATTATTCTCTGCGTTAATTCTGGTTTCTTCTTATTTCTTTACCCAAACATGGGTGATTTCCCCAAATGCAAATTTGCGATAATGGTTTGCTTCTTTGTAAGCTTCGTTTATATAGTCTTTAGTTTCTTGTGTGTAAAAATCATTGGGATTGGGGGTAGTAAGTTGCGTTAATTTACATTCAATAATTAGTCTGGCTTCTTTGAAAGACATATCACCGGAAGGAGTTTGAACACTTGTCAATTCAACTTCTTTCATTTTTTCACTATCTCTTCCTGATTTACTTCCCAAAAGGAGCACTTGTTCCTTATATTCATTCGCGAAGTAAGACAGCGTATATGTTTGCTCTTTTTGAATTATTTCAAGCGTATAACGGTCTGCTCGAAGAATACACCAAGTGGTGGGCTTTTTGAAAAGAGTTCCCAAACCACCCCCACTGCCTATCATGGAATTATAATGATCTTCCTTGCCCGCAGTAATAACCGTAAATTCTTTTCCTACCAACGGACCTACCAACGTAAGTACATTGTCGCATATCTCTTCCGTAGAAATTTGTTTAAATAATTGATCAAAATTCATCTCTTTGACATTTACATGATTTATTTTTTCTTTCATTTTTTCTCCTTTTATGTCTGGTCTATTTATAGTATTATTATATATACTATATAACGGTTTGTTCTGTAGATTGTGTATTGATTTACTTAAATTTACACATTTAAAATTCTCACCTCTCGAAAAAGAATAGTTATGTTTCCTTGGCAACATAACCATTCTATCACTTTATTGTTTCCTTGTCAATAATAAAGGGGACTGTATCATACGCTGATGTTTCAGCGTTTTGATACAGCCCCTTTAGGCTACTTTTTTATACAACCCCATTATTCAGAATCATTTGGATTTTTTATATCTACACCTTGCTTCTTTATTTCTGCATCCAAATGCCTACTATACTTTTCGACGAAGCTAAGCATGATATCAAATTGTTCCTCGGTTACCTCTTCAAATACGGCTTTATCCCGCTCTTGAAACTCTTTGTGCAACTGCTCATGGACTTTGTTAATTACTTTCCCTTGCTCAGCAAGCCTAAAATAGATTTCTTTCTTATTATCCGGTTTCTGGTAGCTTTCGATAATGCCTTTTTTTATGAGCTTCTTAGTTAGTTTACTTATGGCACCCCTAGTCATATAAAAGGACTCCGCAAGTTTTGTCACGTTTGAATCTATATTTCTTCCAATGTATTCGATGCAATGTACTTCAGAAGACTTATAGCCCTTAAGACTGTCTTTCATCTTAACCTTATTAAGCGAAACTATCTTGTTTAATAAGTCCCTGAAACCTATTATGACCTGTTCTTCTTTGTTCATGGCCTGGCCTCCCACCCGTTAGTGTATTAACAATATTATATTATACTTTTGTTTCTATTTCAACAATGTTAAAGTAATTATTCTAAGCATTGAGCTACATCTGAAAAAATAGAGACAAAGTCGTATAACCATTCATCATTCGTGTTATTTCTATGATATTAGCAGATTATATAGAAAAAAGACATTACTGCCTTTTTAAGTTGATGTACAATATATGAAAATACCCCAATAAAAAAGGTATCTAATACTTCTGGTAAAAATACAACAAGCTTTCTTAATACATGTACAGTGAAATCAAGTGGGGCAATTCCTGAACTTTAATCTAAACCAAAAGTATCAGATATATTGCCTACTTTACTATTGTCATTATAAATCTTACTCATAGTATTATTACCACACATCCAACAAATAAGATAATTATCATAATTGTCATAGTCACATATTATATAAAGTAGAGCTTTTTATTAGAATTAAGGAGGAAAATATTATGGGGATTAATCAAAGACCAAACAGTAGGTATTATTGGCATGCTATTGATGAGAATGATATTGTAAGTTGTAAAAATTGTACAAATTATAAAAAAAAATATTGTGAAACTTGTTGTAAACCAAAACCATGCCCACCACAATGTCCACCTGGTCCACAAGGGCTGAAAGGTGATACTGGATTTCAAGGACCTGCTGGTCCACAAGGACGGAAAGGCAATACTGGCGCTCAAGGACCTGCTGGTCCACAAGGACCGAAAGGCGATACTGGGACTCAAGGACCTGCTGGTCCACAAGGACCGAAAGGCGATACTGGAGCTCAAGGACCTGCTGGTCCACAAGGACCGAAAGGCGATACTGGGACTCAAGGACCTGCTGGTCCACAAGGACCGAAAGGCGATACTGGAGCTCAAGGACCTTCCGGTCCACAAGGACCGAAAGGCGATACTGGAGCCCAAGGACCTTCCGGTCCACAAGGACCGAAAGGCGATACTGGAGCTCAAGGACCTTCCGGGCCACAAGGGCCGAAAGGCGATACTGGAGCTCAAGGACCTGCCGGGCCACAAGGACCGAAAGGCGATACTGGAGCTCAAGGACCTGCCGGGCCAAGTAGTTGTGAATGCTGTTTACCAAGTTTAAGAGTAGTTTTAGGTTATCTATTTAGCGTTAGTGCAACTAACATAAGGGTTGAAACAGTAGCACCACAACCACCTGTAACTAATGACAGCATAGATAGATTTTATCCTGATGCAAATGATGCATCCACAGCGGTATTAGTTCAATTTAAAGATGGAACAATTGTATCTCTTTGTGAAATTGAGTTAATACAAGCTTCCGCTTTAGTAGATAGTTCTTCCGATAAAGTACCAGATGCATTGAAAGTTGCTTTGGATAAAACTATTAAAGATATGTCAGATGCTTGTAAGCAATGTTGCTCTGAACAGCTAAGATTATTGTTTGAAGATAATATTAGTAAAAGTGTTGCTAATATAGATTCAAATAGAGACAATATAATATCAGGCAACAACACTGTTTTAGCAACTGGTGCAAGTTTAGCATTAATTGACATTCCTGGAACCGATGGAGCTGCAGTTAATTTATGTTTTGTGTCTTCAGTAAAATTCTAGTATAAAATATTTTGTATTTACTTAGTAATAGATCATTAATACCTTTAAAATATCTATTTGGGTAGATTCAAATAGGGTTCAATGGACATAATTGTAAAACTGGTCACATGCTGGAACTAATATTCAGCATGTGCCTAAACACTTCTCAAATTTATTAGATCAAAAGATCTTATATCGTTCATGTAAACATAAGTACGAAGGAATGTTGATTTTTCTTACATATTTCCGAAAACCATCTAATAAGTTCAAAAGAACCTTCTTCATAGTAATTGATCCCCAATTTCTCATAATACTCGATCTCATCATAGGAAAATATATGTTCCACTTCTTGAAACAAATCATATCCTCCAGAAAAATAAATATCTCTATCAATTCTTTTGTCATGGAAAAACTCATTAGCATCTCTTGTCATAGAAAACGGATAGAAAATCCAGATGTAAAGCCTTCATTAAAAATGAAACATCTCAAGAAATTGAGAGTGCTTGGAATAATTCATTACTTATTATTTTCAGAATAAAATTTTAAAGCTTCTCCAATAAATTTAGATGCACCAGTGCCATATTCCTTATCGATTACTTTTATATACGTAGGATTTGATAAATAATGATCAGCTGTATAACCCCAATAGTTATCTCCAACATCCACTTTTAAAGATTCAAGACTCTTTTTAGTTATAGCTGCAATTTTATCAACAATTTGTTGAATCTCTTTTGAAGAAGAATCTTTACTTAAGTCAGATGTAAGCTTTTCATATAATGTATTTATTTTAGGCAGCTTATCTGCCAAATAATTTTTTAGGGCTTCTCCGATAAATTTAGATGCACCATTTCCATATTTCTTATCAACTTCTTCTATCCACTTAGGATATACTAAATAAATTTTTACCATAGAGTACCAATAATCATCCCCATTATCCATTTTGAAAATTTCATAATCTTTTTTAGCTATATTTGTTATTTCTTCAGCAATCTGTTGAATTCCCTTTGAAAAAGGATCTTTACTTAAGTCAGATACAAGCTTTTTATATAGTTCTTTTAATTTAGGATGCTTATCTTCCAAGCAATCTTTTTTAAACTTATCATATTGTTCTTCTTTAATAAACATATCACTATTAAAATTTTTCTTCATAGCTTTAACATATTTTTTAATACTTCCATATTGCTTTATAGCCATTTTAGCAATCTCAGCTTCCTTAGATTTACACATTCCAATAAATTTATCATATTTATCCATACTACCATAAGATTTAATTATAATATTTTTGTGTTCAGTTTTAAATTCTTCTAGTGCATTATAATATTCACTCATATCAAATTCTTCAAAACTCATTGTGGTTTCTCCTTTTAATGTTTTATTTACAAGTTCTATTAAACCATTCAATCTGTTGCGTTTTAGTATAAGCAATTTTTCATGACTTTTTAGTGCTTGCATTTTATCAAAGTGGGCACTAGCCATGATTTCTTTAACTTCTTTTAGTGGTATATCAAGTTCCTTAAAAAATAAAATCTGTTGCAAGGTTTCAAGAGCTTCATCGTCATAAAGTCTGTAACCTGCGTCTGTAAAATTGCTTGGTTTTAACAATCCGATTTTATCGTAGTAATGTAGCATGCGCACACTTATTCCTGTCAAATCCGAAACTTGTTTTATTGTTTTCATTGCTGCACCTCCAACTTTGACTTTAGAGCTATCAATACTGTTTAATACTCGCCGTCTATGAGTTTTGCCAATGTCGTTAAACTCTATTTTTATATTACACTATGACATAGTGTTAGGGTCAACACTTTTTTACTTTTTTTTAAGAGCATAGAGCATCTAATTTAGTTAGACAAAGTAGCAAAACAAATTATATCCATGATTTATTAATATCCCCCAGGGAGTTTTTCTAAGGAGCTTGCGACTGCGGTTGCCATTAACGCTGTGAAAGTCACTGTGGTACTATTTATGATTTTAAGTGTTATTTCTATGATAAATACGTACAATATGATAATAGGGCAAATTACCATATTAGAATAAAAGAAAATCAAAAGGGGGATATTATGAAGGCAATTGTTAAGGGTAAGGTAGCTGTTAACAAGTCAGTGGAGAAAGCTAAGAGCGTCAAGGCAAAGTCCAAGATAAAACCTACAGAAAGTATTGGTAGACAAGGAAATCTTAAAAAGAAAAAGAAAGGGAAATAATTTCTTGATGTAAGTAATAAATATGGTAAAGAACAAAATTTAGAGGAAGAAATAAACAAATACATGGAATAACATGCTATTTGGGAAACGCATATAATAAATATTGCATTTAAAAAACCATATGTTGCTTCTTTGATTTATAAAGGTTAATGTTGCAATAACCCCTATTAAGATCATTGTCATCTCAAGTAACCCCCTATCATAGATATGGGGTTACTTAAGATGACATATAAGAATAATCTTTATTATTATTGACTAGAAATCACACTAATTAAGAACCTATTTTTTTAAATGTACCTTTGTCTATATGTAATTCCTACTATTTATTTTTCTATAGTTATCCCTGTATTTTTTGTTTTATAATTCTTAAAAGTTTTCTCTAATTCTTCAAGAGATATACCAAGTGTTTCTGGTACACATTTATATACAAATATCATACCCATAGCGCCTAACACTACAAATACCATAAATGAACCAGATAAACCTAACCCTTTTAATATTGTAGGGAAAAGAAGGCCAATAAAAAAGTTAGTGGTCCATAGGAAAAATACTGCAATACCCATTCCTAATCCTCTTATTCTTATCGGGAAAATTTCGGCTAGTAATAACCAGACTATTGGTCCAAGACACCCTTGGAAGAAAGCTAAGAAAATCACAGTAAATATAAGTACAACGTATGGAAGCATACTTGAACCCGCTAACGTATTTGTAAGAATAGACATTGCAAGCATAGTTAAGGTAGTTCCAGAAAGTCCTATTAATAATAAGGGTCTACGACCAAATCTATTTGCAAAAAATTTCATATAGATAACTGCCGCAATAACAGACATTAATCCATTTGCTATATTAGCTATTAATGCCATTCGAGTTCCAAAACCGGCTTTTTCCAAAATTGTTGTTCCATAATACATCATTATATTAATTCCTGGGATTTGTTGTGTAACGGCTATTCCGATTCCAATTAATACAATGTGGCGAATCCATGGAGTATTTAAATCTTTAAAAGTAGCACACTCTAAATTTTTTTCAGATTGAATAACTTGTTCTATTTCTTTAATTTCCTCCTCTGCATCTTCTTCATTACGAATCTTTCTTAAAATCTCCAATGCTTGATAAAATTTTCCGTTAGCGGCTAACCATCTCGGGGTTTCAGGAACTGTTAATATTCCAACCCATAAGATAATTGCTGGGATAGTAGCAATGACTATCATATAGCGCCAAATACCAGGAGTATCAAAAACATTTCCTAAAATAGCATTCAATATATAAGCTAATAGTTGTCCAATAACAATCATAACTTCATTTTGGGTGACAATACTTCCCCTTAAGTGCGTAGGAGATATTTCAGCTAAAAATGTTGGTACAATAACTGATGCTCCTCCCACCGCTAGTCCTAATATAAATCTACAAAAGATTAAAATTGATGCACTAGATGAAATTGAGCAACCTAAAGTTGCAAAGACGAAAACTATAGCAAGAAATTTAATTATTGTTTTTCTACCGTATCTATCAGATAAACGTCCTCCTACTACTGCACCTATAGCTGCACCAAATAATAATCCGCTTGTAACAAGTCCTTCAGTGATAGTGTTTAAATCCAATTGATCCTTTCTAGCCATATAACTTAAGGACCCATTGATTACCCCCGTATCATATCCAAATAAAAGTCCACCCAAAGTTGATATAAAAGCTATTTTGCTTAGGAATTTTTTTTTCTTAAGATTTTGTTCCATACTAATTCCTCCTACTTCATAATTAGTAGCTTGTTAAATTCAGAAAGCATTGGTTTCCCTAGCTTTTAACTGGTAAACTTTTATATTTCCCTTCATTATAGTATAGTAAAAATACACCACATAAATTTAATATACTTACAGGGAGATTATAGTCCGCATGTCTCTTTAATATATTTTCTTGCCTTTACTGCATATTCAAATGGATTTGCCTTTGCAGGGTCTTGTTCTGCTTCCACCAATAGCCAACCCTCATAATTATTGTCTGCTAAAATTTTGAATATTGGCTTAAAATCAATGCTTCCATCACCTGGCACTGTAAAAGCTCCTAATCGAACTCCTTTTAAGAAACTAAGTTTTTCATCTTTAACCTTTTTTACTATTTCCCGTCTAATATCTTTTAAATGAACATGCTTGATTCTATTTATATATTTTTTAATTATTGCTATATGATCCTCACCTGAATATACTAAATGACCTGAATCAAATAACAAGTAAACTAAATTTTCATCAGTAATACTCATAAGCTTATCTATCTCTTTTGTTGTTTGTACTCCTGTTCCCATATGATGATGGTAAACCATTTTCATTCCCTTATCTTGAGCTAACTTTCCTAGCTTGTTTAATCCATTTCCAAGCAGCTTCCATTCTTCCTCATTAAAATGGTACTTCCCATCAAACACTGGAGTATCTAGTTCACCTTGTACGCTATGTCCTTGCTCAGCTACAACGATTACATTAGCCCCCAGATCATGTAGAAAATCTCTATGCTTAATAAATTCTGCCTCAGTTTCTTCATATGGTTTCGTAGTTAAGAACGAACTAAACCAAGCACTTGCAATTTCCAACCCTCTAAGCTCTAAAGCCTTTTTTAAAACTTTAACATCCTTTGGATACTTATTTCCTACCTCTGTTCCTTGGAAACCGGCTAATGCGGCTTCACTCAAGCACTGATCAAAAGTATTTTCTTTTCCTAAATCTGGCATATCATCATTTGTCCATGCAATTGGAGCAATACCTAATTTGACCTTTTTACTATCTAACATAATTAACACCCCTCATAATTAAAATTTAATTTCAGATAATTTAACTGGTCTATTCTCATGTAATGATTTTGTAGCAGCTTCACCAATTAATACAGCTTGTAACCCATCTTCACCATCTACAGGTGTATCTGTATTATTTACAATTGCGTCAATAAATTCTGTTACTTCCTGCGCATAAGCCTGCATATATCTTTCTAGGAAGAAGAATAATGGTTTTTCTCCTGTAACACCATCTTGAGTTGATATTACTGCCGATGAAGTGCTATCATTTGCTATTGAAACCTGACCTAATGATCCAAACACTTCAGCCCTTTGATCATATCCATAAGCTGACTGCCTTGAGTTATCAATTACTGCTAAAGTTCCGTTTTGCATCTTTAATGTTATAATAGCTGTATCAATGTCCCCAGCTTCGCCTATAGCGTTGTCTATCAATACATTACCGACTGCATAAACTTCTTCAACTTCACTATCTAAAAGATATCTAGCCATATCAAAATCATGAATTGTCATATCTAAGAACATGCCACCAGAAATCTTCACATAATCTATTGAAGGTGGCTCAGGATCTCTTGAAGTTATTTTCAAAATATGAGGTTCTCCAATTTTTCCACTAGCAACCGCATTCTTAACTGATTTAAAGTTATGGTCAAATCTTCTATTAAACCCTACTTGATACTTAACCTTAGATTTACCTAATTCATTAATGACTTCTTTTATTCTAGTTAAATCATGATCAATTGGTTTTTCACAGAAAACATGCTTTCCTGCTCTTATTGCTTCTATTGAGATTGGTGAGTGTGTATCTGTTGAGGAGCAAATTAATACTGCATCAATTTCTGGATCTTCTAATATTTTTTTATAGTCAGTATATACCTCAAGTATTCCCTTACTCTTTGCCCATTCTCTTGTAGCATCGTTTAAGTATGCATCAGCAATTGATTTAATTTCAGCATTTTTAACATATTTTGATATACTTTCTCCATGTACCTTCCCAATTCTTCCTACACCAATAATTCCAACCTTTAACATATTGCCCCGTACCCCCTCTTAATCAGCATATGATACTTGTTTATACTTGTAAATTTATCGCAATTTTAATATTATCTGATATTTTTAATCCATCAATAAACTCTTTTTCAACGTCGTCCAATGGTATTGTCTCAGTAATTACTTTTGAAATATTTTCACTGTTCTTCTCTATTATTTGTATTGCTTTTTCAAATCCTCCTGTACCGCCAATACTGCCATAAATACTTAATGCTTTTTTAATAACTGTTTCAAAATCTAAATCAATATAGTTCTGATGACCAATGCAAATGACAGTTCCACATCTTTCAGCTAGAATAAGTGCTTTCTTAAACGCTTCTCCACTTCCAGTAGCCTCAATGATAAGATCATAACAATTATTTGAATCCCCTATACTATCCTTAAAATCCATGTTAACTGTATTTACATTAGAAAAATCAAATGAAGAAATCAACTCTAGTTTCTTGCTTTCTATATCTGCCACTGTAATATTAGGGATACCTATCTCTCGTAATACAAATAATGACATCACGCCTATCCCGCCGGCACCTAGTACCAAAGCATTATTAATTTTTTTTAATTTTGATTTTTCAATTCTGTTGGTTATTGCTTGTACAGCAACAGCCATAGGTTCTGCTAGAACAAACGCCTTATGTTTGCTAATTTTTGGGCAATGATAAATATACTTCTCATTTTCAATAATATATTGTGCACATGCTCCGTCAATTGTTATACCTCTTTTTTGTACATAGTCACATTGATTTTTATTCTCTTTACAGAGAGTACATTCATCACAATAGATAGAACAATCCCCAGTTACTAAATCTCCAATATTCCAATTTCCTTTTACATTTTCCCCAATAGAACTTATTTTTCCTACCCATTCATGTCCCAAAATGATGGGATAACTATGTGGACCTAAGTATTTTCCTTCATATAGTTTTATATCGGAACCACAAAGGGCTACATAATTAACCTTTATGAGTATTTCACCATCCTTGATTGGGTTCAATTTTATTTCTTTAACTTCTATCTTTTGGGGACCACTTAACATTACAGCTTTGTTTTTAAAAAGCCCCGTTTTTTCTAAAACCATACTTATTACCCTCTTCCTTTATTTGTTTATTTGTTTTGAGACCATCTATATATCCTTTTATATCTAATAATGCATTCCCACTATACTAAAAACTATCGATTACATTAGTTAGGTACTCTTTACTTTCCTTTAATGCCTTATCACACATTTCTGAATGGTTATATAACTCTACACTTACATAATCTTCATAGTTATATTTCTTTAGGATTTCAAACACCTTTTGAAAGTTTATATCTCCTTCTCCAGGTATTTGATGATAATGTACCTTATTCTTAATATCTTCTATATGAATATGGCGTGTATATTGTAAAGAATTTTCTAAAGCTCCATAAAAATCATTTTCACAGCAATAAACATGTCCAATATCTAAATTCAACCTAAATCTTGGATTATTTATCTTTTTAATTAATTCTACTGCAACAGCTGATGTACCGACAAAAAAATTAGGTTCTGGTTCTATTGCTAGTATTATTTTGTCATCTTCTTCTAATAAGGTATCAATTCCCTCACAAAGATACTCCATAGCTTTTTCTTTATCCATACCTTCTTTTAATTTTCCACTTGCAAAATTTAAAACAGGTACTTCTAAATATTTAGCTACAGCTATTGATTTTTTTAACAAATCAATTCTTTTTCTTCTGCCCTCCTTTTCAGTATTTATTAATGATGGTTCAAATGGTTCAGAACTTAATAACTTATCCGCGCCAGTAGCAATACATACGATATCTATATCTATATCTTTGCATATTTTTTTTACTTGCAATAATTGCTCTCTACTCACCTTTAATGGATTAATATGGTTATCATGAAATGACATTTCTAAGCCATCGTAGCCAAAATTCTTTACCTTGTTGATGGCTTCAATCAACTCCAGCTTTCTTAATCCATTAGTGTTGTAACTTATTTTAGGCATACACAATCACCTCTTTCTTAGTTCCACTCCAATAAATAATTACTAATTTTTTCATTTTTTTCCTCCTCTTGATAATATTATGTACATTCATATTCCTATTGGTATAGTAACTGCTGATAACCCTTACCGTCCATCTTCATTATGATAGAGAACAATTTTATTTACATTTTTCATTGTGTTGATATTGATTATCGTTCTTATTTACATTATAATGGTTTTAAATTAGATTTTTTTAACATTATTACTATATTTTTTTAAAATATAAAGGAGATGCTATGAAAAATTTACTCAATCACACAGAACTTGCCTTAAGCATTAAGAATAATAACTTAGAAAATGCCAATATGATATATATGAAAAAGGTAAAAGTACTTTTAGTATTATCCAGTAATACAAATGAATTAAGGAAACTGCTCTACTCAATTAACATCTTTATATACACCTATTTCTGCAACAACAATTCCATAACCTTGGAGGATTTATGCTATAAAAATCTTAATCTTATGGACAATTATCACTTAAAGGAAGATTTAATTTCTTTAGGGAAAGCAATTATTAAGAGCTACATAAAAGCCATTCATCATGATAAATCAATATCAGAAAACGAAATTATAAAACATGCTTTGGCCTATATTCATTCAAATATTGAAAAAAAGATAACCTTACAAAAAGTTGCAACTCACATTCATATAAGCAGAAACTACTTGTGTTATCTTTTTAAAGAGAATACTAGTTTTAAATTTTGTGAATACATAAACATATGTAGAACAAATGTAGCAAAAAATTTCTTAGACAACTCATCCTATCCACTAGATGTGATTTATTTTAAATCTGGTTTTAATAGTCAAAGTCATTTTTGTACTACATTTAAGAAAAGTACGAAGGAATGTTGATTTTTGTTCCAATAATTTTCTTCCATATTTCCGAGAACCATCTAATAAGTTCAAAAGAATCTTCTTCATAGGCATCGATCCCTACTTCCTCATAATGCTCGATCTCATCATAGGGAAATATATGTTCATCTTCTTGAAGCAAATCATATCCTCCTGAAAAATAAATATCTCCATCAATTTTTTCGTCATGGAAAAATTCATTAGCGTCTCTTGTCATAGAAAACATACGGATATAAAATCCAGACAAGTTCTATTAAATCATTCAATCTGTATCTAATTTAGTTATTATTATATAAAAAAGCTATGAATTTAGAAATTTCTAAATTCATAGCTTACTATTTTACTTATCCCTCTGTATTGTGATTTAATAATTCTTCTATAACTTTTTTATCTGTTGCATTTACTATTTCTTCTTTAATCTCATCGTCCATTAAGCTTATAGCAAGTCTTTGAAGAATCTTTAAGTGTTCATTCTTTCCATCTTCTGGTACTGCTATTAGGAATACAATGTTCACCGGTTCATCATCAAGACTTTCCCATTCTATTCCACTTGAACTTTTCCCCACAACAACTGTTGGTACTTTAACCCAGGCTGACTTTGCATGTGGAATAGCAACTCCATCACCTATTCCTGTTGTTGATATTGATTCTCTTGCTTTAACATCTTCTACATATTTATCTACATCTATTAATCTTTCATCTATTAAGTTTGCTAAATGTTTTATAGTTTCAAACTTTTCAGATGTATTTAAATCTAAATCCATATATTTCACATCAAATAATTTACTCATATTTTTTCTCCTTGTATTCCTTATTTTTTAAGCTTTTTGCTCTTTTCTTATTTTCATACCTTTTAGATAATTAATCATCAATGCTGTAACAATTGAACCTACAATTATTGCTATTAAAAACATTAATATTCCGTCAATACCACCCATTAAAGCAACTATTGGGCCACCGTGTGGTACTCTATCAGCAACTCCACCTAACATAGCTATGTTAGCACCAACTATTGAACCTACCATTAATGATGGTATAACTCTTAAAGGATCAAGTGAAGCAAATGGAATTGCTCCTTCTGTTATTCCACAAAGCCCCATTGCAAATGCTGCTTTACCAGCATCTAATTCTTCACTACTGTAGTATTTCTTTTTTAAGAATGTTGCAATACCCATTCCTATTGGAGGAATTGCTATTGCTGCTGCAATAGGACCCATTATTTCTGGATTGCCTGCTGTTATCATTGAAACACCAAATAAGAATGCTGTTTTATTTACTGGTCCACCCATATCAAATGCGACCATTGCACCTAATATAGTAGCTAAAATTACTGAACTTGTGCCCGACAAACCTACTAGAAAACTTTTTAATGCTTCAAATGTTATTGTTATTGGTCCACCTACAACTAATATAAATACTAATCCCGTTACCAATGTTGATATAATTGGAATTACTATTATTGGCATTATTGGCTTAATCATGTCTGGAACTTTAATTGATTTTAATCCCTTAACTATATATCCAGCTAAAAATCCTGTTACTATACCGCCTAAAAATCCAGCATTCGCTTCTGACCCATAAAAAGATCCATTCGATGCAATATATCCACCAATTAGTCCTGGTACTAAACCTGGTCTATCACCTATTGAATACGCAATAAATCCAGACAATACTGGTACCATGAATAGGAATCCTGCTCCACCTATCTTCTCTATAATTTTCCAAAATGATTCATCTGGTATTACAAGTCCCGCATTAGTAGGTTTTCCACCAAATGCAAGTGCCATTGCTATTAATAGTCCTGCAACAACTACAACTGGAATCATATATGAAACGCCACCCATTAAGTGCTTATAAAAAGTTGGTTGCTTAGATTTTAATTCCTTCTTACTTTCATCAACACTCTTCATCCTTTTTTCTTTCTTCTTTTCTACTTTTCCATCTAAAAACATTTGTATTAGAACATCTGGTTCTTTAATAGCTCTAGTTATTGGACACTCTATCATTGGAAGCCCTTCAAATCTTTCTAAACTTACTGCTTTATCAGCTGCAATTATTATTCCATCAGCTTCTCTTATATCTTCTTCTGTTATTACATTTTCCGCGCCCGTTGCTCCTTGAGTTTCAACTTTAATTTCTACTCCCATTTTCTTTGCCATCTTACTTAACTTTGCTGCGGCTATATAAGTATGTGCAATTCCAACTGGACATGATGTAACTGCTAATAATTTCATATATTTCATCCTCCGTTTACTTTATTAATTAAGAAACTTCAAATGCTTTATTCATTTCTTGTCTTTATTATATATTGGATGTAAACATATTCATAGATACACTTTTTCCTGTTATAGCGGAAATTAAATATCTACTTTTAGTTAATTACAATTCTTTTAAATCATCATCTTAGATGCTGCAAAAATAAAACTTCAGAAGGAGATTTATCCTCCCACCGAAGTTTTATCTTTAAAATTTGCTTATTATCTTATTTAATTCTTCAAAATCATTACATTTAATAATATTTTTCACAACTTCAATGTCTATAATATTTTTATATAAATGCTCTAAACAATTTTTCCATTCATACCTATCTTTAACCGCCATACCTATAAGTAAAACTAATTGTACTTGTTCTTTACTCCAAGTAATTCCCTTCTTTAATACAGCAACAGCAATAAAAGACTCATTTATGTCCTCGCTCATATGATGTGGCACCGCAACTAATTCGCCTATTTCTGTACTAGCTATCTCTTCTCTTTTAAAAATACTCTCTCTTACATTTTCATTTATATACTCTCTTTTAATTAGTTCTTTTGTCATAAAATCTAGTAAATTGTCTCTATTACTAGCCACAACATTCTTAAAGAATAAATTTTCTTTAAGTTTACTTACAAGACCATTTGTATTATTAATTTTATTGTCTATCTTTTCTTCAATAAGCTTAATTTCTTCACTATCTAATAAGCTTTTAATATATATAACCTTATCTAATCTAATATCTAAAGGAACTGTAGATATTATTAAATCTGCTTTTTCTATTACGTCATCATTTAATTCATATCGCGGAATAGTATCTACAATATTTAACCTATTTTTAAAATGGGATTCTAACTTTACTTTAAGAAGCAGAGATGTCCCAACACCTGTTGTACATACTATTATGACTTTCTTTGCAGTAGATTCTCTGTTTTTATTTTTTCTTTCAATGGCTGCTGCAAAATGTAGAGCAATAAATCCAATATCATCTTCTGTTAAATTAAGGTCTGTTTCCTCTTTAATAATCTTGTTTGCGAGAAGTGAAAGCTCTAATGCAAAAGGATAGTTATTTTTTATTACACTCAGCATAGAATTTTCTACCCTAATTCCATATCTCGCTCTATTTATTGATACTTTAAGATGATGACCTAAGAAATTGATAAGCATATTATCATTAGTAAAATTGATATTAAAACTATTATTTATTGATGCTAATATTTTTCGTAGTATTGCATCTTCCTCTACATAATATTCTTCTGTTTCTTTGCTTGTTTCCATATGACTACTTGCCATTATATGTTTAGTCAGATATAACATTTCCTCTTCGATTAAATCAATTCCAAATTCATCCTTTATTTCATTACATATACTTTTAGCTATCTTAATTTTTGATTCTCTTTTTAACTTTTTTCTAATATCCGCATCATAAGAAATATTTTTATGATAATAGTTTCTAATAATCATTATTATTAAATAAGATTGTATATCTCTATATGCTATGTCCGATAATCTAAAATTAAATTTAGAAATATTATTTTTAATTATATAATTTATATATGTATTTTTTTCTCCTAAAATTTTCTTTATTTGGATATGCAGATTATTTTTTATTTCTTTATTACTAGCTAAAACATATCTATTGATGCAATAACGTATATTCTCTTCACTTCCAGTAATTTTAATTCCCTTATTACCAATCTTCTCTATATCAGCACTAAATTTTACTAGAGTATTTTTTGCAAGTTTAATATCATTCTTTAATGATGATAAACTTACATATAATTCATCTGCGAGTTCAATTTGAGTTATTCCCGCCATTCCTTTTAACTCATTTATTAATAACCTTGTTATTATATATTCTGCCCTTTCTATAGCTGTTAAATTATTAGATGTATTCTTTTCTTTGTTCTCACTTAAGAACTCCTTAAATGTTTTCTCTTTAAGAATTTCAATTCTATACCCTCTTGATTTTTCGGATAAAATAATTGCACCTTTATCTTCTAATATATAGTTTAATTCCTTTATATCACTTCTTATAGTTCTAGATGAGACGCCTAATGTATTACAGAGATATTCTCCAGTAACTATCTTATCAACACTTAATAATATGTGTAAAATCTTTTGCAATCTTAAATTACATATCATGTTTACCACCCTTATATTAATATTTAATTGTTTTTTATTCCTCTCATTCTTAATCTTCTAAAATGTATACTTTTTATACATGATAACATATCTATTACACCTCACAAATTATATTATACCAAAACCCATCTTTATAATATCCCTAATATAAACATATTCAAATTTACACTTTTCCCATAAATCAGCATATTAAGATAATAAAAAAAAGAACCTTCCAAACATTTGTTTTGTTTGCTCTGGTTCAAGTTTATTTATCTTAAATATAAAGATAAGTTATCTTCTATATAAAACAATTTCACAAATTTAAATGACGTTCTTGCTTCGCGACATCTCATTAATATGTTTGCAAAAAAGCTTTTAAATTATTAAATTCAGCAATATAACTTTTTCTAATTCGCTCAACTATATTTCTACCTATTGTTTCATCATACATATGTGATGTTCTATTCCTATCCAACATCATTTCGATCCAAATTTCCCCATCAACAATTATCTTATGCTTATATGCTATCTTAATAGTACTCCGTGGAGATATTTCCTCGTCTATTATACCCTGCTCTTCTAAATACGACTTCATAACTTTCCAACTTTGCTCAAATGTAAATTCAAATCTTTGAATAATTCCATCAATAATTATATCATCTGTAATATCCTTTTTTAATGCTTCGTCCAATCTAGCTAAGGCTTTTACAAAATCGCTTACTTTTTCACCTAATCTCTTTCCCATTGTATATAACAACCCCTTCCTTTAATATATTCTTTATTAATTCTTCTTTATTTAACTCATTAAATGATAATATATCAAAACTTAAAGGCGTATTTATTTCGCTTATATCCATATTAATATTAGCTAATGTCAAGTGCATCATTCCTGCTCCAACTATACAAATATCTATATCTGAATTATATTTATTATCGCCCCTCGCTCTCGAGCCAAATAATATTACTTTTTCAATTTCTTTATACTTTTCAAAAATTTCTTTTAATTTAACAACCAATTTTTCATCAATCATTTTATTATTACCCTTCTAGATATATTTCTTGAATTTTATGCATTTTTTAGATACTAGTTTTCACCATATTTATTATTTTAGCACATATAAAATTATTTAAAACTAAAATATTGAAAAACACTTAAAAATAATAAACTATAAAAAGCTTACTAGCTGTAAACTCATCCTTAACTCCTTTTACTTGTTCGAAATTTAAACCTTTCGAACAAGTAAAAGGTTCTTAGTCATTTTATCTAATGTCTTATAACATTGTTTAACCATATCTGGATGAAGAGACTGTAACTCCTTCTTAAAGTTTTTACTTTCTACAAATTTTTCTTTAGGAATGGATGTGATTATTTTTATAACAGATCCACTATCACATAATTTACTTATAAAATATATAGGTACATCATCATACTTAATAAAACTACAATTTATATCATATAAAATTAATGGCGGCTGTAAACAACTATTGGTATATGATCCATCTGCAGATTTTAAAATTGACGTACTTTATTTTCTTATTCCTTCTTGAAACTTTTTATTAGACACATAATTGTCAAAATTCCTATAACCTGTAGGCTGACTCTTCATAAATTTCGTTATTCCCATTAAGTCCTTAGATCCCCTAATTTTTTTATAAGAATATGCATTTGCAATAGCTTCCTCAAATGAACCTATTGTTTGTATATACACATTTTTCATATAATTTTCATAGAAATTATACTTATTCTTTTCTAACAATATATTTTTAAAAATATCTATTAACATCTCACTTTTAGTTGATTTTAGTTCATATAAAATAGATTTTAAAGGCCCCTTTATATATTCATCATATATATTCTGCATATTTTCTTTTAATGTAATCTCCATAGTCGCTGCAGCTATATCTGTTAAAAAGTAAAAATACTCATGCATAAATAAAAGTTTAAATGTAAGAATTATACTTGTTCGATTATCTATCCACTGGCTCATAAATACATTTTTAGCAACAAAATACAACCCTTCATCAGTAATATATATTCCCCACTTTTGTTGGATACTTGTCCCTTTTCATCCAGGTGGTCCCAATGGAAAGACCTATAGTACTCCAATGCATCTGAACCATGTTCTTTAACCTTATCTTCATGTAGCCTTGTATCAAAATGTTCGTCATCTACTTTAAAAACAAGCTTGCTTAAATCAGAAAATTTGAATTTCTGAACTTTGAACTCATTCTCAACTGAAATAACTATTTTTTCACGATTAGCTGCTCCCTCTGGGATACCATAAGTAATTTAAATTCCTTCAACCCACTTATAATTTCCAATATATTCAAATTATTAATATATTTCTGCTTAATCATAAATATGCTTATATTAATAAGCATTAGTAATCTACTTTTAAAATAATCCGAACTTTATTAATCAAAAGCTGAAGAATAGAAACAAAAATTGGTAATGAAGTGGACAATTTTGCTGCTAACATTCTCTAAACTTGTATAGCTAGTTAATAGTAGAATAAAACAGTATATTACACCCTGTTCTTTTCTGTAATAACTTGTCTCATAACATAAAGGGGGTGATAACTATTAGTAATATAGAGTACAAACCAGCGGATTTATTCAGCGAGGGTGATGTTGAAAATAAATTCATTCAGGAATTTTTTGTTAAAGAATTAGGATATGATTTAAATAAGGATCTAAAATGGAAAGAAAAAGTTACTTATAAGTTAGGTAGAGAAAAACGCACTAAAATTAGCGATTTAATAATTTATAAAGATGGAAATCCAGTAATTGTTGTAGAATCAAAAAAACCTAATGTATCACTTACAGACGGCATTACACAAGTAGATTCTTATGCTTTTGCAAAAGAAGTTGCGTATTCTGTAATTAGTAATGGACGTTCTATAATTTTAAGGGAATATTTAAGTGGAAATAAAAAAGTAAACATAATTGAAAGTACAATAGACAAATTGTATGATTTAAATTTTCAATCTTTAAAGAATATTATTTCAAAAGATAATATTAGCAATTTAAAAAAGCAACAGTTGCCTGAAAAGAAAACCAAGACAAATGAAATAACTGATTATAGAAGATTCTTTAGAAGTATTCATAATATTATTAGAAATAATGAAAGATTTGATTCTGTCTCATGCTTTGATGAATTTAGTAAGATATTATATTTGAAAATGGCAGATATGAACTATAGAGACGACAAAATTGTTAATAAATATTTTGATATTGAAAAATTCAAAAATGTACCTGAACAAAATCCGATGACTTTAATTAATACTTGGTTTAGAAATAGTATGGAACTGTATTATAAGGACGTGTTTGAAGAAATATCAGGACTTAAAATTTCAATTGTAACTTTGGAGAAAGTATTAAAAAAATTAGAAGGTTTTTATATTAACGATGACAAATTAGATATTAAAGGTAGGGCTTTTGAGGAATTCTTACCTTCACAATTAAGAGGAAAAGGATTAGGACAATTTTTTACTCCTAGAAAAATTGTTGACTTTATGGTAGAAATGGCTGATGTAAGTATTAATGATATAGTAACGGATTTTTCCTGTGGTTCGGGTGGCTTTCTTATAAAGGCATTCGGTAAAATGAAAGAAAATTTAACAGTATTGCCCGAGCAAATATTTATGCAAATGGGGACTACGAAAAACGAATTTGAAGGGAATTTAAAACAAAATCAACTATTTGGAATTGATGCTGAACCACGTGCAGTTCGTATTGCCAAAATGAACATGATGTTATGGGGTGACGGAAGAAAAATAGTTAGGGGTAATGGTCTTAGTAAAACAGATTGGAAAGGAAAAAAGTATTTTCTATCACCATATGACGAAATTAAAAAAGAAGGTGGATGTACATTAATATTAGCAAATCCACCATTTATTAAGGAAAGAGACACTGCTATATTATCACAATATGATTTAGCAAAAGGCAAGAATTCAATGGATGCGCATGTATTATTTATTGAAAGAGGTATAAATCTTTTAAGACCTGAAGGCAGGATGCTTATTGTTTTACCAGAGGGGATATTAAGTAATTCTGAAGATTTAAAAACAAGAGAATATATTTTAAGAAATGCACACATTAAAGCTATTATTGAATTGCCTACTCATACATTTGTGCAATCAGGTGTTGAAACAATAAATACAGTTGTTTTATATATTGAAAAATATACGACTGAATTAAAGTATGAGATTTCAAAATTGATCACAGATAATTTGTTAGATAATATAAATAACATTAAAAAGAAGTTAGATTACACCATCTTTATGGCCTCTGCCGAAAATGTTGGTTTTGAGTTAAATGGTAGAGTTTTTGTGAAACATGGAGAAAAAACAGATCTTGATATTATATTAGAAAAATATAATATTGTGGAGATGAAAAACACTAAAGTCGATATTTTAAAAAACTCTCTTAAAAACTTCGATAGTGATTCAAAAAAATCCAGAGGAAAAGAATTATTAAGTGATTGTATGAGAGTTAAAATTAAAAATATTAAAAATAGATTAGATCCATCATATTACTTGTTTTGGAAAAATATTGGAAAGGATTTTGACAATTTTATTCCTTTAAGAAATTATACCATAGAAAGATTTTCTAAAAAATTAGATTTATCGACAGATGAAGCTTTAGATAAAGAATATACACTTTGCTCCGTAAATAAGAATAATGAAAACAATTATCTTGAATTTTCAAAACATGTTTTTGGCGAAGAAATTGTAAATGAAAAACAAAAAAAAATGATTGTTTCTAAAAATACTATTGTATATAATCCTTATCGCGCTATTATAGGTAGTTTTTCGTATATACCAAATAATTTGGATAACAGTATAGTAAGCGGAGCTTATATTTTTGTATTTGATGCAAAGTATAAAATAGATACATCAACTGAATACCAAAAAAGTTATGATGGTATTGGACCTAAGGAAGAGGATATAAATACTATGCACAGGTATAGAGATGCCATAGTATATAAAAATAATAAAACATGTGCCTATGATAATTGTGTTTTTGGAGCCTTTGTACTATTTCCATATAAGAATGAGCGCTTCACATGCAGCATCAACAATAATGCCTAGAATGAATAAGCACCACATTCATAGCAGAGGACTATCAGTTAAATCCTACTTTTATATCCTTCGATATAAAACACCCGATAGCAGTTACATAGTGAGGCATCTATTCATGTTGAGAGACCTAAATATAATTGCCAAAATAGAAAAAAGAAAAAATTGATCTATATGATGTATTAAACTTCAGTGTATATTTGATCCTTTTACAATTTCAAATAGCCTCTTGTAATATAAATCTTTTCCTTACCCACTAAAATTTCAATAAAAATGCTCAAGTTAAAATAACCTGAGCATTTTTTTCTCTTGTTATTTTTAGCAAAACTAATTGCTTTCACAATTTGCTAACATCCCCCGGAGCATTTTCTGAAGGATCTTGCGACTGAGGTTGCTAATATTTTTGAACAATTGAGTAGTCCATTTCTTTATTAAAGGAGAATAATACTCCACCCTTGCTAAATTCATTTCATCAAGACATAAAAAATAAGGTTTATCTATGTTTACCCCTATTTAGTAAAAAATCCGGATACATAATAAAATAAGATATTTTTTCTCTTTGTATAAATATCAACATTGTTTAGTAATTTAAAAGTTTTATTGTTAATACTGTAAACATATAAATATTCTCTATCCTTTGAATAAAGCTTATCATCTTTAATACTTATTTGTCCCAAATTGTTTTCAAGAGTTACAACCTGTTGTTCATTAGTCCTCGGGTCATATATAGTAATTTTATTTCCTTGCATTTGAACTAAATCATAATGAGATATTATTAATTTATTTTTATAATTTAATATTTGAAATGGATACCTTTCTTTAAGCTTTATGTTTGAAACAGTTTTACTTTTAATATTAAATTTACTTAAATTATAGGATCCTCGCTCAGTATCAGATACTTCATATTGGTTAGTAAAATAAATATCATCACCTATTTTAGTTGAGTAATTGTGGCCTTCACCACTTTTACTTATATCTATTATATCTGTAATCTTAAAACTTTTTGTATCAATCAAATACAAATGAGATTTATTTCCATCGCTATCTTTCTCCATTGCAAAAGCATATAAAGTATCATTATACAAGTCAATACGGTCAATATAAATACCTTCCTTCGATATTGTTTTTACATTTCCCGAACGCTTATCATACCAACTTATTATGGATTCATTACTTAAAGTGTTTGCGCTGTAGATTGCTTTATCATTAACAGCAAAACTATTTATACCGTGCTGCTTCATATCATATGTTTTATATTTACTAGTTTCAGTATTATATTCCATAATTACAGTTAACTCTTTCTGATTACCTATTCCTTTTGGAACAACATACATATTCTTACCATACATTCTTGGAAGGTCAAATGACGAACCCATGGACCCTAATTTAATTTTTTGTGTTCCAGTTTTTTTTAAACCTTTATTGTAAAAAGTTAAGTTGCTTTTATTATCTTGTTCAGTTGTTTCAATTACTCCTATGTTAAAGTCTTTATTAGAAGTTGCTTTTTCTCTAGATTGTTTCATATGGAATAAAAAAAGTAATACTAGTACTGATAACATTGATGCTATTATTAATATAAATGGTGATTTGAACTTACGCATAATCACGATTTCTCCTTCACCATAAACTTATAAAATACCCCCACTTTTAAAGCTGAGGTATCCAAATAACTTTTCTCATCTTTATTGAAAGTATAATAATAGGATAGTGTAAACATCATAAATTGCAAGGAATAAATAACCAATCGTTCTGTTAATCCTAAAATATTAAGTCTCATACCCATTCCTATGGGATTGGTTGCTCCTGTTAGTGTTATAACAATGGACATTATTAAAACAAACCTTCCGAGTTTTTTTATTTTTTCTTGCTTTAAGTATCCAACTGCAAGTATAAAACAGGATGAAATTGTAGTGAACATTACCACAACTGTTACTACGATGTGCATCCTATTTTGAAAATTCATAACCGTTTTATCACCCGTCAATGGAAAAAGGATATAGCCAACCATGGAAACAATCTGCATAATCATCATCACAACATATCCTACTCGTGTTACCAAGTGATATTTTCTAAAAGATTTAATGATAAGTCCTGCCACAAATAAAATTGTGCAAATACCATATACGCTTGTAAAAAATTTAAGTATTACAGAATTTGGAGCACCAACTGCTGTTAGAGAACTAATATCTGTTGTAATCGGATTATATTGTTTCCATAGCAAGTTTCCAATAATAGTATGTAGCATATATCCAATTACACCAACCATCCCCAGTGGCATAGATATTTTTTCAATTTTTTTCATTGGTTATACCCTCCCGATATTATCTTATTATTACATAACAAACCTTTTAATTAATTATAACATTATTACCTCATACTGGATATTAGAAAATTACAGTAAGTTTAACTTTGAATCTTTCTCTGTAATTAATCTTATTGGTTTGCACGGATTACCGTATGCAATATAATTATCCGGGATATCTTTTGTAACAACGTTGGCGATAATATTTATCAAAATACAAATTTGAAGGATGTATAAATATGTAAATATTGGCAACAATAATATTGGTTTTATCCCTATAAAACAGTAAAGTATAATGATATAATAAATTATCTGAAAATTATAAATTACGAAAGGGATGGTTAATTATGAAGCCAAAATTAGAAAAAAAGTACGGGCTAATGACTGCAATCGCAATGGTTGTTGGCATCGTAATCGGCAGTGGTGTTTTTTTTAAGGCAGAAAAAGTATTAACTGCAACTGGAGGAAGTCTTCCACTAGGTATTTTGGCTTGGATTATTGGCGGTATTATTATGATTTCTTGCGCCTATACTTTTGCTGTAATGGCAACTAAATACGAGAAAGTAAATGGTATAGTTGATTATGCAGAAGCTGCTATGGGTGAGAAATATGGATATTATGTTGGCTGGTTTATGGCACTAATTTACTATCCAACATTGACATCAGTTTTATCATGGGTTTCAGCTAGATATACCTGCGTATTATTTGGATTTCCAATTACAGGTGGAGAGTGTATGACTATCGCATGTCTATATTTGATAGGTAGCTATGCTTTAAATGCATTATCACCAGTTTTAGCTGGTAAATTTCAAGTTAGTACAACTATTATAAAACTAATTCCACTGATTTTAATGGGTATAATTGGGACAATCGTAGGTATCAATAGTGGTATGACTATGTTTAATTTTACAACAGTAGTAAAAGAAGTAAATACTACGAATGCATTATTTACAGCAGTTGTTGCTACAGCTTTTGCATATGAGGGTTGGATTATTGCTACAAGTATCAATGCTGAATTAAAAGATGCAAAGAGAAATCTTCCACTTGCTCTTATTGGAGGAACTTTTCTAATTATGGCTGTTTATATTCTTTACTACATAGGACTAGCTGGAGCTGTAACAAACGAAGTTATGATGAAAGGCGGAGAAGCTGGAGCTAAATTGGCATTTCAAAAAACATTCTCCTCTACATTTGGTTCTCTAATATTTGTATTTGTTATTGTTTCTTGCCTCGGAACTTTAAATGGATTAATGCTCGGATGTACTCGTGGTATTTATTCATTAGCAGCAAGGGGCTTTGGACCAAAACCAAAAATATTTAAACAAATAGATAGTGAGACTAATATGCCAACAAATTCATCTATACTGGGACTACTTCTTTGTGCTATATGGTTATTATACTTCTATGGCGCTAACTTAACAGACCCTTGGTTCGGATTCTTTTGTTTTGATTCATCAGAATTACCTATAGTTACTATTTATGCATTATATATTCCTATTTTTATTATGATAATGAAAAAAGAAAAGGATCTAAGCTCATTTAAAAGATTCGTAATGCCTATTATTTCATTAGCGGGATGCATATTCATGATAATTGCTGCTTGTTTTTCTCATAAAATGGCAGTTGTTGCATATCTAATTATCTTTGCAATTATAATGGCTATTGGTTCTATGTTTTCGAGCAAAACAAAACTTAATTAGAAGCTAATATCTAATTAAAAGATGTTGTAATGAAGATAAGCCTCTAATCACGATTATTGATATACCATATTAACAAATAAGCAGAAGCCACTTCCTTTCGGAAGTGGCTTTTAAATTATTTATATATGTATTAACAACAAATCTTAGGGTTTGCTAATAATTTTATATGATACAAAGAATACCTAGTAATAAAACTTCACTATATTATCAATTTCTTTAGCAAAATTAGGATGTTTTAACTTATGTTTATTAATCACTCGCCGTACCCGTGGCCGATTATACCGCTGGACAATAATAGGGTATATGTTAAGAAATATATTAAAAAATATTAACCATATTGTTTGCTTAAATGAATATGCCATACAAACATATACGGTAATGATTGCAATTATAATAGCTATAATTACGTGTCCAAATTCAGAAGTCCGGGTTCTGTATTCATAATACTCTAATAAAATTAAAGATTTTCTGATAGGAGTTTCCTTTTTTCTACTGCTCTCCCAATTACTTAATACTAGTAATTTCCTAAAAAAACCAACACCAAGATACTTGTATATTTTACCTTCATCCTCAATACGGTGACAATTAAAATAAGATGATTTGAGTTGCGGCCTCAATAATGTTTCCACTATAGACATCCAAATCATCAGTAAGAAGTTTAGTGAAATACTATATGTTAAGGAACTCATGCTCATAAAAGGGAATAGAATTAAAAAACCTACCCCACCTGTGGTCGTCACTACAATAACACACTCGAGAAATGTGTTTTGCTTTACTTTGATCATGTTGTATGCACCACCCTTCTTAATTTCTAAGTTAACGTCCAGCCAGATTTATGACCAGAGCCACATAAGTTTGAAATAGTTTTTATAATTGCATCATAATTAAGGAGATTCCTTGTTAGGTTTTTCAATATATGCTACTTAACTATTTTAAGTTAGATATGTTTTAAGCGATTCGCTGTTTGGAAATCCCTTTTACTATTTACTTAAACACTATAGATTGATATTCTATAACTGTCATTGGATTATGTTTTAACAACGAAAAAACTACCAAAACCTATGTTTCAGCAGTTTCCTCGCTGGCTGTCGCTTTGTCCCTTTTTTTAGGTGGATGTCCAGACCCCATAGAAGAAACTGGGAACAGTTTGTTCTTGCTAATATCTCTCAATACACGTATAAATTAAATCTTATCTAAACAATTTGCTTTGAATAAACATTTTTTACGACCATTAAATTTATAAATCTAATTTTTTCCCTTTAGGAATAAAACATACTAGTTTAGTTGGATCTTTTTTGTAAATTCATTCTAATTATAGTCTTAATGTCTATTATTTTCCACAAGATTATACGTGTTTTATTTTTTTTGAATTTACATACAATTAAAAAAGAGCCAACAAAATTGACTCATCGTCACTTTGATTGGATCTTTTAAATCTTCTATTTATAACAGCATATCACTCACTACCATCAAAAGTAATATGCTTATTTTTTCTAATTACTACTCTTTACTACCCCAACAGCAACCCCTAAAATACTCATCTGAGTCTCTGCAACATTAATTGGTTCATAATTTGGATTTTCAGACATAAGAAGCACTGTGTCCCCCATTTTAACAAATCTTTTTAATGTAGTATTTCCATCCAAATCTACTGCTACAATTTCATAATTATTTGCAGTGTTTTGCTGTCGTATAACTACTAATTCGCCATCATTAATATTAGCATTTATCATACTATCCCCTCTTACTTTTATCATATAGTTAGTGCTATTTTTTTGGGTCCATATCTCAGGAATGTAAAATTGTTCATCAACAGTAGAGTTTAATAAAATAGGGTCTCCAGCGGCTATTCCACTAAATACATTCAATTTTTTCATGTCCTTAAGTTCTGATACCTCTTCATTTTCAAAAATCAATTCACTAATATTATTGTAATCTCTCATAAATTTATGATTAACATTGTTTCTTAGATCCACGTAACAATAGTTTTCTAAACTAGAAGGCAGCATTGAAGCCTTAAATGGAGGCATATCCTCAATTACTTCCAAATCGCTATTTATGAATAACAAATCTACTCCATCTGTAGCTAACCCATACTTACAAGTTGGTGTCGTACTCATGTAACTCTTTAGTTGCTCAAAGCAATTTACAATCCCAGCACCCTGTCTTTTAACCTCAATGAAAATATAAGGAGTCTTTGTATTATTCCTATAAGTTGAAACAACTACATCCACGTACCCAATTTTAGAAAATATATTAACTTGATACTCTATATCTAAAAGCTTCTCAGGGTATTTATAGTTTTCCTTGAGTTCATTAATAATCCACTGTCTCACTTTTTCTTCGGCTGAATATACATCCGTAAGTTTTTCTTCAAATGAAAAATCTTCTTGCTTAAGGGAATAAAAATTACTCATTAATGTGTTTTCATCATGTTTTAAGAACTTAGGATTTATATCACTAATAAATTTCGAAGGTGTTCCATCCGCAGTCAAATAAAGCCTTTCAGTAGCCCTTGTCATACCAACATACATAAGTTTTCTTTCTCTCGTTTCAAAAGTTCCATCATCGTCAATACTAATACGTTTTAGTGGAATCGATTTAGAATTTAAACCAATCATTATTACAACTTTAAACTCTAGCCCTTTAATTGAATGCATGGTTAGAATTTTAACTTTATCATCACCAAATTCATAACCATCTTGCTTTGTCATAAGTTTAAAAGGTACATTGGCGGTTTCAAGGTAGGTGCTTAATTCTTTAATCTGACCATTAGTCCTTGCTATTATTGCTATATCTCCATACTCATAGTTTTTGAAAAGTTTAGAAATAAGTCTTGTTAAATAATTTGCTTCCAAAGGTTTGTCGGCAAATGCCCTAAATACAGGATAAACACCTTGTTTATCTAATAATGATGGCTTAACATAGTTTTCGTCCTCTATAATTAGTAAATCTTTATCTAATAGGCTATAGGCCGCCTGAGCAATCTGGGTAGTGGTTCTATAATTTTTAGCAAGAGAATTGCTTCTACCTTTAACATCAAATCCTACGCTCAAAAAGCTTCTTCCTTTAACCAACCAAGATTGAGGGTAAATGCTTTGTGCATTGTCGGATACAAACATGGTAGAAGAATAATCTTTATTATTCATTAACTCATATATAAATTCTAACTGAACCCTAGTAAGGTCTTGGCTCTCATCTGAAATTATATGCGTATACTTTTTAATTGGTTTTTTCTTAATCTGTTCTAGTGCTAAAAGTGAAACATCATTAAAGTCAACTTTGTTATTTTCCCTCATACTAATATCATAGAGCTGCATTACTTTATAGATAGCACTTCTAGTCTTTGAATTTTTTTGGAGTTTTTGAGGTCCATCATGATTTGACATTCTACCAATTCTATCAGCACTCTGATATTCCTCGACATCTAGGTATCTACAAGCTTTAATCCATCCAATTTCTTCTAATATAAAATTTAAATTACTGTGCTCTAGTATTTTAACATCAGGATAATATTGTTTGGCATCATAGATAGCTTTTATAATTATACTTGAGATAATCGCCTGTCTGCTCTCAACTTGTAATTTCAGATGATTAGACTTACAGTATTCCATAAAGTATCTATACATCAAAGCATCTATATTTTTAATTTCTAACTTACTCTTATCTATTTCAAAAAGAGAAATAATTTCATATTCCCTGTCTTTTTCAACCTTATCGTAAATATACTTAATATAACTTATTAAACTTTTATTATAAGTTACCATTAAAATTTTATCATCCTTATGAAAACAATAATTTTCTAATAAAAATGGTATTCTATACACTGCAACAGTGGTTTTTCCTGAACCTGCAACTCCCTTGATTAAGGAATGCCCAGCAGGTTTACTTTGAACGAGTTTTCTCTGTTCTACATTAAGTTGCATAATTCTCCCCCCTACACGTAAATCTTTTTATTATATTTATAATATCTTCACCATACTTCTCAAACTTAACTTCTCCAAATCCTTTAATTACAATAAACTCCTGTTTATCTGTAGCTTTAGGATTTGTAGAAACTGTTAAAGAAACTACTGGCAACTTATCGAGACTATACACCTTTAATATTTTCTTTAAAACAATCTCAGCTTTCTTTACAAATCTTGTAAAATTACCTTGACTATCGATTTCAATGTTTCCCTGAAGACTCTTACACTTTATAATGTAAGAGAACTGATGAGTAATCATTAAAAAGTCTATGTCCGCAATACCATCTCCCAGTCCTAACCTAATGTTATGTAATCCATAAAACGGTGCTGGTGGATTTTCAAGTTCAAAATACACTTTGCTAAGACCTTCTTGGACATATTTTTGAAGGTTAAGTTCATTATCAATTTTATTTTTTACAACCTGATCAGTTGAATTGTTTAAAAGTTCCTTAAAATTAAGTATATTCTTACTTTCCTTGTTAAATTCCTTTATAAAAATTGGTGTAGTTATTGTTTTCATAAGTTTACTCTCGAAGCTAACACCAAGTATACTTTTCTTTATTACATCAAAAATACCCATGATACCCCACTTTTTTTCATTAATTGATTAATTATAACATATTGTGCTTAATTCCTCCATTACAGAATATTAATGGTAGTTCAATCTATTATTAACATGATTTTTTACATACTAAAATATTATCAAATCGAGTAGGAGCTAAATAATTAATTTATTTAGCGACCTCTCACACCACCGTGCATACCGTTCGGTACACGGCGGTTCAATAGAAATTAATGTTTTAATAAATATGTCTCAGATATAGAAACTAATCCTATATTTTTAAGGTATTTATTGGTCAATGTTTTGTTTAATATAGGGCTATTGGATGTTCTCCAATAGCCTTTCCTTGTATTTGCATATTGCAAAGCTTTATTGTTTGGTATTCCTAATTTAACAAGGTTCCCATATTTTGTTTTAATCTTTTTCCATTGTTTCCAAAAACACATTCTAATTCTTCGCCTTAACCATTCATCAAGTGTTTTAAGAATACTTTTAATGTCTGCAATAGCAAAATAATTTATCCATCCAACTATCACTTGCTTAAGTTTCATAAACCTATATTTCATGCTCATCGCATTACTTCTTGAAGTTAATTCTTTTAGCTTTGCTTTGAATTTGATTATAGGTTTTTGAGGAACTCTCATTCTGTATTCACCTTTTGCTCGGTAAAATGAAAATCCTAAAAATTTAAGTTTCCAAGGTCTATCTACTGTACTCTTTTCTTTATTCACTCTAAGCTTTAACTTTTCCTCAATAAATCTCGTAATACTCTTCATTACTCTATTTGCTGATTTCTCACTTTTGACGTATATATTCGCATCATCAGCATATCTACAAAAGTTTAGTCCTCGTTTTGTTAGTTCTACATCGAGTTCATGTAACATTACGTTACTTAATAATGGGGACAAAGGCCCGCCTTGAGGTGCTCCTTCTTCTGTATTCATAAATACCCCATTTATCATCACTCCACTTTGTAGATACTTTCGTATCAGAGAAATTACTCTACTATCTTTAATATCTTCCGATAGTATCCTTATTAATTTATCATGATTTATCGTATCAAAGTATTTAGAAAGGTCTATATTCACCGTCCATGTATGTCCAGCATTAATATATCCCCTACATTTTTCAACAGCTTGTTTTCCACTTCTTAAAGGTCTAAAACCGTAACTATTATCAGAAAATTTCTTTTCATATACTGGTATTAGAGTTTGTGATATCGCTTGCTGAATAACTCTATCTAATACAGTAGGTATTCCAAGTAGCCTAATTCCACCGTCAGGTTTTGGTATTTCTACCCTTCTTACGGCTAGAGGTCTATATCTACTTTCTAATAATGATTGCCTTAATTCTTGTCCATGCTCTTTTAGATAATGTAGAAGTTCATCTACTGTCAAACCATCAATCCCATGACTTCCTTTATTGGCTTTTACTCTTTTATATGCTTTATTCATATTATCTCTCGATAATATCTGCTCGAGTAAACCATTATCATATTCATTCACATCGTTTCTTCCTTCTTCTGACATAGAGGAAATACTATGCACTTCTACATTACCTTCGAGTTCCACTCTATTCTCTCGTAGAGAGCCTTCTTTATGAAGTTGTCTGCTTTTATCATATTTTCTCGTATCCTTCAAAATTCCAAAACCTCCTATTGTTCAGTCCTTCCCACGCTAACGCGTTTTGCATGGTACTATGACGTCTGCTGACTTCTGATAGTTCAGCCATACATCACTGTATGGGTTGTTATTTCTAAATTCATATCCACAACTTACCTATCAGATCTCCCCGGGTAAGAACGCAATCTTTCACTCCATCTATCTGCTACATTTACACCACTTGTTTCGAATAGTTTTGGGCTTCGTTTTGTATTGCAAACTTACCCACAAGCATATGCCTTATATGTAGTTTCTGTTCGTCAGACCGGAGTTTGGCCGCCAACTTCCTTCAGATTCCATCTCACGATGGACACCCTTGTCTTAAGCTATGCACTTGGCACTATTAACCCGTGCTAGGGACTTTCACCCATTAGATTGCGCCCATGCCGGGCGCACAATAAAAATCTAGCATTCTTTAAATGCTAGATTTAACTTCATATAGTATCTATTTATATCCTTTCCCCACTTGGTATCCCTTTACTTCGATTTTTCTTTAAAGCTTCTTCCATGTATCTATTTTAAAAACATAATAATCTATATCAGAATCACTTGGGATTTTCTTTATTGAATTTCTCTTCACAACTTTAATGTCTACTACCTTGCCATAATTAGTTACGCCAGCTTCACCTACAAATTGTCTCTTTGACTGCGCTAAAGCTACAAACTTAATATTATACTCTGTAAGATTTATGTTGCTGCATTTGGTGTGATAAAACTTCCCTTTTAAATTTATTTCAAGTTGCTCTTTATTTCTTAAGTATCCCACAAGAACTGTTCTATCCTTAAATCATCACCTCCGGTGCTGCAATATTAACGACTTCAGAATGATAATTAAATTCCCACTAAAGTTCTTTTTTTGTCATAGTATTTATTCTCCACATATATATGTGGAGGACCTTCATTCTAAAATGTCGTTAAATAATATTTATAAATTTCTCTATACCCGCTTGCCATATCAAAAACTAAAAATATAGATGTATTTCTATAATCACTATCTATATCCTTTAAAAATGAGGTCTTTAGTTTATTGCTTTGTTTATGGTTTTTAATATATTTATAATATCCTCCTTCTTTTTCCAAGGCGTGGCAGTATAATTTCTTATGAAACTATCCTTTCAATTAAATAATTACTTGCAAACTTTTTATATTCCTCATCTACAGTTGTTGCAGGATCTTCACATTCTTGTATAACCTAAATATCTGAATTTAATTTTTGAATATATTTGTATTTTTTCTAAATGCTCCATTACAATTCCACGAAACAATTCTCAACTAAATTATCCCCTCTCACCAAAACACTATTTTTTCTTTTTACTTATATCCATACTTTTGACACAATTTAACAATATATACTCCCTAAAAGGGACTTTACCCACACTTCTTTATAAACAACACTTTATCACTTGTTATGTGCATTACCTTCATATCCCTACCATATGTTATAATTATAATAAACCCATAAACTCACCCCAAGGAGGCCCCCCCATGAAAATCTACAACAAACTAGTCCGTGACAAAATCCCTGAAATCATTAGCGCTACTGGCAAAAACTTTGATGTTCACTATGCTAAAAAAGAAGAACTACTACCATTACTTGAAACCAAATTAAACGAGGAAGTATCTGAGTATCTAGAAACTAAAAACTTAGAAGAACTTGCTGACGTTATGGAAGTTTTAATTGGTCTTGCAAATGCTCTTGGGTATTCTGAAAAAGATTTAATTAACAAAAGGACTGAAAAAAAAGAAGACCGCGGCGGCTTTGAAAAAGGCATAGTCCTTGAAAAAGTTTATGAATAGATAAAACCCTCCATAGCATTTATCTGGCGGGTTCTATTTTGAGGTGCAAAATGTGTTTTCAGCAACAACTTAAATATAAATTGTAAATGTAATGATTTTTCATAAAATCAAAATTTACCTTTTTTAGCTTTTCTCTCAGATCTAAAGAAACGAGCCATCCTTTGTCTATTGCTCCTTTTAATCTAACTTCATAAACAATATTGTAATCACAAAGTACAAATACATCTTTGTTATCCATCCTCTCAGGAGTTGCCGTAAGTCCTAAAAGAAATTTCGGAGTGAAATATTTTAATATATTCCCATAATTACCCGCAGCTGCATGATGAAATTCATCTATTATAATATAATCAAATTCATCTTTTTTAAAATACTTCCCGCACAAATACTTTTTTTGTCCCAATGTTTGTACTGTAGCAAATACAACATCACAATTTGTTTCTTTATTTTTACCGCTGAAAAATCCAGTCTTTATATTAGGCCTAATGTTTTTAAAGGATATTTCTGCTTGATTTAATATTTCTTCTCTATGGGCTACGAATAAAACTTTATTTAAATTTAATGAATCAAAAGCGGCTAAATAAGTTTTACCTATGCCTGTTGCTGCCACAGCTAATCCTTTATCTAAGCCTTCCTCTCTACATTTCTTTAGTTCATATAAAGCTTCAATCTGTGCTCCTCCTAGGTTCGTACAGAGGAATTAACTTTCCAAATTCTTCTTTGCTATCTTCTGATGTTTCGAAAACATTAAAGATTTTAGGCCTTTTCCATACTGCTGAATAATGCCGCATTTCATCATCATCAATAATTATAGAATGATTTAAAAATAAGTCTTCAAAAACATTTTTAAAATGTGTAAAATCTTCTAGGTTTTTATTCTTATTTAATCTATAATTCCATTCAATGCCACTAGTTAATGCAGAACTCGACATATTGGAAAATCCTGTAAAAACATCTCCATCCTCTTCATATTCAAATATGTATGATTTAGGATGAAATGATTTATTATGAATATTATAAAACCTTAAATCTACTTTATCACCTAGAGCATCCTTTACTAAATATAAAGCTTGAGGCTGAGTGATATTAAGATAATTTCCTGTTAAGATTCTAATTCTAACTCCTTTATCTGCTACCTGTTTTAAATCGTTAATAAGCAATTTAACACCTGATTCCATTAAAAATCCTACTATAATATCTATGCTCTTTGCCCTTTTTAATTAAGCTGTTAATTTAGGTAGTAAATAATCATTACCCCCTGTAGAACAGTTTGAATCACACTCTAGATTCGCCTCTTTAAATGCAATGGAATCACTGGTAATTATACCTTTATTAATTACATCTACTTCAACCATCATACTCAACCAAAGCCTCTTTCAAATTCCTTACTCCACCCCTTGGATTAGCTACATCACCTATATACCTAGGAATCAAGTGAACATGTAAATGGTTTATGGTTTGTCCAGCATAAGTCCCTACATTTATACCTATATTATATCCAGCTGGTTCATATTGAATATCAAACATTTCTTTTACCTCGTGCATTAATTTATATATTGATTTAACCTCTTCCTCAGTTGCATCAAAGAAGTTTGCAAAATGCCTCTTTGGTATTATTAAACAATGACCATTATTTACTGGGAAATGATCTAATATAGCAAAGGCCAATTTATTCTCTACTATTATTTCTGATTCATCGTAGTCGCAAAATATACATTCTGACATTATTATCGCCGCCTTTATTTTGTATTAAGGTATGAATCTATACTGCTTTTTTCATTGTTAAAATCTATTATTAAATTTAGTTAAATTTAACTAAATTATTAACTATACTTAACTCCATAGAATCAATGGTTTCAGCATGTTATTAGATAATGCAGTTAAGTGTTGAATTAAATTCTTGTTAAATTAACAAGATTCTAATTAAATCATATCAATACAATACCTCTAAAATTATCCGTTGGTCAAGCATATCTAAACTATTTATATATATCTGAAAACTCAACTTTTATTCTGAGTGCAAAATCGTTTATACATATTATCATAACTATAACAAATAAAAATAAAGACAAGGATTATCCCTGCCTTATCATAATATAATCTTAAGAAAATGGGTACCTAATTTTCAGTGCTAGCTGAAGCACGTAAAATTTTATTGAACTTCTCAAATCTAGTGCTTAAAATACATAAATATATTTCAATCTCATTGAAAATAGGAGCTATATTATCCATCATAAACCGCTGAAATTTTAAATCTTTTTGATATTGAGGCGTTTTTTCGTATTCTATAATTTTTGCTTTGACCTCATTTTTTACTTCCTCACAGACTTCCACATCTCGCTTTAATATTTGGTTTGTTACACTTTTCGATTTTTCATTTAATTCCATCAGATCTTTGTCGCTATACTTTCCAAACATTTCGTCAATTAGTTCTTTTATATTTTCTGCATATTGAACCTCTTCCTTAGCATCTAATAAATTTATAAGGCTCATCCAAGCCTTCTCTTTTTCTTTAGTATCTAGCGGTTCGTCCAAAAACTGTCCGTAATGAATCGCAAACATTTTCCCCATATTACCTGGTAGTATCCTATGAAGTTCCTTTTGCATATATCCAGCAATATTTTTAGATTTGGCTTCTAAACATTGAATTGACACCCTTAAATTATCAATATTTGAATCTATTCCTTGTTCAATCAAATTTTCTAACACTCCTTTACTGTTATCGAGCAGTTTAATTTTTTCATTGATGATGTCTAACTGTTTTTTTATAACTTCTGCAACATCCTGTTTTTCTAATAATATAAGTTGAATATCCTTAATAGAGAAATCCAATTTTCTTAAAGCATTAATAGTAATTAGTCTATTAATATCATCCATAGTATAAATTCTATAATTGCTTTCTTCCTCTTTTTGGGGTCTAATAAGTCCCACCTCTTCATAATAATAAATTGCCTTTTTAGTTAGTCCCGTTTCTTTCATCACTTCATTAATTTTCATTATCATCGCCTCCTAAAATTGAGTTTAAACTATCCTCTAAGGGAACTGTCAACAGGCAATTGACAAAAAAATAGTGGATAAGCACTAAATGCCTATCCATTATACTCAATTAAAGCTTCTTTTAAATTCCTTACCCCACCCCTTGGATCAGTCACATCACCTATATATCTGGAAAACAAGTGCACATGTAGATGGTTTACAGTTTGTCCAGCATAAGTTCCTACATTTATAATTCTTTAAATTGAATTGTATCGTCATCATCATAATGAGTATTATTATTAACTGGCAAAACAACACAACATATTATATAAAATAATATACCTATACCATATATTAGCGTTAAAAGTACCCAAGCTAATCTGATAACTGTAGCATCTATATCAAAATACTCAGCAATACCACCGCAAACGCCGTCTATTTGTTTATCTGTGGTAGACTTATATAATTTTCTTTGCATAATTATTCCTCCAATTTTTAATTTTTAGAAGGTCCCTATATTAACTTTTTTTATAATTTTATACTATATAAATAATTTAATTATCACTACTATCAAAAATATCACTCATACTATAATATGTACCAATTATATCATAAATGTTTGTTATATAATTTTCAAAACTATAAAAACCCCCAAAAATGATTACTAAAGAGAATGTTTAATCACACAGTACAATATATATAAGCCCTAATCAATGAAATTTATATTGTCCACTGATTAGGACTTTAACTTAAATTACTTTATTAACAGTTGAAAATTTAGAGTAAATGCTAGTAAGCTCCTAAAATTGTATGTAACATACTTAATCTCCCTATAATATTATATATAAGTAACCTCTAATGGATTTCTATCAACTAATTTCTTATAGCTATACTTAGGATATCCGACCATAACGGCAGCTGTTATAGTTTTGCCTTCTGGAATATTAAATAATTTAAACATTGGTGAACCCTTAATGGATGCACAATACTCAAAAAATCCAGCCCAACAAGTTCCAAGTCCTAGTGAAGGAGCAAATAATTCTAGATAAGTCAGACAAGAAATAGAATTAGCCCTCCCGTTTGAAAAGACTTTGTCCGCAGTGGTTATAATTAAGTTTGGAGCACCTCGCAGAATTGAATCAACCCCGTCTTCCCTATAAGTACTGATTAATCCTTTTAATGCATCCTTTAGTGGAGATTTTTCTATCATTCGAATAGTAAGTTCAGCAGCTTTTTTAACTAATTGCTTATCCTCAACTACAACAAATGATATACCTTGACTATTACTTCCAGTAGGTGCTAGCCTTGCAATATCAACTAATTTTGTTAATTTTTCTCTTGATACAGACTTATCTTGATAATTTCTTATAGAACGACGTGCCCTTAGAAAATGCTCCGCCTGCTCTGCATTTAATTCTGCAAAATCTTTTGCATCAACTTGTTGTGCGAGTGGTATTTTTTTATTATCTATAGCTTCCCTCGGGCATATAGCAACACAATGTCCACAGGCAATGCAAGTGGTATTTGCTACTTCTTCTGGTCCCTTTTCTCCCATCTTTAGAACATATGCTGGACATTCCTTAATACATTGTTCGCATTTAATACATTTTTTCTCATTTACAGTTATAAAATCCATTTTGTTCATCCCCTTTTAAAAATTTCACATTTTATTATCTAAACCCTCATTCGACCCATTCTACCATATAATCTTTGCTAAATTAGGGTAATGCTATCACATTACATATTGAAAATGATGTAACCCTATCGATAAGGGCAAAAAAAATAATGGATAGACGCTAAATGCCTATCCATCATACTTAATAGAAATTAGACTATTGACACATCATTTATATCATTTATATTATCAATTCTAATTATCCTTATTTTACGTTGATCTTTTCTTACAAATTGATTTACCTTCATCCATTCACCATCCACATTTATAACTTCACAATCTATTGGTCCCACTAAACTTCCACTCACTGTAAGCGTACATCTTTTACCTTCAAGTTCTTTTAGTATTTCAGACATTTTGACTTCCCCCTTCATTGAATTCTTCATTTTTTTAACATCTTCTTTTAGTTTTTTAACTTTATCACTTAATCCCATATTTGAAATAGCTAAAAAGAATGCTAATATTCCTATATATTCCATAGTATTACCCTCTCCCCAATATCTAAATGCTCTCAATCACATTCTAGATGAATATATTATAGTATAAATTTGTCTATTAATCAAAATTAGCTATTAGTGTATTGTAAGAATTCTTGATTTTTCTAAACATTTTAGAATATTTTTAGAAATGATATAGTAATTTAATATAAGGTTATATTAAACATCGTAGTGTGGGGGGCAATATGAGAAAATCTTTTAACAAAAGGAATCCAGTAAGACTTTGGTTAATACTGTTAATTCTCTTAGCAGTAACAATAGTATATATGATTTTTGTTATTTCTTCGAATTTTGAAACTCCATTAACCAAAGCTAAATATATTAAAAATGGACAACAATATGAAGCCTTAATAAATGGGAATGATTTAGTCTCATATTCAAATACGTTTTTAGGAATGAAATACTTATTTGGTGGCACAACTCCTGCAATATTAGATTCTACAGGTAAATATGTAAAAGGTGGATTTGATTGTTCGGGGTTTGTACAGTATGCTTATAAACATTTTGGTATAAATTTGCCCAGAACAACTATGGACCAAATAAATAAAGGTGTTTCTATTAATATGAATAATCTTAAAAATGGGGATTTAGTCTTTTTTATGACAAATCCAGATCTTCCATATCAAGTATCCCATGTAGGAATGTATATTGGAAACAGTAAATTTATACATTCTCCTAAAACTGGTGATGTTATAAAAACATCTGAATTAACTGGATATTATAAAGAAAAATTTGTAATAGGTAAAAGGATAATAAAATAACCAGATATATTCAACTAAAAGCAAAGCTGACACCATATGAAAAGCGATGCCAACTTACGTAAATTCAATATATTTTACGGTAGTTGTTTATTTTTAGTATCCATTTAACATGGTTAAGTTCAATAACATTACTTTATATATTCAGTAACTAAATCAGTAAAAAGAATACCTACTAAATGGTCTATTTCATGACAAAAACATTTTGCTAAATCTCCTGTACCAGTCAATATAATTTCATCACCATTTTCATCCAATGCTTGCACCACTACTTTTTCAGGTCTTTTTAATTTTCCAAATGTATTTGGAATACTTAAACATCCCTCTATAACTTCTTGAATACCTTCCTGCTTAATTATCCTTGGATTAACTAGTTTTATAAGTCCTTGACCCATATCTATTACAACTAATTGTTTTAATATACCTACTTGTGGAGCTGCTAATCCTCCACCATTTTCTGTATTATACATAGTTTCTGCCATATCATTTAGTATTTGTCTTATTTTATTATCTACCACATCAACTATTCTACTCTTTTTTCTTAGTATTTCATCATCAAAAAATCTAATTTGTCTTAATGCCATTTAAATTACACCTACTTTGCTATGCTCTCGATTTTCTAATTATACAGTTTAAATCCTTCGTTTATTTTACAGGTTAAATTATTAAGATCTAAATATTACACTTTCCTTATTAAACATATGTTTTGCTAGCATAACAGCAACTATCGTATAAACTATGGACCATACTATTGTTATTCCTATATGACCATAATTATAAATTCCACTTGTAAGTTCCTTAACCACTGAGCTTACACTAAGCAATGGTATATTAAAATAAAGAAAAGGTATGTTTTTTGAATCCATAAACATAGTTCCATAAGCGGCAAATATCGGAATTATTGAAAATGGTACCAAATAGGTTTGGGCTTCCTTGAATGAACGAGCATATATACTTACCGCTAGTTCAAGAGCACCAAAAAACATTGTTGTTATTATTGCTATTACTCCAATTAAGGCTATTGCTTTGTAACTTAAACCAACTGAAGAACTTCCATTTCCGAACATTCCATTAGGTATTTTCATTGAAATTAGAAGTCCAAGCATTGAACATACCGATACTATAAATCCCATTATTGTTATTGCAAAGAGTTTTCCTGTTAATATATAATGTCTCCCAGCTTTTGTTGTTAAAAGTGGTTCAAGTGTTCCTCTTTCCTTTTCACCTGCTCCTAAATCTGTGGCTGCTGCAAGGGTTCCTTGTGCACTATAAAGGAGTACAAGCATAGGAATCATTATACCTAATAACATTTGACTTTGTGCATTTTCTTCCTTTTGAAAACTTGTTTTAGCAATTTTTATTGGCGTTAATATCTTTACATCAATATTTATTTTTGTTAATCTATTTGCAACTATTTGTTTACTTAATTTGTCTACTGTTTCCGTTACCTTGCTAAGTGCAATAGATGATTTTGTATTTGTATTATCATAAAAAATCTTTAAATCAGAAACATTACCACTTGAAATAGATTCATCAAAATTCTTTGGTATTTCTATAAAAAGCAGTGCTTCTCCATCCTTTACTGCGGCTTTCCCATCAATGCCCGTTTTAAATTTAATAGTTTTATCATTTTTTAATATCTTCGCAATGCTGCTATTTCCCTTATCGACCATCACAATATTTATATTTTTTTCAACAGAATCCTCAGCACTATTCATAGTTTTCCCCATAATAAAGCTAAGTATAGGCATTAATAAAAGAGGAATTAACAAACTTACTATTATTGTCTTTTTATCTCTAAGCATGTCCTTAAGTTCTTTAACCAATATTACACTAACTAATTTATTCATGATTACCTCCAATAAGCTTAACAAAAATATCTTCCATGTCTTCATTATTATATTTAGCCTTAAGCGAACTTATTGTTCCATGTTCCACAACTTTTCCCTTATGTATTATTACAACTCTATCACAAAGCTTTTCAACCTCTACCATACTGTGACTTGAGAAAACTATAGCCTTACCTTCTGACTTACACTTAAATATAAAATCTTGAATAAGTCTTGTGGCAGAAACATCAAGTCCGGTACTTGGCTCATCAAATAACATAACTGAAGGCTTATGGACAATACTTCTTGCAATTGCTACCTTTTGTTTCATACCTCTTGAAAATTTCCCTACCCTTTTATCTATAAATTCACTCATTTCAAGTTCTCGCGTAAGCTCTTCAATGCTTTTCTTGGCATCGCATGCGTTCATTCCATTTAATTGAGCAAAATACATTATATTTTCTCTTGTTGTAAGCCTGTCATATAGGCCAACCTCTCCACCAAATAAAATTCCAATTTCCTCTCTAATACTCTCAGGCTCATTTACTAAATCATGTCCTGAAATTTTCCCTTCTCCCTCTGTTACCTTAAGCATAGTTGCAAGCATTCTCATTATAGTTGTTTTCCCAGCTCCATTTTCTCCGATGAGACCTAATATTTCTCCCTTATTAACTTCAAAAGAAACTCCATCCACCGCTGTAAAATCTTTAAACTTTTTAGTAAGGTTTTTTACCTCTAACAATTTAATTCCCCCTTGCGTAAAATCTTATTGATATATCTTTAAACTTACCTCTTTCAACTGTATACCTTCGTAAGTTCTGACAATTTGCAACAATTTATAAGTAAATTATACCATAGATAACTGTTTTTTAGCGTGATTTTTTCCGACTTCTCTATACTGAATCATAAAAAAAAGTTTAAATATTTAGTTACAGTAGTTAAATTATTAGTATACGACATGAACAAAACTTTATATTAACGATACTACTTTGCCCAATTTTCCAAAAAATCAATTGTCTCATTCCATGCATCAATATTTGCTTTTGCCCACCTGTCTATGTCTACTCTAGATCCTTTTAATGATGGTATAGACTGAAATGGTACTGTTAGCATATGACCTGATTTTTCATAGGTAATATGTTTATATTCATATTTAAAATTTGATTTTTCAAGCAACTTCATAGCCTTTTCTTTGATAGTGACTTTTTCTTCATATCCTGTCCAATTACATTAGATTCGTTAGTTCAATTATCTACACTCTATTTCATAAAAAAACTTAAATAATATTGAGTTTTTTTATGAAAAGTAGTACTATATTAATATAGTACGAAACAAGAACTATATCAACGTGCTATATTAGAGTAGTCACGGAAACTAATATGTAAAACTTAATTATGTATAGAGTCATTATAGTGCTATAAATTTTATGTTCAGAGAGCAGTTAGGAATAAAAATAGGTATAGCAAACAAGCCTACACGATGCAGGAATTTTCAGAAAAAAGTACTTAATTGTCAAACAGCTACTCTAATAAATTTAAAATACTAAAACCTGAAACTTTAAGTCTTGCATCTAGATGAATATTAATTCCAGCAATCATAGTCATAAATGAATAACGTTTTTTACCATGTATTCGTAAAGTATGAATTTTATAATCATTTAGAATACGATTGTTTATACGTTCTGAGCAGGTTCTAGTTTTATAAATAGTTTTCCATTGTTTTGAGCCGCGAGGCACAGGAGTAAACAACCGCAAATCCCATGATGGTTTAGTGTAGATTACTCGCCCATAAGGTGAAGGTGAGCACTGTTCACAGCAAGAGCAACTAGCAACCTTTTTTAAAACTAAAGGGCAACGCCATTTAAGGCGTGAACGACTTTTTTCATAACCGTTATAGACCATTTCATGGCCACCAATACAGATAGGAAATCCTTTTTCATTAATATCTAGAGTAACTGGATATTTTGAATTTCCTTTGTTTTTGGAGTTCAGATCAATAAAGGGATTAATGTTCCATTTAGAACATAATTCATATGTAGGGTAGTTATCATTAGCTGAGTCAAGAACATAATTTGATATAGTGAACTGCGGTAACAGTTCTCTAAATTCAGCTAATGCTACTATTCCAGTGACACTGTCGTGTCTGCTTGCCTCTACAAATCGTAGATAAATAGGTAGATCTATCTTATATTTTTTATTATAGACAGATAAAGCATAGAGAGTGTAGCCATAAAACCAACGATTTTCATGGCTGTCCCAACCCCAATTAGCATTTATGTCAGAAAGTCTACGAGGGCATTTGCAATCGTAAATTCCATTTTCACGGCAGTCACAAACTTTAGAACCATAGTAAGAAGACTTACAGTGAACACAAGTACCATCGCCGCCAACTGTAAGGTTATCTTTTTCTATTAAGTTAAGATTAAAAGAGGGTTCTACAGCAACTAATGAGAATATTTTTTGAAGCAGCCTTTCGGCTCTTAGGGAAAATGAGCGACCAGCTTCAAAAAAATCTGAAATTCTCTTAACAACACCAGTTTTTTTATTAGGAAGCTTTTTATTTTTCCCGGGTGCCTTAATTTTAGAGGGTTTCTTCTTATACGAATATATTTTTTTTAGGTTTACCCTGTCGGTAGACAGATTTGAAAGCCATAATCTAGAGATAAAATCATAATGAGCACCAAGTGATGGGACATTATTTTTAGTGCAGCCTATACAGGTTGCAAGTAACTCACAGGCATGAATCTTTTTAACCCAGTTGGTAATGCTTGTTTCCTTTTGAAAAAGCATTAAAGAAAATGAACGAAATATCTCAGGTTGAAGAGTTGCAGGTCTACCAATATTAGAATAATAAGGTTTTAATATCTCTCTAAGAATATCTAAGTCTAAGCAATACAACTTAGAGATAGAAGGTTCAAGTTCTATAATTTTTTTAGGAAAAGCTTTGTAGAAACATGAGAGATTTAAAATAATAAATTGCTGATAATCAGCATGAGAGCTCCAATTTTTAAGCATAAAATAATCCTCCTATTAAAACATGTCTTTAAGAGGAGGACCGCAAAATTTTACAGGCTTGTCAAGTGTTTTATGCAAAAAAAGTGGGGGAATCAACAAAAATTAATGATACTAAAAATGAGTAATCACAGGAGCTAAGGAGTTTCCGTGAAAGCTCTATTATTTAGAGGGGGAACTTATATGAAAAGCAATAAAAATGTTTTTAAAGAGAATTCAAAAATAAATTTTAATAAACAAGCTGAATCTTACGATAAAAGTGCTAATGGGAAATTCGTAGCTCCGATGTATAATGAAATTATTAACAGAATAATGCTTGTTAAGCCTAAAAAATTATTAGATGTTGGATGTGGCACAGGAAATGTATTGATGAAATTAGTTGAAAATAATAATATAGAATTATCTGGATTAGATATTTCAGAAAAAATGATTGATGTTGCAAAAAAAAATCTTGGTAATAGAGCAGATTTAAAAGTTAGCGATTCAGAATGTATTCCTTGGGAAAATAATACTTTTGATGTAATCGTATGTAATGCATCATTTCACCATTATCCGAACCCAGATAAAACATTATTGGAGATGAAAAGAATATTAAAATCTAATGGAACATTAATTATTGGAGATCCAACTGCACCAGTAGTTATTAGACAAGTATTAAATTTATATTACAAACTAAGTAATACTGGTGATTATAAAATATATCATAAGAATAAAATCGAAGAACTCTTAATAAAGTCTGGATTTAAGCCATTTAACTTTAAAAAAATAAATCATAAAAGTTTTGCTATTAATGCTAATATAAAATAAATTTTGGAGTGATAATATGGATAAAGAATATAAAAAGCAAGTAGATGAATTAAATAAATTATGGCATTTTATGCTAGTAGCCTCCAATTATAAGGAAATAGAATCAAAGTTTTTGAGAATACAAGGACTAAGAACTAATGAACTTACAATACTTAGAATTGTCTCTGAAAAAGAAAATATTATTATAAAAGATATATTAGAAACATTAAATGTACCTAAAAGTACATTAACCAGCATGATTGATAGATTAGAAAAGCGTAATCTTATTATTAGAGCTATTAGTAACAAGGATAGAAGATCCTATAAACTAGAACTTACGCAGGAAGGTCACATGGCACAAGAGGAACATATTAAATTTGAAGAAGAGCTTTACGGAAAGATAATGCTTTCTTTAGATACTTATGAAGATAGAGAAAATTTATTAAAACTTATAAGAAAAATGGCATACAATATTTCTAACTAATAGTAGTAAATTATCATGAAATTTTAAAATTTAATAATAATTTATAGAAAGGTGTGATTTTGAACGGAAAATAGTTTAACTACACATATATACCCTCGTCAGAAGATATTTGGAATAATACATATAAATTTAAGCCCTATAAATTGGTAATTAAAAATTAATTGCTTTTAGCGTAGATTTCATCAAAATGCCGGTAGTTCTATTATTTTGGTTACACCTAAAACAAAAATATACAAAATAATAAAATGCTATCTTCGACCAAAGAAAAAACCATCTGAGCTCAGCTCCAGATGGTTTTTCTTAATGACTGGAGTTATATACATTTCAATGCCTATTGCTACCCTACTTTTCTAGCCATGTTAGCTTCCTTTATAAAAGGTAAAACAGTAACTTTATAAAAATTACAGTCCTTGATAGCATGTACTGAACTATAACTACGATACAGAACTCACAGGTGGTTTAAATCTCTTTTGAGGTTCTATATCTCAAACTACTAATAGTCGTTTGAGATATAGATTATAGTTTGACTGTATTCACAAAAATAGACAGTATATTGACAAATTTAAAGTGTTCTGTTACTATTGTTTCGACAGTATAATGTCTTAATAATAGGAGGTATTTATGGATAACTATAGAGATTTATTTTTAATGCAGCAAACTTACGCTACACTTTTTTCTCTTAACAATAAGCTTCAGGTACAAGGCGATAAATACTTTGAGAGCTTAACTTCAAGACAGTTTATGGCAATGATTGCAATTATTCATTTGCCGGAGGATGGAACTACGCTGAACAATATTGCGAGAAAGTTAGGTACCACCAAACAGAGTGTGAAACAACTGATAACGATTATCGAAAATAAAGGTTACGTTGTCACGATGCCGAGCCAGAAGGATAGGCGCGCGGTAAATGTTAAAATTACAGAGTCTGGGAAACAGGTAATGATGGAATGTGGTGAAAAAGGAATGAACTTTTTCGCAGATGTTTTTAAAGATTTCACCACGAACGAAATGGAAATATTGTGGAACCTATTAAAGAAACTGTATCGTTTCAACGGTGAAGAGCAGGATGGATTTGAAGAAGATGCTGGTTTTGGAGGGGAAGAAGAACTAAGTGACGATCAATCGAGGGCATTAAAGGAATTTGAAAGACGAAGAAATCATTCTCGAAATGAGAGGAGAGATAAAAATGAATAATATTGTTACCGTTAAAAATTTAGAAAAAAGTTATAATACGAAAAAAGCTGTTGATGGAATAAATTTTGTAGTAAATAGAGGTGAAATTCTTGGACTCTTAGGTCCTAATGGGGCGGGCAAGAGTACAATTATCAATATCCTTGCCACCATATTATCACCTGATAATGGCGAAATAACTATTTTGGGCCATGATTTAAAAAAAGATGTAAAAGCCATCAAACTGGGAATTGGAATAGTTCCTCAGGACCTGGCCATTTATGAAGAAATTACTGCCGAGAAAAATGTGCGTTTTTTTGCAAGTCTATATAAACTCAAAGAAAATCAGCTGGAAAAACAGGTCAAGGAGGCCCTTGAATTAGTAGGTCTTTACGATAGAAAGGATGATAAGCCAAAAACCTTTTCAGGCGGCATGAAAAGAAGATTAAATATTGCTTGTGCCATTGCCCATAAGCCAAAACTTATTATCATGGATGAACCCACAGTTGGTATCGACCCCCAATCAAGAAATCATATATTGGAATCGATTAAAATCCTGAAAAATGAAGGTGCAACAGTTATCTATTCCACACATTACATGGAAGAAGTGGAAGCGATTTCTGATAGAATCATTATTATGAACGAAGGAAAGATTATTGCTGAAGGTACAAAAGAAGAATTAAAACAGGAAGTGAATGATGAAATCACATATTCTTTTCATGTAAACAATTTAAATGAATTAAGCAATAATCAATTTTCCGGAATTGATGGCATAACTAAAATTGAAATTACTGAAAATGTGTTTAAAATAACCGCCGAAAAGTCAAAGGATAATCTCAATGAAATCATATCCGTAATCATAGCAAAGGGCTGTAAGATTGAAAGTATGAGCAGTAAAGAGGCATCTCTAGAAACTGTATTTTTAGAACTTACCGGAAAGAATCTAAGAGATTAGGAGGAAATACATGAACTTTATAAAAATAGTCAAATTTGATTTTATGAATATCATTAGAAACCCAACTCTGCTAATGTTTAACACTGTATTTCCAATAATAATGATTGCGGTTATGGGTTTTGTGACAAAAGGTAATTATGGTGCAGGGCATGTAAGTTCCTATGATTATTATGGAGTCACAATGATGATTTTTACAGCGTTATTCATTGCCATGACAGCTTCCAATACATTTATGGAAGAAAGGGTAAAGGAAGGTAATACTCGCATAGTATATGCTCCGGTTTCAAAAACAGAGATATATCTATCTAAATTGATTGCTACTTATATTTTGGGTACGGTTTCATACAGTGTTTTATTGCTTGTAGGACAATATATTTTTCATATTAACTTTGGAGGAAAAAACATTCTGTATATTATGTTGTTAATCAATGTATTTTCGTTATTTGGCTGCTCTCTCGGCACCATGTTCTGCTGTATTTTCAAAAGTGAAGAAGGAGCAAATTCTGTAATGCAAATATTTTTGTTTTTGTTTATATTTTTGGGTGGCTTGTTTTTTTCTGTAGCTAGTCTTGGAAATATAGTGGAGAGAATATCTTATTTATCGCCAGTCAAGTGGGTTACAGAATGTACATTTAAGGTCATTTATGATAATGATTTCAGCATATACCTCCCTACTCTTCTCATTGTGTTGTTTAGTAGTATCATCTGTATAATAATATGTCAAATCACTTTTAAACCGGAGGAATATGTATAATGAATGTGCTCAATCTATTTAAAAATAATTTAAACAGGATTTTAGCAAAAAAAGAGATAGTTATAATTGCAGTGGTCGTTGTACCCCTTATGATTGGAGTTGCTGTATTTTTTTCTGGCAAAATGGAGATGAAGGAACATATTGCCTTGGTAACAAATTATGCACAGAGCATTCCCAAAAATGATAGGATTAAAATTGATGTAATGAATGAAAAACCAGCTACTTCGAATCTCCTTTTGGGTAAATATGCTGCCGTTGTGGAAGAAAAAAACGATGGAACCTATGAGGTAACAGGTATAAAAAGCAAAGCTGATAAGGAACTCATAGAAAACTTTTTTAACTTCGGTAAAATTCCCAAAAGCGATCAAAGTGGACAATCGAAAAGAGGTGTTGGAACAAATATTTTAGGATTTATTCTAATGATTGTTTTAATGCAGGGGGTTGCTTTGACGATCCTTTATCCAGAAGATAGAACCCTAAAAACATTTAGGCGGATATTAACGACACCCGTAAGCGAAAAGCAATATATTTTTGCACAGGGAATTTTTACATTTTTATGTCTTTATATACCCACCTATCTAGTAATTGTTATCACAAAGCTGTGTTTTAATATAAAGATTGGATTTGGCCTTTTAATGCTAGCAATGTTAATTGGAATTCTTACTGCTCTCTCAACATCACTTGCTTTATTTATTTCATCAGTGCTAGAGAGAAACATCTCTTTAGTGGCCAGTGCTATATACGTAATAACTTGTATATTAGCAGGCTGTTTTTATTCCTTTACGGGGAACAATAAAGTTTTTGATACTATTTGCAGTATCCTTCCACAAAATGCATATATGACATTGATTCAAGGGATAGAGAACGGGAATGGCATGTTTTATTTTAAAGGACAGCTTATATATTTACTTATTTGGATTGTTGCACTTTGGCTCTTAGGAAGTATTATTACTAAGCGAAAAATGAGGCAAGGCATCTATTAAATGATATCTCAAGTATGTATAAAATCAAAAGATAGACAAAGCTGCACAGATTATGTGGCTTTGTCTATCTTTGTGGAAGTGAGCTCTTGAAGATTCTGCTTGTCAAAATGGAATAGGTATTAAATCCAGCATGTCCTATTTATATACATCTGAAAACTCAATTTTTATTTTTTGCTCAAAATCGTTTATGCCATTATCAACCCTCTTTATACTTTCTTCTCTGCCATCATGCTTCAATACCTTAACAGGAAATTTTATAAAAAACTTAGTACCAACTCCATATTTACTCTCAACTGTTATCGTCCCACCTTGTATTTCTACCAGTGATTTAACAAGAGATAATCCAATACCACTTCCTTCATAATTTCTTGTAAATGATTTATCTACCTGACGAAATCTATCGAATATTAGATTCACCTTGTCGCTCGGTATACCTATTCCTGTGTCTTCAATTGAAATAGTTATGTATTCTTCACCATCAGATATATTAACAATTATGCTTCCACCAGGATTTGTAAACTTTATAGCATTGGATAGCATGTTAAGCATTATTCTTTCAATTTTATCTAGATCGCAAGCCACTATCTTTTCCTCTATATCAGTATCAAATATGAGACTTAAGCCATTATTATTAATATACTCAGCTACAGCTACAGATAAAGTAATTTCCTCCACTATATTAACAATATTACAATTGACCATATTCAGTTCATAAAAACCTACATCTAATTTAGTTAAATCAATTAAATTGTTTATTACTTTTAGCAATCTAAAGCAATTATGTTTTTCAATATTTATATTATTAATAATCTTTTCCCTATTAATAAGATTTTCTTCATCATTAATACACATTCCAATAATTTGTATTGTACCTAATATTATATTTAAGGGAGTTTTTAGTTCATGAGAAACATTGGCAAAAAATTCAGATCTTAACTTCTCTATTTCAATAGCTTCATTCTGTAATGCTAATTCACTCCGTTTTTTTTCTGTAATATCTCGCACAGTTGCTATAATTATTTCATCTTCATGAATCTTTGTAGCATGAACATTAACTTCTACCCAAAAGTCTTTGTTACTTTTATTTTTAACTATAAACTCTTGTATAAGATGTTCATTACTACTTAACGATGCTATATCAACTTCAGTATTATCAGATTTTTTTGAGATAATATCGTATACATTCATGCTTATTAATTCATTTTGCGAATAACCAAACATAGTGGTGGCAGTTTCATTTACATCTGTTATATTTCCATAAACATCATGAATGAATATTGAATCACTTACGGAATTAAAAATTGCGCTTAGATATTTTTGGCTTTTTTCAAGTTCATTCTGAGAATTTTCATACGTAAGTTGCCTTAAACCACTTTCGGCAAGCGTCATAATAAGCCCTGAATAATACTCAATTATATGATCAACCTTCTTTTTAGAATAAACAGGCACCTTGCTTAACGCATCTAGATACTCTTTTTCATCAAACCCTAATTCTATTGCTTGTGCTGCAAAATATTCTTTATCTATTACTTCATCTTCATAAAAAAATTGGCTAAAAAAAATCGTAGCCAAATGTTCTCCTGAAATAACAATAGGAAATGCAATATCCCTCATATTATTTAGACACTTATAAGATATATATACACCATCCATAATATGATCACTAATATATTGATCACTAATGGAGCATTGCATGCATGTAACTGGATGAACTCTATGAAACTTAGTGCATATATCCTGCCATCCCGTTGCAATAATAATTGTGCCGTCTATATCCACAATTCCAAAATTAATGCCTACAGCAGCATAAATATTTTCAGCCATCTTTTTTAGTGAATCAATATTTATTAGTTCTGAAAATTCAACTTCCCTCATAAATAATTCCTCCTAAGTAACGTACCCTCTTATAAAAAATAATGTGCTCCACTCTACTTTACCTGTGTTAAACCTTCTATTTTATTCTTAACCATATCTACCTCAGTACAAAATTTTACATTTTTATTTTTAAAAACTTCATTAAAAACATTCTATCATAGTAACTTTGCTAAATTAGGGGAATACTGTCGTATTGGATATTTAAAATTATAAAAATTCTATAGCTAATATTAAAAGCTGTGAAGTAATTACTTCACAGCCTTTTCATTTATTTAATAATTTTTATTTATCAAAATTGGAAGAAGAAAAAATTTCATCTAAATCATTAAAGATACTATATCCTTGTGCATAAAATATGATTATAAATCGGATTACTGTTTTTTCTAAACTTATACCAACAGTCTTACTGCTGCTATAAATGTCATGATTATAATAATATATCTGAAGTTTTTTTCATTAATTTTTTTAATCATAAGCATCCCTAAGAGTGCTCCTACTGCAATTGCTGGTATCATACCAATGCTAAGTAAAATAGTTTTAAATGAAATATTTTGCCAAAATAAAATTTGCAATGGTAATTTGGCCAAATTAACAAGAAAGAAAAACCAAGCCGTTGTGCCCATAAAATCATTTTTTTTGAAGTTCATAGATAACAAATACACACTGAATATAGGGCCTGCAGCATTACCAATCATGGATGTAAAGCCAGTAGCAATTCCAGCCATTGCATAAAACCATTTATTTGTTGAGACTTTTATATTTCCACCTTTTTTTTCAGTATAAATTAAAGCGACTAAGCAAAGTAAAACTGAAATAGATATAACCGCCTTAAATTGTTTATCATTAATAAAGTTTCCAACTATAACGCCTAGTAGTAAACCTATGATTGTCCATGGCAAAAGTTTTTTTATATTTTCCCATTTAGCATGTCGATTATAATAGTACACTGCAAAAACATCCCCTACTACTAATATAGGAAGTATAACACCTGTAGATTCTTTCCCTCCAAAAACACTAGCAATAATTGGTATAACAGGCATCAGAAATCCGCTTATTCCTGTCTTTGAAACTCCTACTAAGATGGCCGATATTATTAAACATGACCATTGCATCGTTGATAAATTAAACATATGAATGATTCCTATTAATATTTAAAGTCTGATCTTGTGGATTGCGTTCCACTGGTGCCAATATTCTTTAATAATTGTGATATTTGATTAATCTCCAAAATACTCCTCCTTTGTTTAACCATAAAGTGCCATATTTTTAATTTTACCCTATATGCCTTTAATTATCTATACTTTTTATAATTAAATTATCTCCTGCGTAGCTGCACAGCTTTGCAGAAGATGAATTGAAAACTTATTTTGAAAATTGTTTAACAATGCCCTCTGCCATAACGTCTGCCATCTTTAGAGCTTGATTTTCAATTTCATCGTATACTGTGATGCTTCTTTCGTAGTTGTTGGTAAGTATATCGATTGCCTCTGCTTTGGTCATAGCCAAGTGTTCATATAACATTGTTTTCCAATTTTCTTGAGACCAATAAGGATTGATTCTAGCAAGGAAAACTGCGATTTCATCTGCATTTGCGTACCATCTTTTCTCAGCATCTGCTGCCTCTTTACTATAACCAGCTTTGGCCGCTTTAACAAGCTGTGCGGCGATGACAAGATGACTTTTAAATAATTCACTAAATTGAGAAGCAATTTCATCCCCATAGAAAGGTTTTAATACTAACTTAAAATCTGTTGGATTTCGAAGAAGTCGCTTAGTAACAAAATCTACATCTGGTAAATCTTTTATTATGCTTGTTATTGTCATCCTCGTCCAGACAATATGTTGTTCCCAAAGTATACGCATAATATTTCTTAAATCTACTTCTGCTTCACTAATTATCCTAGGCTCAGTAATGTGCCGTTGCGCCACCATCCAAGATGCATCATATGGAAATAAATACATTGTTATCACCACTTTCTAATTTTTATACTATAATATGCTTATGTGAGCAATAAGTACCCATAAAAAAAGGAATATAGAAGGACATAACAAATTGAGGTTAGTATACGATATACTAACCTCTCTATTATTTCAATTCTTTTCATAATCTACATAAAATTACAAATAGTATATTGTCCCAGTGAAGTTTACTTCTGAATCCTCTTCATAGTCAATATACGCCCCTTTAAGATCTACAACATTTTCATGTATATCAAATCCTTCTATGCTTATTGTTTCTATTACATTATTTTCATTAACACATGTTGCCAATGTATCATAATAATCTTCTTCATCATTATATATAATTGCAGTACTTAATATTCTAAATGTTGCCTCCCTTATAATTTTTCTATTTTTATTTATAATTTTCCCAAACTTAATTTCTTGTACCCCCTCTTTTTTATCATTGTCTTTAAATAAAAAACTCATTCCGATTACTTCCCTTCATTTTTATTATAATGATTCAATATCAATATTATTATAGTCAATTTTCTTATCAAAAGAAACATTCCCTATTCAGCCAACTAACCAAGATTTAAATAATAATCATATAACTATAATAGAAGTTTTAATACTTATTAGCGAAAGGAAGTATATAAATGGTGGATATGCATTATAATCTTGTAAAGACAGGATTAAGAACCATTCAAAAAATACCAGATTAGTTTAGAGATGATGTAATTTCTCTATTTTACAGATACCCAAATATTGTTTTTAATGTAAAATCTCCATAGAAAGTCCTTTGCTTCTTCTGCATAATCAATTCCAATTCTCTTAGCTTCTATAATTTCAATTTTTTCTTTTTCCACTGCGTCTTCAATATATAGTTCGCTTATGCACAAATCCTGTTTGTTATTTTCCTTATTTATATTCATAGCTATACAGAGCTTAGATGGGCCTGTGGTTAAATTTTTAATTTGAGCTTTTGTCAATTCATTATAACTTTTTTTAAATCTTAGCTTTGACATTTCGTCTAGACCTTCTATTGGCTGAATAGCTCTAATTAAAACTCCTTCAGCAATTCCTTCTTCTTTTGTTATTACATTAAAGCAATGATACATCCCATAAATAAAATATACGTATGCGATGCCAGGCATGCCATATAAAATCTCAAGTCTTGGTGTATGTTTTCCCCCGTAAGCATGACAAGCCTTATCTATTGTTCCAATGTATGCTTCTGTTTCAACTATCTTTCCTCTTAACTTTACTCCATTAACTTCATGTACAAGTGTTTTTCCTAAAAGTTCCTTAGCAACCTGCAAAGCTTCTCTGGCATAAAATCCTCTAATAAGTCTCATTGCAACCTCCTCCTAAGAAATATAATAAATATCTATTTTTAACCATATCTTTCTATTATATATAAGTAACCATTTTTAATCAATGACGATCATAACAATTTTTCACAAAACACATAATTTTCACATAAATAGTTCGAATGGTAATTGTTGAACTAAATTGTTAATATATATCTTTAACACAAAGCAAGGTATTTGCATATTATGTATAGAAAGTGTAAGCATCTTAAATAAAAGAAAGTACAAGCTCTTTAAATAGAAAAAATATTATTAATAAGGAAGGTATCTATATTGAATAAATACAATGATTTTTCTTCTGAAAAATATCAATCTGACGATGAATATGAACCTTATGACTTTTTAATTCCTAAAAAGCACAATTGTAATGACAAATCACACTGTAATGATAAAGACCACTGTGACGAAAGACCACACTGCGATGAGAAACACCACTGTGATGACAAACACGACTGTCATCCTTGCTGTATAAAATGCATAGTTGGACCAACTGGACCAACTGGGGCTACTGGACGAACCGGAGCAACTGGACGAACTGGTGCAACTGGTGCAACCGGAGCTACTGGAGCAACCGGAGCAACTGGACGAACTGGAGCAACTGGTGCAACCGGACGAACCGGAGCAACCGGTGCAACTGGACGAACCGGAGCAACCGGTGCAACTGGACGAACCGGAGCAACCGGTGCAACTGGACGAACCGGAGCAACCGGTGCAACTGGACGAACCGGAGCAACCGGTGCGACTGGTGCAACTGGACGAACTGGTGCAACTGGTGCAACCGGAGCAACTGGTGCAACTGGTGCAACTGGAGCAACCGGTGCTACTGGACGAACTGGTGCAACTGGTGCAACTGGAGCAACCGGTGCAACTGGTGCAACTGGACGAACTGGTGCAACTGGAGCAACCGGAGCTACTGGACGAACTGGTGCGACTGGTGCGACTGGACGAACCGGAGCAACTGGTGCTACTGGTGCAACTGGACGAACTGGTGCAACTGGAGCAACTGGACGAACCGGAGCAACTGGTGCAACTGGTCCAAGTTTTAATTCGTATGCAAATGGTGTTATAACAACAAATAAAATATCAATTCCAGTTGGCGGCACTATTATTTATGATACTGTAGATATTGTAGGACCTGATTTAAGTTATGATCCAACAACAGGTATATTTACAATTAATACAACAGGTGTTTATGTAATCGACTGGAAGTTTGCTGTTACTCCAGATCCTTTAACCTTTGCTTTACAACTTGATTTAGAAGAATCCCCTAGTGGAGTTGTTATTGGTGGTATATCTATTTTAGTAACAAATCCAACTGTAAATGGCTCTAACAAGGTTTATGCCGCAACAGCAGGACAATCTTTTAGATTTGCTAACAATTCAAATGGTCCTATTAGTATAGTACTTGCAGGTCTAGCTGGGGCTATTGGAACTATATCTGTCTTCAGAATTGTTTAACATCAACAGATTATAACTAATTTTATTACCTTAACTGGCTGCCTATAGACGGCAGCCTTTTTGATTACTATTACATTATTTTCATTAACGCACATACAGTCAAATTCTAAAAATCCTGTTAACATAATAAGTTAACAGGATTTTTAATCTAATATTATTTTTTGTTCTTATTAATAACAGGCACTATACATCTATATTTTCAGTTTTAGTGTCAGTACTAAATATTTCTTTTTTCTTCCAAATGAATAATCCCATAAGTGCAGGGATTATCAAACCAACAAGTGATACAGGTTTAAATCCATCACTTACAATTGTATATACGATGTTTGCCACTATAGCAGTAAAATAGATATATATTCCTAATTCCTTTTTCATTAAAATTAAAATAATACCTATAGTTATTATTGTTATTATTACTAAACTAATAATATAAGTAGAAGTTGATACTTGAGGAACATCCATCCCCATTGTTTTATACTGAGCTGCAAGCTTATCTTTCATTAAAAGGGCTACTATAATCCCTATTAACCCAAACCCACTAACAATCAATTGAATAATCGACATTGTTTTTATACCTGCTCCTACTTTTGGTTTTTTAACGTTTTCCATAATTCGCCTCCAATAAATATATTTTTAAAATAATATAATAATGGCTTTCACCAAGATTTAATTGTAAATAGCCTCAATTGGATCCATTTTCGATGCATTAATTGCTGGTATAATTCCAAAAATTATTCCAATTATAACAGAGATTGCAGTTGCTCCTATAACGCTTTCTCCGCTCATAACTGGAGGGAATGGCATAAATACACCAATTATTTTACAAAAAATAAATCCGAATAATATACCAAGTAAACCACCAAGCCCTGTCACCATAATCGCTTCTATAAGAAATTGGAGTAATATACTTTTAGGTTTTGCCCCAATAGCCCTACGTATACCAATTTCTCGTTTCCGCTCAGTTACAGAAACATACATTATATTCATTACACCTATTCCCCCAACAAATAAGGAAATACCACTAATCAATGCTATGAAAGCAGTTAAATACCCAATAATTTGTTCAAATATCTTAGTACTTGCCTGAGGATCCTGTAGCTTATACTCACCTTTTAAATTAGGATGAGACACTATAAGCTCCTTTTTTATGTTTTCAAAAACCTTATTTTTATCTTCACCAGCTTTAAGATAAACATCTAAGCTTGAAATAGCGGCCTCTGTATTCATATCTTCTTTTGACTCCTTTGAAATTAAACTTGTTCCACCTGTTAGAGAGAATGCACCCTCTTTTTCTAGAACTCCTGCTACCTCGTATATAATTCCATTTACCGTTATTCCACTACCTATTGCCTTTTCTGGAGATTCGAAAAGTTTTTCTGCTGATTTATAATCCAACATAATTAACTTTTTAGAATTTTCACTTTTTTTGAAAGAACGACCATACTTAATATTTATTTCTTTATCATCATAATCTTCTAGCCCAATGTATGCTTTTTTATCAAAATACACAGCCTCGCCTGATGTATATCCGCCCATTCCTTGCATATCCTTTGATTCCTCAACCTTTTCTACTCCAGCCACTGTTTTAAGAGAATATGGGTCGGATTTGCTAAAGGGTTCAATCAAGGTTAAATCCGCATCAACGTTTTCTGGTTCAAAATTAACATTTATTTTATTTGCGCTTGTATCCGCCATAGATTCATTCATTTTTACCTTTAACCCATTACCAACTGACATAATGGATATTACAGAGCTTATACCTATGATTATTCCTATCATTGTGAGAAAAACTCTTAATTTATGTGATTTTAGACTGTATATTGAAGTTTTGATTAAATTTATTATAGACATATCTAATCCACCTTTGTTATCACTCCATCTTTTAAATGGATTACTTTGCTAGCATATTTAGTTAAATCGTCATCATGTGTTACCATTATTATTGTTTTATTTTCTTCATTAAGTTTCTTTAGTATATTCATAATTTCCTCTCTGGTTTTACTGTCTAGAGCGCCTGTTGGCTCATCAGCTAAAATCACGTAAGGATTATTAATGAGAGCTCTTGCTATTGCAATACGCTGTTGCTGTCCTCCAGATAATTGTGAAGGTGATTGCTTCTCTTTATGAAGCAATCCTACCGTATCTAAATATTTTTCTACAAGGTGTGCTCTTTCTTTTTTAGGTACATCAGTGCCTTCTTTGTAAAGCAAAGGAAGCTCAACATTCTGACCAATAGTCAATGAATCTATCAAATGAAACTGTTGAAATATAAACCCCAGATAACTATTTCTAAGTTCTGATCTTTCATTTTCACTAAGATGAGTAACATCCTTGCCATTAAACGCATATTTTCCATTATCAAAATGATCAAGAAAACCAAGAAGGTTTAAAAGTGTAGTTTTTCCGCTACCTGATTTCCCCATTATCATAACAAAGTCACCTTGCTCTATAGTTAAATTTATATCCTTCAATACGTGTAATTTAGAATCCTTTAACTTATAATACTTATTAATATTTGTTAACTCAATAAGATTACTCAACAGAAATACCTTCCTTCATTTCTTTAGTAGTTTTCGCTATACGGTCATTTTCATTTAGCCCACTAAGTACAACAACTTCTGATTCCACACCTTTTTTATAAGTAATTGCTTGTTTTTTTAACTTTTTATCCACAACTTTAAACACGTATTGCTTTCCAGCTTCCTCAAGTATTGCACTCTTTGGTATTTTCATATCTTCTTCTTTAAGTTTCACTGTGGCTTGTACATGAAAACCATTGATAACATCTGTTTGTGAATCCAAGGATACATTTGCATCATAATAAGATATAGCAGAAGCTCCACCTGTAGCACCTTGCGCTCCAGCCGCTACATCTGGCGCTGCTGGACTATTTCCTACACTTTTCACCTTTCCTGTTATAGTTTTATTTATAGCGAATATAAGTATATCCACTTTTTGATTTTCCTTTACCTTTGTTTGATCCTTTTCATTAATACTTCCTTTTACATAAACTGTAGTAGACTCTATTACAATATATGGTTTCGTCATATCTTTAGAATCATTTAATATTACTTTTCCATTTATCGGCGCTTTTATATAAGTGTATTCTTTCTCTTTTGAATTTTTAAGCATCCCTTTTGAAGTATCAATTTGAGCTTGCACAGCATCTATTTGATCTGAGTAGCCACTAATTTGAGCCTCAGTACCTGCTGCAGCCGACGCACCCATGGCAGCGGGATCGACACCAGCCTGTTCTGCTTGTTGTTTTGCTTCTTCCTTCTGCTTTTCTAAAAGTTTTTTTGCTTCTTCTTGTTTATCGACTAATTTCTTTTTTTGATTGTTAGCATTAGTAATTTCTTGGTTTCCCTTATCTATCTCATCCGTAACCAAACTGTTCCTGTATGTAAAAAGAGCATCACCCTTATTTACTACTTGTCCATTCGTAACCGAAACCTTATTTATAGTTCCTTTTGTTTCATCTCGATATATATTTTCCGTTTTTTCAGGAACAACAACACCATTTACAAATATTTTCGCTTTAGCCGGTATTGTATATAAAGCTACTTCTTTACCTTTATTACCTGCTGAATCTTTATTGTTTTTAACTACATAGGCAATGATTCCAAATAGTATTATTACACCAATAATGCTTAAAAAAATAATATGTTTCTTTTTCATAGATTTCCCCTCCTATAAATGCACTTTAAATAAAAAAATTTGTTAAATTAATAACAACTTTCAGAATTAGTTTACCACATTCTTCTTTGATTTACAACATTTGCAGCAAAAACTTTGTTTTATGATTTTTTTGCATCCATAAATATGGTTTTATTCCTTATTTAAGCATGATTCATTCGTATTATATTTCATAAAGGTCTATAATTCAATATAAAATGCATTAATCGTCATTATTTAGACATAAACGGAATTTAATCTAATTATCTCCTTCTGTAGTCGATATTAAAATTAAATATATAAAAGTTAAAACGGTGAAATTTTATTAAAAAAATTCACCGTTTATTTTACTCTAGATTCACTATATCTAATTAATGTTATTGAACTCTATACATATCTTTGCTTTCCATATATTGAAATATAGATTCTCCACGCTTTTGTTCTTCTATTTGTTTTAATCGATTATCTTTATTTAAAAGTTCTGTTGGTTTCATCCCTTTCATCATTAATCTCATGATGGTAAATTTAATTTCATCATATTTATTAAAAATAATTTCTGCTTTTTCAATATCATGATATACCTTCCAATAACCTACCATTTTACATTTAGCGTTTGGATAATCAACAAATGATACTACATCTTCTAGAGGATAGCCTAAAAAAATCCCAATTTCGTGAGGGCATATATTTTCGAATCTTTTGCCTAAAAGCAATAAACATTCCTTTATATTCATTTTTTCATTGTATCCAAATCTTTTTAAAAATTCCATGTTTTTATTATCGCTTATACTTAACTTGATTTTTTCTTTATTATAAAATAGTACAAACGTATTTGTTATATCCTTTTTTAATTCAAAGTAATCAATATCTAGTTTAGCTTTCACTTCATCTTTATATCTTTCCCATATGTTATTTAAGTTTCTATTACTATTACTAAAATTAATTAAAGATGATGTCTTATGCTTTTTAATAGTTGGTCCTGCATTACGTATTATTACTGAAAATAAATACTCCAAATCATCATAACCATCTACAATTTCTAACAATCCCCTTAACTCTACTATTCCCATAAAACACCCTCCATTAATTTCACAATAGTGTTAACACTATCAACTTCATATTAAGTTTACTTTTATTTTTTTGATAATAACGCACCTATTTCCTTACACCTTTCAATACCTTCTTTATCAGAATCGTTATTAATTATAAGTCCATCTACTATAATGTTAGCACCATATGTTTCCATTCTCTCTTGCCAATCCTCCATCCATTCTCCATTGCCCCATCCATAAGAACCAAATAAAATAGTGTTTTTGCCGCTTATTGCGCTCGCAATTGACTCAATAAATGGTTCCATTTCTGATTCCTCAAGCTGCTCTGAGCCCATAGATGGACATCCCAAAGCTACTCCATCTGCATTTATTACGTCCTCTACTTTTGCATCGTTCACATTAAGTAGTCTAACGTTTGCATCTACATTTTTTGCCCCTTCCATAATCCCTACTGCCATAGCCTCTGTATTCCCTGTTCCGCTCCAATAAATAATAACTACATTTTTCAAATCAATTTCCTCCTCATATAAAATATTTTGTACATTCATGTGGTAATAATTTCAATGCATTTTTAGACTTAATTTATATTATCTTATTGCATTGATATTGATTATCATTCTTGATTATATTATAATATATTTAAGTTAGAGGTTTTTTAAAATTATTATTGTCTTTTTTAAAAATATTAAGGAGATGCGATGAAAAATTTACTCAATCACACTGAACTGGTCTTAAGTATTGGAAATAACAACTTAGAAACTGCCAATGCCATATATATAAAAAAGATAAATATACTTTTATCTTCATCGAGTAGCCCAGATGAATTAAAAAAACTAATATATTCAATTAATATCTTTATATACACCTATTTCTGTATTAACAATTCAATCCCCTTGGAGGACTTATGCTATAAAAATCTTAAGCTAATGGACACTTGTCATTTGAAGGAAGACTTAATTTCTCTAGGAGAAAAAATTATTAAAAGCTACACGGAAGTCATTAATAATGGTAAAAAAGCATCAGAAAATGAAATTGTAAACAATGCTTTGGCTTATATCCACTCAAATATTGAGAAAAAAATAACCCTAGAAAAAGTTGCAACTCACATTCATATAAGTAGCAACTATCTATGTTATCTTTTTAAAGTGAACACCGGTTTTAAATTTTGTGAATATATAAACATATATAGAATAAATGTGGCAAAAGATATCCTAGATAATTCCTCTTATCCTTTAGATGTGATTTCTACCAAATCCGGGTTTAATAGTCAAAGTCATTTTTGTACCACCTTCAAGAAATATGTAAGCGTTTCACCTAATGAATATAGAAAAAGGACCATCTAGAGCATGCCTATGGTGTTACTAAACAACTCCCAAGCGTTTTTTTAGATGCCTTTGAAACAAAGTAAATTTTTATTAAAAAGCCTTCTTTTCACTTATTTAAATGAAAAGAAGGCTTTTTATATATTCTTTATTTTGTTTCATATATCTTATCAAAGGAGTATTTTATATATAGGAATTATAAATAGACTTAACAACGTGGATAGAGCAATCATAATAGCAGCATATTGGTAATCTGAATCGTAAGATTTAGACACTATAGCAGTAGTAGTCATTACTGGCATAGCTGCTTGAATAATAAATATATTTTTCATGATTTGAGGCAAAGGAATGAATTTACATATTAACACTACCAGTAGTGGCGATATTATAAATCTTCCCAATAAAATGCCCCACATATCCTTATTGAAACGTATTCCTTTTAAATTTACATAATAAATTGTGTTACCTATAAATAACATAGATAAAGGGGTAGTTAAATTTCCGAAATATTTACAAGTATCCATTAGGAATGCAGGTACAGGAATAGCTAAAAGTATTAATATTATAGCTACTACAAATCCCATTAGAGGAGGTGAAAATATTCTTTTTAAAGTATCCGGTGATGCAAATTTATTAGATCCTCCATTCCCATCTTTACTTATTTCAAAAACACCTATAGTCCAAAAGAATGTAGTATTAACTATATAGTATATCAAAACATAAGGAACACATTTTGAACCAAATAGAGCTAAATTTACTGGCAATCCAATAAATATGCTATTAGACACAAAGAACATAGATGCAAAGGAACCACGTCTATTTTTCGTAACATTAAAAACTTTTACAAAGGTCTTGCCAATTAAATAAGTAAGAGCTATTGAAATTATTGGAACTATAATACCCTTCCCTAAACTTAAAAGCTTTGCTCTGTCAAAATCCTTCATAAGATTGCTAATCATCAAAGCCGGTAACGCTACATTGATAACAATTTTTGCGAATAGCTTTGCACCGGACTTATCCATCCAATTTTTTTTCGTTAGCCACCATCCAATAGCTATCATTATAACAATACTAAATATACTACCAAAAGCATTTAAAAGTTCCATAAATACCCCCCTTTTAATTGTCATATTAATTATAATGATTTATTTCTTCCATATAGACTTTGTAGCAATAATATCTACGCCGAGACCCAACACATTGTTAATAATCACTTGTTCAATTTCTATAGGTGCATCAGCTTCTATATTCTTAATTTCTTTCATAACATCAAATATCCTGTTTTTAGGAATAGATGTTGTTGTCCTTACACTAACCAGTGGCATTTCTCCATTATTTACTTTAACTAATGATGAAATAGTTCTCTTAGGATTTTGTATTTCTTGCGTTGCATATGCTATTCCTTTTTTACAGGAAGCTCCAGTTACATTTTTGATAATGTTTTCTTCTAGTTCTAAAGTTAATTCACAACCATTAGGACAAACTATACATGTCATTTCTCTATTCATTGTGATACCACCACCTTAATGTTTTCTTCACTAATAATATCCTCTTTTTTTAATGTTAAGCGTATCATTTCTGCAGGATTCAATTTTTTAAAGTTCCTTGATTTAATCACTTTTTCGCCCTGCACAATTTCTATGACGCCATCTCTTGAGGGCCTACTAACCCTTAAAGTTACTTCTACATCTTGCTTCCCACTTATTTTTTGTGGAACTACATTGTTAATAGTTTTATCTGTTGTTATTAAAATATGACTTTCATTTTGTTTTTCATTTCTTATATATTTTGCTGCTGCCCTAGCAAGCTTTTCTCCTTCATCAGATACAAAATCCACTAAATCATGCACATGAAGCACATTGCCAGCTGCATAAATTCCTTCTACGTTAGTTTGTAAATTTTCGTCCACAATAGGTCCCTTAGTCCGTTCATCAATTTTTACTCCAGCTTTAAGAGATAACTCATTTTCAGGAATAAGACCAACAGATAGTATTAATGTATCACATTGATATTCTATTTCTGTGCCTGAAATAATTTGTCCATTCTTATCTAATTCACTCACTGTTACGGCTTGCAATCTTTCTTTTCCTTTGATGTTTGTTACCGTATGACCTAAATATAAGGGAATATTATAGTCATTTAAACATTGTTCTATATTTCTTGGCAATCCACTAGGATAAGGTAATTTTTCTATTACGGCCAATACTTTTGCTCCTTCTAGTGTGAGTCTCCTTGCCATTATAAGTCCGATATCTCCAGAACCTAGTATAACAATTCTTTTTCCAACCATAATATTTTTTAGGTTCATATAGCTTTGAACTACTCCAGCAGTAAATACACCTGCTGGTCTTGTCCCAGGTATGCTTATAGCTCCTCTTGTTCTTTCTCTACAACCCATGGTGAGCACCACTACTTTAGCTTTATATTTTTTTAGCCCTTCCCTTGTAACTGATATAACCTCCTTGTTATTTGTAATATTTATTACAGTCGCTCCTGTTTGTAATTCAATATTCGCTTTTTTTACCTGTTCTACAAATCTAGCCGCATATTCAGGACCGCTAAGCGCCTGCTTAAATCTTTGTAAACCAAAACCATCATGAATACATTGTTTTAATATTCCACCAAGCTTTTCTTCTCTTTCTAATATTAAAACATCTTCTATACCTTCTTCTTTTAGTTTTAGAGCTGCTGCAAGCCCAGCTGGGCCACCACCAATTATAACTGCTTCCTTTTGAATTACTTCCATTGTCTTACCTCCCCATAAAACATTTTTCCATTTTCTCTTAAATAAGTTATTTCATCTACTTTTTTATTTTTTTCTTTCATAATTATTTCTGCAATTCTAGTTTGACAATATCCACCTTGGCATCTTCCCATCATGGATCTTGTTCTATATTTAATGCCTGTTAATGTATCTACTCCTAATGGATTTCTTATTGCTTGTATAATTTCTGCTTTTGTAACGTTCTCACATCTACAAATAATTTCTCCATAATCTGAATTTTCTTTTATAAGTGCATCTTGTTTTTCTTCAGATTGTTCTATAAACTTTACTACTGCATTTCTTATAGGATTGAATTTTTTATTTTCTTTTAAATCTTCCTTGTTCTTAATTTTTTCTACTACATATTCTGCAATTGGGACTGCTGAAGTGAGTCCTGGCGATTCAATTCCAATTAAGTTAATTACATTAGGGATTTCCTTTCTTTCTTCTATTACAAAATCTGCATATCCACCTTTTTCTTTACTAACAAGCTTTGGTCTAATGCCTGTGAAATTTCTAATAAAATGTTCTCTTTTAATTTGAGGCAATATTTTTGTGCCTTCTTTTATAAGCATGTCCATAACATCCTCAGTTGATGAATAGTTATCATTTTCATCTATATACTGAGCACTTGGTCCGATAAATATATTGCCATGAATTGAAGGCGTAAGATGTACACCAAGACCTCCCTCTTTCTTATTAGGAACTGGATAGGCTGGAATTTCAAGAAACTTGCCTATGCTTTGATCAAGAATAAAATATTCTCCTCTACATGGATATATTGTATAATCTGTAACACCAACCAGACCTGCTATTTTATCAGAATTTAATCCAGCACTATTAATTACCCATCTACTATAATAAGTTTCTCCATTTTTTGTAGTAATTTTATAACAACTTTCTTTTTTTTCAATGTTAATTACTTCTCTACCTAAATAAAAATCCACACCATTTTGGCAAGCATTTTCTGCTAATGCAATTGTATATATAAATGGATCCAATACACCTGTCATTGGAGAATATAAAGCTGCTGTCCCTTCTACATTAGGTGCTAATTCTTTAATTTTTTCACGACCTACAATTTCAAGACCTGGAACTCCATTTTTTTCTCCTAGTGCTTTTAAATCTTTTAATCCTTCCATATCTTCTTCACTAAAGCCTATTACAAGTTTCCCCGTTCTTTTAAAGGGTATATCTAATTCTTTTGCAACTTTATCAAATCCTAAGCATCCTTGTACACAAAATTTTGCCATAAGTGTTCCAGGTTTGCTGTTAAATCCTGCATGAAGCACTCCACTATTCCTACCACTTGTCTCACATACTACATCTAGTTCTTTCTCTAATACACCTATATTAATTTCATATTTTGAAAGTTCCCTTGCAATTGCACTACCAACTACTCCTGACCCGATAACGATTACATCATATTGCTGCTTTTTCAATTACATCACCCCTTACTCTATTTTCAATAATATAAATATTTAAGTTTTCATATTAAGTTGATTGAGTATACTAAATTACCTCAATACTATTCTAACTATTTATAAATATATTGTCAATAAATCCTTTCAATATTTAACCAATTATGGCTAACCCTGTTATTAATAAAAGAAAAACCCTCAAACTAATTAAATAGTCTGAGGGAATGTAATATTAACCATAGGTTGATCCTACTATATTTTAAGAATCTTTTCAAGCTGTATTTGCATCTCATTCTTTGCGCATTTAGTTTTATGAAGTACTGGTCTTGTTTCTAAATCTTTTATCCCTACTGGAATATCGACCTTTGTTATTTTACTAAGTTCCACTATTAATTCAAAGTCATTTAGCCCTGTGTATTTTGCATCTATTGATTTCATAACATCTGGCGTAAATTTATATGGGCTTGCCGTCGACACAATAACTGTCTTCGCACTATCCTTTGATTCTTTTAAATATTTTTGATAAACCGCATAGGAAACTGCAGTATGTGTATCAATTACATAATTAGTAGTTTTATAAACCTCAGTTATTGCCTTTGCCGTATCCTCCTCACTTGCATATCCTCCAAAGAAATCCTTTAGCCCTTTTTTCATATCATCATCAATCTCATATTTACCATCTTTTTTAAGCTTATTCATAAGGTCTTTTATCTTACTTGAATCTTCCCCACTTATAGCATATAAAAGTCTTTCAAGGTTACTTGAAATCAATATATCCATTGAAGGGGACATAGTAATTACAAAATCCCTTACCCTATCATATGTGCCTGTATTTATAAAATCAAATAATACTTTATTTTCATTTGAAGCACAAATTAGCTTTTTAATTGGTAATCCCATTTTCTTTGCATAGTATCCTGCCAATATATCGCCAAAATTACCAGTAGGAACACAGAAATTTATCTCTTCCCCTATTTTTATGTCTCCCATATTACAAAGCTGAGCATATGCATAGAAATAATATACAACCTGTGGTATTAGTCTTCCAATATTTATTGAATTAGCTGATGAGAACATTTTATTGTTTTCTTCTAATCTCTTGAGAAGGCCCTCATCTGTAAGCATCTGTTTAACTCCATTTTGTGCATCATCAAAGTTTCCATCAATTCCGATTACAAAAGTATTATCCCCAGATTGCGTTAACATCTGCCTTTTTTGAATCTCACTAACACCTTCCTGTGGGAAAAAGACTATTATCTTTGTGCCTTCTACATTTGCAAAACCTTCTAGTGCTGCTTTGCCTGTATCACCAGATGTGGCCGTAAGAATAACCATTTCTTTATCAATGTTTAACTTCTTTACTGCATTTTTTAAAAGATAAGGTAATATTGATAAAGCCATATCCTTAAATGCTAAAGTTGGTCCATGGTATAATTCTAAAAAATATAATCCACCATTCTTTGAAATCGGCGCAATAGCTTTCGCATCAAACTTTTCATCATAAGCCATATCTATAGACTCTAATAAATCCTTTTCATCGTAATCAGTTAAAAATTCTTTCATTATAGTAAATGCTAATTCTTTATAATCCATATGACATAATTCAGCAAGTCCTATAGTTAACTTTGGTATTGATGTTGGTACAAAAAGTCCCCCATCCTCACTTAGTCCTCTTGCAATAGCTTCTGCGGATTTTACTTCTTTTTCATTTCCGCGAGTACTCTTATAATATATTTGTTTCATAAATTTTTTTCCCCCTATATACTACCTTTTATAAAGTAATCCATTAACTTATATCCTTCCGGAAAATATAGTCCTGTCTCTTTAGCCGCGAATTCATTATAAGAGCCATTTAGGTTGTCCTTTTCTTTATTACTTTCATATATTAAAAACGGAACCGGCTCTCCTGTATGAGTCCTAAGTACGAGTGGTGTAAGATGATCTGGGAGTATTATCATTTTATAATCTTCACCGATTCTATCCATTTCATCTTTTATAACCTTTACTATTTGATTGTCTATGTACTCTATGGCTTTATATTTATTTTCTATTTCACATCTATGTCCACATTCATCTGGAGCTTCAACATGAATATAAACAAAATCATTCCCCTTTGCCATTTCGCCTAGAGCGGCCTCTGCTTTACCTTTAAAATTAGTATTAATATTTCCAGTAGCCCCTTCTACATCAATAATGTCCATCCCTGCACACATTCCTATTCCTTTTATTAAATCAACAGCAGAAATTACTGAGCCTTTTAAATTATATTTTTTATAAAAGCTAGACAAGAGCGGTTTCTTTCCTTCACCCCAGATCCATATTGAATTAGCTGGCTTTAGTCCCCTTGCTACTCTCTTTTTATTTATATCATGCCCTGATAAAAATTCGAAACTTTTTTTCATCATTTCTTCAAATATTTCACTACCAAGTCCTTTAGGCATATAATCCTTTACCTTTTTATCTAGAATGTCATGTGGTGGTGTAAGTTTCCAAGAGTATGGTCCGTTATCCCATATCATAAGATGCCTATAGCCAATACCTGGATAAAACTTTATTGCCTCAGCGTTTAAATACTCACTTAATTCTTTTATTAATATTCCTGCCTCTTGCGTTGTAATTTCATCAGAACTATGGTCAATCATAATTTTTTCCTCATAGGGCTGGTCGTCAGATACCGTTACCAAATTACATCTAAATGTTACATCTGTATCTAACATTTGGACTCCCATGCTTGCTGCTTCAAATGGTGAACGTCCACTATAGTACACAAATGGATCATATCCCAAAACAGCCATGTTTGCTGTATCGCTGCCTGCCGGCATACCCTCTGGCACAGTTTTAGCTAATCCTTGAGTGCCGTGCTTTGCCATATAATCTATAGTAGGCGTATTAGCGTATTGAAGAGGTGTTTTGTCGTTAAGCTCCTTCACAGGATAATCTGCCATTCCATCTCCTAGTACTACAATATATTTCATATTAATACTCCTTTTTATTATTATTTATTATATGTATTCACCATAATCATCTGACTATCATTCTTTATACTACTATACGTAAAAAAGAGCTTTATCAAATTATTGTTTTTTATTGTAACTCATATAAAATCAAATGTCAATGCAAACATACATTTCATAAATATTCATAAAATATATTATATTTGCAATTATTGTATTTATACTTTATTCTAAAAGTAAAACTGATTGGAGCGTACTATGGTAATTGATAAACAAGAAGTATTAAGATATTTGGGCTATAAAAATCAAATTATTAATAAGAGTATAATTGATTTAGTTGATGAATGTTGCGGTGAGATTATTGACATATGTAAAGAAAATTTTGTATATGAAATTTTTGATATTGAAAGAAAAAATGATCAGATTTTCCTCTTGGGTAGTACGTTAGTTTTAAAAGATGCAGATATAATAAATCTCCTAGTAAATTCAAGAAAATGTGTGGTTATGGCCGCAACATTAGGGATAAATGTGGATAGTAGAATATCTTACTATTCAAGATTTAATATTACAAAGGGTTTAATTATGGACGCCTGTGCAACCACCGCAATAGAAACCTTATGTAATGAGTTGCAAGATGAGATTATGAAAAATGCCTTAATAGATAATTTGCATATTACAACTAGATACAGCCCTGGATATGGAGACTTCTCTATTGATAATGGGTCAGAAATATTAAATGTTTTAGATGCTTATAAAAAAATAGGACTATCTATTACTGAAAATAGTATCATGATACCAAGAAAATCGGTAACAGCACTTATAGGTCTTAGTGAAGTTGCAAGTTTAAAATCAATTGACAAATTACAAAAATGTAAAATTTGTAAAAATAAAAATTGTGAATTCAGAAAGGATGGTAGATATTGTGTGTAGAAAAATAAACTTTAATAATTTTTTATTATTTGATGGAGCTATGGGAACAATGCTGCAAAAATACGGAATTAAGATGGGTGAATTACCAGAAAGCTATAATATATTGCACCCAGAAATCATTGAAAAAATACATGGTGAATACTTAGATGCAGGAAGTGACGTTATTACCACAAATACATTTGGTGCCAATAGTTATAAGCTTAAAGACACGCAATATACCGTTGAAGGTATTGTTGGAAGTGCTGTGAGAATTGCAAGAAAAGCGGCTGGTGATAATCTTGTTGCACTTGATATTGGCCCTATTGGTCAATTAATGGAGCCACTTGGAACATTATCATTCAATAATGCATATGAGGCTTTTGCAGAGCAGATTAAAATTGGCTCTAGGGAAGGCGCTGATATAATTCTTATTGAGACAATGTCCGATATTTATGAAGCGAAGGCTGCTATTCTTGCGGCAAAAGAAAATAGTTCTCTTCCAATAGTATGTACAATGTCATATCAAGGTGACGAGCGCACATTAACGGGAACAGACCCAATAACTATGGTGAACGTACTTCAAGGTCTTGGAGTAGATGCAATTGGGGTAAATTGTTCTTTAGGACCAAATGAAATGCTTCCAATAATAACAAAAATACTTAAGTACTCAAGTATTCCTGTTATAGTCCAACCTAATGCAGGTCTTCCTAAACTTGTAAATGGAGACGCAGTTTTCGATGTTCAGGCCCATGAATTTGCGCAGTATGCAAAAATTATGGCAGAAATGGGTGTTACGATTTTCGGTGGATGCTGTGGTACCGCTTGCGAGCATATAACAGCTATAAAGGCTGAGCTTAAAAAATTAAAGCCTGTACGCCGTGATGTTAAAAGAATAACGGCAGTAAGTTCCCCCTCTTTAACAGTAGTCCTTGGAGGACAAATAAAAATTATCGGTGAGCGAATAAATCCTACAGGCAAAAAGAAACTTAAAGAGGCTTTAAAAAATAATAATATGGACTATATACTCTATGAAGCTATTAATCAAAGAGATGCAGGAGCAGATATACTAGATGTAAATGTGGGACTTCCTGAAATCGACGAGCATGAGGTTATGATACGAACAATAAAAGAATTACAAAGTGTAATAAATCTTCCCCTTCAAATTGATAGTGTTAGATGTGACGTAATTGAGTCAGCAGTGAGAATATATAACGGAAAACCACTAATAAACTCTGTTAATGGTAAAGACGAAGTAATGGCTTCCATATTTCCAATTGTTAAAAAATATGGTGCATGTGTAATAGGTTTAACTATTGACAAGGATGGCATTCCAAAAACGGCTGAAGGCAGGCTTAAAATAGCCCAGAAAATTGTACAAAAGGCTGAAGAGTACGGAATAGATAAATCAGATATTATAATAGATTGTCTTGTTTTAACTGCATCAGCGCAGCAAAGTGAAATTAAAGAGACAATTCGAGCAGTTGAACTTGTTAAATCTAATCTAGGAGTTAAAACTACTCTTGGAGTAAGCAATGTATCATTTGGTTTACCACAAAGAGAACTATTAAATAGAACGTTCCTTGCTGCAGCATTAACCGCTGGCCTTGATGCACCAATACTCAATCCTCTATCCCCCGATATGATGGCGACTATTAATGCATTTAATGTTTTATGGAATAAAGATAAAGCTTCAAAAAAATATATAGATGCTTATTCATCCTTTGAAGGAAAACCAGTTGGTAAAGAAGTTGTAAATGCTAAAGATTTAAATCAAACTATTATTGATGGTTTGAAAGAAGAATCTTCGAAAATAACAAAAGAACTTTTGAAAACTATGTCAGAACTTGAAGTTGTAAACAAATATCTAATTCCATCACTTGATATTGTGGGCCAAAAATATGAAAGCGGAGAAATATTTCTTCCTCAATTATTACAATCTGCAGAAGCAGTAAAGAAATCTTTTGAGGTAATCAAAGAAAGAATGATGGCAAGCACGGATAAAAAACTTAGCAAAGGTACAATTGTGCTTGCAACTGTTAAAGGAGATATACACGATATAGGAAAAAACATAGTGAAAATCCTACTCGAAAACTATGGATTTGAGGTAATTGACCTTGGTAAAGATGTACACGAGGATATAGTTGTTAATGCAGTTCGCAGCGGAAACATTAAATTAGTTGGTTTAAGTGCACTTATGACCACAACAGTTAGGAGCATGGGTGAAACAATAAAAGCACTTAGAGACAATAACTTGGATTGCACTGTTCTTGTTGGAGGCGCTGTCTTAAATGAAGAGTATGCAAAAATGATAGGAGCAGATTATTATGCAAAAGATGCAACTCAAACTGTAAAATTTGCGAGAAAATTATTCGAATGTGAATAAGGGATACATCCTGTGAACTATCGACCGCGTGACTCGAAATAAGAGCTTGAAACGTGAAATTCCATTAAGAAATTCTAATCTTTTGCAAATATTAAATTCTCTGACGCTCACATTCGGCTTACGGCCGGTTCACTAGCCTGACTTCCTGTCAGGCTCACGAGTATTTAATATTGGCAAAACAAGAATTTCTAAATGGAATTTCAATGTTTCTGCTCTTCTTATTTCGAGTCACTCTGGTCGATAGTTCATACCATTATGCATATCTATATTAAGATGAATTTAGCAGGAACAGTTGACAAAAACACAAGAAAAATCTTAATAATCCACGCCCAAAAATCTTTTAGCCGTAGGCTGCGGATGTCATTAATAATCTTTGAATTTTCAATTGCCAAATGCACTGTTAGGTACGAACCTAGTCTTATCATTTGAATATTAGATTTTTTTCTTAGATTATGCTTTTCGTTAAAGCATAATTTAAGAAAAAATTCATTAAATCATATAAATTTTAATTAAATGATTCTATTCTTATTATACTTTCTATTTTGTTTACATTTTCTAGTTCTTTTATTTTTTCTAATGAATTTCGTATATTCTTTTCTTCACTCTTATGTGTAATAAATGCCAATATTACATAATTTTCAAGCATTACATCTTGAGTAACTGATACGATGCTAACATTGTTATTTCCAAAAATTTTTGCTGTATCTCCTAAAACTCCTGCCTTATCTTTAACGTTAAGTCTGATATAGAATTCTGATTCATTTTCTTCTGATTTTTTCACTCTTTTAAAATCACCTTCGTCACTTAGGGCCCTTGCATCAGAAGGCTTCACATTGTTTCTTAATATGGATATTATATCACCTACAACTGCACTCCCAGTTGGTAAATCTCCAGCGCCTTTTCCATATAGCATTAATTCTCCAACTGCATTTCCTTTTATCATAATCGCATTAAATGCATCGGCTACATTTGCCATTGGGTGGCTCGAAGGTATCATTGTTGGATGTACTCTTAACTCTAATTTGTTATTTTCTTCTTTAGCTATTGCTAAAAGCTTTATTGTATAACCAAATTTTTTAGCATATTCTATATCTATGTCACTAATACTTCTTATTCCTTCTCTGTAAATACAATCGTGATCTACCTTAGTTCCAAATGCTAGAGAAGACATTATCGCAAGCTTATATACAGCATCAAAGCTATCAACATCAGAGGTTGGATCTGCTTCAGCATAACCCTTTTCTTGAGCCTCTTTTAGTGCCTCATCAAAGCTAATTCCATCCATTGTCATTTTGCTTAATATGTAATTAGTTGTTCCATTTATAATTCCAATTATCTGTTCAATCCTATTGGCTGTAAGACTCTCATTTATTTCACGTATTATTGGAATTCCACCAGCCACACTTGCTTCATAATAAAATAATACGTTTTCTTCCTCTGCTGTTTTAAATAACTCTTCGCTCCAGTTCGCGATAACTAATTTGTTAGCAGTTACAATATGTTTTTTAGCTTTCATTGCGCGTATCATATACTCCTTAGCTTCTTTTCTTCCACCAATAAGCTCAACCACAATTTTTATACTTTCATCATTTATAATATCATCAATATTATCTGTTAATATTTCCTTAGGTACATCTATATCTCTTTTTTTATTTATATCTTTTACGAGTATTTTAGCAACTTCTATTTCATAATTTGAACGTTTCATTATTTCTTTTCTATTTTCGTGAAGTATTTTCCATACACCTGTCCCAACATTTCCAAAACCTAAAATCGCTATTTTTACCTTTTCCATATTAATTTCCCCCTTTTAAATTGTCTCTTGCGGCTCTTAAATATTATTTCTTATCCACAGGTAATTATTAATTTTCAAATGCTTTATAAACTGCCCTAATTGCATTTTCAAGATCCTCATTTTCTATACCAATAATTATGCTTAACTCACTTGACCCTTGATTGATCATTCTAATATTTATATCATATTTTGATAATGCGCTAAGTACTTTAGCAGATATCCCCTTCGTTCTTATAATACCCTCTCCAACCACTGACATTAAAGCCATATTTGGGTGAATTATTAATGAATCTGGACTACATTGATTTTCAATTTCTTCTAATATTTCATCAATTTTATTCTCTAATTCAGAATCGTCAATTACCAATGAAATTGAATCTATCCCTGATGGGATATGCTCAAAAGATACATTATTACTTTCTAGAATTGAAAGAATCCTGCGACGATATCCTATATCTTTGTTCATAAGTGTCTTTTCCATTGCTATTACTGTAAAATCTTTTTTTCCTGCTATCCCTGTAATGTTTCCAACTTTAATTTCTGATTTATTACTTAAAATAAAGGTTCCATTATCTGTTGGCTTATTAGTATTTTTTATGTTTATTGCGATTCCATGATTTTTAACTGGAAAAACTGCCTCTTCATGAAAAACATTTGCACCCATATATGAAAGTTCCCTAAGTTCTTTATATGTCACCTCTTCAATAAGTTTGGGATTATTAACAATACTAGGATCCGCCATTAAGAGACCTGACACATCTGTCCAGTTTTCATATAGCTTCGCACCTACACCTCTAGCAATTATTGCCCCGGTAATGTCTGAACCACCTCTTGAAAAGGTTCTTATTTCACCATCTTTGGAAGAACCATAAAATCCTGGAATTACCGCTTTTTCTACTTTTGATAACCTAGTCTTTACGGCATCGTAGGTTGCCTTTTCATCCAATCGTCCACTTTTCTTTAAAAAAATAATCTCAGCAGCATCAATAAATTCGTACCCCAAATATTCAGCTAATATTAAAGCATTAAAATATTCTCCCCTACTTGCTACAAATTCTTCTGAAGCTCCATTAATTATTTTTTCTTTAAGTTCTCTTAAATGTTTTGACATATCAATAGAAATCTTTAATTCACTACATAAAACAGTATATCTTTCTTCAATTAATTTAAATAATTCATCAAATGGTAGTGATTTTTTTACATGCTCATGGCACAAATATAAAAGATCTGTAATCTTATAATCACCTTTATTTCTTTTCCCGGGAGCTGATGGCACAACATAACGCCGCCTAACATCCGACAAGACAATATCTTTTACTTTTTGAAATTGTTTACTATCGCATACTGAACTCCCACCAAATTTTGCAACTATAACCTCCATAATTTTTACCCCCTAAATGTCTTAACTTAAAAAAACTTATGAATTCCAACTTACAGAAGGCACCCATATAAATTACCTTTTATAAAAAAATCTATTAACCCATATCCTGCAGAGCTGAAATATTCACTTATATTCCTTTCAGAAAATATCGCCCTGTTTCCTGTACTATGAATTAATGGTAATTTAGTATTGAATTAATTATACTCGTTTTTTACAAAATGTCACCTGATTTTCGACATTTTTATGACACATAATCTATTTTTTTTAAATAATAAAAGCTGTGAAGTTAAACTTCACAGCTTTTATTATTACAGGTTGTTTACAAACCCAGTATAATTTTTTTATTATACTGGGTTTTTTACATGCAATTATGCGATAGCATTTTGAGTTATGGATAAATTTAAAATAACAACTATCTTCTTAGTTAGAAAATCAAAAAACAGTAAAGATAGCAGGCTAGCTATCTTTTTCATATTCTGCACTGCTGCTGTAAGCAGACACTGCTCTTGCACATTTTCTAATCCACGCATATGGCAATAGCGAAGCCCATGCAGTTGTTTTGAATCTGCGAAGCTTCGCTCTATAGTTTCTTTTCTTCTTCTATATATATTTCTGCCTTTATCTGTTCTGGTGAACTTTACAACATCTTCTTTATACGTTTCCCAAACATGTCTTCTAATAGTTTTAAACTTGCTTTTTGCAGAAAAGCATTGAGCTCTATTTGGACATATCTCGCAATATTTTGCATTACCAACATATTCTTTATATCCTTCTCTTGTTGTCGTTTTATAATGTAAAGCCCTTAAGTCAGGGCATACGTAAATGTCCTGCTCTTTAACATATTGGAATTTATTTTTTGTGTACATTCCTTTTGTATGTGGAGACCTACGGTATCCCATTACAGATTTTAATTCCCTCTCATATAGTTCTTTACATATAAGATTTGTAGCATAACCAGCATCTGCACCAACATATTTTGTATTAAAATTAAACTTTTTTATTTGCACATCTAATCTATCGATATAAGGATCAACATCATTTATGTTTCCAGGAGTAACATACACATCAGTAATTATATTATGTCTGCTATCGACAGTTCTGTGATCTAAATATGAGAAGCCTTCCGGCTTGCCATCTCTCATCATATATCCACTGTCGGGGTCGGTTGTGCTAACTTTAGTTTCTTTTATTTTGGTAACAGGTTCTTTTTCCTTTAAAGGTTTTTTACCATGGTTTATTCTATCTTCTTCCACTGCTTTATTAAGTTCAGCTACATATTCTTTCGGCGTTTTTTCAACTTCAATTTTCACAAGCTTTCGCTTATTAGCATTTGCTTTTAGGTGTGTAGAGTCTGTGTAAAGTATTTTACCGGTTACCATCTTAAGATTTATAGCCTTAAATACTACTTCGTCAAATATTTTTTGAAACACATCTGTACCTTTAAACCGTCTACGTCTATTTTGGCTAATTGTTGAATGATCTGGAATAGGATCAGTAAGACTTAGTCCTAGAAACCATCTATAAGCCACATTTACTTCAATGTCCTTTACAAGTTGTCGTTCAGATTTTATTCCAAATAAGTACCCAATAAACAGCATTTTAAAAAGTATAATAGGATCTACGCCAGGTCTTCCATTATCTAAGCAGTAATATTTTTTAGTCAGTTCTCTTATAAAAGAGAAATCCATGTATTTATCTATATTTCTCAGAATATGGTCTTTAGGAACTAAATCTTCTAAATACACCATTTCTAGTTTTTGTTGTGTGAAGTTCTTTTCATTAATCATAATAATGCCCTCCGAATTATAAAGTTTGTATACTATATATATTCGACATTGATGTCCTAAAATCCTTTTTGAATATGAAAAAAAACACTCCAATTTTAAATTAGAGTGTTTTACATTTTATGTTTGTCAACGGTCTGAAATAATAAAAGCTGTGAAGTTAAACTTCACAGCTTTTATTATTATTTTGATTATAACATTACATACAATTACTGGATATGAAATTCTTCAAACCCATTCCTCCTTGGGTTAGCACTCTTTATTTCTAATATATTTAAGACTTATACTTGGATTGCTAGTTTTTGTTGATCTAATCTCAAAATATTTTAAAGAGGCTACAAAAGGTGTAAGCTTTGCATAACCATAGTTTCTAGTGTCAAAATCAGGATACCTCTTATTAAGAGTGCTACCTAGTTCTCCTAAAAATGCCCAACCATCTTCATCTGAAATCTCAGTTATAATAGTTTTTATAGCCTCTACTAATTTACCGGGACTTATCATACCACCTTTTGATTCTTCTTGTATTTGTGCTCCTTTAACGGTCGCTATTTCAGTATGTCTTGGCGCCATTGAAGCTAATACTTCAAGATATTTAAATTTCTCACAAGCTGAAATGAAAGGTTTTGGAGTTTTCTTTTCTCCCATACCAATTACATACATACCGGCTTCGCGAAGTCGAGCTGCTAGTTTAGTAAAATCACTATCACTCGATACAATGCAAAATCCATCAACATTGCTTGAATAGAGTATATCCATAGCATCTATTATTAGGGCTGCATCCGTAGAATTTTTGCCTGTAGTATAACTATATTGTTGTATTGGACTAATAGAATAATTAAGCAATACATTCTTCCATGAAGCTAGTTGAGGCTTGGTCCAATCCCCATAAATTCTTTTATATGTAGGTGTTCCATGATTTGAAATTTCGTCAATTATATACCTTATATATTTATCAGACACATTGTCAGCATCAATCAAAACTGCAATTTTCATATCCTTTTCCATCTTTATCTCCTTTACACCTTAATGTCTTTAAATTATTTTATAATAAATCTATTAACTCATTACTTTAAAATAACATACTAATTATAACATTCTACAAAATTGCAAATATTCCTTCTATATTTCAATAATTAACTATTATCCTGGTTTTAAACTTCGCTACTCGTTTCATCTGTTCGCTTTCTTATAATTTTTATTAAAAATAGTTTAATTATGCCAGCAATAGGTACAGATAAAAGCATTCCAATTATACCTGCTAAACTTCCCCCTATAGTTATTGCCATGATTATGAAAATCGGATGTAGACCCATGCTATCTCCTACAATTTTTGGTGATATAACGGCACCATCAAGTTGTTGAACCGCAAGAAGTAGAAGTACTGCCCATAAAGCCTGCATAGGGTTCGGACTAAGAATACCCACAATAATTGCTGGAATACAACCAATTAGTGGACCAACATAGGGTATAATATTTGCAATACCTGCAGTAAATCCAATAAGAATAGCAAAATCAATGCCTACAAAAGACAGGCCAATACTGCTAATTAATCCAACTATTAAACCATCAAGGAGCTGTCCTCTTATGAACCTAGATACAATATAATTAATTTCAAGAAGGGTTTTATTAAGGCTCTTAAATTTACTTTCCTTCATTATAAGACTCACATAATTTAAATATATCTTTTTAAAAAATTCATAATCCTTTAATAAATAGAAGGAAATAAACAAACCAATAAAACTATTTATAATACTGTTGCTTATACCTGCAAATATTTTGATTGTACTATTTATAGAAAGTGATAAATATGAGTATATCTGCTGTATAGCTTGTGATAAATACCCCTTTATATCGAGAGAGAGACCACTTTGCGTGATTTTTCTGTTAATATAATCATAGAGCTCATTATAGCGTTTTATATAATCACTAATAGTTTCGAACATAACTGATAAGGTTTCATTGTGACTAATTTGTCCACCAATCATCGCATAGATGCTATAAATAAGTATAATAAATAATAAAATCACTACTAAGTATGTTAGTATAATGCTGATTAAATGGGGCTTATATTTAAGTTTTAAGTGCTTAACAAGAAAAGCATTTATAATCTTTGATAATGGATATAATAGATAAGCAATTATACAACCAATAATGAGTGGAGAAATCATTGAAAATAAAGAATTGATTGTACTAGTAATATTACTAAAAACCTCTTTGAAATTAAATACTACATTATAGCTTATAAAAATCAAGGTTGCCGTGAGGGCAACATATAGTACATACTTAAGATACTTTCTGTCTAATCTGTTTTTCATGATTATATCCTCCTTAGTAATTAATTATCTTTGCATTTGTCATATTTATTGATACAAATAAAAAAGCCCGTAGAACTATAAACTGTCCCACAGGTGTATAATTTTAATCCTATTGCCATTTAGGCCCAACTTCACGAACTTTTTTACAAGTTCATCACCTGATCAGTTTGTACTGTTATTTATATACAATACAAAGAGATTCCCTTAAATTTATCATACAAGGCTATTATATGTCAATATTTTTATTTTTTGTACATGGCTTATATTAAAACCTTTGATATACCTGAATATCCACTTAAACACATCATTGGCGGGTAGTACATTTGAAAATCAAGTATGTCCCCTAATTTAATTTCACTATCACACTCTTCAATATCTACAATTAAGTGATCTGAACTACTTCCTATAATTTTAACACCTTGTTTTTGCGGTATTAGCTTGTCGTGTAACCCAAAATCCTGTTTTCCCACTGCAAGTAACGCCTTTTTTCTTATTCCTTTATCCTCATAGGTTGGTTTATTGCCAAAAGCATCAATAAACACTTTCCCAACAGGATGTGTAGGCTTATCTTTTATTTCCACAACCTGCGCTTTTAGCACAAAAGTATCCTTATGCATATGTCTCATATCATATCCCCAGTACTCATCTAAATCTTGTGCTAATAGTACTCCCTCGCCTATTCTTAAATTATTTACTCTTTTAGGCATTTTCCCATCTATTACTAAAGGCAGTGAACTTGTAGCTCCCCCTGAAATCATTTCTAGTCTCCTGTTTATTTTACCCTCAATTATTTCAGCAATATTACAAAGCCTTCCTAAATTCTCTTCTGTAGGCATTATTGCTCCATAACAACCTAAATTTGTTCCTACTCCATATAACTCTATATTTTCAAGATGATTTTCCACATATTCCGCTAAATTTATGAATTCGTTTTCATAAAAGACGCCTTCCCTTAAATCTCCAAGGTCAAGCATTAAAATGACCTTATGTTTTTTACCTTGTAATTCACATTCATTTTCAATCATATTCAATGTTTCCATTTCAGAATTTAGACTAATATCAGCATATTGTACCAAGTCTTTTATTTCACTAAACATTGGAATTCTAATCATCATAAAAGGTTTCTCTATTCCATATTCCTTTAGTTTAATTATTTGGTCCATTCTTGAACTTGCTATATATGTACACCCTGCATGTGCAAACTGTTCTACGGCCTCTGGTATTGCATTAAACCCCTTAACTACTCCAGCAATGCTTATCCCCTGAGATCTACATAAATCTACCATGTATTCAATATTTTCGCGTACATTTTTTAAGTTAATTTCTAATATTGGATATTTAATACTTGGATAAGTTTTTTGTTTCATGCCAATTCCCCCTAAAATATTTTATGTTTAGAATATATTTACTAGGTTTTAAATAAGTTTTTTATATGAACTTAATTATCTTAACTTGCAACTAGTATAAACCATAATAGGAATAATTTAAATAAGCCAGTCAAAATGAATATACATCATCTCAACTGGGCAATTATTTTAAAGATGGATTAACTCATCACAAGCATATGCAAATCCATTCTCATCGTTTGATTTTGTTATAAAACTAGCATACTTTTTCAACTCCTCATGAGCATTTTCTACTGCTACACCAAATCCAGAGTTTTTTATCATATCTAAATCATTAAGGTTATCCCCTATCGCCATTACATTGGATATATCTATGTCCTTTAATTTACAAAGTTTTACTAGAGCATTGCCCTTCGAAACGCCTGTTTTAACAATTTCCAAAAAATAATCATGGCTTTTAAAAAAATTAAATTTTTTAGAATCGATTTCTGCTAACTTACTATGTATATCATCTACTATGCATTTTTCTCCAATTATCATTAGCTTTGCATATTTTTTATTTATTGCTCTACTAAAATCGCTTATCTCACTTACACCATATCCATTTACTTCACATTCGATATCTGTATAAGTAGTTTTTTTATTACAAATCAAACAATTACCCTCATGGACTGCAAATGAGACATCATAATCTTTATAAGCATTATAAACTTCATTAATAATTTCCTCATCTACATACCCGAAATCGTAGGTTTCCCTAGATTTAGTATCGAAAATACTTACTCCATTCATGCTTATAATATAATCCACTTCATCTATCAATTGATATCTCCCTAGAAATTTACACAGAGAGCTTCTTGACCTTCCAGTAGCAACAGCAAACTTAATATTATTTCTTTTAAGTTTTTTAATAAAGGACAGGTTCTTTCCTGATATTTTGCTATCATTATCTAATAATGTTTTATCCATATCTGTAATTACTAATGAAATATTTTTACTCTTCATCATTTTCATTATCCCCCTTGATGTATAAATTAGCTTTAGCAAACTCTAATGGTGAAGCTTTTATATATTTTTTAAATACAGTAGAATAGTGTTTATAATCAGTAAAACCTACCATAGAAGATATCTCATAAACCCTATACTCCCCCCTCATAAGTAATTCAATTGACTTTTGTACTCTATATCTATTTAAAAAGTCATGAAATGTTTGATTTGTCTGTTCCTTTAAATTTCTACTGAGGTAGCTTGAGCTTACTGCTAACTTTTCTGCAATATCCTCAATACTAATCTTTTTTGCGTAATTGTCTTTTACATAGTTAATTACTGATTCAGTATATTGAGATTTTTTTTTATCAGATTTTAAATAGTACTCCAAATTTAGAACATCAATATTTTTGTAACCCTTAATACTATTTTTAAATTCATTATATATTTTTTTCTCATCAATTTTATTCTTAACCTTTCCGATTATCTCTTTAAATTTATCTTCATCAATTGGTTTTAGTACATAATCAAAGACTTTCAGATCTATAGCTCTTTTTGCATATGGAAATTCTCCGTAGCTAGTTAAGATAATCTTTTCAAAATCATAAATTTCACTAGCTTTCTCCAACATATCCACGCCGTTCATTATTGGCATTTTAATATCTGTAATGACTAAATCGGGCTTGATTTCTATAATCGTTTTTAGTCCTTCTTCGCCGTTTGCAGCTTCCCCTGAAATAATACAATCCATACTCAGCCAGTCGATAGTGTTGATTAATCCTTTTCTTATAAAATTTTCATCTTCTACAATAAGCACTTTAATCATAATCTACTCCTCACTTTTATGTACTGGAAGGTTAATAACTATTTTAGTACCTTCATATAGTTTACTATATATATTTATACCGTATTCCATACCATACATAAGATTGATTCTCTTTTGAACATTATAAAGTCCTATATGGTTTGTATCGTTTTTACTTTTGTTAATGAGTTTTAGTATCCCAGATAATTTTTCATAACTCATTCCTTCTCCGTTATCCACAATTGATATTACTAAATTATCATTTTCAACCCTACAGTCTATATTTATTTTTAAATATTGTTTTGTTTCAAATCCATATTTTATACTATTTTCAATAATAGGTTGTATTATAAGTTTTGGTATCAAGCATTCTCCTACTTCTTTATTTAAATTAAAAATGTAATCAAAATTATCATCAAATCTAAATTTTTGTATTATTAGATAATCCTCTATGTATTTAACGTCATCATTAAGCTTTACCTTATTAAAATTTTTATTTATGCTGTATCTTAACAAGTTAGCCATTGAAACAATGATCTTTGAGGCACTCTTCTCATCTGTTTTTATCATGTATTTAAGCATTTCAAGTGTGTTAAATAAGAAGTGAGGGTTAAATTGTGCTTCTAGCTGCTTAAGCTCTGATAATGCATTTCTTCTTGCCTCTTCTTTGTTTCTTTCTACAAGCTCGTTTATTCTTATTATCATTTTATTGCAATACTGACCTATAACTTCAAACTCATCATTAGAGTTTATACTGACAACAGTGTTCAAATTGCCCTCTTGAACACTGTTAATAGCAGACAATAATTTATCAATTGACTTTGTCTTACTTATAGATATTTTCTTAGCAATGAATAACATAGAAAACACTAAAATTAAAAACACTAAGATTAAAAATATTTCACCTATTAAATAGATGTTTTTTATAAAGCCCACATATGTAATTGTATGAATATAAACATTACCTTCTATTATAGAATTATTAAATACATAGTTATTATCTTTATCCAAAAATGGCTTCAATTTACCTATACCATCTAGAAGTGCATTATTAGTTGAAACTATATTATTGTTATATCTATCAGTTATTACAGCATGATGATTGCTACTACTGTAAACTATTTTGTTCATCTCATTTTCTAAAATATCGAAAACAATAAACCCTACAACGTGGTTATTGTCATCAGTAATAGCTTCTCCTATAGAATATACAGTTCTTGTATTCACATCGAGTTGAGCCCTATTAAGCATCATAACAGATTTATTAGGATTGTCTTTCATTTTCTTAAAAACTCCACCCATAAATAAATCATCACTTTTAGCGTATTGAGGGTCCCCTTTAGCATTTGTTATTATAGACTCTCCTTTTTCATTAAAAACATAAAAAACACTTCTTATATTATGATTATTAACGGTATTATAAAGCCTTTCATATACCATTGCTTCGTCATGTTGATTATAAAAAGCCTTTTTTATTTCATCCCATTTTACTAAATGCTCTACTTCCACTTTGTAACTTACAAACTCATTACTTATAATATTTGATATACTATTGTTATATTTTTTATTACTTCTCTCGACGGCTTTACTGCTATACAAAAATAATAAATTATAAAAAATAAAGGACAAAATTATAATAGGAGTCAGTGCATATAATATAAAAGTTTTTCTTATTTCTTCCTTGAAAAATTTTCTTTTTATATTTTTCATACGCAAATCCCCCTATTAGGTTTTTATAAACTTATTTCTTTCTTACCTGTGAATTTAAAGAAAACTATTAGTGATATGATAGTTGTAGCCGTTAATATAGATGATAAAGCAGCTGCTGTACCATAACTTGCCCTTATAACGTCTGTGTATATTGCAACTGATAATGTTCTTGTAGTTCCTGTATATAGAATAATTGAAGAACTTAATTCATTTATTACTGTTATCCAGCTTAATATTGCTCCTGCAAATACCCCTGGTATCATCATAATTGCAGTAACCTTAAAGAATGTTTTCATTTCAGAATAACCTAAACTAATTGATGCTTCTTCAAGACTTGGACTAAGTTGCAATAGTATTGCTGCACTGGATCTAATGGTATAAGGTAGTTTTCTTATAACAAATGCAATTATCATTATAATGAAAGTACCACTTAGCACCATTGGTTTCTTGTTGAATGCTAATAATAATGTAATACCTAAAACAGATCCTGGAATAATATATGGGAACATAGTTAATGTATCTAGGAAGGAGGTTAAGGCACTTTTTCTTCGTACAGATACGTAAGATATAAGCATTCCCAATAATATTATTATTATTATAGCTATTATACCATATACATAGGTATTCAGAATTGAATTACCCAGTTTTGAAAGCACTGTTTTATAGCTATTTAGTGAAAACCCTTTAACAAACATTGAGCCACTTGTTTTTAAGAACGAGGTATATATTACTGTTACCTGAGGAATTGCAGCTAGTGCTACAACAATATAAACATATAAATGTGCTAAAAGGTTCTTGCATCCCTTAACCTTTTTAGCAGATATAGGCTTTAATGAGTTCATAACATATGACTTTCTATTAACTACATATTTTTGTCCTAAAAAAATAACCGCTGTTATAATTACCATTATTGTACTTAGTGCAGCGGCAAAATTTGCTTGACCGCCTACCTCAGATACAAACTCTGAGTAAATTAAAACTGGCATAACTCTAAACCCTTCACCTATAAGCATTGGAGTTCCAAAATCAGCAAGACAATTCATGAATACCAATAATGACGCTGCCATTATTGTAGGAAGCATCAGTGGTAATATAATAGTAAATACTTTTTTAACTCCACTACAGCCTAAACTTTCTGCTGCTTCACTTAGTGAAACGTCTATTTTCTTTAGTGCTCCTGAAACATACAAATATATAAACGGAAATAATTTCAAGGTAAACACTAGTAAAATCCCTTTAAACCCATAAATACTAGGAAGATGTATTCCTAAGGTTTTCAAGAAGAAATTTGTAATAACTCCGTTTCTTCCAAGTAGTAATATCCATGAATATGCTCCTATAAAAGGTGGAGATAATACAGATATTATAATAAGTACCTCTACGATTGATTTAAATTTAATTTTTACTGTAGTCATGATATAAGCTAAGGGAGCACCAATTAAAATAGCTAGTAAGGTTACTATAATACTTACAGTAAAACTATTTATAAGTGTTCCATAATAATACTTTTTAGTGAAAAACTTAGCGAAATTGTCTAAAGTGTATTTTCCGGTCTCCACATCTTGAAAACTAGTTAAAAACAATGAACCTAGTGGATAAATTAGAAATACTGAGAATATTAAAAATGAAATAAGAATTATTATTGTCCAAAAATCAAATTTTATCTTTTTAACTTTTTTATTCTTCATATTTTCCCACTCCAGTAATAAGACTTATATCCCCATCCTTGTTAAAAACATTAATTTTTTTATTGTATACTTGCAGATATAGCTCTTGTCCAATTTCATGGAAAGTATCATTAGTACTAGTATCTTGTGTTAGTTCAATTATTTCCCCATTATCAAGTTTTACTTCATAATTTATATATTTCCCGAGGAATGTATTAAAGTGAACTACACCTCTAATCCCATAATTGTTATTGCTTATTATAAATTCCTCTGGCCTTACGGATATTTTAATTTCTTTTCCGTTTTCCGCTCCGCTATTCAAATTATTCATAGACACTTTATATCCATTCTCAAATACAACGTATTGCTTTTCCTCTTCTACTAATATTTTTCCATTAAATATATTAGAGTGACCAATAAATGTAGCAACAAAGACATTTGAAGGTCTTAAATAAATTCTTTGTGGTGTATCTATTTGCTGAATAACACCTTTGTTCATAATTGCAATTCTATCTGATATAGCAAGTGCTTCTTCTTGATCATGAGTTACATATACTGTGGTTATTCCTACTTTCTTTTGTATTTCTCTTATAGCACTTCTCATTTCTATTCTAAGTTTTGCATCTAAATTTGAAAGAGGCTCATCCATAAGCAATACTGTTGGATGAATTACAATAGCCCTCGCTAGTGCAACGCGTTGCTGCTGTCCTCCTGAAAGTTTGTCTGGTGATCTATCCTTATACTCATATATCTTTACAACTTTTAAAATTTCCTCAAGTTTTTTATTTGATTCTTCTTTGCTAAATTTTCTTAGCTTTAACCCATATTCAACATTTTCTGATACTGTCATATGAGGGAATATAGCATAATTCTGAAACACCATACCTATATTTCTTTTATGTGCGGGAATATCATTAATTACCTTTGAGTTAAACTTAATCTCTCCTTCTTCAATTGTATTAAATCCTGCTACCATTCTTAAAAGAGTTGTTTTACCACAACCTGAAGGTCCTAGCAATGTGAAAAATTCACCCTCCTTAATTTTAAGTGAAAGCTTTGGAATTACTGTATTATCATCATATCTTTTTACTATATTTGTGAATTCAATGGATGTACTCATATTTTAATTTCCTTTCTAATACAAATTTTTTTATAAAAAAAACCTAGGGCTTTTTAATAATATAATATTTAAAAGTCCTAGGGGCCCATCTTTTTTAGTTGCTTGTAAATATATCTTTATATTTATCTAAAATCATCTGTTTATTTTCTTTAAGCCATGCTTCGTCATCCTTTATTACCTTAATTTTATCTAATGGTTTAAGCCCTTCAGCCGCTGGAGCATCTTTTCTAACTGAACGTCTATTTAATTTATTAGCTACTAAAGTCTGTCCTTCCTTACTAGTTACATAATCAATGAATTTCTTAGCATTTCCCATGTTTTTAGCACCTTTTATAATAACGACACCATCTGCTTTAGCAATAGTACCCTCTTTAGGGTAAACTATTTCAACTGGCGCTCCATCTTTTACATACTTTGCAGCAGCTTCTTCAAATGTTAATCCTACAGTATATTCTCCATCACCTACACCTTTATAAACGGCTGAAGAACCACTTAATAGTTTACCATCTAAATTTTTTGTTAATGCTTTTTCATAATCCCAACCCTTTTCTGGATCTCCATTTCCCATAGCATATAAATGATTTATTACCTGTTCAAAAGCTGAAGAAGATTTCGATGGATCTGCATTAGCTATTTTTCCTTTTAACTCAGGATTTAATAGATCTTGGAAACCTTCTACCTTTATCTTTCCTATAAGGTTTTTATTGATCATAATTACACTTGGTATAGCAGTAAATCTTGTTATTTGACCATCTTTATTTTTATAATCATCATAAACATCTTTTTCATTTATAGATTGATATTTTTCAAATAAATCCTTCTTTGGTTCTAGAGTAGACAATGAGCCTCCCCATAGAATATCGCCTAATGGGTTTTCTCCTTCTGCTTCCACTCTCTTTAAGAGTTCTCCTGTTCCTGCTGCTACAACCTCAACCTTAATTCCTGTCCGGTTTTCAAATTCATTAACTACTGGGTCGATAAATTCTATTGGATGTGGTGAATAAACAGTTAATTTATCCGATGCTTTTGGGGCTGTTGTCTCATTTTTTGATCCACATGCGCTTAAAGATAACATCATAAAAGATGCCAATAAAATTGATACTGCTTTTTTCATTAATTAATCCCCCATTTCTTCATGTAAACGTTTTGTTATTGATTAAATGTTATCATAACATCTACTTGTCAACAATACCTAAAAACAGGAATAATATACTTAAAAATGAACACGTAATTTTATATATTCATTTCAATATAATATATAAAATGATTTTATTTGACTAAATTAGAAATATAATATAGACTAAATATGCAAGACGAATCTTGCCTCTTTATTTAGAAGAATAATTTTTTATAGTAAAAATTTATTTCTAAAATTTAATAACTATTAAAATTAAACCACGAAGGTTTCGACTCTTTTCTTTTTTGAAGAAGGAGCTGAATTTTCGTGGTTCTTATGTTATTTATGTTATTTAGGAAAGGATCGAATGTTATGAATAATGTGATTTACATAGAAAAAAAAATAGTACAGTTCATCTTTGTTATATTTCTGCTGTCTATCATTGTCTTTTATATGGCAAGGTTATCACCTGGAGATCCTTTAATGTCTTATTATGGCGAAGGCGTTGAAAGGATGAATACTACACAAAAACTGGATGCAATGAAAAAGCTCGGATTAAACGACCCTATATATAGGCAATATATTAGCTGGTTAGCAAATGCGGCTCATGGTGAATATGGTATATCTTACAAATATAAGCAGAACGTTACGACAGTAATTAAAGATGTTTATATAAATACAATTATACTAGGGGGGCTTGCTTATATATTAACCTTTTTATTTGCTCTACTTTTAGGAATTTTTTGCACCTTACATGAGGACAAGCTCATAGATAAAGTTATTTGCAAAATAGGTGTTATAACCACTTGTATTCCATCGTTTTGGGTATCTCTTATACTGATTTTAATTTTTAGTATTAATTTAGAGATATTACCTTCAAGTGGTGCCTATGGGCTGGGGCAATCCAGCAACATTGGAAGTCGAGTAGAGCATCTTCTACTTCCTTTAATTGTTCTGATATTGAGTCACCTTTGGTATTACACATACATGATTAGAAATAAATTAGTAGAAGAAACCAGACAAGATTATGTGTTATTATGCAAAGTTAAGGGTTTAAGTAAAAAGAAAATTGTATATAAACATTGTTTAAAAAATATTATGCCATCTTGTATTAGTATTATGTCAATATCCGTTTCTCATATTTTAGGAGGAACTTATGTGGTAGAAAAAGTTTTTTCTTATCCTGGACTTGGCTCTTTATCCTTTGAGAGCGCTAAATATCATGATTATAATATGCTGATGGTACTTTGCTTAATAACAGGGATATTGGTGGTTTTCGTAAATATGTTAGCACAAGTAATTAATGATAAAATAGATCCAAGAATGAAACATGATCGGGGTGAGAATTGTTGGAAAGACAATATAGGGACTTTAAAATAGTTGGAGAAAATTATGTTCCAGAAACGATAAAAGTAGCTAAAAGAAAAAGCTTTAAAAAACACATAAACGAAAGACCTTATATCTCAATAGGAATGTTACTTACAATCATCCTTGGATGTATTTTTTACGGGATAATAACGAAAGTTGATCCTTCTTATATGCACCTAGGTAATATTAATGTAGCTCCTAACAGCAACTTTTATTTCGGCACAGATTCTTTAGGAAGAAATATTTTTACTATGATTTGGTATGGTGGTAGAATCTCTTTGTTTATCGGGGTATTAGCTACGATCATATCAACTACAATCGCAATTGTAGTTGGAAGCCTCAGTGGTGTTGCATCTGAATTAGTAGATGATATTATGATGCGTTTTACTGAAATCGCACTTAGTATACCATCGATTTTGGCCATGATTTTCATTCAAGCAATGATAGGACAAGCAAATCCAGTATCCCTCTCCATTGTAATTGGGCTTACTAGTTGGATGAACATTTCTAAGATTGTACGAAGTGAAGTAAGGCAAATTAGAAATAGTGGTTATATTTTAGCAACGAAATGTGCTGGAGGTAAATTTTTTTATATTTTAAAAAAGCATCTGCTACCAAATTTCATTTCATCAATAATGTTTATGGTGGTTATTAATATTGGAAGTGCCATTGCAATAGAATCAACTTTGAGTTTTTTAGGGATTGGACTTCCACTTGAAATTATTTCATGGGGTAGTATGCTCTCCCTTTCGGAAAAGGCATTGTTATCAAATTATTGGTGGATTATCTTGATTCCGGGTATATTTTTAGTGGTTACATTGGTTTGCATAACGAATATAGGCAACTATGTAAGGAAGGAAAACAATAAAGAATTTAGTAATTTATAAAGATATAAAGCATCAATATTTCTAATATAAATATTGATGCTTTATATAAAACAATAAATATTAAGGAGAAAAATTATGCAATTAAAAAAACAGATGATTTTAGGAGTGGCGCTGATTATGAGCATGGTTTTATTGGTAGGCTGTGGCGGTGATAGTGGTGCTGATAAGAAAACAGCATCGAATGAAAAGGTTTTAGTTTATGGAAGTGGTGATTATTCAAGTATTAATCCCGCATTATATGAACATGGAGAAATTAATTCCCTGATTTTTAGTGGACTTACGACTCATGACAAAAACAATAAGATTGTTCCAGGACTTGCAAAAATTTGGGAATATGATAAAACTGCAAAAACATATACCTTTACATTAAGAAATGATGTTAAATGGCATGACAATGAACCTTTTTCGGCAGAGGATGTGAAATTTACTTTAGATACAATTATGGATCCTAAAAATGCTTCAGAAATAGCCTCCAACTATGAAGATATTACCAATATTAAAGTGGTAGACAAGACTACGGTAAAAATAACTTTAAAGGCACCAAATATTGCGATGCTGGATTATTTGACAATTGGTATTTTACCTAAGCACCTCTTAGAAGGAAAAGATATTGCAACAGATAAATTTAATCAATTTCCAATCGGAACTGGTCCATTTAAAATGGAGAGCTGGGATAAAGGACAAAGTATTACTCTTGTAAAAAATAAAGATTTCTATGTAAAAGAACCACAAATTGATAAAGTGGTCTTTAAAATTATAGAGGATACAAAGGCAAGAGCCCTGCAATTAAAATCCGGAGAATTGGATTTAGCGCAGGTTACACCACATGATGCGGGTCAACTTCAAAGTAATAAGGATCTTGTTGTCTATGATATGAAAACATCAGACTACAGAGGAATTATGTATAATTTTAATAGTCCCTTATTTAAGTTAAATCCAGAACTGCCCAATGCCTTAAGTTACGCTATTGATCGATTAGCTATTTTGGACAGTGTTCTATTAGGACAGGGTAAAGTAGCATATTCACCCCTTCAGGCCGGAGAATATAACAATCCTGATATGGAAGAATTTAATTATAATCCTAAAAAAGCGAAGCAAGAGCTTGAAAAAGCGGGCTGGAAGCTTGGCAAGGACAAAATATATGAAAAGAACAATAAGAAAATATCATTTACTGTCAACTGCAATGAAGGAGACCAGGTTAGAGTTGATATGGCGAACGTTTGTGCTCAACAGTTTAAAGCAATTGGGGTTGATATGAAGGTTGCGCTGCAGCCAAAAATCGATTGGGAGAATCAAGACGCATTCCTGATTGGCTGGGGAAGTCCATTTGATCCGGACGATCATACTTATAAAGTGTTTGTAACAGGTAAAGGTAGTAATTTCAACAGCTATTCAAATGCCAAAGTTGATGAGTTATTACAGAAAGCAAGAGAAACTGATGTCGAAGCTGAAAGATTAAAATATTACAAAGAATTCCAAATTGAATTAGCTAAAGATATGCCATATACATTTATCACATACATCGATGCCTTATATGTTGCAAAACCTAATATAAAAGGGATTACCCCAGAAACAGTATTAGGCCACCATGGCGTCGGAATATTCCGGAATATTACAGACTGGACAATTCAGTAGAAAATTAAAAAAATAAAGAGAAACTACAAAGGCGCCATAATGTTGTTTTGTGGTTATTAATGAATAGGAGCGAATATGGACAATTTGTTAGAAGTAAATAATTTAGTCGTAAGCTTTTCAACTAAAGCGGGTGAAGTGAAGGTGGTTAGAGATGTTTCTTTTTCTCTGAAAAAAGGAGAAGTTTTAGCGATACTTGGAGAATCAGGATCTGGAAAATCAGTATTATGTAAAAGCATTTTACGCATACTTCCCGAAAATGGCTGTATAAAAAGTGGAGAAGTTATTCTTAATGGAGAGAACATAACAAATTTATCGGAAAAATCTATGAATAAGGTGAGAGGCAAGGACATATCTATGGTATTTCAAGATTCTACGACTTCTTTAAATCCCACTATGTCTATTGGCAAACAGATCATGGAAGCGGTACTCATTCATCAAAAAATTAGCAAAAGGGAAGCGAAAAGGAAAAGCATAGAATTGATGGAACTTGTTGGGATAGGTCATGCAGAAAAAAGATTTAATCAGTATCCGTATCATTTCTCTGGGGGAATGATACAACGAAGTGTTATTGCAATAGCACTGGCCTGTAGCCCTGAGGTATTAATTGCTGATGAACCAACCACTGCTTTAGATGTAACTATCCAAGCACAAATATTAGATCTTATTCAAGAGTTACAAGTAAAAACTGGTATATCAATCATATTTATCACGCATGATTTAGGTGTTGTTGCAAATATTGCCCAAAGAATTGCAATTATGTATGCAGGTAAATTTGTTGAGATTGGCACAGCTAAAGATATTTTTTATGATCCAAGGCATCCCTATACTTGGGGATTAATGTCCTCTTTACCTAAAATTGATTCTGATGAGGAATTTTTGAATTTCATACCAGGAATGCCACCTAATTTACTGAACCTGCCAAAGGGTGATGCTTTTGCGGTGAGAAACAAATATGCTTTGAAGATGGATTATCTAGCTGAATCACCAATGTTTAAAATCAGTGATACACATAGTGCTGCAACTTGGCTTTTACACAAAGATGCGCCAAAAATAAATTCCCCATTAAATTTGAGAAATGTGAAGTGATATGAAATGAAAACCGAAAAAATATTGGAAGTGAGAAATTTAAAGCAATATTTCAAATTAGACAAAAATACTTTAATTAAAGCAGTTGATGATATATCTTTTGAAATTTATAAAGGAGAAATATTTGGCTTGGTGGGTGAATCCGGTTCCGGTAAATCAACTACTGGCAGAAGCATTATTAATATCCATAAGCCAACAGAGGGAGAAATCTATTATAGGGGAAATCTTATATCAGATCCTAAAATTTACAGAGCTCAAAAGAGACTTATAAATAGAAATATGCAAATTATATTTCAAGATTCAACATCATCTCTAAATTCACGGATGACTATAAAAGAAATTATTGAGGAACCTCTTATAATCCAAAAAGTGTATAAGGAGAAAGAAGAACGCATGGATAAAGTTTATAAGCTTATGAACTTGGTAGGCCTTGATAAAATCTATAAAGACTATTATCCATTTGAATGCTCAGGCGGACAGAGACAACGTGTAGGAATTGCACGAGCGCTTAGTCTTGATCCGGAATTCATCATTGCTGATGAACCAATTGCATCTTTAGATGTTTCAATTCAAGCTCAAATTATCAATTTATTTAAAAAGCTTCAAAGAGAAAATGGTATGACGTGTTTATTTATTTCACATGACTTATCAATGGTAAGGTATGTCTGCAACCGAGTAGGGGTTATGTATCATGGAAAAATTGTTGAACTCGCTGAAACTTGCGAATTATATCGCAATCCAATTCATCCTTATACTAAGGCACTGTTTTCATCAATACTTGTCCCTGATCCAGCTTGTGCAGAAAATAGAACCCGTATCAAGTATAATCCGATTATAGATGTTCATTTAGAAGAAAAAGGTCAGTTGGTAGAAGTATCAGAAGGTCACTTTGTATATTGTTGCATTTAATTTTATCCAGTGATATTCTTAATTGATAAACTTGTTATCGAATTTGTATATCTATTTTAGATATTATTTTTTTGGAGGTCATTTTTAATGAATGAATTATTATTTCAAGCAAGCAATCTTATTTACAAATCCAATTTAACTTATAATGACGTAAAAGTTCAAAAGGGAATGATTAATTTTATCGTTGGGGAAAGTGGATGTGGCAAAAGCACTTTTTTAAAACTGTTAAACCAATCTATAACCCCAATATCTGGTGGATTATTATATAAAGGTACACCAATTGGTGCATATGACCCTATTGCTCTAAGACGTGAAGTAAGCCTAGTTTCTCAAGATGTTTTCCTTTTTGATGAAAACATAATAGACAATTTTAAAACCTTTTATTCACTAAGACAAAAAACTATGCCTAGCTTAGAATATATTACCTACATTACCGATCTTTGCTGCGTAAATGTTCCACTTGACCAAAATACATCTACCCTTTCTGGTGGAGAACGTCAAAGAGTTTATATATCAATTTTTTTATCATTATGTCCTGAGATTATATTACTCGACGAGCCAACTTCAGCATTAGATGAAAAAAACAGTCATGAAATGATGATAAATATAATAAATTTCTGCAAAGCAAAAAACATTGAAATTGTAATTGTAAGCCACAATAAAACTATTGTTGATGAGTTTTGTGAAAATAAAGTTGAAATAGTTAAGGAGGCATAAATATGAAAGGAGCAGTACAGCTAAGTATTTTCCAATTTTCACTTATTTATTTACTTCTAATTATAGTGCTCATAATTATGAAAAAATCAAAGGTTAATCAAACAAAACTTCTTATAGTTGCAAGTTTAAGAATGACAGTTCAACTTGTAATTGTGGGTTATATACTTCAATATGTCTTTAGTAATCCAAAGCCTATATTTACTATAATTTTTTTAGTAATTATGATAGTATTTTCTATTGATAGAGTAATTAAAAGTAAAAAAGACTTAAATCACAATTTCAAAATTGCAATAGGAGCTTCTTTAACATTTTCGGGCCTTTTTATTCTAGTCTTTTTTGTAACTGTAGTTGTTGGTAAATCCATATTCAACCCTCAATACACTATACCTTTAGCTGGTATGATTATTGGTAACTCTATGACGGGAGTAAACATTGCAATAAAAACCTTTATGGATGATATAAGCAAAGAAAAAAATAAAATTAATACTTTACTCAATTTAGGAGTGGAGCCTAGAGATATTTTAAAGCCTTTTGCTAATAATGCTTTAGAAACCGCCTTAATTCCTACAATGAATTCCATGCTAGGAATGGGAATAATTTTTTTACCGGGAATGATGACAGGACAGATGTTGTCAGGTACACTACCTACCACAGCGATTATGTACCAAATAGCCATTATGATTGCAGTTTGTACTTCTGTTTGTATAACAGTTTTTTTATCCCTAAACTTAGGTTATAAGTCTTTATACAATAATAGGAAACAGTTCTTATAGAATGACATTTCAGAAGATGATTATATAATAAAAGCTGTGAAATTAATTTCACAGCTTTTATTATATGATTTTTGGAGAATCATCGCTCTGTTTGAATCTATCATCAACTGTGTAACTTTGTATCGTATTTTCGCAGGATGGAGCAGATTTGCCAAACAAATTCTTTTATTCGATACAATTCACTCTCGCGGCTGACAGTCCTCCACTCCGTACAGTAATCCATCAGCCAATATTCTAGCTTACTAGCCAATTCATAAGGAGTATCCAGTGGCTGTACATCCTGAGCATACTCACGCTTTTTAATTATCAGCGTCAACTCCTGCATAAGTGCTACACCACGAGCAGCAAGATAATACTCTAGCATTTCTTCTTGGCGTTCTGCATATGAACCACTATCATTTTGTTTAAGGAAATTTATGATTTCGCTGCATTTGGTAACTGCACCCTTAAGCTGATTCTCTGAAACCAACATCATTTCATTTTTAGCTTTTTCATATAGCGAGGTTCCACGATCATTGTAGGTCTGGTTGTACACCTTATAATCCCTGAAAAATGCCATATCGTTAAAAGTAATTATATCTTGACGAGAAAGTTCACGTAACAGCCCTACCAGATTTTTCCCGCGATCTTCATATTCAACCAGTGAAATAGCCTTGTCTATGGTGCTAAAATCCCTGTCGTCCTCAACGTTCCAACCCTGTGCTGCGCCATAAATCATGCAGGGAATGGCAAGCGCCGGCATATTAATATGTCCACAATCTCCCCAGTCTGTATTCAAAAATCCCACCGCATGATACTGATTACCTAACTTTGCCATCTCTCTTATATTAGTAAAACTCATGTCATATGCATTCACCAACCTACTGTAACCTGATACACTAGGACATACATATTGCTTCAAACCGATATCTGCAAAAATTTTAACAACTTCTTCCTTAGCACCATAATTGTAATACCAGTTAAGGCAAGTAACTTGCGAATTAAGTTTACCCATCTGTTCGTGATGATTCTGCAGAATATCACCCCAAATCATTACCTTTTTTCCCTTACTTTGAAGATATTCCACTAACCTATTCACATAAGAAAGATACATCTCTCCGTAAACCATTCCCTTTGCCATAGGAGCACTCTTCCCCTTACCCAAATCAAATGTTTCATCGCAACAAATGTTTATTTTATCACTGCGAAACAATGGCATGTATTGGTCAAGAATTCCTGTGATAAGAGCAAAACTATCGGGGTCAGACACATTAATGATATGGTATCTCATACGGTTATACCAAGTAAATGCCTCACCCTGACCGGTATTCATTTCTCTGTATTTACCAAAGCTCTCTGAACGGAGTAAATCATACAAATGTCCAAATGATGCTATGCAAGGTACCAGTTCAATGCCTCTTTTATTGCAGTAAGAATCTAGTTCCAAAATTTCTTCCGGAGTAAAAGGATCAGTCTGCGACCAAATTTCCTCAAATCCATCTAGTCGTAAACAGTTTTCCATATACAGTTGAAGTTGATTGATTTTATACAAGGACAACCGATCAACCAGCACTTTCAGACTGTTCATAGTAGGCACCCTTCCGCGGCTAACATCAAGCATATATCCTCTGTTTGAATAAGATGGTTCATCTTCAATATCTGTGCATCCAATTTCCGCACGTGATATCTTGCATAGCTGAATTAGCGTAGCTACTCCATACAGGAATCCGCGGCTTGAACAGGCGGTAATTGTAATTTTATTTGATCTCACACTCAGCAAATAAGCTTCTTTTCTTGTGTCTATATTGTCATATTGAAAGCAAATGCAGTTTTCATAAAGATCCCCTGCACTCCGCAACACTTTTTTAATAGGAAGCGTAATTGCGATAACCTTTTTAATTTCCTGCTGTAACATCTTCGCCGTTTCCAAATCGTTATCATCCAATGCCACATCTAACACAATGGCAGTATTGTGACCTATCAAAAATATTCCTTCGCGTTCTATGACTTTGCGTGGCAATGGGATCAAATACATGCCGATTCCCCCTTCTTATATTATAATCTTTTGTATTCAAATTATTAAAATATAAAAAAATATATATATATACTATTATATACATATATAACTTTAATGTGATGATTACGAACATGTATTATATTTGTGAACCTCTCCCCTAAATCAATGATTATAGAGGGAGGTTGTGACTATTTAGGATTTGATACAGTATAGTTGAATTCATCAGATACTGTAGCACCTGCATCATTAACAAGTTCTGCCTTATACACATAAGTTCCTCTCGCTTTCCCTTTAAATGATACGGAATCCATTTGGGCATTTGAACCATTTATCACCAATGGTTTCGTTGAAATTAGAACTCCATTCTCATATAGCCTCCAAGAAGTACCATTCTCTCCCCACCACATGTTCATAATAATTTTATACTCAGAACTACCGTCCCAGTTATCTTGACTTAAGGTTGGTACACCTGGCAATTTGCCCACTACTTTTGGAACGGTTACTGATACTTTATTTGATATAAGTGATGATGTTCCATAGGTTACTACTACTGTATAATCATAAGTACCTGGTGACTTATCTGTACTATCATATACTATTGTTTGTGTTGTAGTTTGTCCTGCTACTAATTTACCCGTTGTTAATTGCTTCGTACCTTCCATTACAGCATATGAAGTTGCGGTATTATTAGTTGGAACTATTGCTGTTAGTTTATATGCTCCATCGCTTACCGCTCCTGCTGTTAAAGTTGCTGCTTGTAGTTTATTTACTACTTCCGGCAGCACTATTACAGTTACTTGATTTGATGTAATTGTTTTTGTTCCATCAGAAAGTTCTATTGTGTAATCATACGTTCCGGGTTTTTTATTAGCAACTTGCTGAGTTAATGTTACTTCTGAAGTTTGAGGCGTTATTTTACCACTTGTAATTACTCCTATATTATCTATAAATTTATAAGAACTAGCAGTATTATATCCTGGTACTTCAGCCATCAATGTAAAGCTACCATTAGCTACTGCACTTGATGAAATAATTGCTTCCTTTAATGAATAAACTGGGTTAACTATTTCGTCAAAATATGCACGATAATTAGTTGAAAACTCATAATTACTTTTAGCATCCCAATTGACTGACCAAGACATTAAACCTCGAAATCCTGGATAGCCCTTTGCGTTTGAAATTTTATATTTACCCCCAAAAGGAATTCCTTTCATTATATAATCTAATGCCTTTTTCATTTCTGTAGGATTTATGTATCCACCGCTCGGGGCTGCTAATGAGCATGCTGGCAATCCTATCATCACTTGTTCTTCTCTTAATGCTGGAAATACATTACTAGAATTCCCTCCTATTGGAAATCCGTGAAGTAACATATCTGCCATAGCTACTTCATAGTCAGCTGTACCTTGCTTATAATTTAAACCATCCATTCCAGCTCCACTACCAGCATTGTAATGTTGCACATGAATATAAGTTAATTTATCTTTTACACCATAAATAATTGGCAAGTAAGCACCCCATATGTTTCCATAAGAACTATAACCACCTTGAACGTATGCAGTTTCAGGCGCCATACTTAATATAAAATTAGGACCATAATAATCTGAAATAGTTCTTAATCCCGTAATAAGATTTACAATTTGTGGTGTGCTTGGATTTTTAAAGTCAGTATCTCCAGCATTCATCGAAATGCCTGACTCTAGATCAACATCAACTCCATCAAAACCATATTTATCTATTACGGCCTCCACAGAATTAATAAATTTTTGTTTTGCAGTAGCATCTGGTACTAGCACTACACCATTTTGTCCACCTATTGAAAGCACAACCTTCTTTCCCTTGCTTTGCAAATATGCGATGTCAGACTTAAATTCTGCCTCTGTGCCATAGCAAGGCGAAAACTCAACTACAGCCCGATCTACATTTGTTTCACCAAAAGATATATTTAAAACATCCCATTTAGTTGAAACATCTCTAAGTTTAACTATCCCTGTTCCATTATCAAAGTTATGCCAATACCCTACAAGTAGTTTTGAACCAGAGATCGGTTTTACTACAGGCACTATTACTGACTTAATTTCTTTAATCGTTTTAGCCTCTACATTTGATGTTATCCCTACAGCTATGATCACCATTAGAGCTGCCATAGTTATACATGAAATAATTTTAGTTCCTTTCATTAATAATCCTCCTAACATATTTTGTAACTAGTTGTCTTAGTTGGATTCAATTCGACCCGCTTGTTAATAGAAAAGGGACTGCCTTTTCTATTGTTTTTAAGGCAGTCCCTTTAATAATTATGCTGTTTTTGTTGTCATAAATCCGCTACTGTACTTTATGATATAACTGCTAATTTTAAGGAATAACCTAGATTGACTATTTACTATCTTACAGTATAGTTGAATTCATCAGATACTGTAATACCTGCATCATTAACAAGTTCTGCCTTATACACATAAGTTCCTCTTGCTTTCCCTTTAAATGATACGGAATCTGTTTGGGCATTTAAGACACTTGCTACTAATGGTTTAGTTGAAATTAGTACTCCATTCTCATATAGCCTCCAAGAAGTACCATTTTCTCCCCACCACATGTTCATAATTATTTTATAATCTGAACTACTATCCCAGTTATCTTGAGTTAAGCTTGGTTTAGCTGGCAATTTGCCCACTACTTTTGGAACGGTTACTGATACTTTATTTGATATAAGTGATGATGTTCCATCGGTTACTACTACTGTATAATCATAAGTACCTGGTGCCTTATCTGTACTATCATATACTATTGCTTGTGTTGTAGTTTGTCCTACTACTAATTTACCCGTTGTTAATTGCTTCGTACCTTCCATTACAGCATATGAAGTTGCTGTATTATTAATTGGGACTGTTGCTGTTAGTTTATATGCTCCATTGCTTACCGCTCCTGCTGTTAAAGTTGCTGCTTGTAGTTTATTTACTACTGGTGGTAGCACTATTACAGTTACTTGATTTGATGTAATGCTTTTTGTTCCATCAGAAAGTTCTACTATGTAATCATACGTTCCTGGTTCCTTACCTGTGCTATCATATACTATTGTTTGTGTTGTAGTTTGTCCTGCTACTAATGTACCATTTGTTATAGTCTTCGCACCTTCCATTATAGTATATGAAGTTGCTGTATTATTAGCTGGGACTATTGCTGTTAGTTTATATGCTCCATTGCTTACCGCTCCTGCTGTTAAAGTTGCTGCTTGTAGTTTATTTACTACGGGGGTACTCATTTTATTCCATGCTATGGTTGTCATTGGAGATCCTTTTGATAAATCATCATCAGAAGCATCCCAAATAAATACTCCACCATAGCCATTGGCATTTACATAATCACATCTATCACTTAATGTCTTTTCATCTTCATAAGTTAAAAATTCACCCTTTGATGCATTATATAAATATACTGCATTTGCTTTAGTATCATAGTATTTATTCCAACCTGGGGTAGTTTCTAGTTGCTTTAATATAAACCATGGTTCTTGTCCACCTGGTGAGGATGCATTATCTAAAGATCCCGCAGAAGCTCCAGTTGCACTTTGATATAACCCATCTCCGTTTGGTCCTGGTTTAACACCTTTCCAACCTCTTGAATATAATGGTGATCCCATATTAAGCTTTGATGGAGAAATTTTATAAATATCTCTATAAGCCTTCATTGCATAATCTGAATTATATTTATTCTTCAAATCTGTTGGGGTTGTACCTGATGGATCCTCAGGGTTAACATATAATGCTGCCTGATGATTCGTAGTTAGTTCCCATGCACCATGAATGTCATAAGTCATAACATTCATGTAATCAAGATATTGTTCATATTTAGATGGTTCTACTAATGCCATCTTATCATAACCTGCTCCAGCTGCTACAGTTAACATTTTACCTGATAATCCATTTGCATTGTATGCATCCCTTATATCTTTCAATAGTAATGTATAGTTGACTTTATCCTCTGGCCCACCTGGACATCCTTTATCGTATTGATCATTTGGTTCTGCCTTTCTATCTACACCTGGATATTCCCAATCTATATCGATACCATCTATAAATGGATACTGCTTTAAAAATTCAACAACACTATCTGTAAATACTTTTCTAGTTTCTGCCGTCATAGCCATTGCATGAAAATTTTCTCCTCGTGTCCAACCACCAACAGAAATAAGTATCTTCTTATCTGGATATATGCCTTTATAATACTTATACTCTCCTAAACATCCTTTTAGTGGAGAATCCCACCCTCCTGAATGCTCCATTGTCTTCTCATAGTCCGCATAAGTATCTATTGAAGTGATTTTAAAATCTTTATTTATTGAGAAAAATGAATGATTAATTACATTAACTTTTGTCCATGGTATATCCTTCGGTTCCATTGATTGATGAGCAGAGTTGTACATTGCCCAATTAGGGAAATATGTAACTACATTCTTGTGAGCCATTTCTGTTACCGGCTTAATTTCTTTAATCGTTTCAGCTTTCACATTTGTTGTTATCCCTACAGCTATGACCATCAGTGCTGCCATAGTTATACATGAAATAATTTTAGTTCCTTTCATTAATAATCCCCCTCGTATAATAAGAGCTTTCACGGAAACTCCTTAGCTCCTGTGATTACTCATTTTTAGTATCATTAATTTTTGTTGATTCCCCCACTTTTTTTGCATAAAACACTTGACAAGCCTGTAAAATTTTGCGGTCCTCCTCTTAAAGACATGTTTTAATAGGAGGATTATTTTATGCTTAAAAATTGGAGCTCTCATGCTGATTATCAGCAATTTATTATTTTAAATCTCTCATGTTTCTACAAAGCTTTTCCTAAAAAAATTATAGAACTTGAACCTTCTATCTCTAAGTTGTATTGCTTAGACTTAGATATTCTTAGAGAGATATTAAAACCTTATTATTCTAATATTGGTAGACCTGCAACTCTTCAACCTGAGATATTTCGTTCATTTTCTTTAATGCTTTTTCAAAAGGAAACAAGCATTACCAACTGGGTTAAAAAGATTCATGCCTGTGAGTTACTTGCAACCTGTATAGGCTGCACTAAAAATAATGTCCCATCACTTGGTGCTCATTATGATTTTATCTCTAGATTATGGCTTTCAAATCTGTCTACCGACAGGGTAAACCTAAAAAAAATATATTCGTATAAGAAGAAACCCTCTAAAATTAAGGCACCCGGGAAAAATAAAAAGCTTCCTAATAAAAAAACTGGTGTTGTTAAGAGAATTTCAGATTTTTTTGAAGCTGGTCGCTCATTTTCCCTAAGAGCCGAAAGGCTGCTTCAAAAAATATTCTCATTAGTTGCTGTAGAACCCTCTTTTAATCTTAACTTAATAGAAAAAGATAACCTTACAGTTGGCGGCGATGGTACTTGTGTTCACTGTAAGTCTTCTTACTATGGTTCTAAAGTTTGTGACTGCCGTGAAAATGGAATTTACGATTGCAAATGCCCTCGTAGACTTTCTGACATAAATGCTAATTGGGGTTGGGACAGCCATGAAAATCGTTGGTTTTATGGCTACACTCTCTATGCTTTATCTGTCTATAATAAAAAATATAAGATAGATCTACCTATTTATCTACGATTTGTAGAGGCAAGCAGACACGACAGTGTCACTGGAATAGTAGCATTAGCTGAATTTAGAGAACTGTTACCGCAGTTCACTATATCAAATTATGTTCTTGACTCAGCTAATGATAACTACCCTACATATGAATTATGTTCTAAATGGAACATTAATCCCTTTATTGATCTGAACTCCAAAAACAAAGGAAATTCAAAATATCCAGTTACTCTAGATATTAATGAAAAAGGATTTCCTATCTGTATTGGTGGCCATGAAATGGTCTATAACGGTTATGAAAAAAGTCGTTCACGCCTTAAATGGCGTTGCCCTTTAGTTTTAAAAAAGGTTGCTAGTTGCTCTTGCTGTGAACAGTGCTCACCTTCACCTTATGGGCGAGTAATCTACACTAAACCATCATGGGATTTGCGGTTGTTTACTCCTGTGCCTCGCGGCTCAAAACAATGGAAAACTATTTATAAAACTAGAACCTGCTCAGAACGTATAAACAATCGTATTCTAAATGATTATAAAATTCATACTTTACGAATACATGGTAAAAAACGTTATTCATTTATGACTATGATTGCTGGAATTAATATTCATCTAGATGCAAGACTTAAAGTTTCAGGTTTTAGTATTTTAAATTTATTAGAGTAGCTGTTTGACAATTAAGTACTTTTTTCTGAAAATTCCTGCATCGTGTAGGCTTGTTTGCTATACCTATTTTTATTCCTAACTGCTCTCTGAACATAAAATTTATAGCACTATAATGACTCTATACATAATTAAGTTTTACATATTAGTTTCCGTGACTACTCAATAAGATTGCCATACCACAAATTTATGAAAATATCATACTTGCCATCAACATCTGCGCCCCCTTGATTTGCGGATAAGGTTGAAATTCCCGGTATTTCAGAATTTGCAGCAAATGTTATTATTGTTGGAAATAAAATGATCTCAAAAGTTAAAATAACTAATTTTGCTAAAAAGTTTTTAAAACTTTTTTCGACATTTTTATCCTCCATATTCTTATTTTGTAAACTTCCATATTCATTTTTACATATTTGGATAGCTTTGTCAATATAATTACTTTAAATTCCTATCCCAAAGTCTTATATCTACCAATTTATAAGTAGTTCTTTGAGAATTTAGTTGAAATTTCTTGTAAAATGTAATATACTGGCATGCGGAATGTTTTTGAGCATATTCATAAAAACAACAGAAAAATGGACTGCCTTTTCTATTGTTTTTAAGGCAGTCCTTCAATTAAACCTCCTATTACCGTTAATATAATATTTTTACGGTACATATAAAGTGCTAGGCATTATATCGTTTTAACAAAACAAACCTGCAGTCTAAAATATAAACTACAGGTTTTGATATTTATTATTTAGTTTCACTTACCCATTCATGATGGAATGTCCCTTCTTTATCAACTCTTTCAAATGTATGGGCACCAAAATAATCTCTCTGTGCCTGAAGTAAATTTGCTGGGAGATTTGCGCTTCTATAACTATCATAATACATTATTGCACTAGAAAACCCTGGAACTGGCACACCTAAATTTACAGCTGTGGATACTACAAATCGCCAATCCTTTTGATAACTACTAAGGATATTTTTGAAATAAGAATCTAACATTAGATTTTTAATATTAGCATCATTTTCATAGGCAACGTTAATCTTGTTAAGGAACTGAGCGCGAATAATACACCCACCTCTAAATATTTTAGCAATTTCGCCATATTTAAGGTCCCAGTTATATTCTACTGCTGCAGCTTTCATAAGCGCGAATCCCTGTGCATATGAACATATTTTACTTGTATAAAGAGTTCTTCTTACTGATTCTATAAACTCATTTATATCCCCTTCAAATAATTCATCTGGCCCTTTTAGTATATCACTTGCCAACACTCGTTCATCTTTTACTTTCGAAATGCAACGTGCAAAAACAGCCTCTGTTATTGTAGGTATTGGCAGCGCTAAATCTAGAGCGCTTTGACTCGTCCATTTCCCGGTTCCCTTTTGGCTTGCTTTATCTAAAATAATATCAACCATGTGCTTTCCGGACTCATTATCTTTTTGTGCAAATATTTCACTAGTTATTTCCATTAAATAACCATTCAGCTCACCTTTATTCCACTGCACAAACACATCATGAATTTTATCATTAGAAAGTCCAAGAGCTCCTTTTAAAAGTGCATAAGCTTCACAAATAAGCTGCATGTCTGCATACTCAATACCATTATGAACCATCTTTACATAATGTCCTGCCCCATTTGATCCAATATAAGTACAGCATGATTCTCCATCTACTTTTGCAGATATAGCTGTTAAAATTGGTTCTACTATTTTATAAGCATCAATTTGGCCTCCTGGCATAATCGCTGGGCCCTTTAAAGCTCCTTTTTCTCCTCCTGAAACTCCTGCCCCTATAAATTTAAAACCCAAATCTTCAAGTTTCTTACTTCTACGTATTGTATCCATAAAAAATGAATTGCCGCCATCAATTATTATGTCACCCTTTGATATATATGGTATTAATTCTTCTATTGCTTCATCCACAGGCTTTCCTGCTTTAATCATAATCAATATTTTTCTCGGAATTTCAATAGAGTTCACAAACTCTTCTATAGAGTATGTTCCCACAATATTTTTTTCTTTCACCTCTATTAATAACTTATCTGTGGCAATTTTACTTCGATCATAAACCGAAACGGATATTCCCCTGCTTTCAACGTTTATTGCTAAATTTTTACCCATAACACCAACGCCTATAACTCCAAATTGTTGTTTATTCATAAGATAAATTCCCCCTTAAAAAAGTTTCTCTCGTTGAATAATATATAGTTTATATTATACTATATATTATTCAATTGCATAAGCAAAAACGCTATTGTACATTTTGAAGCATAATGCGTTTATTTATATTAGTCATGACTACCCTTAAACGTCACAATCTATCGCAACAAGCTTATACTCCCTAATTTATCCCCTCAATTCATTCATGATTTTAAATACTTCTTCATCTATAACTTGCTTAAAATCCATATAATATGAACCTACTGCATAAAATTCATCTGGTATATATAGGCATATTACCTCATCTACAAGTTCTTTGAATTCTTCAATAACTTCCATAGGACCTACAGGAATAGCTAGAATGATTTTTTTAGCTCCTTGCTTTTTAACAGATTTTATTACAGCCAGGATAGTAAATCCCGTAGCAATCCCATCATCAATAATTATAACTGTTTTATCTTTAACCTCAGGAAATGTATCCTTTCCACGGTACTCTTTCATTCTTCTTTTAATTTCTTTTGTTTGCTCTAAAACTTCCTTCTCGATATACTCTTGTGATATACCAATCATTTTCACGTAATGATTATTTATAAAATAACTACCATCCACAGACACTGCACCTATTGCAAACTCCTTGTTATGTGGTGCCCCTATTTTTCTTGGAATAATCAAATCCCATTTAAACCCAAACCTTTTTACTGTATCATAAGCTATTTCGAGTCCACCTCTTGGCACCGCAAGTACAATTACATCTTCATCTTTAAATTTTTCAAGACTATCAGTTAGCTTTTCCCCTGCATCTTTTCTGTCTAAAAACATCATTCTAATGCACCACACCTTTTAACTTAATTTTTATTTATAAGTCTCTACCGTTTTTTTTAGATTTTCCTATATATACTTCCAAACATTGAGATAAATTATCCCTGCTGCAGATCAAGCTTTTTTAAATTGAAGGTAACTCAAAATATAATTTAACGCAAAGAAAAAAGGCCCATGGAAAATCACAAATTATTTCCCGGGCATATTTTTATATTTGTATAAAAAACAGGTTATCAATTGACTTAACCTGTTTTTTAATAGGGCTTGCCTGTTTAAACTCATACAAAAATTTGTTAAAATGTAAGTAATAACAAATCGTTACAAAAGACGACATATACAAGAAGTAAATGATTACATTCAAAAGCTTTCAATAAAATTGAAAAGGAGAATTTTCAAATGAAAGAAAAAATAGTAAGTGGAATGCAAGTTTTTGCAAGAGCTATAGTAGTTCCAGTATTGTTTTTACCTATTGTTGGTATAATTATTGCATTGTCCTCTATATTAAGTAACCCGACAATTGTTGGAAATGGTAGTTCTCTAATAAATGTTGGAAAATATATTGCAAGTGGTCTTTGGCCTATTATGAATAATTTAGGCATCCTCTTCTGCGTTGGTATTTCTATGGGTATGGCAAAAGACAAAAAAGCAGAAGCGGCTCTTGTGGCATTACTTTCATTTTTAATATTTTTAGGAGCTAATAATGAGTGGCTTACTTTAACAGGAAAATTAGTAAATTACAAAACCGCTTCAGATTTATATGGGACAGGTCAAACTATAATTTTGGGATTTCAAGTAATAGATATGGGTGTTTTCTTAGGAATAATTCTTGGTGTAGTAGTAGCACTTACTCATAATAAATTTAGTAATAAAGAATTTCCAGGTGCATTTGCGTTTTATGGAAACACAAAATTAGTTCTTTTAGTTTTAGTACCTATTTTACTAATCCTTGGGATAGCATTTAGCTATGTTTGGCCCGTTATTGCAATCGGTATCAGTGGTCTAACAGGTTTTATAAATGTATCAGGTTATGTTGGTGTATTCTTATATGGATTTTTAAATAGAGTGTTAATTCCAACCGGATTACATCACTTGATATGGACTCCATTTTCTTACTCTAATATTGGTGGAACATTAGAAATCGGTGGGAAAACAGTTTTTGGAGCTTATAATATTTTTTTAGCACAGTTAACAGATCCATCAATAAAAGTTTTTGATCCTTCTGCAAAATATTTACAGTATGGTATTGTTAAAATGTTTGGTTTAGTAGGAGCAGCTTTAGCATTTTACAAAACAGCTAAACCAGAGAATAAGGTTAAATTAAAGGCTATTTTAATACCAGCAGTAGCAACATCAGTTTTGGTTGGTATTACAGAACCTTTAGAATTTACATTTTTATTTATAGCACCAGCTTTATGGGTAGCTTACTCTGTATTTGATGGTATATTTCAAACTATTGTAGTAGCACTCGGAGTTAGAACTTATTCAGCAGGTGGTATTATAGATTTCTTAACATATAATTTACCAGCCGGAATTAGTAGGACTAGATGGCCTATAGCTATAGGCGTAGGTTTAGTTGAACTAATCGCATTTTACTTTTTATTTAATTTTTTAATTATCAAGTTTAATCTAAAAACTCCAGGTAGAGAAGATAGTGAAGTGAAATTATATACTAAAAAAGATTATAAAGATAAGGTTAGTACTAGTTCATTGCATGAAGCAGAAGTTAAAACCCAAGGTGCTGATTTATCATCAGTAATAGTGGGAGCTCTTGGAGGAAAGAAAAATATAGAAACTGTGGATAATTGCTTTTCTCGTTTAAGGATAAAAATAACAGAGGCCGATAAAGTTGATGAAGTAGTTTTGAAATCCACAGGAGCTTTAGGTGTAATAAAACATGGTAGTAACATTCAAGTTATATATGGACCTAAAGTAAGTGGAGTAAGAAGTGACATTGATAAATATCTTAGTGTTTAAAAAAATTTTTCTGTAAATAATCATGGAGTTAAATACTGTGGATAGGTAAATAAACGGAATATAATTCACCTATTTATAGATTATATATAAAATTAGAAAGAAGGAATAAAAATGAGTAAATTTTCAGTAACAATAGCTGGTGGTGGAAGTACATTTACACCTGGAATAATATTAATGCTTTTAGACAACTTAGATAAGTTTCCTATAAGAAAACTAACATTATATGACAACGATAAGGAAAGACAGGCAATAGTGGCTGGAGCATGTGCTGTTGTTTTGAAGGAAAAAGCACCAGAAATTGAATTTAGTGTAACAACAGATCCAAAAGAAGCATTTACAGACACAGACTTTGTTATGGCCCATATAAGAGTAGGTAAATATGCAATGCGTGAATTAGATGAGAAAATTCCATTGAAGTATGATGTACTTGGACAAGAAACTTGTGGTCCAGGAGGTATTTCTTATGGAATGAGATCCATTGGTGGAGTTATTGAAATACTTGACTATATGGAGAAATATTCACCAAATGCATGGATGTTAAACTACTCCAACCCCGCAGCAATAGTTGCAGAAGCAACCAGAAAATTAAGGCCTAATTCGAAGATATTAAACATATGTGATATGCCAATAGGTACAGAAGTACGCATGGCTGAAATTTTAGGACTAAAATCTAGAAAAGATATGAAAGTTCGCTATTATGGTCTTAATCATTTTGGTTGGTGGACAGACATACGCGATACTGCTGGAAATGACTTAATGCCAAAAATAAAAGAACATGTTGCTAAATATGGTTATATAATTGGTGAAGGAGGTACTCAAGAAACTGAGACAAGTTGGTACGATACCTTTGCAAAAGCAAAAGATGTATATGCATTAGACCCAAATACGTTGCCTAATACTTATTTAAAATATTATTTATTTCAGGATTATGTTGTTAAACATTCAAATAAAGAATATACAAGAGCTAATGAAGTAATGGATGGAAGAGAAAAGTTTGTATTTGGTGAGTGTAGAAAAATTATTCAACAACAATCTACACAAGGATGTGAATTGCATGTGGATGATCATGCATCATATATAGTTGATCTAGCAACAGCTATAGCATATAATTCACAGGAAAGAATGCTATTAATTGTAGAGAATAATGGTGCTATCGAAAACTTTGATCCAACAGCTATGGTTGAAATACCTTGTATGGTTGGAAGCAATGGACCAGAACCATTAGTAGTAGGAAAAATCCCTCAATTCCAGAAGGGATTAATGCAGCAACAAGTTTCTGTAGAAAAATTAGTAGTTGAAGCTTGGATAGAGAAATCCTATCTAAAATTGTGGCAAGCTATTACACTTTCTAAAACTGTACCTAGTGCAAGTGTTGCTAAGAATATTTTAGATGATTTAATTAAAGTAAACAAAGAATATTGGCCTGAATTAAAATAGTTGTTGAAGTGAATATAATTTAGTGTTTTAAAAGTTGGGACTGTCTTAAAAATAGATTTTAGATCTATTTTGGGCAGTCTCTTTTTTATTTTTAATTATTTTGTGAGATAATTAGAATTCAACTACATTTACTACAGAAAGTCTCCCGTTGGCATGTTGTGGGGATATTTAACTTTGTTTAATTATTAAATATACAAGTAAAAAAATCTATAAAATTAAATGTAGAAATTTCTTAATTTATTGTGCGGAATATAAGGTATAATATAGTAGTGAATAATACAACATTTATTAAACAAATTATATAATATTTATAGTAGGTGAAAAACGCATGAACTTAGATATTAGCAAAATGGTGGATAAATATCAGTTAAGTGGTACAGATGAAAACATATTAATTTATATTATAAATAATATAGAGAATGTTAAAGAAATAGGGGTATAGCAAAGGAAAATTATACATCTACTACTACTATTATGAATCTAGCAAAAAAAATAGGTTATTCCGGATTTTTAGATATGTATTATAATTTGAATTTTACATTGAAAGATAAAAAATCGCATTTTTCAGGGCAAAAAAATAATAAATACTATGGCGTGGACTTAGAAGAATTGTTATCATTGATAGAATCTAAAAAAATAAGTGACTTTATAGATTTATTAATGGAAAATAAAGGTCAAATCATATATACCTGTGGACAAGGATTTTCAGAATCTATTGCAAAATATATTACTAGAAAATTATTAGTTCTTGGTTTTAATTGTATTTTTTCTGAATCTTATGAAAGCTATGATGTAAATGCCATTAAAGCAAAGCTATTTATAAGTGTATCAAAGTCAGGAGAAACGGACTTTTTAGTAAAAGTTTCTGAATCGGCTAAAAAAAACGGGATAAAAATAGTTTCCTTTACAGGAGATGTAGATAATACATTAGCTAAAATATCAGATATAAACTTTAAATTATATGATATGAATACTATGGATGATCGTAATAAATTAGCAACTTCCTTCTATTCTAATATTTTAATTTTATTTGAATTTTTAATAGGTATATATTTAGAAAAAAGCCAAGAAAATTGAGCTTAATACCAAGACAAAGGTCCATATGAATTTTAAAATTTATATAGTCTTTTGTCTTGGTATTCTTTATTCTAGCTTGTCAATATGAGTCCAATGTCCGTGAAATTTTAAAAACAAATTGTATTCACACTTCAAGAGAATACTTCCATAATTAATTAATAGAAATATACATATGTATTTCACAATTTTCCATATCACCACCACTTTGATATTCTTCAAAATCACAACTATATTTCCTATTTAAATCCATTGACCATAGTTTTGTCCAAAATTCAGTGACGGCTGTTTGCATATGTCCATTCACTACGAACTTTAGATATTTTCCTGCAGGAATTGTTTTTACTAAAACTTCAATTGGTGGTTTTTCACACTTGCTAATTTCACAGCAAACAGTTACATCATACAATCCACTTACGTTATTTTCATAGTTAGAGTACAATCCAATACTACAACCGTTTTTCTTGTTTAATATAGACTGGTATACTCCATCGGCAAAAAAATGCTGCCATAGTCCCCCAATAGCTTGTGTCATATTTTCATCATTGTTACTTGTTCGAATGGTTAATCCTACTACCGTTTTTTCATTTATTTCTACTGTTTCATAATTCATTATGCACACCCCTTTTCCTTTAATAAAATTAGTATAACATTCATAAACTGACAACATTATGTCATATTATAAATATTTTTTTAATGCTTTTTCATATTTACGTGTGATAGTATCCTTAATGTATTCTGGTTCTAAAACCTCTGCATATTCTCCGTATGACATTATATATCCATAAATCCAATCATTTTGGGGAATAGTAGTGCTTATAATAAAGCTTCCGTCAAGGTTCTTTTGAATATCTTCTATGCGAAACTCGTCAAACAATCGATATGCCATGTTACTATCAATTTTTAAAACTAATGTAACCATTTTACTTTTGTATGATTTATCCGAATCGCTCCAAATGTCCTGCGGGGTATCTCTATTAATACTCTCATTTAAAGATAAAAGGTTTTTTATACGTGTTATTTTGAAGATTCTATAATCATTTTTCAACCTGCAGTAACCATAAAAATACCAACTTTGTCCTTTAAAAACAAGCTTCAGCGGTTCTACAAGCCTTGTTGACTTCTCCCCATATAAATTGTAATAATCAAACTTAATGACCTTTTTCCCTAAAATAGCATTCTTTAAAACCATAAATTTTTCTCTTTCGTTATCATCGCTACCCCAATGAGAAAAATCCACATCAATCCAGCTTGTATTATCCTTGTTAAACAAGATTGCAATCTTATTTAAAACAGGATCTATATTAGGAACATTTAATGCATTTAAACTTTGTAATGCTGATAATATTTCATTTTGCTCTGTGTCTGAGAGCACAGACTTATTTAAGACAAACTCTGGTACTATGCTAATGCCACCACCTTTACCCTTAGTTGTATAGATCGGTATTCCAGCTATACAAAGGGTATCAATATCACGATAAATAGTCCGCTGTGAAACTTCAAAATGTTCCGCTAGTTCCCTTGCGGTAATTTTTTTTCTCTTTAATAGCATATATACAATTTCAAATAACCTATTAATTTGCATTATAATCACCCAAATATATTATATCAAAATTATATGACAACTTCATATCATGTTTTCAGCGTATCCAATTATTTTAGGTTCGATACCCAAAATAATAACTTTTTGACGAGTTGCTATTAGTAATGTACTATAGAATCAGTAGTAAAGTTATGAAATGGGTAAACATAATGATTTTAGATACAAATAATCATTCAGTATTCTTGTTGAATTATCATTTAGTATTGGTTATAAAGTATAGGCTTGAAGTAATAACTAGTGGTGCTCCTATAGATATAGTTAGAAAATACATAGAGGATCAAGGAATGAAATGAGGTAAGTAGTTTACGGGGTAAAATAATATATTAGAGAAATTAATGCGATTATATTCAGGAGGAGTTATGTGGAATAAAAGTTTGCTTGTTTTTATAAGGTATTTTTTGATATTGATAATGTTATTAGGAATAGTTGTAAATGGAATAAATTTAACTACATCAATGATAATATTTATATTTGTATTTTTAATAAATAATCAGATAAGATTTTTTTCATTAAATAAAACTTTTTATAAAATAGTATCATTTGTAATCGAGTTTATATTCATAGTTGTTCCTTATAAATGGATTGGTGGATACCTTATTACTTATCTTATATTACTAGCTCTTGATAGTAATATACTTTTTGAAAAACCAGTCAAGCATATTTTTAATTTAGCTATAATTTTACAGGGGGTTGTACTTTCTTTAGATGAAAACCTGGAATTTAAATTTATAAATGTAGCTTTATTAATAGTTGTTGTTGCTATATTATACTTAATAAAAGATGAGAGTGATAGAAAGATTGAAGCACAGATGCTTTATGATAAGCTTAGAATTTCAGAAGAAAAACTTAAGAGTGCTAACAGGGATTTAGAAGTTTATGCTAGTTCTATAGAGGAATTAACGCTGCTAAGAGAGCGGAACAGGCTTTCAAGAGAAATACATGATAGTGTAGGACATGCATTATCAGTAATAATAATACAACTAGGAGCTATTGAAAGAACAATAGAAATAAACCAACAAACTGCAAAACAAGTAACAAAAGAGCTTAGAAAATTTACTCAAAGTAGCTTAAATGAGGTTAGAATGGCTGTAAGGGAAATAAAACCTAAAGAATTTGAGAACTATGAGGGTATTTTAATAATTGAGGAGCTTATAAAAAATTTCAAAAAACTGACGGGAGTTGCGGTTAGACTTGCTTTTACAAAAAAAAAGTGGTCTTTAAACCCAGATCAAGCCTTTGTAATTTACAGGATAATTCAGGAGTTTTTAGCTAACAGTGTATGGAATGGTAAAGCTACATTGATTGAAATTTTCATGGCATTTAATGATTATAAATTGGTAGTTACATTAAAAGACAATGGCATAGGAATGGACAACTTAGTAGAAGGAATCGGGCTTAAGGGTATGAGAGAAAGGGTAACGGAAATAGGCGGTATTTTTGAGTATGCAACAAAGCGTGGAGATGGGTTTTTAGTAAAAATAGAGTTAGATAAGGTGGAGAAGCTTAAAATTCATTCACAGGAGGAAAATCATGGACAAGATTAAGGTAATGCTGGTGGATGATGAAAAACTTATTAGAACAGGTATGAACATGATACTTAATACTTATGAAGATATTGAAGTTATAAGTACTGCAGCAAATGGTGAAGAAGCTTTAATTGAATGCAGAAAAAGTAAGCCAGATGTTGTGCTTATGGACGTTAGAATGCCTAAGTGTGATGGGGTACTTGGAACAAAACTAATTAAAAAGGAGTTTGAAAACATCAAAATTTTGATTTTAACTACCTTTAATGATTTGGAATATATTCATGAAGCATTAAAATATGGTGCATCAGGATATCTTTTAAAGGATAGTGATTATGATTTGATTTATGAGGGAATAAAAGGGTGTTTTAAGGGAAATGTGGTTATAAATCCAGAGGTGGTATATAAAATCCTTAATGAAAATATAAATTATAATAAGAAAAGCAATTTAGAACAGATAAAAATCAGTAATGATTTAATTGATAAAGAACTAAATATAATTCGAGAAGTGGCTAATGGCTTAGCAAATAAGGAAATTGCGGAAAATTTATTTTTATCAGAAGGGACCATAAAAAATAACATAAGTAGTATATTACAAAAACTTTCCCTTAGGGATAGAACTCAACTTACCATATTTGCATTTAAAAACAGCATAGCAGATTGAAAAACAATCAAAAAACAATATAATAGCTAAAAAGTGACTTGAGTAACTTTTACAGTTACTCCTGGTACTGGTAATACCCCCTTGATTCCTCTAGAATATAAATAGAGAGATTAAGGGGGTAAGTTTTTATGAATAATATAATTGTAAAAAATGTAACAAAAAGATTTGATGATAAATTAGTTTTAGATAATATATCTTTTGAAATAAAAGAGGGAGATATATTTGGATTAATAGGACCTAATGGAGCAGGTAAATTCACATTAATAAATATTATCACAGGACTCATTAAAGGAAATGGTGGAGACGTTATTATGGGAGGGCACTCCATATCAAAGGAGCCAATAAAAGCAAAAGAACTTATAGGACTTGTGCCACAAGAACTAGCTTTAATAGAACAACTAACTGCTTATGATAATCTTGAGTATTTTGGAGCTTTCTATGGCCTTTGCGGAAAGCTTTTAAAGGAAAGAATTGAAGAGGCACTAATAGTAACTGGGTTACGTGAAAAGAAAAAAGTAAAGGTTAAAAAATTCTCAGGAGGAATGAAGAGAAGATTAAATTTAGCAGTAGCAATAATGCATAGACCTAAAATTCTTATATTAGATGAGCCAACAGTGGGAGTAGATCCTCAATCTAGAAACTATATCTTCGAGTTTATTAAGAAGATAAATAAGGAGAACAATACAACCGTAATATATACTTCTCACTATATGGAGGAAGTTGAACAGCTGTGTAACAATATATTTATTTTAGACGAAGGATCAGAAATTGCTTTTGGATCAAAATCAATGATTAAGTCTATGGCAAATATTCATGGTACTATTAAATTTACTTTGGATTACAATGATGATGAATTTTTACTTAAGATAAAGAAATTACAAGGAGTTAAGGACTGCTTTATTAATGATGAAGAGGTTTCAATTTATGTAAATGAGGAGAGCTTTAATTTTGAAGAGCTACTAATGTTATTAACTAGGGAGCATAGAAAAATTAAGAAATTTAACGTGGAAGAAGCCTCCTTAGAGGAAGTATTTCTCTTACTTACAGGAAAAAAATTAAGGGATTAGGGGGAATGAAAATGAGAATAAAAGCTACAATAAAAGTTATTCTTAAGGGGATATTAGCCCAATGGAAAATATTAGTATTAATGTTTTCTATTTTCCCTTTAGTAATTGCTGGGCTTATGGGTACTATTCAAAAGGATATGTTTAAGCCATCGGTAAGCCAGGATAAGATCAATATTAACATTATAGATAAGGATAATAGTAAAACATCTAAAAACTTTAAAGAGTTATTTGAAACAAAAGAGTTAAAAGAAATTTTTAATGTTACAGATAAAGCTGAATATGAAGTAACGGTGCCAAAGGGCTATGAGAAAAATATAATTAGTCTAAAGGAAACCACTATATCAGCTAACGAGAAGAAAAGAGTTTCAAGTATAAATGAATTAATTATAAAAAGTGTTATAGAAGAGTACGGAAAAAGCTTAACAGAAACTGTGGTAATTTCTAATAAAATTAATAGCATGAGTATAATGGATAAAGAAAAATTATTTAATGAGGTTATTACTAATATAAATAAAAATTCAGACATTGCTACCTTGAAGCAAAATATAATTAAAGGAGAAAGTGTTTTATCATCCTTTGAAAATCAAGCTGCAACAATGATGACATTTATGGTATTTACAATGATTATGAGTTGTATTTCAGGATTTAATATGGATAAATCAAATGGAAGTAATAGAAGACTTATGTCTACTCCTATGACAAAATGTGATTTTTTTAATTTGGATTTATTGGCCTTCTTTTTAATGAGTTCAGTTTATGGAGTATTATATATTATATCCTTTAGAATAACAGGACTAGCTTTTAAAGGAGTAAATCCATTAAATATAATAGCAATATTAATATGTCAAAGTCTCTTAATAACAAGTGTAGCGGGAATTATAATAGCGTTTTTCGGTAAAAATGCTGCTAATGCTGTAGTTATAGTATTAATGTATACTCATATTTTATTTGGCGGCGGCTTTGTTCCATTAAAAGAAGTAAATAGTAAGATATTTGTAAGTATTTCAAAGTTTTCACCAGGAAATATCATTTCAGAATCCTATACAAATTGTATGCTTTTCAATTCCTTTACCACTATTAGCAAGTCTTTAATTATTATGCTATTGATATCTATAATTGCATATTGCATAAGTATATTAAAAGTAAAAACAAGATGGGAGGTATAAGTATGAAGTTTTTGTATGTGGTATTAGTTAATTGTAAAAAGCATTTTAAGGATTATAAAAGTATTATTTTTATGTTTATACTCCCTATTGCAGTTGTTCTTTTTTCAAGTAGTTTGTTTGGTTCCGAACCTAGCAGTCAGAATTTGAATTTAAAAGTAGCGGTGGTTAATTTAGATAAAGGAGATTTAGGAAAGGATTTAGTTGGAAAAATAAAACCACCTAGTGTTTATGATAATAAGGAAGAGGCCTTAGAGTCATTAAAAAACTATAAGGTAATTGCACTATATGAAATACCGAGAGACTTTGCTAAGCAAATAAATGATAATAAAAAACCAACAATAAACTCCTATAAACTAGAAGAAGGAAATAGTACTCAAATATTTGAAATACAGATAGAACAGAAGGTAAATGAATTATTTAAGGTTCAAATACTAAAAAATAGTAATATTATAAATGATGACAAGGAGTTAAATAAAAATATTGTAAAGCTTAAATATAATATGGAAAAAAAGATAGTTTCAGCAGATGAGTTTATGCCCATTGTTATGATGATGTTTTTTTTAGTTTCATTTTCAAGTATTATAAGTACAGATTTGTTAAAACTTAGGCAAGGAAGAATATTAGAAAGATTTTTATCTACTGCTAATAAAGGTTATGCAATAATAGGAAGTATTTATCTTTCTATGATTATTACACAAACTATAATGTATACAGCATCCTTTATGGTAATGAAGTTATTATTTAAAATTAGTTTTGTAAATTTTGGGATCTTACTATTAAATATCTCTTTAATGAGTATGGTATCCATAAGCCTCGCCATAATGGTCAATAGGATTTTTAAAAATCCAGGGGCTGGATCTTTAGTTATAACTTTAATATCAATGACAATGTTTTTCATATATATGGCAGCAACTTTTGGAGAAACTTCAACTAAGGTTCCAAAAATAATTGTAACATTAAGCAAGTTTACTCCATTTTATTGGTCACTTGGAAGTATAGAAAAATCAGTATTGTTTCCTAATGTTTTTGTATTAATACTAATAGCATTAACCTTCTATAGTGCTGGAAGTATCCGGTACTCAAATTTTGCTAAGGAATAACATTATAGCTTTAACGACATTTAAGAAGGAAAGTCCCCCACTTCTACAAGTGGTAGGATAACTGACCTAGCAAAAATAAAACTTCAGTAGAAGTCTAAATCTATAAAAGCTATGAAATTAATTTCACAGCTTTTATAATATAATTTGCAGATCCTCCCATGACAAAGAAAGCTATTATTTTCTATGTCATTCATAATATCAATATCTCTAAAGTACAACGCATTTACTTGAATTAGTAGTGTTATTCTGCACTTTTAAGTGATTCTATCATATCTATATTACCAAATTCTCTGTACATAACTAAATTTACAATTATAGAAAATGAAATTGTAAGTAACACTGAATATAGAAAATAAATAGGGTCAATTTTCCTCATAAACATCATTACATTAGTCTCTGAAGTGTTAATTACAAACCCACATAGGAGTATTCCCACAGCTATTCCAGTTAGGCTTCCTATTACCGTTAATATAATATTTTCACGGTATATATATAGTGCAAGTTCACTATCATAAAATCCTAAAAGTTTTATTGTAGACAACTCTCTTTTTCTTTCATTTACATTTATATTTGTAAGGTTATATATTACAACAAAAGCAAGGACTCCTGCGGATACTATTAGAACGAGCACCACTGAATTTATACTCTTCGTGGTTTTATTAAAATCAAAATGTGCTTTGTTTTTGTAATTTATAGATCCTATATTTTGAGTCCGTGTTAGTACCTTTGTGGTGTTATCTTCTGCACTATCTGATGTGGATTTTAAAAGTCCATAAAACCCGTTAAATTTAAGATTTTCCCCAGTTATTTTTTTATAATAATCAGAGCTTATGTAAATATAATGTTGCAGATAATGCTCTGTTATGCCTGAGATTCTAGCTTTTACCACTTTATCATTTATGGTTATCTCAAATATGTCTCCAATTTTTTTATTCATAAGTTTCGATAATTTTTCAGTAATAATTACACCATCTTCTTTAAGGCTTAGATCTGTACCTTTCATTGTAAGATTAATATACTTATTAAGTTCCTTCTTATCTTCTGTAACCACTAAATATGCATCTTCTCTACCAGATTTATAAAGATCCACCGTTCCATTTTTTGTATATGAAAATAAAACTGATTTTACGTTATCATCTTTCATTATTTTATTTTGTGTGATATCTTTTTGATTATCGTCTATGTCTTTCCTAAGTGTTGACTGCATATCATATCTATATATATTTGTAAACTGACTTTCCACAGCACCCATTATTCCTGATTTAAGTCCAAATCCTGTTATCATAAGTCCTGTACACACCGCGATGCCTATTACGGTCATGAAAAACCTTTGTTTATATCTAAATATATTTCTTGCAGTAACTTTACTTGTAAAACTCAACTTTTTCCATATAAAAGTTATTTTTTCGAGTAATATAGTCTTTCCAGCCTTTGGCGGTTTTGGTCTCATCAAAGATGCTGGTGCTTCTCTTAATTCCTCAAGTGTCGCCGCTCCCGCTGCAAGAGTTGTAAATAGTATAGCGATTAATGAAGATTGAAGCGCTAAACTAGGGTTAAAAGGAGTTAAAGAACTTGGAATAGAATAAAGCGAGCTATAAGCATTCATTATAAGTGGAGGAAAAAGTCTAAATCCGAAAGACACACCTACTATGCTACCTGTTATACTAGCTAAAAGTGCATATATTAAATAGTGAGTAGTTATGGCCATTCTTGAATATCCTAAAGCTTTTAAAGTTCCTATTTCAATTCTATTTTCTTGAACCATTCTCGTCATAGTTGTTAGGCTAACTAAAGCTGCCACTAAGAAAAATATAAGTGGGAAGGCCTTGCCTATGTTATCTATTCTTTCACTATCTTGTCTATATGTTTCATATCCCAGATTAGCATCTCTTCCAAGAACATACCATTCTGGTTTTTTAATATCATTATTTTCTGCTATGTTTATTTTACCTTGCGTAGCTTTCAATATTTGCGAATACCTTACTTTACTTCTTATAACTCCAATGTCCTTAAGATCTTGCTTCATATTGTTAGAAGTTTTTTTATAATCTTCACTTAATATAAGACTATCTTTTGATTCTTCACTATCATCTTTTACATATATTTCTGTATAAACATCGCTTTTAAATACATCAGGTAGTATATAAATAAATCCCCGAACAGTTCCATTACCAACTGAACTTAGCTGTCTTTGAGCTGATAAGTATAAAGGTGACAGCGCTGTTCCTACTATTTTAAATCTGCTATTTTTTAGGTCATTATCTATTAAAGCATCTTTTCCTGATTTAAGTTCTATAACATCCCCTATTTTAAGTTTATTTTCTTTTAAAAATCCTTCTTCCACTACAACTTCATTGTTAGCTTTTGCTATTCTTCCTGTGACGATTTTTATCTTATTTATGCCACTTTCAGGAGGAATTGAATTAACATTAATCACCAGGGAATGTTTATCTTTTTCAACTACTGCGTCTATTGAAAATGAACCCTCAGCCTTTTTTACACCTTTTAGTTTTTGGACCTCAGCTAAGTCATCCTTTGTAAGTCCAAGTGTAGATATAAGTTTAAAATCCATAAACTCAGTTTGATTAAAATAAAAATCCGCTGATTTTTTCATATCTGGACTAGTAGCTCGAACTCCAGCATAAAAAGCTACTCCCATTGCAATGATTATTACTATAGATAAAAACCTTGAAAGTGTCTTTTTTATGTCTCTAAATAAATTTTTAAAAAATGTTTTCTTCACTTCTACCACTCCAAGCTTTCGATAGACATTGGATTATCATTTTTCATTACGCTTTCAACTTTACCACTTTTAACTGTTATTATCTTGTCAGCAATAGGGGTTATAGCGGAATTATGTGTAATGACTATGACAGTCATGCCATGCTTTTTTGAAGTATCAGATAGTAACTTAAGTATCGACTTACCAGTATTATAATCCAGTGCTCCTGTAGGCTCATCACAAAGAAGTAACTTAGGATTTTTTGCAAGGGCCCTCGCTATGGAAACTCTTTGCTGTTCTCCTCCCGAAAGCTGCGACGGGAAATTCCGCATTCTATTTTCAAGGCCTACATTTTTAAGTACTTCTTCAGGATTCATTGGGTTTTTACAAATTTCAACTGCAAGCTCTACATTCTCAATTGCATTTAAATTTTGTACTAAATTATAGAACTGAAATACAAATCCTATTTCGTCACGCCTATATTTTGTGAGCATTTTTTTATTGTATTCACTTATATCATTGCCATCCACTATAATATTTCCAGTAGTAACCTGGTCCATACCTCCCAAAAGGTTAAGTATTGTTGTTTTACCTGCACCACTAGCACCAATAACTACAACAAGTTCACCCTTTTCTATAGAAAATGAAACATCATCTACTGCTTTGATGATAACTTCTCCCATGGTATAAGTTTTTTTCACATTTTTTAGTTCTATAAAATTCTTCATTTTTTATCTCCTAACTTATATTTTCACAATCTAACTTGCTCATAATATTTTTATAAAATATATCTATTATATCAATAATAAGTTTTCTCACCTGAGCTCCGTCGTCTTTCTCTCTTAAAATGATAGAAATACTCTCCACAAGGTTATATGATATAAGATAAATAATAAAATTATTTTTAAGTCTTTTCCCCTGGAGTGACAGCTCATATTTCATTTTCTCTGAAACTATTCTAGTTACGAACTCAACGAAGGTCTTTTTACAATTTCCATATTTCGATCCTTCGCTTTTATTAAGTAATATTGTAATTTCTATGCTATTTTCTTTAAATATCTCCATTATCTTTTCCATTAATTTATAAAAAATATCATCTGCTTCTTCGTTTATTTCTACTTCATTAAACTGATTAATGTAATCCATTAGTCTATCATATACAGGTCCAATTAATTTTTCATACAAATCATCTTTACTATGAAAATATTTATAAAAATTCCCCACTGATGTTTCAGAGTTCTTAGCTATCCCCCTTATTGATGTGCCTTTGTATCCCCTTTGTTTAAATTCCTTTAGAGATTCTTCTACTATATTATTTCTTACCTCTTCCTTCAAATATTGCATTAGAAAACCTCCGTTCTCTTTTATAGTATACTCTATTTTTAAAAAAACTCAACTGTTGTGTTATTCAAAGGTGTCGCATCTTTCTTATACAGTGAATCAAAAATTATAAACAAATAACTAAGAAGAAAAAAGGTAACAACAATGAATTTAATCATTGTTGTTACCTTTTTCTCTTGAATTTTTATGGTTATATTTTCATTTAAATACATCCTACACTATCATTCCCCATACACATTGCCTCTCTTCTTTATGTTTTCCAATATAGCTGCTCTTTCTTCATTTAATAAAGCGTATTCCTTAAATGTATACATTTCAAAATACATTCTTCTCGTATCATTATTACAATAAATCGTTTTACCTGTTCCTACTACTTGTGATTTAAATACTGTAGATGATTTTCTTAAATCTACAAGATCTATTTCTCTATTAAGTAAACTTGCAATCTCTTGTGAAATCATAAATATTTCATATTCACTAAAAGCTTCATCACCTAAAAATGCTATGTCTATATCACTATTTGCGCGTGAAGTTCCTTTTGCATATGATCCAAATATATATATAAGAAATGGTTTTATTTTTTTTATTAAAACTTCTTTTATAATATCCTTATCTTTATCCTCTAGTTCCAAAACCTTCACATCCTTTATAACAATTATATTTATTGTATCAAATTTTTAATTAATATACTAGGCTCTAGCTAAATAACAAACAGTGCTTTCATTTCATTATATTTTTATTAATGATATTAGTAAACTTACAATGTAAGTTATACTTGAAAAAATCAATGATACTATGAGAAATCCTATTAATACAATGTTATATTTCAATATATCTTCAGCCATAACAAATCTCGAAATGCCAAGGGTATTGAGACCTAATATTATTAGGAATATTATAAATAATCCCTTAGAGGCCCCTTTAATATCCGCAGAGCTTAACGATATATGAGATGAAATACATATAGCTAAAAATAAAAACAATATAAAATAGGGATTAGTAAAATTCTTAATTGAAAAGATTATTTTTATTAAATTAACATAAGAAGTCATTATTCCATTCAGAGCTATACCGTTTAATTTAGTTACATTTAAATTATTAATAGATATAGTTATAAATTCATTATATGTCTTAGGAATTATGACGTACATTAAAGCTATTATAGACGCGATTCCTCCGAATATAGGTGCAGTGCCTATGAAAAAATTACCTATCTGTTGATATACACTATTAGGATTATAGGCATGCTTTACATACCCAAGTACACCATTTTCGTCTCTCTTTTGTATTAGTACCACTTTTGTAATTTTGTGCCCAAAGAGAAAACAAAAAATAGCATGAGAAATTTCATGTATGGGAACACCTACAATAGCGGTAATAGCAACTGCCTTCCACCCAAAACTCCTTTGCAAATTTTCTATTGAATGCTCCCTTAAAAAGCCAAGGATGAATCCTACAAGAATTATCATCCCTGTCAAATATAATGTATCTACCGATGTCTTTATTATTAAGTTTACTAAGAAATTCATTTAATCACCCTCACAAATCTTGGCTCAATCTACACCATACAAATCAGCTTCTTTAGTTATATTATATCACTAACTAAACTTTCAATGCTAGATGTTATCACCGCCACTTGTTAGCCATGACACCTAATATTTAGTGATTTTATATAAAAATAATAATAAAAGCACCTACCTAAGTAAGTGCTTTTATTATTATCTTTTAGATTATCTTGCTTTTACCGTTATCTGTCAAAATCCACCTCAATGAAAAGTGACTTTTAATAGCTCTATTAAGTTAAATTTTTTCTATTATAATTTGATTATCCTTTGCATCTACACCGATGATAGAACCATCATTTATATCTCCCCTAATAATTTTCTTTGCAATAGATGTTTCTAAAACATTTTCAATATATCTCTTTAACGGACGTGCACCGTAGATTGGATCGTAGCCTTCTTCTGCCATAAGTTCTTTAGCATCCGTAGTTACTTTCATTGATATGTTTTTATCTTTAAGCCTATTTTGAATATCTACTAGGAATATATCAACTATTCCTTCTATTTCTTTTGTTTCTAATGGTTTAAATAATATAATATCATCTAATCTATTTAAAAATTCCGGTTTAAATTTGGATTTTAGCTCGCCCATAACTCTATCACGGATATGCTGTTCTATGCCTCCACTTTCTTTGTTTTCCAAGAGGTAGTTGCTTCCGATATTTGAAGTCATAACTATTATGCAGTTTTTGAAATTCACAATCTTGCCCTGATTATCAGTTAGGCGTCCCTCGTCTAGTATTTGAAGAAATATGTTAAACACATCCTCGTGAGCTTTTTCTATTTCATCAAATAATACTACGCTATAAGGTTTCCGCCTAACAGCTTCTGTAAGCTGACCGCCCTCTTCATAACCTACATATCCTGGTGGTGCCCCTATAAGTCTTGACACAGAATATTTATCCATATATTCCGACATATCTATCCTTATTATGTTTTCACCACTCTCAAATAAAATTTTAGCTAAAGTTTTAGCAAGTTCAGTTTTTCCGACACCAGTAGGCCCAAGGAATATAAATGAACCAATAGGTCTTCTTGGATCCTTCATACCGGCCCTCGCCCTTATTACTGCATTTGACACTGCAGTTACTGCTTCTTTTTGACCAATTACCCGCTCAGATAATTCATCTTCAAGTCTTAGGAGCTTCTTCCTCTCGCTTTCTTGGAGATTTGTTACAGGTATACCAGTCCACTTTGATACTATCTGTGAAATTTCATTTTCGGTTACTTCTTCTTTAAGCATGGCTGTTTCATTATTTTTATGAATTTCTTTTTCTTTTTCTTTTATCTGAGCTTCTAGCTTAGGAATTACTCCATATTTAAGCTCTGCCACTTTATTTAAATCATATTCTCTTTCTGATTTTTCTATGTCCCCCCTTGAAGCATCGAGCTCTGCTTTCAAATTTCTAATTTCAACTATCTTAGACTTTTCTTTCTCATATTTTGCTGTCATCTCATTATCTTTATCTTTTAAATTACTTAGCTCTTTTTCGAGTATTATGAGCCTTTTCTTTGAAGCCTCATCCTTTTCTTTAGATAAAGCCTTCTTTTCAATTTCTAACTGAAATATCTTACGTTTAGCCATGTCCATATCTGTAGGCATACTATCTATATCAGTCCTTATCATAGCACAAGCTTCATCTATAAGATCTATTGCCTTATCTGGAAGAAATCGCGCCGTTATATATCTATTCGAAAGCTTTGCTGCAGCAATAATGGCTGAATCATGAATCCTTATACCATGATATATTTCAAATTTTTCTTTAAGACCTCTAAGTATTGACACAGAATCTTCAACTGTAGGTTCTTCGACAGTTACTGGTTGGAACCTTCGCTCTAAGGCTTTATCCTTCTCCAAATATTTCCTATACTCATCAAAAGTGGTCGCCCCAATGCAATGAAGGCTTCCTCTGGCTAGCAGTGGCTTTATCATGTTTCCAGCATCCATAGAACCCTCTGATTTCCCTGCTCCCACTATATTATGAATTTCATCTATAAATAAAATTATTCTACCTTCACTATTTTCTACTTCTTTAAGCACTGCTTTAAGTCTTTCTTCAAACTCACCTTTAAATTTGGCCCCCGCAATAAGTGCTCCCATATCTAAAGAAAATATTATTTTATTTTTAAGCCCTTCTGGTACGTCTCCCTTTACAATTCTTTGGGCTAGCCCTTCTACTATAGCAGTTTTACCTACTCCTGGTTCTCCTATAAGCACTGGATTATTTTTAGTTCTTCTAGAAAGTATTCTTATAACCCGCCTTATTTCCTCATCTCTTCCTATCACTGGATCTAGTTTATGTTTTTTAGCTTGTTCCACAAGGTTTGTTCCATATTTCACTAATGCCTCATAAGTGCCCTCTGGATCAGCATTTTCCACTCTCTGATTTCCCCTAACGGTCGATAACACATTTAAAAAAGCTTCTTTAGTTATATTAAATTTCTTTAAAATATCTCGAATGTCTTTAGAATTCACATCTATAAGTCCAAGCATTACATGTTCTACACTTATAAAAGAATCTTTAAACTTTTTAGCTTCATCTTCGGCCCGTGCAAAAACTTCTTCAAACCTTCTAGTAGCATAAACTGATCCACTATCTGCACCACTTCCTGTAACTTTTGGCATACTATTTATTTCTTTGTTAATCTCCTCATTAAGCTTTGCTGTATTCACTCCCATTTTACTAAATATATTAGGAATAAGACCGTCCTCTTGAGCTATAAGTGCTGCAAATAAATGCACAGTATCTACCTGTTGATGATTATTTTTTACAGCTAATAATTGAGCCTCATTTAAGGATTGTTGAACCTTTACCGTTAATTTTTCTACATCCATGTAAATAACCCTCCCTTTAGTTTTTTAAATTATTACCCACTATTTAATTATAACTAAAAAACACCCATAACTCTTTAAATAAATTACTTTTATTTAACAAATTTGTTTTGTAATTTTATTTGAGTACTGCCTGTGCTATTCTAACAAGTTGCTCTTTACTTAAAGCTTCAAGATACCTTTGACGTTCCATAAAAGTACACTCTTCTAAAAGTTTTCTTACTCTATGAGTTTCTATATAAATACCTGAAAGCATTAAATCTTTACTACTCGAATCCATGTAATGCCTCCTCCAAATGTTATAATATATTGTTGCAGACCCTTCGCTGTAGCCCTTATCTATTAATTTAACAATACATGCTTTTCTATCTTGCTTTTCAAAACATTCACAAAGATTATATATTTTCTGAAGCATTATCATCTTTCTTTTCCTTCCTTCTTAATCATCCACGAAACATACAAAATACAAGTTTTTTGTATGTTTTTTCATCCACGCTTAATTTCCAATCACTTTCTATTATACCATATTTTATATAAAAAAAACAGCAATCCGTATACAAATCGCTGTTTTTTTTTGGAAAACCACTAACAAATCACCAATTTATTGTAAATCAGTGCTTTGTTAGTAAGGATATATAATTAACCACATCCTTCATGATTTATTTCCTTCCATTTCAACATTTATTCCCTCTATTCTTCAATAATTACGGAACCTATGAGAACCGAAATGCATGATATTGTTGCTTTTAGGTTACAAATATGTTATACTTACAATATATTATTTTAATGGAGGTATTATCGTGAGCGATATTGGGAAATTTATTTTTGAACATAGAACTTCAAGAAATTTATCTAGTCGTAAGCTAGCTTCACTTGCAGACATAAGTCATACGGAGATACATCGACTTGAAAATGGAGAAAGAAAGAATCCATCACCACTGGTATTAAAATGCATAGCAAGAGCTCTTGAGATGCCCTACGATGATATTATGAAGGCGGCAGGATATATGGATAGCACCCATTCTCCTATTACCACTGTACACCTTACTGGCACTGATGATCTAACCGACCAAGAACTCGAGCAAGTGAACAATTTCATTGAATTTTTACATATTAAACGCAAATAAATAACAATATATATCCTAATTTTTAGACTTTAAATGGAGGTGTCTTATATTTGAATATCATTATTAAAAAATTTAAAGAAGTTTTATTTTCTGTACTCCCAATTACTTTAATAGTATTACTATTGAATTTTACAATCATCCCTCTTGAAACACATCTAATACTTAGATTTTTAATAGGCGCAATTTTCATAATATTTGGACTGTCTATATTTTTACTTGGTGTGGACACTGGAGTTACCCCTATTGGTACTTTAATGGGAAGTTCTCTTGCTAAAAACAGTAAAGTATTGGTCTTAGTTTTTTCGGGATTAATACTCGGTTTTTTTATTACAATTGCTGAACCAGATTTGCAAATTCTTGCTTCTCAAGTTAGTACTGTAACATCAGGATCAATAACTAAACTTTCGATTTTAGTTGTTGTATCTATTGGTATTGCAATTATGCTATCTATAGGTTTATTAAGAATAATTTATAATAAATCATTAAAGAAAATGTTAACTGCAATATATTTGGTTATTTTTGTTCTATCTTTATTTACATCTTCTGAATTTTTAGCAATATCATTTGATGCTTCTGGTGCTACTACGGGCGCAATGACCGTTCCATTTATATTAGCACTTGCGTTAGGAGTGTCTTCACTAAAAAAAGATGGAATATCCTCGGAAGAAGATAGTTTCGGACTAGTAGCAGTAGCATCCACAGGCGCTATTTTATCCGTTATTATTATGAGCCTTATATCAAAGTCTGATAAAATTGTTGGCGACCTAAGCACTAGTACTGTCAGCTCAACCTCAATTATAAATCCATTTATTGAAAAATTTCCAACTATGATAAGTGAAGTTTTTTTCACCTTGCTTCCATTATTATTATTATTTTTTATATTCAATAAAATATCATTTAAGCTTTCAAAAAAGGAATTTTCAAAGATATTGAGAGGTATTCTATATTCTTTTATTGGACTGATATTATTTTTAACAGGAGTAAATGCTGGTTTTATAGAGATTGGAACTGTAGTCGGACACAGTATTGCTTCCCTACATAGTAGTTGGATTCTTGTCATTGTTGGGTTCATACTTGGATTAGTGGTAATATTAGCTGAGCCGGCTGTGCATGTACTTACAGATCAGATAGAAATTGTTACTCATGGATATATAAAAAAGAAGGCAGTAATTTTTACTCTTTCTATCGGAGTTGCCTTTGCAGTAGCATTATCAATGTTAAGAATAGTTGTACCCGGGATTCAGTTGTGGCATTTTCTTTTACCAGGATACGCAATTTCAATTATTATGTCATATTTTGTGCCGAAACTATTCGTAGGAATAGCATTTGACTCTGGCGGTGTAGCTTCTGGTCCAATGGCAGCAACTTTTATTTTAGCCTTTGCACAAGGTGCCGCTGAGGCCATTGAAGGAGCGAATGTATTAATCGATGGATTTGGCGTAATTGCCATGGTTGCTTTAACTCCATTAATTGCTTTGCAAATTTTAGGTTTGATCTTTCAGCATAAGGCTAAAAAAGAAGGAATAAAAATAAATGCAAAATAATTCTAACACCTGTGAATGTTAATTAATATTCGATACTTATTCAAAAGACAAAGAGCAGATCTCATCCCTAATATGGGATGAGATCTGCTCTTTATTTTCATTTAGTATTAATTTGTATCACTCACATTTTCCGTAGACATGTTAAGTATTCTAAACAACCCTGAAAATAACTTACGTGCTGCCGGTACTGCTGTCTGGGCAGCATAATATTTTTCCGGGTTTGGCTCTTCTATTGTAACTATCAATGTTACCTCTGGATTATTAGCAGGAGCCATACCTGCAAAGGATGCTACATATTTACCAGAACCGTAACCCCCTGCGGTACTGTTAACCTTATTTGCAGTTCCTGTCTTTCCAGCTATGCGGTACCCCTCCATATAGGTATCCTTTCCAGTTCCCTCCTTAACAGCTCTTTCCAAATACATTCTTAATTCAGCTGCTTTTTCTTTGCTGGTTATAACCTTTTCACCAAGATTATCATATTTTTTATCCACAACTTTTTTATCTTCCACCATGTGTGATATCTCTTTCATAACATGGGGTCTTATCCATGTACCTCCATTAGCTATTGCATTGAAGGCAGCGATATACTGCACTTGGCTAACCGCTACACCTTGCCCATAGGCCATTGTAGCAAGATCAATAGGTTTAATACTATTTAAATCCTTTATTAAGCCAGTACTTTCACCTGGCAAATCTATACCGGTTTTCTGTCCAAAGTTAGCCGCCTTTAAAAATTCATAAAATTTTTCCTCTCCAATTTTTTGTCCCAGCTTAACAAATCCAACATTATCGGAATTTTTAATTATATCTGAAAAAGTCTCAACCCCATGATTTTCTTTATTATCATTATACAATGTTGTACTTCCAACCTTAATGCTTCCATTACTTACAAATCGGTCCTGGTCCGTCACCACGTTATTTTCAAGTGCAGCAGCAGCTGTTATAACCTTGAAAATTGATCCTGGCTCAAACACATTACTGATAGCTCTATTCTTCCATATTTCCTGTACTTCACTATCTGTTTTCCCTTCTACATAAGGCTTATTTAGATTATATCCCGGTGTATTAACCATAGCCAAAATTTCACCATTTTGCGGATTCATAATTATTATGCTTACAGACTTTGCACTATTTTCATCCAATGTTTCTTTTGCTACTTTTTCAGCTAAATTTTGAATTTGTTCATCTATAGTTAATGTTAAATCCTTTCCATTTACAGGTTGAACCGTGGTTGCTTCTTTATAGGGCAATTCATTATTATTCCTATCCACTTCTGTCACTTTTACCCCGGGAATACCTGCTAATTCATTATTATAACTCTGTTCTACTCCACTTATTCCATTTCCCTCCAAATTGGTATGTCCGATAACCTGGGATAAAACGCTATCATTTGGATACATTCTCTCTACATCGTTTGAAATTATTATGCCATTATATTTCAAATCTTTAATCGCATCTACAGCCTTCTTATCAACCTTTCTCTTCAATGATACAAATTTAAGTAACTTGCCATTGCCATCTTTGCTATCTAATATTTTTTCAAATTCGCTCTTTTTAACATCCAGTTTCTGCGACAATTGTTCAATGGCTTGTTCTTCAGGTATTTTTTTAACTTCTAAGTATCTTTTAAATACATTTAAATCAACATCAACCCTGTAAACATCTGCACTTAATGCCAATTTTGAACCGTTTCTGCTCAGAATCTCCCCCCTTTGGGGAGCTATTTTTATAGTTTTTGTCCAATTGTTTAATGCCAGCTGTTTATAATCTGGCCCATTAATAACCATTAAATAAACCATTCTACTCACAAGACCCATAAATGCTATGGAAAATAACATACCTGCAAAAAAAATCCTTTTACTTCTCACCCTTTTTCTTTTCAATTTGCTCACCAACCTATTTAAATAATTTCTTCCGACGTTTACGCACTTCCCTCCTCTTTGTAAGTTACCAATATATTAGAATTTATTCTAACATTTATTCGCGTGAATTTTAGTTTAACATAAGTATATAGAAAATACCCAAGTATTATATTTTGTATAATATACAATTAAGGGATAAAAATAAATGTAAAATAATTCTAACACGTGTGAAAGTTAATTAATATTCGAAACTTATTTAAAAACAAAGAGTAGATTTCATCCCTAAATATGGGATGAAATCTGCTCTTTATTTAAAAAACTTAATTTGTAATCTAGTCTTCTATTTCGCTCATTTCTTTTTTTAATAAATCTATAGGATTGACATATCCTAGTGTTCCACACATCAAATTGCCCGCCCATATATTAAGTTCTACTAAATTTAGATTATCACTTGGTATGTATTTAACCTTATTTAAATAATATCACTTATAATAATATTATTCTACCAAATTTTTGATTAATATACTAGGGTATTAATCACTTAGATATATTTCCTTAACCATTCCTTTGTTTCTAAATCAGCAAATGCTGCATCAACACTATTAAGATAAATTTGTTTATATTCCTCAAACGTAATGTTAAATTCTCTTAATAATACATCGCATTCCTTAGTCATATTTGTGTCAGATACAGTTCTATTATCAGTATTGACGCTCACCCTTATTCCATCATTAAAAAAATCATAAATTGGGTGTTTTTCAAAAGTATCAATTGCTTTAGTCTGGATGTTACTTGTTGGACACATTTCAAGAGTAATTCCTTTATCTTTTACAATGTTATAGGCTTCAATGCAGTCTTTAATAAATACTCCATGACCTATCCTTTCTGCCCCCAAAAGTTCCACTGCTTCAAGGACATTTTTTCCTATTCCCGTTTCACCTGCATGGATAGTTACTCTATATCCATATTCTTTAGCTAAGGATATAGGTTCTATAAATTTTTCACAAAAGCCTTCTCCTTCAGATCCACATAAATCTATTGCAACTACACCTTTCAAGAGGTACTTTCTGCCAGCTTTTACAACCTCAAAGGCTTTATCAATAGACATAAATCTCATGCAGCAAAGTATTACATTTCCTTTTATATCATATTTCTCTTCTGCATATTTGATCCCAGATATTACACTCTCTATTACGTCTTCTACACTTAAACCCTTTGTTATATGAAGTAGTGGTGCAAATCTAACTTCAATATATTTTACATTTTCTTTTGCACAATCGCAAAGAAGTTCAAATGTAATTCTTCTTAAACTCTCCTTTGATTGCATTACTAAATTCGGAATTTCAAACCTTTTTAAATACTCATCAAGAGATTTACATTCTGCTGGGGCTGTAACTTCTTTTCTAATATTTTCAATATCATAGTAGGGAATACTTATACCCTCTTCTTTTGCTATATCAATTATTGTTCCCGGTCTTACACTTCCATCCAAATGACAATGTAAATCAATTTTAGGTAAATTTTTAAATTCCATATTGTCCTCCTTTTAATTTTAATGACATTTCAGCTCCACAGGAGATGATTTAATTAGCAAAAAATAAAAAATCCTGACCACAAAGAAGATAAACATAATTGTATCTTCTTCGTAATCAGGAATTATAGGTTCCTGGTAGAAACCCCCAAACCATATTATTGGGGTTATACGATTTAAAATTTGTATTTTTTATATTTTATCATAAAGAAAAAAATTGTCAAGCTGTAAATTCCCCGGTACTCATCTTCGCAGAAGATGCTTTAATACCTTAGAACAACCAGCACAGTCATAGAAATAAAATATATAACTAATGGAATATATTGTTTTTTATCTATATCTATAATTTCTTCTTTTCTTGCTATATATTTTCCTTCACTGTCCTTTTCTTCTTCAATGAGTTCTGATTCATATTTTCCCTCTTTATATTCTTTTAATTTTCTTAAGTTTATAAATAATATAGATCCTCCGATTAGTAAAAATATTGAAGCTCTAAGTAAAATTACAGTTAAACTAGCATCCATTGCATCAGTTGTCGCAACTGCTTGTACTTGTGTTTGATCTATCACACCATTCTTTATTCCATTATCCGCAAGCTTCATATAATTCATTACGACTTTACTTAAAATAAAAGATATTGCATTATTTACTGCATGAAGTGTCATACTCCCTACAAGCGATCCTGTATATTCCCTTACCTTTAATAGAACAAGTCCTAAAAACATTACGTAAATAATTTGCATTACATTACCATGAAAGGTTGCAAAGATTGCAGTTATTATAAAAAATTTAATTTTTTTATTTATCCCCTCATAAGCATCTAAGAAAATTCCTCTAAAAAATATTTCCTCAAAAAATGCTGGCACCAAAACTATCACCACTAACCCTAATAATGTTGAACTACTGTTTAGTAATTTAGATATTGCCATACTATCCTTTATTGCAATGGGAAATAACTTCATGCTTATCATATTAACGCCTATTGCAAAAATATAAGTACCGACTGATATAGACATAATTAAAAAAACTTGCTTTAGAGATATCTTCTTTATTACCATTACCTTATTAAAGCTTCTTTTAGTAATCCTGCAATATAATAAAGCAATTCCACCAAGTGCTATAACACTTGACCCTCCAGAAAGTAGAAGTGAGGTATCCCCGCTTATAGAACCCTGTAATCTAAATACCTTTATTGCTATTAAGGGTATTGAAATAAATAACAATAACGCTCCTAATAATAAACTATTCGCTAGTAGTATTCTTTTATCTTTCATAAATTTTCTCCTTAAAACATAAGATTTTCTTCGAATTAATACTTTTTTAAGCACGGCATTAATTTCACTAAATACTAATACCCCAATATATATAATAAGCTAATCACCTAAAATAATCAAATTCTTAAATTCCACTATCTGTTACAGGATTTTCACTTAAAAAACCTACCTTGCAGGGTGGCTTATAAAAAAAACCATGCTATTTATAGCACGGTTTCCTGTATAACCCTAAGGTAGTAGACATTAATATATATCTGAAAACTCAATCTTAATCTTTTCAATATTACTATTAACACTCAAATTATTATCAACAAAAACTTCCTCAATATCTAGTAACTTTTTTATAGGAAGTTCAAAACTAAATTTACTTCCTATATTAATCTCGCTTTCTAAAAACATTTTACCTCCATGCATTTCTACTAACGACTTAACTAAAGATAATCCTATGCCACTCCCTTCTCTATTTCTCGTAAGTGACTTATCAACTTGAATAAATCTTTCGAAAATACATTGTTGCTTTTCTTTTTCTATTCCAATACCTGTATCCTTAACAGAGATAACAACACTATCTTTTTTTTCAAAAATATATACTAAAATATTTCCACCTGAATTTGTGAATTTTATTGCATTTGAAATGAGATTCAACATTATTCTTTCTATTTTATCTTTATCACAAGCTATTATTTTTTCTTCCATTTCTGTATCAAATAAAAGTGATATTCCTTTATTTGATACATACTCAGCTACAGACAAAGTTATTTCCTCTATAATACTAACAATATTACAATTACCTAAATGAATTTCAAAATATCCCGCATCTATTTTTGTTACATCTATTAAGTTGTCAGTCAATCTTATTAATCTATAACAGTTTTGTTTCATAGTTTTTAAATATTCCTTGCTTTTACCCTCATTTACATTAAAGAGTTCCTTGAATTTAAGTTCCATAAGCTGGATCGTACCCGAAATAACATTGATCGGTGTTCTTAATTCATGAGATATATTCGCAAAAAAATCCGTCCTAAATCTATCATATTTTATTGCTTGATTTAAAAATCTTGTCTTTTCCTCATTTTCTTTCATTATCCCTTCGTTTTCAAGTCGCTTAGTAATATCTCTTGATGACAATATTAAGGCTTTAACTTTATTATTATCATCTAATAATTTACTACCACAAATCTCTAACCATACAATATCTCCATTTGCATGCAAGCATCTACATTTGAATTTTTCATTTGTAGTTGAAGTAATTAGTTTTCTAATTTCCCTTAATACATTTTTCTTATCATCCCCGTAAACAAAATCAAAAACGTGCCTTTCAATGACATTATCTGTAGCATACCCAAGTATCGCCTTTTGAGCAGCTGTAATATATTTAATTCTACCATCAGTATCTGTTTTTATAATCATATCAGAAGTATTTTCAGTTATCTCCCTTAATAGTGTTTCACTCTCCCTTAGATTTCTCTCCATCTTTTTTCTTTTGTCAATATTGCGAGTCACTATTAAAACTGCTAGCTCCCCCTTATACTTAAAAGCAGCTGTGCCTAACTCAACATCAATAACAGACCCACCACTTGTAAGAAATTTCTCTTCAATAAATGGTGTCGTCATTCCGCCTTCATATATTATATTTATTCTACTCCTAGCAATATCAATGTAATCAAGATGAACAAACTCCATAATACTTCTTCCAATTATATCCTTAGAGTCCTTCACATCGAATAATCCTTCAGTCGCAGGATTAGCTAATACTATTTTCCCACCGCTGAGCACACATATAGCATCAGGAGATAATTCAAATAACTTTTTATATTCTTCTTCACTTTCAATTTTCTGAACTTTAGCCTCTTCTATACTTATTCTTTCCATAACAGCCGCAACCTGAAAGCAAATTAGCTTAAGCATTTTTAAATCCATATTACTATATTCAAGATTTTTCTCTATGTATATAATTTCTAATAACTCTTCCTTGTAAATCAATGGGTAAAAAACTTCAAAACCTTCACTACCTTTATTAATTACTTTTTCTTTTTTGCAATCACAGACTTCTTCTATAATGCCTCTAAATATATTAGAGGTGTCTTTAATATTTCTTTCATTATAAAAAATTGCTTCACCACACTGCTCTTTCCATTCTATTACTACTTCAAAATTTCTATTTACACACTCTAAAATTAATACCCTTTTAACTTTAAAATAACTATTTATTATATTAATTAACTTGCTATGCAAAGCATTTCTATCATTTTCAAATAACAAAACCTTTGATAACTCAATAACTTTATCAATATCTGTTTCTTGTAATACATTATCATTAACATATTCACTCATTTTAATTTCCCCTTTAAAAATCCATTGAAATGTCGTTAACTTTATAACTGAATTGACTTATTTTTAGAACATTCTCAAAATATTATATTCTACAAAATATAGTGTAAACCTTTTTTTTTCGGATTTTTCTTTGTATAATTTAGAATTTATTACTAATTTATGACAAAATCAAAGTAAAAACCCGGTATTATTTTGTAGCATAATATTTTTATGGTACAATTAGATTAAAAACACATCATGTATTCTATTGAAGCCTAGCTCGCAAAAGGAGATGCAAAACTTTGGAAAAGTTATATTACGAAAATCCATATCAAGCAGAATTTACAGCTGAAGTCATAAACGTAATCCAAAAAGAAAACAAGTATCACGTTGAACTTGACAAAACCTATTTTTACCCTGAAGGTGGTGGTCAACCAAGTGATACTGGATATATAAATGGTGCTGCTGTAACCTATGTGTATGAAGAAGATGAAAAAATTTATCATGTAGTTGCCGTGAACCCTTTAAAAATTCATAGGGTTAAATGCATCATAGACTTTGATAAACGGTTTGACTATATGCAACAGCATCTAGGGCAGCATATACTTTCTGCTGCTATTTCTGATCTATTTAATGCAACTACTATTGGGTTTCACCTCGGCACGGATTCTACAACTATTGATATTGATAAAGTTATTGGCAATAATGAAATTAAAATTGCCGAAAAAAAAGCTAACAAAATTGTATTAGACAATATTAAAGTAGAAGTACTATATCCAACTAACTCTGAACTAAAAAAATTATCGCTTAAAAAACTCCCAATAAAGGCTGGTGAAAAAGTAAGAATAGTTAAGATAGGTGATATTGATATAAACCCATGTTGTGGTATACATCCTAGTTCAACTATTGAGGTTCAATTAATTAAGGTTACAAAATTTGAAAAGTATAAGACTGGAATAAGAATTGAATTTATATGTGGACAAAGGGCTGTTTCTGATTATGCCTTAAAACATGAATCCATGGAAAAAATGTCTAAACTTTTTTCCTGCAATAATGCTACAGTTTCGTCCGTTGTAGAACGACTTTCAGATGAACTTAATAAAGCACTTACTGAAAAAAGGGCCCTAAAGTCAGAGGTTGCGCAGTACGAAGTTCAAAATATGTTAGAGGCAGCCCCAAAAATAGAAGATATCAGGATGCTTAAATGCATTTATGATAATGGGGATTTAAAATATACTAATATGTTAGCAACAAAATTAGTATCCTCTCCAAAAGTTATAGTCTTATTTGGAGTAAAATCTCAAGATAAAGCAAATCTTTTATTTATGTGCTCTAAGGATTTGAATATAATTAGCATGAGCTCTATTTTAAAAGATGCCATAACTCTAATAGACGGCAAAGGTGGTGGAAGTGCCTTTTCAGCACAAGGTGGTGGTAAGAATAATAATAATTTAGATTCTGCGCTAGATTATGCATGGAGTAAAATCCACGCTGATATAATTTCTAGGAACAAATAATAGTGCAATCTATGAAGTTTCTCCTACGTGACTTGAAATAAGAGATTGAAACGTGAAATTTCATTAAGAAATTCTAATGTTTCTGCTCTTCTTATTTCAAAACACTATGGATAAACTTCATACTATATCGTATATCTATATTTATTGGAGGAGCTCTTGCTTTTCGCTGGACCGAAATGGTCAGGCTAATTAATCCACATTAACAAAATCTCTAGCTCCGTATAATCCTTCAATATATGTTTTACCATCCTCTGATAATACTATACACAATGGAGAAACCATCACTTCGCGTACCTTATAATATTTTAAGCTCCCGTCCTGCTGTGGTTTATAAAAGCCTGAAAAATCATGAATAGCATAATATTGACCTTTTTCTTTACCTATATAAATCATTGTATGTCCATTCATAAATACTGGCGTTCCAGGCTTCAATTTATTCAGTAACTTTTCTCTATCTCCCATAGTCATATTTTCCGGCATTTCATAGAAATTGCCCACTGCGAGTTTCCCCTGATCCTCTGAATTCCTAGGAAGCTTAATACCCATAGTTCTATAAACATCCATTATAAAACTTGCACAATCTCTAGAATTGAACATTCCACCCCATCCATATCTTTCGCCTAAAAATTTAAAGGCATTAACTATGATATTTTTTCTGGTATAAGGTAAGTACCCTAATGAGATATCTTCATTTTTTGCAATCAGAGCTTTTTTGAATTCTACATTTCCCTTATTATCTCTTGTTGGAAGCTTAACCACATAATTACCTGCGGAATTTTGACCATAAATATCACCTTCTATTTCCTTAATATCTGCAAGTGGTATTTTAATTCCCATGTCAAATTTCACTTCTGATAATTGCTCATTTAATGGGTTATAATTTGTAAATACTCTTTTCCCTGTAGTTACTAAGAAATTTTCTGTTTTAAGATAATCAAAAATTTCTTCTTTACTAGATATTGCCACATCTTTTTCGGGTATCCATGCTAAATAATTATACATCTGTGCAAAATACCACTTTTTATCCACACTTGATAGCAGAATTACAATTGGTTCAACAGGATAAACAGCTGTCTCCTGAAATCTGTCAAATTCATAGTTATCTCCAGTTTTAAATATTTTATCATAGGTTGGGAATGTCCTCATCACAGTCTTTCTAATGGTTATTGCATATTTGATATCGAATAAGTCCATTAATTTTTCAATATTGCAATTCTTTATTAACTTATTATAATATTCTTGAACTACTAATTTCCCATCCGCATGGAATCTTTCATATTTGGGCATAGAGCTAATAGTATTTATCTTGTTTATTAATTCTTGCATACTAAAGGATTCTTCGTAATTTTCTAAGTCCACAATTGATCCAACAGTTGTTAAACTACTCTTGTTGTATGCTTCAATCTCCTGTACATTCATAATATCTTTATTCATGCCACTCAATTTTGTCCAATAGTTCATGCAAAGCATTTTTTCCTTTAATCTTGGAATATTTGAATAGATTACCTTATCTACCTCGTTTCCAGATAGGTTCTTTTCGAATCCAGTCGGCTTGATAAACATTATAAATCCCCCCCACTATTATTTCTGCTTTATGGAAGAACATAGCCTTTCTGCTGATGACCTTACAGATTTTTTCCCAAGAATATCTGAAACAACAGCTATTCCATCAATATTTGCTATCTTTAATAAATTTACATTTTTTTCATTAATTCCACCAATAGCAACTACAGGGATAGAAATTTTTTCTTTTATTTCTTTTAAACATAATACTGAAACTGCACTTGCATCATCTTTAGTAGTTGTAGGAAACATCGCCCCAACACCCACATAATCTGCTCCTTGTTTTTCTGCCCTTTGTGCTTCCTTAAGTGTTGCAGTAGAAACCCCTAGTATCTTATTATCTCCTATTATACTTCTCGCGATAGTCGCTGGCATATCACTTTGACCTATGTGTACCCCCGCTGCATCTATGGCCTGTGCAATATCAATTCTATCGTTTATTATTAGGGGAATCTTATATTTATCTGTAATAATTTTTATTTTCACTGCAATATTATAAAACTCTAAAGTACTTAATCTCTTTTCTCTAAGCTGGACTAATGTAACCCCGCCTTTTATTGCTTCCTCCACCGCTGCAAATATATCTAAATCCACTAACACATCTCTATCTGTAACGAGATAAAGGCTATAATTCACATTATTCTTCATTTATTTTACTCCTTTCCATTATTAGAGCTTCAGATAAACTGTAAATAGCATCTAGCATTTTCACTTTAAATGTTCCTGATCCTTCGCTATTTTTATCTAAGCTTTCATAAGCTGTTTCTCCTGCAATACCCATTGAAACAATTCCTGCGAGTGCTGCTATTAAATTATTATCTCCAGCGCCTAAATAACAACCAATAACGGAAGTACACATACATCCTGTACCTGTAACCCTAGACATTATTTTATGACCGTTAGATGCGGTGTAAAGAGTCTTACCATCTGATATAATGTCTACAGCACCTGTTATAACTACTACCGTATTAAATTTAACAGCAAAATTCCTTGCCATTTCTTTCTCTCTTGTAAATTCATTACTATCTACAGAAAAACTCTCACTAGCATCTACACCTCTTGTTATAGTTTTAATACCATAAATTGTTTTTATTTCAGATAAATTCCCTCTAATAACTGCTAATTTCACTTCATTTATAATTCTTTTGCAAGTTTCTGTTCTATAAGTTGTTGCACCTACTCCGACAGGATCTAAGATAACAGGTATGTTTAATTCATTTGCCATCTTTCCTGCCTCAATCATAGCCTCTATAATTACACTATTTAATGTTCCTATATTTATAACAAGTGAAGATGCAAGTGATACCATCTCGCGAACTTCATGAATATCCTCCGCCATAACCGGTGACCCACCTATTGCTAGTGTAATATTGGCACAATCATTAACGGTAACATAATTTGTTATTTGGTGCACCAATGGGGTTTTTTCTCTTAAATTGTTTAGTAATTTAATTATTTTCTTATTAATTTCCATTTTGACATCATCCTCCAAATTATTGTTTATATAAATCCTGTAATAATCATAACGGGCATTGTAGCTCCAAGTAATAAATAACGTTTTATAAAGTAATATCTACTGCTATAAATATGATACATACTAATACATTATTTACTCCCCTTAAACTTTGTGTTATTAAGTTTACAGAACTCGCTGCTAAAAATCCAGTTTTTCACTATCCTTAATCATTTGCCATCCCTGCTTTTTTATATAATTCGTAGAAATGATTTGTAGGTCCCACCCCATGCCCAATATCTAAAGAATGCTTTATAGCAGTTGTTATATACTGCTTTGAATTTTTTATTGAATCCTTCATGCTATAGCCAAGCGCCAAATTTGCAGCTATGGCTGAAGACAAAGTACATCCAGTTCCATGAGTATTTTTTGTATTTATTCTCTCAGACGTAAAATGTGTAATTTCACTTCCATCATAAAACACATCTACGGCTTCCCCCTGCATATGTCCTCCCTTTAAAAGCACATTTTTGCATCCTAGCTTGTACATTTCTTTTGCTGCACTTTCCATATCTACTACTGTTTCAATGCTCGTAATATCTGAATTTACTTCTTTTAAAATTTCTTCAGCCTCTGGGACATTAGGTGTAATAATTGACGCTAGTGGAATTAATTTTTTAACCAAAGCCGTTTTTGACTCTGGCTTTAACAGTGAATAACCGCTTTTTGAGATCATTACGGGATCGAGTACTACGTTTTTAGGCTTGTATTGTTTTAATTTCTCACTTATCACATCAATAGTTGAGATCACAGAAACCATACCAATTTTAACCGCATCTACAACTATGTCTGTAAAAATAGCATCAATTTGTGCCTTGATGATTTCTTCGCCCAAGTCTTGCACTGCAAAAACCCCCATAGTATTTTGTGCTGTTATCGCTGTAATTACACTCATCCCGTATACGCCACTCGCACTTAAGCTTTTTAAATCTGCCTGTACACCTGCTCCTCCTGAGCTGTCAGAACCTGCTATAGTTAAAACTTTTTTCATATCAATTCCCTCCTAAAATAATTATTTTTTAAATGTTAAATCATCACCTGCGGCACTATTCATCCATTTTATTTATAAAACAAAAAACACAAACCCATAGGATTCGTGTTTAAATTATCTTGATATATAAAAATATATACATATATAATACACCAATAAACAACTTCCTACGCTGGCATTATCCAGATCAGGTTATAGGGTCAAAGAATTAAAGTTCTTTCTCTCAGTTGGCCTATCCAACTCCCCTGTGTTAGGTTATTCTTTTATATTTCATATGTTAATAATAGCATAACAAATTATTATTAACAATTAATATTTCGTTACTACTATTCAAGTTTTATGCCTGATCTTTTAACAGCTATATGCCATCCATGAAGTAATTCTTTTCTTTTTTCTTCTGTCATACTAGGTTTGAAACTTCTTGATATTGCCCAATGCTTTGCTACTTCATCTTTGCTCTTCCAATATCCTACTGCTAGCCCTGCAAGATAAGCCGCACCGAGTGCTGTAGTTTCAGTAACCTCTGGTCTGTCTACTTGAACGTTTAAAATATCAGATTGAAACTGCATTAAGAAATTGTTATTGCAAGCTCCTCCATCTACTTTAAGTTCTGTAAGTATAATTCCAGAATCTTCTTGCATTGCTTTTAAAACATCATGTGTTTGGTAAGCAAGCGCTTCGAGAGTTGCTCTTATTAAATGTTCTTTCTTTGCTCCTCTTGTAAGACCTACAATTGTTCCTCTTGCATAAGGATCCCAATATGGTGCTCCAAGTCCAACAAAAGCCGGAACTACATATACTCCATTTGTATCTTCTACCGCATTAGCATATTCTTCGCAATCAGCAGCATTGTCAATCATGCGTAGCTCATCTCTTAACCATTGTATAGCTGCTCCAGCTATAAATACACTACCCTCAAGAGCATACTCTACTTTTCCATCTATTCCCCAAGCAATCGTTGTAAGTAATCCCTGTTTAGATTGAATTGCTTTGTCTCCTGTATTCATAAGCATGAAGCAGCCTGTCCCATATGTGTTTTTGGCTGTTCCTGGTGAATAGCAAGTTTGTCCAAATAATGCCGCTTGTTGGTCTCCAGCCGCTCCAGCAATTGGAATTTCCCCTCCAAACAATGAAATATCGGTGTTGCCATATACACAACTTGAAGGTTTTACTTCTGGGAGCATTGATTTTGGTATGTTCAATGTTTCTAAAATTTCGTCATCCCATGTAAGTTCATGAATATTAAATAGCATTGTTCTTGAAGCATTAGAATAGTCTGTTACATATGTTTTTCCTTTTGTTAAATTCCAAATTAACCAAGTATCTATATTGCCAAACAATAAATTTCCTGCTTCAGCTTCTGCTCTAGCGCCTTCTACATTGTCCAATATCCATTTTATTTTTGTTCCAGAAAAATAAGCGTCTAAAATCAATCCCGTTTTAGCTCTAACAATTTTATCAAATCCTTTTTGTGTTAATTCATCACAAGTCTCTGCAGTTCTTCTACATTGCCATACAATTGCATTGTATACCGGAACTCCCGTTCGTCTATCCCAAACTACAGTAGTTTCTCTTTGATTTGTAATACCTATTGCTGCTATATCAGACGCCGTAGCATTAACTTCAGCCATCGCTTCTGTTGCAACGCTAATTTGACTTGACCATATCTCCATTGGGTCATGTTCTACCCACCCTCCTTTTGGGAAAATCTGAGTAAATTCTTTTTGAGCGGACGTTACAATAAGTCCCCTTTCATTGAATAGAATACACCTTGAACTGGTTGTACCTTGATCAAGTGCCATTATATATTTAGCCATTTTAGCAAAACTCCTTTTTGAAATTAGTCTTATTGAATCGTTTACACATTAATAAATAAAAAAATACGTTAAAATATCATTATATTTAGTATAACTGATTATTATATTTATTGCAATATAACTTATAAACTTCACTATTTAGATTTATTTTTTAAATATCACATCGTCGCTGCTACAATATATAATAAGATCTTAAAATTTTTACAATCCTAAAATTTCAAGTAAAAATTCTCAATATTTTCATCTATATTTTAAGATAAAATGGGTAAACTATATACTGTACTTGATTAGTGTAATTTTTATATTAGAAGGGAGAGATACTTATGAATAACAATTTAGAAGAAACAAAAGAATTAAATAAACAATCAGCAGCTAATGGAGGTTCAAGCTCTTACTCAAATGCTGGTATGTCTAGTAGCACTAGTGCTTCCACTCTACAAGAAACAATTCAATTAAATAATGAATCAGCTTCAAATAAAGGTACTAGTGGTGTTTCAAATTCTGCTATGTCAAATATGTCTAGCAGCACTAGTGACTCTACTTTAGCAGAAACAAAACAATTAAATAGTCAATCAAGTGCTGGTATGTCTAATATGAGTAGTAGCAATAGTGATGCTGCTTTAGAAGAGACAAAAAAGCTAAATAATCAATCCTATGCAAATAAAGGTACTAGTTCAAAATAAACTTTTATTTATATGTTCTTTAGATTCCATTTAATAATTTTTCGATGATATGATACTTTTTAAAGGAAGCCATTTAATTAAATGGCTTCCTTTAATATTTATTTTATTGTTATAATAACCTATTCTTCTATATAAGTAATATTACCATCAAAAATGTAATTCAAAGAAGTTTTTGTACCTTCTAGTGCATACATCATTTTTTCAATTACCACTTGTTCTCCTTTGCTAGTTGTTATAGAAAGTTTATCTACTTCATTAACTTCAGACTTTAGTTCAAATTCATATATAAAATCGTTTATTAGTCTTATCCACTCGGATGTGTCATTAGAACCTATATTTTCTCTCTTTCCGAAATCTTTTAATGTTCTATCTAATTGTTTTTTTGAATATCTCAATATATTTGCCATTCTTTAGCCTCCTAATTTTACTCACAATAATAAGTATCTATTTGCTTATATTCTTTTTCTTACCTCATCATCAAAACATTTTAAATTTTATCCATAATAGATAAAAGGATGAACTTTTCATGTTCATCCTTTTATTATTATATAATTACTATTTTATTATTTAGCTTCAGTTTCAGCAACAACTGCTTCAGCTGTAACTTCTTCAGTCACTTCTTCTTTCATTTGTGCTATAGCTGCGTAAATTTGATTTTCATCATCAGTAACTTTTATTTGATTATTTAAATCAAAGTCCTTTATTGTAATTGTATCTCCAAGTATTTTTTGTGATATATCAATACTTATTCCATCAGGTAATATACCCATGCTTCCAACAACATCTATCTCAGCTTTATAAATCTTCAACTCAAGTAGATTGGCTGCTACATTCTCTTCTCCCTTGAAAGAAATAGGTAATTGCATTTTTATTTCACGATCTTTAGAAACAAGTTGTACGTCTATGTGATTAATTTTTGCTGTTACAGGATGTCTTTGAATTTCTTTTATAAATCCAAATTTTTTATCTTCTCCGTATTTAATCCATATTTTAGCATTAGAACCATGTTTTTTAAGAATCTTTATTAATTCAACGTCTTGAACCTTTATTGAAGTTGCTTCCTTAACGCCATCGCCATACATTACACCTGCAATAAAACCTTCCTCTACAAATCTTTTATTTGTTGGAATTCTTTCAAATGCATCTAAAATCATTTCTTCCATAATAATTCGCTCCTCTTGGCTTATAAAGCCTTTCTGTTTATTATTTTATGTACATATGTTACCACTAATAATTTTCACTAAAATTTGTGTTGAACTTTAAAATGATATGATTTTTTTAACTACAAGTAACTGAAAATTCAATGTATATAATTACAAACATTAAAAGACAACATGAATTACCCTGCTGTCTTTCATGTTTTCATAAATATATTTATTGAATTTCCATGTTATATCCATTATTTATACAAATAAATAAAAAAATCAGCATCACTACCTAAAAGATAACATTAGTATTTAAATATAACTATATTATAGCACATTATTGCACATGTTTGCAAACAGAAATTGTAAGGTGTGTTACCTATTTCTGTAACCTACTATTATTACGCAATATGTCGTTAATTTTTTTAAAAATGAATATTAATAAATTGTTTTAAGAATGATATAATTAAATAAGCTACAATCATCTTCTTCTAATCTACAATATTACAATTACATAATACTACATTGATCTTATAACAAGCGGCTAAATATTGACTGGAGGAATTGCATTGATTAAATATAAAAAGATACCATATATACAGCTTGTCCCTATTATTATAATTGCCCTTCTACTTTATAGAATAGTAAACAACGTTGAAAATATAGGTTCAATATTAAATAATTTTTTTTCTTTACTTACTTATTTTATTTGGGGTTTCGTCATAGCTTATTTACTTAACCCGCTTATGGTGTTTATTGAAAAGAGAACAAAAATGAAAAGGATTTATAGTATATGCATAATTTACACATTATTTATAGGCATAATAATTTTTATAATCACTTTAGTTACTCCTAATATTATTAAAAGCTCCGTTGATTTATTTAATAATATCCCTCACTTTGCAAATAAAGCGTATAAATGGTCTACCAATTTTTTATCTAAAAATGAACTACTAAACAAATTTGATGCTACTTCTTACTTAGATAGTTACCTTAGTTCTTTTAATAAGGATGTATCTGCATATTTTAGCCCCGGTTTTCAACTTATAATTGATTACCTAATGGGTTTGGGTTCTTTTTTTATGAAATTAATGTCTGGAATCGTAATTTCAATTTACTTCTTGATTGATAAAGAATCTATTATTTTTAATCTTAAAAAATTTGTTTATTCTGTTTTAAATGAAACAGTTGCTATTAAAATAATTGATTTTTTTAAGATAGTTAACACTACTTTTAAGAAATATTTTGTTGGGAAAATGATTGACTCTATTATTTTTGGTATTATTACTTTTATAGGATTTACGATATTAAAAATACCTTACGCTTTACCTTTTAGTTTAGTAATAGGTGTAACAAATATGATCCCTTATTTTGGAAATATTATAGGGATGGTTCCCGCTGTTATAATAACAATATTCTTTAGCCCAATGAAATGTGTTCAGTTGGTACTATTTATTACAACCTTAAGTAATATTGATGGGTGGTTCATATCTCCAAAGATTATTGGAGATAAGGTTGGGATTAGTCCACTACTTATAATACTAGGAATTGTTCTTGGGGGAGGTTTTTTTGGTGTTTTAGGAATGTTACTTGGAGTTCCCACTATAGCCTTAATAAAGACCCTACTAGAAAATTTTATGAATAAACAAATTAATGATAAACAAATTGAAGAAAAATTAATTAAATAACTTATTGTTCACATGAATTATTTTTTAATTTTGAGTCAAATATAAAAGAAAGTGCCAATGATGCTAAAGCAATTATGATAAATATTATAAATACTTCATGAAGCCCTGAATTTAAAGCTTGCTTTATCTGCTGCAAACTTACTCCACTACTCAAAGTTGCCTTAGAATACAAATTGTTAGGTTCTATTCCCTTTCTTCCTATATTATTGAAATATTTAATTATATTCATATTTAATATAATTCCAAAAACACTTACGCCTATAGTTTGACCTAGTGTACGCACCAGGGAATTCGCTGCTGTAGCTGCGCCTCTTTTGTTATATCCCACTGACTCTTGTACCATTATTGTTAATGTAGTAAAAGCTCCTCCAAATCCAAATCCCATAATGAACCCATAAACTATAACTGATACTAATAGAGATTCACTACTTAAAGTAGACAAAAACACACAACTAATAAGCAAAATTAGAGTAGATACGCCAATCACTATTCTTCCACCATATTTAGGGATAGCTTTAGACAAAACAAATGAAGATAAGAACCAAGCAATAGACATAGGTGCCATAGACACTCCAGCAACTGTAGGACTAAATCCTAAAACATTTTGCATATATATAGGTAAATAAACCTCTATTCCTATTAAAATCCCTGCGGCTAAAAATGTTATTATATTTACAATGGTGCTACTTTTTGTGAAAATTTCAAAAGGTATAATAGGCTCATCCGCTCTTTTTTCCACATAATAAAACACAATCATCACTGCAATTGTAACTACTAAAGCTATTATAATATTATTTCTTCCACCTGCTAAGCTACCCAGTAAAAACGTTATAATTGCAACTGAAAATAATAAAGCACCTACATAATCTATCTTATGTTTCTTTTTCTCAAAAGTTTCAATTAGATTTCTTTGTAAAATCACTATAGATATTATTCCAAAAGGTAGGTTTATAAAGAAAATCCAATGCCATGAGAAATTGTCTATTAAAAACCCCCCTAAAAAAGGACCAGCTAAACTTGCTATCCCCCATACTGTACTTAACCATCCTTGGATCTTTGGCCTTTCTTCAACAGTAAAAATGTCACCCAATATAGTATAAGTAACTGTAAATATTGCTCCTGCTCCCATTCCTTGAACTGCACGAAAAGCTATAAGCTGATACATGTTTTGTGATAACCCACAAAGACAGCTCCCAACTAAAAAAATTATTATTCCAATAGAAAGAATGTTTTTTCTTCCATATAAATCAGCTAATTTTCCGTATATTGGTGTAGAAATGGCTGTTGTCAATAAATAAGCAGAAAAAACCCAACTTATAAGTTCAAACCCATTTAGCTCTTTAACTATTGTTGGTATCGCAGTAGTCACAACTGTTCCCTCTACAGCTGCAAGGAACATTGACACCATTAATGCAATGACTATACTTCTTTTTTTTGATTTCATCCTTTGTTACACTTCCTTTAATGTGATGATTATCATCTATATTTAACCTAAAGTACAAATAAACGACAAATATCATTTTACCATTAATTATAAATATCTGCACAGTAAATTAAAAACTGCCAATTAGTTAAATCATCACCTGCGGTGCTGCACCGCTCGTTTGAGCACATCAAAAAAACTTAACGAATTAACCATATGATTTGGCTCAACATATTTTCGAACAGCACGAAGCACTTTTTTTGCTTCTTTAGAAGAAAAAGTATAGGTAACATTTTTCTTCGTTTGGATTGCATATCGAGGAATCCACTTTCCTTTTAGCAATACGGACGCAATGACATAGTCAACCTCTTCCCAAGGAATTTGAATATATTTGCGAGAATCACGAGAATTATAAAACTCAAAACCTTTGTCGCCGATCATAATTTTCCCATAATCTGCAAACCCCGTAAAAGCTGTTGCATCAATTACTAGATCCACCTTTGTATTTAGTGATTGAACCATACGATCTACCTCTTTTCTATTTATACACACATTTGTTTCTATTAATTAATAAATCATTGTACAATGATTGTTGACTATAGTATATAATATACATTCTGAAGATGAAATAATCAAGTTCCGCAAAGCACAACCGTCAAAAACAGTTTTACTAGACATAAAATTAAATCATCTCCTGGGTCGCTGCAATATTAACATAGAAAGTAATAAAAAAACCCAGGCCAAAAGCCCAGGTTGGGTAAAAATATTACATTAAACCGATTAAGTGGAAAAGAATCCCGACTGCGAACAGCCCAAAAATAATTGTAATTGGAGATACTTTCTTCTTAAGCAACCACATACAAAGTAATGTCAATCCTAATCCTGCAATTCCAGGAATCAAAGAATCCAAGTTATTTTGCAATGTTGTAACCTTAACATCAGTTAATGACAAGCCACCCGATTGTTGCAACATAGCTTGTTTAATACCTTCCGCTCCTGCAGGAAGGCTGCTCCAATCAATAAAGGCACCCTTAGCTAACTTAACGGCTGATACAGTCGGTGCAAATACAACAGATACCCATCGGTTAACTAATGATCCCAAAATGAACATACCAAGGATGGATGCTCCTTTTGTAACATCTTGTAGTAAATTACCTGATAAATCATCGGTAATACGAGAGCCTGCTTTGTAACCAAACTCTTGTGTATACCACATAAATGACATACGGATGATATTCCAAGCGAAGAAAAAGATAATTGGTCCAAGGATGTTACCACTCATAGCAAGAGAAGCCGCTAATGCCCCTAAAATTGGCCTAACAGTAAACCAGAAAACTGGATCTCCGATACCAGCTAAAGGTCCCATCATACCAACTTTAACACCTTGAATAGTTATGTCATCGATTGGTAGACCATTCGCACGGTCTTCCTCTAAGGCTAATGTTACACCAATGACTGGTGAAGCTACATATGGGTGAGTGTTAAAGAACTCCAAGTGACGTTTCAATGCAGCTGCACGATCTTCTTTAGTCTTATATAATTTTTTAATTGCGGGAATCAATGCGTATGCCCAACCACCGTTTTGCATTCTTTCATAGTTCCAAGACCCTTGAAGGAAAAATGAACGGAACCAAACAGAAATACGATCTTTTTTTGTTAATTTTAATTTATTTGCCATTTTCATGTTCTCTCCCTTCTTAGTAAGTGTCAATAATATCGCCTAATGGATCACCAGTATTTGAGCTTCCACCATTACCTGAGCCGCCTTGTTTAGTAAGCTTTAAGTAAATAAGAGCCACACATACACCGATTGCCCCTAGTCCGATAAGTGTAATTTCTGAAATAGTTGCTAACACAAAACCAATTCCAAAGAATGGCCATACTTCTTTAGTAGCCATCATGTTGATTACCATTGCATAACCAACAGCTACGACCATTCCACCACCAATTGCTAAACCACCTGTTAACCAAGTAGGCATAGCTTCAAGTACTGAACGAATCGGACCAGCACCAATTGCTAAGATCAAGACTGCTGGAATTGCAATACGTACACCCTGCATACAAATAGCAATGATATGCCACATTTCAACTTTTCTGATATTTCCTTGTTTAGCAGCAGCATCCATGAAATGTACAAACACTGTAGCGATGGTACGACAAATAATTGTTAATAATAGCCCTGCAACTGCTAGCGGAACAGCAATAGCGTAAGCTGCTGGAACCCCTGCTGTACCTTGGCCACCAAGAACTAGAATAATTGCAGATGCAACAGATGCTAGCGCTGTATCTGGTGCTACGGCAGCACCGATATTTGCCCAACCTAAAGCAATCATTTGAAGAGTACCACCTAAGATTAGGCATGGCACTAAGTTACCTGTAACTAAGCCGATTAACGTACACGCAATTACTGGTTGGTGGAATTGAAATTCATCCAAGATACCTTCCATACCAGCTATAAATGCCACGATAACGACTAATATCATTTGGACAATATTTATATCCATGATTATTAATCCCCCTTTTTCATTTAAATAGTTAAATTATAAATTATAAATTATTTCAGTTTATTTAATTCCACTTGTGCTTTTTTGAGGATTTCGTCCATATTTCCTTTTGAATCATTTGGAACTTTACGAACATCAAAATCCAGTCCAGCTTCTTTAAGCTTATTGAAGGTATCAATATCTTCTTGATTGAAAGCAAGTACTTTGTTTGGTTGAACTTTACCCAGAGAGTGAGCCATAGAGCCAACATTGATTGTCTTCAAAGGTACTCCCCCTTCTACCGCTCTAAGTACATCTTGCGAGTTTTCAAAAAGAAGCAATGCACGTTGTCCGCCAAAATGTTGATCATTTTTTGCAAGTTTAATCATTTGATTAATTGGAACAACATGAGCTTTAACACCCGGAGGAGCAGCCTGTTGGATCAATTTCCTACGAAGCTCATCTTTGGCTACCGCATCTGACACGACAATAATCCGGGTCGGTTGCACAGCTTTTGTCCAAGCAGTCGCTACTTGTCCATGAAGTAAACGAGAGTCAATACGAGCTAAAACATATTCGAATGATCCAGGTGCACCTACACTCGATTGATCCGCCGAAGTTGCAGAAGATTTACCATTATCTTCCAGTTCTAATTCTTCAGGCTTAACTTTAACTCCTTCTTTAGCTGCTTTTAAAATATAAGCCGCCATTTCCTGTGCGGATTCCATTGAAGAACGTGAAGCATAAGCTTCAATCACCATTGGTAGATTCATACCAGCTACGATTGCCCATTTATCTTTGTGTTCTTCAAATAGACTATTTGCTTGGTTGAATGGTGTACCGCCCCAAAGATCAACTAAGAATAAAACCTCATCTTGGTTGTCAAAGGATGCGATTGCATCTTTCATTTTTGCTTTAACATCATCTGGGCCTTCACTAGACATCAACGTAACAGCTTGTACATTTTCTTGTTCTCCGAAAATCATCGCACCAGATTGCAAGATGCCTTTAGCAAATTCTCCGTGACTAGCAAGAATAATTCCTACCATCTTTTATACCTCCAATTTTTTATTTATTACAGTAAAATTTATATAAAAGTTTTAAAAACCTGTAACCAAAATTAATAATTATGATATATTTAAATAATTTACGAATTGTAATGACATTTGATTTCACTCCAGGTGGAGATGCTTAACAAAAATTTTTGGAGCTCATCGCAAGCAATCATAACGTTTACAACTAAAACCCATTCAACATTAGTTTCTTTGGCCCGTACGATACACTAATACTATAGTATTTGGGTAGAAGTTAATATGGTGAATCTTATATTTTTGACATTAAATCTACTTTTGAATCTGAAGAAATTTTTCTTATTTCTAGTTCAATGCCTTTTTCATTTAATTTTTTGAAAGCTTCAATATCTGTATCATTTACCGATATTGCACTAGTTATTTGTTTCTTTCCATCTTTAAATGACATACCACCAATATTTACACTCTTTATGGCTACTCCACCTTCAACCATTCTTACAACATCAGTTGGATTAGTGAATAGAAATAGCACTCTATCATCTTGGTATTTTGGATTATTATAAACCCTTATTGCCTCATCAATTCCTACAATGCTTGATTTAATTCCTGGAGGTCCAACTTGCTCCAAAAGTGTCTTTCTAATTGAGTCCTTTGTTACATCATCATTACATACAATTATTCTTTGACATTTTGTGTCTTTTGACCAAATTGTTGCTACTTGACCATGTATTAATCTGTCATCAATTCTTGCTAACACTATATTCATTATAAATCATCCTCCTAATCAGCACTTTCACCTAAGTTGTCACACTATTATATATAGCAATTGTCGCGCCAAAATAGTGTATTGTTTTTTATGTTTGTGTTAAATCATCTCCTGCGGAGCTGCAACATCTTCGCAGGAGATGCATTTACGACTTCGGAAGGAGATTTATACTCCCACTGAAGTCTTGTTCTTGATAGGGTAGTTAACTCCCACTTATAGAAGTGGGAGACTTTCATTCTCAAATGTCGTTAAATCTTTTAAAATAGCCATTTTTTATTTTAATATTTTTTATTTTTTTATTTTGATACACTTCTTCTATAGTTTCAATACTAATTTTAATTTTCGGCTGATAAAAAGTGTATCAAAAGAGAAGTGTATCAGTATATTATCTCCTATTCTATCATTTCTGCTATAAATAATATTTCATCTTGAGTTAAACTTATGTTTATTGCATCTTTAAATACTTTATTTGCCCCTGTAATAATCTCTACCAAGTGTGAATTTATCTTAGCTTTTTCCCTCTTGTACTTTAACCCATCCTTTATTATCATTCTTTCTAGTGCACAACCTACATGCACCATTATTCTTATTTTGGTTGCATTGTTAAAGCTTATTTTTGTGTTTTCTTCTAAAAGACTTACAAATTGATACAATACACTTATTATTTTAGAAGGATTTAAATAAGTTAAAAATTGATTTAAGCTGTCTTTACATAAATCCTTAACTACTGTATTTTCATGGCCTTTTTCAATTTTAAAGTCTTTTCTCTGTATTATACTTATTAAAATATTTTCACCATAACCACTAATTAACTCTTCGAGGGAGATAAACGGAGCTTCAATTTTAGGATTTAAAATACCTACAGAGGCTATAATACTATAGTTATTTTTTATTTTTATCATTTTCCTTTTTATGTCTTTTATGCTTATTGGTAAAATTTCAATTTCTTTTTCATCTGTACTTCTAACAATGTTCTCCACAAGTCCTTTTAGCTTTACTGCAGTCCCCTCACCTGTGGAGCATATTGTTATTATTGCCCTTTTCTTATTTGCATCATCTTCATTAATCACTTTCTCTTCTTCCTCAATCTTTGAAGACCCTCTAAATTGCTTTAGAGAATTATATAAGGTATTTAAATTCATATCTAAAATAGTTGCTTTCCTTATGGCTTCTAATACTAATGAGGTGGTAACCATATCTAGTGTCTTAACCTTTATATCTGTTTTTTCCATTATTATAGACTCAAAGTTAACAAGTGAACCCATATCCACAAGTAATAGAACCCCCTTACCCATGTCTATTTCCCTAACCTTTTCAATAATTTCATCTAAAGTTTGAGTAGGACTAACTTCTAATGGCATATCTATTGCTTCGATTACACCCTCCCCTAGAAGCTGCTTTGCCACATTAACCATACTACTTGCTGTGCTGCTTCCATGTGCCGCTACAATTATTGCCACATGCTGATTTGTTTGTTCCTCCATAATAGAACTGATTAACAATGTAAGATATATAACTTCAATCTTTGGGACAACCACAATATATTTTTTTTCAACCATTCCCTTTACGTCTACTGCAATATTGAATTCTGTGCGTTTATCATCTATTATACCTTCTATATTTTTATACTTAAGATTTTGATGATTACTTAATCTGTTTAAAAATGAACTTAAATGTAGACTTAATGCATATAAAAATCTATCCGTTAGTGTTTTATCAAGCTTTTTTTCAATCATGTCCATTATTTCTTCTGAAAATTCAAGAATATCTTCATCTACTATTTTTAATATTTTACTTCTACCATCCTCATCATTTTTAACCTTGTTATAAAAGGATTTAATATGCACATTAATATCAGTTGTAATAAAATTGTTTATATACTCCTCATCTGCACCTCCTTTTTTCAAAAAGGCTGCCTTATCTTCTATTATCTTGTATAAATTAAAAGGTGGATCATAAGGATCTTTTTCAATTAATACACTGTGACCTTCTGGAGTAACTATTAGTTGCGAATCTAAATAGCCAGATATTTCTTCCATTTCTTTACGTTTGCCACTTAGATAAAATAATCCGCTTTTAATATCTGAAGGCAACGAATTAAAATCTATTTCTATAAAATCCTTATTATTGATACTATTTAAAAAACCCTTAGCGCAAATAAGTTGAATATTTGATTTCATCTTACCAATATTCCCATTAGACGCACTTCCAATAATTGCCTTAACTGCTTTATCTTCAATTTTTATTACTTTGCTTACTCTATGTGCCTCATTGGCTAATAAAAATTTGATAAAATCAACTTTATCACTGGCTGTCCTTTTATCAAAGCTAGGAATAGTTATAATTATTGGTATTCTTCTTACAAATGTCTTTAGTAGTGATGAATTGGGATCCTCCGTAGTGGCTCCAATTATTAAAACGCAGGATTTTCTGTTTCTCTCTGTCTCACCTAATCTATTAAACATACCTGTATCCATAAAATAAAACAACATTTCCTGTCCTTCTGGTGGTAATCTGTGTATTTCATCTAGAAATAATATACCGCTATCTGCTTTTTCAACAATTCCAGCCTTTTCGCTATCAGCACCGGTGTATGCTCCTTTAATATGTCCAAACAGATGTGAGGTTAAAAGTTGAGGATTGTTATAATAATCAGCACAATTAAATACTATAAATGGTGATTTTTCATCCAATTTTTTCGAATACTTTGCTTGTTTGTACATCATATTTGCAAACAAGGTTTTACCAACTCCTGTTTGACCAACAATTAATGTGTGCAAACCATTTGGAGGATAAAGTATTGCAGCTTTTGCCTGTTCAATTTGATTTTTAAGACTAGTTTGTGCTCCAATAAGTTTATCAAAAGGACATTCTTCCTGACTATTTTCATTTTTTCCCAATAATAACTCATTTAATTTTTTTACTTCTATTGGCCCAGCTGGCAATTTTTTATTCAAAATCCTTTCTAAACAAGCATTATCAACGTATAACACAGGTCTAGATTTTATTTTTATTATTCTATCCTGTCTAAGCAATTCATTTAATTCCATACTTACGTTATTTCTTAAAATATCTAAACTCTGAGATATTTCAGCTGTGCTAAAACCGATTTTTTCCTCTAAGTTTTCACGATTAAATTTTTCTGTTTTTTCAGCAATATACTCATATATTTTTTCGCTTCTCTTCAAATTATCACTCCCAAATATTAATACACTTAATACGCTTAATACACTTCCCTTATTATAAACTCTATTGAAATAAATGTTCAAGTTTTAAGTATAAAAAAAGCTTCTTAGCATCAATATTTTAATTTCAATGCTAAAAAGTATTAATTTAAATTATTAAGTATAAATTTGTTTATAGTTTTAGCTACTCAATCATTATCATTGTCACATTGATTTTTAGCTATTTAAAGACCAAATTGCAAAATTAAGAATACCTGCAAAAGAAACCCATACGATATAAGGTAGCATTAGATATCCTGCTGTCCTGTCAATTCTAAAAAATTCAAAAGTTGTAAGCAAAATAAAAATTAATAGCACCAACAACTCCACAAAAGCAAGTCCATATAATCTGAATTCGAAAAATATTATAGGCCATAAAAAATTCAGAAATAATTGCAGTGCATATAAAACCAGAGCTTTTTTAACATCTTGACCTTGTTTCCCTTGTTCCCATACCCTATATGCTGCAAGTCCCATTAGTATATATAGAATTGTCCATACAATTGGAAACACCCACCCTGGCGGTGAAAACACCGGTTTTGCAAATCCCTCATAATCTTTCATATTATCCATGCTTAAAAATCCACTGAGACCACCAACCCCAAGTGCTATAATAATACTTAGAATAGCAGCACCTATTTTAGTTTTATCCCCAACCTTCAAAATGTTCAATTTACCACACTCCCCATTATTCAGTGACAATTTAAAAGTGACAAATGAATGAAGCTTATCTGCTGATGCAGAAAGACCATTAAAGACAATACTTATTTTATTTTGCCCTAATGCAAAATTACCTTAATTTGCAACTTGTCACTTTCGCTTATACAGTATTATATACACATCCCAGCTGAACTATGCCTATATAAACCTGTTCTTTTCTCCAGTATAAAAAAAACGCATCTTAAAACTTAGGACTGAAATATCAAAATTAGTTCTAAAAATAGTAATGAAAAGGAGGTGCCTCTTGAAATGATTTTTCAATCATTTTGAGACACCCCTATTTATATATTATATTTACTTTCCCTTTGAGGCCTCTTCCCACTCAGGTCTCAGTATTCCATACAAATACATATCATACCGTCTACCATCTCTGTGAATAAATTCCCTATAGACCCCTTCTCTTTTAAACCCTAATTTCTCATATAGCTTTATTGCAGGTTCATTGTATTCAAGCACAGTAAGATATATTCTATGAAAATTTAGTTCCTCAAATCCAAACTCTATAGTTAATTTAAGAGCTTCTTTTCCGTGCCCTTGTCCCCTATATTTTTCTTCCCCTATTCCTATATATATTAATGCAGTTCCATTATTCCAAGATATATTTTCAAATCCTGTAATACCAATAATTTCTTCCTGTTCACTGTCTTTAACAGCAAAAATATAAGCTCTATTACATTCTTTTGCCTCTCTTATTATCTCCTTTACCTCTTCCATGTTTTTAGGAATTGCGCTTATTACATCATAATTACGCATGAAGGACACATCATTATGCCACTTTTTAAGTTCCAAAATATCTTCTTCGTTTATAGACGTAAGTTTTATTTTTTTTCCAACCAAAAGATTTTTCACTCTATCACCTTTCCTCAGCTTTAATTTGGAATTGATTATATGTACTCTTCAAAAAATAGACTAGCTGTACGCTAGTCTATTCTACTCTATTAAACCATCACCCGCGATGCTGAAATATCCTTAAGCATTACCAAAATTAAAAATATATTTTTTTTCTAATTTAAAAGGATGATAGGATAATTTAGATTTTCTAAGGCCTACGATTCCTAGGTCCTGTTCCCTATTGATTATCTTAACATCACTAAAACTCGTATCAACAAACGTTTTGTTAATAAAGCTATAGACTCCGCTATACTTTGTATCTGCCTTTTCTATATGAATCACTGCCAAATCATCATTTAATTTTTCTCCCAAACTAAACGCTACAATCTTTTCATCTACATAAACAGCTATCCCTTTATTATTAAAAATTCCCATATCTTTTACGATGTCTTTTATCCCCTGTAATTCGTAATAAAGTACATCATCATCATTATTACCTGCATACCATTTTTCTGCAGCTACTATTACGTCATTTACTACTTCTTCCCCTTTAATGTCTTTAACTTCATAGTTATACTTCTTTATAAAGGAATTATAATGATTTTTTTTCCCATGAAGCTTCTTACCCGAAAGCTTTATAAGCTTTTCTGCTTCATATAAATAATCAAAGTTATCTCTATCTTCCTTGATACAGATACCATGAGCATCATCATATATATCCCTTATCTCCTCCATAACACCCTCATCAAGATCTTTAAATAAGTATTCCATATTGTTTTCTGTTTTGTATTCTTTTAATGCATCTATTATTTCTTTAAGATTTTCTTTACTATATCCCAAAGGTTGCATAAAATAATATCTTCCTTCGAAATCCTTCTTTTTTATTATTAGAGCACCTTTATAAATAGTAAAACAAACATCACAAGCTTCTCTCCATATATATAAAGTTGTAAAAGAATATTCACAACTTAAAAATTTATATGGATATATAAATTTTTCAAATACATTCTTATCTTCAATCATAAGTCTTTTAAAAATCATCATCTCAACCTTTCCCCTTAGGATATACCATAAATATCATCATATTTTTATATTCTTCTATTATTTTAGACCGTTTACTCATTTTTTGCAAGTAGATACTTTTATGAACTTTAGTTACCATATAGATACTAATTAATTATAACATAAATACGTATTTTTTTATAATTCTATTAACTACATTTCTTATCAATATAATAACATTATATTGATAGTATTACCGAATAATATAATATTATTATATTAACAACCTGAAACAGCTAAGCAGGTAATGATTTAACTATTTATATATATCAGAGAATTCTATTGATAGATTTTGTTCATAGTTTGTTTCAAATACCTCTTTATTATTAAGATTGTTTTCTTCCTCTTCCCTGTCAACTGTTCTAACTGGGAGATTTATAATAAATTCGCTTCCTTTTCCCCCTTCACTATTTACACTAATGTTCCCCTCATGCATTTCTACAAGAGACTTTACTAATGCTAGTCCTATTCCACTACCTTCATTATGCCTTGATGTAGATTTATCGATTTGCGCAAAACGCTCAAAAACAAACTCTAACTTGCCTTTTGGAATTCCTATTCCTGTATCCTTTACAGATATTTCAATAAAACCACCTTTATCATAAATATTAACTAGAATACTTCCCTTTTTATCTGTAAATTTAACTGCATTGGATAGTAAATTCAACATAATTCTTTCAATTTTTTCTTCATCAAATGCAATTATTTTTTCTTCTACATCAGTATCAAATATGAGTGTTATTTCATGACTTTTTATATACTCAGCTACAGATTGCGATATTTCCTCTACAACATAAACTATGTCACCATTTTTCAAGTTAAGACTTATGTAATCTGCCTCTATTTTATTTGTGTCTATTATATTATTTATAAGTCTAAGTAACCTTAGAGAATTCTGATTCATTATATTAATATAATATTTAATCTTTTCATCACCTAAGTTTTTTGCTCCATCAAGAGACTTTAATAACTGTATTGTGCTACAAATTACATTTAGAGGAGTTCTAAGTTCATGTGACATATTAGTTAAAAAATCCGTTTTCACTTTGTCATATGCTATAAGTTCTTCAACTTGTCTACTAGCTTCGGCATTTTGCACGCTAAGGGCTTCAACTTGGTTTTTAGCTACTCCAAGCTCATTTACTAATGCTAAGGCTTTTTTAACTGAATCCTTTAATGTTATCAAAGTGTTTATTCTACAGAGTAACTCATGCATATTAAAAGGTTTGCTTAAATAATCATTTGCACCACACTCAAAGGATATAACTAAGTGCTCTACATTGCTATCTGCAGTCATAATTAGCACAGGTAGTTCAAAAATCGATTGTTCTTCCCTAATAATCGCACATACTTCATTACCTGAAATATCTGGCATCATCATATCGAGAATTACTAAATCTAAATCTACATTTTCGTCAATTATTCTCAATGCTTCCTTACCACTGGATGCTTCTAAAACTTCAAAAGTGTCATTTGATAGATAATTTTTCAATACTTTAAGATTCACATACTCATCATCAACTATTAAAACCTTATACCTATCTTTCTTACTTGAATTTATATTTTCATTAATAATTTTTCTAACATTATCTATAGATACACTTACTATATCAGGTTTTAGTTCTAGATTATTTGAATACTGCGCTAATAGTTCTGCTGTCTCTTCATTTTCTTTATTATAAAGATTTTCATGAAGATTACTCTTGAGCTCTTCCTCAGTGCATAATGGGAGAGTAAAAATAAATTTACTGCCTTCTCCTATAACAGAAGAAACCTTTATAGTCCCACCCTGTATTTGAATAAGTTCTTTGGTTACATAAAGCCCTACTCCAGTGCCGCCATACTTTTCTGCAATTCCATCCACCTGCTCATATCTACTGAAAATTTTATGAAGCTTCTGCTCTGGAATTCCTATTCCTGTATCTGTAACACAAATCTCAACAAAAGAATTTTTTACGATATAGGATAATATTATCTCCCCCTCATGTGTGAATTTTATAGCATTACTAAGTAAATTATATAAAATTTGCTGTATCCTATCTTCATCCCCAAATACATAAGGTGTGTCTTTATCTATTAAATTTTTAAAAGTAACGTTTTTATTATTTATAGATATTTCACTAAATTTTATTACCATTTCTACCACATTGCTTATATTAACAAATTTCGTACGTAACACAATTTGATTATTTTTAAGCTTTGAAAATATCATCATATCATTAACCAAGTTAGATAATCTTTTAGCACTAGAATTCACCAAAAATAGGTCCTCTCTGAGCTCAACATCTAAATCAGCATATTTATTATTTACTATTCCTTCAGTTAATCCAACAATTCCGTTCAATGGAGTTTTTAGTTCATGTGAAGTTACCGCTAGAAAATCGTCTTTTAATTCATTTAAAGATTTAAGTTTAGCACTACTACTTTCTATGTTAGAAAGTTCATTGGCTTGCCTCTTTGCTAAAACATAGTAATTTACAACAATAAATATTAATATGCCTTGAGATGCAAATGAGTCCGTAATTATTATACTGTATTCATACAAGATATCATTGATTCTTGTAATAAATAAAGCAAACAGTCCTACAACAACTATATGATCAGTTTGTTTGTTATTTATGCATATTTTACAAATCTTACACATCATATAAAATAGCAATGCAAGTGCAGATAATTCAAAAGGTGCTATAAAGTATAAATAATATTTAACCGGAGTAAAAATCACACTTAAAGTATATACCACTCCTAAATAATTGGATACTTTAACTACTTTACGTGACATTATTTTTTCATAAGATTTATCTATAAACAAGATAATAAAGGGAATGTATGCATAAAAGGTCCATATTTTCATTTTTGTAGAGAAAATATAATTAAGGTGAGGGAATAGTGAAAAAAAGAACCCTTGGCCAATAAATAGTGTTCTAATCGCAATGATTAAACAAATGATTGAAAAATATAATTGAGCCTTTTCTTTTCTTCTATTAATAAATAGTCCAAAACTATATATAGCTGCCATGATGGTGCATCCAATAATAAACAAGCTCAATGCTAGCTTCTGCTCTCTTATAGCTGTAATTTCCTTTGATTCCCCAAGTACTAATGTATCTACATATCCATATTTATTATAAAAATTACTAACCCGAAGGACTAAATAGGTTTCATCATTTTCTACATAGAATGAGCCGCTAGCTGGCTCATTTTCTGGAATCATTTCGTTTTTAGATTTGCCCACCCGTCCAGCCGATGTTATTAGTTTATTGTTAGCCCAAAGTTCATATGCATTTTGGATAAAATTTATTTTCACTGAATAAAGTTCCTTCTTATTGTCTATAAGTAGCTTTAATCTGTACGTACAATAGCCTTCTTGTCCAAACGTACCTGGTAACTTCTCATATCTAATAGCGTCTTCAGGAATACTTTGGAAATCCTGAGGCATGTGTAACTCATTGTCATAAAACTCCCATTCTCCATTAAGTTTTATCATACCATCCTTTTTAAAATCCCAATTTCTTAAGTCTAACACCCCCTTTGCTGCCAAGGGTATATTCTTTTTTGTATGGCTAATTCCACTACTTCCTTTTATTATTGTAATAAACATAATTAAAGTTATTGATAGTAACATAAATATTTTTATTTTGTGTGACTTAATTTCTTCCATGAATTATCTCCTTTATTAATTGTATTTATAGTAACATCTTAAAATATACTCTTATAGTATATAATAACATATTAAATGTCATATATATGATAAATATCAACAAAATACTACTCATTATTCCATGTATTTTGTATTTTAAAAAATTATCTCAAGAAAACAGTTACTGGATAGTAGCTGGTACATTGCAATTGAAGATATGTACTCAAACAAATCAATTTATGTATAACATTTACATATTTGTGTAATCATTTAAAACATTAATGATAATTCCATTTAAATATTTCTTATCTTATGATATAATTTCCTTAGGTTATATCTTAAGGAGCGTGAAATATATTATGGACCCCGATGGTACGTGGCAAATTATATCTTTAGTAATTTTATTACTGTTTTCAGCCTTTTTCTCTGCTTCTGAAACTGCTTTGATGACTTTAAGCAAAATAAGGCTAAGGCATATGGTAGATTCAAAAGTTTGTGGTGCTGAGCGAATTAGTAAATTACTTGAAAATCCAAGTAAACTTTTAGGCGTTATTTTAGTAGGGAATAACATTTCCAATATAGGTGCTTCTGCACTAGCAACTTCCCTAGCCATTCACTATTATAAAGCCTCTGGGGTAGCTATTGCGACCGCTATTATGACAATTCTTGTATTGATTTTTGCGGAAATAACACCAAAATCATTAGCTGCACAAAATTCCGAAAAAATTGCTTTAAAAGTTGCTCGGCCATTAAGTCTAATTACCTTCATTTTAAATCCCCTTATTACAGTCTTAATTTATATAACAAATACAATAATAAAAGTACTTGGTGGGGAAGTCACTAAGGTAAAACCTTTTATTACTGAAGAAGAGTTAAAAACAATGGTTAGTGTAAGTCATGAGGAAGGTGTTTTAGAAGGCGAAGAAAAGCAAATGATTTATAATGTATTTGAATTTGGAGATTCGCAAGCAAAAGATGTCATGACTCCAAGAACTGATATGATTGTAGCAAATGTAACCTCTACTTACGAAGAGCTCATAAAAATCTTCAGGGAAGAGCAATTTTCTAGATTGCCTATATATGAAGAGACTGTTGATAATATTATTGGCGTTTTATACATTAAAGATTTAATTTTCTTCGAAGATGGAAGAGAAGAATTCAGCATAGAGAAACATATGCGTGTCCCTTACTTTACGTATGAGTACAAAAGCACCGTAGATTTATTTGCAGATATGCGTGCAAAACGAGTTCCTATAGCCATTTTATTAGATGAATACGGTGGAACTTCTGGAATTGTTACAATCGAAGATTTAGTAGAAGAAATTGTGGGAGATATAGATGATGAATACGACGATGATACAGATAAAATCGAAGTTATCAAAGAAGATGAATATATTGTTGATGGTGACACAAAAATAAGCATGGTTAATGAAATGATAGGCCTCAATATAGAATCAGAGGATTTTGATTCCATAGGCGGTTTCGTTACCGGCATACTAGGGCGACTTCCAAAGACAGGCGAGACAATAAATTATAATGACACAAAATTTATTATACAAAACACCAGTAAAAATCGTATAGTAAAACTAAAAATTATAACTTAATATAAATAAAAATACTTAAAGTTAATTTAAATTAGCTTTAAGTATTTTATCGTTTAAATTCACTACAAAATTTTTCTAGGAATTTTACCTTTTATTTTCTTTTCTATAGCATCTAAAAGAACTTTATCCTTTGGAGCTGAAAATAAATATGTATATCCTTCTTCGCCAGCTCTTCCTGTTCTTCCAATGCGGTGGATATATCCTTCTGCACTTTCAGGCATATCGTAGTTATAAACATGACTAACTCCATTTATATCAAGGCCTCTTGCTGCTACATCTGTGGCAATTAAATACTGAATATCACACTTCTTAAACTCTTTCATTATTTTTTCTCTTTTTGATTGAGTTACATCAGAATGTAGTTTTTTACAATTATAACCTTTTTTATAAAGAGCCATCTCAAGATCATCAACTCTTCTTTTAGTTCTACAAAAAATGATGGCCATAAATGGATTATCTTCGTCCATTACTTTACATAAATCTTCTTGTTTGCGTCTATCCGTAGTTTCTATTAAAAATTGTTTTATAGTTTTAAGTGTTGTCTCTTCTTTTTTAATAATTACTTCTTTAGGATCGTTCATATACTTATAAGCCATTTTTTTCACATCAGAACTCATAGTTGCTGAAAAACATAGCGTCTGCCTGTTTTTTGGTGTTTTTTCTAAGATAGACTCCACATCATTTTTAAATCCCATAAGAAGCATTTGATCCGCCTCATCTAATACTATGGTTTTAAGGTTATCAAGCCTTACCGTACCTCGACTAAGATGGTCTAGTAATCTTCCTGGTGTTGCTATTACTAAATGAATATTTCCTTTTAATTTTTTCAGCTGTGCACCTATGTCCTTGCCACCATACGCTGCCAAAATATTTAAATTTTTACCTTCTGCAAGCTTTTTAGCTTCACTAGTTATCTGTATTGCAAGTTCTCTTGTAGGAGTCACTATTAATCCTTGAATCGTATTTATATCATTTGACATATTATCAAACATTGGCAGTAGAAACGCAAGTGTTTTTCCGGTGCCTGTTTGTGCCTCTGCTATAACATCCTTACCGCCTTTTATTAGCCTAATACTTTGCTCTTGTATAGGCGTTGGCTCAGTAATTCCTTGAATTTTAATCGTATTTAGTATATCGTCGCTAAGTCCTAGCTCTTTAAACTTTATCATTTTTATTTACCTTTCTATTTAAACATATTTTTGTTAACTTTTTATACAAACCAATTAATTATAGCAGACATTAATTATAATAAGAAGAGTTTTATAAATATTCTGCAATAATGTAGATTGCAATATAAAATGTCCGAAATTTTCAAGAAAAATATAATGTTAAGTTGTAATGGTTTTCCGTTCCATCATATTAGCAGATAGACCGTTAAAAATCCTTCTTGGATAATTGTTGATCCAGTGCTGTATTTGCATAATTTGTTTTTTAGAGAATGCTGAAATATCCACACCTTTTGGGATAAATCGTCGTATCATTTTATTGATATTCTCGTTTGTGCCTCGTTCCCATGAACTATATGGATGGGCATAATATACTTTAGTTCTCTTTCGTTTATTCCTTACTGAGGTCTCAATACCCTCGAAATCAAGGTTCTCACAGCCGTTATCACAGGTGATTGTTTTAAATGTTTTTGAGAATGCCATTCCCATTTTACGCTCCAATTTGTCCAATTCCTTCACAACAGCGACCTGTGATTTAGAAGGTATTTTAAAGATTAACTCCTTGCGAGTTACTCTTTCGCTTAATACCATTAATACAGTCTTCGTACCCTGCTTTCCTACTACGGTGTCCATTTCCCAGTGCCCTATCTCATCACGTGCAGCTACCGCTGTAGGTCTTTCTGATATACTTGTTCCTTTGGTATTGTTATACGCCGGCCTTATTTTTTTATAGTTTCTCTTTTTGGCATTCTTTTTAACAGGCAGATCTTTGTTACTTATGTTTAAGAATAAATTATTATCCAAATAGTTATACACAGTTTTGAAGCAAATAGTTGTTTCGAATTGTAGATCTTTATTTGTTATATTTTGAATAGCTGCATACGGAGATTCGCCATATTTACCAATGGCTTTTTCTAAGTACTTCACCAATTTGTGATCTTTCCCTATTTTCAATGCAGGCCCTTTTGCTGTGCCTTGTCTGTCATGTTCTGACTGCCCAATTTCTGCGCTATATTCCATTCGAGTGGTTAAATCACTATTCAATAATTCTACTATTCCTTTAGCAATTTCACGCCTTATTGTACGCTCTGAACGTCCACCTATTTGCTCCGCAATACAGCTTGAATTTAGCCCCATTTTGTATAATGTCTCTATCTTTATACGATCCTCATATGTTAGGTGTTTACCTTTTTTGTTCTCTGTGATAAAATTTGATTGACTCATTTGAAATCCTCCTGTACTTGTGTTGGTTTAGTCACTTAACATTGTACAAGATTTTTTCTCTTGAGTCTTTATTTTTTGTTCTATGGTCATTTCATTTTACAACTTACCATATTCTGCAATAAAGTGTAGATTGTATTAAAAAAAAGCAGATGCCCATTAGTTTTACTAATGCATATCTGCCTTCAATTTGAGTACTTTTAAAAGTACAAATTATACTTTATACTTTATTTTTTCAATTCTTTAACTCCAGTTACTTTACTTTTATCATCCATTTTAAATGTAGATTTAGCTTCATCTGTAGTAAAATATACATTTCCGTCTACTGTAGCATCTTTTAACTGAAAGTTACTTGCTGTTACATAAAGGTCACCTTTGAAAGTTCCATGTTCTATGCTTCCCGCAGGACTACTAAAAGTTAATTTTGGAGCAGTTAAAGTGAATCTAGCTGTTACTACATGTTTATCATCTTGTGTGTATAGACCTATTTTACGTTGTGCAACTGCTGGCTCTTTAGTGTTTTTAAAATCACCTTCAACTACAAGATCTTTATCAACAGTTAAATCCTTAAGCGTTGCAATAATCCATGTACCTTTACTGCTTATTGCATTTTCAAAAGCTGCCTGAGTATCTACTATTGAAGCTGTTGTTACTACATCAGTTTTTGCTTCTTCTTTAGCGCCACATCCTACTAATAAAGTAGCACCTACAGCTAGTGATAGTATTATTGTTTTAATTTTCATACGAATCTCCCCCTTATTTTTTAATTGTTACATTCCTTAACAAAATCAGTATATCACACGTGATAAAAATATAACAAGATGAAATATGGGTATTATGTAGTAATTAGTAATTACAAAATGAACAAAATTAATAACTCCTAATTTAATCTTAATCTTATCTATAAATTCGTTTATTTCTGACATTTAAAATTGATATACTAAAAATAACACCTAGTTTTTTTAGAGAATTTAAATTACCACTAAACTTTTCCATAGCGCCGCCTTTATTTAAATGATATTTATATATCAACATACTTTTATCATATTTTTACATTATCCCAAAGCTACATCCAATATCATCATAATTACAAACCCTACCATAGCACCTATAGTTGAAATATCTGTTTTTGAATCCTGTTGTGATTCGGGTATTAGTTCTTCAACAACTACAAAAATCATAGCACCTGCTGCAAAGGATAGTGCATAGGGAAGAATAGGTTTCATAGCTATTACTGCAAATGCACCTATCACTCCTGCTATAGGTTCAACTATCCCTGACGCCTGACCGTACATAAAGCTTTTAAACCTAGAGAAACCCTCTCGTCTTAATGGTATAGAAACGGCAGCCCCTTCTGGAAAGTTTTGAATACCAATACCAACTGCCAGTGCAACAGCTCCTGCTAATGAAGCTGAAGGAATATTAGCTGCTACTGCTCCAAATGCAACCCCAACCGCAAGTCCTTCTGGTATGTTATGTAGCGTTATTGCAAGTACCAATAAAATACTTCTTTGCCAACTAGTTTTAATCCCTTCCGCCTGTTCTATTGGTTGATTAAGATGTAGATGTGGTAAAATTTTATCCACTGCCAAAAGGAAACCCCCACCTGCGAGGAACCCTACTGCTGCAGGAATCCACGATGGTGTACTTGTTTGTTCTGCCATCTCTATAGCAGGCGCTAGCAATGACCAAAAGCTGGCAGCGATCATAACTCCTGCTGCAAAACCAAGCATACCATTTAGCACCTTTCTGCTTATATTTTTAAAGAAAAATACTAAAGACGCTCCTAAAGCAGTTACACCCCAAGTAAATAATGTTGCAAAAATAGCCTGAACTACGGGATCAAAGCCTTTAAGCCAGTCTATTATCATAAAAAATCCTCCATTCTAATACTTCTTGTATTTTTTCAATAGTACCTTTATTTACAGAATACTATACCCTTTTATGTTTGTAAATATTATCATTTAAGATAAAAACATTTATTTCATTCCAGTCACATGTATACCGTTTTCTTTTATGTCAATAATTTTAATGTGTGATTGCAATTGAAAGGAGCATGTTAATGAAAACTAGTATCCGTTTAAGCGATGATGAAACCCTAATTAAAGAATATATAGAAAGAGGCAAGGGGCTTTTCAATGATGGGAAAATTGAAAAAGCATTCAAAAATTTTAATAAAGCCATTTTCCTCAACAAGGAATATGCGCAGGCTTATTTTGTCAAAGCTCAAGCTTATATTGAAATGTACGAAGCTTACGAAGCTGAAAAATGCATAAATAAATATTTACAGTTAGTCCCTGGTGACCCAAAAGGCTACTGGAAGTTAATTGATATAAACGATTTAACTGGTGACTTTGATAAATGTATTTACTATTGTGAAAAACTTCTTGAGGCCGATAAACAAAATACAAACATATATTTAAAAAAAGCAGAATTTTTAGCTATTATTAACGATTTTGAAAAAGCTTTAGAATGTTTTGATGAATCCCTAAAACTAAGTCCTGATTTTTATGATGCACTATGTGGTAAAGGAAGTGCACTACTCTCTCTACATAAGGGTAAAGAGGCTCTTGTAATATATAATAAAGCCATTGAAGTTGATATCACTAGAAGTGTTGCATATTTTGGAAAATCAAAAGTATGTATGGCTATGGAAAATCGAATAATAGCCTTAAAATATGCAGCAAAAGCATATGAACTGGAACCTGAAAATGAATGGTATAAATGCCATTATACCGTATTAAAAAATATGTACATAGGTATTAAATCATCTCCTTCGCTGTTGTAATGTCGCTTAATAATAAAATGCTCCCACCTTATATGGAGGCCACTGAAAAAAGCACTCTCTTTTCAGTAAGTTTTTTAGGCTTGAACAGAAAAAACATGAAATACCCATATTTTTGGATGTTTCATGCTTTTTCTTTTTATATTTTTATATTTAAGTTAAAAAAGCCTTATTTCATGCCTTTCAACTTGATTATTCTCTTTAGATTCACAGTGAAGATTGATAACGCACCTTGCATTTGCATGCTAATTAAACCTGACGATGTTGCTACATCATAGCCATGCTGGTGCTTAAGTTCACTGTTTTTAGCCTCTATCATATAACGTTCTCTAGCACGTTTTTTAAAATACTCACTTTTTTCGAACTCTATTTGATCTTTGTGAGTATTTGACTTTATTGAAACCGAATAAGTTTTAGATTTAGCACCTTCTTTATAGCACCCATCTTTATGAACACAATTTTTACACTTTTCTACATTAAAATAGTAAGTTAGCACTTGATTTTTACCAACATTCTTCTTTCCCTGTTTTGCTTTTTTAATAGCCATATGGCCTGCCGGACATACAAATAAACCAGCATCTTTATTAAACTCAAATTCATCTTCTTTTTTTCGCATTCCTTGTGAAATTACAGGATTTAGTCTTGAAATTAATACAATTTTATTTTCTTTTGTATATTTTAAGTTTTTCATTTCAGAATAAGCTGTATCTCCAATTACTTCATTAACATCTATACCAGCCTCACGGCTTTTTTCTATTAAGGCTATGAGCTCCTTTCCATCACTTTTTTCGCCAGTTGTAATAACAGCTGCTGTAATTAAACGTTCTTCACTCATAGCAAGGTGTGATTTATATCCAAAAAAAGAACTATCTTCAGTTTTATGCCCCACTTTTGCATCCTCATCTTTTGATAGTTTTAGATTTTCTAAGTCATCATTAATAGCTTCCATTAAGTAGTTTAATTTAGTTTTCACAGCTGGATTTGCTGCAGTTTCTGGCTTCTCGTTTATGCTATCAATTAATAATTTGCAGTACTCAAGAATATCTTCAAGTACTCCAGTTGTAACTTTATTAGGTAACTCTTCTTTAATACCAGGATGTACTCCATACAATGTTTTTCTTAAGTTTTTTGCACGTTTCAATAATTCTTCGCTCGCTGACTTTTGGTTATAACGTGACTTGGTATGCGTAGCATCAACTATTATTGCTTTACTTTTTAAAACTCCCTCTTTTATAGCAAGTTCTACAGTCTTGTTTATTAATAAATCCAATAAATTCATGTCTTTAAGGCGAAGCTTTCTAAATTTAGTTAATGTACTTGAGTTTATTAAATTTGTTTCTTCTGGGGCTAAATTTAGAAAATATTTAAAGGACATATCATAAAGAGTTCTTTCAACAACATCTTCATCAGACAATTCATATATTACTTTCAAAAGTAAATATTTAAATAGCATTATGGGGTTAATAGCACCTCTACCCATAGATGAACTATAGTTAACCACCAATTCATCATAAACAAATGAAAAGTCAATAAGGTCATTAATTTGCTTTAAAATGTTATCTTCCGGAATAATTAACGAATATAAGCTATGGTATGTATTTATTTTTATTTCCAATTGTCCTTTTAGCATAATAGTATAGCCCCTTTTATTTTAGTCTACTATACTAATTCGACATATCTTTTAAAATTCCTTTTTGTTTTTAGTCTTTTACATAAAAAAAATCGCCATCTTTAATTCGATGACGATTTTTTTTATAGTTTTTCAGTGGCCTCCTTATATGTGAGAGCATTTTACTATTTACATAGTCTTACTATTTCTTGTATTTTTCTTAAATGATTGTCATAGTCGGCTACAACACCTTCTACTTCACTCATTAGACTAGTATCCAACTCCTTATTCTGCTCTATAAATTTATTGCCTTGCTTTATTCCCATTTCCATAGCATCTATTACATGCTCGCATACATCCAAATCAGTATTTACGGGTATAAGTTTAATTTTCTCAAAAAAATCTGCCATAGTCCCCATTATTCCAAGAGTATCGGAAGCATTACCACCTAACTTTTCTATCCTATTGGTAATTGCCTCTTCATGTGTTTTAAATGATTCTATAATTTGAACTAGTTCATTTTTAAGCTTTGGCTCTTTAGCTTTATGCAGATAATCTTTAAAAGTAGTACCTCCCATGTGTATTCCTTTTAAGAATTTATTCATTTCTTTTATATCCTTATTTACATCCATAATCTCACCTCAGTTTATTGTGAGCATTAGCTGTTTGCTTTATACATAATTATTTACTTGAATGTCCCTTAACCTCCAATTACATCAATGGGATCGGTTTTTCGAAGTTCCTTAATAGGTGCAATTAAGCTTAAAAATGATACAATTATTGGTATAAACAACGCTACCTCTGCACCAGAAATGCTCCACAAAGGAATAAATTTACCAGTTGGATAAAGTACAGTTAAATTCAAAATAAAAGCTATAAGCGTAGTTAATAGTATTCCACCTATATATCCAAGTAAACATATCGTAGCGTTTTCCTTCCAAAGTTTAAAATAAAGTGTACTTTTTTTATAACCTATAGCTAATAATACTCCAAATTCGTATTTTCGATTAAGGAAGTTAATGTAATTCAAATTTCCAAGTGATATACATAGCACTACTATTATTATCATATTAAGCATAAATGATAAACTATTCATAGGCCTTAGAATTTCATCCAGTTGCGTTGAAAGACTGTAATAATCCCTAATCAAAATACTTTTAGGTGTACTTTTAGATAAATAATTAATTAAATTTTTATCTTTTATATTTTTAACCGAAAATGCTATAGAGTGCTTCATTACTGCACTTCTAAGAATATTATTCTTATTATCGCTGACTACCGCCAGCATTACTGGACCATCTGTAATTCCTGACACTTTAAATTTGCCTTCTATTTGGTAGCTTGCGGATATCTCTGAGCCAATATAATCTCCTGTATTTAATTTGTTTTGCAGAGCATATTTTTTAGGAATAATGATTTCATTCTTATTGGTCCTAGGAAGTCTACCTTGAATTAGTTTCATATCAAGGGTAGTAAGAACCCTCGATATATCCTTTTCATAAAAATTTAAAACCTCTATAGACATTGAACCCAAAAAGCCACTATATTGAAGAGAACCATACTCACCAATTAGAGGGACAATATACCCTACATTATTATCATTAGTTATTTTGTCTAAGTAATCTTTGGGAATAGGATCTTCATTATTGCTAGACACTGTTGTGTATTTACTAAAAATATTAGTCGCTGTTATCTTTGTTAGCTCAATAGTACTTTTATTTATTAGTGAATAAAAATAAATTAGTAAAACACCCACCATTATAGACATTAGTATTGGCAATATTTTAAAAGTATTATTCTTAATATACTTAAAGGCTGATAGCGGATTCATTACATCCCTCCATTCCTCTTTTTTTAATTGAGGTAACAGCCCCATCCCATATATTAATTATATCATCTGCATTTTCAAGTATGGAAGCATCATGTGTTACAACAATAACTAAGGCATTATTTTTATATGCGTCTAGTAGCTTCATTACTTCCCTTGCACTAGAATGATCTAAAGATGCAGTAATCTCATCACCAAAAATTACTTTAGGGTCATTTATAAGTGCTCTAGCAATTGCAGCCTTTTGTCTTTGTCCACCAGATAATTGATGGGGCTTTTTGTTTGCCAAATGCTCAATGCCAAGCTTTTTTAATAAACCCAAAGCTTTTTCTTTTGCACGAGTACTATTGTCATTTATTGGTGTTAATACATTATCTATTACGCTCATATAATCTATAAGAAAATGCCTTTGGAAAATAAACCCAAAATCTTTACGCCTAAGCTCTGTACTTCTAGAAATAGATAATTCATTAAATTTCATATTATTGTAACTTATGATGCCTGATGATGGAATTTTAAGTCCTGCTAATGAATATAGCAATGAACTTTTACCGCTACCAGATGGTCCCATTATGCCTATTAACCTGTTTTCTTCCAATGAAAGATTAATATTTCTTAAAGCATATGTCTGAACCTCTTTTCCAATATCATATATCAAATTTAAATTTTCTACTTTAAATAACATAATGATTCACTCCTTTTTTATATTCCTTCTATCATTACTATAGGATCTAGCTTACTTATCATTCTGTTTACAGGTATTAATGTAAATAATGTTGTAAATAGTGGTATATAAATTGCCATATATAAAGCTTTTGAAGAATAGTGTACTGAAACCCCTCCAACCGCTCCAAATGTTCCATCATTTATTAAGATAGAAGACAACCATCCTAAAATTAGCCCTAGAGTAAATCCTAGTAGATTTACAATAAACACTTCCCAAAATACCTTCTTCATTAGTTCCACCTTGGTATACCCCATGGCATTTAAGATACCAAGTTCCTGTTTTCTACTAAAAAATTCTACATATTTAGAGCTTCCAGCGGAAATAACCATTACTATAATCGCAATTATACAAATCATATCTAATGTACGCATTATAGATGCTATTTCATTATAAAGTTTAATTATTCCACTTAAAGTCATCACTGTTACCTCCTTTTTAGGGAAACTTAGTAGCAGTTTATCCACATCTTTTACTTTATTGTCCTTTGGAAAAACTAATATCGATTTTTCCGCTGTAATTGTATCCTTGGTATTTATTTTGGCTATATTAATGTTATAAGGCATAAATGATAAATACGCATCGCCTTCAACTATTCCTACCACTGTATACTCACCATTTAAGGCATCATTTTTATCAATAGAATTCCCTATTTTATCCCCGATCTCTACATTTTTATTTTTTGATATTCTATAATCTAGTGCCACTTCTTTATGATTTTCCAGTGGTAGTCTTCCTTCCTTTAATGTTATGTTGTGTTTTTTCATAACATATTCTATATTTTCAGGTCGTATACCTAAAATGGGAGCATTGGTTGAACTTCCGGGTATATCGTAGCGTGTTTGATATGAAACAAATGGGATTATATTTTCTACATTAGAGTTGTCTTTAAGTGTCCTCATGATACTTTCTGGTATTGGTTTGTCTTTTCCCATACTTTGCACTGTCATATGATTTTTATATGGGTTTACATTTAGCTCTTGCATTGAGTCTCCTATAGATTTTACAAAGGTCTGGAAAATATATAAAAATGAAACGGCCACTAATATTGATATGGTAGACGTAATAAGTTTTTTCTTGTTATTTTTACAATAACTTAAAGATGATAAAGGTTTCATTTTACTAACTCCTTTCATAGCATGTTTTTTATAATTACCTTCTAATAAAATAATACCAATTTTAGGAGTAATATAAAAGTAACCCTGGTCACAAAATAAAATGACCAGGGTTACTTTTTTAATGTATATCTATTCCAAAAGTAAATCCTTAATATATATCGCTGCTGATGTTCTATCAGAAATGCCTATTTTACTATAAAGATTACTTACATAGTTTTTCACTGTTCCACCAGATATGTATAATGAAGATGCAATTTGCTTATTGGTAAAACCCTGAGATAGCATTTTTGCAATTTCAATTTCTTTTTCTGAAAGTCCAAAAGAACTTAATAATTTAGCTTCACGATTCTTAATATTTTTTTGATTGTCATTACTGTACTCTTTGACTATTTTACCAGCAAGCACTATAGCAATTTTAGAGGGCAATATAAAAGCACCCGTGTACGCATCCTTCACCGCTTTTATAAGTCCATCCCCTTCTATATCCTTCAAAATATAACCAGTTGCACCATTGCTTAAAGCTTTAACAATGAATTCTTCATCATCAAAGGTTGTAAGAATAAGTATAATTATATTAGGGAATTTTCCCTTTATTAATTTGGTGCATTGTACTCCATCCATATTTGGCATTCTTATATCCATTAACACCACCTGAGGTTTAGTTTCAGAGCATAATTCTAGTGCCTCCACCCCATCTTTTGCAAGGGCCACTACTTCTATATTTTCCTCTAGTTCAAGTATTGTCTTAAGTCCATCCCTCATAAGGGTTTGATCATCTGCAATTAACACTCTTATTTTGTCCATAAAAGCCTCCCCCAAAAATAAAGCATTTAATATTTTTACATTTTTCTAAAAGTTATTGAAGGCAAGCTTTAGAATAAGAAAGTGTAATGAGAAGTTCTAAGCCCTCTTGCACATCAGAATTAATGTCAAAGCTTCCTTCTAAGTCATAAACTCTATCTCGCATAGCGCGAAGCCCGAATCCGTAGTTTAATGTACCTGCACCTTCGCCATTATCTTCAAGAGAAAAACATACTTTATCATCTTTTTTTATAAGTTTAAACAAAAAAGCATTACTTTTACCATGACGAATCCCATTGGTAAGCCCCTCTAGTAGAGAAGATAAAATTACATTTTTCGCTTGTTTATTTAAATTTAATGAAGAGTCTATTTCAGTTTTAATTACGACCCCTGAGTGTAATTGAGTATCCTTAATGAGCGCTTCTAATGAAGGATAAAACTCCAGTAATTCATCACCTTTTTCAAGCACCCGGACAGAGGTACGAATATCATTAAGACCCTTTCTCACTTGACTTTGTGCTAAGCAAAGTTTCTCTTTTGATAAATTCGAATTCACCTTCATCAGCCTTTTGCTAGCCTCTATTTCTACTAATACAGTGGTTAATGTATGCCCCACTGTATCATGAATTTCCCGTGCTATCTTATTTCTCTCTTTAATAATAGTCATCATCTCTAACTTTTCATATGCATCCTTTAAATTCATATATATGCATTCTTTTTCTAATTTCTCCATAGTTATTTCATTTAAAGAGACTTCAATTATTTCTGCTTGCTTTAATAAATATCTCACAAGGAAAAACATCAAATAAATCATAGAAAAAATTGATAGACTTAAAAATATTTTCACAATGATACTTGCAAATTCAAAATCCACCATAATACTTAAAGTTACGCAGTAAAGTACAAATGAAAAAATTGAAGCAATTATACCAAATGCTAATTTGAAATTTAGAACAATATCTTCCAACATAAAATAATATAAACATAAAGATAGATGAGAGTTATCATTTAGATTAAGTGTAAATATAAATATAAAATCTATTATTAAAGAAAAACAACTTAAATTTTTATGATTTTCACTATCATATATGAAAAACACTCTAATAGTGTAAGATGTTAAAAATAAGAAGGTTAAAGTAATAATTAACAATTGATTTTCAGCGTTATAAAGCGCAGTTATTAAAAATATCCCAGTAAATAGTATATAATTAATAATCAGTAAAATGTCCTTAATCTTATTTTTCATAAAATACCTCATAAATTTAAAATAGTATTATTACCTAACTTTACAATAAAAAGAATTTATAATCAAGTTTTACTCTTTCATTTCAAACAATCCAAATATCTCTTCCTCACTTAAGGCTGCAAAACCTTCGCCGCCAGATAGTTCATCCCCCATAAGCTCTGATATAAGCTTTTTCTTCTCTTCTTGAAGTGACAGAATTTTTTCCTCAATTGTGCCCTTAGCTATAATTTTTATAACACTCACCACATTCTTTTGCCCTATTCTATGAGCCCTATCAGTTGCCTGCTCTTCTACTGCTGGATTCCACCAAGGATCAAAGTGAATTACTACATCTGCAGAAGTTAAATTTAGGCCTGTGCCTCCAGCCTTTAAGCTTATTAAAAATACAGAATTTTCGCCATCATTGAAGTCTTTTACCAAATTTATTCTCTTCTCTGACAGCACTGATCCATCCAAGTAACTAAAAGCTATTCTCTCTACTACAAGTCTTTTTTGTATATTCTTAAGAACAGAGGTGAATTGAGAGAAAACAAGTACTCTATGCCCCTCCTCTATACTCTTATGAAGTTGTTCCACTAGAGCTTCTATTTTTGCGCTACCACCACTATAATCATCCATGAGTACTTTTGGATCTAAACATATTTGTCTTAACTTTGTTATATACGAAAGTATCTCTATTTTACTATTTTTAAACTCATCATTTTTCACCTTCTTTTCAATAAGTTCCATTGCATGATTTGCATAGGTTTTATAAACTTTCTTTTGCTCCTCCTCTAAACTTACTATTAGCGTTTTTTCTATTTTATCAGGTAATTCCTTTAAAACATCTTTTTTCAGACGCCTTAAAATAAAAGGTTTTATAAGCCTATTTAAATCTTCTAATATCTCCGGACTCTCCTTAAGCTTTTTATGGTATCTTACACTAAATCTCTTTTGATCATATAGGTATCCTGGCATTATAAAATCAAATATAGACCATAAATCCATAAGAGAATTTTCTATTGGTGTACCGGATAGTGCAAATCTTGTCTTCGCCCTTATCTCCTTCACAGCTATTGCATTTTGAGAGTTTGGATTTTTTATATTTTGAGCTTCATCAAGTATGCAATAATCAAACTCTAATACCTTGTAACTTTCCGAGTCCCTCTTTAATAGGTTATAGGTAGTTATAATCACATCATAATTTTCTATATTATTTACTATTTCTTCTCGCGCGTCCTTTAACCCATTAACCGCAGCAACCTTTAACCTAGGTGCAAACTTTTCAAACTCGCTTATCCAATTATATATTAGGGATGTAGGTGCTACAATTAAAGTCTTACTTCCCTTACTTGCTAATATAAAAGTAATAGCTTGAATAGTTTTACCAAGACCCATTTCGTCTCCTAAAATCCCACCAAACCCTAAATAATCTAATGTTTTAAACCAATTATATCCGATCTTTTGATACTCTCTTAATTTTCCTTTTAAATCAACTGGTTCTTTAAAATTCAATTTTTCAATATTCTTAATCTTATCTCTTACCTCTTTTAATTCTTTTTTTCCTTTTATATATCTAATGTTATTTTCCTTTAAATAACCATCTAGGAAAATACCTTTGCTTTTAGATATTTCAATATGATTATTATCACTATCAGATGGTGTAATCACATCTAAAAGCTTTAAGAATTTATAAAGCTCTAATTCCTCCAAATCAAGATACTCACCATTTTTCAGCTTATAATACTTAAGATAATTTCTAAAAGCTCTTAGTATATTTGTAGTTTCTCGTGGCTCAATATCCCCTATTTTAAAATCCATTTCAAAATAATTATACTTTCCGCTTTTAATATCTCCACTAATACCCTTAGCACCTAAGGATTTTATACCTTTAAAGTTTTCGGAGTAATAAACTTCTCCTATTTCTTGAAGTCTCCCAATATCACTTTTAAAAAATTTGAATATATAGTCCCCTCCCTTTAAGAAATAAAACTTATTTCTTATCTCCTGAAAACCTAAAACTTTTAGAATTGATATAACCTGAGCTTCCTTTTTATAATCCCTATATACTATTTTTTCAAGGCAATCCTCAAAGATATTAAACTGAAAAGTTCCATACTTTACTTTTAATGTTAGAGTAATATCTTTCCCCTCCTGATTAAAGTAGAAACTAAACTCGCACTTACCCATTACTATTTTATCTTTTATAGCCTTAGATAAAACAACACTCGGTGACAATAAATTAAGATCTGGAATCAGCCTTCTTAATATATTCTCCTCCTCAAATCTTGTAATAGTTACGACCTTTGCCTCATTAAAAACTTGAAGGTACGGACTTATCTTATAACAAAACTCATAATCTGGAATATATATATTTGTTCCATACAAGAAAACATCATTCTTAGATCCTAAAGATGCTGGCATTCCGCTTGAAGATTTAAGTACATAATTATCCTTTATTATTTTTAAATCAAAATCTAGGGGTGGAGACTCATATAAAATTTCTGTATCCACAGGTCTATAAAAAAAGCCATCATTTAAATAGACTCTATGCTTAATTATAATTTCGAAAAATTCCCTGGTTAGATATTTAGGAATATTTATGTTTTTTCCATCTACATACCGGTCTTCACGTCTGTTAACGTGCCTCCGAGTTCCCTCAATCGTCTTTAACATTTCAATAAAATCAATAATCCTTTTATCCTTTGTGGACATTTTTTGATTTTCCATATTAAAAGTAAAATTTTTGCTATAGTTTATAGGAATATTATTATAATACCCTAATAAAAAGTGATTGATATCCTTTAAAACATAAAGATTACTTGCACTCATAGAAGTTAACCCTATTTTAAACTCAGCTGTAAGGTCGCTAGTCCACTGATTTTTATTTATGTACACCTCTATTTTAATTTCTTCTTTATGTCTTTCATCGCCCAAAAGCATAGATAGTACATTACTACTATTTTTAAATGTACTTGGATTCATAACATCATCTTCCCTTAAAAGTGGGTGACTTGATAAATCCTCTAATGCTTTATAAAATGTTGCTACTAAATGTTTGCAACAATAATTTTCTTTTTTAAACTCATTGCTTTCAAAATCAGAACAGCTACAGAATGTAGTAAAAATACTTCTCCGAACTGCATCCATCTCAATTTTCGTGCGATATTCATTAAAAAGTTTCTCTGAAATCACATTTCCATCTATACATATTAATTTATCTTCATTTGTAATATTTACAGAAGAAACCAAATCATTATTAAGGACCCTTTGCCCACTGGCATGATTTTTACCACTGGTTCCTTCATTAAATATTTGTAATATCATATCTTCTTTCAACATATTTTCTCCCTAGTTCTTAAGTTTTATATTCTTTTAATTATACCATAAACACAGAAAGAACATAAAACTTGCGCTTTATGTTCTTTTCTAAATGTATACTGCAATTTAAAGCATATTTAATCATCTCCTGCGGAGCTGAAATATTAATGTTTAGCCTTCTTAATAGGTACTATAATCCTATCGAATAAATCTTTATTTTGATTTACTTTAGTTTCACTACCAACAACGCAGTGTAATTTCTGTTTTTTTATAGTATCCAACAGATCCGCGAAGTTTCTTATGTCACCCGCGGTAGTCGCTAACACTTCATCACGTAGCTTTTGAATATCAGCTTGAGTAGTTCCTGTAAAATACATATTGTCCCCCATTAGACCTTTAGAAGATGGCCCTGCTAAAGAATCCATACTTCCTATCGTTCCTATTATATAATTAGTCATATCCTTTTCACTTGCTTTAAAGTTTTTTAAAAATTTTACAGCATCATCAAATGTGTTTAATGTCTCCTTTAAATTTGGATCGCGGTAAGAATAGAACAATACCTCGTCCTTTGTAAAACTCATAGCCCCACCGTATGCACCGCCTTTCACTCTAACTTCCTGCCATAAATAATCACTATTTAAAATATTTTCAAGAACCTTCATATGTCCATTATAGTTGTACCCTGCTTTTTTAAAACAACCAGCCTTAACCACATATTGCACTTGAGATGGAATTATAAAAGCCTCATTCTTTTTCGAAAAATCAAACTCATATTTCTGCTTAGGAAATTTTTTATCCTTAATTCTTTCTCCTAATTTATTAAGACTAATAACAAATTCTTCATAATTTTTTTCATCTCCAGTGTAACTTACAACCAAGTCCTCTTTGTTAAATACAATATCTTTAACATCATTTAAATTTTTTACCGTTTCTTCAAATTTCACATCAAAGTTATCATCCAAATCACAAATAAAATCGTAGTAAGGCAAATAATCCAAATCAGTATACTTACCACTATATGATAAATAGGACAATGTACGTTTTATTGCAATTCGGTTACCTTCATTAACAAACATAGATTCATAATTTACTCTTATTTTTTTAATTAAATCTTTCATCCGTTCCTTATCATCAAACTTACTATGATTCATTATTTCATCTAATAGTTCCAAGGAATTTGGTAATGCATTATTAATAGAATTTACTGAAACACTCATTTTAGGAGAGTATTTATTACTATCAGTATTATTTTTAAATGATGTTGAATTAAAGGCAATTCCCCCGGTATACTTCATCATTTTATTTGAAAGTTGCATAATATTATATTTTTCAGTACTAATATTTCCTAAAACACTCGCAAGTAATTTCAAATATAATACTTTGTTTTGAGGAACCTTTGAACTGTCAAAATATAAATTAGAATAAGTAATTCCATCAGTGAACATCGGATGACTTAATACTTTTATACCTCCTTCTAGTTTTTCTTTTGTTGGAATTTCTTCTGATTTTAAATTTAAATCCTTAAGTGTAAGCGTTGGTATTTTCGATAATTTTTCTTTTGAATCTAATGTTCCCTGCCATTTTTTTAATTCTTCTGCGTCTTTTTTAATTGTAGCTAATTCAATTTGCGATAGTGATTTTTTATACTCTGAAAGTTTCTTTTTTACCATTTCTTCTTTTATTTCATTTAATCCACTAGAAGGTTTTAAAACAACTAATGAATTATTTTTATTATCCAATAAATATTTTTGTACTAACTTTTCAAAATACCCATCGGATATTTTAGATTTTATTTTATTAAGTGCTGGGGTAATCTCTAGATATTCTGTAGGACTCACATCATAATTCCAGCAATTTAAAGCTGAAGACATATAATTCATACCTCTGTTAGCATCCGAATTTTGAGTGCGCAAACTTAGTTCTACAGCACTGAATACTGAATTTACTAATTCTTTATCAAACCCCTCTTTTACCACTTGTTTTAAGGAATCATCAACAAGACTTTTAAATTTATATTTCTCTGATTCATTTGCATTGGTAGCAATTATACTGAAAGTTGGTTGCTTAGTTGAGGGGTTAAAACTTGCATAGACATCCCCTCCAATCCCATTATTTAATAATGATTTCCTTAGAGGTGAAGTTTTAGTATTCAAAAGAATCTCTTGCAATATTTGAAAACCTAAAATATTTTCTACATCTGTTACCTTATCGATCATATAATTAGATGATAAGTACGTCATATCTGCTGTACCTACACCTTTAGCCACAGGATATAAAGCTGTTTTTTCAACCTTTTTTTCATTTTCATAAGGTTTCTGTAATTTAATTTTACTATCCACTGTTGTTTTTTTAAGTTTACTCAGATAATTATCATTCATAAATTTCAATGTATGTTCAATATCCAATTTTCCATATAAATATATAGAGCTATTTGATGGAACATAATATTTTTTATATGTTTCGATAAATTTGTCGTAGGTTAGGTCAGGAATATTATCTGGCTTACCTCCCGATTCAAAACTGTATGAATTTTCATTAAAAAGCGATTGATTAATAGTATTAGATAATATTACCTCTGGAGAAGAGTTATTCCCCTTCATTTCATTGTATACTATTCCATTATAATGTAACTCTCCTGTCTTACTATTAACCTCGTAATGCCACCCTTCTTGTTTAAGTATTTTAGGATTTTTAGATATATTTGGATAAAACACTGCATCCATGTATACACTCATCAAATTGTCAAAATCCTTTTCATTCTTACTTGCTACTGGATACATTGTAAAATCTGGTCCTGTAAACGCATTTATAAATGTACTTAGTGATTGCTTAGTCATAATTAAAAACGGGTCTTTAACAGGATACTTCTTTGAACCGCATAAAACTGAATGCTCAATAATGTGGTTAACACCAGTATTATCATTCACTGGAGTACGGAAACTTATTGAAAATACTTTGTTTTCATCCTCATTCTGTAAATAAATCAGTTTGGCCCCACTTTTAATATGCTTAAATATCATGGCAGTTGAGTGTACATCGGGAAGCCATTTTTTAGACTCTAACTTAAAGCCTGATATACTTTTTCCTGTTTTCAACTCTTCCTTATCACTTATAACTGACAATGAATTATTTAATTTTACCTGCTTCGTTTTCGCACCTAGTGCGATTTGTGTACCATGTACGACTTGCGCACCTAGTGCGACATTACTGAAGCTATTAAATAATAATCCAATTGCTACCAATATAGAAGTTGTTTTTGTGAACCTCTTCATTTGATTCCCCCTTAACTATAAAATTTATAATAATTTATAATTTATAATTTTTTATGTTATAAGTAGTATGTTTTATTTACAACATTCAATGCATCAATTATTGTATATCCTAAATTTAACTTAGAAATAATCAAAAAATAACTATAAGATTAAAATTTTACAATAAAAAAGAAGCTCACTTTTCAGTGAGCTTTTTATAAAGATATGTTTATTTACTTTTATGCAGAACGTTCTTCTTTTACTTCCTCTTCTACATTTTTCTTTAATCTTACATCAGGTTCCCTTGGCAATTTGAAATGGGGTATAAATCTATCCCAACCTGTTATTGTAAGAACTAATAATGAAAATACTGCTACCATAGCCATAAAGTTATATTTTATTATATCAATTGGAGCAAATTTGTATAATGGATAAACTGCAGAGGCTATCCCTACATAAAATCCGATATATACGTGCCATGGAATAAGCTGAGATCCAAATACTCCAAGAGAACTTCCAAAAGTAGCATTTCTAAGCCGTAGCGTATATAAGTCTTCTTCACTACCTTCTACGTTGTCTTCAAGAAGATTTTTAATTATTGGTCCAACTGTTACAATTTGAGCCATTTCATCTGCTAATGCTGCATTCCCAAGAATTGAAAGCATACCGTTCCAAAACATAAGTTGTTTTACGTTGCATGACATTTTCGAAACCAATCTTGACAATGGTGCAAATGCATTTATTTTACCCATTATACCTGCAAAAGCTCCAATCCACATCATCATTACTATAACCCATGAACCTGCATCTGCGAATCCTTTTTTCATTAATTCTAAAAATTGAGGTATGTCTGTTATTGTTCCAGCTGTTAATCCAAGGATTAACGATGTTATTATTCCAAGTCCTAAACAAGCAAGTGTTGGCATTCCCTTTACCGCAACTACAAGCACTACCAATAGTGGAATAATCATGTAAACTGGAACTCCGGTTTTAACTTGATTTAATAGTACTACTGCTGATGGTTTAGCTGCTTCAAGGGATTTCCACACACTTTCTGGGATTTGATCTATTGCTTGGGATGAACTTCCAACTATAGTTGGAAGGTTCATTGACACACTTACAAAGTAGAAAATACCTGCCGTTATTACTAACGTTATAAGAGCCCATACACCTTGATGCTTTATTCTATCAGTGACATCAACACTTTGAATACCAGAACTTACAACAGTTGTATCTGAAATAAGTCCTATATTATCTCCAAAGCAAGCTCCTCCTGCAATAGCAGCTGTAGTAAGCATTATATTTCCACCTGTTATATGATTTAGCCATAGGAAAATTGGAGCACAAGCTGCAAATGTTCCCCATGAAGATCCTGTTGCAATTGATAGAACAGCTGTTACTGAAAGGCCTGTAAGCGCTACTGTTCTACCCGTTATTCCAAGCGTAAGTGCTAAATTAATTATCGCAGCTCCAACACCTGTTGACATAAACGCTTCTGCTAGTGCATATGCTAGCATTAGTATAAAAAAAACTAATTGCATTTCTTTTACGTTCTCCACAGCAGAATCAACAATATCATTAAATTTGAACTTACAAGTTATTGCCGCTATTATAGCTGCATAAATTACTGAAATTGGAGCTGCAATTAATGCATCCATTCTGGACATCATCAATCCCGCCATTAAAAATACTGGTGATAGTTTTAATAAACTCATTAAACATATATGCTACTCAAAATATGGTCAAATATATTCACTAATAAATTAATAATTTCATTTACGCAGTTTTTTTAATATATATACAATTATAAATTAAATTTTCGTACGTTAATAATTACTGTTGAATAATTTGAGAGTAGCTCCCCCTTTCGATATTTTTTTAAAACTTCAACAAAATTTCAAAATAAAAATTATGTCTTAAATTTTGATAAAGAGTTAATTTTTTCTTATGTAATTTTTGATCATACACATTAGTGTGTCATTTTAAACTTCCATATTTCCTTGAAAGTTTTCTTTGATTAGCTATTAGATTTCTAATATAATTTCACATTGCATAAATCATTAAAATTTTTTCATTTCTTTGTATGTATAACGATTACATTGCAAGTTATAAAAAATAAAAATATAACGATTACACCGTAAGTTACAAAAAATAAATAACGTAAATATAAGTTTTAACTTGATTGATTTGATCACAAAACAAGCATAAAAGTATAACTTATTTCATCATATACGATTTTTTTACATTTTTTTTATTCCACTACAAACAGTATATAATACTATTTAATATAAATCAATCGAATTTATTTAAATTGAACATTTAGCTATTAATTGTAACTTCTCTCTTGAATATTGGTAAAATATTTCATATATTTCTTAATGATTACTTCTTCCTTTATTTGTTTTTATTCATTCAAAGTGCTACTATTAATTTATATACATTAATTAAGGAGGAATTAAAATGAACACAATGAAAGAATTTACTTTTGAACCTCGTTATTTGAGTTTAGCTGTCATAAATGATGTCAATGTAGGAAATAAAATATTGAATGAGCTTATTATAGATGACGAAAGTTGTTTAGGGCATAGACAGGTAGGTAGTAGAAGCTATCACATTTTCTATTTCAAAAATGATCGCTTTTCGGTTTATTATCATAAAGGCGGAGTAGACGCAATGTACTCCTCTAAATCACTAGATGCCGTTTTAGATTATGTGAATAATTTAAAATCAGAGGATTTTGAGTAACCTAATATAGATAGCATAAAATGAAGTATTACTGGAGATGAAATAATGAGTATAAAAAACATTACAACACTAGCAGATACAAAGTATTTAAAACTTTATAATGCAGAGTATACCAATAAAAGTGGAGAACCTAGAAATTGGTCCATAGCTTCTAGAAAAGATTTAGCTACATTAAAAAACAACTATTTTAATGGCGCAGAGGACAATATAGACGCTGTTATAATTGTAGCTACTCATGTAGCTCAAAATAAATTAGTGGTTATAAAGCAATTTAGGGTTCCTCTTAATAATTATGTTTATGAAATCCCAGCTGGACTTATAGATTGTGGAGAGGATTTTAAAACTACTGTAAGCCGCGAACTAAAAGAAGAAACCGGCCTTGATTTGATTCAAATTGATTATGATAAGACAAAATCTAAGGCGTATATATCTACAGGTATGACAGACGAGTCTGCTGCCTTAGTGTATTGTACTTGCTCAGGCGAAATATCAAAATATTATTTAGAACCAGATGAGGATATTGAAGTTATGTTATTATCCAAGGAAGAAGCTAGTATTTTAATCAGTTCTAATGAGAAGATAGATATTAAGGCTTTTCTTGCAATACAAAACTTTATAGGTTAGATGTTGTTAAATAAAAAAGCCATCAGAATAAATTAATTTATTCTGATGGTTTTTTTACATTAGTTTCTTTATTGTTTTATTACATCTTTAGCATTTACATTATCTATATCTTTAGGCATCACTACACTTTTATCATTTGCCATATTTGCAAGCACCATACTCATTATACCTTCCATTGCATTAGGTGTTTTCCCATCAGTTCCACCCATTATTATGGTTTGTGGTACTAGTGGAGATTTACTTATCTTTAACGCCTCTGCAAATGCTATCATAACGCTTTGCCTAACTTGTAAATCTGGGCCGCCATATGCCTCAACTAAAGCCCTCGCCGCTGTCCCCTTTGCGATACCTACCTTTGTTTCTTGCTCAGCAGTAGCATCTGCAACTGCTTTAATATTTAGTGCTGTTGCTTTACCTACTGTTTCAAGTTTGAATGATTCTGCTCTTGCCGCAAGTTCCACTTGTTTAGCATTAGCACCCGCAGTTAATTCAATAGTTTTGGCTTGTGCCGCTGCCTGGGCTTCTCTAGTATATCTTTCAGCATCAGCTTCTTGAGTTCTCTTATATTTGTCCGCTTCAGAAAGTTTCTGCGTTTTTAGTGCTAACTGTTCTGCCAATCTCAATTCAGATTTACCCTTATTATCCGCTACCTCTATGTCAATACTTGATTGCGTAAGAGCTGACTGTGCTGTTGCTTTTGCCTGAGCTTCATTTAATTCTCTTTGCTTTTCAGCAGATTTTTGTTTAGCTTCATTGGTCTTAATCTCTTCCATAGCTACTTGTCTATCTCTTAGCTGTGCAAGAATTTTTTCAATTCTTGTATCACTAGCAGAAGCTGCCGGTGTTCCAATTAATACTTCTTGTAGCTCTAAATCATATAGTTTAAACTTCTCTTTCATTTCATCTGATGCCTGCTTCTGAATTTCACTTCTATCTTGAACTAATTGTATAAGAGTCTTAGTTTGCCCAATATTCTTGAAGTAACCAGCTATCATTGGGTCAAGCGATTGTTCAATAAGCATTTTAATATCCCCAAACCTTTGTATAACTGATGATGCTTTTCTATAATCGATGTTAAATACTACGGTTAGTGGTAGATTAGGCTCGAAGGCATCCTTAGTTATTAAACTAATCTCTTTTAAATTATCATCTAACTTGTGCACTCCACTTTGACCAGTAATCCATTTTAATATTACATTAGTAGTAGGAACTGGTACAACTTTACCTGCATAAGTATTAAATGCATACTTTCCTGGCATCATGGAATCTCTCCAAATACCTTTTTTGCCTTGCTCTACAAGTTCTCCATGAGAATAACCCGTACCTGAAACATCCTCCCCTTTATCACCAAAATAACTTACCACAACCCCTACATAACCAATATCTATTATACTTTTAGGTACTATATCAACACTTGCAAACATTCTATTAATGAAGTAAACTCCATCCGTAAGTACTTGCATCTGCTTACCTTTTCTGCCATCTGCAGCTAAAAACTTTTCTGGCTCTTGGAAGTTATTGTGATAGAACTCATTATTTATACTCTCACCAACAATAGGTGCTATAATTGCTCCATTGTCCGGTGTAGGCCCCTCATTGATAGTTACAATACCTATAGTATCAAGGTTACCGTCCTTATTCCTTCCTTTATTATATGAGGCTTCCATTTCACTACCATCATTCTGCTGAGTGTATTGCTCCGTAGTTTTTGAACTTGATATAATTACAGGATTAAACCCACCTTCTCTAGCTAAGTCACTTCGCATTGTTTCTATTTGTGCCGTCTCATCTTTTGACGTAAATATAGAGTGTACCTTGTCTTTCGTGATTATAATAAATTGTGCCAAGTTAAATGCATAAGTACCCTCACGAAGAATATGTCTCTGTGGACCTTTTTGTCCACCATTATTCAAAAATGCCACAACATCTTGAAATGACTTACTTTGTGGTATAACCTTACCTAAAGTTTGACCATCCCCTAAACTTTCCCCTGACCTTGAAAATACATAAGCTATTTGACCTTGTGGTATAGTTACGAGCCTTACCTTCTTAACCTTATACTTGAAAGGCGTTTTGAAGTGAACACCGGCCCTTAGTACTTCTGGTTGATAACCCGCTTCTCCCTTTAGTGCTATAAGACTATCGGCCGGCACTGAGCCGCTTAAACTCCACCACTTCTCGACAATCCCCACCTCATCTGTTCCTATGCTTGTAAACCCTATGCCATAAGCAATTAAAATTAATGATACTACAACTATACCTACTGTAATTAACACGGTGTATGAACCCATAATTTCCCCCTTGTATAATTTATATTTTATTGTATTATATGTTAATATTTTAAAATTAGTCTATATAAAAAGAAACATCAAGATCACAAGATCTTGATGTTTCTTTATGGTGCTCCATCAGGGAATCGAACCCTGGACACCCTGATTAAGAGTCAGGTACTCTAACCAGCTGAGCTAATGAAGCATGTCCGACAACATCTTTATTATATATCATTTTTACGTATTTGTAAACACTTTTTTTATAAAACTAATAGATAAATAGTTATTTATTAGTTTTATAAGAAAATACAAATAGAGAAAAGCATACTTACTATTTGATTTTAACAGTAATAACTGTGATTATACCGATTAGAGTTGCTTAAGTATGTACTTAGGCTAACCCATACATTCAATAATCTTAACCACCCATTTGCACAATTTCGTAGATGCTTTTCTTGCGGTTTCTACTACCCTATCATGTGAGTGTTTAACTTTTTGAATTCCTGTAGCCATATTTGTAATGCAAGCAATACCAATCACGTCCATTCCTAAATAGTTTGCTACTATTGTTTCAGGAACTGTTGACATCCCAACCGCATCAGCCCCTTGTCTTCCAATCGATCTAATTTCTGCAGCAGTTTCATAGTACGGTCCCATAAAACCAGCGTAAACACCTTCTTTATATTCTACACCAATCTCATCTGCAATAGTTTTCGCCTTATCAATAAGTTCTATTTTATATGGTTCAGACATATCCGGGAATCTCAAACCAAATCTTTCATCATTAACTCCAATTAATGGATTATCACTAACAAGATTTATGAAATCATTAATAATCATTAATGTTCCTGGAGTAAAACTTGTATTTATTCCTCCACATGCATTTGTTACAATAATATTTTTAATTCCTAACTGTTGCATAACATATACAGGATAGGTTACCTGTTTCATTGTGTATCCCTCATAGTAATGAAATCTTCCCTGCATTAATACTACTTCTACACCACTAATTTGCCCGAAAACTAATCTACCCTGGTGCCCTGCCACTGTAGTTTGTGGAAAATTAGGAATATCTTTATACTCAATGTATTTGCTATTTTCAACTGCACCCGCTAAATTTCCTAAGCCAGAACCTAATATCACTGCAACTACTGGTTTCTTATCTACCTTACCTTTTATATAATTTACTGATTCTATAACTTTATCATACATTTAAAATCTCCCCCTATAGAATTATAGTAAATCCTATATATTGATGCCTTATATCATTATTTTATATAATTTACCGTATTTTCTTTTCTCGCTGGTGCATTAGTTATCTCAATTTTTTTATATCCAAGGCAAAATGCATGTATTTGTCTAAATCCTTCTGGTATTTCAAGCTCCTTAACAAACTCTGCACCTTCTTCACTATTTAATAGATGTGCAATAAGACCAATCCAACAAGAACCAATTTCTAAGGCTTCTGCTGCTATAAGCATATTTTCTACTGCCACTGCGCAATCAACTGAGGCGGAGTTGTTACTTTTGTCTCCTGAAACTAATACTACAGTTGGTGCATTGTAAAACACATGAAATTTTTCATTATCAGCAAATCTTCTAATATATTCATTATCAGATTTTCTAGCAATTTTTTTAAAAGCATCACTTAATCTGTCTATAATATCTTTTCTTTGTATTATCGTAAAATGCCATGGCTGCGTATTATTAGCACTCGGTGCATAAATACCTGCATCTATTATATCTGTCACATGTGCTCCATTAACTTGTTCTGGTAAAAACGCCCTTGTGCTTCTTCTATTTCTTATGTTTTTTAAAGTTTCATTCATTTTAAAGTCCTCCGTTTACTTATTTTTTTGAATACACCGCATTGTAAAGCCTTTTAATAACAGTATAATGCCCTATTTGCCCTACATAAAATAAACATTTATTTTTATTGTCATTAGTTATAATAATACTACTATATTAGTTTAATGTAAGTACGCACTTTTACAACATATAGTCACTAAAATTATACCATCAATATATTTTATTTATTAACAATAATCAACGCGACTTGTAACTGCAACATGAACACAGTTTATTTTTAAAAAAGAAGTAGAGCATTTTCTGAAATTATATAGGACTTCTCTACTTCAATAATATTTTTGAGATAAATCTACAGGTAATATCTTATATCATCAATTACAATTCCTGAAATCAGAATCATGATATTTACAATGAGTAGCACATTAACAAAGTTTATAACTTGAAACCTTTCTTTCCACTGCTTATCATTTCTAAGCGATCTTCTTGCGTTTCTCTTTAATATAAAACCAGAATAAACAATTAAGCCAAGGCCTCCTACAATGAATAATGTACTACGTACAATTTCCAGTGTGACTTTAGTTCCACCGTGTATTACTAAAATAGCTCCTAATATAGATATTAATATTAATATTAGAGATATTATTAATCCCAATATTATTGATTTAATAATATCCTTAATAAAAATTAAAATTTTGTCCATATGGTTATCCTCCCCTATACATTTATATTAAAATAACAAATCATTTTAATATAAATGGCAAGCTACAAAATGATTTGGAGCTACTTCTTTAAGAAGTGGTGTTTGCTCACTACATAAGGAAGTAGCATAGCTACATCTTGTCTTAAATCTACATCCAATTGGAGGATTTATTGGGCTTGGAACCTCACCTTTAAGCATTATCTTTTCCCTTGTTCTTTCAAGTCTTGGGTCGGGAATTGGAATTGCTGATAAAAGAGCTTTAGTATATGGATGAAGAGGATTTTTATAAAGCTCTCCACTCTCTGTAATTTCAGCTATAACACCTAGATACATAACAGCTACTCTGTCAGACATATGTTTAACCATTGAAAGATCATGGGCAATAAATAAATAAGTAAGTCCCATTTCTCTCTGAAGTTTAATAAGAAGGTTTACAACCTGTGCCTGTATGGAAACATCAAGGGCTGATATAGGTTCATCGCACATTATAAATTTAGGTTCAACAGCTAATGCTCTTGCTATCCCTATTCTTTGTCTTTGTCCACCTGAGAACTCATGAACAAATCTATTACTATGTTCTTTATTAAGCCCAACTAGTTGTAAAAGATTCTGAATTCTATCTGTTCTATCTTTACCATTAGCCGCAATCTTATGGATATCAATTCCCTCTGCTATTATGTCTCCAACTGTCATTCTTGGATCTAATGATGCATATGGATCTTGAAAAATTGTTTGTACTTCTTTGTAAAATGCTTTCTTTTCAACCCCCTGTATTTTATGAACATCCCTTCCCTTATATAGGACACTACCGGAAGTTTTATTGTACATTCCTATACAAGTTCTACCACAAGTAGTCTTCCCGCAGCCAGATTCCCCAACAAGACCTATTGTTTCACCTTCTCTTATTACAAAACTCACATCATCAACTGCTTTTAAAACTGCATCTTTTCCTACATCAAAATATTTCTTTAAATTCTTAACTTCTAATACTACATCTTTTTTATTTTCTGTCATTATAAAACACCCCCACCAACTTCAAAAGGTATATTTAACTTTGGAGCCATTTCATAATGTAGCCAGCAAGATGCCTTATGTTCTCTCCCAAATTTATATGCAGGAGGTTCCTTTGTTAAACATATCTTCATACAATGTGAACATCTCTGTGCAAATCCACAGCCCTTTGGAGGAAAAACCATATCAGGTGGTGTGCCTTTAATAGCTACTAGTTTTTCCTTATTTTCAAGATCTAATCTTGGCACTGCTTTAAGTAATGCCCAAGTATAAGGATGCTTAGGGTTGTAGAATATATCTTCAAAACTTCCTCCTTCAACTACCTTGCCAGCGTACATAACAAATATCCTATTAGCAAGGTCAGCAACCACTCCAAGGTCATGAGTAATTAGTATAACCGATGTTCCTAGCTTTTGTTGAAGACCTTTAATTATATCTATAATCTGTGCTTGTATTGTAACGTCTAAGGCTGTGGTTGGCTCGTCAGCTATTATCATACTTGGATTACATGCAAGTGCTATGGCAATCATAACTCTTTGCCTCATACCACCTGAAAATTCATGTGGATATTGCTTAAGCCTTCTATCCGCATTAGGAATTCCAACAAGCTCCAACATTTTTAAGGCCTCTTTTAAAGCCTCATTCTTATCCATGCCTCTGTGAATCATTAAATTTTCTGCTATTTGGTTGCCAACTTTCATAGTTGGATTTAAGGCTGTTAAAGCATCTTGAAAAATCATACTACATTGCTCACCCCTAAAATCTTGCCACTGCTTCTCAGTAAATTTTAATATATTTTCACCTTTATATACAATTTCACTACCTTCTTTAACAACACCTTGTGGTGATTGTATTAGTCCCATTATTGCCTTAGAAGTAACAGTTTTACCACATCCTGATTCTCCAACTATTGCTATACATTCTCCTTTATCTACGTCAAAGGACATTCCCCTTACCGCTTGTACTTCACCGGCATAAGTATTATATGATACTTTTAAATTTTTAACTTCTATTAACTTTTCCATAGTTTGCCTCCTACTATTGACGAAGTTTTGGATCAAGTGCATCTCTTAAACCATCACCAAACAAGTTAAATGCTAACACTGTTAAACAAATTGCAAATGTTGGAAAAAATAATTGATATGGATAAAAAGCCATTGCACTTTGTCCATAGGATATAAGCACACCCCAGCTTGTATTTGGAGCCTGAAGTCCGAGTCCTAAAAAGCTTAGTCCTGCTTCTGCAAATATATATCCCGGTATGCTAGTTGCAATAGTTAATATCAATACTCCTATTGTATTTGGAATTAAATGTTTTATTATAACTCTTACCGGCGAAGCGCCTAATGCCTCAGCTGCAAGTATATATTCATTTTCCCTAAGTTGCATCAACTGCCCTCTTATCATTCTTGATGTACCACACCATGATGTAATGGTCAATGCAATAATTAAAGTTGTAATACTATTACCTAAAACCACCATTATTAGTATTGTTAAAAGTAATGATGGGATACTAGTTAATACCTCTATAATTCTCATCATAACCTCATCTATCCATCCGCCAAAGTAAGCCATTACACCGCCGTATAAGCATCCAACAATTATTTGTATGCCTGTTGCAATCAACCCTATTGCAATGGATACTCTACCACCATACCAAATTCTTGCGAATAAATCTCTTCCTAATGCATCAGTTCCAAACCAATATTCACTACAGGGTGATATATTTTTTTTGCTTCCATTAACCGTCTTGAAATCCTTTCCATTTATATACGGACCAAAAATAACCATTAATATTAATACTATTAATATCACTAACGATATCATTGCAATAGGATTTTTTTTAAGTCTTCTCCAAGCATCCTGCCAGTATGTTATATTGGGTCTTGTTATCATATCAGCATTTTGCTGTTCACAATCAATTAACTCAAATTCTTCTTTTTTAAATTTTGTCATTGATAACTCCCCCCTTTATTTTTTACCACCTGTAAGTCTTATTCTTGGATCAACAACTGTATACAATATATCGGACATAAATATACACAATATATACATAGCCGTAGTTAATATTGTTTGTCCCATAATTATCGGAAGATCTAGTCCTTGAACTGCCCCTATATAATAAAGCCCCAGTCCTGGAATAGAAAATACTCTTTCAATAAAAAATGATCCCGTTATACACATTACAATAGTCATAGGAAGAAATGTAACTATTGGTATCATTGAGTTTCTCATTATATGCTTAGATATTAATCTTTTAGTTGATAATCCTTTAGATTTTGCAGTTAATACATAATCTTGATTAATAACATCAAGCATAGAGGTTTTTAAAAGTCTTGAATAATGTGCAATATAGCCAAAACATCCTGCTAATGTAGGTAGAACTGTATACTCCCATCCACCCAGCCACAAATCTTTACCTTTAGGCCATCCTATTACTGGAAACCACCCAAGATCTCCTGCAAACCATTTTTGAAGTAGTAATGCAAATACAAAGGATGGTATAGAAATAAGAAAAACAGCACTGGTTATTACGGTGTAGTCAATCCATGTACCTCTTTTCATAGCTGCAAGAATCCCCAGCATAATTCCAATAACCATTCCCAGTACCATTTGTTGTATTCCAAGCCTCGCAGATGCTGGTAGCTTGTCTTTTATTATACTTCCCATAGTTTGTCCAGGATAAACTATGGATTCACCAAAGTCGCCTCTTAACATACCCGTAATACACTTAACATATCTTTCACCAACCGGTTTATCATATCCGTATTTTATATAAACTTGTTCTTTTATATTTGTTGGTAATTTTTCCACTCTTGAAATTAGTGGATCACCTGGCACTGCTTGCAATAAAAAAAATGTAGCTGTTGCTATTATAAAAAGCGTGAGTAACATTTCCCCAAATCTTCTAATAGTATAATGAATCATGAAACTCTCTCCTTTTTTATAACGCGCAGGGCTCGCAATGAGCTCCTGTGCATTATTATTATGATTACTATTTTCTACCAGAAGTGTATGCCCATCTCCATTCATAAGTAGCTCCAAAATGAGGACTCATAAAATCTTTAACATAGTTTTGTGAAAATCTCCTTGTATCTTGATAATAAATCGGAGCTAAAGCAACGTCATCTTTAACTAGCATCGCTTCAAGTTTTTGATATTTTTCCACTCTATTTGCAGGGTCTATCTCAGTTTCAAGATCTTTAATTATCTTATTATACTCTGGGTTATTATATTTAATTTTGTTATTGTCACCTTCACTAGCAAATACTTCAAAAAAGTTTATTGGATCATCGAAATCTGCTCCCCATCCACCGTAGCAAGCATCCCATTTTCTATCTTTTTTAGCTTGCTCTAAAAGTGGAGCAGTTCCAAATACTTCTACAGATAAATCTATTCCTAAATTCGTTTTGAATTGTTGCTGCCACCATTCATTTTTTTGTTTTGCAGCTGAGTCAGCTCCCGAAGTAACATATTTAATCTTTATCTTGCTTAAATCAATTGTATCTTTTCCAAGCTCTTTAAGTCCTTCTTTAAATAATGCTTGAAGTTTTTCAGGCTTGTTTACATACTCAGTTGCTAAATCTTTTAATGGCTCCTTAACTTCATCTCTATATACATCTTTACCTGATTGTAATGACGTTGGAATCCACCCATAGGCTGGAGAATATCTACTCAAAAGTGTATTTATATAGTCTTCTCTATCAAATGCTAATGACATTGCAAGTCTTATCTTTTTATTTGACATTAATCCACTTGGTCCACCATCATTGTTGAAGGCTAAATACCCAGTAGATGCTTTGTCCCCTTCTGCAAATTGAAATTTCCCTGCCTTTGCTTCGTCTTGCCACTTCTTAACATACTCTTGACTACATCCAGTAACGTCTAGTTGTGAACTCTCAAATAATTGAGCTTGGGTTGAGAATTCTGGAATTGCATTCATCTCTGCCGTTTTAATGAATACGTTATTAGCATCCCAATAGGTAGGATTCTTTTCAAATGTCATGCTGTTATTCTTTACCCATTCCTTTATTTTATAAGGTCCACAATAAACCTGGTTTGCAATGTCTGTTTTCCAGTTTTCTCCACCTTTTTTTATAACATCAAGTCTTATTGGTCCAAAATTAACAAACGGTAATTTCTTTTCAAAATATGGTGTAGGTTTAACTAAATTTATAACCAATGTCTTATCATCTTTTGCCACTACCCCAACATCTTCAGACTTTCCAGTACCATTATTGAAATCTTCAGCACCTTTTATTTCATAGGCATAGTAAGCATATGAAAAGGCATTCTCCTTTTTTAGAAGTCTTTGGAATGAATCCACGTATTGCTGAGCCGTAACTGGCACTCCATCGCTCCATTTATAATCTCTTAAGTGAAAAGTCCAAGTTAATCCATCCTTAGATGTTTCCCAGCTTTCAGCTCCTGCTGGTTCAATTTTGTCCTTCCCATCTACAACCTTTATTCTTGCTAACCCTTCTTGCATTTCATTTATTATTGTGAAAGAATCTACATCCGATGCTTCATTTGGATCTAGGGTCAAAGGTTCAATAAATACTAACTTTAAATGTTGATCATCATCTTTTTTAGTACTAGTATTCGTTGAAACTGTTGCTTTGTCTTTTTTGCATCCCACTAGGCCTGTTGCAACCGTTAACATCATTGTTGATGTCAGCAGCAAACTAAGTATTCTTTTTGTTTTCATTAAATAATCCCCCCTAAATATTAATAATTTCTATATAGACCTTATACTAAGTATAAGGGAATATATCCTTAACATTTTGGTGTTTTAATTCTTGTTTTATTCAATAAATCTTCGTTATTTACATTAATAGTATATGTATGTATTTTATATCATATTAATCTATAATTTGGTAATTTGCAATATATTTAAATATTTAAAATTACCCATCACACTAAAAAAATAAATATATGATATAATTGTATTTAATAGATTAATTATAATTTAATAAATTTAAGCATAAGAGGTGTAACAAATGATAGAAAATACTGATAAGATATCAAGTTTAATAGAAAATCTAAAAACTTCAGATGATAAACAGAGATCTGCTATAATAAATAAACTTTCTCTAGATTATAATAATGCAATTCCCATGTTATGGTCAAAAATAATAACTGGGGATGATCCAAGAGGAATACTTTCCGTTTTAAGGGATATTTTAAAAAAGGAAAAGCCCAAAGGAATGTTCAAAAGAACTATTGGTAATTCAAAAGAAAAACTTAGCGCTCTTCTTTCGCATTCAGATCCAAAGGTACGAAAGAATGTATGTGGCGTTATTGGAGAACTCGCAGACCCTGTGTATTTAGAAGCTTTATATAATGCCTATAACGCTGAGGATAAATTATTTGTAAGATACTCCTACGTACTTGCAATCGGGAACTGCGGCAGTGCAAATGACGCAGAAAAGTTAAAGAGAATGTTTGAAGATGTAGTAACAAATGAAAAAGCTTGTCAAGAAAATGACTCACTAGTAACAACTAATAAGCATATTAATGAGGAAAAGCTTGCACTAACAAGAGCCATAGATAAATTGTCTCCTACAGCGCGCCATGAGTTTAAAGGATTTGAAAGTCCTGTACCTATGCTGCTTACTGTTATGAATTATCAGTATCAGCTTACTTTAAAGGAACTAGATGATAAATGGATTGATGGTAGACTTGTAGATGACGGTATACTTATCTGCGAAAAGGATTTAGATAAGATTTACACCTGCAGGACCTTTTATGAACTTTTGTATCCTTTAGCTGAGTGTGAAGATTTAGACTTTGATTATAAGGTAATAGCTGATGCAATTATAAATGCAAATTTTGTAGATTTTTTAAATCAGTGTCATGATAATGATTCTAATGATCCTTTTGGGTATAGAGTTGAATTTAAAACAATGGATTCTAATAGAGAACGGTCAGAGTTTGTAAAAAACTTATCTAGAGAATTAGACGAACTTTCTTGTGGGAACTTAAGAAACAGCCCTTCCTCATATGAAGTTGAAATTCGAATACTTGAAAGAAATAATCTCTGCAGTGTATTTGTCAAACTGTATTCCGTAAAGGATAATAGATTTGACTATAGAAAAAACGACTTAGCTACATCCATAAATCCTGTAACTGCGGCTATTGCAATAAAATCAATAGAAAAATGGCTAGACCCTAGTGCTAAAGTTATAGACCCCTTTTGTGGCGCTGGAACAATGCTTATTGAAAGATCTAAATTAGAAGAATTTGGATCTCTAACAGGAGTTGATATATTTAGAACAGCTATAAACGCTGCAACAATAAATTCCAAATTAGCTAATGTAGATATAGACCTTATAGCTGAAGATATATTAGAATTTGTGCCTTACGGCCAATTTGATGAGATGATAACAAATATGCCTTTTGACAATAAGTCCACCACCCATAATAAGTACGCGGACTTGTATAGTGCATTTGTAAATAAAATCCCTGATTTTATAAGACCAGGAGGAATGGCATTTGTTTATACAATAGAAAAGCAATTATTTAGGGAAGTTCTGCTGGATAATGATCAACTTGAATTACTTCAAGAGATAAAAATTGAAAGTGGTAGGCTTACACCTCATGTATTTGTGCTAAAAGTAAAATAATGCACATGAAATACATAATGAGTCTAATGTACTTAATCGAGTAGGAGGCTAATCATTATTTGATTAGCCGACCTCTCACACCACCCTGCATACCGTTCGGTACAAGGCGGTTCTATAAGAACTAACAAGTTCTAAGATAATATTTCGTTATACTGATTAGACCTAGACTTTCTAGGTCTTTATCTTTATATGCAATATTCATAATTGGACTCTTGGATATTCTCCAATAACTTCTTCGTGTATTTGCATATTCCCAAGACTTTTGTTTTGATAGCCCTCTCTTTTTAAGTTCCTTGAATCTCGTTCTGACCCTTTTCCATTGTTTCCATATACAGAGGCGTATCCTTCTCCTTAACCATCGGTCTAGCTCTTTTGCTATAGTTTTCATATTAGCTATTCTGAAATAATTTATCCATCCTCGAAGTTTCTGATTCAGTTTTTGGAATCTCCATTCTAGGCTTTTCCCATTACTTCTTGAAGTTACTTCTTTGATGTTTTTCTTAAGTTTTTCTATAGCTTTCGGGTGTACACGTACTTGAATTCCACCTTTGCCATTGTAAAATGAAAAACTTAAGTATTTCAGTTTCCATGGCCTAGCTACCTTACTTTTGTTTAGATTTATTTTCAGTTTCAGTTCTTCCTCCAGAAATTTTGTAACTGACCTCATTACTCTTTCCGCAGATCGTTTGCTCTTAACGTAGATATTGCAATCATCTGCAAAACGACAGAACCTTAATCCACGCCTTTCCAGTTCTTTATCCAATTCATTTAGATAAATATTACTGAGTAGCGGACTACATGGACCACCCTGCGGGCATCCGAGGTCTGTTTCTGCGACCACTCCGTTTATCATTACACCTGATTGTAAATATTTCCTTATTAATCTTAATACCTTTTTGTCATCTAAATCCTTGGATAGGATGGACATGAGTTTATCATGATTTACAGTATCAAAATACTTAGATATGTCAATGTCAACGACCCATTTATAACCGTCGTTGATGTGTTCTTTACATTTTTCAATCGCTTGGTGTTGACTTCTTCCTGGTCGGAATCCAAAACTTGTTTCTGAAAACTTTTCCTCGTAGATTGGTGTTAACACTTGGGCTATCGCCTGTTGTACTACCCTGTCTACTACCGTAGGTATTCCTAGAAGTCTTTTCCCACCGTCGGGTTTATCTATTTCTACCCTACGGACTGGCATTGGGGTATAACTTTCTTCTATTAAATCCTTTTGAAGTTGGCTGTTGTTACGTTTTAGGTATTCTAGTAGTTCATCTACTGTCATTCCATCCACGCCACTACTTCCTTTATTTTTCTTCACCTTTTTGTATGCTTTGTTCAAATTGCCACGATGAAGAATTTGCTCCATTAGGTTATTAGTATCTCGTTTCTTGTCGTCTCTTCCATTCCTTGACGCCGAAGAAATACTCATCACTTCTATGTTATCTTGGATTTCCAACCCTACCTCGCATAGATAGTCTTCATTATGAAGTTTTCTGATTTCTACATATTTCTTTGAGTTCTTCAAAATTTTCAAAACCTCCTATAGTTCAGCCCTTCCCAAAATATTTATAAATATTTTGGTACTATGGCGTCGGCTGACTGCTCATGATAAATCTTATTTCAACCATGTATCGAAATACATCTTAACATGTCCATGAGCTCTCCCCGGGTAAGAACGCAATCTTTCTCTCCATGTATCTGCTACATTTACACAGTATATTTTTTTGAATAGTTTTGGGCTTCAATTTGTTTAGCAATTTTACCCAGTATACCATGCCTTATATGTAATTTCTGTTCGTCAGACTGGAAATTTGTCTACACCTGCCTTCAGATTCCTCGTCGCCGAGGACACCCTTGGTGTTCAACTATGTGCTTGGCACTATCAACCCGCACTCGGGACTTTCACCCGTTAGATTACGCCCATGCCGGGCACACTAAAAGAAATAGATACACCTATACATTAGGTGCATCTATTTTTTTTACTAATTTATTCAAGCCACCAAGTGTCTTTTGGAGAAACTGGTGAATGTCTTTTGTGTTTGGAAACTGTATACAATTTTAATATTTTCTTCTCGTATTCTTCTGAGATGTCTTTACCCCTTAAATACATACAAACCTGATGATTTAGTTCTGTTACTTCTTTTTGATTGGATCTATTGTCCCATACACCACTTGTAGAAATTTTATTAATTATAGATTTAGGTGCATTAAATATTTTTGCCATCTCGTAAATTATGCTTTTTGTTATTCCCTCAAGTGGTTGTATATCTGCTGCATCGTCACCATGTTTCGTCACCATTCCTAGAGTTAGCTCGGCTACATTCGTGTAGCCAGCAACTAGAACATCATAAACTTCAGCTACTCTATATAACACGGTCATTCTCACTCTAGATTTCGTATTCCCTATATCTACTTTTGAAGGAGGTAGCCCACGAAGAAGCTCAATGGATTCAATTACGGGACCCATTACATCATAGGTTTGAAATACATCTGGCTTTATAATGTCTCTTGCAAGTTCTACATCTGCCATGTCTGATTTAATTCCAAATGGGAGAGATAGATTGATTAGATATATTCCTGATTTTTTTATAAGCATACTTGTAACAAAGCTATCTACTCCACCTGTAAGATGACAAACATAACCTTTTTTTCCGGTATGCATAGCATACTTTTTTAAGAAAGTACAAATTTCTTCTATCATTCTATATGCATACTTTTCATCTGACTCATTTTCAAGAGGACAAGGTATACCAAACTCATTCCCTATTTCTTGTTGTTTAATTTTATTCATATCTAGCCTCCTTAAACTTGTTTATATGTTTATTGTATCACATATAATCCCATATTAACCACAAATTATTAAAATGAAAGATTAAAATTAATATCCGTCCTTATTGATAAATCAGAAAAAACATCCTATTTTAATCAGAGAGAGTTTTATTTTCAGATAATTTAGCTGCTATTCTTGTCTGTGATATACTTTCTATAGACTTTTTAATTGCACCCGTTGGGCATTTATATAAGCAAGTAGATTCATTACATATTGAAACACATACATCACAATCTACTACAGCTAGATTGTTCTCAATTTTTATTGCACCATATGGACAATTCTTAACACAAATTCCACATCCAATGCAGCCTACTTTGCAAAGTTTACGTGTCACAACACCTTTGTCGTTTGAATTACAATTCAAAGATACATTAATTCCATTTGGAACTAATTCAATAACTTTTTTAGGACAAACTATTTTACATTTTCCACAACCCGTACACTTTTTATTGTTAATAATTGGTATGCCTTCTTTGCTCATTGTCATTGCATCAAAAGGACAATTTTTAACACATGTTCCAAAACCGAGGCAACCATATTTACATCCCTTTGGTCCTCCCTGTAGCACTGATGCTGCAACACAATCTTGAACACCTTGATACTTATAATCCTTAATAGCTTTACTTACTGTACCAGCACATTTTACAAAAGCCACTTTTGGCTCCATTTCTGCTGCCACTTTACCAGTTAGATTTGCTACCATTTTTGCAACAGGTGCTTTCCCTGGAATGCAAAGATTTGGTGCTACATCTGGGTTTATAACCACAGCTTCTGCATACGCCATACAACCAGCATATCCACAGGCTCCACACTGACCTTTTGGTAATATATCTTCAACAATATGAATCAATGGATTTACTTCAATGGCAAATTTTTTATTTGCAACCGCCAAAATTAAACCAAACACTAGCCCAACTGATGTCATTACAACTAAAACTGCAATCGCTATACTTATATTACTCATAATAATTTCTCAGCTCCTTTCTACGCTGCTATAATCCCAGAAAACCCCATGAAAGCTAATGCTAACATGCCCGCTAAAATAAACGCAATGCCGAGCCCCTCTAATGGTTTAGGGACATCTGCTAATCTTAGTTTTTCTCTTAAACTTGCCATAAGTATAATTGCCAAAGCAAACCCCAAACCAGATCCAACGGCAGATATTGCACTTTTTACAAATGAAAAATTTGATTCTACATTTAAAAGTGGTACGCCAAGTACAACACAATTTGTAGCAATTAGTAATAAATATATTCCCCACATATTATATAATGTAGGTGCATATTTTTTAATAATCATTTCTAAAAGCTGCACAAAGCTAGCAATTAAAAGCACAAACACCGCCGTTGTTAAAAATGTTAAATGAAATGGAGCCAATATAAAATGGAATACCAACCATGCTAGCATGGAACTCAGAGTCATAACAGAAGTTACAGCCATTCCCATACCAATAGAGGCTTTTAAGCTCTTAGAAACCCCAAAAAAAATACAAAGCCCTAAAAACCTTGTTAAAACGAAGTTATTTACGACTACCACACTTACAAACAGAGTTAGATACTCACCCATTATGCTTCGCCTCTCTCAATTTTATTTTTTTCCATATGTTCAGTCAGCATCTTAAACCCGGCTACCATATAGCCAATGAGTATAAATGCACCTGGTGGTAAAATCATGATAAGTGCAGGATTATACCAAGAGCCAAAAATTTTTATCCCAAATATAGCTCCTGTACCAAAAAGTTCACGTATCATCCCGATAGATAAAAGTGCAAGTGCAAAACCACATCCCATTCCTAGTCCATCAAAAAAGGATGGAATCACTGAATTTTTTGAAGCAAAAACTTCCGCTCTAGCTAAAATAATTGCAAAAACAACAATTAATGCTAAATATATTCCTAATGCCTTATAAAGCACTGGCGCATATGCTTGTAATACCAACTGTACTACAGTAACAATGGTTGCTATGGATGTAATATACACCGGTACACGGACCTTAGGATTCACTACTTTTCTACTAATAGATACAATAGTATTATTTGCAGTAATAACGAAGATAACTGCTAAACCCATAGTTAGAGAATTTATCGAGTTATTCGTTACCGCTAAAGCAGGACAAAGACTAAGTGCAAGAACAAAAATTGGATTTTCTTCAATAATCCCTTTTTTAAATATATTCCATAACTCTCTCATATTATTTCCCCCCTACAAACTGTGTAACCTGTTCCACAGCTTCTTTGATACCTTTCGTTACCGCTTTTGAAGAAATGGTAGCCCCAGTCATAGCTTGAATATTATTTTCTTTTGATTTATCTTTTACGACTTCTAAATCTTTGGTTTTTTTACCTTTAAATTGACCTCTAAAAGGTTCTTTACCTGCATTTTCTCCAAGTCCGGGCGTTTCATTACTCTCTAATATAGCAAATTCAATAATTTTACCTTGTGGCGACACAGATACAATCATTTTTATTGCTCCCCCATATCCTTTACTCTCTGCTGGAACTATATATGCAATTACTTTCCCATTCTTTTCTGCAATAAACCATTCTTTTTTCCCCTTCACTGGCTCAAACTTTTCTGCATCCACCACCAATGACTTCATTGCATTAGTCTTCATCATAGCCGCTTTTTCTGCTGCAACTGGTGCTGTAAAAAAATAGGTTGAAGCAATAATTGCGCCTGATATGAAACAAGCAACTGTTAAATTCATAGCAATTTGAAAAATACTATACTCTTTATTATGCAAAACATTATTGTCATCTGACATTCTTCGCTACCTCCTTGCTCCAAATTTAACCGGCTTTATCACGCGATCTATAAGCGGTGTAACTGCATTCATTAACAAAATGGAATAACAAACCCCTTCTGGATATCCACCCTTTAGCCGAATTAGAACAGTAAGCGCCCCAGCACCCATAGCAAAGATCACCTGCCCCTTCTTTGTAATAGGAATAGTAACCATATCTGTAGCCATAAAGAATGCTCCTATAACAAGGCCTCCAGCCATAATATGGAATAGCGGATCTCCGCTAAATAAACCTGTCGGTCCAAATATCCAAGTTAAAATACCTACAGTTCCAATCATAAATACAGGAACTTCCCAATTTACATATCCTTTATAAATTAAATATATGCCTCCAATCACTAGTAAAACTGTAGATGTCTCACCAATACTTCCACTGCGAGCACCAATGAACATAGCTTTATACATTTGAGGTGCACTTCCAAATGTATCAATGAGTTTTCCATATCCTTGTTGTTTTAAAATATTTAAAGGCGTTGCAGTAGTTACTACATCTACACTTGTACTCATTCTTGTCCAAGTTGTCATTGCAATAGGCCATGATACCATAAGAGCTGCCCTACCAATATGAGCTGGGTTAAAAATATTATACCCAAGACCACCCATAGAATGCTTTGCTATTACGATAGCAATAAATGAACCAACTATCGCCATATAAGGTGGAATCGTCGGTGGCAAACACATTGCAAGCAATAGTCCTGTTAGGAATGCACTTCCATCAGAAATAGTTATTTTCTTTTTTCTAATTTTTTGCATTAGGCACTCGAACCCAACTGCTGACAGACTTCCCATAAGAAGTATAATTAAAGCAGGAATCCCAAAGTGATAAATCCCAAAAATTGCAGCTGGCGACAAAGCCAAATTCACAGTCCACATAATTTTAGAAATAGATGCCTCTGAACGTATATGTGGAGATGTTGAAATGGTAAAGAGATTATCTTGTAATTTTATTTCACTATTCATTTAGCTAACATCTCCTTTTTTTTTGCAGCATCCGCTGTATTTTGCATTTTACAATATCTAATGTATTGTACTATATTCCGCTTAGCGGGACATACATAAACACAACTTCCACATTCTGCACAATCAAAAAGATTTTGTTCAAGCTTTGCTTCTTCATACATGTTTTTTTCTCCCAATATACTTAGCATACTTGGATTAAGTCCACAAGGACAAATGCTTACACATTTCCCACAACGAATACAAGGAGATTGCTTTCCATTATTAATATCTTTTTTATTTAAACATAAAATTCCAGAAACGCCTTTAACAATAGAAACATTTAAATTTGATTGAGCAAATCCCATCATGGGACCACCCATAATAATTTTAGCTGGTGCCTCTACAAATCCACCACAATTTTCAATAGCATCTTTAAAACTTGTTCCAATTCTAAGCAAAAGATTTTTAGGTTCATTTACAGCACTTCCACTTACAGTTATTACTCTTTGAATCAAAGGAATTCCTTTTACCACAGCATCATATATTGCAATAACTGTTCCTACATTTTGAACAACGACTCCTACATCCATTGGCAAACTACCGGATGGAACCTCACGATCCACTAACACTTTAATAAGCATCTTTTCCGCACCTTGTGGATATTTAGTAGGAATTGCCTTAACTTCTACTCTGGTTCCTGCAAAAGTTTTTTGCATAGCACTAATTGCATCTGGCTTATTATCCTCTATTCCCACATATGCTTTTTGAACACCGAGGACCTTCATTACTATTTTTACACCAGTAAGAATTTGCTGGGAATACTCTAGCATCATTCTGTGATCTGCGGTTAAAAACGGTTCACATTCGGCCGCATTTAAAATAAAAGTATCAATTTTGTTTTCTTTTGGTGGCGATAATTTTACATGAGTTGGAAAAGTTGCCCCTCCCATTCCAACGATACCAGCTTCTTTAATAATATCTTTTATTTCATTATCATTTAACTTCTCCCAATCTCTTTCAATTGGAATTCCTTCTATCCAATCATCGAAGCCATCATTTTCAATTACAATAGAAAGACACTTTCCAAATACCGGATGAGGGTATTCTGCCACATCTATAACAATACCGGATATTGATGCATGCACAGGGCTAGATACAAAAACTGTGTTATTCGCTATAACCTGTCCTTTTTTTACAAAATCACCCTTAACTACAATGGGTGAACACGGCGCACCAATATGCTGCCTCACAGGAATAACAACCTTACTTGGCATTAGTGCTATTTCTATAGTCTTATCCGCGGTATAATTTTTATTATCATTTGGATGTATTCCTCCACGAAAACTTTTTATCACTTTCCCACCCCTATTTAGCATATTTTAAAATATATTGAATTATATAGATATCTTTAAATCAAAAAAACTATTTCAAGATAGAATCCGAGTAATAACAAGTTGCATTTCGTCATTATTATGAGCAAATTCATCAAAAATTTTTATATTCACTATGGACAATATAAATGTTAGTATTCCGCCTCCTATTTGAAAACCTCGCACAGAATAACCAATTTTTTTTGCTATTACTTGTCCAGCGATAACCCCCACTACAATAGCAATAAGAGGCACTATATATACAACAAAAGCTGCCATTAACATATTTGTTTCTTTCATTTCAAAGGCAATTCGTTGTCCAGCCTTAGCCCCAATAAAATTTTGAGCCTGAATCACCAATGAACTATCACCTGGGCATGCACCACAATTTTTACATTCGTTATGCCTACCTACCTTGACTTTCGCAATGTTATCCTCAAATGTTTCTATTATAATTCCTTCTTCCTCTTTTATCACCTTTACAGCTCCTCTCCTTGACTACAATATTAATTTTATTGTAAGGCTACGATAAAGTTTTTATATATTCCACATGTAAAATTATACACCGCCTGTTAAATTATATATTAATTTCAATTTCTACAACTTAAGATAGTTTTTTTCAGAGTAAAAGTCAATGATAATTAATTTTTTAACAAACAAATATATAATGATTTACATTTTTTTTACTCAAAAACCATTCTTTTGTAAATGTATACAAAACATTTTGTCCACCTTTTATTTTCACAATTCCTACTTATTCGTACTAATGTTTTGAACAATCCCTAACATATTACTGTGTTAAAGTATTAGCGTAAGCTCTTATATATTCTTTTTTCAGTATTATTACAATTTTATTTGTTAATATTTTTTTATTTTAACTCAATTTAATATTATTGTTAATTCGTGTTAAAATATTAACAATGCCTTCTTATGATACTAAAACTAAAAGTAATCATGCAAAAGCATTGCTAATAAGGAAATAAAAAAGAGATGCATTTGCATCTCTTTAACCCTTATTAATTCATTAATCTTATATTTATATTGCTATTGTTGCACCCTTTAAATACTCTAGTTCTTCTCCTTTTAAATATGGGGAAAGTTTCTCAAATACGGTTCTATGATAATTATTTAGCCACGCCTTTTCGTCATATGTTAATAAAAGCGCATCTATAGCTTCTAAATCTATAGGGCAAAAGGTTAAAGTCTCAAACTTCATAAATTGTCCACCATATTGAGTTTTTTCATCTTCCTTAACAGTAACTAAGTTTTCTATTCTTATACCATGTTTTCCATCCTTATAAACCCCTGGTTCATTGGACACTATCATTCCTTTTTCAAGCTTAATAGTACTGGCAGCCATAGATATTCGATGTGGCCCCTCATGAACATTTAAAAAGAAACCTACTCCATGCCCTGTTCCATGTTTAAAATTCATACCCGCATTCCAAAGTGGAATTCTAGCTATAATATCCAAGTTTGAACCAGTGGTTCCATATAAAAATCTCTGCATACTTAAATCAATCATTCCTCTTAAAACTAGAGTGAAATCTGTTTTCTCTTCTTCCGTTAATGGGCCTACTGCTAGGGTCCTTGTAATATCTGTTGTTCCATCTAAGTACTGAGCACCAGAATCTAATAAATAAAGGCCTTCTTTCTTTATAGTAGCCTGATTTTTTTCTGTAGCAGTATAGTGAGGCATAGATGCATTTGCTCCGTAAGCCGAAATAGATGCGAAACTTAAATCATAAAAATTTTCTCCTGCTTTTCTTATTTCGCAAATTTTATCTGATGCCTCTATTTCAGTAATATTACGCGTTTTTATAGTTTTTTTCATCCAGTTTATAAATTTAACCATAGCCACGCCATCACGTACCATTGCCTTTCTAACATTTTGAATTTCAACATCATTTTTTATACCCTTAAATTTTGTAGTTATATCCATAGCTTCTACCGTTTTAATCTTTATGGCACTATATATCCAAGTACTGTTTTTCGCTGGATCAAATAATATTGTTCCGGCTTTAATATTTTTTAAAAATTCCCCTATGCTATCGTATGGCATTATTTCTACATTGGCCTTTTCAAGCTCAGATCTAACTTTTGAATTAATCTTTATTTCATCTATAAATAAATAACATTTTTCCTCTGAGATAACTGTATAAGCTATTGTTAAGGGATTACATTTTACATCTCTTCCTCTAATGTTTAATAGCCATGCTATATCATCGAGTCCTGATATAACATAGTAATTTGCTCCCATATTCTTCATTTCCTGGACTACTTGCGCAAGTTTTGTTCCTCTTGACTTTCCTGCATACACTATATCGTGCAAAATCACCTCACTGGAGGGTCTTGCTGGTCTATCCTTCCATATTTTATCTATTAAATCTTCATTAACTTCAAATGAAAATTTCTTACTTTCTAACGCTTTCTCTAACCCTCTAAAATACTCTACTGAAATAACCTTGCCATCAAAAGCAATCTTTGCTCCTTCGCTAAGAGATTCCTTCAAAAATTCCTCAACAGTTGGAACATTACTCTCTCCCATTTTAAATAAAGTTACACCTGTACCTTGTAATTCACTTTCTGCTTGAATAAAATATCTTCCATCTGTCCAAAGATAAGCATCCGTAAGTGTTATAATTGCAGTACCAGCAGAACCTGTAAATCCTGTTATAAACGTTCTAGCAGTATAATGTTCTGCTACATATTCACTTTGATGTGGATCTGAACTAGGTACTATATATGCTTCTATGCCTCTTTCTCTCATACCATTTCTTAACTCTTCAATTCTTTCTTTTACATTCATCATATTCACCCCGTTAATTTGCAAGCGTTTACTTACAATTTTTAAATTACTTGTTTAATTATACCATAAATAAGTTGGGATTATTAAAACAAAAACTGTAATTTTATATAATTTTTAAGTTTTGAACTATAAGTACTTATATTAAGTCTTTTATTAAAACTATCCTAGCAGGAGCACCATCTGCTCCCTTAATTTTAAGTGGCATAGCACACATGAAGTATTCATCTTCTTTTATTTCTTTTAGTCTAACACCTTCTATTATAGTTATTCCCTTGCTAAAAAGAATTTTATGGGTTTCATGTTCTGGCTGAGACCTTTCTATTCCAAGTGAATCTATTGCTACTCCAATTATTTCTCTTTCTGCTAGATACTCTGCTCCACTTTTTTCAAGAAAAACAAAATCAAATTCAAACTCATTTGTGAATGAGTTGCGAGTTTTAAGCAATAAGAATTCACCTGGCCTTATGTTTTTATCCATAAGATCTTCTTTTGTTATTCCATTTACTATTTTTGTTAAATCCAAAACTCTACACTTTGTAATCAATTTATTTAAATCAATAGCATCAATAGTAGCACCCATATCATCTACATGATACGGTGCATCAATATGAGTTCCTGTATGTAAATTCATACATATACTAGATTCATTAATGCTATCCTTTGGGATTTTCCTTTCAAATTTAATCACTGGTCTTTTTCCCTCTATATTCTTGTATACTCCCATACTTTTTTCTATAGTCATAGATATATCATATATAATCATGTTACGCCTCCTTAATTTTGTGCTGTATTCCACCACTGTCCGCCATCCCGCTCAACTAAATGCATTGCTTCCTCTGGGCCTGAGGTCCCTGCTGAGTAATTAGGATAATTAGGTATATTATTTTCAAATCCTTTTTCAATACTTTCAATAAATTTCCATGAGTATTCAAGTTCATCCCATCTAGTAAACAAAGATGAGTTATTTCTAATTGCTTCAAGTAATAGCCTCTCATAAGCCTCGGGTGAATCATTTAAATACTTACAGCTTTGACAATAATCTAATTCAACTTTTTCCATTTTAAATTCACTACCTGGCCTTTTAGCATTTATCTGAAAGAAAAAGCCCTCTTCTGGCTGAATTTTTAAGACTAAAAGATTATGACTAATCTGATTAAACTCCTTATAATAATTAATTCCAGGAAGTTTTTTAAACTGAATAACTATCTCTGTGCTTTTAGTATCCATTCTTTTTCCTGCTCTTATATATATGGGTACTCCTCCCCACCGGAAATTGTCAATATAAGTCTTAAGGGCTATAAAAGTATCTGTGTTTGACACTTTTGATACCCTATCTTCGTCTCTATACGCCACCTCTTTTATACCATTGACAAAGCCAGAGCCATATTGACCTCGAACAATATTTTCCGTGCAAGTCTCAGCGGTAAAAGGTCTGAGTGATCGTAATACCTTGACTTTTTCATCTCTTATAGATTCAGGTTGGAAGTCTACTGGAGGTTCCATCGCAATCATAGTCAATATTTGTAACAAATGATTTTGAAGCATATCTTTTAAAATACCAGCATTTTCATAATATCCGCCTCTGTTCTCTACGCCTAAAAGTTCATAGGACGTAATTTGAATATTATCAATATAATTTGCATTCCATAGTGGTTCAAATAATGAGTTACCAAATCTTATTGCTAATATGTTTTGGATCATTTCCTTTCCCAGATAGTGATCTATTCTAAATATATCCTCTTCAGGTATAAGCTTTGATATGTTATCATTTAAAATCCTAGCCGTTTTCAAACTTGATCCAAAAGGCTTTTCGATCATTATCCTCTGCCAGCCAGTGTCTTTGCAAACCATAGCATTATTCTTTAAATTTCTAATTATCCCTTCAAAAAACTCTGGTGCAACTGCTAAATAATATAATCTTTTGCCTCCAGTTAAATATTTAGTCTCCATTGTTTCCAAAAATGAATCTAAATCCTTGTACGCTTCATTATCTGAAGTAAAATCAAAATTCTTATAAAAAATTTTCTTACTAAATTTATCCCATAGTTCTTCATTTAAAGAAAACCTAGAGAATTTTTTCACTGATTCATACATTTCTTCTCTATATTGCTGATTTATTTTTTCCCGTCTTCCTATAGACACAATTGTAAAATTTTCAGGTAATTTCTCCTCGTACATCAAACTAAAAATAGCTGGAATAAGTTTTCTTTTTGTCAAATCACCAGTTCCACCAAAAATTATAAATATACTAGAAAGTTCTTCATCCATACTTTTCTCCATTAAAAGTGCTCCTTCCTGCAATTCTTTTCATACGCACTATTTCTTATTTTTTTGTTCTGATCATAGCATATTAATTAATAACTACATCTACGGGTTTACTTAAATGAAATAGCTATCATATTACAATTTCAATTAATAATAATATACCACAAACTCATGAAATGCGTAAAAGTATATTTGCAAGTACTTTTGTTGAATTTCTATATATTGTATTTTTTTCATTAGAAATTAGTGTTTCTAAATAAAAAGCCAACCTGTAAAAAAATACAGATTAGCTTTATTTATATTCTATAAATCTACAATTGTTACACCTTTTCCGAATACCGTTTCAAAATCAGCTGTAAAATCCTCCACCGTCTTCGGAGAATACCGAAGCCTTGATTATGTAATGAAAGAGGTTATTATACGTATCCCCGTAATACCTGGTATCAATGATAGTTTGGAAGATGCGCAGGGCTTTTGTAATCTATTAAAAGAAGTGGGTGTAGCCGAAGTAAATCTATTACCCTTCCATCAATTTGGACAAAATAAATATTCCTTATTAAATAAGGAATACAAGTTTGCAGATGTTGCGCAACTACATGAAGAAGATTTAAACTCATATAAAGAGATATTTATTCAAAACGGCCTAAATTGTATAATATAATTTAGGCTATTTTTTATTCCAGTTTGTTTCATAGAAATCAGGGAATGCTATCTATAAAAAGATAGATTGGCGGTATGAAATCATGATAAATATAAAAGTAAAGGTGGAAAGCCTAACAATTACAATGTTATTGCTAGCTGCTATTGGCATTACAAGCGGCTATCCATCAAAAATCAGTAAAAGCGAAAAGAGCATAGGAACATTTAAATTACAAAATACTGCAATAAAAAAAACTCCAGACATTAAAAGTATGAACGCTGTGGTAATACGGAAAAATGAATTACTTTTAGTCTCCTTAAATGATAAAAATGATAATATCACATTAGATAGTGGAGGTACCTTTTCTCACCCACTCATATCTCCTGATAAAAGTCTGGTTTCATACATGAATGATAGTGTTTTATATATTACAACGGATAAACTGGAACATATAAAAGTAGTCGATAATGCGTCACAGTTATCATTTGCATGGCAAGATAAAAATACTTTACTATACTCTCCTACCACTGGCGGCTTATATGTTTATGATGTTGTAAATAAAATCAGTAAACCTTACCTTCAAAATGAGTTTAATTACCAAAATATTACCTTAGATAGTAAAGGAAGAATATATGCAGAGCAGTACCTATACTATAAAAAAAATGGATCTGATTATAGAAATGATTATGGAATATTATTTTTTGATCCAATAGCAAAAACACAAAAAATAGTTATAAAATCAATCCCAAGTAAAATAGATACAGGTGACGATTTAGGAATGTATCCTATCATAATCGGTATATCAAATGATGATAAGTATCTGTATATATGGAAACATCCACATGCTGGCTCTCTTCCAGCAGATGGAGTTGATTTGGCAGTGTACGATATTTCACAAAATAAATTAATAGAATATACTAATCCAAATATAATTTCACTAGGCTATAGTGATAATATATACCCAAACCCTAAAAACAGTAACTCTTTAGCATTAATCTACGGTGGTGGTAGAGAGATGGGTAATAACAAAGTTTTAGTTGTTCTAGATATCTTAACTGGCAAATTTCAGTCCTTATCCCCAAAGGGAAAAACAATCATGACACCTTATTACACAAATGATGAGAATACAATCCTATATGCTTCCTCTAAAGAACAAAAATATGTGCCTAGCGGCTTAACTCAATGGCTTTTAAACGGGCAACACCATATTTTCAGTATTGATACAACTACAAAACAAATAAAACAGCTTACAAATAACCAAAATTATTTCGATTTTTCGCCAATATATATAAATAACAAAGACATCATATTCTTCCGTAGTGATAAATCTGAAAATGTGTCTATTTGGAAATATGCTAATGGCCAGGAAACTATGCTTGCAGATGGTTTAATATTTTATGATGATATGAATTATCCAGCCCAAAACTATTTTGGTCATTTTAACACCACTCAGTATACTGATATACGATAGCAAATTGAAGTTATCCCCTTTCTATGGATGATTTTTACGTAATATAAAATTTATTACTTTCATTTATGATAAATAAAGTTCAAAAAGGTTCTAGCAAAATTGCTAAAGCCCTTTATTTAATAGCGAGAAAAATATATATTAAAAATAAATAGACCTTTTGAATCTTTATAGATTAATTACTCCATTTAATGTTGGTTTGTTTTCATCTCTTGAATTTAGCTCTATTATATCTGGTAATTTCCAATTTCTTATTCCTCTATTAAATCTCCGTGGTAATAGATATCTAGCTGGCTTATACCCCTTTTTCCGGTGATTCATTATATCTTCCTCAAACATGTTTTTTACTTCGTTCATATGACAACTATTTATTTTAATTTGTTTAAACTTAAGTTCACTTACAATTTTCAAAAACCTATCTACTTCACTTTGAAAAACTTTGGCAAAAAAAGCATTTGCCTTATTGCCATCACAAATTAATATTGGATTTAATTGACTTTCATTTATAATAGCTTTCAATTTAAATACATCTTTTTTACTCTTCCCAATAAAATAACCATAATTAATATAATTAGGATCACTATCTTCGGGAAAAATCACATTATATAACAATTCTTCTTCTTTCATTTTAATCCTCACCTTTCTAATAAAATACTAGATTAATAAAACTAAAATTTTCAAAGCCTCTGATATATATATTCGTTGTAGTTATTATAGTAGTTAATTGTAAATAATATGTTATGAATTTGTTTAGACTTGACTACGTATTGTTAATTTTCAAAACATTCTTTAAATTCCTTCTTGATAATTAAAAAGTCCTCTAAATCATTTAAAAATAGAAATAATAATGCCCTATTTTCAAATTCATTTCTATTCTTTGGCAATGCCATAATTTCATAATCTTTCCTAAGTAAAGTGAGCTTATTAATAAGTTCGATGCAATCATTATCTTCATGAATATTAGTTGCAACATCATTAGTAAATTCTGACAATGTTATAGTTTGATCATAGGTTATATAAAATCTTGAAAAATGTCTTTTCATTCTTTTTATAGCCTCTAATTGTATTTTTCTCATATCTATATAACTTACATAATAATCATTACTCTTAAACAAATGATTATTATTTATTATTTGTACCATCAATTTAGTATTTTTAATTAGTTTTTCAACACTCGAAATTACTTCTTGCTCATAAATTGGTACAGCTTGTGAAATCAAACTTAATGCCATATCTGATAATATTAATCTATATTGTTCTTCTATATTCTCTTTATTCTTCTCAAAATCCTCTTCTAATGATGCTGTATATAAATTAAAAACCATTGCAACCCCAATACCTATTATAGTTAACTTTGCTTCATTTATAATCCAAAAAATATTAATATCTGTACTTATTAAAAGATGTGTTGATAATACTGCGCCAATAACCATACCCTCACTTGTTTTCAAAATATTAGTTATCGGTATAAATATAAGTAAAAATAGTCCAAATACAATAGGATTATTACCAAGTAAAATATATAACATAAAAGATAAAAGTATAGCTACGGTGGATGCGATTATTCTCCTACCTGCAACTAATATAGATTCTTTCTTCGTATCTTGAATACTTAATATTGCAATTATACCCGAAGTTACTCCAAATTCTAATCCCATATAATTTGATATAATAATTGCTATTGTTGCAGACAAAGTTATCTTAACTGTTTTTGATTGTAAATATTTTATCATTTCACAACTTTCTCCTACTACCATAATTATATGGTATGTTCTTTATTTATAATTAACTTTTTTGCTTTTTATTTCAGTCAGGTTTCTTATTATGGTGCATCATATAACAAAAAACCTTTGAATTTCAAGGTTTTTTATTTGTTTTCTTTATCAAGTACAATCCATATTTCTATTGACTTTGCTAAGATAGCGATAGATACTAGGCTCTGAACAATAAAGTTGTTTTGCTACTTCACTTACAGCTCCCTTAAGCATAAAAACACCTTTTCGGTTTAATATATCAATGATATTTATCCGTTCATTCTTCGACAATCGATCAATAGGGATGTTATTGTCGTCTAATACCTTATTTAAAACAGTTTCTGTTACTTCGGCAATAGATCCCGAAAAGGTCTCAGTATTATCATTCAAAAGAGAATTAACAGATTCATATGTGCTATTTTGCTCAATTAATTTATCTGGGTGACAAAGCTTTAATATTTGGTCGCTTATATCTACATATTTTTTATCGTCGAAATTAATGCACAACATCCCCACAAGCTCATCGTTCTCGTCCTTAATAAACATGGTTGAAGATCTCAATATGCGTTGATCTTTAGAAACTCCATTATAGTTGAGTTTATAGTTGTTATTTTTATAACTCTTATCTGATATAATACTCAGTGCTAGATTAGTCATGGGAGCACCAACTGTTCGTCCGCTAACATATCCATTCGCTATTGCAACTACGGAATTTGTATCGTATCCAAAATCATGTAAAGCAACTTCATAGTCTGGACCTAGGGACTTTCCTAAAAATTCTACAAGAATGCTATATTGTTTTAACATAATGTCATTCATTTTTCCACCTACTCTTATATATTTATTACACCACTTTATATGGAACTTCATAACTAGTGTATTTATTATAGAAATTTTAAAATCTAAATTTATAATATGCTATATAGATTATCACAATTATATAAAAGTTACAACGTAAACGTTACTTTATTAATAATTTATTATTAATAAAGTAATTACTTATCAACTACAAATTCATTTAAAGCTATAAAAAATCCTTAAATCAGGCAAAACAGTATAACAAATCCCATTTACTAGTAATTATTTCTACTTATTGTTAATAATTTTATTAAGACCATTGACTAGATATTATTGCAGTGATAAAATCGTTCTATAGGGGGTTTAAATATAAAAACCATTATATTACAGGGGGGCAATGATTTATTCATTCAACATAATTACATTTTAAATAAATAAAATGGAGGTTTTTATTATGAGCATAAAATATATACCAGAACCATTTAGAATTAAGATGGTAGAGACTCTTAAGATGCTTACACGTGAGGAAAGAAAACAAAAGATTGCTGAAGCAAAATACAATATGTTTAACCTTCGTGGTGAAGATGTTTATATTGACTTATTAACAGATAGTGGAACTAATGCAATGAGTCAAGAACAATGGGCTGGTATCATGAGAGGCGACGAAGCCTATGCTGGTTCATCAAGTTACTATAAACTTGTAGAAGCAGGTCAAGATATTTTTGGTTATAAATACATTCAGCCAGTTCATCAAGGTCGCGCAGCGGAGAAGGTTATGTTTGGATTATTAATGGAAAAAGGTAAATACGCTATCTCTAATACCTTCTTTGATACAACAAGAGCACACGTAGAAGCAACAGGTGCAAGAGCCATTGATTGTGTTGTTGCTGAGGCTAAGGATCCAGCTAAAAGAGCACCTTTTAAAGGAAATATGGATGTTGAAAAATTAGAATCTTTAATTAAAGAGTATGGTGCCGATAAGATTGGTCTTGTTGTTATTACAGTTACAAATAATTCAGCAGGTGGTCAGCCAGTATCTGTACAAAATGTAAGAGAAACATCAAATGTTTGTAAAAAATATGGTATTAAATTATGTATCGATGCTGCACGTTATGCTGAAAACGCTTACTTAGTAAAACTAAGAGAAAAAGAGTTTGCAGATAAATCAATTAAAGAAATTGTAAAAGAAATGTTTAGTTATGCAGATATGTTTACAATGAGTGCTAAGAAAGACACAATTGTCAATATGGGTGGATTAATTGGTATTAAAGATGATGATAAATTGTTCCAACTTTGTAAGGCACGTACAATTTTATTCGAAGGTTTTATTACTTATGGCGGTCTTTCAGGTCGTGATCTTGAGAGTTTAGCAATTGGTCTTTATGAAGGACTTGATGAAAATTACCTTAACTATCGTATTGGACAAATGGAGTATCTTGCAGCACGACTTGATGACGCAGGCGTTACGTACCAATCACCAGTAGGAGGCCATGGTGTATTTGTAGATGCAAAGGCGTTGTTACCTCAGATTCCATACTATGAATTTCCAGGGCAAGCTCTAGCGATTGAGCTTTATATAGAAGCCGGAATTCGCACATGCGATATTGGATCTTATATGATGGGAAATGATCCTGATACAGGAAAACAAATAGAATCAGAATTTGAGTTTACACGTTTTGCAATTCCACGTCGTGTTTATACTCAATCACATATCGATATTATGGCAGATGCCCTAATTGCAATTAAAAAAAGGGCAAGCGAAATAACAGGTTACCGAATTACATGGGAGCCAGCTGTTCTTAGACACTTCCAAGCAAGTCTTGAACCAGTAAAAAAATAAGATATTTTAAATAAAAGCTTGCAATTTTTTTAAGTTGCAAGCTTTTATATTACTCCACTACGCCTTCCATTACATGAATAACTCCAGTCTCAGCATCCATTTCCACCCTTGCTCCAATGGGAAGGGTGAGTTTTGGATAGTCATGACCTGAGCAAAACCTTGAAAACATTGGGATACCTAACTTATATAATCTATCTTGAAAAACCTCTTCTAAAGTAAGGCTTCTTTGATAACTAGGTAAATCACAACCTTTAAATTGGCCTAAAATAATCCCCTTGCACTGTTGAAGTTTTTTAGCTAATAGGAGTTGTGTTAGCATCCTATCAACTCTATAAGGTTCTTCGCCAACCTCTTCTATAAAGAAGATTTTATCTTTCATATTAATTTCATAGGGAGTTCCAAGCAAGTTGCATAATAGCCCAAGATTACCACCTATAAGATTACCCTCAGCCTTACCTTTTGTAATACACTTAGTAGTAAATCCAGATGGGTTTTCAATAGTATAGGGCTTATACCCTTCCATAAATGTGAACATAAAACTTTTAAAAGTTTCAATATCTTCTAGATTAGAACTGCCCATTGGGCTATGAAATGTAGTTAGTTCACATTTCTCATAAAATGAATTTAGAAAAACTGTTATGTCACTAAAACCCGCAAATATCTTTGGATTTTTTTTTATTACATCAAAATCTAGATAAGGGAGTACTCTGCTTGAACCATATCCCCCTCTTATGCAGAGGATCATATCTACTGCTTGATTTTTGAACATTTCCATTATATCTGTTGCTCTGTCTTCATCCTTGCCAGCAAGATATCCCCACTTATCATATAGGTGTTTTCCTTCTATTATATTAAACCCTCTATTTTTTAGAAATGAAATTGCCTTTTGTATTGCTTCAATATTTTCTGGGCTGGCAGGAGCAATGAGTCCAATAGTGTCTCCTAAACATAGTCTTTTTCCAAGCATTATTAACACTTCCTCGAATTAATTTGAGATAATATCTTTTATAAAATATTCGAATTAAATCCTCTACCATCTACTTCTGAAGCATCTATTATTGAAATTAAAGCATCCTCGTCTATTTTCTGCACTGAATATTTAAACTCTGGTAATTTTGATACATGTACTATGCAATAGATAACTTTTCTTTCTTTGCCTGTAAGTGCGTTGCCCTTTAGTATTGTAGCTCCACGGTGCTTAGAGTTTGTTATATACTCACAAACTTCCTCCTCTTTATCTGTAATTATAAGTAATACCTTTTTTCGTGATAAACCGCGGATTATCTTATCTGTAACAAAAGCTGCTATATACATGCTCATTAACGTGTATAATGCAATAGTTATTCCATTTAGTAGCATTCCTAAAAATACTATAATGCAATTTACAATAAAACCCAATTGACCTACATCAAAACTATCACATTTCTTTTTAATTAACATTACTATTATGTTCATACCACCCTCTGAGCCGTGGTTTGAGTATGCAAGCCCTGCTCCTGCGCCCATTAATACCCCTCCATATACAGAAATTAGAAGCGCATCATGTACCGTAATAATACTGCTTAAATTTTTAGTCATTACTAAAAATAGCGATAGTGATACAGTCCCTATCATACTGTATATAGTAAATCTTTTGTTTAATTTCCTATAACTTAATGCCAATAAAGGTATATTAGCTAGTAGTACAGTATATCCTGCTGGAACCTTCAAAGCATACTGTATTAAAATTGCCATACCTGACAGACCTCCACTGAATAGTTTTGCATTTACTAAAAACATATTTACACCTATAGCAGATAATAAACACCCCAGTATCACAAAAAATGCATTCTTTATATTTTGCTTGTTTAATATCGTATCAACTTTCATACTAGCCTCTCCATCTTTATTTATTTTGATTATCTTTACTCATAAACGTAAACATTTCTTCTTTATACCAATATATAGTCAAATTATTTTTTTGTACCGTTTCTAGGCTAAAGATTTATTTAGCCTTAAACTTTGCACCCAATCTTGTCTTTATTAAAATTTTAAAAAATTATTGACATATTTAGTAGTTCTGATATAATAAAAATTGTGATTCATTGATAATGATTGTCATTTGCAATTATCACTCATATAAATAATTTATGATTTCGGTTAATCATTGGGTCGTATACATATCTAATTCAAATTAAACTAGGAGAGATTTATTATGAAGAAAAAAAGATTATTAGGATTAATAACATTAACAGTAATTTCCATTATAGCTTTTACAGGTTGTTCAAAAACCGTTGAAGAAGTTAAAGAAAAGAGTGTAACCAAGGTGGTTAGTACAATAAAAGGTGATGTAACAGTCCCTACTACCCCCCCTAAACGTATTGTAGATATATCTGGATCAAGCGAGGAATTATTAATTTTAAACCATATCCCCGTAGGTACTGCAAATGCTGATTCTTATAAAACTACGGAAATACCAAGTTATCTAAAAGATAAAATGAGTACCTCTGAACTTGTAGGCTTTTCCATGATGGATACTATGGATATGGAAGCTATACTAAAATTAGATCCAGATTTAATTTTAATGAGCGAAAGACAAACAAAAATATATGCTCAGTTAAAAGCTATTGCACCTGTCGTAATGCTTAAAGACTATGCTAACGATTGGCGGACCCGATTAACTGATGTTTCCAAGCTATTTGGGCAAGAAAAAGATGCTCAAAAATGGCTAGCTGAATACGATAAAAAAGCTATTCATATAGGATCTGAGATAAAGAAAGAAAATGGCCCGCAAACTTACCTTACGCTACTTGCAAGTTCAGGCAAATTTTATATTTTCAGTGATGCAGGTATAGGTTCAATACTATTGTCAGATATGAAATTAGCTCAACCGTCTAACATTCCAAAGCAAGAAGGAATAAGTTTACCAGTAGTAACTATGGAAGGTTTATCATCCATTGATGCAGATCATATTGTGGTTATAGCAGCTGATGCTGATAAAAAAGATTTAGAGAGTAGTACTGTTTGGAAAAGCATGAGAGCTGTAAAAAATGGAAATGTTACAACACTTGATAGTAGCCCATATTTTGCACAAGGTTATTCTCCAATAGGAAGAGAATTATTACTTGATTTGATAAAGAAAGAATTCGTGAAATAACATATATTATATTTCTAGGTGATAAATGATATATTTCCATATACCGTTATCACCCTTTTATCCTAATACATTTTAATCTAAGGCTAATGTGAGGTGTACCGCTTTAATGGAAAAATCGATAGTTACAGAACATAAGAAAAAAATGAATAGACTAATCATAAGCTCATTATTAATTGTAATTGGACTTATTATACTATTTTTTGGTATGGTATTGTCCGTATCCCTGGGTGCAAAACATATAGACCTATATACAGTAGTTAATAGCATATTTTTAGATGGCGTTGATATAAACTCAAAGATTATCCGTGATATAAGACTTCCCCGGATGATTGCAGCTGCTTTGGTCGGAGCTTTTTTAGCAGTATCTGGTGCTATAATGCAAGGAATAACAAGAAACCCAATAGCTGACCCCTCTATAATGGGTATTACTCAAGGTGCAACTTTTACCATAGCTATAGCCTTTGCAATGAGGGCTAATATAGGGACTTCAGGACTGATCTTTTTCGCTTTTATTGGAGCTAGTTTAAGTGGTGTATTCGTGTATCTATTAAGTTCAAAATCTAGTAAAGGTGTTAGTCCCATTAAACTTATTTTAGCGGGAACTGCTCTAGGAACTCTTTTAATATCTCTCGCAACCGCTATTGCAATGTATTCTAATTTATCTCAGCAACTAAGCTTTTGGGTTGCTGGTGGATTTGTTACTGCAAAATGGCAAGGGGTAAAATTATTAGCCTCCGTTGGTGCCTTTGGTGTCATTGCCGCAATAATTATATCTCCTAAAATAACCATTTTAAGTCTAGGGGAAGAGATTGCCATAGGCCTTGGTCAAAAGACAAATATCATAAGATTTATTGGTATAGTCATCGTAATATTACTTAGCGGTAGTTCAGTCGCGGTAGCCGGAAATATTTCTTTTCTTGGGCTTATTGTGCCACAAATTGTAAGAAGTTTAGTTGGACCAGATTATAGATTTATAATCCCGTGTTCACTAGTACTCGGTGCGGATTTGCTAGTTTATAGCGATATAGCAGCTAGGATGATAAATCAGCCTTATGAAACTCCTATCGGGTCGCTAACAGCATTACTGGGTGTACCCTTCTTCATATATATTGTCAGAAAGGAGGCCAATTCATTATAATGCGAAACCATAAAAGAAAGAAAAAGCTAATTTTGATTATAAGCATATTATTCGTTCTACTCTTTTCAATATTTATAATTAGCTTTAATATTGGAACTTTTGCTATAGGTCCTCTAGATGTAATTAAAACTTTATTTGGGCAGGGAAATAAAAAGCAGGAACTGGTACTCTTCACTATGAGGCTTCCACGAATAATTATAGCTATACTTGTGGCAAGTGCCTTAGCTATAGCAGGAACCGTACTTCAAGGAATAACTAAAAATGATCTGGCTGACCCCGGCATATTAGGCATAAGTTCTGGTGCAGCCTTGGCTGTAGTTATTTATATATATTTTATGAATGGAGAAGTATATTCTGATATAAGCATGCTAACAGTGTTTACCATACCTATCGTAGCTTTGCTTGGAGCAGGTTTTGCAGCTTTCCTTATTTATACTTTAGCTTGGAAAAAGGGGCTAAATCCTACTAGATTGATTTTGATGGGGATAGGTATTAATTCTGCTTTTAATGCTATATTGATCCTATTTCAATTTAGATTTACAACTCAAGATTTCAACAAAATAATGGTTTGGACCTCAGGAAGTATTTGGGGAACCAATTGGAGTTATGTTATTGCAACTCTGCCATTTGTATTTATTTTTACCGGACTTATAATTTATAAAGCAAGATATCTAGATGTTTTAAGTTTAGGCGACGAACTCTCAGTTGGACTCGGCGTACATATAGAAAAAGAAAGAAGATCACTACTAATATATACCGTGGCATTAGCTGGTACGGCTACGGCGGTTGCCGGAACCATATCATTCTTAGGGCTAATTTCCCCACACATAGCAAGGCGGCTTGTTGGACCAAAGCACAAATTATTAATACCAACTGCAGCACTAGTTAGTTCAATAATTTTATTATTGTCTGATACCATAGCTAAAAATGTTTTAGCTCCTATTGAAATGCCCATTGGAATAGTTGTTTCAATTATTGGCGTACCCTATTTCATCTATTTAATCATGAAGGAATAACTTAGGAGGTTACATATGAACAGCATAAAAACCGAAAATTTATCTATATCTTATGGATATTTTGACATAGTAAAAGATTTAAATTTGAACATACCTAAAGGAAAAATCACAACTATTATAGGCTCTAATGGATGTGGGAAATCAACTATATTAAAGACTATTGCAAGAATATTGAAGCCTAAAAATGGAGTCATATACATAAATGATAATGACATTCAGGATTTAAGTTCTAGTTTCATATCTAAAGAAATGGCGGTTTTGCCACAAAGTCCTCAAGCACCAAATGGATTAACTGTTGGTGAGCTCGTATCCTATGGAAGATTTCCCCATCAAAGTGGATTCGGTAAACTAACTAGTCAAGATAAAGAAAAAATAGATTGGGCACTGAAGATAATTGGCATGCAAGAATTTAAGGACAGACCTATAGAGACATTGTCAGGTGGCCAAAGGCAAAGAGTTTGGATAGCTATGGCACTCGCCCAAGAAACTGAAATATTATTATTAGACGAACCTACTACCTATTTAGATTTAGCACATCAGCTAGAAATTCTACAATTACTAGAAAGTTTGAATAAGACGCAAGGACAAACCATTGTTATGGTTATTCACGATCTAAATAATGCCGCAAGGTTTGCAGATTATATGGTAGGAATTAAAGATGGTAACATAGTTTGCACTGGCAGTCCTAAAGAAATAATGACTAAAGATAACTTAAGGAAAATATTTAATATAGATGCTGTAGTAGTTAATGAGCCCCTAAATAACAAACCAGTTTGTATTACATATAACTTAATATAAAGTTATTAATATGCTTTCCTATGTTTGATGCAAAGTGTGATTTCATAGGCAAGCATAACAATCCATCGGTATTACTGATATTGTTGCATTATTTTAGGGGCTACTATTAATTAACTTGTTTTTTTGTACTTATTTCTTTGATGTTTTTTTATAGAGAAGCAATAATATATATGCACAAACACACATAATCACACAAGTTATAAATGCTGAGGACGTTGAAATATCAGCGGTCTTTCCAATAATTACATTTGCTCCTGCAGCAGTTAAATCTCCAAACATAGCAAATACTGATAAAAGGGTCGCCCTGCTAGCAGTACTTATATTTCTATTTTCAATATCTAAAACTATAGGTGAAATTATAGCTGCACTTCCACATATAACAATTATTGAAAGTATAGTTAATGCAGCGCTAGATGTAAATATAAGTATTGTACAACATATAGTAATAATCATATATATAATTTGAATACTTCTATTGGAACCTAGCTTAATGCTTACTTTATAAGCTTTAATTGAACTCAATCGAACTATTTGCATAACAACTGCCAATACTCCAAAATATTTAATACTTATTCCACAACGCACATATTGTGATTGATTTAAAAATACACCTACTACTTGAACTCCTTCATTTATTAAGGCAAAAGAAATTACCAATATAATAATGCTTTTGTTTTTAAAAGCTGTTAGTAAACTTTGCTTAAACTTAGGCTTTTCGATTTGCTGCACATTAACCTCTTTTATAAACAAAGTTAATACTGCTGCCACTGCATAAGGTATAATAGTCCAAAATGCAGTACTATCCATGGACTGTTTTACGAGTATTGAAAACATAATAGAGGCAATTAAATAACCACCAGTTGAAAATGCATTATATATTCCAAATACTTTTTCACTCTCCTCTTGCTTAACTGATGAATATATTAGAGCAATGTCACAACCTGAAATTCCGGCTAATGCTACTGCTAATAACACTCGTTCTATGAGGAACATCCCAAAGGAATTTGATTTATAAAAAACTATTTTTGATATAAAAAATATAAAATTTGAGATAACAAGTGTTTTCTTATACCCAAATTTATCTGCAAACCATCCCCATGGGATTTCAAAAATAATCATTAATATCCAGGATATAGACTCTATTAAAAACATATTAGACAAAGATAAGTTTCTATTTTGCCTTATCAATGATTGCCCATTTTTCAAAATAATTCGCTAAAATTTTATTCTTACTTATCCATATAAATTGTGCATCACTATTAAGTCTTTCTGTATTTACATTCGTAATTTCGCCTGTAGATAAATTTAATAATTTTACGTTTTTATGAAGAAGCTCTCCTGAATCAAGAGCTTTTTGCCATTCCGGACTTTCACATTTAGGAATGGTTCTTGCCTCTGAATAAAGAACATACTTTTTATCAGGAGACACACCCATAAATTCATCTATATTTACATCAAGGAAAAGATAACAGACCCAATATAAAGAAGATTTTTTTGATTTTCCTGCGTTTTTCCTGAATTTTTTAAAATTGATCGATTACCAATGTTGCAATAAGGGCTTGGAACTGCATAAATGCCGTATCCTAAAAAATGTAAAATCCTGTTTGAGAAGGTTCTGAAAAATCGCATTTTGAATAATATAAATAGGCTGAACTCCTGTTTTTTTTATTTTATTGATAGTAAAAAAACCCGAACATCACTTATATCAATGATTTTTAAGATACAAATGCTAAAGTGTTGGTGGTAAGCATTTGTCCACTATTCACTATTTAATATTTGTTACATATACTGTTACCGGTAAGTATCCAAAAATGCAGACTTCTAAGCAACCAGATTTATGTTCCTATGATGAGTTTTATTGAGAGGATGAGGAAAATATGATAGAAAATGATCCGATTTATTCTACCTTTTTAAATATAAAAGATCATTGCTTTATTAATGGAATTGTAACGGACAAACAGGGAAATTTCTATGTACTAACTAATGAGATTTCAGCAGAAGAATCAACCCTGTATCAAGGATTAGTTGTTATAAAAAAATTTAACTCTTCTGGTAACTTCTTAAAGATTTTTTACTGTGCAAACCTTGTTTAGGCTATGGACTCACAATAGATAAAAAAGGTGATATTTATATTACAGGCCTAATAGCTGACGTGAAAGATGTTGATTTCCCAGTTACAAAAAATGCTGCTCAAACTAAGCGAAAAACCGATGGGTTAGCTCATGCATTTGTAGCAAAAGTAGAAGGAAAAACCTTTGAAACTAAACCTACTGTAATTTATGCAACTTATTTAGGCGGTTCTAGTTCAGATGTAGGTTATGCCATAGCAGTAGATGATGCTGAAAACGCCTGGGTAACAGGCTCAACTACTTCTGCAGACTTTCCAATAACAGGCAAGCCATATCAAGAAAAACTAGCATATGCTGGTGGATTGCCAAGTGTTGATGCTTTTATAACTAAAATTAATAGCACTGGTAGTGAATTTTTATATTCAACCTTTTTAGGTGGTCAACAAGAAGACACCGGACTGGCAATTTCCGTGGATGATAAAGGAAATGTATATGCCACAGGCTTTGCAGACTATGCCATAGTTGATAATTATTACAATGGCAAGCCTTATCAAAACAAGTTTAAAGTATCAGAAAACGCTTTTCAAAAACAATTTGGTGGCGGAGCTAATGCTGCTTTTATCATAAAGTTAACTAATGATGGCACCGTTGTCTATTGCACCTATTTAGGTGGAAAAATTGCTGACAGTGGAACTGCTATTTCTTGTGATAAAGAAGGAAATGCCTATGTGTCTGGAAAAACTTTCGGAGATTTTATTGTTACAGAAGGTGCCTTTAATCCTAGTTTTCCTGGAGGGAATCAATCAATTTTTGTAACCAAAATGAGCAGTGATGGCTCCAAACTATTATATTCAACCTATTTAGGAGGGAGTAGCACCGATGAGGTAAAGTTCATTAGATTAGATAATAACAATAATTTATATTTAGTTGGGAATACCACCTCCTGTGATTTTAATGTTACCAATGGAGCTTATGAAACAAAATATTTTGCAGGAAATGGAGACGGTTTTTTATCTAAGCTTAATGAAGATGGAAATAAGTTGATTTATTCAACCTATATTGGAGGAAGTAAAAAAGATAGTTGTGACTCTTTCTATTTAGGTAATACTGGTATTGCCTATATATCTGGTGTAACGAGTTCTAAAGATTTTTTTGTGACTGAGGATGCCTTTTGTAAAACAAATCCCAGTAAAAATAACGATGGCTTTATTATAGAACTTTCACTAAAAGTTGCAGAAGAAAAAGAAATAGATATGCCTGATATTGATTTAAAAAAAACTTTAAATGAAATGCTAGGTAGAGATGGTAATCATAAAATTACTAATAATGATATGGAAAAGCTACCAATAGAAATAAATTTAAGTTCTAAAAGCATTGAAAATTTAAAAGGATTAGAATATGCAGTGTATGTAAGAAGCTTAAATATAGATAACAATAAAATTCGGACTACGATGCCCCTATTAAATTTAGTTTGATTGCAATATTTAGATGCTAGTAAAAATTTATTAAATAATATTGGTGCACTTAAAAATTCGGAAAATTTACTGCAGTTATATTTAAATGAAAATAGCATTGATAATTTAGATGTACTTTTAGAAATGAAGCAATTAATGGATTTAGAAATGAATAATAACCATATAGATGATGTGTCTGCCTTAGCAGAATTAAAATGGCTAAAAAAAGTAGATTTTAGTGGTAATAAAATTGTTGATCTATCCCCACTAAAAACCTACACCACATTATTAAAATAAACTTTAGCAATCAAAAAGTTATACTAGCTCCCATAGAAAAATCTCTATATGATGATGCAGTATTAGTATTAGACTTCTTATCAAATATTGACGGAAGCACGCCGTTAATATTTGACATTTCCGATAATGGAGTTTATAAGGATAATATGATTACTTGGGGGGAAATCACTAAAAATAAAGATGTAACTTTTAAGTTTGCCAGTAATAACAATTTTAGTGGATTAATTACCACTCCAATAAAAATAATATAAAAATAAAGTATAAGTGGTGAAGATAATATGAATATAGTAGAGGTATTAAACCAACCAAGTCCTGTTGATGTTACAGGTGAATTATTTTCAGACACAAAATATTCAACACTTCTAGGGATGCCCAAAAATTGTGAAGTAAAAGGATTAGTTAAAGATAAAAGTGGTAATGCTTTTATCCTAGTTAATGAAGGTAGTGATCTCAACAATGTAATGCTAATTAAGAAGCTAAATAATACAGGTGAAAAACTTCTTGGAGAATTTGCTCTTCCTAAGGGAAATATAGGAACGGGGCTGGCAATAGATAAAAATGGCGATGTTCATGCTTGTGGATGGACTGGAAATATTGATAATTCTTTTCCAGTAACTCCAGGCGCAGCGCAAGAAGAAAAGGGAAGTTTAGGTGCGACTGGGATTATTATAAAACTTAAAGGTGAATCTTTTTTTGAAACTAAAGCCGAAATAATATATGCCACTTATTTAGGCGCTCAAGCGGTAATGACAATGGATATGATAAATGCCATAGCAGTGGATAATGATGGCAATGCATGGGTAACTGGTAGCACTATGGGTATTATGGCAAAGAATTTTCCAACTACAAAAGAATCTGCGTATCAATGTGAAATTTCTGGAATACAGAATGCATTTATAACTAAATTTAATAGCAGCGGCAGTAAATTTTTGTATTCGACACTTCTAGGAGGAAAACAGTCAGACAGCGGTAATGCTATTGCTATTGATAAAAATAACAACGTATATGTTACTGGAATAGCTGACCAATTAAGTGAAAATGAGTCACCAGAAGGCCGAGGACACTTCAAGGTTACCACTGGTTCCTATCAAGAAAAATTTGGAGGTGGTAACGGTGATGCTTTCGTCATAAAACTTAACAATCTAGGCAACGTTAAGTACTGCAGTTACCTCGGAAGCAATGGTTCCGATAGTGGAATGTCCATTGACTGTGATAATGATGGTAATGCTTATGTAGCTGGGATTACTACAGGAAATTTTGAAATAACTAAAGATGCTTATCAAAAAATCTATTACGCTGGGGACCAAACTACTTTTATAGCAAAAGTTAACACGGATGGAACTAATTTAGACTACTCTTCTTATTTTGGTGGATGCAACAATAATTCTGTTAAGGCTATGAAAGTAGATAATGGCGGGACTGTTTTTATGGTAGGTAGCACCAACTCATCTGATTTTAAAACTACAGAGGGAGCTTATAAAACAACCTATTTGGGTGGAGAAATAGATGGATTTCTAAGCAGATTAAATGTAGTGGATAATAAATTAGCATACTCCACTTTTATTGGTGGTTCTAAAAAAGATAGTTTAGATGCGTTAGCTTTAGGCGATTTGCCAACTGTTTATATAGCTGGTCCAACAAATTCAGGCGATTTTGCAACTACAACTAATGCTTATTGTGAGAAATATGCTAGTAAATCAAATGATGGCTTTGCAATGAAATTTGATGCTAAAAATTCAACTGTTATTAAAGTGGATATTCCAGATGAAAACTTAAAAAAGGCCATAAATCAAATACTAAAAAGAGATGAAACTCATAATATTACTGATTCTGATATGCGAAATCTTCCAAAAGAGCTTACTTTGGCTTCGAAAGGGATTAAAAATATTAAAGGGCTAGAATATGCTATTAATGTTACAAAACTTGCTATAAATAATAATGAAATTCAAACCTTATCATCTATAGGTACCCTTCATAATTTAGAGTATCTATATGCTAGTAATAACAACATTCATAGTATTACTCCATTAGCATCCCTGAATAAACTAAAAACTTTATATATGGGTAATAATAAAATCGAATATATTAATGCATTATTATTTTTAGACAAATTAGTAGTTTTATCCTTAGAAAAAAATGAAATAGAGAAAATTGCCTCTTTAGCAAATTTGGAACAGTTAGAATATTTAAATCTTGCTGACAACCAAATTGAAAACTTGATGCCAATAATAAAGCTTAAATATTTGGTGAATGTAGATTTTAGCAATCAAAAAACAAAACAAAATAAGATAATAAAAACAACAGCAGAAGATGCTATATTATATTTAGATTTTCTTTGGGATATAGATGGAACAATACCATCTATCGTAAATATTTCTTATAAAGGTGTTTTAAGTGATGATAGAATTGTTTGGCATGGAATTACTACTAATAACGATGTATCGTTTACTTATAAAGGCAAAGGTACTTTTAATGGAACGGTGACTGTGCCATTAAGAAATAGGTAGTTAATTTCAGCGCCTGGCACACCAGTAAAACCCTCAACTAATTAATTAGTTGAGGGTTTTACTGGTGGAGGCGAATCACATTATGCAACATCCACCACTTATTAAAACTATTTCGTATTACATTAATCCATTTACTCTTTCCCACTTTGTCGTCAAACAGACATCACAAAGCCCTTTTCCAGGAAAATACCATAGCAAAAGGGACTCTAACATTTCTGCTAGAGTTCTTTATTTTGGCGGAGAAAGGGGGATTTGAACCCCCGGAACGGAATAACCCGTTCGCCTGTTTTCGAGGCAGGTACCATAGGCCACTCGGACATCTCTCCATATATTAAATTGCTTTTTAATTATACCATATTTGAATTTTATTTAAAACACCTTTTATCTTTAAATTAGAAATTAAACCGCATATACAATATTTGTCTTTTTGTATTTACATTTATGGTGTAGGATATAAATGGATGTTATTACCTTGAATAATATGAAATTTTTATTTAATCTTGTATACTTATAATATAAATTGTAAAAAAGGAGATAATTAAATGAATGATTTAATTAAAATAGTATTAAATAAGAAATCTAGTACTTCTATATCGATAAAAAAAAACCATGAAACACAAATAATTATTTTACTTTTCATAATCCTTGTTGCTGTTTTTTTTATTTCACTAACAGTAGGCAGGTATACAATCCCTCTCTACCAAATTTTTAACATCATTTATTCAAAGCTATTTAACCTTCCAATAACATGTCCACCTGCTGTAGAATCTGTGTTGTTTAAAGTAAGACTACCAAGGGTTATAGCCGCTATTCTAGTCGGGACTTCTCTTTCCATATCTGGTGCAGCCTACCAGGGCTTGTTTAAAAACCCCATGGTATCTCCCGATATACTTGGAGCTTCTGCTGGTGCTGGCTTTGGTTCAGCTTTAGCAATTCTTTTGTCATTTAATATTATTGCTATACAGTTTTCATCATTCGCCTTTGGACTAGTAGCAGTTACATTTACTTATTTATTAGGTAAAATTATAAGCCGTGGAAACAATTCAGTTATGGTACTAGTATTGATTGGCATGGTTGTTTCAAATCTATTTACAGCCTTTATTTCAATAATAAAATATGTAGCTGATACAGATAACAAACTTCCAGCAATAACTTTTTGGTTATTGGGTGGATTATCTTCGGTTACCTTTAAAGATTTGAAAATTATAATTTTCCCTATAATCATAAGTATAATACCCCTGATTTTATTGAGGTGGCAAATGAATGTGATTTCATTTGGAGATGAGGAGGCTGCCTCTCTTGGTATTAATACTTCTAAAATGAAAGCTATTGTTATCATATGTTCCTCACTGCTAACTGCCGCCGCGGTGTCAATTAGTGGCATGGTAGGATGGATTGGGCTTATTATACCCCATCTTGCCAGAATGATTGTTGGGCCTAATTATAAAACCCTATTGCCTGCTTCTCTCTTGTTGGGAAGTATCTTTCTTCTACTAGTAGACGATTTAGCTCGTAGTATGTTTCCAGTGGAAATACCATTAGGTATTCTAACATCATTGATTGGAGCACCATTTTTTATTTATCTATTGTTAAAAGGAAGGAGAAGTTGGTTATGATACTTGAGATAAAAAATGCAGTATGTGGATATGGATCAAAACCCATTGTAAATAACATATCTACAAGCGTTAAATCTGGGGAAATATTGTGTATACTTGGACCAAATGGTGTAGGAAAGACAACATTTTTTAAGACTATACTGGGATTTTTAAAATTGCAGGGTGGAGAAATATTATTAGATGGCAAAAATACTAAGAATTGGTCCAAAAACCAAATAGCGAAAATGATTAGTTATGTTCCTCAGACTCATACGCCCCCATTTCCTTTCAATGTATTTGATGTAGTATTAATGGGAAGAACAGCTCATATAGGTATGTTTTCTGCCCCTTCCAAAACGGATAAAGAAATTGCAGAATCAGCAATTAATGACTTAAACATATCCTATCTCAAAGACAAAATATATACGGAAATCAGTGGTGGCGAAAGACAAATGGTTTTAATAGCTAGGGCCCTTGCGCAACAGTCTAAAATACTTATCTTGGACGAGCCTACCTCTAATCTAGACTTTGGTAATCAGATACGTGTTTTAGAACAGATTAATAATCTTGCAAAAAAAGGCCTTGGAGTTATAATGACTTCGCATTTTCCCGATCATGCTTTCCTATGTTCTACTAAAGTAGCACTGATGCATAAAAACAATAAATTTATCATTGGAAGTATGGACGAAGTTATAACTGAAGAAAATCTTAAATCCGCCTATGGCATCAATGTTAAAATCATAAGCACAGAAACTAGCAATGGTGAAAAAATCAAATCATGTATACCGTTGTTAAATAATGTAAAATCTTACTAATTCAAAATCTTATATATAAAAAAGGATGGATTAAAATGAAAAGAAATAATTTTTTTTTATCAATACTAGTAGTTATTATAATAATTATTTCGTTCACTGGGTGTGGGAATAATGCTAGTTCCTCAAAAACTTCACAAAAGAATCAACCTACAACAAGAACAATTACCAATATGTCTGGAGAAAAAGTTAAAATACCAACAAACATTCAAAAAATTGGTGACTCATGGCCTGCCCATAATGAAGTATTAAGTATGCTAGGTTCAGGTGAAAAAATTGTTGCTACAGTCCTCACTCCACGGGGAAGACCTTGGTTATATAAAGTAAATCCTCAGATGAACAAATCAGAAACCGTTTTTACTGCTGCAGATGTTAATGTAGAAGAGCTTTTGAAAACAAAACCTGATATTGTATTTATGCCTTCAAGCTATAAATATAGCGACAAAATAACAAGTGCAGGTATCCCCGTTGTTCAATTAAATTTTACAAATTATGAAGAATTAAAAAGTTGCTTCAAACTCACAGGAGATATACTTGGAACCGAAGCTAAGCAAAAAGCAACTAAATACAATTCATATTTAGATAGTAAACTTAAAATGGTAACAGATATAACTTCAATTATACCAAAAAATCAGAAACCAAAGGTTCTTCATATAAGTTCACTTTCACCATTAGCTATTGACGGTAGCAGCTCAATTATTGATGCATGGATTAATGCTGCTGGTGGAACAAATGTTGCAGGTGAAATCAAAGGCAATATGAAGGTTGTATCTATGGAACAAGTACTTAAATGGAATCCAGATGTTATCATTCTTGGAGCAGATACAAAAAATTCAGAAAGTGTTATGAGTTCTGATGGCTGGGAAAAAGTAACTGCCGTTCAAAAGGGAAAAGTAGTTCACAATCCTGATGGAGCTTATATGTGGGATCGTTACAGTGCTGAAGAAGCATTACAGATACAATGGGCTGCAAAACTTTTACATCCTGATAAATTTAATAATTTAGATATTGTTAAAGAGACTATGAACTTTTATAAAGAGTTTCTTAACTATAACCTTACAAAAGAAGAGGCAAATCTAATAATTAGTGGTAACCCTCCGACAAAAGCACAATAATAAAGATATTTATACGCATCTACTGCACAAGAGGCCTCTTCTCTTATATATTATCTTGCAGCCTCTGGAGTAGGTTTTATTTTCATATTCATTTATGTGGTGCTAATCCAACAATTACTGTTAAATCATAAATAACAAGGGAATCACCTAAATTAGCGCTGATTCCCTTGTTGCTTTTACTTTCCAAAATCATCCTCATCCACCTCCCAATTAGACATTTATAGCAATGTTTGAAATTTATGAAACTATAGTCCCAATTCTTTTAATTTTTCTTCCGTTGGAATACCTTTTTCATTCCAGCCTCTTTCATTATAATATGATGGAAGAAGTTCAGATAATCTGTGCACATTCCCTTTTGAAGGTCCTTCTGGAATTGGCTCCTCTAGTAATCTTTTGGGTAGTGTATCCTGCGTCGCATCTATTCCAGCCTGTAAATTAAATTGTCTTTCAATGTTCCAAATTCTGTCTCCTGAATCAAGTATGGATTCTGCAGTGTGCTCTGTACCACATACTGCATTATACAAGTTAGCATAATCTTGAGCTCCCATAGCAAAAGACGTAAACAAACACAATCCAAGGGAATCTATAGATGCAGTTAAGTCTTGGAAAATCTTAACCCAAGTAGCTTTTCCTTCAAGTGAAAATCTATCCAACTTTTGTGGCAAGCCTAATATTTCTGGTGATATCATATATCCTCTAACATGGCATCCGCCTCTGTTTGAAGTAGCAAATTGAAGCCCTTGTCCCATTATACCCCTTGGATCATAAGCAGGAATTTCAAGCTTTTTAACTGACATTGAAAACTCTGGTGCACCATAAGATGCGCATAGTCTGTATGAACCTTCAGACATTTTTGCTCCTAGTCCTTCAGCTTTACCTATTTTTATTGTCCATTCAACTACACCCTCTATGTTTCCAAATTCTAGAGGAGTCCCTTCAAGTTCTTCGTTTTTAATATATCCCTTTTCACGTAGTTCCATAGCCGCTGCGATAGTTGTACCTACAGAGATTGTGTCCATACCATATTCATTACACCAGTAGTTCGCCTTGAAAGTTGTAACCATATCAGAAATACCACAATCTCCACTAAAAGCCCAAAGTGTTTCATATTCAGGTCCGCCTACTTCTATACCCATATCCTCTATTTTTACATATCTGCCACAGGCAATGGGACATCTATAACAAGGGTTTTTACGAACAAGGTAATCCTTTGTCATTGCCTCTCCACTTACGTCATCAGCTTTTTCAAAGTAAGACTTTTGAAAATTATTGGTTGGATATATCCCATTTTCATTTAGTATATTTACAAGTACTGCAGTTCCGTATGTTGGGAGACCTGTGCCTGTAACCCCATTGGCTTTTATAGTCTTCAACCAAACTTTCGAAACCTCTTTTAGCGTTGTCGCATCTGCTACTTGTGGTTTTGAACTTCCTTTAACTACAATAGCTTTGAGATTTTTCGAACCCATAACAGCTCCGACACCAGAACGGGCCGCTGCTCTATCATAATCATTCATTATAGCAGCCATATTGGATAGTCCTTCTCCTGCCGGTCCAATGGTCATAACTCTTGATTTATCAGGCATTTCTTTCCTTAGAATATCTGTAGTTTCTGTAACAAGCTTTCCCCAAAGACTGCTAGCATCCTTTATTTCCACTTTATCATCTATTATAGTTAAGTAAACTGGTGCATCAGCCTTGTCCTCAAATATGATCATATCATAGCCTGTAGCTTTGAATTCAGCTCCCCAATAACCACCTGAATTTGAACAAGCAATTGTACCTGATTGTGGTGATTTTGTAACTACCATGTATCTTCCACCGGTTGGAACAGGCGTACCTGTTAATGGTCCTGTAATAATTATAAGTTTATTTTCAGGGCTTAATGGATCAACTCTCGGATCTACTTCATCCATAAATATTTTTGTTCCAAGCCCTCTACCACCAATAAATTTTTTAGCTTGCTTTAAATCAAGTACCTCAACTTTAATAGTCTTATCTTTTAAATTAATTCTTAATATTTTACCATTGTAACCGTACATTAAAATTCCCCCTTTTATTTTCTCTAAATACTTATTCCTCCACTACAATCTCATCTCCAGCCTGGATATACCCCTCCTCTAGTACCTTAGCAAATATCCCTTCTCTTGGCATTATACAGTCACCAACCAATTTCATAATTTCACAACCCTTATGACATTCCTTTCCTATTTGTGTTACCTCTAAAACTACATTTCCTATTTTAAGTTTAGTTCCCACAGGCAGTTCATACAAAATTATTCCTTCGGTAGTAATATTTTCAGCAAACTTTCCTGAACATAAGCCCAGAGCTCCCTTAGCTTTCATTTTATCAATACTCTCAACACCAAGAAAACTCACCTGTCTATGCCAATTACCTGCATGTGCATCTCCCTCAAGTCCGTGATTGACTTTAAAAAAGCCTTTCTCTATAGGGTGTTTTATCACACCTTTTTTTTCACTTGTATTTATTGCAATAACCTTTGCCATTATAACGACTTCCTTTCGAATATTCCTGATTTTCCCCCGCTTTTTCTCACAAGCATAATATTATTTATAAGCATTTCCCTGTCAATTGCCTTACACATATCATAAATAGTTAATGCTGCAACAGATACCGCAGTTAGCGCTTCCATCTCAATGCCTGTCTTTCCTACAGTCCTTGTCGTTGCTTCTATTTCTATTTTAGTATTTTCAAAGTCAATTTTAAAACTTATATCACAAGCTGATATCATTATAGGATGGCACATTGGTATTATTTGCGAAGTACTTTTTGCACCCATAATTCCCCCTACTTGTGCTACAGCTAGTACGTCTCCTTTTGAAATAGACCCATCCCTTATTCTTTCAAGTGTTTCTCTTTTCATAGAAATTGACCCAACTGCTATAGCTTCCCGAACAGTGTCACACTTTTCAGATACATCAACCATTTTAGCTCTTCCTTCTTCATTTATATGCGTAAGTTCCATCACTTTATCCTCCTATCTGATACATCATCTTTTCACTTCTACTGGTTTTTTCCTCTTCAAGATGATGTTCGAGCGGTTTATTAAAAATTGCTTGTTTTAATTCATTTGTAAGCATCTCTTCGTTATTTAGGTATTTCCTAATATTTATTTCTTCCTTTGAATGAAGACATGCTTTAATAGTTCCTGTAGATGTGAGCCTTATTTTATTACAATCCGCACAAAATTTACAACTTACTGGACTAATGAATCCAATTTTTCCTTTTGTCCCTTTAATCTTGTACAATTGAGCGGTGCTACTTTTAGAGGTTTCTATTTCAGTTAACTCAGGATGCAACTTTAGCATTTCCCTAAAACTTAATTTACTTTTTTCATAAAGTTTAATACCTTCACCTATTGGCATGAGTTCAATAAACCTTACTTCGATTGGCATTTCTCGAATTAAGGTTAAAAAGCCTTCAAACTCTGCATCATTAAAGCCTTTCATTAATACTGTGTTTATTTTGACCGGTTTTAACCCAAGGGTTAAACATTTATCTATACTTTCCATTACCTTATCTAGATTTCCTATTCTCGTTATACTTTTAAACTTTTCTTTATCTAAAGTATCAAGGCTAATATTTACCCTTTTAAGTCCAGCTTTTTTCAAATCTGATGCCATACCAGATAGTAAAATACCATTTGTAGTTATAGCAATATCATCTATTCCTGGCAGTTTTGAAGTTTCATATATAAGCTTGTCTAAATCTTTCATTACTAGTGGTTCCCCACCAGTGTATCTTACTTTATTAATACCTAATTTTTCTGCTGCCTTCACAATTTTTAATATCTCTTCAAAACGTAGAATATCCACATGATTCTTACTCTTAATTCCCTGCTCTGGCATGCAATATATACATCTTAAATTACATCTATCAGTTACCGATATCCTTAAATAATTGATATCTCTTCCATGACTATCCCTCATAAAACCGTCTCCTAAAGTTCAATTATTTCCCCTATTTGCGTATAATCATAGCCTCCAAGTTTATCAAGCTCACCTTTAAATTCATCTGTTTTAATTACTTTAATGAATTCCCTTATCATATCCATATCTATAAATTCCTTAGGCACAACAAAATCATAATCCTCATCCCCAAGTTTTATAAAATCTAGACCCAAAAGCTTGGCTGCAGAATAAATTCCAAGTCCACAATCTGCATCTCCTGCTGCAACTACTGCTGCGACGGCAATATGGGTGAATTCTTCTCTTTCATATCCTGATATGTTTTGTGGATTAATATGGAGCTTTTTTAAATTATAATCTAGAAATAACCTTGTACCTGAACCTCTTTGCCTATTTATAAATCTTCTACCTTTTATAACTATATCCTGTAAACATTTAATATCTAAAGGATTCCCTTTAGAAACCATAATTCCCTGAACTCTTTTAACACCTTTAATTAATACCATAGGTTTATTCGGTAAATACTTTTTAATATAAGAAATATTATAAATACCATTCTCCATATCCAATAAATGAATAGGTGCTATATGAGTTTCTGAACCTATTAATGCCATTATTCCTCCCATACTTCCAACATGAGCAGAAGAAAGAAAATACTTCCCATTTTTTATATGAAAAAGATCCGAAGCTATATCAACTATTGGGTCATGGCTTCCAATACATACAACTGTATTTTTAATTTCTTCCTTGCTTCTTAAAAGTTTAACATTCACCGCAGTTCCTACTTCATAGCCCTCAATATTTTGTGGTATTTCTAATATACCATCTGCCCTTACTAATGACATTGTTGTTCCAGCTCCACGACCTATAGGTGTTGCAATATATTTTCCCGAAACAAATCCAATTTTAACTCTTACAAATTCTAAATATTTTAAAGTAGACATTATACGCCTAGTAAGTACAACCTCAACAGTGGTATATTCTTCTTCATTTATCCCTATATAAGCATGTACTATTTTCTTGCATATATTGTCCATTACGACATAAGCAGATACTGGAAATCCAGGTATACCAATCACAGGCTTTCCCTCTATACTTCCAAGAATAACAGGTTTACCGGGCTTTATAGCTATTCCATGTACATAAACCTCACCTAATTCTTCTATTACATTACAAGTAAAATCCTCTCTACCAGCTGAAGATCCTGCATTAATAAGTATAATATCGCATTGCTGGACTGCCTTTTTTACAGCATCTTTAATAAGCAAATAATCATCTTTTACTATATCAAATCTTAGGGGTATACCTCCCCATTCCTGAACTTGGGCAGAAAATACTCTTGAATTGAACTCAATTATGTCCCCAATATTAAGTTCTTCACCTGGCTCCACCATCTCCGTTCCAGTCGGAATTATTCCAACCACCGGCCTTTTATAAACATCAATATTATTTACTCCCCCAGCTATAATAGAGCCTATATCTACTGGTCTAATCATATAATTTGAAGGGATAATAAGTTGTGTTTTTACAATATCTTCTCCAATTGGTCTAATATTCTGAAAAGGGGCAGCACTTTTATAAATAGCTACTTTTCCCTTATCTAAATTTATCAAATCCTCTACCATAATTACACAATCGAATTCTTTAGGTAGTGGATCTCCAGTATCCACTACTAAATAATCAATTCCTTCTTGAAGTTGGATATGACTCCGATCTGTTGCTCCATATGTTTTGGTACTTATAGTTGCAATACCATCCATAGCAGAACTCTTATAAAAGGGTGAAGATATTTTCGCAAAAATTGATGAGTATGAAACTCTTCCTACAGATTCCCAAGTAACCACATTTTCCTTTTCACCTTTAATGCATAATAACTTATTAAAATATATTTTAACTGCTTCATTCAAATCAACATTTGATAGAAAGACTTCTTGAGCCAATACTCTCATCTCCTTTATAATTTATAGACTTCAACTGCTTGTCCTTCTTTTAAACCTTCCGCGTTTTTTTCTATCTTTATATACCCCCATGCCTTTGAAAATGCTGTTATAATCCCAGATTTACCAAACACCGGCTTTGCAATAACCATGCCTTCTATTGTTTCAAGCTCTACAGGTAGATATTCTTCCCGGCCTTTAGCTTTATGGTAATTTATACTCATTACTGCATTTGTTCCATAAATCTTTTCGCTTTGAAGCATTAGGCTATATATATAATTTTGAACTAGTATTTTATATATAATACAACATGCAAGTGGATGTCCTGGAAGTCCAAATATTATTTTTTCTTTATGTTTTCCTATTATAGTTGGTTTCCCAGGCTTTACTGCTATTCCATGTACCAAGACCTCTCCATCGTCAAATGAAGCTATAACCTTTAAAGTGTGATCTTTCGTGCCAACAGAACTTCCTCCTGAAATTAGTACCACATCACATTCATTAAATGCTTTTTGTGTTGCACTCTTTAACAGTTCATAATCATCCTTAATAATTCCATAGCTTACTGGCTCCATTCCATCCTCAAGAAGTAGAGACCAAATCAGGTAAGTGTTTATGTCCCTCACTTCACCCAAAGAAGGCTTTACTTCGCAGGGTACTACTTCATCACCAGTTGAAATAATACCAACCCTAGGTCTTTTATAAACCATCACCTCAGAAATTCCTATACTTGCAAGAACACCTATCTCATAAGGTCTGAGTTTACTTCCCTTTTTTACGACAATATCCTGAGTATTTATATCTTCACCAATTTGTATTACATTATCACCCATAGCCACAGGTGAATAAATAAGTATTGTATTATCATCTAGCTTATGGCTGTACTCAACCATAACAACACTATCTACGCTTTCCGGAAGCATCCCTCCTGTAGGTACGTATAAGCACTCCCCCCCTGCAATATCCGAGGGTGGGATATTCCCCATAAATACCTCACCCTTTAGTTCAAGCATAGACGGGAGTCCTTCACTAGCTCCAAATACATCTCTTGATCTTACTGCAAAGCCATCTACTGTCGATCTCTTAAATTCTGGTATATTACATTCTGCTTTTATATCTTTAAAACTAATTCTATTAACGCTTTGCATAATGTTAATTTTTTCAGATTCAATCTTATAGATAAAAGAACTATCTATTATTTGTTTAGCTTCTTTTACAGATACCACATTAAAAAATTCCATTCTCATTCTCCCTTTTGTTAACTTCTACCACACTCGCTAGCTTCCCCTGTAAGTATAGCAATTCCATGTGGAATTGCAGGTATTATAAATTGAAGATTTTCTACAGCACCTTTTGGGCTTCCCGGAAGATTAATAATTAGGGTTTTTTTGCGGATTCCTGCAATGCTTCTTGAAAGCACAGCCTTTGATGTAATCTGGAGTGATTTCATCCTCATAACCTCACCAATGCCGGGTACATATTTCTCAATTACATTTCTAGTTGCCTCTGGCGTAACATCTCTTTCTGAAAACCCCGTTCCTCCATTAGTTAAAATTAAATCCACCTTAAGCTCATCACATAAATAAATCAATTCTTTTTCTATTTCCTGTTTCTCATCAGAAATTATTTTATAGAAACTTATAACAAATCCTTTACCTTCTAATTCATTTCTTATTGCAGGACCTGTCCCATCAATTCTTTCTCCCCTAGAACCTTTATCACTCATGGTTAAAATTGCAGTTTTTATCATTTTCATCACTCCTTTTCAACATCGGTCTTAACAATTTATGCTCTAGAAACTTAAGAACCTTATTTTTTTACTTAATTTACTTAATTTTAATCTCATTATTATATTTTCAATTACTGAAGAATTCAATAAATAGGGCTTTTGAAGTATAACTAATATATCTCTTCTTATAAATTCACAAGTAAGGTATAATAAATGACAAAGTTATACTTATTGGTTATTTTTTAAATTTTGTACTTTTTTGTTTAATTATAACACTTTACTATAATACAAGTATTTTACCACATTTTTAATTTATATACTATGTGGCTACTTACGTAACAATATTAGTGACTACTCACCCCTCCTCTCTATCTTTATTTTTTTACATTTACCTAAAATTGAAAAAAAGTGGGAAACTCAAAATTCAGTTCCCCACTCCACAGTATTATTAGTCTTGAAATAAAATTATGTGAATTCTTCCACCCAATGTATTTTACCCGCCCCCAAATTATATTCAATAGTAGTATTAATTTGAATGTTATTTTACAACAACTGAAACTCCATCTGGTATTACTGTTATCGTCGCATCATCTCCCTTTATTTTAAGAGCTCTAACAAGCGCTTCTTCAAAGGTAAATGCATGCTGCATATGCATATTCTTTATCATTTCAGGGTCACACATATCTGTAACAAGAATTACGGTATGCGCATCTAGTATCCGCGCAAGAATCTGAAATTCCCATTGATCTGGTGCTGTATCATTTCTTCCTACTTTAATTACCCTATCAAGAACTTCTCTTGGGCTACTTGCATTTGCGATATTGTCATAAAATGACTGACCACCATGTCCATCATTACAAGCAGACACCATGATTATAAGTCCGCCGTCCTTACAAGTTGCTTCTGCTGCAGTCATACCTTTTACAGTCTGATATATATTTTGGTCTAGTGGATATCCTCCATTAGTTGATATTGCAATATCTGCCTTCACAGCTTTCACAGCTGCAAGTTCCATAACAAATTTACAACCTTCAACGTGGGCAAGCTCACTATCTCCTGCAAATGCATTTATAACATTCTTCTCACTGTCAATAACAACATTTAGTATAAATGCCAGTTTAGCTTGCTTAGCAGCGTATAACATATCTCTATGAATTGGATTATTTTCAATAACTCCGGACCGTGCGTACTCACTTGCTATAAATTCAGAACAATGATTTGCCATAACTGTCTTTGCTGATGCCACTCCGGGGAGAACACTCTTGCGTCCTCCAGAAAAACCTGCAAAGAAGTGTGGTTCTATAAATCCTTCTGAAATTAAAAGTTCAGCTTCCATCGCTATCTTATTAAGCAATAGTTCTCCACCTGAGGGAAGAGTTCCGACGCGTACCATATCGCCATAATCCTCTGATACATGATTTATTATAACTTCATTATCTACTATTTCCTGACCAAACTTATCAATCATTTCTTCTCTTGTAGTAGGTCTATGGAAACCAGTAGCAATTAATATTGTTATTTCAATTTTAGGGTTCGATGATCTTATTCTTTCAAGTAGTATTGGCAGTGTTACTTTACTTGGTACAGGTCTTGTATGGTCACTAGTTATTAATACTAAGTTTTTCTTCCCCTTAACTAGCTCTTCTAGTTTTGCACTTCCAATAGGGTTATCAAGTGCTTTTTTTACAATTTCCTGCTGATTACTTTCAACTTTGTATGCATGAGCTTTTGATTCTAATATTGCTACCAAATTTTTATCTGGAATTTCAATTTCCAAAAACTGTTTTGAATATGGTATTTTTACTTTAGTCATATATATTCCTCCCTACATTATAAAATATTTTGCTCCAAAGTACGTAATTAATCCTAATATTGCTACATATGCAAGGCAAAATTTTAAAGTTGCCTTTAATATCTTACCTTCAGCTCCTACAAGTCCAGTGGCTGCTGTGGCAACTGCAATGCTTTGAGGAGAAATCATTTTACCTGCAGTGGCACCACCAGTATTAGCAGCTGCTAACCAATAAGGACTCATATGTAAATTTTTTGCAACTTCAACTTGAAGTGGTCCGAACAATACATTTGCAGAGGTATCACTCCCAGTTACAAAAGTACCTAAAGCACCTATAATTGGGGCAAACAATGGATAAAAGCTTCCTGTTGCTGCAACTAAAACCACGGCAATAGATGTTATCATTCCGCTATGACTCATTACCTTTGCAAGAGAGACTATTGCAAGTATTGTAATTGCAGTTTTACTCATTTGTTTGCAAGTATCAATAAATACTTTTACTATTTCTTTAAACTTAGCTCCCTGAATAAGTCCCCCTATAAATGTGGCAAGAATTATAAGTGTCCCTGGATTAGCAATCCATATAAAAGAACTAATTTTTGCATCTGGGCCATTATATATTTGAACAGATGTTTGTATAGATGATAATGGTTTATTGATTGCTGGTATAAGAGAACTTGTTATTAATATAAAAGTCAGAACTAAGATAAATGGCACCCATGCCAATAACCCTTGTTTTGCGGATATACTAACTTTATCTTTAGATGCAGTATTTTTATAGAATATTTTAGTTATTGCAACTGTTACAATAATACATATTATTGAACCAATTAGTGCTGGAAGTTCAGGACCCATATATTTTGCAACTAGAAGTTCTGGTATTGCAAAAGCTAGTCCTGACGCAATACAAATAAGCACAACTCCCTTTATTGCCTTTACACTTTTACCTGTTAGCATTACTAATATTAATGGTAAAACTGCAATTAATACAAATAATTGAATTGCAACTGCATAGCTTAAAGTAACAGGATCAATTGCTGCAACCTTTGCTAAGGTTGTTACAGGTAGACCTATTGCTCCAAAAGCTGTTGGTGTTGTATTTGCAATAAGACATATTATTGCTGCAAATACAGGATTAAAGCCAAGTGCGGCTAAAATACTGGCAGGTATTGCAACTGCCGTACCAAAACCTGCAATTGCTTCAAGAAATCCACCAAAACCCCAAGCAATAATTAAAACTAAAATTCTCTTATCAGTTGTGATTCCTGTCATCATATCCTTTATTACGTCCATACTTTTTGTATGAATAGAAAGATTGTAGGTAAACACTGCTGCAATTATTACAACAATTATTGGCCATATTGCCATTGCTGCACCCTCAAGTGTCGCTGTGAGAGCTTGACTAATTGGCATCTTCCAAACTAGGATTGCAAGTATTATTGTAATTACGAGTGTGATTGAACAAGTTTTATGTCCTGGCATTTTTAAAACACCGAGCGAAACCATGAGCCATACAATGGGGATAAGTGCTATGAAAAATAATAAATAATTATTCATCTTTTATTCCCTCCTCTATTAATAATACTAGTCACAATACTGAAATCGACTACATCAAAGTATTATTATATCGCCAACATCTTTAAAAGACATTGGCGATATCATTTTTTCTATTCACAAACCTTTCCTGGATTTAATATATTATTAGGATCAAATGCCAATTTTATATTTTTCATAAGTCCTACATATACAGGGCCAAATTGTTCAAGCATATATGTTTTCTTAGCAAATCCAATTCCATGTTCTCCAGATACTAAACCTTTGAGCTCCCTTGATTTTTTATACATTGCTTCAAATACTTCTTCAATCTTCACTGACCATTCTTTATCTGTAAGCTCATCCTTTAATACATACACATGTAAATTACCATCACCTGCATGACCAAAGCTTCTTATTCTCACATCAAATTCTTTTTGAAGTTCATTAGTATACTTAATGAACTGCGCAACTTTATTTCTTGGAACAACAACATCACATTCATCCATATCAGTTGTCGTTGCTTTAACAGCTTCAAGGAAAGCTCCTCTTGCAGACCAAACAGCTTCTTTTCTTTCATCTGTATCAGTTATAAATACATCAAGAGCACCTTCTTCAAGGCAAATGTTGGCTACACTTTCATAAGCTCTTTCTATTTCTTCTATGCTATTACCATCAAAAGTTAATAAAAGATATGCATCTGATGAATTATCAGGGAATTTTTTTCCTAGGAATTCTTCAGCAGCAATAATAACTTCTCTTTGCATAAATTCTATAGCAGTTGGTACAGATTTTGATTTAACTATCAAAGGTACTGTTCCTATTGCCATATCAAGATTTGGAAAAGGTATTAAGAGCGATACAGCTTTCTTAGGTAGTGGTATAAGTTTTAATATAATTTTTGTGATTATTCCAAGGGTTCCTTCAGATCCACATATTAAATCTTTTATGCTGTATCCAGTAGAATTCTTAACTACTTTACCTCCAACATCAAGTATTTCTCCGCTTGGAAGCACTACTTCAAGGCCTCTTATATAGTCTCTAGTAACTCCGTACTTAACAGCTCTCATTCCACCTGCATTTGTATTGATGTTACCAGCAATTGTAGCCGACTTTTCACCTGGGTCTGGTGGATAAAATAAATCAAACTCTTCAACGTATTTGCTTATTTCCATTAAAAGTACGCCTGGTTCAAGAGTTAATGTTAAGTTTTCTTCATCAATCTCAAGTATTTTGTTCATTCTGGACATATTTATCATAATTCCACCGTGAATTGGAACTGATGCTCCAACTAGTCCTGTTCCAGAACCTCTTGCTACAACAGGAATCATGTTTTCATTTGCATATTTCATAATCTTTGATACTTCGCTTGCTTCAAGAACCTCAACTAATACGTCGGGCATTTTGCTTATTCCACCCATCTCGTCATGGCTAAAATCATCATTTATTGCTTCTCCAGTAAACACCCTATCTTTATCTAATATTGACACTAAAAACTCTATATCCTTAGCATCAAGTTTTTTGTAATCCATAAAATTACCTCCTCGATTCTGAATTTAGTGTTTAAACCTAGTTAGTTTAAACACTAACTTACTTATTATCTATAACTCCAACATAAAAGTTAACGTATACAATACTCAGCTCCTGAATTTTTAATATTTTCAATCAATTGAGGAACTATTTCATAAATATCTCCTACTATCCCATAATGAGCTACATTGAATATAGAAGCATTTTCATCTTTATTTATTGCAAATATACGCTCTGAACTATTCATACCAGCTGTAAACTGAACTGCACCAGAAATTCCAAGAGCTATTATTAGCTTTGGTTTAACTGTTCTACCAGAAAGACCAATTTGTTTCTTAGCATTAATCCAACCTGCTTCAATTGTTGGTCTTGTCCCAGCTATTTGAGCACCAAGAATGTCTGCTAATTCTTGAATCATAACCATATCCTTTTCTGATTTTAATGCCCTACCAACTGCAATGATTACTTCTGCATCTGAAATATTTTCCTCAACTTCTTTCTTTGTAACCTTTAATACTTCAATATTCGAATCGAGTTTTGCTCTATCCATTTCACAGATTGTAATCTTACCTTTTGCATCGCACTGTTTTTCAGGTGCATTCATAACCTTATATCTTACTGTTGACATCTGTGGTCTATTATTAGGACATACAATTTGAGCCATAATGTTACCACCAAAAGCAGGTCTTATCTGTACAAGGTCTGTATTTTCTTTCATTTTAAGTATTGTACAATCAGCTGTGAGTCCAGTTCTAAACCTTGCGGCTACCCTTGGGGCAAGAGATCTACCAATTGTTGTAGCACCAACCAATAATGATGATGGCTTTACCTTGTTTACAAAGTCTTCAAATGCAGCTGTATAAGGTTCTATTCTAAACTCTTCAAATTCTTTATAATCGTATACAAAGACCTCATCAACTCCATAATGAAGCAATTCTTTAGCCTTTTCCTTTATGTTATAACCAATAAATACACAATATACTGGGAAATTAACAACTGCCGCAAGCTCCCTAGCTTTTCCGATAAGCTCCATTGTTACAGGATGTATAACTCCTTCTACATGGTCAACATATACTCCTATACCCTTCCATAAACTTTTATCAACTTGCACGGCCTCTGTTTCAATAAATTCCATTACACCTGTTGGACCTTTTTTAACGCAAATCTTACACATTTTACATCCTGCATTAACTTCAATTTTACCATCTATGTATTCAATAGCACCAAAAGGGCAAACCTTTATTAATTCTTGAATATTTGAATCGTTTACTTTCTCTTGGTTACAAATTAACTTACTCATGAAAATTCCACCCTTCTCTATACAAATTTTAATTCTTTAAGTTTTGCCGCTATTTTTAAACTAAGCTCTGCACCATTGCCTGTCCATGTTTCTCTATCATTATTTACATCTGGTGGAAATATTCTTTCTACCTGAGTTGGTGAACCATTAAGTCCATATTTCTTTTCATCTTTATCTTCAAAATCGTTTAGTGTTATCATTTTTATTTCTCTATCTTTTGTAGCTAATTTTTTCCTATAAGATGGAAGTCTTGGTTGAAATATATCTTTATCTACAGTTAAAAGACATGGAAATTGAATCTCTGCTACTTCAACAGTATTTGCCATATCCATTTCTACAATAATTGATTTTTCTTTTATTTCTATTATTTTTAAAACGTTTGCAATGTGAGGAATATTAAGATATTCAGCCATTTCTGGTCCTACTTGAGCAGTGTCTCCGTCTGTTGTCTGCTTTCCACATAATATGAGATCAAATTCTCCCATTTTCCTTACACCTTGTGAAAGTGTATACGCTGTAGCAAGAACATCTGCTCCGGCAAACTTTCTATCAGATACAAGTGCTCCTTCATCTGCTCCCATCATATATGCTTCGCGAATTACATCATTTGCTTGTGGTGGTCCCATAGTTATAACCTTAATTACCCCACCTTTTTCTTCCTTTATTCTAAGTGCTGTTTCTAATGCATATAAATCATAAGGATTCATTTTTGAATCTACACCATCTCTTTTTAAAACACCTGTAACTGGATCTACTTCAACTTTTGAAGTTCCTGGAACTTGCTTTATACAAACTAAAATTTCCATATGTGCTCCTCCATTCTTTTTATAGAAAATCTAAAACTCATTAATGGTAAGATGGTCTGACCATCTTTTAAATCATAATAACACACTATTGAAAATATTTCTACTATTATTAATTAATTAATTAACAATATTTATTTTATTTAAAAATTTAAAAGCGAGGGTAATATTTGTTATTACTCTCACTTTTTGCTTTGGACAAAATTATATGTTTTGAAATCATTTTATTTTACTCATATACCTATTTGCAAAATCTAAATGTTCCCGCATTGCTTTTCTAGCATCAGCTGAGCTATGTTTTTCCATAGATAAATATATCTCATTGTGCTGAGAAAAAAGTATTTCTTTATTTTCTGGGTCAACTAATATTAATTTTCTTGCATCCTTAATAAAATGATCTACAAGCGTTGAAACTGTTTTAAGAATGTTAAATACTAAAACATTGCCCGAGCACTCAGCAATCTTATAATGAAACTCTTTATCAATTTCAACATTAGTATTCTCGTCCGCACAATTCATAAATCTTTGAGTAAGCTCTTTTAACTCTTTTAGTTGTTCACTGGTTATCCTATTCGCAGCAAGGCCTGAAGCCTCAACCTCCACAATCTTTCTAAGCTCCCATATCTCTTCTGGATTGCTTCCCTCTAACATAAACATAATTGATAGCGGTTCAAATAATTTATCTTGAAAATTTGCTTTTATATAACTACCTTCTCCTTGTCTGCACTCTATAAGTCCAATGACTTCTAATGTTCTAAGCGCTTCACGGATAGAAGCCCTGCTTACCTTTAATTGCTCCACTAAATTCCTCTCTGAAGGAAGTTTGTCACCCTTTTTAAGCGTACCTTTATCAATCATATTTTTTATTTGATCTATTACCTGTTCATAAACTTTTGTGTTTTTTATTGGACTAAACATTTTGTTCCCCCTGTATATTTCTGCAAATAGTTAAATATAAATTTTACATTTTTATCTATTACGCTTCTTCTAATATTCAAAACCCGCACAATACATTTTATTCAAATTCCACATAATATATACATTATAACATAATATATGTATTGCAACGTAATAATTATAGTTTCATAATACTTCAAAAAATTTCTTAATAACTATATATAATTGTGGATTGGCATAATAAACATCATCAGAGTGGATTAAAAAACCGACAAGACTCATACAGTCTTATCGGTTAAATCATCACCTTCGTAGCTGCTCATCATCTTGGACGCTGCAAAATTAATCTTACAGTTTAAATTTTGAACCATGCTATTCAGTTTTCCCGCTAATTTGGATTGATTTTTAGAAGCAAAGCCTTCTCACATAAATTTTTAATGCGATAGCCTTTAATTTCAGTATTTATGGTTTAAAAATAGAAGGACATCCCCTTATTTGGCATAATTGAATGACAACAAACAAAAACCAAAAGGGATGTTCTTTATGAATATAATTATAACAAAAAATTATACTGAAAAACAGTTTAATTTGATAAATTTTTTATTATTTTTATTATAATCCACAATAATTAAAAATGCCCTTGAACCATTATTCAGAGAAAATAAAATTAATTTTATTTTCTTCAAAAAATTCTATATATTTTTCAGATGGTTTTCTATCTGTTATAAGATAATCTATATCTGTTAATTGACAATAAGTCATAAGTGATGAAACTTCAAATTTAGACGAATCTGCTAACAAATACAACTCATTACTCTTTTCTACTATAATTTTTTTAATTTTATATTCTAATGGTGAAGAATTTGTGGCTCCATTAGATATAGAAATACCTGAAGCAGCCATAAATGCTTTATTTATATTATAATCTTTGAATATTGTAAGAGTATTTATCACCTCAAAAGAATTTGTTTTTCTTATTAACCTTCCTCCCGTACAAATAACATTTAAATTTGGAAAAGGGAGTGCGATTATTATAACATTCAAACTATTCGTCAGTATAGTTACATCATTTTTGTTTTTTAAGAAGTCTATCATATTAATTGTTGTTGTCCCAGAATCAATGAATATTACATCTCCATCATTTACAAATTCAGATGCAACCTTAGCTATTGCCATTTTTTCATAATTATTTTTAATGTTTCTTTCTTCGAAAGGAATTATTTCTTTAATAATAGCTGTTACTCCTCCATAAACTTTTTTTACACTCCCTTTTTTTACAAGTTCATTTATATATCGGCGAATTGTATTTTTAGAGATTTTAAAAATATCGCATAATGAATCTAAAGTGACTGATTCATTTCTTAATATATATTCCTCAATTTCTTTGATTCTATTAATTTTCATAATCAATTATCCTTTCGCACATGATTTTTCTAGGCGATAGATTGTAATTTCAGTATTTATAGCAAAAACCCATAAGAACATTCTCTTATTTCTTTTTTATCTAGCAAGTCCTAGTGGTGAAAATAATATATACATTCCGATCATACAAATTACAACAGCTATTCCAATACACTTTCCATATTTCCAAGGTGTTAAATCAACTTTACTTTCATCATCTTGAATTTTGAATGGTATTTCCATCGGTTTTAATTTACCAATTAATAACATTATTAAAATATCCAAGAAAAATAAACCACTCAATACGTATAAAAAATTAACATCAGCAAATAAAAATTTAGAAATCGTATAGGCTATAATATGAAAAATCATTGTTACTTTTGCGGCTAAGGCAGGAACACGTTTTGTATAGAAGCCAAGCAGAATAATTGCTAGTAATGGCATATTATAAAAGCCATTGTATTCTTGAAGGAAAGTATACAAACCTGCTGGTGCATAAGCAATAAAAGGGGCTACAACTATTGAAACTATTGCTACAAATGCTGTCACTATTTTCCCAACCTTAACAACTTCTTTGTCAGAAGCTTTAGGACGAATTATTGGTTTATAAAAGTCTAATGCGAATAGGGTTGAAGTACTATTTAAAGCTCCTGCGAAAGAACTTAAAATAGCTCCAAAAATTACTGCTCCGAAAATACCATAAGCCCATGTTGGAAGTACTGCCGTGACTAAAGATGGGTACGCATCATCAGCTACTTTTAGTGTCTTTCCAAACATATTATATGCAATAATCCCCGGAAAAACTAAAAATAAAGCTCCAAAAATTTTAAAAAAGCCTACATATAAAGCACCCTTTTGTGCTTCTTTGAGATTCTTTCCAGCTAATGCTTTTTGAACAATCATTTGATTAGTACACCAATAAAATAGATTATTGAAAAACATCCCGAGGAACAATGTCGGCCAAGGAATCAATTTTGAATCAAGTGCTCCGATAGCATTTAATTTGTCTGGAGTTCGCTGGATTATTAATTGAATTCCTCCAGTGAAACTACCGTTACCGAGCAAGATTAATCCTAAAATTGGAATTGAAATACCTCCAACAATTAAACCAACACCATAAATCGTATCACTAAAGGCACTTAAAGAAATTCCTCCAATCAACACATACAGGAGTCCAACCAAGCCAATAAATGCTGCTACAATTATAATTGCAACTTGGCCATTTACATTTAATAACTTATCTATATGGAAAAGTTTATTAAAAACTAACGCTCCTGAAAACAATACGACCGGTAAAAAAGTAACTGTATAACTTACTAGAAACAAAAATGATATAATTCTTTTAGTCGTTGTATCATAACGAATTTCAATAAAATCAGAAATAGTACTAATTCCATGTTTTAAGTATTTAGGTAAGAAAACAAACGCCAGTAGCACACAAGCAAAAGCAGCTGTAACCTCCCAAGCCATTACCTCCATTCCAGCTACGTAACTTTGGCCATTTTGTCCAACAATTTGCTCTGTAGATAGATTCGTCATTAGAATTGTTCCAGCAATTGTTATTCCTGTTAGGCTTCGTCCTCCAAGGAAATAACCATCCGCATCATCTTTGTTAATTAATTGTGATTTTTTCCAAGCAATAAACCATACAGTTGCAACGATAGCCATAAATGTAATTCCTGAAAAGAGATTCATTAAGTCACCCCCTTTTTGTAATAGGATTATGCTCCGCATATATCTTTAATATATTTTCTTGCTTTTACTGCATATTCAAATGGATTTGCCTTTGCTGGGTCTTGCTCTGCTTCCACCAATAGCCAACCCTCATAATTATTTTCTGCTAAAATTTTGAATATTGGCTTAAAATCAATGCTTCCATCACCTGGTACTGTAAAAGCTCCTAATCGAACTCCTTTTAAAAAACTAAGTTTTTCATCTTTAACCTTTTTTACTATCTCCGGTCTAATATCTTTTAAATGAACATGCTTGATTCTATTTATATATTTTTTAAGTATTGCTATATGATCCTCACCTGAATATACTAAATGACCTGAATCAAATAACAAGTAAACTAACTTTTCATCAGTAATACTCATAAGCTTATCTATCTCTTTTGTTGTTTGTACTCCTGTTCCCATATGATGATGGTAAACCATTTTCATTCCCTTATCTTGAGCTAACTTTCCTAGCTTGTTTAATCCATTTCCAAGCAGCTTCCATTCTTCCTCATTAAAATGGTACTTCCCATCAAACACTGGAGTATCTAGTTCACCTTGTACGCTATGTCCTTGCTCAGCTACAACGATTACATTAGCCCCCAGATCATGTAGAAAATCTCTATGCTTAATAAATTCTGCCTCAGTTTCTTCATATGGTTTCGTAGTTAAGAACGAACTAAACCAAGCACTTGCAATTTCCAACCCTCTAAGCTCTAAAGCCTTTTTTAAAACTTTAACATCCTTTGGATACTTATTTCCTACCTCTGTTCCTTGGAAACCGGCTAATGCGGCTTCACTCAAGCACTGATCAAAAGTATTTTCTTTTCCTAAATCTGGCATATCATCATTTGTCCATGCAATTGGAGCAATACCTAATTTGACCTTTTTACTATCTAACATAATTAACACCCCTCATAATTAAAATAGTACTCTCGGAAACTCTCAAGCCATTGCTAATTCTAGGTTCATTTTTATTCATATATCAACTTCACCCCAGAATTTCTTCGAGTTTTATATCTTTCGGGTAGCATAGATAGTCTAAGCTATCCCTAGTATTATCGATTTATTTTAATTAAATAGTTTTAAATAAGACTTGACAGCAGTAAAAATTTCGCAAAATGAATTATGTATATTATTACCATTTTTCATTTATAAGGAGTGATTTTTATGTTAACTGTTAAGGCCTCACATACTCAATATCAAAATTTCGTTGAAACATTTCTAGAAAAATTCTTTATTCAAAATAATCAAGAAATTACTTTGTTTGAGCGTAGTTCAATAATAACAAAAATCTGGTCTGCCGACCTAACCGGAATTGTCCCTCTAATACAAAGTGCTTATTCTAACTCCAATCAAGGGGCTCCGCCCAAAGATGCGGTAGCTTTACTCAGATCACTTATTATTATGGCTTATTGTAAAGAAACCAGCATATCATCTTGGATAAAGACATTACGTTCAGAACCGTTTTATGCAATTCTGTCAGGCTTTATCCCTGCTTGCTACTCGCCTTTTAAAGCCGAAGGCATAGTTGCTGATCAAATACCTGGCATAGGTACTTTTTATGATTTTATGGATAGGCTGATTCATAAGGATAAAATCCTATATAAATCCAAACTGCGTAAATTGAAACGTAAACCAAGTAAAAAACAAAAGAAAAACCAAAAGATGAATAACTCCAAATCTGGTGTAGTCGAACGTTTAGTTAAAAGAATCTTAAAATATGATAATTCTAAGCTTTCTGACAGAATAGAATCCAAAATGAACAACATACTTAAGGAATTATTTGTTATTCCTTCCTTATCAATGGGCATTTTGGGTGACCCTTCTAAACTAAATATTGCTGGTGATGGAACTTGTATGCCTACACAGGCTTCGCCTTATGGTAAAAAAGTTTGTGATTGCAAACTTAAACCAGGAGAGCATTGTGCTTGTTATCGAAAGTTTACCGATCCCAGTGCTAGCTGGGGTTGGGATAGCTTTAATGAACACTATTACTATGGTCAAACTTATCACGGGTTCACTGCCTGTGATAGTTTTTACAGCCTACCTATCCATATTAAATTTGTTAGTGCAGCACGGCATGATTCTGTTACCGGTGTTTATGCACTTAAAGAGATTGTAGATTTATACCCTGAAATTAAATTCTATTCCGTAGCCTTAGATTCTGCCTATGATGCTAATGCATTTTATCTTTTATGCATGCATTATGGAATAAATCCTATTATTGATTTAAATTCACGTTCTTTAAAACCTTCATCAGGCAGTGATTTTGTTGAACTTGACGATAAGGGCATTCCTCATGGGAAAATTTGTGGACATCAGCTTCGTAATTGGGGAATCGTCCGTAAGGAATTTAGGCATAAATGGTTATTCCCAGTTCAATGTGACCACTGTGAAAAATGTCCTATTAAAAGCAAGAAAATTTATTACACTAAAACATTAGATAATCCAAGATATTTTACTCCTATACTAAGAGGTTCAAAGCAATGGAAATCTCTTTATAAACGACGTTCAACTACTGAAAGGTGTTGGGATAGAATAAACAACGACTTCCATGCTGAAAAATCGATTATCTATTCCGTTGGTCGCAGAATAACAAGAGTATTTCTTGGTGCATTTTGCTGTTTTATAGATGCTTGGGCTAATGAAAAAGAGGTAACAATTGCTGATATCTTCCCGGTTTTCAAGAAAATAGCTGCCTAATTTATAATCAGTTTTAACTCAATAACCAGCCTACGGCTTTTTTAAAATAGTGTATAAAAAAGCCTTTTTATCATGCCTACTATTAATTCAAGTATAGCATTTCATCCAAATAAATACTTTTATTCCTCAAATATGGGAATTGTTAATTATTGTTTTTCGAGTACACTCTTAAAATTTAATTTCAGATAATTTAACTGGTCTATTCTCATGTAATGATTTTGTAGCAGCTTCACCAATTAATACAGCTTGTAAGCCATCTTCGGCATCTACGGGTGTATCTGTATTATTTACAATTGCGTCAATAAATTCTGTTATTTCCTGCGCATAAGCCTGCATATATCTTTCTAGGAAGAAGAATAATGGCTTTTCTCCTGTAACACCATTTTCATTTGATATTACTGCCGATGAAGTGCTATCATTTGCTATTGAAACCTGACCTAATGATCCAAACACTTCAGCCCTTTGATCATATCCATAAGCTGACTGCCTTGAGTTATCAATTACTGCTAAAGTTCCGTTTTGCATCTTTAATGTTATAATAGCTGTATCAATGTCCCCAGCTTCGCCTATAGCGTTGTCTATCAATACATTACCGACTGCATAAACTTCTTCAACTTCACTATCTAAAAGATATCTAGCCATATCAAAATCATGAATTGTCATATCTAAGAACATGCCACCAGAAATCTTCACATAATCTATTGAAGGTGGCTCAGGATCTCTTGAAGTTATTTTCAAAATATGAGGTTCTCCAATTTTTCCACTAGCAACCGCATTCTTAACTGATTTAAAGTTATGGTCAAATCTTCTATTAAACCCTACTTGATACTTAACCTTAGATTTACCTAATTCATTAATGACTTCTTTTATTCTAGTTAAATCATGATCAATTGGTTTTTCACAGAAAACATGCTTTCCTGCTCTTATTGCTTCTATTGAGATTGGTGAGTGTGTATCTGTTGAGGAGCAAATTAATACTGCATCAATTTCTGGATCTTCTAATATTTTTTTATAGTCAGTATATACCTCAAGTATTCCCTTACTCTTTGCCCATTCTCTTGTAGCATCGTTTAAGTATGCATCAGCAATTGATTTAATTTCAACATTTTTAACATATTTTGATATACTTTCTCCATGTACCTTCCCAATTCTTCCTACACCAATAATTCCAACCTTTAACATAATAACATCTCTCCCCGTTTTAATATTTTCTTGCATTTGTAAGATTATCTGTTTTGTTAATGTACGCATTTTTTATTGAATCTTTATCAGAAACCTCAGCAACTCCTACATGCCACCAAGACTCATAACCGTTTGTCATTGTTTTTGGAAGTGTTTTTATATCTATTAAAGTAGATCTAGTTTGTTTTTTGGCATCTACTAGCGCTTCTTTAAGCTCTTCTATTGTTTTGACTGTATAGCTTTTTACTCCATACCCTTGTGCACATTTTGCAAAATCTATTGGAATCAATCCACCATTAAGCTTGCCGCTTTTTTCATTTCTATATCTAAATTCTGTTCCAAAACTGCCCATTCCATTTCCCATTTCTAAATTGTTAATGCAACCAAATCCACTGTTATCAAATAGTAATACATTTATCTTCTTGTTTTCTTGAATAGACGTTATTAATTCCGAATGAAGCATTAAGTAACTTCCATCACCAACAAATGCATATACTTCTTTATTAGGTTCTGCAAGCTTCACTCCTAAAGCTCCTGATATTTCGTATCCCATACATGAATAACCATATTCCATGTGGTAGCTATACTTATCTCTTGAAGTCCATAACTTTTGTAAATCGCCTGGTAAACTTCCCGCAGCACCCACTACAACATAATCTTTTTTAAGAAAATTATTAATTTCACCTATAACTGTGGTTTGTGGAAGAGCTTCTCCGCAAAGTTCATAAAATTCTCTTAAGCTTGCTTCATTTTGTCCTAGCATTTCACGTTTGAAATTATCTTCAATATATTTTATACTATATAATCTCTCAATTTCTTTTCCCCATTTATTTTTGGCATCAGAAATCTCCTTGTTATACTCGCTTTTATATCCTTTTTCAATAAGCTTATATCTAAGTTGTTCTAAATTAACCAATACATCCCCGACCACTTTAGTAGCATCCATTTTAGTTGCATTATATTTAGATGTATTTATTGTCAAGAATTCAACTTCATCATTCTTAAATAATCCTTTAGAAGCTGTTGTAAAATCTGTAAATTTTGTTCCAAGTCCTATTATGAGGTCTGCATCTTTAGCTATAATATTTGCAGCAAGGGTACCTGTAACTCCAATACCTCCTAGATTCAGATAAAGGGTTGATTCTACTGCACTTTTTCCTGCCTGCGTTTCTGCAATAGGTATATTAAATTCCTGCGCAAATTTCTTTAGTTCTTCACCTGCTTCTGAATATTTGGCTCCTCCACCACAAATGATTAATGGTTTTTTCTTTCTAGCTATTAAACTTATAGCATCTTCTATTTCTAAATCCGTAGCTTTTCTTCTTTCAATTCTATGCACTCTCTTCTTGAAAAAATATTCTGGATAATCGTAAGCCTCTCCTTGAACATCCTGTGGCAGTGCAATACATACTGCGCCAGTATCTCCCTCATCTGTTAATACTCTCATTGCATTTATCATAGCTGACATCAATTGTTCTGGTCTGCTCACTCTATCCCAATATTTACTTACAGGTTTAAAAGCATCATTTGTAGTAATTGAAGCATCATGATCTTGTTCGACTTGTTGAAGTACAGGATCTGGCTGCCTTGTAGCAAATGTATCACCTGGAAATAATAATACAGGTATATTATTTGCTGTTGCTGTTGCGGCAGCAGTTACCATATTAGCAGATCCAGGACCTACCGATGATGTACATGCATATATTTTTTTCCTTCTTTTTTGCTTAGCGAAAGCCACAGCTGCTTGGGCCATGCCTTGTTCATTTCTACCTTGACGCACTATTAATTTGCCAGGATCTTGTTCTAATGCTTGACCAAGACCTAATACATTTCCATGTCCGAATATTGCGAAAATTCCTTCGATGAATCTTTCTTCTTTGCCATCAAAACTTATAAACTGGTTATTTAAAAATTTAACCAATGCTTGTGCAGTAGTCAGTTTAATTGTACCCATCTCAAACCCCCTTATATCTTAATCAATCATTTATACTATTTTTCTGGCCATATCTTAACATTTTTGTCCCAAAGCCAAGTATGATCTTTATCATCTATTCTGTCAGTCCATGGGTTATTATCTAAATGTCTTATCATCCAACAATAGTACATAGCATAACCTGGTGCAGCTGTTTGAGGATGAACGAGGCCTCCTTGAATTAAAGCAAAGCTTCTATCTGTTATCTTATAAGCATTTTCACCTATTAGACATAAACCAAATCCTTGAGGTTTATTAAATTTATAGTAATAAACTTCAGGTTGTGGATGATGATGTGGTGGGTAACTTGACCATTTACCAGGATAAGTAATAACTTCTCCCATTACCATGTTTGAATATGGTTCATTTTTATAATCAAATACTGTTCTAACTACTCTTCTTGCAGTACCATTCCATACCCCTTCACCAAATACTTCACTTTTACAATCTTCTGGATAATATAATTTTGCTTCAAAGGTATTTTTATTATCTGTATATTGAAGAAGTATTTCGCTTTGTTCTAAAATTTCTACTTGGACCTTTGTATCCTTTGGCACATGTAAACACCAGGGACCTTCATCAAATACTGAAGTTCTCTCTATTACTTTTTTATTTCCTGACCACCTAATTTCAAGTTTTCCTGTTAACATCAATACAGCCAATTCTTTGAAATCTGAATAGTACGTTTTAACTGAACCTTTTTCAAGTTTTATTACAGCAATATCCATTAACATTTTTTTGTTTTTACCGTTAATCTCGCATATTGTATTTTCACCGTATTTTAGATTACCTAAACTTTCTACCATTTAAATCCTCCTTATGATTTTACGACCATTTCACCATATTCCTCTTTGCTCTTTCTTATAAATTCATTAATCCCTTCGACTTTTGGCATCGCATCAGAGCAGCTGTGACTTGCAACTAACATTGATGCTGAAGCACTACCAAACTCTAAGCAGTCAATAATATCCCATCCTTCAAGTAATCCATAAACAAATGCAGACCCATATGCATCCCCGCCACCAAAAGATTTAAGAAGTTTAACTGGGAAAGGCTTTATATTAAAGCTTTTTTTATCTGATGTATAAGCAGTTGATCCATCTTTTCCATGCTTTATAACAACAATTTTACTACCATAATTAAACCATCTATTAGCGGTTTCCTGATCGCTACTATCTTGTCCAATTATTCCTTGCGTTAAATCAAATTCTTCTCTTGACCCTATTATAACATCACTGTTTTTCGCGACTAGAGCATAATAAATTGCAATCTCATCATTATTAGCCCATGAATATTCCCTATAATCAATATCAAAAATAACTACTGTATTATTTTTCTTTGCATACTCTAATGCCTTCAAGGTTGCTTCTCTTGACGGACTCTGAGATAAAGCAGTCCCAGATATTATAATAGCTTTAGTATTCTTAATATATTCTTCACTAATTTCGGAGACCTCCAGCGCTAAATCTGCAACACCATTTCTGTACATTAAAATACTACTTTCTGTTGGACTAAATATTTCAGTAAAAGTAAGTCCTAAATTTTCTCCATTTTTAGCAAAATAAATTTGCGTTGTATCTATTCCTTCATTTTTAAAATAGTTAATAACAAATTCACCAAACCTATCATTTGATACTTTACCAATAAACCCTACCTTTTTACCTAGTCTTGCAAGTCCAACTGCAGTATTAGCTGGCGACCCACCTAAATATTTTTTAAAAGTCGTACTTTCTGAAAGTGGCATATTTATATCAATAGGATTAAAATCAATTGCAGCTCTTCCGAGTGGCACAATATCAAATTCTCTACTATTATCAAATTTAATGTAACCCATTATTTCCCCCTATGCTTTGTTTTGACTTCCGAATACCTTAATATGTCTCTTTACATTAATATAAGCACCTTCTATTTCTTTCTCATGCAACTCGAAATAATCAACTTTTTCGGACTCTTCATATAACTTCCCAACATTTTCTTCAACTGAAGCAAATGTTGCTGTTGCTATATTAATTTTTCTAATTCCAAGACTTACACATTTTCTAAAATCGTCATCACTTATACCTGTTCCCCCATGCAATACTAATGGAACATCTACCCTTTTGTTTATTTTGTCTAATACATCAAAATTTAATTTCGGATTTTCTAAATATACTCCGTGAGCATTTCCTATTGCCACTGCTAATGCATCAATGCCTGTTGCATCGAAAAACTCCTTTGCCTCATCTACCCTAGTAAACAAACCTGATATTTCTTTTAAGCCATCTTCACTACCGCCTACTCGTCCTATTTCAGCTTCTACGTCTGCATTATATTTTTTTGCTTCATCTATAACTTCTCTTGTTAACCTTATATTATCTTTCAGTGGATATTTCGAACCATCTATCATAACTGAAGTAAATCCAATCTGGAGAGCTTCCTTTATCTTTTCTAAAGTTAAACCATGATCAAAATGTATAGCTACTGGTATTTTCGCTTTTTTTGCTCCTGCAACCATCATAGATCCTATTAACTCTAATGGCGATGCTTTTAATCTTACTTCTGCAATTTGAATTATTATTGGAGAATTTAACTCTTCACCAGCCTTTATAGCACCGATTAACATTTCCATATTTGCTACGCTAAAAGATCCAACAGCATATTTTCCTTTTTCTGCTTTACTCAATAAATCTCGCATATTTACTAGTGGCATTTATTTCACCTGTTTCCATAATAATTTATAAATATTTATTATGTCTTCCTTTTCAGTCTTTCTTCTTGTATTTCCTGGGCTGCCACTGTCTAAAGCATCGCCCGCCATTTTTTCTAAATTTTCAAAGAATTTTTGCTTATTAACACCAACCTCTTCAAGGGTTTGGATGTTTAAGTCTCTACATAGATCTCCAATTTCTTTTATAAAAGCTTGACCTGCTTCTATATCACTCTCACCTTTCTTATAGATGCCTATAGCTTTAGCTAAATCACAAAATCTTTCTGGTGTTCCAGATAGTGCAAAATTCAAACAATCTTGCAACAATATAGCATTAGATAATCCATGTGGTACATGATAAAGTGCACCCACTGGTCTACTCATACCGTGAACTATTGTCACTGAAGAGTTATTAAAAGCAATTCCAGCTTCAAGTGCAGCTATTGACATTTCTGTTCTAGCTTCAACATCATTCCCATTTTGATAAGCTTTTAATAAATACTTAGTTATCCTTTTAACCGCAGAAAGAGCAAAGGTATCCGACATTGGCTGCGATTTCTTTGATGTATATGCTTCGATTGCATGAGTTAATGCATCCAATCCTGTAGCTGCTGTTACGTTAGGTGGAGCTGTCGTCGTAAAAATCGGATCTATTATTGCTAAAGTTGGCATTAGATAAGATCCCTTTAACAACATTTTTATATCCCTCTTTGTATCCGATATTATAGTGAACTGAGTTGCTTCTGAACCCGTTCCTGCTGTTGTAGGTAATGCAACTAGAGGAGGGGTTGCATTAGGAATCGTTTTCCCTAAATAATCATTAATTTCCCCCGTATTCGTTATCATAGCCCCTACCGCTTTCATTGTATCTATAGGGCTTCCTCCACCTAATCCAATTAAGAAATCACATTTTCCTTCTTTATAAGCTTTAGTTCCATCGTTTACCATGATATCTGTCGGTTCACTATTTACTTTACTATAGATCGCATATTCAATATTAATACTATCCAACATATCTGTTACTTTTTTTAAACTTCCAATCTTGACCATTACATCATCGGTTACAATTAAAGCTTTTTCCCCTAGCTGTTTAACGTTTTCGCTAGCTAGATTAAGTGCTTCCTTTCCAGTAATTATATATCTTGGTGTTAAAAACAAGTTGCTCATTATATAACCTCCCATGTTGTTGTTTTAATGTCACTTCTTAAGTATATTATGCGCAACTTAACCAATATATGTTAATAATAGTAGTATATTTAATTATTTCTTCACATTCATTATCATTATCATTTTCCCTGGAATATCGTAGACAACTGAATAATAGTTATAATTATGATGCTAATCTATATTAATAATTTTACAGTATACTGTTAAAGGTGATGTAGTTCTATGAAAATATTAAAACCTAAAGAAGCTGCTGAGTTAGTAAAGGATGGCGATTATATTGTAACAGATGGATTTGTTGGCAGTTGTTGTCCTGAAACCCTTACTACAGCTTTAGAAAAGCGTTTTTTAGAAACTGGTAAGCCTATAAATTTAAATCTTATATACGCCGCTGCTCAGGGTAATCAAAATGGAAGAGGTGCAGATCATTTTGCACACGAAGGAATGACTAAAAGAGTAGTAGGTGGTCATTATAACATGGCACCTGCCCTAGGAAAATTAGCTGTAGAAAATAAAATAGAAGCCTATAATCTTCCACGAGGAACCCTTTCTCAGCTTTTTAGGGATATTGCCGGTAAAAGGGTTGGTACTATAACTCATGTAGGACTAAACACATTTGTTGACCCTAGAATTGAAGGAGGGAAATTAAATGATATTACAAAGGAGGATATTGTAAAGATAATTGAAATCGAAGGTGAGGAGAAGCTACTATATAAATCATTTCCAATTGATATCTGTTTTGTACGCGGTACATATGCAGATAAAAATGGTAATATTAGTCTAGAAAGAGAAATAGCTACTCTCGAAGCAACATCCATTACTCAAGCAACAAAAAACTGCGGTGGAATAGTTGTAGTTCAAGTTGAAAGAGTAGTAGCTGATGGCACCCTTGATCCACGACTTGTGAAAATTCCTGGTATATATGTAGACTATGTTGTTGTTTCAAAACCAGAGGAACATGAGCAGACCTTTGGATTTGAATATAATCCAGCTTGTACAGGTGAAATAAAAGCAATAATGGATTCAATTGAAAATACCCCTTTAGATATTAGGAAAATATCTAAAGGAGAGCTGCCTTTGAGCTTAAATCTAATACTGTTGTAAATTTAGGAATTGGAATACCTGAGGTGATATCATTAGTTGCTAGTGAAGAGGGAATTTGCGATTATATGACACTTACAGTAGAGGCAGGCGCAGTTGGTGGATTGCCACAGGGTGGATTAGCTTTTGGTGCATCAGTAAACCCAGAAGCAATTCTAGACCAAGCATGCCAATTTGATTTTTATGATGGTGGTGGAGTTGATTTAGCATTCTTAGGATTAGCTCAAGTTGATAAAGACGGTAACTTAAATGTAAGTAAGTTTGGAACACGTGTTGCAGGATGCGGTGGCTTTATCAATATTACCCAAAATGCAAAAAAAGTTATGTTCTGTGGAACATTTACAGCCCAGGGACTTAAACAAGAAATAAAAGATGGAAAGCTTGTTATCAAACAAGAAGGTAAGCTATTTAAATTTATTGATCAAGTTGAGCAAATTACTTTTAGTGGGAAATATGCACAAAAGGTAAATCAGCCAGTAATGTACATTACTGAAAGAGCTGTATTCGAACTTAAAAAGGACGGACTTTATCTTACTGAAATAGCGCCAGGTATTGATTTGCAAAAGGATATTTTAGATTTAATGGCTTTCAAGCCAAAAATGAATGATATTCCCAAACTTATGGATGAGCGCATTTTCTATGATAAACCAATGGGATTAATAGATTTTAGTTTATCAAGAGAGAAATATATTTAATAAGATAAAAGCCTCATACTAGATTAATTAAATAGTATGAAGCTTTTTTTTTATTTTGTTCTAAGTCTTTACCTTAAAAAATATCTACTTTATATCTGCCCAATTAGCAGGATATGTCACAAACATAAATTTTGCATAGTTTGGAACACTGAATTGAATTTTTGAATTTTTAGGAATTAAAATCATTTCCCCTTTATTGGCTACAACTTTTCTTCCATCAATATTTACTTCTAAAGTTCCCTCTATAACATAATCTATTTCATCATATTTTAATGTCCAATCAAAGCACGTTTCTTTCATTTCCATAAGACCGCATCCAAGTCTCGGACTTTCTTCTAATGTTAAAACATCTGTTAAAAGTACGTCATCTCCCTCTTTGCCAGTATCAAACTTACCCATTTTTACAGTGTCTAATTTTATTGACATTATACCACTAGGATCTACATGCTTTTCAAATTCGCATTTTTCCTTTGATAAACTTTCTGCTATGATTTTTCTAACCATGTCTTCAATTAATTTTGAATCTATATTTTCCATTTTAATTCCTCCATTCATTATTATCTTATAATGCTATTATGCTTGAACAGACTTATCTTTTTTATTTTTCGAAAGTATAAAACAAGCTAACGCAACCGCTGCAACTCCACCGACTAATTTTGCAACTATCATAGGGAATATCATTCCTTTTTCTACTCCAGCAACAAAACCTAAATGATCTCCAAATACAAAAGCTGCACTAACTGCAAATGCAACGTTTATTATCTTACCCCGCTCATCCATGTCTTTCATCATTCCAAACATTGGTATACTATTTGCAAGACTTGCCACCATACCTGCTGCTGAAATATCATTCATACCTAGTAATGAACCAAGCTTCATTAGAGGTTTTTTAAATACTTTTGTTATAACATAAACCATTGGGAAGGCTCCTGCGAGTACTATTGCAATAGAACCTACTATCTCAATGCCTTCGGATAGTGGTGCCATTCCAGGAATAACAACTACTCCTGTTAAAGTTTCTATTATTATAGCTGCAAGACCTATTGTTATAAGCACAACTACGCCTTTTCCGAAAACGGTAAAGCCTTTTATCATTTTTTCAGGAATTAACCATAATCCTACAGCGAGAAGTGCTGCAAATATTATTATTGGCACAAGATTTTTAAGTAACATTATTACTCCAAATCCAGCTACAAGTCCACCTATAAGCGCGCCTATAGGAATTGTTATTATCCCTGCAAGTACACCTGTTGCCAAAAATTTATGGTCTTCTTTTTTAATTATTCCAAGAGCAACTGGTATAGTAAATACAATAGTTGGTCCCATCATAGATCCTATAATTACGCCTGAGAAGCTTGCTGCTTGTGCTGTTTGTGCAAGTTCTTTTGCAAGAGGATATCCTCCCATATCACAAGCAAGTAAAGTAGTAGCAAACATAGATGGATCTGCTCCTAATGCAGTGTAAATTGGGACTATTACAGGTTTTAATACACTAGCAAGTACTGGTGCTAAACAAACTACACCAACCATTGCTATAGTTAATGAACCCATTGCCATAAATCCCTCTTCAAATTGTTCTCCTAAACCAAATTTATTTCCTATGCACTTATCTATTGCACCTAAAACCATGAAAACAACCATTATATATATAATAATTTCATTTATTCCCATTTTTTCTCCTTCCAGAAAATTATTTTTTGATCATATGTATTTTTTTAGAATTTATCTACATTGTTAACTATTATTATAAGCTACTGATTAGTTCCTTAGATGGTGATGGAATTACTATACTTGAAACTATTTTTTTCTCATCAATTTCTCTTAAAGCTTCTTTTACAGCTTCCTGCACAGAACTCATATCACCATATATAATAAAATAAGATTTTCCACCAATTAAAGTGCCGAGACTTAACTTAAAAAGCCTTACCTCTGCTGCTTTAAGCGCCTTATCTAAGATAAATATTCCAGAAACTACATTAGTGGTCTCCACTACTCCTATAGCTCCATTAGGTACTACTTTTATTTTATTTTTTAATGATTGTATAATATCCTTATGTACATTAGGAAGTAGAAAACTTCCTATCAAAAAACCTTTACTTTGATTCGTCCCCTTGTCTAAGGCTTCTTTAACAGATCCTACTTCTCCTGATATAAGTATCATAAATTTCCCTGGACAAATAGTTCTACAAAATACTAATTCTACCTCTGCTGCTTTTAGAACTACATCCGCTATTTCTATTCCTTTTGCAATACTTCTAAATTCCATCATTCCTAAAGTTTTAATCATAGATTCACTCCAAATAAATTTATTTATACGAGAAGTGCTTAATTATAGAAATTCTGCATCTACTTCTAAACTATCTATTATACCTACTATAACAGCATCCACAGGCACATCTTTTATATGCAGTGATGCGCTAGCAGCGCTACCTTTAGTCACTAGTACACTATCCCCTATGCCAGCCCCTACTATATCTGCGGCAACAAAAATTCCGCTCCCCTCGCCGGCTGCAGCTTTAGATGGTTCTATCACTAAGAATTTTAATCCATTTAATTTTTCATCTTTTCTTGTAGCCCAAACATTGCCTATAACTTTACCAATAATCATTAACTGCCCCCCCTTTTTATCTTGAGCTTTCACGGAAACTCCTTAGCTCCTGTGATTACTCATTTTTAGTATCATTAATTTTTGTTGATTCCCCCACTTTTTTTGCATAAAACACTTGACAAGCCTGTAAAATTTTGCGGTCCTCCTCTTAAAGACATGTTTTAATAGGAGGATTATTTTATGCTTAAAAATTGGAGCTCTCATGCTGATTATCAGCAATTTATTATTTTAAATCTCTCATGTTTCTACAAAGCTTTTCCTAAAAAAATTATAGAACTTGAACCTTCTATCTCTAAGTTGTATTGCTTAGACTTAGATATTCTTAGAGAGATATTAAAACCTTATTATTCTAATATTGGTAGACCTGCAACTCTTCAACCTGAGATATTTCGTTCATTTTCTTTAATGCTTTTTCAAAAGGAAACAAGCATTACCAACTGGGTTAAAAAGATTCATGCCTGTGAGTTACTTGCAACCTGTATAGGCTGCACTAAAAATAATGTCCCATCACTTGGTGCTCATTATGATTTTATCTCTAGATTATGGCTTTCAAATCTGTCTACCGACAGGGTAAACCTAAAAAAAATATATTCGTATAAGAAGAAACCCTCTAAAATTAAGGCACCCGGGAAAAATAAAAAGCTTCCTAATAAAAAAACTGGTGTTGTTAAGAGAATTTCAGATTTTTTTGAAGCTGGTCGCTCATTTTCCCTAAGAGCCGAAAGGCTGCTTCAAAAAATATTCTCATTAGTTGCTGTAGAACCCTCTTTTAATCTTAACTTAATAGAAAAAGATAACCTTACAGTTGGCGGCGATGGTACTTGTGTTCACTGTAAGTCTTCTTACTATGGTTCTAAAGTTTGTGACTGCCGTGAAAATGGAATTTACGATTGCAAATGCCCTCGTAGACTTTCTGACATAAATGCTAATTGGGGTTGGGACAGCCATGAAAATCGTTGGTTTTATGGCTACACTCTCTATGCTTTATCTGTCTATAATAAAAAATATAAGATAGATCTACCTATTTATCTACGATTTGTAGAGGCAAGCAGACACGACAGTGTCACTGGAATAGTAGCATTAGCTGAATTTAGAGAACTGTTACCGCAGTTCACTATATCAAATTATGTTCTTGACTCAGCTAATGATAACTACCCTACATATGAATTATGTTCTAAATGGAACATTAATCCCTTTATTGATCTGAACTCCAAAAACAAAGGAAATTCAAAATATCCAGTTACTCTAGATATTAATGAAAAAGGATTTCCTATCTGTATTGGTGGCCATGAAATGGTCTATAACGGTTATGAAAAAAGTCGTTCACGCCTTAAATGGCGTTGCCCTTTAGTTTTAAAAAAGGTTGCTAGTTGCTCTTGCTGTGAACAGTGCTCACCTTCACCTTATGGGCGAGTAATCTACACTAAACCATCATGGGATTTGCGGTTGTTTACTCCTGTGCCTCGCGGCTCAAAACAATGGAAAACTATTTATAAAACTAGAACCTGCTCAGAACGTATAAACAATCGTATTCTAAATGATTATAAAATTCATACTTTACGAATACATGGTAAAAAACGTTATTCATTTATGACTATGATTGCTGGAATTAATATTCATCTAGATGCAAGACTTAAAGTTTCAGGTTTTAGTATTTTAAATTTATTAGAGTAGCTGTTTGACAATTAAGTACTTTTTTCTGAAAATTCCTGCATCGTGTAGGCTTGTTTGCTATACCTATTTTTATTCCTAACTGCTCTCTGAACATAAAATTTATAGCACTATAATGACTCTATACATAATTAAGTTTTACATATTAGTTTCCGTGACTACTCATCTTTTAAAATGTTTTAGAATAACCCTAAACTCTATTTATCTTTAATCGTTTTATTCTTATAAAATCTTGAGCAAGTGGGGTTAATATAGCTTTTTTAATTAAGTTTACTTCCTTTATTCCGTTCATATATAATTTTCTAAGGTCTGATTCTGTAATCAGTCTTTTATTATTTATTTCTACTATTTGATGAGATTGCACAGTATCCTCTGAAACCGCTTTTTTAGCTTGTGATTCAGTTTTATTATGCATATCATCGATTACTATATTTGATTCTATTGAGCAGGATTTTTGCACTGATTCATCATTGCAATTAGCGCCCATTTGCATGCTTTTTAATAAATCCTTTTGATGGACTAAAACAATTCCATAAGACATGATTTTGTGTTCATATTGATTATATAGATTATATAAAGCTTCATTAGACGTACTTAAATGTTTTCTGTACTGTATTCCCTCTTTTAATACATAAACCTTCTTACCGTTAAAAAGAGCCTCTACTATAAACGCTTGTACACCATTATTACATAACCCAAGCGCCATTGATGATAATCCTTTATTACATAAATTTGTAACTATTATATGCTCATAGTCTCTCAAATTTATATCTTCTTTATCATAAATATGAACCTCGTATTTATCTTCTACAAGCTCTTTAATCACTGTTAACTCTTCTTCAGAGGAACTTATTACCAATACCTTTTCTTTATCCATTGCAGTACTATTTCTACTGCTAGGAATCCTCTTCATAACTTCCTTAGTGATCATATCTACTAATTTTTCTATATCCACTTAAATCACTTCCTTATATAAAAATTATAATGTTTAATACAGCTTAACATATAAGGTATATCATCTTATTTTTAAAATCATCTATAAAACAACAATTCTATTTTATAATTTTTGCAGTAGTGCCTTTATTATATCCACAGGCATTTGCCTCATCATAATCTATGTGCATAAATGTTCTAAATTCTTTCTTTACCCTAATTACAACATCATCAAATATTAGCGGTCTTTCCCCAGAAACTTCAACTTTAACTATATCTTTATCACGAACCTTAAATAACTTTGCATCTTCTAATGTTAAATGTATATGACGTTTTGCAACTATTAACCCCTCTTTAATTGTTAAAGAAGCTTTTTCTGTAGATATAGTTACACCTGCACTACCCTGTAATTTTCCTGATTCACGAATTGGTGCTTTTACTCCTAAAATAACAGCATCACTCTTAGATATTTCAGCCTGTGTGTGTGTTCTTTCTGGTCCAAGTACAACTACATTTTTAATTGTTCCTTTAGGCCCAGTTAGGCTAACTCTTTCGTTGCAGCTATATTGACCTGGTTGTGATAATTTCTTTACCTCTGTTAATTTATAACCCTTACCAAATAATGTATCAATACTTTCTCTTGAAAGATGAACATGTTTTCCTGAAGCTTCCACTGTAATTTTAAATTTTTCATTTACTCTTTTTATGACTTCTTCTATAATGTATTCAATGTCTATACCGGTCACTGATGTGCCCCCTCTATTTATATTTTCCTGACAAAAACTTAAACATCATTATATATAAACAGCTGCTTAATCTATTTAAATATCTTATAATATCGTTTCTTGTTATCTCTGCGTCAATGTCTTTAAATGCCTTGAAACCACATATTTCAACTTCTCTTATATTACTTCTTATGGAATTAAGTCCAACAACTATTTCACCCATTTTATAATTAGGCATAAAATGATCCATATTAAAATATTTTTTGGGATTATGTGACATTTCCCTCAGGTCATTCTCACTAATTCCTAAAATAGAGAATTCCGGAAGATTTTCTTCTAATACTTCCGCCCTTAATATGTTACGTACAAAAGATAGAATCTCCTCTAAGTCTTTTGCTACTCCTTCATTTTGAAGTTTTGAAGCTATTACTTGAACTTCCAAAATTTTAGATTGAAGACTATCAAGTCTTCCTCTAAACTCTATTTTTCTATGATCTTTAGGTACTAATTTATTTCCATATAACTGTGTCATATGCTCTGGTTTTTCCTCTACATAACCACCCTTGAGGCAAATATATTTCGGGAAAATTTTTCCTTCATCTTCCTTTTCAGTTTTGGAATTACCTTGTTTCTTAGCACTCAATGTATCAACAATTATTAGTTTAATGTTTTTATCTTGTAGATACTGTTTTGCAGAGGGGGTAATAATAACACCCTTTACTACTTCGTATTCTTTAATATCTGTATTTTTAAGTTGTTTTCTTAGTTCACTTTCAGTTAACAAACTCATATAACTCACATCCCCTTAAGAAGATTGTATATAAGCATACTACCCCACAACCTTTTGAATTGTGGGGATAGTATGTTTTTAAATATTATTCTTCTATTACTTCTTTTACTTTTGGAAGTATTGCATCTACTTCAGCATGTGGTCTTGGAATTACATGAACAGAAACTAATTCTCCTACTCGTTCTGCAGCAGCAGCTCCAGCATCTGTAGCTGCTTTAACAGCTCCAACATCTCCTCTAACCATTACAGTTACGAGTCCTGCACCAATTTGCTCTTTTCCTACTAATGTAACATTTGCAGCTTTAACCATAGCATCTGCAGCTTCTATTGCACCTACGAGTCCTCTTGTTTCAACCATTCCTAATGCGTTTGTACTTGCCATTTTATATTCCTCCTAAAATTTTTTTTATCTATATTAATTTTATATAACTAGCTTTTCAATTTTTCCATGATTTTTTCTACTATTAGATTTATAGAGTCTTCATTTAAATCTTCTTTGCTAATATTAGAATTAACAGTGTTACTTCTATCTACTATATCCTCTATTTCACGAGTTCCATAAACCAATCTTCTTATATTCAATAAGTTCATAGGTCCAACATTATCAGAAGTTGCACTTCCGCCAACTGCTCCACAGCCTAAAGTTAAAGCTGGTACTAAGCTTGTAGTAGCTCCTATTCCACCTAGTGAACCTGGAGTATTAACTAATAATCTTGATACAGGTTTTTTAAGTGCAAATTCTCTAATTACAGCCTCATTATTTGAGTGTATTATAAGAGTATGCCCTGCTCCCTCATTGTTTAATATATCAATACATTTTTCACAAGCCTTTTCCCAAGTTTCTTCACAGAAGAAACCTAAAATTGGAGCTAACTTTTCTCTTGAATATGGATACTTATGTCCTACATTTGTTTCTTCAGATATAAGTACTCTAGCTCCAGTAGGAACATTTAAGTTAGCCATTTTAGCTATAGCTTCAACACTTTTTCCTACTATTTGAGGATTCATTGAACCATTACTTCTAAGTATAAATCCTGCTAATCTATCAGCTTCTTCTCTATTTAAGAAATAAGCGCCCTGTGCTTTTAATTCAGAAACTACTTTGTCCTTAGAGCAAGCTTCAACTACTATAGATTGTTCTGAAGCACAGATAGTTCCATTATCAAAAGTCTTACTATCTAATATTCTCTTTACTGCTAAAGGAATATCTGCAGATTTTTCTATGAAAGCTGGTCCATTTCCTGGTCCTACTCCTATAGCTGGATTACCTGAGCTATAGGCTGCTTTAACCATAGGTGTACCACCAGTTGCGAGTATTAATGAAATATCACTATGTTTCATTAACTGATCTGTACCTTGCATAGTAGGTATAGACATGCATCCAATAGTTCCTTCTGGTGCTCCTGCAGCCACAGCTGCTTCAGATATTATTCTTACAGTTTCCAATATACATTTTTTACCCATTGGATGTGGTGAGAAAACTATGGAATTTCCTGCTTTTATAGATATCATAGCTTTATATATAGCTGTAGATGTAGGGTTAGTTGATGGAATAAGTCCTGCAACAACCCCTACTGGAACTGCCACCTCAACTAATTTTTTATCTTTATCTTCATTTATTATTCCTACAGTTTTTAAATCCTTTATATATTCATAAACTCCCTTACTAGCAAAAGTATTTTTCACAATCTTATCTTGCCATTTTCCAAAACCAGTTTCCTCTTCTGCCATTTTAGCTAATTTTTCAGCATTATTATAAGCTGAATCACTAATAGCTTTAACTATTCTGTCGATTTCGCTTTGGCTCATTTCGCCTAATTTCTTTTGTGCAATCTTTGCTTTAGCTATTAGGTTCCTAACTTCTTGAATTGACATTAAATCCTTATCCACTATTTACTCCTCCTTTGATAGAATAATACGATCTCTTCTACAAGCCTATCTTTTTTAGCAAACTTTATCTGTTTCTTAGTCATATTATCTAAGTCAAGACTTCTCGCTAATGTTCTGAGTTCATTTACTTTTTCACTCTCTAACTGCTCTTTTAGGCTTGTACTATTACTTAGAGTGTTACCTCCAAATTCTATCGCTTTAATCTCTTGTGTTTTTTTGTCTTGATTTACATTCTTGATTTTTTTACTTTCAACAACTAATACCTCTTCACTACATTCCTTATGTTCACAATCCTTAGTGCTTGTATTTTCCACAATAGTGTTCCATACTGATAAGTCTGGTCCAGGAATTACATGAGCTACTACTAAAATATTTAACTTTGTCACAGCAATTTCAGCCGCTTCAACAGCTGCTTTAACTGAAGAAACATCACCCTTTATCTTTACTGTAACCAAACCACCATCAACTATTTCACAACCTATAAGCTTTACATTAGATGTCTTAAGTGCCACATCTGCAGCTTCTATGGCACCAAGGTACCCATGTACCTCGATTAACCCTAATGCTCCCTTATACATTTAATTGCCTCACTTTAAAAATTTGTAGGATTTTCAGCTACAAATTGGACTGCTGCTGCAAAAGCATCACAAGCTGCTTGACAAGCTGATTGGCTACCTGTAAGCAATGCTCCACCAAAGTTAGTTTCTGATGGTGGTCCGTAAAAAGTTACTAATTTAACATCTGCTGCTTTTAAAGCAGCATCTAATGCATATACAGCTTCAAGTGGAGGAGCTATCAAATAAGCTATAGGCTCTCCCTCTTTAATATTCGCAGTTTTCGATAAAAAGCTGCCTGTTCTTGATACACAGTGAGCATAATATGGAACTGTATTATCATCATTAGCACTTGTAAAACTTGCTCCATTTTCTATGAAATCTAGAGCAGAATTAAGTCCACTTCTAACCTCTGCTGGACTTGGTCCAGCCATTATTCCTATAACTTCACCTGCTAGTTTTGTACTTGCATTTGCAGAACCTGCATACATTGATTTTGCATATACTATTTCTACCTCTGCTGATTTCGTAGCTTCATCTAAAGCTGTATAAGTAACATCATCTATATCTGCTGTTATAATTCCTAAACTCTTATGATGTGGCGCTAAATTAAAGGCTTCTACCAAATCTTGACTAACATTTGATATTATTTTTACACCTAATACCGTTGCACGAATAGCTTCATTTTTCATGTGTTTTGCCTCCTAATTATAATTTCTTTACTATAATTTTAAATCTACTCCACTTGCTTTCTTTTCTAGCATTAATTTTATTATTTCAGAAATATGAGCACCTGCTTCTACTGGAGGAGTACCACCTTTATGTATATTAGATACAACTGTTCTTCTAGCTTCTGGCATATTTACAGTAGCTTTGTATGCTATATAAGCACTCATACTTTCTGCTGTAACAAGGCCTGGTCTTTCCCCTATAAGTACACAAGTAACATCTGCTTCTAAGGTTTCAGATACTACATCCATAACGCCAACTCTTCCATTTTTAACGAAGAATGGAGTTCCTACAGAAATTTTGTAGCCCTCGAGGCCCTGCACCATAGCTGGAAATACATCACGAATATTAGCTTCTATAGCTGCTGAGCTTAATCCATCTGATACATATATTTGTACCTGTGGTCTCATTTTGCAGTTAGTTTTTATAGCTTTTATACCCTCTTCAGTTATCTTTTTCCCAAGGTCTGGTCTTGTTATAAATTCATCTTTATTGATGCATTCTGTTTTAACAGAAAATAAATTCATTTCCTTTAAGAATTCCTCTGAAACATCTGAGAAAACTGAATCTTGAGCTGCCGCATGATCTGCTCTAACTCTTAAAGCTGTTTCAGTTTTATATCTAGGACCTGCTCTCCAAATTCCTAATCTTGCTGGAGTAGATTCCTTCATTTTTAAATATCCCTTAGCATCTGCTGGGTTTGGAACTAAAAGTTGTTTTTTAATATCAACAGTTGTAATGTCCTCAATAAATCCATCTTCAACCTCTGTTTTAATAGAATTTTCAACTTTAGCTGTAACTTTCTTATCTTTACTTGTCATTTCAAGTAGTACCTGTTCAACCAATTTTTTTAAATCATTTTCTGATACCATTATTTTTCCTCCTCTCATTATTTAAGAAATACAGATGCATCTCCTGTTTTTTCAGTCAATTTACCATCTTTTGTGAATCCCATTTTTTCCATCCAAACTTCAAACTCTTTTATTGGTTTTAAGTGTAATAAATCTCTTAATGTTGCTGTTTCATGGTATCCAGTAGACTGGTAGTTAAGCATTATATCATCACCATGAGGTAATCCCATAAAGAAGTTACATCCTGCCGCTGTAAGAAGTACGGATAAATTTTCTATATCATTTTGATCTGCCTTCATATGGTTTGTATAACAAGCATCAACACCCATTGGTACTCCAGTTAATTTACCCATGAAGTGATCCTCAAGACCTGCTCTTATAACTTCTTTACTATCATATAAATATTCGGGTCCTATAAATCCAACAACAGTATTTACTAGGAATGGGTTATATCTCTTAGCAAATCCATAACATCTTGCTTCCATAGTTACTTGGTCTACACCATTATGACTATCTGAAGATAATTCTGAACCCTGTCCTGTCTCAAAATACATTACATTAGGGCCAGATCCTGTGCCTTCTTTAAGTGCTAACTGCCTTGCTTCTTCTATCATATCTGCAGTTATTCCAAAAGCTTCATTTCCTTTTTGAGAACCTGCTATACTTTGGAAAATTAAATCCGCAGGAGCTCCACGTCTTATAGCTTCCATTTGTGTTGTTACATGAGCTAATACACAGTTTTGAGTTGGTATTTCCCATTTATTCTTAAAGTCTTCAAAGGTTTTAAGAACTCGCATTACACTTTCAACGGAATCATCAACTGGGTTTAAGCCTATAACCGCATCTCCAACACCATAAGTTAATCCTTCCATAAGAGAAGCTAAAATCCCCTGTGGATTATCTGTGGTATGGTTAGGTTGAAGTCTTGCAGATAAGGTTCCGTCTAGTCCTATTGTTGTATTACAATGTGCAGTAATTCTTATCTTTTTTGCTCCATAAATTAAATCTAAATTAGACATTAACTTAGCTACAGCAGCTACCATCTCACTAGTAAGTCCGCGACTTATCCTTTTAATATCTTCTCCAGTAGTATTTTCATTTAATATCCACTCTCTAAATTCAGATACTGTTAAGTCTTTAATTCCAGCGTATATCTTTTCATTGACATCATCTTGAATTATTCTTGTTACCTCATCTATTTCATAAGGTACTGCTGGACAATTCCTCAAATCCTCTAAAGTTAAATGACTCAAAACTACCTTAGCCGCCACTCTTTCTTCTGAAGATTCTGCTGCAATTCCTGCAAGCTTATCTCCTGACTTTTCTTCATTTGCCTTTGCCATAACTTCCATTATTGATTTAAAATCATACACTTTTCCAAATAACTTTGTTTTTAATTTCAAGATAATTCACCCCTCTTATTTTTTATGAATTAAATATTAGTGTTTTAATTATTACTGGTACAACCCTACCATTTGCTAGAGGTTTACCTATGTCTATGTAATCGCCATTTTCTACGTTTATAGTGTCAATACACACAACTTCTTTTTTGAAATTAAGCTGTCTATATAAAGTTTGTCCCAAGACTTTAGCTATATCATTTTCAACTACTAAAACAGTTGGAAAATCACCTTTCAAAATCTCTTCCATTCCCAAAAGCAAAGTCTCCGCTAGTTTTTGCACCTCTACAAAGCTAGGATTCAACTTTCCTTTTATGGCTATAGCCACGGGTTGAAGCTCATTCTCTAAAGTAAACCATTTAAGTTTTTCCTTTATAACCTTAACCATGTTTTCATAACCTGAATTTTCTTCATCCTCTGAAAGTTTTAGTATTGGAAGGTTTTTAATAGGAAACTTATCCTCTGTATATGTTATTGTACTGCCGCTAATTTCTGTGGTGTGAGAACCAGCTCCTACCACCGTAGCCCTTATGGTCTCTATAGATTTTTTAACCACAATTTTAGTACATAACTTTGACTTACTAATAGCTTGACCAAGTAATATACCTATATCTCCATACTTAAACATTTCTTCAGGTTCCAGATTGCAAACATAATCAGCAACTCCTCCAGAAAAGGTAATATAATCTATTGCTATATCGCTTCTAATTCCCTTATTGGTAAGTATTCTTTCATAGAAGCTGCTCTTTTCTCTTATATTCACACTTTCCTCTAAAAGTTTAACCATTTCATCGACTATAATATTCAAAGCCTCAAAGGTTGACTTCTGCCCCTCTTCTATAGAAACATGATTTAACTTAGCTAATTCCTTTATCTTCTCCGCAATATATAGAACTTTGCCCGAAGACTTATCAATTTTAATAAGTCTTCCACCTATATCTAAACATCCTGTATCTAAAAGTTTTCCTTCTTTGAAGACTGCTATATTAGTAGTTCCTCCACCAATATCCAAGTTAACTACAGTAGACTCTTCATCCTCAGAAATTTTATCTGCTCCTGCACCTTTTGCTGAGATTATTGATTCTAAATCAGGTCCTGCAGTAGCTACAACAAACTCTCCTGCAAGTCCACTTAATTTTTGCAAAACATCGTTAGCATTTTGCTTTCTAGCAGTTTCACCTGTTATTATAACCGCCCCAGTTATAACATCTGAGGGCGCTATTCCTGCTGCAAGGTACTCTCTTTTTACTATTTCGCGAACCTTTTCACCATCTATCTCCTTTTGTGATTTAAGTGGTGTGAAGTATATTTCACTTCTATATATAATTTCCTTATCCACAATGGATATTCTAGGTATAGAGAAATTTGAGGCCAAATTTTCTATAATTATCTTGCTAAATACAAGCTGTGTTGTTGAAGTCCCAATGTCTATACCAACACTTATAATTTCTTCTCTCATATTAATTCCTCTTTTCAAATGCCTTATAAATTTTCAGAAACACAGTTTAAAGAACAAAAAAAGGCTTAAAGTCATTTTAAAAAATAACTTTAAGCCTCATCGCTTATCTTAAAAACACGCCCTTGTGTTTCCATTATCCATATTAATTTTTGAAATCAAATACCACTCTAGTTCCTTCTGAATCTGTTGCTATATTAATATCTCCATTTAGCTTATCCTTAACTATAGTCTTTACTATACTAAGTCCTAAACTATTTTTTCTAACCTTATTAATATCAAATCCTGTACCATTGTCAACTATTACAATGGTAGAATATATTTCACTTTTTTCGATTACAATATCTATATTACCTGAAGGTTTATCTACAAAAGCATATTGCATAGAATTATGAAGTAATTCATTTACTACAAGAGCTATTGAAGTCGCTTTATCAGAACTTACTTTAAAATTACCTCCAATTAAATTCACTTTAATATTTTTATTAGTTGCATTAAAATATCTTATAGCGTTATCTTTAATATTAGAAATAACTTCTTGTATACTTACTTCATCCAGACCTTCTTGCGATAATATCTCATGGGTAGCTGCTATACTTAAAATTCTATTCATGCTTTCATTTAATGCATCTTTAGTCTGCTGGTTATCACTTCTTCTTGCTTGAAGTCTTAATAAACTTGCTATAGTCTGTAGATTATTTTTCACTCTATGGTGAATTTCTTTAATAGCTACAGATTTTAAAATTAATTCCTTCTCTTTTTCCTTCATCATTGTTATATCCCTAATCATGGTAACAAGTTTTAATTTTTTATCAGTTAATATTATCCTCTTAACTTTTAAAAACAGTTTTCCTAAATGCACTTCACATTCATTAGAATTAGGAAAATTCATTACCTCCGTAAAATTAATATCATCTAAGGCTAAATTATCATAATCCATGCCTAGTAGGCTGTCCTTGTAGCCAAGCTTTTTATATAGTAAATCAGCAATAGGATTTTTAAACCTAACTACTCCTTCTTCATCAAAGATAATAATAGCTTCATCTAAGTGATCAGCTATGTTATTTTCATTTTCTGTAGAAGATACTAAAGTATTAGCTAACTCCTCGTAGCCTTGTTCTAGCATTTCCATATGTTTTTTTTTTTTTATTTTTTCTGTTATGTCATTCTCTACTATTAGAACCCCTATAATTTTGCCGTTATTCTCTATAGGTGACACCGTTTGTCGTACATTTATATGTTCTTGAGTTACAGCCTTCAAGTCTTTGGTTGTTATTCCAAGATCTAATGTTCTAAGCACAGCAGGCTCATTATCTCTTAATGCTAGTTCTCCTACTACAGTATTTTGATACATCGAAGGTCTATTAATAGGTTTTGCCTCAGCTATTACTATAGCTTCATCAGCTTCTCTAGTTGGACAATCTATAAAAACATCTGCATTTAAAATGTCGGCAAAATATTTAATACAAGATGACATTTGCTGTATTTTTAAAATGTCATCTTCATCTAAATTAGTGTACATTCTACATAGTTCATATATTTTTTTACTGTTCATAACTCATTATTATAGCCTCAGCTATATCTCCCATTGAACATCTTTTATTCATACTAAGTGTTCTAATCTGGTCATAAGCATCTTGCTCAGTAATTTTATCTCTTTGAATCAATAAGCCTTTAGCTTTTTCAATAATTTTTCTTTCTTCTAGCTTACTACAACCTTTTTCAATTTCTATTTTCATTTTTTTTATTTCTGCGCTCTTGGATATAGCTACCTCCAAAGTTGGAATAAGTGATTTTTCATCTATAGGCTTAACTATGTATCCTATAGCCCCTACTTTGATAGCTTTTTCTACAAACTCTTTGCCACTATAAGCAGTTAGCAGAACTATCCCACTGGCCAAATTTTCATTTTGAATTATTTTAGCTGCATTTAATCCATCAAGAAGAGGCATCTTTATATCCATAAGCACTAAATCTGGTGAATGTTTTCTACACAATGATACTGCATCAAATCCATCTGAAGCTTCTCCTACAACATCGTATCCTGCCGCTTCTAGTATTTCTTTTAAATCCATTCTTGTAATAGGCTCATCATCGGCTATTACTATTTTTTTATTCATACTTCACCTCATAAAATAAAAATAGATTTTTAAAAAGTTTAATTCATAATATAATCCTTTAAATTTTCTAAACCAGATTTATCAAAAGCACTTATTCTAAAAATTCTTTCTACTCCTGCGCTTACTAGAACTTCTTCTGCTGCTTTTAACTTGTTTTCATCACAGCACAAATCTGTTTTTGTAATAATTCCAATAATAGGCTTTGCAAATATACTAGCAAAGCTTGGCGGGAAAATACTATCTTCCTGCGTACAATCGTGAATCATAGCGATTACATCACTATCTGCAGAAGTAACTATAAGAGCTCTATAATAAGATCTGTTTTCAATGTACTCACCAGGAGTATCTATAATTCCGTCGATAATTTCAACTGTCTGAGTTTTCTTATAATGTAAATCGTCTTCGTTTATTGCTTGAGTCAAAGTAGTTTTGCCACAATTTGTTTTTCCAATTAACATTAAGGTTTTCATATACCACCTCTAAGATCTGGTTATCTTACATTCAGAAAAATCGAGTACATTACTAAGAACCTTAATAACTTCAGTAAGTGCTGACTCTACACTGCCTACATCACCAACTATAACCACTGATCCACTAAATCTATCCACAAATCCAATAGATACATCTGCCGACTTTGTTGCCACGTCTGCTGCTATAATAGAGGCCTCGCTAGGTGTTATAGTAAGTATACCTAAGGCATCCTTATGATCTGCTGTAAGTCCTAGCTTTTTATATAGATCTTTGTTGGGGTTTGCAATTAAGTGGGCTAATGTAACTTGCTTGCCAGGAACATATTCTTGTATTACTCTTTGTTTCTCTTCCATAGTATCACCACTTCTTTGAATTTTTATAAAAAAATAGGCTCACTAAAAATATAATTATATTTTTAACAAGCCTCATTGCCTTCTTTAAAATGTACACGCCATTGTGTACCTATGCTTAAATATTATACTCTTTATTCTAATTTGTCAATATGAAAAATTAATATGGAAAACGTTTTTAATATTGTTAATTTTTCCGTGCTATTTATATCAATGTGACCTATTATTTTTTATCAAAAACCCTTTCAAATAAAGCTATTATTTCCTCTATATTAGGTACTCGTGGATTCGTTTCAGTACATCTATCCTCTATAGCTATTAGGGCCATTTGTGAAACTTCTTTTTTAAAATCATCTGCCTTTATCCCTGTTTCTTTTAGCGATGTAGGCATATTTAATTCATTTAAAAGCTTATTTATAGCTGCTATTAGACTTTTTACCCCTTGTCTAACATTTGATGATGGCAATCCTAATATTTTGGATATTTCTGAATATCTTTTAGCAGCCTTTGTATAATCATTTGAATTAAAACCTTTTAAATCTGCATTGTATTCTATTACATATGGCAGTAATATAGCATTAGTTTTTCCATGAGACACATGAAATCTTCCACCAACAATATGTGCCATTCCATGATTTAACCCTAGTGATGCATTATTAAAAGCTATCCCTGCTATACAAGAAGCATTGTGCATTTTTTTTCTTGCGTCTAAATCATTACCATTCTTATAAGCTCTCATTAAATTTTCAAAAACCAATTTTATAGATTTTTCTGCTAATGCATCTGTATAATCTGTTGCTTTAGTAGATACATAAGCTTCTATAGCATGGGTTAGTACATCCATTCCTGTATCTCCTGTTATAAAATTTGGCACAGTTGTAACAAGTTCTGCATCTAATATAGCTTCGTCAGGTAGTAGTTCATCTGATACTAAAGGATATTTTATATTCTTACTTTTATCTGTAATCACAGAAAAACTTGTAACCTCTGAACCTGTGCCACTAGTTGTAGGTATAGCTATAAATTTAATTTTTTTATTATTCACGCCACGATCCATACGATCATGTATCTTAGAACTAAAAGAACATATTGCTTTTGCTGCATCTATAGCAGAACCTCCACCTAGAGCTATTACTACTTCTGGATTAAATTTCATCATAACCTCTATACCTTTTACCACAACTTCGATTGGTGGGTCTGGTACAATATCTGAAAATACCATATACTGAATGTCACCCTTCGAAACTTCATTAGTAATCTTGTTTATGGCACCTGACTTTACCATAAAAGGGTCTGTAACTATAAATGCCCTTTTACAATCAAGTTGATTTAATCTTTCTAATGAACCGTCTCCAAAATATATCTGCGTTTTAATGTTAAAACTTTCCATTAATATTCTCCTTTCAGAATTAAATCATCTCCTGCGGAGCTGAAACAGCTTCGCGGAAGCTGCATTGACGACTTCAGAAGGAGATTTATACACCCACTGAAGTTTTCTATTTGTTATAGTACGTAGTTCCCGCTTATAGAAGTGGGAGTCTTTGCTTCTAAACTGTCGTTAAATAAAAAAGCGCCATAGGAATCAATTCCCACGGAGCCTCAATGCTCATTTAATACACTTCATTGTGCATAATTAAAAATATAAAATTATGTTATCACTTAAATTCTATATTTTTAATTATAATATGTCAAGGATTAATAATATTACATTTTTTGTTAGTAAAAACGAATTAGGTGAGGAAGATGTTTTTATATGATACTATATATACAACAACAATAGTGTTAACACTATTCAGAATGCTTAGGAGGTCTTATAATGAATTTTCATGGAATTTTTATTGGCATTGCTGCCTTTCTTATTATTGGAGTTTTTCATCCTATAGTAATTAAAGGAGAATACTATTTTGGTAAAAAAATATGGCCTGTATTTTTAATTTTAGGAATTGTTTTTGTGCTTATCTCCTTGTATATTAAAAATACTACACTATCAGCTATAGTAGGGGTAGCTGGTTTCTCATGCATTTGGAGTATTCATGAAATTATAGAGCAAGAAGAAAGAGTTAAAAAAGGATGGTTTCCAAAAAAAACAAATAGGAAATAACTAAAACTACCCTGCAGGATAGACTTTTTTAAAATTGTCTACTCTATAGGGTACATTTTAGTTAGTTCCTTGCTAAAATTTTATGAAAAAGCCACTTCATCACTTATAAAGTCATTGGAATTTTTGTTGTTAAATCTGTCTAAAAGTTTGGGTATAGTCAAACTTTTCTTTTCTTCTCCGCTGATATCTAAAACTATTTCTCCACCATGAAGCATTATCAGCCTATTTCCTATATCTATGGCATAATTTAAATTATGAGTTATCATAAGTGTAGTTATATTTTTTTCACTAACTGTATTTTTAGTTAATTTTATTATATTTTCAGAAGTCTTTGGATCTAAGGCTGCGGTATGCTCATCTAAAAGCAATAAATCAGGATTAGATATAGTTGATATAAGTAGTGACAAAGCTTGTCTTTGACCACCTGATAATAAACCAACCTTTTTATTTAAGTTATTTTCAAGACCCAAAGAAAGTCTGGATAATGATTCCTTAAATAATTCTAAATTTTTATTGTTAATGCCAGGAGTTAATCCAAATTTACTCCCTTTATTATAAGCCATTGATAAATTTTCTAATATGGACATAGAAGGAGAAGTACCTAAAGTTGGATCTTGGAATACCCTTCCTATAAATTTTGTTCTTTTATGTTCTGGAAGCGATGAGATATTTCTTCCATTTAAACAAATAGAACCCTTGTCAGGTAATATTGAACCAGATATTAAATTTAATAGAGATGATTTGCCGGCACCATTGCTACCTATTACAGTAATAAAATCTCCCTTGTTTAAATGAAGGTTCAAATTATTAAATATAACTTTTTCATTTATTGTATCCTTGTTAAAAACCTTTTGAAGATTATTTATCTGAAGCAATTGGAACACCTCCTGACTTAAATTTCTTTAACATTTTAAAACTTAAATTAACCTTTCTCCCATTTAAGGACAAAGCAAATATAACAATTATACAAGTTATAAGTTTTAAATCTGTTGGAGGTAACCCTAAGTTTAAAGCAAGAGATATACTGCCTTTATATAATATTGAACCTAAAATTGCAGTAGTCGTTGGAAGCATCCATGAAGTTTTTTTGAAAATAGCTTCTCCTAATATAACAGACGCTAGACCCATAACTATAATTCCAGTTCCCATGCCTACATCAGAAAATCTTTGATATTGAGCCATCATAGAACCAGAAACTGCTACAAGACCATTTGAAAGCATAAGACCAAGTATTTTGATAGTCCCTATATCAATTCCTAAGGAAGTTACCATTTGAGAATTATCTCCTGTAGCTCTTAATATAAACCCTAGTTTTGTATTCAAAAACAAATCTAAAACTATCTTAGCTAAAATAGCAAATAAAGCAATTATGATTACTGGAGAAATATCATTAGAAAAAATAGTGCTTTGTGAAAATAATGGCACATTAGCTTTACCCATTATCCTAAGATTTATAGAATAAAGTCCTATCATAACTAAAATACCTGAAAGTAAATTTGTTATTTTAAGCTTCACATGAAGTATCCCAGTAATTCCTCCGGCCATTATGCCTGAAATAAAAGCTAAAATTAGTGATATAAAAGGATTTACACCTTTTACTAATGCGGCTGCTGTAACTGCAGCGCCTAATGCAAAAGTTCCATCTACAGATAAATCGGGAAAATCTAATATTCTATAAGTTATATAAACTCCTATAGCCATTATTGCAAAAATAAATCCTTGTTCTAGTATGTTTATAATAAGGCCATCCATTACTTAGCACCGCCCTTAACTATCACTGCTTTTGCCACTAAATCACTTGGTATAGTAATTTTAAGTTTGCTTGCCGTATCTTCATTTATGGTAAGTGTTGATTCCTTTAAAGTTTGTATAGGCATATCATTTGGCTTTTTACCATTTATGATATCTACTGCCATAAGACCTGTCTCAAAACCAAGTTTATAGTAGTCTATACCTTCTGTAGCTAATGCACCAGCATCTACATGGGCTTTTTCAGCGCCTATTATAGGGATTCCTTTTTCAATGGATTTTAAGCTGATGAGGGGCATTGAAGATGCTACTAAGTTATCAGTTGTTGTATATAAAACATCAATTCTAGGAAGCAATGAAGCTAATGCTTGAGATATATCGTTAGAACTTGAAATCCCCACAGCTATTATTTCTAAATTCATCTTTGAACCTTGATTTTTTGCCATTTCTACTTGAATTTCTGAATTTGCTTCACTTGTATTATATAATATACCTACCTTTTTACAGTTAGGTTTTAGTATTTTTATTAACTGAAATTGTTTATCCATAGGCAATTCATCACTAGTGCCTGTAACATTTGTATCGGGTTTGTTTAGAGATTTTACCAGACCTGATTTTACAGGATCACTTACAGCAGTTATAAGTATAGGAATACTTTTAGTACTGTTATATGCTACCTGTGCGCAAGGCGTTGCTATAGCATATATTAAATCCTTTTTAGTTGAAGTGAAATTGCTTGCAATAGTTTGAGCTGTTGGAATATCGCCTTGAGCATTTTGAAAGTCTATTTTTATTTTTTCACCATCTATAAACCCCTTAGAACTAAGAGCATCTATAAATCCTTTGTGAGCTTTGTCTAGTGCGGGATGTTCTACAAGTTGAATTATTCCAATACTTGTCACCTTACCAGAATTACCTTTACTTTTTGTTTTAGCAGTCGAACAACCTGCTAAAACTGAGGCACCTAAAAACAACGTGCCAATTACACATAATAATCTCTTTTTCGCTACCATACTACCATCCTCCTAAAATATTTAATTATAAAAATAAAAGCTACTATTAAATCATCTCCTGCGGAGTCATCTCCTGCGGAGCTGCAATATTAATGACTTCAGAAGGAGCTTTATACTCCCGCAAGAATTTTTTCTTTGTTATAGTATAGAACTCCCACTTATAATAGTTGGAGACTTTCCTTCTGAAATGTCATTAATTTTATAGTTATCTTTATTTACGTCTTAATCCCTACCATTATTACACTACCATACTACCATACTACATGCTACAAAATACCTTAACTACATTATCATTCTATGTTAAATTTTTTATTAATCTTATAGCATTTTTTTCAAATTGTCAATATATTTCTAAAATATTAGATTTTTAAATTATAAAATTTCAGTTAATAAATATCAGGTATAGAACGATGTGAAAGTCCTATTACAACTTCATTCAAATGGAGCAAACCTATACTTAAAAATATACATACACTTATATGTTCACCAGATCTCGCTATTCCCATTTTCCCACCTACATTTAATCCGTTAGCTTTAGGTGCAACCTGGGCTAAAGCATCTTTAGTAGCACCAGCTACAGCACCCTCATGAACATGACACTCCTTTATAAGTCCACCTCTTTTGGAGGCTACAATAGCACTTTCAATTACCTTTGTAGTAAATGCAGAAAAATTACCTCCAATATCTATTGCGGCAACTAATATTCCTTTTTCTTTGTAAGCTGCGATAAATTTTTCTTCACTAGCTCTTGGACATAGGGACATTTTCACAGAAATTTTAGCAATATCTGTACTTTTATGATCCATAAGTATCACCTCTAAATTAATATTTTTCACTTTTAGTATAACATATATCATACTTGCATCCAAAAGTTTTATCATTTTATATTCTTTAGGCTACGAACATGATTCCGTAGGATATAACTAAATCCAGCTCCTTACTACCTCATTGACTAACTCCTTCATTATAAATATAATATATATAATGCGCAGGGAAAGGAGCTGTAATGTATGTCTCAAACCACAAAAAAAGCTTTAGCATCATCATTGAAAAAACTAATGAATACTACTCCATTAACAAAAATTACAATTAATGATATTGTTAACGACTGTGGAGTAAATCGCCGTACATTCTACTATCACTTTCAAGATATCTATGCACTTTTAGAGTGGGTTTTTGAAACTGAAGTTGCTAGTGTCATGGCAGAAAATAAAACGTATCAAACATGGCAACAGGGATTTTTGCAAATATTTCTCTATTTAGATCAAAATAATAAAATGGTGTTAAATACCTATAATTCCGTTGGGCGTGAGTATTTGGAAACCCATTTATACAATGCAGTGTACACTCTTGTCTTTAATGTTGTTGATGAGATCGCCGTGGACATGAAAATTTGGGAAGAAAAAAAAGAATTTATAGTTAATTTTTATAAATTTGCATTTGTAGGGTTATTGCTTGATTGGATAAGAGCAAGGATGGTTAAAAATCCAGAACAACTTATCGCCGATCTCAATAATGTAATAAGTGGCGATATACATAGAGCGTTGTTAAAATGCAAAATACAAAAATAGTAAACAATTTTACCAACCATACTGTCACTGATAGTATAGTTATTTAAACGTCAGAAATTGTATGTGGTAGTTATTATAAAAATATTTATAAAAAAAAGAACAAGGAGGAATTAAATTTCTCCTGGTTCTCTTTTTTATATTTAAATTAACCCTTCAAGTGTTGTGTTTTTCAAAAGCTTTTTCACAATCATCTCAGCGGGGAGAGGACGTCCACTATATAATGTCTTTGTTGCCGCAGCAATCACGCGAACATCGTATTTAGTGGGATATACATCCGGTACTTCTTTCTCAAGATTAAGTAGCGTATAAACCGCCATCATAGCTGAACGAATGGAATATTCAACTGTGAATACACAATCATCTGCAACTTCTGCAAATTGTCCTAAAAAGGCAAGATTGTTGCTGCCTTTCGGAATAACGTCAGGACGATCACCCTTGACACGTGGCATAAACTGACTGGTTGTATAAGGCATCATGCAAGGGATAACATTAACGTTTTTAAGGATTTCTGGTATTTCATCTTTCTTACCCATATGGTATAAAAGCTCCGTTACAAGTTCTTCACCAGTGCAATCGCACATTCTCTTTTTTACAAAATCTCCAACATTGTCAGGGAAAAGACCATAAGCCCATAGTACCAATACATTTTTAGGTTGGTCAATAAAGTGAGGCTGTCTATTACAAGTTACGCTCAAAAGCCAGCTTGAATCTTTGATAGTTATAATACCTCCTGTAACAGTTTTCCCGGAATATGGGTCATTACCGGTTAATTCCTTAAGAAGATCTGCTATTTTAGGATCCGCGCTAGTTATAGTAAAAGATTCCCATTTGCTTTTGTCTATGTCACTACAAAAAACTTCTGGTTTTCCAAATGAAGGATCTTTCTTAGCTATGTTTTTCCATAGATCCCAGCAACCTCCTGTTCCACGATTAATTGTTGCAGGCTCGTGCATACTTCCAATCGTAGAATTTTCTGTCATAGATCCATTGGTAACAAATACCAAATCATTCTCGGTTGTATGAATTATTTCTTCCTTGCCATTATGCAACAGTCGAATGGCCGTAACAGTTTTTTTATCAGTTTCTATATCAATATCCAAATCTGTAACCTGTGCATTTAGGTTAATGACTACATTTTTAGATTGCAACCATTTTTCCAAAGGAAGAATCATAGACTCATACTGGTTGTACTTTGGAAACATAATGTTTTTCATATGGCTCATTCCAGGAAGCAAGTGCATAAAACGTTGCATATATCGTTTCATTTCCACAACGCTGTGCCAATTTTCAAATGCAAACATAGAGCTCCAGAAGCACCACATATTAGTTTCTAAAAAAGATGGGTGAAAATACTGCTCAACAGTTGTGGCTCCCAAATTTTCTTCGGTTGCAAGAAGAAGCATAGTAAGCTGCTTAATATGAAGATCGTTTAATCCAAGAGAGGAAAAATCGGCCTTTTCACCACAGTTATGAAGTAACCTACAAGTCGATTCGTTAGGGTCAGCCATATTTAGCTCTCGAAATTCGTCCAAAACAGTTCGATTAGGGGCGCTTAGAGAAGGAACCGCGCTAAATAAATCCCAACAACACTCATAATGTTCTTCCATTTCGCGTCCACCGCGAACAACGTAACCGTCCTTTGCGTTTCCAGCTCCATCCATACTACCACCGATAATATGTGCTTGTTCTAAAATAGTGATATTTTTACCATCCATATGACCATCTCGAATTAAGTATGCAGCAGCCGCAAGAGAGGCTATACCCCCTCCGACTAAATATGCTTTTTTGTTTTCAATGCCTTCTGGCTTTAAAGTATTAATATTCCGAAAATTCCCCATAAATATTCATCCCCCTAAATGTTAATTAATTCATACGTCTACTAAGTAATTTACTACAACTACAGAAAAAAACAAATCATCAATCTTCAACGAATGTGCAATTTTGCAATAAAATCATAATTTTGTGCAATAAATTCAGAATCAAGCATAATTCTCCATTAAATCTAAAATTTATTATTTTTCATACAAATCACCTCTACTCTTCTTATTTTTGAGTTCTAATAAATACGATACTAAATGCTAACAAAATTAGGTTTATAATTACTAAAATCACTCCTCATTGACCATACTTGAAATATTGGAACGCTCTCTTAAATACCATAGTTATAGGGCCCTGAAACTTCACCAGTGGTAGTTATAATAAAAGCTCAGCAATGTACTGATATCCACGAAATGGCTGTCACTTATCAAAAAAATTTATTAGAATAATATCAGTAGAAATGTTATATTTTCTCTTTTAGTATTTACTAAAATACTGAAAGAAAAAAATAAAATTACTATATTGACAATATTCTCTAAATGGTTTATTATAATGTTTAAGCAAACGATTGCATAGATAAGATTCAATTAGAAAATAGGGGGGGCTTAATAATGAAGAACACAAAAAAGCTTATAGCAGTTGCATGTACAGTTGCTATAATGACAGGTATGTTGTCTGGTTGTAGTAAAAGTACAGATCCTGCTGCTTCAAAGGCGGTAGGCAAGGACGTCGTAGTGGACATATTCCAATTTAAAGTTGAAGCTAAGGATGCTCTTGAAAAAGCTACAAAAGAATACATGGCATTAAATAAAAATGTTAAAATTAATGTACAAACAGTTGGTGGTGGAGAAGACTACGGTGCGGCATTAAAATCTAAATTTGCATCAGGACAAGAACCAACAATATACAATATTGGAGGAACTCAAGATGTCCTTGACTGGAAGGCTAAACTTCAAGATTTATCAAGCGAACCATGGGTATCACAAGCTTACCCAGGAACTTTAGATGCTGTAAAGATGGATGGTAAACTTTATGGTATGCCGTTTAACCAAGAAGGATCTGGACTTATTTACAATAAAACAATATTCACAAAAGCAGGAATTGATGCTTCAAAAATCAAAACATATGCAGATTTAAAAGCCGCATCGAAAACGTTGGATTCAAAGAAGAAAGAATTAAAGCTAGATGCAGTATTTGCTTTACCTGGCAAGGAAACTTGGGTAACAGGATTGCATTTATCTAACGTTGCTTTTGCAAATGAATTTCCAACAGTTGTAGATGCATTTAATGCAAAAGAAATAACATTCAAACAAAATGAGCCATTAAAGAAACTATTAGATCTTCAAATTAAATATGCTTATAAGCCAGATGGTACTAATAAATCAATTAACAGCGTGGACTATTCTACTCAAGTTGAAAAAATGTTCTCTATGAGTAAAGTAGCAATAATTCAACAAGGAAACTGGGCTTTTGGATCAATAGATGGTATCGATCCAGAATTGTCCAAAAATATTGGTATATTACCAATGCCTTTAGATGGCGTTAAAGAAGGTTGTATCCAAGTTGGAGTACCTATGTATTGGGCTATTAACAGTTCAAAAGATGATGGAGCTAAGAAAGCTGCTGCAGACTTCTTAAACTGGTTATATACTTCAGACAGAGGTAAAGAAATGATCATTAAAGACTTTAAGTTTATACCAGCTTTCAAAGGTTATGACGGTCAAAACTTACAACCAACAGATGCACTAGGTAAAGAAGTACTTAGATACGTAAACGAAGGAAAAACAATTCCATGGGTATTTATGGGATATCCTACTGCATGGGGTATGGAAAAATTCGGAACAGACGTTCAAAAATATATTGCTGGCACCATCACATGGGATAAATTAGTAGATAATATGAAAACGACCTGGTCAGCAGCAAGAAAAAAATAATGAATATGATTTAAGGTTTCAAAATCCTGGGAAAGTTCAAATCTGTTCCAGGATTTTATTAATATCAAGCTAATGTACGAAAGGAGATACTGTAATGAAAAAAAATAATGCGTCATTTTGGATGTTTGTAGGTCCAATTTTAGCTGTGTTCACTATAGTTTTGATCATACCATTGCTTTTTGGAGTTTACTATTCTTTTACAGACTGGAATGGAATTGCATCCGATATAAGTTGGATCGGATTTGCAAACTACGTCTCTGCATTTAAGGATGAGACTTTCCTTGCTTCATTCTTATTTACAGCTAAATTTACTATAGTTTCAGTTGTTGTAATAAATTGTATTGGATTTGGCCTCGCTTTACTTGTAACAACTGGTATGAAAAGCAATAATCTACTTAGAACTATATTTTTTATGCCTAACTTGATAGGAGGACTTATACTTGGATTTATTTGGCAGTTTATTTTCACGCAAGTTTTTTCTGGAATTGGAACTATTTTTCATCAGCAATGGTTACTTGGATGGTTATCAGATGGAACTACTGGATTTTATGGATTAGTAATTTTAATGTCATGGCAAATGTCAGGATATTTAATGGTTATTTATGTAGCTGCTCTTCAAAACATACCACCAGAGCTTACGGAAGCAGCTGAGATTGATGGCGCAAATGCATGGCAGAGAATAAAGAATATTACATTCCCTCTAGTAGGACCTGCCTTTACAGTAAGTTTATTTTTAACTTTATCTAATTCCTTTAAACTTTATGACCAAAATTTATCCTTAACTGCAGGTGGTCCTGCAAATTCAACACAGATGCTCTCTATGAATATTTACAACACCGCATTCAAATTTAATCAAATGGGCGTAGCGCAAGCAAAAGCTGTTATATTTTTACTAATAGTTGGTGCGGTTACTTTAACACAAGTATATCTTTCTAAGAAAAATGAGGTGGAAGCATGATAAAAAAAACCAGAAAATTAAATGTAGGTAAACTAGCTCTAGGAGTTATTGGTATTGCCTTAGGCGCATTATTTTTATCACCTTTTTATATCATTATTATCAATTCCCTTAAAACAAAAAAAGAATTATTTGCAAGTGTATTGTCCTTTCCTGAAATATTCACTTTAAATAATTATAAAGAAGCATTTGATAGGTTGCACTATTTAAATGCAATTACTAACTCTTTAACAATAACAATATCTGGTGTTATTGTTATTGCAATATTCGCTTCAATGGCGGGCTGGATGTTAGAGCGGACAAAAACAAAACTGAGCAACGCAATTCTTTTGTTATTTATTTCATCCATGTTAATACCTTTTCAAGCAATCATGTTGCCCCTAGTTAGAATTATGGGTAAATTTAAATTATTGAATATGGGTGGACTCATATTTATGTATCTTGGCTTTGGATCAGCCTTATCCATATTCCTGTATCATGGTTTTGTAAAAGGAATCCCAAAGGAGTTAGATGAAGCTTCCATGTTAGATGGTTGCAACAAATTTCAAACCTTTTGGTATATAATATTTCCTTTGTTAAAACCAATAACTGTTACAGTTTCTATCTTAAATACCGTTTGGATTTGGAATGATTTTTTATTGCCATCCTTAGTTATTAATAGACCAGGAACACAAACATTGCCATTGAGAACTTTCTTTTTCTTTGGTGAATATACCAAACAGTGGAATTTAGCTCTTGCGGGACTAACTCTCGCAATTATTCCAGTTATAATATTTTATTTTTTAGCACAAAAACAAATTATAAAATCTATTGCAGCTGGAAGCATAAAATAATCAGTTTTTCTTTAAATTGTAGATATCTTTAGTGTGAACCAAACTTAGGAATCCATACAATTTCTAAGCTTATTTAAAAATTTCTACATAAATAGCCAACTAATAAATCCCGGAAGATGTTAATTCTCCGGGATTTATTAGTTGGCTATTTATTCAACAGATTCATTCAATAATACGAGTTTTACCATGTGATAGTCGAGTTACAACTAATTTCAGTAACATTCTAGGATTGTTCTTCATATATTAATACAGTAGAAATATTTGAAGGGAGCCTTTTATGTTCTATTGTCCAAACAATTATAATGATCCTTATCCGCTATATAGAGTTACCCCTAAGAATTCTTATTTTAGGATTCTTCATGCTTCACCTAAATCCCCAGCTGTTGATGTATATATTAATGATATGTTAAAATTTAAAAACCTTACTTATGGTGCTTTTACAGATTATATAGAAGTTATGGCTGGAAATTACAATGTAAAATTGTATGCTACAGGTACTAAAACTACACCTGTACTTAATAAAAATATTTTTATTCCGCCTGAAAAAATTTACACCGTTGCAGTTATTGGTCTATTACCTAACATTGAGTTACTACCTATTCCAGAACCTATAGTTATAAATCCTAGTAACAATGCTTATATTAAATTTGCTCATTTATCACCTAATCTTGGTGCTGTAGATGTTGCATTACCAGACGGTAAAATTCTACTTAAAAATATTAAGTACAAACAATTTACTGATTATATAGAAGTCCCTGTTGGAACTTATACTTTAGAAGTTAGACCTACTGGTACCACGACTATTGCTTTATACGTCCCTAATATAAAACTAAAACCTAATCGTTTTTACACTGTTTATGCTGTAGGATTAGCTAACGATATTCCAGGCCTTCAAGCTCTAATTCCTCTTGATGGTAGTTCTTATTTAGATTTACGCGAAGATTAGTTATTGCGTGTTTTTGATAAAAAATATTAAAATTAAAGTTCTAGGATTTGCAAAAATTCCTAGAACTTTATGGTGCGCTAAAATTCTTACTTATCATCCTTTAATGCCTCTATTAGTTTTGTTGGATTTATAAGTTTGCCTGTTTTGGTTTCTTTACCTTCATTCTTTATCTCCATAGTATCACCTGTTTTCAGTGCAGTACTCCAAAATAGATCGGGAGTAATATTGGGTTTTACTTGACAAGAAAGGGCATATAATCCAGCAAGATAAGGTTCTACCGAGCTCCACCCACCTATTCTAGCAAAACTGTAGCCCTTGACATCTTCTGGAATCGCAAAGGTTTTTGAACTCATTGGAACTAATAGCATTTCTTTTGTTGCTAATTCATTATACTTTTCTTCATAATATTTACCAAAACCAGGTATCTCTGCTACGAAAGAAATCCAATTACTCCATTTATGAGGTTTGTAGGAGGATTGTTTCTCTGGATCAGCCATAGGTTCTCTATCAACTCCATAATACCAAAACTTATAATTAGAAGTTTCAAATATATTGGCAGATATAACGAAAATCCCAGCATTTTCGGCTCTTTTCACCGCTTCATTCATTTCCTTATATCCTCTATTATTAGGAGACCATACAGATGAAATTGATAATACTCTTATTTTATCTTTTTCAGAAAGGGTTTTATTAATTTTTACAATTTTATCAACTGCTTTTGCCTCCCATATGAAATCTATTTTCGAATTATTTTCTTTAGTATTAAAATTATAGCAACCAATATAATAAAGATTAGCTTTTGGTGCAACTCCTATTGACTTACCTACAGCTATTGACGTCATTGCAGGCCCGTGCATTGATGCTGCTCCATTGCCATTGATCTCATCATAGAACTTTATCTGATCTTTATATTCTTCATGATCAACTAATAAGGGCTGGTCTATTATAGCAATATTAATTCCTCTACCATCTATACCCTCATTGTTAAGCTTGCTTATTCCTAATCCTTGATTTTTACCAAGCTCCAAAATGGTATCTGGCTTATATTCTTTTGTCATTTTTTTAGGCCATTTAGTATGATTACTAAAAAAGCAATTACTAAGTTGTTCACTATTTTGACTTAGATTAACATTACTTAAGTCACTATGCCGTAAATCAAGATAACCGTTAAAATTTTTCACATCTCCTAAGAACTTTGATTTGTGACCTGTTATTACATTAAGACCACCAATATTTTCTCCGGGTGTAGGAGGATGCCTCACAATATACGTCCCACTTTTAGAAGTAGGAGTATTTTCACTATTAGAGCTTTGTAATGCAGTAGTTACAGCATTATTTTTTGCATTGCAACCTGAAAGCATTAAAACTATAGATAATGCCAACAACAAATATATTTTTCTCATATTTATCCTCCAAATTTCTTAATCTGAAACATCATGATTAATAAATAAGCGCTTAGTCATTAATATACAACTTATTGATGCTACTAACATTACAAAGAATGCTAGGTAAGGATATAATACAGGATATCCCAGTATATTAAACGCTTTAAAGTCTTTATACAAATAATCCGAATAAATGTATCTTATATAATAAAAATCTGTTAAATTCTTTAGCCACTCTGGAAGAATACTTTGAATAATTTCAATTACATTTATAGCTACAACAGCCGCAATTCCAGTGAATGCCGGAATAAGCAAATTTTTAGCTTTTTCAGAAATAACTAAAATGAATAAACCAAGAGCTATACCCGCAGTAAGATTAGTTAGAAATTGAAGAACAAAATGTCCAAACATGCTTAAAGGGAATGCAACACCGCTATAATTACCCACCAGCATACTTATATCGAAAATTGTCTGAAGTGTACATGCAAAACCTGCAATAACAATGATATATACTACCGCTGCTAATATTTTTGCTCTTACTATAGTATTTCTTCCTTTTTTACTACTTAGTATTAGATCATCAACACCAGTTGAATATTCCTCAGAAAATATAGGAGATATTCCAAGTATAATAAGAAACGCAATAAAGCAATATATATCATTTTTTCTAAGAATAGACGGCCATATACTATGGTAACTGATGGCTTCTGGTGATCCTATCTTTTTAAGGTAAGTATATTCTAGGTTCTTTTTCCTATAAGCATAACTACTTATCCCCTTTACTTTTTGAATTTTTGTTATTTCATTTTTTAGTTTAGTAAGCTTCTCTTTGTGATTTGACCACAATATGTTAGGACGAGAAATTGTGCTATATAATATCTCATGCTCCATATTACTTACCATTATTGTACTTTCACCAGTATTAATTGCATTATTATATTTTTTAAATGTATTATTTACATAAGAAAGCTGCGAAGCTTTTAATACAATGAAACCTGCAAGTATCACTATTCCAATAATTACTATCTTCTTTGAAAATATTTTATACAATTCATGTCTTACTAAATCCATAAACTCACCTCCATCTATACTTCAAAAACTGTAATTTAATTAATAACTTCATGTTTTCTAAAAGAGCGCTTTGTAATATATATATAAATCATAGAAAATATTATTAAAGCAATACCACAAGCGAATATATTTATCACAGGTGTCCCAAATATATTATAAGTATTAACCATTTGTAATAAAGCAGAAGGACTTATAAAATAACCATATGAATTTATAAGTCCAAGTTTAGATTGCTCAAGACTCATATTTCCAGCAAGATATTTAGGTATTAGAATTGCTGCAAAACTAACGAAGAACGTTACAAGTAGATTCCTTATACGTGAGGAAAACATTAAAATCAATAACCCGAATGCTAATATCCCTATAAATATCATCAAGAACTTCAATAAATATACCTGAGATATATTTAGCTGATATGGGCTAAAAGAATACATTCCCAAAGCTTGCATCGGGCTATCAAAACCTTCTATATTTCCATAGTATAAAATAGATGATAGAATCGTTGTAATTCCAAATATTAAAACAACAGAAGAAGAATATATACATGAAGCAAGGACCTTTGCAGTAATTATAGTTTTTTTACCATACTTACTGCTTAATATAAGTGCATCCATACCACTCGAGTATTCTTCTGAAAATACTCCTGAAAGTCCCAAACATAAAAGTAGTAGTAAACCAACAGGTATAATATAACTTGTACTTATACGATTAATATTCCCCCAAAAACCTAAGTAATAAGGCTTTTCATTCTCGTTTACTTTTTTATACATATTAAGCTCCATAACCTTTGATTTGTACTCATATCCAGTGATACCACTGGCCTTCATTTCATTTAACTTCTTTTGCAATTCAGCAACATTTTCATCATTATTTGTTTTATATTCCTCTAAGTTAAAAATATTTGTATAGATTGATAATCCCTCTTTTTCTTTTTGTGTAATTTGACTAAGTTTTGTTACATTACCACCAGTTTTATAATATTCTTTGACTAAATTTTTAGCCTCTATCGCTTTATCCCCACCACCTGTCAATATTGTACTTAATATTATAATTGTTACAAACACTGCCAATAAAATTAAAACACTTTTCTTATAATAAATTTTATAAAGCTCATGCTTTATTAAATTAAATAGCTTGCTCATCAGTTTGTTCCTCCTCAAAATAATACATGTATAAATCCTCTAGTCTTGGAACTTCAACTTTCGCTTTAGGTAAAGGTTTTTCATCGCTTATTATTCTTACTTCAATGCCTTTTTCTTTTCTCATTATATTGCCTACTTTAAAATCCTTGTTAAGCTCATTTAGCATATTTTCCTCAACTATAGCGCTCCATACTTTGTTTTCCATATTCTTTAGAATATTATCGATAGAATCTTTTTCAATAAGCTCTCCATCTTTAAGCAGAAGTACTTCCTTTGAAATATATTCTATATCCGAAACAATGTGAGTAGAAAATATTATAATTCTATCCTTTGACATATCTGATATCAAATTTCTGAATCTTATCCGCTCCTTTGGATCAAGTCCTGTGGTAGGTTCATCCAATATAAGAATTTTAGGATCATTTAGTAATGCCTGTGCTATTCCTATTCTTTGTTTCATTCCACCTGAAAATGTTCCCAGCTTTTTTTTGCTAACTGCCTTCAAATTAACAAGTTCAAGCAGTTCGTCAACCTTTCTTTGGGCAGAACGTGTATCAAGTCCCTTCAAGGCTGAAATGTACATAAGAAACCTATGGGCAGTAAAATCCTTATATATACCAAAATTTTGCGGTAAATAACCCAGAATATCCCGATACCTATCTCCCATTACCTTAATATCCTCACCATTAAGAATAACTCTTCCTCCTGTTGGGTTTAAAATATCCGTCATTATTCTCATAAGTGTTGTCTTCCCCGAACCATTAGGACCAAGAAGTCCATACACTCCTGGGGTTAGTTCAACCTTTAGATTTTTAACCGCATATTTGTCTTTGTACTGTTTTGATATGTTTTCAAGCACTAATTTCAATTTGATTTCCCCTCTCAAAAATATTATTATATCTGCTGTGTAAAGCTTTAAGCTGTAGTACTAACATTAATGTACTGATTGATAATATAACCATATATGCAACAGTATCAAGTTGCATAATGGTATTTACAAATTTCTTATCGATGCACATATATAAAATTACCATTGACCAAATTGATACAATCGCAGCTACCGCATAATCTCCTTTGATTTTCATTGCTATCCAAAGTGATACTCCGGAAACCAATGTAAGCGGTGTTAGCCACAGTACTGATAGCTTCCATAGAACCTCAACTATACCTAAAATAGAAGGCAAAGGCGCTAACGCCATAATGGTAATGTATGGATCAATCTGATTAATAGATATAAAATACCCTATAATGAATATTGCGGTACTAATAATTCACTATATATTAGGCTTGTCATTTTTTTTGTATATCTTATTGATGTGTTTATAATAAGATGTTATAATGTTGTCAGGTGCACATGTATATACACTAGTATATACATGTGCACCTGAGTTAAATAACAGTTAATGTGCATAATATTATAAACATCCTTTATATTCATAACTTAACAAAGTATATATTTTATTAGGAGGAAAACTCATGGAAAAATTCAAAATCGTTGTAAAAAAAGGCCTTAAACGATATTTTTTAGATGCCTTGAGTGCGATGGCATTAGGTCTATTTGCTTCATTAATTATTGGACTAATACTAAGTCAATTATCAAAAATACCTGCACTAGAGTTCCTTAAAGAGTTTGCAGAAATCATTTCAGCTAAATCCCCCGTAGTTGGCGCAGCTATTGGTGTAGCTATAGCTTGGGGCTTAAAAGTTACCCCACTTACTATGTTCTCCTGCGCTGCTACTGGTGCTTTTGGATATATGTATATGGGTGGTGGCCCAGTAGGATCTTTCATTGCTGCAGTAATAGGTGCAGAACTTGGCAACTTTGTGTCTGGAAAAACTAAGATTGATATTGTTATAGTTCCCATTGTTACTATTGTTACTGGAAGTATATCCGGTAAGTTTGTTGGCCCTTATATCTCAGTTCTTATGACGAATATTGGTGCAGTCATAAATTCTGCTACAACTCTTATGCCTATTCCAATGGGTATTGCTGTATCTACTTTAATGGGTTTAGCGCTTACTGCTCCAATTAGTAGTGCTGCCATAGCAATTTCACTAAAAATGTCTGGCCTTGCAGCCGGTGCCGCCACTGTTGGTTGCAGTGCTCAAATGATAGGTTTTGCTGTTTCTAGTTATAGAGAAAATAAGATAAGTGGTTTAGTATCTCAAGGACTAGGTACCTCTATGCTACAAGTACCTAACATAATAAGACGTCCCCAGGTTTGGATACCTCCAACACTTGCCGGTGCAATACTCGGCCCTCTTGCTACTACGGTTTTCTCCATGAAAAACAACTCTCTAGGTGCAGGTATGGGTACTAGCGGTCTTGTAGGTCAGTTTGGAACCCTTGCCGCTATGCAGGGGAGCCAACCTACTTCGGTGATAGTTTTAAAAATATTACTTCTACACTTTATAGCCCCTGCTGTTTTAACCCTACTCTTCTCAGAACTTATGAGGAAGAAAGGGTGGATTAGTCAAGGAGACTTAAAGCTTAAGCTTTGAGTTAGTGAAATTCAAAAGAAGCTGCAGGTGATAATACACCCTTAGGGTGAGTTCACCTGCAGCTTCTTTTGTTATAATATTTAATTGTATAAATCACTATAAATAATTTTAAATACTTCTAAAGCCTCTTCTATTTTATCTTGTAGTAGGTATTTTTTATTTTCTAGCTGCCTTCTACCTTCCACCGTGATTTTATAAATTTTCTGTGCTTTCTTGGAATTACTCCATTCCCCAATAATCAATTTTTCTTTTTCTATTTTTTTTAAAAGAGGATATATTCCGCCTGTACTAGGAATCCAAAGACCATTTGTTCTATCACCAATTTTATGAGATATATCGTTTCCATTAGTTTCGCCTAAACTTAGAATGTATAGCACGTACAAAGGTAGTAACCCTTTTGTGAATACTTGACCTACAGCTTCTTTTTCCTTTTGAACTTTTCGAAGCTGTAAAAGTTTTTTCTTGTATTCAACATACAACCTCTTTTCCTGCACCCTAATGTCTATCTCACTTTCTTTATTCACTATATCATCCATTTTTATTTAAGGTTCCTCTATACAAACCATTCCTACCAAACCTGGTCCACTATGAACCCCTGATACAGGACTTATATATCCTCCGAATTCTACGGAAATAGCATTTGGATGGAGACTTATACTTTCCATTACTTTTTTAGACTCTTCTAATGCATCACCGTGTAATATATAAACCCTACACTTCTTTTTATCTAAAATGCTATTTGTAAGTTCTACAAGTTTATTAAGAGATTGCTTTCTACCCCTTACCTTTTCACATGTACAATACTTACCTTCATCATCAAACGAAATTATAGGTTTAATGTTTAAAAGCTCAGCTATTGTGCCTGCAACTTTCCCTATTCTTCCACCTTTTTTTAAGTACTCTAAAGTCCCTACTACAAAGTATAGATGGATTCTTTTTTTAATAGACGGAATAGCTTCAACAATTTCTTCAAAACTCTTTCCTTCTTGTATCAGCTTTCCACATTCCGTTACTATTAATCCTTCGCCTAGGGCTATAGATTGTGAATCACATACATGAGTAATAATACTTGGATGATTTTCACTTGTAAGCTTCACAGCATTAAATATACCTGATAACCCAGTAGATAAAGTTATTGCTATAACATGAGTGTATCCTTCTTCTTCTAATTTCAAAAACAGTTCTTCCATATCCTTCATTGATGGCAAAGAGGATGTAGGTACTTCTGTTTTCATATTATCGTAAACTTCTTGTGGCGATATATCTATATTATCCAAATATTCTCTATCAGAATAGATAATCCTAAAGGGTAATACATTTATATTATATTTCTCTATTGTTTCTTTACTTAAATCGCTTGTAGTGTCTGTAATCAACGCTATTTTATTCAAATTAAATCCTCCTACATTACATAATATCAATATTATATCACTATAATATATGTGTATCAATAGTGATACATCCACAATCATTTTAATTAGTTTGTACAAATAACTACAAATGTATGCATACAGGTATGTGAGACAGTTAATGAATTTAAATAATACATAATTATAAACCCCTTTAGCTAATATTAAACTAAAGGGGTTTGTATAAACTAATTTTTACATCGTTAATTCCGATATATATTTTATAAGTTCTATTTCACTATAAAACACCTGTGAATATACCATTGGTTTTCTTCCTATTATAAACGCTGGTATATTATTATCTATAGCTGCTTTTATTTTGTCGTAAGTTCCACCTTGAACTCCGCTATCCTTCATGAGTATTGCCTTAGCCTTGTATTCTTTAATAAAGCCACAATTTAATTCATAGCCTACAGGACCCTTCATCGCCACTATATCCTCAACTCTTATTCCTAATTCTAAAATCTCTTCTAGAACCTTAACAGAAGGTAAAACCCTATGTATTATCCTATTATTTAAATTAAAACTTAGAATTTTATCTATATTTCTGCTACCAGTGGTATTTAAAATATTTCCCTCTACTTTTGTAAGCTGTGTATATAGACTATCATAATCCTCCACCACAATAACATTTTTATTTTTCTTAAATTTTTCCACAACTGATGGCCTCTCATATCTAACATATTGTACTCCATAGATTTTACATGCTTCCATTGCATTTTCAGTAATTTCTAGAGCATAAGGGTGAGATGCATCAATTAATATTTTAATATCATGTAATCGTATGACTTTCATTAACCCTGAAAGGTCTAATGGTTTTTCATTGAAAATTTTATATTTATAATTTTTCAAAAGCTCTGCGCCATAAGCCGTAGCTGTTGAGATGAAAATATCCTCTGTAAACCCATTCAGTCCTGCAAGAATATTTTTCCCCTCTGAAGTCCCTACAATTAAACCTATCATTTTTATTCACATCCTAAAATAGTTGGGGACGGTTAAGAACTTTTTCTTACTTATTAGTTTACTAATAGTTAAACAGTTGTTAACTGTCCCTCAATTTTTTTAAACCTTATAACCTCTTGGTGTTATAAACTTACCATCTTTTACATAGCTTTGACTGTTACCAATTATAACAATTGAAAGCATATCAACTATGTTTTCATCAAAGGTATCTAATGTAGATATACTTACTTCTTGTCCATCCCTAAGCGCATTTTTAACTACGGCTATTGGTACTGTTCCTTCTCTATATTTTTTTATTAAATCTATACTTTCTTTTAAATAATGAGGTCTACCCTTACTTTTAGGATTATATAATGAAATTATGAAATCGCCTTCTGCGGCTAACTTTACTCTTTTTGTAATTAATTCGTATGGAGTCATTAAATCGCTTAAGCTTATGTTACAATTGTCATGCATTAAAGGTGCTCCTAGTACTGAAGCTGCAGCTGACGATGCTGTAACTCCCGGAATAACCTCAACCTCCTCATCTATTCGAAGCTGAAGAATTAATCCCGCCATTCCGTAAATTCCAGCATCACCAGTACTTATTACACTAACTATCTTACCACGGCAAAGCTCTAATGCCTTTTTGCATCTTTCTTCTTCTCCCATCATGCCTGTAGAGAATACTTCCTTGCCTTGTAATAATGGTTTTATCATATCTATATATTTGTTATAGCCTACAACTATATCACTCTCTTTAATGGCTTCCATTGCTCTTATTGTCATATGAGAAAGTCCACCTGGTCCTATTCCTATTACATATAATTTACCCAATTCTACATCCCCTTCGCTATCTATTTTTTTCCTTCTCTAAACATATGTGTAAAGGTCTTGTCATACAAAAGGCTCTTTTCATATTCACAATCTATAAAATCGCCTACAAGAATTTGAGCACATTTTGTTATTTTAGCTATTTTTACCTTTTCTGCTATATCATCTAAAGTCCCAATAATAGCTCTTTCATCTGGCCAAGTAGCTCTTTCAATCACAGCTATTGGAACATTCCTTCCGTAACCTGCTTTAAGCTTTGCAACTACCTTGTCTATCATACTTATAGATAAAAAAATAGCCATAGATGCTCCAACTGATGCAAGTTTTTCTAAATCTTCTGTTTCAGGTACTGGGGTTCTACCCTCTACTCTTGTTAAAATTAAAGTTTGAGTTACACTTGGAAGTGTGAATTCTTTTTTTATAACAGAAGCTGCCGCTGAAAAGGAGCTTACTCCTGGTACTATTGAATAATCTATATTTAGTTTATCTAACTCATCCATTTGTTCTTTTATAGCTCCGTATATAGCTGGGTCTCCAGTATGTAGTCTTACTACATTTTTATTTTCAATATGTGCCTTTCTCATAACCTCAATAACTTCTTCGAGTGTCATTGAAGCGGAATTATGAATTACTGCATCTTCCTTACAGAAAGTCATATGCTCAGCACTCACAAGCGATCCCGCATATATAACTACATCTGCACTAGATAATATATTTCTTCCCTTAACTGTTATTAAATCCACATCTCCTGGCCCTGCACCTATAAAATAAACCATAAAATCCACCTATCCCTTATTAATTATTATTGATATAGTTGTTAACCGTCCCCGCTTAATTAGTTGTTACCTGTCCCTACCCTATTCCTTCTTAGCAATTATTAAACTCATGTACTCTTTATTTTTTAATATATCCAAACGGCTTCTTAGAACTTCTTGTCCTTCCCTACCTGCTTTTTTAACATATACATAGCTATATCCCTTTGCTTCTAGATGATTTATTACTTCCTCTTCTACTTTATAAACCTTCATAATTACTAAGAATTTTTCATCCTTTATAGTATCAAGCCTAGATGCTGGAAGTATTAAAAGAGGCTCATTACCAATTACTAAATACTCATTTGCAATACTCGCACAAGCACAAAATGATGTTATACCTGGAATTGTTTCAACTTCATATCCGCTTTCCTTTATATAATTTAAAAGATATATATATGTACTATATACAAACGGGTCGCCTATAGTTAAGAAAGCCACATCTTTCCCAGCTTTTAGCTTTTCTTCAACAGCTTTAAATGCTTCATATATTTTAGATTCCTGCTCTTCTCCCCCCATAGGAAAATGCTTAACTAGCACCTCAGAGTCCTTATTAATATACTCTTCTGCTATTTCATGTGCTATACTTTTGCCTCCATTCATAGCACTAGGCACTACTATTACATCGCATTTTCCAATAGTTTTTATTGCTTTTATTGTAAGTAATTCCTTATCTCCTGGTCCTACCCCTACACCATATAATTTTGCCATGTTTAATCCCCCATATCTAAGTAAGCACAAACAAATCAATATTATTGTTTATTTTTATGTGTCTTACTTAATTTAAATTTTCTATAACAACCACACTAAGGTCATTAAAAGTTTTTTCCTTAATTTCTTCCACTGTACCTTTTATTATTCTTTCATCCTCGTATGATAATTCTTCCCCAACATATGCTGTGGCTTTAATATTATTTTCATAGAGCTTTCTACATAAAGCTTGTGGCGAATTACTTTTATCCGTAAGCCACACAGATATCTCGTGTTCCCGCACTATTTTTATGAATTCTTCTCGTCTTCCATGCATACTACCTAAATAAGCGTTTTGCCACGGCTTTTGGAGCTTACACATTAAGTATTGAAAAGAACTTATACCAGGTACTATTTCTATTTTGCTTTTAAAATTACTCTTTATATAATTTGTGATACCATAAAAGCATGGATCACCTGATGCTATTATTGCGATATCCTTCTCTATGTTTTCTGTTATAAAATTCATAATATCCTTTAATGTTTTCACTACTATCTTTTCGACATTAATCTTTGGTATACTCATTGCAGCTCTTTCAAATCCTATGATTACATCAACCTTTTCTATAGTCTCTACTGCCAAAGGAATAATATATTTAGGGCTTCCAGGCCCAATACCCACTATATAAACCATATACTCTGCTACCTTTCATTATTTATTCATCTATTAGTTGTTAACTGTCCCTAAGCATTTTAACCATTATAACTATTCTTTCTTGTGTCACAGAGAATTCCCTTATCCATAGAAAACATAATAACCTCTGCCGGAATTGTTTCATAAGTATACTGGAATAATCTTCGCTTTACCTTATTTGCAATGTTTTCATATATATCCTTATAATTTTCACCTACTAGCTTTATTGCTCCTTCAGTAGTTTTTTCCTTATATACCTGTGTAATAAGCTGCGTAGGTGCTCCAGCCAACGCCAGTTCTAAAGCTATTACTTCAAGCCTCACATCACATACTCTACTGTGAGTTTGAAAACATCCCGCTGCAATTTTACTTACCTTTCCTATATGTCCTACTAAAATTACACTTTCTACTTCCTTTTCCATACAGCTGTTTAGTGCAAATCCTATGAAATTTGAAATCATTACTATATTGTCAACTTTAAGGCCTACCTGTGCAGCCACATCCTCACCCATGTTACCAAAAACTAAGGTAAGATTTTTATGCCCCGCAGCTACCTTTTGACATATTTCTATATGTATAGATTGTGTGAGAGCTTCTTCTGACATTGGTGTCACAATTCCTGTTGTTCCGAGTATTGATATACCACCTTCAATGCCAAGTCTAGGATTAAATGTTTTCTTGGCTATTTCTTCTCCCTTAGGCACAAATATAGTTATTGTAATCCCAGAGTTCTTAGGAAGCACCTCTTTTACTTCTTTTTCTATCATTTTTCTAGGTACTGGGTTTATTGCCCATTCCCCTTTGGGTACATATAATCCTTCTCCTCTAACTATCCCTACACCTTTTCCACCTTTTAATGTATATACTGATTCTGCTTTTTCAGCCCTTGCCCAAATTTCTATACCATTAGTTGCATCAGGGTCATCCCCCGCATCTTTTATAATACAACACTCAGCAAAATTTTCTCCCTTTGCTACCTTAGATATTGGTAGCAATAATTCTATACCCTTTGGAGTATCTATCCTTATCTCGTCTATTCCGGTATCATAAAATAAAATTTGTGTGGCAGCTTTTGCTGCCCCAGCAGCACAAGAACCAGTGGTATATCCACATCTAAGCTTTTTTCCATTACTATTAACATATAAATTCAGCATTATTACGTACCCCCTGTTAAGTTTCTTATTCATTTAAAGATACCTAACATTTATTTCAAAATGCCTAATAACTATGAAACTCTAGCGGATTACTAACTCCTATCTACTATCATGTACATCAGTGCATTTAAAATGGATGCAGCTACTGTGCTTCCACCTTTTCTTCCTCGCACTGTTATCATTGGCAGATCTAATTTTTCAATTTCTTTCTTAGATTCTGCTGCTCCAACAAAACCTATAGGTGCTGCCAATATAAATTTAGCATTACACTTTCCTTCCTCGATTAGTTCCTTTAATCTAAACAAAGCTGTAGGTGCATTACCAAATATGAAAAATTCTACTCCATCATCTACCGCTTTTTCAACTGCTGCCATAGACCGCGTTATGTGACGCGCTTTTGCTATCTCTGCCACTTTTTCATCACTTACATAGCATAAAGCCTTACAATTTAAATCTTTAAGAGCTTTTTTGTTTATACCTGCCAGTGCCATTTTTGTATCAGTATAAATGGTAGCTCCATTTTTAAGTAACTCTACAGCCTCATCAATAGCTCCATCCCTAATATAAACTATGTTTTTATAATCGAAATCTGCTGTAGTATGTATTACTCTTTTGATTATTGAAAGCTCTTTGTCAGAAAATTTATGTTCTCCCATTTCTTCTCCAATAATTTCGAAGCTTTTTTTTTCTATATCCATAGGAATCTTTATATAATCCATATTTTAATCTCCTTTTCTTTTAATTTAAATAAGTGTTCATAGGTAGGGACAGTTAGCAACTAATTAATCTATTTGAAAATCTCCTTAAACCATTGTAAGTTTCCCCAAAAATGCACATGTCCATAAGCTGCCATAGTATTTTTTTTAACATATCCGCATTGCCAATTTTTCTCATACCCATCATAACCCTCTTTAGAAAGCTTAAATACCTTTTCTTCAGATAAATTAACAATAGATTTATGAAACTCATGACAGTTTATACTCATATTTTGCGGTAAAATATTATTTTCTACCCCTACCTTTATTTCTGCATACCCAAAGTTCTGAAGCTTTTTTGTTAAGGTGTAATACCCCTTAAAAAAGCCAACAGTATTATGTGATATTTTTTCTTCGCCTTGCAGTTTTTCTCCCTCAGTAAGATACATTAATCCTCCACATTCGGCGTAACAGTGTAGCCCATTATCAAGAGCTTTTTTTATACTGCCAAGCATTGATGTATTTTCAGATAGCTCCTTTATAAAAACCTCAGGGTACCCTCCACCTATGTAAAGAAAATCAATATTACTGGGTAGCTTCTTATCTTTAATTGGACTAAAATATATAACTTGTCCCATTTCCTCTAGAAGCTCTAAGTTTTCTTTATAATAAAAACTAAAGGCCTTGTCATAGGCTACCGCTATCCTTTTCCCCTTATTCTCCACATGGAAATCATCTATATGCCTTTCACTTTCTTTAAATTGTTCTAACAATAAATCCATATCCAAATGCTTTTCTAATAACTTGGCACAGATTTCAATTTTCTCATCTAAATCCTCTGTTTCACTGCTTTGAATTAGCCCTAAGTGCCTACTTTTTAAGCTTAATCGTTCATCTTTTGGAAGATAGCCTAACACTTTCAAGTTACAGTTTTCTTTAATTGCTGCCTTAAGTAACTTATAATAATTTTCTGTTATATTATTTAGTATTATGCCCTTTATATTCGCATCTTTAAAATTTACTATTCCATTAATTTCTGCACAGAGGGTTGCTACCTGAGCCTTTGGAGACAATACAAGTATGATAGGCAAGTCTAAAACCTTTGACACGTGATACGTAGAATAGGATGTATTTATGCCTTTTCCATCATATAAACCCATTACACCTTCGACCACACCCAATTCTCCGCATCCTCTAGAAAAGCTAGCCTTAACTCCCGCCTCTCCCATAAGATACAAATCCAAATTTCTTGAACCTTTACCTGTTATCTTTGTATGAAAAGCTGAGTCTATATAATCAGGTCCTACTTTATACCCTTGTATCTCAAATCCCCTATTTTTAAACGCTTTCATAATTCCGAGTGTTACTGTGGTCTTACCACCACCACTTGAATCTGAAGCTATGACTATACTCTTCATTTATATTCACATCCTTTTGCGGACTATCCCCTAATGTGCAATTAGTTGTTAACTGTCCCCAATGTTTTCACTATCAATTCTAAGTTTTTCAAACACTTAATCAATTTTCCATTCCTATCATTATCCTTAATAGCAAGCCTTACATATTGTTTATCTAGTCCTCTAAAATTATCTGCTTTTCTTATAACAAATCCTTGAGCTAGGCATAGTTTATAAAGTGTCTCTGAGTCCAGTCCTTTTAATTTGCATAATACATAATTTCCATAGGTTAAATACACTTTATCTATAAATGAAATATTTTCAAGTGATCTTATAAACCTAGGCCTTTCCGCTCTTATCCACTCTTTGCTTTTTTCAATATAAACGTTATCTTTTAACACATGACGTGCAGCCATTTCTGCAAAACAGTTTATGTTCCAGGGGTTTTGTTTTTCTTTAACTTTTTTTAATAGGTCTACGTTACTACTTATTCCATACCCAAACCTTATACCAGGCATCGCAAAAAATTTGGTTAATGCTCTTATTATAAATAAACATTTGTATGTTTTAACTTTTTCACTGAAACTGTGCTGTGAATCTCCAGTAAATTCTATAAAAGCCTCATCTATTATTATGACTTTGTCGTTACATTCACAATATTCAAGAATTTTTTGAAACTCAGCCTTATTTATGATATTGCCATTGGGGTTATTTGGATTACCTAAAACCACACCTTCTACACTCTGTAATCTATTAAGAATATCCTCATAATCATAGGAAAGCTCAGCATATTCATGCTTTAATAAGGTATTCTCATTAATCTTCTCTTTTAAATAAGAATACTCTATACTACAATTCCACTTTTTAGCATCAATTTCGTACTCTACAAAAGATGGCACCACAATTAGTAGATTTTTATGACAAGCTATAACTAAGTCAATTATTTCTGCAGCCCCATTTCCTAAAACAAAATATTCTTTTGGGCAATCAATGTATTCTTTTAATTCTTTCAATACCTCCCTATATTGAATATCTGGATATCTTGTTAAAGCATCTACGGCTTCACTAATGTTATCAGTGAAACTTTTAGGAACCCCTAATGGATTAATATTAGAACTGTAATCTATTAATTCTCGCCCCTCAAGTAATCCATTAGTATAAACATCTCCACCATGTATCATTGAATACCTTCCTTTCTACTTGTAACTCTCATCTACCGTACTTTAGTTACTTATAACTTACGCAGAATTTTAATTTCCCTTATGTGTTTTCCCTACATTCTTAAACTTTTCATTAATTACATCATTAATGTGCTGTATATAAATGTCTTGAACGTCACTATTTTCCCCTAACCCATGCAGATATATTTTAACTTTAAACCCTTTTGCCTCTAAAATACTCTTCCAGGAGTCCTCTGCATCTCCCGCCATGTCATTCTTGGCATGGTCTCCTGCTACGAGCAGTAGTGGCATTAAAGTGACTTCGCTAATACTCTGAGTCGTAACATTAGGTATTACTCTTTCCAAAGTTGGATACCCTTCCACGGTTGCTACATGGACATTGTTAAAACCTCTATCCCTTAAAACGCTTTCAAAACAGCAATATACTGCATTTGCAATATGGTTTGTACCATGCCCCATCAAAATTACTGTATCCATTGGTTGCAATTGCTTTGATAGAGCATCCACCATTATTGAGTAATCATCTGGCACGCCTGCTTCTTCTCCCTTAAAACATAAAAGAGGTCTTCCTATTAAGATATTTTTAAATGCTTTACATTCTTTGTATCTATTAACTACATTATTTATATAATCAAATTCTACTCCAGGAATAACATGCAAAGGCTGAACAATTACCTCATTATATCCTTCGCTTTTTAACTTTTCCAAAGCTTCTTCTGGAGTATCTACATGAATATTATCCCTATGCTTAAGTACTCTAAGAATAATATGTGAAGTAAATGCTCTTCTTATATCATACTCTTCAAAAGTATGTCTTATTTTATCTTCTATTGCATCGATAGTTACTTTTCTTGCATCTTCATGTGTTGTTCCAAAACTTACAATTAAAATTGCCTTCTTCATTTCGATCATCCACCTTGCTAAATATTTTCCGAAATCTATCATAACATTTACATATAATGCTTTTTAAAACAAAAAAAATAGTACGCATACGATAGCGACTACTTTTTAATTAATCCATAATTAAATAGTTCTTTCCCTCCGAAAGCTTGTTAACATCATTTAGGCAGGTCTCCTGGCTTTTGATTCTTCCTTTAATTATCCTTCCTCATTTTTAATTTACGAAGTAGCATTTAAAAGTTTTTCATCAATTACAGTAGCGGGGGCTGCTGCGGATTTAAACCGCATTCCCTTTTCACCTATTTCAAGGCACCTAAAATCATATTCAATTCTCTATTAATTCTAGTTTATTATATTTAAGCCGTACTGTCAATATTTAGAGTGTCTCCTTAGTTTAATAGGCAAAAAAATGATTCACAAAAATAGTTAGGGACGGTTAACAACTATTTAAATTATTTATATATATATATTAGCTTAAGATTATGAATATCATCCCGATTCATAGGCAATAATTCAAATAAAAATCTATGAGGAAGGGTGATTTTAATGCCAAGAAAGGCAAGAGAAAAAACAGATGACTCGATATTTCATATTATGTGCAAAAGTATCAGCGAAATAAATTTATTCAAGGATGATGAGGATAAGAACAAGTATTTATCACTTGTAAAAAAGTATAAATATCTCTATAATTTTAAAATCTACGGTTACTGTCTTATGGATAACCATTCTCATTTAATGATTGATGCTAATGGTACTGATATATCAAAGGCAATGCATGGAATAAATTTTTCTTATGCAATGTACTTTAATAAAAAATATAAAAGGGAAGGACATCTTTTTAAAGATAGATTTAAGAGTAAAATAGTTAATAATGAACGATATTTGAAGACTTTATCTCTATATATACACAATAATCCTACGGATATAGATGAATATAAAAATTGTCCTGAAAAATATGCTTTTTCTAGTCTAGCCATATTTTTAGGAAAAAGACATGATTCTTTTAAATTAGTTGATTATGGATTTATTATGAGCTCTTTTGGTAATAACCTAAAAAATGCAAGAAAGAATTACTATAATCTTGTCTTTCGCTGTAATGGAGAAAAATTAAAACAAGAAATAGAATTTAAAGATGAAAAATCAGAGTATAAATGTGAACGAAAAATACTTGTAAGGAACTTTAAGCCAGAAGATATAATAGAATATATAGCGTCAAAGATGAATGTATCAAAGACTCATCTTTATATGAAGTACAGCAGAAAGCTTGTACGGGCAAAAGCCTTAACCGTTGTTCTAATGAGGAACCTCTGTAATTTTAAATCTAGCTATATATATCCAGCACTCTTGGAAACATTACACAGGCTAGAGTATCAAAATTAAGCACTATTGGCATCGAATTAATTGGAACAGAAGATAAATATGAGAATATTATCATGGATTTTATTAAACGTTATGCTTAGTAATAATTTATTAATATAATCTTCAATATTATGATTAATAACTTAATGACAATCATTAAAATTCATTCTAATTATTTACTTTAACCTACCTATTTATTAAATCTGTTATATTAAATAAAAAAAATTAGAATAACAGATGGATATATGCATTTAATTATGGACAAGTATCAAAAATATACATTTTACTTATGTATAATATAAAAATAATTAAAATTAGTGTTCAATAAATTAATTCAACGATAAAAAGGTACAAGTTTCCATAAACAACTTGCACCCAATTATAATATAAATAATTGTTAACCGTCCCCATTATCTTATCTTAACTTATTGCTATAAATAAGATCATAGTTAGAATTTCAACTAATTCATTATTAGCTCCTAAGCTATCTCCCGTAAGTCCCGTAATTTTACTCTCGCAAAACTTATTAAATAGGAAACTTAAAAGTAACGCTGATAGTATCAATATAACACTTTTGTTAAATCCTATTAATAAGGTTCCAAATACAATAGTTATAATACCTGAAATTACCACCCTTTTGATGTCAATATTTCCAATAAATATATTACCCGAGCCTGTTTCTTTAGCATTCTTACCAATAAAAGATATAAAAACAACGGTAAATCTTGCAATTATTGGCGTTGCAATTAATATGAGTGGTAAATTCTTTCCTATGATAGTGCAGACCGCTGCATATCGTGCTAACATATCAAATACTATAGCAATAGTTGCATAAGTGCCTACTGTGCTGTCCTTCATAATTTCTATTATTTTATGTTTGTCTCCTTTAAACGAAAAGAAACCATCACAAGTATCTCCAAGTCCATCCACATGTAATCCTCCAGTAATAACTATCGGTATAATAACTACAAATATTGCTGTAATATCTACTGGCAGCACTTTTATTAATATATAATAAGTTATCCACTGGACAATTCCTATAAATAATCCTACCACCGGAAAAAATACAGATCCCCGCCTAAAGTTTTCCTTGTCACAGTTTAAACTTTTATTTATAGGTATCCGTGTGAAGAATTGGAAAAACAGTAAAAAATCATTTAAATATTCTCTCATTTTATTTGCTCGCAAAGACTTGTCCTTGCAAAGCTCACCTCTTTCCTAAATAGTAATGTTTATTTTAATTTTAAAGTTAATCGTCAAGAACTAAATATACCTCAAATCAATTTTCTAACTATGCATTATGAATAATAGCATCAATATATAAATTACCATATTCATATTTTATAATGCTTATATCCCCATTTTTACAACCAAATTTCCAAAACAAATCTATATTCTCATTCATAATATAACAATATATAGCTCTTATGACTCCCGAATGAGCGCATATTAAAATATTATCGCATTCTAGCTTTTTAATATGCTCCATAAAGTTCTTAACTCTTTCACATAGTTTAATATAACTTTCTCCATTCGGAGGTACAAATTCTTTCCAATTATTTTGCCAACAAATACACTGTTGGGGATATGAAACTTTAATTTCCTCGTATGTTTTCCCTTCAAAATCTCCAAAATCAGTTTCATTTATTCTATTATCTTGTATAACTGCAATTTCCTGTTGTCCTAAAACTAACTTTGCCATCTCTAAAGTTCTTTTTTTATCACTAACGTATACTCTATCTAATTTTATGCCATCAAAGAAATCTTTAGCCTTATTGCCTTGAGCTATGCCAATTTCATTTAGACTTATATCCAAATTACCATAATAAGACCCTTTTCTATTTTCTTCAGTCTGGCCATGTCTTAACAAATAAATATTCATAAATTCTCACACCTAAATTTTACCCTACGGTATTCTCCCTTATATCTATATACTTTTTACTATCAAGCGTTGCCTCTTCAAATGTCCCCATATTATCCATAGTGAAAAGCGCCGCATCAATTATATTAAAAGCAAGTGGACAACCTGACCCTTCGCCCAGTCTCATGTTCAAATTAAGCATAGGTTTTAATCCTATTTCCTTCATTATAAAAGCTGCCCCCGGTTCCGCAGATAAGTGAGATGCAAATATATATTCCTTCACTAATGGGTTTAGTCTATAAGCACATAATGCAGCTGCTGAGGCTATAAATCCATCAATAACAATAGGCACCCTATTCTTCGCAGCTGACAGGAAGCACCCACATAGTCCCGCAATATCAAATCCTCCAACTTTTGAAAGTACATCGATAACATCATTTTTATCTGGTTTATTTACTTCAATAGCTTTCTTAATTACCCTCTTTTTATTAATAAATTGCTCCTGCGTAATTCCTGAACCTTTACCTACTGACACCTCTACTTCAAGTCCTGAAAGAACGCTCAAAATTGCTGCACTTGTGGCAGTATTTCCTACCCCCATTTCCCCGGTACCAAACAAATCATACCCCTTACGCGCTAAATCATCAACTGTATCGATTCCAACCTCTATAGCTTTAATTGTTTGCTCCCTAGTCATTGCGGGCCCCTTCATCATGTTCATGGTGCCATATGCAATTTTTTTATTTACAATTTTAGGATTGTTAAAGTCTGCATCAACGCCTATATCTACAACTGTAATCTCACTTCCAACAAATTTTGATAAAACATATACACCCGTGATTTTTTTAGTGAAATTATTAGTAACTATAGCCGTTACGTTTTTAGGACAGTTAGACACATCTTCTTCCACCACTCCATTATCGCTGCACATTATAACTACATTCTTTTTATTAATTTTATTATGTATGTCTCCAGTAATCCCTGCCATCTTAGCTATAATATTTTCTATTTCACCAAGACTTCCTATAGGTTTTGATAAACTATCAAGTCTATCCCACGCTTTTTTCATAGCCTCTTTATTTAGTGGTTTAATGCACTGTAATGTGTTGTTTAGCAATACCATTTGTTTACCCTCCTGCTTATATAGTTATTACATAATATTAACACATTTAAACACACCTTCCCCCTTTTTCAAAGGAAAAACTTTTTGGATATAAATTACAGCTAACAACTAATGTAAATTAGTTGTTAACCGTCCCTCATTAAAAACATTAAAAAACAGGGACATTCGTTATCCCTGTTTTTTAATGTTTTTAATAGATATCATTATCATCTATAACTGGTAAATTGTCTAAATTATTGGATTTATCTTGATCAGGTAGACTTTTTAAAAATTCTTCACCTTTTTTTGAAGTTGAGACAGATACTCCACTTATATTTCCTTGTTTTGCAAGCAGCACTGCTTGTTCTTTTGAAACTATTTCTCCATTTTCAAGTTCGTAAGCTGTAATTTCTCCTTGATTGTCTTTCGCTACTCTACTAATAACATGAGCTGAGATTTCGTTTTTATTCAAAATAACACTACCTTTCTTAATACATATAAACATGTATCTCTTATTGGTAGATACTTAAACAATATTATATATACTTTTAAATTAAGTATCGCCATATACAGTTTTACCAATTATATAAATTTTATGAAAAATATTAATATATTTATTTATCAATAACACTAAGAGATTATTGCAAGTTATTCGCATTTGGGTGTATACTATTTGTTGCTACTATTTTTGTGCACATATTATTATTGCCTTTTGCATAGTTAATTTTGTAATAATTAATAGTTGTTAACTGAAAGAATTAGTGAGGAGGATTTACATGATTAACATAAAAAATTTATGTTTTACATATACAAATTCAAAGCCATATATATTAGATAAGGTTAATCTTAAAATTGAAAAAGGTAGCTACGTCTCAATACTAGGTGAAAATGGTAGTGCCAAGAGTACTTTAGTTAAATTAATATTGAACTTATTAAAACCTAATAGTGGTCAAATTATTATATTTACTTCTAAAATCGCATATGTAGCGCAAAAAGTTGAAAATTTTAATGCGCAGTTTCCTATAACAGTTTATGAGATGCTAAATTGCCACAGGAAAGTATTAAAGCTTAAAGATAAAAGTTTAATTTTAAAAAGTCTGCAAGCTGTAGGTATGGAAAGTCATACTCATACGCTTATTGGAAATCTTTCTGGAGGTCAGCAACAAAAAATCTTTATTGCTAGAAGTTTAATTGGTGACCCTGAGTTATTAATTTTAGATGAGCCTTCTACTGGTGTAGACATTCAAAGTATGGAAGATATATATAGAATTATTAAAGGCTTAAATAAAAACCTAGGTATTACAGTTGTTTCTGTAGAACATAATTTAAAAGCTGCATTAGATAATTCAACTAATATTTTTGAAATGGGTAATGGTAGCGGAATACTTTATAATATACATAATTATAAAAACAAATTAAATGAAGAAAGGGGGTAACATTACTTTATGTTTGAATATGGTTTTATGCAAAATGCTTTAATTGCATCAGTTTTAATTTCTATTTTGTTCCCAATTGTAGGGGTTTTTCTTGTATTAAAAAGGTATTCCATGATGGGAGATACTATGTCGCACGCCTCCTTCGCTGGGGTGGCTATTGGCTTAGTTCTTGGATATAACCCCATAATTTGTGCTTTTGTTTTTACAGCTCTATGCGGTTTATCTATTGAATTTTTAAGAGATTATTATAAAAAATACGCAGAATTGATTTTGGCAATTTTACTTACATTTAGTGTAGGTGTTGGTATAACTTTAGTAAGTACAGGCAAAGCAGGTGCCAATGTTAATTCTTATTTATTTGGAAGCATTCTGACTGTTACAAAAAATGATTTATACATAATGCTTGTACTTAGTATTATTTCTATAGTAACTCTACTTTCTTTATATAATCAATTATTATATATTACCTTCGATGAAGAGGGTGCTAAGGTTTCTGGTGTAAAAGTTAAGGTGATTAACTATGTTTTTGCGCTACTCGTAGGCGCTACTATTTCAGCATCGCTAAGAATACTTGGAATACTTGTTATGTCCTCTATGATAGCGTTACCTGTAGCAACATCACTGCAGCTCAATAAAGGTTTTAAGCATACCCTACTTTACTCAATAATGTTCGGATTTATTGACATAATTTTAGGACTTCTTATATCTTACTACATAAACTGTGCCCCTGGGGGAACTATAGCCCTGACTTCTGTCTTTGTCTTAGTACTTGTAATCGGCAGCAAAAAAGCATTGTCTAGAGTTTAATTGTCACCTGTGCAGCCGTTCATCATATTCAATGCTGTAATATTAAATAGCAGTCGAAAATTTAGATAAAGTAGAGGAATTTATTATGATACAAGCTATAAATTTAAGAAAATCCATAAGAAATTATAAAGATAAAAAAATATCCGGGGAACATTTGCAAGAGATTAAAACTATTATAAATGATGCTAAACCTTTGTTTGACAATATACCTATGGAAGTATTACTAATTGAAGATGGTGAAAAAATTACGGATACATTTAAAGGTCTTATTTCCAAATATACAAAAGTTAAAGCTCCACATTATTTAGCCTTTACTTCCGAAATTAAGGAAGGTCATTTAGATAATATAGGCTTCATTGGTGAGGAAATAGTTCTTAAGTTAACAGAGCTTGGTATTGGAACTTGTTGGTTAGGAAGTGCGATTAAACAGGAGTTATTTAAAACAATATTCAAAGTAAAAGACAAACAAAGTTATATAATTTTAGTTGCTTTTGGGTACCCAACTTCTCAATTAAAACCAGTTGTAAATAGAAAGAGATTTGATAAAATCAAACTAGTTACTGGTGATTATGAAAATCAATATGAAACTATAATACAATCACTTATTGATGCCCCCTCTGCAATTAACTCTCAACCTTGGAAATTATCAATTAACAATAATAAATTTGACTTATATCTAGATAACAGAAATATTTTAACTAAAAAGATGCTTAAAGACACCAACCGTATAGATATGGGCATAGGGCTTAGTCATTTATATAATTCGGCAATTGAACTAGGCTATAAGGTCGAACTAAAGCAAAGTTATCATGACGTAGGCAACTCCCTTTATATTCTTAGTGCCATATTAAATAAATCTTAATTAATATATTGACGTTTGCAAGTAGTAAACATATAATATTCACAAGTTCACTCTACAGAAGTTATTAAGTTAAATTAAATTTTCAATAGATATTTCTTAAAATTAAAAGCAACAGTAGACAATACCCATGTCTCCTGTTGCTTTTACTATTTTATAATAAACTCAATGTTCCTTAATCCATCTTATTACATCCACAATTACTTCTTCCTTGTTGGTTTCATTAAGCATCTCATGTCTTCCATTCTTATAAAGTTTATAAGTTAAATCCTTGATCCCATGTCGTTTATAAGTCTTAACCAGTTTTAGAACACCCTTTCCATTCTTTCCTACGGGATCTTTATCTCCCGAGAAAATATAAATGGGTAAATCTTTAGGAATATTTTTAATTTCCTTGTCGTCAGCTATACCCTTTAGTCCACCTAAAAAATCATAGAAAAATCCCGTTGTAAAAACCGTCCCACAGAATGGATCGTCTATATATTTATCTACTTGTTTGTTATCCCTACTTAACCAATCGAATGCTGTTCTATTTGGTTTAAAAGAATTGTTATACCTTCCAAAAGATAACCTATCTAGTTTCTTGCTTTTTGCAATTTTTCCATTTTTCTTAATCTCTCTTTTTGCTATTAGTCTTGCTATATCTATAATAATTCCCTGTTTGCCGCAGGATCCTGAAATAATTGCCCCCTTTAATCCACTTCCATATAAACAAATATATCTTTGTGTTAAGAAAGATCCCATACTATGCCCAAATAAAAATATAGGTAAATTAGGATTTTCTTCTTTAATCTTCTCATTTAGTTCATGCATATTTTCAACCATCGAATTAAATCCATCATCACCTAATTCTCCTAGTTTTCGGACTTCGCCTGCAGTTTTTCCATGCCCTCTATGGTCATTAGCATAAACAATGAACCCATCATTTGTTAGCGCACTTGCAAAATTTTCGTACCTAGCTGCTGTCTCTGCCATTCCATGAGCTATCTGAACTACCCCCTTAATTTGTACGTTCACATCAGGTAGCCATTTGTACACAAATATCTCTAAGTCACCCTTATCTTTAAACTTAAAATTTTCTACTATCATAACTTCATCCCCTATTTATATTTTGAAATGTGATTAAATCATCTCCTGGGTCGCTACAATATTAGCGACTTCAGAAGGAGATTTATACTCCCACTGAAGTTTTCTCTTTGTTATAGTATTGAACTCGCCCTTATATAAGCGGAAGGCTTTCCTTCTGAAATGTCGTTAAACACAAAAAGCCACACTAATTAATCCATTATTTAACAGATTGGTTAGTGTAGCTCTCATTTTTTTTAGCAATATTTCATATTTCACATTTACTCTCATATAAATTATATCACTAAACTATATATTTGCAAAGTAATATTATTTAAATAATTAATTAATATTGCATTAAAGTATCTTTTTTAACATATTACCATTTATTTCTCCAGGACCTCATAGTCAACCTCTATATATTTATCTTTATCGTAGAATTTCTCTGATTGCCCATAAACCCGCACTTTTGTTTCCACAGCGTTTTCTTCAATATATTGTGCAGTGTTTAAAGCTACATCAATAGTTTTATCTATTACAACAGCGGTTACTGCTGCTGTTATTTTCACAGCTTTATCAATCCCTTTAGAAGCTATCGTAGCATACTCCTTAGTGTTTATGGCTAATTTTTCGTTTCCTGAGATTTCCGCTATAGATGATATAACATTACCCGTTAGTTTAACACTATATCCCGCGGTATTTCCAACTAATTTTCCAAAACCATATATTATTTTTCCTGCCATCGTCATAATTATCACCATACCTATATTTATATACACTTATTATACCATATTATCAAAAAATTATTATTAATAACCTTTTTTAAAGACTTCTTTAAATCAATTTACTCTCATCTGTATAAATCTTTTAAGGTATTGTATAATGGGTAATGTTATACAATATAAAGATATAGGAGTGAAAATATATGACAAAAACTATATTTAAAGGCAGTGCAATGTTAAACCCTGTTCCCGTGGTATTAATCACCTCAAAAAATAAAGAGGGAAAAATAAACGTTTTTACAGTAGGGTGGATAGGAATGGCTTGTACTAAACCACCAATGATAACTGTAGCCATAAGACCCGACAGACTTTCTTATGAATATATAAAAGAAAGTGGTGACTTTGTAGTAAATCTACCTAATTCTAGAATGGTTCGTGAAGTTGATTATTGCGGGGTACGCTCTGGTAAGCAAATAGATAAAATTCACGAAATGAACTTCACTATTGAAAATGGCAAGGATGTCATAGCGCCTCTAATTTCTGAATGCTCAATAGCTTTAGAGTGCAAAGTTAAAAGCATTACACCTTTAGGTACCCATGATTTATTTTTAGCTGAAATTGTGAATACTCATGTAGATAATAGCTTAATAGATGCTTCTGGAAAAATTCATTTTGAAAAGGCAGATCTTATTACCTATTCTCATGGCGAGTATTTTACTGTTAATTCTAACGCTTTAGGAAAATTTGGTTATTCAGTTCAGAAAAAAAACAATAAATCTCATTCAAAAAATAAAAAGAAAGCCTGATCGCTCAGGCTTTCTTTTATATTGATTTATTTTCACAGTTCTTATTCATTTTTAACATATCAGCTATGGCTGCTATACTGCCTAAACTTGACAATGTTTCATTTGGAAGTATAAGTTTATTAGCTGGATTTTTTGCCATTTCTTTAAGAGCTTCTATCTGTTTTAATGCTATTACTGTTTCATTTGTACCTGACTCTATAATAGCTGTATTTATTTTTCTTATTGCATCTGCTTCTGCAATTGCAATAGTCTCTATAGCACGAGCTTTACCCTCTGCTTCAAGAAGTTGAGATTCCTTCATTCCTTCTGCATGTCTAATATTTGCTTGTTTTTCAGCCTCTGCATTTAATATTTGAGCTTGCTTATGTCCTTCAGCTTTTTCAATTAGACTTTGTTTTTCACCTTCTGCTGTAAGAATAAATGCTCTCTTATCTCTCTCTGCTCTCATTTGTTTTTCCATAGCCTGTTGAATTTCAGCCGGTGGAATTATATTTTTAATTTCTACAGATAATATTTTTATTCCATAAGCATCCGTGATTTCATCGATTATTTCAAGAAGCTTAGAATTTATTCTATCTCTTCCTGATAATACTTCATCTAAAGTCAAATCTCCCACGATATTTCTCATATTAGTTATAGTTGAGTAAACTATACCTGATTTATAATCCTCAATATTGTAGACCGCGTCCCTTGAGTTAATAACCTTATAAAATATAACATTATCAATCGATATATTAACATTATCCTTAGTTATAACATTCTGTGGTTGTATGTCTAATATTTGCTGCTTAGTAGAAATCCTTCTTCTAACAAAATCTGCAAATACAATTGTAAAATGCCAGCCTGGTTCTAGTATCCTATGAAACTGACCAAATCTTTCTACTAAATACACAGATCCAGTATTAACAATCTTAATCGATGATAAAATCATTATAACTATTACAAATAATATAAACAAGCCTATAACTGTTCCTATTCCCATTACAAATTCCCCCTTATATTTTAATATATCTTATACTTTAGTTATTAGTAATTTATTCCCTTCTATACCGATAACTTGAACTGATTCACCTTTTTTCAAAGGTTTTCCAACATTTTTTACAGTCCAATAAATCCCTTGAAACTTAATGTTTGCTTTTTCATCAATATCTTTTGTTATTGTAAATTCTTTCCCAACATACCCTTCCTCCATAGTTAAAGTTTTTTTCACAGTTTTTTTTATAGTTTTCTTGACTATAGGATAACCCACAGCCATAACCACTGCACTAACTGCTACAAAAACAATTGCTTGAACAATTATTGATGCACTTAGCCCAATAGCAATTATTGCCGCCATTGCACCTACAGCAAACCATATAAACATAAAACTACTAGTTGTAATATCAATAATTAATGCTGCTAATGCTACAACTATCCAAAATATCATCGGCGTCCAGTTCATGTTGTACCCCCTTACGAATATCACTTAATATTATACGCTCTTTTCAACTACGTATTACTAACTTCTATCTTAATTATACATCTTCTGTGCATTTTATAATACAATTTTATTATGTTACTACAATAATTATATATTTTATGTTTTATATATTAAACTTAATAAAGTTTAATTTTAGTGCATTATACATCTTCTTATTGTTTTAGACTTCTTCTTTCTCATGTCTGCTCTCATTCTCTTCACAATTAAAATTGTCACAATAGCAAGGGACAGTTAACAACTATTAAAAAGGCAATAAAAAATAATGGTAAAATAATCATTAACCGACCCTACTAATCTAGCTAATATGATATAATTTCAGTAAATATTTATTATTTAAAGTCAATTTTACATATACTATATTTGAAAAACTAAAGAAAGGTCGTGAATTAGTTTGGAAACTTCTTTTATAAAGGTTTCTGTTGCTTGTCCAATTGTAAATGTAGCAGATATAGAATTTAACTTAATCAACATAAAAAACTGCATTAATCAGGCTTATGATGAGAAATCAAAATTCATAGTTTTCCCAGAACTTTGCATAACAGCTTACACATGTGCGGATTTGTTTTTACAACATCAGCTAATTGAAAAATCTGAAAATGCAATTAAATCTCTATGTGAGTTTTCTAAAAATAAAGATATCCTAATTGCTGTAGGGTCTCCTTTATACTATAACAATTCTCTATATAATTGTGCTTATATAATATTTAATGGTAAACTTTTAGGAATAGTACCAAAAAGCTATATTCCAAATTACTCTGAGTTTTATGAAAAAAGATGGTTTACTGAAGGTCTTGGCCTCATAAGCAAAACTGTAAACCTTTCTTTTGCAAAAGGCATCCCTTTTGGGACAAATTTATTATTTACCAGTGGCAATATTAAATTTGGTTTTGAAATTTGTGAAGACCTTTGGGTAACTATTCCTCCAAGCAGCTATTTAGCTCTTCAAGGTGCAAATATAATTGCTAATCTATCTGCATCAAATGAATTAGTTAGCAAAGCTGATTATAGAAAATCCTTAGTTTCATCCCAGAGCGCAAGATGTATGTGTTCTTATTTATATGCATCCTCTGGTGTTTTTGAATCCTCTACAGATTTACTTTTCAGTGGCCATCTTTTAATTAGCGAAAATGGTTTAGTATTAAAAGAAAATAATAGATTTCAAAGAGAAAATGAAGTTGTTACTTCAATTATTGATATAGATAAATTAAACAGTGAAAGATTAAAAAATACCAGTTTTAGAAATAGCATTTCTATATGCCCTTTTGAAGCATGTGAAATTCCTTTTGAATTTGGGAGTGCAGGTTTTGGCGTTTTTGATAGAAATATTGATAAGCATCCTTTCGTTCCTTCTAATTTATATAAACGTGAAATACGTTGCAAGGAAATATTTAATATTCAATCCTCAGCCCTTGCTAAAAGGTTCTCCTATACTGGTCTTAACAAGGCTATTATTGGGATTTCTGGTGGGCTTGATTCAACTTTAGCACTACTCGTTATAGTTAAAACCTTCGACCTGTTAAAAATACCCATAAAAAATATTATTACTATAACTATGCCTGGTTTCGGAACTACAGATAGGACTTATATGAATGCAATAAACCTATGTAAAAATTTAGGAACAGAACTCAGAGAAATTAATATAGTAGATGCATGTCTGAAGCATTTTAAAGACATAGATCATCCAGTGGAAAAACATGATATAACTTATGAAAATGTTCAAGCAAGAGAAAGAACTCAAATTCTTATGGATGTTGCAAATAAGGAAGGTGGACTCTTAATAGGTACTGGAGATTTATCAGAACTCGCCTTAGGTTGGTGCACATATAATGGTGATCATATGTCTATGTATTCCGTAAACTGCTCAATCCCTAAGACTTTGGTGAGATATTTAGTTAAATATGTAGCAGATAAAGAAGCTTCAAAGGAAGTGACAGACATTCTTTTAGATATCCTTAACACTCCTATAAGTCCTGAACTTCTACCCAAAGATAAGAACGGTCAAATAACTCAAAAAACTGAAGACATAGTAGGACCATATGAATTACACGACTTTTTCCTTTATTATTTTATGAAGCAAGGTACTTCGCCAAGTAAAATATTATTTTTAGCTAAGGAAGCCTTCAAAGCTGATTACTGCGAAAAAGATATACGCAAATGGTTAGATAAATTTATAAAAAGATTCTTTACCCAACAATTTAAACGTTCAGCTCTGCCAGACGGTCCAAAAGTAGGAACTATAAGTGTATCCCCAAGAGGAGATCTTAGAATGCCGTCAGATGCTAGTTTTAATTCTTTTTTTTAGATTTCTGAAAAAAGTGCATATATTTTGTGAAGTTTATATAACAACCTTTACAAAATATGTGTACTTTTTCATTTATAAATATCTACAATTAATCCTGAAATTTCATCAATAGTGTTTATATATTTGCCTATTTTTTTTATAATAGTATACTTATATGGTAACTATTATAGATTAAAAGTATAGGTTCATACTTTTAAGGGCATTTCTATTGATATAATCAAAAATTTAAACTATTTGAGGTGAGAAAAACGAAAAGATTACTTAATATGTTTTGGACTTTCTTTAAAATTGGAGCTTTTACCTTTGGTGGAGGTTATGCAATGATACCACTCATTGAGACTGAAGTTGTAAGTAAAAAACAATGGCTTTCAAAAGAAGATTTCATGGATATAATTGTTGTTTCCCAAACTTTTCCTGGAGCTTTAGCAGTTAATAGTAGTATATTTATTGGTTATAGAATTAACGGCCTACTTGGCGCTATCATCGGGCTTCTAGGTGTGATTTTACCTTCATTTTTCATAATATTATGCATTGCAGTTTTCTTTATGCAATTTAGAGATTATTATTATGTTGATTTAGTTTTCAAAGGCATTTCTGCTGCAGTACCAGTTCTTATACTCATAGCTGTAGTAAGCTTATCCAAATCTTTAAAGAAAAGCTATGTAAATCTTATTATAATCTTAATTTCTATGGTAAGTATACTATTTTTTAATGTACACCCTGTTATAGTTATACTTTTATCTGGTTTATACGGGATTATATTTCTTGGAAAGAAGGTGAAGTAAATGTCTATTTTAATTAAAATTTACCTATCGTTCTTTAAAATAGGTGCCTTTAGCTTTGGTGGAGGCTATGCTATGCTTCCACTTATCGAAAGAGAAATTGTATCCACTAATAATTGGATTACCTTTAAAGAGTTTGTTGATATTATTGGTATATCACAAATGACTCCGGGACCCATAGCCATAAATTCAGCTACTTTTGTAGGTTATAAAGTTTCTGGAGTACTCGGTGCTATTTCTGCAACCCTAGGCGTAGTTTCATTTTCTTTTATCTTAGTTTCCATAGCTAATCACTATATTTCAAAATTTAAGGAATCCTATATAATGAAGGCTGCACTATCCGGTATGAGGCCTGCACTAATTGGCCTTATAATCTCTGTATTCTTATCCATGGGAATGGAATCATATAAAGATATTAAAAGTATAATAATTGGAATTATAATTTTAGGAATATTATTAACTAATAAACTCCATCCAATTTTAGTAATAATAATTTCAGGAATATTGGGTATTGTATTTTATTTTTAATAAATTAAACGGTAACAACAAATACTATACACGAGGTGGTATTTATGTTTTTTAACAAAACTATAGAGGAAGTTCTAAAAGAATTAGGCTCCAATCCACTAACAGGACTTTCTCAAAAAGAAACAGCCCTAAAAAGAGAAAAATTCGGACTAAATGAGTTAGAAAGTAAAAAGCCTAAAACTTTAATATCTATGTTTTTTTCCCAATTAAATGATATTTTAATTTATATTTTAATTGCAGCTGCTGTAATTTCTGCCCTCCTTGGTGAAACAAGTGATGCAGTTATAATTGCTATTGTAATTGTTATTAATGCTACAGTCGGAATTATTCAAGAGTCAAAAGCTGAAAAAGCTCTTGATGCACTAAAAAAATTATCTACACCTAAAGCTGTAGTTAGACGCTATGGGCAGTTAAAAGAAATTCCATCTAACGAAGTTGTACCCGGTGATATTATTATTATTGACGCTGGAAGATACGTGCCTTGCGATTTACGGCTTATTGAAACTGCAAATTTAAAAATTGAAGAATCTACACTTACAGGAGAATCTGTGCCAGTAGATAAAGATGCATCCCTGGTCTTAACTGGTGATGATATTCCACTCGGCGATCAAAAGAATATGCTCTTCATGTCAACACTCGCAACTTATGGTAGAGGTATAGGCATTGCCGTATCTACTGGAATGAATACTCAGCTAGGTAAAATTGCTAAAATGCTAGATGAAAAAGTAGACGACCAGACCCCCTTTCAAAAAAAACTGGCTGAACTTGGAAAATACCTAGGAATAGGTGCGTTGTTTATATGTGCTCTTATGTTTATAGTAGGCGTTCTTCAAAAAAGAGATATTTTTGAAATGTTACTTACATCTATTAGTTTAGCAGTAGCTGCGATACCTGAGGGTCTTCCTGCAATAGTCACTATAGTACTTGCTATGGGCGTTCAAAAAATGATAAAAAAGAATGCAATTGTACGTAAATTACCCGCAGTTGAAACTTTAGGTTCAGTAAATATTATATGTTCAGACAAGACAGGAACATTAACTCAAAATAAAATGACTGTAACAAAATTCTATACAGATGGCCTCTTAGGTAATATAACCAATTTAAACATTAATGACAATGAGCATAAGCTCTTACTTGAGAATCTTATTTTATGTAATGATGCTACGTACTCTGAGGGTTCAAAAACAGGTGACCCCACTGAAATTGCTTTACTAGTAGCTGGGGTAAATTACAATATATTTAAAGACCATTTAGAAAAAATCCATAAAAGAATCGCTGAGATTCCTTTTGAATCAGATAGAAAATTAATGACTACTGTAAATAAATATGATAATGAATATTATGTAATGACAAAAGGGGCTATTGATAATCTCTTAAAACTATGTACTAAAGCCTGTATTAAAGGCAATATAATAGAAATTACTCCAGTCATAAAAAAAGAAATATTAGATGTGTCTAATAAAATGTCTGATGATGCTTTAAGAGTTCTAGGCGCAGCTTATAAAATTCTTCCAACATCTCATGTGGATATTGATTCTTTAGAAAGTGATTTAATACTTATTGGCCTGGTAGGTATGATAGATCCACCTAGACTGGAAGTTAAGGATTCTATTTCTGTGTGCACGAATTCCGGAATAAAAACTGTAATGATAACCGGCGATCACCAAAACACAGCTTTTGCTATAGCGAAAGACCTTAATATTACTAAAGATCCCCTAGCAGTTATGTCTGGCTCTGAGCTTGATAAACTTTCAGATGAAGAACTAAATAGTAAAATTGATAATATAAGGGTATTCGCAAGAGTGTCTCCAGAGCATAAAGTAAAAATTATAAATGCTCTTAAATCCAAAGGAAACATTGTATCAATGACTGGTGATGGAGTAAATGACGCGCCATCCCTGAAAATGGCAGATATAGGTGTAGCCATGGGTATAACAGGTACTGATGTAGCTAAAGGTGCTGCTGATATGATATTAATAGACGATAACTTTTCAACTATCGTTTCCGCTATAAAGGAAGGAAGAAATATCTTCACGAATATCAAGAAAACTGTAGTATTTCTTATTTCCTGTAATGTTGGAGAAATTATAGCGCTATTTCTTGCAATACTTTTAGGTTGGGCATCGCCACTTAGACCTATCCATATATTATGGGTTAACTTAATTACAGATACGCTTCCAGCTTTAGCTTTAGGTGTAGATCCTGGCGACCCCGACGTAATGAAGTATAAACCACGCAACCAAAAAGATGGTTTATTTAAAGGTTCAACATTAAGTTTACTTCTTAACGGATTGTTAATAGGTTTAGTAACTTTAGCAGCCTTTATAATAGGTGCAAAATATTATAGTGGCATAACTAACTTATTCCCACTATTCCCTCAAAACATTTCACAAGATGCTTTAAAACATGCACAAACTATGGCATTTGTAGTACTTAGTGTTTCTCAGCTTGTTCATTCTTTAAATATGAGAAATAATAAAAAATCCATATTCCAAATAGGTTTATTTTCAAACAAATATTTAATTGCAGCTATAGTTTTAGGTATACTGCTACAAGATTTGATAATAACTATTCCACCTCTAGCAAATGCTTTTAGTGTTCATGCTTTAAGTTTAGCAGATTGGGGTATCGTTACTATTTTAGCCTTAATGCCATTACTTTTTAATGAAATTGTAAAGATATTTAAACGTAGTTCATCTAAAATATAAATAGTAAAAGGCCGATGAGTTAACTCATCAGCCTTTTACTATTTTAAATATATCTAATTACTTTAATCTAGTACCTTCTTCATCTTGATGGATTAGCCCATTTTTCATAAGTCCTCCTAATGCCCTTTTAAATGCATTTTTGCTTGTTTTAAAAACTTTCTTTATATCATCTGGAGAACTTTTATCATTGTATGGCATAAAGCCATCACTTTTATCTAAGTATTCTATTATTTGTTCCTCAACTACATCTCTTTCTTCTAGTCTTGGTTTTCTTGCTGTTACGTCCATTTTGCCATCTTCATAATATTTTTTCACTCGTACACTTAATCTATCTCCTGGTATTACACTCATATAATTCTCATTTCTTAGAATAACCGCCCTATAAATATCATCAATAGCTATCATTACTGTACCATTAGTCTGGATTCCGTATACTGTTCCTTCCACTTCCTCATCAATATCATATGAATCTGTATCGTATAAATATTTATCAATAAAAGTAGTGGCCGCTATTCTTCCAGTCTTATCTAAATATATATAAAAAAGATATTTTTTGCCTGTTTCTAATTTGTAATTTTCCTCCTTAAAAGGAACTAATACGTCTCTTTCTAAACCAATTTCTACAAAACTTCCTATTGCAGTCATGTCAATTACTTTAAGGTAGGCTAAATCACCAACCTTTGCAAGAGGTTTTTTTAAAGTTGAAATTAACCTATCACTTGAGTCCCTATATACGAAGGCTTCAACTTCATCATCAATATTAAGTGCTCTACCTAAAGTGCTTTTCATTGGCAATAATATATCATCACTAGTGTTTTCAGTCTCTGCGCCCAAATAGTACCCAAATTCTGCTCGCCTAACTACTTTTAAATTATTAAATTCTCCTATTTTTATCATTTATTATCTCCTACCTTTTTTAAACTTTTGACCAATCTATATATTTGTTAAATTTATCAACATATTGTACTAAATATTTTCTATAAACATGTATTTATATTTCTGCTCATCTGTCACCTTTTCTATTCCATTTAATATTATCATTTTTCGCGCTCTATAACAATCTAAATTAAGGTATGGTCATTTATTTGTTTTGTATTATATTTCATTGAAAGCTCTACATAATGCTGAGCTGATTTTTTTAATCCTTCCTTTTCCTCTGTAGTTAGTTCGCGAATGACCTTTGCCGGCACTCCCATACAAAGAACCCCTGAGGGTATTTTCTTTCCTTGAGTAACTAAGCTACCAGCGCCGATTATAGTATACTCCCCTATTTCTGCTCCATTTAGTATAGTACTTCCCATTCCAATTAAAGTATAACTTGAAATTTTACAACCATGTATTATGGCATTATGTCCTATAGTTACATACTCTCCAATATTAACCGAAAATTCATCATCATTATGTACTGTACAATTGTCTTGAATATTTGTATAAGAACCTATAGACATGGAATTCATATCGCCTCTTAATACAGCTCCAAACCAAATACTACTGTACTCTCCTATAGACACATTTCCTATAACATCTGCACTGTAAGCAATATAAGAATGTTTATGTACATTAGGTATTTTTCCATCAAATTGATGTATCATAATTTCATCATCACCTCTTCCAAAATAATAAATACGTAGGTTTATTATGCATAATAATAAATATTTAGGTTTATTATGCATAATAATAAATATTTATTATTTTACATAATAATAAATATTTAGATTTATTATTTTACATAATAATAAATATTCAGGTTTATTATTTTACATAATAATAAATATGTATTTATTATACTACTATATTATATAAATTTGCCGTTTATTCGTCATATTTTTGGTTAATATTTAATGTTGATTTTTATTTGATTCTATTATATAATACCATCTGTAGTTATAATTCTTTTTCTACTTACTACATATGGTGTTATACTAATATAACACATAATAATTAAACTAAATAATCAAGAAAATCTTTTAGTGTAGTAATATCAACCATACAGAAGTATGTTTTACATAATTTAGACTTAATCTTAATTATCATGCAACTAATAGGAGGTGAATATACTAGCTTTTTAAGCTAGTATTAATTATGGCGGAGATAAAAAATTTAATCAAACGATTTTATACAAAGGAATTAGAAAAAGATAAAACTATTACTGTTTTTGATTTGTTCAAATGGAAAAAGGTAAATGTTTTTTTAAAAGACCATAAAACAAATAAAGTGCTTTTAGATATGAAGGCTTTAGAATTTCCAGAGCATTACTCTCAAAATTCTTGCGATATTATTGCTTCAAAATATTTCAGAAAATCTGGTGTTAATAATAAGCAAGGTTATGAGGATAGTATGAAAATGGTAGCTCATAGACTTGTTAATTTTTGGTGTGAATCCTTGACTGATGAGACTATTATTAAATCTCAAGAGGAAAAAAGCATTATTTATGATGAATTAATATATGCATTTTTAAATCAAATGTTTGCACCAAATTCTCCTCAATGGTTTAATACGGGCCTTAACCTATCCTATGGTATAAAAGGCGAATCATTAGATAATTTTTATTACGATGAAAAAGAAAAAATGATAGTTAAAAGCGAAGATGCTTATACAAGGACTCAAGCTTCAGCTTGTTTCATTCTATCAATCCAAGATAAACTACTTGGCAATCATTCAATCTCTGAGCAGTATGTAACAGAGACTAAATTATTTAAAGGTGGCTCTGGCACCGGAACTAACTTCTCATCCATAAGAGGTATAGGTGAAAGCTTATCTAGTGGTGGAGTTTCATCAGGTCTTATGAGTTTTTTAAGAGGACTTGACAGAAATGCTGGAGCTATAAAATCTGGTGGAACTACAAGGCGTGCTGCTAAGATGCTATGCCTTGATATCAATCACCCTGAAATAATGGAGTTTATGACTTGGAAAGCTAAAGAAGAAGATAAAGTACGCGCTCTTACTAAAATGGGTTATGATGGTAGCTTTGAAGGAGAGGCTTATGAGACTGTATCTGGCCAAAATGGAAACAACTCCATAAGATTCTCAGATGAATTTATGATGAAAGTTGATACCTTATCGAAAAATCCTAATCAGACTATTACTCTTAAAGGGAGATGTGATTCCACAGTTGATGCAGACATAAGTGTTAAGACGCTATGGGATACCTTTAATACCGCTGCTTGGCAATGTGCTGATCCAGCGCCTCAATTTGATGACACCTTTAATGCATGGCATACTTGCCCCGGTGGAGAAGATGGAGTAGTTAATGCTAAACATAATAGAATTAATTCGACTAATCCTTGTGGAGAATATGCTTTTTTAGATGATACCTCTTGTAATTTAGCTTCTATTAATATTTATAAATTTTATGATGCTTTGACTAAAAAATTTGATGTAGATGGATATGTCCATCTAATAGGACTTACTCAATTAGTCCTTGAATCCTCCATTCATTGGGGCCAGTTTCCAACTGAAGATATAGCAAGGAAAAGTTATTTATTTAGAACCACAGGTCTTGGGCTTTCAAATTTAGCTTCTTTATTTATGGTAATGGGCTATGCCTATGACTCAGAAGATGCTAGAAATATAGCTGCAGCGCTAAGTGGAATAATGACTGCACAGGCTTATTATGTATCATCCCTACTTTCAAAAGAACTAGCTCCTTTTGAAAAATATGAAATCAACAAAAAACATATGCAAATAGTTATAAGGAATCATGCAAGAGCTGCTGGAGCTCTAAATAGTAACTATGAACATTTGAATTATGATCCTATAAAAGTTAACCATGATATTTTAGGTAATGATTCCCTAAGCAATATAAGTGAAACCTTAAAAAACTGTTGGTCAAAAGTACTAAGCAGTGGTGAAAAATATGGTTTTAGAAATGCTCAAGTTACAGTTCTAGCTCCTACTGGCACTATTTCTTTTGCAATGGATTGTGGTGCAACCTCAGTTGAACCATATTTCAGCCATTTTATTTATAAAAAATTATCTGGTGGTGGATTTATGACCATCGTAAACCCTGTAATTAAAGACTCATTGGATAACCTTGGATATTCCGAAAGTGAAACAAATGATATTCTTGATTATATTCTAAGAAAAGAAAAGGTTGATGAAAACGGCTTTGAATATGAAAAAATCATTGATGGAAAAATTGAGGGTGCTCCACATTTAAAGGTAGAACATTTGCCTATATTCGATACAGCAAACAAATGCGGTAGCGGAAAAAGATATATTTCATTTATGGGACATGTTCTCATGATGGCGGCAATAACCCCAATGATATCAGGTTCTATATCAAAGACTGTAAATCTACCTAAAAATGCTACCATAGAAGACTTTAAAGAAGTGATATTAAATTCTTGGAAGCTAGGCGTGAAAGGTATCTCCTTATATAGAGATGGTTCAAAAGCAAGTCAACCTTTAAACACTACTTTATCTGTTGACAAAGAACTGTTACTTGAGGATTTATCATACGAGGCTCTTTTAAAGAAAGCAAAGTCATTACAAGAAACTTCAAACCACTCCACAAGAGAAAAGCCAATTGGAATACGTTATGGAACTACTCATCCTGCTCAAATTGATGATGTAAAAGTCTATACTACGATAAATAGGCGCTCAAACGGAGAAATTTCTGAAATATATATAACTACAGATAGGGAAGGTACTATAATTACTGGATTATTGAATTCTCTTTCAAAGGCAATTTCAGTAATGCTTCAGCATCATGTACCTGCGCAAGCCATTTCTAAAATGCTTCGCGGACAAAAATTTGAACCTTATGGTTTTGTACAAAAGCATCCTTATATTAAATCTGTTTCTTCTATATCTGATTTAATTAGTAAGATTATTGATATAGAACTAGGAGATTATAGTAGATGTCAAATCAAACCTGAAAATTACGACAACGCTAATATACCTAAAAATCCACTAATGCCTGGTGAGACTGAAATTTCAACTGGCCTAGCAGACGCTGAGAATGTCCTCGCCCCTACTAACATAAGCACAGACACTATCCAAGGGGAAAGATTATACTCTGAAACCTGCTCTCATTGCTCAAGTACTAGGCTTGTTAGAAACGGCACTTGTAAAGTTTGCCTTGAATGTGGAACTACTACTGGATGTAGTTAGCTTCAACAAACCAAAATCTCACAATTATTTTGTGACAGTTAAAAAGTATTAAATATTATATATATAGACACATTCAAAAGGAGTACAAATTCCCCATGGAAATTTGTACTCCTTTTTATTATTTTTTATTATTTTTATTCCTATTAGGTTTAGCCTTGGACCTAATTACTACATCGTCCTTCTTATCTTTTTTAGCATTAATATTTGCAGAACCTATGCTTGTTGAATTTTTTTTAAAAATATTCGAATTTTTTAAAAAACCTGATAAATCCGTAAACCATAAAATCATAATAGCAGATATTCCTGTCATTACATAGTAAGTTGCATGATTTATAATATTAGGCCATATGAGCACAGGAACCACATATATTGCAATAGCTAATAAAAGTACTATCCACTTGTTAATATTTAACTTATCTAGTACATAAGCTTTTAAAACATTATATATTACAAGAACAATAATTGCAAATGCAACAACGCTAAGTATTTGTATTAAGATATTCATATTTTATCCCTCCCTTTTTTATAGATAATGTTAACACTATCTTTCTATAAATAAATGTATACTATACATTATCAAACATATTTTAATATATATCAATAGCTTATGCATTAATTTATCTATTTATATTTGTATTTAAAAAAAGTTTATACCAAAATATCTGTGAGCAGTATTTAATAAGAACTGTACTTAATTATTTAACATATTATTAATAATCCACTATTAAATACATGGTGAAATTAAATATTTTTTTTTAATATAGTAATAATTTTTTAAAAATTGTAAACAATAATACTAAGACTTATGAAAGAGGAGATGTTTACAATGAAAGCATTAGATGGTACTGCACTAGTATTAGTTATCATAGGCGCTATAAATTGGGGACTAATTGGATTTTTCAAATTTGACCTAGTATCAAGCTTATTTGGCACTGGAACAGCATTTACGAGAATTATTTTCGCTCTAGTAGGTTTATGCGGTCTATACTCTTTATCTTTCTTAGGAAGAGACGGAGCTAGCGACAGCGATAGAACTGAGGTTAAATAATTTTCAAATAAATATTTCTATACAATATAAAAGAAGCTGAAGTTTCAAATTCAGCTTCTTTTATATTACTTCAGCTTTAGGGCATTTAAATAAATAACAAGTAACCATATAAATCTATTTTTCCTCACGTTCCTTATTTAAATTATTTTGGATTATATTTTGTACTACCTCTGAAATTTTTACTTTTTCTTCCTTTGACATACCCTCAATATATATAGGTTTATCTATTATAAGCTTAGCATTTGTCTTTTTAATTTTCCCATTATTACCTTCCATCGCTTTATAAGTATCATAAAATGTTATAGGAACAATAGGTACCCCAGCCTTTATTGCTAGCCTCATACTACCTTTTTTAAACTCACCTAAGCTGTTACTTCTACTTCTCGTACCCTCTGGAAAAATAATCATAGAATATCCATTCTTTAAATTTTGAACACCTTCCGAAATTGCCTTCAAAGCTTCTCTTGGATTTTCCCTATCCATAAATACACAATGTATTTGCCTCATCCAATAGCTCATTATTGGTATTTTTTTCATTTCTTTTTTAGCAACTGCACCAGTAAGTCTATTCATATTAGATAATATTACTGGTGTATCAAAATTACTTTGGTGATTTCCCACAAAAACACAAGGCTCATTTGGTATATTTTCTTTTCCTACGACTGTTAAATTTAATCCTGCAACCCTAAGCACAAAATTAGACCACTTCGTAGCTACTTTGAATATATACACATCTGCCTCTTCTCTAGTTTTATGTTTTTTTATGCTATTAAATTTTATCTTCTCAAAGCTTTTACCGATCAAATTGATAATAAAACACAAATAAAAATATATAGTTCTCATATCACTGTTCCTTTCATTTTACGATTGAATTACAACTATAATTATACTAGTTTATAAGACTTATTTCAAATTTGTCCTTGGATATTGATATTTTTTTATATAATTGGATAAAATCATTTATATGCTTCAAATATTTCATAGGAGATTAATCATATGCCAAAGAAAACCTGGTTAAAATATATTTTACTTTGTACCGTCTTAGTTTTTATATCTGTCTGTGTAACTATATGTCATAAATCTACTATAAAAACTAACTTAAATTTAGAAAATAATATGGTTACTCATTTTATTGATGTAGGACAAGGTGATTGTATACTTGTTCAAGTAAATAATAAAAACTTACTAATTGACAGTGGCACCGTTGATTCAACTCAAAAGTTAATTAGATATCTAAAAAAAAATAATGTTAAAAAACTTGACTATGTAGTTGCAACTCATCCCCACGAAGACCACATAGGCGGTATGGCTAAAATAATTAAAACCTTCGATATAGATGAATTCTATGCCCCTAAAGTCATATCTTCCTCGCAGTCATTTGTTGATATGATCAATTCTCTAAGAAATAAAAATCTTAAAATAAAAGTATCCGCCCCTAATATATCTTTAGATTTAGGCCCTAATACAACATGCGTTATGCTATCACCTAATAAAACAAGTTATGAAAATACTAATAATTACTCCTGTACAATAAAGGTATCTTATAAAAATTCAACTTATTTATTTACAGGTGATATAGAGTCCCTAGCTGAGCAGGAACTACTAGACAATGGTTACAATTTAAAATCTCAGGTGCTTAAAGTAGCTCATCATGGCAGTAAGTCATCAACCTCACAAGAATTTCTAAATAAAGTTTCTCCAAAAATTGCTGTAATAAGTTGTGGAACTTACAACACTTATGGTCATCCAAATAAAGGAACCTTAGCTAAATTGAAAAAGATAAATTCTATTGTCTATAGAACTGATTTAGATAAAAATATTATACTTATAAGCGATGGCACGAACATAAATAAAAAAAACTAGTTACCTAGTTTTTTTATTTAAATCAAGAAAACATTAATTTAAATCTTCTTCGAATCTATGTAGCGAATCATGTAATGATCTAATTGCCATAATATTATCATTTATAATGAAATAGTACCAATTTTAATTAAAAACAGCAAAACTACACCAACAATTATTCTATAAATAGCGAAAACCTTCATAGGTTTTTTCTTTAAATAAGAAACAAATTTTTCAACCACAATTAATGCAACTAAAAAGGCTGTTACAAATCCAATAACCAAAGTTATAATTTCTCCACTACTAAAATTCATTCCGCTTTTAAATAAAGTTAATGCTGTAGCTCCAACCATAGTTGGTATCGCTAAAAAGAAAGAAAACTCAGTTGCAGCAACTGTAGAAACGCCACAAATCCAACCTCCCATTATCGTCGATGCTGATCTTGACATACCTGGCCATAGTGCTAAGCATTGAAAAAAACCTATTTTAAATGATTGCTTAATACTTATTTTCTCTATACTTTCCGTTGTATACTTTTGCCTAAATCTACCTTCTATAATAATCATTAGAACTCCGCCAACTATTAACCCCACGGCTACAGTTCCTGAATTAAAAAGATATTTATCTATTTTATCATTTAGAACAAACCCAAAGACTGCAGCTGGTATAAATGCAACTATAATATTAGTCCAAAACTTAATACCTGAGGGTTTCCCTTGAAAAAACTCCACAACTGATTTCCATATTTTATTCCAATATAAAACTATAATTGCAAGAATAGCTCCTAATTGAATGACTACCTCAAATTGATTTGCAAATGCCCCTTTAAAATTTATAATATCTCCTACAATGATCATATGTCCAGTAGAGGAAATAGGAACAAATTCTGTTACCCCTTCTACTATAGCTATTATTATAGCTTTTAACACCAATATAACGTTTAAATTCATCTAATGTCTGCTCCCTTCTAGGCATAATTTATTATATTCTATTTGTATGTAGATATGTTTATTTTTCTATTAATAAATTGCATGATTTTTATTGAGTTCTCAAATTTATTATCATTATTATCTATAAGTTTATTTAGTCCATACTTTGTTTTAAGTTTTGATAAGTTCTCATTTCGAGAATTCAATTAATAAAAATGAATAACTTAAATCCGTTCCAGCTTTAAGATTCCAAATAACTATACCTATTGTTATAATAGCAGAAATTAAAACCCTATAAAAAATACCATTCTTTCATTATTCCTCCTTATTCAAAATACCTATAGATACTCATTTATTTAATGAGTATATCATATTTACGCAAAAAATCACATAAAAACCCGTCGGATTATAATGCTTCTAGCCGTCGGGTTTTTATATTATTTATATATAGGTCCAGCTTTTTTTATGTTTTCTGCAACTCCTTTAAATTTGCTAAAGTTCTCAGCAAATTTGAATGCTAATTCTTTAGCTTTTAAAACATAATTTTCTTTATCTCCCCATGTATTTTGTGGATTCAACATTTTTGTTGGAACATTTGGCACCGCCACCGGTATATCTACTTTAAATATTGGATGTTCTTTATACTCAACATCCTTAAGCTTACCTTCAAGAGCAGCTTTTACCATAGCTTTCGTATATGATAGTTTCATTCTTGAACCTACCCCATATTCTCCGCCAATCCAACCTGTATTTACCAAAAACACTTCAGTGTCATATTTGTCTATTCTCTCACCTAAAAGCTTTGCATAAACTGAAGGGTTCATTAGCATAAAAGCTTCTCCAAAGCAAGATGAAAAAGTCGCTTTCGGTTCTGTAATCCCACGCTCTGTACCCGCAAGCTTACTTGTATATCCCGAAATAAAATGATACATTGCAGCTTCTTTTGAAAGTTTTGAAATTGGTGGAAGAACTCCAAAAGCATCTGCTGTTAAAAATATTATAGTGCTTGGTTGTCCACCAATTCCACTTAGTTCTGCATTTTCGATATATTCTATAGGATATGCGCCTCTGGTATTCTCTGTTAAGCTATCATCATCATAGTTAGGCATATTATTATCATCAAGCACGACATTTTCAAGCAATGCACCAAATTTTAATGCTGAGTAAATTTCACTTTCATTATTTTTATCTAATTTTATAGTTTTGGCATAGCATCCACCTTCAAAGTTAAATACTCCTTTATCACACCAACCATGTTCATCATCTCCGATAAGCTTTCTTTCTGGATCTGCCGACAATGTGGTTTTTCCTGTACCTGAAAGGCCAAAGAATACTGCTGTGTCTCCATTTTTACCTATATTGGAAGAACAGTGCATTGGGAATACGCCTTTCCCAGGCAATAAAAAATTCATTATTGAAAAAATTGATTTTTTAATTTCTCCTGCATACTGTGTTCCACCAATTAAAACAATTTTCTTATCAAAATTTATTATAATAAAAGCTTCAGAATTCACTCCATCTTCTGCTCCTTTTGCTTTAAATCCCGGAGCCGCAATTACTGTGAATTCAGCCTTATGATACTCAAGCATTGTTTTATCTGGTCTTCTAAATAATTGATTAGAAAGCAATGCCTCTGATGCAAATTCATTTACTACTCTAATAGGTAGTCTATATTCTTCCATAGCACCAACATAACCATCAAATACAAATATATCTTTATCACTTAAATATTTACACACTTGACTATACAAATTTTCAAAAATCCCCTCTTCAATTGGTAAATTTATATCGCCCCAATTTATTAATTCTTCAACACTTTCTTGTGAAACTATAAATCTATCCTTAGGCGATCTGCCTGTATATTTTCCTGTGTTTACAACCAATGCACCTGATTCTGATAAAGTGCCTTCTTCTCTTTGCAGCGCAAAACTTACTAGATCGGATACAGGTAAATTCCTGTATTTTTTTTTTGATGTTCTTATATTTAAATAATTCAAGTTTTTTAAACAAACCACAATGTTACCCCCAATTACATAATATCATTATTTCTATATCTAATAATTTTAAAAATAATTAGTATATTTAACCTGCCTATAAAATTAGTTACTATAATAATATAGTACAACATCCCAACAAAAATGCAAGATAAAAATTGAAAAAAAATTCCTTCAATGCTTTTTATGCATAAATTCCTTCATTATAGTAATTTATTATTGTTATAGATAACTAAATCTTATTAATATAAAAAAATGTTTTCGGCTTCTGTTACTAACAGTATTTGTTACAGTATGGAACCCCCACTTAAAGAGGTTTCAAACTTTCCTTCTGAAATGTCGTTAAATCTAACGTTTTGTGTGTTATAGTTATATTCTAATAAATGCATAACTAAAAATCCAAATTATTTAATTTTGAGTTACATTAATATGTTAGAGATTTATGCAAATATGTTATAATTATATATTGGCTTAAATATATAATTATTTATTTAACAATGGTGGGGTTGAGGCATTTTCTTAAAAGGATCACCTATAAGAATAATTAACAGAAAAAATGAAATAAGCTATTCATCTTTACTACTGACTTTTTTTATGAATTATACAAATGACTATTGCCCAACGCCTCTAAATGGCGATGCTAAGCTAAATTTACTAAGTAGATTAAGTAACCACTCCAAAGATTCAGGTTAAAATAAGTGATGAGTTTTTCTATATAAATGTCAATAATAATAATAATAATAATAATAATAACTAAGTGCATAAGTACAATTAAAGGATGTGTTTAACATTAAAATTCAGTCGTTACTCAGTATATTAGTTTCAAAGTCCATTATGAAATTATCAAAATTTTTATTTCAAGGTGGCACAAATTTCCCCGGCAAAATTGCCTTAAAGCTTGATAAAAATATTTTAAAAACAATTGCTAATAATTATGAGGTTATACTCATAACCGGTACAAATGGAAAAACCACAACAACAAGCATGATTTACAGCATCGTAAAAGATAGCAATAAGCAAGTAATTACTAACAATACTGGAGCAAATATGTATACAGGAATAGTTGCGTGTTTTATTTCAAATTATTCTTTTAAAAAGTCTTGCGAGAAAAAAATAGCTGTTATAGAAGTAGATGAAGCCAATGTAAAGTTTGTAACTGAATATATATCTCCGCGTATAATTACTGTTACCAATTTATTCAGAGATCAACTGGACAGATATGGTGAGGTGTATACAACGCTCAAGAAGATACTAGAAGGTGTAGAAAAAGTTCCCACAGCGACACTTCTTCTTAATGGGGACGAATCTTTATTCGGAAACTTAAACCTCAAAAATGATATTGTATACTATGGTTTCGGTACTAAAGTTAATGATAACAACATTGTAGATATCAATGCTGATGCTAAATTTTGCACAATCTGCAAATCTCCTTATGAATATAATTTTATTACCTACAACCATCTAGGGGACTTCTATTGCAGCGGTTGTGGATATAAACGTCCAAAGCTTACATACTCTGTGGATAAAATTGTTGATTTAAACACCAGTGGTTCCACTGTTCATATTAATAATAAAGAGTATTACATAAACCAACCAGGTACTTATAATATTTATAATGCCCTATGTGCATATTCCGTAGCTAAGTTACTTGGCCTTGAAGATACCTCTATAGAGCACTCTCTTAAAACAGTAGCTAGTAGCTTTGGCAGACAAGAAACCCTTAATATTGAAGGCAAAGAGGTTAAAATAATATTAGTTAAAAATCCAGCTGGCTATGATGAAGCAGTAAACACTATTAATCTTGATAAACGGAAAATAAATTTATCGCTTCTGCTAAATGACAATTATGCTGATGGAAAAGATGTTTCATGGATTTGGGATGTTAATTTTGAACGTCTAACTAGCCTTAATATTAACAAAATTATGATATCAGGAATACGTTTGTATGATATGGCCATAAGACTTAAAGTAGCAGGTTTTACCTCAGAATCCTTCCTCTTATGCAAAGACGAAGAGTCCTTACTACATCAAATCAAAGCTTGCGATGGTGAAATAGTTTATATACTAGCTACCTATACTGCCATGATAAATTTAAGAAAATCTTTACACGCTAAAGGATACATAGATAAAATTTGGTAATATAAAAAAATTTAAATTAGAAGGTGAATATTATGGAAATTAACATTTGTCATTTATATCCTGATTTATTGAATGTTTATGGGGATGTAGGAAATATTTTAATATTGAAACATAGAGCTGAACTGCGTGGCATTAAAGTAACCATTGTTAATATATCTATGGGCGATATTTTCAAAGTAGAGGATTATGATATTGTATTTTTCGGTGGAGGACAAGATTATGAGCAGGCCATAGTTTCCCCTGATTTAATAGAATTCAAAAAATCTGCTATAGAAGAATATATACAAAGTGGAAAAGTGTTTTTAGCCATTTGTGGTGGATATCAATTGCTTGGTAAATATTATACTACTCCTGAGGGCGTGCAGCTTGAGGGTCTTGGTATTTTAGATATTTACACTGAAGGCGGAGATAAACGTTTCATAGGCAACACAGTTATTCATAATGAAGCTTTTGATGAAACCTACGTAGGCTTTGAAAATCATTCTGGAAGAACCTACATTAACAACTTAAAGCCACTTGGCACAGTTGAAGTTGGCTATGGCAACAACGGAGAAGACGGTTATGAGGGCTGTGTTTACAAAAATACATTCTGTACTTATTTCCATGGCTCCCTTTTATCTAAAAATCCTGAGCTCGCAGACAGAATACTTACACTAGCATTAACTAATAAATATAATGAAGTAGCCTTAACTTCTTTAGATGATAGTTTAGAAATTAAAGCTAAACAATTTATAATAAATAGAGAAACTTCTAAATAAAATAAAAAAAGATGTAGGACTTGGATAATTCCAAACCTACATCTTTTTTTCTAATTGGACCGCTAAACTGAAATACTTTATAGAATCAGCTACATTACCAAGTTTATGATACATACTTCCCATTTCTAAGTAACGCGAATATATATTTTGCTTCGCACCGAATTTCAATAATGAATCTAAAGACAAGTTCATATACATCTCTGCATTAGATGCCTTTCCTTGTCTGTCGAGAATAATAGCTTTATAATAATAGCTTTTTTCAATTAATTTAATATCATCTAAATTAATTGCATAGTTTAACACTTCATCCGAAATAGACTGTGCGAACTCTATTACGTCATTTTTAATAAGCTCTTTAACGATATCTAGCATAAAGCTAACTAGTCCTCTCTTATCGCCCCTAGGATATACGCTTAAACCCTTATTGATATATTCAACTGCTCTATCTTTCATATTACAGTCGAACATTGTGGATCCATAATTAAAAATAGCTATTGCCTTACTAGAATTTTCATCTTTATACAGCTTATACGACTTTTTTTCATATTCTTGGAACTTACCATTGTTCACTCTTATAGATAGCATAGCCAACATATGATATATCTCGGCCGCTTTAAATTCTGTATCCACGTGCTTAAGTAAATCTAATAGTCTTATTCCCACATGATAAGCGCGTTCAAAATTTCCAAGCATAATGTTACAGGCAGCCTCACTATAAGTTACCGTTATTATTTTTTTATAATTAGGCGTCTTGCTCGCTTTTAACCCTTTTCTCACATTACAATAATAGCTCGAGGCTTGAAGATAATCTTCTTTTATATATAAGCGTCTTGCCATGTCTATATAGTAAGTTAATTGATTATCCTCTATTGATGTTTTTAGGTGTAAATCATAATATTTTGAAGTAATTAATTGAGTCTTCTCAAAGTCTTTTTTATCTAAGTAAAAATTAAACAACATATGTATTAGTTCAATTGCTAAATCATAGTAATTATATTTTTCAGCAAACTTCAAATTATAAGATACTTTAGCTTCAAATGCATCATCATTGATATCATTTGTATCATTTACATGAATGACATTCATGTCATTCTGTTTCAACTCCTTAATGTTTTCCTCAATTTGATCAAACACGTTTTCATTTAAATATTCAAGATCTATGTCCAATTTATTACTAATCAGTTCAAGTACCCAACGTTCCGCCATGACCTTGTTATTTTCTATACAGCTCATTTTAGACACTGAGATCTTGTCATCGCATATTTCTCTCAAGGTATATCCTTTGTATATTCTAGTCCTTTTTATTTTTTCTCCCGTTGATAATATTTCCATCCTCATCACCCATCCACAAGTCAAATAACTAATTTATGATGCTAACCATAAAATAGCTTTACTTAAATCATCTTCTGAAATGTCGTTAAATCATCACCTGCGGTGCTGCAATATCAACGACTTCAGAAGGAGATTTATATTCCCACTAAAGTTTTTTCTTTGTTATAGTCCGTAACCCCCTCTTATAGAAGAGGGAGACTTTCCTTCTGAAATGTCGTTAAACTACTTAATTATTCCTAGTTTTTTAAATAACTCTACACCTTCGTTTAGGTATTTAGCTGCGTCCGTACCTCTACCGCCTTCAATATAGAACTTTCCAATCATTATAGATATCTCAGCGGCTTCCTTTATTTGCCCTTGTTCTTTCACAAAATTTAGTGCTTGTACTAAAGTGTTTTCTGCTTCATTCTTATTGTCTTCTAATAAATCGACCCTATATTTTAATAAATAGTAATGGCATAACTCTTTATAATTTCCATCTTCTATATATTCTATAATACGATCTAAAGCTTCCTTAGCTTCATTTACATACTTAAGCTTAATATAATTTTCACAAATATTTACTAAGGTATCTATTAACTTTAAGTCATTAGTCTTTTGCCTTATTTCCTTAGCTTTATTTAAATGTATAAATGATTCTTCCATGTTTTCAAACTCATAGAATAATCTCCCTAAATTGTTTTCTATATCTGACACATAACTTAAATTGTTAATTTCATAAAAAACTTTCAAAGTAATCTCTGAATATTTTATAGCATTCTTAATATCGCCTTTTTTATTATATTCATGTGCTAATAATAAAAGTGAATTAGCGTATTCTTTCTTATTATCTATTTGCTTAAACTTTTCTTGAGCTAAATATGAATATTCTATAGCCTTTTCTATATTTTCTAATTTGAAATAAGTAAACCCTATGTAATAATATATTTCACCTAATAAAAAATCATTTCCAATCTGATTATCCGTAAAAACCTTTTCGGCTTGCTTAAAATAACTCGAAGCTGACTGATAACCCCTAAGTTCAAGTGTTATTTTCCCAAGCTTCAGAAAAGTTCCAATTATTTCTTCATAAGAGTTATTTTTGATGAATATTACATTTGAGGAAATGAAAGCCTGTTGAGCTGATGCGACCTCTTCCCTAGCCATATATATATCCCCTCTTAATGATAAATTTCTGGCTTTTCTATATTCCAATTTATATTTTTCAGAATAACATATAGATTTTTCGATATTTTGCTCCGCTTGTATTAAGTCACTATTTAGAATAAGTGCTTCAGCAATATTTTCATAAAATAAACATATTTTCTCAGCTTGAGCCTCTTCCGACTCCATTAGATATTCAACAGATGTATTTAAGGCATTTGCCAAATATTCTAATAAATCCATGCTGGGATTAGACTTCCCCGATTCAACCAAACTAATTTGTCCAGGAGTTATTCTGCTTCCTGCAAGATCCTTTAATGTCATATTGAAATTTTTTCTTTTCCTCTTTATCTTTTCTCCTAAAGACAATATTTCCATAATCACTCTTCCTTTACAACATGGTAATATATATATAATATTATTAATTTAAACAATCTTAGACAATTTTAATTCAATTATAACATAGTTTACCTATAAAATTAAAATTTTATGAACAATTCTTTGATTCTCATTAATAAAATTAAAAATTGTAAACTATACATTTATTTGTATATTTTGGAATTTTAATTCGTAATAATGATATCAATTAAAAACTCCAAACTATATATTTATTAATATAGTTTGGAGTTTTCTAATTATGTTTATAAAATATAATCCTTCACGTTATCATACATATCTCCTGCCATATTCATTACCACTTTACCAGCTTTTTTAGCTCTTCTTTTTGTGCTCCTGTCCATATTAGGAATTAGCATTACACCTGCTGCTACTCCAATTATTGCCCCTGCTGTAATTGTTGATATAAATTTATTATGCATAAGTTACACATCCTTTCATTCTTTAGTTTATTTACTCTTTATAGGATGTGCATTTTTCAAATAATTAATCTCTTTTTTTTAAACTTTATCTTTATATCTGACATTAAAAAAGCTAATAATTCACAAATATTAATGTCATAACTTAAAGTTTTTATAAATTTTCATAAAGTATAACGACATTACGAATAAATATCTGACAGTTCAACTTGTATACTTTCGTTTTTACTTCTCACATTGCTACTATATATCATATTTTCATGAAGTACCTTTTTTGAAGGAAGCAAAACTGTAAACTTACTTCCTTTCCCAAATTTACTTTCAACATATATATTACCACCATGTAATCCTACAATCGACTTAACCAAACTTAAGCCAATGCCTGTACCTTCTGCATTTCTTGATAGAGATTTATCTACCTGCTTAAATCTATCAAATATCATATCCAAGTGCTCTTCTTCAATACCAATGCCATTATCCCTCACTGATATTTCTACATACTCGTTCATATCCTTAATGTCCACAAATATTTCATCACCTTCATCTGAAAATTTTATCGCATTTGATATAAGATTCAATGCTATTCTTTCTACCTTTTCTGTATCACAAGCAATAATTTTTTCTTCTATATCCGTATCGAAAATAATATTTAATCCTTTACTTTCAGTTAGTGCAGTTACAGACATAACTATTTCTTCTACAACTTCAACTATATTGTTATTTGATAGATTTAGTTTAAAGAATCCTGCTTCAATTTTTGATAAATCAACTATGTTATTAATAATTTTAGATAATCTATAGGAATTTTGCTTAATTGATTCAATGTATTTAATAATTGAATCCTTTTTCTCGTCCAGGGACCCACTATTGCAATACATATTAAATAACTGAGCTGTTGCAAATATAACATTTAGAGGTGTTTTAAGCTCATGTGATATGTTAACAAGAAATTCTCCCTGTAATTTCAATGCTTTTTCCATGATCATATTAGATTTTATTTCATTAGTAACATCTATTATTAAAATTAATATTTCTCTGACCTCTCCATTTAATTCAATCATGGGTTCAAAAATAATATTCCAATATACTTCGTTCCCATTTATTAAAAGATTTTTTTTATTCAAATACTTAATTTTCTTTTCTTTTAACACTTCACCAATACACTGGTAATATTCTCTTGTCTCTAATGTTTTAAATAACCCTTCAATCCCATTATTTTTTATTTGCTCCATTGATTTAACGGTAGGTCTGAGCAACTTAATTATACTAAATGCCTTTTTATTAATATCCACAATCTTTAAATCAGGACATGATAATCTGACAAGAGGTAAATCAAAAGTATTTACCATTCTGTTCAAAAATTCATATCGGCTTCTTATAGCTTCTTCATGCTTTAAATAGGTTGTCATATCTTTGCTGCAAATCACACCTAAAGTAAATTTCCCTTCGAGGTCATATATAGGCGTTCCACTAACATCTAATTGTAATGTTTTATAAGGGGACTTTACTATAAGTCTCATGTTTTTAAATTTTTCACCCCTCATAACTCTATGAGATGGAATATTTTCAGTCTCAATTTTTTCTCCAAAAGCATCATAAAACTCAGATGTTTTATACCCATCAACTATATTTTCCATGCAATTATAAGATTGGAAAAACATTTCCCTCGATGCTTTGTTAATTAATACATATCGTTCTTTATTGTCAAAAATAGCAATAGAATCAGATATATTTTCTATGATAGCTTCTAATTCCTTTTTCTGTTCTTCAATTTTTCTAGATTGTTTAATTGTTTCAGTAATATCATGAAAGCATGATACTATCATAGTTAACTCTCCACTCGCATTATAAATTGGAATTGAACTAATTTCAGCAAAATACTCTTTATTAGGATGGCATACGAATATCTTAATATTTTTTATTCTTTCGCCTCTTAATGCTCTAACTGAAGGAAAATTTTCAAATGGTATCTCCTTGCCTTTCATATCAAATGCTTTAGTGTTTTTATAAGCATCGCCTAGGGTAATTCCTATGTCTGATTGACAAACTAACCTCTTCGCTTCTGCATTCACCATTATAACTTCACCTTTATTATCTGCAAACATTACTCCCTCAGATAAATTTTCAATTACGCTAATTAACTGTATATTCTGTTGTTCTAATTGTTCTAACTTCTCCTTTTGCTGTTCTAATATCTTGTTTTGTCGTTTTATACTTTTATTTTTTAAAACCCTTTCAGTAATATCATTAGCGGTTACAAATCTGTATTTCATCTTTCTGTTTTCATATATAGGCATTTGCGTAGATTCCCAATAAGTTGTACCTCGTGCAAACTCATCAAATCTGACTTCATTTATATATCTGGTCTTTTGCGAAACAAGAACATTATTCCAAATAGCTTCAACTTGACTTCCTGCAAACCCTGTTAGAATTTCCTTAATAGATCTACCTATACTATTTTCTTCTTTATTAAAAGGTGAATCTAAAAAATTAAGATACGTCTTATTTGCTCTAAGCAGTATTAAATCGGGCAAACTGTAAACAGCTGCGCCCGATATCTCATCTACAAATATTTGTTCTACAAAAATGAGTTTTTCATCAAGTCTAGAATTTAATTCCTCAACAAAAGTATATTTTTTTATATTTGCCTCGGTATCATGAAAAAGCGATATATTTACTTCTCTTGCACTGAGGGATTTTGTGAATATATATCCCGAGTACTTACTGATTATACTATCAAGAAATATTTGTGAATTGATTTTAAGCATTTCCCCTATTTCTATAAGTGATTTACCTAACAATTCATCCAATGAATATCCTGTAAAATCAAGAAACCCTTGATTAACCTCTGTTAAAATACTCCCACTACAATAGAAATATGGTTCTATTATTCTGCTATTAAAAATATTTCCCAATGTATTCCTCCCCCATATTCATATTATATTTGTGTTTTTTTAATTTTATCTAATAAATAAGTAATAAAATTTGTTTTATCGGAACTACTTAGATTATCTATTACCGACCTTACATCTTCTGGATTTAAGATATATTCACTAAGAATATTGCTAAACCCATCTAGCTTAATTTCTTCTTTACTTTTCTCGTCCTTAGAATTTATAACAATTATATTCGACTCCCCATTGCTCGCTATTTTTAAAATTTCTTGTTTTACAACGTCACTTGCTACATTTATAATATTTTTATGCAACCATTTTTCTACAACTTTATCTGATTTTATACCTAGCCTTTCTTTGCATTTTTCATCAACAAGCTCATTAAATAAATCTCCCGTGTGACTATCCACCTTAACAAATATAACTTCTATTCCACTACTCATTAATTCTTGCATTTTCTCATAATATTTTTTTGACGATTCTTCTTTTCTATCCCAAAATCCTGTAGCATGGTAACAAATCCCTACATAATCATGAAATATTACTACTTTCTTTTCACCTTTGTTCTGAGCATACTGCACACCTTTTAATGCACCTTCTAGTTCTCCTGCTATTTGTCTTATATTTTTTGCTGTATCGCTTTTCCCTGCACCGCTCTCTATATGTATAACTACATCATTCCGCGTAGCTACCATTCCATAACTATACTCCTCCGTGGCAGAATTGTAGCTGCCATCAACATAAATATGAAGGCAATTTTCCGGATAATTATTATCTATTTTTTTTAATACATCTCCTACCCCACTTAAGAACTTTTTAGCTTCATTTATATCCTCAAAACTCTTATATTTAGCACCTTTTACACCTTTTACATATTTTAAGCACTCTGCCCAAGTGCCAACTATTTTATTCACTATTTTTTTATTAGTACTAAAATTAAATCCTTCCTTTATTGCATAAACTTTCTTTCCCATTTTATCTGTTCTCCTTTTTTAAATCTATCCTAGTGTTAAACCTTAAATAAAGTATACAACAAATAATGAATTTATCAATTATAATTTTTACATTATTTACATTTCCAAATTCTATTAGGTTCAATGGACAAGGCCTCATAAAAATATTATAATAGCCATTATAAGTTGATATTTCTTCAATACAATTTTGTATAACATTCAAAATTCACAAACTACTATAACAGATATATTAGTATAACATTTAAATATTAGAAACAAGGAAAAAAATATTAGGCACATTCAAATAAATGTACTATCCCAGTATAGGCCCCTATACCGACTTATTGTTTATTTGAATGTGCCTTACTCGAAAGGATGGTGAATGAGGCGATTCCACGGTTGATTTAAACAGCATAGTGGTCTCTCGCTTCTATCATATGATTAAACTTAAGAACAAATATATTTTACTTCCTGTTATCACCGCAATTTGTTCGTTAGTATTTCTTGTTTTTGTGAGTAATCCCTTTAAACCACCTACAAATAAACAATATACCGATTTTCTTAAAGATGCCTCGCTAAGGGCTGTCTCAACTGTATACGTAACAACCGCTCCTAAAATTCAAGTTAAACTTAAAGATGGCACTGTTTATGAAACTGATAATCCAAGAACTAATAATTTCAAAGAAGGTTTATTAAAGAATGGTATAGATGTTTCTGAGCAAACTCTAACAAATCCTGCTGAAATAGCATCAATTGCAGGATTTGTGCTTTCACTTATAGCACTTGGAATTATGTCCTTCAAACATACAAAGATAAAATCTAAAAGTATGTTCTCATCTACGAATCTTGATGTTACCGCAGTAAAGGATATAGGTTTTAACTTTGATAGTTTAGCAGGTAATGATGAGGCTAAAGATAGTGTACAGGATGTAGTGGATTTCCTTAAAAACCCTGAAAAATATTCCGCATATGGTGCTAGAATGCCAAAAGGAGTAATTTTATATGGAGACCCTGGAACTGGTAAAACCTTACTTGCAAAAGCCGTAGCAGGAGAAGCAAACGTTCCATTTTATGCGGTATCCGGTTCTGATTTCGTTCAGATATATGTAGGGGTTGGAGCTGGGAGAATTAGAAGCTTATTTAAGAAAGCAAGAAGTCATGGCAGAGCAGTTATCTTTATTGATGAAATCGATGCTATTGGTAAAAAAAGGGATAACGGACGCGGCGGGGGCTCTGACGAAAAAGATCAAACACTTAACGCTCTTTTAACGGAGATGTCTGGTTTTAATGAAACAGAGGGCATAATTATAATTGCAGCAACCAACAGGCTTGATATGTTAGATGAAGCTCTACTAAGACCTGGACGTTTTGATAGGCATATTGAAGTTACTTTGCCTGATGTATCTGCCAGAGAGAAAATCTTAAAACTTCACCTTAAAAATAAACCTATTAAAGATATAGATTATAGTGAATGGGCACATAAAACTTCATCTTTTTCAGGTGCAAAGCTAGAGAACTTAACTAATGAAGCTGCTATTATTGCATGCAAAGACAATTCTGTGTTTATTGGAAATGAACATTTAGATAAAGCTTATTCAATAATGCTAGCTGGTTATGAAAAAGTTGATAGGGATTACATTAAAGACAAGGATAGAAAAATTACCGCTTTCCATGAAGCAGGACATGCTTTTGTTTCACTTAAGATGTTACCAAAGGATAAAGTCTCTAAAGTAACTATAATTCCAACTACCAAAGGTGCAGGCGGTTATACTTTAAGTATTCCTGAAGACACGCTATACCAGAACAAGGAACATTTAAAGAAAAAAATAATGGTACTTTTAGGTGGTAGGGCTGCTGAAGAAATTATCTTTGGATCAGACCATGTAACCACAGGTGCTTATAATGATTTACAAAGGAGTACACAGCTTGTAACAAATATGATAACAGAATATGGTATGGGTGAATCTTTAGGACTACTTACTATGAACCAATTAAAAGACTCAGGCTTTACGAATCAAGAAGCAGTACTTTCAGAATGTAAAAATTTAATCTCAGAACTATATGAAGATGTTAAAAATATCCTATTAGGTGATAAAGAAACTTTAGAGGCTATGACTGCTTTATTAATTGAGAAGGAAACTATAGATCATGAGGATTTAATTAATATTATCAGAGATAGACATAATAATGGAGTTGCCTAAAGTTTTTAAGACCCTCGAAGTTAAATCTTCGGGGGTCTGTTTATTTAATGGTGACTATTAGATTTCGGCTCTAAAACTAATCAGAAATGATGTAATTATGCCACCAAGTAGTCCACCTATATGACCAAAATTATCAATGTTTGGTAGAGTAACTCCTATAAATATATTTATAAATATAACCGATAAAATACTTCTTATAAAATCATTTCCAGTTTTTCCTTTAGACTTAATTGCGAAAATAAGCACTGCCCCGAGTAGTCCAAAGATTGCACCAGAGGCACCAATAGAAACACTTGTTGAAAAGATATAACTAAGCATTGATGCACATATTCCAGAAACAAAATAAATAGCAATATTCTTTATCTTTCCATAAACCCTCTCAACCATTGCCCCAATGGCATAAAGTGAATACATATTGACCCCTAAATGCACAAGTCCGCCATGTAAAAACATACAAGAAATGAGTCTAAAATACTGGCCTCGTGCAATTAGCCCATTAACTTTCGCACCTAGTAAAATTAGAATTTTGATGTCACTATTAAATATGCTACCTTTCGCATAAACATAACTCAAATAACCTGTAACTATATACATCATTACATTTATAGCTATAATTACCATAGTAACCCAAGGTCTATCTCTTGCACTTGTTTTTTCACTATCACTATGTAAATTTGTATTATTCATTACGGAAGCTAAATCTTGAACCACTTGTGAATTTACATTTCCAGAATAATTCACTTTTTTCTCCAAAACATTCACTCTAATTAAGGATTTTTCTAATAAATTATTTATTGCAATCTCTTTTGAAACTTCTTCCTTATTGATTTCATCATTAGAAAATAGTATATATATATTATTTTTGTCATCTGGAATGTCATATTGTATTAATTGATGCAGGCTAAGCGACATCATAAATATTAACCGATACGACTCTCCACCTATATCTTTGCTCACTGTCCACATATTCGAATTGTTATTCTTACTTCTTATTTCCTCTAAAAAATATCCATTTTGCTGAGTAAAACCAGTTATAATGGTTTTTATATTTTTTTCTTTCATATTTTACTCCTACTCAAATTTATATTTTTTATATTATTGACTGCACCGCAATGTTATTGCATTTCAACAAATCTATTTCATAAAATTTAATAGGTTCCCTAGTTATTTTTCATATAACACTTACGTTTTTCATTATTTTAGACATATTTTTTCATGGCTATTGATTTTAAATTACTTAGTTTTCCATCTTCTATTGATCATCACCTAATCCAGCATCTTCTACATATACAATCTCTATTTGTACTCTTCTTCTTTTTCTTTAATTTTAATAAAAACTTCTTTAAGTTCTTGCTTTATTAATTCACAAATTTCGATTAAATCTTCCCTAACAATCATATGCTCGTCAGAATATTTGAACTTAACTAACCAAGTTGGGTTATACTCATCATCTACTGCTTCAATAGAATAACCTTTAGACCTAAAAATTTCTTCATTAAAACAATCATAAATTGCTGTAAATTGCCACTCTTCCACATCATCATGAGTATCAAACGTCAAGTTGATCAGTTCTCCAGAATAATTTAATTTTGTAACAAATTCTGCCCCTTCAGAAGTTTCATAACTTCCAAGCTCTTTAACAAATTGATTAGTTTCTTTATCTACTTCCATTAATACCAATGAAGAAAATTGCATAAATCTCATCCTCTCTTATTTTTTACATTCTTTACATATGCCTTTTAAATAAACATGGCTTTCTGTAAGAGTTATTCCTGTCTTTGCTTTTATTTGTTCTTCTATTTGGGGTATTGGGCAATCTATGACCATTTTCTTATGACATAAATCACACTCAATTACATGTTTGTGGGAATTGTTATTTATAGTGTAATTATACATATTATTCCCCAAATCAAACTTATTTAAAATCTTTTTACCCTCTAGCAAATCTAGGGTTCTATATACCGTGGACAAATCTATTTTTATATTCTCTTTTTTAAGTAGCGCATATATTAGGTTTGCATTTATAGCATCTTTACTGCAAATTATAATTTCTAATATGCTTTTTCTTGCATTAGTTACTTTAATATTATTCTCTTTTAAATATGAAATTATATTCATCTATATACATCACCTTACTACATTATTATAACAATTATAATATACCTCAATATGGTCATGAATACAAGCAATGCTTATAAAAAGGCTTCTACAAAAGTAGGAGCCTTTTTATAAGTCATTAAAATAGCTTTATCTACTAAAGTAGCTTTATCTATTTCATGTACATGATCATTTTATTTCTTTTAATATTGCTACTAAGTAATCCCATGTCCTCTCTGTTGATGAAATACTTAGGTGTTCACTCGGTGTGTGTACATCATACATATTTGGTCCAAAAGATATTTGATCAATATCGCCTTCAAACTTTTCACTAAATAATCCGCACTCGAGGCCTGCATGAATAGCTGCTATTTCAGGCATTTTACCATATAAATCAGTATATGCTTTCTCTAGTATACTCCTTATTTTAGAATCTGGATTGTATTGCCACTCTGGATATTCAGATTCAAATTCAATAGTTGCTCCTGCCATTTCTGCAAGTACTATAGTTTCATCGCATATTGCTTTCTTTAAAGTCTTTACAGAACTTCTTATTGCAGAGTCAAATACTATATTTTCATCACTCGTCGTAAGAATCCCTATATTTGTTGAACTTTGCACTAATCCATCAATCGCCATACTCATACTTTTAACTCCATTTGGAATTAAGAAAAGTATTTGAAGTGCTTTTGTAGCGGTGTCATCTGAAAAAATCTTATTTACTTTATTTTCCAAAATTTTAATAGTTAAATCAACATCTGGATCAATAGTATTTAATTCATTTTTCAATGTAGAATTCCACTGTGATATTTTTTCATTAACTATTTTTTTATCATTTTCTCTAAACAATAAAATAGCATCAGCATCACGAGGAATTGCGTTATTTTTAGCTCCTCCATTTATAGAGTTTATTTTAAAATCTATAACTGATCTTAAATCCATTAAAAAACGTCCCATAATTTTGTTAGCGTTTCCTCTTTCTTTGTTTATTTCCATTCCAGAATGGCCGCCTTTTAATCCTCTTAGTCTTATTTCACAGCTTATAAAGTTTTTATCTGCTTCTTCCCAAATTATTGGAAGCCTTATTTTTTCACGCACTCCTCCTGCACAACTTACTAAAAGTTTTCCTTCTTCTTCTGAATCTATATTTATTAATATTCTTCCATCTAAATTCTTAGGATCTATTGCCTGAGCTCCGCCCATACCCGTTTCTTCCTCTGTAGTTACTAATAACTCTATGGGTGGATGTGGTATATCATTAGACGCAAGTACTGCAAGACTTAATGCTACTGCGATCCCATCGTCTGCGCCTAGTGTAGTCCCATTTGCCCTTAAAAAATCATCCTCTACAATAAACTCAATAGGGTCTCTTAAAAAATCATGCTTTATCCCTATGTTTTTTTCACAGACCATGTCCATATGACCTTGAAGTATTACCTTTGGAGCATTAGCCCGACCTTTTGTACCAGGCTTTTTAATTATAATGTTTAATGCGGTGTCTTGGATAACTTTCAAATTATGTTCTTTTGCAAAGGTTACTAACCAATCACTTACAGCTTTCTCATTGCCAGAACCTCTTGGAATCTCGTTCATCTCTTTAAAATATTTAAATGCCTTAAATGAATTTAAATCCTTTAATTTGTTTAACATTTATATCATCCTCCCTTTCAAAAAAACATCATTTTTAGACCGAAAATTATTAAGATTATTCCTCCAATGTAGTCTGCATATTTTCCTACAATTTCTATTTTTTTTAGGTATCTAGAAATTACAAAGGCCATTATTGACATTACTAGAGTTATTCCCCCAATGAATAGTGTATTTTTTAATAATATAGCATTTGTTATATTATTTAATACCGTAAATCCTACCACCATTGCATCTATACTTACGGATATCCCTAAAACAAAATACATTTTAGGTTTAAGCAGTGGACACTTCCCTTGATTTTCAAAGCCTTCCTTAATCATAATCACTCCAACGAAAGATATAATCATACCACCAATTATGGTAGGCATTGAAGCTACATATGTATTGAAAAGGAAGCCTGCATAAGCTCCTATATATGATAATAAAAATTGAAATAGTCCAAAAGAAATTGTAAAACCTACCTTATTTATAAATCTAGTTTGATTGTTTAATCCTATACATAAAGCTACTCCAAAAGCATCTAAAGATAATGCTAAAGCAATTGTAAATAATGGGTACATATCCATGAATTTTTACGCCCCCCAATAATACTCCACAATATATTTAGTCTGTTTTCTTTATTATTATTCCATTTTTTTAAATTTATGTGAAAAACTTTACATATACTATTATCAATTATTCGAGCTTCCTTGTCAACTGTGGTTTAGTATTCGAATTGCTATGGTTAAAATAATTATGAGTTGTCTATCCTGCCTTTTATAGACTATAATATAAAGGGAATTACACTAGGAGGTGTTGCAATGATTTCAATATATAGTAGTGTAGAAAACAACCAGCTAGCAAAGCTAGAAAATATAGAGCCAGGTTGATGGATTAACATGATTGATCCATCAGATGAAGAATTAATATTAATTTCAAAAACACTAATGTTCCTATGGATTTTTTAAGGGCTGCTTTGGATGAAGAAGAAACCTCCCGTATTGACATAGAAGATTGTACATTAATTATATTGGATATTCCCTTTACAGCTATGGATGATAACTCTTTACCTATGACACTTACCCTGTAGCTATGATTCATACTGACAAAGTAATATAATTACAGTTTGTTTGATAAACAGTAAAGTATTGTCAGATTTCGCCGAAGGGAAAATTAGCTCCTTTTATACCTTTAAGCGTTCAAGGTTTATGCTACAAATCTTATATAGAATTGCCAACTATTATCTAATATACTTAAGACAAATTGATAAAAAAAGCTACATAGTAGAAAAACAACTTCACAAGACCTTAAGAAATAAAGAACTTATTCAATTATTGGCACTCGAAAAATCTCTTGTGTATTTTTCCACTCCCTTAAAGGGAAATGAAATTACCTTAGAGAAAATGCTTAAATTAGACATTCTTCAAAAATACGAAGAAGATAAAGACGTATTAGATGATGTCATTATTGAAAATAGACAGGCTATAGAGATGTGTACTATTTATAGTAATATTTTAAATGGTACTATGGATGCCTATGCCTCTGTTATATCAAATAAACTTAATATAGTAATGAAATTTCTTGCTGCTATTACTATAGTTATGGCTATACCTAATATGATATCTGGGCTATTTGGAATGAACCTATCTGGAATACCGTTTTCCGCTAATGCTGTGGGTTTTTGGTATGTGGTTGCATTAATTGGACTTATGGTAATATTTGTTATATATTTCTTGAATAAGAAGGACATGTTTTAAACAATTGAAATGGAATATAGCTTGAGTAGCTACATTATAATAATAAAAAAATAATCTTTAATAGGATAAAGCCTCATACTAGATTTATAGTATGAGGCTTTTATAACAAATAAGAATCATATCGTCTTATTTACTCTTTACTTTGTTTCATTAGTTTATTTGTTACTACTCCACTTGAGTTATATATTTACACCTTGTATTTCAACTTATCTATATATATTATAAACAACCATATAATCATTGATATTAAGCCATCTATGAGGTGTAAAATATTATTTTTGATTAAATATTAACTAATTGTATCTAATTATCTTTTATAGAGCGGTGGCAAAAGGGTGGCATACGATAAATTTGCTACCCTTTTTATAACCCTTATATTTTCTAATCACACCATAAACATTTCTCTATTGTTCAATTATGTTCCTTTAGCTGGTATTCAATAGAATATTCATTACACATTTAACGGTTCCAATTTTGACCTGTACAACCTTCGACCTTCAGATTCGAAAGAAGCAGTTCTTATTAAGTTTAAAATATCGTCAATCCTTTATACCTAGCCATTTTGCTTTTTAACTAAGTTTAAGTAATACCTATTTAATTCAACCTATAAGGGGCAAAATTAATATACTACTTTTGTTTCTATCAATAACTATATATTGACTACCGATTTGCCCTTTATACAACTCTCAATTCAGCATTTATTTTAATATACAAATTTGTTATTGAACTTTGTACAGTATTTGGCTCGATATTTTGAGATATATGTTATAAATTTGTAACAACTGTATTGTATACTTATTGAAGTAAGGGGGCCATGCTATGAATAATAATATACTTATAATTGAGGACGATGAATGTATAAGCGAAATTTTGACATATTCATTTAAAGAAGAAGGGTTTAAAGTTTTTGAAGCTGCAACGGGTATAGAAGGATTAAAAATCTTAAAAATTCAATATATAGAACTAATTATACTGGATTTAATGTTACCTGATATAAGTGGTTTTGAAATATGTAAGAAAGTATCGGTAGAATATAAAATCCCTATAATAATGCTTACGGCAAAAAATGATATTATGGACAAAGTAGTAGGCTTAGAACTTGGAGCAGACGATTATATTACCAAACCTTTTGACATAAGAGAAGTAGTTGCAAGAGCAAAAGTTAGTATAAGAAGGATAGAACAATTTAAAAACATTAAGGATAAAGAAAATATTATAAAATTAGAAAAAAACATAACAATATTTAAAGATAATTATGAAGTATTTAAGGGAGATAAATTAGTGAATCTTACAGCAAAAGAGTATGAATTGCTATATAAACTTGCAGAGAATAGGGGAAAAGTATTTTCACGCGATAAACTTTTAGAAACTATATGGGGGTTTGATTTTGAAGGTGAAAGCAGAACTGTAGATGTTCATATTCAAAGGTTAAGAAAAAAATTATCTAGTGATAAAAATAACTCTGTTATAAAAACTGTATTTGGAGTAGGGTATAAGATTATGTAGGAAGGGGATATATTTTTCATGAAAATGTCTATAAAGCGTAAATTTATCATTGGTTTTTTAGTTATATTTTATATAGGGTATAACACAATGAGCTTTTTCATGAATAAGCTTATTGTAGAAAACAATAAAGAGATAATAAGTAAGGAATTAGTAACCTTTGAAAAGGATTTGAACACATATTTAAGACAGTATTTTGAATTGAAAAATAAGGATATGTATTCTAATAATTTTAATAATTCTAGCAATGGTATAGCTTCAGATTTGTCTATAAAGGTTGGAAATAGAATAATGATTTACTCATACGAAGGAAAATTTTTAGTTGATTCTGCAAATGCAAATGGAAAAGTACTAAATTATGAAGATAGTGATAATAAAAATAATTATAGTGATGAAGATTTAAAACTATCTATTAATAACAAGTCTGCATTTACAATAGTACCCGTTAAAGATAAATATTTAGTTGTTTTTTCATGTCATATCATAAACAACAAAAAAAGTATAGGAATTGTTAGATCCGTTATGGATTATTCAGAGATATTTAGTTCTAGTAAAAATTTGTTAAAGCTAACCAATACCTTTGTATTATTAGTTTTTGGAATTATTTTCTTATTTGTAATGTTGTTAGCTACAAAAATAACTATACCAATATTGAAATTGAGCAAGTTTACAAAAGAGGTTTCAAAAGGCAATTTTGAAGAGGATATAAATATTAATTCTAAGGATGAGATAGAGGAACTATCCTTAAATTTTAATAAAATGAAAAACAAGATAAAAAATCAAATAGAAACTATAGAAAATGACAGAGATGATTTAAGAAAGATTGCAGGCCATAGGAAAGTTTTTTTTGATAATATAACTCATGAAATGAAAACTCCTTTGACTATAATATCTGGATATTGTCAAATACTTCTTAAGCAAGACTTTAAGGACAAAGAATTCGCTAGAAAAAGTATAAAAAAGATAAATGATGAAAGTGAAAGAATGCATAGCATGGTAATTGAACTATTGGAAATCTCAAAGGTTGAATCAAACATGATCTCAAATATAGAAGAAGAAGTTAACGTATCACAAATTTTAGGTGCAGCATGTAATGATATGAAAATAAGAGCAAATAAATATGAGATACATATAGAAAAAGTTATAGATAAAGAGGTTATTGCATTAGGTAATCCAAACGAGATTAGAAGGGTAATTATAAATATAATAGATAATTCTATTAAGTATGGCAATGTTAACTCTACTATAAATGTGAAGTTATCCAAGGAAAATGGTAACTGTAATATAATTATTAAAGATAAAGGACAAGGAATACCTTCTAATAAGTTAGAAATGATATTTGAACCTTTTTATAGGGTGAATAAACAAACTTCAAGAGAAGCAGGAAGTTCTGGATTAGGACTATCTATAGTAAAAAAAATTATAGATAAACATAATGGAAGTATAAAAATAATTAGTGAAGAGAGAAAAGGCACTGAAGTACATATAGTAATTCCTCTAAAAGTTTACAACATCGTAACATCGTGTTAACTCAATGTTACAACTTTTGTTTATAATTAACTTATAAAATTTAAATTTAGGAGGAAGAAATTATGGGACAAGGAAATAAGAATTGGAAAGTAGGGGCTGTAGTTGTAGGGATATTAGTGTTAGGGGCAGTGAGTGTAGTATATTCATACTCCAAGCCCTTAATGGCAAGTAATAATTCTGTAGTGCTGTCGGATAACAAAATAAAGGCAATCGCCCCAGATGAATATAAACCACTTCAAGTAGTAAAGAGTGAAAAAACAGATAGAATAGAAGGACTTAATAATATGATAGGCCTGGTAGGAGATAACCAAGCTATTGTTCAAATAGGACTCAGTAGAAAGGATATAGAGGAGAAAATTGAAAAGATTGATAATGAAAATACAAATGAAGAAGAAGAACTTAAATTTAGTAAGGAGGTTAACGGAGGCACCTATAAACTTAACTTATCTACTTTTGGAAAGTCACCTTCCAATTTAGAAGATAGTGCTACAATTTCTCCCGATAAAACAAAGTATATGTATAACACAAAGGAAAATGATGAAAGCTGTTATTATATAGTTGATATAAAAAGCAATTCCAAGAAGAAAATTAATGTGAAAGGCAATATGCTGGGACAATGGTCTATAAATAGTAAATATATAGTAGGATTAACATTTGCTAAAAGCCCATCAATAGTTGTATATGACGTGGAAAACGACAAATTAAAAGAATTTAAAGAGGGTAATCAGAGAATAAACCAATTAGCAGGTATTTATAGCAATAATGGAAAAGATGTTTACTTTGTAGGGACTGCTAAAACAAAAAACAATGAAAAAACAATTATAACAGAAGGCATTTATAAGATAACTACAGATGATGGGAAAGTGCAACCTGTGATGGTTTTACCATCTGCTGAAGCAAAGACACAAAAAAACCGTATAGTTAACTATGGTTTTGCTGTTATTAATGAAGGACAAAAAATAGTTTTTGAAGGAAATATAAATGGGGAAAATGGTTTATTTATTTATGATGTAAATAGTAAAAAAACAAAAAAATTTGCACAATCAATAGGAAGCCATATTGTGCCATTTTGGATTTCACCGGATGAAAACAAAATTGTTTATGCAACATATAGTGGTGAAGATTATAAAGGAGTATGGAGTATATATGCAGCAAAGTTTAATGGAAACGAAATAGTTAATAAGATTTTATTGCTTAAAGATATAAATTATTTTAATATGTTTAGAGGCAATACAGTATTTTGGAATAATGATAGCAATAAAGTTACAATTTTTGAATCTAAAATTTTAAATTTAGATGGTAGGATCTTTGCTGAAAATGGAAGTATTCATAGCATATATTTAAAATAGAAAAAAGTAATCCTATTTAGAATGGTTATCAAAGACTGCATTAAATGATAATGCTTTTGTTGATTCTCTCAAAATGAGTTAGTTAAATTATTTGAAATATATAAACAAGTCTCAAAAACGTTCGTTTTTGAGGCTTATTTGGTTTTAAGTGAATTTTAATAAAAGGGCATCAAAACTGTATCAAATCTTATCTCAGAATCATAGTATTAATACTTGACCACTAAGTTAAGTTATGAGACTATATTTTTAAATGCCATTTTTTCAGCTTCCTTTTGGATCACACTAAAGTCAGTATCTTTTATTAAGCCTTTTTTCCCAGGAGGTAGTTTGTTTAACATTTCCATACTCAGTGCAGTTTTGCCCATACTAGGCCTTACAGCTATAATACGTAAATCTCCTTTTACAAAACCATTTATAGCATTATCAAGAGGCTTATATCCTGTAGTCGTTCCTAGTAGTTGTCCCCCATTTTTATATCCATTATCAATTAAATCTATTGATTGAGTCATTAGTTCTTCTAAGTTTACTGTTTTTTCTTCGTACATATCGCTTGCGCTAAACATCTTAGTTTCTAAGGTAGCAATTACGTCTCTTATGTCTATATTTTCTCCATACACCATGTTTAGATCATCTTGACACGCCTTTATTAGTTCTCGTTTAATACTTAAGTTCTTAACTGTTTTTATATTATGGTGAATTTTATACTAAAAATGATTTTGTATGTACTCAAGAAAATGGTGGACTTGTCTCAAATAATAGTTTAATATATATATCTCGTGTAGTTAATTATGAGTTAGGAATTAAATATAATTTTCATTCTTTAAGACATACTCATGCCACCATTCTTTTAGAAGGTGGCGCTGTTCCAAAAGATATTCAAGAAAGACTTGGACATAGCAAAATAGGCACCACTATGGATACTTATTCTCATGTAACCTTAAAAATGAAAAATGATACTGTAAATATTCTTGAAAATATATTTGCCACCCAAAAATAATTAAGGGTGGCAAAGGGGTGGCATATAGACCAAATCAAAAGATTGGTTACTTGTAAAACCTAGTTATTTCAACGTTAGTCTGCAATTTTACTCCACTTGAGTTATAAGTTTCCTCATAATATCCTTTAATTTTAATTCTGTAGTATCCTCTGATGCTATAATTATAACTAACTTTATCCCATCATCTGATTTATCCCATTTATAAGCTTTAATGTCCATAATAGCACCGTCAGGAACGTATTCTTCAATGTCCATTGCAATTTCTTCTGCCAGTGATAAGTATTCATCAAACAATTCATCTTCTGTTAATTCATTTAAATTAAATTCACCTTCCATTAGGTCATTTAATGTATTTATTTCTACACTTAAATTAAAAGCTAATATATCATTTCTCTTTGAACCTTTACTCATGTCTTTAACTACTTTAAATTCTGTATTTTTTTCAATTATATCTTTTATATCCTTGCTGTCTACAATTTTATTATTAAACTCTACGTACATTTTTATATCTCCTTTTGGTGCTATTTTTAGCGCGTGGCACCCTCACTCTAAACCCTAAAATCTAAAAATCTCCAGAAGTTCTTTTTTTGTAAGTTTCCCTAGAATATCACTACTCGTAAGTTCTCCTGTAATTACACTGTCTATTAAATGTTTTTTGTTTTCTTGGAGTAGAATGATTTTTTCTTCTATAGTCCCCTTAGTAACTAACTTAATCACTTCTACTACATTTTTTTGACCAATTCTATGGGCCCTATCTGTTGCCTGATTCTCTACTGCTGGATTCCACCAAGGGTCAAAATGAATAACTAAATTTGCAGAGGTTAAGTTAAGACCTGTTCCCCCTGCCTTTAGCGAGATTAAAAAAACTAGTGATTCACAACTGTTATTAAATTCATCTACCAGTTTAATTCTATCCTTTGCTTTTGTTTTTCCATCTAAATAAAGGTACCGTATTCCCTTTTCATTTAAATTCTCTCCTATATTTTCAAGTACTGACGTAAATTGAGAAAATAATAACACTTTTCCGTGTGTTTCCATATGCTTTTCTATAAGCTCAGTTGCAATTTTCAGCTTTCCACTTCCACCTTTGTATTCATCTATTACAAGAGAAGGATCTAAACAAATTTGTCGTAACTTAGTTAAACAAGAAAAAATATCCATTTTACCATCACTGTTATTTTCCATTTTATCCCTGACAACTTTAGTATAAGATTTATAAACAGCCTTTTGAACTGATGTCATCTCAACTATAAATTTCTTTTCTATTTTATCTGGTAGCTCTTTCAATACTTCTTTTTTTGTTCTTCTTAAGAGAAAAGGTTTAATTAGCAATTTAAGTTCTTCTAAATCACTTTCTTTATTAATAATAAATTTTGATTCGAAAATTTCTTTAGAGTATAAATAACCTGGCATTATAAAATCGAAAATAGACCAAAGTTCTGTTAAATTATTTTCAATAGGAGTGCCTGTTAATGCGAATCTTACTTTAGCTTTAACTTTTTTAATAACCTTTGTATTTTGTGCTAAATGATTTTTTATGTTTTGGGCTTCATCTATAATACAATAATCAAAAGTAGTATCCTCATATAACTCTATATCCGTTCTTAAAGTTCCATAGGTTGTTAGTATTATATCATACTCCTTTAAACTATGAATCAATTTAAGTCGCCGGCTTTTTTCGCCATGTACAATAGCTACATTTAGGCTAGGTGAAAATTTTTCTAGTTCAGCCTTCCAATTATAAATAAGGGAAGTTGGACTAATAATAATAGATTTTTTATTCTCTTCTGATAATATAAAGGCTATTGTTTGAATTGTTTTACCAAGTCCCATTTCATCGGCTAATATCCCTCCAAATCCTAACCGACTTAGACTTTTAAGCCATTTAAAACCATCTATTTGATATTCACGAAGTGTGGCTTTTAAGTTCATTGGCACCCTTATATCCATATTATTTATATCCAATAAAGCGTTTTCTATATCATTTAACACTTCAGTACCTTTTACAAACTGAATACCCTTGTTTTTAATCTTTTCATTTAAATATAATGCCTTACCTTTATCCATATGTATTAATCCATTTTCTATTTTTTTATTAATATTAAATACTTCTATTAAATCAAAGAAATTTTTAACTCCCGCATCTTTAAAACCTAAAAAGTTATTATTATTAGTTTTATAAAACCTTCTTTTTTGCTTAAATGAAGAGAGTACACTATTTAGTTCTTTATTTTCGATATCATGTATACCGTAGGAAAAATCATAGTAGCCATCCTTTTCTTTAATTTCTGCTTCAATAGCCGTGAAATCATATATTTTCCTGTCTTTAATCCCTTTTCCAAATGTAACATTGCCAAGAGAATGTAGATTCTTCTCGTTCTTACTTAATATGTCAAATAATTGCTCATCTGAGCCTATAAAAAGTAGCTTCTCATTTCTTTTTATAAACCTATACTTTTCTAGTTCCATAAGTATTTTGTCTTCTTTTTTATAATTACGTGTAATTATATTTTTACTTTTATCTTTCTTTAATATATTTATTTTATCATTACCGTAAATCACTTCTATATCACAATAAATATCACTGCCTATCTCATATATGTGAAACTCAGGTTTTATGAAATTTGCTGCAAAATCTTTTATCTCTTCACTAATATTAATATTATTTGAAATACTACTTAAAAATGAGATAATTTTGTTATAGTTTTCTATTCCGCCGGGGTATAGAATTTCACCATTTTTTTTTAACTTTTTACATAACGCAACATATTTTAGAACTTGATTTTTTGATGGTATATAAAGTTTCCAATTAAATAAATACACATCATTTTTATCATTTAATGCTACTGGGAACTGCCTATGAGTTGTTAAAACAAAATATTCGTTTCTAATCTTTAATGTAAAGTTTAGTGGTAAATCTTTTAGCACTATTGGAGCTTCAAACTCAAAACTATCATAGTTTAGCTTAATTTTCTTATGGTTAGTCCCAGTTAAAAAAGTTCTCAAGTCCTTAGGCTCTATCTTTATTTTTTCCTTACCTATTGCATATTGCGCTTCATAATAAGTTGGGCCTTTTGAAACCTTACGAACTAACTTTATAATACTTTCGCTTCCCTGATTATTTGAATTATCTTCTTTTAACTTTTCCGTTTTTTCATTTTTCTCACATTTTTTTTTTGCAGTTATGCTAAAAAAACTATATGCTGTAGCCGTTAAATGGCTACACATAAATAAATATCCCACATTAGATGCTGTTTTGAAATCCTCACAAGTACATTTTATACCATCCAATTTTTTCTTTAATAAATCTATTTTAATATGCGTGTTTAACTCACTCCATTGAGTATCACTCTTGACGCAACCATAAATATGATATATATTTTCTATTTTTTTGCCTTTAATCTTAATAACTAATCCACTATTAAACGCATTTTCTCCCTCACTTCTCATAAGCTCTGAAGATGATTTAAATACTATATTCTCAAGCTCTTTTAATTTCATAAATGCTCCTCACTAATTGTTTATATCACTTCTTGTCATATTTTTCGAGAAAATTTTGAGGTACCTCGAAGAATAATATTTCTTTTGATTCATAAATATATAAAAAGCACCTTTTGATACCCTTACCATATTCACAAGTGCTTGCACAGTTGTCTTACGGATACTGTAATTTTTTAGATATCGTTCTGAAGCCTTGTATAATTTTGTTCAAATATTTATAGTCATATTATAGCATGGTGCCGCTCACGCTACAAATGAGTTGCTTGCACTCTACAACCTACTTGCAACAAAAAATAGTTGCCTCCCACAAATAAACGTGCTACAATATTGTTGAAATATTCTATCGTTCCATATATTGGTACAGATACATGATTCCCCTACTTCTCATGCATCTTTTGAGAGTGATTTTAACTATAATATGTTTAAGATTACTGTATTTTGGGCATCTGACACCAGTACTTAATCATCAAAAAAAATAGACTAGAATGATTAGTATTATTTTTTGTAGATGCTTTGTACTGAATTTTATAATAGGAGATGATATTCTGCTTAAATTTATGAAAGATAAGCGAACAAAAATTGTAATTGGATCTATTCTTATCACCATACTTGCGACTTTAACTGTTTTCATGAGCTTTATCAGAAAAAAAATTACAGTGGTTGTAGATGGCAAACCTACTAAATTAGTAACTTACCAAAAAACTTTTGACAGCGCCTTAGAAAAAGCTGGTATAAATATAGCAGTAAAAGATAGGATTGACAAATCTTTAAATTCAAAAATAACTACCAATGATGTTATAACTATAGATCGCGCTGTAAATATTAAAGTCTTAGTAGACAATAAAGAGCTTAACGTAAAGTCTGCTGAAAAAGATATCGCCCGAATGTTAACTACAGAAAAAATCGTTTTAAGCCCTACTGATAAGATTTCACCATCAGTAAAAACGAAGTTATCTAAAGGTATGGATGTTACCATAACTAGAGTTAAAATAGAAACACTAAAACAGACAAAACCCATTGATTTTAAAACTGTTATTAAAAAGGATAGCGATACATTAAAATCTCAAAGTAAGGTTGTACAAAACGGAACAAAAGGCGAAAAAAGTATTACTTTAAATGTAACTTATGAGAATGGGAAAGAAGTAACTAGAAAAGTTGTTAAAGAAGCTGTAGTTAAAGAACCTCAGAGTAAGATTATAGCTCAAGGCACTTTGTCTCCCATAACCCCTTCAAGAGGAGAATCTTTAAAAAGTTCTGTGAATCCTCAAAATGGTTCAGCTCCTTCAAGGGCTGCTAATTTAAAAGCTACTGCATCTTCTGGTAGGTCTTTTAGTGTAAAGGCCACTGCCTATTCGACAGATTCTCCAGGTAATACTTATACTGCCTCTGGAAGAAAGACTGAGCGAAATCCAAATGGCTATAGTACAATAGCTGTAGACCCTAATGTCATTCCTTTAGGAACAAAATTATATGTTGAAGGTTATGGCAATGCAATTGCTGCGGACACTGGTTCTGCAATAAAAGGTAACTTTATAGATGTATTTTTCAACACCCCTGAAGAAGTTAATAACTGGGGCGTTAAATACTTAAACGTACAAATACTAGATTAATTATTTTGTAAATGCCTCATATGCGATTAATGAATAATAAACCAAAATCAGGGACAGTTAATAATTTATAAAATTATTAACTGTCCCTGATTTTTCTACTTTACGCTACAGCATCTTCTTTTCTACTTTTTTATTTCTTTTCTTTCTAATATTAAGAACTACAGTAGAACCAAAGAGCCCACCAATAATTCCACCACATATGGCAAATAATATAGCGAAAATAACTGATTTAGGTTCATTGAAGCCAAATGGTGCTAATAATCCAGGAATAGGTGCAGCCGTACCTGGAGCATTATTTATTATTTTAAAATAAGCAGCACTTAAACCAGCTAGTGCACCTCCTATAAAGTTTGAAAAAAATATAGGAGGTGCATTTGAAGTTACTATATCAGCCTGTGTTAGCGGTTCAAGCATCACACCTATTATGTTACTTTTATCACCAAGTTTAAGTCTTTTGAATACTATACCATCTGAAAAAGCTCCACCAACACAGGCAATAGATGCTATCCCCATTGCAAGACCTTGTAACCCAAGCATTGCGGTTAGTGCCATAGCACTTAAAGGAGATGTACATATCATCTTCATAATTCCACCTAATAAGAACCCCATAATAAAAGGGGATTGATTAGCAGCGACTGTTATCATACTTCCAATACTAAGTAAAGTTGAATTTACTATTGGATCTACCACTAAAGCGATACCCCTAGCAAGTGGTGCAATCAAAATTGCACCAACTATTATATCTAGTCCTTTGGGTAGCTTTTTCTCTAAAATTGGGCCGATAAATGCAATTATATATCCAGCTACAAAGCCTGGAAGAATACCATACCCAAATACTGCAGCACCAGCTGTTGCAGCATATATAGGATTCAACCCCATATTTATACTAACTAATATTACAGCAACTACGCCACCCATACTTCCTGAGGAAGCGCCTACTTCACCCAAGAATTTAATGTTTAATAAATTTCCGCTTATATATTTATGTATCGCTTCTACTAAAAATGTTGCTACAGCAGCATTTGCCAGGCCTGACATAGCTTTTTGACCTTTAGGCATTTTTAAACTAAAAAGTGAAAACAAGAACAATGTAAAAAGTAATAATCCTATACCTTTAATTAATACAAACAAATTTATCCCCCTTTTCATTTTGAAATACTATCATTTATTATACTTGTTTAATTTGTTAGTTCTTATATTTGTAATATTTATCCTTGCAACGAAATTCAAAGTTTTACAATCTAATAATAACATTCCAATATACATGTTACAATCAAATTATAAAACAAAACCTGAATGAAATTTTCAAAGGGACAGTTAATAATTTATACAAATTATTAACTGTCCCTTTTCTTTACTTGCTACTTTCCAAGTGGGTGACACCTTTTTTTGCCTTATCACAACAGTAATACATTGCCTCACTTAAGAACTTAGCTAGACCTTCTTTATACTTATCAATATTAGCTGTAAATCGTTCATCACAAACATATAAATCTCCAAGTCCTCTAAATATTTCTATAGTACAATTGTAGAAGTTATCTGTAATTTGCTGTCTTAACTCGCCTACTGCCTTTTGAACTTCTGAATGTTCTACACCTTTATCCATATTATCTACGATTTTCTTGTAAATTTGTCCACTTGTTGTATTGATTCTGGCCCAATCATCTTTTGTGTACTTTGAGGTTTTTTTCACGCTTTCCTTGTATTCATCAGAGTTACCATATTTTTGCTTTGTTTCCTCTGCATATTTTTCTTTATGTGCCTCTATTCCAGTCATATCAAATCCCTCAAACATTTCCTTCTTATTCATATCTGTTCCCCCTTCAATGGAATCTATAGTTTTATTTACAGATTTTATTATCTTATCAAGTCTCTTCTTTTTTTCTATCAGTAGCTCTTTATGTGTCATTAACGCATGTTTTCTATCAAAACCTGGATTATCTAAAATTTCTTTTATTTCTTGCAAAGTAAAATCCAGTTCTTTAAAAAATAAAACTTGCTGTAATCTTTCAATGTCCATCTCAGTGTAAAGTCTGTATCCTGCTGTTGTTACAGAATCTGGCTTTAGAATACCTACTTGATCATAATGATGAAGTGTACGTACGCTTACTCCAACCATGTCAGCTACTTCTTTTATTTTGTAGGACATAAAATCATCTCCTTCGTTCTTTATTAATCATCATCAATACCGAATCAGCTTTGCATCTTCATAAACTAAAGTGTCGTTACCCTAGAAATCCCTTCTCTATTTTCTTCCCTACAAATCTATAATAATCTATAACGTAACGTTAGCGTCAATATATTTTTCAATAATATTTTAAATTTTATTTATGTACGTAGAAGGTAAGTTGTATAATGAAATGACCGAAGAGTAACAAAAAATAAAGACTCAAGAGAAATACTCTTGTATAATGTTAAGTGACTAAACCAACATATACGGGAGGATTTCAAATGAGTCAATTAGATTTTATCACACAGAGCAGAAAAGGTAAACACATAACATACGAGGAACGCATAAAGTTAGAAGCTTTACACAAAATGGGACTTAATTCAACTCGTATTGCGGAGCAAATAGGTGGGCGTTCAGAACGTACAATAAGGCGTGAAATTGCTAAAGGAATTGTAGAACTATTGAATAGTGACTTAACCACTCGAATGGAATATAGCGCAGAAATTGGGCAGTCAGAGCATGACAAACAAGGTGCCGCTAAAGGTCCTGCATTAAAAATAGGAAAAGATCACAAATTGGTGAGGTACTTAGAAAAAGCTATTGGTATAGATGGCGAATCTCCGTATGCAGCTATTCAAAATATCACAAATAAAGATCTACAATTTGAAACAACTATTTGCTTCAAAACTGTGTATAACTATTTGGATAATAATTTGTTTTTAAATATAAGTAACAAAGATCTGCCTGTTAAAAAGAATGCTAAAAAGAGAAACTATAAAAAAATAAGATCAGCGTATAACAATACCAAAGGAACTAGCATATCGGAGAGACCTGCAGCGGTAGCTGCACGTGATGAGATAGGCCATTGGGAAATGGACACTGTAGTTGGCAAACAGGGTACAAAAACTGTCTTAATGGTGTTAAGTGAAAGAGTAACTCGTAAGGAGTTAGTCTTTAAAATACCATCTAAATCACAGGCGGCTGTCGTGAAAGAATTGGACAAATTGGAGCGTAAAATGGGAATGTTATTCTCAAAAACATTTAAAACAATCACCTGTGATAACGGCTGTGAGAACCTTGATTTCGAGGGTATTGAGAACTCAGTAAGAAATAAACGAAAGAGAACTAAAGTGTATTATGCTCACCCATATAGTTCATGGGAGCGAGGCACAAACGAAAATATCAATAAAATGATACGACGATTTATCCCAAAAGGTGTGGATATTTCAGCATTCTCTAAAAAACAAATTATGCAAATACAGCACTGGATCAACAATTATCCAAGAAGGATTTTCAACGGTTTATCTGCCAATATGATGGAACAGAAAACCATTACAACTTAACATTATATTTTTCTTCAAAATTTCGGACATTTTATATTGCAATCTACATTTATGTACGTAGAAATAATGTCTAATTGACATACTTAATTATATGAAGTAAAATTTATTAATATAAAACTTAAATAAGACAGTTCTAAACCATCCTGTCTATAAACAAAACTAGGACGTTAAGGGCGTTTTACGCCCTTTTTTATTTTTTAGGAGGATTTAAAATGAAGAAAATAGGCTTAACAACTACCGTACCTGTAGAGGTTCTAATTGCGGCGGGTTATACCCCTGTAGATTTAAATAATGTTTTTATAACCTCTAAGGACTATTTGAAATATATAGACATTGCAGAAAAAGATGGCTTTCCTAAAAGCTTGTGCACTTGGATAAAGGGAATTTATGGAGCGTGCTTAGCAAACGGCATTAAAGAGATAATCGGAGTTGTGGAGGGCGACTGTTCTAATACCAAAGCCCTTATTGAAGTGCTTACGTTAAAAGGAATAAAAGTTTATCCCTTTTCCTTTCCACACAGTCACAAATTAGATGATGTAGAACACGAAATAAATAAATTTATGAGTATCTTTAATGTAACGATTGAAGAAGTTGAAGTAGTTAGAAAAAGGCTAAATGAAATTAGAGCCTTAGCTAAAACAATTGATGAACTAACACATATCCATAATAAGGTAACCGGTTTTGAAAATCATCTATATCAAGTAAGCTTAAGTGATTTTAATGGAGATATAGATGCCTTTGAAGTCGAACTTAAAAAATCTATTTGTTATATGAAAAATAAAAAACCAGTAATTAGAAAACTACGACTTGGATATATAGGGGTTCCTCCCATGACTTGCGATATCTATGAATTTGTTGAGAAGTTTAATGCTAATTTTGTATACAATGAAGTTCAAAGAGAATTTGCTTTTCCAAGAGCAGATAAATCACTAAATATATTTCAGCAATATTATGACTACACTTATCCTTATGATACTGACTTTAGGATCAAAGAGTTACAAACGCAAATTGACGAACGTAAACTAGATGGAATAATTCACTACACTCAAGCCTTTTGCTATAGAGCAGTCGAAAATATTATTTTAAAAGAAAAACTAGATATACCCATATTAAATATCGAAGGTGACAAGTTAAATATCTTAGATGCAAGAACAAAACTTAGGTTAGAAGCCTTTCTTGATATGCTACTAGATTTGAAGGAGGCTGAAAAATGCGAGTGTTAGGAATTGACCTTGGAAGCCGCGAGGTTAAAATTGTTTTAATGGAAGATAATAAGATAATACAGAAGGCTAAAGTAAGTACCATGAGCTTTTACAGAAATTACTGCGACTTTGATGGTAAGATTATTGTTAATTTAGATAAGCTTGATATTAGGCAAATTGATAAGGCAGTATCTACAGGCTACGGAAGAAATAATATTGACTTATTGTTATTCACACCAATAAATGAGATAAAAGCCCACGTGTATGGGGGGCTGTATCAAACTGGCTTAAAAGATTTTATACTTTTAGATGTAGGTGGCCAAGATGTTAAGGTTGTAAAAGTAGAAAAAGGCATCACCACTGACCTAGAGCTTAATGAAAAATGTGCTGCTTCCTGTGGTAGATATTTAGAGAATATGGCAAATGTACTTGAAATATCTCTTGATGACATGAGTGTGAATTATGAAAATCCTATAGAACTTAATTCAACATGTGCTGTGTTTTCTGAGTCAGAGTTAATTGGAAAAATAGCTGAAGGTGTAAGTATAGAAAACTTATGTTCCAGTGTTAACTATTCTCTATACAAGAGACTTCAACCTCTTTTAAGTAGATTTAAAGGTAAAAAATTAATTTTAACTGGTGGTGTTGCTAATAATACCGCACTAAAAAAATATTTAAAAGAAGATTATGAAGAGATAGTATCAATTGAGCATCCACAATTTAATGGGGCCATTGGATGTTGCTATTATGGAGATAAGTTTTTATAAACTTACTCTTTTTTTATCATAAAAGCCCACCCTACTTTAATAGAGTGAGCTTTTACTTCTATGTTATTAGAAACAAGGTATTTAAAATAACTAATTGTTATAGTAAAGACTCTCAGTTGCATATTCTGCATCACAGGTTATATCTATGCCAAGTTTTCTAAAAGTTTGCTCATCATTTGTACTTATAATTGTAGTTGAGTGAGCTTGACATCCTTTTAGCATTACTAATTTATCCATGGCTACCTTTGCTGTTGGATTTGTAGCAGCACATATACTAAGGGCAATTAACACATTTTCACAATCTAAAGCTGGTTTCTTACTACCTAATGTTTTTGATTTTAGATTTATAATTGGCTCAAGTATAACTGGAGAAATAAGGTGAATCTCGTCATTTATATTTGCAAAATATTTAACAGCATTTAAAATTATGGCAGCTGTTGCATCCATTACAGATGAACTTTTACTAGTTACTATTGTTCCATCATTAAGCTCCATTGCCATTGCTGGGCAAGTTTCATTTTTACTCGAACATTGTTTTAAAGCATACGAGCGTTCTCTTGCAGGAATAACAACTTTCCTATCTTGCTGTTTTAAATTAAGCTCTTCCATAAGAAGCTTTACCCGCTCGAAGGTTTCTTTATCTATGTAACCTTTTTTATACTCACATCCTGTTTTGAAATACCTTCTTATTATCTCTTGTCTAGATGCTTCTTTAATAACCGTATCGTCAATAATCCCAAAGCCTACTCTGTTAACTCCCATATCTGTTGGAGATTTATAAACAGCTTCTTCATTTGTTATCCTTTCTATAATTCGCCTAAGTACAGGGAAAGTTTCAATATCGCGATTATAGTTTACGGATATTTTATCATAAGCATCAAAATGGAATGAATCCAGCATATTTACATCGTTAAGATCCGCTGTTGCAGCTTCATAGGCTATATTTAAAGGATGCTTTAAAGGAATATTCCATACTGGAAAGGTTTCAAACTTTGAATAACCGGCTGCTCTGCCTTGCTTATGTTCATGATAAAGCTGACTAAGGCAAGTAGCTAGCTTGCCACTTCCTGGCCCTGGTGCTGTTACAACTACAATAGATTTTGTTGTTTCAATATATGGATTTTTGCCATATCCCTCATCACTTACAATTGCATCTACATCTGTAGGATATCCTTTGGTTGCCCTATGTTTGTATACTTTTATTCCTCTACGCTCTAGCTTATTTATAAAAATCGTAGTTGCTGGTTGCCCATCATATCTGGTTATTACAACGCTATTTACATCAAGATCATATTCACGTAAATCATCAATTAATCTTAAAACATCAACATCATATGTAATACCGAAATCCCCTCTAATTTTGTTTCGCTCGATATCTCCTGCATATACACAAATAATGACTTCAACTTTTTCTTTTAATTTATGTAGTAACTTAATCTTTGCATTTTCATCAAATCCTGGTAAAACTCTTTTTGCATGAAGGTCATTGAAAAGTTTCCCCCCAAATTCTAAATATAATTTATCGTAATTATTAACTCTTTCTAAAATATATTTTGATTGTTCTTCTAAATATTTTTTCTGATCAAATCCTATTTTCATTTTTACTCCTCACTAACAACATTATTTTTTAGATATATTATACCCAATATTTCTCCATGATACTATAATTGAATATGCTTTTACAACTTTATATTATTACACAATTTCAGTTTAAAGTAAACTTTATATTGAGTTGACATCCCTCATAACTTATAGTAAAATTAGTAATAATAAAACCTAATAAGACAGTTCTAAACCATCCTGTCTATAAACAAAACTAGGACGTAACTACCGTTTTAGGTAGCTTTTTTTGTATGAGGGTAGATTATGCCCTTTTTTATTTGCAAAAAATTATAAACATGAAAAATAAAATGATTTTTTCGAAATATTAAGGATATTAACATAAATATTAAGAGGAGTGAACCCATGTATATTTTAAAGACAGAACACAGCTTTGACAGTGCACATTTTCTTTCTGGTTATAAAGGAAAGTGTTCAAATATTCACGGACATAGATGGAAAGTTGAAGTTTACGTTCAATCAGAAACCTTGGCACAAGGCGGACAACTTGACGGCATGATAATAGATTTTGGTGATCTAAAAAAAGATGTTAAAGATATGGTAGATTCTTATGACCATGCCTTAATAGTGCAAGAAGATACCATGAGAAGCGAAACCTTAAATTGTCTAAAGCAAGATGGCTTTAATGTAATTCTGGTTGATTTTAGACCAACAGCTGAAAACTTTGCATCATTTTTTTTTGAACTAATGAAAGATAAAGGTTATCTTGTAAAAAAAACTACGGTTTATGAAACGCCTACTAATAGTGCATCATATGAAGAAAGCGGGGCACGTTAAAATGAAATACAAAGTAGTTGAAAAATTTATAAGTGTTAATGGAGAAGGTCCTCTGTCAGGACAACTAGTAGTATTTATAAGATTTGCAGGCTGTAATTTACATTGTAGCTATTGCGATACCACCTGGGCCAATAATGAAAATGTTCGTTATGACTTCATGACGCCTGTTGAGATATACAAATATATAAAATCTACTAAAATTAGAAATATAACCTTAACTGGTGGTGAGCCACTGCTTCAAGAAGGAATTATAGAACTATTACAAACGCTCTCTAGCGATAGATCGCTTCATGTTGAAATAGAAACTAATGGTAGTGTTATTTTAGATGAATTTTTAAGTATAGAAAATCCACCAAGCTTTAATATGGATTATAAATTACCTTCAAGTAATATGGAAGATAAAATGACTTTAAATAACTTTAAATATTTAAGTTATAAAGATACAGTTAAATTTGTATCTGGCAGCATGGAAGATTTACAAAAGGCCAAATTTATAATAGATAAATATGAGCTAACTAGCAAAACAAATGTATATATTAGTCCAGTATTCGGACAAATTGACCTAGAAGATATTGTAGAATTTATGAAGTATAATAAAATGAATGGTGTTAATCTTCAAGTACAACTTCATAAAATCATTTGGGATCCAAATAAGAGAGGTGTGTAAAATATGGCAATTGATACGAAAGCAATTGAAGAACATATAAAAGGTATTTTAATAGCAATAGGTGATGATCCTTCAAGGGAAGGCCTTAAAGATACCCCAACCCGTGTAGCTAAAATGTACGAAGAAGTATTCGCTGGCATGCGATATAGCAATGATGAAATTTCAAAAATGTTTAATACAACATTTGTTGATGATTTAATAGTTGAAGAAGGGTCTCGTGATATGGTAATAATGAAGGATATCCAAATCTTTAGTCATTGCGAACATCATTTAGCTTTAATGTATGATATGAAAGTTACAGTTGCATATGTTCCTACCAAAAAAATTATTGGTTTAAGTAAAATTGCAAGAATAGCTGATATGGTAGGTCGCAGATTACAGCTTCAAGAAAGAATAGGTACAGACATAGCTGAGATTATGCAGATGGTTACTAACTCACGCGATGTGGCTGTTATTATACAAGGTGAGCATGCCTGCATGACGACCCGTGGAGTAAAAAAGCCAGGCACTAAAACATTGTCAACTACTTTTAGGGGAAGATTTAATACTGATGTGATTTTAAATAATAAATTGATGATGCTTTATAGTAAATAAATAGAGGGTTTATAGTAAATAAGGGGAGGCGTATTAATTATGAATAGAGAAAAAGCAGTAGTAGTATTCAGTGGCGGACAAGATAGCACAACTTGTTTATTTTGGGCGCTCGCGAGATATAAAGAAGTTATAGCTGTATCTTTTGATTACGGTCAAAAACATATATTAGAACTCGAATGTGCAAAGGATATATGTAAAAAGCACGGCGTTGAGCATCATTTTTTAGACTTAAACCTATTAAACCAACTAGCACCAAATTCATTAACAAGAAAAGATATAGAGGTGGACACGTCAGCACCTAAAGATAGTGTACCTAATTCCTTCGTAGATGGAAGAAACTTATTATTCTTAAGTTTTGTAGCTGTGTTTGCAAAGCAAAGAGGTATAGGCAATATCATAACTGGTGTATCTCAAAGTGATTTTAGTGGATACCCAGATTGTAGAGATGTATTTATAAAATCTCTAAATGTTACCTTAAACTTAGCTATGGGTTATGATTTTGTAATTGAAACACCTTTAATGTGGATTAACAAGGCAGAAACTTGGAAAATGGCTTATGATTTAGGTGTACTTGATATAGTTAAAGAGGATACTTTAACTTGTTATAATGGAATAAAAGGTAATGGTTGTGGAGACTGCCCCTCTTGTAAACTAAGAAAAAATGGATATTTAGAATTCAAAGAAAAAAATCTATAAATATTATTTTATAGATTTTTTCTTTTGTTAACCAACTCATTCCTAGATATAATGATTAAATCTCCTATAAGTGTTCCAAAAAAAGAAATAAGGGTGTATACAAAACACCAAATTAGAAAACTTGAATTAAATACAGTAAAGATTACACTCAACAAACTCCAAAGTTAATCAGTAAAATAACAAGCATTTAATAGATTTAAATCGAAATCAATATAAAAAAAGATGTTCCTCAGTAGATATAATGAACATCTAGTGCTTTAATATACTACATAATAATCCATTACAGAAATTTCTTCAAATCCACAGGATTCATAAAGTCCAAGTGCATTTTTATTTGACCTAGAAACTTCAATAAAAATATTATCTACATTTTTATTATTTAATATATTAATGGCAGAATTTAAAATTTCTCGTCCATATCCCTTTCTTCGAAAATCTGGAATTACTCCAACTCCATAAATAAACCCCTCATTATCATTTATACAAATATGAATTTTACCTATAATTTCCCCATTAAGCTCAGCCATATAACTAATAAAATTATCATCCACATTAATTGACGGTTTTTCCATGTCCATTTTATCCTCTTTATCATGAGCATCTTTTTTAGGAGTTCCAAAATAAATAGAACTTTGCCTATCAATTTCAACCGCGTCTTCACTTGTTGATGCCAATCTAAGTTTAATTACATTGCTAGGAGTAGCCTCTAATACTTTCTTATTTAAGCACATTTTATACTCTGAACAACCATATTCTGCTCCAATGGAGTTAATAAATGCAAGGCCCGAAACCGATGTATGGTCACATATCATTAACACCTCTTGAGGACATATTCTTTGCCATTCTTCCTTAGCAATTAAATATAGTTTTTTAAAGATTCCTTTTCTACGAAAATTAGGGTGTACCATACCGCTTATTTCTACTGTAGCTCCTCCGAAATTGCATAAGCCTAAATAACCTACTAGAATTTCATTTTCATAATATAGGAACTCTCCAACAATTTTATTTTTTACATTTTTTTTTCTTTGGCGCATTTTAAGACCAAGTTCTAATTTCAAATTAATTTTTTGTTTTTCATAGCAAGCAGCTTCCAAACTTTTAATAGCTTCATATTCTTCTTCATTTAATTCCAACTTTATAGAAATTGTATGATGATAATTATCCATCGTTTTTCCCCCTAATTTAAAAAGAGCTTTCACGGAAACTCCTTAGCTCCTGTGATTACTCATTTTTAGTATCATTAATTTTTGTTGATTCCCCCACTTTTTTTGCATAAAACACTTGACAAGCCTGTAAAATTTTGCGGTCCTCCTCTTAAAGACATGTTTTAATAGGAGGATTATTTTATGCTTAAAAATTGGAGCTCTCATGCTGATTATCAGCAATTTATTATTTTAAATCTCTCATGTTTCTACAAAGCTTTTCCTAAAAAAATTATAGAACTTGAACCTTCTATCTCTAAGTTGTATTGCTTAGACTTAGATATTCTTAGAGAGATATTAAAACCTTATTATTCTAATATTGGTAGACCTGCAACTCTTCAACCTGAGATATTTCGTTCATTTTCTTTAATGCTTTTTCAAAAGGAAACAAGCATTACCAACTGGGTTAAAAAGATTCATGCCTGTGAGTTACTTGCAACCTGTATAGGCTGCACTAAAAATAATGTCCCATCACTTGGTGCTCATTATGATTTTATCTCTAGATTATGGCTTTCAAATCTGTCTACCGACAGGGTAAACCTAAAAAAAATATATTCGTATAAGAAGAAACCCTCTAAAATTAAGGCACCCGGGAAAAATAAAAAGCTTCCTAATAAAAAAACTGGTGTTGTTAAGAGAATTTCAGATTTTTTTGAAGCTGGTCGCTCATTTTCCCTAAGAGCCGAAAGGCTGCTTCAAAAAATATTCTCATTAGTTGCTGTAGAACCCTCTTTTAATCTTAACTTAATAGAAAAAGATAACCTTACAGTTGGCGGCGATGGTACTTGTGTTCACTGTAAGTCTTCTTACTATGGTTCTAAAGTTTGTGACTGCCGTGAAAATGGAATTTACGATTGCAAATGCCCTCGTAGACTTTCTGACATAAATGCTAATTGGGGTTGGGACAGCCATGAAAATCGTTGGTTTTATGGCTACACTCTCTATGCTTTATCTGTCTATAATAAAAAATATAAGATAGATCTACCTATTTATCTACGATTTGTAGAGGCAAGCAGACACGACAGTGTCACTGGAATAGTAGCATTAGCTGAATTTAGAGAACTGTTACCGCAGTTCACTATATCAAATTATGTTCTTGACTCAGCTAATGATAACTACCCTACATATGAATTATGTTCTAAATGGAACATTAATCCCTTTATTGATCTGAACTCCAAAAACAAAGGAAATTCAAAATATCCAGTTACTCTAGATATTAATGAAAAAGGATTTCCTATCTGTATTGGTGGCCATGAAATGGTCTATAACGGTTATGAAAAAAGTCGTTCACGCCTTAAATGGCGTTGCCCTTTAGTTTTAAAAAAGGTTGCTAGTTGCTCTTGCTGTGAACAGTGCTCACCTTCACCTTATGGGCGAGTAATCTACACTAAACCATCATGGGATTTGCGGTTGTTTACTCCTGTGCCTCGCGGCTCAAAACAATGGAAAACTATTTATAAAACTAGAACCTGCTCAGAACGTATAAACAATCGTATTCTAAATGATTATAAAATTCATACTTTACGAATACATGGTAAAAAACGTTATTCATTTATGACTATGATTGCTGGAATTAATATTCATCTAGATGCAAGACTTAAAGTTTCAGGTTTTAGTATTTTAAATTTATTAGAGTAGCTGTTTGACAATTAAGTACTTTTTTCTGAAAATTCCTGCATCGTGTAGGCTTGTTTGCTATACCTATTTTTATTCCTAACTGCTCTCTGAACATAAAAATTATAGCACTATAATGACTCTATACATAATTAAGTTTTACATATTAGTTTCCGTGACTACTCAAAAAGAGCTTTCACGGAAACTCCTTAGCTCCTGTGATTACTCATTTTTAGTATCATTAATTTTTGTTGATTCCCCCACTTTTTTTGCATAAAACACTTGACAAGCCTGTAAAATTTTGCGGTCCTCCTCTTAAAGACATGTTTTAATAGGAGGATTATTTTATGCTTAAAAATTGGAGCTCTCATGCTGATTATCAGCAATTTATTATTTTAAATCTCTCATGTTTCTACAAAGCTTTTCCTAAAAAAATTATAGAACTTGAACCTTCTATCTCTAAGTTGTATTGCTTAGACTTAGATATTCTTAGAGAGATATTAAAACCTTATTATTCTAATATTGGTAGACCTGCAACTCTTCAACCTGAGATATTTCGTTCATTTTCTTTAATGCTTTTTCAAAAGGAAACAAGCATTACCAACTGGGTTAAAAAGATTCATGCCTGTGAGTTACTTGCAACCTGTATAGGCTGCACTAAAAATAATGTCCCATCACTTGGTGCTCATTATGATTTTATCTCTAGATTATGGCTTTCAAATCTGTCTACCGACAGGGTAAACCTAAAAAAAATATATTCGTATAAGAAGAAACCCTCTAAAATTAAGGCACCCGGGAAAAATAAAAAGCTTCCTAATAAAAAAACTGGTGTTGTTAAGAGAATTTCAGATTTTTTTGAAGCTGGTCGCTCATTTTCCCTAAGAGCCGAAAGGCTGCTTCAAAAAATATTCTCATTAGTTGCTGTAGAACCCTCTTTTAATCTTAACTTAATAGAAAAAGATAACCTTACAGTTGGCGGCGATGGTACTTGTGTTCACTGTAAGTCTTCTTACTATGGTTCTAAAGTTTGTGACTGCCGTGAAAATGGAATTTACGATTGCAAATGCCCTCGTAGACTTTCTGACATAAATGCTAATTGGGGTTGGGACAGCCATGAAAATCGTTGGTTTTATGGCTACACTCTCTATGCTTTATCTGTCTATAATAAAAAATATAAGATAGATCTACCTATTTATCTACGATTTGTAGAGGCAAGCAGACACGACAGTGTCACTGGAATAGTAGCATTAGCTGAATTTAGAGAACTGTTACCGCAGTTCACTATATCAAATTATGTTCTTGACTCAGCTAATGATAACTACCCTACATATGAATTATGTTCTAAATGGAACATTAATCCCTTTATTGATCTGAACTCCAAAAACAAAGGAAATTCAAAATATCCAGTTACTCTAGATATTAATGAAAAAGGATTTCCTATCTGTATTGGTGGCCATGAAATGGTCTATAACGGTTATGAAAAAAGTCGTTCACGCCTTAAATGGCGTTGCCCTTTAGTTTTAAAAAAGGTTGCTAGTTGCTCTTGCTGTGAACAGTGCTCACCTTCACCTTATGGGCGAGTAATCTACACTAAACCATCATGGGATTTGCGGTTGTTTACTCCTGTGCCTCGCGGCTCAAAACAATGGAAAACTATTTATAAAACTAGAACCTGCTCAGAACGTATAAACAATCGTATTCTAAATGATTATAAAATTCATACTTTACGAATACATGGTAAAAAACGTTATTCATTTATGACTATGATTGCTGGAATTAATATTCATCTAGATGCAAGACTTAAAGTTTCAGGTTTTAGTATTTTAAATTTATTAGAGTAGCTGTTTGACAATTAAGTACTTTTTTCTGAAAATTCCTGCATCGTGTAGGCTTGTTTGCTATACCTATTTTTATTCCTAACTGCTCTCTGAACATAAAATTTATAGCACTATAATGACTCTATACATAATTAAGTTTTACATATTAGTTTCCGTGACTACTCAAAAATTCATATTTAAAGTATAATCTACATTTTAGTGTATCTCAATGCAAAAAACATATAAATCAGATGTATAAATTATTGATACATACGATTTATATGTTTTATTTTTATTTTTAATTCTTGCATTATATGTTACTACCCTAAATAAGACACTTTATCAACAATTTAAATTTAGATCCTACTACTATTTTTTTTTGCTATTCATATCTCTATATATAACCTTCCAAAAATGTCTAAGCGTATGTACCCATTCATAAAGAAAACCTGTTTTACAAAAGAAAAGCTCATCCTCTTTTGTTTTTACCTTCTGTTTAAATGGATAGTCGTTGAGATTTCCAGAATAACAAATAAACTTTTCCATAATGTCACAAATTTCTGTTGGTGTTATCTGATAGGGTTCTAATGAAGTAAGCTTGATCCCTCCTTGCCTTAATGCTTCCATGACAAATTCAGAACATATATATGTCTTGTAAACAGCATGCTTCTTATTAGAAATAATCCCAATAGCTTGAAGAAAATTATAGTAATATATCTCAGTATCATTATATATATCATATATGAATTTACTTATTAATTCATATTTTCTAACAGTTACTGGTATCCGATATACATTAATAGGAACATCTTTTTCAAGTCCTATGGTAAGCGTAAATGCACTTTCTCTCACTATACCTCCTACAAGGGGATTGCTAATTGAAAATCTACAAAAGGAATACATTTGAATTAAATTTTTATCCAGGCTAATTGATGCATGATTATATTTTTCTTTTAAAAATTTTCTAACTATCTTGCCTGTAGAAGTTGGTGTTCTTGAAATAACAATATAAATATATTTCCCCATTAACTCCTCCTTACAACTTCTAAATACATATCAATTCTTGAAGTATTACAATAATATTGTTTCCATATTATTCATTTATTATGTAATTTTTCAGTAAATTGTTAACCCTCCATATTTTTATTTTTTCCTGCAACTTACCATGTGGGTATAACTTTTAAATTCATGATGTATAATATACCTATACATAATAATTAATGAAGAGGTTATTACAATGAGAAAAGAATATATAAGTTATATAAACGATTTACCTATAAGCATTTCCCTTGAGAATATAAAGGATTATCCAATCCATTGGCATAATTCTATAGAAATAATCTTTGTGCTTGAGGGCACTATTAATGTACTTATAGAATCAGAGAATTATGAAGTATACGCACATGAGCTTGAAATCATAAATTGTGATGAACCCCATAGAATTTATTCAAATGAGAAAAATAAGGTTTTAATTTTTCACTTGGATTTTACATTTTTTGAAAAGTATTATGATGATATGAAAAATATTTATTTTTATACGAACTCTAGTAAAGAAGGTGCACAACATGAAGAAAAATATGATGTTTTAAGGCAATACCTATCTATACTAGCTTGCGAGGTAATACAAAAAAGTGAAAACTTTGACGATCATATAGATGCTGTTTTAGTAAAATTATTATTCCATTTAATAAATAACTTTCACTATCTTACTTATGAGAACGCTTTAAAAGAAAATGTAATGCAATTTCAGAGGTATCATAGAATCATCAAGTACATATATAATAACTACATGAATAAAATTACTTTACAGGATATAGCTAATCAAGAATACTTAAGTTCTTACTATTTATGTCATCAAATAAAAGACATCTCTGGAACAACTTTTAAAGATTTAGTAAATAATGTTCGAGTAGATGAATCTATTAAACTACTATTAGATACTGATAAAACAATCTCAGATATTTCTTTGGATGTTGGCTTTTCTCATGCTAGGTATTATAATAAGAGCTTTAAAGATTACTACAAGTGTACTCCTCTGCAATTCAGAAAAAAATATCATATACCAGAGGAAGAATTTGATAGCTTTAAAAAAGTAGAAACTTATGATTTATCTAGCTCACTTCAGTATTTATCTTATTATTTAGAGGACTATGATAGATTTAACTATACTAACAAAATTATAAAACTCCAAACAGATTTCGCATACCCAAGCACAGAATTACAACATAAATGGAAGAAAAAAATAAATTTAGGACAAGCAAAAGAACTTATTAAAGCACGGGAACAAGGATATTTAAGAGCTATTCAAGATGCTATAGGTTTTAAAAATGGTATAGTTCAAAACCTATTTGGAAAAGAAATGAAAATATATTTCAATGAGAATGTAAGGTTTTTAAACTGGAATGAAGTTGAAAAACTTTTAGAATTCTTAATGGATATATCCCTTGTACCATTAATAATTTTGAATCAGACTTTTGAAGATAAAAGTTCTTTCATAAAACTTTTAGAAAGCTTTATACTATATTTTGCTAATATATATGGAATTGAGGTAGTAAAGCTGTGGAAATTCCAAGCCTCAAAGGATTTATCTGTAGAGTACATAAATATTACTCGCGAAATTTTTGTAAAATATAAATTGCAAAATTTAATAGAGGATCCTTTTAATGTTCCTAAAGCTATAAATACTATTTATGATTCTTCCTATATGCTTCCATATATTATTCATAATTTTATTAACAACAATAGCAGTCTGCTCACCCTAAAAGCTTTTGATACCGTGGAGGAGAACTCAATTTTAAACAACGAATTGTTTTTTGGTTCACCAGGCCTACTTACTTTAGATGGTATAAAGAAAGCTTCCTACTACGCTTATTATTTATTATCAAAACTAGGAAATGAGGTTGTAGACCAAGGTGATGGATATATTATCACAAGGCAAGATGAAGATATCCAGGTCTTACTTTACAGTTACAGTGATGAACTTAATACCCTGATTAAGTTAGAGGATTTATCTAAAGGTAAGGGTAGTAAAAATATTACTGAAAGAAAAATATCATTATCCATTAAAAATTTAGTGCATGACTATAAAGTTATTAAATATGAAATTGGAGAAAAAGTTGGATCAGCTTACGATATTTGGTTACGCATGGGTAAGCCGAAAAGACTGGGTTATGATGAATGGAAAATTCTAACTAAGATTTCTGCTCCCAATATTTCTTTATCTTTTGCAAAAAAAACTGCAGTTTATAATAACATAATAAAGATTGAAGGCTATGGTTCTACCTTAATAGTTCTTCAAGAAGTACAAAAACACCTGTTTTAAGGTGTTTTTTTGTTATTTAAGTATTATCCATTCTCACATGTCAGCAACTTTGTACTTTTTATGTAGCAATTGTGTGAATGTTAAAATATTCATAACAGCGTATAATAATATTAAGGAAACAAATTGATTAAGGAGAAGTGGATTTCATGACAATGAGTAGCGTCACAGAAAGCAATAAAATGTTTGGCGAGGAAAAAATCTGGAAACTGTTATTAAAATTTTCCGTGCCAGCAATAATTTCTTTAATGGTAGCAGAAATGTACAACATGGTAGATTCTATGTTTTTGGGACAATCAATAGGAGCTAATGCAATCGGTGCTTTAACCATAGCCTTTCCAATTCAAAGATTATTTTTAGCTATATCTATGCTTATAGCCATTGGTGCTTCTACCGCCGTTGCAAGAAGCTGTGGAGACGAGGATTTTGAAAATTTAAGAATTATTATACCTAATGCTATAGTTCTAATGTTTATAATAATATCTGTGTTTAGTTTTAGCATTTTTATTTTTCAAGATAAAATTTTACTTAGCTTAGGTGCTTCGCAAAATACATTTCCTCTTGCAAAAGATTATGTAAGTATAATATTAATGGGAGTTTTATTTCAATCCTTTACATTAATTGCATCTTATATTATAACTGCTTTTGGAAACACTAAAATAGTTTTATTAAGTACTTCTATTGGAGCAATTTGTAATGTAATTATAGATTATTTCCTAGTAAATATATTTTCATATGGAGTAAAGGGAGCTGCTATCGCAACAGTAATATCTCAGATAATCGCTTTTATATATGTTTTAATTGTATTTATAAAAATAAAAAAGGGATTAAAATTTTCTTTTAAATTAACCCTTAATAAAGCAGTATCAATTGGAATAATATGTGTTGGGTTTTCAACCTTTATAATAGAGATATCAGATGCCGTAGTCGCTGCTATCTTAAACAATTTACTAGCCTCTTATGGCGGAGATTTGGCCATCGTAACAGTTGGTTTAACTACAAGAGTTTCAATGTTTTTGTTTATGACGATTATGGGTATAAGTTCAGCTATGCAACCTATAGCCGCATATAATTATGGTGCTGGAAATTATACAAGATTAAAAGAAGTTGTTAAAACATCTATAATTGCAGTATCTGTAAGTTCAACTTTATTATGGGCAATATTCATGATCTTTTCAAAACAACTTATAGGATTATTTATAAATGATCCTGCCATTATACAACAGACAGCAAAGGCTTTTAAAGTAGTTATAGCTGTATTCCCTTGCATTGGAGTATATTATTTATCAATCGCCTATTGCCAAGCTATAAATAGAGTTAAAGCCTCTTTAAAATTATCTATTTTTAGACAACTAATAGTATTTATTCCACTAGTATATGCCTTTGTAAGTGGTTTGGATATGGGTGTATTTGGAGCATGGCTTGCTTATCCTGTATCGGACATGATATCCTTCATTACAGCTGCTATATTCATTAAATATACTTATATTTCTTTAGAAATACTAGAGATGCATCAAATTTTCAAGAATAATAAGACTAAACTTAGACTTGCTAATGCAACTATTTAATATTTTATATTTCCAGTAAAAGTCGATGTATAAATTATTACATCGACTTTTAACTAAGCTTTCCTTATTTCACCTTCTTTTATCATTTTTATATCCCCATAAAAGTGCAATTTATTATCAATCACAATGATTCCATCGCCATCATTACATGTATAAACTGTATTGCCCGTATTGTTAGAATACTCCTTTAAATCCTCTAAATAATGACTGTGATGATTCCAATGCGGCATAAAGTCAAAATCAACTAGATCTAAAGATGATAAATCTGATAATCCAACTATATCTTCATCACCAAATTGTGCAGCTGATATGTCTTTTGCCATCATTATTGCCCCTGCGCTTAATCCTATAACATAACCTCCATTTTCAACATACCTTCTAAGTCTAGTTATAAAATATCTTTTCTTTAAGCTATTTAAAAAATAATAGGTATTCCCTGATGATAGATATATTACTTCCGATTTAAATATTTTATCTATTTTTTCTATATTACAAAAATAATCTATATCAAAATAATTAAATTCGAAGTTCCCATATTCACTTAACTTATTTTTTGTTTTTTCAAAACACTTTAAATTTCTATCAGTCATTGAAGGTATATAGCTTAAAGTATATTTTTTATCTAAAAATAATTCTTTCATCTTTTTTTTCAAAAAAACATTATCTTTTTCAGTAAAATCGCTTAGCAGAACCAATGCTCCCATATCATCATCTCACTTCCATATTTTTCCCTTAAGTCTATACTTTTGATAACTTCTAATTATATGTTTCATTTATTTTATATATTATACCTTATTTTTCAAAACCTAGACATTTGTATAGATTTATTGCTTTTTCATTAGCCATAGGTGCACTTCTAAATCTTTGACTTCTTATACTTTTTCAACTCGTGATGCTATTCTATTCTATACAACTACATCTTGACACCTTATGTAATTCTAAATGCTAGCCTTATTATAAAATTGACGCCAAGTTATCTCCCAATATATATATATTGTTAATTTTTGCTTAAAATATAATTTGTTGTATGTTGACAATCTAGATAATATATGTATAATTAGTGTTAACTATAATGGAAAAGAAAAGTAATTGTAATTTCAATTTAAAGATAACCAATAAGTTTACCTTTCATCCTATTATAGGATGATAGGTTTTTTTATTTTTAATTAAATTATCACGTACATTGCTTCACTTTTATAAGAAAGGATGATTAAAATGGATTATATAAAACTATCAGATTTACTGCTACCTAACATAACCACAACTCCAGAACACTATAGAGAGTTTTATCCAAAAAGAAATCTTAAACCTAATGCTATGGTTACAAGATATGCCCCAAGCCCTACTGGATTCCAGCATCTTGGAGGTGTATTTGCGGCTCTTATATCTGAAAGACTAGCTCATCAAAGCGAAGGAATATTTTATCTTAGAGTAGAGGATACTGACAAAAAGAGAGAGGTTGCTGGCGCCATTGAAGACACCACTAACACTCTAAGGGATTTTGGAATTCTTTTTGATGAAGGAGTTGTAGATTCTGATAATGAAAAGGGTACATATGGACCTTATAAACAAAGCGACAGAATTAGTATATATCATGCTTTTGTAAAATCACTAATAAAAAAAGGATTAGCTTACCCTTGCTTTTGCACTGAAGAAGCTTTAGATAACACAAGGAAAACTCAACAAGAACTTAAAATTAATACAGGGTATCATGGAAAATGGGCTATTCACAGAAATTCTAGTCTTGATGAAATTAATTCTGAGTTATCAAAGGGCACACCTTATGTTATAAGACTTAGATCTCCTGAAGAATCAGGTCGAAGAGTAGTTTGTAATGATTTAATTAAAGGGACTATAAGTATGCCAGAAAACGACCAAGACATTGTGATCCTTAAAACTAATGGGATTCCAACATATCATTTTGCACATGCAGTAGATGATTATTTAATGGGAACAACCCATGTAATCCGTGGTGAAGAGTGGCTTTCGTCTCTTCCTATACATTTGCAACTATTTGAAATGTTAGGATGTACTCCTCCAGAATACGCTCATATACCTACAATTATGAAAATGGATGGGACATCAAAACGTAAGCTCAGTAAAAGAAACGACCCTGAAATTTCCGTAGATTTTTATAAATCTCAAGGTTATCCTTTTATAGCTGTAACTGAGTACCTTGTAAATCTTATTAACTCTAATTTTCAAGAGTGGAGAGATACCCATGAAGATGAACCTTGCACAAACTTTAATATCACCCTTGAAAACATGAGCAAAAGTGGAGCTCTATTTGATATTTTAAAACTTAATGATATTAGTAAAAATGTTATAGCCACTATGGATGCATCCACCGTATACGACCTTTATCTTAATTGGGCTAAACATTATGATACTACAATTGCAAATGAACTAATTGAAAATGAAGATTATTCTAAAAAAATATTTAATATTGAAAGAGAAAATGAAAAGCCAAGAAAAGATTTTGTAAAATGGTTAGATGTAAAAGAACATATTGAATATTTCTTTGATGATCTTTATAAAAACAGCATAAAAGGTAGTTACAATTTCCCTACCCATATACCAATGGATGAGGTAAGAAGAGTACTTACTAGCTATATAGATGTATATGATCATTCCCATGATAATGACACCTGGTTTGCAACCCTTAAAGCGCTAGCACTCGAACTTGGGTATGCAAAAAATGCTAAAACTTATAAAAAGAACCCAGATTTATTTATAGGTCAACTATCAGATGTTGCCACAATAGTAAGGGTAGCAATAACCAATAAAACACAAACTCAAGATTTACATGAAGTAATGCAGGTTATGGGTGAAAACCGTGTTATTGAAAGATTAAGTCAAAATTTTATTTAAGAAATAAAATTGCCACCTACATGTAGGTGGCAATTTTTATAGTCTTTTAAATTCACAACAAATGCATAACACGTCATTATTAATATCCGCTATTATGACTGCATTCATTTTCTCTACTAATGTTTTTACAATAGAAAGTCCAAGTCCTGTTCCTTTTTCTGAGCGGGTTTTGTCTGCCATGTAAAATCTGTCAAAAATCTTTTCTACATCTTCCACAGATAAATTTATAACTGTGTTTGTTATTTTTAATAATACCACATTTGAGTTGGTTTCTAAATAAATCGATACATTATCTCTTGCGTATTTAATAGCATTACTTAACAGATTTTCAATTATTCGCTCTAAAGATTTTTTTTCTGCTCTTATATAAATGTTTTGATTTGGTATTTGTATATTGGGCTTCAAATTTCTACTTGTAAAATCACTATACTTGCCAAGTAATATTTCTTGCAATATATTAGTGATATTTATTTTTTCAAGATTCAATTCAAAATCTTGGGATTCAACTAAAGATAGTTCATAAAAATCATTTAATAAGCTTTCAAGAGATTTAGTCCTCTGCTCCGATATGTTTAAATATTCCACTCTTTCTTCATCACTTATATTATCTAGTTTTAAAAATTGAATATATCCTTTTATTGATGTTAATGGCGTTCTAAGGTCGTGTGACATATTTGCAATGTTTTGTTTTAGATCATTCTGAAATTTAATTTTGCTTGCTTCACATTGTTTTCTCATATTTATAGTGTCATTAATAACTTTAGTTAATGCTTCAATTTCTGGATTTATAAGACCTATAGTTATTTTTTTATCTATATTGTTTTCATTGATATCTATAAGCTGATTTGTTACACTTATTACTTGCTTTTTCATATAAAATAAGCGAGCAAACAAAATCACTGATGCAACTAATAGTCCTACAATTATAAATATCACTTTATCTCCCACCTTTGCTATATATGTTTTTTTCTAAAATCACTTAATCTCTGCTTTGTTAAAAAAATACACACTTAATAATGTTGAAACTACTATTGTTGTTATAGAGATTCCTATTATTTTAAACCCCTGTGAAAATTCAACATAATCCGTGTCCAAAAACAATGATTGGCCAAATATAGTTTTATTTAAAATTTTAATAATAAGGTATTTTCGAAAAATTAAACCTCTGCAAACTCTATTAACTGTATCTACTAAAATAAACGCTCCCACTGTAATTATGCTATTTCTAGCTATAAATGATATTAAAACTGCAATACTTCCTATGCCAATATATATAAGAACCATAAGAAACGATAATTCAAGTATAAATGCAAGTGAATTCAAAGTAAATACCTCACCATATCCGTTCATAATAGTGTTTATTATAGTAATTAAAATTGGAGACGTTAAACTTATAATTGCGATTCCAACATAATAAGATATACTTTTTGCTATAACAATATCCCGTCTTTTATGTCCACAAGCAATTAAATTTTTTATACATCCAGTGCTAAATTCATCGCCTATATAACATGCCGCAAACGCGCCTATTAGCATGTATAATGCTATAAATTCTTGTGCACCAAACACCTGTAATAGCACCTGTTTTCCCGTCATTTCCTTACTAAATGTTATAGGACACAAAATTGATTGAACTACCATTAATACTAATATCAACTTGAATGTTTTTGATGTTTTCAATTTGTAAAATTCAACTTTTAATAAATTAAGCATTTAATGCACCACCTATTACTTTAGTAAAGTAAGCTTCTAAGTCATCTCCCATAGGCATAATTTCTTCTACTGAAATTCCTTCCCCTGAAAGGACCTTCGACACTTTCCCTGCATTATCTACATAATCATATAATTTAATAATATTATTAGGTAAAACCTGAAAATTCGTTGTTTGTAACTTTGTATTTAACACAACTGATGCTTTAGCAGCATCGTCTACTTTAATGTGAATAAGTTTTTTACATTTATCCTCTAATTCACTATCTGTAATTTGTTCTATGAGTTTACCATTATGAATTATTCCATAGCAATTTACCAGTTGATGAAGTTCTGCTAATATGTGACTAGATATTAACATTGTAACTCCATTTTCAATGTTTAGCTTTTTTAATAACTCCCTTATCTGTATTATTGCAATAGGGTCTAATCCATTAATAGGCTCATCTAACATTAAAAATTCTGGTTCACTAAGAAGTGCCATTGCTATTCCTAATTTTTGTTTAATGCCTTTAGAAAAATTTCTCACCTTTTTATTCTTTAAATCTACTAATCCTACATCATTTAAAACTTTTTCTATACACTCTTTTCCTGGTATACCCTTTTGAATCCTTTCAATTTCTAAATTTTCATAAGCAGTCTTATTAACATAAATTCCAGGTATTTCTATTAAGCACCCCATGCGCCTTCGACTAGCTTGTATATTACTTTCATCACTTTTCCCAAATAACTCCAAACTTCCCCTATCCTTTACGCAAAGGCCAGCTATAACCCTCATTAATGTGGTTTTACCCGCTCCATTTAATCCAATAATCCCATATATCTGCCCCTTCTTAATAGTCATATCAACAGTATCTAGCACCTTTATTCCTTTATATATCTTTGAAACTGCTGTAGTTTTTACTATTACATTATTCATAATGTGCTGCACCCTTTCTTTACATATTTTTTTTATTAATTATAATGCAAGTTGCTATAAGAAATATAGACCCACTAATAAGCATCACTATTGACTGATTAAAATTGTATTTCAAATGATAAAATCCTATATTAGCATTGTAAAATGGTGAATTTCTTATAACACCTTTTAATGTTTCATTTTTGCTTGATGATAGTGCCTGTGCCAGTAGTACCAAAATCAAATCAAAATACAAGACATAAGTAATTATGCCAGTAAATATTCCATTAGCTGTGCAGGCTGAAACCAGCAATATAAAAGAACCTATTGTAAATTCATAAATTAAAAACACATACAAATTATTTCCTAAGATTTTAATATTTAATAAATTTGAAGTGCCTTGTCCACCATATATACTAAATATAACTGCTACAATTTCATAAAATATAAGATAAACTAAAGCCATCATACAAAAGCTAATCAATTTTGAAATAATTATTTCACTTCTACTAAATATACCAGTAAAAATTATTCTATCAGTCTTATTTTCAAATTCCTGTGCTAATGAAAAACAGAAACTAGTCAACCATATATATGGAATAGCCGTAAGTACTACAAAAGAAATATATGTTGATTTATCTATTATTAAAAGCAAAAGGAATATAGGTATAAGGATAACCACACTAATTACTATGTTTTTAATGAAGTTTTTTCTTTTCATTTCCAAGGTAAGAACATTTAATATTCTTTTCAAATCTAATCCCTCCATTATTATAACATTTGACGAAAATAGCCATCAAATCATCACCTTCGGTGCTGCAATATTAACGACTTCTGAAGGAGATTTAGACTCCCACTGAGGTTTTATTTTTGTTATAGCATGTAACTCCCACTTATAGAATTGGGAGACTTTCCTTCTGAAATGTCGTTAAACAATACTCCCTCTATTTAATCCCCCTTTTATTTATAGAGCTTTCACGGAAACTCCTTAGATCCTGTGATTACTCATTTTTAGTATCATTAATTTTTGTTGATTCCCCCACTTTTTTTGCATAAAACACTTGACAAGCCTGTAAAATTTTGCGGTCCTCCTCTTAAAGACATGTTTTAATAGGAGGATTATTTTATGCTTAAAAATTGGAGCTCTCATGCTGATTATCAGCAATTTATTATTTTAAATCTCTCATGTTTCTACAAAGCTTTTCCTAAAAAAATTATAGAACTTGAACCTTCTATCTCTAAGTTGTATTGCTTAGACTTAGATATTCTTAGAGAGATATTAAAACCTTATTATTCTAATATTGGTAGACCTGCAACTCTTCAACCTGAGATATTTCGTTCATTTTCTTTAATGCTTTTTCAAAAGGAAACAAGCATTACCAACTGGGTTAAAAAGATTCATGCCTGTGAGTTACTTGCAACCTGTATAGGCTGCACTAAAAATAATGTCCCATCACTTGGTGCTCATTATGATTTTATCTCTAGATTATGGCTTTCAAATCTGTCTACCGACAGGGTAAACCTAAAAAAAATATATTCGTATAAGAAGAAACCCTCTAAAATTAAGGCACCCGGGAAAAATAAAAAGCTTCCTAATAAAAAAACTGGTGTTGTTAAGAGAATTTCAGATTTTTTTGAAGCTGGTCGCTCATTTTCCCTAAGAGCCGAAAGGCTGCTTCAAAAAATATTCTCATTAGTTGCTGTAGAACCCTCTTTTAATCTTAACTTAATAGAAAAAGATAACCTTACAGTTGGCGGCGATGGTACTTGTGTTCACTGTAAGTCTTCTTACTATGGTTCTAAAGTTTGTGACTGCCGTGAAAATGGAATTTACGATTGCAAATGCCCTCGTAGACTTTCTGACATAAATGCTAATTGGGGTTGGGACAGCCATGAAAATCGTTGGTTTTATGGCTACACTCTCTATGCTTTATCTGTCTATAATAAAAAATATAAGATAGATCTACCTATTTATCTACGATTTGTAGAGGCAAGCAGACACGACAGTGTCACTGGAATAGTAGCATTAGCTGAATTTAGAGAACTGTTACCGCAGTTCACTATATCAAATTATGTTCTTGACTCAGCTAATGATAACTACCCTACATATGAATTATGTTCTAAATGGAACATTAATCCCTTTATTGATCTGAACTCCAAAAACAAAGGAAATTCAAAATATCCAGTTACTCTAGATATTAATGAAAAAGGATTTCCTATCTGTATTGGTGGCCATGAAATGGTCTATAACGGTTATGAAAAAAGTCGTTCACGCCTTAAATGGCGTTGCCCTTTAGTTTTAAAAAAGGTTGCTAGTTGCTCTTGCTGTGAACAGTGCTCACCTTCACCTTATGGGCGAGTAATCTACACTAAACCATCATGGGATTTGCGGTTGTTTACTCCTGTGCCTCGCGGCTCAAAACAATGGAAAACTATTTATAAAACTAGAACCTGCTCAGAACGTATAAACAATCGTATTCTAAATGATTATAAAATTCATACTTTACGAATACATGGTAAAAAACGTTATTCATTTATGACTATGATTGCTGGAATTAATATTCATCTAGATGCAAGACTTAAAGTTTCAGGTTTTAGTATTTTAAATTTATTAGAGTAGCTGTTTGACAATTAAGTACTTTTTTCTGAAAATTCCTGCATCGTGTAGGCTTGTTTGCTATACCTATTTTTATTCCTAACTGCTCTCTGAACATAAAATTTATAGCACTATAATGACTCTATACATAATTAAGTTTTACATATTAGTTTCCGTGACTACTCTTATAATAAACATTGAAGATGCTAAAAAAATAACGCCATAAACTACAGCTATTAATAATTCGTATCTATTGGCTCCTCCCAATGTTAAATTCATTGTGCAATCTGTCCAAATGTAAAAAGGTGTTTTAGCGTAAATTGAAATTTTTTCAATAAATAATGGTTCCCTAAAGACTTTAATTATCAATCCAGCATTATAAAAATTTATAGCACTTAAAAATAATATAATAAGCAAAATGCTTTTCTTTTCGCTAAAAGTAATAGAAATTATAAGAATCATTAGCGATCCCATTGAAAATGTTACCGCACTATAAGTAATAATTATTTGTAAATGATTTATGCTTAAAAATCCAGAAATTCCTATTTTGCTATATTGTAATATAGCTACCAATAAACAATTTAATTCCACTAATATTGAAACAAATACAGATAACATAATTAGTGACATTATTTTAGAAAACATTATTTCAACTCTTGTAAAAACTCCTGTAAAGAGGGTTCTAGTAGTATTAGATCTTATATCATTTCGAAGAATTGACACACTCATATATAATATTGCAATAAATAGAAACCGCCCAAATTCAGAAGTATGATCTATAATTTGAAATGATTTCATTGATCTTATCTGAACTAAAACAACCCACATAATAGAATAAGCAAAAGCAGCTAAAATTAATAATATTGACTCTGTCGAACGTACTATATTTTTAACATTCAGGTAAGATAACTTTAATAACTTAAGCATTTTACTCATCTCCTATAGTCCTCAAATATTTTTCTTCTAAACTTTCCTTCACCTCATATACTCCTGTAAAAGGTATTTTTGCAGAGCTTACATCTAAAATTAAGCTTTCTAATTCAAAAGCTTTTATAGTTACATGAATAGTGTCTTCCCCTAAAATTTTATAAGTTAAATTTTTAGTTTCAAAAAGTGTTTTAAGTTCATGTAATTTACTAGTTTTAAAAGCAACAACATCATTATCTTTTTTAATTTTCTTTAAATTTTCAACCTTTATTAGCATGCCTTGTTGTATAAATGCAACTTTATCACACATAAGCTCAATCTCTGAAAGAATATGACTTGACATCAATACCGCTGTTTGTTTTTCCTCAGCTATGTACTTTATAAATTTCCTAAGCTGAGGCACTATTGCAGGATCTAATCCATTAGTAGGTTCATCTAATATTAATATAGGTGGATATGATAAAACTGCTTGGGCCACTCCTAATCTTTGCTTCATTCCCAATGAGTATTTTTTGACTTTCTTATCCATATAACCGTCAATACCTAATTTTTTAATAATTTCATCTATTTCTTTCTTATCTTCTAATCCAGATACCGCTGCGAAAAAAAGTAAATTTTCATAACCTGTTAAATCCGGATAAAAGCCTGGTGTTTCTATAACACAACCAATCCGTTTTGTCTTGCACCTTTTAATACTTTTTATATTTTCTCCTTTTATATAAACATCTCCATCATATTTTTTAACTAGACCCGTAATAATTTTCATTAACGTAGTCTTGCCTGCACCATTCGGACCTACAAGTCCAATAATTTCTCCTTCATTTATAGATAACTCTACTTTATCTAGCACCTTTTGCTTTCCATAAACTTTACTTATATTACTTAGCCTTAAAACTTCACTCACTTTAACTCCCCCAAATTTTTTATTTCTTATATATTTATCTTAATACTCAATGCATAAGAGAAATTAAAGAACTCCTTAAGAAAACCTTAAGAATAAAAAAATAACTAGTATATTTACTAGTTATTTTTTATGATATTTTATATCCCATACCCCATATTGTTTCTATGTATTGTTCATTAGGATTTGCCTTATGTAATTTATTTCTTATATTACTCATATGAACATTAATTGTATTGTCATCTCCTAAATACTCACTTTCCCAAACACTTTCAAATAAATTAGCTTTACTAAATACTTTTTTAGTGTGAGACAGAAACAACTCAAGTATTGTAAATTCTCTAGCTGTTAATATTAACTCCTGGTTATTTACAATAACTTCTTTAGTTTCTTTGTTTAGAACTATATCTTTATATGTTAAATTCCGCTCACAATTATCACTATTATTAAAATCCATATATCTTCTAATATTTGCTTCAACCCTAGCTGAAACCTCCCCTATATCAAAAGGCTTTGTAATATAATCATCTGCTCCTAGCTTTAGCATATCTATTTTATCTTGTTTATCTATTTTCGCTGAAATCACAATTACTGGCATTTGCTTAATTTCCCTTATACCCTTTAATACTTCGTCTCCATTCATTCCAGGCAACATTAAATCAAGTAGTACCAATTGAAAATCATTGTTTTCAATATACATCATAGCCTCTGTACCTGAATAAGCTTGTCTTACGTTATAATTATCTTTTTGCAAAAGTCTAGCTAACATACTATTTATATAATCATCATCTTCTATCACTAATATATTAATATCCTTATTCATACTCCACCCCCAATCTGCAACCTTTATACCACCTATTTCATTATGTATTTATTGTTTTTTTAAGGGTATCCGGAAGGTTACCCTTATACTATATCATGATTTATACTTTTTTATTTTAAATATTACCATTAAATCTTCTACGGAGCTGCAACAGCTTCGCAGAAGGTGCATTGACGACTTCAAAAGGAGATTTATACTCCGACTGAAGTTTTCTATTTGTTAGGGTAAGTAACTCCTACTTATAGTAGGTACTCTTGCTTATAGAAGTGGGAGACTTTCCTTCTGAAATGTCATTAAAAATTATGTACTTACACTCTCTTATTTTTATCATAATTAACATTTGCAGTTACCTTCATCTCTTAATATATTGAATATTTGATATATTTATGTTGACAAATTCACTTAAAAATATTAGTATATGAGTATAAAGATTATGTACGGGTTACAAAATAATATATGTAGAGGGAGTAACTTCCTGTTTTTTTTAGCAGGTTCAAAGTCGTCACCACGGATTAAATCCCGGCTTTGATAACTTCTAAAGTTTAGTAAGACTCTACAATTGATATAACTATCAATTGTAGAGTCTTTTTGTTTTGCCCTGTTATTATAATCAATAGTTTTATATCTATTTTTATTAGCTATTTTTCATTTAATAGTAATAAAACAGAGATAGTGCTTACACTATCCTACTTTGAGAAGGGGGACAATAATGAAAATATTTTATAATCAAACATCAAAAGAAGTGATGAGCACTCTGGGGGTTAATGACAAAGGACTAGATGACCTTGCAATAAAAAACAGGCGGGAAGAACAGGGCTTTAATGAATTAACTGAAACTGCTAGAAAAAGTCACATACAGGTGTTTTTAGATCAGTTCAAGGACTTTTTAGTATTAATACTTATAGGCGCTGCAATAATATCAGCCTTTCTTTCAAAGTTTGAGAGTACCCTTGTTATAATTGTAGTTGTTGTTATAAATGCGATTCTTGGAACTCTTCAGCACATTAAAGCAGAACAATCTTTAAAAAGCCTTCAGGCTCTTTCTTCTCCCACAGCCAAGGTTCTAAGAAATGGTCAAAAGCTAGAAATCCCCTCAAAGGAATTGCTGGTTGGAGATATCTTATATTTAGATGCAGGAGACTATGTAAGTGCTGATGGAAGAATAATTGAAAACTACAGTCTTCAGGTAAATGAAAGTTCTTTAACAGGTGAGTCAGAAAGCGTTTTAAAAACAACAAATATAATAAATGAGGATAATGTATCAATTGGTGATAAAAAAAATATGGTGTTTTCCGGAAGTTTTATAACCTATGGAAGAGCTGTTGTTTTAGTTACATCTATTGGAATGAAAACAGAACTAGGTAAAATAGCTAACCTTTTAGAAACTGCAAAGGAAAAGAGGACTCCATTACAAGTTAATTTGGATAACTTTGGTAAAAAACTTGCCTTTGTTATACTTGCAATATCAACTCTTATTTTCGCTCTCAATATATTTAGAGACTATGCAATTATTGACTCCTTCATGTTTGCTGTATCTCTTGCTGTTGCTGCAATACCTGAAGCCTTAAGCTCAATAGTAACAATAGTTCTTGCCATTGGAACCCAAAAAATGTCTCATGAAAATGCTGTTGTAAGAAAGCTTCATGCAGTTGAAAGCTTGGGAAGCATTTCAGTGATATGCTCAGATAAAACTGGGACGCTAACACAGAATAAAATGACTGTACAAAAGGTATATGTTGATGAAAAAGTATTGTCTCATGATGAACTTGACCATGATAATCTTTTGGAAAAGAATCTTGTACTAATGGCGCTATTATGTAATGATGCTGTAACTATTAAAGACAAAGAGATTGGTGATCCCACTGAAGTTGCACTTGTAAACCTAGGTGAATTATACGATTTGGATGAGCTAGATATCAGAAAAGACTATCCAAGAGCTTTCGAGGTACCCTTTGATTCCGATAGAAAACTAATGAGTACAGCAAATAAACTTAAAGACAAAACCTTTATGATAACCAAGGGTGCACTTGATGTACTTTTATTAAGGACAATAACTATTGTTACATCAAGTGGAGTTAAAACCCTCACTGATGATGATAAAACGGAAATTGAAAGGGTAAATAGGGAATTTTCTGAAAGTGGACTCAGAGTTTTAGCTTTTGCTTATAAAGAAATAGAAAATGGAAAAACAATTGATACATGCGATGAAAATGACTTGACATTTGTAGGTCTAATTTCCATGATGGATCCTCCAAGAGCGGAATCTAAAGTCGCAGTTGCAGAATGTATCAAGGCTGGCATTAAGCCAGTAATGATAACTGGAGATCATAAAATAACCGCTTCTGCCATAGCTAAACAAATAGGTATATTAAATAATGGATCTGTTGCTATAGAAGGCTATGAAATTGATTCCTTAAATGATGAAGAGCTTAAATCTAAGGTAGAAAATATTTCTGTATATGCAAGAGTATCCCCTGAACATAAGATAAGAATAGTAAGAGCATGGCAAGAAAGAGGAAATGTAGTGGCAATGACCGGTGATGGTGTAAATGATGCCCCTGCTTTAAAACAAGCAGACATTGGTATAGCTATGGGAATAACGGGTACTGAGGTTGCTAAAGATGCTGCTTCTATAGTACTTATGGATGATAACTTTTCAACCATTGTAAAGGCAATTTCCAATGGCAGAAGTATATATTCAAACATAAAAAATTCAATCAAATTTTTATTATCTGGAAATTCTGCCGCTGTAATCTCGGTGCTTTATACTTCACTTGCAGCGCTTCCAATGCCTTTTGCACCAGTGCACCTTTTGTTTATCAATTTGGTTACAGATAGCCTTCCAGCTATTGCAATAGGACTTGAGCCTCATAATAAAAATATAATGGATGAAAAACCTAGAAATAAAAACTCACCTATATTAAATAAATCCTTTTCAATAGAAGTACTACTTGAAGGGTTACTAATTGCACTATGTACAATGACAGCGTTCCATATAGGATTATCCACCGGTGATACTGTGGTTGCAAGCACAATGGCCTTTGCAACACTGTGTTTATCAAGACTGCTCCATGGATCTAACTCTAGGTCACAAGAATCAATATTTAGAATAGGAGTTTTCTCAAATAAATATTTATGGATTGCCACTATATTAGGTTATTTACTTTTAGAATTTGTTTTAAGCTTTAAGCCATTTATGGGAGTTTTCGAAGTAGCTACTTTAACAATAACCCAACGTGCTATGATATATGGACTCTCCCTTATGCCTCTAATTCTTATTCAAATATATAAACTATTATTTGTAAGAGCTCATACGTAATATACTAAACTATACAAGGGACGGTTAATAACTTCTAGTAAAGTTATTAACCGTCCCTTGTATTTATAATTTATTATATCAGAATTTTCTATGCGGTGCTTTCTCTTAAGAAAGCACCGTTTTGCTTTCCATTTCCTTATCTTCTAAGAGCTGATTTGTATATAGTTTATAGTAATAACCTTTTCTTTTTAGTAGTTCTCTGTGATTTCCTGATTCCGTAATCTTTCCATTCCTTATAACAAGAATTCTATCTGCAGATACTATGGTAGAAAGTCTATGGGCAACCACAAAACTAGTTCTACCATTTAAAACTTTTTCTATGGCATTTTGTATCATTCTTTCTGTTTCCGTATCTATAGATGATGTAGCTTCATCAAGAACAAATAGTGCTGGATCTGCTACAATGGCTCTAGCAAAGGAAATAAGTTGTTTCTCTCCTGTGGATAGATTCCCTCCCCCTTCACCAACCTGCGTATCATAGCCTTTTTCTAGTTTACTTATAAACCCATGAGCATTTACAAGCTTTGATGCATTTTCAATTTCATCGAAGGTTGCATTAAGCTTTCCATATATAATGTTATCTCTAATATTTCCACTAAATAAATGTGGGCTTTGAAGTACATAGCCTACATTAGATTGAAGCCACAATAGTGATCTTTCTCTATAATCTTTTCCATCAATTAATATTTCTCCACTACTTGGTTCATAAAATCTACAAAGTAGGTTTACTAAGGTGCTTTTACCAGAACCTGTTTCTCCAACTAACGCTATAGTTTCACCTTTTTTCACTTTTAGGTTAAAGTTTTGAAACACCTTTTCTCCATTTTTATAGGAAAAGCACACATCTTTAAATTCAATATCTCCATGTATTTCTTCCCAGTTTTCTTGTTTTGCATTAAATAAATCTCCGTATTTTTCAATTACATCATTTTTATCCCATATATCTGGCTCAGTTTCTATTAAAGCTATAATTCTCTCTGCAGATGCTTGAGCATTCTGAAGTTCTGCAATGGTTCCAGCTAGCTGACTTACAGGGTCGAAGAACTGCACAGTATAAGCAATAAACATTACAAAAGTACCATAAGATAGCGATTGTGATATAACCCTATCCCCTCCTAGCCATAAAGCAAAACCTGCTCCTACGCTACCCATAGATATAACAATTGGAAGAAAGAGAGCAGAGAACATAGCTGCCTTAACTGAAGAATTTCTCATATTGCCTGCATCTTGTTTAAATTCGTTTAAGTTTTCTTCTTCACGAACAAGAGTTTTAGTAGTTTTAGCTCCAGATACCTCTTCACTAAAATCCGCAGTTAAATGTGAATTTAATTTTCTAACCTTTCTATATGATTTCAATATTTTTTTTTGAAAAAATATCCCTATTAAAAATAAGAATGGCACAACACTCATGCTTATAAGAGTTAGCTTTACGTTATTATAAAGCATTACTCCTATAAACCCAGTCATCATAACTATTGCCCACACCATATCAATTAATCCCCAGGATATTATTTCACTAAGCCTTGTTACATCTGAGGTCATCCTTGCCATAAGCCATCCCACTGATGAGTTATCATAATATGAAAAAGATAGCTGTTGAAGCCTTTTAAACCCAAGCTTTCTTATATGATAAGCCAAGTGCGTTTCAATTTTACCTGCATGCATTATAAATAATCTTACATTTAACGCTTGAAAAACAATTATGCAAAAGTAAACTAATGCAAATATTGTAAGCCCGTCTATAGTTTTCTTTGCTATAAAATTATCAATAGCATACCTTGTAAGTAGTGGCATTACTACATCTACGCCTGCCACACCTACCATTAGGAAAGCCAAAAATATAAGTCCATTTTTGAATTCTGTAAGATATTTAAAGAGCTTTCTCCATATACCTATATCTATTTTTTTAGTAGCTTTATTTTCATCTATCCTATCCATAATATCACCTGCCTTTTACTCATTAAGCACCTGCTTTTCATCCTTTATGGAATCTAACGATGTCTGTATATCCCATATTCTTTTATAGATACCATCCTTTTTAATGAGTATGTCATGGGTTCCTATGTCCTCAATCTTTCCATGATTTATTACAATAATTTTGTCCGCAGCCATAACTGTAGAAATTCTGTGAGAGATTATGAAGGTAGTATTACTTTCACTTTTCTTTTTAAGTTTTTGCCTTATAACTCTATCAGTTTCAGTATCCACCGCACTTAGTGAATCATCAAATATCAATATAGGCATATTGTTTATAAGTGTCCTTGCTATGGCGACCCTTTGCCTTTGTCCTCCTGACAAGGTAACACCCTTTTCTCCTACAATAGTGTCATACCCCTTTTCAAAAGAAGATATAACATTATGCACATCAGCTACTGTAGCCGCATCATGAATTTCTATATCTTCAGAGTCTATCTTTGCCATTTTGATATTTTCCTTTATAGTTCTTGAATAGAGAAAAGGCTCCTGAAGCACTATTCCAACATTACTTCTCATATGCTTTCTTCCAATATCCTTAAGCTCTACTCCATCAACCTTTATAGACCCACTGTTATAGTCATAAAGTCTTAATAATAGATGCACTAGCGATGACTTACCTGAACCTGTTGGTCCAACAATAGCCACTGTTTCGCCTTTCTTTACTGTGAAAGTTATATCGCTTAAAATTTTATTATCTTTCTCGTATTCAAAGTTTACATTTTCAAAGCTTATATCACCTTTAATTTGTGGCTTAAGTGCTTTTCCATATTCTTGTTCTACGTGCTCTTCAAGAACATTCGTTATTCGCTTAAGCGAAACTGACATTTTGCCCATATCTGAAAGAATTCTACCCAGCTGCCTTACTGGCCATAATAACATTCCTTCATATGTGTTAAATACCACCAAACTGCCCAAACTTATTTCTCCATTAACTGCAAAATATATGCCCGATACTAAAACCAAACCAATTTGAGTCATACAAAGTATATCTGATGTAGACCAATAAATTGAATGTAGCTTTACTAATTTGAAATTTAAATCTCTATATTTCATATTCTCTTTTTCATATTTTTCAATCTCAAACTTTTGCCTTCCAAAAGCTTTAACCACGCGTGCTCCACTTAGATTTTCTTGAAGCACTGAGGTTAGTACCCCCTCTTGTGCATCTGAGTGCTCAAAAGTATCCTTTATTTTATAAAAGAACACATATGAAAATACAAATATAATTGGTACTATTACCATGGCAATAATCGTCATTTTTTTATTAAGTGATAACATCATTAAAATTGCGAATGTTACTATAAAAAACGCTCTTCCTATTTCCACCATTTGCGTCGCAAAGAATTTTCTAACGGTATCTACATCTGACGTACATCTTTGAATAAGATCACCTGTTTCTGCTTTTACATGATATCCATATGGCAAATTCTGAATATGATCATACAGCTTAACTCTCATATTTCTTGCAATATTTTCAGCAGCGCGAGCAGAAAGATTCCCTCTTAGGAATAAGAAAACCCCTCTTATACATGTTAATATTACAAGCCCCAAAGCACATATCCATAGATTTCTCGAAAGCATACCTGTGCCACCTAATAGCATAACCAATTTTTGCATAGGTAATGGAACGTCCATTGGTTTATTTCCTATTATTGAATCTATTGTTACTTTTATAACCATAGGCTCCAGCATTGCTATGAAAGTAGCTACTGCTATAGAAATTATTGCTGTAATATATAGTAATCTATTTCCTTTAGTTAACTTTAAAAGTTTTTTCATATAATTTGTCTCCTTGTAGCTGGGCCTATTTGATACTGGTTATTAATCACTTTTCATGTATATACTTTCTAGTCTCCTCTTCAGCGCTAGTATACGCTGTCCCCATTTTGCACCTAAACTCATCTGTGCTTGTGCAAAAGTCTGGAATACCCAATGTTTTTATAACTCCATGCTTAACTTCGGGTGTTATATAAGAAAATGTCATGTTTAATACATCATCATCTATTTTATTAAAATTTTCAAATTCTCTTTTTAAATCTTCAATAGTTTTTCTTGACCTACGGTGTATTTTTGCTTTTCGTTTAACCTTTTCACCTTCATTTCCACTTCTTAAAGTTCTCAAAGCTTGTAAAAATTCATCTTTATCCATGCCTCTCAGTTTTAAAATTACAAAGGGATCCTTATCAAACTCAACCCCAAGCATATAATGAACTGCAGCGATATGTTTGCATGGGTTTGCAACGTCTGAGCAGGAACACTGAGTTACTAAATGTATTTGTTTTTTGGGAAAAAGAGAAACTCCGGCTTCTTTAAAAGCTTCCTCTATATTTTCAGGCATTTCTCCATTTAAAAGTTTAGCGCAAAATATAGCTTTTTGCGACATAATCTTCATGATTTTTCCCCACTGCTGCTCCGAAAAACTATCAAGCTCCATATTCACTTTATAAGGTGTTAATCTGCTTCCCTGAACTTCTGCCTCAATTCTCCCCTTTGAAACCTCTATGCTCAGTACATTTCCACCTCTTGCATATTCTCGTCCACTGTCAACTCTAGAACTTATAGTAAAGCTCGAAATTGCGTTATTCCATTTTTTAGACCACCAATTGCTACCAAATTCATTTCTTATTCTTCCAGCCACAGGTTTCCACCTCCTTGCCAATGTCTATGTTTAGGTAACAATTATTAATTATCACCTTCGATGTTATCTATCAATTGTAATCTTTGTTGTCCTGCTCTAATGTAAAGAGTTCGTGAAGCTCCTCATTGCTCATCTCTGATATCCAGTTTTCATTTGTTGAAACTACACTTTCAGCAAGTGCCTGCTTCTTTTCTAGCATAACATCAATTTTTTCCTCTAAGGTTCCCATACATATGAATTTATGAACATGGACATTCTTAAGTTGCCCTATTCTAAATGCCCTATCCGTTGCTTGATTTTCTACAGCAGGATTCCACCATCTATCAAAATGAAATACCTGATTGGCTTTTGTTAGGTTTAACCCAAGTCCACCAGCCTTTAAAGATAATATAAATACCATAGGCTCATTACCATCTTCTTGAAAAACATTAATTAGCTCTTCTCTTTTCTTTCTGCTGGTTCCTCCATGTAAAAATAGTGTTCTTACCCCTAGTTTTTTCTCAATTTCTGATTTTAAAATATGTCCCATTTCCGCAAACTGCGTAAATACAAGCGACCTATCCCCTTCTTCTATAACAACTTCCAGCATTTCTAGAAGCCTTTCAAGTTTTCCAGAGCGTCCTTCAATGTCGCCATCGTCCTTTAAAAATTGCACAGGGTGATTACAAATTTGCTTGAACTTTGTTAATGAAGAAATAATAAGTCCCCTACGCTGAATACCTTCTGATTCATCAATTTTATTTATGCAATCATTTACCACAGCTTGATATAAAGTAGCCTGTTCCTTTGTTAAAGCTGTATATTCCTTAGTCTCTATTTTTTCTGGCAAATCTTTGATAATATTTGTGTCAGTTTTAAGTCTTCGTAGCACAAATGGAGCAATTATTTTTTTTAGTTTATTACTTTTTTTAGAATCTCCATCCCGCTCTATAGGAACTGCAAATTCACTCCTAAATGTTGACCAATTATATAGATATCCTTTATTTAAAAAGTCCATAATAGACCACAAATCTGAAAGTCTATTTTCAACCGGCGTTCCTGTTAATGCAACTTTATATTCCGCTTTAAGTTTTTTTATATATTGAGTTTGTTTGGACGCGCTATTCTTAATATTTTGAGCTTCATCCAATATAATCCCTGCCCATTCTTCTTTTTGGAATAACTCCTTATCCCTTACCATTAGCGCATAAGTTGTAATAACAACCTCATTTTTATGTATTTCCTCGCTAAAAGTTTCATAACTCCACCTACTATTTCCGTGATGAATTGCTGATTTAAGATTAGGTGCAAACTTTTCAATTTCTTTTTCCCAATTTCCCACAACAGACGTAGGACATATTATTAAAGTAGGTTTATCCGTTAACCCCTTTTCTCTCTCATAAAGCATAAGACATATACTTTGTACAGTTTTTCCAAGCCCCATATCATCAGCAAGGCATGCCCCTATACCATGATTTCGCAAAAAAGTTAACCAGTAAAACCCTCTTTTCTGGTATTCACGAAGGGTACCTCTAAATCCTAATGGAATATCAACTTCTTCTATATTATTCAAATTAAACAATTTCTTAAAAAAATGCCCCACAGCTTCTTGATTATCTATATTATCAACAGTAACTCCTGGAATTATCTCCTCATCACTTAAGTTGAGTCTTAATAATTCTCCGACAGGAATCTTCCCATTTAACCCTTTATTCATTTTCATCTTGGAAAGTGTTTTAATTTGATGTATATCAACCTGTACCCACTGACCCCTTAATTGAATAAATGGTATTTTCAAATTTGAAATTTTTTCAAATTCCTTCTCACTTATCTCTTCTCCATTTAATGCCAATTTCCAGTCATATTCAAGAATAGTATCCATATTGAATGTACTCTTTACTGCTAAATTAGTATTTGTAATGTGCTTTTTATCCTTTAGCTTAACAGAGATCCTTGAAGGTTTTTTCCACCAGGCTGGTGCAATAATACCAAATCCTTTTTCTTTCAAGAAATAAGCTGATTCTCTTAAAAATGAATAGGCTTCCTCCATAGATAGCTTGCACTCTATGGGTACTGCATCATAAAGACTCCTTTCAATAGGAATAAATACTTTTGAGGCAACTGCTAAATCCTCTAGAAGCCTTTCTTGGGGATTATTAAATTTTTTATTTAAATAGGTTATTGTATCCACAGATTCTTCAAAAATCATTTTTGCTGGTAGCACAAGGCTAAGATCATCCTTTGCTTGAAGCAAATATTCAATTGTCCACTCCTCTTCTCTTGTAGGTGGAATAACTTTGAAACATGTACGGAATTTAAAATTATTATTTTTAATTTTTATAGGTTCTATCCATTTCTTATACTCATTTAGCATTTTAACCTGATCACTTGTGTCTATCGGTATCTCAGGCAATTCTGAAAAAAGAGAATGCATCCAAGTACTACTTAAATTATTAAAATCATACTCTAAGTAATCATTATCTTTGTTTATTTCGTTACAACTACTTCTTACCATACTGTCAATCATAGAATCCATAAAATTACTTACCAGTTTATTACTATTTGTGTATATGAATTGCTGATCATCTAAATGAAAATATGCCTTACACTCTGTAGGCATATTACTACATAAAACCTTCTTTTTATCAATATACTCAGGATCGCTTGTGTGCCATCTCCACTGAGAATTCACTTTTTTCTTTGCTCTATCGATGGTTAAAGAGGGTAAATACTTATGCTTTATAATTAGCTCAGCAGTAAACTTTGCCACTGTAATCCAAAACTTTATTTCCCCTGATAACTCTATCTGCTTCGTACAGTCTCTTTCTATATTCAAAATCAAATTAAATGAATCTAAATTACTAAAAGTAATACCCCTAATTTCTCTTTTTAGAAGTTCCTTTTTTATTGCATCATATTTATATTTCCCATGTTTTATATCTATTGCTGAATTATTTGTTTTGCTACGCAATTCTACAACTGAAGCCATTTTTTCATATAGTGGAAGTGCATTTTTAGGCTTTCTACCTCGTCTTGTGCACTTAGTTTCTCCACTCTCGCCCCACAATATAAATGTATGCATACCTTCTGTAGTTTCTATCCATCCGCCATTTAATATCAATTTTACTTCACCCTCTAAATAATGCTGTTAACATTTTACTATATACTATATAGTTTACCATATTTTACTGGAAAATTTCACTTTTATATTCTATTTTACTATTTTTAAATTTAACTTGTTACTTAAAGCTTTATTTTAACATTTAAAAGTAAAGTTATGGACATTTTACTTGAAATATAAATATAAATATTTATTTTAAAATGCTATGTTTATACCTATTTGAAAGTGAGGAAAAATATGAATAATAATATACTATTAGAATCTGGAACTGGTGAACTTGAAATACTAGAATTCATCATAAATAATAAACACTATGCAATTAATTCACTAGTTATAGAAATATTATTTTAGACAATAAAATAATATTATTACTGGTTTTAAAAAAATAGTTACTAATATTAGCCCTTATTATACTATAATTATAACCGATATTAAAATAACTCAGATGGATATTTATCCTATATACTTGTAAAAGCTGTGAAAGTCAAGTTCACAGCTTTTACGATTATATTACTACATCTACTATTTCATCTCCAAAATCATTCAAACTTTCTTCAAAACATTCAATAGTTCCTCTGTATATTGATCTATTAAAATAGTCATTATTATATAAATCAAAATTATCAACAGAATATCCTATAAGATTTTGTACAATATATACAAGTTGTTTACCATATAAATCCATACAACCCTTTGGGTTAACTCCCGGCCAAGCATTACAGCTTACTACTGTTCTTCGATTAAGTGATTTCAAACACTTTGGTATAGTCCTATACTCGTCATCAGCAGGGTAAATAACAATTTTATCTAGTGTTCCATGTGGTACACCTTCTATTGCCTTTACTTGAATAGGAAAAACATCTGATAAATAAGGATCTGATGTTAAATCTAAAATTATAGAATGCTCCTTTAAATATCCTAATAATTCATTACTGACAATATACTCTGTTGCATCATCCCTAGTAGTTGCATCTACTAAAATATCCGTATTTTTTAGAATTTCAATCATATGCTTTTTATCATCAGTTATATTTCTAGGTAGCATCTTAACAAGTACACCTTTAGTTTTTTCCTTAAGTATATCTTCATTTGCTTTGTTATTCCCATATTTACCTGCCAGTCTTGCTGCGGTTAAACCAACCCGTCCCATTCCCATTATACTCACAATTATAGGTTTTCTTTCTTCAATGCAAGTATTTTTATAGTTTTTTGCCAGTTCAGTAAATGCTGCATTAATTCCATTTCCTGAAGTTCCCTCATAATCTACAACAATTCTTTCTGAAAAATCATTTCTAATAGAATCCATAGAAACAGCAAATATGCCTTTTTCTTTAAGCTTTTCTACTCTGGTAGCTCTAGTTGGATAATGGAGCATACTTAATAAAATACTTCCTTCTTTCATATAATCAATTTGCTCAAACTCTGGAGATCTTAAAACTACAACTATATCTTTTTCATAAGATTCTTTATTAGATACAAATTGTATTGTGCTATTCTTATTTAAATAATCTTCCTTTGTATAACCTAAAGCCGAACCATATCCTTCTTCAAGAAATATTTTCACTTTTTCATTTTGAAGTATATCAAAAAATGTTGGCAAAAAATCTCTTTTCTCATTTATTTCTTTATGCATTCTTGGAAAACCTATAGTTTTCAATATTATCATCCTCCTTGTCTTTCTCTTCTTTTGTTTAATTCATTTTTTTGAAAAATTGCAGAACCAAAATAGTTGTTATTTTAAAATAAAATAACACCTTTATCCTTCTTAGTTTTATTTTTTTGTTTTTGAAAAATAGATGTACTAATAATTGAATTATATTTTGAAAGGCTTTAAAATTTCAAAGTATTAATTTTAAAATTGTATTATGAAGCAGTGTGAGACTGAGTGTTACTAACTTTTTGACAAGTAACAATCTGCATTGTATAATTAAGTTGTTACTTACTGTAATTTGATTATACAATGCAAATTGCAAGTTTGCAATGTTTATTAGGAGGTTGTGTTAATTTATGAAGTATTTTTTAGATAAGTATATTAAATATCCAAATTTCGATTTTGTTTTAACTATAGATTGTGAAGGATACAATTTCGATAAAAATTTAAAAAGCAATGTAATGAATTTAGAGAGGCTTTTAAAATTAAATTCCGAGAACAATATATATACACTTTTATTCATAACTCCGTTTTTTGCCGAAATGATGAATGAGCTAAATCTAATAGAAAAGATAAAAAATAATTATAAAGTTATATTTGGCCTTCATATTCATCCAAATAATTTGCCAGAACATATAGAAAAGCTTTGCCCATTTATAAAAAGCGATGAAGATTTAATATCCTACTACCCTTATGATCAGCAAAAGATTATAATAAAGCATTGTTACGAATATATTTCAAAAATAGGAATTGAGCCTATTGAGGCTTTTCGTGGAGGATATTTTTCAATAGATGATAATACAGCAAAAATATTATCAGAGTTAACTAATATAAAATATGAATCTCACAATATTTACAGACCTCAGTATAAAGTAACAAAAAATATATTAACTTCTTTACCTGTCTACGCACAAAATGAGAATGAAGAGTTAAGACTCGAATACTTTAACATTGAAAAACTTTCAGAAATATTTGAAAAAGGAATCAAGGAAAATAAAACACTGTTTGGAGTAACTCATAGTTACTTATTAGATCCAAATGATTTTCATTATAAGCGTGATAACATAGAACCAAATATTCATGAAAGAATGAATATTTTAATAGATATTATAAATAAAAATAAATAAAAATAAACAAGCTATTAGTTGTAAAATATATATTTTACAACTAATAGCTTGTTTATTTTTCAAATATTCCCTTAACCAAAACCTTATTTTTATGAATCATTGTTATACCCTTCGCTACTACAGTATTGATATTTAAATCATCTTCATTAACTACAATAATATCTGCATCAAATCCAACCTTTAAGTATCCTTTTGTTTTCAGTTTTAAGTGTTCTGCAGGATTTGATGTTATTACACTAATTGCATTTTCTATACTTACATTTTCATTAATTATAGCATCTCTTACCTCTTTATATAGCGAATCACATCCCCCAATCTTAAGACCAATACATTCGCCTTTATCATCGAAGTCTGGAAGGCTTCCTTGTCCATCTGAAGTAAATGTTATATTCTTAATATTAACACATCCCTCAAGCATAATTCTAAGACCAGTGCTGCATTTCAGTTCTCCTTCTTCTAGAAATTTTTTTGTAGTACTTGTCGTTAAATCAACATACCCACCATTTTTTGCATATTCTAAACCTTTTTTAAATAAGGATGGATTCCTATTTATATGTGTTGGAATAATTTGAGTTAGCGGTATATCCGTTTCTTCAGCTAACCTATCCAGATAGTTAAGTTCATCCTTACCATCACCCATATGAACATTTATGATTCCTGCTTTTCCAGATAACATCCCAGCTACTCTTGCATCTCCTACTAATTGTGAGAACTGTTCAAATGTTGGATTGCTTGATCGATGGTCTGACAGGGCTACTTCTCCAACACCAATAATTTTATCAATTAAAATAATATCTTCTTGCACATTTCCAGTTATAGATTTAATCGGTATCTTATACGATCCTGTATATATGAATGTTGATACTCCTTCTTCTTCAAGGGCTCTTGCCTTTGCAAGTAAAGACTTCACATCTCTTGATATACCATCAGTTCCTAAACACCCAATTACTGTAGTTATCCCTGCAGTTGTTAAATCAGATAAATTTATTTCTGGAGTTCGGGTTTTAAATCCACCCTCTCCTCCTCCTCCTAAAATATGGACATGCGAATCAATGAATCCTGGGAATACCACTTTCCCATATGCTTCTATGACTTTAATTTCTAACCCACTATTTTCTATATTAATACTATCCTCTATAAGCTCTATTTTATCACCACATATTAAAATATCTTTCTTTCCCATATACTGTGGCGAGTATACTTTTCCTCCCTTAATTAACGTTAACATGCTAATTCTCCTTTCATTTTAAGTATTTTAGTATCCTATTGCTACAGCTGTAAACATTACAATTGAAGATATAACAAATAATACACCTTGAAATTTCATTTGGAATTTTGCCCATTTACCCCAGTCTAATTTTGCAACACCTAATACCGCCATTAAACATCCTGAAGTTGGAACAATTAGATTTGAAAAGCCATCCCCTAATTGGAAAGCCAATACTGCAACTTGTTTGCTTACACCTACCATATCTGCAAGTGGTGCCATGAGTGGCATTGTTATAGCCGCTTGACCTGATCCAGAAACAACAAAGAAGTTAAATATCGCTTGGAATATATACATAAACCATGCATTTAATCCTGAAGAAAGCCCCCCAAGTGTAATAGCCATACCATTAAGCATAGTATTTAGAACAGAGTTAGTTACAGGAGACGAATCTCCAAGTACTAAAATAATACCCTGTGCCATACCTACTACTAATGCAGCCCCAACTAAGTCTTTTGCTCCTTCTTTGAATGAAATTGAAATATCGTTTACACTCATATTGTTAAGCTTAAATATTACAGCAATAATACCTGAAACAAGTCCTATGGTAAAAAATACTGTTGCAATTTCCGGAATATAGTATCCGTATTTAGTAACCCCATATACAACCCATACCATTCCGAGTACTATGGTAACAAGCACTAACTTATGTCCAAATGTAAAATCAATATCCTTAAGATCTTTTTTTTGAAATCCTTTCTATAAAAGCCGTCTGATTCATATGCAACTGATAATAATGGATTTTTTCTGATCTTTTTAGCATAAAACCAGGTATATGCGATTCCTAATGTAGTGAAGAATACCCATAAAACTATCCTAAATCCTGCACCAGACAAAATAGGTATACCTGCGATGCCTTGTGCAATGGCCACATTAAATGGATTCATCCATGATGTACCAAACCCTATTTGGGTTGCACCATAAGTAATCATAATACCAACTATTGCATCATATCCCATAGCTATTACTAATGGAATAATAATCATAGCAAATGGAATTGCTTCCTCCGACATACCAAATACAGCACCTCCCAATGAAAACAACAAGAAGATCAATGGTATAAGTATAACCTCTTTCCCTTTGGTTTTACTTATCATTGAAAGAATACCTTCCTCAACAGCGCCAGTTTTTAATATAATTCCAAATGCACCACCGACTACTAAAATAAATGCTATAACACCTACCGCACTTCCCCACTTGTCTCCTTTTACAAGACCCTCAAATATATAATTAAGGAAGCCCACCTCCCCACCACTTGCAAATAGTTTAACTCCTTTTCTTTCTCCCGTTGAAAAAAATTCACCAAATTCCTGTACTATCTTAAAAGATACCTTATCATCTTTTTTTACTTCTAAAGCCTTAGCCTTGCCCTTATTTATTTCACCTACTGGTTCATCTTTACCTTCTTCAATTAATAAAGTTTTTTCACCTGAAGCGTCAATAATATACTTTTGGTTATGTACCTGAAAAGAAGCTTTTTGCCCATCTGCAACTTCAACAATTTTTTTGCCATTATCATCATAAGCTTTATAATTAATCTCAAATCTGCCTACAGGCATGACATAAGTTAATAGTGCCGCTAATAAAACAACAAAGAATACGATTACATAAGTGTCCGGCATTTTAAAATCACAGTTTTTCTTTTTATTTTGCACCATTATGATTCCCCCTTTAATTCATATGTTTTATATAGTAGCAATTTATATGCCAATTTATATTTTTGTTAAATTGAGTTAATTGCCTATATAAGTTAGTCATAGTCTCAATTATTTTTACATACTAAAAATGAATGGTGACCACATAGCATCCAATTATGCTTAATGGTCACCATTCATTATAATGTATCTTTAAATTAACATATTAAATTTTATTTTATTTTTGTAATACTACTTTTTCACCTAACTCTGTAAGGCACGTACCTTTTTTTCCTTTACCTTTTACTATTAAGCCCTTTCTTTCTAACCTTTCTAATCTAGTTCTAACCATTGATTCGCTCATATTAAAGTTATTTTTTTTACTTTCTTCTGAAATAATCTTTCTTCCTACAATTATTCTTTCATTACTCAATTTATGTACCTGCATTAGTATATACTTAAGTTCCCTATCTAAATAATCAATAGTTAAACATGAACTTTCATTAATTTTAGTATCATAATTTTGAAAGAAACTTATATCTGGCAGTTCATTTAATGTTATAGTATCACTATCTCTTATAGCAAGCATATAGTTTATTGTATTTCTAAGTTCGCGTACATTCCCATACCAATCATATCTTTTTAATATTTCAATTACATCACTATCAATTTTAATCTCTTGTCTACTTTCCATATTTAGGAAACATTTCATTAGCGGCTCTATATCCTCTTTACGATCACGTAGGGGGGCGATTTTAAGGTATCCTATTTTTAATCTGTAATATAAATCCTTTCTAAATTGGCCTTCTTCTATCATTTTAAACAAATTTCTGTTGGTGGCTACTATTATATTAACGTCTACAGGTATTATGCCATTACCGCCTATCCTCATAACTTCTTTCTCTTGAAGCACTCTAAGTAATCTTATTTGAACTTTTAATGAAATATCTCCTATCTCATCCAAAAAAATAGTCCCTCCATTTGCTTGCTCAAATAAACCGGGTTTTCCACCCTTTTTTGCACCTGTAAATGCTCCATCTTCATACCCAAATAATTCACTTTCAATAAGCTCATCAGGTAATGAGCTACAATTTACGGCGAGAAACGGTTCTTTGCTACGTCTTGAGCTTTTATGTAGAGCACTAGCAAAAAGTTCTTTTCCCGTACCATTCTCTCCTTCAATTAATATAGTTAAATCTGTTTTTGCTAATTTTCTTGCTATGTTTTTTGTTTTTTGCATATTTGAATTATCACTTATAATATCATCAAAGGAATATTTAGCAACCAATCCTTTTGTTATAAGATTTTTTTCCTTGTTATCATTTGTTGTATCATAGTACTTCTTAAATACTGCTACTGTATAATCATTATCTTCAATTTGAAATTTATTAACCGATAAATCTATCCCCTCTAAATTAAACCCTTTTTCACCAAACTCTGTATTATCCATAAGGTATTCTAAAAGTTTTTTATTATACACCACATTTTTGAGTCTTTTACCTACTAATTTATTATTACTTATTTTTAAACTGCATTTTAGGTCTTCATTTAATACATTTATTATTCCATTTTTATCATATACAATTAACCCTTGCTGAAGTCCATCAATAACATAATTAAGATGTGAATTCATCTTGATTATTTTATTATTATATTTACCTAATTTTTCTGCAATATTAATTATTTTGAAAAGATAATTTTGAGAAAATACAAATGATTTTTTTTCTAATAGATCTAGCTTAACTAAAATTTTTATTATTGTAGTAGGATCCATTATTCTTGGTCCTATATCATAATTTTTTTCTATAAAACGAGGAATTTTATCTGTCTCCCCTGGAGTTATAGCGATTTTTATTCTTTTATTAATTTCTAAGATTCCTGGATAATATGGTGCGCATTTAATGTGGTCAATACCCAATTCCTTAAATATTTCTATCATTTCATATGTACTTTCTTTTAAATCATTCACAAAGAGCACTTCAGTATTTTCCGGTATTAAGAATATTTCATCAATATGGTCATAATTTATAGTTCTCTTTGCAATAATGATATCACATTTAGTATTTAACAAATTCTTTTCAATTAACTCCTGCTTAACAATTTCGCCTGAAAGAATTACCAAATCATTTTCTATTATGTCATGAATTTTGTTATTTTCTATGGCATAGCTTTTTACATATTTGATATCTATGTATTCTTCAAGTTGCTTTAACAAAGCTATTTTTGTACATTCAGAACCTGCGACTAAACTTATACCTCTAATCATATGTATTCCCCCAATATGTATTAAATAATATATATTATATTATACACTACTTTATAAACAATCTAGTATTCCATAATATAAAGCTTAAATATCAATTAAAAAAAATCGAAATTTAAGCTTATATTACAGTTATTTTGTTGTTTGAAAATATTATTCAACTAATTTATTTGCATATTATTTTTTAATAGGAAAATAATTTTCAGGAGTTTCATCATTAATAACTTTAAATTCGTATCCATTATCTTTATAGAATTTTATTACCCTAGGTAGTGCCTTACATGTGTTTTTATGCATATAATCACAATGCATAAGCAATATTATAGGATGCTTCGTAACGGTATTTTTTGTAGCTTCTGTATACAACTTATCAGCGGGAAATTTAGCGTTGATTCCATCAGACATAGTAGCATTCCAATCATATACTTTAAAATTATAGCTATGAAGTTGCTCTAAAAAAGCCTTAGTTAAATGTTTACTACTACCAGACGGAAATCTTATTATTGTTGGATTAGTTCCTATAAGTGAATTAATTTCTTTCTGAGTTTGTAACATTTCAGAAATAAACCCCTTTCTACTGGGGTATATATTCTTATATTCATGCGTATAAGAATGCAGCCCTATATTATGCCCTTCATTATATATTCTCTTTACTACAGCTTCTTGACCTTTAATTTGATTTCCTATAAGAAAAAAAGTAGCCTTTACATTATTCTCTTTAAGTATATCCAAAACTTTATCTGTCATAACACTAGGTCCATCATCAAAGGTTAAATATATAACTTTTTCATCTTTTTTATTTGCTATAGAATAACCTGATGCTCTTTGGCTACCTAATAAACAAGAATTAACAGATAAATAAAATATCCCAAGGGATATAATTATAAATCTAATTAAATATTTCTTTTTCACAATTTCTCCTCCTTAAATTTAATAAAACATATTTTGTTCATTAAATTTATTTTACCCTAAGTAATCTATATAATAAGTGGAATTTACTGTATTGTCCTAAAAATAATTGTATTATCTTTGCTTATTGTATACATAATATATAATAAATTAGGTATACTAATTACTATAATTTAAATTCCATATGTATAGCAATCATAATATATGTTTTATATTATCCTTGTAATTATCTACAGCCTTATTGACTTTTTCGACAATTTACTAAATTTGTATTTAAAGAGGCAAAACATGAGCAATGCATCAATTCCCCATTGCACCGCTGTAATCCACCATACCGCTGTAATCGGGTATTTTAAAATATAAATAAAATAATATGTTAATGGTAATCTTATAATCCAACTTGTAAAACAACAAATAAAAAACGGACTTTTAACGTCTCCTAACCCCTTTAATGCACCAGCGAAGACTACCGATATACCTATAAACGGTTGCTCTACTGCTCCGATGGCAAGACATTTCCCTGCTAAATAAGCAACCCTCTTTTCATTTTCATTTACAAAAAACTTTACCAGAATGTTGGACATAAATAAGAATATTATTGCAAATATGCCCATCATAAATACAGCATAAAAAACACAATTATACGCAGTTATTTTTGCTTTTTTATAATCTTTTTTCCCTATATTAAGCCCTACTAAAGTAATAACTGCGATTCCAAATCCAGTACTAGGCATAACTGAAATTCCTTCTATCATATTAGCTATTTCATCCGCTGCATAGGAAACGCTTCCTGAATGAATTATAATGGCAACACATATCAATTTGCTAATGCTAAAAACTGTTTCTTCCAATGAACAAGGAATGGCGAGTGCTAATATTTTTTTGACATCTTTAAAAGTAATACTGAAAATAAAAAAGGGTTTAAACTTAATTTTAGCCTTAAAAACAGTATAGTAAAATGAAAAAATAAAACCACCTAAATAAGCAATTATAGAAGCTATAGCCAATCCTTCTATCCCCCTTGCTTTAAATGCGATACCAAAAATTAATAAGTAATTAAAAATCATTTTAAAAGAAATTACAATTAAGGAACATATGAATGGTATAAAAGTGTTTCCATATCCTATTAAAATAGAATTTAAAAGCCTCATATTCATACAAAAAAACATAGCTATAGAGTTAATTTTTATAAATGAATATCCTATTTCTAAAATTCTATTTCTAGCTCCAAGTATATAAAGAAGCTCTTTTCCAAAATTAAAAATAAAAATTGTAATAATTAAACAAAATATAACACCTAAAATTAATCCTATTGCTGCGAATTTTTCAGCGGTTTTATACTGCTTTGCACCTACCAGTCTAGAAACTAGTGAAACAATACTTATACAAAAACCTCCTAAAACAAATATTCCTATGAATGCATTTGTTAAATTATTACTTAATCCCACAGCACTTACTGCTACATTCCCGCCATATTTGCCAATCATCATCAAATCAAAAATGGACATTAATGTATATACTGTTATCTCCGCAACTACAGGTAAAGAAATATTAAGGACTTCATTTGTTGTATCCCTATATGCCATACATAATCTACCTCACAAAAATTAATTGCCATTATAAAGTATATTAGCTAACTCTGTTTTGATGAATAATTCTTCAACATTTAACAATAATTTATTTTTAAATTTTGCAAGAAATCTTAATAATGTGGAATACTAAATTAGTACTTATTTTATTATTGCTTTAAATAGATTGGAGGTGTATCAATTCATGAGAAAAAGCATTAACCGAATTCGTATTTCTATTATCATTTTTCCTTTTATTTTATTGTTGTGTTTATTTTGCTATAAACCAGATACTTTTTATATCAATAAAGATACTGCTATTCCTACAATATCTTTAGTAGATTCTGATAAAACTGAAGTTACAAAAGCACTCGAAGATATTTATAAAGAACGTTGCTCCATGTTTATTACTAAAGATCTTACTAATCTCCCTAATTATTTTGATACCTCTCAAAAACTTGGGAAATGGAGTTTAGAACATGAAGTAAAAAGATTAAGTTATTTTAATGATTGGTCAAGTCAAAGAGATATGAATTTTATAAAAGTTGAATCTACCCCCAAAGTTAGAAAAATAACTAGTACCAAAAGAGGCATTCGCTTATTAGTGGATGAATATTACAAATTTCAGTATTCTTATAAAAATGATATAGCACCCACTACAAATGTTTTTGGAGTAGGATTAACACACTCTATTGAATTAATCAAAAAAGAAGGGAAATGGGTAGTTTATTCCGATTGGTATTTAGATTGCTTTGAAGATGCATTAAAATCTTATTTAGGTGAAATAAAAGACGTCAAACTTAATGCTAATAAACAGCCTATTTATAAGCTGGAAAATTGCCCTAAAATATCATCTGAATTAAAAGTTATTACCAAAGGTCATTATGACAAAATAAATGCTGTTAAATACGCAGATAAATATTGTGGAATACCATGGGCAAGTGGAAATTCAACAAAATATAATAAAAGGTACACAAACTATACCGGTATCGGTGGAAATTGTACAAATTACGTATCTCAATCAATGGGAGATAAAGAGGGTGGTGGCCTAAAATTTGATGGCACTTGGAACTGTACTTACAAAAAATATGACGGAGCTGACGGAAGCTCGGCATGGGTTAATGCTGATGCCTTTAAAAATTATTTACTTTATAGTGGCAGAGGAAAACTACTAGGAAAAGGGACATTTAAGGAATTAATTTCTCCCATTCCTGGTTATCCATGTGGTGCAGTACAAAAATTGGATATAGGCGATCTTATATGTTATGCCAAAGGTAGCGATATAGATCATTTTGCTATGGTTACCGGTTTTGATTCTCATGGTTATCCTCTTGTTAATACTCACACTATTGATAGATATCATGTACCTTGGGATTTAGGTTGGGGCGATAAAAATATTAATTTCTACTTAATACATGTCAAATAGTTTTAAACTCATATTCATTATTTTTATAAAAATCACACCCCATTTAACGGACACAATTAAAAAAAAGTTGTAGGATCCATTTGATGGGGTGTTTTATATTTATCTAATTGATACTATTTTAAAAATATCAAATTTCATTATATGATGACTTAGTCCCTAATATTGTTGCTATTTTCTTTTCAACCATTTCATATAACTTTTCAACTTTGCTCTTTAATTTTAAATTATAAATATAACTTGTTACAAAAACAATTACATACGCTCCTATAATATCCATAGGATAGTGATGCCCAACATATACCCTTGAAAAACCCATAATAATTGATAATATTATCAATATTATACTAACCAACTTGTTATATTTTTCAATTCCTAATGCTACGCTCATTGTTCCTATAACATGATTACTTGGAAATGATGCATTTTTCGTATGAGGTAATAATAAATTCACCTTATTATGCACAAATGGTCTGTCTACGTAGTATATACCTCCAAAGATAAAAGCTAGTATTAAATTAATTACTGTAATAATAAAAGTATTAATAGCAACTTTTCTATAATCAGAATTATTCTTTATAATTCCTATAACAAATACTATTGCGATAACTGCCATAAATATATACGGTACATATTTTGCAAAAAAAATCATAATCCAATCTAATGTCATACTCTTACTTGCCAAATTATTTATTAATCTAAAAAATATCATATTCATTTCCGACTACTCCTTCTATAATATATTCTTATAAAAAATAGCTATATTTTTCATATACCCTTCCTGAAATATTGTAATTTATACAGTTAAATATCCATGTTTTTTTCCCCTTTCGTTATATGGTTCTTTAAACTTTTACCATATTTCATATTGTATATTTGTAAGATTAAAAATAGATTAAAAAACTCTTAGATTTATCTTAAGAATTATGATAGCTTATAATAAAAAAACACCTACATAACAAATAAAATCTGAAATCTAGATGTTTAATATAAATATTTATTTTTTTCCTGGTGTGAATTTAATACTAATTGATATAACCGTTATTATCCTCATTTTCTAAAAATAATTCTTCAGAGTCATGATCGTAATTAAATACCTCTGCATACCTACCCCAATCAATTATTGAACCCATTGTATTTTCTACTTCATAAGTTGAAAAATGCTGCATAAATAGTTCCTTGAAAAATTCTTCTTTCATAGTCTTATTTCTCTTACTATTTAACACATTTTCAATAACCCTAAAAGTTGAAATATTTTTAATCTGATTTTTAAATATTGTTTTACTATCTTCTATATCAGCTTCAACGAATTCTTTTCCAAGCGTTGTAATAATTATATCACCCTCTTTTATTTCAGCGAAATTAAGCATACATGTCCCTTCAATATTTGGAAGTAAATCATCACTCTCCATCATTAAATCACGTCCAAGCTGATAGATATCCATTTTGCCATCATTATCGTCAATAAGCTCAAGAAGACCTGACATAACTCCTATAGGAGCTTTCGGTATTAGAACAGGTTTTTCTTTATTTTCATTAATAGCTTCAGTTACTTCTTTGTCTTCAATCTTTTCTTCCAATTTCCCACTAGTCAAAACCTTATAGATGTTATCTACAATACTTTCAAATTCAGGAGACTTCCTATTTCTTGGGTGAGGAAGGTCTACCTTTAATTCTGCAATTACCCTTGCAGGATTTTTGCTTAATATTATTATTTTATTAGCCATAAGTACTGCTTCTTCAATATTGTGAGTAATCATTATCACACTTTTCATTGGCATTCTTTTATCTGTCCATAAATCTATAAGCTCAGTTCTTAAATTTTCAGCGGTTAAAAAATCTAGTGCAGAAAAAGGTTCGTCCAAACATAGAAGTTTAGGTTCAACAGCGAGCGCCCTAGCAAATCCAACCCTTTGCCTCATACCACCTGATAATTCTTTAGGATATGCCTCTTCAAATCCATCTAGTCCTATAAGATTTATTAAATCTTCTGCTTTCTCTCTTGTATATTCTTTAGGAAACCCTTTAGCTTTAAGCCCAAGTTCTACATTTTCAAGTACAGTTAGCCATGGATATAAAGCAAATGTTTGAAATACTATAGATGCGTAGGGGTTAACGCCGTTAACTCTTTTTCCATCAAATAAAACTTCACCTTTATCAGGCTGAATTAGACCTGTTACTATTCTTAATATAGTTGATTTACCAGATCCAGATGGTCCGAGTATCCCAACAAAATCTCCTTCATTAATATCTATATTTATATTTTCAATTGTAGGCTTATCTGAACCTCCATAATATTTAGTTATTCCACTTACTTTAATAAACTCTTTTACCTTTGCCATTACTAACACCTCTTTCTATCTTACTTAGTACTCTCGGAAACTCTCAAGCCATTGCTAATTCTAGGTTCATTTTTATTCATATATCAACTTCACCCCAGAATTTCTTCGAGTTTTATATCTTTCGGATAGCATAGATAGTCTAAGCTATCCTTAGTATTATCGATTTATTTTAATTAAATAGTTTTAAATAAGACTTGACAGCAGTAAAAATTTCGCAAAATGAATTATGTATATTATTACCATTTTTCATTTATAAGGAGTGATTTTTATGTTAACTGTTAAGGCCTCACATACTCAATATCAAAATTTCGTTGAAACATTTCTAGAAAAATTCTTTATTCAAAATAATCAAGAAATTACTTTGTTTGAGCGTAGTTCAATAATAACAAAAATCTGGTCTGCCGACCTAACCGGAATTGTCCCTCTAATACAAAGTGCTTATTCTAACTCCAATCAAGGGGCTCCGCCCAAAGATGCGGTAGCTTTACTCAGATCACTTATTATTATGGCTTATTGTAAAGAAACCAGCATATCATCTTGGATAAAGACATTACGTTCAGAACCGTTTTATGCAATTCTGTCAGGCTTTATCCCTGCTTGCTACTCGCCTTTTAAAGCCGAAGGCATAGTTGCTGATCAAATACCTGGCATAGGTACTTTTTATGATTTTATGGATAGGCTGATTCATAAGGATAAAATCCTATATAAATCCAAACTGCGTAAATTGAAACGTAAACCAAGTAAAAAACAAAAGAAAAACCAAAAGATGAATAACTCCAAATCTGGTGTAGTCGAACGTTTAGTTAAAAGAATCTTAAAATATGATAATTCTAAGCTTTCTGACAGAATAGAATCCAAAATGAACAACATACTTAAGGAATTATTTGTTATTCCTTCCTTATCAATGGGCATTTTGGGTGACCCTTCTAAACTAAATATTGCTGGTGATGGAACTTGTATGCCTACACAGGCTTCGCCTTATGGTAAAAAAGTTTGTGATTGCAAACTTAAACCAGGAGAGCATTGTGCTTGTTATCGAAAGTTTACCGATCCCAGTGCTAGCTGGGGTTGGGATAGCTTTAATGAACACTATTACTATGGTCAAACTTATCACGGGTTCACTGCCTGTGATAGTTTTTACAGCCTACCTATCCATATTAAATTTGTTAGTGCAGCACGGCATGATTCTGTTACCGGTGTTTATGCACTTAAAGAGATTGTAGATTTATACCCTGAAATTAAATTCTATTCCGTAGCCTTAGATTCTGCCTATGATGCTAATGCATTTTATCTTTTATGCATGCATTATGGAATAAATCCTATTATTGATTTAAATTCACGTTCTTTAAAACCTTCATCAGGCAGTGATTTTGTTGAACTTGACGATAAGGGCATTCCTCATGGGAAAATTTGTGGACATCAGCTTCGTAATTGGGGAATCGTCCGTAAGGAATTTAGGCATAAATGGTTATTCCCAGTTCAATGTGACCACTGTGAAAAATGTCCTATTAAAAGCAAGAAAATTTATTACACTAAAACATTAGATAATCCAAGATATTTTACTCCTATACTAAGAGGTTCAAAGCAATGGAAATCTCTTTATAAACGACGTTCAACTACTGAAAGGTGTTGGGATAGAATAAACAACGACTTCCATGCTGAAAAATCGATTATCTATTCCGTTGGTCGCAGAATAACAAGAGTATTTCTTGGTGCATTTTGCTGTTTTATAGATGCTTGGGCTAATGAAAAAGAGGTAACAATTGCTGATATCTTCCCGGTTTTCAAGAAAATAGCTGCCTAATTTATAATCAGTTTTAACTCAATAACCAGCCTACGGCTTTTTTAAAATAGTGTATAAAAAAGCCTTTTTGTCATGCCTACTATTAATTCAAGTATAGCATTTCATCCAAATAAATACTTTTATTCCTCAAATATGGGAATTGTTAATTATTGTTTTTCGAGTACACTCTCTTACTATAGTTCTATTTTATACTTCACTTCTGCTAAATTATACAATGGTTTCCAAATTAACTTATTGAATGTAACTACCACTATACACATAACGATTGTACTAAGAATAAGCATTGGAAAATCCCCACTATTACTTGCATCTGATATTAATGCTCCAATTCCTATAGTGCTAAATGTCTCTTTCCCAAAATTCACATATTCAGATACTATAGTGGCATTCCAACACCCACCTGTAGCTGTAATCATTCCAGTTATGAGATAGGGAAATATTGCTGGTAGTATTAGTATCTTCCACTTTTTAAAGCCTTTAAGTCCAAAAGTCTTACTAGCTGCTACCAAATCCTCTGGTATTGCCATTGCTCCTGCAATCACATTAAACAATATATACCATTGCGTTCCCATTAACATCAGAAAGACTGATGCTATACTTAATCCTCCAACAGCACTCATAAATAATCCCAATACTACAGGAAATAGTGCAGTAGCTGGAACCGATGCTATAACTTGGATAATTGGCTGAAATATATTTGCTAGCTTTTTATTCATTCCTATAGCAACTCCAACTGGTACTGTCCATAAAAGTGCTATAGCTTGTGCAGCAAGTACTCTTACTAATGAAGCTCCTACAGCTGGAATAAACTTGCTTAATTCATTAAGAGAAACCGTAGATACAAGTTTTAACGCGTTAAATAACGAATAACAAAGTAAAATAATTATTATAATTCGTACTATTATGCTTATAAACTTCCCTAAAATACTAACCCTCGAATATTTGCTACTACTAAATCTGCCTATTAAATTATCAATAATATTATTAGCAAAAAATTTAATTTTACTAAATACCTTTTCTGATAGAAATTCAATAATCACTGAACGTCTTATCATTGTAAGAATGAAGGAGTGGGATTTTTCATCATTTCCAGTAAGCTCTACTTTGAATTTATCAGCCCATACAATTACAGGTTTCCAAACCAATTCGTTTAGCAGTACAATCACTAGTACTAATGTAATTATTCCCCACAAGAGTGCTTTTTCATCTCCCTCATTAGCTGCTGTTTGAAGATAAGATCCTAAACCCTCAAGTCTAAAATTTCTATCCTTTATGGTAAACATTTCACACGCCATTAGGAAGAACCAACCACCAGCCCAAGACATCATGCTATTCCAAACAAGACCTATAGCTGAAAATGGAAGTTCCATGGTTTTAAATTGTTGCCATTTACTTAATTGAAAAACTTCAGTTGCTTCTTTTAAATCTCTTGGAATATTCTTAATTGAATGATAAAAGCTAAAGGTCATATTCCATGCCTGCCCGGTAAAAATCAAAATAATTGAAGCAATTTCAATTCCTATGTTATTATTAGGGAATACTGCAACTAATCCCAAAACAACAGCTGGCAAGAATGAAAGTACAGGAATTGATTGCAAAATATCGAGTATAGGTACCAGAATCTTCTCTGCCTTTTCATTATGGGCAGCCATATATCCGTATATAAATGTAAATATTAATGATAAAATATATGCTGCCGTCATTCTTCCAACTGACTTAAGAGCATAAATTGGAAGCTTTGATAGACTTGTTGAAATCACTACACTTTGACCAGTTGAAGTGTGGTTAATACTTGGTGACACCAAAATATACAATAATGCTATTATTGATGCAAATATTATAATGTCAAATAGTCCAAATTTTCTTTTAATAAAACTTACTGTATGTTTCATTTTAAAACCTCCTATGATTTGTATTATGAATTAAAATTAACACATCTCATAGTAATCTAAATAAACTTAATTAGTTAAATCATCGTCTTCGATGCTGCAACCTTATATTTCTACCATAACTAATACATATTTAATAAAACATACCTATCAAATAGCGATTGGCTATGGTAATGATATAAAATTCATTAAATTTGTTTATTAAATTACTATCCGCAGGGCCATCATCCATATCAATCACCTCCTTAAATCATCTTCTGCGAAGCTGCAATATCAATGACTTCAGAAGGATATTTAGACTCCCACTGAAGTTTTTTCTTTGTTATAGTATGCAACTTCCACTTATAGACGTGGGAGACTTTCCTTCTAAAATATCATAAAATAAAAAATCTCTCCACAACAAGTGAAGAGATTCAATACGAATCAAATAATACCTTCTCCACTCGTTGAGTTTTAGCACTGTAAAGCGTAGAACATAATCATTCATATTATCTATGAATGTTGTCAGCTACATTAAGTAAAACCTTAATCCGGTAGTACCTGCTGACCCATTGGCGTCTCTCGACATTTCTGGGCAGTAGCATATTTCTATACAGTAACCTCACCTAACAAGAATATAAAATTGTTATTCTCAATTAGTTTTAGTCTATATTTTTATAATATGCGTAAAACTAAAGTATGTCAATGATATTTTCAATAGTTTTTAATTGTTGTTATCAATTAGAAACCATTATTAATATCCCACACAGATACTTTATATCTTTAATTTAATAAAATAAACCACAGTATTATTTTATCCAGTTTTTTTAATATCATTCACTACAGTTTCGTCTTATTAATCAAAATTTTCACCTTACTACTACTGTAGATATATTATGAAGCTCTGTAGTTATAGCATATCAAAAAAACAGCATCATAAAAATAGGTATCGTTTCTCCTATCCACTTGTTTATTAACAATTAACATATATTAATGCATATTATTCACAATTAATTCTCATTAATATCTGCATATAATTCTCAATTGATAATATATATTTATATTATTTTTTCTGAAACCTTTAACATTTCTACGTTCATAACATATAGTAGTTAGTATATGTATTATTAATTGATAATGAGGTGTAATAAGTGAAAGATAATTCATTAAAAGGTTTGAGTAAGATCGAGGTGAAAACTCTTAGAGAAAAATATGGTTTTAATGAGCTTGCGAAAGTTAAAAAGTCTAATCCCATAATAAAATTTTTAAGTGTATTCAAAGAGCCTATGTTTTTATTATTAGCAGGGGCCTCAACCTTATATTTTATTTTAGGTGAACCAAGAGAAGGTAGTATAATGCTTATTTTTGTTATTTTTGTTGCTACTATAACCTTCGTTCAGGAATGGAAAACCGAAAAAACTATGGATGCTTTAAAAGATTTGACGGCACCCCATGTTATAGCCCTTAGGGATGAAAAAAAACAAGTAATTAAAAGTTGCGAACTTGTGCCTTCTGATATAATTTTTTTATCAGAAGGAGATCGTATTCCAGCAGATTGTGAAGTAATCGAAGAATCAAATTTCTCAGTGGATGAATCTTCCCTTACTGGAGAAAGCGAACCTGTATATAAGCTACCCACCGGAGCTATAGATTCCTCTAAGGAATACTGGAAACAGGATTATTTATATGCAGGTACTTTGTCTAATTTCGGGAAATGCACTGCTAGAGTAAGGACAATAGGCTTTGAAACGGAATATGGAAAAATAGGAAAGGCTATAAATGAAACAAATCAGGAACCCTCTCCTCTTCAAAAGAAAGTATCTCATTTAGTAAAAACATTAGCTATTGCTGGCTTTATTTTATGCATTATAGTAATAAGTCTTTCCTATATGCATACTGGTGAATTTGTTGAGAGTATACTCGCGGGTATAACCTTGGCTATGGCCATTATTCCAGAAGAGTTCCCCGTAGTGCTTACAATATTCTTATCCCTAGGCGCATTTAGGTTAGCTAAAAAGAACACCTTAATTCGCAGTATACCTGCAGTGGAAACTTTAGGTTCCACCACCGTTCTTTGCGTAGATAAAACAGGAACAATCACACAAAATATTATGAGGGTAAAAACTATATATAACAACAAATTTATAGACCCAGATAAACTTCTGGATAAAGATTTAGCTAAGCTTTTAGTTTTAGCTTGCGAAAAAGATCCCTACGATCCTATGGAAAAAGCAATAGTTGCAGCTGGCACTGATAAAATAGACATAAATGAGCTTTACAATCTTGAGTTAGCTAAAACCCATGCTTTTGATCCTAAAACCAAAAGAATGGCGAACATTTACAAAGAAAATGATACCTATTATATAGCAGCTAAAGGTTCCCCAGAAACTATATTGCCACTATGTAATTTAAGTCCAAATGAAGAAGCAAAAATTTTAAATATTATCGATGATATGGCTATCAATGGGTTAAGAGTTATTGTACTGGCTGATTTAGTAACTTGTACCCTTAAAGATAATTTAGAAGAGTATAGATTATGTTTTAAGGGATTAATCGGACTTCAAGATCCACCGAAAGAAGGCGTACAGGATGCTATAAATATATGTAAAAAAGCTGGAGTAAGAGTAATGATGATAACTGGAGATTATTCTAAAACAGCTATAGCCATAGGACATGAGATCGGTCTTAATTTTAATAACTCTGCTATTACTGGAGATGAAATTGATGCTATGACCGACTATGAACTTTACGAGGCAGTGAAGCATTGTGATATTTTCTCAAGAGTAATTCCAGAACATAAAATGAAGATAGTTAAGGCACTTAAAAAGAACGGTGAAATTGTTGCAATGACTGGTGATGGCGTAAACGATGCCCCAGCTCTAAAAAATGCTAATATAGGTATTGCAATGGGCAAAAGAGGAACAGAGGTTGCGAAAGAAGCTGCCGATATGATTCTAATGGATGATAATTTTACAACTATAGTTCACTCCATAGAAGATGGAAGAAGGGTTTTTGATAACATTCGTAAAGCTATGGTATATATAATGATAATTCACATTCCTATTATGGCCTTAGCGTTATTTTCACCTGTTTTTAACTTACCACAAATATTACTACCTGTTCATATCGTTCTTTTAGAGTTAATTTTGGATCCAACCTGTTCTATAGTTTTTGAAGGTGAACCAGCAGAAGATTATATAATGGATCAGCCCCCACGCTCGCCTGATGAACCTCTACTAACGAGAGCATTAACAAAAAAAGTTTTATTACAGGGTACAACAATGTTTTTAGCAGCATTTTTACCTTTCCACTATATGGTTGACTCAGGTCTAAGTGCAGACTATGCAAGAACTTTTTCTTTAATGAGCCTGATAGTCGGAAATGTAATTTTAGTCTTAGTTAATAGATCCAACACTAAGTATCTATTTAGTATTTTTAAGGAAAAAGGTAGCAAAGCTAGACTTTACATTAATAGTTTAGCCTTAATGATGTTATTTTCAATAGTGTATATTCCAGCTGCTCATCCTATTTTTAAAACTGTAGCGCTGAATTTTAAAACCGCTATACTAGCTTCCATCCTTGGTGCTGCTTCTACTGGTTGGTGGGAAATTGTTAAGTTTTATAATAATCCAAAGAATAATAAAATTAAAAAATTTAAAAAAATGCCCTTTCCTAATTAGGATAACTACTGATAGTCTCCCAATTGCCTACAAAAAAAAACAAACCCTATAGGTTTAATCCCATAGGGTTTATAGTAAGTTCTTTACTAGTTTCTGAATCCTCTGTCATTTTGTTGTTTTCTTGCTCTTCTGCAATCAACACATCTTTGAGGTTCATTGTCGAATCCTTTTTCTTTGTAGAATTCTTGTTCGCCTTCAGTGAATACGAAATCTTTACCACAGTCTTTACATACTAAAGTTTTATCTGCCATTTTAAACATTCCTCCTTTTTCAAATATTAAGATCTAACAACCGATTAACAATTATATTCTAAAAAGAGGATATGTTGTTATCTAGTTTAGTCTCAGTAATAACTGGCGTTAACCAGTTAATATACATGTATCTTACCATACATATTAGTGAATAACAATACATTTTTCATCGTTATTTTGGAATTTTTTTATCCTATACTGTTATAAATAATTTAATTTTATATTTACACCTTTACAATGTAATATTTATCCTCTATACTATAACTGTATTGTGTTCAATAATACAGTTAACACACTAATGTTATACATTTAAAATAAGAAGGAAAGGAGAAATAAGATGTTTGAATTAGATTTAAGAAGTCGGCTGCCCCTTTACGAACAACTAGTAGAAAAGTTTAAGCAACTTATAATTAGTGAAATATTGAAGCCTAATGAACAATTACCTTCTGTACGCACTATTTCAATGGAGCTCACTATGAATCCCAATACTATTCAAAAAGCGTATAAAGAACTAGAAATACAAGGATATATCCACTCCATAAAAGGAAAAGGCAGTTTCGTTACTCCCTCCGCGAAAGTAGCAGATTCTGAAAAACTAAAGAAAATAGAAAATGAATTAACAAAAATACTATCTGAGGCAATGTATATGGGGATGACAAAAGAATATATTTTAAAAATAATTTCACAAATACAAACTAATAAAAAGGAGGAATAAATATGATTTCAGTAAAAAATGTTTCTAAATCCTTTGGTGATTTAGAAGCATTACAAAATGTAAACTTAAATGTTAATAAAGGCTCTATTTATGGCCTTGTCGGTTCAAATGGTGCCGGTAAAACAACCCTTTTAAAGCTTTTAGCAGGTATCTATCATCAAGACACGGGTGAAGTTCAAATAGCTGGTGAAAATGTATTTGAGAATGTATTAATCAAATCAGAAACTGTATTTATACCAGATTCTCTTTATTTCTTTTCCCAATATACAATAACTAATATGGCTAACTATTATAAAAATATTTATCCCTCTTGGAACAATGAAAGATATGAAAAGCTAATAAAAATATTTAATATAGATGTAAATAAAAAGATAAATAGTTTATCTAAAGGCATGCAAAGACAAGTTGCCTTTTGGCTTGCACTATCAACTATGCCTAAGGTTATGATTTTAGATGAGCCACTTGACGGCTTAGATCCAGTTATGAGACAAAAGGTTAAAAACTTAATAATCCAAGATGTGGCGGACAAAGAAATGACTATTATTATTTCTTCTCACAATTTAAGAGAATTAGAAGATATATGTGATCACATAGGAATTCTTCATAAGGGGAACCTCATATTAGAAAAAGATTTAGATGAATTAAAATCTGATGTGCATAAAATACAAATTGCCTTTAAGGATAAAGTACCAGAAGAACTTTTTAAAGGTGTTAATATACTCCACAAAGAAGAAAGAGGAAGTGTACTTCTTCTAATCGTTAGAGGAAATAAATCTGATGTTATTAATTACTTTAATAAATTCAATCCTGTAATTATGGATGTTATTTCTCTTACCTTGGAAGAAATATTTATATATGAAATGGGGGCCGTTAACTATGAAATTGAAAATATCATGCTTTAATAAAGGGATACTACTAGACGATATAAAACGCTTTGGCTGGATAGGCATATGTTACACAATATTTTTATTATTCGAAGTATCTTTTAAAATATTAATGATGAATGCTACTAATACTGCTCATCCAGAGTATTCTTCACCAATGAAAGATATTTTTAATAATAACATACTATTAATGTCCACTGCAGTGATACCTGTTTTAACTGCTATACTATTATTTAGTTATATACAAAATAAAAAGTCTGTAGATATGATTCACGCTCTTCCTATAAAAAGAGGAAAGTTATATGATAACCATATCTTTATAGGAATACTGCTTCTTGTATTACCAGTTATTGTCGCTGCACTTTCTGCATTATTACTTAAAGGCGCATTAAATTTAAGCACTACAGATATTCACTATACGGTTAAAAATGTTATGTCCTGGGCTGGAATAACAATTTTATTTAATATAGTTATTTTTCTTTCAAGTGTTTTGGTTGGTATGCTCACAGGACTTTCAACTTCACAGGGGATACTTACGTATATATTTTTATATTTACCTCTTGGATTAACTGCCTTAATTAGTTATAATCTTGACTTCTTTATTTATGGTATTGCCAGTAACTATCATATAAATAATAGCATAGAATTTTTTTCTCCAATTACAAGGTTTTTAACTAATACACCAATGACTTCAATGGAAATATTTATATATATAATTTTATGTATTATTCTTTACCTTGTAGCTAGATTTGCATACCATAAAAGAAATTTAGAAGGTGCATCTAATGTTGTTGCTTTTAAACATCTACAGCCTGTATTTAAATATGGCATAACCTTTTGCTTTATGCTCGTAGGTGGAACGTATTTTAAAAGCGGAGGCTACGGCATTCGCTTCGTAATACTCGGATATGTTATAGGCTCTCTAATTGGATATATTATTGCAGAAATTATAATAACTAAATCCCTAAGAATTTTTAGAAATCTAAAGGGGTATTTCATATATGCAGGTATTATTGCCCTAGTGGCAATTGTTATTAATTCTGATATTATTGGATATGAAAAACGACTCCCTAATCTAGACAATATCGACAGCATTGTTATAGATAATGGCTTCTATTATTCAAATGATATAATGAACAATCCAATACCTACTTATCATGAAATACAAAATCTTAATAACATTGTGAAATTGCATAGTAAGCTAATAAAGGATAAAAAAACTTTAAGGTACTCTTCAAATTTAAATGAACAAGTCTCCCTTTTATATAATTTGAAAAATGGAAAACAAATAAAAAGACAATATAATATTTCGCAACAAGAGTATGGAAAATATCTAAAACCTATATATGAATCAAAAGAATATAAAAAAAATCATAACAGTATTTTAAATACTGACTATAAATCCATTGATAAAATTTCAATTAACTCAAGATTCACTAATAAAGGGGTAACAATAACAAATCCAACAAAAATTAAAGAGGCAACAGATATTTTGAAAAAAGAGGTTTTAAATGAAACTTATGAAAGCATCATAGATTCAAGGGATACATGGGCAGACATTGATATATTATTATCAAATAATAAAAGAATAAATTTATCTTGTAAAAGGTCCTATAAAGAATTTGAAAACTGGTTAAAACAAAATGGATACTATTCTAAGGCTAGAATAATGCCTGAAGATATAAACTATGCTATTATACAAAAAAGAAATCCTAGTAACCTTAACGGTGGAATTACTCCTTTGGAAGAAAACAAAAATGTAAAAACACTTAAAATCACTGATAAAAATAAGCTTGAAACCTGCTTAAAAAACTACTCACAAAATAATAAAGGGCAGTATGTTTTAGGTCTATATATGAAAAATGGTAATGATATTACTTATTTAAATATTGAAGACGCATATGTACCTGATTTCGTTCGCGAATATTTCAAATAAAACAAGAAAATATGGGAACGGTTAATAACTAATTGAATGTAATTAGTTATTAACCGTCCTTTTTTTATCTTTTCACCAAAGAAGTGCAGATATGGAGAGAGTATTTTAAATATTGAGCAAAATGTGCGTGATTAAATCATTTACAAATTGGCTAAAATATCTATATGTAGTTAATTATTATAATACAAAGGATGTTTGATTTATGAATACAAATGATTTTCCAAATATAAAACTAGTAAATTCGTTAGATGAAAATATTAATATGATAAAAAATATTTTTATTAATGACACAACAGTCGTATATAGAGAGCTATCAGTTGGAAAACCTACTAGCACTAAGTGTACGCTTGTTTATATTGATGGAATGGCAAATCTGAAAACAATTAATGATGATATTATAAAGCCACTTTTGTTAGGTGATATATCTGATATTAATGATAGTAACATCATGGATATTTTAATGCATAAAATACTTTTAACTGCAGACAACAAAAAAACATCTATTGTTGATAATATCATTAATGAAATTATATACGGAAAAACTATGCTTTTCATAGATGGTTTGGCTGAAGTAGTTTCTATTGGTACTATAGGATGGGAAAAAAGGGCAATTTCAGAACCTCAATCAGAAACTATAGTTAGGGGTCCTCGGGAAGGCTTTACCGAATCAATGAATTTAAACATTACACTTATTAGGCGGAAACTTATTAATTCTAACTTAAAATTCGAATTCATGAGAATTGGTGAACAAACTAAAACTCAAATATGTGTATGTTATATTAAAGGTATAGCAATGGAACCTATACATAAAGAGCTAATGACGCGGCTTAATAATATTGATATTGATGGTATTTTAGATTCTGGTTACATAGAGGAATTAATTAAAGATGCCCCTTATTCTCCCTTTAGGACTATTTTTAATACAGAAAGACCTGATGTGGTTGCAGGTAAACTTCTAGAAGGAAGGTTTGCAGTTCTCTGCGATGGAACTCCCGTTGTTCTAACTCTTCCAACTATCTTTGTTGAGGTTTTTCAGAGCAATGAAGACTATTATAACAATTTTTTATATTCCTCCTTTGTCAGATTTCTTCGATGGTTATGTTTTTTTATTAGCACTAGTACTTCAGCTATATATGTAGCACTTGTTACCTTCCATCAAGAACTTATTCCAACTCCACTCCTTCTAAGTATATATTCTGCGAGACAAGGATTACCTTTTCCTTCAATTGTAGAAGCCATGGGCATGATGATTGTATTTGAGATACTTAAAGAAGCAGGTCTTAGAATGCCTAAACATATTGGCGGAGCAATTAGTATAGTAGGTGCCTTAGTTCTTGGTGATGCTGCTGTTAACGCAAGACTAGTCAGTGCCCCTATAGTAATAGTTACTGCACTAACTGGAATTTCAAGCATTATGCTACCTCAAGTGGTAGGAATAGTAGAGATACGAATAATTTTTTTATTATTATCTTCCTTCCTAGGTTTATATGGTTATATTTTTGGCGTAATGGGTTTAGTTCTTCATATGATGTCTATTCGTTCCTTTGGTATACCTTATATGACTAACATCCCTTCTTTTTCTATTCAGGATATAAAGGATACGGTAATTAGAGCTCCCTGGTGGGATATGTATTTAAGACCGAAGCTGTTTACAAAAAATAAAAAGCGTCAAAAAAAATTAAGAAAGAGAGACTCCAAATGAAAAAAAAAATTGTAATAATAATTTTTATTATAGCTATATGTCCTATTATATTATGCGGGTGCTGGGACTATAGCGAAATAGACACATTAGCAATAGTAGCTGGCGTTGCTATAGATAAGGATATATCAACAAATAAATATATTGTTACAACAGAAGTTATAACTACGCAACGTCAAGGTGGTTCCTCAACCATTGGTTCTGAGCTTTATAGTTCCGAAGGTGACAGTATATTTAATGCGGTGAGAAATATGATAGAAAAAACTGGTTTAAAACTTTTTTGGAGTGATGAAAAGGTGCTAATAATAAGTGAGCCAGTCGCAAATGAAGGGGTAATTCCGGTAATTGATTGGGCCTATAGAGACTCCAGGCTTAGATCAGATATGTGGATTCTAATAGCAAAGGGTGATAGTGCTGCAGAAATTTTAAAACCTAAGGTTAATCTTAATAACGTAACTTCGTTTCATCTTAATGATGCCATGACTTCATGGGAAACACTCTCTAAATTTCCCAATTCAATGTTATGGTCATTTGTCGATGCAATGTCTTCAGAAGGTAAGTCTGAAGCAATAGCTACAGTTAAAAGTGATCTTAATGCTGGAACTATAGTCCCTATTTTAAATGGCTCTGCTATTTTTAAGTCAGATAAGCTTGTAGGATATATAGATGGGGACGAAACCCTATACATGCTTATGATTCAGAACAAAATAGAACAAGGGTTAATTACTTTGAGAGATGTTTCAGGTTCTGGCACCAGCATCACCTTAGAAATACATGAAAATAAAACTAAATTAACCCCCATTTATAACAATGGAGTATCATCGCTTATAATTGATATATACCCAGTTGTAACTATATCTGAGGTTGGAGGAACTAAAGATTTTATTCAAGAGGGAAATTTAAAAATACTTAAGAGTGAAGCAGAAAAAAAAATAGAAGGTAATATACAATCTATAATTAGTAAATTACAGAAAAATTACCATAGCGACGTTTTAGGTTTTGGAGAGATTTTCAAAAAAGAAAAACCAAAAGTAAGTGAGACTTACAAAAATAATGGAGAAGATATTTTGATAAGTCTAAAGACTGAAGTTAACGTGCACCTGAAAATAAAGGGTAGTGGGACAACAACAAAACCTATTCCAATAGGAAAATAATCAAAGGAGAATTTATAAATGTTCTTACTTGTAATAATTTTTTATATCATAGTAATATTTTTTGAAACTGTCATATTATTAAAAGAAAAAAATATTGGTAAAATAGCACTTTATTTTTCTCTTATTATATTTTCAATGATAATTAGCACTCTTCTAACCTTAGGAGTACAGTTACCAAGTCCATCGAATCAAATAAAAGATATTGTAGTTTCAATATTTGGTAAAACAAATTAGTTTTATTTACTGTTTATCATTACAGTAAATAGTATGGGAGGCATAAATGAAAAATGAAGTTATTTCTGAAAGACAAGCTACAATACTTATAATACTTTTTATAATTGGAACTACTTTTTTAAACGGATCTGGAGGCGCTGCAAAACAAGATGCGTGGATAGCAATAATTATTGCTATTTTATGGTCTATTATATTGTTACTTATGTTTTCTAAAATTTTATCTTTATATCCTGGGAAAGATTTATTTGATATACTTCAAATCGTTATGGGGAAGTTTATAGGAAAAACAATAAGTATACTAATGATATGGTTTGCCTTTCATGATGGATCCTTAGTTCTTAGAAGTTTATCAGAATTTACTGATATCTCAGCGTTACCTGATACACCAGTGGTAGTACCTATGATTTTTTTTACTATACTTCTTATATGGAGTTTAAAAGAAGGTATTGAAGTCTTAGGAAGATGGTCTGAGTTCTTCATTTGGGTTGTAATTCTAATATTTTTTACTGTCTCTATATTTTCAATTTCACAAATGAATATAAGCAAATTAAAGCCAATACTAAGTAGCGGTTCCGCTCCACTTTTAAGAGGTGCTTTCTCAAGTTTTACTTATCCATTTGGTGAAACCGTAATTTTTACAATGGTATTTTCTAATATATCTAAAGTTAAAAATTATAAAAAAACATTTATGGTAGGCTTACTAGTGGGTGGAGGGCTTATATTTTTAGCAACATTAAGAAATATTTTAGTATTAGGTAATGAAACCTTATCAAGATTATATTTCCCTTCTCCCATGGTAATAAGCCTTATTCGCCTAGGTAATTTACTTGAAAGACTTGAAATGACAGTAGCTATTGAATTCTTAGTATGTGTCTTTGTTAAAGTAATTATATGTCTCTTTGCAGTTTGCAATGGAATTTCCAAGGTTTTTGGGTTTGATGATTACAAATTTATTGCAACACCTATAGCTCTTCTAATGTTTAACTTCTCTTTTTTTGTTTACGAGAGTACCATGGAAATGTTATCCTGGACTTTGAATATATGGCCATATTATTCCTTTGTTTTTGAAGTTATAATACCTTTAGTTATTTTTATTGTGGTGGAGATTAGGAGTAGAAGAGCAAAAACAACAAGCGTAACTAAATAATTATTTAGTATTTCTTCAGCTAAGTCACATGCAAATGACTTTAACAATCATATTTTTCAATTTTTTTTTTTAATATAAATAATATATGATATAATATAAATACTTTTAAACTTAATATATTCTTTGAAAGGAAGTGTTCCACATATGTTGAAAGAATTTAAGAAATTTGCTCTTAAAGGGAGTGTATTAGATTTAGCAATAGCTGTTGTTATAGGTGCGGCATTTTCTAAAATAGTTACCTCTTTAGTGAATGAAATTATAATGCCCTTCCTTGGCATATTAATGGGTGGAATTAATTTCAGTAGTTTACAATATGATATACCTTCATCCATAGCCGGTGGAGTAGCGTTGTCAATTAAATATGGTTTATTTATTCAATCCATCATAGACTTTTTAATAATTTCTTTTTCACTTTTTATATTTATAAAAGCTATACAATCTGTTAAAAAGAAAGAAATCGAAAAAATTATCGCTCCCAAGATTTCAAATGAAGAAGTGCTATTAAGTGAAATTAGAGACTTATTACGACAAAAAAAATAATATAAAAAATCTCCAAGTAAACATTTCACTTGGAGATTTTTGTATAATTAATTATATTTACATTCAATTTATATAAAGAAGGTGCTTAGTTTGAAGTTTTTTCCCTGTAAGAAGAAATCATTTTTAATCTTGCTTTTCCCCTTAGGTATTCTCCTAACTCAAATATCTAGAATGTTTCCAACTCTTATAGAAAAATACTATTCATCATTTTTTTATAAAATAATTGCTAATATTTTAAGTGCAATTACCCTATTATTACCATTTTCTCTTGCAGAACTTACAATTATTTTCTTTGTAACTTTCGCGTTATTGTATATTTTAAAAACAACTTTTGACTTATACAAATATGAAAATAAAAGATTAGGTATTTTAAAACACTTTGTTTTAAATATACTTGCTGCATCCGGATTAATATATTTTTCATTCCAGTTTTTATGGGGATTTAATTATCAAAGACTTACACTCAATAAAATATTTCAGTTAAATGTCCGCTCGTCATCTTCAAATGAACTTGCTTCACTTTGCATGCATCTTATAAATAGTTCAAGTTCTCTAAGAAAAAAAACAAACGAAAACCAATATGGTGTAATGGAACTTTCTTATAATAAAAAGTATATCCTAAAAACTGCTCAATTAGGATATGATAAAGTTTCACTTCAATATGCTGCATTAAAAGGTAACTATGGAATACCTAAGGGTATATTACTTTCAAGTCCAATGTGCTATACAGGAATTACAGGTTTTTATTTTCCTTTTACTAACGAAGCAAATATTAATATGGCAGAACCTGATTCATTCCTTCCATTTACCACTGTTCACGAAATGGCCCATCAAAGAGGCTTTGCTAAAGAAGATGAAGCAAACTATATTGCATATATAGCTTGTATAAATCATCCGTATATAGATTTTCAATACTCTGGAACACTTGCAGCATTATCTTATTCATTAAATGCATTACAAAAAAGTGATTCACAAAAATATAAAGAATTGATTTTAACTTGTAGCACAGGTGTAATTAATGACTTGAAGTACAACCAATCTTTTTGGGAAATGTACTCCGGTCCTATAGAAAAAATAGGAGATAAAATTAACGACACTTATCTTAAATCTCAAAATCAACAATCGGGAACAAAAAGCTATGGTGCAATGGTCGACTTACTTCTTGCTGATTACAGAGAAAAATGATTTTAAAACACCGTGGTTAAAATTAACCACGGTGCTTTAAAATCATCAATCAAACCTATTATATTATTTCTGTGAATCATTTTATGTTATTTTACATGTTACTATCTAACTCTTCTTGCAGACATATAATCACTTCTCGTTAATTGTGATATTTTAACTACATCCCCTGTGCTTGGTGCATGTATGTATGAATTATTTCCTACATAAATACCAACATGGTGAGGACTTCCTGATCCAAAGAATACCAAATCTCCTGGTTGTAAATTCTCTCTAGACACATATGATCCGTGAGTTATCTGAGCATAAGTATCTCTACCTGTAGTAACTCCAAAATGTGCATATACATATTGTGTAAAACCTGAACAATCAAATGAATTTGGACCCGTTGCTCCCCACACATATGGTGTTCCCAGGAAAGTTTTAGCATATTCTATTACTTCATTTGAACCAATTGGTAAAGTTGGTTTTGGTAAGGTTGGTTTTGGTAAAGTTGGTTTTGGTTTGCTTACCTCTTCTACTATTTCTTTTTCATCATTTGTTTCATTTTTCACTGCGGTACTTACCTGCCCTCTTGATGGGGTATTTTCTTGAGTTTTTTTAGTAGCTATTGCCATATCATATTTACGTTTTTGATCTGCTTCATCTTTTATTTGATTCGTAGTACTGTCTACTGAAGCCTGTATTTTTATCATTTTATTTTTATTCAATTCTTCCTGTTTATTTGCTTCTGCTACTAGTAGTCCTTGTTCTTTTTTCTTTGCACTAAGCTCGTCCAATTTAAGCTCATTATTAGCTTTTAACGCTAGAACTTTTTCTTTGTTATCATTAAGAGCTTTTTTTCTATCCTCAATAATTTTCTTTTTCTCATTTAATTCTTTAATAATTTTGTTATCATATTCTACAATTTTTTTAACATTTTCAACTCTTGAGATAAGGTCTTCGACTCCTTCAGAATCAAGTAGTATCTCTAAATAACTATCTGCTCCGTTCATATACATTGCTCTCATTCTTTCATTAAATACAGATTCCTCGCCCTTTATATTGTTCTCAGCAACTACTATATCTTTTGTAGTCTTCTCTATTTTTTTCTCAGTACTATATATCTCATTTTTTGCTTTATCAATTCCCGCGTTCATGTTCCCAATATCTAAATCTAACATTTCAATAGATATCTCTAATTGGTCAGAATTCTTTTGTGACAAACTATATGAACCCTGTTGTTCTAGCAGCTGCCTCTTTTGATTATCTAACTGCTGCGTTAGTGACACTGCGAACATCGGCTTACTTACTGACATAACTAATCCAATAGCTATAAGTAAAGGTAATATTCTTCTTCTCATTGTTACTCCCCCTATATCTTATGTTGTAAAATCATCATTAATTCTCATATTATTATTTCCTAACCATATTATAGCACTATATTAGGCAATTGGAACGATTAATATAAATTAACCCTTATTAACAGTCCAAATTAATTTAAATTATTATTACCTGTCCAGCTCAATACATCTACATCCATTTCTAAACATCTCATTTATTTAATCTTTTTTACTATGCTCGTTTGTTTGTTTTTTCGTTTTTCTTTATCCTTTGCTTTAGATAATTGCGGCGTTTTTTCTTTTATTGAGCTATCTTGTGTAATATAACTAGTTGCTACCTTTACAGGACTTATAATAGGTGTCTTAACAGACTTCTTTATAGCCTCCTTAATAGCATCTTTCTCTATACTTGATGAACCTACTACGGGGCTCACTATTTCGGTCCTATCTACAGTGTTCATAACTGTACTTTCTTTTTTATTCCCATGAAAAATATAAATGCTTGCTAGAGTTACAACTAGACAACAGAAAAACCCATTTTTAATTATTGTTAGCTTACCTTTATTTGTGATTTTTGTTTTAGTTTTTTTAGTCCCCACATTTGTGCTAATATTATAGTCACTCAAACCCGCTATTTTTTCATATTTATCTTTTTTTAATACTTCTAAAATTTCTTTTTTTAGAGCTTTAACCGAAATATATCTATCCTTAATATCAATCTTAACGCACTTCTGTATTATTATTTTTAATTTTCCATTAATATCGGGCCCATAATTTTCGTCCAAAAGAGGCTCTATACCTGTGAAAGGGGTCTTCCCTTTCACCATAAAGTATACTAACATTCCGATGCCATATATATCTGTTTGCGTACAACATTTCCCTAAGCCGTATTGCTCTGGAGCCGCATATCCATTAGAACATGCACACACTGTGTCTTGTGACTTGTCACCCTTATAAATTTTCGAAATACCAAAATCAATCAAAACAACTTTTTCACTTATTGTTATAATTATGTTCGATGGTTTTATATCTCTATATATAATAGCTGGATTTTGATTATGTAAATATCCTATAATATCACATAAATCAGATGTAATCCGGCAAGTTTTTTCTGTCTGTATTCTACCATTTACCTTAACATACTCCTTTAGTGTTTGACCCTCTACGTAATCTTGAACCATATATAGATTGTTATTTTCATAAAATATATCAACTATTCTCCGAATACCTGGATGGCTTAGATTTTTTAAAATGTTAGCCTCTGTTAAAATATCTATATTTTTTGTATTTTTTATTACTTCTTTTATAGCCCAAAAATTACCATGAATTATATTTTCGCATAAATAAACGGTGCCCATTCCACCCTTGCCTAAAATTTTAATTACTACATATTTTTTGTCTAATATATCTCCACTATTTAGCATAATTCACCTCTTGTATAAATGTTTCATAACTTATTCATCTAATAACATATGTATAAATATAAAATTTTAAGTGATATTTTCTTTTTATAGTCATACCTTATCCAATAATAATATATATATAAATATAGGTATATTGGGTATCTAATATCCTTTACGCGAAAGTATATACAAAATATAAAATGCATTTGCTATTATTGTTTTACCACAAATAATAATAGCTTAACAAAAGAGAACACAAATACAAGCTAATTATATCAAACTTCCCATTGATTTACCATATATTCATGTTAAATGTTACTAAGAATATGACAATAGGATTTTTATTAAAGTTTCTTTAATGTTATATAGCTATCTCTCACAATTTATTAAATACCCAATAAATCTTACAATTTCCTTGTAAGTAAAAAATTACTTTGTTTTTTAAGTACCATTATTAACACCCTGAATATAATAACACTGTAGAGAAAATTAAGGAGATGACTATTTATGGCTTTCAGTGCTAGGGAGTTATTGGCTAGAATACTACAGTGTGAAGCTGGTGGAGAAGGCGAAAATGGGATGAAAGCCGTTGCCTCTGTAGTTATGAACAGAGTGCACGTAGCAGATGGTGAATATCTTAGGATAGGTCAAGGTGATTTAAGGAATATCATATTTCAGGAAGGACAATTTGATTGTGCAAGATCTATAATTCGTGGCGTGACTAACCCACAGACCATTTGGGCAAGTCGACCAGAGCAGATACATTATGATATCGCTGATTGGGCTTTAGCTGGCAATAGATTATATACAACAGGTGAGTCCTTATGGTATTTTAATCCCTATGCACCATGTCCAGATGAATTCCCTTTCAATGGTAGTGGTATCTATCAAGTCAGTGTAGGTCTACATTGCTTTTACAATCCCACAGCGAAGTATTTTACTACTTAATTAAAAAGCATTACTAACAATACCTTTAGATAATAATTTAATATAATTTTTAAGGAGGATATTTTATGTTTATAGCACCACCTAACAATTTTAATCAAATTCCAATGTGGGACAGTGTTCCTATGTTTTCTGAACCCCCAATGGCACCTATTCCAAAATTTGGTACAGATGATAATACAAGAGAAAGACCTGCGATGCCAACCCCTGATAGTAACCAGCACCGTGAAATGCCACCTGTCTCACCCATAGTAGATAATCCACTTTATAATCAAGGTTGGTTATCTACCCAAATAGGTAAATATATAAAAGTAGAATTTTTAATTGGAACTGGTATGTGGGTTGATCGCGAAGGCATATTAAAAGAAGTTGGTATTAGTTTTATTGTCATTCAAGAAAGTGGTTCAAATGATCTGGTAATGTGTGATATATTCTCTATTAGATTTGTAAGAATTTTTAAAAACCAATCTAAATGTACAGATAATTATGAAAAACCGACAAAATCTTCGTATTAATGTAATTTAAAATCACGAAACATATAAAAGATGCCCCTAGTGAACTTAACTCACTAGGGGCATTTCTTATAATTTTATTTTACCTTCTCAACTTCACCATACTTTACTCCAAACGTGTCCACAGTAACTTTTTTCATCTTTTGATCTTTTTTAGGTTTATCATTACTCCCAGTCTCAACAGCTACTATTTTATCCACTGTTTCCATACCTTCTGTAACCTTACCAAAAGCAGCATAATCACCATCTAAGTTGCTACTTTCCTTAATCATTATAAAAAACTGTGAACCAGCTGAGTCTTTATCAGCACTTCTAGCCATAGATACTACTCCTCTTTCATGTTTTAAAGGGTTGTCGAAACTATTATTACTAAACTCGCCGCTTATTGTATACCCGGGGCCACCCGTGCCCGTTCCTTCTGGGTCTCCTCCTTGTATCATAAAACCTGGTATTACCCTATGAAAAATTAATCCATTATAATAACCACTCTGGACTAAAGAAACAAAATTTCTAACTGTATTCGGTGCAATTTCTGGATATAATTCTACCTTAATAGTCGAGCCATCTTCCATTACTATAGTAACCATTGGATTTTTGTCATTAGCTCCTTTTTCTGTTTGTTTTTTAACTACTGGAGTAGGTTCTACCTCTTTTGTTGCTTTAGGTTTACTATCGACATTATCTTTTTCCGTATTAGCGCATCCAGCTGCCAAAAACACAAAAATCACTGTACCCAATATCATTGTTTTTTTTAAAAACTTCATCCTTTTCATTTTTAAACGCTCCTTCATAACTTGCCTAGCATTAACTATCTTCCGCGAAAATACAATATTAACGACTTCGGAAGGAGATTTTCACTCCCACTGAAGTTTTATTTTTGTTATAACACGGAACCCTCACTTGTAGAAGTTTAAGACCTCCCTTTTGAAATGTCATTAATCCTCTACACACTAGATTTAATTAATTCCATATTACCTTCAAGTGTATACTCTATTCCTTTTGATATATAAACTGTTTCTTCTTCTTTTAATTTCATTTGCCCATTACTCACTTTTATTACTCCCTCGCCACATATTACAGTGTAGCTATGGAAACTATCATTAACCATGTCTATATAATTGTTATTGACAATAATTTTTTCCACTTTAAAATAAGGTGTCTCTAATTTATTAAAATTATCAATTTTTCCACCTTTATTCTTACCATCATAATCTATAACATCTAAGGATTTTTCAATATGCACTTCTCTGCCTCGTCCCCAGTCATGAAGTCTATAAGTAATGTTGCTATTTTGTTGCACCTCAATAAGCTTTACACCAGATTCTATAGCATGTACCGTACCCGCTGGTATGTAGATGAAATCTCCCCTGCTTATATTGATTCGTTCTAAATAATCTTCTAGTTTACCTTCTTTTATAATTTGCCTTAGCTTTTCTTTATTTAAACCTTTCTTTATTCCTGATACTAAAGTCGCTCCCTCTTTAGCTTCCAATATATACCAACACTCTGTTTTTCCATTAGCATTTTCAACCCTTTTAGCATAATCATCATTTGGATGTACTTGTACTGATAAGGTATCTTCTGCTTTTATAATTTTATTTAGTATAGGAAAATCACTACCACATCCTAAAATTTCAGACAATTCTCGTCCTTCATAAATTCCTTCTTGCACCGTAGAATTTCCCTCTTCATGACATGAAAGTACCCATTTCTCCCATCCCCATATTTTTTCACTTAAGTATGGCTTTAATTTTAAAATTAATTCTTTAGACAATACAACTCCTCCAATACACGTTAATTATTTTTTCCCATATTTGTTATTATACCTTTTGCCTCTTTCACAGTACTACTTGGCCCACAAATATCAAATTCACCATTATATTTGCTATCTACTTCAGCTACTCTTATAAGTATTTCATTGAAGTTCTTTGATGTATTAAGCATTCCAGTCACTTCATATTGCCCTGTTTTACTATTTTTAGCTTCTATAAAAGTGCTATATCCCGTAGTCTTAAAAACATTGTTCTTCGCCCATATTCTCTTTAGAATAACCTTCTCTTTAATACCATCTACTTCTACACTTCCAGTAAATTCATAATTCAAAGATAATTTCTTTTTTAATTCTCCAACAAGCTTAATTTCAGTTGATTTGTTAAATTCACTATTCTCATCATACATATATCCACCATAGTTTCTTTCAATGCTCACCGGTCTAAAATATATAACTGATATTAAAATCATACCAATAACTGCAATTAATATTGAAGCTTTCAAAGCTGATCTATCCATATTTATCACCTCAGATTTTAATTGTTTTATTTAAAATATATTACTTTCTGCCTTAAGCTGTACATAATATTATAAACTAAATTTTCTTATCACTTCCTTTTTTAAAATTTTATCACATTATTAATTTAATTTCTATTATTTTGTAAAAACATTGGAAATTTAGTTATAATTTAGATGCATTATACTCTGAATATTGGAGAAACTAATATTTCATTAAATTTTAGAAAGGTGGCAATATCCATGGCAAGAAAAGATTCAAAAAACTACAATTACACTACCCAAGAGCAAATTATGATTAAGAAAAATGATGATGCTAGATTACCAAAACGACTTGGCAGCGATGAAAAAATCCAGGCGGCTTCAAAAAGAAGTAAAATAGAATAATTCCTACTCGGTCCATCCTATTTAGTTTAGATAAAACAAGGCATCTATGATTATTGCCCATAGATGCCTTATTAATTCATACTTATTTAACTTTCCAAGTCGTTCCTTCCTTAGTATCAAAAAGTTCGATATTCATAGCTATAAATTCATTTCTTATCTCATCTGCTCTTACCCAGTTTTTACTCTCTCTTGCGTCAGTTCTTTCAATTATAAGCTTATTTATAAGCTCTTCATCTACATTTGTATCTTCCTTTTCAATTGTCATAAGATCTAATGAGAATATTTTATCAAAATCTTCTATAAGTATAGCTTTTTCCTTATTATTAAGTTCACCATCTTTTAAAACATCAAAAAGTACAGTGAAAGCATTTGCTATATTTAAATCATCACTGATATATGATGAGAATTTTTCTTTGTATGCGTTAGTTTTCTCACCACTCGTTACATCATTTTGATTTATAGAGTTTAAAACAGTAGCAATTCTCTCTTTAAGTTTTTTGTAGCCATTCCTAGCGTCATTTAAACTGTCGAAACTAAACACTAACTGTTTTCTATATTTAGATTGAAGACAGAAATATCTATAATCAAGGGGACTATATCCTTCTTGTTCAAGTCTTGCTACAGTTAAAAAATTCCCAGTAGATTTTGACATTTTACCACTATCTAGTACTAAAAACTCTCCATGCATCCAGTATTTTACCCATTTATGTCCTAATACTCCTTCAGATTGAGCTACTTCATTAGTGTGATGTATCGCAATATGATCCACTCCGCCACAGTGAATATCTAAACATTCACCAATATATTTAACAGACATTGCCGAGCATTCTAAATGCCAACCTGGAAACCCCTTGCCCCATGGTGACTCCCACTGCATAATTTGATTAGAAAACTTAGAGTTTGTAAACCATAGTACAAAATCAAGTGGGTTTTTCTTATTAGGATCTATTTCTATTCTACTTCCTGCTTTCAGTTCATCTATGCTAAGGTTTGCAAGCTTAGTATAGTCTTCAAATTTGTCAATTTCAAAATACACATTTCCATTAGATACATAAGTGTATCCTTTTTCTTCAAGTTTTTTTATAAAATCTATCATATCCTGTATATGATCTGTAGCTCTACATACAATAGTAGGTCTTTTTATATTAAGTTTTTTACAATCTTCAAAAAAAGCATCTTCATAAAACTTAGCAATTTCCCATACTGTTTTATGCTCACGGCTTGCACCTAATGCCATTTTATCTTCCCCTTCATCCCCATCCGATTGAAGGTGTCCTACGTCAGTTACATTCATTACATGTTTAACTTTATAGTTAAAATACTCTAAGGATTTTTTAAGTACATCTTCAAAAATATATGTCCTTAAATTGCCTATATGTGCATAGTTGTACACTGTAGGTCCACAAGTATACATTCCCACCTTACCTTCTTTATAAGGTACAAACTCATCTTTATTTCTAGTCATAGTATTATAAACATTAAAACTCAATATATTCACTCCTTCTTAAATAGTACAAAAGTATCCAAAGCTTTCCGGAAACCCTTACTAATAATCTAATCTTTTCATTTAAAATATAAAAAGCTACAGGCCTGCTGCAGCTTTAAACTTCAAAGTATAAACAAGCACAGATTTTCAAATACAAAAGTAACTCTAATTATTTAGAATCTTAAAACAATAACATATATATAAATTCTAACATAATAATAAGATAATGCAATAAATTATGTTAATAATCTTTTATTTGCTTCTAATTTATAAAATTTGCAGATACGTTAATTAAATTATTTATAATTCTTCAATTTTCTATAAAATAAAAGTAGCAGAGCATATAGACAAAAGTTTATATGCTCTGCTCTTTTTATTTTCTGTCAGCAGACTGTTTTTTTGTTGTAGCATTTTGATTTTTTGCAGATTCTCTAGTTATAGGAGTATCATAATTACTTTTAGCTAATCTAGAAAATTTATTGTCAGGTTGGCTATCTTTAGGCATAAAAACATCTCCTTTATTTATATTGCTATTTATATGTTTTGCTATTTTCAAAAAAAATATTCTACCTAATTATAATTGTAGAACCCATTCTCATAAATTTATTTCTTATAAAATCTAGAAAACAAAAACCAATCTAAAATATAGACTGGTTTTTAAAAGCTCATTTATATATTTGATTTAACTTCATTAGAATGTGCCTTATAGTATCTCTTCATAATCAACATCAACAATAACACTATCATCATAATTAATATCAATGGAATCTGAAGTATCTTTATCACTACTAAACATATCAGCTTTCGCAGCAAAATTTTTCTTTGTACTTAATTTGTAGATGAAATTTTTAGTACCCTTTATTAGTTTAAAACTATACCATACTAAAGCTCCAAAAACTAAAATTGCAAATAAGGCTTTAATAACAAAGATAGCTATATAAGGTAATGTTATTAATAAAACAATAAATGTACCAATTGATAAAACTGATTTAAATAACTTTGAAATTATATTTCTGCCCTTTGTATATTCCATGATAATCCTAGCCTTCTTTCATTTCATAAGATTTATTTATTAAATATTAATCTAATTATAACATATAATTAGAATCTAATATTAGAGATTGCTTAAGAAAGTATTAATAAATTATTAATAATATTATTATTGCATTCCTCCATCTATTGTTATCACCTGTCCAGTAATATATTTTGAATTTTCACTAGCTAAAAAGGTTACAAGCATGCCAACATCTCGCACTTCTCCAAATTTCATCATAGGTATTTCATTAGTTAAAGATTTGAGTTCGCCATCAGTTAGCCAACCATTCATTTCTGTATCTATAACCCCTGGAGCTATTGCATTAACCCTAATATTAGATGGTGCAAGTTCCTTAGCTAGTGCCTTTGTAAAAGAGTTAATCGCACCCTTAGATGCTGAGTAAATCACTTCACAAGAGGCACCTACATTACCCCACATTGAAGATATATTTATTATGCTTCCACTTTTCTGTTTTATCATCTCTTTAACAGCACTGTGCGAACAATTAATTGTGCCTTTAAGATTTACATTTAAAATATTGTCCCATTCTTCTGGCATATCATCCATAAACAGCCCGACCTTTGAGATCCCTGCATTATTTATCAAAATATCTATTTTACCTAATTTTTCAACAGTAGTTTTTATCATACCCTTTGAAAATTCATAATCACTTACATCACCTTTAATTTTCAAGGCATAAGCTCCTAGCTCTCTAATTTCCTGCAAGGTTTTTTCAGCTGCTTCATCATTGCTTTTATAATTTATAACAACGCAAGCCCCAGCCTTAGCTAGCTCTATAGCAATACCTTTCCCAATTCCTCTAGATGCTCCTGTAACTATAGCTACTTTACCTTTTAAATTCATATATACCGCCCCTAACTTAAAATGTTTTCTTTTTTATTTATTATACCGCTAATTTACTAAATATTAAAACATCCCTTCATTTAATATCTTGTAAATAATTATCTATTCAATTATTCTTCTGTTCAGAATTCCAAAATTCAATCAACTTTTTTATGACTTCTACCTATTTAAATTTCACACAATTTATGTTACATTTTAGTTAGTTATAAAATAATCCAAATTATTATATCTATTTACACAGTAGCATTTGATAAATGCAGTTGGAGGGAAAAATGGCTAATTTAAAAAGAAAATTTGGTGAAGGACCTATATATACGATAACTAATTATATATTTTGGTTTTTCTTGGGCAATCTGTACTTTCTACTTCTCAATATTCCACTACTTTTCATATTAATTGCACTCTTTTCTAATGATTCAAATACAATTCCACAGGGGTTTATTTCTATTATCCTTATATGTTGTATCCCAATAGGCCCTGCCGCAACAGCTCTTCTTAGTGTTATGGGCAAACTTATCCGGGAAAAAGATATAAATATTACGAAAGATTTTTTTAAGGCTTATAAAGTTAACTTTTTTCAATCATTATTCTTTTGGTCTCTAGAAATAATTATACTATCTATACTATTTATTGACATCAAATTGGTTATTTCAAGTAGTTACCCAAAATTTTTAACTGTTTTTATTTTTATAGTTGTAGCTTTTATTTTTTCAATGAGTCTTTATGTATTCCCAATAATCTCAAGATTTTATTTAAGTACAAAAGATATTCTTAAAACTGCTGCCTACTATACCATTCGTAAATTTCATATTACAATTTTGAATTTAGCAAGTTTTTTGGTTGTAATACTCATATTCTTTAAGGTTTCTACCTTTATATTAGTATTTATATCAAGTATTATCTGTTATTTAATAATGTTCTATCAGCAAAAAATACTATCGGAAATTGAGTGTAATATTAAAAAAAATACTGAGAAAATTCAAGAAGAAGGCCAAAATGGATAAAAACATTAAAAAATACTTCAAATCAGAATCAATTTTTTTCATAAGTGCTGTAAAATGGATAAGTATTTCAACTTTAATTGGCGTTATAGTAGGAACTATAGTAGCTCTTTTTATAAAACTAGTTTCGTTTGGAGTTAAATATGTGTCAAGTATAAAATATTATTATCTTTTCCTTCCTATAGCCTTATTTTTAAGTTCTTATATAATAATAAAACTTGCCCCTAATGCGAAAGGGCACGGAACAGAAAAAGCAATTGAGGCTATTCATAAAAATTCAGGAAGAAGTGACTTTAAAATTGTACCAGTTAAACTTGTTTCCACTTTAGTCACCATCATTTTTGGTGGCTCAGTAGGAATGGAAGGACCTGGAACCCAGATAGGAAGTGGAATCGCATCACTTGTGAGTAAGCTTTTTAAAATGGATGATATAGACACAAAGCGACTAGTAGTCTGCGGGATAAGCGCAGGGTTTGTTGCAGTTTTTGGTGCCCCCATTGGTGCGGCAGTATTTGCAGCTGAAGTTTTATATATCGGAAAGATTTCATATGTGTCGCTCCTACCATCAGTCATAGCATCTTATTCCAGCTATTTTACGGGTTTATATATAGGAACTAATGCATTGAATTATTCAATAACATATATCCCCAAAATTCATATATTAATGTTTTTAAAGATAGTTGCATTCGGCATATTCATTGGTATTGCTGCAAGATTATTTATTGCCTTTATAAATTTCACAGAAAATATATTTGGAAGAATAAGATTTTTTAATCCTATTAAGGGCATAATAGGTGGAGTAATTATTGTTATATTTGTACTCCTTGTTGGATCTAACGACTACATTGGAATAGGCGAAAATGTTATAGATACAGCTCTTTCTGGTGGCAAACTAAATAACCTTTCGTCTTTATTTAAGGCCTTTACCACTTCTATAACCCTTTCAAGTGGAGGAAGTGGAGGGATTTTAACACCTATGATTTACATAGGCGCCTCGCTTGGTAATATATGGGCCATAATTTTCAACCAAAACATAGCATTTTTCTCAGCTATTGGAATGGCAACGTTTTTTGGTTGCTGTGCTAATACCCCTATTGCTGCGATTATAATATCCTTAGAACTTTTTGGACATTCTACTAGTATATATACATCTGTAGCATGTATGGTTGCATATTTGATTATGGGACATATGAGTATTTATCCAACTCAAATTCTTGTAACAAGTAAATCGCCATCAATTAAATATGATGCTAACAAAGAAATTTGCGATTGCAAAAACAAGGATGTTAACTTAAAGTATAGGTTCCAGAAAAAAATGTTTGGAGATAAAGATAAGGATTAAGTCATCTTCAAAAGGAGATTTACACTCCCACTGAAGTCTTCTCTTTGTTACAAATTGGACCACCTTATACAATAGGGAGACTTTCCTTTTGAAATATCGTTAAACTAACTTCTTTTAAAAAACAATATATCCTTGCAATACAGAGAGTAATCTTTTATATTAAATATAGGACATACATCTATTATAAATAATTTAAAATATCATAATAATTAAGATATATAACAAGGAGGAATTTACATTGAGTAAAATTGAACAACTAACCGTAGATACTATAAGGATTTTATCAGCTGAGGCAATAGAAAAAGCAAAATCTGGACATCCAGGGCTTCCGCTCGGAGCGGCACCCATGGCATATACATTATGGGCGAAGCATATGAAGCATAATCCTTGCAATTCAAAATGGCAGGATAGAGATAGATTTGTATTGTCAGCTGGGCATGGATCAATGCTAGAATATTCTCTACTTCATCTTTTTGGATATGGTCTAACTATTGAAGATTTAAAGAATTTTAGACAATTGGGAAGTTTAACACCCGGTCATCCTGAGTATGGTCATACAAATGGTGTTGAAGTTACCACAGGACCACTCGGACAAGGTATTGCTAATGCGGTAGGTATGGCAATAGCCGAAAGCCATCTTGCAGCAAAATTTAATACAAAAGAATATACTATTGTGGATCATTATACCTATGCTATATGTGGTGACGGATGTAATATGGAAGGAATCTCTGGAGAAGCAGCATCCCTGGCAGGCACCTTAGGCCTTGGAAAACTTATTTTAATGTATGACTCAAATAGTATAACTATAGAAGGAAATACCGATATCGCTTTTAGAGAAGATGTAGGTAAACGATTCGATGCCTATGGATGGCAGGTCTTATATGTAGAAGATGGCAATGATATGGACGCAATAAGTAGTGCCATTGAAACTGCAAAACTTGAGTTAAATAAACCTACATTTATTAAAATTAAAACTATTATTGGATTCGGTTGTGCTAAAAAACAAGGTACTGCCTCAGCACATGGGGAACCACTAGGAGAATCTAATATAACTGAAATGAAAAAATGCCTAGGCTGGAACCTCGATCCATTTACAGTTCCCGATGAAGTAACTAATCATATGGAAAATGTAAAGTCATATCTTAGGGAAAAAGAAGAAACTTGGAACACACTTTATGCGCAGTATAGTGAAAAAAATCCTGAACTTGCTAAGGAATATGAAGCATGGCAAAGCGGAGAACTTTCTGTTGATTTACTTAAGATCCAAGATATGTGGAAGTTCGAAGGCACAGCAGCAACAAGAAACTCTTCTGGCGCAATAATAAATATATTAGCAAAACATGTACCAAACCTTATAGGTGGTTCAGCAGATCTTGCTCCTTCTAATAAAACCTATATGGAGGGCAAAGGTGATTTTTCTATGGAAGATAGAACTGGCACTAACCTTCATTTTGGAGTAAGAGAGCATGCAATGGCTGCTATTGCAAATGGAATATATGTTCATGGAGGTCTTAAACCCTTTGTTTCAACTTTCTTTGTATTTAGTGATTATATGAAGGGTGCAATGAGATTATCTTCCCTTATGAGTCTTCCAGTAATTTATGTTTTAACTCATGATAGTATAGCAGTTGGTGAAGATGGTCCAACTCATGAACCAATTGAACAGCTTGCAGCTTTGCGATCTCTACCAAACTTTAATGTCTTTAGACCAGCTGATTCAAGAGAAACAGCTGTTGGCTTTTATGCTGCAATGACTTCAAAAATAACTCCTACTGCATTAATACTAACAAGGCAGAATCTACCTTTGTATGAAGAAACCTCAATTGAGGCTTTAAAGGGTGCCTATGTCTTAAAAACCTATGAAGAAAAAGGTAGAAACCCTGATATAATTTTAATGGCTTCTGGTTCTGAAGTAGAATTTATTTATGAAGGAGCTAAGATATTAAATGACCGTGGTATCAAAGCTAGAGTAGTAAGTATGCCATCCTTAGATTTGTTTGATGCACAATCAAAAGAGTACAGGGAATCTATATTACCATCAGACCTAAGATCCCGCTTGGCAGTTGAAGCTGCTTCTTCCTTTGGTTGGCATAAATATGTTGGAATAGACGGAGATGTAATCTCTATTGATAGATTTGGAGCTTCAGGTAAAGCCGACGATTTATTCAAAATATTCGGCTTTACAACAGAAAATGTTGTTAATAGAGCAATTAAATTGCTCCGTAAGTAATTTAATTAAGTTATAATTTTATTCTGAATAATTTTTTAAATCTTACACATAATATTATTAATAGTTATTAACTCACAGCTAGATAGATGAGCTCATCATTAATATAGATACAGCTAAAAGTTACTAACTACCATATGTATTAAATGAACTGTTTTAAATTTAGTTTTTAGCTGTAACTATTATTTAATGCAGTTTATTTAATATTGTATTTTAAAAGCATTTATAAATTATTAATATAAATATTTATTTAATTTAACATATAAAAATAAGCAAAATAATTATGCCATATAGAATTACTAATACCCCCATTAATTATTACATATGTTCCACCATCTTCTATTTCTAAAAAACTCTTTATTTATTAGCTCAATTATGATATTATGTAGTAAATTAGTTAAAAAGGAGGTTGATTATTATGTCATATAAAATTACTGATGCATGTGTAAGCTGTGGAGCTTGCGAACCTGAATGCCCAGTTAACGCTATAAGCCAAGGAGATTCACTATTTGTTATCGATGCTGATACTTGTATCGATTGTGGAGCTTGTGCAGGTGTTTGTCCTACAGGCGCTCCAGTTGAGGCTTAATTAGAACATAGATCTTATGATTAAGATACAAGCTACTGACTTTTGTCAGTAGCTTGTATTTTTTTATACTTATTCCTACAAGCCAAAATATAATAAACATCCATTATACAATAATATTAATACCACTCAACCTCTTGAATAATCAATTTTTTTTTGAAGATAACTCATATTACCCCTATAACACCTAGTGTTTATTGCATTTTTTATATCTTGCCATCGTTTCATAGTGTTAACAAACAGAAGACCTGCCATTTTACCAGTATTTTTAATTTTAAGTGATAAACTACTGAATCCATTCCTACTCTTTATGGCATTATATAAGACAACGTATTCATCCTCAAAAAGCATGATAAAACGTTCCATGCTTTTTGCAATATCTGAAACATCTCTTAAATATCATCCATGGGCGTTGTTAAAACCAAATAACTTAAACATATTTGAGATACTACAAATTAGCCCAAGTACATATTATAACAAATTAGAATGGCTTTATAAGAAATGCCTTGAATTTTTAGATAGCCATGAAAGAAAAGCATTTGAAACTCACACATTTGAAAGAATATGGTTAAATACCGATAACATGGTGTATAGTCTAAATAATATTAGAAGGCGTGGTAACGGTGGGGAAAGGTATGATGATGTAGAAGAATTGAATTTTCCAACACATATTGTAGTGAGTGGAGACTCAAATTCAAAGTATATTTCCAGAGCAGATATTGCTTATGATTGTAACATAACACAGGAGGAAATAACTGCTGATACAAAATTGCTAAAAGAGGACCATCTATATAATTTTGCTTGTAAAAATGCAAGATATAGATTTTCATACTGTCCTCACCCACCAACAGAGAATGATACACAATCATATGAAGAATATATAGAAAAATACAGGAAATTTAATATCAGAGATAGTTATATCAATGAATTACATGTTATATCTTCTTATACTGCATTTGCCCACTACTGGCTTATTAAGAATATGGTAAAGGCTAATAAGTGGAGATTTGTTTCGGATGAAGATAATTCCTTAATAACACCATTATTTAGAGTATTTGCTACTGAAATTAAGGAAGGCAATGCATTACATTTCCTTTGTAAAGTTGAAAAAGGAAAAACAAATAAAGAAGCCTATAATGAATATGTGGAAGCGAGAGAGTTGTTAAAAGAATGGAAGAAAACAAATGAGATTACCAAAATATAGGATACTAATGTTGCCATTTTAAAACTGATGGAGAAGATAAAATTCCATAATATTATTGAGCATGGAGGGCATAGTTATCCAGTGTGGGTAAACAGACTTCTTAAACACTCACTACCATCTATTGATGAAGGTACAAGAATTATAAATTGTACAACTAATGTTTCTGACTACGATACAGATCATTTAGCAAGGTTGCTAATAAATGTAAATAAATATGCAGTAAACTCTTTTATGCAACAAATCCATCGAAGATTATCAATATTGGAGAGACCATTTACTACTGCAAGAGGAGAATGTAAAAGTTACGTTTATGCTAATTTCAACCCCAAATATGCACAATATGCTATTACAATATTAAGGACATACTATAATTTTTGTATTCCTTACAAAACATTAGATAAACAACTCTTAACCCCTACTCAAAAATTGGGTATAACAAATAAAAAATTTGATTTAAACGATATAAAATATTTCAAATAAAATTCAAAATTCTTAAAAGTAAATATAACATATTTGAAATCAAGATTACCTATACCAGTATAATAAAACTTGACTTTCTTAACTATAATTATATCAACTGTGATAAATATGGTATTAGGTATCTAATAAAATAATGAAGGATAACAACCATTATAAAAGATACTCATTGTTTTGATAAACAATTGTATTTTAAGACGCAACAAATGATATTAAGAAGGAGGAATAAATAGATGAAGGTATATGAGTTTGGCAATATAGAAAATCCAAAGTTATTAATGTTTCATGGAATGGCATGTACATGGAAACAGAATTTTGGACAAGTTATTGAGAAGTTGAAAGAGCAATTTTATTTGATTATCCCTGCCTATAATGGACATAATCCAGATGAAAATAAAGATTTCACTTCCATTACACAGACAGCAAGTGAGATTGATGATTATATTATGAAAAATCATAATGGAAAACTCTATGCTTCATACGGTTTATCAATGGGAGCAAATATCTTGGTTGAAGTCTTATCAAATCAAAGAATACAAATGGAAAAGGCAATTATTGACGCACCAGATTTTGTACCATTCCCGAGTTGGTTTGTGACGCCCGTTTCTAAAATGGTAGCCTCTGTCGGAGTAAAAGTATTACAAAATCCCAAAAAATTAAATTCGATTATTTTATTCTTAATGACTGGAAGCACTTCAAAGGATTATGGTGAAGAAATGATAAACTCTTCAGTCTTTTCAGGACTAACTAAAAATACTATTTATAATGCATATTATGCTGACCATGTTCAGCATATCCCTAAAGCATTTAAGGATACAAATGTGCAAGTAATATGTTGGTGTGGAAGTACAGAAAACTGGGCAATTAAATCTATTAAAAATTTGAAGAAATACATTCCACAACTGCGGGAAAAACAATTTGAAGGATATAAGCATGGTGAATTGATTATTATACATTCAGAACTATTCATAGCAGAATTGGAAGCAGTATTGCTAACTGATTTGGTAGGAAAAATCTCATAAAAAAAACACCATTATGAACATAATTTTTACTAAATAGCGAAAAATAAAAATAAGCAGAATGTTAGTTAAACCTTCTGCTTATTCTATTATTAAAATACATGCTATTTGATGTGCTAATTACTACATATGCACCTCAAAACCGAACCCGTTGTTCTACACATAGTGAGCTACTTTTAAATATTGTAATTTACTATTAAATCATCTCCTGCGTAGCCGCAACAGCTTCGCAGAAGATGCATTGACGACTTTAGAAGGAGATTTATACTTCCACTTATACAAATGGGAGACTTTCCTTCTGAAATGTCGTTAAAATTCAGCAGACCCAGTTGTTCTTGGGAATGGGATAACGTCTCTTATGTTGCTCATACCTGTAATATACATAATAGCTCTTTCAAACCCTAGTCCAAATCCAGCATGCTTAGTTCCGCCGTATTTTCTTAACTCTAAATACCACCAGTAATCTTCTTTATTAAGACCACATTCTTCCATCCTAGCCTCTAAAATATCTTGTCTTTCTTCTCTTTGGCTTCCACCGATAATTTCTCCTATTCCCGGTACAAGTAAGTCCATTGCTGCAACTGTCTTATTATCGTCATTTATTCTCATATAAAAAGATTTTATTTCCTTTGGATAATCCGTTACAAATAATGGTTTTTTAAACACTTCTTCTGTTAAATATCTTTCATGCTCAGTTTGAAGATCACAGCCCCAAGTTACCGGGTACTGGAATTCATTTCCTGATTTTTGTAGAATATCCACAGCCTCAGTATATGTTATCTGGCCAAACTCTGCGTTTACAACACCATTTAATCTTTCAATTAAACCTTTATCTACAAAACTATTGAAAAACTCCATCTCTTCTGGAGCGTTTTCCATAACATATTTTATTATATATTTCATCATGTCTTCTGCGAGTTTCATATCATCTTTTAAATCCGCAAATGCTATTTCAGGCTCTATCATCCAGAACTCAGCTGCATGTCTTCCTGTATTAGAATTTTCTGCTCTAAATGTTGGCCCAAAAGTATAAACATTTCTAAACGCTAAAGCAAAAGCCTCTGCTGCTAACTGTCCACTTACAGTTAAGCTAGTTTCTTTACCAAAAAAGTCTTGCGCGTAATCAACTTTTTTATCTTCGCCTAGCGGAACATTGCTAAAATCAAGGGTAGATATTCTAAACATTTCACCCGCACCTTCGCAATCACTACCAGTTATTATTGGTGTATGGGTATATACAAATCCTCTCTTTTGAAAAAACTCATGTATAGCAAAAGCAGTTAATGAACGCACCCTGAACACTGCTGAGAAAGCATTACTTCTTGGCCTTAAGTGTGCAATAGTTCTTAAATACTCAAAAGAATGTCTTTTCTTTTGCAATGGATAATCGGTATTTGACATCCCTTCTAAAACTATTTTAGTAGCTTTAATCTCAAATGGTTGCTTAGCTTCTGGCGTTACAACAAGTTTCCCTTCTATAGTCAAAGATGAACTTATAGGTAATTTAGCTATTTCAGCAAAATTTTCTAAGCCTTCCTCAAAAACTACCTGAATATTTTTGAAGAAGCTTCCATCATTAACTTCTATAAACCCGAACGCTTTAGAAGATCTTAAAGTTCTTATCCATCCAGAGATAGATACTACTTGATCTGCATATTTTTCTTTTTCTCTATAAATTTGTTTTACTAACAATTTTTCCATAAAATTGCCCTCCTTATAATTTTATATTTACCTTAATAATAAAAAAAGCCTTCCATCCCTTAATAATAAAGGGACGAAAGGCTATAATTTCGCTATGCCACCCAGTTTTGTCATATAATATGACCAATCTAATCAGTACATAATTATATATTCGTTGATACGAGTTATACAATTGATACTGCCCAACAGTTAACGGATTGGAGCCGTCTAAGCCTACTACCTTAAAGATTTCGGTTAGAAACTCTGAGATGTTCTTCGATATAAACTTCGTATTGGTCTTTCACCATCACCAACTCGCTATTACTACCCCTTTATATCTACTCTTCTCTTCACAGTCTTTATATTTAAATATTAGTATATGTTTTAATTATTTTTATATTCAATTAAAATTATAATATTTTTAATAATAAATGTCAAATATTTTTATAATAAAAATAGATGCCTAAAATAATTTTTCAATCATTTTAGGCATCCCTTAAGTTTTTCTCTTAATTATATATATTATAATTCTTTTAAACAAGTATATCTATTTAATCAAATTCTTCATCTTCATTTTCATCTTCAACTATCTCACCAATAACTTCATCTCTCTTTGCCGTTTCTCCAGTAGCCTTATTTTCAAGAACAATGTTACATTTCACACATCCATCTTCTTCATTAATGAAAGTTTTTGCTACAACATCATCTTTTTCTAAAGATACACCCTGCGTAAGTTTCTCTGGGTGGTCAAATATAATAGGTTTACTATTTAATCTATCATCCATGTATAATCACTTCCTTTCTAAATTTAGTCTTTACATGAAGACTTCAAAATATACTTTGAAAATGTTGCCTATTATACTTGTATTTTATTTTGTAAATCCTTCTCCCGATACTTCTCTTACATCTGCAACAGTAATAAATGCGTTGGCATCAATTAATTTAACCATTTTTTGAAGAGGTACTATTTCATTTTTGCCAACTACTATATATAGCACCTGTTTAGGTCCATTTGTATACATTCCAGTAGCATTTATTCCTGTTACACCTCTCTTTAAATCCTTCATTAATATTTCCGCTATTTCCTTAGAACTATTTGAAATAATAAATACCGCTTTAGAATAATTTATTCCTTCAAGTATACCATCTATAACCTTACTAACTATATAAGTAGATATTAGTGCATACATAGCTTTTTGAACACCAAATACAAAAGCACCTGTTAGTATTATAATCGAATCAATAGCTAATATAATTTTAGCTATTGGCATATTTTTTAAATAAACCTTTATGATGTTTGCAGCTAAATCAGTTCCTCCAGTACTAGCTGATGCTCTTAATACAAACCCTAAGCCTATACCAACAAATACTCCACCAAATATACTAACCAACAAAATATCGACCTGTGGCATCGGTATAAAGCTTGTATAAAACAACGCGAAAGATAGATATGCCGCAGCAAACATGGATTTACCGACAAATTTTTTCCCCTTAAGTTTTCTAGCAATGATAAGCAATGGTATATTTATCACAATATTGGTAAACCATAGAGGCACTCCTATTCCGTAATGCTTTTCTGCAATATATTGAATGACAATGGCAATACCTGCTACTCCACCTGTTACCAATTTAAATTTTGCCAAAAACATATTTATGCCTGCTGCGAGTATTGTAGTCCCTATAATAATGTAAATATAATTTAAAACGTTCTCATTTTTAGTTTCTGTTCTCATTTAATCTATCCTACTTTCTACTTACTGCTTTATAATAATAAAGTTATCACAATTATAAAATTATGTAAATAGAAATTATAGTTTTTAATTATTTTATAAGTTTTGCATCATAAATCCACCTAAATATAAAAAGCATCACATGTAATATTAATTTAGGGGGACTAAAAAATACTGCATGTGATGCTTTTTTATTTGGTTATTTAAATTATAGACATAAATAACTATTTCTATCCATATATATTAAAAATATTTTTTATATATTATCTCTTGCCTAGGATGATTTATTTCAACTGCTTTTATGTTAATTTTTCTCATTATACTAGCAAATTCTTTAGTAATAGCTACTTCATCTCCGAAATGCATAGGTATAAGTAGTTTAGGCCTAATTTCTTTTGCAAAATATTCTCCGCCTATATAATAAAACTCTTGAAGTCTTGGATCTACAGGAAAAAAAGCTATGTCGATAGATTTTTCTTCTTTTAATTTCTCTATGTGAGTTTTAAATGAAGCCTCTGCTTCAGATCGCTCCTCTGAACTGTCCTCTTTCCAGTGCCACCAATTAAGATCTCCAGCATGAAAAATAGTTACCCCATCAACTTTTACTAAAAAAGATATTCCAATATCAGTTGAACCATAAGCTTTTACATAAACGTCTTTAAATAATTTTTCTTCACCTTCCTTTATAAATCTATAATTCGATTTATTTTTATCTATTTTTATATCACTACTAAGTATATATTGTATATCACTATTATAATTTTCCCAATCCAAAATACAAGAATTAAAATGATCCTCGTGACTATGTGATGAAAACACATAAACATTTTTCATGTCTTTAATATTTTCAGCTGATAACAATGCTGTCTGCTTATGGGCTTTATCATTTATTACAGGTTCTTTATAGTAATCAAATATTAAAAAATGATTTTTAGTTTTAATGGCAAACCCACTATGGTATATATAGTATATTTTTGTTTCTATTTCTTTCATATATTTTCACTCCTTCATAATTCTGTGATAGTAAACTCATATCATACATTCTATGCAAATATAAATATATTTTAAATCAGATATTTTTATTTTTAAACTTCTATGAATAAAATTTAAGTAAGCATATAATGATTCTATGGCATATGTGATATATTAATCAGTGTAGCGTGTGCTACACGATATATAAAAAGGTGGTTATATTAAATGAAGTTTTCTTTCGATCATAATAATATAAATGTATTGGATTTAGAAAAAAGCGTGGAATTTTATAAAAATGCTTTAGGATTTATAGAAACTAGGCGATTTCATCCATCAGATGGTAGTTTTACTCTTGTATTTTTAGGTGATGAAACAACTAATCATAAGTTAGAACTTACTTGTCTTAAGGACAGAACGCAATCATACAATTTAGGTGAAAATGAATTCCACCTTGCTGTAGTTACAGACGATTTTGATGAAGCCTACTCATACCATAAAAAAATGGGTTGTATTTGCTATGAAAATAAATCTATGGGAATATATTTCATTATAGATCCAGATGGTTACTGGACAGAGGTTATTCCTAGAAAATAGAAATAATAATATAAATTTAAATAGAAAGATGTTGCTATTTTTATTAGCAACATCTTTTTTTTAATTTCCTTTAATAATTGTAAGTTTACCATCCACAATATCAACTATTGCACTACCGCCTGTGCAAAGGTCTCCAAACAGCACTTCATCTACAAAATAAGCCTTTATTTCTTTTTGGACCACTCTATTGATTTCTCTCGCGCCATAATCCTCGGAAAAACCCTTTTTACTTAACCAATCATATAAATTATCTGTAACCTTTAATTTTATATTTTTAGTTAAAAGTTTTTCTTCAAACTGTTTCATTGCCTTCTTAGCTATTTGAAGAGCCATAGCTTCATCAATTTTATTAAATACAATTATGTTATCCAATCTATTCCTAAATTCGGGTGAGAATACTCGCTCCACTTCTTTAGTAATTACTTGCCCAGACTCCATTTTGTCTCCAAACCCAATTATATGTTTGCTAGCCTCTCTCGCTCCTGCATTAGAAGTCATTATTAAAATCACATTTCTGAAATCCGCCTTTTTACCAGTATTATCTGTTAAAGTTGCATAGTCCATAACCTGCAATAACACATTAAATATATCAGGGTGAGCTTTTTCAATCTCATCTAGAAGTAGCACGCAATAAGGATTTCTTTTAATAGCCTCAATTAACATTCCACCCTCTTCATAACCTACATATCCCGGTGGTGCACCGATAAGCCTTGCAACAGTATGTTTTTCCTGGTATTCACTCATATCAAATCTAATAAGTGGAATAGCTAAGCTAATCGACAATTGTTTACTTATCTCTGTTTTTCCAACCCCTGTAGGACCAACAAAGAGGAGAGACGCTATTGGCTTATCTTCTTCATTAAAACCTGCCCTAGATCGCTTTATAGCCCTTACTAAAGTGTCTATAGCGTCTCTTTGCCCAAAAACTTGTTTCTTTAAATTAATATCTAGATTTTTCAGTATATCTATTTCATTATTTGATACACTTTGCTCTGGAATTTTTGCAATAGAAGCTACTATTTTTTCCACTGCACCCACCGTAATAAGAATAGTCTCTTCATTGTCTTCAGCATAAAGCCTTGCATAAGCACCTGCTTCATCCATAATATCTATAGCCTTATCTGGAAGAAATCTGTCCTTAATGTACTTGCTAGATAATTCTACTGCTATTTTTAAAGCTTCATCTTTGTATATAACATTATGGTAAGTTTCGTATTTATCTTTTAACCCCATAAGAATATCGAAAGTATCCTCAACTGAAGGCTCTGGCACCTCGATTTTTTGAAATCTTCTAGCCAGTGCACTGTCTTTTTCAAAATGTTTCTTATATTCATCATAAGTAGTTGATCCAATAAATCTTACCTTACCATCTGCAAGAAAGGGTTTTAAAATATTAGAAGCATCCATAGATCCTCCAGAAACTGCACCTGCTCCAACTATAGTATGGATTTCATCTATATACACTATAGGTTTTTCTTCCTTACTAATTTCACTTAACACTTTTTTAATACGTTCTTCAAAATCTCCTCTATACTTTGTACCTGCGAGAAGAGCACCCATATCCAAATAATATATTTTACTCCCTTGCAATAACTTTGGCACTTTATTTTCTACAATTAATTGTGCAAGACCTTCAGTAATAGCAGTCTTCCCTACGCCAGGTTCCCCTACATGCACCGGATTATTTTTAAGCCTCCTGCATAATACCTGTAAGGTTCTTAGCAGAATATCTTGTCTCCCTATAAGAGGATCCATATCTCCTTTGCCTGCTTGTTCTGTTAACTCTACAGTAAATTTACTTAAAAAATTTTCCTTATCATTCGGATTTTCAATTTCCTCTTCATAGGTGTATTCTATATCTTCTTCATTGTCAGTAAATCTCACCGGCTCTTCTATCTCATTATCTGTTGTAGAATCAAAATCAAAGGTATCTACCACAGAGATACCATGAGCTATATAATTAAGAAGATCTCTTCTCTTCATTTGCTGTTTCCGCAAAAAATAAGAAGCAAAGCTTTCATCATCATCATACATGGCCACAATCACATCGCCTATCTTAACTATCTCTTTACCCGAAAGCATAACATGATCTGCAGCCGTTGATAGAATGGTTTGAATTCCAATTGTTTGGATCGGTTCTACATCTTCTACGATTTCTATATTTTCCTTTAAAAATTTTGTTATTTGTTTTTTAAGTCTTTTAACATTCCCGCCACTATTCTCTACTATTTCAATTCCCTCTTCAAAAAATAAAGAAGCGTAAAGAATATGTTCTGGTGTAAAGTATTCATGATTTGACATTTGAGCTTCATTAAAAGCCGCAGTAATAATCTCATTTACTATATTATCTAATTGCATAATTACTCCTCTTCTAAGGTTAGTTTCAGTGGAAATCCACTTTCTTCACACATATCCATAGCTTGATCAATTTTTGTTATACCTACATCATAGCTGTATATCCCTGCAACGCCACTACCTTTTTTATGGACTTCAAACATGGTTTTTGTGGCTTCCACAACCTGTTTTTTAAAAACCCCAACTAAAACCTGCACAACAAACTCCATACTTGTATAATCATCATTGTGAATTATCACCATGTACTTACTAGGCTTCTTAATCTTCATTTCTATTTTTTCTTTAATAATAATTTCCTCATCGAAGGTCCTTTTTTCTGACATAATTAACAACCCCACTGTTTTTATTAAAATTTATGTTTAATAATCTAAAAAAATAACTATTCACATTCTAGTCTATTTTATTTTCTATACCTTGCTCCAAGACTATTATATCCTACTTGTTTATATATTACTGCATTTACCTATATTATTTCAACTATTCTATACTTTTATATTTCATATCTAGCATTTAAAATATACTGATGTTTGAATGAACCATTTTTTTATTATTTACATAGTATGTAGAAGGTCATAAGACCTAAAAAAAGGAGGAATTACTTTTGGAAAATAATCAAATTCTTCACCCTTGCGATAATTGTGGTGAAATTATCAGTTCAAAAACATTGCCTTTAAGCAGTGGAATTAATATTACACCAGTTGGCATTAATGGCCCCCTAGTAGCTAAAATCCCTGTAGTTCTCGGCGAAAGAGAAATTCAAATAGATGTCGAAGCTGAGTTTAGATTGAACGAACCATTCTATGAAATTAAAAGAATAAAGAAAAATGTATATTTAACTCAATGCAAATTACTTCCAAGGTCAGGAGTAATTGAAAATGGTGTTCTTAGATCCGGAAAATTATTTATAAGTGGATTTGTAAGGAAAAATATAGAATATGCTACCGCTGACTGCATCGAAGATAAAGTTGTAAGTGGTAGAATAGCTCATACAACAATAGATGTCAAATTTACAACCGTAACAGAAGTTCAATATGTTGTACCACCAATAGTTAATGTTCGCAGGGCTCAAACTGAAATAGATTTATTAAGTAGTTGTGTGTGCCATGACGACTGCAAAGAAACTCTTATTGGAAAATCAGCATGTGAGCAATCTTTTGAAGATAATATAACTTTTACTGAAAGCCCATACTGTGAATTAGAAGGAGTAAGAATTTTTGAAGACGATATGAATACAGACCCTATATACCATAAAACTAATTCAAAAGTACAACTTTACAATAAAGTAATTGAAAAAATGGTTGTATATGTAAGAGTTAAAGTATTACAATTACAACAGGTAAATATACCATATGATGATCCAGTTAACCCCATTTGCACTACGAGTAAATATTCCGATTTCTGCGAGTAAATATTTCACTATAGACATTTAGATATAGCCGTTCTTCTAAAGAAGATATTTTCCTTTAGAATAACGGTTATTTATATATTTAAAGTAACACTTTCTTTATTTTCTACATAGTATGTAGAAGGTCATAAGACCTGAAAAAAAGGAGGAATTACTTTTGGAAAATAATCAAACTCTTCACCCTTGCGATAACTGTGGTGAAGTTATTAGTTCAAAAACATTACCTTTAAGCAGTGGAACTACTATCAGACCAGTTGGCATTAATGGCCCTCTAGTAGCTAAAATTCCTGTAGTTCTCGGCGAAAGGGAAATTCAAATAGATGTCGAAGCTGAGTTTAAATTGAACGAACCATTCTATGAAATTAAAAGAATAAAGAAAAATGTATATTTAACTCAATGCAAGTTACTTCCAAGATCAGGAGTAATTGAAAATGGCATTCTAAGATCTGGTAAATTATTTATAAGTGGATTTGTAAGAAAAAATATAGAATATGCTACTGCTGACTGTATCGAAGATAAAATTGTAAGTGGTAGAATAGCTCATACAACCGTAGATGTCAAATTTACAACTGTAACAGAAGTTCAATATGTTGTACCACCAGTAGTTAACGTTCGCAGGGCTCAAACTGAAATAGATTTATTAAGTAGTTGTGTGTGCCATGACGACTGCAAAGAAACTCTTATTGGAAAATCAGCATGTGAGCAATCTTTTGAAGATAATATAACTTTTACTGAAAGCCCATACTGTGAATTAGAAGGAGTAAGAATTTTTGAGGACGATATGAATACAGATCCTATGTACCATAAAACTAATTCAAATGTAAAACTTTATAATAAAGTAATTGAAAAAATGGTCGTATATGTTAGAGTTAAAGTATTACAATTGCAACAAGTGAATATTCCGCTATAGACATTTAGATATAACCGTTCTTCTAAAATAATATAATTCTTTAGAAGAACGGTTATTTATATATAATTAATATAATACGTATTCCATATTCAATAATATTTAATTACATAAGGCATATGAAATAAAATAACTCTACAGTATGCTATCTAGCCCGTTTTATTTAATATTTCTGACCCTTATAATAAAGGAGCATTTTTGAATGAAGGAAAAAAATAACTGTGATAAATCAAGGCTGATGAAGTTACTTATTGTTTTGAATATGTTGCAACGACCAAATTGTTTTATAGTTTTTAATGAATCATCTAAAAAAGTCTCAACAAATGTTAAGCACAAAAATAATTTATGCTTACAAGAAAATGCAAAAGATAGAATGAATTTAGAATATATACTTCCTATTAAACAAGTAATTATTGAAAAACACTCAGATTTTACACCTCCTCTTAAACAAGTAATTATTGAAGATGACTCAGATTTTATACCTCCTCTTAAACATGTAATTATTGAAGATGACTCAGATTTTATACCGCCTCTTAAACAAGTAAATATTGAAGGTGACTCAGATTTCATACCTCCTCTTAAACAAGTGAACATTGAAGGTGACTCAGATTTTATACCTCCTATTAAACAAGTAAATATTGAAGGTGACTCAGATTTTATACCTCCTCTTAAACAAGTGAACATTGAAGGTGACTCAGATTTTATACCTCCTCTTAAACAAGTGAACATTGAAGGTGACTCAGATTTTATACCTCCTCTTAAACAAGTAAATATTGAAGATGACTCAGATTTTATACCGCCTCTTAAACATGTAAATATTGAAGATGACTCAGATTCTATACCTCCTATTTGCGATAAATTAATTATGTCAAAACTGCTTGTTATTTTAAAACTCTTACAACAATCATCTTATAATGAAGGTATTGATAAGATATTTAAAAACAGGTTAACAAATATTAAGCATAAAAATAATTTAAGTGTACAAAAAAATACAAAAGAAAAAATTACTACAAAATTTATACTTCCTACACGCAAATTAATTATTAAAACTGATACAGACTGTATAAAAAAAGAAGGTGAAATTAATACTACAACTCCCGATTGTATTTATGATATCCGTGGAAGTATAAATACTAACCCCAGTAAAAAATTAGTATCAACCTTCCCCCTCATAATTGCAGAAAAAACCATAGATATTCCTATTGAATCAACATTTAGATTAAAAAACGCTGCCTTAGATATAAAAAACATGAAAAAAGACGTATACTTAACTAATAGTAAGCTTATACCTTTGTATAAAAAAGATGATATTTCTCCCTCCTTAAATGGAAAACTTTTTTTAGAAGGTTTTGTTAGAAACAAGGTAGATTTTTCTATAGCAAAAGGTATTCATGATAGTATAATTAATTTAGATACTGAATCTCTTATAACTTATATCCCTTTTAAATGCACTACTTTGATCCAGTATAAAGTCCCCCCCATTTTCTCTAAGCAAAATCCTCTAGATTATATACCTATTTATGTCTCATTAGATTGTTTAGATGTTAATAAAGGTTATGGTGATTATTTATACAAAAAAAATATAGAATGTGATAGATATATAGATTGCAGTGTTCCACCTATAAATTGCGAAATAGAAAAAGCTAAAATTTATGAAACATATACTCTTGTTGATAAAACGCCCTTTAATAAAGACTTTCCTATAGAAATCAATTTTAATACTATCAAAGAAAACATAATAATAAATCTTTCATTAACATTACTTCAAGAACAAGATGTAGCCATAAACTATAAAAAAACTAAATAGATAATTTATAGTAATGTTTAAATAAAAAAACATGGCAAAACTGTTATATGTTGATTAAATTTTATTTTACTCTCCTAATAAACTTCATTTCACAATTTACTCTATTATACTAGATCATATTCTCTAAAAACCTTAAACAGTAAAACCCCCAAGGTAGCGAGGCCGCTGAAAAAAGCACTCTTTATTTAGTAGAGTTTTCAAGCTTGAATAGAAAAAGCATGAGATGTCCATATTTTGGATATATCATGCTTTTTATTTTATAATTAAGTTTTAAAAGCCCTATTTCCTGCTTTTCAACTTAATTATTCTCTTTAGATTCACAGTGAAGATTGATAATGCACCTTGCATTTGCATGCTAATTAAGCCTGACGATATTGCTACATCATAGCTATGTTGGTGCTTAAGTTCACTGTTTTTAGCCTCTATCATATAACGTTCCCTAGCTCGTTTTTTAAAATATTCACTTTTTTCGAACTCTATTTGATCTTTGTGAGTATTTGACTTTATTGAAACTGAATAAGTTTTAGATTTAGCGCCTTCTTTATAACACCCATCTTTATGAACACAATTTTTACACTTTTCTACATTAAAATAGTAGGTTAGCACTTGATTTTTACCAACATTCTTCTTTCCCTGTTTTGCTTTTTTAATAGCCATATGACCTGCCGGACATACAAATAAACCAGCATCTTTATTAAACTCAAATTCATCTTCTTTTTTTCGCATTCCTTGTGAAATTACAGGATTTAGTCTTGAAATTAATGCAATTTTATTTTCTTTTGTATATTCTAGGTTTTTCTTTTCAGAATAAGCTGTATCTCCAATTACTTCATTTACATCTATACCAGCCTCACGGCTTTTTTCTATTAAGGTTATGAGCTCCTTTCCATCACTTTTTTCGCCAGTTGTAATAACAGCTGCTGTAATTAAACGTTCTTCACTCATAGCAAGGTGTGATTTATATCCAAAAAAAGAACTATCCTCAGTTTTATGCCCCACTTTTGCATCCTCATCTTTTGATATTTTTAGATTTTCTAAGTCATCATTAATAGCTTCCATTAAGTAGTTTAATTTAGTTTTCACAGCTGGATTTGCTGCAGTTTCTGGCTTCTCGTTTATGGTATCAATTAATAATTTGCAGTACTCAAGAATATCTTCAAGTACTCCAGTTGTAACTTTATTAGGTAACTCTTCTTTAATACCAGGATGTACTCCGTACAATGTTTTTCTTAAGTTTTTTGCACGTTTCAATAATTCCTCGCTTGCTGACTTTTGGTTATAACGTGACTTGGTATGCGTAGCATCAACTATTATTGCTTTACTTTTTAAAACTCCCTCTTTTATAGCAAGTTCTACAGTCTTGTTTATTAATAAATCCAATAAATTCATGTCTTTAAGGCGAAGCTTTCTAAATTTAGTTAGTGTACTTGAGTTTATTAAATTTGTTTCTTCTGGGGCTAAATTTAGAAAATATTTAAAGGACATGTCATAAAGAGTTCTTTCAACAACATCTTCATCAGACAATTCATATATTACTTTCAAAAGTAAATATTTAAATAGCATTATGGGGTTAATAGCACCTCTACCCATAGATGAACTATAGTTAATCATCAATTCGTCATAAACAAATGAAAAGTCAACAAGGTCATTAATTTGCTTTAAAATGTTATCTTTCGGAATAATTAACGAATATAAGCTATGGTATGTATTTATTTTTATTTCCAATTGTCCTTTTAGCATAATAGTTTAGCCCCTTTTATTTTATTCTACTATACTAATTCGACATATCTTTTAAAATTCCTTTTTGTTTTTTAGTCTTTTATATAAAAAAATCGCCATCTTTAATTAGATGACGATTTTTCATATAGTTTTTCAGTGGCCTCAAGGTAGCTTGGGGTTTTTTACTATTATTATACTCCCTTTCCAAATGTACAATCAGGATACCTACATTCCTCACACTCCATACAAAGTCCCCCATGACCATATGCTGCTATATCAGCAAAACTCAATTTTTCCTTTGCGAGTACCCTTGGTAATACCAAATCAAATATAGTTCTCTTAGAGTACATTACACATCCCGGAAGTCCTAAGATTGGAATATTTCCTTTATAAGCTAGCAAGAACATTGCACCTGGAAGCACGGGTGATCCATATGTTACAATTTCTGCCCCTGTATTTTGAATTGCTACAGGGGTAACGTCATCAGGATCTACTGACATTCCGCCAGTACAGATTACCATTCCAGCCCCCTGCTCTATCCATGCGTCTACAGCCTCCGTTATCTTATTCTCATCATCTGAAAGTATAGTTTGTCCAAGTATTTCACAACCATATTCCGTAACTTTGCTTCTTATTACAGCACCAAACGCATCCTTTATTCTGCCATGATATACTTCACTGCCTGTAGTAACAATTCCTACTTTCATTGGTGCATACGGTATTATGCTTACAATTTTCGCATCGCCGATTAAATCCTCTGCTTTTTTTATCTTATCCTCCTCAATTACAAGTGGAATAACTCTTGTTCCCGCTACCTTCTGTCCCTTTTTTACAGGATAGTTATCATGTAATGTAGCTAAAATTATCTCACCTAATGAATTAAGTCCATATAACAACCTTGTATTAATTATAAGAAGTCCATCGTACTCTGCTATAAAATTAATTTTACCTTCTTTTACTTCACTAAATGTAAGTCCTGTTCCTGCTGTAAGGGCTCTCAAACGTTCTGCTGCATCATTTTCATGAAGATATCCTTGTTTCTCGTCCCATACATATATGTTGTCTTTTCCCAATGAAAGTAATAATTGTATATCTTCTTCTTTAATTATATGTCCTTTTTTAAATGCTATATCTTTTACTACTCCTGGAACAATTTGAGTAATATCATGACATAAAACGGATCCAACTGCGTCTCTCACAGGTATTTTTTTTATATCAATCACCTCTAACTCGTATTTTAAAATAAGTTTTATTTAATACCACACTCCACGTGAAAGCATTGCATCCATTAAACAATCTATAGACCTCGATTCTTAAACTTTCTTAAATCCCTTTTAGAATTCTCTTTTCCATACCATTAATCCTCATTCTGAGATGCCATTAAATAAAATACTGCTTCTAATACTCCGCCTGCTATATTTCTTGCTTTATCAGAAATAGTATAACAATTCATTTTTTCTGACACCCTCGGATCGATATCCGCAATCTTAAATCCCTCTTTTACAGTACTTCCACTACGTATAATTCCTCTTAACAGTCCTGATATTGTTGCTTTTATTGGTGTCTCTCCTATATAGGCAATAACTTCATCTTTTTCAACCACAGCACCAATATCTAGAACATCCTTCATTACTCCAGCGCATATCGAATGTATAACTCTTTCTTTAGAGTACCCCCTAATATTTCCTGGAACTCCTGTGTTTACCGCAGCTTGTCCACTAAAAATAAGTCTACCTAGATTGTGCCCTCTAGCCGTCTCTATTACAACATCTACATCTTTACCTGCTGTAAATCCTGGACCAACAGCAATAGTTATATCTGCCATATCCTTTGTTGTTCCCATATTTTTCTTAGCAATAATAGCATCAATTACAATTTTAGGCTTTATTTCTTTAATATATTTTCCTTCTTCATCTATAATTACTGGAACTTTTTTATTGCTCCAAGCATTTTCTATTTCACTTAAACTGAATACATGTACAGCCCTAATTCCTTCTACCTCTACTTCTCTTTCATATACCACTTCACTAAAAGAAATCTTCCGTCTAATAGCAGTCGGTTTTGATGCTTCTAGAACTAATACCCTAAATCCACTTCTATGCAATTTTTGAATTGTTCCAGATGCTAAATCTCCTCCGCCACGTACAATGACAATCTCATTAAACATGCTCATTATTCTCCTCTAGTTTTAGAATATACTCATAATCTTCATTAGTATCAATATCAAATAATTTTGTACTATTATGTATTTCTACAAACTTAACTTTCTCTAAATTCTTATTTATTATTATTTTCCCACCAACATCCCCTTCTAACTTCAAAAAGTCTTCCTTAAAGATGTACGGAAATATTACAGGATTCCCATGTCTACCATCACACCTTGGAATAATTATATAAGCTGAATTCTCTTTAAATTCATAGATTAATCCATTTATCGTATCTTTATCTAAAAAAGGTTGGTCCGCCGTAAAAAACATATATCCATCTGTTTCTGTTGTATGTGTTACACCCAATTTAACTGATTCGCTTATTCCTTTAACTGCATTTTCATTTTTAATAACTTTTAAATCATTTCTTTTACCAATTTCTATTATTTCCTCTTCTCTAGCTACAACAATCACCTCTAAAAAGCAACATTGTTTAATTACTTCTATAGTGTGTTCAATTAGCATTTTACCTTTATATTTTAAAATAAGCTTATTTTTCCCCATTCTCCTCGAATACCCTGATGCTAATATTATAGCAGTTACCATTATTATATCACCTACTTTTACCCATAACTACAAATTTAAAACTTAATTTTATTTTTCTTACATAATTTATATGATAAAAAATCCTTCTAATCATATAATACCTTCATGGGATTCTCCAAAATATACGTTAGTTTTTAAACTTCCAATAAATACACTATTTAATAATTTCTTATTCTTTAAATTTATTTCCTTAACTAACAACCTGGCTAATATTAAATGATGGGGGTCTTCTATTTTATTTATGTATAGTATTTTTTCTCCTTGTGCTCCTTTGAACAACCCCTTAGGATGAAATATTAGCTTAGATAGGTGTTCAATTTTAACAGTTCCTTCCTCTTTTACCCCCGTTATTTCACAATATATCTTACTTCTATGAATATTGCTCTCATTAATTAGAATACCACATGACTGTATATCTATAATTCCTACAGTTTTTGTAGTTTTTCCGTATATAACTGGTTCAAATTCATTCCACCCTTTTAGCTGTTTTTCCTTTGCCCCATCTGCCTCTATTAGTATATAGTCAAAATGTGGTACTAACTCATCTAATTCTTTTGTGCTTAGCCCCAATATTTTATTTTCTCCATTTACAGCTAATCCTAAAATATAAATTCCATTTTTATTCATAGTAATATACCTTGGAATTATTTCTTTATCAGTGCATATAAAGTCATACTTATCATCTAATGGAATGTATATCTTAGTGGTTGTAGTTACTAAGACCCTATTATTCGCTCTCAGCTCTTCTGCAAGCTTAAACATCATTGTGGTTTTCCCACCTGCACCTACAAAAGATATAATGTCTTTTTTCTTCAATTCCATATAATTACTCAGCTTCATGATATCACCTACTTATTTTTTCTTACTGTATGGCGTATTCCAAATAGGTAGCTTTGTTCTAAGCTCTCCATCATAGTTATAATACGCACCAGCCACAGCAGGCGCAGTTGGTATTGAACATATCTCACCTATTCCCTTTGCTCCATATGCAAGATTCATATTTCCTTTACCTAATATAATAGATTCTATTTTCGGTACCTCCGTTGCTTTAAACAATCCTAGTGTCCCAAATTTTGCAGTTGGTACGCTGCCCCTAAGCGGATAATCCTCTGTTAGAGCATATCCAAGACTCATAACAACACCGCCTTCAATCTGCCCCTCAATACTTTTAGGATTTATAGGAGTACCAACATCATGAACCGCAATAACCTTCAAAAGTTTACCCTCATCATTCAAAATAACTACCTGTGTAGCATAGCCATAAGCTACATGACTTACAGGGTTTTGTTTAATTGAGCTCATTTTATCAGTTATCCCTTTAAATTCTCCATAAAATTCTTGCCCATCTAAGTTTTCTAATGTTTGATAAGTTAATGCATCAAGAAGTTCTCTAGCTGCTCTTTTTACTGCCTCACCTGTGAATAATGTTTGGCGTGAAGCTGTTGTATTCCCAGAATCAGGGCAAGTCAAAGTATCTGGCGCTGCATGTACCACTTTATCCGATGACATATTAAGGGTTTCACAAACTATTTGCGTTAATATAGTCCCAAGCCCTTGTCCAATACAAGCCGCACTGGTATGAATATATACGCTACCATCCTTTATAACCAGCGTGCAACGTCCAATATCAGGGATTCCGACTCCTAGTCCACTGTTTTTAATAGAACAAGCTATTCCTGCTTTAGGATTTTGCTTGCATATTTCTTTCACTGCTTCCAAAGTTTCAACAATAGATGTTGATGAATCTGCAATTTGACCATTAGGAAGTACTTGGCCTGGTCTAATTGCGTTTCTATATCTTATTTCAAAGGGAGTTATTGAAGCCAAATGCGCAAGCTGATTTAAATTGCTTTCTATTGCAAAACAGCTCTGTGTTACCCCAAACCCTCTAAATGCACCAGCTGGTGGATTATTTGTATATACTGCTTTCCCAATTATATCAATATTATGATAATTATACGGTCCTGCTGCATGGGTGCATGCTCTTTGCAGCACAGGTCCCCCCAGCGACGCATATGCTCCTGTATCAGCTATTATGATAGCTTTCATAGCAATCAAATATCCATTTTCATCACACGCAGTTGTAACCTCCATCTCCATAGCATGACGTTTGGGATGTATCATCATGCTTTCCCTGCGACTTAATGCAACCTTCACAGGTTTGTTACATAAATAAGCAAGAATTGATGCATGGTGTTGAACGCTCATATCTTCTTTTCCACCAAAACCACCACCAACTATTTTACTTACAACCCTTACTTTACTTTGATCAATCCCTAAAGCTTCTGCACATTCCTTCCTTGTTTGATAAATACCTTGGTCACCGCAATATATTATTATTCCATCATTACCATCTGGCGCAGCTACTGCCGTTTCGGTTTCTAAAAAAGCATGTTCTGTAAATGGCGTGCTGTATTTATTTGTTACGCTGTATTTCGAACTTTTTATATATTTATCTGCATTACCAAATACCATGCTTTCAGTTACTAATAAATTACCGCTTGCATGTACTTGAGGCGCACCTCCCTTCAGTGCATCTTCCGGACATGTAACCGGTGTTAATTCTTCAAAATCAATTTTAACTAAAGATCTAGCTTTTTCTAGTATTTCTTTCGTTCGGGCAGCTATTAGAACTATAGCATCTCCTATGCAGTGAGTTATCTTTCCCATTGGTATTAATACATCCCAATCCTTTATAATATGACCAACTTTTGGGCTTCCAGGAAGCTCATCCGCTGTAATTACTAAATAAACACCTTGTAGTCTTTTAGCTTCACTAATATCTATACTTTTTACTAAGGCGCGTGGATATTTAGTTCTAACCGCTCCACCATAAATCATACCTTCTATACGCATATCATCTACATATTCTGCTGTGCCAAGCACTTTGTTTACAGCATCAATTCTATTTAAATTCTCTCCTATTAAACCTTTACAAGTAGATTTAGGCACCCCTGTATTTTCTCGTAATAGTTTAGCCGCCAGCTTCACAGCTTTAATTATTTTCACATATCCCGTGCAGCGGCAGATGTTATTTTTCAAAGCATTTCTTATTCCGACCTCAGTTGGATTTTCTACCTTATCAATAAGACTCTTTGCACTTATGACCATTCCCGGAGTACAAAAACCACACTGTACTGCTCCTGCTTCCATAAAAGCATGTCCATATACATCTTTTTCTCTATCCGAAAGGCCTTCAACCGTTATAATATTTTTATCTACAAGCTTGCTTGTTTTTAATATACATGCTTTTTTTGCCTCGCCGTTTACTAAAACCATACATGTTCCACAGGCACCCTCAGAGCAACCATTTTTAACTGATGTTAAATTCAAATCTTCCCTTAAGAATGTAATTAACTTTTTATCTTCCTTAGCCCTAACTTTATTCCCATTTACAACAAAGTTAAACATTACAGCCACCCCGTTTTATATATTGCCCAAAATTCTGCTTTATAATATTTCCATTCTCCAGAATCTGTGTCCCTCTTAGAAAAACATGCTTAGCTGATCCTACAGTTCTAAATCCTTCAAAAGGTGTATAATCTACATTTTGTGTTTGATTATCTTTAGATATAATTCCTTGATTTTTTATATCCCATATAACTATATCCGCATCACTTCCAACTTGTAATGCGCCCTTTCTAGGATACATTCCAAAAATCTTTGCAATATTTTCACTAAGCATAGAACACATTTGTTCTTTACTTATTCTACCTTTATCTACTCCATATGTGTACATAAGGATTGGTCTATGTTCAACCCCTGGTATACCATTGGGTATTTTACTAAAATCGTTTATGCCATGATCTTTTTGACCTTTAAAATTAAAACTACAGTGATCTGTTCCAATTGTATCAATATCTTCCTTTGATAAAGCTTGCCATAATCTTTCTAGATCATCTTTTTTTCTTAAAGGTGGTGACATAACATACTTAGCACTTTCAAAATCCTCTGATAAATATGAACTATCTTCTAAAAGCAGATATTGAGGGCATGTTTCTACATATACCTTTTGTCCTCTTTTTCGCCCTTTTAATACCTCTTCTAAAGCTTCTTTTGTACTTAGATGTACGATATAAATAGGTGCGTCTGCTAAATTTGCAATGTCTATATATCTTGATACTGCTTCTGATTCCACAATATTAGGTCGTGACAGTGGATGGGCAGCCGGAGTCATATTTCCACTATTAAGCTGTTCTTTTATCATAGTATTTACAAGATCCCCATTTTCACAATGAACACAAAGCAAACCATTATATTTTTTCAAACACTTTAAAAGATCATATATCTCTCCATCATTAAGACGCAAATTGTCATAGGCCATATATGCTTTAAATGATGTTATTCCCTGGTCTTTCATTTTTTTAAGTTCATCTTTTATATCTGCATTCCACTGCGTTATTGCCATATGAAAGCCATAATCGCAACTTGAAACACCTTTAGCTAAATTATGCCAATTTATTAGCGCTTCACTTAGAGTTTCTCCTTTGTTTTGCGTTGCAAAATCCAAAATCGTTGTGGTTCCACCTACAATAGCCGCGGCAGTACCTGTTTTAAAATTATCTGCAGTTCTAGTGTATCCTGTATCTAAATCAAAGTGAGTATGAGAATCAATAAATCCTGGAAATACTAAACAACCTGCTGCATCTATAATTTGTGCTTTATCATCTTCTAAATTTTCACCAATATAGGTAATTATTTCATCTTCAATTTTAATATCAGAAATATAGCTTTTTCTAGGAGTTACAATAGTTCCACTTTTTATAATAATTGACATTTAACCCACCTCTTCAATTTTTAAATTATATAACTATAATTCGAAATTACAGCCCAAATCATATTCTCAATGTCTTTAGATATAACTGTATTGCTTTCCTTAAGATTAACTTCTAAAACTTCGCCATCTAATCTAACTTTTACTATTTTTTCATCTTTATTAATTAATACAAATCCCACGTTTTGGCTATTTTCAAAATCAACTTCTGTAGCAAATAGTGTAAATTTTTCTTTATATGGAGCGCTATTATATGGGCAGAACATTTCACAGTTTCCACACTCATTGCACATTTTATCAAGATGAATTATTTGATGCATTTTATTACCTTTTACTTTTATAGTAACATTTGCACGGTTAGGACAGACATCAACACAAGCTTCACATATTGTTGAACACTCAAGACATCTTTCACACTCTTTAGGACCGCGCGTTTCCATTTTGAGTATCCCTTTTTTAGCTGTTGGTGATTCGCTATTTGTGCTTACTTTTGGCAAATTCATTGTCAAATCACAATTTTTCTCTTCTTTAACTACAGCTCTTGCAAATTTTGTTGCATCTGCTATACCCTCAACTACTGTAGCTGGTCCATGTAACCCATCTCCGGCAACATATACTTTTTCAATATTTGTTTCGAGTGTTGTTAAATCTACAATAGCTTGCGCCTTTTCATTTACTTTAATATTATTTTCTTCAAATATCTTAGTATCTATCTTCTCACCAACTGCCGATATAACAATGTCTGCTGGTATATCTACCATACCTCCGCTTGAAACTGGTCTTCGTCTTCCACTTTCATCTGGTTCTCCGAGTTTCATAACCTCACATTTAAGAACACCGTTACTAACTTTTACAGGTGATAATAATTCCTTAAATTCTACCCCTTCTTCAATTGCTAATTGCAATTCTTGGGTATCCGCTGGCATGTATTTTTTAGTTCTACGATATACTACATATACATGTTCTATTCCATCTACTCTTTTAGCTGCTCTAGCTGCATCCATAGCAGTGTTACCGCCACCTACAACTACTACATTTTTACCAATGTTTAATTTTTTATCATTATTCTTTAATCTCTCTAGAAAATCAATTACATTGATTACATTTTCACCTTCAATATTAAGTCTACCTGGTTTCCATGCACCAATCGCAAATAATATATATTTATATCCTTGCTTTTTTAACTCATCTACAGAATTCTGCTCTGAATTCAATTCAATTTTAACTCCCCTGCTACAAACAAGTTCAATGTCCTTTTGAATAGATTTTTCTGGCATTCTAAATCCTGGAATAACATGTTTTACTATTCCTCCTAATGAGTTTCTTTTCTCGAAGATTGTTACATTCACTCCTTCTCTTGCAAGGAAATATGCTGCTGCAAGACCTGTAGTTCCTCCGCCAACAATCGCTACCCGTGCATTGCCTTTTTCTGTTATCTTAAGTTCCTTAATTAAACTTTCATATGCTTTTTCTGCTGCTCGTAATTTTATATTTCTTATATTAACAGATTCATCGCAGAAATTTCTGCTGCATTTACTCATGCAAACATGGCTGCATATTGTTCCTGTAATAAATGGAAGCGGATTTTTTAGAACTATTACCTTTAGTGCTTCAAGATGTTTACCTTCAGAAACAAGACGTATATATTCTGGAATATCTTGTGATATAGGACATCCCTTCTCACATGGTGCAATAAAACAATCAACTAATGGTACTTTTTCATTTATTTTGCGATTAAGAATTGGTTTTATATGCTTTATATGATGAATATCTTTTACTGATTTATCTTTAAGCTCTCTTAATTTTTCATTATCCATAACATACTTATTAGTATATTCTGACTTGTTTAATTTTTCAGCAATTTGAACACATCTTTGATATCCACCAACTTTTAAAAGTGTTGTTGCTATAGTTATAGGCCATATACCCGTTTCAAATATATCATTTATATTGAAAACGTCCGCACCTCCTGAATAAGAGATCTTAAGTTTTCCATCAAATTCTTTTGAAAGCTTATATGCAAGTGCTATTGAAAGAGGATATAGAGATTTTCCTGACATATACATCTCATCGCCTGGTAATTCAGCATTTTTAATCTGAGCTGGAACTGTATTCGTTAATTTAACACCAAATGACAATCCTTTTTTACTTGCCAAATCTTGTAACCCTCTAAACATAGAAGTAGCATCATTAAATTGCAAGTCCTCATTGAAGTGATGTTCATCAAATGAAACATAATCGTATCCCATACTATCTAAAGTTTTACGTACAAATTTATAACCTAATAATGTGGGATTACATTTTACATAGGTATTTAGTCCTTTTTCATTTATTAGGTATGTTGCAATGCGTTCAATTTCATGTGATGGACATCCATGTAATGTTGATAATGTTATCGATGTACATACCTTAGGTGATATATGCTCAACATATTCTTTGTCAATATTTTGAAATTTATCCATATTTTTAAAGACGTATAACCTGCATTCACTCCATATATCACTTTTAGATGCATCTTTAAGACCCATAATAAATTCACCTATTTTAGGTGAATTTATTCCTTCAAAATCATATCCTACGCTCATATTAAAAATAAATCCATCAGGACTTCCTAGTTCAAGCTCCTTTGATAATATTTTTAGTGCAAACCACGCTTTAACATACTCCGCATATGCCTCTGGAACTCTAAGCTCAGTTGACCACTCTACGTTATAGCACTCATCTTCTGCTTTTATGCATGGCTTTGATACAGGTAAATCTTCACCGTCAAGAGTTTGTACTGTTTTTAATTCAAAAAATCTACACCCAGAAACGTATGCTGCAATTATATTTTGTGCTAGCTGTGTATGTGGACCAGCTGCTGGACCAAAAGGAGTTTCAATTTTTTCTCCAAATATTTCAAGAACCTTATTATCCTGCTTTTTGAAAAATTTGTTTACTCCAAATATCTTGACCTGCTTTTTATTTTCGTAAATTATCCACTCCATTAAGTTTTTAAATGGAATAGGCGTCATTCTATCACCCATAGGTAATGCCCCCTTATTTTTATTTGTTTTTTAACTATTGATTTTATTCCATAATTCATTTGATAATTCTCTTGATTTCGCCATGATTTGTTCAGAATCAACACCGATTATTTCACGGTCCTTCATAAGAACCTTACCATTTATCATTGTAGTTGTTACACATCTCCCATTAATTCCAAATAAAATATGAGCGTTTGCATTATTTGCATTAAATGGCGTTAGTGGATCGTATTCTGCTACTATGATGTCAGCATAAGCTCCTTTTTGTATAACTCCAAGAGGTTTTTCAAAAAATCTATTAGCAATCTTTGCATTGTTTTTAAATGTCATTAAAGGAATTTCACCCCAACCAACAGATGAATTACAGTTATTATGCTTATGCAAAATATTTGCAACCTTCATGGATTCAAACATGTCGCTTGTATATCCATCAGTTCCAAGCCCTACAATCAATTCTTTTTTTACAAACTCTAGCACAGGTGTACATCCTACAGCGTTACCCATATTAGATTCTGGGTTATGAACTACCATTGTATCTGTTTCTTTTAATAAATCCATTTCAGCAGGATTTATGTGTATACAGTGAACAGCAATAGTTTTTTCACCCAAAATATCAAGATCAAATAAACGATTTACTATTCTTTTATTATATTTTTTTAAAGAATCATATACATCCTCTATACCTTCTGCTGTGTGCACATGATAACCAGCACCATACGGCGTATTTCGGGCGCAATATTCAAGAGTTTTATTACTTAATGTAAAAGATGCATGAAGTCCCATCATACCCTTTTGCATATCAGAGGAATCCTTTTTAGCTGCATTCATAAATTCAACATTTTCTTTTACAGCTTGTCTCATTTTTCCCTCTCCATCTCTATCAGAAACTTCATAACATAAAGATGTACGAATTCCTAGCTTTTTAGCAACACCCGATATTTGAAATAAACTTCCTTCAATACTACCGTAACTTGCATGATGGTCAAAAACAGTTGTAACCCCATTTCTTATACAATCTAAGTACGTTTCATATGCACTATATTTTGTATCTTCGAGTGTTAATAATCTATCTATTTTCCACCACATTCCAGAAAGAATATCTAAAAAGCTTTTAGGGTTATTCCCTTTAATAGAAAGACCACGGGCAAATGCACTATATATGTGATGATGAGTATTAATCATTCCTGGCATAATTAAACCTTTTTTAGCATCAATAAACTCAGCGCCCTCATACTTTTTCTTCATTTGCTCTGTGGTTCCGATGTTCACTATAATATTAGCATCAATACATACACAACCATCCTCAATAAATGTATTGTCATTATCTCTAGTCAATAACCTACCATTGCCTATTAAAATCATAATATCCCTCCTGTAATATATTTTCAAAATGATATGCAATTAATTGATTGTTCTCATTGTTTTTACTATTCCAAATTTATTCTACCATTTTTTTCCGACTTTAGTCAATTTGTTATTTTAATTTTTTTGTAAACTTAAAAAATTTTTGTAATTTTTGTTGATTTATAAAAAAAATACTGATATACTGAATTTATAAAATATTTGTAAAATTTTAATAATTATTACTTATTATATAACTGATTGAGAGGTTTATTATGGATATTAACAGTAATTTAGATTTTTTAAAAAAATTAGCCAAAGGCATTTCATCCCAATTTGGGCGAAATTGTGAAGTGGTTATACATGACTTATCTTCCGGTAATCCAGATTACCCAATTCTCTTTATTGAGAATGGCGATGTTACAAAGAGAACAACAAGCACCAGTAGTGCTTCTCGCGTTGTATTAAATGCTTTGAAAAGTAATTGTGAACAAATTGAAGATAATTTAAACTATATTACCAAAACTCATGATGGCAGGGTTTTAAAATCAAGTACTATATATATACGAAATGATGAAAACATTCCTGTTGGTATATTTTCTATTAACTATGATATTACTGAACTAACTATGGCTAGTAATTGTATAGAATCCTTGATTAGTCATAAAGAGAATATTTACGACGGGAATAAAATTCCTCAAAATGTAAATCAACTACTAGATGATTTATTAGAGGAATCTGTAAAAAAAATAAATAAACCAGTTGCTTTAATGAGTAAAGACGAAAAGATACAAGCTATTCAATATCTTAATGATGCCGGCGCTTTCCTAATCACTAAAGCAGGCGATAAAATAGCAAGTTTTTTCGGAATTTCAAAGTATTCAATCTACAATTATGTAGATATAAAAAAATAAATTTTCCGGAGGTTTTGTTATGAATAAAATAAAATGGGTACGGAATGATCTCACTAAAAACAGTAATAAAATGTTAAATATAATGTCCCTTGAAAAAATTGATAAGGCATCTTCTTTCCATAAAAGCTTCCCACAGTATAGTCAAACACCCTTAGCTAAACTAGATAATATGGCTAGATTCCTTGGCCTTAAAAATCTGTATGTAAAAGATGAGTCTTATAGATTTGGCTTAAATGCTTTTAAGGTCTTAGGTGGTTCTTTTGCTATAGGTCGTTACATTGCAAAAAAATTAGGCAAAGATATATCAACTCTTCATTATAATACTATTACATCAAAAGAACTTCTTAAAGAATTCGGACAAACAACTTTCTTCACAGCAACTGATGGAAATCATGGAAGAGGTCTTGCTTGGTCTGCTAACAAGTTAAGCCAAAAATGTGTTGTTTTTATGCCAAAAGGCTCATCAGAAACTAGACTAAGGAACATTCAAAATGAAGGTGCTACAGCTACAATCGAAAATGCAAATTATGACGAGTGCGTCCGCATCGCAATAGCCGAGTCAGCAAAAACTCCTAATTCTGTAGTTGTTCAAGATACTGCATGGGAAGGTTATGAAGAAATACCTTCTTGGATTATGCAAGGTTATGGAACAATGGCAATGGAAGCTAATGAGCAGCTTCATGATGATAACTGTGATGCACCAACTCATATTTTTCTACAAGCTGGTGTGGGTTCTCTTGCTGGTGCAGTTCAAGGCTATTTTGCAAATGCTTATCCTGAAAATGCACCAATAGTTACTATAGTAGAGCCGAATAAAGCAGATTGTATATTCCGCTCAGCATCAGCAAAAGATGGAAATATAAGAATTGTTACTGATGATATGCAAACAATCATGGCAGGCCTTGCATGTGGTGAACCAAACACAATATCATGGGATATTTTAAAAAATAATAGTTCATTCTTTGTATCTTGCCCAGATAATATTTCTGCTAAAGGAATGAGACTACTTGCTGCACCTATTAAGGGAGATCCTACGGTTACTTCTGGTGAATCTGGCGCTGTAACAATGGGTATTCTCTTTAATATAATGAAAAATAATGATTTAAAAGATTTAAAAGAGGCTCTAAAACTTGATGAAAATTCAAAAGTACTCTTATTCTCAACAGAGGGAGATACTGACCCAGATGTTTATCGTAATATTGTATGGGATGGTAATTATTCATCATTATAATGCATATCACTTTAGCTAGAAATTTAATATTTATTCAAATTTAAGGGGGAATAAAAAATGGATTTTAATAGTATTAAGGAAAAAGCAGAGGGCTATAAAGTTCCAATGACAAAGTTCTTACGTGATTTAATAGCTATACCAGGTGAAAGTTCAGGAGAGGGAGGCGTTATAAGACGAATCGCCGCGGAAATGGAGTCCCTTGGTTTTGAAAAAGTAGAAATTGATAAGATGGGAAATATTTTAGGTTACATGGGATCCGGTAAAACTCTTATAGCTTATGATGCCCACATTGATACTGTTGGGCTTGGTGAATTAAGTAACTGGACATTTGATCCATACATTGGTTATGAAAATGATGAAGAAATTGGTGGACGTGGTTCCTCAGATCAACTTGGTGGTATAGTTTCTGCTACTTATGGTGCAAAAATCATGAAGGATATGGGACTTTTATCTGACAAATACACTGTTTTAGTTACTGGTACAGTTCAAGAAGAAGACTGTGATGGATTATGTTGGCAATATATTCATAATGAAGATAAGATAAAACCTGAATTCGTTGTTATAACAGAACCTACAAACGGAAATATATATAGAGGTCATCGTGGTCGTATGGAAATACGTGTTGAAGTTAAGGGAGTATCTTGCCATGGTTCAGCTCCAGAGCGTGGTGATAATGCTATATATAAAATGGCTGATATTCTTCAAGAAATTAGAGGTCTTAACGATAATTTGCATTATGATGAGTTCCTCGGTAAAGGAACTGTTACTGTTTCTGAGATATTCTTTAATTCTCCATCGCGTTGTGCTGTTGCTGATATGTGTGCAATTTCACTTGATCGTCGTTTAACAGATGGTGAAACTTTTGAAATAGCTCTTGAACAAGTTCGTACGCTGCCTTTTGCTAAAAAATATAAAGCTGAAGTAACAATGTACAAATATGAAAAACCAAGCTGGACAAGTCTTGTTTATCCAACTGATTGTTATTTCCCTACATGGGTTCTGCCTGTTGATGCCCCCGCTACAAAAGCAATGGTTGAATCATACGAAGGTATGTATGGAACACCGATTGTTGATAAATGGACCTTCTCTACAAATGGAGTTTCTATAATGGGTAGATACAATATTCCTTGTATTGGTTTTGGACCTGGTAAAGAGGAGGAAGCTCATGCTCCAAATGAAAAAACTTGGAAAGCTGACTTGGTTAAATGTGCTGCTGTATATGCTGCTCTCCCAACGATTTATTGTAAAAATAAATAATATTAAATAATATTAAATAAAAAGGAGTTTTTTAAAATGGCTTTAATGGATAAATACATCAGCAAACTTAACTCCCTAGATTTCAATAATATGTATAATAATGATTTTCTTCTCACATGGGAAAAATCAAAAGATGAACTCGAGTCAGTGTTCACAGTTGCAGAAGCTCTTAAAGAATTAAGAACAAATAACATATCATCAAAGATCTTTGATAGTGGCCTTGGAATTTCACTGTTCCGTGACAATTCAACTCGTACAAGATTTAGCTTTGCTTCTGCTTGTAACCTTCTTGGTCTTGAAGTTCAAGATCTTGATGAAGGAAAATCTCAGGTTGCTCATGGTGAAACAGTAAGAGAAACTGCTAACATGATTTCTTTCATGGCAGATGTTATAGGCATCCGTGATGATATGTATATTGGAAAAGGTAATGCTTATATGCGTAAAGTTTCTAAGGCTGTACAAGAAGGTAATGATGAAGGAATTTTAGAACAACGTCCGACACTTGTTAGTTTGCAATGTGATATAGATCACCCTACTCAATGTATGGCTGATGCTCTTCATATTATAAATGAATTTGGTGGCATTGAAAATTTAAAAGGCAAAAAGATCGCTATGTCATGGGCGTATTCTCCATCCTATGGTAAACCACTTTCAGTTCCTCAAGGAGTAATTGGACTTTTAACTCGTTTTGGTATGAACGTTGTTCTTGCACATCCAGAAGGTTACGAAGTTATGAGTGAAGTCGAAGAAATCGCAATAAAAAATGCTGCGAAGTCTGGCGGTTCATTTACAAAAACGAATTCTATGGAAGAAGCATTCAAAGATGCCGACATAGTTTATCCTAAGAGCTGGGCTCCTTTTGTTGCTATGGAAAAACGTACAGATTTATATGCAAAAAATGACCAAGCTGGTATAAATACGCTTGAAAAAGAACTCCTTGCACAAAATGCTGAGCATAAGGATTGGCAGTGTACTGAGGAACTTATGAAAACTACAAAAGATGGGAAAGCACTTTATCTTCACTGTTTGCCCGCTGATATCTCCGGTGTTAACTGCGTAGTTGGAGAAGTTGATGCTTCTGTATTTGATCGTTACCGCATACCACTTTATAAAGAAGCAAGTTATAAACCTTATACAATAGCTGCTATGATCTTCTTAAGTAAAGTTAAAAATCCACAGGAAGTTTTAGCTACGCTTGAAATAAGCGATAAAGAACGCAAAGTAAAATAACCCAAATTAAATCATGGGGGGAAGTTTTTATGAGTTCTAATCAAAAATCCTTACTATTCCAATATGATGGTAAACCTTCATTTAAAGAAATTATACCACTGGGCCTGCAACACGTTGTTGCTATGATTGTTGGTTGTGTTACACCGGCTCTCATTATTGGTGGTGTTGCAAATCTCACCGCTTCTGACAAAATTTTACTTGTACAATCCTCACTGTTTTTTGCCGGCATAGCAACTTTAATTCAAATTTTCCCACTCGGTAAAGTTATTGGTTCACGATTACCTGTAATTATGGGAGTAAGTTTTGCATATGTTCCAACATTAACGGCTATTACTGGTGAATTTAACATTGCTACTGTTTTTGGAGCCCAAATAATAGGTGGTTTAATTGCTATACTTTTCGGAATGTTTGTGAAAAAACTTTTAGTATTCTTTCCACCGCTTGTTACTGGTACGGTTATATTTAGCATAGGATTATCACTCTACTCAGTCGCTATTATGTATATAGCTGGTGGTGCTGGTTCTCCAACTTTCGGCTCTCCTAAAAATTGGGCTGTTGCCCTAACAACACTTGCTGTTGTAATGTTTTTAAATTATTTTACTAAAGGAACTCTCAAACTAGCATCTATTTTAATAGGTATAATTGTGGGATATGTTATTGCTATGTTTCTTGGAATGGTATCCTTTGATGCGGTGGCTTCAGCTGGATTGTTTCAAGCTCCAAAGCTACTACACTTTGGTATAAGCTTTAATATTACAGCTATAATATCTATGGCTATAATGTATATTGTAAATTCTGTTCAAGCTATAGGTGATTTATCTGCTACAACAAGTGGAGGTATGGATAGAACTCCTACTGACAAAGAGCTTTCTGGTGGTATTATTGGAAACGGATTTTCAAGTATAATTGGTGCTTTCTTTGGTTGTATGCCAACTGCAACATATAGCCAAAATGTAGGTATAGTAATTACAAATAAAGTTATCAATAAGTGGGTATTTGCTTTTGCTTCTTTTGTTGTAATTTTAGCAGGTCTTATTCCTAAATTTGCCTCACTGCTTACAACTATCCCTCAATGTGTTCTTGGTGGAGCAACAATCTCTGTTTTTGCCACAATAACAATGACAGGGGTTAAGATGATTGCTTCAAATAATCTTACAATGAGAAACTCAACGGTTGTAGGCATTGCAGTTGCGTTAGGTCTAGGTATAGTTCAAGTACCCAATGCATTTGCTCTATTCCCAGGATGGTTTATATCTATATTCGGAAAATCATCTATTGTTGTTACAACTATAGTTGCAATAGCATTAAACCTTATCTTACCTAAAGATAAACCTGAAAACATTATTATTACTAATAATAAATCTGAATCAAAAAACATGTAAAAAAGAATTAAGCCACTTTAGTGGCTTTTTAATAAGGTGGTATAAAAATGAATAAGTTTATGAAAATCGCTATAGAAGAAGCTTTGGCCGGAATGGAGAACAATGATGGTGGTCCTTTTGGAGCCGTTATTGTAAGAAATGGTGAAATTATAAGTTCCGCTCATAATCAAGTTATTAAGACCAATGACCCTACTGCACATGCTGAGGTTACAGCCATTAGAAAAGCTTCCAGTACACTTGGTAAATTTGATTTATCAGATTGCGTAATATACTCCTCTTGTGAACCTTGTCCTATGTGTTTCGCAGCAATTCATTGGGCAAAAATAAAAACTCTTTATTATGGTTCAACTAGGCAAGATGCTGCAAACATAGATTTTGATGACCAATATATTTATGATGTAATAAACGGAACTGCAAAGATATTGCAAGTCGAAGTGCTACAAATAGATAGAGAAGAGAGCCTTGAAGCTTTTAAAAAATGGAAAATCAAAACAGATAGGGTTCAATATTAGAAATGAAAAACAAAGCACTTTCATCGCATTGATGGAAGTGCTTTGTTTTTCAAAATTTAATGACATTTCAGAAGGAAAGTCTCCCACTTCTTAACTTTCACAGTTTTTGCAGCGATGCTTTTTAACTTTTTCTACAGCATTCAATATATTCTCATAGCCTGTACAACGACAAAGATTACCTGAAAGTTCTTTTTTAATTTCATCTGTTGTATACTCTTTACTGTCTTCAAGAACAGGTATAGATGCCATAACAGCTCCACATGTACAAAAACCGCATTGGACAGCACCTTCATCAATAAACGCTTCTTGAATATCTGTTATATTTCCATCATCATCCATCAAACCCTCAATTGTACGAATTTCTTTACCCTCTGCCCAAATTGCAAGGTAAATACAAGAATCAAAAGCTTCACCATTTATAAGAACAGTACAAGCCCCACATTCTCCAACCTCACAGCCCTTTTTAACGCTTGTAAGATGAAGATGATTTCTGAGAACATCCGTAAGTGATTCTCTATCATCTATCATAAGTTGTTTAGGTTCATCATTTACTGTGAAATTTAAAATTGTATTAGCCATTGATCATACCTCCCGATAGTCTTATTGATTCCTTTAAAGCCCGTTTACATAATTCGTAAACAAGCTGGAGACGAAAATCTTTAGATGCACGCCAGGAAGTACGTGGATTAACTTCTGTCTTTGCTACTTCTCCAAAAATATTGAACATTTCATCAGATATTTTCATTCCCTTTATAGCTTCTTCAGCTTTTGGACATCTCATAGGAATAGGACCTGCAACCCCAAAGGCAAGATGTACATCGTAAACCACATCTTTTTGCACATTAAGTTTGCAAGTTACACTGCATCCAAGGGTTGCAATATCCATTGCATTACGCATAGAATATTTAATATAATTACCTGTAAAATCCTCATAATTTTCTTTTGTAATATATATAGCCGTAAGTATTTCACCATTTTTTAGACTAACTTTTCCTGGGCCTACATAATACTGCGAAATAGGAATAACTCTCTTCCCATTTGGGCCTTCTATTTCAAGAATAGCATTCAGTGCAAATAACGTCGATGCACTGTCGGCACTTGTAACACCATTTGAAATATTTCCTCCAATTGTGCCAATGTTTCTTAATTGTGGGCCTCCTATTTCATCAACCGCTTCTCCTAAAACAGAAATATATTTTTTAATAATACTGTTTTTGGTTATATGTGAAAAACTCGTAAGAGCGCCTATTTTTATACTACCATTTTCCTCCATCGATACTCCTCTTAGCTGATCTAATCCATAAATACTTATAAGAGAACATCCAGCAAGCTTTCCATGGCGAATCTTAATAAGTACATCACTTCCGCCTGCAATAATTACAGCATCAGGGTCATCTACAAGGTGCTGTATTGCATCTTGAGTTGAAGTTGCACTGTATATTTTTCCGATATCATACATTGTTATGTCGCCTCCATCTTTATATCAAATTTTGATTCTTAAATTTTTCTACAAGTCTTTGTGGCGTTAACGGAGCAACATTAAACTGAACTCCTGTAGCATTTAGCACAGCATTTCTAATTGCAGGTGCAATGGGTATTGCAGGCGGTTCTCCTAGTGCCTTGTTACCAAAAGGCCCTGACACATCATATGTTTGCGCAAACTGGGCTTCCAAATGTGGTGTATCCATAATAGTTGGAAATTTATAATCAAGTAAATTGTCATTAAGTAATTTACCAGTCTTTTCATTAAACAATAGCTGCTCACTTAAACCATAACCGAGTCCCATGCTCATACCACCATGTACCTGTGCTTTAGCAAGTGCTGGATTAAGAACTTTACCACAGTCATGAACGTTAATAACTTTAATAACTTTAATTTTACCAACGGGAATATCAACTTCAACATCGACAAAACATACTCCAAAAGAAAATGTATTCGATTTACATTGGTTCGTTTCCTCAGCTGTTATATGAACTGATCTTTCTACATTGTAAAGTGCATGCATAGCAACTTCTTTAAGTGAAGCTAAAACTTCACCAGTTTCCTTATTTATAATGTTATTATCTTTAAGATCAATGTTGCCTGATGGAAGTTTTAAAATGAAATTTGCATGTTCGATTATTTTTTCTTTGAGCTTTATAGCTGTTTTTTTAGCGGCCATCCCCGATACATAGGATTGCCTAGATGCATAAGCACCTGTGTCAAAGGGGGTAATATCCGTATCTTGAGTTGATATCATATGGACATTTTCAATTGGAATATCTAGAACTTCTGATACCATTTGACTAAATACCGTATCTGCCCCCTGACCTATCTCTGTCGCACCCATTTGAACTTGAACAGAACCATCTTGATTAAGCACAATCCTGCAAGATGCTGTTTCGAGTGATATTGGATAAACACCTGTTGCATAACTAAATATTGCCATACCAACCCCTTTTCTTATGGGTCCTGTTTGATTTTGGTATTCTTTAAGTTTATTGTCCCACTCAATATATTTTCTACCTTTTTCGATGCATTCATTAAGACCATTACTATTGCATTTAACCTGATTATCAACAAAACCTACTTTCATAGCATTAAGTTTTCTTATTTCAATCCTGTCTAACCCAAATTTTGTTGCAATATCGTCCATATGGGATTCAAGCGCAAAAGTTATTTGTGGTATCCCATAACCACGCATGGCACCAGATGGAGGCATATTCGTAAATACTGAATACATATCACCTTTAGTTGCAACCGCATCTTGATATATCTGTTTAAATGCGTGGCCAGCTTTATTTGTTACACTATGTCCATGTGATGCATAAGCACCTTTATTCCCATATATCTCAACTTTTCTTGCAACAAATCGTCCATTTGGTCTTAGATAACTTTTTATTTTGATTTTCATGGCAGTACGCACGCGGGTATTAGCAAAATCCTCTTCCCGGGTCAGATCAAGTTTGACACATCTACCACCAACAACCTTACATAAATATGCATTAAGTGGTTCATAAAGAACATCTTGTTTATTTCCAAATCCTCCACCTATATATGGCTTAATAACTCTGATTTTACCCCAATCAACACCAAGTGCTTGACCAATTACACGTCTTGCAATATGAGGAATTTGAGTTGATGAAACAACAACAATTCTTTTTCCCTCCTCATATGCATAGGAAATTGGATTTTCAATCTGGCAATGTTTGACGGTCGGAGTTTCGTATTCCCCTTCAAAAACAATAAGTCCTTGTTCTTTTATCGCATTATCATAATTACCCATTTCATAATTTGTATGCGAAAGAATATTATCAGGGTAATCTTCATGAATTGCTTTTGCCCCTTCTTTTAAAGCAGCTTCAATGGACATTAATGGTTTATATTCATCATATTCAACTTTTATAAGATTAATTGCTCTTATTGCCGTTACACTATCTTTAGCAACTACAGCTGCTATGTCATCACCATAGTATCTAACTCTTTGATTAAGTAACTTCCTGTCCGCAATATCCGCATGACTAGGGTCAATTGAAAAAGGATGCCCAGCTGTTGGAAATTTAATATTAGGAACATCAAAACAAGTTACAATTTTTACAACTCCTAGGAGCTTAATTGCCTCTGTAATATCAATAGCCTTAACAAATCCATTAGCTATAGTACTATGAAGAACTTTAGCAACTAGAGAATTATTTAATTGAAAATCATCTGTATATTGTGCACGTCCAGTTACTTTATCAAAAGCATCAACCCTTTTAATACTTTTCCCAATACTCATGTTTTCCCTCCTTGTATACTAAGAGCTTTCACGGAAACTCCTTAGCTCCTGTGATTACTCATTTTTAGTATCATTAATTTTTGTTGATTCCCCCACTTTTTTTGCATAAAACACTTGACAAGCCTGTAAAATTTTGCGGTCCTCCTCTTAAAGACATGTTTTAATAGGAGGATTATTTTATGCTTAAAAATTGGAGCTCTCATGCTGATTATCAGCAATTTATTATTTTAAATCTCTCATGTTTCTACAAAGCTTTTCCTAAAAAAATTATAGAACTTGAACCTTCTATCTCTAAGTTGTATTGCTTAGACTTAGATATTCTTAGAGAGATATTAAAACCTTATTATTCTAATATTGGTAGACCTGCAACTCTTCAACCTGAGATATTTCGTTCATTTTCTTTAATGCTTTTTCAAAAGGAAACAAGCATTACCAACTGGGTTAAAAAGATTCATGCCTGTGAGTTACTTGCAACCTGTATAGGCTGCACTAAAAATAATGTCCCATCACTTGGTGCTCATTATGATTTTATCTCTAGATTATGGCTTTCAAATCTGTCTACCGACAGGGTAAACCTAAAAAAAATATATTCGTATAAGAAGAAACCCTCTAAAATTAAGGCACCCGGGAAAAATAAAAAGCTTCCTAATAAAAAAACTGGTGTTGTTAAGAGAATTTCAGATTTTTTTGAAGCTGGTCGCTCATTTTCCCTAAGAGCCGAAAGGCTGCTTCAAAAAATATTCTCATTAGTTGCTGTAGAACCCTCTTTTAATCTTAACTTAATAGAAAAAGATAACCTTACAGTTGGCGGCGATGGTACTTGTGTTCACTGTAAGTCTTCTTACTATGGTTCTAAAGTTTGTGACTGCCGTGAAAATGGAATTTACGATTGCAAATGCCCTCGTAGACTTTCTGACATAAATGCTAATTGGGGTTGGGACAGCCATGAAAATCGTTGGTTTTATGGCTACACTCTCTATGCTTTATCTGTCTATAATAAAAAATATAAGATAGATCTACCTATTTATCTACGATTTGTAGAGGCAAGCAGACACGACAGTGTCACTGGAATAGTAGCATTAGCTGAATTTAGAGAACTGTTACCGCAGTTCACTATATCAAATTATGTTCTTGACTCAGCTAATGATAACTACCCTACATATGAATTATGTTCTAAATGGAACATTAATCCCTTTATTGATCTGAACTCCAAAAACAAAGGAAATTCAAAATATCCAGTTACTCTAGATATTAATGAAAAAGGATTTCCTATCTGTATTGGTGGCCATGAAATGGTCTATAACGGTTATGAAAAAAGTCGTTCACGCCTTAAATGGCGTTGCCCTTTAGTTTTAAAAAAGGTTGCTAGTTGCTCTTGCTGTGAACAGTGCTCACCTTCACCTTATGGGCGAGTAATCTACACTAAACCATCATGGGATTTGCGGTTGTTTACTCCTGTGCCTCGCGGCTCAAAACAATGGAAAACTATTTATAAAACTAGAACCTGCTCAGAACGTATAAACAATCGTATTCTAAATGATTATAAAATTCATACTTTACGAATACATGGTAAAAAACGTTATTCATTTATGACTATGATTGCTGGAATTAATATTCATCTAGATGCAAGACTTAAAGTTTCAGGTTTTAGTATTTTAAATTTATTAGAGTAGCTGTTTGACAATTAAGTACTTTTTTCTGAAAATTCCTGCATCGTGTAGGCTTGTTTGCTATACCTATTTTTATTCCTAACTGCTCTCTGAACATAAAATTTATAGCACTATAATGACTCTATACATAATTAAGTTTTACATATTAGTTTCCGTGACTACTCACTAAATGTGTCATTATTATATTCAATAACCTCTTATTTGATTTTTTATTGTGAAATTGTTTTTGAATCTAAGTTTGAATCTAGCTTAGCTGGTAATTCTTCTTTTAATATAAAATTAAGTAATAGAGCTGACACTGTACCCGCACTTATACCTGAAGAAAAGAAACTTTTAACTACCGACGGCATACTACTTAAAAAATCTGGCCTTACAGTAACCCCTAACCCTATTCCAATTGAAATAGCAAGAATAAGCATATTTCTATTGTTAAGTTCTACAGCTTTAATAGTCTTAATTCCCGCTGATACTATCATTCCAAACATTATAATACCTGCACCACCTAAAACCGGACTTGGCATAATTGCAATCAGGGCACCAATTTTAGGAAATATACCTAATCCCATTAAAATAATTCCAGCAACAGCAACTACAAATCTACTTGCAACTTTAGTAAGTGGTATAAGCCCCACATTTTGTGAAAATGATGTATTAGGCCCCGCATTAACAAATCCTGCTATAAGAGACCCAACACCATCAGCAAGTATACCTTTTGAAAGTTCTTCTGATGTTACCTCTTTTCCCGATGCTTCACCAACAGCCATAAGACATCCTACCGTCTCAACAGTTGTTACTAGATATGCTGTAATAAATGCAGCAAATGCACTGAGCTTAAAGGTAACACCATATTTGAAAATTGTTGGAAATGCAATCCAGCTAGCATTTGTAATTGCTGAAAAATCAAGCATTCCTAATGGAAAACATATTGCGTATCCAAATACCAGACCAATTATAACTGATGCAGAAGAAATGAGTCCTTTACCGTATCTATTTAATAAAGCAATTACTAACATAACCGCAAACGCTATACATACATTCCTTACGCTTCCATAATCTTTAGATCCGACTCCACCAGCAGCCCAATCTATTGATACAGGTATTAAAGTTAAACCAATTAACATAACAACAGTTCCCGTTACAATTGGCGGAAAAAATTTCCTTAGAGGTTTAATAAAATAACTTAAAAAAATCTCAATGAAAGATCCCATTATTGTTGCACCAAACATTCCCGGCAACCCGAAAGCAGAACCTACTGCTATAGATGGTCCAACAAATGTAAAATCAGTTCCCATAACACATGGAAGTTTAGACCCTACAGGACCAATTCCTTTGGCTTGAATAAATGTAGCGATGCCCGCTGCAAATAATGCAGCACTTACTAAAAATGCAATGTCTTTCACTGGTAGTCCTAAAGCACCTCCAACTATTAGTGGAACTGCTACAATACCTCCGAACGCCGCCATAATGTGTTGAAAAGCAAGTATGATTGTAATGTGGATTGGTGGTTTGTCGTTTATCTTATACAAGATACCATCGTTGTTTCTAGGTGAATTTACTGTCCTCATAGAATATATCCCCCTTTTATAATTAGAGCTTTCACGGAAACTCCTTAGCTCCTGTGATTACTCATTTTTAGTATCATTAATTTTTGTTGATTCCCCCACTTTTTTTGCATAAAACACTTGACAAGCCTGTAAAATTTTGCGGTCCTCCTCTTAAAGACATGTTTTAATAGGAGGATTATTTTATGCTTAAAAATTGGAGCTCTCATGCTGATTATCAGCAATTTATTATTTTAAATCTCTCATGTTTCTACAAAGCTTTTCCTAAAAAAATTATAGAACTTGAACCTTCTATCTCTAAGTTGTATTGCTTAGACTTAGATATTCTTAGAGAGATATTAAAACCTTATTATTCTAATATTGGTAGACCTGCAACTCTTCAACCTGAGATATTTCGTTCATTTTCTTTAATGCTTTTTCAAAAGGAAACAAGCATTACCAACTGGGTTAAAAAGATTCATGCCTGTGAGTTACTTGCAACCTGTATAGGCTGCACTAAAAATAATGTCCCATCACTTGGTGCTCATTATGATTTTATCTCTAGATTATGGCTTTCAAATCTGTCTACCGACAGGGTAAACCTAAAAAAAATATATTCGTATAAGAAGAAACCCTCTAAAATTAAGGCACCCGGGAAAAATAAAAAGCTTCCTAATAAAAAAACTGGTGTTGTTAAGAGAATTTCAGATTTTTTTGAAGCTGGTCGCTCATTTTCCCTAAGAGCCGAAAGGCTGCTTCAAAAAATATTCTCATTAGTTGCTGTAGAACCCTCTTTTAATCTTAACTTAATAGAAAAAGATAACCTTACAGTTGGCGGCGATGGTACTTGTGTTCACTGTAAGTCTTCTTACTATGGTTCTAAAGTTTGTGACTGCCGTGAAAATGGAATTTACGATTGCAAATGCCCTCGTAGACTTTCTGACATAAATGCTAATTGGGGTTGGGACAGCCATGAAAATCGTTGGTTTTATGGCTACACTCTCTATGCTTTATCTGTCTATAATAAAAAATATAAGATAGATCTACCTATTTATCTACGATTTGTAGAGGCAAGCAGACACGACAGTGTCACTGGAATAGTAGCATTAGCTGAATTTAGAGAACTGTTACCGCAGTTCACTATATCAAATTATGTTCTTGACTCAGCTAATGATAACTACCCTACATATGAATTATGTTCTAAATGGAACATTAATCCCTTTATTGATCTGAACTCCAAAAACAAAGGAAATTCAAAATATCCAGTTACTCTAGATATTAATGAAAAAGGATTTCCTATCTGTATTGGTGGCCATGAAATGGTCTATAACGGTTATGAAAAAAGTCGTTCACGCCTTAAATGGCGTTGCCCTTTAGTTTTAAAAAAGGTTGCTAGTTGCTCTTGCTGTGAACAGTGCTCACCTTCACCTTATGGGCGAGTAATCTACACTAAACCATCATGGGATTTGCGGTTGTTTACTCCTGTGCCTCGCGGCTCAAAACAATGGAAAACTATTTATAAAACTAGAACCTGCTCAGAACGTATAAACAATCGTATTCTAAATGATTATAAAATTCATACTTTACGAATACATGGTAAAAAACGTTATTCATTTATGACTATGATTGCTGGAATTAATATTCATCTAGATGCAAGACTTAAAGTTTCAGGTTTTAGTATTTTAAATTTATTAGAGTAGCTGTTTGACAATTAAGTACTTTTTTCTGAAAATTCCTGCATCGTGTAGGCTTGTTTGCTATACCTATTTTTATTCCTAACTGCTCTCTGAACATAAAATTTATAGCACTATAATGACTCTATACATAATTAAGTTTTACATATTAGTTTCCGTGACTACTCAATTAAATTATAAATAAATTTACAATAATGGAGACTGTATTTGTACTCTAGACATTGTGATAATTCAAAATACTACAAAGAAATGAATAATATAATCCTACTTACTATATTTATTACGCCTTTTTTTAGGATGCATACAATAAATATAGTTACCTTTCGTATACGTTTTCTAGATTCATTTAGAATATTTATAAATAACTAACGCTTTGTTATTTTTTTGTAAAAATATTGTTTTTTTTCCTATTATACCCTTCGTTAAGATTACCATCTTGATAAATAAAAGTCAATGATTTACAAAACTTTTAACCCCTTAGCTATTTCTGCAGCCTTGGCAAATGGACAAGAAATGGAATTGTTGCATTCCAATATAATTAAGGGCTGTGGTGAATGTTTAAAGCTATGTACAAAAAATACTAAAATCTAAAAAAGCACTGTCAATATTATTGAAACTCGATAATATTGACAGTGCTTTTACTATTTTTAATTTAAAATATTAATATGATTTTAGTTATCCTACATAAATTTTACTTTTGAGGTAGCTCATTATTCCCTAACTTGCCCATCTCCATATATAAGATATTTTGTAGTTGTTAACTGCTCAAGCCCCATTGGGCCCCTAGCATGAAGTTTTTGATTGCTTATACCTATTTCTGCACCAAATCCAAATTCTGCGCCATCTGTAAATCTTGTAGAAGCATTTACATATACACAAGAGGCATCTACTTGCATTAAAAATCTCTGCGAATTTCTATAATTATTAGTTATTATAGCTTCTGAATGTTTTGTTCCGTATTTAAAAATATGGTCAATAGCTTCTTCCATTGACTCAACAACTTTAATTGAAAGTATTAAATCCAAATACTCAGTATCCCAATCCGCGTAGATCGCAGCCTTCGCATCTTTAATAATTTGAATTCCTTTTTCACATATTCTAATTTCCACACCTAATCCATAAAGTCTTTGTGCAAGCCTTGGTAAAAACTCACTAGCAATATTTTCATGTACAAGTAGTGTTTCTACTGCATTACATACTCCCGGTCTTTGAGTTTTAGCGTTAACTACTATTTCTTCCGCCATACCTAAATCAGCCTCTGAATCCACATATATATGACAAATACCTAGCCCTGTCTCGATTACTGGTACAGTAGCATTTGCTATAATGGCTTTTTTAAGTCCAGCGCCACCTCTAGGAATAATTACATCTACGTAATCATTAAGCTTTACTAACTTATTTACTAATTCTCTATCCACCATTTCAATAAGCTGAATACACCCTTCTGGTAGTCCTGCGAAAGTAGCAGCTTTTTTAATAACTTTAGCTAAAGCCATATTAGTATTTATAGCCTCTGAACCTCCTCTGAGTATTATTGAATTACCTGCCTTTAAGCATAAAGCTGCTGCATCTACAGTTACATTTGGCCTTGACTCATATATCATACCTATAACGCCCAATGGAACTCTTACCATGGAAATATCTAAATCATTTGGTCTTTTCCATCTTTTTATTCCGTCACCTATAGGATCAGGAAGTGATGCAACATTTTTAAGTCCCTCAGCCATATTTTCAATTCTCTGCTGATTAATCATTAATCTATCCAGCATTGCAACAGACAAATTATTTTTCTTACCTAATTCCATATCCTTAATATTTGCTTCAATTATAGCGTTTTCACTGTTTATTAAAGCTTTTGCCATATGTAAAAGTGCATTATTTTTCGCATTAGTGCTAGCAGTAACCATGATTCTAGACGCATCTTTAGCACGTCTGCCTATATTTATAATATAATCTTCAAAATTCAATTTTTCTCCTCCTTGGCGCTTTATAGCATAGATAACAGCTATGCTATTACAATGTGTATCCTATTCTATCTCCCGCTCATGGTTTTTGTATTTCTTTCGAATAATGTCCCTACTTCACGACCTTCTAAAATATCATTAATAATATTAGGTTCAGAGCCTTCCGCAATAATCATAGAGGCATTTGCAGCTACTACAATTTCTGCTGCCTTAATCTTAGTTGCCATACCCCCAGTTCCAAGATTTGACCCTACACCTTCTGCAGATTCCTTAATTTCATCAGTTATCTCAGATACATTATAAATGATTTTCGCATCAGAATTTGTCCTAGGGTTTGAGTCGTACAATCCATCAATATCAGAAAGTATTATCAATAAATCCGCACCTATTAGACTTGTTACCATTGCAGATAATGTGTCATTGTCTCCAAACATTATTTCATCAACGATTACAGCATCATTTTCATTTACTACAGGTATAACCCCCTGAGATAATAACGTCAAAAACGTATTATGGGCATTTAGATATCTTGTATTATCTACGATATCCTCTTTTGTTAAAAGAATCTGTGCTATAGTCTTTCCATACTCTGAAAAAAACTTTTCATACATGTGAATTAAAATGCCTTGACCTACAGCGGCCGCTGCCTGCTTTTCTGGTATTGTTTCCGGCCTAACCGTAAACCCTAATTTCCCCATGCCTGCTCCTATAGCCCCAGAGGTGACTAGTACAACCTGAATTCCTTGATTATGAATATCTGCCAATTGTCTTATAAGATTTTCAATACGTTTAAAATTTAATAATCCTGTAGAGTGGGTTAATGTTGAAGTTCCTACCTTTACCACAATTTTTGTTACACCTTTTAAATATTCTTTTCTACTGTTCATATAACCACTCCCCATCTCATCCTAATATTTAATTTAATTTTCTGTTTTTATAAATTTACCATACTTTTTAAAATTTTAAAAGATATTTTATACATAATACTAATTTAATTTTACACCATATAAATTACCAGGGTTAATTAATTTATAAAATTTTGATTTTTAGGATGAGGTTATTTAAGTAGAGTTTTGTATCATAGTGAATTTAATGATATAATTAATCTATTGTCATTAGCCATCTAAAAAATAGACTATCATGCTTACTAGTTATTTTTTTAAGATGCCTTAGTTAATGACTAAATAAAAAATGTAAAGTAGGAAGATTAAAATGAGAAATGCAAAATTAGAAAGAGCAATAGTTAGAATAGATAATGAGATTTCCGCTATGAACATAGCTAAGAAATACTTATCAAATTTAGATGAAATTAAAAATGTACAACACACTTTAAATAATAAAAGACAGCTACTCGCGGACGAATTGTATGTTGAAGACAAAAAATGTTATGAAAAGTGTTGTGACGTTATAGACGACATGCTAGATAAAGAGCTAGGAAAAGAAGACCAAATAGAATTACTTGAAATGATTAGGGAAAATTTCGGAAGACAATCCCCGAACGTAAGCAAGAAAAGTAGTGGCCTTAATGCCTGGTTAAAAGAACTTTGCATTGAATACCATTGGATTAAAAATGAAGAAACTGATTGGGATATGGTTGTTATTACCGGATTTGGGTTATATGAATAATTACCAAATTTTAGATTACAACTAAGTCCCTAATTATAATTAACCGCCATGTTGAGTCAACATGGTGGTAATTGATTTATAATAAAAAACTGCTTATAAAATAAGCAGTTTTTTATATTTCCTTTATTTACTTACCACTGGAACCCTTTTAGCATCGTCTTTCTTCATTTTCTTATTATTATCACCTTTAGGCTGAGCTTGCGGTCTACTCATTCCTTTTTTCGCCATAATTTTTCCTCCTTAAATTTATTTTAATATGCCTCATTACCTTTATTATCTTTTACATATTATTTTGTTTAATACTAATACATTTTATTATTTATTCTTTCCTCTAATTTTATCATTAATCTGTATGACTTCCTCTTCATTTAAACTTGTTAAGTTTAAAATTTCAATCATGCCCTTGCCTTCTTCAAGCAAATTTTTTATATTTTCAACTTCCTCTTCATGCTGACCTTTTGGCAATTTTGTTTTTTTCATAAACTTTTATTTACCTCCTCTAAACTTTAATAAAATATTGTAATATCTTATTTTTACCTAGAAGATAACTTTTATTCTAAAACTATTAAATATGAAGATAAAATGTGAATACATTATAATCCATATTTAATAATATGTAGACTATATTCTATATATTTTATAGTATTAATAATCTCATATTTGTAAAATATATTAACATATTATTAAAAAGGGAGGTCTTTTAATATGCGTGAAGGATTAATTCCAACTATGTTAGGTGCAGTTGTTACTACGGCTGGAGCATCATTTTCAAAAAACAGTATGAATAAAAAAAATAAGCTTCCTATGATTGAAGCAGGTGTTATTGGCTTCGGGCTTGCTCACATTGTGTTAGGAGCAATTGATTTGGTTGAGCACAGACGATAACTTACTTTGTTACATTTGTCTAAATATTAAAAAGTCTTTCTAATTTCAAAAAAATAATTTAGAATAAACGAAAAAGCTGATTAGAAATTTTACTTTCTAATCAGCTTTTTTATAGTATCTAATCTCTAAATTCCCCATAAAACCCTTTTACAATATTTACTAATTAATGTTATAATAGTATTAGTATAATAATTTCATTATAGATTGCGTAGTTTATATGTAGTCTATGTATAGATAAAGTAAAATCAATCGGTGTAGCATGTGTTACACTAGATATACATAGGAGTTGTTTATATGATTTTAATTAAAAATGCCAATATACACAGTATGGCAAATAAGGATTTTGAAAATGGAATGATTTTAATCGATCATGGTAAAATTATTGCTATTGCAAATGACGTAAATCCACCCCGTAACGCAGAAATTATCGATGTTAAAAATAAGTTTGTTATGCCAGGAATGATTGATGCACACTGCCATCTTGGAATGTGGGAAGACGGAATGGGCTTTGAAGGTGCTGATGGTAATGAGGCTGTTGACCCAGTTACCCCTCATTTAAGAGCAATCGACGCTATTAATCCTATGGACATATGTTTCAAAGATGCAATCGACGCTGGAATAACAACCGTTGCAACTGGTCCAGGTAGTGCCAATGTAATTGGTGGACAGTTTACGGTTATTAAAACCTATGGAAATAGAATTGATGATATGATTGTAAATGAGTGTCTTGCTATGAAAGTAGCCTTTGGTGAAAATCCTAAAAGGGTATATCATGCTCAAAAAAAATCCCCCAGCACAAGAATGGGCACTGCTGCTATTTTAAGAGAAAATCTTATTAAGGCAAAGATGTATATAGAAAAACAAAATAAAGCCTTAGAAAATCCTGATAAAATGCCTGAATTTGACATGAAAATGGAAGCTTTAGCAAAGGTTATAAAAAAAGAAATACCTCTAAAAGCTCATGCTCATAGAGCTGATGATATCCTTACTGCTCTTCGAATCGCAAAGGAATTTAATATAGATATAACCCTTGATCATTGCACAGAAGGCCACTTAATTATAGATTATTTAAAAGGAGGCATTCAAAAGGGTGTAATATTAGGTCCTTCGCTTTCTAATAGATCAAAAGTAGAACTTAAAAATCTAACTTTTAAAACGCCTGGAATTTTATCAAAAGCAGGTATAAAAGTAGCCATAATGACAGACCATCCTGTTATCCCACTTCAATATCTCCCAGTATGTGCTGGCATTGCATCAAGAGAGGGTATGGATGAAGAAGAGGCCCTTAAGGCAATAACTATAAATGCTGCAGAAATACTTGGCATAGATGGCATTGTTGGAAGCTTGGAAATTGGAAAGGATGCCGATATTGTTATATATAGTGGACATCCCTTTGATTTAAGAAGTAAAGTAGCATTGGTAATGGTTAATGGTGAAATTGTAAAAAATGAAATTTCAAAGGAATTTTAAAGGAATTTTAAAGGCTGTCAACATAATATTTATGTTAACAGCCTTTATTTTGTAAAGAGATTTAAAAGAAATTTTATATATTAATGTTGCTTTTTAATTCTACCTTTTTTGATGCAATCAAGAAAATTACCATTGCCGCAATTGCTCCTATAATCCCGATCATGTATGAAATATTTTGTGAAAGTTTAAACCCCTCTGGGGCAATTAAGATGTAAGAAGTACATACGGCTGTCATAAATGTAGCCGGCACCGTTGCCATCCAGTGTTTTTTACCCATACTAACCATATACATACCCGCTGTCCATAATACTATAGTAGCTAAAGTTTGATTAGACCATCCAAAGTATCTCCATATTATTGCAAAATCCATCTTAGTTAATATGAATCCTACCACAAATAGTGGAATACTAATTACAAATCTGTTTTTAATAGGACCTTGACTAAATTTAAATGCATCAGCCAAAGTTAATCTTGCACTTCTAAACGCTGTATCACCAGAAGTTATAGGACATGCTACAACCCCGAGTATAGCCAAGATTCCACCAACTTTTCCAAGCAAACTAATTGAAGATTCGTTTACTACCCATGCTGCTGTATGACCACTAATTGCCATAGTAGCATTTAACTGGTCTACTCCTCCAAAGAAACTCATTGCTGCCGCCGCCCAAATTAATGCAACTATACCTTCCACGATCATTGAACCATAAAATATTTTTTTACCTTGTTTTTCACTACTTATACACCTTGCCATCAAAGGCGATTGAGTTGCATGGAACCCCGAAATAGCCCCACAAGCAATAGTTATGAATAACATAGGAAATATTGGATTTTTATCTGGATTTGAATGCATATTAACCAAATTTGATAGTGTTACTTCTGGAATATGGTATCCACCAAAGATTAAAGCAAAAGCAATACCAACTGCCATAATCAACAAACAAAATCCAAATATAGGATATATTTTTCCAATAAGCTTATCTATCGGAACCATTGTTGCCAGTAAATAATATGCGAATATTATATAAACTAATAGTTGAAAATTCATACCTGTTAAATCTTTTAATATACCTGCTGGTCCAGTTACGAAAACTACTCCTACTAGTATTAAAACTATTACTGAAAACACTCTCATAAAGTTTTGAAATCCTTTACCAAGATATTTTCCTACAACTTCAGGAATACTTGCACCATCATGTCTTACTGATAGCATACCCGAAAAATAATCATGAACTCCACCTGCAAAGATGCATCCGAAGACAATCCACAAAAATGCAACCGGGCCCCACATTGCACCTGCAATCGCTCCAAATATAGGTCCTAATCCTGCAATGTTAAGAAATTGAATTAAGAAAATCTTCCATCCAGGCATTTCAACAAAATCTACACCATCCGCTAGCCTTACAGCGGGTGTTTTAATTGACTCGTCTGCTCCAAAAGCTTTTTCTATAATTGTGCCGTAAATAAAATAACCTGCTATAAGCGCTATAATTGCTAAAATAAATGATACCATTTGAACTCCCCCTAATTATTTATCAACTAAATTATAATGTATTTTTAAGAACTGAATACGCTTTCATACATGAAACGACAAAAAAAGCACATAAAGTGCTTTTATATACCCATTGTTTGTAAATTTGCAATATATGGTCTATATTTTATAAAAAGTCCGTTAATATACTATTTTGTAACAATCATCTTTATTTTCATATGCCTTAAATCATCTCCTGCGGAGCTGCAACAGCTTCGCAGAAGACGCATTGACGACTTCAGAAGGAGATTTATACTCCCACTGAAGTTTTATATTTGTTAGGGCAAGTAACTCCTACTTATAGTAGGTACTCCCGCTTATAGAAGTAGGAGACTTTCCTTCTGAAATGTCGTTAAACTAAATGTTATATATTAACGTTACTTTTTACTTCTACCTTTTTTGCCGCACTCAAAAAAATTACCATCGCTGCAATTGCTCCTATAATCCCAACTGGGTATGAAATACTTTGAGAAAGCTTAAATCCCTCTGGTGCAATTAAAATATAGGAAGTACATACCGCTGTCATAAATGTAGCTGGCACCGTTGCCATCCAATGTTTTTTACCTATACTAACCATATACATACCTGCTGTCCATAACACTATAGTAGCTAAAGTTTGGTTAGACCATCCAAAGTATCTCCATATTATTGCAAAATCCATCTTAGTTAATATGAACCCTATCACAAATAGTGGGGTACTAATTAGAAATCTATTTTTAATCGGGCCTTGATTAAATTTAAATGCATCAGCTATAGTTAATCTTGCACTTCTAAATGCTGTATCACCAGAAGTTATAGGACAAGCTACAACTCCAAGTATAGCCAATACTCCACCAACTTTACCAAGTAACCCAATTGAAGATTCATTTACTACCCATGCAGCTGTATGATCTTTTATTGCCATAGTAGCATTTAACTGGTCTACTCCTCCAAAGAAGCTCATTGCTGCAGCTGCCCAAATTAATGCAACTATACCTTCTACTATCATAGCACCATAGAATATTTTCTTACCTTGTTTTTCACTACTTATGCATCTTGCCATTAAAGGCGATTGAGTTGCATGGAAGCCTGAGATAGCTCCACAAGCAATAGTTATAAATAACATAGGAAATATTGGGTTTTCACCTGGGTTTGAATGCATATTCATTAAATTAGCTGGTGTTACTTCTGGAATATGGTATCCTCCAAAAATTAATGCACCAGCAACACCAACTGCCATAAATAACAAACAAAAACCAAAAATAGGATATATTTTCCCTATAAGCTTATCGATTGGAAGCATTGTTGCCAGTATATAATATGCAAATATTATATAAATTAATGTTTGAAAGTTCATTCCTGTTAACCCTTTTAAAATACTTGCTGGTCCAGTTACAAAAACCACCCCTACAAGTATTAAAAGTATTACCGAAAACACTCTCATAAAGTTTTGAAAACCTTTACCGAGATATTTCCCTACAACTTCTGGTATACTTGCGCCATCATGTCTTACTGATAGCATACCTGAAAAATAATCATGGACTCCCCCAGCAAAGATACATCCAAAGACAATCCACAAAAATGCTGCTGGCCCCCACATTGCACCTGCAATTGCCCCAAATATAGGACCTAACCCCGCTATGTTAAGAAATTGAATCAAGAAAATTTTCCAGGCGGGCATCTGAACAAAATCTACACCATCCTCTAGCCTTATAGCTGGAGTTTGAATTGTTTCATCTGCCCCAAAGGCCTTTTCTACAATTGTACCATAAATAAAATAACCTACTATAAGGGCGATAATTGCTAAAATAAACGATACCATTTTAACTCCTCCTCAATATTTATAATTACATTTCAATTTATTAACATAATTATATTATATTGACATAATTATAATATATTATTAAGAATTAAATACAGTTTTATACATGAAAAAACAAAAAAAGCGCATGGAGTACTTTTATATGCCCATTAGTTGTTTAAACTCAATTATATTATTTCTACTTACCGGTATATGTACTTCTTCACCTTGCAGTTTTAACATAAAGGTATTGTTAAACCATGGAATTATTTCAGTTATTTTATCAGTATTTATAATATATGATCTATGACCTCTAAAAAAGAATTCTTCTGGAAGCTTTTTATAGAACTCAGAAATGCTACAATTTATATTGTATTGCATTCCTTTAATATAAATTAATGTTTCTCTTTCTCTTGCTTCACAATAAGAAATATCAATCATACTCCTCACCATCATTTTATTATCTTTCCAAAGTGTTATTTTATTATTTATACTTTTTTTATCGAAAAATTTCTCAATATTTTTTAATGTACTAACTATACGCTCTTCTGAATACGGCTTTAATATATAATCATAAGCCTGAATTTCAAATGCATCTACAGCATAATCTTTATGAGCCGTAATAAAAATGATAAGGTAATGTTTCGGGAAGTGATTAATAATTTTACCTAATGCCATTCCATCTAATTTAGGCATATTGATATCCAAAAAAATAATATCCGGTTTGTTTTGCTCAATAAACTCTAATGCCTTAATAGAATCATCAAATTCATCCATTATTTTTATACTACTGAAATTATTTATGAAGTACTTTAGCTCCTCTCTTGAAGGATATTCATCATCAACAATAATACAATTCATATCGTCACTCCCTTATTTCCCTCACATTGAAATTGATTCTAGTACCACTCGTAAGTCTTTCTATCCTTAATCCTTCACCATAAATATACTTTAATCTATTATGAACATTTGACATGCCTATTTTATTTTCTTCCATTTTACCTTCATAGACTTTTTCTATAATCTCTTTTGAAATTCCAACTCCATCATCTTCAATTACTATTGTAATGTCACCAGCCGCAATTTTTTTAATTTCAATTGTCACGCTGCCGTATCCTTTCCCCTCTAAAATACCATGTTTAATAGAATTTTCAACTATTGGTTGAATGATCAGATTTGGAATCTTGACATCTAAATCGTCTTCAATATCATAAATTACATGAAGTTTTTCTCCAAACCTTGCTTTTTCTATCTCTATATATGCTTTAACCTGCTCTAGTTCACGGTAAATATCTACGAGATTTTCTCCTGTTTCTAAATTATATCTCAAGTAAGTGGATAAATTTATAATTAACTCTCTTGCACGGTTAGGATCAAGTCTAATAAATGAAATTATAGTATTTAGTGCATTAAATAAAAAATGAGGGTTTATCTGAGCTTGTAACGCCTTTATTTCAGCCTTATTTGCCATATTCTTTAGCTCTCCTAATTTACTAATTTCTAATTGAGTAGAAATTAGTTGGGATAATCCTACGGCTAAGTTTATATTTCTAAAGGAAATTGCATCCTCGCTGCAATAATATATTTTTAATGTTCCTATCATTTCGTCTCCTTCCTTCAAAGGAGCAATGATTGCGGATTTCAAATTGCACTTAACATTAGGACAATCTATCTGTTTTGCATTAGTTAAAGAAAGTAAGTTTCCCTCTCTAATAACTTTTTTTGTAGCTTCTGTTACAATCCGTTTTCCTCTTATATGATGATCAGCTCCTACACCTACATGAGCTAATATATACTCCTTATTTGTTATAGATACTGCATCTGAATGAATTGAATCTTTTATTATTCCACATATCTCTTCAAATGAATTTTCTTGCATTTTTCTAAAATATGGCAATGTTTTATTAGCTATTTCCAAAGCTATTTGTGCTTGTTTTGCTGCGATTTCTTCCTTTTCCTTATGTATTTTTTGAATTATTAATATTAAAATTGCGATTCCTATGGCATTTGTAAAGCTCATAGGTAAATATATACTTTCCACAATTGTTAAGGCCCTACTAAAAGGATGTGCCATCACAAGTATTAAAATCATTTCTAACGTTTCAATTAGAATCCCACCAATTAGCCCATACAACCACTTGTTATTTTCATTTGATTTTTTATATATTATACTTGCAACTATTCCTGAAATTATAGTTACGATTGTACAAGGTATTGATGTAATCCCTCCTACATCTACTAGTAGCCTGTGGATTCCAGCTATAACCCCTGCGAGTATTCCTACAAAAGGACCACATAATATTCCCCCTGCCATTACTCCAATAATTCTAGTATTAGCAATCGCTCCATTAAACTCTGTTCCCGTATAGGTCCCTAAAATTCCAAATGTTCCAAAAATTATTGAGAGCATAATTAGATCTTTTTTTTTGAACTCATCTTTTTGAACGATCCTCTTAAAGCTCCCTATCCTAGAAACAAAAAAAGCAATAAGAATCACATACCCTAAATTATTAGTAAGATTTCTTAACAATTCGATCATACATATTAACTCCATTTCACCCAATATATCTAAAAATAACTAGCTTAGTCTATTTTTCACACATGATTAAAGAAGGCTTTATAAATAGTATATACAACATTCTATAATATATAAAGATATATTATCTATGCTATAATTACTATAAGGTTATTTTTAATTAATACGAAATGTTGGAATACTTTAAATAGCCTTTATACATTATTCTATTAATTGTAAATATACACCTAGGTGATAACTACAGGAGGGTCTCTAATGCGAATGATTTTTTTTGATACAGAAACTACTGGCATAAGGCCAGGTAATATATGTCAACTAAGTTATATCCTTGTTGATACTAATTATAAACCAACAAAAACAATAGGTAAAAATATCTTCTTTACAGTAGATTATATAGAGCCATCTGCGCAAGATGTGCATGGTTTCAGTGTAGAGGCTTTATTTAAACTAAGCAATGGCAAAACTTTTGAAGATTCTCACGAAGATTTTATTGATGACTTTTTAACCGCAGACATTCTTATAGGACACAATGTTAATTTTGATATAAAATTTTTAACTCATGAACTTGAAAGTTGTGGGCATAAGCTAAATCTTAGCCATACTTTTTGTACAATGAAATATTATAAAGATATATGCAAACTTCTTACTTCAAGAGGTGGATATAAAAACCCAAAATTATCAGAAACTATTAAATTTCTTAAGTTAAATGAGACTCATATAAATTTAAAAAGCAATGAATATTTTGGAGATACTTCAAATTTTCACGATGCTAGATTTGATACCACTGCAACCTATTTGCTAGTTACAGAAGGTATTAAGAAAGGCTTTATCCCTAAACATTATTTTTCAAAGCTTGTTAAATAATTTATAATGAAAAGATAGAATAATCGTACATTATTCTATCTTTTCAAAGAGTTTTTCAAATCCACTCCACATCTCCATATTAACTTTTTTAAGATTTACAACTCTAAATTTTTCATTAACAAAAGCATGAGTTGTACTGCCTTTAGCTAAGATTTTCCCGTCATTTTCTCTAATAACATTATAATTGAATATTACCTTAGCCCCATTTAGCTCTTTCATGAATGTTTGAATTATAATTATATCTTCATATTTTGCACCTTCTATGTACCTACAAGAGCTCTCTACCACTGGTAACATAATATTATTTTCTTCCACCTGTTTATAGGTCATGCCTATTTCTGTTATATACTCCGTTCTACCTACTTCAAACCAAGCGTAATAATTTGAATGATGCACAATCGCCATTTGATCCGTCTCTACATACCTTACTTTTAATTTCGTTTCATTGATATACATTTTCATTTCTCCAGTCTTCATTTGTATTAAACTCTAAACATTATTAGAATTCATATATTATACCATCGCAAAATATCCTTTTAATAACCTTATTATATACATATATTTGAATTGTATCACCCTTTTTCAAGTATAACTCTACAGGCAAATTAAGATCACATACAAAATTTCCTGATTTTATTTTTAGTTTTGTCCTGTGAATATGGTTTCTTCCCGCCAAATCTGCAATGTCTGCCCCTAATAGCAACCCCTGTCCTGAGGTCATGCTATCAATTTGTATTCTTGGATAATCAATAATCTTTGCAACCATAGGAATATCATTTCCTATTTTTTCATTACTAACATATACTGTATCCTCATTCATAATTATTGAATCATTTTCAATTATAACATTATTAATGTCCACCAAGAAATATGCATTGATTTCTTCATTTGGGATGCTTTTATAATGAAATTTTTCTTCACAACGTAATATTCTAAGATATACCAATTTCAACAATTCTTCATAGGTATTATCTTTAAATTTTCCAAATTCTTTTCTCATTACATTATCTATGCTTTTGCTTAATCTTGGTTCATTAATTTTCCCTAAAATGTTTTTACAGCCCAAAAAGCTAGCTAACTCCAATTTTATTTTGCTTTTATTAAAATTCTTCTCTTCCAACTTAATATCTGTGTTAGCAACCATAAATACACTTGTATATTGTGGATATGCAGCTTGAATAAACCCTAAATATTTCCTATTTCTATCGTATACATTAAAAGGCATATTACGTCACTTCCTCCTAAATTATTTTTAAATCATATAAAAAATATTCCATATTAATATTACACCTCTATTTAAAATTGTTAAATACAAATTTTACAAAATATTATTTTACTTAATTACTTAAAAAGGTAAAAATATCTCTACTATTTATAGTAACTTCCTCATGCAAATATTTTTATGATTATTAGGTTATATTATTATATAACCCTAATATAAAAGGAGGTAATACTTATGGACAATAATAAAAGTCACATGAAAACTGATAAAAAAACTAACGCCGAACTGAGAAAAATGTTCCCCCAAAGCGGTGGTGATATAGGAATTGAAAATGGCGTGAAAATTGATGCAAATAATGACAAATTGACTAAACGCTCTAAATTATCTCATAATAAATAATATTTTTATCGTTAGAAAAACTCCAGAATGTTTCTGGAGTTTTTTAGTTTGTAGTTTCCACTTCACTAGTTCCTTCTACATAAGGGTTATTCCTAGGTAAATTTAACTGTGACCTGCTCCAATAACAGATAACTTTGTGATAAGCATCTTAGTATTATGTTAGATTATACGAAAAAATAATATTACTTATTAATTTCACTACCTTATGCACTTTTACAATTCCCTAGAAAATAAGTGCAAAGCCCTATAAAACCAAAGTTTTATAGGGCTTTGCACTTATTTATACTATCTTCTAAAAGATGAATTATCATTTTGTTGTTTTCTTGCTCTTCTGCAATCAACACATCTTTGTGGTTCATTTTCAAATCCTTTTTCTTTGTAGAAAGCTTGTTCGCCCTCAGTGAATACGAATTCTTTCCCACAGTCTTTACAAATTAAGTTTTTGTCTTCCATTTTAAATATTCCTCCTTTTATTTGGAAATTAAAATCTAAATTTGATTAACAATAATTTCCTTAAAAGAGGATATGCTGTTTATCATATTAGATTCTCTAGATAGCAATTATTAATTACTATTATATACTTATATTAACATATTATGAATGCATGTACAATATTTTTTTACTTTTTTATACAATCATTTTTTTATATCATTATAAAATCATACCATAGTGAAATAATATTTATCTCTATCCTTTAAATCATCTCCTGGGTAGCTGCACAGCTTTGAAGAACTCCAGAAGGATATTTATAATCCCACTGAAGTTTTATTTTTGCTAGGGTAGTTACCTCCCGCTTATAGAAGTAGTAGACTTTCCTTCTGAAATGTGGTTAAAATGCAAAATTACCACTCTTAAATATAGGTATTTCTTTTCCATCTGCTGTAATACCTATTATTTGCAAATCTCCTGTGCCAACCATAAAATCTTCATGCACAAAGGAATCATTGACCCCTAGTTTTGCAAGTTCCTCACTACTTAAATTTTCACCATTTTTTATGCATACTGGATATGCTTTCCCAATAGCCAAATGGCAAGATGCATTTTCGTCAAAAAGTGTATTGTAAAATAGTATATTTGAATTTGATATTGGAGAATCATATGGTACTAAAGCCACTTCACCAAGATAATAAGATCCTTCATCGGTTTCAATAATGCTCTTTAAAATATCATAACCATTTTTTGCTTTAAAATCTACAATTCTTCCCTGCTTAAAAGTAAGTGAAAATTCTTCAATTAGATTTCCATTATAGTTTAAAGGTTTTGAGCTTACTACTATTCCATTAACTCCAGTTTTTTTAGGAAGTGTAAATACCTCTTCAGTAGGCATATTAGCTATAAACTCTATGCCCTCTGGGGTATAATCTGATCCTCCAAGCCATAAATGATTTTCTGGAAGCTCAATTTTAAGATCAGTACCCAATGAATTTTTATATTGCAAATATTTAAAGTTATTCAAATTTAAAAAGTCCATACTTTTTTTTAGATTGCTTTTGTGAGTTTCCCATGAAGCAACAGGATCCTCTGTATCAACCCTTACTGTTTTAAATATAGAGTTCCAAAGTTTTTCCATTGCCTTATCCTCTGATAGTTCTGGAAAAACTTTTTTTGCCCAGGATAAAGTTGGAATTGATGCAACACACCATACATTTTTATTACTCATAAGCCTATCTCTGTATTCTTTTATTGCAGTACTAGCTGCTTTATGTGCTTTTGACAATCTCTGCGGATTAACATCCTTCATAAGTTCAGGATCAGAGGCTGAAATACTTAAGAAAGCTGCGCCCATTCGTGCATTAGATAAGTAAAAATCTCTCTGCCATTCCGGATATTCTTCAAAAACCTCTTCTGGCGCATGCATGAATTTAATTTTTGAGGATAATTCATCCCTCCAATTTATAATTACTTCCCTAGCACCCTCTATATAAGCACTTCGAGAAACAATTCTAGTAAAAGACGCGCACTCTATAGGCGAGTTGATTACAAGTGTTTGATTCTTTTGAATGTTAATTCCTGTTTTTACCAATAAAAGAGCATATTTTTCTAATAATTCATTATTCATAATTTATTTTTAGCGAGTAAGTGTACAACAAGTACTCAAATTCACTAAATACTCACTTCCTTCCAATATCTCGTGTAGCCTTCTGCACGGATTGATTTTGCTTACTTTATTTATAATTTATTATTAGTACATCCAAGAAAATTATACCATAAAAAACAGCGTATGAAATCTAATGTTTAGTTTCATCTATCTGCTTTTCTATTTACTTCAATGATAATAATCTTTATAACCGCTATACTAGTAATATTATTATTATATAAAGATAATTATGAGAACTAAATTAAAACAATTATCTCAAAATAATCATATCTGACTTTTACTTAAATATAATTTATTTAAAAACATGAATTTTTATGATTTTGGTTATACTACATTTAAACCGATAATTATTTTACTAATAAGGAGGATTTTTCATGAAATCAAAAATTGTACTATTAACATCAGCTCTATTAACTGTATTGTTTGTAGGATGCGCTAAGCAACCTGCACCCCCAAAACAAACAACACCGCCAGAAACAACCCCAAATGTAGTAACCACAGCTTCAATAGTAAATACTACAGCTACTTTTGAAAAGGCTATAAGTAGCAAGGGGACATGGATTATTGCAATAACAAAGGATTTAGCTATTGATAAAGATCTTGTAGTTGATGGTGAGTATAAAAACGGTAAAAAAGATGATAGTGGCAAAGATATTATACAACGTAAGATAGCTCTATACAGCCAAGATGAGAATAAAAACATAACTGCTAGATTCACTTTAACTGTTCCAAAATTAACTATCAATAGTGTTAACGGCAGTATAGAACATGGGACTTTCAAAGGTGATCTTTATGTTTCTGCAAATAACTTTCAGTTAAAAGATGCTACCGTTGACGGAAATATATATTTTACTACTGATGAAGCTAAATCTACATTTAAAATGGATGCCAAAAGTAAATTGACAGGAAAAACGGAATTAAAAAAATAGTATAGTATCACAAATATTAAACCATTAAAAAATCGCGTTTTTTAATGGTTTAATTTTATTTTGAAATTTTGCAGGCATGTAGTTCTCTTTAACTACTTACAATTACTTATATATAAAACAATAAAGATTCTTTAGAAGTATGTTTTAAATTAGAAAAGGTAGTAACATAAAATGTTATTTTACATAATAATATATTGTGTATAACTTTTATAAGGAGATTTTTATGAAAAATTATTCAATGGACTGTAAAAACATGAAAGAAATGAATCCTACGATGCCTATGAATCAAATGGATCCCATGATGCATATGATGCCTATGAATCAAATGGATCCTATGATGCCTACGATGCCTATGAATCAAATGAATCCTATGATGTCAATGATGCCTATGACTCAGACACCAATGGATCCTATGATGCAGAACTGTATGATGCATATGATGCATATGATGTGTATGATGTGTATGATGCATATGCACCATATGATGCCTATGCCCGACAAAGACAATGTAAAAAAATAATTTTCTACTTAGATTCGAGCAAAATCATATGATTAGGCTAAGTCACATAAATAATCTAAGTGACTTAGTTTTTTGTTCTTCCATGCTTATTTTGCCATAATTTCCTTTCCAAATTCTTGTGAAACGCGCCCCTTATTCTCGCTGTATATCATATACTTTAAAGACATATCACATGGTTCCATTTCTAATCACTTTACTTTCTATATTAAGCTTTATTGGCTCTTTAATTCTACTGTTTATTCTACTATGCTATACTCATACTAACTAAGTATAATAAGGAGTGTATAAAATGAATGAACAACAAAAGATGCTAAATGGTGAAATATATAATGCCTATGATAAAGATTTAGTACTCTTAAGAAATAAAGCTAGGCATCTTACAAAACTATATAATAATACAGATCCCGAGGAAACAATCGAGCGAATAAATATTATTAAAAAACTACTTGGAGAAATAGGCGGGAATTTTGAAATAGAACCTCCCTTTCATTGTGATTATGGCACTAATATTGAAATTGGAGAAAATTTCTATGCGAATTTTAATTTTTTGGTTTTAGATGATGGACTTGTAAAAATTGGACATGATGTATTGTGTGCTCCTAATGTAAGCATATTTACTGCAACTCATTTAATTGATCCCAAATTAAGGCCCAAAAATGCTGATTATACAAAAGCTGTAACTATAGGTAATAATGTATGGATTGGTGGTGGCTCTATAATAAATCCCGGCGTAACTATTGGAGATAATAGCGTAATAGGTTCTGGTAGCGTGGTTACAAAAAATATTCCAGCTAATGTTATCGCTGTTGGAAATCCTTGTAGAATAATAAAAAATATTGATTAATTAATAAAAGTACCTAATATAGTACTAACAACTGTTGTATCAACATTTCATCTTTAAATTGAAATCCGATAATGAAATAAATTACAAGTAATATTAAAAATGCTCGATATTCAAAAAACTACTGAAATATATATTTCAGTAGTTCACTATCTGGCTTTTGCCAATTTTTTTATTCACATTCTTTTGTAACCTAAGTTCAACTTCTTCTTATCTAAACTGTAATTGCATATTATAATATTTTACACCCAATTGTGCAAATACTTCCACTTATAGTAGTTACTCCCACTTATAGAAGTGTGAGACTTTCCTTCTGAAATGTCGTTAAAAGTTTTTAGAAACGTAATTTATCATTAACATCCCCTATTTTAAAATTGCTAATACACCACCCTATGATAATTTATTATCCCGATTGGATAATCCCTCAGAATAATTGTTAGATTACTTTACTAAAAAAGCAAACTCACCCTCCACATTATCCTTTAATAAATTTGCGTTGATTTCTACTTGAACTCCTATTTTTCCGGCACTTACAATTATGGTATCTATTTCGAGAGCACTTTTATCAATAAATGTTTTATACTGTTTCTTCATACCTATAGGGGAACACCCCCCTCTAACATATCCTGTAACCTTTTGAAGATCCTTTAAATCTAACATTTCTATTCTCTTCTCGTTAGTTACTTTAGCTACTTTCTTAAAGTCCATTTCTTCTCTAACTGGAATTAATATAATATAAATATTTTTAGAAATTCCATGTGTCACTAAAGTTTTATAGACATACTTTTCATCTCTACCTATCTTATTTGCCACAGACACTCCATCTATTTTATCATCTTTGATATCATAAGTTATAACATTGTATTCTACATTCCCTTTATCTAAAATTCGCATAGCATTTGTTTTTATCATCATCTTCCCCTTTATTTAAATGGATTTACAATAAAAAGTTAGTTTCAAAGCTTCCCTTATTATATCCTCTTTTCTTACCTTATGCACTATTTACCTAATCACTATAGTATTTATCGGTCTATTTTACAATTATTAACTATAAATAACCCCTTTGCTATTGAAATTTTTACCAGTTGCTATATAATGATATTAACAAAGTAAATTAACTTAGATCGTCTACATTAAAGGGGGAAAAAACATGTCGGAAAAAGTAAAAAGTACTAAACATTTAACATTAGTGTCATTAGTTTTAATGATTTTTACTTCGGTTTATGGATTTAACAACATTCCCAGATCATTCTATAAAATGGGTTATGCTGCCATTCCTTGGTACATACTGTCTGGAATAACATTTTTTATTCCTTTTGCTTTCATGCTATCTGAGTTTGGTGCAGCTTTCAAGGATGAAAAAGGTGGAATCTACTCATGGATGGAAAAATCAGTGGGGGCTAAATTTGCTTTTATGGCAACGTTCATGTGGTATGCATCTTATGTAATTTGGATGGTTAACGTTGCCTCAGGAGTTTGGGTTCCAATATCGAATGCAATATTTGGAAAAGACACAACACAGACTTGGGCCTTATTTGGATTAACCGGGCCTAAAACTTTAGGAATACTTGGAATGCTTTGGATAATATTTGTTACATTTATATCAACTAAGGGATTAGATAAAATTAAAAAGGTAACATCACTAGGTGGCACTGCAGTTGCATTGTTAAACGTAGTATTATTAGTCGGATCTCTACTAGTCCTTATAGGAAATCATGGCCAGTTAGCTCAGCCAATAACTGGACTTAGTTCATTCATATCTTCACCAGATCCTGCTTATTCTGGAAATATGATTTCATCATTTGCTTTCGTAGTATTTGCTATATTTGCTTATGGTGGTATTGAAGTTGTAGGAGGACTAGTTGACGAAACAGAAAATGCTGAAAAAAACTTCCCTAAGGGTGTTGTTATTTCAGCAATTATTATCTCAGTTGGATACGCACTTGGACTATTCCTTGTTGGTATATTTACTAACTGGTCAACTGTTATGACTGGAAATGGCGTTCACTTAGGTAATGTTGGTTATGTAGTAATGAGTAACCTAGGGTATTCTCTTGGTAGTGCATTCGGTGCAAGCGAAGCAACATGTTTAGCTTTGGCGCATGGAGTAGCTAGATTCGTTGGGCTTTCAATGTTCTTAGCTTTAGCCGGTGCATTCTTTACATTAATGTTTTCTCCATTAAAGCAATTAATTGAAGGTACTCCAGCTAAATTATGGCCTGGGAAAATGGCAGAAATGAAAAATGGAATGCCTCAAAGGGCTATGTGGATTCAAGCTACAATAGTTTGTGTTATTATTGCTCTTGTATCCTTTGGTGGAGAGAATATGTCAGGTTTTTTCGTTGTGTTAGTAGCTATGACTAATGTAGCTATGACTCTTCCATACATGTTTATAGCTTTTGCTTTTACACCATTTAAGAAAAACAAAGATATTATTAAGCCTTTTGAAATATTCAAAACTGAAAGAAGTGCACTAATATGGACAATAGTTGTTATGTTCACTGTTGGATTTGCAAACTTCTTCTCAATAATACAACCAGCACTGGAAGGAAAATTGATCATAACGCTTCAGAGTATAGGTGGCCCAGTATTCTTTGGGGCTGTTGCCTGGTTTATGTATAGCCACTATGAAAAGAAATATTTAAATAAAAATATACCCTTTACAAATAAAAATTTTAAATAAGTCTATGCTGAATCAAAAAGATGATTTCTGTGTTGTGCACAGAAATCATTTTTTTTTACTTTTCACATTATATTATATAATTTTATTATTATTCCATTTACCTGATTTCATGTAGATTATACACATTACAAGTGATGCGAATGTTGCAAGAGGAGAAGCAAATCCAATTTCATATAGAGTCATACCTACTATTTTACTTAAAACAAAAGATAACGGTATACGAATGATAAATGTAGCAATTAAACTGTGAATCATTGGAAATAACGAATTACCACAACCACTAAAAAACGAGTTCATACAAAATACAAAGCATACCAAAATGCAATCGATGCTGTATGATTTAATATATAATGCAGCTGTTTCTATGACCGCTGTATCCCTAGAAAACAATGCTGTAAGCGATGTTGGATTCCATTGTGCATATGCATAACATATTATTCCTAATATTAATGAGCATCCCGTGCCTATATACAAACATTGTTTTGCTCTTTCCTTCTTTCCTGCCCCCATATTCTGAGCTGTCATTGATGCAATTGCTGAAGCAAATGCAATCGTTGGAAGCATTGTAAATACAATTATTTTTTCGACAACACCTACAGATGCAGAAGCAGTAAGTCCCATTACATTAATAACTGCTGTAATTATTATAAAAGAAATATTAATTAAACCATCCTGTAATGCTATTGGTAATCCTAGCTTAAATACCTTCTTTGCTTTTCCTGCTTCAATCCTAATATGACTACGATGAAACTCAAAGTTAAAACCTATCTTTTTTATATACAGCACCCCAATTATGAAGCTTATAGCTTGAGCAGCTATAGTAGCAATTGCAGCTCCTGGAGCCCCCATATGGAACCCACCCACTAATATTAAATCTACCATAATATTAGTTACGCAAGCTACCGCAATAAAGAATAATGGTGCTTTTGAATTGTCTAGCCCTCGCAGAATACCACTCAACGCATTGTACCCTATAATAAATGGAATACCACAAGAACAGATAAAAATATATTGTTTTGTGTATTCAAATGCCTCTGTTGGCGTATTCATTAAATTTGTAATAGTACCTGTCATTACCACCATAATTACAGTCAACACAGCTGCTATTATACCAAATGTACAAATGATAGTTCCAACTGACTCTGCAATATCTTTATATTTTTTTGCACCCAAATAGTTGCCAATTAAAATAGTACCTCCAGTTGTTAATCCAAGGATAACGCTTGTGATTGTCTGCATAATCTGGCTTCCTGTTGCCACAGCAGAAACTTGCGCCGAATTATCAAACTGTCCAACAACCAACAAATCAGCTGCACCATAGAGTGCTTGCAACAAGCTTGCTAATAGAAACGGAAATGCAAATTTTAAAAGCGTTGGGATAACCTTACCCTCTGTTAAAGTATTCTCTTGTTTCATAATAACCTTTCCTTCTGTTAAAATGTTCTGTTGTGTCATAATATGTGCCTCCTAAAATAAAAAAATGCTGGATAAGGCAGTTGGCTTTATCCAACCATCTTATCCAGCATATAATTATCTATATACCCTCCGATGAACAGTAGCAATCGTAACACATATGTTCAATATTGTCAAAAATAAAACAAAGACATTTTTACCTATTGACAATTGCTTTTACGAGTAATATACTAAGCAATAACAACTGAATACAACTTATCCAGAGCGGCAGAGGGACTGGCCCGATGATGCCCGACAACCAGCATTCTTAAGTGGAGTGCAATGGTGTCAATTCCATCAGATTATAAAATCTGAAAGATAAGGACGATAGCAAATTTTATAATACAATTTTATTGTTTATTAAAGTTAATCATGCTGCTTTCCTTATAGGAAAGCAGCTTTTTTTTATAAGATGCCTAATTACAAGGAGGATGCAAATGCCAATAAAAATACCTGACAATCTTCCAGCGTTTAAAACTTTAAATAAAGAGAACATTTTTACTATTACAGAAGACTGCGCATTTCACCAAGATATTCGGCCTTTAAAAATTGTGATTTTAAACCTTATGCCAACAAAAATCGATACTGAAACACAAATTTTAAGACTTCTTGGGAACTCTCCACTACAGATTGATATAGTTCTTCTTCACCCTGCAAGCCATGCATGTAAAAATATATCGCAGGAACATTTAATTAAATTTTATAACACTTTTGAAGAAATAAAGAATTCTAGATTTGATGGAATGATAATAACTGGAGCGCCAATTGAAAGTATTCCCTTTGAAGAAGTGGATTACTGGGAGGAGCTTAAAAAAATTATGGAATGGAGTGTTCACAATGTATACTCTACCTTGCATATTTGTTGGGGTGCTCAAGCAGGGCTTCATTATCATTACGGAGTGCAAAAACATAAACTTGATAGTAAAGTATTTGGAGTGTTTAAACATAAAATAACAAAGCAAAACGTTAAACTTTTGAGTGGATTTGATGATGAATTTTATGTTCCACATTCAAGACATACTGAAATAAGAAAAGTTGATATTGATAAAATAGATGAGCTTGAAATTTTATCAGAATCTGAGGAATCAGGCATTTACATTGTATCAGCAAAAAAGGGAAGACAAATTTTTATAACCGGGCATTCAGAGTATGATCCATTAACATTAAAAAATGAATATGACAGGGATATAGCAAACGGCTTAAATATAAATGTCCCCAAAAATTATTATCCAAAAGACGATCCATTAAAAATACCTATCGTAAAATGGAGAGGTCACTCAAGTTTGCTTTTTTTAAACTGGTTAAATTATTATGTTTATCAGGAGACACCTTACAATTTGGTGTACCTAGAATAATACATATAAAAGTTGGGCCCCTAGTAACTTAGGGACCCAACTCTAAATATTGAACTTTATTAAAATTTAATCTGTATTAGAAATACGTTTCTTAAATTCTTCCATGTCATGGAATGAACTTATATATACCCTATGTAAGGAAAGTATACCATCCTCTTTGGAAGACCATCTGCCGTCAGTACTAAAAGCCATTGTATACCCTGCTTCTCGTACAGCCTCAATTGAAGTTTTGCTGTATCCACCATAAGGGTAGGAAAAGAATTTTATTTGTTTATTTAATATTTTTTCCAAATCTTTTTTAGATTTAACTAAAGTTTCTAGTTGCTTATCCTTAGGCATCTCTTTTAAATTTTCATGCTTTACGGTATGACTCCCTATTTCCACTCCATATTTTTCCATTTCCACAAGCTGTTTCGAAGTCATATAGTTAGGACTTTTATCAATACTACCAGTAATAACAAAAATTGTTGCTTTAAAATTATACTTTTTCAAAACAGGGAACATATCCGTATAATTATCTTCATAACCATCATCAAAAGTAAGAACTATGGATTTTTCAGGTATTGGTATATCCTTAATAAGATATTCATATAAATTTGTAAGTGTAATAGTATAATAACCATTATCTTTTAAATATTTTAGTTGCTCCTCAAATCTTTTAACAGGAAGACGAATAGGATTATCTTTTTCGTAGTCAATTGAATGGTACATTAAAACTGGAACACTCTTTCCTGAAGCCTTCATAACAGCAGTCTTGTCAAAAGCGGGTATCGAAGAGGTTTGAGCGGGTTCAGCCGGTTTAATGGGTTCAACTGCAGTTGCTGGTTTAACTGGGGCAGTTTTTTTTATTGTAGCAATCTTCGATCTTGAACACCCCGAAAGAGACATTAAAATAACGAGTGTAAATATTAAAATTATTTTTTTTCTCATAATAACCTCCTTGTATGTATTTTTTCGGAAACACATATTATTTTTTAATCTTCATCATCTAATACAAAACCCCTTAATAATAAATTCCCTGAGTATTTTGTAACCCTAATGCTAAATTGATCACCTTACATTTATTAACTTTATACCATCCAGATTATAAAATCAATCTTTTCCGGTATTTTCTTTGTTTTATTATTTTCTTTTAATTCATAAATATCTAAAACAGGTTGTAAAATATAATATACTTCTATATAATTAAATTATAATAATAAAATATGTGCTAGGGGTGCCTAATGGCTGAGATATGAATATTTAATTCATTGACCCTTATACCTGATCTGGATAATACCAGCGGAGGAAAGCGGTTATGATGTATAAGTACATTAACTATATTCCTTTTTTGAATATAGTTTTTTTGTTTTTGCCATAATACTTCTGTAGCACAATACATGGAGGCTATAAAAATGACTTTTACCGAAAGAATCGCTGAAATTACAAAAACCCCCATTGCTCTTTTTGCACTATTAGGAGTTTTGTTATTAATCTATGCAGTTTTGAAAGTTAGGAAAATTAAATTTACTACGCAGATGATAACTTTAGTTGGTATATCTCTTGCATTATCTACTGTATTGCAGTTTATTACAATTATAAAATTACCACAAGGTGGTAGCATTACTGCTGGGAGCATGGTTCCAATCATACTTATATCCTTATTTTATGGTCCTGAAGTTGGGTTTTTAACAGGTTTTTTATTTGGAATTATTAATTTTTTAGTAGCACCCTTCGCACTCCATCCAGTGCAAGTACTATTTGATTATCCGCTTCCTTTTATGGCCATTGGAATAGTTGGTTACTTTAGATCACGTAATACTAAGGTCATACTTATTGGCGTAGTCGTAGCAATGCTAGCTAGATTTACATGCCATTTTATTTCTGGAGTAGTGTTCTTCGGAAGCTATGCTCCAAAAGGAACCTCTGTTTATTTATACTCCCTTTTATATAACGGTTCATACCTAAGTGTGGAAACCATTATTACCTGTGTAATTATTGGGCTTCTACCTTTAAAACGATTATCAAAGTTAGCTATAACCAAAGCTCTAAATTAACTCGAAATATATCTACTACCTACTTCACGTTTTTCTTCAACCAAAAGTTATACTAATACATTATTCTGTTCATCATGAAGTTTACTGTATTATATTTAATGCTACGTAATATTAATATTACGTAGCATTAAATATAATAACTTAGAAATTACTATCAATCATCTCTTAACTCTAGCCCACTAAAATGGGCAATTCTGTTAGATTACGTTTTAATCATTCTTTTAGATGAAAGAATACCCATAATACATAAACCAATTATAAAATAAAAAATATAATTATAATTCGCAAGGATATCCATTAGAAGTCCAGAAGCCAACACCCCGATAATGGCTCCTATACCATATGCCGTAAACACAACACCATAATTCTCACTATAATGTTTCGTTCCATACATATCAAGAGTTGAAGTAGGCGCTATAGCTAACCATCCTCCAAGATTAAACCAAAATATCGAAAACGCTATACTAAATAATACTAAACTGCCTTCATTTGCCACTAGCATTAATAATGCTGCGATAATAATTAGTGCGTAAGAAATTAGCATGGCGGTTTTAGACGAGTACTTATCCGTAATCAAGCCAAATATAGGTCTACCTATTCCATTAAAAACTGCAAATACGATCATTAATAAAGCTACTGTTTTTGGGGATAGCTTAATGAGTTCTACACCAACGTTACTTGTCATTCCAATTAACATTAGTCCAATCATTGATCCAATCATAAAATTTACATATAACCCTTTAAAGTTTTTTGATTTAATCATTTTAGCAGTATTCGTACCATTCATATGAATTTTTGTGCTTGCAGTTGTTTCAAGACTTTTACTTTCCACATCAGACGGATATCTAAATGGATACGAAAGCAAAGGTATTATTACCCCAAAAGATACACCTAATATTAGGAAAGCTTTTGTTATTCCATAACTTTCTATTAAATTTCTTGCAAGTGGAGCTGTTATAAGTGGTGACAACCCAAATCCTATTAATACAATGCCTACTACTAAGCCTTTTTTTTCTGGAAACCATTTTGCTACTACTGTCATCGGAGCTCCATATGCTATGCCTACGCCAGCGCCAATTATTACCCCATATGTTATAGTTAAAATGTATATATTTGGTGCATATGCAGATAATATCCATCCTAATGCTACAAGAAGTGCACCCATAGAAATAACCATTCTTGGACTGTATTTCTCTAAATATTTTCCAGTTATAAACATAAAAAATGAATAAGCTGCTAAAGAAACCATGTAAGGAAAGCCACTTTGAGTAGATCCTATATTAAAAGCCTTTTCAATTGGAATCCTAAAAACACTCCATGAGTATACAGTGCCTAAGCACATCATAATTATAATTCCCAAAATCACATATATCCACCTTTGCTTAAATTTCATATTATCATCCCCTTCGTTTTTTATAATACTCCTTTAAAATTAAAATCAATAAAAAAGCCAATAACAAAAACTCCTCACTCAGAGTTATTGTTATTGGCTTACCCCTTGACTGGTCATTGACCCTTCAGTGCGTCTTCCATGATTATTTTATTAATCGTTCTTCAATATCTTGGTCTACAATTATAGCTATAATTTTTTCACCTGTTTTGGTACTCACATCAGAATAAGTACTTACTATATTAACATCAATTATAGATTTTATAGTTTCTTCCAAATTTTCTCTTGCATTCTCAAACAAAGCAATATTCAGTCTTTTAATTAAATCGACGCCTTCCTTGCTTTGAGCCAAGCTTTTTTCTGATTTACTTAAAAATCCTTTAAGTCTTACTATTATTAAATCTTGAAATATGATTGTCCGAATTTTTTCTGGGCCTCTACCCATGTGTTCAATCTCAAATTTACTAATTGCTTCGCTTAATTTCGCTTCAATTTGTCCTTTTGTCATTGAGCTCCTCCATAAATCATCATAAATAGAATCAGAGTCTTGATATAATAAATAATTTTAGCATATCAATTGATAATTGTAAATAATAATATTTAAGGTTGTAGTTTGTTGTAGATTGCAATATAAAATGTCCGAAATTTTGAAGAAAAATATAATGTTAAGTTGTAATGGTTTTCTGTTCCATCATATTGGCAGATAAACCGTTGAAAATCCTTCTTGGATAATTGTTGATCCAGTGCTGTATTTGCATAATTTGTTTTTTAGAGAATGCTGAAATATCCACACCTTTTGGGATAAATCGTCGTATCATTTTATTGATATTTTCGTTTGTGCCTCGCTCCCATGAACTATATGGGTGAGCATAATACACTTTAGTTCTCTTTCGTTTATTTCTTACTGAGTTCTCAATACCCTCGAAATCAAGGTTCTCACAGCCGTTATCACAGGTGATTGTTTTAAATGTTTTTGAGAATAACATTCCCATTTTACGCTCCAATTTGTCCAATTCTTTCACGACAGCCGCCTGTGATTTAGATGGTATTTTAAAGACTAACTCCTTACGAGTTACTCTTTCACTTAACACCATTAAGACAGTTTTTGTACCCTGTTTGCCAACTACAGTGTCCATTTCCCAATGGCCTATCTCATCACGTGCAGCTACCGCTGCAGGTCTCTCCGATATGCTAGTTCCTTTGGTATTGTTATACGCTGATCTTATTTTTTTATAGTTTCTCTTTTTAGCATTCTTTTTAACAGGCAGATCTTTGTTACTTATATTTAAAAACAAATTATTATCCAAATAGTTATACACAGTTTTGAAGCAAATAGTTGTTTCAAATTGTAGATCTTTATTTGTGATATTTTGAATAGCTGCATACGGAGATTCGCCATCTATACCAATAGCTTTTTCTAAGTACCTCACCAATTTGTGATCTTTTCCTATTTTTAATGCAGGACCTTTAGCGGCACCTTGTTTGTCATGCTCTGACTGCCCAATTTCTGCGCTATATTCCATTCGAGTGGTTAAGTCACTATTCAATAGTTCTACAATTCCTTTAGCAATTTCACGCCTTATTGTACGTTCTGAACGCCCACCTATTTGCTCCGCAATACGAGTTGAATTAAGTCCCATTTTGTGTAAAGCTTCTAACTTTATGCGTTCCTCGTATGTTATGTGTTTACCTTTTCTGCTCTGTGTGATAAAATCTAATTGACTCATTTGAAATCCTCCCGTATATGTTGGTTTAGTCACTTAACATTATACAAGAGTATTTCTCTTGAGTCTTTATTTTTTGTTACTCTTCGGTCATTTCATTATACAACTTACCAAGGTTGTAGTTTGTTACTTTATCATCCTTTGCTAAGATTCAAATTTCCTAATCAAATTTATTTCCGCTCTAACAGGCGGTTTAGAATCACTTTTGCCTCGCACGTTCACTTTATCTTCGCAAATATTCAGTTCTCTTGCTATAATAGCCTTAACTCTAGGTTTACAAAAATTCCCTTGGCAAGTTCCCATTCCTGCTCTTGTACGTCTTTTAATCGCATCTATAGAGTTAATTGGTATATTTCTATGAAGCGCATCTATAATCTCTGCCTCTGTAACCTGCTCACATCTGCATATAATATTTTTTGATTTATCTTCATGATTAACTTCTCCATCAAAACTATTATCTTTTTTTACTATTATTCCTTTTCTATAAGGATTAAAAGTATTATTCTTCACAAGATTCATTCCTGAATTCTTAAGTATTTCTACCACCATCTCAGCAATTGCTGGCGATGATGTAAGCCCCGGAGAATCTATCCCAGCCACATTAATAAATCTTTTAACTCTGCTTTCCTCAATGATAAAATCCCCCGTACTGCTACTAGCTCTTATCCCTGAAAAAGTAGTTAATGCGCCTCTCACATTAAAATCAGGTATGGACTTTCTAGCCGCCATAATGACATCTTTTAAAGTTTCAGCGGTAGTTGACACATCATCTCCATTACTCACTTCTTCTGCATTAGGTCCTATCATAAAATTGCCATGATATGTGGTAGTTACTAATATCCCTTTCCCTTTATCTGTAGGCACTTGAAAAATAACAGTATTCACAAGGTGCCCTTGATCTTTTCCCATTAAAATATATTGGCCTCTCTTTGGTGTTATTTTAAAATCATCGATCCCTACCATGTTAGATATATTATCACTATGCAAACCCGCAGCATTTATAATATATCTTGCTTTAATATCCTCCTTGTTAGTATGTACAATAAACTTATCTTCTAATTTTTCTATAGATATTACTTCATTTTCAAGCTTAAGTTCAACGCCATTAGTTATAGCATTTTCTACTAACGCAATTGTAAATTCATAAGGAGACGCTACCCCTACGCTTTTAGCATATAGTGCTACCTTTACTTCACTATTTAAGTGTGGCTCTATTCCTTTTAGTCTCGCTCCTCTTATCACCTCTAAATCATTACAGTCTAATTTTAGACCATTTTCATAAAGCTCAGTAATTTTTTTCTCGTCACCTTCATTAAATCCAATCACTAAAGCTCCTGTTTGTCTGTATCCAAAATTTAATTCTTCCTCAAGACTTCTATACATTTTGTTTCCTTTTCCGCATAATCGCCCTTTTAATGTACCGTACTTTGCAGCATATCCACCATGAACTATTCCACTATTTGCTTTTGATGCTTTCGTTGCAACGTCATCTTCTTTTTCTAAAACGCCTATTTTTAGATTATATCTTGAAAGTTCCCTTGCTATCGCTGCACCTACTACTCCTGCTCCTATAATAATTACATCATACATAAATATCACCCCTCAACATATTATTAATATTTAAAACCTTTTAATATTTAATCTTTGTTAATATCTATTATAATATAATTATTTACATTATAATAGATATTTTCAATAAAATCGTTTTCTTATTTATTAGTTTTCGCCGTGTATGTTGTTTATAAAAATAAATGCGATGTAATTTTATAGTTGCTGAGCTATTAAATAAATTTTACTTAATGCGAGAACGCAAAAAGCATGTGTCAATTACTTTGACACATACCTTTACTGTATTTTATGATTATGGTTATGTTTAAATGTTAATTTGTTAATTTGTTAATTTGTAATATCAGAAACGGAAATCTCGCTTCCCTTCCTTAAGTTCTTTTAAATGCTCTATTGCAATTGTACGAACCTTTTCATTTTTTATATTAGGAATCTCATTTTCAATTACCATCTCGCCCTTTTTTTTGGTATCAAGTGAAGCATAATCCTCCAAATATTCTTTAAGTGTCATTAGTGCGTTCGGCTGACAACAGTTTCCAATTTGACCTGATTTTACAAGGCTCATGAAACGATCACCTGTACGCCCTTCTCTATAACAGGCGGTGCAAAAGCTTGGAATATACCCAAATTCCAAAAGCCAGTTTACAATTTCATCTAATTTACGAGTGTCAGTTACTTCAAATTGCTTCGAGTTATCTTCTTCAGTTTCTGTCTGCGCATATCCGCCAACGCTGGTGCATGAGCCTCCGCTTACCTGAGATATACCCAGTTCCAACACACGCTCACGTGTTATTTTCGATTCACGGGTTGATACAATCATGCCAGTGTATGGAACAGCGATACGAATAATAGCCACAATTTTTTCGAACATCTCATCCGAGATTGAATTTGAGAACGTATTTGGGTCAATATCATCAGCAGGGCATATTCGAGGAACACTAATTGTATGTGGACCCACACCCATGGCTGCCTCTAAATGCTCTGCATGCATGAGTAGTCCAACAAAGTCATAACGGTACATATTTAAACCGAATAAAACTCCGATCCCCACATCATCAATACCAGCCTCCATGGCACGATCCATAGCCTGCGTATGATATTCATAGTTGTGCTTTGGTCCTGTTGGGTGCAACTCCTCATAATTTTTTTTGTTATACGTTTCCTGGAAAAGTATGTAGGTACCGATACCCGCATCCTTAAGTTTCTTATATTCTTCCACTGTAGTTGCAGCAATATTGACATTGACACGGCGGATATCTCCATTTTTATGCTTAATACTATAAATGGTCTTTATACTTTCAAGGATATATTCAATTGGATTGTTCACAGGGTCTTCTCCTGATTCTAAAGCCAATCGCTTGTGTCCCATATCCTGAAGTGCTTTGACCTCTTGTGCTATTTCTTCTTGCGTAAGTTTTTTACGGGATATTGTTTTATTTTTAGCGTGATATGGACAATACACACAACCATTTACGCAATAGTTCGAAAGATATAGTGGAGCAAAAATAACAATACGATTGCCATAAAACTTCTGCTTAATCTCTTTTGCCAGTTTGAACATTTTTTCTTTTTCATCTTCCAAATCACATTCGAGAAGTACTGCAGCCTCCCTATGTGTTAGACCCTTACAGTCTTTTGCACGTTCTATCAGGCTATCAATTAGCTCACGATTCCTTTTATTTTCTCGAGCATAAGAAATGGTAGATAGAATTTCACCGTCATCAATAAACTCAGTTGCATTTTTAGACTTATTATCATACATAGCATAAACCCCTTTTTAATATTTATTATTTATAAATGGTCAAACTCTTATAGACCTTGATTTAATCATTCGTTTACTGCTTTGCTATAGGTGGCGCCTTGGAATAAATCGTTTTGGTGTTTACATTTGGTAGCATTCCAAGCTTACCTGACAGGGCACTGATAACATCATTCGGCGCATCCACAACGATACTTATTACCGAAATATGGCGTTTCAGATAGGGTACTCCCATTCTTCCTACTATGTATTCTCTATATTCGTGGAGAATAGAGTTAAGCTTTGGAGCAGCATCTGTGTTTTCAACGATAATTCCAATTAGAGCAATTCTTGTTTCCATTGGCAACCTCCTTTCTTTTAAACAATAAAAAAAACCCCTGCACCCGAAAAGGCACAAGGATAGTACGTCGAAACCAAAGGTACAACCAATAAAGATATGTTCTTTGGAGCATTCCAACTATTCTCTCGCCTTCTCATTCGGGACGAACCCTCGTGCATTCAGAACGATAACTTTGTTAATTTAAAATCAATCTAACCGTACCACTCCTGATAGTAAAAAGCAATACAACAATTTATTTACTTATTTTTAACTGCCCATCTGATTCCTTTTTCAATATATTCATTCCAAAAATCCCACGTATGGCTGCCAGGACTTTCTACATATGTTACATCTATATTTTCTGAAATTAAAAAATCACGGTATTTATGATTTACATCTAACAAAAAATCGTTTGTACCGCACGCCATATATATTTTAGGAATTAGAGCATTTTTCTTCTTCAACTTAATAATAAGTGCCTCTGGGTCTTTATCACTATCCAAAAGTTGATTCAGATCACCAAATACTCTAGTATAAAATTTATAGTCACGAACTTCGTCCTTAAAATCACTAGAAGCTCCAGCAATATTGTATGTAACTATAGCAGAAGATAATGCAATGATACGGCTAAAATTGTCAGAATATTTTAATCCATTTCGAATTGCTCCATATCCACCCATAGACAACCCACCTATAAATGTATCTTCCCTTTTCCTTGATAACGGAAATATCCTGCGTGTAAATTCCACTAAATCATTTCCAACGAGCTCACCAAACAATTCGCCTTTATCAACATCGTCTAAATAAAAATTATTTTCTCCAGAGGGCATAAACACTGCGATATTGTGTCTTAAAGATAGTTCCTCAATTTTACTACTACAAACCCAATCAGTGTAATTTCCAGTTAACCCATGCAAGAGATACAGCGCTTTCATTGGTTTTTTCTTAATTATTTCTTCCTCCTGTATTTCTATTGTATCAATTGGTATAAGAGCATTGAAAGTAACATCTCTTTTTAAGGCTTTTGAAGCAAAGTTCACTTGTAAAAATGCCATTTTTTATCCCCTCCTCTAAAGTATTTTTAGTATTAGTATAATACTATATACACTATATTTCGAATAGTTTAAAATAGAGGAATGAATGTAATGACGTTTTCCTCTACTTTTTTATCTTAAGCGTAATAATGAAAGTCTACCACTAATTCAGTATGACAGTCCCTCTATTTTTATTTAGTATTTTTACTAAATAAAAATATAAAAACTGGTATTTGTGCAATTATAATCATTATCAATGGTATCATCATTGATAAATAATACTTTAATTATAAAAGTATTATTTATCAATGCAGCTAATAATATGAAAGACTGCATTACGATGTAGCTTACAAGTTTCATTTTCTTAGTCATAAATCCTCCTTAAAAACTTAATTTAGTGCAAGAGCAACTAACTAATCATTTGACATTGTGAATTAATATTTAAATTAGACTCTGTAAGTGCTTATTTTAAGTGGATAGAATACCTTGGCCTTTTACCATATAAGTTTTGGCTGATTTATTTGCCCATACCAAAAACATTACTAAAAGTACTGTAACTAGCGCAATTATGTATATCATGAATTTGGGAGGATTTTTATCATAAAGAACCCTACTGTCAGTTAATTCGTTTAGATTATATACCTTCAAGGTCATCTACTCCTTGTTTTAGCTCCATAAATACATCTGCCACAATTCCTTCTTCATTTTTACCTACGAGAACCGTGTAGCTGTCTCCTTTTAAATTACTTTATATGGTTTTTTGAATATATATATAAGCGCTGCACTAATAATTGTAAGAATCAACACTACTATAAACAACGTATTCATTATGTATAATATTACTGCTGAAAATAATGCTAAGGCAATATCCATAATTAGTGACAATGTTTGGAATCGTCCAAGTTTTTTTGTTCCTATTCTTTTTAAAGTTGCACGAGTTTCCTGCTTAAGTTTACTTCTACCTAATTCACATTAAATCTCCCATTTTTGATTAGCTTCCGCGTGCCCGGTACGACAAAAAAAACACTGAAGTATATTTGCTCACTTCCGTGTTTTTCCATTTTTCCACTGGCTACTGCTATTTTTTGTTTCTTTTTTTATATTTAATTTTATACCTAATTTTACATCTAATAAATCGGCATCAAATGTACTCTTTTCGCCTTGCTAATCGTCCATTCCCATATACTAGGTGTCTGACGCAACCCCATTCCATTAAATGTATGAAGATCGAATCTGTTTAATGGTCGCTAAGACTTACAAATATAATAAAATTTTAAAATAATTCCATCCCTACGAATATATGCTTTGACGTCCAACCCAGTCATTCAAGACCCCTTATCACGTCAGCTGTAGTTATTATAACTACAAAATTACTAACAAATAAACATTTGAATTGCCTACTGCGGATTCCATATCCCACAAACATATTTTTAAGTATAATCAATTATTCCATTTAAAACTAACCATTAATAATCTATCTTTCCAAATTGTTTTGTATGACATATTATTGACTATATTATCTTTATAAAAATCAACATCAGCTCTTTTACTAAATATAAAAAACATATCAGTATTTTTTTGATCCCTTTTAAGAAATATAATATTTATATCTTTGCTTTTATTCATTAATATTTCATTACAATTTAAAAACTCTATAATACTATTAATATCTATCTTTCCTTTCAAAAACCAACTACTTCCAATCATAAAAGGTATAGCTTTTGTTTCTGCCAATATATTATAGAGTTCAAAATTATATTTATCAAATAAGTAATAAAACCATATAACTATATTTAAACATTCTATTCCAAACATAGTGTAAAATAATTGTTCATTTCCTATAATTGTATAATCAATTATTATACTTAATATTAATACACAATTTGCAATAATTAAAGTCAATTTCATTCTATAATTATAGTAAATTTTCAAAATGTAATACAATAATATTGCTATACCAGCAATTATAAAATAAGTAATTATATTCATAGATGGCCTCCTCTCGCTAATTACTGAATTTTAACAAATTATATAACATTGTTAAAGTTTAGTAATTTAAACATAGATTATATCAAATCAATCAATTAACTTATTTATACCACATTTAAAAACTAAGTGTTAAAGAACTATTTGTAAAATATATAGTTGCAATAGCTATTGATGCAGCGGCTATTGCACCATCTATGGATGTTCCCAACTCTTTATTAAATGTGTGATAATAGAATTATCTTGTTTATACTCTTTTATTCATTTTTTTATGATATATAGGAGCAATCCTGCTACAATCGCCATTATTTGTATAAATGCATCCTTTATTTTGACATAAGTGATCTATCATATTTACTTCTTACAAAAAGACATATAACCCAATAAACAGTATAAATTACTGCATATAACCCAATCAGAGTAGCAATCATGTCTTTACTAAAATCAACATTTGTTGAATAAAAACCCAAACGTCCACTAGAAACCATTACGTTTACTAATTGATTTATTTGAAATGTATCTTTCCCTTTTTTAAGGTTTTTATTATACCTAAAAACGTCTATTCCCAACCAAATCATATATGGTATAACTGAATAAATTAAAATGCCCATAACAAAAACTCCTCAAAAATATTTTTTCCTTTAGTTTACGCTAAATAAAGCGACGGATTAGTAGTAGTTGTTATTGTAAATCTGCCTTTCCTACCCATGTTCCATAAAGCTACCTCTCCAGAACTTGCCATCTGAGAACTAACAAGAGCCTAAAATAGCTAATTAAGTTTTATTCCAATCTGTTCCATATAATATTTCATATAAGTTATTTTTTCATACTTAACTCTTGTCTCTGTAATCATACCTAAAGTAATGTTAACCTTTTCTCCTTTTTTATCAGCAAGGTATGTTTTATCAAGTTTTACTTTGACCTTGAAGTATACGCAGCTTTTACTTCCTTACCTTCTAATGCACTTACATCTACTATTGAACCAGATGCAGCAGCCATAATCTGCGACTTATTTTCTATAATTACTATTCCTTGAATTTCTACCATCCATTACCATTGTTACCCCTAAAAACATAAGTAGTAGCTCTTACTGAAGATATTGCGCATTATATTATTGGAGAGACCTCCTGTTTTAAATCCAATTCTAAGATTTCTTACATACTCTATTTTTAACTTTTCTAAGGTCTTTTCTTCAGCCACAACGACGAAAAAACCTTAGAAGTATATTTAACTCACTTCAGTGGTTTTCCACTGGCTACCGCTAACTTTTTGTTTCTTTTCTTTCCAGACTCTCAATTTTTCTACCTAATTCAGCCTCTAATAAATTGGAATCAAATGTACCATTTCCGCCTTGCTAATTGTCCATTCCCATATACTAGGTGGCTGATGCAACCTCATTCCATTAAATCGATGAGCGGAGCGAATCCGTTTAATGGTTGTTAATAAGTTTATACAGTTATAGTATCAAAATAGAATGCACTTTTAGAGAACTCAAGCAAATTATTGGTGGATTTCATTATCAATTTCGGTGTAAATAAATGCCGAAACTAAATATTTCTTATTTCAAACGGAAAAATAGTAAAAGAATAGAATTTAAATCCAACTAATTTTCCAGCTATAAAGTGACCTAATTCATGAATTATTATATCGATATAAATACAACTTAATAATAAAACTAATAATATTAATATACTGTATTTGTGAATACTTTCAATATCAATAGATAAGTTTTTAATTTTACATAACGCTGTTAATATTATTAATATATCTATACCTACAAAAAATGAAACAAGACCCATTATTTTTTTATTACTTATATTCATAATATGAAATCTCCACATGGCAACCTAATATATATTAATTTTATATTTTTCTTTTTAATTATCATATACACCTTCTTAAATTTTATATAAATATTATCATACTCCAATTTTTAGTAATATATATATCAGTTTGCCTTTTTATCAGAAATTGTGCTATAGAAAACCACCCCTACTGCAACACCAACTGCAACAGAAATATTTCTTGCTAAACTTATATTTGATGGTCTGAAAAAATAGTCAAACAAAAAATTAAAAAAAGAAAATGACACTGAAAACTTTATACAAGTAATTACTTTTCCTTTTGTGACTTTCATATAAATCATCTCCTTATAATTTTAAAACTATACTTTTTATATCTCACATTGTGTATAATCGAGCTTCAACATTAATATTTTGTTATGCACTATTAAGTGTACCAAGATACAATGTTAAAGCTCGTAATACTTATTTTTTTACTATATTATAAAATTTATATTGATAACCAACCGTTTCCTGGTTTTGAATCATGATTATCTAAGTATCTTGCAACAGTGTTTCCAATATCAGCGGCATTTATTGCAAAATTTACTGCACCAACAAGGCTACCTGCTAGTGCTCCAGCACCAATAGAAAGTAATTTGGTTTTAATATTCCTATTAAATATTTTTTTCCCTCACTAACTCCTACCTTTCTAATATATGATGAGATAGCTCCTTCTCCAGCTACCCGAACTGGCATAACATCAACTCCTAACCATCCTCCATCAACATACTCCATCTCACCACTCTCAACCTCAACATAATTATTCGGTAATTTTAAAGCCATTTCAATTTTTTAATCCCCTTCCCATTATTATAATATTTTCAACTGTTTACTACAATTAATAATCACATTAATTGCATTATTTATATCAAAAGCACTTGCTGACACCTAAAATAGCTAATTAAGTTTTATCCCAATCTGTTCCATAAAGTATTTCATACATGTGATTTTTTCATACTTAACCCTAGTTTCCGTAATCATACCAAGGGTAACATTAACTTTTCCTCCTTTTTTATCTGCAAGGTAATTTTTATCAAGTTTTACTTTAACCTTGAAATATACATTCCCTTTTTCATTATCTATAGTCGCACCTTGATCTATATTTAAAACCTTACCTTGAACAGCTCCATACTCTTTTTACCAAACCGTCGCTTTATTCCTTTTTTAGGTGACTGTCCAAACCCCATAGGATGCAACTGAAAATCACCATAGAAGTCACTGAAAACAGTTCCTTCTATGGTGATGATTATAATTCAGAAAATCCGATTTATACACAAACTGCAGGAGTCGCAGTCGCATTCTTCACCTTGCTACAAATTCTTTTCTTTACAATTAAAATACAAATAAAAATTTTCACCTAAAATATCTTTAACTTTTGTATATCTAAGTCCTATTTTTCTATCAGTACATATTGTTGGATATAGTAATAAAATCCCAATCAATATAACCGCAGATTCAAGCAAAGTACCTATCCCAAAAAATCCAAATGCAGATATAAGAACTAATATATATCCAAGAGATGCATACAAACCGTCTCTAACAAAAATTCTCTTTGCTAAAAATTTATCTAAATAAAATAAATAACACTTTCTATAATTAGCAATTAAAAACCATATAAATGAATAAATAGAAACAAATACAATAAATATTCTTAGTAATTTAATATCAATCTGATGTATTTGTGTTATACCCATTCCAAAACCCGCAAATATAAAAAATGAAGTCATTCCAAGTGTTGCCGCTTTACCAATTTCTCTTATATTTTGTTTTTCTTCTTCAGATATTATTTCAACTTCCATATTTTCTTTTTTAACAGGTGTATGTTTTTTCGCTTTTTTATACATCTTATATTCCAAATATACATTAACAATTAATAAAGAAGCTAATATGACTTGTTGTATAATAAACCCTGCTGATAAAAATTTGAAATTAAATCCTTGAAAAGCAACACAACATGATGCAACTCTTATAACCCAATCGATTATTGCTTCAATTTTAAACATTTTATATTCTTCTTTGTTATCAGTAGCTAATATAAATGATGTAGCAATTAAAAATACATATGGTGACAATACCCAAAGCACTTCTATTGTTAAATTATTTTTCAATGCGATTTTATCGTATGAATATATAAATGCAAATGCAAAATTACTTATATAACTAATTAAATTTAATAACATTAAGATCTTAACAGACTTTTTCATTTATAATATCTCCTATTTTTATAATTATTTTTTTGACATAGGTATTTAGACGTATCTCAATGGTTCTTGTTTATCATCACTAACCCCAAAAGTAATTAGATCTTCTTAGATTAAAGTCAAGGTGTTAGTTATTAATTATTTTTATGTAACCTTATTAATCAGCAAATTTTGTAGCATTTGCAGCTAATTAGTAACTAAAAACTAGTCACTACGTTCCATTTTTTATAATGGGGTGAGATGTCCGTTCTAAAGAATATATAAATTCCTAAATTGTTCAAATAATAATTTTTCTAATCTACTATTTACAATAGATGATTTAGGAATTGAGTTTAAAACCTCATTATAAGTAATCTCGTTAAGAAAATATTTTGTTCTACTAATAATGTATTTTTGATAAAAATTTCTCTTATTAGAACTATTTCTTATTAACTCAAATATTTTTTTTGCCTCTTCTAATTTTCCCTCTTTAATTACCATATATATAACAATTACATTTATATATTCAAACAGATTTCCATTTAAATATTTTATTTGGGATAACTTTTCTATTAAATTCTCCATGTTTTTAATTATATTTATATTAAAACCATCAATACTATTAATTAATACATAATAAAGTATATATGTCTGTAAATTTATTTGATTTTTATTATGGCTGATGTTGTGGAAAAATTTATCTTCCATATTTAATTCTTCACATACATCATTAGCATATTTGTAAATAAACAGATTCTCCTCATTAATATTTTGCTTTTGATTTGATAATATATTATTATAGTAAAATAAAGTTGATACGGCAAACACTTTATCCCTGTATAGCCTATAAGACATTATCCCATCACTAAATAAAAGAGTAAGACCCCCTATTATCATTGACATAACACCAAAAACTTTAATAAACAAATTTGGAATATAATAATTATATATTATATTAATTATGATTCCCAATACTGAACTTCCAAAAGAACCGGCCAAAGTTATAAATATAATTTTATTTTTTTGAATTTTAAAATCAGTTTTATTTCTAAGCATACTTATTTCAGGTAAAACAAAACCAGGCATGTATTCTTTAAGCTTAATATCTATTTTTATATTATATTTATCTTCATTTTTATAAATTTTAATTGGATAAGCATCAAGACAATATATATCCAATCCTATTAATTTCAAAGCCAAAAAATGAATTAGCTCGTGAATTATGTTCGTTAATAACAAACTTATAATGATATATATAAACACTAAACTCATATGTTCCCCTTTTGTAATTTATTATTATATGCTAACCAGAAGTTATCTCTTTGCTTAAATCAACTTCCCGTTCTATTAAATACATTATTATCTATATAATTTGCTTTCACAGACTTCTATTGTAATATGATTTAGTCAAATTTCATAAAATGCTTTTACTCATCGTGCCTGCTCCCTTGCTTGACTTCGAATACTGATTTCCATAATATATATTAATAGCTTACTAGCGAAATTAATGGTTATATTTCCAAGAGAAATTACCACTCATTTGGTGTTAGTATAATATTGTAGACACTAAAAACCGAACACATTAAAATATAAATATGATAAGGATGTGTTTATAATTGCAAGAGGTCAAAAACAATATACAGCTGTATTCAAAAATACAATAGTAGAGCTATCTAACTCTGGAAAAAAGCTTAGCAGGGTTAAGCAGTGAATATTCCCTATCAAAATCAACAGTAACAGATTAGATAAATAAAAGGTCAATAAACCATAAAAATGATACATAGTAGCATTGGATATATTACTCCCCAACAGAGTGAATATTTGGCTAAATACTCTGCTAGCTCCTTAATATTTAGATGATAATACGTTTTTCTTGTTTTAGGTCCATATTCGGTGATCTCATTTTCTGTATAAATATTAGTATTAATTTTTATCCTACCCACATAAAACACTTCTTGAGCATTAATAAAACTCTGCCACACCTGTTAAGGCCTAAAGTCTTTGCGATAGTAATTCCACCTATATTTTCTTCTAAATACATATTTACAGTGTTTAGATTAACTTTAACTTGATAATTTCTTTATTTTTTCAAAAAAATCATTCCATAAAATGAATTTTACAACTCTTTTTTAGTTGTGTCCATTCAATAGGGTGATACCAACTATGTTAAATGTTTTATCTAGGTGATTACTTCTTCCCCCTTAGGCTTGTGCCCGCATCCATGTTTTTACAGGCACCTAACAATTCTACACCTGTTAATCCTTTTTTTTTAACAATACCGTAAAAATCTACTTATAAAAAACATATCAGAAATAATAAAAAAAGCTATTAATTAAGACTATTGATGTGCCTAAAAGTAATACTACCGCCAAAAATAAATTACTTCCATTAGTTGATAATTTTGAGAGTATAGTGTCTTGTTTAACAAAGTCCTTGAATATATTCATTTATACCCACCTTTTTTCTATTACTTTTCGAATATAATTAATGTTGTATTTGTTTTGTAGATTTACGAAGCCTTCCACTTCTAAACTAAGTATTGTTAGCGGTAAACTAAAAGGGTGATATTTCGGCAAACAAAAAGGGAGAATAATTTACAGTTAAGTACAATAATAATTCCTTCTCTGATACAATTAGAGATATATTTTACAGAGGGGGAATTTAAAATTGAAAGGATGGAATATGTTTAGTGAAATAAAACAATATAAAGCACTTGGATTTAATAAATCACAGGTTGAAAGAGCTCTAAATATAAATTACAAAACAGTTCAAAAGTATTGGGACATGGATCCTGGTGAATATGCTAAAGTCACTATTCAATCGAAGAATAGACATAAAAAAATTGATATCTACAAAGATGATATTTTAGAATGGATTACTGATTTCAGAGATATGTCAGCAGCACAAGTACTTGATTGGATAAAGGAAAGATATGGTGATGTAAAATTTAAAGAAAGGTCTTTAAGGCTTTATATTAGTAATTTAAGGAAAGAATACAATCTGCCTAAGGCTTCGCCAATAAGACAATTTGAGGAAGTACATGAACTTCCCATGGGCTACCAAGCTCAGGTTGATATGGGTCAAATATGGCTCAAAAGATTAAATGGAAACAAAGTAAAAGTGTATTGCTTTGCAATGGTTTTATCACATTCAAGGTATAAATACATACTTTGGACAGACAAACCATTTACTACCGCCTCTTTTATTGATGCTCATAATCGAGCTTTTGAATATCTTGGTGGTATGCCTATTGAAATAGTGTATGACCAAGATCGTGTGCTTGCAGTAGCCGAGAATTCTGGAGACATTATTTATACCGAAGGTTTTCAAAATTATATTAATACTATGAAATATAAAGTTAGGCTTTGTAGAGGTTTTGATCCTCAAAGTAAGGGGAAAATAGAATCTGTGGTAAAATACTCAAAATATAACTTTGCTATAAACAGAGTATTTATAGATGTTGATTCCTTTAATGAAGACTCATTCAAATGGCTAGATAGAACAGGCAATGGTAAAAAACATGAAATAACGAAAAAAATACCGGCAGAAGTGTTTGCTCTCGAAAAGAAACACTTGCTACCAGTACCTGAACTCTTTGAAAAAAATTCATCTAATACTAGTTTAACTTATGCTGTACGAAAAAACAATGTAATTTTGTATAAACAGAACAGGTATCAAGTGCCCAAAGGAACTTATAGCCCAGGTAAAGAACTTAAATTAATGATAAAAGGCTCCAAAATGAATATAGTTGATTTTGATACAGGTGTATTAATAGCAAGTCATCAAGTAAGTACAAGGCAGGGTGAACTTATAAAAATAATTCATCCCGAAAGGGATATTCACAGTTCTATTGACCAAGTTTATGAAAGATTGTTTTTTGCTCTCGGTAAAACTGAAAATGCAAAAATGCTACTAGATGGCATAAAACGTGAAAAACCAAGATACTGCAAAGATCAATTTGGTTCAATACTAAATATAGTACATTCATATGAAGCTTCGCTAATAGAACAAGCATTTAATTATTGTGTTATACGAAACTTGTGGAGTGCTGGAATGTTTAAAGAAACCCTTGAATATCTTGCGATACAGGATATTGCAAAAGTTGATAAAAAATCTGTAATTGACAAGTTATCTATACCATCAAAGTATAGAGGGTTAAAACCGGAAGTAAGAAGTATAAGTGACTATATTAATGCTTTGAAGGAGGACAAGCAATCATGGAGAAATTAGAATTAATCAAAGAGTATGCCAAAAATCTTAAGCTAAACTATTTAAATGTAGATGCAGATAAAATTATTGAAAAAGGTGAGTTAGGTAATGTTTCCTATCAAGACTTTCTATTATCAATACTTAAAAATGAGGTTGTTTTGAAAGATCAGAAAACACAAGAAAAAAGACTTAAATATGCTGACTTTCCAGTTAAAAAGACAATGGAGGAATTTGATTTTCTATTTCAAAAATCAATAACAAAGAAACAAATAAACAGACTCATGGAAATGGAATGGATAGATAGGATGTATAATCTTATATTTTTAGGCCCACCGGGCGTTGGGAAGTCTCACACAGCTATTGCCTTGGGTTATAAAGCCGTTGAGGCAGGTTATAAGGTAAGTTTTGTAACTATGGATAATCTGATGCATGTTTTGAAAACTCAGCAGATATCAAGAAAAAGCAAAGGTAAACTAAATAGAATCCTTTCTTCAAGCCTCGTTATAATTGATGAGGTCGGATATCTTCCTATAACTAGAGATGAGGCTAATTTGTTCTTTCAATTAATATCATCCCTTCATGAACAGGCATCACTAATTATAACTTCTAACAAAGGATTCGAAGAATGGGTAGAGCTTTTAGGAGACCCAGCATTAACAACAGCTGTATTAGATAGAATATCTTATAGGTGCGAACTTTTTAACATGATTGGAAAGAGCTATAGGTTGGAGCACAGAAAATCTATCTTTTAGCAGTTAAATGGGAAAAATATACTGGGATAAATTCAGTAAAATAGTTTGCCGAAATTTCTCCAAAAGTACTTGCCAATAACAAGTATCGTTTTATTGGATAGCTTTTTTGTAAAATAAGGGTAATACCGTTTAAATTCACCCATAAAAAACACCATAATTCTACTTGCAAAATTCTTTATAGCTTTTGATTACAGCGCAAATAAATTTCAAATTAACTACAAACAATACTAAAAACATAAAATTTTCTAATATGCCTTCTGGCCAAAAGCTACTAATATTAAATTGGATAATTGAAATTATAATTAAACAAGGAATATATTTTCTAACATTAGCTGCATAATCGGACATAGCAAATTCATAAAATTTATTAATGATTTTCAAAATCTCACATCCATTTCCCCTACATATTTTCCAAACTTAATTTGCAATGATTTTTCTTCAATTTCTTCCTTATTCTTGTTTAATATTTTCGTTGCAATTAAAATACTTTCTTTTAACTGTTTATCAATATTATAATTTTTATCAATAAACTCTAAAACTCTTAGTTTATACTGAAAAACTTTAAATGCCATTTGTATGTGATTTGTCACAAAAATCATTTCACTTTTATAATCATCCAATTTCCTGATTTCTCCACCTAATGACAATCCATTTCTTTCTTCATTCAAGTTGATATCCAAAAGAATAGAAATTAATATCAAAATAAAAAAGATGAGTAATCAATAATAATTAATGATTACTTATCTTTTTTAAAAGAAATTAGTTTATTGGTATATTAATTAATAAAAATACACATCAAATATGTCATACTACAAGTAAATGCTTTTAGCATTTCCAATCTTCTCAAGAAGACGTTTCAAAATTAATGGAAATTCACCTAATTTTATCTCTTTAACGCCAATGTTATCTTTTTCTTGAAAAAAGTCTTCAATTTCATAATATATTTTTTTTGTAACTGCACTTTTATGTAAAAAACAGGGTTCTGAATCATTGAAGTATTCAATACTTTGCTCAATAATAATATTCTCTGCAACTGGTAGTTTATAAAGATTACCCTCATATAAAATGCAATTATCATTATCTGTTATTTTAATATTTCTCGGCATTTAATAAACTCCTTTATATTTACTATATTAAATTATAAAAACTATAAATAAACAAAATAAGAACATCACTATTGCGGTTAATAATTTTATTAAATACATTTTCTCTACAAGGAATGATGATACTTTGAACATATCAGTCCCTTTATCAATAATAAATACGATTATAATTGGTGGTATAATAAATACTAAATCATATAAGAATAAATAAGAAAAAGCCTTAAGAGAATAAATGCTATTTTTTTGTATCATGTAACTTATACTTGCAAGATATACTTGTCCTGTACATAAAAATTCTCCTAATGAAATAACTACACCTAATAAAAAACTTATAATAACTAATATTTTCCCACTTTTATTTTCCAAAAATCTTTTTATTACATTGTGATTAAAACGTCTAACTTTTCTTGGGAGTTGATTTTTAATTTGTCCAAATTTTTCCTTTCTTGCTTTTAAAAAATCATTTACATTCAAATAAATAATTATAGCAGAAAACAATATAAATATTTCTTTCATTATTGTATTATATATTCCTATATTTATTTTAGATAGATATGTGTATAAGACTGAACCTATTAATAAATATGCTATAAATTTACCTAAAATAAAACTAAAACCAAGCTTCTTTATTCCAACATTTTTGACACTAATAAGTGAGAGAAAAAATAAGAGCATGGATATAGAGCATGGGTTAAGTCCATTAATAAATCCTGTAAATATAAAACCTAAAATATCATAATTGAATGAATTTGCATTTATCTGAATTCCCTCCAAAATAGGTGTTTCCTTAACCTTCTCATTCTCATTCTGTAATATTTCTCTTATTATAGACTTTATTTCAGACGGCTCTTTTATATATCTATCTGATACGAATATAATTGGTGCTCCTCCAGTCTCTTTATTTAACTTATATTCATTATTATATCTAACAAGCATCTCATAATTTTGACTTTTACTTATATCATATTTATATATCTTAATATTTTTATGTTCTTTCTGTAACTTATTTAGTTCATCTTCAAACTTATTGCATGTATTACAAAGAGGCACATTGAAATAAATCAAATTTAACTCATTAGTCTTTGCATGAATTGTGTCGACCATTAAGAAATTAATGGCAAAGAATATTATTAGTAAAAATAATATTCTACAGTATCTTTTTACTACTTTATTAATATTCATACTTCTCATATTTTAACCTCACTTGGATTATTTATTATTTCAATTTCACTATGAATATGATAAAGTTCCTACTATTTATTTACGATTAAAACATCTAATCATAATTCCACCACAATTTATTTTCCTAATTGGAGTTTAATATATCTCCTACAATTCTTTTAAATTCGTCTTTTTTATAAATACCAACCATTTTTTCATTACCTACATACATTGTTGGTATCGTATTAATCTTGAGATAGTCTATTTCTTTCTTTATTTCCTTGTTATCATCTTTCCTTTTATTATATAATTTCTCTCCTAAATATGACTTTAAGTACTGCTCTGATTTTGGACTAATATACTTTTCTTTTTCATTGAAGATCTTTCCAATCTCTTTATAATCCTCTGTACTAATTTTAGGAATATTTAAATGCATATTTTCATTAACATTCTTAAATATTAAAACAACTTTCTTATTAGCTATATATTCTAATAGAATTGGCTCAATATTTTCATTCATTTTTTTACAATCTGGACAATTAAAGTCCGTATACTCAATTATCTTAACAGGTGCCTTAATATCACCAAAAACAATTCCAGCATTAGATATAGTCTTAATATCATCTTTTTTACTTAAACCCTCAGATCTATTTATAAAAATACCCATAATCACTAATAGAACTAAACTTATTGTAATAACAACACATTTTTTCTTCCTTTTAAACTTCATTTTTCCTTAATCCTTTCAATAAAATATTAAATATTATTGATAAGACAATAGTCGCCAAAAATACAGCCAAAACTAATAATAAAAATGTAGTCTTTATATTAAACGTATAGCCATTGTTTCCAATTTTAAGAATCTCCATTGTGTTAAAAAGGATTTTACCACTTTTATTACCAAACATTTTAAGAAAGATTAAACTCATAGCAGTTATAGGTAAAATAATTATACTTAAAACAGCAGCTAAACCATATGTTTTTTCACTAATTTTTATCATCTTAATCTCCCCTAGTATCTAAATTATTTTTTTATTGTATATCATTAATAATATATAGTTAAGAATATTTTTACCATCACCTGTAAATGGTAGTAAATGTACTAATTGAATAACAAACATTCCCGCAAAAATATTGATATACAGAGAATATTGCCACTCTTTAAACATGGTGAAACTAATGATGTACATTAAAACTCCTAAGATTCCAGGAATTATTGATCCTGATAAGGCTATAATAATATTGTTATTAGAATTAGTTTCTGCCGGTCTTACAAATCTCACTCCCAATGGACTTATCCCTAAAAATCCTATATTTTTATTTTTCTTTTTTATCCATAAAGAGTACATGTGAGATAATTCATGTATGTTTGTGCTCAAAATTAATCCAACAAAAGCGATCAAAAATCCAAATGCTACTCCCGAAGCTAAACTATCACTAATTAAGACTACACTCAATATGTATAGAACTAATGTCCATATAAATAATATCCCTATTTTTTTAAAAATCACATTATTAATACTATTAAATACAGAAAAAAAGTTGCTGTTTTTTATAGTAACTCGTTCTTTATATCCTTTTTTATATTGTGAAATAAGGTTGATAAATATATTTTTTATCCTTATATTAGTTTTATATTTCCAGTTTAAAAGATAATTTGTATTTAATTCATAGAATAAATTATTTATATCATTATATAGAACATCATAATTGATTTTGATTTCTTTGTTTAAATATTCTGTAATCTCACTTACACTTTTAATTCCATCAACTAGTAATAATATTTTATAAGCCGTTTCATTTATTGGAATATCAGCATGTAGATTATGATCAAAAATGTGATCTTTATTAATCTCAATATTTTGAGGTATATATGGTATTCTTTTTAATTTATTCATATTTTATCCTCCATTTAGCCACTAAATAAAAAGCAGCAAATAATATAATTGTAAGTACTACCGCCACAATTATCAAAGACATATTTGTTGTAATTATTTGATTTAATATAACCACTATAGGAATCATTGTAAAAAAGAGAATAAAAAAAGCAAATACACCCATATAAGGGTTCTTGTTATCTACTGGAATTAATATTCCTAAAATATATAATGATATTATTGAACTAATAACTATTGGAATGCTAATCAATATTTGATATATATCCATATTAATTCCTAGTATTATTATAGTTATAAGTAGAAATAAACCATATCCAATAATACATAATCCTATTGCCTTTGAAATCAACACCTTTAACAATTCAACCCCATTAGCTTTATACATTATAAAGTAATTATTTTCATTTCCAAAGGAGTTTAGCGCCAACATACTAGAAACTAAACTTACTATCCCTATTATCATAATATTCGGCTCTAAATTTCCCAATTTAAATCTTACTAAAATTGACAACAACAAAAAAATTATTATATTTATGTAATTTTCTTCATTTCTAATTTGAACTTTAACTTCTTTTATAATTAATGATCTATTAAACCCTTTTGACATAGGCAGAAATTTTAATATTTTAGAAGAGTTGTTATTCTGAACTTTTTCATAGCAAAATAAAGTGCTTAAAGCTAAAAATGCAGTAATTAAGATATAAATACTTATTCTTAAATAGCTTACAGAATTAAATGCTGCAACCTTTACTGATTTCATAAGAACTCCACTAATTAAATAAAGTATATTATAATCAAATTTAGTGTATGAAGATAAAATCCCTTCCACCGAAAAATTTTCTATAAAATAATAAAATACTGACATTAGTAAAATTAAAAGCGTTATAAGTTTTCTATAAGGGAGTCCAATCATAGATATAATAAATATACAAAAGTCATATATTATTGTATTTAAAAAGAATACAAAAGTAATTTGTATAATAAAAGCTAATATACTGGCTAGCAAAAACCCTCCCTGTAAATCATTCATAACCAATGACGGTATAACTAATAAAGTATTTATAAACAATTCGCTGACAAATACAACAAAAAATATTGGAAGCTTGTATCCTAAATTCCTTTCGAATGTAGTAAGCGGAAACCAATTTAACTGCATTTCAAATTCACCGCGATCTTGTATTACAGATTTTACCAACACAAATAGTGCCGTTGTTACCACAGAAATATTTACTAATATACCAGAAAACAATAAATATAGTGACCTAGTATCCCCATTCACAAACATTACTATTATAGGATTTACAACACAGTATCCTGCTATTACGGATAAAAAGGTTATAAAAAATAGAAATGAAATTACTCCTACAACCTTACTTTTAGTATTCAATATTTTTGCTAGACTTCTCTGCCATATTTTAAAAACTAATTTACAAATTATTAATGACTTCGTCAATTTTATCACTCCTACTTTTATCAAGGGATGCTTTAATAAAAACTTCTTCAAGTGAATTACAGTTATATTCTTTTTTCAATATATTACTAGTATTTTCTGCAACTTTCCTCCCTTTAGAAATTATTACAATTCTATCACTCAAACTATCAGCTAAAAGAAGATCATGAGTTGACATTAAAATACTTTTTCCATCTTTCAAAAATTTTCTCAACATTTTTTTTGTTGTTATTATCGATTCTACATCTAATCCTCTAAATGGCTCGTCTAACACCATCAATTTGCCTTCTAACATAAATGCTGCAATTAATTGAAGCTTTTTCTTCATTCCATGTGAATAATTTTTTATTATTTGCTCCATAGCTTCTGCCATATTGTATATTTGTACAAGTTTTTTAATCTTTTCGTCATTTACATTTTGATACATTGATTTTACGAAGTTAATATATTCTTTACCTGTCAAAGACTCAATAAGTAATAGTTCGTCCGGTACATATGCAATATATTCTTTAAATTTCTTAGTATTATTTTTTTGACCGTATAAAGACAAAGTCCCTTTGGTTGGAGAAATAACTCCAAGTAAACAATTAATTATTGTAGTTTTCCCAGAACCGTTTGGACCAACAATTGAAACCAATTCTTTTTCTTTTAGTTCTAAATCAAAATTTTGAATGCCCCAAAAATTATTTGAATATTTTTTACTAAGGTCTTTAATTGATAACATAATAAAAGTTCTCCTCCCTAAATAGAATATTGTTTTTGTAAAATTTTATTTTGCAATCAACTATAAATTTAAATGAAACTTAGACAAGCTTATTATCCATTATAGGCTTGTCTAAGTTGAAGAATGATGCAATAAAATAGCTTTTTTATTGCATTTTATTCATTTAATAACATTCAAATTTGACTTTTAATCCCCATTCAATTATGCTATAATCTCCAGTGAAGCCACTGTAACCATTAGCAAGACACCACACTGACATACCTATGAACCATGTAACACCAATTACTAGTAATACTGCCATAAATATTATAATCCACGCTTGATCTTCAGTATATTCAACTGAAGTACAGTCAATTTTTGGACATAAATAAGTTTCCATACAACACCCCTTTTTTGTGGTATTGTCAAAAATACTAATCTATCTTTGACTTACCCAATTTTATTTTAATAATTTATATTAATAACTTGCTTCCAATTCAGGATTAGGTATTTTAGTTTCGCGAGAACTAAAATACCTAAACAAAAGAAAGGAACAAGATATCATCATGATTAATAATTCTTCAATTCAGTCAATCGTTTACATACAAAATAATTACTAACCTTATTTCTCTACTACCATATTATAAACCTTTAAGGGTCGTCCTTTTAATATTCTTACCTAAAATACAAACCCATACCAAATCTCTTTATAATTTTTTATCAACCTTATATAGTGATTTAGGCATCTTACATTCATTAAATGACCAAACTATACACATTGATGATGAAGCTTTCGCCACTGCCGATACACCAGAACAAGTTATTGAAGCTACTTTTTCTAATATTAAATTTTTCATTTTTCCACCCCTTATTATTAAGTTCTCCTATTGCTTTACTTGAATTACCATGATATTATTTTACCATATTGTGATTGCTTAATTCTACATTTTTTCCTAAGATGGGCTTTTTTGCACGTGAAATGTAATTAATATTAATTTTTATCAATAAATTATTGTTTAGGGTGGCGTTATATGAATATAAATGAAAAATTAAGCAACTTATACATGGAATTTGTCAAAAAAAATTTAGATAAGACAGAGGAAGAACTTGAAATACTCCATTATGGCACTCAAGTTATATTAATTAGTATATACAAATTAATTATTCTGTTTATAACATCATATTTTCTTAAAGTATTCACCTATACATTAATAGCATTTATAGTTTTTGGCTTCCTTAGATCTTTTGCTAATGGCGTTCATGCAGACTCTAGCCTAAAGTGTATTTTTTTAAATTATATAATTTTCTTAGGAAATGTGTTTTTAAGTCTAAATTTCACTCTAAATAGAACTTCAATAATTATCTTATTTTTAATAAGCTTAATTTTAGTTGTTAAATATGCTCCTGCCGATACAGCTGAGCGTCCCCTTGTAAGCAAAAAATTAAGAAAAGCTTTAAAACTAAAATCTATCGCTGTTGTATTAATTTCGTGTTCAGTAAGTCTATTATTACCAAATTCAATTTATAAAAATATAATTATTTATTCCATCTTCCAAGAATCCTTTTTAATTACTCCCTTTGCCTACTTTATTTTCAGAAAACCTTATAATAACTATAAAAATCTGCAACTTTAAAGCACTAATTATTAACAATAATTAGTGCTTGTGTAAAAACGAAGTTATCAATACTAATATTTAAATATACATTATTATATTTTTAATTCTAAATATCCTTACAGTATCCAAATATAGATTATAAATAAATCTTAGACAAGCCTAATTATAAGCTTGTCTAAGATGTTGCAATAATAAAATAAATTTATTATTACATTTTATTTACATTCAAAATTGACTTTTAATCCCCATTCAACTATGCTATAATCACCAGTGAATCCCTTGTAACCATTACTAACACACCACACTGACATACCTATCATCCATGTAGCACCTACCGCTAGTAACGCTGCCATAAATACTATAACCCACGCTTGATCTTCAGTATATTCAACTGAAGTACAATCAATTTTTGGACATAAATAAGTTTCCATACGACACCCCTTTTTTGTGGTATTGTCAAAATATTAATCTATCTTTGACTTACACCATTATATTTTTATAATTTATATAAATAACTTGCTTCCCGCTCATGATTTGGTATTTTAGTTTCGCGAGAACTAAAATACCTAAACAAAAGAATGGAACAAGATATCATCATGATTAATAATTATTCAATTCAGATAATCGTTTACATACAATATAATTATTAGTCTATTTCTTTAGCACTAAATCCAAACTTTTAGCACAATCTTATAAACCCTTTTTCCTCAGTTCTTCTATCGATTTACTTGAATTACCATGACTTTATTTTACCATGTTTAATTATTTGATTCTACATTATTTCCTAAGTTGGGCTTTTTTGAGCGTGAAATGTAATTAATATTAATTTTTATCAATAAATTACTCTCTTAGACTTCTTTATTTTCAGAAAATCAAATAATGACTATGAAAATTTACAACACAAGAACTAATTATTAACAATAATTAGTTCTTGTGTAAAAACGAAATTATCAATACTAGTATTTAAATATACATTATCATATTTTTCATTCAAAATATCTTTAACAGTTTTTAAGCCTATTCCTCTATTGACGCCTTTTGTTGAAAAATTTTTCTCGTATATTTTATGAATAGATGCAGTATTTTCCGGGCAAGAATTTTTTATAATAAATGTAGTACTATTATTATTTTTATATACTAAAAATTCAATAAATTTGTTATCGCATAATATCGCAGCTTCTATTGCATTATCAAAAACAATTCCGATAATCCTACAGATATCTATTAAATATATTGACAATTCATTAACATCGTCCACAATCTCTATTTTGACTTTTATGTTTTTTGATTGAGCCTTAATAATTTTAGAAGAAAGTAGTCCTTTCAACGAATCAATTTTTATATGCATAAGTGATGTATAAGATCGATTCTTTTCCAATATTTTTTTACTTTCAGGCATTAATTCTTTATAATAGAATTCCTTCAACTCTTTTATATTTTCTGACTCGATATATGCCCCTATTGTTTGGAATATATTAATTTGGTCATGTCTAAAACTTCTTAAGTCATTTGAAAGATTTTCTAAATTTATAGTATATTCTTTAAGATGGTCCAATTCTTTTTCTCTGTAATCCCATTCTAAATCTTTTTTAATACTTTCGTTATTTGTATTAGTTAATATTAATATCACAATAAAATAGCTAATTATCAAAAAAAGGTTTAATGAAATAAAAAATTTATTAGGCTTATTAAATATCATTTTTAATGATAAAGAATAAGAATATATAGAAATAAGTGATATTACTACAGTGGAGACTAAAATAGAAATATTTTTTGATTTTATATTCAAAAAATTTTTAATATAGTTATTTTTTAAAACTTTACATGAAAATTTACTTAGAAAATAACATACTATTAAAATTAATAAAGCTGTTAATAATTTAATTTTAGGATTATTTAGTATATCACAATATTTAATTTTTAAAATAAAAACTAAGATAACCCCAGTAACAGCATCACCAAAAGCAAAAATCAATTGTATAAAAATAGAAATTAATAGAGCATAGTATACTTTTTTAAAAAGTATATATAAGTATATAGTCATTATTATTGTTGTAATAGGAATTATCAACTTATTTTCATTATAATTATTCAATAATACAATTATAGAAAATAAAACACTATTAATAACTAAAAAGTTTTTTTTAGTTATTTCCATATAACTTATATTAATCATAATAATACCAAAATTTAATGCAATAATAAATATATATAATAACTCCACTATCATATTAAACATTTTTTAATTAATCCTTTTAGATATAATGCTGAGCTATAACAGATCTCATCATTAATCATATAGATAGTTTTATTTTTTTTATCAAGAAACTTAATTTTGGTGGTATTAACTATATAAGATCTGTGACATTTATAAAAATATGATGGTAATTTAGCTTCTAGATCCTTCATTTTTCCATAGAACTCAAAATGGCCATTAGTCGTATGGCCCCTTAATTTATGACCAATATCTGCTGTTTCAAAGAATAGGATTTCATTAAATAGAAAGTTTTCAATCCTATTCACTAGATTTATTGAAATGACTTCTTTTTCTTTAACATTAACATTTTTATAATTATTGTAGGCTCCACTTAAGCATTCTGAAATGCTGCTTTTAAGAGCCTCATCATCAAATTTTAAGATATAATCAAAAGCTCGTACTTTATATTTAAATGTTAAAAATGATAACTCAGCATGTGAAGTTATAAAAACAATATATCCTTTTGTATCATAATTTCTTATCTCTTTTGCAAGGTCTATTCCATTTGATTTAGTGCCTAAATCTACATCTAAAAAGTAAATAAAGCTTTTTTCTATGTTGTTCTTAAGATGATTAACTACATCTTTAGAATTATCAGCTGATAAAACTATCTTTAAATCAAGCTTTAAATCTATTAATTTATTTTTTATAATACATTCAATCTTTTCCCTTTGCATCTCATTATCTTCACAAATAATTATATCAAGCATTTTAGCACCACCTTAATAAGAATTCAAACTAAAACTTATAATAATATGACAATTTACATTATTATTATACCATTTCCAACAAAAAAACACTACATTGCTAATTAGTTACATGAGCTATGCCCGCGGTGGTTTTTATGAGCGAATTTAATCCTCCTATGGCATTTTTAGTTTTTATATTATTCTATATACACGATATTTCGAATAGATTAAAATAGAGGAATGAATGTAATGACGTTTTCCTCTAAAATTAACTAAGGAGATGTTGCTTTGAAAAACAAATCTATACTATTATTTTGTATAATTATTTCCATAAGCTTTATTTCGCAGGGTTGTAGCAAAAAAGCTGAATCTATTGCTACGCCAAAGCAATCAAACCCTAAAAAAACAGAATCAGCTGTAAAGACCTCACAAAAGTACTTCTCTCCTTATACGGGTGAAGCGGTAAAAAAAGAACTATTAGATAATATTGCTGTGCTTGTGGTAGTAGAAAACTCAGTAGCTGCAAGACCTCAATCGGGTTTGAATGCTGCGGATATAGTTTATGAGACCATGGCTGAAGGTGGCACACCTAGATTCATTGCATTATTTCAAAAAAACAATGCTGAAAAGGTTGGACCAATTAGAAGTGCCAGGCCTTACTTCTTAGATATTTCAAAAGAATATAACCTGCCCTTTGCTCATTGTGGTGGAAGTTCGGAAGCTCTTGTTAAAATAAAAAATGAAAACTTGATGAGTATGAATGAAATGACACATGCTTCTACTTATTGGAGAGATTCGCTGCGAAAGGCTCCTCATAATCTTTATACCTCCACAGAAAAATTAAGAGAACTTGTTAAAAGAAAAGATTTTGTCAAAGCTCCTACTGTAAAATTAAAATTTGACAAAGGCTATTGGGATAACGCTAAATCACCGAAAGCTATAGATGTACTTTTAAAAATAAACAAAAATTACAACACTGGTTACAATTATAAGGATGGGCTTTACCTCAAAAGCATGGATGGAAAATCATCAACTAATAAAGAGAATAAGCTTCCACTAGCATTTAAAACCATAGTGGTGCAAATCACCTCCATTAAAAAACAAGCAGATGGACAACATTTAGACATTTCTCTTGTAGGTAAGGGGGATGGTTATGTTATTAGTAATGGCAAATTTATAAAAATGCATTGGGCTAAAAAAGATGCCACTTCGCAAACACTTCTAACTGATGAGGGTGGTAATAATTTGCCATTAAATCCCGGAAAAACTTGCTGGAACATTGTAGATAAAAATACCATTGTAGATATTAAGTAAATTATAAGGTTAGGCGGTTACTACTATAGTTGCTATATTAATTATTTAGATTGAATTTTTTTTTTTTTGAACCTTATAATATAAAAAAAGACTTGCCTCGTATAATGAGACAAGTCTTTTTGTTGTATTTCGATTAAGCTTTTTGAATTTTTCCATCAATTTCTTCCTGATTAGTTGTTTCTACAATATCTTCTTCAACAATATCATTGCAAACCTCAGCTTTAGTTAAGCATATTAAACATTTTGAAACTTTTTTGTTTACTACACCCACTCCTAATAGAAGAAATGCGATACCTCCATATATTGCAACTGGTTCAAATATTCCTGGCAACAATTGTGATGGCACTAACGCATCTCTTACAGTAGCGGCAGAATAACCCTGAGCTACTGCTTGATTAAAGTTAGTTCTATATAAGAAAACATTATTAACTAATAATGCAACTCCCATAATTGCAACAACTGAAGCGACAACATACAAAGTAATTGAAATAGCAGATTTCCCTGATTTTTTAGACGCATTTTTTGCTTTGATTTTCATAGTAATTCGTCCCCATTTCCGCCATTAAAGGCTATATTATAATTTCGTTTTAATACTGATATTATTTTTCAGCACTTCTGCTTCTTTTAATAATAGTAACAAATAATTGTTGCATTTAAGTGTCAATATTGTGAACAATTTATAACTAGGGTTTCCAAGTTTTAAACCCATCCTCCATTAATAATACATCTAAGTGTTTTGAAAGAGATTTCCACTCACTTTTTAAACAATGATATGCTTCTTTACCGTCATCACTTAAAACGTAAAACTTACGTGGGCGACTAAAACAAACTCGATTTGTACTACAAAAACAAAATATAAAATGTTTAAAACATAAATAGCCTATATTCGGCCCCTATAAAAGACCATATAGCCAGTAATGGTACTATTATCTAGCATATGTTCCATTTTTATCCGTATGTCACCTATACCCCAATATTGACAGACCTGTCACATTTATTCTCAATTTATGGAGTTTTGTAAACAGACAATCCTATGATACCATATAGGTTGTTAGTTTTAATTAATAAAATTTGACTGACATTCTATTATTTTATTGAGGAGAGGTTATATGTTAGAGTTTAGGAATATAAGGAAGGTTTTCAAGGGCAAAACCGTAATTAACGACATTAGTTTTACTGTAAATAAGGGAGAATTTGTAGTTATAGTAGGACAAAGTGGTTGCGGTAAAACCACAACCTTAAAATTGATTAATAGGTTAATTTCACCAACATCAGGGAGCATACACTTGGATGGTAAAAATATATTAAAGGGTGATACAATTAAGCTACGACGGAATATGGGGTATGTCATACAGCAAACAGGACTTTTACCACATATGACTGTAGGAGAGAATATTGGAATAATACCAATGCTGGAAAAATGGCCAGAAGATAAAATACTTGACCGAACAACTGAACTTTTAAAGATGGTAGGAATGAAGGCAGAAGAGTATGTTGATAGATATCCATGTGAATTAAGTGGAGGTCAGCAACAAAGAATTGGGGTAGCAAGGGCCTGGGCAACAAATCCAGATGTAATTCTTATGGACGAGCCTTTTAGTGCCTTAGATCCAATTACGAGAAATCAGCTTCAAGATGAATTGTTTAATCTTCAGCAAGAGTCTAAAAAGACAATAGTTTTCGTAACTCATGATATGGATGAAGCCCTTAAGCTCGGTGATAGAATTTGTATTATGAAGGACGGAAACATTGTTCAGTATGATACTCCAGAAGAAATTTTAAATAATCCTGCTAATGATTTCGTTAAAGAATTTATAGGTAAAAATAGAATATGGCAGCAACCAGGGTTTATAAAAGCTAGGGATATTATGATTACAGAGCCAATTACAACTAGTGGCAACAGAACAGTAGTCCAAGCTTTAGAAATCATGAAGGCAAACAAAGTGGACAGCTTGTTAATTATTAATAAAGAAGATAAGCTGGAAGGAATCATTACAATAAAAGATATTATAAGGAATTATATAGGTTCTATAAAGGTAAATACTATTATGGGCACAGAAATTAAAACCGTTAATTTAGATGACTCTTTAATAGATATATTAAATCTAATGAATGAACTTAAAATTGGATATGTTCCAGTTGTAGATGACAGTTCTAAATTAGTTGGATTAATTACTGAGAGTAGCTTGTTGATTGTTTTAAGCAATCAGTATATTAACCAGGAGGATGATGAATAATGGGCATATTAAATGGAATAGTTAGTTTTAAAGACTTTGTAGTTTCAAGGCAGAGTCAAATAATAGATTTAACACTTCAACATATTGAATTAACCGTATTTGCTGTGGTTATAGCCATAATTATTGGAATCCCTTTAGGTATATTAATATCTAGAGTTAAGAAGTTATCGGGGCCCGTTATAGGTCTTGCGAATTTAATACAAGCAATACCTAGTTTAGCTTTATTAGGGTTTTTAATACCGATACTTGGAATAGGTAGTACGCCAGCAATACTTATGGTATTTTTATATTCACTACTTCCTATTATAAAAAATACCTATACTGGACTTATGAATATAAATCCAGATGTAATCGAGTCATCTAAAGGCATGGGTATGACAAATAAACAAGTACTTAAATTAGTTCAATTACCACTTGCGTTCCCAGTAATTATGACTGGTATAAGAATATCAGCAGTTACTGCTGTTGGACTTATGACAATTGCAGCATTTATAGGTGCAGGCGGACTTGGATATATGGTATTCTCAGGTGTGCAAACGGTAGATAATAATATGATTCTAGCTGGAGCAATTCCTGCATGTTTATTAGCACTGTTAATGGACTCTATTGTAGAGAAAATTGAACAAGGGGTAACACCTCCAGGAATCAGAAAAGCAGATGGAACAATTAAACTGTCTAAGAGAAAAAAACATAAGTTTAGTAAAACGCAAAAAATCATAGCTAGTAGTTTAGCTATGATACTGATAGCTAGCGGTGTGTATATGTCCACTAAAAAAACTGACACTATTGTGGTAGGTTGTTACAACAGTTCCGAACAAATTATATTAGGTAATATACTAGCAACACTAATAGAAAAAAATACAGATATCAAAGTAGAGACACATTTAAATTTAGGAGGATCAGGACTCGCTTATTCTGCATTAAAAACTGGTGAAATAGACATGTACCCTGAGTATACTGGAATGAGTTTAGTCGGTATTATGAAGAGGTCCCCAATTAATGATCCAGCTAAAGCTTATAAAATTGTAAGTGATTATTACATTAAAAACTACGGTATAACTTGGCTAAACCCCCTTGGTTTTAATGATACTTATACATTATCGGTAGGACAAGACACTGCTAAAAAATACAATCTAGAGACCATTTCAGACCTTGCAAAAGTAGGAGGCGAGCTTAATCTCGGTGCTACATTAGAATTTTGCAATAGAGCAGATGGTTATTCAGGATTAACTAAAGTATATAATTTGAAATTTAAAAGTGCTAGCGCGATTGATGGAGGACTTCGGTATGCAGCCTTAGACAATAAAAAAGTAGATGCTATAGATGCTTTTAAAACTGAAGGGTTATTAAAGTCATATAACCTTAAGGTTTTAAAAGATGATAAAAACTTCTTCCCAAATTATGATTGTGTACCCATAGTTAGTAGTAAAACTCTTGAAAAACATCCAGAACTTAAACCTTTAATTAATAAATTAGGCGGCAAGATTACGAAAGAAAAAATGATAGACTTAAATTATAAAGTTGATAAGCTTTCCGAAGAACCAGCAAAGGTTGCCGAAGACTTTTTGAGGGAAAATAAATTGATTAAGTAGTATATAAAGTTATAGAATATCTTTTATAAGAAGAGGTATAGCAAAATTTTGCTATACCTCTTCTTATAAAAGATTATTTAGACATGAAGTTTTTACCACGGTGCATATCAATTTCCTCTACCTTTATTACTTTGAGTGAATCGCTAGCATCTTTTTCTAACGCTAATTTTCCGTACTTATTTACTTCATTTTTATCTCGTGAACCATGTTTAAGGGATGCTGCTCCACCTATGCATCCACCAGAACAAGCCATTCCTTCTATGAAATTGCCGTTTGATCTATTAAATTTCAATAATTTCAAGGCTTTATCACATTCAATAAGGCCGTCACAGCTAATAGGTTTAAACTCAACTGAAACATTTTCAGCATCAACTAAGTGTTTTACTGCTTCGGTAAGACCACCAGCTTTAGCAAAAATCCTTCCATAATAAGAAGCATTATTCAAAGGAAGTTCTTCACACTCTTGAAGATCTATTTCAAATGCCTCAAGCATTGCCTGAAGTTCTTCAAAAGTCATTACATAATCAGTAATGCCTTTTATATCTGATTGCTTTATTTCCATTTTTTTAGCCGTACAAGGTCCAATAAATACAACTTTAGCTAAAGGATCTGTATTTTTAATGAGCTTAGAAATTGCTATCATCGGAGAAACTGTGCTTGATACATGTTTACCGAGCTCTGGGTAATTTTTCTTGATATATGAAACAAAAGCTGGGCAACAAGAGCTTGTCATAGTTTTGAGCTCCTCGATAGTTTCTATAAATTCTTTTGTTTCATTTTGAACTACCATATCTGCACCAATAGCTGCTTCTACGACATCATAAAAGCCCATTTTTTTTATACCTGAAAGTACTTGACCAATCTTAACATCGGTAAATTGACTAGCGATTGCAGGGGCAACGACAGCATATACATGCATATTTTTATCTTCTTTTGATTTTATTAATGCATTAGTAATATCTACTACTGATGATTTATCCATAATTGCACCAAAAGGGCATTGATAAACACAAGCACCGCATTGTATACATTTATCATTATCTATTACTGCTTTTTTATCTTCATCAATACTTAATGCGCCTGCACTGCAAGCTCTACGACATGGTCTCATAACATCAGAGATTGCGTTGTACGGGCAAGCAGCTTCACATTTGCCACATTCAATACATTTTTCTGTATCAATGTAAGATCTACGATTTATAGAGTGAATTGCATCCACAGGGCATACTTGAATGCATTTGTGTGTTAAACAACCTCTACAAGCTTCGGTAACCGTGAATCGTTGTATGGGACATTCATCACAAGCAATACTTATTACTTCAATAACATTTTTGTTTTTTTTACATCCGCCCATTACAAGTTTTATTCTTTCCCCAATAATTGCTCTTTCCTTATGAATACAACAACGAGTTCTTGCTTTAGGGCCTGGAACAAGAACCTTAAATAGATTTCTACCTTCTTTTTTTAGAGTTCCTTTAATCGCAAGTTTAACTACCTCTGTTATTACCTCATATTTTATAAGTTGTATATCATTATCAAATTGCTTCAAATTTATCACTTCTCCTATTTTTATAATGTAAAGTACGAATATCAAATTCTAGACACTTTTAAAAACGTGTAAAAGATATTCAATTCCTATTATCGAGAATATATATATGTATTGTTCCTAATAATTGGTTTTAGTTACATTAAAATAATATCACTATGTTAAGAAATCAGCAAGTGGGCCCCTCAAGTACCCACAATACCTTTCCTCGACAAAACACCATTGTTATAATAAGTTCTAAACTTCTGGTTTATTTTTTATTAATTCCAATATACATTCTATATCCATAAATTTAAAATATAATTCTATAGTAAGCTCATCTAATACAACTACATCATATTCATTATTTTGTTTAATCCTTATTTTTTCTGAGTGCTTAGCAAGTTAAATTTAAACGTAATATGAAATATGTAATGAAATTGTAATAATTCTGTAATCTCTTAAATTAGAATAAGTAGTATTATAAATGTATAGATACGACAACATTTTACATATGAGATGATAATATTGCAAATTTTGGACAAGTTGTATTTAATTGTAATTTTATTCAGTGTTTATTATTTGCAAATAAGCTGTTAAGGAAGTGTTAAATAAGTGTTAAATATTAATGAAACAAAGAGACTTAATAAAAGAACTATAAAAATAAATTTATTATCTGGCTGCATTTTTTTAATTTTAATAGGTGCTCTCATAATAGGTAAAAATTTTCTTAAAGAAGAAGTTAAAGCTGAACCAGTTACTGCTACAAATAATAATGCATTACAGCATAATAATGAAACCATCAATAAACCACCAAAAAATTATACCGTAAATAAAGAAGGACAAAAGTACATTTATGATGCTACAAAGGTAAATGCCATAGTAAATTACAAAGAAAAAAATGATGGTAAGAAGATAGCATTTCTTACCTTTGATGATGGTCCATCTACCACTGTAACCCCCCAAATACTAGATATTCTAAAAGAGTATGACGTTAAAGCAACATTTTTTTTGATTGGAGAAAATGTAGAAGAGAATGAAAAAAGTAAAGAACTTGTAAAGCGTGAATTTAATGAAGGACATGCAATAGGCAATCACACTTATTGTCATAGCCTGAATGTGTTGTTTCCTAACAACAAAATTAATATACCTGTTTTCATGAATGATGTGAAAAAAACCGAGGACGCTTTAAAAAATATTCTTGGCCAGGATTTTAATACAAATATTTTAAGGGTGCCAGGAGGATATATGTCCAGGACATATTATAAAGATCCAACTTTACCAGAGTTTGATACAATATTAAAGAAAAAAAACATGGTCAGTATAGATTGGAATGCTCAAATTAAAGATGCGGAAGGTAAGCGCAATAAAAGTCCCGAAGAGTTCCTTAGCATATTAAAGGAAGAGGTTGGAACAAAAGAAAAAGTAATTATATTGATGCATGATACTTATGGTAAAATAGGAACTGCTAATGCATTACCTCAAATTATAGAATATTTAAAGGGTCAAGGATATGAATTTAAAACAATAAAATAAGTGCTAACGCGACTAGTCGCGTTAGCACTTATTTTACTTTTTTTTGCCAATCATCCACATAACTACCCGTAGCCCAATGGGCCATTACTGGCAGCTCTCCTGATTTAAACTTCAAAGTTAATGATTTTTCTCCAAGGTTATATCCTTTTATAGTAAAAACCATTAATTCTGTATTGGTTAGAACAACAACAAAGTCTCTATTAGGTGAGGAATAAGCATCCACTGCACTAGGAACCTTTGTTTTTATTACGTTAAAAGAAGGAAATAAATTATCATATGTAGTTAATGATTTAGGTGTAGCATAAGGAATATCAAAATCTATAAATGAATTCTTACTATTTATTTTCGTTTCCATTCTTCCCCTTAGTATCCATCGTCCACTCCTTCTTATTACACCCCAATTAGTATCCACTTTTTTTAGATTTTCATCTTTAATGTTTTTAGGTGCGTTTAAAAGTGTACCTGCCAAAGTAGACTTTTCTATTTCCCTTCCCAGTATGCTTGTAAGTTTTATGGATTCTCCCAATAGATTATCCATAGGAAGAATTTTAAGCTGATTATTAGTGTATTTATTTTCTGAATAATTATTATTTACATCCTCTAAAGTATCAATTGAAACATAATTGCTACCTACAAATTTAATAGCCATACTACCTTCCGTTTTGGTATACTTTATTTGTTTTGAATTTGTATTTATCGGTTTAGTCGGATTAATTGGATTAATTGGATAAGACCAAAGTACATCCTTAGCATCTCCATTTTCTATTTTCTTACTTATCCCTACCTTCCAAAATCCATCTTGCCTTGGAAGTAGCAAATCTTTAGTTTCCACAATGGGTAGAATTTTATCATTTACCGAACTAATCATTAAGGTTTTATATAAATATTTGCTAAGCCCATCTTCCGCTTTAGGGTTTTCATACCTTAGTCCAAGTAATAATCCTGACTTAGATCTTATTTCTTTTTCTGCCTTACTGATTAAAATTTTTGTGTTATCTTCTTTATCTTTATCATATGAATGCGTAGTACTAGAATCTTTTACTTTATGAAAATATAATAAAATGCCCTCATAATTTTTTATTAAAGTTACCTCATCCAACTTTATGTATTCATCGTAAAAAATATTATTGGAGTTAATGGTTATAATTTGCACATCATCATTTTGTATTCCTAAACTTTTAGCACTTATTTTTACAGTATTCCAAAAATAGTTTTTAGTATTCACGGACTTAACTTTATATTGAGGATTATTAGAAATGTCACCATTAAAGTCAACTGTATCTTCACTAAAATAAGCACTCTTTCCAATTAATTCTTTTGCCTTTTTATCATCTATTGTAGCTCCACCAATAGAAACATATTTTTCTACTGTCCAGCTTCCTCCTATAGGAGACACCTTGAGTTTTTTATGTAATCCCTGAGAGTTTAAATTTAATCCTACATACTGACTCCATATAAAAATTATAATAGAAAATAAAACAAAAAATAAACATAACGCCTTTTTCACTGCGAGCCACCTCTTATATATTTAAATTTTATTATTTCTTATGCCAACGGTAAGAATATTCTAACATCTGTACCCATGCCGTGTTCACTTGAAATCTCAAGTTTACCATTGTGCATTTCTACGATTTCTTTACAAAGAGAAAGTCCTATTCCATTTTGTGACATACTTGTTCTGCCTTTGAAAAATTTTTCTGTGACTTTAGGCAAATCCGCCGGTGAAATTCCTATTCCATCGTCCTTTATAATAATGCAAATATTATTACCGGCAATGCATGCTTCGAGTGTTACATTGCCCCCTTTTTTTGTAAAATTAAAGGCGTTATCTAAAACGTTAATAATAACTTGATTCACCCTTTTTTCATCTGCAAAAACTGGAGATAAAGCTTCTTGTATTTTAACAGTAAAATTAATATTGTGACGTATTGACTTGGGCATAAACTGTTTTTCTATATAGGCTATAATGCTTTGAATATTTACATATTCTTTTGTAAGTGGTACTTTTCCAGATATAAATTTAGAAAAGTCCAACAGTTCTTCCACCATTCCTGTAAGTTTATCGCTTTCCTTTTCTATGATGCTAAGTCCATCTAGGATTTCTTCCTTATCTTCTAAACTACCAGAACTAATAGTTGCAGCCCAACCTTTTATAGATGTCAGCGGAGTTCTAAGTTCATGAGAAACCGACGCAATAAATTCATTTTTCAACTTTTGATTTTTTTCAATTTCTTCTGCCATAAAATTAAATGTATCGGATAGTTCTCCAATCTCATCATTTCTTATTTTTTCTAGTCTTTCATTGAAGTTTCCAGACGCAAATTTCTTAGCTAGGTTTTTTATTTCCTCTAAGGGTTCCACAATAGTATTAGATATAAATATACTAGAAACACCAGAAATCACAATTACAAGAGCCCCAACTCCTAAGAAAAGAAATGTTATTTTACGAATCAGTGCATCTACCTCAGATAATGAAGTAACAAAACGCAGTACACCCTCTATTTTATTAGAGGATTTTAAGGGGTATGAAACATACATAAAATTTTCTTTTGTATACTTATCTTTCTTAGTAAAGGTTCCAAGTCCCCCCATCAATGCCTTTTTTACATCATCGTCTTCAATAGGTTTCTCATTAAAATTACCAATTGAATCCATTAGCATCATTCCTGAGTTATCAATAATTTGGACCTCAGCAGAGGTGTTTTTCCAAAAAATATCAGCATTATTCTCCACATTTTCCTTTAAACTTGATGAAGAAAAATAATTATTATAAAAATCAACAGACCCCTTAATTTGGCTCGAAAGCAAAGACTCCATGTTTTTGTAGTAATATTTCTCTATAGAAACCGTAAGAAAAACTTCTAAGGTAATTACCGTAAAAAAAATCACTAATAGATAACTCCAAACAAGTCTGGCTTTTATTCCTCTCAAAATATCACCTCTTTTTCCATCTATATCCAACGCCCCATACTGTTTCTATATATTTGGGCTTAGAAGGAGTATCTTCAATTTTTTCTCTAAGACGTCGTATGTTAACATCTACAATTTTAGAGTCTCCAAAGTATTCATAATTCCATACTAAGTTTAATAAATCATCTCTACTAAAAGCTTTTTCCTCATTTTCCATGAAGGCCTTCAGAATCAAGTATTCTTTAGGAGTTAAATCTAGAAGCTGGCGATTTTTATATACCTTCATTGAAACAGTATCTATGATGAAGCACCCAGAGATTAATCGCTCAGGATTTTTCTCTTCACTATGACTCATTCGTCTAAGTAGAGAATTTGCTCTGGCAATAAGTTCTAAAGGATTAAATGGTTTTACCATATAATCATCAGCACCATACTCAAGGCCCATTATTTTATCCATATCTTGTCCTCTAGCAGTAAGCATGATAATACCCAAATTCGGAAAATCAGCCCTTAACAATTCACAGGTTTTAAACCCATCCATACCAGGAAGTGTTATATCTAAGATTATTAAATCTGGTCGCTCCTGGTGGACTTTTTCTAAACCTTCCTCTCCAGATACAGCTTCAAGCACTAAAAAGTTATTTCTTTGGAAATTAATTTTAATAAACCCTCTAATAGATTCCTCATCTTCTATAATGAGCACTTTTTTTTCCATAATTTCACCTCTTACAATGAAAGCAATATTCTACTACAATCTGCTTTACATATTATTAGCTTTAATTATAACATAATGCAGCTATGAAATATTATAAGTAATAATATTCTAATTGCTTTGTAATGCTCCTCCATCGCAATCTTTTTTGCTGTGATTTTTGGACTAGATCATCTTATGCTTCGCTCTGCAATCGGATCAGCCTTAGCATTATTTAGATTTATTACAATTAAAACAAACTGGTTCAACTCAAAACAGTTTATACGTCAAAAATAGAGTAACCCTATAATAATTAAGAACTAAACCACTTAAAACGGCGGTACTTGCCTGCGCACATTTCTAGAAATTTAGTTCTTTTCTTAAAATTAACTCCTAACTTTGAAAAAGCGAAACATTTAGAATTTAAGGTAGATGTATAATGTGCTCTGAAAAAAGCACTTAATCATATTAAGTGCTTTTGTTTAAATTATTTAATTTTTCTTAATAATGACCATGAAGTATTGGACTAGGCAAAGAATTTTAGAGTTTCTACTCTTTTATTATATATGGTACAGTAAGCACTGCTACATTTCTATTTTTATATAGCATACTCTTTATAAAATATGCTGTTTGGTTATGAAGTAAATTATGCCACCACTTAGTAATGACATATTGTGATATTACAACTGTCACAGTTTCTCCATGTTTTGAAGCACGTTCTTCAGATTCTATAAAATTCATTAATGGTTTCATTATGTCTCTATAGGAGGAATGTTTTATTATTAATGGAATCCCAGGATTATACTCTTCCCATTTTCTTTCTAATTTTTCAGTAGCTTCAGCATCAGTTGATACATGAAATGCAACTACATTTTGTGATAGGCATCTAGCACAGTTTAATGCCTTTAAAAATGATTTATTTAATGCTCCTACAAGTATTATTACATGTTGTTGGTTATTCGTTGTCACTCCTTCATTAGGTCTTTGTTCTAATGATAATTTAAGTTGTTGCGCTATCTTATTATAATGTTGCTTAATCTTAACCATAAGATAAACAAGTAAAGGTATTACAATACAAACTATCCAAGCTCCGTGGAAAAACTTTGTTATACCTATGAGTATTACTGTAATAAAAGTTACAACTGCACCTAATCCATTTATAAGTTCCTTATGTTTCCATCCCAGAGTTCTACTTCTTTTCCACTTTAAGAACATTCCAACCTGCGAAAGTGTAAAAGATAAAAATACGCCTACTGCATATAAAGGGAGAAGCAAATGAGTATCAGCTTTAAATAAAATAATTAACATAGCAGCAGCTGCCCCTAATACTATTATTCCATTTGAAAAGCTTAGTCTCTTTCCTCTTTGAGAAAATTGCCTTGGAGCATATCCATCCTTTGCAATTATAGAGAGTAACAGTGGTAGACCTGCATAGGCTGTATTTGCAGCCATTACTAAAATTAACGCAGTGGTAACTTGCATAGTGTAAAACATAATGCTTTTTCCGAAAACTTGTTGAGCAATTTGAGCAAATACTGTCACATCTGCAATAGGTACTGGACGATAAATTATTGCTAGGAAAGATAACCCACCAAAAATAAAAAGAACTAAAAAAGCCAATAAACTCAAAACAGCTTTTGCATTTTTTTGTGATGGTGCTTTAAAATTAGGTATACCATTACTTACCGCTTCAACCCCTGATAATGCAGTACAGCCTGAAGCAAACGCTTTAAGAAACAGGAACAATGTAATATCACCTGCTGCTTGTGGCACTGAATACATAGGTGCTGGTGAATATCCAAAAATGTAATGCTTAACAATACCGGTTACAATAAGCACTACACATGAAACTATAAATAAGTATGTTGGAACTCCAAAAAGTTTAGATGATTCCTTCACTCCTCTTAGGTTACCTATTGTTATAAAGAATAACATTGCAAGAGCTATAGCTACTTTAAGAGGAAGCAAGGATGGCATCGCTGAGGTTATTGCAGCCGTTCCAGCACATATACTAACAGCAACTGTCAGTACATAATCTATGGAAAGCGCTGCACCAGCAGTAAGCCCAGGGATTGTACCAAGATTATCCTTTGCGACTATATATGATCCACCACCACATGGGTAGCTATCAATAGTTTGCCTATAAGAAAAAACAAGTATAAATAATAGTACGACAATACACAACGCAGCATAAAACATATATCTATATGCTATAATACCTATAACACTAATTAACACAATTAAAATTTCTTCCCCTGCATATGTAACTGAAGAAACGGCATCACTAGATAATATAGGAAGTCCCCAAAAAACATTTAATTTTTCTCCTTCTAATTCTTCTGTTTTTAGTGTCTTCCCTATTAGTAGTTCTCTTAATTTTGAAAACATAATTACACCTCTATTATAGAATTTTTCATTACTATATTTATTTATTTATTTATTATATAGTATTGATTCAAAGACTTCAATTTTGTATTCTTTCATTTAAGCTAAAATAAAAACAAATCCGCGACTAAATTGACAAAACTATAACATTTTAATCCCCATCCGCTTATATCCTTACTATATGTACGTTTTAGATGGAATTGTAATTGTTTCAATATTACATCTTATTAGTCTATATTTAAATTCCTAAAAATATTCTAACTTATTTTTAAATCTTCTATGTTTCCACATAGAACAATAATTTCATTGCATCCCCCCCTCTTTAATTGAGCTTTCACGGAAACTCCTTAGCTCCTGTGATTACTCATTTTTAGTATCATTAATTTTTGTTGATTCCCCCACTTTTTTTGCATAAAACACTTGACAAGCCTGTAAAATTTTGCGGTCCTCCTCTTAAAGACATGTTTTAATAGGAGGATTATTTTATGCTTAAAAATTGGAGCTCTCATGCTGATTATCAGCAATTTATTATTTTAAATCTCTCATGTTTCTACAAAGCTTTTCCTAAAAAAATTATAGAACTTGAACCTTCTATCTCTAAGTTGTATTGCTTAGACTTAGATATTCTTAGAGAGATATTAAAACCTTATTATTCTAATATTGGTAGACCTGCAACTCTTCAACCTGAGATATTTCGTTCATTTTCTTTAATGCTTTTTCAAAAGGAAACAAGCATTACCAACTGGGTTAAAAAGATTCATGCCTGTGAGTTACTTGCAACCTGTATAGGCTGCACTAAAAATAATGTCCCATCACTTGGTGCTCATTATGATTTTATCTCTAGATTATGGCTTTCAAATCTGTCTACCGACAGGGTAAACCTAAAAAAAATATATTCGTATAAGAAGAAACCCTCTAAAATTAAGGCACCCGGGAAAAATAAAAAGCTTCCTAATAAAAAAACTGGTGTTGTTAAGAGAATTTCAGATTTTTTTGAAGCTGGTCGCTCATTTTCCCTAAGAGCCGAAAGGCTGCTTCAAAAAATATTCTCATTAGTTGCTGTAGAACCCTCTTTTAATCTTAACTTAATAGAAAAAGATAACCTTACAGTTGGCGGCGATGGTACTTGTGTTCACTGTAAGTCTTCTTACTATGGTTCTAAAGTTTGTGACTGCCGTGAAAATGGAATTTACGATTGCAAATGCCCTCGTAGACTTTCTGACATAAATGCTAATTGGGGTTGGGACAGCCATGAAAATCGTTGGTTTTATGGCTACACTCTCTATGCTTTATCTGTCTATAATAAAAAATATAAGATAGATCTACCTATTTATCTACGATTTGTAGAGGCAAGCAGACACGACAGTGTCACTGGAATAGTAGCATTAGCTGAATTTAGAGAACTGTTACCGCAGTTCACTATATCAAATTATGTTCTTGACTCAGCTAATGATAACTACCCTACATATGAATTATGTTCTAAATGGAACATTAATCCCTTTATTGATCTGAACTCCAAAAACAAAGGAAATTCAAAATATCCAGTTACTCTAGATATTAATGAAAAAGGATTTCCTATCTGTATTGGTGGCCATGAAATGGTCTATAACGGTTATGAAAAAAGTCGTTCACGCCTTAAATGGCGTTGCCCTTTAGTTTTAAAAAAGGTTGCTAGTTGCTCTTGCTGTGAACAGTGCTCACCTTCACCTTATGGGCGAGTAATCTACACTAAACCATCATGGGATTTGCGGTTGTTTACTCCTGTGCCTCGCGGCTCAAAACAATGGAAAACTATTTATAAAACTAGAACCTGCTCAGAACGTATAAACAATCGTATTCTAAATGATTATAAAATTCATACTTTACGAATACATGGTAAAAAACGTTATTCATTTATGACTATGATTGCTGGAATTAATATTCATCTAGATGCAAGACTTAAAGTTTCAGGTTTTAGTATTTTAAATTTATTAGAGTAGCTGTTTGACAATTAAGTACTTTTTTCTGAAAATTCCTGCATCGTGTAGGCTTGTTTGCTATACCTATTTTTATTCCTAACTGCTCTCTGAACATAAAATTTATAGCACTATAATGACTCTATACATAATTAAGTTTTACATATTAGTTTCCGTGACTACTCTAATTAATTTAGCTTCAATTAGAAAGAGGTATAGCAAAATCCTGCTATACCTCTTTCTTTGTAACTCCTATATATAATCCTTAAAAAATAGGATGTCTGTTTAAACAAATGTCCTATTATAATTTTTATTTCATTATCAAATTATCTTTTAATATCACTCTTAGTAAATATTTTTGTTAAATATGTTATAAAAAATCCAAAAATTATAAATCCTACTGGCCCACCATAATTCTTTAATATTGGAACTATTGCTTCTTTGAAACTTGTAGCTCCTGCAATATCTCCCCAGCCAGCGCCAAAGAATGCTAATACACCTAATACGAAAACAATAGTTGAAGATGTAACTACAGCCGCTTTTGATTTTAACATTACAAATGGAGGTACATTACCTTTAAGCCTAAATACTAAATATGCAGCTGCAAGAACAATATAAGGTATTGCAAGACATAAACCGGATAATGTAGTTAATGTGTTAAAAAAAGTATCTATTGAATTCAATCCTATTAGTGGTACTATTATTAATGCTGATAGGATTCCACATTGAACCCAAAGTGCATTAACTAGTGTTCCATCTTCACGTTTCTTAGTTAAAAATTTAGGAAAGGTGCCACTCGGAACCTCTGAGAACATAGCCCTAATTGGAGATTCTAACCAAACCACAAATGCGGCTATAGACGATACAGTTAAAATAAAAGCATATATTTGAACAAATATTTTACCATTTAAACCCCAGGCTTCTGCTAATATCTTATAAACAACATAACCTGCATCCTTAACACCAGCTTTGGTTATTAATTCAGGTGATGCAACTAAGCATATTGCAAGTGATCCTAGTACATATGCTCCAGCTATAAATGTAGTTGCTATAAGAACAGCCTTTGGGAAAACTTTTTTAGGATTTGCAACATCTTTAATATAAGTCCCTGCCACCTCAGCCCCTGCAACAGCGAGAATCAGCCACGAGAAAGTTGAAAAATAGTCAGCATCAAACTTGGGAATAAGTGTTGTTTTTGTGAAAGTTGTAGCTGATGGTTGCTTACCAACTAATGCTCCAACAACTGCAAATAATATAAATATAACTGTAACTGCTAAAGTTAGTTTTCCACCTAAATCACTGATTTTCGAGAATCTTTTAACTCCAGTTGTAGCTATATACGTTAATACCACTGCTAGTCCCAATCCTATCCAAGGTAACAAATATGCATTGGCATCGTTAAATCTATTTTCACCAAAAAGAGTCCATGATACCATGACTGGTATTCTGGCAAAAACCATTTGCAAATAGAATAAATTAGCAACAAAGTATGACCAGGTACCTATAAACGCCCATCTTGGACCAATTGAACATTCTATCCAGGTGTATAAACCTCCTTCTTTGTCTTTATTAGAAGAAGCTAACTCTGCTATCATTATTGATAAAGGTAGAAAGAATAATAGAGCAACTATAAGCCATGATGGAATAGCTGCCGGTCCGAGTGCCACTGCATTTGAAGCAATATTCCCAAATCCAAATGTTGGAACAAAAATTAACATTACCAAAGTCCATAAGCCAAGTTTTTTTGTATCATTCATAATTTACCTCCCTAATTTTAGAGGTTAGTGCAATCACTAGCCTTGCTTTATACAATTATACCAATATTAGTAACCTATAATCAACTACTACTTTCACTTATAAACCAATTGTTTGATTTTATTGTAAAAAATGCACCTCTATAGTCCTCAAAATACGATAATAGCAGCCATAATGGCCTCTGTCTTAGTCTTAGTCTTATAAATCATAATGTAATTCTTTACGCTAAATAAACTTTATGTTATATTTACTTTAGTTTAACATGTTCATTAACGGTACATAGATACCCTACATATATATAAATAAGAAAAACAATTAACTCAAATATGGGGAATATTTTTAATATTTTTCCAGAAAGACAAATTTAATTTTAAGGGGTGATATCGTGATAAATAATAATAGGTCTATAGGAGTTATTGATTCAGGAATAGGAGGTTTATCAGTTGTTAAAGAACTTCAACTTCTCCTGCCTTATGAGAATATAATGTATTTTGGAGATAATAAAAATGTACCATACGGGAACAAAACAGTAGGCGAGATTACGGGTTTAACAAAACGTATGATTGATTTTCTAATTAGTAAAAACGTAAAGGTGATAGCAATTGCTTGTAATACAATATCCAGTATAATAGAACTATTTAGTATGGATTATGACATTAAAATAATTGGTATTATTAATCCTGTTATTGATACTATAAGTAAAAGTACAGACAAAGATGCTGTTGGTTTAATAGCTACATGTTTTACAGTAAATACTCATTGTTATAATAAAGCTTTATTAAAAGTTAATAGTAAAATACAAATTATATCAGAAGGGAGTGCAGAACTAGCAGAAATCATTGATAGTTCCGATTATAAATCTGAGGCTGTAAAGTGTATAGTAAAAAATCATATCGGAACTATTATTACTAAAGAAAATGTTGATACTATTATTTTAGGATGCACTCATTACCCACTAATAATGGATATATTTAAGGAATGTTATCCCAATATAAACTTTATAAATCCTGCTTTACAACAATGTGCTGAGTTAAAGCAGTATTTACAAGAAAATAATATTATTAATAATGATAAGACTAACGGTTCATTTGAGATTTATACAACAGGCGATATTAAAAAGTATGAAAAAGGTGTGGATTTATTAGCACTAAGAAATCCTGACAATATCATAAAATATATTGAAGAGAATTAATTATATAATAGAAAATAAAACAGGCAAGTTCCTTAGGATCTTGCCTGTTTTTAATGTACCTTATAAAAAATTTGAAATTTTATAACTTCCATCACTGTTATCTTCACTCTCATCCTTCTTTGTTCTCACCTTACTCACACTTTCTAATGACTCAATATCAGAATGTTTTTTAAGAACTCGATCTTTTATACTATGACTTTCTGCTATATTATTTAGCACCGCTATCGCATTATCTTTTTGGTTTTTATCACGATCTTCATTATAATGTATATTATTATTGTGTGACATAAAAAAACCTCCTCTTTTTTTTAAATTTCATACTCTTATTTTAGGCTTTTTACCTTGTTGTAATACTATGAAATTCTTGGGATTTATATGAACTTGATAATGAAATAATGGTTATTGCTAAAAAAATTATAACCTAAAAAAACCCGTAGAAATCAATCTACGGGTTATCCTCTATTTTTTTCTTTGCTTTTTTTTTGTAGCTTTTACCTGCTTTTTTTTATTTTTATTTTTATTCATCTTGTTAATTCCTAGCATATATTGCGACTTAGACTCAATACTCTCTCTAGGAAAACATCTCCAACACCCTAACTCTTCTATAGTATCCTTAAGAAATGAATACCCTTCCTCTTTTAACTTTGGAAATTTTTCTTTATCATGGATTTTAATAGCCCCATCCACTTCTTCTAAAGAAATGCACTCCTCATCTATTAGTCCATCTTTATAAGCCTTTTTTATGTGTTCATATAATTCACTAGGACCCGCTTCACAAGAATCATATATAAGTTCATTCCAAACTTGTGAAAATTCCCGTTCAAGTTTCTCTTCAAATAAACTTTTGTAATATTCAATAACTTCACTTTGTGATATAACTCCTTCGCCCAGAAGTACAATAAAGGATTTAATCGCAGCACTTCTAACATATTCATTAACACTGCTATCTTCTACTAATCTTTTTATTGGATCCATATCACTTCCACAAACTGATGCTAAAATTTTGTGTAAATCCTCTGTAAGAAAATCACCAAAAATATCGTCTGAAATTTCATTTGGTAAACTAATTAAATCTATAATCGGCTCAATACTTTGCTTTTCCTTAAACTGTGCTAACAAGAAAATGGCATATATATGCGCAAAATAATTAGGTTTTTCTAAAATCTCTCTATAATTTTCTTTGGCATTTTTTAATATCTCAAGTAATTCAGGTATGAACTCTTCTTTGCGGTTTATTATTTCCTTTAATTGTGCTTCTGGAAATTTCCCATTATTATATTCAATTTCTTTAAGTAATTCATTCATAAAATAAAACTCCTTCTTCATTTGATTCGTTACTAATGTATTATCTTATAATTTCTTTATAATATCAATGCTTTTTATATTTTCAAGGTCTCTCTATCACCAATTACATTTTCACTTCCCCTAATAACTTGGATAAGGGCATCAGCAATCTCTTTATCGAACTGATTACCGCTAGATCTACTAAGCTCATCAATAGCGTCTTTATAAATTTTGCTTTTATTGTAAGGTCTGCACTACGAAAAAAATAATGAGGTCAGTAAAACTGACCTCATTTCAGGTTGTTTACAAACCCAGTATAATTTTTTTATTATACTGGGTTTTTTACATGCAATTATGCGATAGCATTTTGAGTTATGGATAAATTTAAAATAACAACTATCTTCTTAGTTAGAAAATCAAAAAACAGTAAAGATAGCAGGCTAGCTATCTTTTTCATATTCTGCACTGCTGCTGTAAGCAGACACTGCTCTTGCACATTTTCTAATCCACGCATATGGCAATAGCGAAGCCCATGCAGTTGTTTTGAATCTGCGAAGCTTCGCTCTATAGTTTCTTTTCTTCTTCTATATATATTTCTGCCTTTATCTGTTCTGGTGAACTTTACAACATCTTCTTTATACGTTTCCCAAACATGTCTTCTAATAGTTTTAAACTTGCTTTTTGCAGAAAAGCATTGAGCTCTATTTGGACATATCTCGCAATATTTTGCATTACCAACATATTCTTTATATCCTTCTCTTGTTGTCGTTTTATAATGTAAAGCCCTTAAGTCAGGGCATACGTAAATGTCCTGCTCTTTAACATATTGGAATTTATTTTTTGTGTACATTCCTTTTGTATGTGGAGACCTACGGTATCCCATTACAGATTTTAATTCCCTCTCATATAGTTCTTTACATATAAGATTTGTAGCATAACCAGCATCTGCACCAACATATTTTGTATTAAAATTAAACTTTTTTATTTGCACATCTAATCTATCGATATAAGGATCAACATCATTTATGTTTCCAGGAGTAACATACACATCAGTAATTATATTATGTCTGCTATCGACAGTTCTGTGATCTAAATATGAGAAGCCTTCCGGCTTGCCATCTCTCATCATATATCCACTGTCGGGGTCGGTTGTGCTAACTTTAGTTTCTTTTATTTTGGTAACAGGTTCTTTTTCCTTTAAAGGTTTTTTACCATGGTTTATTCTATCTTCTTCCACTGCTTTATTAAGTTCAGCTACATATTCTTTCGGCGTTTTTTCAACTTCAATTTTCACAAGCTTTCGCTTATTAGCATTTGCTTTTAGGTGTGTAGAGTCTGTGTAAAGTATTTTACCGGTTACCATCTTAAGATTTATAGCCTTAAATACTACTTCGTCAAATATTTTTTGAAACACATCTGTACCTTTAAACCGTCTACGTCTATTTTGGCTAATTGTTGAATGATCTGGAATAGGATCAGTAAGACTTAGTCCTAGAAACCATCTATAAGCCACATTTACTTCAATGTCCTTTACAAGTTGTCGTTCAGATTTTATTCCAAATAAGTACCCAATAAACAGCATTTTAAAAAGTATAATAGGATCTACGCCAGGTCTTCCATTATCTAAGCAGTAATATTTTTTAGTCAGTTCTCTTATAAAAGAGAAATCCATGTATTTATCTATATTTCTCAGAATATGGTCTTTAGGAACTAAATCTTCTAAATACACCATTTCTAGTTTTTGTTGTGTGAAGTTCTTTTCATTAATCATAATAATGCCCTCCGAATTATAAAGTTTGTATACTATATATATTCGACATTGATGTCCTAAAATCCTTTTTGAATATGAAAAAAAACACTCCAATTTTAAATTAGAGTGTTTTACATTTTATGTTTGTCAACGGTCTGTAATGAGGTCAGTAAAACTGACCTCATTTCTTTATTATTTTTCTCTTAGACATTTTGGTTCTACAGGCTGATAAGTAAACCACCAGCATGCTGAAGAAGCTACAGAAGTCGCAACGAATGTAGTTACCACTGCAATTAAAGTGAATAGGTGTTTATTTATTTTCTTCATACTAATTTTACCTCCTTTTCTTAATGTTTATGATTTAAAAAGGTATCTACTTTACCTATTAATAAGTGTGCTGGAGCTGTAAGCGTAAATGCTTGCCATAAGATGCCTGAATATAAGCATAGAGTATAAAAAAGTAGATTTATTCCACCACTATTTATATACAACAGGATAATAAATACTGAAATGATTAAATAAACACTTAAAAGTATTGTAGATCCTTTTTTCATCCGCTTTCTTTTTTCTTCTTTTACTATAGGCTTTGAAGCGCTGTCCACTGGGGCTAATTTGTAAATTATGTAATAGGACCATATAAAAATCAATGTTCCTATTATTATAATCAATTTTAAATTAACCACTGAGCTCATTAAAAGCGATATTAATATCGCTTCTCCTACACATACAATTGTTCCTATGAAAGTGCAAATCCCTGGTGAACTTGCATGAACTCCTCCAGAATATTTTCTAAGAATACTTGCTGTAAAGGAAATTATTAGGGCTTCAAACGCTACATGAAACAACAATCCAAATAAAAATACAAGAATTATAGAAATAAACATCTGCATTAAAGCAAAAGTGCCATAGGCAATTACCTCTCTATTATCCTCATCAAGGGATAATTCTAATGCTACTTTATTAGCAATATTATCAGATAATTTCTCCATTTATTACCTCGCTCATCTTTTTTCTTCTAGCAACATATAAATAATATGTGGATACTATAATTGCAAAAACCAACAATGATGGAATTCCATATAATGTTTTTAATAAAGGTTCGCCTAACACATACATAAGATCTGCTTTAAAGATATTATCAATTATAAAGACATTAATTCCCTCACAAATAAGTTCCAGAACTACTGTCATTATGCCTGCTTTTATGGATTTAATTATACTAATTTTATTTATATTAACCGTTAATACAATAATTACTATAATATTAAGAATAGCATGTACCCCATATTGAATTGGTAGTAATCTTATTAAATAAACTGCTATAATAAAAATAATACTTGATATTATATATCTTTTTATATTAATAACAGTCTTTGAAAATACATATACTGCGAAAAAAATTAGAAATCCTTCCGGCAGACCTCTAAATAAAAACTCTAACAACGTTATTTTCAACATATTTTACTTCTCCCCTAACAACCTTCTAAAATTTCTATGTATATATTGCAATTATATCATTAATATTACAAAATAGGATATAATTCTTAATATAATTCAATAAAACTTCAGATACTACTAGTGCAACCCTCAGACTTCATTATCTCTGTTTCATTAATGATCTTTATGGTATTGAATATAATAATAAAGGCAAAAACTCTTATACATATATCTCCAATACTCATAACGCTATAACCCACATCAATTATATCTGTTAAAAACTTCAACTTAGTTACTTCACTCCCCATAATATGTATGTCATTGACTTTCATAAAAGAATCTGGTTTTGCATAACCAGTTAAGTATGCTAAAGTTGGAAATACTGGCATCTTCCCATTATTAGCTGCTATAGCAGTATTATTCAAAGCAGTTCCAATAAAAATAAATATTGACCCTATAATTGCACTAACATTAAGCTTATATTTAATAATCAAAATCAAAAACGTTAAAAGATAAAAATAATGAAAAGTGCTAGCATACTTTATAAATGCATAATTACCATGAAATAGCATTACCTCTAAAATTACATATATTAGTACAAATGCTAATACAGGATATACTGCCCATGTCTTAAAAAGTGGTCTTACTTTGTACCCTTTTATTTTTGCAATAAAAAGAGCTAGAAGTATGGATTCAATCATATATATTCCTCACATTCAAAATCTCAATATTAAACCTATTTCTCTTTAAATTATACTACTTTTTCAACCAATCTCATAAATTCTTCCATGCTGTTTACAACATAATTGGGCTCATACTTAAGAATCATGTCCATAGGCAGTGCGCTCCACCCAACAACCACGGATGTAATTTTTGCATTTTTGGCACATAAAACATCAAATGGACTATCCCCCACAAAGATGGTCTCCTCTGGCTTCCCTTTCAATTCCTTTAAAGCCATAAGTGCTGGGGTAGGATCTGGCTTATGTTGGTCTGTATCGTCTGCCCCTATAATGCTTTCAAAATAATCCATTAATCCGAAATATTTTAATCCTTTAAATGGCCGAATCATTTAAACGGGAAGTAACGATTCCAAGATTATATCCTTGTCTATGGAGCTCTATTATTCCTTCCCTTACCCCCTTGTGGATTGTAATCAACTTTTCGAAGTTACCGGTTTGGAATCTACGATAGGTTTTAATGGCTTCTTCACTGTCATCACCAAATTCCCTATCTAATGTAATTTTTAAAATTTCTCCAAAGTTTTTAATAATCTCCTCTTTATCTACTTGTTTGTTCAAGTGCATTTTATAAGTATGCTGAAAAGATTGTATAATTAGTTCATTTGTATCTAACAAAGTCCCATCCAAATCAAACAAAATATTTCGAATCGCCATAAAAATATCCTCCTTATCTACAATAACGGAGTTACTCCGCTAATTTCATTCTACCAAAATAACAAGCATTTTAAAAGAAAAATAAAACTATCTCTCCATATATTTGTATTAAAGTAAATTATATTTAAACGACAAAAAACCACTGAAATATATGTATATTCCAGTAGTTACCTTCGATAGCTTTCACTAAGTTTTTTGTTACTATTCTTCTCTGTATTCTAAAATATCTCCTGGCTGACACTGAAGCTCACTACATATAGCCTCAAGGGTAGAGAATCTTATTGCCTTTGCTTTATTGGTTTTTAATATAGACAAATTCGAATTTGTAATTCCCACTCTATTTGCCAGTTCAGATAAAGAAATTTTTCTTTTGGCCATCATTACATCTAAATTCACTATTATTGCCATGTATTTCACCTCAATTTGTTTATATAACGCAAATATCTATACCGTAAAATCATTTTCTTCTTTAACTTCAATCGCCTGTTTAAAAACCTTAGAAAGAACTAATGTAAAACAACCTGCAAAGAAAAAAATTATAAACTCAATGTCTGTGTGAATCCCTTTAGCATCAATTTCTATTAACTTTAAATTTAAATATTGATTGTTAATAAAAAAATTGAGCACATAACAAGCAGCAATTATAAAACATGAAGCAGCAACAATTTTTAAACTTTCAACATTCTTCCATACAAAAGGGTTTGCTTTAACTAATGAATTCATAATGCACCTAAGATAATACATTATACAAAGTAATGCAAAACCACCTAGGACGAATAGAACGCATGTGATAATATTTTTAAAGTTAAGTAAGTTTACTTGCTCAGCCACCAATGCTTTTCTAAGTATTAATAAATACACAATAAACCCTATAACAATTAAACCATCTAGCATTAACTTTAGTAGGGATGATAAAGAAGTTTTTCCATAATATTTCATAAAAATTTCCTCCATAACTTGTAATTTTATTTTTTTAAATTAAATGCTACTTTATATTAACAAGTAAGTATAAATCAATGTGATTAATTTCAACAATTTATGTTGTTTGCTTTTTATCTCCAGATTCTTAAATGATATAAAATTGTAATTTAACTTATATGAACTTTAAAACAATATTATCACATTAGTTTTTTTTTTACAATGCAAATTCACTGTTTATCAATGAATTTATATTGCAAAACACTAGTACCCTGCTATTATCGATAATAGCTGGTATGAAGTCATACTCAATTGTAAAGCGATATGCCACTTTGTAAATTGAAATGCAACGTTTGTAATTGACAATTGAATATTTGTAAATGAAATGCAACCTTTGTATCTGAAAAGCCAGTTTTGAAACCCAAAAGCCACATTTGTAATCCAAATGCAGTTTGATTTTTCGGTTTTTTGATGTATGATAATAGAAAATATGCATGCCGAATAGAGGTCAACTCACTCTCGATTTTTTTGTAATCGGAGAATCCACCCCTATTTTAGGATTGTATGGATAGCTGGCGGCACTGTTTTATATTTTTATTTTTTGAGAAGAATTGGTTTTAACATGATGTCGCTGGCTGCTACCGGTGTACACCCTAGGTTTTGTAAAATCTCTTCTCCATGGTAAAAGCTGAACGTTTCGTATGGGCTACGGTTGTTCAGTTTTTTTCTTTTATAGGAATCAATGTGATTCATCATTAGGCTGATATTTTCCTGTGTCAGATGATCGAAGCTGTTTCCCTTCGGAAGAATCCGCCTAATCATCTCATGGTTAACCTCAATGGCTCCCTTTTGATAGGGACTTCCAGCATCACAATAAAATACATTGGTACGATGTCCTGAGAATTTTTCAGTACCATATTCAATTGCCTTTGGATTCGAAAATTCGCTCCCGTTGTCTGTAAGAATTACAGGGAAAAGGGCTGTAAAAACCTCCTTCCCAAGGGTTTCATAAAGTGTTTCATAAATATCCGTTACTGATTTTGAAGTATTTGCATCTCTAAGAAATGCTAACATCAAGCTGGTATCTACAAAGTGAATCGTTAAAAGGCATTTGCCACCCTTACTTCCAATCACAGAATCCATCTGTACAACAGTGGTATCCTGATTTTTAGCAAGGAATGCCTGAAAGTCATTATAGTTGCGCCCAATGCGGCAGCCTTTATCTACCTTGAATTCCGGTTTTTTATACCTTTCGCGGAACTTGACTTTTCTCGGAAGATCAATATTTCGCACATCGAAAAGGCAGGCATCTATGTAGTTGTAAATAGTCTTTTCACTACACATAATTTCATCTTCATGCGTAACATATATCTGATGAACAGATTGACCGTTTTGAACTAGTGGAGAAATTATTTTATTGAGTCTGGCTACTTCATCTTCCGATACACACAATCCACTTCTGGACTGTGAAATGGCTTCGTGAGCTTTCATATGGGCATGCTCCGCATTGTATATATTTTTTAATAAAGAGCATTTTCCAAGCGTTTCACAACCATTACAGACATAGGGAACCCTAAAGCGGGCAGTACAGATTTCCAAAATGAAATCAGGACAGTTATCATTACAGGATTGACAAAGCTTACAGTAGATGGTTGTTTTTCTTGTGCAGTTTTTACCGCATACATCCTTATACCTGCAGTTAAAACGATTTTTACAGGCATTGTACGGATATCCCGAATAACCTGTTGCAACCTCTGAACTGTGCTTACGTATTTCTCTGGAGATGGTGGTTGGATTCTTTTCCAATCTTCGGCTGATTTCTTTAAAGGAAAGACTTTCTTTTAAGAATTTTTGTATCTCGAGCCTTTCTTCATAGGTGAAAAACGTTGACATATATCCTCCATTCTGCCGCCAACTCTTTTAGGATATGTAATTTTGAATGTTAGTAAAACAAAAGACTGACACATACCAATATTTTTGTATACCGAGATGCAACCTCTTGGCATATATATTTTATTTAAGAATTATACCTCAATTGTAAATAGAACAGGTTGCTTTTAGATTTACAATTGAGTCTGGTATGAAGTCATTACTTCCAATTAAATTTAGCTGTTTTCAATGTTTTCCTGTTTCGGTGGTAATATTTACGTTGAAATACATGGGTGTGATATAATAAAAAAGTTAGTGTGTATATTGGTGATCCCAATGTAATGATAGGGACAATGTACCTATCTGCAAGAAATAAAAAAAACGGAGAATCCTTGTATGTGGAGCATAAAAAAATATATATTCCTAACAATAATAGTAATAGAATTATAAGGAAAGAGATGATCAAATGATAAATGCAAATTTCAACGATTGTAAGTTAAGCAGTGAGTTATTAAAAGCAATTAACATGTTAAATTTCAAGAATTTCACAGAAGTCCAAAAGCAGGTTATACCAGCGGTAATCGCGCAAAAGGATGTAGTAGTAAAGTCCCAAACCGGAAGTGGGAAGACTGCCGCATATGCCATTCCTATTTGCCAATTAGTAGATTGGGAAGAAAATAAACCCCAAGCATTAGTGCTTACACCAACAAGAGAGCTTGCTATTCAAGTCAAAGAAGATATTTTTAATATAGGTAGATTTAAAAGACTTAAAGTATCTGCAATTTATGGAAAGTCTCCTTTCTATGATCAAAAAAAGGAACTTAAACAAAAAACACATGTAGTAGTTGGCACACCTGGTCGTATTATTGATCATTTAGAAAAAGGTACATTTGATACATCAAATGTAAAGTATCTTGTAATAGATGAAGCTGATGAAATGCTTAATATGGGATTTGTAGATCAGATAGAAACAATAATAGGTGGCTTATCAAAAGAACGTGTGACTATGTTATTGTCAGCCACAATGCCCAAAGATATAGAGACTTTATGTAACAACTACATGAAAGATCCTATATACATAGAAATAGAGGACCAAAATAAATTAAAAAGTAATATATGTCAAGAAAGATATAACGTAGATGAACTAGATAAAATAGACCTTTTAAGAGATATAACCATAGTAGAAAACCCTGATAGCTGTATAATATTCTGCAATACAAAACTAAAAGTAGATGCAGTTTATAATAAGCTGGCAAATCTCGAGTATACTTGTAAAAAAATACATGGTGGAATGGAACAAATTGATAGATTAAGAGTAATGAATGATTTTAAAAAAGGTTATTTTAGATATCTAGTGGCTACAGATGTTGCAGCTAGAGGCATAGACATAGATAGCATTAGCCTTGTAGTTAATTATGATATACCGGGCGACAAAGAAAGCTATGTCCATAGGATAGGAAGAACTGGACGCATAGGAAAGACAGGCCATGCAATTACCTTTGTAACCAGAAACGAAAGCAGATTTTTAAATGATATACATCAATATATTGGCAAAGAGATTATTTTAAATGAAAGACCTTCAACCGAAACCGTAAGTAATGCCAAAGAAGAATTTGCGCGAAAAATGAATACAAGACCTGAAGTTAAAGAAGCAAAAGGCGCCGAGCTAAGCAAAGAAATTATGAAATTACATATTAACGCAGGTAAGAAAACAAAGATGAGAGCAATGGATATTGTAGGTACACTTTGCAGTATTAACGGCATGACAAAAGATGATATAGGAATCATCAATATAATTGATATATCTACTTTTGTAGAAATATTAAATAATAAAGGTGAGTTGGTATTTAAGGAATTACAAGAAACACCTATCAAAGGTAGACTTCGCAGCGTAAGTAAAGTGATATATGAATAGAAAAGTAGCTATCAGTTAAGATGTTAGTAGTAGGGGTAAGGCTTCTTTTGGGGCGTGTAAATTATTTTGTGTATACTCTTTCTATAGGCAAAAAATCGATCTATTAATTTTCGTAAAATAATGTTATTTAAAGTCGATTAAAGTTTTTTATCTATAATCACTATACCGTATATTATTGCCATTTTTAGTCAATAATATACATGTCTAATAACAGGATAGGGCAATGCTGAGGAGCAACCCGAGCGGCTATAGATGTTCTATACAGGAGCGGGCGACCTTTGGGTAGTCCGTTTTACTCGTTCCTGGAAGAACTAAAGCGATAAACCTCAGGGGTTTGGGGACGGAGTCCCCTAAGCTATGCTCCTTCATTTAAGATTTCACTAAACAATATATTAAGTTGACTAATAACAAGATCCCAATTCGAATATACTCGAGTCCATTTCTTACTTACCTTTTCAGTAGCCAAATACAATATCTTCATAAGACTCTCATTATTTGGAAATATAAGTTTTGTCTTAGTGACTTTCCTGAATTGACTGTTAAGGCTCTCTATAGCATTTGTGGTATACATAATTCTACGAATATAATCTGGAAATACAAAGAAAGTTATGAGATTATCCCAATTGTCTTCCCAACTCTTAATAGCATTTGGATATTTACTTCCCCATTTTTCTTTTGCAGAAATTAAATTTTCAAGTGCAACATCCTCGTTTACTGCACCGTAAACAGTTTTTAAATCTCTTGCAAAATCCTTCTTGTCTTTGTGTGGTATATATTTCATACTTGCTCTCAATTGGTGAATTATACAACGTTGTATTTTTGCAAAAGGATATACAGCTCCGATTGCTTCCTTGAATCCACTTAAGCCATCAACACAGAACACCAAAACGTTCTGTAAGCCTCTGTTTCTAAGATCATTAAGCACTGAAAGCCAAAACTTACTGCTTTCATTTGCGCCTATCCATATACCAAGTACTTCTTTTTCACCATCCATATTTACACCCAATACAACATAAGCTGCTTTAATTACAATATGTTTGTCATCACGAACTTTATAGTGTATAGCATCCATAAACACAAATGAATATGTTTTTTCAAGTGGTCTATTTTGCCACTCTGCAACTACAGGAATAATTCTGTTTGTTATATTTGATACCATTTCAGCAGATATTTCAACATCATATAGGTTTTTGACTTGTTCTGATATGTCTCTTGTAGTCATTCCAGCTGCATAGAGAGCCATTATTTTATCTTCTATACCAGTTATATTTCTTTGATACTTGGGCAAGATCTTAGGCTCGAATTCACCATTTCTATCACGTGGTATATTAAGTTCTACTGTTCCAAGTTCAGATTTCACAGTTTTTTTAGAGTAACCATTTCTACTATTTGGAGTTTGCTTTTCAGATATATCATATTTGTCATATCCAAGTTGTAAATCCATTTCTGCTTCTAATGCCTCCTGAAGAACATCTTTGAACATACCTTTCATAGCAGTTAGAACCTCATTTGGACTTGAAAAATTTTGTTCATTGATATAATTTCTTAAAATTTCTTTTGACATATTTGACATAAAAATACTCCTCCTTACAATATTTGAGCTCTCACGGAAACTCTTCAGAGCCCGTGATTACTCATTTTTAGTATCATTAATTTTTATTAATTCCCCCATTTTTTTTGCATAAAACACTTGACAAGTTTGTAAAATTTTGAATTCCTCCTCTTAAAGACATGTTTTAAAAGGAGGATTATTTTATGCTTAAAAATTGGAGCTCTCATGCTGATTATCAGCAATTTATTATTTCAACTCTCTCATGTTTCTACAAAGTTTTTCCTAAAAAAATTATAGAACTTGAAACTTCTATCTCTAAGTTGCATTGCTTAGACTTAGATATTCTTAGAGAGATATTAAAACCTTATTATTCTAATACCGGTAGACCTGCGACCCTTCAACCTGAAATATTTCGTTCATTTTCTTTAATGCTTTTTCAAAAGGAAACAAGCATTACCAACTGGGTTAAAAAGCTTCATGCCTGTGAGTTACTTGCAACCTGTATTGGCTGCACTGAAAATAATGTCCCATCACTTGGTGCTCATTATGATTTTATCTCTAGATTATGGCTCTCAGATCTGTCTATCGACAGAATCAAACTAAAAAATACATATTCGTATAAGAAGAAACCCTCTAAAATCAAAGAACCCGGGAAAAATAAAAAGCTTCCTAATAAAAAAACAGGTGTTGTTAAAAGAATTTCAGATTTTTTTGAAGCTGGTCGCTCATTTTCACTAAGAGCCGAAAGGCTGCTTCAAAAAATATTCTCATTAGTTGCTGTAGAGCCATCTTTTAATCTTAACTTAATAGAAAAAGATAAACTCACAGTTGCGGGTGATGGTACTTGCGTTCACTGTAAATCTTCCTACTATGGTTCTAAAGTTTGTGACTGCCGTCAAAATGGAATTTACGATTGCAAATGCCCTCGTAGACTTTCTGACATAAATGCTACTTGGGGTTGGGACAGTCATGAAAATCGTTGGTTTTACGGCTACACGCTCTATGCTTTATCTTCCTATAACAAGAAATACAAGATCGATTTACCTATTTATCTACGATTTGTAGAAGCAAGCAGACACGACAGTGTCACTGGAATAGTCGCATTAGCTGAATTTAGAAAACTGTTACCGCAATTCAATATAACAAATTATGTTCTTGACTCAGCTAACGATAACTATGCTACATATGAATTATGTTCCAAATGGAACATTAATCCCTTTATTGATCTGAACTCCAAAAACAAAGGAAATTCAAAATATCCAGCTGCTCTAGATATTAATGAAAAAGGATTTCCTATCTGTATTGGTGCCCATGAGATGGTCTATAACGGTTATGAAAAAAGTCGTTCACGCCTTAAATGGCGTTGCCCTTTAGTTTTAAAAAAGGTTGACAGTTGCTCTTGCTGCGAACAATGCTCACCTTCACCGTATGGGCGAGTAATCTACACTAAACCATCATGGGATTTGCGGTTGTTTACTCCTTTGCCTCGCGGTTCAAAACAATGGAAAACTATTTATAAAACTAGAACCTGCTCAGAACGTATAAACAATCGTATTCTAAATGATTATAGAATTCATTCTTTACGAATATACGGTAAAAAACGTTATTCATTTATGACTATGATTGCTGGAATTAATATTCATCTAGATGCAAGACTTAAAGTTTCTGGTTTTAGTATTTTAAATTTATTAGTGTAGCTATTTAACAATTGAATATTTTTTACTGAAAATTCCTGCATCGTGCAGGCTTGTTTGCTATACCTATTTTTATCACTAACTGCTCTCTTAACATAAAATTTATAGTTCTATATAACTTTATACAAACTCAAGTTTTACATATTAGTTTCCGTGACTACTCTATTTGAGCTTTCACGGAAACTCCTTAGCTCCTGTGATTACTCATTTTTAGTATCATTAATTTTTGTTGATTCCCCCACTTTTTTTGCATAAAACACTTGACAAGCCTGTAAAATTTTGCGGTCCTCCTCTTAAAGACATGTTTTAATAGGAGGATTATTTTATGCTTAAAAATTGGAGCTCTCATGCTGATTATCAGCAATTTATTATTTTAAATCTCTCATGTTTCTACAAAGCTTTTCCTAAAAAAATTATAGAACTTGAACCTTCTATCTCTAAGTTGTATTGCTTAGACTTAGATATTCTTAGAGAGATATTAAAACCTTATTATTCTAATATTGGTAGACCTGCAACTCTTCAACCTGAGATATTTCGTTCATTTTCTTTAATGCTTTTTCAAAAGGAAACAAGCATTACCAACTGGGTTAAAAAGATTCATGCCTGTGAGTTACTTGCAACCTGTATAGGCTGCACTAAAAATAATGTCCCATCACTTGGTGCTCATTATGATTTTATCTCTAGATTATGGCTTTCAAATCTGTCTACCGACAGGGTAAACCTAAAAAAAATATATTCGTATAAGAAGAAACCCTCTAAAATTAAGGCACCCGGGAAAAATAAAAAGCTTCCTAATAAAAAAACTGGTGTTGTTAAGAGAATTTCAGATTTTTTTGAAGCTGGTCGCTCATTTTCCCTAAGAGCCGAAAGGCTGCTTCAAAAAATATTCTCATTAGTTGCTGTAGAACCCTCTTTTAATCTTAACTTAATAGAAAAAGATAACCTTACAGTTGGCGGCGATGGTACTTGTGTTCACTGTAAGTCTTCTTACTATGGTTCTAAAGTTTGTGACTGCCGTGAAAATGGAATTTACGATTGCAAATGCCCTCGTAGACTTTCTGACATAAATGCTAATTGGGGTTGGGACAGCCATGAAAATCGTTGGTTTTATGGCTACACTCTCTATGCTTTATCTGTCTATAATAAAAAATATAAGATAGATCTACCTATTTATCTACGATTTGTAGAGGCAAGCAGACACGACAGTGTCACTGGAATAGTAGCATTAGCTGAATTTAGAGAACTGTTACCGCAGTTCACTATATCAAATTATGTTCTTGACTCAGCTAATGATAACTACCCTACATATGAATTATGTTCTAAATGGAACATTAATCCCTTTATTGATCTGAACTCCAAAAACAAAGGAAATTCAAAATATCCAGTTACTCTAGATATTAATGAAAAAGGATTTCCTATCTGTATTGGTGGCCATGAAATGGTCTATAACGGTTATGAAAAAAGTCGTTCACGCCTTAAATGGCGTTGCCCTTTAGTTTTAAAAAAGGTTGCTAGTTGCTCTTGCTGTGAACAGTGCTCACCTTCACCTTATGGGCGAGTAATCTACACTAAACCATCATGGGATTTGCGGTTGTTTACTCCTGTGCCTCGCGGCTCAAAACAATGGAAAACTATTTATAAAACTAGAACCTGCTCAGAACGTATAAACAATCGTATTCTAAATGATTATAAAATTCATACTTTACGAATACATGGTAAAAAACGTTATTCATTTATGACTATGATTGCTGGAATTAATATTCATCTAGATGCAAGACTTAAAGTTTCAGGTTTTAGTATTTTAAATTTATTAGAGTAGCTGTTTGACAATTAAGTACTTTTTTCTGAAAATTCCTGCATCGTGTAGGCTTGTTTGCTATACCTATTTTTATTCCTAACTGCTCTCTGAACATAAAATTTATAGCACTATAATGACTCTATACATAATTAAGTTTTACATATTAGTTTCCGTGACTACTCTATTTGATAATTAACTTATCTAAATTATTGCCAAGAAAGAGTACTTTTTATTCTGTTTACACAAAACTATTTACAGGCTCTTCTTTTGTTCCCCTGCTACTAGTTTTTTTGTATAATAATTAACAACTTTGTTACTATTCTTATCTGTATTCTTAAACATCGCCCGGATGACAAATGATAAAGAGGTGTTTCCATAATATTTCATAAAGATCCCATCCATAACTAATTTCTTTAATAAGTTCCTGTTTGCCACTTAAAAAATGAATCTACTTTTTATTTATTTTTTTGTTGTTCTTCTTTTTCTCTTCTTTCTTTTTCAACTTTTGGAAAAAAAATAAAATTAATATAAACAAATCCTATAATTAATATTCCAACAGTAACAATTACAATCATATCTTGAGAATTCATATCATTGCCTCCTTGTATTAGTATCTATAAATAATTTTTAATGTTTATTAATCAAAAAATAAAAAGGCGGGACTCAAATAAGAGTTTCCCGCCCTAGAAACAAATTTCTCGGAATCAAACTAAGCTTCAGTTTGTCCAACCGCTAAAAAACATTAAAATATATTTTTCTATATAGTATATAATACTACATAGTTTAAATTAATTCAATTTCTAAATAAAAAATCCTTCATAACTTGTTGTCTATCACCCTTTACCCGAGTTAAAAATTGTGCTGTTGTAAAAGGTAATATAATTTCTATGAATTTTCACTATTTAATTAAAAGCAATTTTCCATCATTTATTCCCCAAAGCTCGTCTGAACTGGATGCGACTTTTGGGGAATGGGATATTTTGAAGGTACAGTACATAAAAAGGCTTTTGAAAATAGTCATACCGTTGTATTTGTTTTTGACGATGATAAGCTAATCGGTTTTGGTCGTGCAATTTCTAGACGGAATTTGCCAAGCCACAATTTATGATATAGCAGTATTACCTAAATATCAAGGTAAAAAAATAGGTTCAACAATTGTTGATAGCATATTAAAACGTATCCCTCAATGTACTTTCATATTATATGCTTCACCTGGTAAAGAAATTTTTTACGAATAACTTAGTTCACTTAAGAAATAAAGTAACACTTGGATGTTTAGATTATGGTGGATATCTATAACACTATATCTCTTTTCTTTATAACCAATGAACTTATTAAAGAAAATACTATTATATATATAACAGCAGTTATTGCAAATAAAAATATACTGTGTGGTCCGCTCTTATTTATGTAGGGCGCAGCATACATTCCTCCACCTGGCATAAAGTAAATTACATCCTCTTGTAAGGTTATAAACATCATACTAAGTACAACAATTCCTATTCCTAAACCAATCATTGCACCACTATTATTAATAATCAATGCGAATAAACTTATCATAGCAGAGAAAGACAGTAAAGGAAGTATTACAACTCCATAACATTTAATATTGTAGACAAGATTTTTTAAAATATCCTCTTTCCCACCTAACCCAAGTGTAATAGAGCCTATAATATAGCTAAAAATAAAACTAATAGCCATAAATATTAATGCATATAAAGCTATAAATAAAAGCTTTCCAATTATAAAATCACTTTTCTTTATGGTTGTCATTAAAGAAAATTTCATAGTTCCAAGGCTATAGTCCTCTGTTAAAACTTCTGCTATAACCAGCACCATAAACATTGGCACTATAGGTTTCATCACCATACCATCTAAAGTTGCTATCACAAAATTATTTGCATTAATTCTAGGACCCTTTGCTGCACCCATGAGGATTATACTAAAAATCAATAAAGCACACAGTAAATAAAACTTTTTACCACTAACCATTTTTATTATCTCATTCTTAAAAACCTTAAGCATATTTTCCATCTCCTTCCATTACATTTAAAAAGTAATCCTCCAAAGAGTTTTCCTTGCAGCAAATATTTTCAATATTTATTTCATTGGAAACTAGTAATTTATTTACATTCTGAAAATTACCCTTTGTAAGCCTAATTCTTATACCATTTTCAAATTTCTTAATCTTCATTGAAATGTCCATGTCTGTGAGAAGCCTTGCAGTCTTTTCCTCTTCTTTTGTATGAATTTCGATTATTTCCTCGTCGGTATTTAATAGTTCTTCTACATAACCTTGAACCCTTAGACAACCTTTTTCTATAATTCCTATCCTGTTGCATACAGCTTGAATTTCACTCAATATATGAGATGATATCAGGAAGGTTACTCCATACTGTTTTGATAAATCATGTATTAATTTTCTTATGTCTTTTATGCCCTGAGGATCTAATCCATTGGTTGGTTCATCTAGTATAACTATATTGGGATTGTTTAAAAAAGCTCTTGCAATTCCAAGTCTCTGTTTCATACCTAAGGAATATTTTGAAACCTTTTTATTTGCAGCTTCAGTCATATCTACCATCTCAAGAACTTCCCTCACCCTCTCCTTTGGAAGTTCATAAAGATTAGCCATTAGAAGAAGGTTTTTGTAACCTGATAATTCGCCGTAAAAGCTTGGTGATTCTACCATGGCGCCTATTCTTTCAATAGCCTTTTCTCTTTGGCTATGAACATCATACCCATTTATAATTACCTTGCCTGATGTAGGCTTTATAAGGCCCATAATACTCTTTATAGTTGTGCTTTTCCCCGCTCCATTTGGTCCAAGAAATCCGTAAACATCTCCCTCATATACTGCAATGCTTAGATTATTCACTGCTTTCCTTCCATTATATTTTTTAGTTAAACCCTCAGTTTCTAATAAATATTTTTGCGTCATATATAATCAGCTCCTTCATTTCGGTTTTATAATTATATATTACCAAGCTTTTGGTCCTATATTATCCAAGTCTTCCTAAGTGACATTTAATTGTTCATAAAAAAACTTACTTTTACGCTGAGGCTTAAAAAACTAACGGTTATGAAAACTATATAAAATCTCCAGTGCAATAAAAAAACATCCACATAGGATGCTTTTTAAATATATTTTATCCATAATTCTTGAACAAACATGTTACCTTCTATGCTTGTATTTAAGAATGCATTATGATATTTTTTATCTATAATCTGTTTTACGCTATATAAACCTAGCCCTCGTCTTTTCCCATTTGTGGAATAGCCTTCTTCATATATCTTATGAATCTTAGGTTTCTGTCCAAAAAAATTATTTTCAATAACTATGGTCACGTAGTTATCTTTGTTTACTAAGCAAACATAAAGCTTAGGATATTCACATTTTTGTGCAGCTTCAATAGCATTATCTATCAATATTCCTAGCATTCTGCATAAATCCATTATATTCATAGCTATATTCTTTATATCTTCAACTATTTCCACTTTTATATCAATATTAAGTCCTGCTGCCTTTATTAGCTTTGTAGATAGTATTGCTTTCACTCCATCCACCTTAATATATTTTAACTTATCAATATTGCTATTACTCCACTTTATATCCTTATCCATATCAATAACATTATCATAAAAAAATTCTCTTAATCCTTCTATATCAGCCTTATCTATGTATTCTTTAAGTGGTGTCAGCATATTCATATAATCGTGCTTAAATCTTCTGGTTTCTCCGTACATTTCTTCTATCATATTAGAATATTCCGCTATTCCTTGCTTTTCCTTAGTCTCTCTTTTAAGTTCAACCCTATATTCTAAACTTTTGTCGTAGTTATACACAATTAAGGTTATAAGAATAATAGCTATTAAAGGCAATACCGCTGGTATAAAGTTACCAGTAATAAAATGTATCTTATCATTATCTATTGCGTTAGCTGTTAAAAGAGGTAAAATTCCACATATCATTAAAGTTAAGGGTATACTAGTAATTAATATCATTCTAAATCTTAATTGATCTGCTGTAAGCTCCTTATAACCTTTTTTTCTTTTTACAATACTCCTTATTATGAAAAAACTTAAAATAACCACTGGCAACAATATAAGAAATTCTAAAAAGCTATATTTAAGTGGTATGTTTTGTAAATTTTTACCTGAAAAAGTATATGCAAAAATGTATAGCGTATGTAGTAAATAAACCACATAAATTGTTATCAATGCTTTTATATTGCTTTTATTGTTTCTTAGCTGAAAAATAGTAATTATACAAAATACGGGAAGGATGATTAGATAAGAACCAGTACTAATAACTATTCCTATTATGATAGAAATAAAAAAATATTTCCTTATTTCTTCTTTCCCTATAAACTCCTTATTCAAAATATATATAGAAATGCAACATAAAATGCTCATAAGTAAGGCAGGTATAATCATATAAGTAAAAAATACCATTATAAAAGTTTCAAAGCTCATGTTAAGAGCCCCCTCATGTACCTAAAGGAAACATAGCATTCCTCTCCGTTTTCCATTACTATTTTATTATTTTTCTTGTCCACTTCTTTAATTTTATACTTATTAACAATATAAGATTTATGACACCTGTAAAAGTTTGGAGTGAGTTTTTCTTGAATATCTTTTAAATTACCATAAAAGGCAAATTGCCTATCTTCTTCATGAACACAGATCTTATGAGCTACTCCTGTAGTTTCAATAAATAAGATATCATAAAGCTTTATATTTATTATTCTCGCTTCATCTTTTATGGATATGTGTCCCTTTTTATTTCCCGATTTATAATAAGCGTTATAAGCCTTTAAAATGCAGCTATTAACCCTATGTTTAAAATCTTCCTCGTCCTTTATTACATAGTCCATAGCCTCCACCTTATATTTAAATGCCAAATAGCTCATCTCTAAATGAGTAGTAACAAATATGATAAAGCCTAAGGGATCCATTTCCCGTATCGTCTCACCTAGCCTTATGCCATTTATATTGTTTTTCAAATCTACATCTAAAAAGTATATACCTGTAGTTTGATTTTTTTGCACATAGCTTATCACTTCTTCAGCTATAAACTACAACATATATGCACCAAGGCATGTTAAATTATCTCCTATGGAGCTGCACAGCTTCAAGGAAGATGCATTAACGACTTCGGTGGATATGTAAATATAGTGCCACCCACGCGGAAAATAACAAGTGTGTAGCACTATCTCCTATTGTTATAATCCTAAAAACCAAGTAGCAAGTGTAAAGTACACCATCAATGCTACAGCATCCACTATTGTGGTTATTAATGGACTTGCCATTACAGCAGGATCCAGTTTAAGCTTTTTTGCAGCTATAGGCAAGATTCCTCCTATTACCGTTGCTAATAATATAGTTATAAACATAGTAATACAAACCGTAATCGCAATAAAAAATTCTACTTTTTCAAAATAAAATATTCTCAAAAAGTTAAATAAGGCTAGAACAATTCCAACAACAAAACTTACCCTAAACTCTTTAAATATAACTTTGAGTATATCCTTTAATTTTATTTCACCAAGTGCCAATCCTCTAATAACTAGCGTTGATGATTGTGAACCAGCATTACCAGCAGTATCCATAAGCATGGGAATAAATGCCGCCAAAATTACTACAGATTGAATAACATCATCAAATTTTTTTATAATGTTACCTGTGAAGGTTGCAGATATCATTAATACGAGAAGCCATACCATTCTATGTTTTGCATGATTCCACACGCTGGTTTTTAAGTATTCCTCCTCTGATGGAGCCATTGCAGCCATTTTTTGAAAATCTTCTGTATTTTCTTGATCTATAATATCAACTATATCATCTATTGTTATAATGCCTACTAATTTTTTCTCATTGTCAGTTACCGGAATTGATAACAAATCGTATTTTTTAAATAATCCAGCAATGTTTTCTTGATCATCAATTGTATTAACATAAATAACTGCTGTCTTCATAATATCTTTTATAAGTACAGTAGACTCACTTAAAATAAGTTTTCTTATAGATACAATTCCTTGTAAATATCTATTCTTTCCAATAACATAACAAGTATTTATTGTCTCTTTATCTGTTCCAACTTTTTTAATATGACTTATTGCTTCTTCTACTGTCATTTCTTTTTTTAAATCAACGTACTCCACAGTCATTATACTTCCAGCTGAACTTTCAGGATACTTTAATAATTGATTTATTATTTTTCTTTTTTTTTCATCTGTATTTGTTAATACCCTATCAACTACATTGGCTGGAAGTTCTTCTAAAAAGTCGACTGTATCATCTATAAATAAATCATCAATAATACTTGAAACTTCTTTATCCGTTAAGGCATCTATTAAAAAAACCCTTTGTTCATGTTCCATATACGCAAACACATCCGCCGCTATATCTTTAGGAAGTAATCTAAATACCTTTACAACACTTTCTTTATTCAGCTCTTCAAATAATGCTGCTATATCAACTACATTTTTTCTTTCAAGCTCTCGTCTTGCTTCAATAAACTTATTTTCATCTATAAGCTGTAATACTTTTTTCATTATAGTCACCTCCAAAACAATAAAAAACCCCGTCAAACCTAACTACATAGTGATAGTATCCTTCTTTTAATTGCATGTCAATATTTTGTAAGAGTGTATTCTCATTATCATCATAGCAACTGAATTTTATGCTAAACATAAAACAATTAGTTAATATAACTTGCTTTTTATAATAAACTATGATAACATAAGAATTGACTTAAATGAATAGTAATTAATGTAGCACATATATATTTCAATTGGTACTTTTAAATATAGTATTTTAATATCGAAATTTTATTAGTGAGCTATTACAAAGCATTTAAGAAAATAAAATTTCGGAGGTATACATTATATGAATGGTACAGTTAAATGGTTTAATGGAGAAAAAGGATTTGGTTTTATTACAGGAGAAGACGGAGTAGATGTTTTCGCACATTTTTCTCAAATAAATTCAGATGGTTACAAATCACTTGATGAAGGTCAAAGAGTTTCTTTTGACATCGTTAAAGGACCTAAAGGACCACAAGCAGAAAACATTTCAGTATTATAATTAAAAAAAGACCATTAAATAGTTATACTATTTAATGGTCTTTTTTTATTTGTATGATTTACAACGTACGCATTTGTAGCTTAGAAAAGTGTTAACCATTACATTTGTTACTTATGCTTTCTTCCCACCAACCAAAAGCTATCCTACCTTCTGTTAAAACTCCTGGTGTTTCTGGATTTGATAGAAATATTAAGAAATTACCACCTTCGCCAATAATTATTTTACCATTTTCACTTTCCACCAATGTTGTTTCAGGCTGGGCACGTCTTACAAAGGCTTTGATTCCACCAGTTGGCTCACCTATAACATTAGATGCGTATTCTAGTTTCACCTTTGCTCTAGGTTGTGGTTTGACACTTAAATTTGTAGGCGTTACAAGTGCATACTTAACATCTGACTCAGGAGGAGTTGCGTTAAACCAAAACTGTGCACGGAAAGCTGACTCTGCAACATCAGTTACAGTCCAAACATTCACATGTAAAATAACACCTGAATTAATTGGATTGTATAATCTTGCCCAGGCACTTGTACCTTTTCCAAATACTAAATCATCAGCATACCCAATAAAATATTGTCCACGCATAGATTCGTACAGCTCTATAGGAATATCAACAGTTTTCGAAAGTGTTTCGTATCTATCTTTATAATTTTTTTGATTCATTAAATTACCACCTCACTACATTATATTTGCAATATTAAAATATCGTGACATGATAAGTTTTCATAAAAAAAAGTAGTAAGAGTCACTCTTACTACTTTTTGAATGTTTGTTTTAATAATCTAAAACATCAATGTATTTGGCATTTACTGCTGGTATTTCTTGAGGTGAAAATGATGCCTATACCTTTACAAGTAATATCCCAAACATAATTATGCATAAATATACCCTATGGAGCAGACTTTTTTTACTTGTCTACTCTATAGGGTATTTAAAAATTTCATTTATCATTATTATTTTATTTATACTACTTCATTATCTAAGTTTGCTCCACTAAATTGACTATTATAAAGATCTGCATAGAAGCCATTCTTAGCAAGAAGTTCATTATGGTTACCCATCTCAATAATACTTCCTTTATTCATAACTAATATTAACTCTGCATCTTTAATTGTAGAAAGTCTATGTGCAATTACAAAACTTGTTCTATTTTGCATAAGTTCTGTCATAGCTTTTTGTATATAAACTTCTGTTCTTGAATCAACGCTACTTGTAGCTTCATCAAGTATCATAATAGTTGGATTTGCAAGTATTGCCCTAGCTATAGTAAGAAGTTGTTTTTGACCCTGTGATATATTTGAAGCTTCTTCATTTAGTATTGTATTATATCCATCAGGAAGAGTCTTAATAAAGTGATGCGCATGAGCTGCTCTTGCTGCCTCTATAGCTTCTTCATTAGTTGCTCCATCTTTACCATACGCAATATTCTCCATTATAGTACCATTAAAGAGCCACGTATCCTGAAGTACCATCCCAAACATATTACGTAGTTCTCCACGCTTTATATCTCTTATGTCCACTCCATCAACTGTAATTGAACCTGCATCTATCTCATAGAACCTCATAAGCAAGTTAACAAGTGTAGTTTTACCAGCACCTGTTGGTCCAACTATTGCAATTGTATGACCTCGTTTTACATCAAGGTTCATATTCTTAATAAGAGGTTCATCTGATTTATAGCTAAAGTCAACATTTTCAAACTTAACTTCGCCCTTCGGAATCTCTATTACCTTAGAATTATTAGTTTCTACAATCTCCTCAACTTCATCAAGTAATTCAAAAATACGTTCAGCTGAAGCTACCGTTGATTGAATAATATTTGCAATATTTGCAGTTTGAACTATTGGTTGAGTAAACTGACTAGAATATTGAATAAAGGCTTGTATATTACCTATAGTAATTTTCCCTTGGGTTGCTAAATATCCACCAACAACGCAGACTACTACATAACCTATATTACTAACAAATCTCATCATAGGCATTATAACCCCTGATATAAACTGAGCTTTCCAACCTGCATTGTATAACCTATCATTAATATTTCTAAACTCTTCAATAGAATCCTTCTCATGTCCAAATGATTTAACTATTTTGTGTCCAGTATACATTTCTTCAACATGGCCATTAAGTGCTCCAATTTCTTTTTGCTGAGCAGCAAAATATTTTTGAGATCGTTTTGCAACAAACGCTGTCACAACAATATATAGTGGCAAAGTTAAAATAACCACAAGTGTAAGTAACGGGCTTATTGTGAGCATCATAATGATAATACCCATAATCGTAACAATAGCTGTAATAAGCTGTGTAAGACTTTGTTGAAGCGTTGTTGAAATATTATCAACATCATTTGTTACACGACTTAATATCTCACCATGAGTTCTTGCATCAAAAAATTTAAGTGGTAGCCGTGAAAGCTTATCTTCAACTTCTTTTCGCAAGTTATATACAGTTTTCTGTGCAACTCCAGCCATTATATATTGTTGAAGAAACGCAAAAACTGTACTTACTAAATATAATGCAATTAATAAAATAATAATATTTCTAATATATGTGAAATCTATCTTTCCACCATTTGCATTCATTATTTTAGAAATTCCAGTTTTAATTTGAGCGAGGCCCTCAATTACTTTGGGACTCTTTGCAGCTGCTGGATCAGACTTTATTAAATCTGCTATTTTGCCCTGCTGAGCATGTAGTTGAAGTAGAGCAAATTTATTCATTATACCTTGAACTAATCTATCTATAGCTTCTCCTGAGATCTTAGGCCCAACTATTGTAAAGATAGTACTTATGATCGCAAATATAAAAACTAGAATAAAATTAGTTCTCTGAGGCTTTAAATAACTTAAAAGCCTTTTTAATGTGCCTTTGAAGTCTTTGGCTTTTACTATAGGCCCTGCGAAGGATCCCATTGGTCCACCACCTTGGCGTCCCGAACCTCCGCCTGATTTGTTATTCTTGTTGTTTTCACTCATGATAATTCCTCCTCTGAAAGCTGTGAAGATACAATCTCATGATATACCTTACAACTAGTTAAAAGTTCCTTGTGAGTTCCCATTCCTGCAATTTTACCATCATCTATTACTATAATTCTATCCGCATCCATAACTGTTGCAACTCTTTGGGCAATAATTATTACTGTAGATTTTGCTGTTTCTTTTTTAAGTGCTGCACGTAGTTTTGCATCAGTTTTAAAATCAAGTGCTGAAAAACTATCATCAAAAATATATATTCCAGGTTTTCTAACTAAGGCACGCGCTATAGAAAGTCGTTGCTTTTGTCCACCGGAAACATTCGTTCCTCCTTGGGCAATAAGATGGTCATATCCTTCTTTCATTCCATTAACAAAGTCTGTAGCTTGTGCTACCGTAGCTGCATGCTGAATTTCTTCAATAGTAGCATTATCCTTGCCATATTTAATATTCTCAGCAATGGTTCCAGAAAAGAGTACAGTATTTTGAGGAACGAAACCAATCTTAGACCTTAGAGCTTCCTGACTCATTTCGCGTACATCCACTCCATCAACCAATACCTGGCCACTAGTTGCATCATAAAAACGCGGTATTAAGTTTATAAGAGTTGATTTACCAGAACCTGTACCACCAATAATTGCTGTTGTTTCACCAGGCTTTGCACTAAAGGTTATATTACTAATGGCTGGTTGATCCGCACCTGGGTAGCTAAATGTTACATCCTTAAACTCAACGTATCCACTTTGTTTATCAGCTAACTTAATAATCTTTGGATCAATAATTTCAGATTCCATTTCTAATACTTCATTTATTCTTATTGCAGATGCTTGCGCTCTTGGTATCATTATAAATACCATAGCAAGCATTAAGAATCCCATTAAAATTTGCATTCCATATTGTATAAATGCTATTAATGAACCAACTTCCATGCTTCCAGCATCTATTCTTTTAGCACCGAACCAAATAATAGCAACCGTTGTGACATTCATAATTAACATCATTACTGGCAATAAAAACGCCATAATTTTATTCACTTTTACAGCATTATTCATAAGATCAATGTTAGCATCATCAAATCTATTCTTTTCAGTATCTATACGGTTAAATGCACGTACAACCCTAATACCAGTAAGTCCTTCACGTAATACAAGATTTAATTTGTCTATCTTCACTTGCATTAATTTAAATAATGGCATAGCGAATTTAAGAGTTACTCCAATAATAATCCCAAGAAGCGGAACTACAACTGCAAAAATCCAGGTTAGTGATGCATCCTCTCTTAAAGCCATAACAACACCACCTAGGGCGGTTAAAGGGGCAAAAAGCATAATAGAAAAAATCATTACTGTTGCCGTTTGAACCTGAGTAACGTCATTTGTAGTCCTTGTTATAAGGGTGGCAGTACCTACCTTATCAAACTCATGAAGCGAAAATCCTTCGACTTTAGCAAACAATTTATTACGAATAATCCTACCAAGTCCTACAGCAGTTCTTGACGATAGGAATGCAGCTACAACTGAGCATATAACACCGCCTGCTGAGATTAATAGCATAAGTCCACCTATTCTAATAATATAATCAATTCCTTTATAAGTTCCACTAAATCCTAAAAATGAAATAGTTTGAACTACATCCTTGTGTACTATACCTTTATCAACTATATCAGCCATTAATGTTGGCAAATATAGGTTTGCAAGTACTTGAGTAAAAATCAATATAACTATTAGCACTATTTGCAATGTGTATTCTTTTAAAAATCTAAATAATTTAATCAAAAGTATCATCTCCATTCATTTGTTATTGCATTATTTTTATTGGTCATTTAAAAGCTTCTTAAGTGTATCTAAGCCTTCAAATATTTTATGAAGTTCTTCTGTACTTCCCTTACTCATTATATCTGCAATGTTTTTTTCAAATTGGTTATGAAAGTTTTTATGCATCTCTTTAAAGTTTGGTGACATACTTACGTAGACTACCCTCTTATCCACATCGCTTCTTTCTCTTACTACCATTTCCTGCTTTTCAAGCCTATCAATAATTCCAGAGACTGTACTATTTGATAAACAAAGCTCATTGCTAAGTTCTGTTATCTTAAGTTTCTTTTTTTTACTTAAAAGCCCCAAAACCATACCTTGAGGCGCAGAAATACCTGTATCACAAAGAACTTTACTCATATTATGTTTAAATAGCTGCATAACCTCTTGAAAAAGTCTTGCAACTTCTACGCTTTCATTTATTTTTTTCACTTAATTACCCCCTTAAATGTATTTCGTCTACTAATATTTCGTATCCGTATGTTTAGCTTACGAATTATATTATAATCCCATATATATTTTATGTCAATACATTTTCACATACCCTTAAATTGGACTTTAGGATATTTTACCTTTGCCAAGCCCTAGAGTTTAAGTTATAATTTTATAGATAATGGAGGTGTGTTTATGAATGTTGATTTTTCTAATATTAATCTGAATACCATTATTATGGTTGCATTAGCTATATTACTTGCTTATCTTGGTATTGCAGTATTTAAAATAATTGGAAGGATATTAAGCATTACACTCGGTGTCTTCCTTTTAATATATGTCCTTAAACAAATAGGTATTGCAATCCCTGTATTAACTGATTTTCTTAGCTATCTTTTACAGGTGATAAATCCAATTATCGATAATATAAGACATTTAGTTACTTCTGTAAATTTTAAATAGGCATATAATTCAGTTAGGTTTTTTATGTTTCATAGTGAAATAAAAAAAGCGAAGAACAGATTATCCAAATTTCTTTTGATAAAATAACAATAAAAAAACATGCTAATTAGCATGTTTCAGGTTGTTTACAAACCCAGTATAATTTTTTTATTATACTGGGTTTTTTACATGCAATTATGCGATAGCATTTTGAGTTATGGATAAATTTAAAATAACAACTATCTTCTTAGTTAGAAAATCAAAAAACAGTAAAGATAGCAGGCTAGCTATCTTTTTCATATTCTGCACTGCTGCTGTAAGCAGACACTGCTCTTGCACATTTTCTAATCCACGCATATGGCAATAGCGAAGCCCATGCAGTTGTTTTGAATCTGCGAAGCTTCGCTCTATAGTTTCTTTTCTTCTTCTATATATATTTCTGCCTTTATCTGTTCTGGTGAACTTTACAACATCTTCTTTATACGTTTCCCAAACATGTCTTCTAATAGTTTTAAACTTGCTTTTTGCAGAAAAGCATTGAGCTCTATTTGGACATATCTCGCAATATTTTGCATTACCAACATATTCTTTATATCCTTCTCTTGTTGTCGTTTTATAATGTAAAGCCCTTAAGTCAGGGCATACGTAAATGTCCTGCTCTTTAACATATTGGAATTTATTTTTTGTGTACATTCCTTTTGTATGTGGAGACCTACGGTATCCCATTACAGATTTTAATTCCCTCTCATATAGTTCTTTACATATAAGATTTGTAGCATAACCAGCATCTGCACCAACATATTTTGTATTAAAATTAAACTTTTTTATTTGCACATCTAATCTATCGATATAAGGATCAACATCATTTATGTTTCCAGGAGTAACATACACATCAGTAATTATATTATGTCTGCTATCGACAGTTCTGTGATCTAAATATGAGAAGCCTTCCGGCTTGCCATCTCTCATCATATATCCACTGTCGGGGTCGGTTGTGCTAACTTTAGTTTCTTTTATTTTGGTAACAGGTTCTTTTTCTTTTAAAGGTTTTTTACCATGGTTTATTCTATCTTCTTCCACTGCTTTATTAAGTTCAGATACATATTCTTTCGGCGTTTTTTCAACTTCAATTTTCACAAGCTTTCGCTTATTAGCATTTGCTTTTAGGTGTGTAGAATCTGTGTAAAGTATTTTACCGGTTACCATCTTAAGATTTATAGCCTTAAATACTACTTCGTCAAATATTTTTTGAAACACATCTGTACCTTTAAACCGTCTACGTCTATTTTGGCTAATTGTTGAATGATCTGGAATAGGATCAGTAAGACTTAGTCCCAGAAACCATCTATAAGCCACATTTACTTCAATGTCCTTTACAAGTTGTCGTTCAGATTTTATTCCAAATAGGTACCCAATAAACAGCATTTTAAAAAGTATAACAGGATCTACGCCAGGTCTTCCATTATCTAAGCAGTAATATTTTTTAGTCAGTTCTCTTATAAAAGAGAAATCCATGTATTTATCTATATTTCTCAGAATATGGTCTTTAGGAACTAAATCTTCCAAATACACCATTTCTAGTTTTTGTTGTGTGAAGTTCTTTTCATTAATCATAATAATGCCCTCCGAATTATAAAGTTTGTATACTATATATATTCGACATCGATGTCCTAAAATCCTTTTTGAATATGAAAAAAACACTCCAATTTTAAATTAGAGTGTTTTACATTTTATGTTTGTCAACGGTCTGAAACATGCTAATTAGCATGTTTTTTTTATCGCTACTAGGGAATGATAATATTATAGAAATTAATTTTATTAGGAGATGACAACATTGGATGCTAGTCAATTTTTAAATTATAAAAACTGGGTTGTAGTTGGGGATGTATTAAACCCTTCCAAATATGCTTATAAAATATTGAATTCCTTAAAAAAACATGGGTTTAACGCAGTGGGGGTAAATCCATCTATTGAAAATGAGGGGATTTATACCACCCTAAGTGATATACCCTACAAGGTAGAAGTTTTAGATTTATGCATTAATCCATATAAAGGTATTAAAATTCTTCATGAAGCCCATGATTTAAAAATAGATAAAGTCCTTATTCAGCCAGGAGCTGAAAGCCCTGAAATAATTAATTTTTGTAAATCAAGTGGAATGCAAGTAATAGATGGATGTGCCTTAGTAGAATTATCAAAAATATAAACCAAATAAAATCTTTCCTCCCCATATACCGTTTTGTAAACTCAACATAAATAAGTTTTGCACATTTTTAGAATTATTGCAGAAATTTGCAGAATAATTATTACCAATGATAACACAATATTACAAAATAATGTATTGCTTTGTGATATAATTAAAATATTGCAGATAGGCATTTTACCTTTATATGTAAATTGCCTAACCGGCATTGTTTTATACTATAGCGGGAGGGGAATATATGGAATTAAACACATTAGAAAGCGAGATGCTAATTGACATTTACGATGCTGATATGTTGCCAGGAATGTCATTCGAAATTGAAAATTACAATTTAACAGAGGAAGATCCAAAAGAGAAGAATCAAGAATTTGCTTCCTATTTGGGAAAATTAAAAAGGTTAGGTTTTGTAAAATATGAAGAGAAAGAAGCCTTTGTAAAATGTGGAAGTCGTAGCCCTAAATATAATAATAATGTAGTTATGATTTGTGAAGATAAAATACACATTGATTTCAAAGGAATAAAATTAGTAGAGTTGTATAATTACAGTAATTCCGAAATTCAAAGAAAACTGTATAGATGTGGCTAAATGATTAGCCCAAACAGTAAGAAATGAATTATTCGCTATGATATTATTTCAATTTGAATATTTTAAAAGATCCATATAACAATGCAAGTAAACAATAGAATTCCAGCAATGGGGTTCTTTTTTTAATTTATATCATAAGACATATCATAATAACACTATCCTAAAGGTGTTAACATGGTATAATAAGGTATTGGTATAGTAAAAAATAATAAACGGAATGGAGTGATAAAATTGGAATTCAATTTTAATAAAGACTTGAAATTTACTATGGAGCAGACTATTAACAGCAGTGACACCGCAATTTCTTATGGATCTGGAAGTCTAGATGTTTATGCTACTCCAGCTATGACAGCGCTTATGGAGAATGCAGCAACAAATTGTGTTCAACGAAATTTACCTGATGGGTTCACAACCGTCGGTATAGAGATTAGTGTTAAACACATAAAGGCAACACCTGTTGGCGTTAAGGTTAGAGCTGAAGCCTTATTATCAAAGGCAGAAGGCAAAAAATTGTTCTTTAAGGTGGAAGCCTATGATGACATGGGTAAAATAGGTGAAGGAATTCATATAAGGTACATAGTAAATTCTGAAGAATTCATGAAAAAAACAGCACGTTAAATCATAACCTGCGGTTCTGTTCATCATCTTCGATGCTACAATATCACAATTAAGACTGTACCTAACAGGGCAGTCTTTTGTTATGTTAAAAATTAATACTATTTTTAGATACAATAGCAATATAAAAAAGCAGTAGAACTAACTACTGCAATTTTTTAGTTTAACTATATGATTTTTGCTGGCCTTTTGTATATACCACCAGCTTAAAAAAACTGTTAAATCTCCATAATAATTGGAAGAATAATTGGCCTACGCTTTGTTTTTTCATACAAATATCGCTCTGTGGATTTTTTTATATTAGATTTTAATACATACCATTCAATAATTTTCTTGTCTAAGCACTTATTAAGCTCAACCCTAACAATTTCTTTTACTTCACTAATTAATTCATCCGATTCCTTTGCATATATAAATCCGCGAGTTATTATGTCTGGTCCCGCAATAATACTATAAGATTCGCGTTCTAAAGTAACCACAACAGTGAGCATGCCATCTTCTGCTAAGTGCTTTCTATCTCTAAGCACTATGCTTCCAACATCCCCAACACCAAGTCCATCTACAAATACAGATCCAGTGTGTACCCGTCCTGTTACTTTAGCTTCATCCTTTGTAAGTTCTAAAACCTGCCCTGTTTCCATAGTAAATATATCTTTGCCTTGCATACCTAATTCTTGTGCTAACTTAGCATGGTGACTTAAATGTCTGTATTCACCATGAACTGGCATAAAATATTTAGGATGAACTAATGCGTGAATTAATTTCAATTCTTCTTGATATGCGTGACCGGATACATGCACTTCTTCTAAATCCTCATAAATTACCTCTGCCCCTTTTTTGAATAGCTCATTGATTACTCTAGATATAAGTTTCTCATTGCCTGGAATTGGAGATGCAGAAATAACAAATAAATCCTCTGGTTCAAGGGTGATTTTCCTATGAGTAGCAAAAGCCATTCTAGCAAGTCCTGCCATAGGTTCGCCCTGACTTCCGGTAGTTATTATTGTAATATTTTTATTGTGGTAATTTTGCATATCATCTATACCTATAATGTAACCTTCTGGTACATGGAGATATCCAAGTTCAATAGCTACTTGTGAGATATTGTCCATACTCCTCCCACTAAAAACAATTTTTCTACCATGTTTCACAGAGGCGTCTACGATCTGCTGTATTCTGTGAATATTTGAAGCAAATGTAGCTACAATAACCCTTCCCTCTGCATTAGAAATTATTCTAGTTAGAGTCTTCCCTATAGTTTTTTCAGAAATTGTATGCCCTTCACGTTCCACATTCGTGCTATCCGCCATAAGAAGTAGCACGCCCTCTTTACCTAAATTTGAGATACGTTCAAGATCCATGACCAATCCATCAATGGGGGTATAATCAATTTTGAAATCACCAGTATGTAATATAACACCTAGTGGTGAGTGGATGGCAATAGCACAGGAGTCTGCTATGCTGTGAGTAACCCTTATGAATTCAACTTTAAGATTTTGTAGTTCTATTGTTTCTCCAGCATTTACATTGTGAAGTTCACAATTAGATAATATATTGTGCTCCTTTAGTTTATTTTCAATTAGCCCTAACGTTAACCTAGTACCATAAATAGGTACATTCAATTGTTTTAGAATGTACGGAAGCGACCCTATATGATCTTCATGTCCATGAGTTAAAAAAATACCTTTTACTTTTTCTGCATTATTTTTTAAATAAGTTATATCTGGAATTACTAAATCTACACCATACATTTCCTCATCAGGAAAGGCTATACCACAGTCTATAACAATGATTTCATTCGCATATTCAAAAGCTGTTATATTCTTACCTATTTCTCCAAGGCCTCCTAAAGGAATAACCTTTATACTTTCCTCGTTTTTCACTAAATTCTCCCCTTCATTTATATCAATTATATTATTAATATTATTTTCTTTATTTTGCCTCGAATTATAAAATTAATACCTTTATGGGAGAATTTTTTTTGCTTTTTTATAATCATTTTATTTATACCAACGTTGTAATTTTATTTGAACTAAACACAGAATATACATAAACATTATAGTATAATAATATTATCTATATAAAAATAGATTTCATTATATTATAAATTTTATTTTTTGGAGGTATTACCATGAAAATAGCTGTAATAGACGCACAAGGGGCTGGTCTTGGTCAAACAATCATAAAAAAAATTCGTAAAGAAATTAGCCTAGATATCTATATTGTTGCACTTGGTACAAATACATTTGCTTGTTCAAATATGGTAAGAGCTGGTGCAAATATTGGTATAAGTGGAGAGGAATCAATTTGCTCATTTTGCAAGAAAAATAAAATTGATAGCATAATCGGTCCAATTGGAATAATATGTAGTGGTGGCATTAACGGTGAAATTACCCCCATGATTGCCACGTCAATATTTAATATGGATTGTACTAAATATATACTTCCACTACAAAAACATGGTATTTATATACCAGGCACAAGGAATATGCAAATCAAGGATATAATTGAAGAGATTGTACTTGATATAAAAAGTAATATAAAATATCATTTTATATAAGAAGGTTTATACATAATATTTAAAAGACTTTATTAATTCTTGGGTTAAGACTTCTGTCGGTATTCCATAACTAACAATTTTGCCTGCTTTCATGGCATAAATATTGTTAATCCGCTCTATTAGCTATCTAAAATTTTTATTTAATGTTTTAAGGATTTAAATCCGTATCCAAAGACTTCATAAATATTATTCACTGTTACAAAAGCATCCTTATCAACAAATTTTATGAATTTTTTAAGTGTTATAAACTCCCTTCTTCCTACTATAACCACAACAACTTCTTTATCCTCATCTGAAAAATCCCCTACTCCGTTATATACAGTAGATGTTTTATCTAGCTTTTCTCTTATATATTTTCTTATCTTATCGCTGTTCTTACTTATAATTGTAACTTCTTTGCACACATTTATTCCATCTATGATGTGGTCTATAAGAAAGCCATTAATTATAACTCCGAGCATTGCATATAATGATAGCTTAATTCCAAAAGCAAAAACTGCCATTAAAATTATAATTAAATCACATATTAAAACTCCTTTTCCTAAATTTATATGAAAAAATTCATTTAATATCTTAGCTAAGATATCTGTCCCCCCTGTTGAAGCGTTTTGATCAAAGACTATAGCTGTACCTATTCCTGATATTAGTATTCCAAATATAAGTTCCAGTAAAATATCTCCTGTAATTGAATTATTAATAGGTATAAACTTTTGAAATACAATTATAATACCTCCTACACCAAAGCTTGCATACACACTTTTTCCACCAAAACTCTTTCCGATAGCAATAAATGCTATTACAAACAAAATAAGGTTTATTATCATCATTATCCAACCTACGGATAACCCCCCTGTAAATTTATTTATAACTATTGCTAATCCATTCGCCCCACCTGTCGCTAAATTATTTGGCATTAAAAAGAAATATAAACCTGCTGATACCATAAGCATTCCTATGTTTATAAGCGCAAATTCCTTTATCTTTATTTGCATAATATGCCTCCTTATAATTATCAATTGTATTACCTATCCTCTGTAAAATAATCATAATTTCTTTCTCAACGAAAAATTAAGCCCTTTAGCATTTATGCTAAGGGCTTGATAATAATACCAACCATATTTGTAAAAAATGCAAAATTTAAAATGCATTTTCATACAAATATGCGTCACACCCCCTATCACTCGTAGCGTTCTTGGTGTATTAATGAAGGCAGGTCTTCTGACTTTGGATCATAGTCGCTTTAATCCTTCCCAACAAAATTGTCAGTGGTATAATTTAAAGCTTCTCACCATTACAGCGGCGGGACCGTTCAGGCTTTTCACCTGGTTCCCTTTTAAATGAAATGCAAAACATCTCATACCTTTATATGCTATATTAAATTACTTTCTTTTAATCTCTTCCATAAAACCTTTTTTAATTGAGCTTTATTTATAACAGAGTTTTTATTAAATTCTTCCACAATAACCATATCGGCTTCTCTATTTCCTGTTATATTGACAATAAATTCTTTGCCTAAGTTTTTGTACATATTCATAATAATTCCCCCTTCAAACTCTAAATATTATTAACTTAATTTTAGAATTTGAGGTGTTTATAATCAAAACTCTATACCCTCTCTAGATGGTATTCCTTCGTTAAAATAATGTTTAATATCCTTCATCTCAGTTACAAGGTTTGCTTTATCTATTATAGCTTTAGGTACGTCTCTCCCTGTTAAAATCAATTCTATATTACCAGGTTTATTCTCCATTAATTCTAGTAGTTGTTCTTCACTTATTAGTTGATTGTTCAACGCTCCCATTACCTCATCCATGATAAGTATGTCGCATTTTTCTTCTTTTAATGCTTCCCTGCAAAATTCATACCCCTTTTGTACTTCTTCTTTTAATTCATTTTTTTCCTCTGCATTTAACGTCCAAAAAAAACCTCTTTTTTTCTCAAACCTAAATATATTAAAAAAGGGAGCCAATTTTTTTGCACTTTCAATTTCACCAGTTTTACTTCCCTTCAAAAACTGTACCATAAATACAGTATATCCATTTCCTGCTGCACGTACAGCTAGTCCTACAGCTGCAGTCGTTTTCCCCTTGCCATTCCCCGTATAAATTTGAACATATCCGTTTTTTAATTTCCCCATTATATTCATTTCTCCTTTTATTAGCATATGCATACATATGCTTTATTATCTCAGGGTTATCTTATATTTTTTTATTTTATATTGCAAATCTTGTCTTGAAATACTTAATTCTCTTGATGTTTTGCTAACATTGTTTTCGTTTTTATTCAGTGTTTTTTCAATAATTCCCTTTTCAATATCAGCCATATAGCTAACCAACTCGAACCTCTTTTCTACATTTACCACCATATTTTGAAAACACCTCCCTATCTCTCGTAGAGTTAACTGTGTATAATTATAGAAAGGTATTCTGGCTTAAGTCTCATTGCCCTTAAAACCTTCCCAGTTTCCCAGTGGTATTTTTTATAAGGACTCCTCTTTTACAGCGGCGGGACCGCGCAGGATTTCCACCTGTCTTCCCTTTTAAACTAAAGCAATTAATACTTTAATTACCCATAATTATAATATTAAATCAATAAATGATACTTTCATCCCAATTATATGAAAAAGCATTATTCAGTTTTATTCCCCTGATTTTCTTTTTTAGTTCTCTCTACGAATCTTCCCAGGAAAAAGAATAGAACACCAACTCCTATACCTGTCTGTAGACAAAAGAGTAAACTCTCAATTTCCCCTGGTAATTCTCCACCAACCCAAGTTTCCATAACCGGTTCAAACCAAGGCTTATACTCAGTACCTGTAATCTCGGAAACTACTTTACTTCCTGCATCATCTGAGCCACCAAATTCAGCACCCTTTAATGCGAATAATGGTATAATGGCAATTAGTGCAGCAATAATTAATAAAATGAAAACCTTTTTTTTCGTCTTTACCATTAATTTTCGCCTCCCTTTAGGAATCCAAGTTCTGTTAATTCGGATTTTGCATATGTTTCAAGACCCATAATGATGACAACGGTCAGAATACCCTCGATAATTGCCAGTGGAAGCTGTGTCGGTGCAAATACTGCAAGGAACTTGACTACAGATGCTGCGATACCGCCGTTCGCAGACGGATATGCAAGTGCAAGTTCAAAACTTGTTACACAATAGGTTAATAAGTCACCGATTGATGCTGCCAGAAAAATACCTACATATTTATTGACTTTGAGCTTCTGGCATAATTTGTAGATTACATAAGTAACAAGCGGTCCTGCAATAGCCATAGAAAACGTATTAGCACCAAGAGTGGTCAGTCCGCCATGAGCAAGCAAAATTGACTGAAAAAGTAGTACAATAATCCCCAGGATGCTGACTGCCATTGGTCCGAATAGGATTGCACCAAGTCCGGTACCAGTCATATGTGAGCAACTTCCTGTTACTGACGGAATCTTTAAAGATGAAAGCACAAAAATGAATGCACCTGACATAGCAAGAATAGTGATGGATTTACGGTTCTTAGCCAATGTTTTCTTAATTGATAAGTAACCTGCTACTAAGAATGGAACGCATATAACACCCCATATAATACAGAATTTTGGTGGAAGGTATCCTTCCATGATGTGCATTGCATTTGCTACCGGGGCTACCCCGAAAATTAATGCGAAAGCAATCGCAATAAAGATAATTTTCTTTTCTTTCTGATTCATTTTTTTCCTCCTCTATTGTTTTTAATTTATATTAATCTAAGCTGAAACGCCTAGAAAACCCAACTATCTTTCAAGCATTTCCTTGAATTCTTGCGTACTTTTCGGATAGGCACTAGTATCTTCCAGCAGATGTTTTTCTACAAGCAATTCATATATCTCAAGCACTGTTGGCTGTTTTAAATTTGCCTGTTTTAAAATTTCTGTGTTTTGGAAAATTTCTAAAGGTGTTCCATCTGCGATAATTTTCCCTTCACAGAATACAAGGACTCGCTCCGCCCATCGATATGCGAAATCTACATCATGGGTGGAAATGAGCATTGTCTTGCCCTCCGAACCAAGCTTGGCCAAAACTTCTTCTAGTATCAGTGCATTTAAAGGATCCAATGATGCAGTCGGTTCATCAAAGATAATGATTTCTGATTTCATAGCAATGATGCCCGCAATGGTGACGCGCTTCTTTTCACCGCCACTCAAATAGTGTGGCGGACGATCCTTGAAATCTGATATGTTCATGTATGCCAGTGCTTCCTCAACTCGCTTTAGTACTTCCTCTTTTGGAAGCTTTAAATTCATCGGCCCGAATCCAACTTCTGCCCTAACTGTAGATGCGATTATTTGATTGTCCGCATCTTGAAATACAATTCCGATATTTTTTCGAAGTCCTTTTAAATTCTTTTTATTAACGACAGTACCCCGGTAAATGATTTTTCCCTGTTCAGGTGTAAATACACCGTTTATATTCAAGAAAAATGTAGATTTTCCGGATCCATTGGAACCAATGACAGCGATTTTCTCACCTTCATAGATATCCACGCTTACACCGTCCAATGCAGACTTTCCATTCCCGTAGACGTAGTATAGATCTTCGACCTTTAATATTGATTTCCCCATAATAGCTCCTTTCTATCTTGTAACGCCCCATATCAGGATCAAAAAAATTATAAATACTACTGCAGAGGCAATCTGTATTGTCTCTACCTTTTTATCTTCCTCCAAAAATATAAGATCCCCATCATAGCATCTGGCCTCCATGGCATCATAATAATCGTTTGCCTTTTTAAGCGAAATAACCAGCATATTGCTTGCAATGCTTCCAAATGTATAGCAGGAAGTCTTAAAATCACAGTAGCCCTGACGAGATTCTGCGGAATTTTTCATTTTAGTATAGACATCCATTAAAATGAAAATATAACGGTAAATGAGGTTCATCAGCTCTACAATAAGCTTTGGAACATGTGCTTTTCGAAGCACATATATAATCTCGGAGGATGGAGTTGACAGTGTCATCATTTGTAGGGCACTTATAGCTGCAAAAACTTTCAGAATCAAAAAAGCCACTTCCTTAAGCTTTGCCTGAGAAGTAAACACATAGCAGAAGCCAAGATACAAGTTATACTGCCCCATCGGCTGCTTTGAAAAATCAATAGCAATTGTAAAAGTGCCAAGGAGGATAAAGATGATTGGAATCGCCAGTATTGACAAGTATTCGTTTACTGGAAGCTCTCCTTTTACAATGGTCAGATAGGCCATTGCAATAATGACCACAACAGACACATAGGGGTTTTCCAATACAATACAAAGAATCAATATCAAAACAGAAAGAGATACTTTAAAAGTAGCATTCCAGTCTCTGATTTTAGAAGTATAAGCATAAAAATCAATTGAAAACCCTTCGCCGTGTTTATGTCCGGTTACATGGTGATGATGATGTGTCCCATCCTTTTTTTTCCATTTTAAGAAAAAGCCCACCATTAGAAAAATGGCACATAAAATAATAATTTTTCCCATTTCACATCTCCTTTGAATTTTCACCCCATGGCAGCATTCTGGGAGATTTTAGAATAATAAAAATAGATGAAGCATAGTAAACAATTACACCTACAATCTGATTTAAAAATGCAAGGCCAGATAATGTAACTATAATCGCATTGAAGCACCCGGCGAAAACGATGATATTCTGCCTAATGATGTTTAGGTTCGTTTTGACAATTCGTAGTATAGGCCTGTCTACAAAACAAAAATCCTTCTAACTAAAGCGTTAGAAGGAAACGATTCAAAAATATGCTTAATCATATAAAATCAACAAACAAATTTTCATTATAAAGCCCTCTCTATCACTCGTAGAGTTTGTAGTGCGAAAATATGGGCAGGTATTCTGACTCAAGAATCATTATTTAAGCGCGCCTTCCCCGTTTTCGAGTGGCATAATGCACTTAAATTCATCTATTACAGCTACGAGATAGTTCAGGATTTTAACCTGATTCCCTTTTAATTAATTTAAACCTATATTTTATTATTTAATTTTTATAGTTTTTTCACACATGTACTCATTACATAGTAGCCTTATTATTACAAAAAATCAACTACTTTAGTTGTAAAAAGATAATATTTTTCAAGTTTTCACAAAATAATACATTATACTATATTCTCAAATAAATGCTACAGTAAAAAAAGGGACCCACTAGGGGACCCTATACGTACTTTCTCATGTGCTTTAATGCAGTTTTTTCCAGTCTAGAAACTTGTGCTTGGGATATACCTATTTCACCTGCTACTTCCATTTGAGTTCTTCCACCGAAGAACCTTAAATTTAAGATTAACTTTTCTCTAACATTTAATTTTTTCATTGCCTCTTTAATCGATATATTTTCAAGCCAATTATCATCTAAATTTTTGGTGTCACTTATTTGATCCATTACATAAATTTCATCTCCACCAGCGTGATAAATTGGTTCAAATAAAGATACAGGATTTTGTATAGCATCTAAAGCAAATACTACATCTTCCCTTGGTAATTCTAATTCTTTTGCTATTTCAGCTACAGTAGGCTCTTTGTTGTCTTGATTCACCAATCTGTCCCTAACTTGTAATGCTTTATATGCAATATCCCTTAATGATCTACTAACTCTTATTGAGTTATTATCTCTTAAATATCTTCTTATTTCCCCAATAATCATAGGAACTGCATATGTTGAAAATCTAACATTTAGACTTAGATCAAAATTATCAATGGACTTCATTAAACCAATACAGCCTACTTGAAATAAATCATCTACGTTTTCTCCTCGGTTATTAAAGTGCTTTATCACACTTAAAACCAATCTTAAATTTCCTTTAATAAATTTTTCTCTACACTCATACTCACCATTTTGTATCCTAAATAGTAGCTCTTTCATTTCTTTTTCTTTTAGTACGGGTAATTTTGAAGTATCTACACCACATATTTCTACTTTATTGAATACCATAAGGTCATCATTCCCTTCAGAGTAATTGCTTCTAAATTATGTCCTTATGGTTTGCTTTTTATACTACAGACAACCTTTAACATCTGAAAGGGTGTTTTTATTTTAATCTTAATAATAGATTCATCAAAATTGCATCACAATTTCTTTAATCCCGCCCATAACATTCCTACATATTACTAAAACTTATTTAAGCTATCTATTAATTCATTAAAATTCTTTTTAGCTACTATTTCTCTATTCTTAAAATCACCTATTTTTTGTTTATTAAATTTTTCACTTTTATCCAGGTTTACTAATTCCTCTTTTACAGTTTCTCTAAGCCTTGGAATAATATTTATTATTTTTTTTATTCCATAAATATATTCATCATCATAAAGCTTGAAACATTCAAATAAACCTGATATAAGTCTCCCATCAGAAAATATGTAAATATATCTATCACTCATTTCATCTGATAAATCAACTTCAATTTTATGCTTATACAGCCTAAAGAAAACATCATCTTTCTCAATGAAAACAGGAAATATCATAGAAAAAAGCATCTCTATTTCTTCTTCTTGCTCAACCAATCCTGAAAAATCACTTTCATTAAGTTTTTTAACTATTTCATCTGTAAAAATATATTTTCTTATTTCTTTTCCCAATTTACTCCTTAGTTTTTGCTCTTTTTCATCAGATAATAAATTGTCTATTGAATCAATTAATTTATTTAGTTGACCTTTGATCTCATTTTTTTTCATAATGAAAAAACCTCCTTAATAATACATACACTACATATATAAACTTAATTTAATCGGAGCCAAAATATAGCGTATTCCAAGAAATTATTTTAAAATTTCAAGAAACATATTCCATAAAAGAGGATATAAAAGGACAGCTACAATTCCTGAAATAGCCATAGTTATGCCACTCATGGCTCCCTCAGTTTCTCCTATTTCCATAGCCCTCGCTGTTCCCAGCGCATGAGAAGATGCTCCCATAGCAATCCCTAAGGCAACTTTATCATTAACTTTTAAAATTTTATATAAAAACGGTCCGACAATTGAGCCTACAACACCTGTCATTATTATAGCTACAACTGTAATTGAGGAAAGTCCCCCTAACTGATTTGACAATGCTATTCCTATAGGTGTTGTTATAGACTTAGGTATTAAAGATTCAATAAGTACATCGGAAATTCCAAATAATTTCGAAAGGAATACTACACATACAATACCAGAAATCGCACCACTCAAAATCCCTATAAGTATTGGTATAGCATTTTTTTTAAATAAAGAGAATTTCTTATACATAGGCAAAGCTAATGCCACTGTGGCAGGAAATAAAAAAAATGAAATTATTTTACCTCCGTTATTGTAGTCTTCATATTTAATATGTAGCTTTGTCAAAAAAAATATTAATATAATAATGGCTATCAAAAGTGGATTAAAAATTGAAAGTCTGCCTTTCTTCTTTATGTAAATCCCAATTTCATAAGCAATAAGGGATATTATTACACCAAAAACTGGTGAAGTAATTAAATCATTCATATAAACGTCCTTTCCTTAAAAATTTAACTACGAGTGCTGTTACAATCCAAACTAAACATGTGGAAAGAACAACTATAACGATAAATGGTATCCATTTTCCTTTTAACACACCAAATGCTGTCATTAGACCTACTCCAGCAGGAATAAAGAAAAAAGACATATTTGATAAAAGGAACTCACAAACTTCTTCTATCATTTCAACCTTAACTATACCTATTTGCAACCCCAAAAACAGTAAAATAAGTCCAATAACCGCTCCCGGAATCGGTAATTTAAACATAAGTTGCAATATAGTTCCAATAATATACGGAATCAAAATAATCATTAATTGTCTTAAGTACTTCATTGTTTCACCTACTTATTATAAAATGTTGTCATTTGTGTAATTTTCTTATTAAAGCATAAAATTCTTACCTATTTATATATGTAATCTCTTGTCAAAGGCAAATCATTATTTACACCTTTAGCAAACAATATCTGATGAAGATTGATATTACCGCGATTAAACGATGCAGCACATGAATTTAAATATAATCTCCACATTCTTATAAATGCTTCATCCTTACTCTTTTCTATTTCAGGAAGCGCCTTCTCAAAGTTTTGTGACCAACATTCTAACGTTTTCCCATAATGTCTCCTAAGGCTTTCTATACCTATTAATTCAAACTCCTGCTCTGCTATATCAGTAATTATATTTTTAATTCCAGGTATATATCCACCTGGGAAGATATATTTATCTATCCATGTATTTGTACCACCTTCATTTACTCCTGTTATACAATGAAGTAGAGATAGTCCTTTATCCTTTAATAGATTATTTACTACATGAAAATATTCAGACAAATTTTCCTTTCCTACATGCTCGAGCATTCCTACACTAACGATCCTATCAAAACTTACGTTCTTCAATTCTCTATAATCTGAAAGCCTAACTTCAACTAAATCTTCTAGCCCTTCTGCTTTTATTCTATCATTAGCCTTTTGAAGTTGTTCTTCACTTAAGGTAATTCCAATAGCCTTTACTTTATATTGTTTTGCTGCTAAAATTATAAGTTCTCCCCATCCACAACCTATATCAAGCAAGCTTTGCCCTGCTTTTAAATTTAATTTTTTTAAAATATGATTCTCTTTATTTTCTTGAGCTTGATTTAAAGAATCTGTTTCATGCTCAAAATATCCACAGGAATAAGTCATAGTATCATCCAACCATAATTTATAAAAGTCATTACCAATATCATAATGAAATTGTATATTATCTTTATTTGTCTTTATGTTACTTTTTATTTTCTTTATTAATTTCATGTATTTTTCACTATTCTTCAAAAAGCTTTCCTTGTTATTATATAAGGATTCTATAACAAACTGTAAATTACCTTCTATGTCTATTTTTTTAGACATATATCCTTCTCCAAGGGCTATTGAAGGATTATCTATAATGTCGCCTTTCGGTATTGGCTCATTAAAAATAATTTTAAATTTAGACTCACCTTCGCCGTATTTTGCTACACTCCCATCGCAAAATTTAATTTCAAACGGATCAGAAAACATATTTTTTAATAAAGTTTTATAAAACAGTTTGTCAGTAACCAACATTTATCACTCCCTAATTATATTAATATAGTTTACTAGTAATTAGTTATTTATTTCACAATTATAACAACTAATCTTCTTAGGTATACCATTTTTTTAACTAGAGGTCAAAAGCAATCCGTAGAAGACTAGTGCTTGGTAAACGATAATCATAATCTAATTGATATCAAACACTCTCATTTACTTACTTATACTGTATACTTATACTGTATACTTATACTGTATACTTATACTATATATTTGTTTATAATTTCATTAAGTTCATATACATTTTGCTCAGTCCAACTAGTGAAATCTTTTTTATCATTAATTGCAGCACTTGCAAGTTCGAATAAAAATTTTGGTACTTCTGCTTCCTTAATATCGCCATAATATTTACCTAGCTTTGTTTTACCTATCCCAATCTCTCCCCCAAAATGTAATTCGAATACATTTATAAGCTCATCTTGGACCTTTTTCTTTTTACCGCAAAACCCAATTGTTACTATTTCGTGTACAGAACAAGAATTAGGGCATCCTGATATATGAACATGAGGCAGTATATCTTTTGTTAAATTATTTTCTTTAAAATAACTTAGTATATCCTTTAAAGTACGCTGTGTTTCTAAAATTCCCATCTGACAAGTAGGAACTCCTATACAAGCAATAGAACATTCCAGTGAAGTATTTCCACCCATTTTACCTGTTAGCTCAAGGATTATTTCAGCTTCTTTCCCATTCAAATTTCTAATGTATAATCCCTCTGACATAGCTAGTCTTATCTCTACTTCATTCATAACTTCTATTTTATCTATTATTAGTTTCAAATGCTCACTTTTTAATTGTCCGCCTATTGGATGCACATACACACTGTATAATCCCTTTTGTTTTTGAGTAAATAGTCTTGGACTTCGCATCGATGTTTCAATCCCAACTTTGTCGTAGATTTTGGTTTGTACCTTGATTTTTAAATTTTCTCTAGTCTTAACTTTTTCCAAATAACTATTATAGCAGTTTACAAATTTCTCCTCGCCCATTCTTTCCATAATATATCTTATGCGAGCTCTTCCTTTGTTAATGTAGTCGCCTTCATTAATAAAAAGATCTGTTATTGCTTCAACATGATATAAAATATCTTCTGGCTTAATCAACTGTTCTCTCTTCACAGATAGTTTTGAATTATTCCCCATTCCACCACCTAAATACACTTTAAAATACTCTATGCCATTTTCTTTAACCGCTAAAAACCCTAAATCAGTAGCAGTTACATGTGCCTCATCCTTTTCATTACTTGAAAATGCAACTTTAAATTTTCTTGGGAGTTTATACGTATATACCTTACTTAAAAAATGGTCTCCTACAGCTGTTGCGTAAGGTGATACATCAAACACATCTTTTTCCCCTACTCCAGATAGCGGTGAGACTGACACATTTCTAGGGAAATTACCGCCGGATCCCCTTGAGTATAAACCTTTCTTTATACCTTCTTCCATGGAATCACAAACTTCATCAATAGTAATTCCATGTAGTTGTATCGCCTGACGAGTAGTTAGATGTATACTATCTAATCTATATCTTTGTGTAAAATCATATATTAATTTAAGATCTTTTATAGAAGCTATCCCTGATGGTATTCTAAATCTTATCATAAATTTCTTGCCACTACGCTCGGCATACACGCCCATACCACCCGAGGATCCTTTAAAGTCCATTTTACTTGTTTCCCCATTTAAAAATTTATGTCCAAGCGCTCTAAAATCCTCAACTTCCCCAAGAAGTACTTCACTAAGAAGAATTTTATTTAAAGTTTTCATCATTATCAATCCTTTCCTATTGCAACATTATTATGGCTATAGTATACTGTTTTTTAACCAATAAGTATAATACATGTTTTATATAATACTTATTAATATTTCTGATAGGTAGGGTGATAATTTTGATTGAGGAATTAAAAACCTTTATTGCTGTGGTAGATAAGAAAAGTTTCACAAAGGCTGCAAAGAGCATCAACATATCTCAGCCTAGCGTAAGCTTACATATTGTAATTTTAGAAAAACACTTCAATACAAGACTAATAGAAAGATCAAATAAACAGAGAAGTATATTAATTACACAAACTGGAGAAATGTTGTACAAAAAAGCTAAACAAATAATTTCCCTAATAGATGATACAAAAGAAGAACTTAACAATTATCATAATTCCACCTCTGGCACTTTAAAGATTGGCGCAAGCATGACTATAGGTGAATTTTTACTGCCCTCAATACTAGGAGAGTTTATTAAAGAGTTTCCAAACATAAAACTAGAAGTTGCTATTGAAAATACCCATAATATTTATGAAAAATTTAAAAACTATGATATTGATATTGCTTTAACTGAAGGCAGCGTCCCTGTGCATGACTATACTTTCAAAAATTTTTATGAGGATACAATGGTTGTTGTAACTCCAAATTCCTTTACCTATGACCAAAATATTGGACTTAAAACTTGTTTGTCAAATCAAACTTGGATGCATAGAGAAGAGGGTTCTGGCACTGGTGAATATCTAAATATCTTTTTAAATGCAGAAGGCATATCTCCAAAAAACTTCATTATTCTCGGAAGTAACTACTCCATTAAAGAAGCTGTTAAAAACAATCTAGGTGTAACTTTTATCTCATCTTTAGTAGTAACTGATGCTGCCATTAACAATGAACTTAAAATTATACCTATCAAAACAAAATACAATAGATTTTTTTCTTATTTAGTTCATGAAAAAAATCTATCCAGGATTGCAACATTATTTGTTGAGAAATTAGAAAAGTGTAGCCATATGAATAAGTAATGCTTAATTATTAGTAATCAAGCATATCAATAATAGAAGTGCTTTTATTTTATAAATAAATTCCACGAGCCAAGGTCCAAGAAAAATACTATGTTATGTCTATGGATACACTCACACTAATAATAATAATAATAATAATAATAATAATAATAATAATAAACCTATTGATTTGGGATGGAATTTTATTAATACTGCTTCTTGTTATAGTGCAGGAGTTGCAGGAAGAGCTATAGGCACAAATACGGAAGACTTATGGGATGTTATTGTTGCAGATAAAAGTTCGAGTGTTGTCAATTGCTTTAGGTACGGATATGGTGTTGATAGACATATGTTATAATCTATACTGAAAAATAATTTTAAGGCAGGATTATCCTGCCTTAAAATTATTTTTCAGTAGTGCCTTTAGATGCTTCTGAACGTGCATTTAATTGTTGCTTTTCTTCTGGAGTAGCATCACTAGGGCCACTAGCCATGTTAGGCATGTTATACATATTAGTCACATCGCCGTTTGACGCACCACTAACACCTTTATTTGATTCCGATTGTTTTTTCATTTTTTTTATTTCTTCTAAATCATTTTTATTCATAAATATTCTCCCTTCTAATGTACAAAATACACTGCACATATCCAATGCATTATATAGTTTACCCATTTTGTGATATAATATTATGGTTATAAATTGTTAACAATATTGACACTTAAATGCAATACTTATTTAGTAGTATTAATTTGTATAGGAATAGGTTGCTACAACGATAGTATAAAACAAGACATGCAAAATATAGATAATAAGAATTATCATCATACCAGTATTAGATTGAAATTTATAGCATGGCCAATAATTGCTGAAATGGAGACAAATAATTATGAAACCTGAAAACGAAAATGTGTCTGAAATGTCGGAAAATACTTCTATTTTAATTACTCTGTGTGTTGTCGCCTTAGTTCTAGCACTTGTGGGGATTAAAATAGTGATAACAACTATGTAACTCAAGGGTATGCTAACGCTACCGTTATAAATTAATATTCTTGTAATTAACCCCAAGAATATTTGAACCACCTTTGGATATAAATCAGATATATTTCACAATAATCGAGTAGGAGCTAAATAATTAATTTATTTAGCGACCTCTCACACCACCGTGCATACCGTTCGGTACACGGCGGTTCAATAGAAATTAATGTTTTAATAAATATGTCTCAGATATAGAAACTAATCCTATATTTTTAAGGTATTTATTGGTCAATGTTTTGTTTAATATAGGGCTATTGGATGTTCTCCAATAGCCTTTCCTTGTATTTGCATATTGCAAAGCTTTATTGTTTGGTATTCCTAATTTAACAAGGTTCCCATATTTTGTTTTAATCTTTTTCCATTGTTTCCAAAAACACATTCTAATTCTTCGCCTTAACCATTCATCAAGTGTTTTAAGAATACTTTTAATGTCTGCAATAGCAAAATAATTTATCCATCCAACTATCACTTGCTTAAGTTTCATAAACCTATATTTCATGCTCATCGCATTACTTCTTGAAGTTAATTCTTTTAGCTTTGCTTTGAATTTGATTATAGGTTTTTGAGGAACTCTCATTCTGTATTCACCTTTTGCTCGGTAAAATGAAAATCCTAAAAATTTAAGTTTCCAAGGTCTATCTACTGTACTCTTTTCTTTATTCACTCTAAGCTTTAACTTTTCCTCAATAAATCTCGTAATACTCTTCATTACTCTATTTGCTGATTTCTCACTTTTGACGTATATATTCGCATCATCAGCATATCTACAAAAGTTTAGTCCTCGTTTTGTTAGTTCTACATCGAGTTCATGTAACATTACGTTACTTAATAATGGGGACAAAGGCCCGCCTTGAGGTGCTCCTTCTTCTGTATTCATAAATACCCCATTTATCATCACTCCACTTTGTAGATACTTTCGTATCAGAGAAATTACTCTACTATCTTTAATATCTTCCGATAGTATCCTTATTAATTTATCATGATTTATCGTATCAAAGTATTTAGAAAGGTCTATATTCACCGTCCATGTATGTCCAGCATTAATATATCCCCTACATTTTTCAACAGCTTGTTTTCCACTTCTTAAAGGTCTAAAACCGTAACTATTATCAGAAAATTTCTTTTCATATACTGGTATTAGAGTTTGTGATATCGCTTGCTGAATAACTCTATCTAATACAGTAGGTATTCCAAGTAGCCTAATTCCACCGTCAGGTTTTGGTATTTCTACCCTTCTTACGGCTAGAGGTCTATATCTACTTTCTAATAATGATTGCCTTAATTCTTGTCCATGCTCTTTTAGATAATGTAGAAGTTCATCTACTGTCAAACCATCAATCCCATGACTTCCTTTATTGGCTTTTACTCTTTTATATGCTTTATTCATATTATCTCTCGATAATATCTGCTCGAGTAAACCATTATCATATTCATTCACATCGTTTCTTCCTTCTTCTGACATAGAGGAAATACTATGCACTTCTACATTACCTTCGAGTTCCACTCTATTCTCTCGTAGAGAGCCTTCTTTATGAAGTTGTCTGCTTTTATCATATTTTCTCGTATCCTTCAAAATTCCAAAACCTCCTATTGTTCAGTCCTTCCCACGCTAACGCGTTTTGCATGGTACTATGACGTCTGCTGACTTCTGATAGTTCAGCCATACATCACTGTATGGGTTGTTATTTCTAAATTCATATCCACAACTTACCTATCAGATCTCCCCGGGTAAGAACGCAATCTTTCACTCCATCTATCTGCTACATTTACACCACTTGTTTCGAATAGTTTTGGGCTTCGTTTTGTATTGCAAACTTACCCACAAGCATATGCCTTATATGTAGTTTCTGTTCGTCAGACCGGAGTTTGGCCGCCAACTTCCTTCAGATTCCATCTCACGATGGACACCCTTGTCTTAAGCTATGCACTTGGCACTATTAACCCGTGCTAGGGACTTTCACCCATTAGATTGCGCCCATGCCGGGCGCACAATTAGAACCATCCTAAATATTAAATTTAGGATGGTTCTTTCTACTTAAATACAGACCTTGCCTAAAGATAACCGTTTTGTTATAATTATGGTGATTTTACCTATTTAAGGAGATGAACATATGCTTACTGTACAAAACCTAAGTAAAAAATATTCTAAAGAATTAGTTGTAAACAATATTAGCTTTCAAGTAAATGAAGGTGAAATTGCTATTCTTTTGGGCCCAAATGGTGCCGGAAAAAGCACCACAATAAAATGCATCGCTGGGCTATTAAAATATGATGGATACATTGAAATTTGTAATCACAAAAACAAGAGTGTTGAGGCAAAAAAATTATTTTCCTATGTTCCAGAGGTTCCAGCTATGTTTGATTTGCTCACAGTTTATGAGCATATAGAATATATGGCTGCCGCTTATGGTATAAATAACTATAAGGAAAAAGCCGAAGAATTACTTAAAAGATTTGATTTAATTGATAAAAGAAATAAGCTTGGAAAAGAGCTGTCCAAGGGTATGATGCAAAAAGTAAGTATTTGCTGCGCCTTAATAATAAACCCTAAGGTAGTATTATTTGATGAGCCTTTAATGGGCCTAGATCCTAAAGCAATAAAAGAACTAAAGAAAGCAATTTTAGAGCTCAGAGAAAAAGGTTCTGCCATTCTAATAAGTACCCACATAATAGATAGTGTTGATGATTTTTGGGACAAGGTATTGATAATGAAAAATGGAAATATAGTACTCTCCGGTACAAAGCAAGAGCTTATGAATAGGAATGAGACCTTAGAAGAACTCTTCTTTGATGTAACAGAGGATAGCGTATGAAGCCATTATTTTATATAATAAAAAAATCTATAAGAAATTTTTTATTAGAACTAAAGCGAAAGCCAATAAAGCTAATTGCCTATATTATACTTCTTATACTTTTGTCACTAACTTTTATTTTTGGCAGCAGTAATACCAGCAAGCAAAATATTTTAGATCCAGCGTTGTACACTACTATTGTAGGATTTATTATTTTACTGTTCACCGCACCGGACCTCTATTCCTCAATAAATAATGGAGCCACTTTTTTTAGGGGTGCAGACATAAATTTAGTATTTACATCTCCCACTAGTCCTCAGAAAGTTTTAGTATATGGATTTTTAAAACAAATATATACTTCATTTATAGCAGTTTTTTTTGTTTCATTTCAAGGACCTAACCTTTATCGTTTTACTAATATTAAATCCTATGGAATTATAGTAATTATCTTTGGCTTATTCATTATGCTCATTTTCAACTCAATACTAAAGATATTATTATATTCAATAGCTTCTAAATGTGAAAAAAATAAGGTTATTTTAAGAAATACTTTTAAATTTTTAGGAGTATCCCTAATTATAGTATACTTTATAGAATTATATATAACTAGGTCACCAGTTAAGGCTATTATATCATTGCTAAATAGTCCTGCCATTTCATATATTCCTGTATACGGGTGGGTAAGGGCAATTATATTATCTTCAATGAATGGCATACATTCAATATTTTTTGTTTATATAACTCTGATTGTTGCGTCTGGAGGTATTTTCAGTTATTTAATTTACTCTATGCAACTTGACTATTATGAAGATGTTTTAGCTTCAACTGAATTAAAAGAAACAGCCATCTCCGCCACGCGTCGGGGTGAGCGATTATTTGTACAACCGGGTAAAAAACCTAAAGTAAGAAAAGTTCAATACACTAAAAAAGGAAAATTTGCCTCTGCTATATTTTGGAGACAAATATTAGAGTATAAAAAGACTGGTTTTGCATTGATAAATGTAGTGTCTGTTATTTACGCAGTTATAGCAATAAGTGCTGGATTATTTAGCCCTATAAAAGATTTAAAAATAGTCTTAGGTGGCATGATATATCTTCAATTATTTTTTACCTTTGCTAGTAAGTGGCAAAGAGATTTATCAAACCCATACATTTACATATTACCAGCCCACGCCTTTAAGAAGGTTATCTATGCAACTGTAGTTGATAACCTTAAAAACCTTATTGATGGAACTATAGTGTTTGCAATAACAGGAATATTATTTAAAAGTAGTATCATTCTTATTCTCCTTAATATAATAGCCTTTGTTTCAATAGGTTCTCTTTTCATCTATGGTGGAATTCTTACTAGAAGAATTTTAGGCAGTGGTAATAACATAGTATTTACATCTCTTATAAGAATTGCAATCTTACTTTTAATACTATCACCTGGTATAGTCCTTCTGATAGCATTATATAGTTCTACGGGAATGCTAATAGCCTACACACTATTTATTACCTATAATCTTATATTTAGCAGTTTAATAGTGTTTTTGGGTAAGGGAGTGTTTGAAAATATTGAATTATAGTGATATATTTTTTTAGATTAATTAGGTACAGGCGACATATATATGTCGCCTGTACCTAATTAACCTCTATTTAAAATTGGCACATATACTCACTGTTTTTTATGTAAACTTCAGTATTTCTGCTATCACAGATTTATCGGCTGCACCCCTTTAAACCTATAATTAATAATAGTAACACATAAATTATAATTATTATTTCAAAAATAAAATCCACTTTTTTGTTTTTATATTCTATTTTTTTAAAAAATTTATTTCTTAGTAATGAGGATATCACCCCTACACATAAGATAATTACACCGCCAGAAACGTTATTTGTATAACTAAGCCACGCACCTATTAAAAGCAATGATAAAGTTAATATTGTGACAACCTTTTCAACAACGTATAGTTTTTTCATATTCTTCATAATCACCTCAATAAAATTAATATAAACAGTCTTACTTAAGAATAAATTGTTTATATTTTTTATTCTACTCTTTATAAGAGTAATTATCTACACCTAAATTAACACTATCTTTTACTAATCTGCTTACATATAAACTAGGAATAACTGCATACATAGCTGCAGCATTTACTAATTCACGTTTCCAAGTTCTTTCATTTGGAGAATGCGACTCTTCTTCATGACCTGGCCCAAAGCCAATGCAAGGTATACCGTATCTGCCCATAATAGAAACTCCATTTGTAGAAAATGCCCATTTGTCAACTAGAGGCTCCTCATTAAATAAACCTTTATATCCGCTTACTAATGTTTCGCAAACTGGATGGTCCTCATCTGTTATCCAAGATTCAAAATAAGCAGCTGTAGGGTAAACAACTCCCTTATAGGAAGGTTTTTCGTAATCATACATGGAAACCTCAGCTTTCAAATCTTTCACCGATGAAAGATTTCTTATTTGCTCTAGGGCCTCATCATACGTTTCTCCATTGGTTAATCTTCTATCTATTGATATGGTTTGACTATCTCCCATCGCGCTTCTTGATGAAGAAGTAAAAAACACCTCAGAAACAGTTAAGGTTCCTTTCCCCAAAAAATCATCATAATGTAATCTTTCATTAAGATCTTTCAACTCATTAAAAAAAGGTGCCATTTTATAAATATCATTTTCTCCTCGCTCTGTTGTGCTACCATGAGTAATTACTTTTACCTCCATTCTTCCTCTTTGCCCCCTATATATATTGCAGGAGGTAGGCTCTGTAATCACAACAAATTCCGGCTGAATCTTGTCTTCATTTATCATGTACTGCCAACAATTCCCTTCACATTCATGTTTTTGTAGCGTACCTGTAATAAGCAGAGTATAGTCACCTTGTAAGTTTAAGTCTTTAATAATTTTCCCGGCATAAACCATAGAAGCCATACCACCCTTTTGGTCACTTCCACCACGTCCTATGATTACTTCCATATCTTCATAGCCTTTGTATGGGTCATACTGCCATAACCCCTTATCTCCTATGCCTACTGTATCTACATGTGCATCCATAGCAATAATATGTTTACCATGCCCTATAGTTCCTATTATATTTCCCATATTATCTATGTCTATCTTATCGAAGCCTACTTTCTGCATTTCCTCTTTTATTCTCTCAACGACTCTACGTTCATCACAACTTTCACTAGGAATAGCAATCATGTCACGAAGAAACCTTGTTATGTCCCCTTTGTACTCTTCTGCTTTCTTTAATACTTTTTTAAAATCTAAATTCATAGAAAATCCTCCTTCTATTCCTCTATATTTTGTTATTTATTTGAATGTGCTTCAATTATAGTTTAAATCTATTACTATAGTCTCTGCACCTAATTTTCTAATAGCTTGGACATAGCTCATATTCTATTTTCATGATATTTTACTACTACCAATATCATATTAATGAATATATGAAAAAATTACCAAACAGAGCAAATAAAAAAAAGCCTTATAATCTAAGGCTTAATAATTTTATTAGCAGCATTCATTTTTTCAACAATGTTATACATATTTGTGATTTGTCCAACAGACAGCTCATCTTCTAAATTATAATAGTTAAGGCATGTTCCGCAAGATAAAATTTCCACTCCCAACCTCTCTAATTTTTGCAAGCTATCTAACACTGAAGATTGTTTGGTTGGAAGTTTTACTCCCCCATTATAGAAAACAATAGTAGAGGGGATTTGTTCTGCTTCTACCAAAGCATAAATAAAGCCTTTAATTAGAACTTGTCCTAATTCATCATTCCCTTCTCCCATTTTATCAGAAGATATAACAACTAATGTATTTTCCTTTTTCTCATTTTCTAATTCTTTAACAGATTCATCTGAACCTAACCCTTTTATAATTTTAACTTCATAATGATATTCATTAATAGTTTTGGATTCCCATTCGTATCCCATTCCCTTAGCCATTTTTTCTAAATTTTTCTTAGCCATTTCATTATCTACAATAACTAATACGGTTTCATCTTCTTCAACTGCTTTAAGAGCGTTCCTGGCTTCTATAACTGGTATGGGACAAGTTTTTCCTTTAGCATCAATTCTTATCATATAACTTACCTCCCATGGTAACGTCAAGATTTTCAAGTTTAATTCCACCCTGTAAATGTTTTCTGCTTCTCTTATTCATTTCATTATATTACCATTTTGCAAAATAAAAGTCAATAAAGTTCTCAGAATATTATTACAATTAAAATAAATCACTTCCCTTCGTTAATCTGAATGGGAGTGATTTATTGGGAACATTATTTTAATACTTCCACATTAACACAAGTATCCGGATTTTCACCATTCAATACTTTAATAATATTATTAGCTGCAGTTAATCCCATTTTTGTCCTTGTTTCCATCGTAGCCGAGGCAATATGTGGAACAATTGCAACATTGTACATATCGAGAAGCTCTGGTTCAATGTCTGGCTCATGTTCAAATACATCAAGCCCAGCTCCCCATATTTCACCTTGCTTAAGGGCTTTAACTAATGCTTTTTCATCGATTACTGGACCACTACATGTATTAACAATAACTGAAGTGTTTTTCATCACAGAAAATTCCTTTTCACTAATATAGTGTCTGGTAGAAGGTGAAAGTGGTACATGTAATGAAACGAAATCCGCTTCCTTTAATAATGCTTCTTTATCCACATAAATAGCACCCAATTCTTTTTCCATTTCATAATTTCGCAACAAATCAGTATAAAGTATCTTCATATCAAAAGCCTTGGCTTTCTTTGCAAAATTAAAACCAATTCTCCCTGCTCCTACAATTCCTAAAGTCTTACCCGTGATTTCACGTCCAAGAAACATCATAGGATCGCAAGATTGAAAAGCACCATTTCTTGTGAATTTATCTGCTGCAATGATTCTTCTAGATACAACCATAAGCAGTGTCCATGCTAAGTCAGCAGTCGCATCATCCAGTACCTGCGGAGTGTTTGTAATTATTACTCCACTTTGAGTCGCTGCAGCTGTATCAATATTGCTGTACCCTGCTGCGTAGTTAGCAAATATCTTACATTTTTCACCAGCTGTCTCAAATACCTCTTTATCAATATTATCAGTCAAGAGACATAAAACTGCATCCTTACCTTTTACCCTTTCTAAGAGCTCTCCTCTTAATAAAACTCTATCTTGAGGATTAATTTCTACATCAAAATGCTTTTTTAAAAGCTTAATAGCCTCATTGGGGATTATTCTTGTTACGTAAACCTTTTTCTTATCCATATATTACTCCTCCTATAATTCTAAAATTGACCTCCGACTTGTAGTAATAGTTTTTTTATTAATCTTTAACTTTTTTTTCAACATTGATACAACTGAAACAAAAGAAAAATAAAATACGATAGTCGATGCTTTTTCTCTATCTCTTAAACATCGGATTAAGGTATAGGCTGCTCCTGCACACATAGCAGATATAAACCCTAAAGGTGGAGGCAGAACTAAAAAATTGAATTGAGGTTTAATAATTAATAGAGCTCCTATAAATGCAAAAGCGGATATCAGCATAAATGTGATAACTTTAGGTTTATTATCCATTCTTCACACCCTCTCAAATATAAGTTCATTTTTAATCTTTCCTACTTCTTTTATAATCTTCATTTGTCTAAAACAATAAGTAATTTTTCTTGCCTTGTATACCGTAACTTTTAATGTTTTCGCTAATTGTTTATTGGTAAAATTCACTGGTAGTTCTTGTGGTAAAAATTCAAAAAAATCTTTTACTTCTCTAAATGTTATTTTATCTACTACTTCTAAAAGCTTTCTATCCACAATGCTTATTCCTTTTCTTCTCCAGCTTCCTTTACCATCCTTGCACCGTATCTCTTCTTCTTTAGTCATTAAGATTTCTAGTATAAAATTTTCTTCCGCCATTAAATCAGGTATTCTAATTAACTCATCAAATAAATCAACCACTTTACCTTTTTTAGGAGATTTTCTTCTACTAATTACTTTATTAGTTTTTTCTGTTGTTACTATATATTTTTCAACAGCTATAGGGTGTACTAGCATAACCTTATTGTACTTAACCAATTCTCTAAGCTTATTGCCAATTGCACCAAAATTTTTCGTTTGTATTTCAATTAATGAATCTTCCCTTACCAAATCAATTATATATTTATCTACTTTTACTTCTAATCTGTCCCCTGGCACCGCATACCATTGCTTAATGGATGAGTGCAAAGATCTCTCGTTTTTTATATTTATTCCTGTTTGCTCTAACATTAAGACCGTGTCTTCTATTTCCCCCATTTTTTCTCCTTGCGCTTTAATAAAAATCTAAAACTTCACAATAAATGTAAAAATATACCCTTTTTATTTATATAATAATTATAACAGAAATATCATATATCGCACATACTAATTATGTAGCAAATAATAATATAAAATACTATAATATTATAAGGTGATGAAATATGAAAATTGCGATATTATCTGATACTCATGCGAAAAAACATAATGATAAACTTTTTAAATTAATAAATAATATATTTAAAGAAGCCGACATGATAATTCATGCAGGTGATTATATTTCCTCAAGCGTCGTGTCAAAATTAAAAGAGCATAAGAACTTTGTTGGAGTATGGGGAAATAATGATAAAGGATACATCAGAGATTTACTAAAAGAAAAAGTAATTATATCTGTGGAAGGATATAAAATTGGTTTGTATCACGGCCATGGTAATAGCAAAAGCACACTAAATACAGCCTATGATAAATTTATAGATGATAAAGTTGATATAATCATCTTTGGACACACTCATCAGCCACTTATTTTGACTAAAAATAAAGTACTCATGATAAATCCAGGTTCACCCACGTGTAAAAGACGTGAACCATGGTATTCTTATGTTATTTTAGAAATACAAGATAAGAAAATAAATGTTCAATTAAAATTTTATAATTAATATTTTTATAATAATTAAGGAAAATACATCTGTACTTTTTTAAAAAATTCATATATTATATTGGGCAAATAATTTCTTCTAATTATTTACCCAATATTTATAGTTTCTACATATAATGGACATGAAAAAGTAGACAGAAAAAAAGCCTACCAATATTGGCAAACTTTTTATTTTTTTATATTAATCTTCTTCTACCTCAGTAACTTCATATCCTATTTCTTCAATAGCTTCCGTAATGTCATTATCAGTTGTTTCGTCTTCAAATTCTGCTACTGCAAATTTTTCTTCTAAATCTACTTTTAATTTACTAGCACCAATATCGAGTAATGCCTCCTTTACATGGCTTACACAATGTGAGCAACTCATTCCATCAATATATATTTTTTTCTTCATTTAAACTACCCCTTTCTATTGTTAATTCATATTATTATATATGTTACATTCTAAATTATATAATCAATAAGTCAACTTATTTTTTTAAATTCTTTTTATCTACCTGTATTTAATAATAATACTGAACTAAAATTAATATATACTGTTGCAACCTAAAGTTAAATATAATACACCATTAATGGTTAAAATTTCAATTATTATGGGTATATTTAAAGTATTATACCCATAATTTTAAAATAAATTCTCTTTTATCCCTTATTTTAGCTTTAATTTTGACAGCCTCTTCATTAATTCTAATGTAATATTATCAATTCATTTAATAGTTTCAAATTTACTAGCCGCTATTCCCACATAACTATATACCTCTTTGACTCTGTGTGCAACACCTTTATTCATTCCCTTTTTTGTCTTTATAGGTATATAAGTACCCATTGAGTATGTCCTATCAATTACGTCCCTCTGCACATCTGAAATTGTTGATTTAAATTCAAGTTAAATTACCCCTATATTAATTTTATATAATACTTTTCAAAAAACTTTCTTTAAAAAGAATCTTCTTCAAACGCACTAAGTACTCTATCCAATATACCATTTATATGTGCTATAGCTATACCGAAATTGGTAATAGGCAGTTCCTCTATATTAGCCTTCTTAATCCTTGACATGAATTGCTGCCTATTAACCATACAGGCTCCACAATGAACTATTAGCTTATATCCGCTTAAATCATCTGGAAAACTGCTACCGGCGCAAATCGTTATATCTAGCTTTCCACCTACTTTTTCCCCAAGCCATATAGGAAGCTTCTCTCGACCTATATCTCCAACAAGTGGATGATGGGTGCAAGCTTCTGCTATAAGTACCTTATCTCCTGGTTTCAATGTATCTATAGCTTTTGCCCCTTTAACTAAGGTGCGTAAATCTCCTTTATACCTAGCCATAAGTATAGAAAAGGAAGTAAGTGGTACATCTTTTGGCACTATAGAATTGACTTTTTTAAATACCTGCGAATCCGTAATCACTAAATCTGGTTTGTCCTTTAGCGCGGCTAAAATGTCCTCTAGTTCACTATCCTTTACCACTAGTGCCATAACATCATTATCAAGAAGATCTCTTATTACTTGAACCTGCGGTAGTATTAGTCTACCTTTTGGGGCTTGGATATCTTGTGGTGCTACAACTATTACTCTTGCCTTCGGCTTTACTATGTCACCGACAATTGTGCATTTTTCAAAATCCTCTGGCGCATTAGCCATAATTACTTTTTTTAACCCATCAATATTGGTCTTATCTTTAGCGCTAACATTAACAAAAGTTAGATCTATTACCTTTTGAATATCCTTGAGTGATACTTCATTTTTGTCTACTTTATTGATGACTCCAACTACAGGTATTTTTCTTTTTTTTAAATCTTCATACCATGTTTTCTCAAATAATAAATCTTCCTCATTACCGTCAATAACCAAAAGTGCTAGATCAGTTTTGTCCATAACTTCTTTAGTTTTCTTTATTCTAAGTTCTCCGATTACGCCTTCGTCATCAAACCCCGCAGTATCTATAATAACAACAGGACCTATTGGAAGTAGCTCCATTGCCTTATAAACTGGGTCTGTTGTGGTTCCTGCTAAATCAGATACTAATGCAATATCCTGCGACGTAATTGCATTAATCAAACTTGATTTCCCTACATTTCTTTTTCCAAATATAGCTATATGAAGCCTATTAGCATTCGGCGTTTGTTGCATAGTATATCCTCCTCTTATCTTTTATGTTCAAATTTATAATTTAAAAATTTTATCAATTTATTTTTCCATACAAAGTAGAAGATTCCAACTTTATCAAACAACATAATTATACAAAATTTGAGTATTGAATGTCAACAACTCATCAGATATGTTCTTGCCCTACTTTAACATAATTATCATCACCTGTGGTGATGATATACTACCTATCTATAAATCCCTATTACACGCTACATAAAAATTTTACATATAAAAATATACTGCTTTAATACATTTTTCTTTGGGTATACTAATTACGACAAAATTAAAGGTGTGTGATAATATGAGTTTTAGAAAAAAAAGTATTTTCCTTGTTTTTGCTACCACTATTATTTGTTTCTTATTATCTAACAGTCCACATATATCCAATATACAGAAAAACAGCCAGGCATTTATACCATGTAGTCCGTCATTAAAATCTGCTGGCGATATTGAAACTTCAAAATTTGTTTATTTAACTTTTGATGATGGTCCTACATACGTTGTTACCGATGCTTTATTAGATGTATTAAAAAAACAAAATGTAAAAGCTACTTTTTTTATAGTAGGAAAAGAAATTCAAGGAAAGGAATCAATTCTTAAGAGAATATATAATGAGGGTCATGGTATAGGTCTTCACACATACAGTCATAATTTTAAAAAAATATATAGAAGTACAGATGAGTTTATTTATGAAATGAAAAAAGATTCCAACAAAATTGAAGAAGTCACTGGCTTTGCTCCTAAGGTTATTAGATTTCCTGGCGGTAGCGCTAAACGCTTAAATGCTTCTAATTTAGAGAAACTTCATAAAAACAATTTTAAAGTATATGATTGGAATGTTAATTTATCTGATGGTATAAACCCTAATTTAAGTGTCTCACAACTTATTAAAAATTCAAAAATAATTAAAGGAAATAAAAATGTAGCCATACTCCTTATGCACTGCAATTTTAATAATAAAAACACTGTAAAAGCTCTACCTGAAATCATAAAATACTATCTAGATTCAGGTTATGAATTTAAGGTTATTACTGAAGATACCCCTGAATATTATTATAAATTTAGAGATTAAATCATCTCCTGCGGAGCTGCACATCTTCGAAGAAGATGAATTGACGACTCCAGAAGATGATTTATATTCCCACTGAAATTTTATTTTTGCTATAATATGTGCCCCCAATTATATGCGTAGGAAACTCACCTTCTGAAATGTTGTTAAAAAAACCTCACTATAAAGGAGGCCACTGAAAAACTATATGAAAAATCGTCATCTAATTAAAGATGGCGATTTTTTTATATAAAAGACTAAAAAACAAAAAGGAATTTTAAAAGATATGTCGAATTAGTATAGTAGAATAAAATAAAAGGGGCTAAACTATTATGCTAAAAGGACAATTGGAAATAAAAATAAATACATACCATAGCTTATATTCGTTAATTATTCCGAAAGATAACATTTTAAAGCAAATTAATGACCTTGTTGACTTTTCATTTGTTTATGACGAATTGATGATTAACTATAGTTCATCTATGGGTAGAGGTGCTATTAACCCCATAATGCTATTTAAATATTTACTTTTGAAAGTAATATATGAATTGTCTGATGAAGATGTTGTTGAAAGAACTCTTTATGACATGTCCTTTAAATATTTTCTAAATTTAGCCCCAGAAGAAACAAATTTAATAAACTCAAGTACACTAACTAAATTTAGAAAGCTTCGCCTTAAAGACATGAATTTATTGGATTTATTAATAAACAAGACTGTAGAACTTGCTATAAAAGAGGGAGTTTTAAAAAGTAAAGCAATAATAGTTGATGCTACGCATACCAAGTCACGTTATAACCAAAAGTCAGCAAGCGAGGAATTATTGAAACGTGCAAAAAACTTAAGAAAAACATTGTACGGAGTACATCCTGGTATTAAAGAAGAGTTACCTAATAAAGTTACAACTGGAGTACTTGAAGATATTCTTGAGTACTGCAAATTATTAATTGATACCATAAACGAGAAGCCAGAAACTGCAGCAAATCCAGCTGTGAAAACTAAATTAAACTACTTAATGGAAGCTATTAATGATGACTTAGAAAATCTAAAAATATCAAAAGATGAGGATGCAAAAGTGGGGCATAAAACTGAGGATAGTTCTTTTTTTGGATATAAATCACACCTTGCTATGAGTGAAGAACGTTTAATTACAGCAGCTGTTATTACAACTGGCGAAAAAAGTGATGGAAAGGAGCTCATAACCTTAATAGAAAAAAGCCGTGAGGCTGGTATAGATGTAAATGAAGTAATTGGAGATACAGCTTATTCTGAAAAGAAAAACCTAGAATATACAAAAGAAAATAAAATTGCATTAATTTCAAGACTAAATCCTGTAATTTCACAAGGAATGCGAAAAAAAGAAGATGAATTTGAGTTTAATAAAGATGCTGGTTTATTTGTATGTCCGGCAGGTCATATGGCTATTAAAAAAGCAAAACAGGGAAAGAAGAATGTTGGTAAAAATCAAGTGCTAACCTACTATTTTAATGTAGAAAAGTGTAAAAATTGTGTTCATAAAGATGGGTGTTATAAAGAAGGCGCTAAATCTAAAACTTATTCAGTTTCAATAAAGTCAAATACTCACAAAGATCAAATAGAGTTCGAAAAAAGTGAATATTTTAAAAAACGAGCTAGGGAACGTTATATGATAGAGGCTAAAAACAGTGAACTTAAGCACCAACATAGCTATGATGTAGCAATATCGTCAGGCTTAATTAGCATGCAAATGCAAGGTGCATTATCAATCTTCACTGTGAATCTAAAGAGAATAATTAAGTTGAAAAGCAGGAAATAGGGCTTTTAAAACTTAATTATAAAATAAAAAGCATGATATATCCAAAATATGGACATCTCATGCTTTTTCTATTCAAGCTTGAAAACTCTACTAAATAAAGAGTGCTTTTTTCAGCGGCCTCCTATAAAGTGAGGTTTTTACTATAATTGCGTTATAAATTTTTTTTCATTATAATTGTTTAACTATTGTTTTTTAAATTTTAATTTGCTTACCATTAAATAAGATAATATAACCATTAAAATCATAGTCGACCCTAAATTTGAAGCTTTGTTAAACATAAATAAAGCATACAGTGCTAAAAATGTGCCTGTAACAGTAATAGGAATTCCTGAAAAAACCCCATCAAAATCCGTAATATTATATTTCGCTAACCTATATGCGCCTGCTACTGGGAAAATTAAAACCATTAAATACCCAATTGACCCAAGCCCTGCGAAATTATAAATATTAAATATTAATATTGAAGGTGCCAAACCAAAAGATACTAAATCGCATAATGAATCTAGTTCTTTACCTAAATCGTTATCCACATTTAAAAACCTAGCTATTTTACCATCATATCTATCAAATATTCCTGCTAAAAGAATAAATACCGCTGCTAATTTATAATTTCCGTCAAAACTCATAAGTATAGATAAAATTCCACAAGACATATTGCTTAAGGTGAACATGTTTGGCACAGCGTTTTTTATTTTAACCATCTATATCACTCCTATCCTTATAATTATACCATATTATTAGCAGTTATTCTTTAATATTATATAACATTATTATTAAAAGCTTCTTAAATTTTACTTAATCTTCATTTATATCAAAATTTTAAATTAAATCCTTACTTAATTAATATTCTGAATATTAATTAATAATTACTTTATTTTCTATCAACTAAAAAAGGACCAGCATTTTTTTGCTGATCCTTTTTTGCTATTATCTTTGAACGATAATCGCAGTTCCTTGACCGCCACCTATACATAATGTAGCAAGCCCTGTTTTAGAATCTCTTTTTATCATTTCATATATTAATGTAATAAGTATTCTTCCACCTGAAGCTCCTACTGGATGTCCAAGTGCTATAGCCCCACCATTAACATTTACTATTTCTGGATTTAAGCCTAAATCTTTAGCTACAGCTAATGATTGAGATGCAAAAGCTTCGTTAGCTTCTATTAAATCTAAATCAGCTACGGTCATTCCTGCTTTTTGTAATGCTTTTTTACTTGCTGGAACTGGACCATATCCCATTATTTTCGGATCTACTCCACCTGATGCATAAGATTTTATTGTAACTAGAGGTTTAAGTCCTAATTGATCTGCTTTAGCCCTTGACATTACTACAAACATAACTGCACCGTCATTTATTCCTGATGCATTAGCTGCTGTTACAGTACCGTCTTTTTTAAATGCTGGTTTTAATTTTCTTAATTTTTCTATAGTTGAACCAAATTTCGGGAATTCATCTGTATCAAATGTTATTGGGTCGCCCTTTCTTTGAGGGATTACCACTGGAACGATTTCGTCTTTGAATTTACCTTCTTTTATAGCTTTTTCAGCTTTTAATTGACTTTTCAAAGCAAATTGATCTTGATCTTCTCTAGTTATGTTCCACTTTTCTGCAATATTTTCTGCTGTAACTCCCATATGATAGTCATTAAACGCATCCCATAGAGCGTCTTTAATCATAGTATCAACTACTTTTCCGTCTCCCATTCTTGCACCCCATCTATTGTTTGGTAGTGCATATGGAGCGTTGCTCATGCTTTCAGTTCCGCCTGCTAAAACTACTTCCGCATCTCCACACATTATAAATTGTGCTGCCATGCTTACAGCTCTAAGTCCTGATCCACAAACCTTATTTATTGTAAGTGCTGAAGCCTCATCTGGAATGCCTGCATGTATTGATATTTGTCTTGCAACATTCTGTCCAAGTCCTGCTTGTATTACATTACCAATAACAACTTCTTCTACAAGTTCTGGTTTAATTCCTGCTCTTTTTATAGCCTCTTTAGCTGCAACAGTTCCCATTTCTACAGCTGATACTTTTGATAATCCTCCACCAAAAGATCCTATTGCTGTTCTTGCTGCTCCTACAATTACTACTTCTCTCATATTATAACCCTCCGTTTATTTATTTCTATAGTATATTATTACCACATAATAGGAATTTATTATATGCTTTTGTTTTTTCCTATATATTTATTACTAGCAATTTCCATGCCAAGTGTGCACAATCTTACAACTCTTACTATACCAACCTCTGCCAATTTTTTAAAACAAATTATAACTACGACTGTAAACTTAGTTAACACTAATAACCCCATACACTTACCCATCTTGAGCTTGTTAATATTATAACCTAATTGTTAAAAAAATCACTAAAAGTATTTTCAACGTATTGATACACCTAAGCATATAATTTTTTTTACAATCCCCATTTATACCACTGCAACTATTTTTAATATAAAAACAACACATGTAACCATAGTTTACATGTGTACTATTGTAGATTTGCTAATTTCATTAAATTATACCTGTTTAATTTCTTATACAATCCGGCCCTACTAAGTCCCAATATTTTTGCAGTTTCTTTTTTATTCCCTCCTGTTTTTTTTATACATTCCATGATAAGGTCTTGTTCAATAGTTTCAACAACATCTTTTAAATAATTATTTTCTAATGAATATTTTTTCACTTTACCATTAACTATCTTTTCTGGCAAATGTCTTGGCATTATAGAAATATCTGTATCAAGTAGGTTTATAGCTCTTTCTATTACATTTTCAAGTTGTCTTATATTGCCCGGCCAGTTATAAGATTTCAAACAATCAATAGCCTCCCTTGAAATGCCCTCCGAGTAGATATTATATTTTTTACATATTTTTACCCTTAATGCATTAGACAATTCATCAATGTCTTCTACTCTTTCTCTTAATGAGGGTAATTTTAAATGCATAACATCCAACCTATAATACAAATCTTCTCTAAACTTTCCATCTTTAATTAACTGTTCTAATGACTTATTAGTTGACGCAATAATTCTTATGTCAACTTTGATAGCATCATTTCCGCCAACCCTAACTAATTCTTTTTCTTGAATAACTCTTAGGAGTTTAACTTGCATATTCATAGGCATATCACCAATTTCATCTAATAAGACTGTCCCGCCATTTGCATATTCAAACTTGCCTTTCTTACCTGATCTTTTAGCACCAGTAAAAGCGCCTTCTTCATAACCAAACATTTCCGACTCAAAAAGCTGTGCTGGAATAGCTCCACAATTAATTTTTATAAAAGGCTTTTGGCATCTTCTACTAGCATTATGAATGGAGTGAGCGAAGAGTTCTTTACCCGTTCCACTTTCACCAGTAATTAAAACGTTTGAATCTATCTTAGCTACTCTTCTGGCGAGTTTCATTACCTCGCGGCTTTTAACACTATTGCCTATAATGTTTTCAAAAGTATATATTGCTTTTTGATCTGTGCTTAATTCATTTTTACAATATTCAGCATCTTTTTGTGAATTGTTTATCTTATTACTTAATATTTTAAAATTGTCTAAATCTTTAAACATTATTTTCCCAATGGCCCCTACAATTTTACCATCTTTCTTTATAGGAATTCTTATAGAAATTATCTTATGTCCATTAGTTTCTTGAATTTCTCCAAACTCTTGTTTACCACTCTTCGCTATTATATGTAATTTTGTATTTTCTATAACATCAGTTACATGTTTTCCCTCTGGATTTTTGCAATTAATAAATTCTTTATATTCATCGCTCATCATAGTTATTATTCCATTTTGATCTACTACAACCACACATTCTTTTACAGCATTAAAAATTGTATTCAAAATATTTTCGTCTATTCTTCCATTTCTTTGTGAATTCATTAATATCTTATTTTCCGTTTTTTTACTAAATATTTGGAGTGCACCTATGACTTCGCCATTTTGGGTTATTACTTTACGGGTTATAATAAATTTACCCTCTTTTATATTTAATTGTTCTTCTCTATTTTCAATTATACTTAATAATTCACCATAAGGAAATATTTTTAAAATATGTTTCCCTATGCTACTTTCTGCATTAACCTTCAACATTTTTTCAGCAGCATTATTAATGATTTTTATGATGCCTTTCTTATCTATAACAATAACGCCTTCATTAATAGTGCATATAACCTGGTTATAATAATCATTAATTGTACCCATTCGTCACCTTCCCTTAAGCTTATAACACAATTATAAAGTCCATAGTTTTTTTTATCAAGATATAATTAAAATAGCGAGATTTTTTCTCGCTATTTATGATTATTAGCTTATTTTTTAACTATTATATTATTCTTTCACTAAAGAAAGTATGTATTTTAAGTAATACATACTTTCCTTCTGAAATGTCGCTAAAGTATAGAATTTGTAAGATTAAAAGTGTTTATTATTTAATAAAGAAATTCATAAACGTCGTAATGATTCCAACGTTAACAAAATCTACAAATAAACCTCCCACTAATGGTACAACAAAGAATGCACGTTCAGCATGACCAAATTTTAATGTCATAGCGCTCATGTTCGCCATTGCATTTGGTGTAGCTCCCATACCAAATCCACACTGTCCACAAGCCATTACCGCTGCATCATAATCTCTTCCCATAACCTTAAAAGTTACGAAATATGCAAATAACGCCATTAGAATTGTCTGAGCAAATAACATTATGACTAGAGGTAAAGCTAAATCTGCTAATTCCCATAGCTTTAATCCCATTAATGCCATAGATAAGAATAAAGATAATGAAATGCCTCCTATAACATCAATTTCATCTAAATGGACCTTATAAGCCTTTGTAGCATCCGCTATATTTCTTAAAACTGCGGCCGCCAACATACCACCTATATATCCCGGAAAAGCAAATCCTGTTTTTTCAAAAAGACTAGATATAATTGTACCTATTCCCATAGCTAACAAAATCTGAGATGCTGCACTCATAAAATTGTCAGGTATCATTGGTTTTTTAGTGTCTTCATTGGATACTGTTACATCTTTAGAAGTTTTTGAATTAACCGTTTTCATAGGATATGAAAGATTATTTTTTTCAAGTAATTTTTTACCTATAGGTCCTCCAATCATGCTGCCCATAACTAGTCCAAATGTCGCTGATGCCAATGCTACTGTTGTGGCACCTGCTATACCTTTTGCTTCAAATAATGGACCAAAAGCAGCTGATGTTCCATGTCCACCTACCATAGGGACAGAACCAGTACAAAGACCTATAATTGGACTTAATCCAAATATCTTAGCAAGTGTAACCCCTGTAATATCTTGAAGAATTATAAGTACTGTAGTTATTGCTAAAAATATTAAAACTTGTTTTCCACCCTTTTTTAATAATTGAAGACTTGCTGTAAACCCAATGGTTGTAAAGAATGCCGTCATAAATACTGCTTGAAGCGTTATATCCATATCAAAAGTCAATATGTTAGTTACTTTTAGTATTAAAGTAAGAAATACAAAGAGTAATCCACCAATAACCGGTGCTGGAATACAATACTTATCTAAAAATGTTAACTTGTTTTTGGTTTTTTGTCCTATAAATAAAACGATAACTGCTAATGCTACTGCTTGAATCATGTCTAATTTTATAACCATTTTTATCCTCCTTGTATTATATCATATTATATTATAGTATATATGATAATTATAATAAGCTTATACAGATAAAAACACAATACTACAAAATACTTCTTTTTAAAAATTAAATTTTCAGACTTTTATGTTTTTTCTTAACCAAGCAATATGCATTAAATAATTATGTCTATAATAATGTAGTATGTCCTATAAAATCCTTTTGATGTATGTGACAGTGTTAAAATATCTAGTGTATATGCTTGTACACCAATTGTTTTTTTACATATAAATTATCCCATAAAAATACTTCCACTATATGTAATCTTATGTTTCATAAGTCTCTGTTATGCTCTTATAATGCAATAAAAAATAGCGAGATTTTTTCTCGCTATTTTTTTGGTTATTTTATTAGGAACACTCAAGCAAATAAGCTTAGTTTCCAAAATTATTTAATATGTACAATTTAAATATCTATTATTTCACAAAAAAATTCATAAACATTGTAATTACTCCAGCGTTACAAAAATCTATAAATAAACTTCCAACTAACGGAACTATAAAAAACGCTCTTGGAGCAATCCCATATTTTGCTGTCATAGCCCCCATGTTTGCCATTGCATTTGGTGTAGCGCCCATACCAAATCCACAATTACCAGAGGCCATTACCGCTGCATCATAATCTCTTCCCATAACATTAAACGTTATGAAATATACAAATAACCCCATTAAAATGGTCTGAGCAAATAACATTACTATTAGAGGTAAAGCCAAATCTGCTAATTGCCATAATTTCAATCCCATTAACGCCATAGATAAGAATAAAGATAATGAAATACCCCCTATGACATCGATTTCATCTATATGGATTCTATATGCATTTGTAGAATCAGATATATTTCTAAGAATTGCAGCTGCAAACATAGCACCAATGTATGGTGGAAAAGTTATCCCTGTTTTTTCTAGAAGTGTTGATATAATTGTACCTAGCCCCATAGCTAATAAAATCTGAGATACAGCTCCCATAAACTTCTCGGGAATTAGATGTTTTACAGTGTCTTCTTTGGTTGTTGCTGCCTCTTCATGCACATTTGAATTAACCGTTTTCATAGGATATGAAAGATTATTTTTTTCAATTAATTTTTTCCCTATAGGCCCTCCAATAACGCTGCCCATAATTAAGCCAAAGGTTGCTGATGCCATTGCTACCGTGGTAGCACCTACTGCACCTGCTTTTTCAAATATTGGACCAAAGGCACCTGCAGTTCCATGTCCACCTACCATAGGTACTGATGCCGTTGAAAGACCTATAAGTGGATTTAGACCAAACATCTTAGCAAGTGCAACTCCTGTAATATCTTGAAGAACTACAATTACGACGGATAATCCTAAAAAAATAAAAACTCCTTTTCCACCTTTTTTTAGTAATTTAAGACTTGCAGTAAACCCAATAGTTGTAAAGAACGCTGTCATAAATAATTTTTGTAGCGTTATATCCATATCAAAAACCAATATATTACTTACTTTTAGTAGCAATGTGATTATTGCAAAAATCAATCCTCCGATCACTGGTGCTGGTATGCAATACTTTTCTAAAAAAGTCAACTTGTTTTTAATTTTTTGTCCTGTAAATAGAACGATAACTGCCACTGCCACTGCTTGAATCATATCTAATTTAAAATTCATTTCTTGTACCTCCTGATAATGTTTTTGTTATATACTATATATTATAAGCAAATTATACAAATAACTACACAAAACTACGAACTCTTGCACAAATAAATTAACTTTTTATATTATTAGTATTTTTTTGTTATCTATAGGACTATGTTTTGAATACTTATGAGCTTAATTTGGTAATAATGCTTTCAATAAATTTTTTTGTATTTATTTTGCCGGGCTCATTTGTATCATTGTTTATATGTCTCATTTCCTGCCTTACTTGCTTGAAGTCAAATAATAATGTGCTATATTCCATAAAAATACTACTACTATAATCATCACAACCGATCTCTGCTATAGTTTTTAAGGCCTTTTGAATAGTTCTCCTAATCCTCTGTTCTAATGCCTTTTTATTTATGTTTACATCTCCATATTCCTCCTGTGCGATTTCACTGTATATTTTTTGTAGCTGATATGTAGATGATGGATTCCTTTTTTTAAAATCTATTATTTTATGTATAATTTTTATTAGCTCATTACTCCCTACAGCACCTGTAATACCTATATCGGCAAAAATATTAGTTATTTGATCATCCAAAAATAATTCCTTTGTTATACTTTTATCATTATTTAAGCTTGATACTGCACTTTTTATAAGTGCTAACGAATTTTCAAGCTCAATATTATGACATATCCCTCTTATAACATTAGTAACTTCTATACTGTTTATAGGTTTACTTATAAAAAAAATTATTCCATTTTCATAGGCTTTTGATACCAATAACTCATCCTCAACTTGAGATATCATAATAAACTTACCATTATACCCTTTCTTCTTAGCATCCTTAATTATTTCAATTCCATCCATTGTAGGTAACAAAAAATCAATAAGCACTATATCCGGGCTATAGAATATAATGTCTTGCGCAGCATCTTCACCACTATCTATTTCACAAATAACTTTTCCAAGGTTATTTTTCTTTATTAAAAGGCCTAGCATTTTTCTAATATTAACATCGTCATCAATAATCAAAAAACTTTTTCCCACAGTTATCCTCCATTCAATGAGTTCTTAGGTATTTTCAATATAAATGTAGTACCCGTCACTCTATCTGATTTTACCTCTATATCTCCTCCTAAGTCTTCAATAATATTTTTCACATGTGAAAGTCCGATACCCGTAGATGCTTTTCCTGTTATATTATCATACTTTGTAGTAAACCCTGGATTAAAAATATAAGGAAGAATCTCTTCATCAATTCCATTCCCTGTATCAGTTACTTCAAAATATATATTACCTTCATCTTCTTTTTCAGATATTTTAATGAACCCTTCATTTTCACAGTCATCTATACTGTTAATTATTAAATTATTAAGAATAATAAATAAATTATAATAAGCCCTAATAGTAAAATCATTTTTAAACTGGAATGCTATTATTATTTCTTTATTGCCTTCTTTTATATATCTGCTTGTATTATCATTAATAATAGTAAAAATACTTGAGAGTGTCATTTCATCTTGATTTTCAAAATTATCTATAAGTGATTCAAATCCTTTTAAAATTCTATAATGATCTTTTTTTATTTCATGTACCTCTCTTGCGATGTCCAACGTTTTTTCTCTTAAATCATCATTATACTTGTAAGTCTCATATAAACAATAGCTTTTTGACATCACCTTTTCAATATCTTTCATAGACTTCTTTAAATAAAACATTTCTGCATGTATATTCGAAATTAATAAATTGAGCTCTGTATATCTCTTCTGATGTTCACTATTTATGATAAATAATTTTTGTTTAATATAAGTGAGGTAAACAAGGTAAGATAAAACCGCCCTAATAAATCCTACCAAAAATATGATTCTTATAATATATAAATTAATGCCATTTCGCATAATAGCTTCAAATATGTTACTTATCGAATCTATTAATGTTAATAATAAAATTGTATTAACTATACGGTCTTTATATTTTCTAACTTTAGTAATATTAATAAAAGCACCATAGATTAAATAATATACTAGCGAAGGAAAATTAGAAGCTATTATATCTATAATTCCATACTGTGATAATACTATTCCAAAAATATTCCTCATTACGAATATTAGTGAGCCAGATAAAAATGCCATTCTCAATTCTGACATATCGTCCATTATAAGTATACTTAAGTTGAAAATAATTACCCCTACTGAAAATTTTAGTTGACTTTCTAATGGGTAAAAATATATTTCTGCGAATAGAGATACAATTAATGATATGACGATATATTTCTTTGTCTTTAGCATATACCCCTCCAAACAGGTAAATATTGTAATCAATTACGAGATTCTGTTAAGACTCAAATATTCCTCTACAGAATTAAAGAATACAGTTACGGCTAGCAAATCTGCTGATCCTCCTGGACTTATGTTGCTTTTTGTAAATTCTTTGTCCAATTCTTCTACTGCCGCTTTACCACTTTCTGTAGCCATTCCACCTAAAGAGATTATATGAATTGCCTTTTCCTTTACTTCTTTTAACGTATCCATTGAATGTCTGTGAAGAACATTCGAATCCTCGCAATGTTGCATGATGGATATGAGGGTATGTATTAACCTACTATTTAATTTTTGAGCTTTATTTTCCTTATATACTCCAAGAGAATAATCAAAAACTAGAGGAATGCCTCTCTCTACTTGCCCTCTTATTCCTTCTACATTATATTTTAAAAATAATTTTTCTCCATAGCTTGTGACTTTATCTTTATTCATATAAAATAATTCATCCTGAACAAGCCCTCTAGTCATTTGCTTTATTATATTTTGAATTTCCTCAAAATTTTTCTTATCATACATCACTTTTGTCACGGCTGCACAACTTATACCTAAAAGAAAAATCATACCTTTATGAGTGTTTACACCCTTGGTAGCCTTAAACATCTCTTTTTCGGCTTCTATTCCTATATTTCGAATAGCCTTAAATATTTCTTTGGGAGTTCTCTTTGAATATCCTTCCTGCGCAAACAATACCATATACTTACTTAGAGCCGAGGTGCTTTTAATAAAAGAATAGTGATCCATATCTATATGAGCCCCTTTTGATATAGATGACACTAACCCAGGTGACGGATATGCCGCCACTTCACATAGCATTGCTTCAATTGCGTACCCTGCTATAACAAACGCTTCATGGGATATTAAATATTTATTATTCATAAAATTTCTCCCCATATTCTGCAAATCTACTTTTAATAAATCCTTCAACTTCTTCTTTGTTGTGTTTTTTGCTTCTTACACAATTATGAGCTACGTCTTCACAGATATAGCATTTTCTCATATCTAACCCGAAATCCCTTCTACTAATACTTCTACCTTTTTCATCATATACATCTAAGTCTACACATCTTCCTAAAATGTGATTATCTTCTAAATTAAGTGTCATCGATTTAATGTCCCTTGCTTTCTTATTTATGCACATAATCACAATGGGACCTTCTGCAGTTGTAACTATTTTTTTATAATTAATAGAATCAGAAAGCATTTTACAAATTATTTGATCCATAATCACAGTTATTTCTTGTGAATAATGATTATCCTTGTTTATGCCTGGATAGTTAACCCTAACAACCAATATTGGCATTTTGTATCTCTTCACTAGTTCTTCTTGATATTCAATTCTTTTTTCTCTTGCTAGCAATATATCTTCTGCTGTATACATATCGTAATTAATGCGGAGAATCGCTGAGCCTTATTTTCCGCATTATCTCCTTTCCTACCAAAGTATTTAAAAATTCCCACGTTGAACTAGGTACTATATGTTCAATATGGCTTATTTTGTCTTCCTTAATTAATTTTCTAACCTTTGAGGCACTGATAATATCTCCCATAAGCGCTTTTCTTTTTACCTCTACAACTTCTACCCCATAGGTGGGTAGTATTTCCTTTAAAGCCTCATTATAAGCGTTTGTAACGATGCAATAAGGCTCTTTTCCTATAAATCTCTTAGTTATATTTAGAGTTTCACAAAAATATTTTCCAAAAATTGATGCATCGAGTGTTGTATATGCCTTTAGTATTACATCTTCTTTTCTTAAAAAATAGGATGGAAAAGTAGCTTCCGAAATAATATATTCTCCCCCTTTAATCACCCGTACATTATGTAAATGGGAAACACCTTCTTTAACCATAGCATATCTATAGATAAATGGGAATGAAGATTTATCTTCTTCAACTATAAATACCAGGACTTCTGTGCTTTGCCTCGCAGCCTCTTCTATTAAATACTTATGTCCTAATGTGAATGGATTACAATTCATAACTATCGCTGACTTCTGAATATCTGCATCTATATCGTATTCCTCTTGCATATCATTTAAATACTTTTTTATATCATATATCCCACTTTCAAGTAGAGCTACATTTTCTATTTTATGCACAAGTTTGTACCCAAGCGACGTAAATATATCTGTGTTTTCTACCTTAGTAAATATAAAACTATGATAAATTCCTTCCTCAAAAAGCTTATCCGATAATGTTCCCATCAATATAGCGGATACCCCTTCTCCTCTTAAATCATCTGAAACTGCAAAACATTTAAATACATTTTTCGACTTAGAGCAAGTGGCTTTAATCTCTTCATTTTTTCTAATAACAATGGTATAATCCACATTATCATCAAGTAGTAGTCCAAATGTTTGCAAAAAATCTTTTACTTTCTTTACCTCATCTTCATCCTTTAGATTAATTCTTTCAGCGTTAAATCCATACATAGAAATCCTCCTTATGAAAGCTTCTGGTCCCCCCGAAGATATATTATCGCTACACTCTATTATATCTTTATTATGCGATAAAATCCAATATATATAGGTTTACCATTGCAACGTTTAATATAAATAAAATAAAGCTGAAAATAATTATTTTCAGCTTTATTTTATGCATTATAGTGGTCTTCTAACCACATCAATTACCGAACCATCTCTATATTCTATAACTGCAACTATTTCCTGCGAAAGTTCAATTGCTTTTGGTTTACCTGTCATTTTTTCAGCTATTGCTTTCATCTCTTCAATCGTCATTATAGGAAGATTAGTTTTCTTTAATTTCTCAATTATGTCCGTCCTCTTTGGATTAACGGCTATTCCTCTTTCTGTTACAATAACATCAATACTTTCTCCTGGAGTTGTTACCGTAGTTACACTATCCTTTATAATTGGAAGTCTTGCCTTCGTTAATTGTGTAACAATTATTGTAAGCTTAGCTCCTGCTGCTGTATCACTATGGCCCCCAGAACCACCCATGATAGCCCCATCTGAACCAGTGGTAACATTAACATTAAAATTTGTATCTATTTCTGTAGCACCTAATATGACTATGTCTAGGTTATTTACAACTGCACCTTTGTTATCTGGATTTCCATACATGGAAGCAGACATTCTTTGATGTTTATGAGTACTTACATAAGATTGTATTGCTTGCAAATCAAAACACTGCACATCAAATAATGATCTAAATAATCCTTCTTTAAACATATCTACAAGATATCCAGTTATTCCACCTGACGCAAAGCTACCAACTATACCATTCTCTTTCATATACTTTCTTAATTCTGCAGCTACAGCTAAAGAAATCCCACCTGCGCCTGTTTGAAATGACATTTCATTTTTAACAAGCCCTGACGCAACCATAACATCACTTGCCATTTTAGCTATTTTAAGCCCCACTGGATCCTTAGTGATTTTTGTAGTACCTGATACTATTCCAGCTGGATCACCAATGGAATCTACCTTTAGAATATAATCTGTATATATTTGACTTATTTCTATAGGGCAAGTAGGGTAAGGTACCAAATTATCTGTTATTGCCACTACCTTATCTGCACACTGCGCATCTGATACTGCATAACCTAGGGCTCCGCAGGCTGATTTTCCATACAATCCATTAATGTTTCCATATGTGTCTGCTGTAGGTGCTGCAATGAAAGCTACGTCTATGTGCAAATCTCCACTTTCTATTGCTCTAGCACGTCCACCATGGGTATGCATTATAACTGGTGTTTTTAATATTCCTCTGGAAATTTCTTGTGCCACAGGACCTGACATATAATTAGTCACTATTTTAGTAATTACACCGTTTTTTATGTGCCCAATTAAAGGCACATTGTTTGGGAACAGAGAGCTTGCTGCTAAGGTAATATTCTTTATTCCTCTTTCTGCAATAGCATCCACCACCAAATTTAATACATGATCTCCATTTCTTAAATGATGATGGAATGAAATTGTCATACCATCTTTTAATGAAACCTTCTCTAAAACTTCCTCTATACTACTTAAAACTTTTTCGTCACTAGGAGTTACAGAGTTTACTTTTACTTCTTTTTTCATTTTAATGCCAACATGTTTAAATGCACCTTCGAAAGGGGTTACTTTTCCATAACCTTCTATATATTCTGGTATTTCTCTACCTAGTATATTTTTCATTACTATCACCTCAATTAACTAATCCACTAAAGTAGCTTAAAAAAAAGCTTTTATATAAGGCCTAAAAGCTTTGCTAATTCTACTGTGTTTTTAGCTCTATTTATAACTGGAGCATCTACCATTTTCCCATCTAGGGAAAATACTCCTTTTCCTTCTTTTTCTGCTTCTTCCATAGCCTCTAGGACTCTTTTGGCGTATTTTACTTCTTCTGAAGTTGGAGCGTATACAGAATGAATGGTATCAATCTGTCTTGGATTTATTGCTGCTTTACCTGTGAATCCTAGGCTTTTAGCTTTAAACGTATCTTTTGATAATCCCTCAAAATCGTTAGTATCTGTAAATGGAGTATCAATAGAATCCACCTTCATTGCCCTACATGCAATTGCTACTCGATTCCTTGCATAGAAAACTTCTTCTCCTTCTTTGGTTCTTTTTATACCTAAATCTGAAGTTAAGTCCTCTCCTCCAAGTAAAACAGCTACTATCCTATCACAAGATTTTATTATGTTATAAACATTTTCAACTCCATAGGCTGTTTCCACTATTGGAATTAGCTTTATACTTCCCTTTGCAAAACATTCCTGCGCTTCTATGTTTGTAAGTATTTCATTTATAGCCTTTAGTTCTTCTTCTGTAGCTTTCGGTATCATCAATGTATCTGGTTTAACTCTTGCAATTATATCAATATCCTTTTGTGCAAATTCAGTAGAAAATGGATTTACCCTAACTACCACTTCTACATTACTATAATCTACATTTTTTATTGCTTCGCTTACCAAAATTCTAGCACTGTCTTTTTCTGTTAGACTTACAGCATCCTCTAAATCTAATATAATTGAGTCTGCGCCTAAAATTCCTGCGTCCTGAAGCATCGCTGGAGTATTACCAGGCATAAATAGCATAGTTCTTCTCGACCTTTTCATATACATCACCTCTTATTGAGCTCTTTTTATAGCTGTTTCTATTCTAGCTTTTATTGTATAGTTTAATGCACCTTTATCTTGAGCATTTACTATAATATTTTCTACTTTTAATCCCTTAAGTGTACCCCGTATTACTCTTTCTATTTCTTCCCCAAACTGTTTCATAACAATACTTTGAAGATTTATTTCAATACCGCCCTTAGGGTTAGGCATAAGCATTACATATATATCGTTAGATTCCATTGTTCCGGCTTTTGCTGGTTTATTAATTTCCATGGTATCACCTCACACTATAACTTAAATCAAATTTATTTTACACTTTCCAAATAAGCATTTTGTCCTTGTTTATATAGATCGTTACCTTCACTATCTATTACTACAACTATAGGTAAATCCTCTACCTCAAGTCTTCTTATAGCTTCAGAACCTAAATCCTCATAGGTTACTATTTCTGCTTTTTTTACACATTTACCTATTAGAGCCGCTGTTCCGCCAATGGCTGCAAAATATACAGCACCATTTTTAATCATAGAGTCCACAACCTCTTGTGATCTTAATCCCTTACCTATCATTCCCTTTAATCCTTTTTCTAAAAGCTTTGGTGTGTAAGCATCCATTCTATAGCTTGTAGTTGGCCCTGCTGATCCAAGGGCCCTTCCAGGCTTTGCTGGAGTTGGTCCAACATAATATATGACCGCATCTTTAATATCCATCGGAAGTTTTTCTCCCTTATCTATAAGATCCACGAGTCTTGCATGAGCTGCATCCCTAGCGGTATATACAACACCAGATAATAGCACACTATCTCCTGCCTTTAAAGCTTTAACCTTATCTTCTGTAAGTGGCGTAGTTATTCTTTTCTCCATAACATTTTCCTCCCCTTATCCTTATTATAACTCTTTACTCGCATGTCTTGCCGCATGGCAGTTTATATTTACCGCAACTGGTAGACCCGCTATATGAGTTGGATAAGTTTCAATATTAACAGCTAATGCGGTAGTTCTTCCACCAAAACCTTGAGGTCCTATACCAAGCTTATTTATTTCCTGCGTAAGCTCTTTTTCAAGTTCTGCATAGAAAGGATTTGAGTTTGCCTCTTCAGTAGGTCTAATCGCTGCTCTTTTAGCGAGATTAGCTGCCTTATCAAAAGTCCCACCTAATCCTATACCTACAACTATTGGTGGACATGGGTTAGGACCAGCTTCTTTTACTACTTTTAGAATAAATTCCTTAACCCCTTTAAGACCATCTGAAGGTTTTAGCATTTTAATCTGGCTCATATTTTCTGAGCCAAAGCCCTTTGGAGCTACAGTTATTTTAAACTTATCTCCTGGAACTATATCATAATATATAACTGCTGGAGTGTTATCTTTTGTATTTACTCTGTCTATTGGGTCTTTAACTACTGACTTTCTTAAAAATCCATCTTCATATCCTGCGGCTACGCCTTTATTAATAGATTCGTAAAGGCTGCCTCCTACTATATGAACATCTTGACCAATTTCTATGAACACACAAGTCATCCCTGTATCTTGACACATTGGCATTTTTTCATTTTTAGCTATATCTACATTTATTAAAATCTTATCTAAAACACCTTTAGCTATATCCCAAGTTTCCTCTTCTCTAGCCTTTGTTAATTTGTTTCTCATATCATCAGAAAGATAGTAATTAGCATCTATACATAAATTTCTTACGGTTTTTGTTATTTCAGCTACATTTATTTCTTTCATTGTTATTCTCCTTTTTAATTCAACATCTAATATTGGAAAAGGCAGTTTAAATAAACCGCCTTTTCCAATTACCCCTCATTCATTATTCTTCTTATTTTTTTCTATTAACTAAAGCTACAACTCTATTCATTTCATTGTTAACTATCATGTAACCTTCATCTACACCCATACCTGGTTTTGCTAAGCATTGATCTGCTCCACAAGCAATAGCTATGTTTGTGCAAACTTCTGCAGATCTGTTAGTTTCGTTACATGTTCCACCACAGTATGCTCCACGGCCCTGCTTTTTGCAGTATAGTATTGATTCAATTATGTTGTTAACTCCACCTAAGTCTGGAGTTTTTATTTGAAGCATGTGGCCCGCTTTCTTATCAGCAAATAACACTACGTCTTCATATGTGTTACACCATTCGTCTGCAACTAGTTCCACATTAATTTTTCTATTATCAAGTTCTGCTGTTAATCCAGCTAACGATTCAACTTGTCTTTCTCTATGCTCAACATCCATAGGTCCTTCTATCCTTAACTTGAATGGTTTTGCAGCTTCTTCGAGTGTTGCTATATAATCTGCCATAGCTTTTATATCATTATTAAAAGCTAGTCCTATTGTTCCATATACATCTATGTGGAATATTGGATTATAACTCTCGCTAGTTCTTATTTTTAATACTCTATTTTTTAACCATTCAACATAAGCGAGTAATTTTTCACCCTTAAGCCCTAATTTCTCTTCTACGTTATTTATAAGTGCGTGAGGCATTACGTCTGCACCTTTTATTATCATTTTATCTGCACTTGCATATCTATCATCACCTGATTGTGTGAAAATATCAATTCTCTTGATATCTACTCCAGTTTTGTATTCGTCGCGTACAATCTCTGCCATAGTTACTTTTTTAGCTTTTGCGACAGCATCTAGAATAGCTTGAGTTATTCCGTATCTCATTGCTGTATGAAGCCTTTTACCATTAACTAACATGTGATCAAACTCTTCTGCGAGTGATTTAAAGCTTTCTAATTCTCTACCTATTAATTTTGGTGCTATTTCTTTTTCTATAATTGGTATAAAATCTTTTGCAAGGAATAATGGATCTCTTCCACCGGCTCCTGAATATTGTACTGCTGCACAGTCTCCGTAAGCTACTTGACCATCTTCAAGTATAATCATTACTGATATTGACTCTCCAGCTTGTCTAATTGATGTAAATCCTTCTGTTACTGGCGCACCTACATATGTAAATCCATCATGGTCTGCACCTTTTTTTATAGCTCTTTGGTCGTCAAAATAAAATCCTGTTCTTCCTGTTGAACACACTACATCAATAATTTTCATAATATACACCTGTCCTTCTATAATTTTTTTTTTGTAACTTTGATTCATCTATACATTTATTTATTCTGTGGTCTTCCTATAAGTACACCTTTTCCTACTGCAAATATATCATCTATAGTCATTTGAAAGCTTATATCCCTGTTTTCAAATTTTGCTCTATCTTCAAGTTTTTTCATATTGAAATTTTTCAATTCTTGTGTAAATGGTAGATTCCCAAATTTCAGGTATCTTATCGCTCCATTATTATCTCTTGCAGGCATCATTTTACCAGCATTATATTTACTTGGTGCAAATGGTACATCAATAATTCCCATTTCAAATCCTTTAACTGTCGCTATAGCTAAATCGCCTTTTCCGATTTCATACATCTTATCTAACATACACTTTGTTTCAGCCTTTATTACTTCTATCTCTGTTTGCAACTCTTTAGACATAGGCATCCTTTGGCCTTTTAATAAGTTTAAAGCCATCTTTGTACATCTTATTCCCATAGCATTAGCTTCTTTAGTAGGAATTCCTATAGCCTCATGAGGAGTTTTAACTATTACTTTTGTTGCTCCTGCAAGTGCTGCCGTTGCAGCTCCCGTAGCTATAACTCCAAAAGCTTTCGCTTCATCTTCAGGGAAGCCTCCCATCCATTGATGTAATACCGTGGTTAAATATATATCTTTATATCCATTAGCTTTTAAGTATTCGTCGCATTGCTCTTCTAATGCTCTTATAGCTGCAACATCCTGTATTAAATTTCCGCACTGACCATATCCAACTGTAATGTTTTTAACTCCTTGCTCTGCAGCAAGTAAAGCTTCAATTATTGCAATTGCATTTGACGTACTAGGTGGCACTAAAGTTCCTGTTAATGGTCCAAAAGGCTCTCTATTAAATGAGACTCCTTGTTCTTCATAAAACCCAACAAGTCTATCACAATATTGCCAATCTAAAACTGATTTTGCTAAAGTTACATTTTTAGCATATGGAATATTGTAAGAAATACCGCCTCCTTCATTTGAAGTCCAACCTGAAGCATGAGTGATTTCAGCTAATAATCTTCCATCTGGAGTTCCGTGTCTTGCTTGCAATGGAGAATTTACAGCTTCAAAAACTTTTCTACCACCTTTAACTCCATGATTAACTCCTGGGAATCCGTTTAGTAAAGATCTTCCCGCCTTTAAACTTTCTTGTATTCCAATTTCACATTCATCATATCTATTCAGTCTTGTATAACTATCTATTGTAGTTGGTAGTAAATCTGCTCCGCCTTGTTCCTCTAAGTGTTTTAATAATTCGATATGCTTATCAATTAACGCAACACCTGCTCTTGGTTGCGCGAGTGTTACTCCTTCTTCTTTAGCTTTTATTAATTTTTTTGCAAAGTCTTTATGCTCTGGGATTCTCTTGTTATATTCTACAGCTTCTTTTAAATCTACCTCTTTACCTGTTGGCCATTGACTTACTACTTCTTTTCTAACCTCAAAGAACTCTTCATCCGTCCATTTTTTATTTCTTAATTCCACTGAAATTACCTCCTAATTAATTATACTTTTACTAAATACTTTTTCATGATTCTAACAGCTTTGTCTGGGTAATCTTGAGACAATAATCCCATTGCAGATAATATATAAGTTTTATCAATCAAATACATTGCATCCCGCGGCTTTAAATACGTTGGATTCTCTGCACTAAAGGCTCCCGCTTTTAAAATTTCTTGTGGATTATCACTATGTATTAATGCTCCACCTGTACCTATCATATACTTTACTTCCATAAGATCTTTTCCTGTTTGAGTGTACATAGCTCCCATAGGAGTGTTTGTGTGTTCCACAGTACCTACATGTCTTTCCATAGATATATCTGTGGCTACTTTCGCCATAGCCTCATCAAATTCTATTTCTTCCTTAGTTGTAGGAACCATTTTTATATGCTCTATTCTATATTTACAATTTGCTTCAATATCAATTTTTCTTTCTGTGTCCCCTAAGTACTTTCTGATTTTTCTGCTACCGGCCGCTTCCCTCAAAGAAACTGCAGAGTATCTCATACCAAGGTCACCTTCAACAGTTCTTTTTGCAAAAGGTTCTTCTAGGCCTCTTATTGAAACGCCAGACTTTGTAGGTTCTCCCTCTGCTATAGAATGTACATCCGTTGTTGCTCCACCAATGTCGATAATTATTAAATCTCCTAGACCTTTTTCTTCATCACTGCCTTCACTAAGTATCGTAGCTGCCTTTAAAACGGCCGCTGGTGTTGGCATTAAAATACCCTTCACTAAATCTTCTGCATTACTTAGCCCTTTAGCGTCAATAATTTTTTCCATAAAGACTTTTCTAATTTCTTCTCTAGCCGGCTCTACATTTAGTTTACTCAAAGTTGGCATTACATTTTTAGTAATGCTAAAATACATTTTAGCGTCAGTGAGTATTTGTCTTATTTCATCACTTGCTACTTTATTCCCAGCTACTACTATTGGTAATTTAACTCCATTGTCAGCTAACATTTTTGCATTGTGTATAATGCATTCCTTATTGCCACCATTAGTTCCACCTGCAAGAAGTATTATATCTAAGTCTGAATTTTTAATTTCTTCAATTTCAGTCAATGTTAATTCATAGCTATATACTTTTAATACTCTAGCTCCAGCTCCAAGTGCTGCTCTTTTAGCAGCTTCTGCAGTTAGATCTGGTACTAGTCCAATGGCTATCATTTTAAGGCCTCCCGCGGCTGAGGAGCATGCTAATTTATTAATAAGATTAACATTTTTGTCTTTTAATATTGGTTCTATTTTTGCATAGGCTTTTTCATAACCGATCATTATATTGTCTTCAATTGTCGTTATGTCCTTAGCCGTAGCAATTATTTCTTCTTTTGCTATATCTACAACAGTTAATTTCGTATATGTACTTCCAAAATCTACAAGCAAATATGCATCCACTTATATCACTCCTATTGATTTTATAATATTTTCAAATCTTCTTTTAAATCATGTATTGTTGTTTCGAGTGTTGTTCCTGGTGGATATATTCTATCAAATCCCATTGCACTAAATCTACTGTGCACATCTTCCCAATTTTGTTTTCCTACAACTATATTTCCGCCTACAGTAAGTAATATACCCTTTAATCCTGCTTCATCACATTGTTCCCTCATGCCTCTGCAATCGATTTCTCCTTGTCCATAAAGAGAAGATACTATTATGGCATCTGCATTAGTTTCAACAGCTGCATTTATAAAATCTTCTTGTGGCGAAAGCACTCCTATGTTTATAACATTAAAACCAGCTTCCGTTAAAGCATAATCTAAAATCTTATTACCAACCGCGTGACAATCTGAACCTATTACTCCTAAAATTAAAGTCTTTTTTTCCATTTTTTAAAAGCCTCCTAAATAATTTTTTAACACATTATTTTTTGAACTTTATTTCAATAATCTTTGACTTAAGCGCTTTTACTGAACCCTCATCTAGACTATATAGAAATTCAATTATTTCCTTATTGTTGGGATTTTTACTTTTAACATCTTTATATCTGCCTGGTGATACTATCATCACATCTGATTCTCGGATTATATCTTTAAGTTCATTGTCATCAGTAGTATTTGAGAATTTTATATTGGCATCAGCTAATCCTGCCTTTTCTAAAGCTCCTTTTATTTTAAAAATAAATTCTTCAGAGATACATACAAATCCAAATTTTGTATTCTCACCATATCTAGCTATTTTAACTATTGGTTCTAAATTTGGAGTAATTGCAACACCTAAAATTTCCTTATTAAGCCCCTCAGTTAAATTTGTAACTTCATTAATGTGATTAAATGTGGTTATTATAAACTCAGCACTTTCAATCTTATCTTTAGTTAGCTTGTCCATCTTTCGTAAATCATTTACCATTAAGAACATTACATCCATATTACTATTTTTACTAAGTTGCTTACTAAACATCTTAGCTTGTTCTATGTTGCACTCTATATATATTGCTATTACTTTATCCATTATTTGTTTTTTTTCATTTACCCTTTGATTTACTAAATCTAGAAATTCTTCTGGTTTCATTCCAATTTCTAGAGCTTCCTCTAATCCTAAATCAATGAATTTCATTATTTTATTTTCAATATCGAGATTTTCCCAAGATATAGATTCTTCAACTACGAAAGTTCCCTTTCCTTGATAGGATTTTAACGCCCCATCTTGTTCCAAGTCGTTATATGCAGTGCTTACAGTGTTTCTACTTACTTTTAATCTCGCAGACAATTCTCTTTCTGTAGGCATTTTTCTTCCAACCTTAAGAGTTCCTTTTTTTATTTCATCCATAATTTGTTTTTTAACTTGAATATAAAGTGGTATTCCATTTTTTTTGTTTATTTCGATATTAATAAAAATTCCTCCTAAAGCATATTGGATTAATGGACTAATCCATTACAAGATTTATTATACTATATGGACCAATCCACTTCAATCGCTGTTTTACGAGCATTTAGTTGCGTTTTCCGTATTTTAGAGCAATTAGACACAATTATCTAACTTGTTCTTAGATTTAATACTATTTCCATGTAAACGTAACACTATTCGTCTGTAAACGTAATAAAATACTATATCTAACTTTTTATATAATATATTCTTATTTCTATTTTTTTTAATAAGCATGATCTATTTGGGCAAAATAAATGTTAAGGAGTTGATAATATGAATAGTGAAAACATTAAAAATTTGAATTCTATTCTGGAAGGCGAATACATGGCTGTTAACAGTTTTGATGACCTAATTGAGCATGCTAATGATGCTAATACCAAAAGTGAACTACAAAAAATACAACAAATTCATAAGCAACATACCACCCAAATTTCTACTAAAATACAGGATCTTGGTGGTAATCCATCAAATGGTATAGGAATCCAAGGTGTCGTAGCAGAAACTATATCAAATATAAAACATATTGGTACTACTGATACTGCTAGTTATCTTAAAGAAGCAGTCCAAGGAGAATACATGGGAATAAAATTTGTTAATGAATTACTTGCTGGTAGTGATGCTCCTAACAACTTTGAACTATTAAACACTATCATAACCGAATATCAAAATAATATTAATTCAATAAATAATCTTATTAATACTTCAAACGATGTATAGTAATATTCCAAAAAAATAAAATTGGCCTAATATACACTTAGTCCAATATTTCATATTAATAATATAATAGCAGAATTTAATTAGACTTTTTAAAATGACTTCTGCATTTTTTAGTAAATAACAATAGGAGCACAATTGTGCTCCAGACCGTTGACAAACATAAAATGTAAAACACTCTAATTTAAAATTGGAGTGTTTTTTTCATATTCAAAAAGGATTTTAGGACATCAATGTCGAATATATATAGGATACAAACTTTATAATTCGGAGGGCATTATTATGATTAATGAAAAGAACTTCACACAACAAAAACTAGAAATGGTGTATTTAGAAGATTTAGTTCCTAAAGACCATATTCTGAGAAATATAGATAAATACATGGATTTCTCTTTTATAAGAGAACTGACTAAAAAATATTACTGCTTAGATAATGGAAGACCTGGCGTAGATCCTATTATACTTTTTAAAATGCTGTTTATTGGGTACTTATTTGGAATAAAATCTGAACGACAACTTGTAAAGGACATTGAAGTAAATGTGGCTTATAGATGGTTTCTAGGACTAAGTCTTACTGATCCTATTCCAGATCATTCAACAATTAGCCAAAATAGACGTAGACGGTTTAAAGGTACAGATGTGTTTCAAAAAATATTTGACGAAGTAGTATTTAAGGCTATAAATCTTAAGATGGTAACCGGTAAAATACTTTACACAGATTCTACACACCTAAAAGCAAATGCTAATAAGCGAAAGCTTGTGAAAATTGAAGTTGAAAAAACGCCGAAAGAATATGTAGCTGAACTTAATAAAGCAGTGGAAGAAGATAGAATAAACCATGGTAAAAAACCTTTAAAGGAAAAAGAACCTGTTACCAAAATAAAAGAAACTAAAGTTAGCACAACCGACCCCGACAGTGGATATATGATGAGAGATGGCAAGCCGGAAGGCTTCTCATATTTAGATCACAGAACTGTCGATAGCAGACATAATATAATTACTGATGTGTATGTTACTCCTGGAAACATAAATGATGTTGATCCTTATATCGATAGATTAGATGTGCAAATAAAAAAGTTTAATTTTAATACAAAATATGTTGGTGCAGATGCTGGTTATGCTACAAATCTTATATGTAAAGAACTATATGAGAGGGAATTAAAATCTGTAATGGGATACCGTAGGTCTCCACATACAAAAGGAATGTACACAAAAAATAAATTCCAATATGTTAAAGAGCAGGACATTTACGTATGCCCTGACTTAAGGGCTTTACATTATAAAACGACAACAAGAGAAGGATATAAAGAATATGTTGGTAATGCAAAATATTGCGAGATATGTCCAAATAGAGCTCAATGCTTTTCTGCAAAAAGCAAGTTTAAAACTATTAGAAGACATGTTTGGGAAACGTATAAAGAAGATGTTGTAAAGTTCACCAGAACAGATAAAGGCAGAAATATATATAGAAGAAGAAAAGAAACTATAGAGCGAAGCTTCGCAGATTCAAAACAACTGCATGGGCTTCGCTATTGCCATATGCGTGGATTAGAAAATGTGCAAGAGCAGTGTCTGCTTACAGCAGCAGTGCAGAATATGAAAAAGATAGCTAGCCTGCTATCTTTACTGTTTTTTGATTTTCTAACTAAGAAGATAGTTGTTATTTTAAATTTATCCATAACTCAAAATGCTATCGCATAATTGCATGTAAAAGGCCCAGTATAATAAAAAAATTATACTGGGTTTGTAAACAACCTGGAGCACAATTGTGCTCCTTTTTCTTTATTGGTGATGATGTTCACCGTGATGATTACATACTACATTTTTATCTTCTAACGTTCCATTAATATATTCCTCAATAACCTTTTTATATTCTCCAGATGCTCCTTTTATCACTTCAAGGCCATTCTGCTGTAGACCGCTAATTGCTCCCCCACCAATTCCTCCAGTAATAACTACTGTAGCTCCGTGCTTTGTAAGTAGGTCTGCCAAGCCTTGATGCTGATGTGCAAGCTCTACTGCAGATATTTCTTCAATGTTTACTATCTTTTTGTCCTCTACTGTCGCAATTACGAAACTTTTGCTCATTCCAAAATGTTGATTTACCATACTGCCATTACTAGGTATTGCTATTTTCATATCGTTCACCTCCATTTCTATTTTTTTATATTATTAATAATTTTATTAATAATATTTTCAGCTATTTCTGATAATTCAGGATTTAGGTTGTATTCTCCCTTGTTAGAAATATTAACAATTTCTCTACACATCGGAATTTCGCCAAGCAAATCTAGGTCATTTTTATTTAAGAATTCATCTATGTTATCTGATTCAAAGATTTTTATTTTCTCACTGCATCCTGGACAAATAATATAACTCATATTTTCTATTAATCCTAATATATTTATATTAAGTTTACGGGCCATATTGATTGCTTTCCCAACAATCATAGACACTAAATCCTGTGGCGTTGAAATCATTACTATACCTGTAATTGGTATTGATTGCATTACCGTCAAAGCAACATCTCCTGTGCCAGGAGGCATATCTATAATTAAATAATCAAGCTCTCCCCATATAACGTCAGTCCAAAACTGCTTAACAACCCCAGAAATTGCGGGCCCCCTCCAAATAACTGGATCCTCTTCATTCTCCACAAGAAAGTTCATTGAAATAACATCAATACCCTCAACTGTTCTAACTGGTATAATACCCGCTTCACTCATTACAGGTTTAACATCTTTAATACCTAACAACCTTGGTATACTTGGGCCTGTAATATCCGAATCCATAAGACCGACCTTATAACCTTTTTTATTAAGTTCATGCGCAATAAGCGCAGATATTGTTGATTTACCCACGCCGCCTTTACCACTCATGACGCCGATAATGTTTTTAACTTTGTTTAATGGATTGTTTTCTATGCTACATGTATCTTTATTATCACACTCACCATTTGATGGGCAACTTTTACAATCAGCCATGCATTATCACCTCGCTTTTTATTTGTCATATGCCATTTATATTATAATACTATTATTTATTGTTGTCAAATGCCAATAAACATAGATTTGTTTTAAGTAAAAACTTATAAAACTATTTATCATCTGTTGTCTGTTTATTACATTGTCCATGACAAAAACTGCTTCTTTTATTACAAGTAACTTGCTGCGAAGCACATGATGGACAAATTTTTCTATCTTCTTCATACTTTATTTCATAGGTATAACCGCAGGATGCACATTTGAATTGACATATATTCCTCGTATAGTTTCCACCACTTATATTTATTGCTTTTCCCTCTATTAAAGCTATAGCAATCTTTTTTCGTGCGCTATCAATTATATTTTGAAAAGTTTGTCTTGAAACTAGCATTCTCTTTGCACATTCTTCCTGATTTAGTTCTTCAACATCTTTAAGCCTCATGGCTTCAAACTCTTCAACCTTTATAATTATTTCTTCAATTTCACATTTCCTTCTACCTGCAGGTACAAAGTATGTATATTGCGGTAAATTTTCCACCCTTCTATCCTTAACTGGTCTTGCCATTAATATTCTCCTTATTTCATATACTTTTTTAAGTTCTTAAATATTCTTAATTGGTGGCATATGCTAATAAATTTTACATCCTTTTGCCATTAATGTCAAACAACAATATTTAATATATATTTTTTTTCTTAACATGTTGAAGATACAATTAAAATACGAATATTTATAGGTTGAAATTACAATTAGTATAATTAAAAAAAGTATGATCATAAAAATAAAATGTATCTTATATGATAGACACTTTTTATATATTATTAAATAAATAGATTTACATTTGAATCTTCAGTTTGGCCTAGGTAATAACCAACTCCACCAATTTTCACTCCATCAATAAGTTCTTCCTTTGTAATTCCCATAACATCCATGGACATTGAGCAGGCTACCACTTCCACTCCACTATCAATCGCTGATTTTATTAAGTCCTCAAGAGAACTTATATTTTTATTCTTCATTACTGATCGAATCATTTTAGCTCCAATTCCCATCATGTTCATTTGTGAAAGTTTAAGTTTCTTACTTCCTCTTGGCATCATAACTCCAAACATTGAATCTATTAAACCTTTTTTTACAGATACTTTTTCAGGTTTCCGTATGATGTTAAGACCCCAGAAGGTAAATAAAATGGTAACTTTACTCCCCATTGCAACTGCTCCATTTGCGATAATAAATGCTGCAATAGCTTTATCTAAATCACCACTAAAAACTACCATTGTTTTATTATTTTTTTCCACTATATCTGAGGAAAATGATTTATTTACTTTTGTAAGATTATTATTGTTTTTTTTTATAAATGCGTAAACCATACCTTTTTCTTTTCTTAAATCTATTAATTCATTATTTGTTTTATTACACCAAGATTTAATGTCCTCATAAAATCCAGGGTCAGTTGCTGTTACTTTTAATATTTGATCTTCATTTAAATCGTCAATGCTAGCTTTAACTTGAATTAACGGTCCAGGACAACATAGTCCACAAGCATCGAGAGTTTTATCATAATTATCAACGCTTATAGCCACTTCATCCTTTATAACTTGAGTATCTAAATCTAAACTCTGATTTTTGGGTATATTCTTAATTTTAGCTTTATTTGGTTTAAAATCTAAACTTGAAGCTGATTTATATCCCCCAGTTAAATTTTTAACCTTAAATTCTTTTTGAGCTAAAATTCTTGCAGCTACGTATCCTCTTAATCCTACCTGACAATACTCAATAATTTCTTTGTTTGTGTCAAGTTCACCAATTCTTTCTCTTAAACTATCTACAGGAATATTTATAGCGCCTTCAATATGTCCATTATTAAATTCCATTTCGGTACGAACATCTAATACCGTAACATTTTCTTTATCGTAGTCTATAAACTGATCTGTGGTTAATACATCCACTCTTCCTGCTAACACATTTTCAGCGACAAAACCGGCCATATTTACTGGATCCTTAGCAGATGAGAAAGGTGGTGCATATGAAAGTTCTAATTCAGTTAAATCAGTTACTGTTCCACCAAGTCTAATAACTGTAGCAAGTACATCTATTCTCTTGTCCACTCCATCGTAACCTACACCTTGAGCTCCGAGTATTTTACCTTCATCATTAAAAATAAGTTTTAATGTCATTGAAAGGGCTGCTGGATAATAGGAAGCATGACTTGCAGGGTGTACAAATATAACTTTATAAGGGATATTAAGTCTTGTTAAAGTTCTTTCATTATTGCCTGTACTTGCGGCTGTTAAACCAAATACCTTTATAATTGAAGTACCCTGAGTTCCCTTATATGTAGTTTTTAAACCAGCTATATTATCGGCTGCTATTCTACCTTGCTTATTTGCAGGACCAGCTAGTGGTATTGCAGTATTTGTTTTGTTTATAAAATCTACAACTTCAATAGCATCACCTACTGCAAATACTCCCTCTGCACTAGTTTCCATTTTATTATTTACTAATATATGACCCTTAGGGCCTACTTTAATACCAGCTTCTTTCGCAAATCCAGTATCAGGGAATACGCCTATTGCCAATATAATCATATCAGCGCTTAATTTTGCACCACTATTTAAAGCTATTTCAACACCATCTTCAGTATCTTTAAAGGCTTTAACTCCATCATTCAAAATTATTTCTACACCGTTATCTGAAATTTCTTTTTCGACGGTTACAACAATATCCGTGTCAAAAGGAGCCATTATATGAGGTGCTGCTTCTACTAGAGTAACCTTAAGACCTCTTTCTTTTAAGTTTTCAGCCATTTCCACACCAACATATCCTCCACCAATAACTACCGCACTATTAATACCTTTTTTATCCACATATGTTTTAATGTTATCAGTATCTGGTATATTTCTTAAAGTAAATATTCTTTTATTGTTTATACCTTCTATATTAGGTTTAATTGCTTTTGCTCCTGGTGATAACACTAAATAATCATAACTTTCTTCATAAGTGCCTTTAGCCTTACTATTAACTGTTACAACCTTTTTGCCCGTGTTAATGGACGTTACCTCACTGTTATTTCTTACATCTATGTTAAATCTAGCTTTCATACTCTCAGGTGTTTGTACTAAAAGCTTATCTCTTTCTTTTATTACCTCACCAATATAATAAGGTAGCCCACAATTTGCAAAAGAAATGTATTCATCTCTCTCAAACATAATTATTTCTGCATTTTCATCTAGTCGTCGTAACCTTGCGGCGGCTGAAGCTCCACCAGCTACGCCACCTACAATTAATATTTTTTTTATCACAAATATCCCCCTCTTATTCTTTTAATTGGTTTACTAACTTTATTATTATTTCATCTTTAATTTTATACTTAACATCATGTGGATATTATCCGAGCATCATCTAGTTAGACCGTATCTCCAAGAAGATATTCCACGACCTAGATGGTAAATATTTTCAAAATCATTGCTTTCCAAAATATCCACTGCTCTTGGGCTTCTTCCACCAGATGCACAATAAACTAGTACCGGCTTATCTTTATACTTATCAAATTCAGCAAGTTTCATAGGAAGAATCTGAACTGGAACAAGTTTTGCTCCTTGAATGTGACCATTATCATATTCCTCTTTAGTTCTAACATCTAAAATAATAAGTTCTTTATCACCACTTATAAGCTTATATGCCTCTTCTGCACTGACATTTTTAACCTTTGAATTAAACATAGTTTAAGCCTCCCTAGAAAATTTATATTTATATATTATTATATCTTAATATTACGTTATAATAATACAATAACATATATAAAATAAAAAGCAATAGAAATTTCAAATTTCACTAAGTATTTATTTTTAACCACTTAATAAAAAAAGATACACGAAAGTTATTCGTGTACCAAACTATTTCACTATTTTAATTTCTTTCTTTAATTATTGTAAAAATTGGAATCACCGGTGAAACTGTAATATATCTTCAACAATCATTTCAAGAATTATTATGTTTAAATTAGCTGAAATTACTTTATTAGGATTATATAATAAAGCTCAATATCTCCTTAGATATATATTCTACTTGCGCCTGTAAAATATGGCTTAACCCAATATTTATATCTATATTGTCAATTTCTATTCCTATAAAATAACCCTTAATATCCATCTTGTACATATTTACTAGGTCCAATAACCCTAAAGAGTGAATAGACCTACTCTGCCCTCTAATTTTTTTTATATCATTCAAACTTTTAAAAGTTACTGTGCCTGGTGAACTTCCATAATATGTTGAATCTATAATATAAAATATATCTCGCTGGTTTAATTTTGAAAAACAAAATTCTACATCTGTTTCTCCTATAATAGTTTCAATACCTTTATCCTCTAGGTTGTTTTTAATTTTTTCTAAAATAAGCACTGCTACTGCATCATCCATCATCAACCTATTACCTATAGCCATGACCTTTTTACCCACATTAACTCAACCTCTCATAAAAAAAATCCTAATATAACCAGAACCTAAATTTTTTATTTGTACCTACTTATTTTTTTCTTTGCTTGTTTCAAAATCCATTCGCTTAGTTCATCCATTCCCTGGTTTTTGGTGCAGGATGTTTGAAAAATCTTTGCCTTAGCATTTATTAGTTTAATATCTTTATAAAACTCTCCTTCCTTAAAATCCGTAAATCCAATTAAATCAACTTTATTTAAAATTATCGCGGTGCTTTTTTCAAACATCAGTGGATATTTTAAAGGCTTGTCATTACCTTCCGTAACGCTGAGTACGCAAAGTTTTATATCCTCACCAATTTCAAATTCAGCTGGAGATGCTATGCTCCCCACATTCTCTATAATAATAAGATCTATCTCTCTTAAATCAAAGTTCAATGATGCTTCTCTTACCATTCCTCCATCTAAATAACAGGGCCCCGCAGTATTAATCTGTACTACTGGAACGCCCTGGGCTTCAATTCGCTCTGCATCTTTAGTTGTATATAAGTCTCCTTCAATGACCGCCATATTTAAGTTTTCTTTAAGCTTTGGAATTAACTTCTCAAGTATAGATGTTTTACCAGACCCTGGAGCGCTCATTAGATTTATAACAAATATGCCCTCTTCATCGAAAAGGTTTTTATTTTCCATATGGATTTCTTCATTAGTATTAACCATATTAATACTAATATTTATTTCACTCATTTCACTATTCTCCTTCTATCGTATACAAATATAATTCATATCTTTTTACATATTTTTTTAAAATAACTAGTCAGTATTCCAATTGTATTTAAGTAACATTTATATAATAAGGCTCACCATATTCTGTATTAACATGGGTGGCACAAGATATGCAAGGATCAAAGGAGCGCACTATACGACCTATCTCCACAGGATTTTTAGGATTTTGAATTTCGCTGCCAATGAGAGCGCTCTCAAGAGCTCCATGCTGCCTAATCTCGTCCATTGGTGAAAGATTCCAAGCAGTAGGAGTAACTATATCGCAATTTTTTATAATTCCTTTTTCTATAGTAGTCCAATGCCCGAGAGCTCCCCTAACAGCATCACAAAGTCCTATTCCCTGTGCACTCTCTGGAATAATATATTTTTCCTGTACTGCTGGTATAGGCTCTACTTCCTCAAGTATTATAAACATTTTTTCACAAAGTTTCTTCCCCTCTAATACTCTAGCCATAAGCCTATCCATTGTGGATATACTATTTTTATAGGAACCTGATAAAATCATACGGGCAAGTGGTCCAACCTGTACAACTTTACCTTTATACCTAGGCGCTTTGATAAATGTATAGGCTCCCTGCTTTTTAATATCTGTTTCAGATGGGTAATTGGATGGAACTTCACTAGATATCGAACCTTTATACCAAGAAAATGCTGAACTCTCTGTTATTGCTTTTACATCTAACATAGCCATATCACCGTCAATATAACTTGAAGGCTGTACATACTGCATTTCTTTATTATGCAAATCATGAAATAAGCCATAGCTTAAAAGATTTCTTGTCCCACCACCAATCTTAAAATACTCCGGATAATAATGAGCTATAATATTTATATCATCAACCATGTTTTCACACATAAATTCACTGATAGTTTGTAGTATGGATTTCAGTCTTATAATTTTAGAAGCATCCATGTTTGCAGTGGTTCCACCCACAAATACACCATGATTATGTGGTGCTTTCCCCCCTATAAGAGCTACAATTTCATGAGCAAGGCGGCTACACTCTAGCGCCTTCACATAATCTTTATTGATTTTTTCTGTGTATTTGCCGGAAAGTCTAAAATCATAGTCTGAATTTCCTGGAGCCATTGTTATATTCACATAATCCGGGAATACAAAAATACAAATTTGCCTCATGATATTTTGAAGATACTCCGCCCCATGTGCAAAGTTTCTGATTCTTACTCCATTCTCATTTGGCGTTACCTTTAGCGCATCTTCTAATGCCAGACTTGCTACTAACCCATGAGATGTAGAACATATACCACATATTCTTTCAGTAAAATATACTGCATCTAATGGGGGACGTCCTATTAACATCTTTTCAAAGCCTCTAAACTGAATCCCACCGCTTTTAGCATCTACTATTTTATTTTTTTTTATTTCTACTTCTATGCTTAAAGGCCCCATAATTCTAGTTATAGGGTCTATAGTTATTTTGGTAGTCACCGCAATCACCTCACTCTGGAATAAATTTGAACTAACAATTGTTATCTACCTCAATTGTTAAGCATCCCTCAATACTTAATAAAAGGTTCTGTGCCATCCGGAAAAAATTCACTAGCGCAACCTATGCATGGCGTATTAGCATCCACTGGCCAATTGATTCTCGAATTCCATAATCCAAGTGGACAATAAGCTTTTGTAATAGGCCCTTTACATCCAACCTTTATCATGCACTCTTTTTCTCCTAGCTTCCCTGCATATACTTTGTTATCAAAATATGAGCGTCTTGGGCAATTAGTGTGGTTGTTTTCTTTAAAAAACATTACTGGTCGCCCTTTCTCATCTATTTCAATCTTTTTATAAAGAATAATACTAGCTATAGTTCCCATAACCCACAGAGGGTTTGCTGGACAGCCTGGAATATTTATTACCTCACGTCCAAGGAAATCCCCTAGACTTTTACACCCTGTTGGATTAGGTCTAGCTGCAGATATCCCTCCAAATGAAGCACAAGTTCCAATAGCTATTATTGCTTTTGCTTTCCGCGCTGCTAAATTAATAGCTTCTGCTGTAGGTATCCGCCTACCCTTATAGGTTGCAAATATATTATAGAATCCCTCATCCATATTAGTTAGTGCCCCTTCTACCCCTAATATGAAATCTGTATTTAAAACCTCTAAGAACTTTTCATAGGCAACTTGGCCTTCTTCTTGCATAAGGCTAGGGCTAAATTTCAAATCAACCATTTCTTGTAGGAAATAAAGAACATCTGGCTGGTCTGCATTTAGAAAAGAAATTATATTCCCCATACAACCATTAGCCTCCATCCATACAAAATTAATTTTTTTCGCTTCACCTTTATGAATTTCACCTATGGCACTCTTTATAAGTTTTCTTTCATGCAAAATACTCCCTCCCATTTATCCTTCATTAATATATATTGAAATAATCTTTTCATTATGCGGTATTAATCACTAAATAATTATACTCAAAATAAATAAGACAGAGATACATAATCCCTGACCTTTCTTGTGTAAACTTTAACATATTCTTGGAAGCTGAATTCCAGATGGCATATCAACTATTCTTTTTCCCCCTACTACTGTATTTAAATAAACTTTTTGCCCTAATTCCTGCGTAACTTTTCCGATAATTGCGGCTTCAGAACCTAATGGATGCTTTCTCATCGCATTAAGTACCTTTTCAGCATAATATTCTGGTACAAAAGCACAAAGTTTTCCTTCATTAGCAATATATAACGGATCCAATCCAAGCATCTCAGTGGCACCTTTTACTTCGTCTTTAAGTGGCAATTTATTTTCTTCAAGAGCTATGGTTACATTGCTAAATTCACTAATTTCATTAAGCACTGCTGCGACTCCACCTCTTGTAGCATCACGAACAACATGGATTCCGTCATATGCTTCAAGCATTGTGTCTACTAAGGAATTAAGGCAGGCACAATCACTTTTTAAATTTCCTTCTAAACCAAGTTTATTTCTTTCACACATTATTGTCATTCCATGGTCTCCTAATGTGCCATTTATTATGACGTAGTCTCCCGCTCTTGCATTAGCACAGTTAATATTAACATTTTCATAAATCCTTCCAATACCAGAAGTGTTAATAAAAATCCCATCCACACTGCCTTTTTCTACAACTTTTGTGTCTCCAGCTACAATTTTTACACCTGCTTTATTAGCTTCTTCTGCCATAGACTTCACAATTTCTTCTAATTTTCCAATAGAAAAACCCTCTTCAATAATAAAAGCGCTTGTTAGATAAAGTGGCTTTGCTCCACTTACGGCTAGGTCATTTACAGTACCGCAAATTGCTAATTTACCAATATTACCCCCATTAAAAAATATTGGATTTACTACAAAAGAATCCGTAGTAAAAGCAAGTCTTGCAAAATCTATATCTACTTGAGCTGCATCATTCATCTGATCTAAAATATCATTATTAAAATATTTGAAAAACACTTCATTAATCAATTTATTTGATTGCACCCCACCACTTCCGTGACTTAGGGTTATATTGCCCCTCATTAGAAAGACCTCCCGTTATTTAATATCTTTGTGGTATCTATAATATGCTGCACATGTACCTTCTGATGAAACCATGCAGGAGCCAACTGGATTTTCTGGGCTGCAGAGTTTTTTGAAAAGCGGACAATCCATTGGTTTAATTTTGCCCTTAAGTATTTCTCCACATTTGCAGCCAGGACTGCCATCGTATTCTTCATAATTGATTTTGAAATGCTTAAGTGCGTCAAAAGCTTCGTACTTACTATTAAACTCCAGACCACTTTGGGGTATTACCCCAATTCCTCTCCACCTACTATCCACAATTTTAAAAGCTTTATTTAAATATTCTTTAGCATTTGGATTACCCTCAGTTTTAACTATTCTTTTATATTCATTCACAATTCTATAATCCTTTTTGCTAATTAAGCTTACTAGTGTATTCAAACCTTGAAGTATATCTAAAGGCTCAAACCCCGTAACCACTCCAGGAATATTATAATCCATGCTTAAAAATCCATATGGTTTCGTACCGATAATTGCACAAACATGCCCTGGCAATAAAAATCCGTCTATTTTTAATTCTTTATCTTGAACTAAAGCCGCCATAACAGGCGGAACGATTTTGTGGGAGGTAAAGAAAAATAAATTGCTCAGGTTATTTTTTTTAGCCTCTATAGCGGTAACCGCAGTCATCGGCGCAGTAGTTTCAAATCCCACTGACAAAAATACTACCTTTTTAGAAGGGTTTTGTGAAGCCATATTAAGGCAATCCATTGGTGAGTATACTATTCTTACATCTGCACCTTCTGCCTTTTTCTTACTTAGTGAACCTTTTTTGCCGGGTACTCTCATCATATCTCCAAAAGTTGCAATAATTACATCCTTTTCACCTGAAAGTGTCAGTGCGGTGTCTATATAGCTCTGAGGTGTAACGCACACAGGACAACCTGGGCCTGATATCAGATTTACATTTGGAGGAAGTACGTCCCTAATACCATATCTGAATATAGCCATAGTATGGGTACCACAAACCTCCATAATGTTTATCTTTTTACTCGAAATGTTATTTAGCCTTTCTACGAGTTTTTTTGAGTATTCATTGTTTCTAAATTCATCAACAAACTTCATTTTCAAGAAGCTCCTTAAAAATATCCAAGGTTATTTTTGCTTCTTCTTCGTCTACCTTTTGTATTGCACAACCTGCATGTACAAGTACATATTCGCCCACAGATACATCTGGCAAAAGATGCATAAATACTTCTCTTTTCATATTTCCAATCTCTACAACACCTTTATTTTCGTCTATTTTTAAAACCTTTCCTGGAACTGCTAGGCACATCCTCGTTCCTCCTTATTCTTTAACTGAAAAGTATTTTCTATTTATTTAACCTTTATTTTTTTGTTTTGTATTTTCCTCATTAACCATGAACATATTTCATCTATACCCTGATTTTTAACACAAGATGTTTCAAATGTATCCACATTAGCATTTAAAGATTTTATATCTCTGTAGAACTCTTCTTTATCAAAATCAGTAAATTCTATTAAATCTAGTTTGTTCAAAATGATTGCACCACTTTTTTCAAACATTAGTGGATATTTCAAAGGTTTGTCATTTCCTTCTGTGGTACTCAAAACACAAATTTTTATATCTTCACCAATTTCAAATTCTGCAGGGCAAACTAGATTGCCTACATTTTCTATTACAAGCAAATCAATCTTATCAAGATTTAATGCATTTAATGCATTTTTTATCATTTCGCCGTCAAGGTGGCACGCCCCACAAGTGTTAATTTGAACCACTGGAACACCCTGAGCCTCTATTCTCTTAGCATCCTTAGTAGTATAAATATCCCCCTCAATTACAGCAATATTTATATCGTTTTTAAGCTTAGCTATTATTTTCTCAAGTAAGGACGTCTTACCTGAACCAGGTGAACTCATTAGATTTATTACATAGATCCCTCTTTCGCCTAGTAATCTTTTATTTATCGAGGTTATCTCATCATTTTTTTGAAGTATATTAGTAATTATCTTAATTTCACTCATATTTAATCCCCTTCTATAGTATTTACATAAAGCTCATATCCACTAATAATACTAGAGCAAAATTTATTACAGCATGGACAAAGTTTATTAAAATGGTCAATTAGGAATTTCTGTTTGCAATCCTTACATTCGGCTACTGCATTAACTTTTTCTATTTCTAAAATTGAGCCTTCAAGCATTGTATCCATTATACAGATTTCGAATGCAAAGTTTAAGCATTCTGGCATAACACCAGATAACTCCCCTATTTTTAACGATACCTTGTTAACTTTAGTTAATTTATTTTCAATTGCTTTATCTGTTACTATTTTAATAACATTTTGAATTATAGAAACTTCATGCATATTTATCTCCTAATTAATTTGTAATTCCTTCTTCATTAATATATATGTGAAATATTTGATTAAAATGTTTTTGCATGCTCATTTTTTTAATTTTTCATTAAATTATTTTCAATTATTTCATTGGCTATAATTATCTGCCCAATTGCTACCCCTCCATCATTAGAAGGTAAGTCCTTATGAGTATAGACTTGAAAATTATCCTTTTTTAGATTAAAAAATATTTTTTTAAGTAAAAAAGAATTTTGAAAAACCCCTCCACTCAGTACAACTTCATTTATGCCGGAGTCTTCTCTAATTCGTACACATATACTTACAGTTAAATTAACAATAGTATTTTGAAATTTTGAAGCAATAATTTTAGCTGATACGCCTTTTGTTTTGTCTTTTATTGCCTCAATAATCATTCCGTAGGGTTCTATAATATACATATCCTGTTCTATTACTTTATACGTATATGATTCTTCAATATCCATTTCTGATATAGCTTCAAGTTCAATAGCAGCCTGTCCTTCATAGGTAACTATATCTGTAATTCCAATTATATTTGCCATAACATCAAAAAGTCTACCCATGCTTGATGTCTCGATACAATTAATGTTTGAATTTAAAATATTAATTAGATTAATAGCCTTAATACCATATAATTCAAAAATCATATCATTAACCTCTTTTTTACTTCTTTGTCTACTTAAAAACTTATAAAGAGAAGAAACTGCCATTCTCCAGGGTTCTTTAATAGCTTTTTCTCCTCCCGGCATTTTTATATAATCAAGATGGGCAGCTCTTGCAAATTGAAGGCGGTCACAAACCAGAAATTCTCCACCCCACATTTTTCCATCAGTACCATACCCAGTTCCATCAAAACAAACTCCAATAACTCTTTTCTCTAAATTATTTTCAAACATGCAACTAACTATGTGCGCATGATGATGCTGCACGGGAATCTTAGGCAAATCATATTCTAAAGCATACTTAGTTGACATATATCCTGGATGCATATCGTGTACTATAAATTGGGGAGAAAAAGAAAATATTTTTTTAAAATGCTCTACATTTTTTTTATAGTGTTCATAGGTTTCTAAATTTTCTAAGTCGCCATTAAATTGGCTTAAAAACAAAAAACCGCCTTTACTGATGCAAAAAGTATTCTTCATGTTGGGACCACAAGCTAATATATTTCTCATATTAGTCCATTTAAATGGTTCAGGTACAAATCCTCGAGCCCTCCTTATGATTCTCTGCTGTTTCTCTACAACCTTTAATACAGAATCATCAACTGGGACATGTATTTCACGATTATGTATGAGAAAATAATCCACAATACCCGATAGACCATATCTTGCAGAACTGTCTTTATACTCTATAGGTAGACCATTAACATTTGCACTAGTCATAATAAGCACCTTAAGTTTTTCTGAAAACAATAAAATATGAATTGGTGTATACGGTAGCATTACTCCCATTGTTTTTTGATTAGGTGCAATATTTTGAGGTAAATCACAGCTTTCCTTTTGATTCAAAATAACAATTGGTTTTTTTATTCCAGTTAGCATTTTCTCTTCTAACTCACTTACTCTGCAATACTTTTTTACTATTTCTATATCTTTTATCATAAGCGCAAGAGGCTTAAATGGTCTTTTTTTTCTCTCCCTTAAGTTATTCACTGCAATTTTATTCAATCCATCACAAGCAAGGTGAAAACCCCCTAGCCCTTTTATGGCAAATATTTTCCCTTCCTTAAGCATGTTTTGAGCAAAACTTATAGGATCTTGTATATCTAATCTGTTACCTTTAAAATCCTCTATCCAAAGCTCTGGGCCACACGACCTGCAGGCATTTGGTTGTGCGTGAAATCTCCTATTTGTAGGATCTAAATATTCACTATTACATTCCCTGCACATTTTAAATTCTTTCATTGTAGTTTTATTTCTATCGTAAGGTAACTCTTTGATTATAGAAAATCTGGGGCCACAATTTGTACAATTAGTAAAAGCATACCCTCGTCTCCTATTATTAGAATCTAGTATATCTTCTGTGCACTCACTACAAGTATCTATATCTGGCGATATAAAAGTAATTCTATCTACACCCTTTTCACTTTTTTTAATTTCGAAATTAGAATAATTTAGTACTTTATCATCTTTTATAGTTATTTTTTCTATTCGAGCAAGAGGTGGGGGACTATTTTCGAGACATTTCATTAATTTATTTATATCTTCCAAGCATCCCTCAACATCTATATAAACTCCTTCAGAGTTATTATTCACCCACCCTTTTAACTCAAAATCCTTTGCTAAATTATATACAAATGGACGAAAGCCTACACCTTGTACTATTCCCTCAACCACAATAAAGCTTCTCTTTTTATCCATAATACACACCCTCTAATATTTTGTATTTACGGAATATAAAATTACTACTCAATACTCATAATATTCAAGCTCAACAAAAATATTCTAAAGAAAGCCTGAAATACGAAATATTGCTGCATAGTTTAATACTTCCCACGCTTTATAAATCATTAATATAGATATTTAATTTAAGTCTATTTTTAAAATTAAATTTTCAAGTTAAAAAGAGAAATTTGTGGCATATTAAACAATCTAAATGGCACCTTTGTATTTCCCAGTCCACTATTAACATATATTTTTGTTCCTCTAGGGTTGTCTAATTTATAAAGGCCCTTGGTATATTTTTCTGATAATACATTTTTCTTTAGTGGACCATAAAAAGGAATGTATACTTGTCCACCATGGCTATGTCCACTAAGAACTAAATCAACTGGATAATCACTATATTTGTCTACTAAATCTGGTTCATGTAACAATAATAAATTTACAGACTTATTGTTAATTCCGTTCATTGTTTTATCTACACTATGATTTCCCATTAACCCATCATCTGCTCCAAAAATTTTTATATGCTTATCCTTAAACACAATGCTTGTCCCATCATTTTTCAAAACCTTAAATCCACCTTTATTCATTATCTCCTCATAGTATCTAACAGCCCCTCCACCATAGTCGTGATTACCATATATAGCATATTTACCTATTTTACATTTTATTTGTTTAAGAACCTCTGCTATATTGTCAATCTCATTATATGTTGAAGCATTATCTATTAGATCACCTGTAAATACCACTATATCGGCATCTAATCCATTAATTTTTTGGACAACCTTCTCTAGCTTATTTAAGTTGTAAAATTCTCCAAGATGTATATCCGTAATTTGCACTACCTTTAGCTTTTCATCCCCATTTTTATTAATTGTAACATTATGCCTTTTTACAATTAATAAATTTCTTTCTATATAAGTTATGTATACTCCTAACAAGCTTACAAATAATATTATCCAAATAGTAATTTTTCTTTTCACTTTCATTTTTTATCATATCCTTTATCCTTAGTTTTAAACTATTCTAACCTTAATATAACCCTTCTATGTTACATTAAGGTTACATATCTTTATTGTTTATTCAAAAAAACTAGCTTATAAATATAATTTATAAGCTAGAGCTTAGTCCTTTATGGGGTATATTTAATTTTATTGTTTCCATCAAATATAATAAGAGATTTTGCGGCAATTTTTTCCCCTTCAACATTAACTTCCTTATTAGAAAAGTTAGCTATTACCTTTAAGTCCTCTCCATATTTAGTCATTTGGACTAATCTATCCTTTGATAAAATCTTAAAATCTGTCATTTCCTTAGTAATTGCCTTTTTACTAAAATCAGACCATACCTTTGTATGTTTTACAATAACGGCTTTATTCTTATTCCATTCATTTTTATCAATATGATAAAGTGGTGGTACATTATATAAAACCTCATATAGCATTCTATTTTCTACTTCATCTTTTATTTTTAATGTACCCCAGCCCCACCAATGAGAAGTAATAACTGAATCATTATAAACTAACTTGTATAGTGGAATTGTATATGCGGTATCCATAAATAACTTCTTATACTTATCCTTTATAGGTATCTGCTTTGAAAATAACTCTGGCGCTCCTCCATTACTTGAATAATATCCTCCCACATAATATTTACTATCCTTATTTTTACTCATATCCTTATCCATCCATGAAAAAGATGGTGTTTCTATGCCATGAGCAAATGCTATAGATTTGCTTGCAAAATCATTTCCTCCTTCACTTCCAACTACCATATTAAACTGTTTTTGAAGGTATTCCATTCTTTCTATTCTTGCCTTTATATCTCCTGCTTCTGTTGTAGGATGCTCTTTAGAATAATCATCCACCACTTCTCCTGTTGCATCTGTATCTAAAAACCACGAATTATACTTTAAACCAGTCTTTAAAATAGATGAAACTCTATCTTTTACACTTGGCATAGCAAGTGTTGGATTTAACTTTCTTCCAGACCCTTGGAACCCCTCTATCTTTTTGCCCTCTTTATTGGTTACAGTAGCATTTTCATAAAGTGATGTATCAGAAAATTTCGCTGTTGACCACTTTTCTTGTCCTGGCTTATGAATTGAATGATAAGAATCATAAGTACCTATTAAATATCCCAATTCATTTGCTTTTTCAACTAATTCTGGCTTTAAAAAGCCTTCTTGAAAGTCGTCTAATCCAACCCACATTTTATCAATACCGGACTTTTTCATATCGTAAAGTACATTAACAGTATTAGCATCTGCCCATTTTTCAATAGGATCTGCTACATCTCCCAAAGATGATTTTAATAAACCTTTATTTAAATCTATTAATTCTACTGGGTTTAATTTATTTATTCCCTTATCTATTAACTCTTTACTTTTTTTATCTAAATTCGAAAACACCTTAGGATTATAAAACTCCTTTAACTCTATTACAGAATTAAAACCTTTTATAATTCTATTTTTTGTATATTTATCAACATAATCTGAAGAATCTAAATCATTAAAAGCAGTAGCGAGCTCTCCACCATCCTCAACCTTTGTTTTTAATAACTCCTGCATCCAAAGTTTTAGATCTTTTGGAAAGCTTCCTTTTATCTTATCCCATTTAATATTTTCCTCAGATATTGCCGACCTATCCCAAAAATAAACATGTGGCGCTCCATAAAGTTTTTCAATATTTTTATTATCCTTAGCCTTATCCTCTAGAGATTTAAAGTTACCTTGCTTCACAATAAAATTTTTATAAGTTTTAGCCACATCTACTGGATTATTCTTAGTTAAATAAATTCTAAATCCATAATCTTTGTTTTTATTTATTGAAGGATATTCATGATTAAAAGTAAATTTAATATTTTCTTTAGTATCAAATTTAACTTCATTATTATAAGGATTTTTAATTATATATAATAACGAATAATTCTTTTTGCTTGCTGCAAAAAACTGCATAGAAAAAGACTCTAAAGTTTTCATTTCATTATCATTTAAATAGTCTTTCCAGACTTTATCATCCTTTGGAATATACTTACCCTCATTTAATGGAAGCATATATCCTTCTCCTGTTACTTTCGGCCATGAAAATTCATTTTCACCATCCTTATTACTAGATTTTATAGATACATCTAAATACTTATCTTTCTTTTGAATTTCTACATCAATATTTTTCTTTTTATAACTCCAAGATATTTTATTTCCATTATCCTTTAAGTTTGATACCTCCGTTTTTTCTAAAGGCTCAGATACTGTTTCCGTGATTCCATTAGATTCTACCGTTACCTTAAAGGTAACAGGTTCTACTTTAAACTTAAAATTTAAATTTTCAACCTTAGCATTCATTTTGTTATTAATTGGATTAACTTTATTATTACTTGAAATAGCTTTATTATTACAACCTGAAAATAATGTTGTTACAGTTATAGCTACTAAAACTAATGATATTCTTTTTTTCAACTAAATCACCTCATAAGTAAAATACGTGCACTCTCGGAAACTCTTAAGGTACTGCTAACTCTTGATTCATTTTGCTCAAAAATTCGTGGTGCCTCATATTGTACGAATAACCTAGAAAATTTAAGCTATTCGTATTACTTTTAATCTTTTTTACTTAAACATTGTGAAATAAGACTTGACAGCTAGTAAAAATTCGCAAAATTAAATATGTATATTTTTTTACATTATTTCATTTGCGAGGAGTGTTTTTATGTTAACTGTTAAGGTTTCTCATTCTCAATATCAATATTTTCTTGAAACATTTTTAGAAAAATTCTATATTCAAACCAATCAACAAATCACTTTGTTTGAGCGTAGTTCACAAATAACTAAAATCTGGTCTACCGACCTAACCGGAATTGTCCCTCTAATAGAAAGTACTTACTCTAAATCTAATCAAGGGGCTCCGCCCAAAGATGCGGTAGCATTACTCAGGTCACTTATTATCATGGCTTATTGTAAAGAAACTAGTATATCATCTTGGGTAAAAACATTACGTTCAGACCCTTTCTATTCAATTTTATCTGGCTTTATACCCGCTTGCTATTCAGAATCTAAAGCCGAAGGCATACATGTTGACCGAATTCCTGGTGTAGGTACTTTTTATGATTTTATGGATAGGCTGATTCATAAGGATAAGATCCTTAATAAATCCAAACTGCGTAAAATTAAACGTAAACCACGTAAAAAACAAAAGAAAAACCAAAAGATGAATAACTCCAAGTCTGGTGTAGTTGACCGTTTAGTTAAAAGAATCTTAAAATATGATAATTCAAAGCTCCTTGACAGAATCGAATCCAAAATGAACAACATACTTAAAGAATTATTTGTTATTCCTTCTTTATCAATGGGTATTTTGGGCGATCCTTCTAAACTAAATATTGCTGGCGACGGAACCTGTATGCCAACACAGGCTTCGCCTTACGGTAAAAAAGTTTGTGATTGCAAACTTAAACCAGGAGAACATTGTGACTGTTATCGAAAGTTTACCGACCCCAGTGCTAGATGGGGTTGGGATAGCTTTAATGAACATTATTACTATGGTTATACCTATCACGGATTTACTGCCTGTGATAGCTTTTACAGCCTACCTATCCATATTAAATTTGTTAGCGCGGCACGCCATGATGCTGTTACTGGCGTTTATGCACTTAAAGAACTTGTGGATTTATATCCTGAAATTAAATTTCATTCTGTAGCCTTAGATTCTGCTTATGATGCTAATGCTTTTTATCTTTTATGCATGCATTATGGAATAAATCCTATTATTGATTTAAATTCACGTTCTTCAAAACCTTCATCAAATAGTGAATTTGTTAAACTTGATAAGAATGCTATTCCACACGGAACTGTTTGTGGACATCAGCTTCGTAATTGGGGAATTATTAGTAAACAATATAGACATAAATGGTTATTCCCAGTTCAATGTGAAAACTGTGAAAAATGTCCTATGAAAAGCAATAAATCTTATTACACTAAAACATTAGACAACCCAAGGTATTTCACTCCAATATTAAGAGGTTCAAAACAATGGAAATCTCTTTATAAAAGACGTTCAACTACTGAAAGATGTTGGGATAGAATAAATAACAATTTTCATGCTGAAGATGCAATTATTTATTCTGTTGGGTGTAGAATAACAAGGGTATTTCTTGGTGCATTTTGCTGTTTCATAGATGCTTTGGCATCAGAAAGATTAATAGCCCTTGCCGATATTTTCCCAACTCTTAAAAATATAGCTGCGTAATTTAAATTAAATTTCAATTCAATAACCAGCCTACGGCTTTTTTAAAATAGTGTATAAAAAAGTCTTTTTGTCATGTCCGTAATTAATTCAAATATAACTTTTCATTCAAATAAGCACTTTTAATACTTAAATATGGAAATTGTTAATTATTGTTCTATAAATGAGCAAAATCATCTCCATTATTTTACATCAACTAGGCACATTTACTCTGTGACAGCTTAAGAACATCACAAATAGCGTCTTTGCTTACTCCGTTTTGAGATTGTGTATATACCCAATCGATTAAATTTTTCACAGAATTTTTACGCGCTATTTTCAAACCTTCTCCAAATTTGCAGTGAGTTTTGGATACGCCAAAAGTACAATAATAATATGTTAACTGAGTCAAAATCCAAAATCTTTTTATTGCTTTTTCGCTACGCACTTGATAATTATCTAGTCCTAATTCCATTTTGTTTTGGCGAAAAAAGACTTTAATTGTCCAACGTTCGGTATACTGATGAAGAAGTTCTTCTATTGTAAGACTAGTATCCGTTGATATAAAAGACTTTAAAGCCTTTTGATTATATACTGCATTTTCGGGATAACTTATTAATATAACTACTTTTTTAAATCCATTTATCCTACCTTCATACCGATAAACATAGTAAGAATTTGTATTCACTGTAACTAGGTGAAAATCTTCTTTGTTTATCATTTTAGCAAAACCATTTATTTTCTGGCTCATGCGGCAACATTTTGGATATATAATTCTATTAGTTTTTAATGCTCCGATATAATCAAAACCCCTTAACTTAGCTGCTTTTATAATCTTCTCAGCACTATACCAACTATCTGCTAAAATAAATCCTTTATTAGGTGGCATTGGTAATGAAGAAATTGCATTTATAACAATTTCAATTTTAGTAACTTTTTTGTTGAATTCATTCTAGTTTTATCATAGGGCGTTAACTGATACGGTATTGTTACGTCACCACACTGTAGTAGAATGCCTACGACTTGATGACCATAAACTTGTTTACCTTCTAAGTGAGAAAAATGAAATTGGCATTTCTCCATAGGATTTTTAGCCTGTGACGAAGGCTTTGTTTTCTTACAGATAGTATCATCAATAATCACATAAATAGGCTTACTGGTATCTTTTGATAACTGCCATATTTTTTTAATTGCAAATTTTTGTAATGCACGTAAAACATAATCTTCATTCCAGGCACTGTTGGATAAAAAATTTCCTACGGAAGTTCTATGCGTTGAACTGTAACAGTTTTCAGTTATACGACTAACTTTACCATTGCAACCACGGCCTACGGCCCCAAATACGAATGCGCAAATATGTTTAAATTGTGTCAATGTCAAATAAAGTACTATTCTAATTTCTATAATAAAGTTGTTAATTGATTTAGCATATGGTATATTATTTTCTGTAGGAATTTTTATCCATCCTTTAGTTATATTTCTTCGCAGTAATATAATACCTTAAGATGGTGAAAATGTCTATTTGTATTCTCATTTTTCTTAATTCCAATATATGTTATGAATTTTGCTCATTTATAGTTATTGTTTTCCGACTATACTAAAAATACTATAGAAGTGTTACGCCAATGTTACAAAAAACTTTATTTAAAATATTATGTAAAATTCAATCTTATTCTGTTTTACATTAAATCCAAAGTCAAGATTATGTTTTTCTAATATTTTTTTCACTATAGATAACCCTAATCCCGTACCCGAAAGTTCCTTACTTCTTGATTTTTCAAGCACATAAAATGGTGTCCATACATTTTCTAAATCTTCTTTACTACTTTCTTCTAATCCATTTTTTATAGAAAACATTGTTTTATTATCTTCTTTGACTATTTCTACTTCTACCTCATTATTATTAGTATGCTTTATAGCATTTGTAATTAAATTATTAATACAATATCAATGCCTTCCTCATCTCCATAAACAATATATTCCTCATCTTTATTTATATTTGATATAAAATTTATGTTAGCCTCATCTATAAGTAGTTTATATTTTTTTAAAACACTACTAAACTTTTTCTCCAAACTAAAGTTAACTTTTTTTAATTCTTTTTTTTCAAGCTTTGACAAAAACAAAAGATTTTCTACTAAACTATCCATATGGTCTATTTGCTCATTAATTATTCCCATATATGTTCCATCATCTAAACCATCCTCAATTCCCTGTCCATACGCCTTTATTAAAGCTAATGGAGTTTTAACCTCATGAGCCATATCTGAAATTAAAGTCTTTAACTTTTCATTTTGAAAATTAATTTCCTTATGTGCCATCTCTAGGCTTTCGCTCATACTATTTATACTTATAGAAAGCTCTTCTATCTCATCATTTGTTTTAATTTCTTCTTTCCTGAAGTTTAAATTAGCAATATCCTTAGATAATTCTTTTATAAGTTCTAATGGTTTTATTATTTTTCTAGAAAAAAATCCAACTAAAATTATAATTAAAATCAAAGAAAATATATTTAAATATATATTAAACTTATTTATAATATCTATAGTTTCTCCCATGTATGGTAGCGGCATCGCTATAGCAAATATATACTTATCAATCTTTATAAACTTTGTTAGTACCTTATATTTTGTTACTCCTTGGTCATATATCTTGTTTACACTTTTACTATTTAACTTACTTAGAGTATCTTCCGTAAGCCAAAATTTATTTAGCTTTATTTTATTCGAACTAAATTTAGTTATTAAATCCTCATTAATATTATTAATATCGCTACTTGCCTCCGAATAAACTATAGTGACATCATTTTTCTTTTCCATTTCCTCTATATTTTTAAAAATATAATCTGTTTTTTTTCTGTTTATTTGCTCAGAAATCTGGTCTAATGCCCTCGTCTTTTTAAACATATAAAATCTTTCAATAAAAAATACATTTATCACCATAGAAATTATAGTTACAAAAATTGTGACTGACGCTATAGACAATGTGAACTTTTTACTTATTTTGATTCTCATCCGCCTCCATACTATAACCAATTTTTCTATAGGTTTTTATACTATCCTCACCTATTTTCGCTCGAAGTCTTCTTATATGAGTATCCACCGTTCTATGATCCCCATCATAATCCATTCCCCCAACTAAATCTATTAGCTTATCTCTAGATAAAATAATCCCCCTATTTCTAACAAAAGAAATCAAAAGATCATATTCTATTTTTGTTAATTTTAATATTTCTCCATTATTATATACCCTTTTCTCATCTGTGTTTATTTTTATATTATTAATACTTATCTCATCATCAAAATTTATAAGCTTTTTCGCCCTCATTAAAAGTATTCTAGGATCAAAAGGCTTTTTTATATATTCATCGGCTCCGCAATCTAATGCTTCAATTTCATCCTCATTTTGTGTTCTTGCAGTTAAAATTAATACCTTTGTATTACTATTTTCCTTAATATATTTACAAGCCTCAACTCCACTAACCTTTGGCATCATCCAATCCAAAATTGCTAAATCAATTTTATGTAAATGAAACATATCTAAGGCTTCCTCTCCATCCTTTGCTGTAATTGCATTAAACCCTTCTTATTGAAAATAAGCTGAAAGGATTTTTACCATTTGTTTCTCATCATCAGCAATTAGTATATTCAATTAAACCTCTCCTTTTAGCCACTAAATATTATAGTTTTTATTTAGATTATACCCAACTATAAGTATTTTCTCTATAAATTTATAACTTCTGCTAATTGATATCGTGTTATATTCAAAAAACATAGCAAAGCATTAATAAGGCTGCAATCCTTTAAACTTATTTTAAAGGATTGCAGCCTTGTTATATGGAACAATGTTAGCATTCACTGCCTTTTACAGCAATTCCTTAACTTAACTCAGTTCTTTTATTAAGCTTCTTCAAATATTGGAGCTTCTATAAGTGTAGCAAATATTAATTCATGGCAATGGTCATCAACGACATTAGTTCTAGCCTTTACAAAATGAACATGCCTACCACCGCCAACAGGTATTGCTAAACCTGAAGTTGCTTCAAATTCATGAAAGTGGTCAAAAAAATCTGTTCTTGATTTAACTTTATGCACATGCCCACCTTGAACTGGTATTGCAGGACTTGACACTCCAGCAAATCTGTGATTATGAGCATCCTCACTATCTAATTCTGCTAATCTAGTACTTCCTAAGAATTCATGGTCGTGGAATTGTTTTTCTTTTTTACAACAGTTATCCTCATGCTTTTTTTCACAACCACAGTTATTTTCAATATTTGACATTAACATCACTCCTTTTTATCTTCAGTTACTATTGTATGTATCTTATTTAAAAAAAGAACTAAATGCAAAAAAATTCTTATGTATTTTATTTCTAGCGCTCTCTATACTCTCCTAAAATAATTTAGTATAATTTTTTATACATTACAAATAATAATTTATAATATAAATCGTTTAGGAGGTCGATATGAAAAAAAATTTGTGTTTCATATTTATATTAATTTTTTTAACCTCTATCCTTGGATGTTCAAAATCTATTTCAAAACCTATACCCATAACAAAGAAAGAGTCCACAGTTAATAAACCTTACGGTAAGAGTATTCCAGTCCTAATGTACCACTCAATTACCTCTGGAAAAAGTGATTCCAATTCTCTTCCTATTGAAACGTTTAAGGAGCAAATGAAATACCTAGAATATAACGGTTACCAGACTATAACGCTTACAGATTTATATAAGTACTTTATGAATCAGAAGCCTCTACCTGAAAAATCTGTAGTCCTTACTTTTGATGATGGCTATGAAAATAATTATACTGCTATGTTCCCTGTTCTAAAAGAATATAATTTTAAAGCAGCAATTTTTGTTATTACTTCTCATATTGATAAAGATCATGAATTTATGACATCCAAACAGCTTTTAGAAATGGATAAATACGGAGTAGATATAGAAAGCCATACCGTAAATCATGATAAGTTAAAATCACTTTCTAAGGACCAGCAACTAGAAACATTAATTCAATCTAAAAAAGATCTAGAAAAAATATTAAATAAAGAAATAAACTTCTTTGCCTACCCTGGTGGTGCGTACAACAAAAGTGCCATTGAGGCTGTGAACGAAGTTGGTTACAAAATGGCTTTCACCATTGATGGTAAGTCGTCTAGTTGGTCCTCTAAAAATGATGGTCTACTTTCCTTACACAGGGTAGATGTAAGTTCTTTTCAGGACCTGAATGCCTTTAAAACTGGAATTTCTAATGCTGATTATAAATCTTTATCTCAATAAAAACAACCATCTGGGCTCCAGATGGTTGTTTTTATTGTTATTTTACCCGGCCATCATTATAGAAAACTTTTCTTTTACTATCCATTAATATAATTAAATTTAAGCTTCCACATATACATTTTCTTCCTCTTTATGTTCAGATTGATTTTTAACAATCGCATTTACTAACTTTTCTCCATATGGAAGGCAAAATTGTATGCATGGACCTGTTAACAATGCAGATATTATTGTACCTATACCAAATACTCCACCGAGTGTAAATCCTGTTATTAAAAAGATAGCATCTAAGCTCATACGAACCCAACGATATTCTAAATTAGTTTTATCTTTTATTATAAATGGAATAATATCATTTGGTGCAACGCCTAGATTACTTGCAGAAAGTATAGAAAATCCAATTGCAATTAGAACACAGCCGAATACAACTAAAAGTATTTTTACACCAATATTTAAAGATTCAATCGGAAAAAATGAAACAGCCTTTACTCCAAGATCCATAATGGGGCCTACCCCCACCACGCATATAATTGTTCCTATATTAATACGCGTTCTTTCAACTAAAAGTATTATACAAACCACTACAAATAAAATAATCATATTGGCGCTTCCAGGTGTTTTCTTTAATAAAAATGCTAATCCTTGAGTGAATAAAGTAAACGGATCAGAACCAATATTAGTTTTTAAAAACAAAGCTACCCCGATCTGTATTATACTCATTCCTATAAAAAATAGGATTAGTCTTTTAATTAGATTTAATTTTTTTGTCATGTTTTCCATCCTTTACCTTATATTTTATAGTTGCTCTCTATAATATTTTCAAATTTTTATTATAAACTACCTAAAAGGTCAATTTTAATTATACAATGATACAAATTTATATACAAGTATATATTATTTATGTAATTGTTTGAAAAATATAGTTATATTAAGTATATTTTGAAATTGTTAAAGAATTAGTTGGCGTTTGTCTACGGTATATTTGATGTGTCCACATTGTATAATAATCAACCATCTCACTTAATTTATTATCAGAGTTATATAATACTTCTGATTTTTCCTTATATATAGTTGTAATAATACTCTGGTAGTCTTTTTCTATTAAGGTCTTAGCCTTTGGTAGCTTATCCAGTTTAAATTGTATCCCACTAAGAATATCTTTAAGCCCTATATCCTCTAGCCTTTTTCGAAATCTAGTGACATTAACCGTTAAAGTAGTATTATCATCAATAAAACTATCACTTTCCCACAGCTTCCTCATAATCTCATCACGGGAAACAACCTTGTTTTTGTTTTCTAAAAGAATCTGTAATATCTTGAACTCATTTTTACTTAAATCCAACTTATGATTTTTATATGTAAAAGTCAGCTCTCCTAAATTAAGAACAGCTCCATCACTTTCTAAAATGCTTACTTGTCCTTGAAAAGATTATTTATCCATTAATTTACTATACTAAATATTATATGTATTTCAGTCAAGTTTTTCCGAGGCATCACCCATAATTTTATTGCAAATATATAATTGATGAAGCTACCGGGGTACAGGTAGGAATGGAACTAAAAACAGTTCTAATGACTTAAATGTTGGTAAACATGATATAATTACTTTAATTATAAAATGATTATAAAAATATTAGGAGAAGTTAGGAGTTGAGAAAATGGTTCAATCGATTATCTACATAGCTCTAGTTGTGAAGGATTATGATGAGGCGATAGACTTTTATACGAAGAAACTTAATTTTACATTAATTGAAGATACCTATCAGCCAGAACAAGATAAACGTTGGGTAGTAGTATCTCCACCTGGATCGATCGGTACTACAATATTACTTGCAAAAGCATCTAAATCTGAGCAAGATTCATTTGTAGGTAACCAGACAGGTGGTAGAGTTTTTCTTTTTTTAAACACTGATGATTTTTGGAGAGATTATAATGAAATGATTTCAAGAGGAATAGAATTTGTGAGAGAACCAAAAGACCAATCTTATGGAATGGTTGCAGTATTTAAGGATTTATATGGGAACCTGTGGGATCTGCTTGAGATGAAAGAAGATCATCCGATTTTGAAACGAATTAAGTAACTGTTTGAATTCATTTCAACTATATAAACGGATAATAATCTATAAAATACTGTATTATTCAGAAATGGATTTGCAGTATTTTATTTTATGTTTTTGTACCAATCCCCACAAACTACACCCACATATTAATAAACCACTCTTTATTGCTGCCCTCCCAACTTTCTTTCTGAAATGTCGTTAAACTCGTTTTCTATATATTAGTATAACTTTGTCATAATCTATTTTTATAAAAAAGTAAAAACTCTTCTCTATTTTGAAGTTGCCAATTCATCTAGAAGCTGTGTAGCCGCGCAGGAGATGATTTGATGACTGTTTTATTAGTAGATGCGCTTCCTACCGGAATCGCTCTATTAATGTCTATAATGAACACGAACATCAAGTTTTACTAAAATCCAAGCAATAACCGATATTATGAAACAACAAAGACATGTAATAGACACTCTGCGTAAATTTTGTATGTACGTAGGGATATGAGTATTAGGAACCAGACCTATCCTAACATTATATTTAATACCTTTTTCAGTGGTAATCTGTTTTCCAATATAATTAAAGGTATCCTTATGTTTATATTGAATATCTTTTGGATAAGAATATTTTAAATCCTTTAAATCCTTGTACCATACATCTTCACCACTTGGCACACGATACATTGTTACATCTGTAATTTTTCTTTTAGATTTATTAAATACTGTACTAATATTTTTATTTATATTATCTATATTATTTTGATTATATGAACCCATTATATTAAATATTTTATTGTTCCTCGCTAAGTATTGTCTTATAGAAAGTTCAGTTCCAATTACAGAAACGGAAAAAGATATTATGGTCATTATGACCTGATATACTAAAGTTGTAACACTTAGTACTAATAAAATAGTATAATAAAATTAGGAGAGTAGTGTTACAAATGGCAAAAAAAATGTATGATCAAATTTTTAGAGAAAAACTAGTAAAATTAAATCTAGAAAATAGTAGAACTATCCCAAGTCTAATTAAAGAATATGGTGTATCTAGATCAACCCTTAATGTGTGGATTAAAAGCTATTGCGAAGAATGCAAAGAAGCAGAAGAAAAAATATCTCCTAGTGTTTATGAGGAAAATAAATTACTAAAAAAAAGAACTATTGAATTAGAAAAGGAAAATGCTTTCTTAAAAAAAGCTGCGGCATTCTTCGCCAAGGAAATAGACAATTAATCTACCAGTTTATATCTACCAACAATAAGGAATTTGGTGTCAGATGGTTATTACGCCGTTTTGAGCTATCACCCAATGCATATTATAATTATTTGAAATTCAGCAAAAGTATCTATAATGAACAAAAAAAATTAATTTTGAAACATATAGAGAAAATTTTTCACAGTGAAAATGGGAAAATGGGATATAGAATGGTAAAACGCTCATTAGAAAAACAAGGAACTAATTTGAGCTTGTTAACTGTGCATAAATATATGAAAGAATTAAATATTAAGTCCGTTTCATTTAGAAAAAGACCTAATTATGTAAAAGTAACTTCACATAAAGTATTTTCTAATATTCTAAATAGAGATTTTACAGCTGTAGCTAAAAATTTAAAATGGTGTACAGATTTCACCTATATACATCTTTCCAGCGGTAAGATAATGTACAATTGTTCTATTTTAGATCTATATGATAGAAGTATTGTAGCAACTAAGACATCTAGTAATATAACGGCGGAGCTAGCTATTGATACACTCAGTGAAGCCATATCTAATCATAAGCCCCCTACGGGATTAATAATTCATAGTGATCAAGGCTCACAAGTGCGACAAGAAGTCGCGTAATATATTGTCGAAAGACTACCCTATCCATTCGGGGTAACCCTATCATGACTAGCGTGGATGGTAACGTCTGGGTTAGAAAGCTCATGAGACGATGTGGAAGTTCGAGAAGCCTAATCTGGAACAACTGCTAGGGTAAGAATGCTATGGAGAACGTAAAGTGAATCACTGTAGGAATCGTTACGCTGGAGAAAGCGAAATAGGCTGAAACGCTTTGCCCAAAAGGTACGGAGTCAAGCAAAGGCCAACTGTTAAACCAATGCGATTGGATGAAGCACTCCCGGTTTAAAGGTGGCTCTTAAGGCATTCATAATTATATATTACGTGGAACTTGGTAAACCCTATATATTCCTTAAACATAAGGTATCTACCCGCAAGGTGAAGAAATGATATAGAGGGCAGAAGAAAAGGATAAAAAGCGAAAGCCGTTTTTGTAATGAAAACAGATAAGAGTTCAAACTTTGCTCTAACCTGAAAGGGTGCTGACTTGTCCTATGGTATTTCTTGGCAGGAAAGGACGGTAAACTTATGAATTTTAATAACTCAACGACGGATAAAACCGAGAGTCTAAAAGACACTAAAACACTTGCAGACAAATGGGATTCCATTGATTGGATACAAGTACAAAATGATGTTAATAGGCTACAGTCCCGTATCGCTAAGGCAACAGTGAAAGGTGATAAAAACAAAGCAAAACAGCTACAATATTTACTGGCACATTCTTTTTCGGCAAAAGCCTATGCAGTGAAAAAGGTAACCACCAACAAAGGAAAGAAGACATCAGGTGTTGATAAAAAACTATGGTCCACTTCTGCCTCAAAAATGAAAGCGGTACTTAAACTTAATGGTAAACATTACAAATCAAAACCACTCAAAAGAGTTTATATTGCAAAAAAAGGCAAGAATAAGAAGCGACCTTTAGGAATCCCGACAATGTATGATAGAGCAATGCAGACTTTATATGCATTAGCACTCGAACCGATTGCTGAAACCAAAGGTGATAACATCTCGTTTGGGTTTCGTCAGGGAAGAAGTGCCAAAGATGCATGTGAACAAATATTTAATGTACTAGCAAGAAAATGCTCTCCTACATGGATATTAGAAGGAGACATAAAGGGATGCTTTGGTGCGACAAGAAGTGACTTCTTCCGCAATTGTCAGTGGATATAGTTAATCCTATATCCTATCCTAGTTGAAAGGATATCCCTATCTGAAACTGCAAGGGAAGTAATTCCTTTGTGGGTTGCATGAGGAAATACCTAATCAATGTCTAGTATCCGAGACAAAGTTGGTTAAGGGAAGAATGGTATGGTTAATGCAAATGAATTCTGTATAAAGTGTCGAAACCTTTGACAATAGTTGGGATATATTTGCTATTGATGTAGATAGGAAAATATGTATCGAAGTGCATATAGACATCAACCCATATATCTACCGGCATATAAGGAAGACCTAACCCATTCGTGTCTGACAGAAGTCAAACTTGGTAAGCCCAATGTGGTCCATAAAAATGGTAAGCCTTCCGCAAGGAAAGCCTAATTTCCACAGTGGGTAAAGGATGTTGAAATAAGCAAATGCCCTTAAGTCGAAAGACAACAGGAAAGGAAATAACTGGAGGGATAGTGATTTTTTTTTCACACTCGAAAGAGAGCTGAATTTCTAAACAGGTATGCAACATGATATAAAGCGTAAAGTAATGTCCAAAAGGGAGGTAACAGTCGATGAATGCTTCTAAACAGAAGTCCGCATTATCTAACACTAATAATCAATGGCAACAGTTTGACTGGAAATCCATTGAAAAATATGTAGGGAAATTACAACAACGAATATATCATGCCGAAAAACTTGGACAAAAAAGAAAAGTAAGAGACTTACAAAGGTTACTTATTCACAGTCAAGGTGCTTTGTTACTATCAATTAAACGAGTTACTCAATCTAATAAAGGAAAAAAAACAGCTGGTGTGGATGGATTTGTAGCATTGAATTCAAAAGCAAGATATAACCTCTATGTAAAAATGCAAAAAATGAGTATATATTTACACAAACCTAAACCAGCATATCGAGTTTACATAAAGAAAAAAAATGGCAAGTTACGACCTTTAGGTATTCCCACAATCATTGATAGAGTATATCAAAATATTGTTAAAATATCATTAGAACCTCAATGGGAAGTTCGTTTTGAACCCACTATGTATGGATTTAGACCTCAAAGAAGTTGTCAAGACGCCATCCTGAGAATTTATCTTTCCTTGGCGAGGAAAAAGAGACAATGGATATTTGAGGGTGATTTTAAGAACTGTTTTGGAACGTTAAATCATGACTACATCATGGAACAAATAGGAACATTTCCAGCTAATGAAATCATTTATAACTGGCTGAAAGCAGGCTATGTTGATAACAATATTTTCAATGAAACAGATAATGGAACACCTCAAGGCTCGATTGCGTCACCGTTACTTGCTAATATTGCACTTAATGGAATGGGAAAGGCTCTTGGCGTCAAGTACAAAACAACACAGACTGCTACCGGCGTTATTAAGTATGAAAATAGAGGGAAATATACACTATCTGTTTATGCTGATGATTTTGTAATTATGTGCTATACAAAAGAAGATGCAGAAAATGTATATAATTCATTATCCGGTTACTTAAATGCAAGAGGTTTAGAACTTGCAGAAGAAAAAACGAAAATAACAAATGTGGCAGAGGGATTTGACTTTTTAGGCTTTAATATTAGAACATATAAAAACGGAAATAAAACCAAACTCCTAATTAAACCATCCCAAAAGAGTATTAAAACTCTAAAAAGTAAAATATCAGATAAATTTAAAGAGTGTACTGGAAATAATGTAGGAGATTTAATTAGAAAGCTTAATCCTGTTGTTATAGGAACAGCCAATTATTGGAATACACAAGTAGCTAAAGAAATCTTTGGCGATATAGATAATTATCTATGGATAAAAACCAGACGATTCCTTAATAGGTTGCATCCAAAGAAAAGTAATAAATGGAAAAAGAGTCAATATTTCAAACCGGATATAGCAGGACAAAGTAAGGATAAATGGATACTTACAGACCCGATTACAGGCAGACAGTTAACTAAAATGAAGTGGACGCCGATTGTCAGACATGTACTTATAAAGCATGACTTTACTCCTTTTGATGAAAGACTTAATGATTATTTTCAAAAGAGAAAGACTAAAGAATTCGATAAAAATAATATTAAATCGAGACAAAAATTAGCTAAAAAACAGAAATACTTATGCCCTTTATGTAAAAAAGATATTACAAATGGAAAAGAAATCCTGGTAACTCACTATAAAATACCTAAAATATTTGGTGGTACTAATGAATATAAAAATATACAACTGGTACACAAAAGCTGTGATGAAGAGTATAGTAATTACTTTTCTAGCACATTAACAGAACCAAATAAAAAGCAAATATTTGACTGCCACAAAAGTATACTGAATAAGAAACTTGCAGGAATAATTTGAACAGAAGTCTCGGATGAAAGCATGCTCGAGCCGTATATATGGAAACATATAAGTACGGTTCCAAGGGGAGTAGGGAGCAGTAATGCTCCACTCTTACCCGACATAACATCAACCATAGTTGGTTACAAGAAAACATTCCAATGGATAAAAGAATCATGAAACAGTTTCTGAAATCAGGGTTTATATACGAGGGTAAGTTATTTCCGACGGACACAGGTTCTCCGCAAGGAGGTGCCATATCAAGTCTTTATGCAAACATGGCACTTGATGGTCTTGAAAAGGTGATTCAAGATAAATACCATCGTAACACAAAAGGGAATATCGAAAATCACTATCGTGCAAAAACCAAAGTAAATCTAGTACGATATGCTGATGACTTTATAATAACTGCAAATACTAAAGAAGTTGCAATAGAACTTAAAGAAGTTGTTAGTCAGTTTCTTGAAACTCGAGGACTAGTGTTATCTGAAGAAAAGACTAGAATTACCCATATAAATGAAGGTTTTGACTTTCTAGGTTGGACATTTCGGAAATTCAAAGAAAAACTTATTGTTAAACCTTCAAAAGGTTCAATAAAAAGCTTGATAAGGAAATGTTCCACTATTATTCTTAAAGAAGGGAAAGCATGCACTCAATCGGATATAATTCGTAGACTCAATTCTGTAATAAGAGGTTGGACTAACTATCATAAACACACGGTAGCCAGTCAAGTTTTTTCTTACATTAACAACACACTTTATTACTTATTACATTATTGGGCAAAGCATCGACACCCAAATAAAAATAAACGGTGGCGAATTAATAAGTATTGGCATCAGAAGGGATACAAAATATGGGTTTTTATGACAGAAGACTATTCTCTTATTAATTTAAGGCGAATCAAAATAGTCCGACACCCAAATTTGCAAATCTCTCAAAATCCTTTTTTACATAAGGAATATTTTGTTATAAGAAGAATGAAACTACAATCACTGAATGCCGCCTGAAAAGGTGAAGAAATGCTTGAGCCGTATGAGCGGGAAACTCTCACGTACGGTTCTTAGACGAGGGGAAGGGAGCAATCCCTTTTCTTTAGACGATTATACCTCAAAGGCATTCACTTCTTTTTGTGAGAATAAAAAAATGCAACAATCTATGAGCAAAGCAGGTTGTCCATATGATAACGCTCCTATGGAGTCTTTCTTTGGAAAACTTAAGAATGAACATATTAAGCATTACAGTATTAAGGATGCTCTGCATTTAGAAGAGCTAATAAATGACTATATTTTTAGATATTATCATCATAAAAGGCCTCATAGTTCTCTGGGAGGGTTAACTTCTTTTGAGAAAAGATATTCTAAATAATTAATTACACACAAGTGTTACAATTTTGCTTGACCAGGTCAATCTTTATGACTTCCTTTTATTATAACGCTACCATTTTTAATCATTATGGTTTCTCTTGCTACTGCTTCTATATCCGAAATAATATGAGTTGAAAGTATTATTATTTTTTCCTTAGATATATCAGCTATAAGATTTCTAAATCTTGCTCTTTCTTGTGGATCAAGACCCGCTGTTGGTTCATCAAGTACAACTATTTTAGGATCATTTAATAATACTTGTGCAATTCCAACTCTTCTTTTCATACCACCTGAAAATTTGCCAACTGCCTTGTTTCTAACCTCATATAATCCAACAAGATTTAGTAGTTCATCAATTTTTTCAGAGGCTTTATTTTTGTCTATTCCCTTTAATGCAGCCACATATTTCAAAAATTGTTTTGCTGTGAAATTCTTATATGCACCAAATTCTTGCGGAAGGTATCCAATAATATTTCGGTACTCATCTTCTTTATCATAAATACTTTTTCCATTATAAATAATTTCTCCACTGGTAGGTTTTGTTAATGTTACTATTTGTTTCATTAGTGTAGTTTTACCCGCTCCATTTGGTCCGAGTAGTCCATATACACCATTTTCTAAAGTGAGTGTTATATTATTATTTGCATTCTTTTTTCCAAAGCTTTTTGTTAAATTTCTTATTTCAAGCTTGTTCATAATCGTTCCTCCTCTAATTTTAAAATCCATTAATTATCTTACTAATATTTTTTTAAATGATACTACGCTGAGTGTAATTCCTGCCACTATAGTTACTGCCAGTATTCCAAGGCAAAGATTTATTAAGTCAAAGTTCATCCCAAAGAATTTCACATTTCCAAAATATATGCCAGCAAACTGATTAAAATAAAATAATAAATTTATAAAATTAACATTCGCGAGCACCATTTTAACATTACTCGGAATTATTTTTACCACTGTTAATAATTTTGGAGTAATAATAAAAATCAAAAATCCACTTGTTGATGCTATTGAACTTGTTGTTATAAATGAGAATAAACATGCAATTACACCTAAAGTAGCTAGTATTAATATCATTATTCCTATCTTAAATATTATAAATTGAATTATGGTATATGCATCCCTTACTAAAATAGGATTATCTATTATTCTTATTGCTTGTAGTTTCCCATTGGTGGGCATGCCATATTGAATCGCTGTCACTATGAATTGAATTGCTAGATACCCTCCATATAAAACTGTTGGTATTAATATTCCAAGTCCTAGTTTTGAATATAAAGCCCTATTTTTATTTTTTGATGTAAGAATCAAATTTTCTACCGTAGAAACAATCTCATCTGTATATGTATTACAACAAACTATAATTAGAATTACCACCATACAGAATGCCATAAAAGTATTGGTTGCTCTATAATCGTATACCTTCCAGAAGCTAACATCCTTATATTTTGTATCTTCCATACTTTTTAACTTTTTACTGGATATTTCTTTTATACCTTTACTAAAGTCATCCTTCTCCTGACTATTTGCCATTTCTTTTATTGTTCCTATTTTTGCATCTAATTTCCCCTGTGCAATTACCTCTGCTTTTCTTGTGTCTTTAATTAACTCATATTGCTCATTTCTATGTGAGTTCTGTGTTTCCATTTCTGGTTTTATAAAAGCCATTACTCCGCAAAGTAAAATAAATATCGCCGCTACAATTATTCCAGTTTTTGATTTTAATATTTTTTTAAGTTCCCAATATATCATATTGTGCCTCCTTGTATTCCTCTTCAGTAATTATTTTTTCGGTAAGATAATAATTATGAAGTGAATCTTGCTATAGGTACATTATATAAGGTTAATCTTATCTCTTGATAACATTAACCTTAAATAAACCTTACAAATATTTTATATTTTAAAAATAAGATAGAAAAGGGATTTTATTTAACTAGTTAAAAATGTTTTGCAAATAAACAAAAGACTTTTTATGGAATTGTACTTTATATACAACTGCCGAGCCATGTGTAATGTGTTCTGGTGCAATATATTGGGGTAATGTGGGGGAAGTAGTATATGGTATAAGCGAGAAAAGATTACTAGAGCTTACTGGTAATAATGATATAAATCCAACCTTTGATTTATCTTGCAGATATGTCTTTGCAAAAGGACAAAAGAATATTAATGTTGAAGGCCCTTTTGAAGAAATTGAGCAAGATGTCGTAAATGTTCATGATGGTTTTTGGGATTAATTGAGTAAACAAATACAAAAGCTGTATTGGAATTTTCTAATACAGTTTTTGTATTGACGCTGCTATAGTTATAATCTAAATGAAACTACCCTTGTCACTACTGATCTATTTGATTATAATTAAGTGTAATCATTTTTTTACAAAGGAGATAAATTATGCACTCATCACAATACTTTATTGACACATTAAATATGGAACCTCATCCTGAAGGTGGTTTCTACAAAAGCAGCTTTGACTCTTGTGAAAATATTAGCTCCAATGATTTAAAAACTAGCTTTGAAGGTGAAAGAATACTTTGGACTAGTATTTATTTTTTATTAAGAGATGGAGAAATTTCAAGTTTCCATAGATTGAAATCAGATGAAATGTGGTACTATCATGCAGGTTCCCCTCTTACAATATATATGATAAGCCCAGAGGGAGAACTTACTACTAAGCAACTAGGTCTTAATATAAAAAATGGAGAAACCCCACAATTCCTAGTACCTAAGAATTATATCTTTGGTTCTGCTATGAATAGTTCAGGTTACTCTCTTGTTGGCTGTATGGTATCCCCTGGCTTTGACTTTAAAGATTTTGAAATATTAAAAAGAGATGTTCTTTTAAACAAGTACTCTCAATATAAGGATATAATAATTAAGCTTACAGAATAACTATTGCTTTGTAATTAGAGACCCTACTAGAATCAATGATTCTAGTAGGGTCTCACTATTTTAATACTATTTATTTATGTTCTAAACATTTACTACCGTCTTCATATCACTTAATACATATGTATTTTTTTCCCTTTGCCGTTTCATAAAGAAAGAATGCCACTTGCTATTTACTCTCTATGATTATATTAAAACAATAACCTTAGTTAATACTAATATTCCAAGTAAAATACCTACTACTATTCTATATATTGCAAAGACTTTCATTGGTTTCTTTTTCAAATAATCCACAAATTTTTTCATAACTATCAAAGATACTATGAAGGCTACAACAAATCCTACTATTAATGAAATCCATAATGTTTTCGTCATTATAGAATAATCAAATTCAAATAAGTCCTTACCTGTCGCCCCTATCATAGCTGGAATCGCTATGAAAAATGAAAATTCTGCTGCTATTGGTGTTGATAATCCTGCAATCCATCCACCCATAATTGTAGAAGCACTTCTTGACATTCCTGGCCACACACAAAAAAGTTGTAATAAACCGATCTTAAATGATTGTATAGGCGTTATGCTATCTATACTTTCTACTTTATGATCCCTATTTCTAACTCTCTTCTCGATTATTAGTAACAATAATCCACCAACTATGAATCCTACTATAACAGCCTCTGGTGTAAACAGTAGTTTTATTTTGTCGTATAATACTACTACTGCAATTCCCATTGGAATAGATGCCGTAATAACATTTATACCAAATCTGAATCCTTTCTTTCCCTTTTTTCCTTTACTAAATATAAACTTAAAAAATTCTATTATACTTTCGCTAATCTTCTCCCAATACAAAACAACAACTGCCATTATTGCTCCAAGTTGGATTACAACTTGAAACATCTTTGCAAATTCTCCCTCAAACCCAATTGCCCATCCAATCAATATCATATGTCCTGTAGACGATACTGGGATAAATTCAGTTACCCCTTCTACTATTGCTATTATAATTGCTTTTAATAAAAATATTATGTCCATAACTCACCATTCCTTACAATTTAATTATTACTGTATATAGTTTATCATAATAATCTATAAGGTACCATCTTCAAAACTTACTGTAATATGACATCTATGCAAGTTTTAAAAAATGCTTTACCTGTCGTAGTAATTGTGTTATTCTTAAATTACTACGACAGACAAAGTACTACAGATGCAGTAAAATTAAAGGAGGATATAATTTGATAAGCAGCGATGTAATTCGAGGATATAATGATACGATTATTCTTTTTATGCTTCAAGATGGCGAATCCTACGGGTATGAAATATCAAAAAACATCAGAAAATTATCAGAGGAGAAGTATGTTATGAAAGAGACCACACTCTATTCAGCATTCAACCGTCTTGAGAAGAATGGATATATCGAATCTTTCTATAAAGACGAAACCTTTGGTAAAAGACGCACATATTATAAAATCACCCCCGTAGGTTTAACCTACTATAAAGAAAAATGTGAAGAATGGAGCTTAACAAAAGAAGTTATTAATAAATTTATTAAGGAGAGGGATTAAAATGGAAACTATAAAAAATTATTTAGATAATATGTTTAAAGTCCTACCAAGAACAAATCAGACGGTCAAATTAAAAAACGATTTATTATGGAATATGGAAGAAAAATATAACGAGAATAAGAATGATGGAAAATCAGAAAATGAGGCCATTGGTATTGTAATTTCAGAATTTGGCAATATTGACGAATTAATTGATGAACTCGGCATCGAACATATGAAAGATGATGTTATACTTAAAACCATTACACAGGAAGATGCAGATAATTTTATGGCTGAAAAAAAGAGATCTGGCTTATTGTTGGGTATTGGTGTTTCTTTATGTATTGTAGCAACGGCTATATTAATATTAATTACCACTCTCGTAGATAATGGCATTCTCGGTAAAGGTATTTCAAAAAATTTCAGCGATATGTTTGGTATTATTCCACTATTTATTCTACTTGTACCTGCTATAGCTTTATTCATTTATTCCGGTATAAAGCTAGAAAAATACAAGTATCTACAAAGCGGTTTTGATTTGCCTCCTCATGTAAAAGTAATTGTAAATCAAAAAAATAATGCTTTTGCATCAACCCATATGATATCTGTAATAACAGGTGTGTGCATATGTGTCATATCACCAGTTGCACTTTTTGTATCATCTGCTTTTGGCGACAATGCATCTAGCTACGGAGTAGTTGTTTTACTTGTGATGATTGCTATTGCCGTTTTCCTCTTTATATATTTTGGAAATATTAAGCAGAGTTTTAGTATTCTTTTACAGATTGGTGACTTTTCAAAAGAAAAAACTGAAGATAATAAACTTATTGGTGCAGTTGCTGCTATCGTATGGCCATTAGCAATCTGTATCTTCCTTGTCAGTGGATTAGTTTTTAATCTATGGCACATTAATTGGATTATATTCCCTATCGTTGGCATTTTATTTGGTATGTTCAGTGCAGCATATAGTATTATAAAAGGGCATAATTAAAATAATTTTATCTTTTAAAAAAGTATTGACAATTGTTTTTATGAGTAATATACTAAATACTAATAACTGAATACAACTTATCCAGAGTGGCAGAGGAACTGGTCCGATGAAGCCCGACAACCAGCATTCTTATTCGAATGTAGTGGTGTCAATTCCTGCAGATTGTAAAATCTGAAAGATAAGGATGTTAGCAAATTTTATGATACAATTTTATTGTTTATTAAAGTTAACTATTGCTACTTTCCTTATAGGAAAGTAGCTTTTTTTCTTCCCCAAAAATCTAAATAAATAATGTACTAAATACTAACAACTAAATATAACTTATCCAGAGCGGCAGAGGGACTGGCCCGATGATGCCCGACAACCAGCATTTTTAAAAGAAGTGCAATGGTGTCAATTCCATCAGATTGTAAAATCTGAAAGATAAGGACGATAGCAAATTTTATGATACAATTTTATTGTTTAATAAAATTAATCATGCTGCTTTCCTTATAGGAGAGCAGCTTTTTTTTGAAAAATAATTATAAAAGGAGAAATTAATATGAGTGAGCGAAAATTAAGTTTTGAAACATTACAGGTACATGCAGGGCAGGTTCCAGATCCTACTACAGGATCAAGAGCAGTTCCAATTTATCAAACATCATCTTATGTTTTTAAAAATGCAGATCATGCAGCAAATTTATTTCAATTAAAAGAAGAAGGAAATATATATTCAAGAATAATGAACCCAACTACAGACGTTTTTGAAAAAAGAGTAGCCGCTCTTGAAGGCGGAGTAGCAGGACTTGCTACAGCTTCAGGAATAGCTGCAACATTCTATGCAATACTTAATGTAGCAAATTCAGGTGATGAAATAGTAGCTGCAAGCACTCTATATGGTGGTACTTATGAACTATTTAATGTTACTCTTAGAAAACTTGGAATTAACGTAACATTTGTTGATCCAGATGATCCTGAAAATTTTAGAAAAGCTATCTCGAATAAAACAAAAGCACTTTATGCTGAAACAATGGGAAACCCAAAAATAAACGTTCTAGATATAGAGGCAGTAGCGAATATTGCTCATGAAAATAAAATACCCCTTATTATTGACAATACCTTTGCAACTCCATTCCTTTGTCGTCCAATTGAGTATGGTGCAGATGTAATTATTCATTCAGCAACAAAGTTCATTGGAGGACATGGAACTACTATTGGTGGAATTATAGTTGATGCTGGTAAATTTGATTGGGCAGCAAGCGGTAAATTCCCTGATTTTACAACTCCGGATAAAAGTTATAATGGAATAGTATATGCTAATTTAGGTGCTCCAGCATTTGCTTTGAAAGCTAGAGTTCAACTTTTAAGAAACACCGGTGCTACGCTTAGCCCTCAAAGTGCATTTTTATTTCTTCAAGGTTTGGAGTCATTATCATTAAGAGTTGAGAGACATGTAGCAAACGCTAGGCAAGTTGTTAAATTTTTGAGTAAGCATCCAAATGTTTCATGGGTAAATTATCCTGAACTTGAAGGGAGCAAATATAAAGAATTAGCTAAAAAATACCTACCAAAGGGCGCAGGATCAATATTCACTTTTGGAATAAAAGGTGGCCTTGAATCTGGAAAGAAATTTATTAATAGTGTAGAATTATTTTCGCTGCTTGCAAATGTTGCAGATGCAAAATCTCTAGTAATTCACCCCTCAAGCACAACTCATGCAGAGCTTAACGCAGAGGAGCAAAAATCTGCTGGAGTTACTTCAGATTTGATAAGACTTTCAATTGGTGTTGAGGGTATCGATGACATTATATACGATTTGACGCAAGCTCTAGAAAAATCTATTCAATAAAAAGTTAATAATTCTTTGGCAGTTGGTTTCAAAATAAGGTCTTGTTCCTAACTATATTCCTCCATCACCTTAGATGACGGAGGAATAACTTTAAAGTTTAGAAAGGAAAACTAATATGAAAAAGGTAAAAATAGCGATTTTAGGTTTTGGAAATGTTGGGACAGGTGTATGGAAAATACTTCAGGAAAATAAAAAAGAAATAATGAAACGTTCAAATTATGAAATAGAAGTTGCTAAAATACTTGTAAAAGATATAAATAAAAAAAGAGATGTCAAAGCACCTAATGGCCTATTAACAGATAACATTGATGATATTATAAATGATGAAAGTATAAAAATTGTGGTTGAACTTATTGGTGGATGCGATAAATCTAAAGAGTATATGATACGCGCAATGAAATCTAAAAAACATATTGTAACTGCTAATAAATTAGTTATCGCGAACTGGGGCGAAGAGTTATTTAAAACAGCGGAGAAAGAAAACGTATTGTTTTATTATGAAGCAAGTGTGGCTGGTGGAATTCCAATAATACGCGAGATTAATGAGAGCCTTACAGCCAATAGGATTGAGCAGATAATTGGAATTATAAATGGAACAACTAATTACATATTAAGCAAAATGACAATGGATGGGATTAGCTTTGATGAAGCGCTAAAAGAGGCGCAAGAAAAGGGTTATGCTGAAGCGGACCCAACCTCTGATGTTGATGGCTTTGACGCTGTATATAAGCTTGCGATAATGTCTTCTCTAGCATTTGGAACTAAGGTAGATCATGATTGTATTTATAGAGAAGGAATAAGAAGAATTAGTGACATAGATATAGAATATGCTAAAAAACTTGGTTATTCAATAAAACTTTTAGCAATAGCTAAAGAAGTAAATAACAAATTAGAGCTAAGAGTACATCCAACCCTAATACCTTCGAGCCACCCAATGGCAAATGTAGCCGATGCATTTAATGCTATTATGATAAAAGGAAATGCAGTTGGAGAGTTAATGCTATATGGAAAAGGCGCTGGAGCTTTTCCAACTGGAAGTGCAGTTGTAGGTGATATAATATCCATATTAAGAAATAATGTAAATCCTTATGACTTATTAGACCTAAGTGACAAGACTGATTTTAAAGAAGTGAAAAAATCAGAAGAAAATGAATCAGAATTCTATATTAGACTTAATGTTAAAGATACAGTAGAAGTTTTAGGAGATACAGCGAAAATATTTGGGAAAAACAATGTCAGCATTATGTCCGTTACTGGAGATGTAAGGCACGATGATCATGGACCACTAGGATTTATTACACATAAAAGTTCAGAAAAAAACATAAGAATTTCATTAGAAAAAATAAAAGAACTAGAAAACGTCAACAAAATAGAAAGTATAATAAGGATGGAATCATTTTATTAAACTTATTCTCCTTTTAGTATTTATATATAAAAACACCCCATCAGATGAATTTTACAACTTTTTTAGTTATAATCATTCAATGGGGTGAAGTTCACTACTTCGGTTCTATTACATTAAACCTTGATTTATACCTTTTTAACAAATTCAGATTTTAATTCCATAGCTCCAAACCCATCAATTTTGCAATCAATATTATGATCTCCATCAACCAACCGTATATTTTTTACTTTTGTACCTTTTTTTATGGCTAATGGACTTCCTTTTACTTTAAGGTCTTTGATTATTGTTACAGAATCACCATCGTTTAATACATTTCCATTTGCATCTTTGATAATCCTTTTCTCTTCACTACTTTCTGTTTCTAATTCTAAAGTCCATTCATGAGCACATTCAGGGCAAACAAAAATACTTCTATCTTCGTAAGTGTATTCTGAATTACATTTTGGGCAATTTGGCAAATCAGCCATAATTTCATTTCCTCCATTCGTTATTGTTAACTCTAATATATAAGAATTATTGTCAATTTTCTTTTTACAACTTCATAAGAATAGAAATTACAAAGTTAAAATTCACAAAAAAAAATATAGGGAGTTCCTTATATGCTTATATACTATCATAGTCTCCTCATATTGACAAACCTTCCTCCGCCCTCTCCTTAAAGTCCCTTTTTTCTATTAATCATTTTTTACATACAAGTTTTTTAAAAGCAAGTCTAATTTCAAAAATAACCATAGCAGTCATTTATCTTGCCAAATTAATATTTTTAATATTTTCCATTTTCCATAAATCTGAATATGCCCTAATATAAAATAATACATTACTTTCTTTATGATTTTTTAATAGTAAACCCCATTTTGATGTTATCACATTATCATCCATGCTTTTAGTAAATCCCCAGCTTTCCTCGGTGTCATGGGACATTACATAAATAACCATCTTGCTCTGGTCGGTTGCATCACCATCAGTTAACACATTGATAAAAGGTGTATACTTGTTTAATAGTTCTTTACTGGATTCAATACATTCAGCATAGTTGAACATATCTTTAAATTCACCAAATACCCTTGTCCAAAAGTAACTTCCTTCACTTTCTAATGCAAAATGCTTACCCATGTCGATTCTGAACCCACCCACTCCACAATTCCTTAGTTCTTTTAAAAAATTTATATAAATTTTTTGTAATTCTACATCATTGTAATTGAGCATTGGTAATCCAAAAGCACCATTAACAATTGCATTTCTATTGCCATAATCCACTGTATTTTTTGCGTTAGTCCAAAATTTGGGGTTATCTAGTAGGTTTTGATCTACGGTTTGACTTGGTATTAGCTTTCCACTCTCATCACCCGCTAAATGTCGTAACACTACGTCAACGATGATTTTAATTCCTATTTTATTAGCTTTATAACATAATTCTGTTAAATCCTCCTTTGTTCCACTTCTATTACCTATTTTAAATGATAGCGGTTGATAGTATGTCCACCATTCATCTCCTTTTTTGCAAGGTTGCACGGGAGTAACCTGTATGGATGTATAGCCACACTCTTTTACTTTATCTAAAATTCTAGTTATATCTGAGATTTTCCATTGAAAACAGTGCAATATTATTTCTCTCATATTATGTCCTTTCATTAATCATTTATTTTATAATGTATTTAAACATTTATTTACTCTCCAACCATTTAACCCATTTTCAGCTTAAATCATCACCTTCGTAACTGTTCATCTTCCTCAAGCTGCAACATTAATTAAATTATTACTATTACTATCAGATAATTTTTACAGGAAATAAATTTAACATAATGTAGTTCCTATAGATAATGATGTACTTAATTACCATTAAATATACATAGAATAATTTTTCAAAAAAATATAAAACACCTGATGTATAACACCAAGTGCATTTTGCAGTGAAAAGAATTTAAATACAAAATTTATAGTGGACTATAAGAAAACCCCCGACTAAAATTAATTAGTCGAGGGTTTTACTGATGGAGGCGATGCTTAACCTTTAAAACCCACCAATAATATAAAATTATTTTATTATATCCTCTTGCTCTTCTTAATCATACTTATTTAATAGAAGACATCCATATTTAATATTGATTATTAAATAATCCAGCCCCTTCTATGATTTCCTGCTCCGTAAATAAACTTAAGACAGCTTCATTATAATCACTTAAATTTTGTGACTTCTTTATTTTCTTAGCATATTTTTTATTATCTGAAAACATATAAATCATATACCCCCATAGCTCTTTCATTCTAAATATTGCATTTCTATCTTCATCAAATAATTCTATATATTTATTTAAAATTTCATCATGAAAATCTTTTAGTACTTGTTTATCTATATTAGTATTAGTATTATTTTTAATCTCATTTATTAACCTTGGATTAGCTAGTATCCCTCTTCCTAGCATTACTGCTTTTACCTCTGGAAAAGCTTTCATTAGCTTATTATGATCATCAATAGTGAAAATATCCCCATTATAACATACTGGATTGGTGCTTAAAGATAATGCATCTTTAAATACCTGTAAATTAGGTTTATTTCCATAAAAATCTTTTTGTATTCTCGGATGGATAATTAATTCTTCTAAAGGATATTTATTGTAAATTTTTATTAGCTCATAAAATTCCTCTGAACTATCTTTTCCTATTCTAGTTTTTATAGAAATCTTCATATCATCTATTTTAAATATTTCATCTAAAAACATATCAAGTTCTTCCCTTTTGGCTAGAAATCCCGAGCCTCTATTTTTTGAAACAACCGTTCCAGCAGGACATCCTAAATTTAAATTAACCTCCTTATAACCTAATTGTTGTAATTTTCTAGAAGTAATAATAAACCCTTCTGAATCGTTAGTAAGTATTTGCGGAACTATATTCATCCCTTTATTATTTTCAGGCAAAACATCTCTTAATTCTTTAGACTTAAGACTTCTACTTTTATTTGTAACAATAAAAGGTGTAAAGTATTTATCAATATTATTAAAAAATTTTTCATAAGAATTTCTATATATGTATCCCGTAATTCCTTCCATTGGTGCTAAATAATATTTCATTTAATAACCCCTTTATAACTATTCTAAAAAACATTATATCAGCATTCTTTTTTCTTAACTACTTAATATTAATTAATTATATTTTCTTTCCAGTAACCAAAGGCAAAACATAGCAAACAATTTTGCAGACATTGTCTGCAAAATCTGTTGATTATAAAGAGGTTTAAAAACTCCTATTACGTTAAATAAGTAGCTAGTAAACGCACTAAGTTTTTCTAGCTACTTACTTAATATATTATTTATCCAACTTGGCATATTTTAAATTCTTTAATGAGGAATGGTACCTTCTTTCAATGGTATCCTCGCCTGCAAATATTGTGTACGTTGGCATAATTATTTACCTATGACCTTTTCTTGTTCCTTTTGTAGAACCATATTAGATAACATAATATAAAAATCCTGCTCTTCTTTACTCTTTGCCTTCTTAAATAAATTTTTTAATTGACTATAAGTGAAGTTCAAAAAAATATCATATATTTCATTATTTTCATTTTCCATATCTAATACCTCCAATTCAAACTATTATATACCAATATGTTAAATTAATAAACTATTGTCTTGTTATTTTGATTCTATTCATATAATTATATGTAATTTATTTTTTTAACTTAATAATTAGCTTATTTTTTACAAACACAAAAGTCTTCCTACTAAAATCAAATCTGATGCTAGATTCTATATATAATTAAATCATAAGAAAACCCCCAACTAATTTATTAATTAGTCGAAGGTTTACTGGTGGATCCGAATCATGATAGGTTAAATCCACTATATAAATGTGCCTTCCTTAAATACAGAAGACATCTCTAATAACCAGTGAACTCTTGTGTCTCAGTAGGGGGTACCAGTACTTGTTGGCTCAATATAAGAACATGATATCGCCTTATTACCTAATTGAGCTCTAGATACTGTATCTCCCAGATATTTCTTCTCCTCACTAGCTGTAACTTCAACAACACTCGCACTATTCCTATCTACATCAAAATACTTTAGCATGTTTTCTTTCTCTTGATTCGTCAAATCATACCCTATAGTAACACTCTTATATGAATCAGCATATACATTTTTTATTGGTGTTGCAAGTAAACTTGCTGTTAAAATTACACCTAAGGCTAGAACCCCCACCTAATTTTTCATCTAAATGGGCTTGATAATGGATATTTTCTTAACATAAATTATAGACCCATAATGTCACGTCATATTTTTATACTATTTAAGTATCAAAGTAATCCTTTAATTTTCTTGGTCCTGCAAGTACTTCGCTGTCTACGAATAAAGTTCCGTCCTTCTTTGTGTTAACATACCACTTTACAAGTTTGATATTACCAAAATCAATTTCCATTGCTGTTATGCATCGAGGATGAACACAGCTTCCATCATTGAAATATGGAGGATCACCTACTTCAGGAAACATAGGCCTATGTGTATGTCCTGCGACCATCATCTGTTTTTCTTTTATTACCCATTCAATAAGCTTTTTTTCTACTACTTGTTTCTTATGGTAATTCTGTGCTGTTCTAGTTGGATCATTTACTCCAAAGAAGTTAAGAGGTCTCCATAAATACCTTACTAAAAATCTGGTCAATCTCCACATTTTATCATTTAGACAGTCCACTTGATGCCCGTGTATTAGAAAGATTTTGTCATTAGTAACTTTATGCCTCAATACTATCCCCTCATGGATCCTAATATTATCGAATAAAGGAATATACCTTTTCTTGAGTTCATCAAAGTATTTATATAAATTATTTTTTACAAATTTATCGTTTCTTTTTACTATATCATGGTTTCCAAAAATAAAATTAAGCCTATCTTCATTATAAAATTTAGATAGCAACCAGAAAACATCGCTATGTACCCTCTTAATGTCAGAAAGTCTTTTATTCTCCCAAAGTTCATCTCCATCACCAATCTCTATGTAAGTATAGTGTTCGTCATAGTAATGAGTTAAGGCCGCAAAATAAATATTTTGATTCTTCGAAAAATCATCTGACCAGTTTCCATCTCCTCTATGGCAATCACTCATTAAAACAATCTTGGAGGAATCGTCAAAAATAATTTCCTCCGATGACTCAAAAACTTTAGATAGATGTTTTAATGTATTCATTTTATCCCCCTCTAAACCAGCAGATTCTTTCTATATTTAAATATATTACAATGTTTACTCATAAAGAACACTTAGAGGCCCGTAAAAAAGGATATCGATGCTTTAGAAACAACGGTCAAGGAATTAATATTAACCTATCTTAAAGAAGTTATTATATTAGGTTCGTTACCTCATATAATATTTTTAAAAAAATAAGAGCCTTGGAAAAAGTCCAAGGCTCCCCTAAGGTGATTAACTGCTGCGTAGTATCCATTTATCATTAAATTACAATACTTTATCATTAATAAAGTTAATGGAGATAAACCTAACATAGAGACTAACCATATTAAAATTATGCATTTAATTTTATTGTTTAATCCTTTAAATTTAAGGCATAACTTCCTATAAAAAAATAATATATAGTGAAACAAGAACTAGGTTAAAAAAGGAATTAGTTACTATTTTCTGTTCCTATTGATCAAGTGGTAATTTTGTTTTAAATTCTGTTTTTTCCTTAGAGCTTGCAACCTCTATATTACCATTATGTAATTCTACTATTGTCTTTACAATTGCAAGCCCAAGTCCAGTTCCATCTTTTTTATTACAAGCTTTTTCTACCCTGTATAACCTTTGGAATAAATTCTTCAAATTCTCTTCTTCTATTATATCTCCATAATTTACAAAGCTAACTACAGCCATATTATTTTCTTTCCCTATATTTATATCTAAATATTTCCCCTTACTACCATACTTAATTGCATTAGATATTATATTTTCAAAGGCTCTAACTAATAAAATAGCATCTCCATCTATTATTAAACCTGCATCTTTTGAAGATATTCTATATTCCATACCACTATTTTCAAAAGCCGGTATAAAACCAATGGTAACTTGTTCTATTAATTGGTGTAAATATATATTAGATTTATTTAAATTTACATCTCCATTACATATCTTTGTAAACTCAAAAAGTTGTTCCACTGAACTCTTTAATTCCTTTGCTTTACTTAATGAAACTTCGCAATAATGATGCAACTCATTATCATTTTTATAATTTTTCTTTTCAATCAACTGTAAAAACCCAATAACAGAAGTAAGCGGAGTCCTTAAATCATGAGATAAATTTGTAATCAAGTTATTCTTCTGCTTTTCCCACTGTCTTTCTTTTTTCAGTAGTTCTTTTATGCTATATGCCATTTTATTAACATCTGAAGCTAATGTTCCCAGCTCATCCTTTGTTCTGATAGGTATATTTATATCTGTATTTCCATTAGCTACTATCTTTAAATTTTGTGATATTTCTTCTATATAATCAGTGATTTTATTCATTTTTTTGATAAATATTAAGCACATCAGCACTATAAAAATCACAAACACTCCTATACTAATCCCCAGCATAACTGAACTATTTGTATTATAATCATTAATAAATTTCATATAGAGACTTTGGCAAAAAATATGTAGCCACATAATTACTAAAAAAACTCCTACTAATGTTGATATTATAGACATTATCGTAGCTGTAAAAAAATTTAGGAGTATATTATATTTAATACTGTTATTCTTCAATTTTATATCCCACTCCCCACACCGTTTCTACTATTTTAGGTTCCTTGGGATTATCCTCTATCTTTTCTCTTAATCTCCATATATGAACCATAACAGTATTATTTCCTTCAAAATATTTTTCTTTCCAAATTTCTTTAAAGATATCCTCAGCATTAAATACTTTCCCACCGTTACTTGCCAATAGCAACAATATCTCATATTCTTTTGGAGTTAATTTTAACTCTGTACCAAATAAATTAACTTTATGATTTCTTTTGTTTATAGTAATCCCTTTTATTTCAATAATATCTTCATCGTCAAACGGTTTGTGATTTTCATTAAGATATACATATCTTCTTATTTGAGCTTTCACTCTAGCAATAAGTTCCATTGGGTTAAATGGCTTTACCATATAATCATCTGCCCCTGTAGATAATCCTTGTATTTTGTCAATGTCTTGACCCTTTGCACTAACCATTATAATTGGAATATTATACTCTTTTCTAATCTTCATACAAACCTGCAACCCATCTATTCCTGGCATCATTATGTCCAAAATCACAAGATGAATCTTTTCTTCATTAATTATATCAAGTGCATCTACCCCATTTGTAGCTTTAAACACCTTATACCCATCATTTAGTAGGTATACTTCCATAAGTTCAATTATTTCTACTTCATCATCTACAATCAGTACATTAAACATAGCGCTTATTTCTCCCATCAAATACCTGTTTTTAATAAAATTATACCACATTTCAAAATAATTGATGTTTCAGGTTATATTTTGAATCCTAAAAAATCAAAGTAATATATGAACCATATGAAAATAAAATTAACTATAGTTATGATTGTAAAATAAATTTTTTCTGCTTTTCTTCCTCTCTTTTTAACCCAATTATATATTAAAATAATTAATCCACAAATACTTAAAACCGTTGATACTATTAGAAATCCTAAAAAAGTATAAAGTAACCATGCAAAGGTAAAATCATTAGTACTAATCATAGTCATTGCCATTATAGTTGCACCAAGCATTCCAACTACATTAAACGCACTAATAACTAAGTTTGCTGTTCTAATTAATTTTATGCCCCTACAACTTTTGCACCCTGTTTGTTTAAACCTCCTTTTTATAAACAAAACTATTGTTCCAATTATATTAATAACGAACATAATCATAGCTATAGCAAATATAGCTATGTTAAAATTTATTTCATCAAAAAAACTTATCTTTTCAAATGAATTATGGCTTACATCATTAAATGCATAAGTTACTTTACCACTGTCATTTATCTTAAATGCAAAATCTCCTCGTCCATCTTCCCTTGCAAATACTCCATCTTCCTTTTCAACAAGAGTTGTAGTGATTTTCTGTTTAGCAAGAGTATACTCCTTAAGAGTTAATGTACCGTCTTTATTAGCTATAATTCTCATATTCATAGAAGGGTCAAATAAAAAACCAATCTTCATAATGTTACTTTTTGATATCCCATCATAGTTTCTATATGTTCCTTCATATTTACTAAAATTTTTAATTGAATTTTTCTTTATTTCATTAAACTTATTATTGGTGGTAGGATAAAATTTATTTAAAAACTCTTCTTCAAAGTTAAATGGAATTGAATTTACTGAATTGGTTGCAATATATAACCCTAAACCTTCCTTTGGCATTAAAAATAATGTAGTAGTACTACCTGATGGTAATGCACCTTCATGTTTTAATATTTCTTGTCCATTTCTATTGCTTCTTATAAATCCATAGCCCATTCCAGGTAAGCTGCTGTCATTTGAAAATTGCTTATCCTTCATTATTGTTGATGTTTTTTCATTTAAAATTTTCTTTCCTTGAAACTCTCCATTATTTAAGTGAGCTATCATAAAATTTTCCATATCTTTAACTGTTGCATTTATCCCTGAAGATCCGGAAGTATATTGATAAGCTAAAGGACTTTCATTATAGTCTCCGCCTATTCCTCCGTACCCATAACCCTTAGCTGTATTATTATTTTTTAATCTAACTAAGCTATTATTCATTTTTAATGGCTCTAATATATTTTTCTTTACATATTCTTCATAAGTAATACCAGATACCTTTTCTACAATATATCCTAGAAGGTTATACCCCTCGTTACAATATCTACTAACAGTGTTAGGCTCCCTTACCACCTTGGGAATATGGGTATCCATATAATATTCCTGTGATTGTATGGATTTTTCATCTAAAGTAGTGCCATTAAGTTCACTAGCTTCGTCAACTCCACTAGAATGAGTTAATAAATTACCGCAAGTCACTGGTTCCTTATAATTATTAATAACCTTGTAATGATTTATATACTCATTAATATTTTTTTTCAAATCTATTTTGCCTTCTTCATACAGTTGCATAATAGCTGTTGCAGTGAATAATTTACTCACTGATGCTGCTGGAAAAGTAGTCTTATCAGGATCTACTGATATTTTCTTATCTATATCACTGTACCCATACCCTTTTTTAAATACTTCTTTTCCATCCTTTACAACAGCTATAGCTGCTCCTGCAATTGAATGCTTCTCCATATTCTTCTTGAAAAAATCATCTGTGAATCGCTGTAAATTTTGACTGTTATTCACCTCTAAATGTTTCTTCTCTATTTCCTTTCCAAAACTATTACTATGTAACCCTGAGCTTATCAACATAGTACTTAATAATATTATCATAATTTTTTTTGCTTTCATCTTCATAAATTCCAACTCCTTAATTATTCTATAGTTAGATTTTATATTAAAATAAATTTTTAATTTTAACTATTTTCTTACGAAAAAGTAAAGTTTATATATAAAATCGAGTAGGAGCTAAATAATTAATTTATTTAGCGACCTCTCACACCACCGTGCATACCGTTCGGTACACGGCGGTTCAATAGAAATTAATGTTTTAATAAATATGTCTCAGATATAGAAACTAATCCTATATTTTTAAGGTATTTATTGGTCAATGTTTTGTTTAATATAGGGCTATTGGATGTTCTCCAATAGCCTTTCCTTGTATTTGCATATTGCAAAGCTTTATTGTTTGGTATTCCTAATTTAACAAGGTTCCCATATTTTGTTTTAATCTTTTTCCATTGTTTCCAAAAACACATTCTAATTCTTCGCCTTAACCATTCATCAAGTGTTTTAAGAATACTTTTAATGTCTGCAATAGCAAAATAATTTATCCATCCAACTATCACTTGCTTAAGTTTCATAAACCTATATTTCATGCTCATCGCATTACTTCTTGAAGTTAATTCTTTTAGCTTTGCTTTGAATTTGATTATAGGTTTTTGAGGAACTCTCATTCTGTATTCACCTTTTGCTCGGTAAAATGAAAATCCTAAAAATTTAAGTTTCCAAGGTCTATCTACTGTACTCTTTTCTTTATTCACTCTAAGCTTTAACTTTTCCTCAATAAATCTCGTAATACTCTTCATTACTCTATTTGCTGATTTCTCACTTTTGACGTATATATTCGCATCATCAGCATATCTACAAAAGTTTAGTCCTCGTTTTGTTAGTTCTACATCGAGTTCATGTAACATTACGTTACTTAATAATGGGGACAAAGGCCCGCCTTGAGGTGCTCCTTCTTCTGTATTCATAAATACCCCATTTATCATCACTCCACTTTGTAGATACTTTCGTATCAGAGAAATTACTCTACTATCTTTAATATCTTCCGATAGTATCCTTATTAATTTATCATGATTTATCGTATCAAAGTATTTAGAAAGGTCTATATTCACCGTCCATGTATGTCCAGCATTAATATATCCCCTACATTTTTCAACAGCTTGTTTTCCACTTCTTAAAGGTCTAAAACCGTAACTATTATCAGAAAATTTCTTTTCATATACTGGTATTAGAGTTTGTGATATCGCTTGCTGAATAACTCTATCTAATACAGTAGGTATTCCAAGTAGCCTAATTCCACCGTCAGGTTTTGGTATTTCTACCCTTCTTACGGCTAGAGGTCTATATCTACTTTCTAATAATGATTGCCTTAATTCTTGTCCATGCTCTTTTAGATAATGTAGAAGTTCATCTACTGTCAAACCATCAATCCCATGACTTCCTTTATTGGCTTTTACTCTTTTATATGCTTTATTCATATTATCTCTCGATAATATCTGCTCGAGTAAACCATTATCATATTCATTCACATCGTTTCTTCCTTCTTCTGACATAGAGGAAATACTATGCACTTCTACATTACCTTCGAGTTCCACTCTATTCTCTCGTAGAGAGCCTTCTTTATGAAGTTGTCTGCTTTTATCATATTTTCTCGTATCCTTCAAAATTCCAAAACCTCCTATTGTTCAGTCCTTCCCACGCTAACGCGTTTTGCATGGTACTATGACGTCTGCTGACTTCTGATAGTTCAGCCATACATCACTGTATGGGTTGTTATTTCTAAATTCATATCCACAACTTACCTATCAGATCTCCCCGGGTAAGAACGCAATCTTTCACTCCATCTATCTGCTACATTTACACCACTTGTTTCGAATAGTTTTGGGCTTCGTTTTGTATTGCAAACTTACCCACAAGCATATGCCTTATATGTAGTTTCTGTTCGTCAGACCGGAGTTTGGCCGCCAACTTCCTTCAGATTCCATCTCACGATGGACACCCTTGTCTTAAGCTATGCACTTGGCACTATTAACCCGTGCTAGGGACTTTCACCCATTAGATTGCGCCCATGCCGGGCGCACAATATAAAACCGTACACTATTTCAGTGCACACTTTTGTTAATTAATGGAGTATTACAGACTACTATGTTTATGTTTTAAATTAAGGCATAAAAAAATCCTGAGCATCTCTGTTCAGGATTTATGGGAGCGAAGCACAACCTTTAAAATCCACTACATATTTCTATTAAAAACAACCCTATATTTCACTAATATTTTTTACATATAAAAATTATCCAGTTGCTCTTTTCGCCCCATCTCTCTTCATAAATCTACTCCTTTATTTCCTTAACTTTATTTAGCATAAGGTCTTCTGCTTTTATTTCCGGGTGCGAATAACGCTTTCTATTGTTATTCTTATTGGAGTATTCAATAGCTCTCACTGGACACCATTGAATACAAGCCATACATTGTTCGCAGTTATTATTCCAAGTAGGAATATCATTTAACATTGTAATATTACCCATAGGACAAATGCTCTTACATATCTTACAATGTGTACAATTATTATTTACTTTAAATTCGCCATCTCTACTTTTCAGAGCTGCTAATCTTTCTAATGAATTTTTATTAAATAATTTAGCTAATATATTTGCTTTTATTATTGCTGTTCTTTCCCTTTTATCTATTATTGAAATAATCTTTACTATTTTTTTACCTTCTCCTTTGTATAGAAACTTACAAAGAAAATTTGGAAATCCACCATATTCCACAATCCAATTTCCAGGCATTCTTATTTTAAATTCAGCAGCTAGTTTTCCACCATTTTTATCTACTATCTCCCTAAGTTGTTGCAATGCCATCCCTCTAGAACCTGCAAAAGAAGCTACTCCAAAAACATATTGATTAGATTGGAACTTAAGTTTATTTAAAATTTCCTTCATTACATTTGGCATGTACAATTCATACACCGGAAATACAAACCCAATTCTTTCATAACTGCTATCTATTTCTATAGAGTTATTTAAAGCTAAAATATGCACAACCTCAGTATCCTTTAAATATTTACCAATATGCTTTGCTATAGCTAAACTATTTCCCGTTCCACTAAGGTAGTATATTACATTTTTCAATACATCCACCTCACTTAAAGTTTTGAAATACGTATGTACATATTTCAAATTAACTATAACATTTAATTATTCCCAATTCAATAGTTTTGAAATATCAATCTTATATTTCAAAACTGTTATGATATAATTGAATAAAAACTTACGTATTGGAGGTCCAAATGAATAAATATGAGATTAGAACAAATAAAAAAAAGTTATCAATAGTAAATGCTGCTAATGGGTTGTTTAAAGAAAAAGGATTTGTAAATGTAAATATCAAAGAAATCGCTTCCCAAGCCAATGTATCACAAGTTTCAATCTATAATTATTTTGGGAATAAAGATGCCTTAGTCGCTGAATGTGTTAATTCTCTTATGGGAGATGTATTAGAGGCCGCAAGAAAATTGCTTTATACCGATATGAACTTTAAAGAAAAAATACTTAAGGCTCTTTCTTTATGTTCTAATTACATAAGTAAATCTTTAAGTGAATATTTTACCCTGGAGGCTCTAAATGATAAAGTTCTAATTAAGCTTATTACAGAGAGTGTAAACAAAAATAAGTTTGAATTATTTAGGGATTATATTGAAGTAGGTAAACATGATGGAACCATAGATAAGACAATTCCAACTGATACAATTATGAGATTTATAGAGATAATATCAATTGCCGAAAGTAATGTTAATTATAGTAAGGTTTCCGATAAATATATTCAAGATATGCAAACCCTAATGTTTTATGGAATAATAGGAAATTAAATACATAAGACTTTTTTTTAGATAACCTATAAAAATATAATATTTTCTTTCTGTGCTTCACTGATTTAACAGAACTTGCTGGCTTGCAATATTCTTTTTCTGGTAGATTAGCAATAAGAATGATTGAGATCTTATATCGTATTCATGATGAGTACGCTAAAAATGCACACCCCTAAGTTCAAAATCCGTAGCGGTGTGCATTTATTCCATTCTAACCTATAATTTAATGACTTTCAGCTCAATTTTCTAAAACATCCTGTTCTCTGAACAAGCTTGAAACAGCCTCATCGTAATCATATAATCTTTCTGATTTCTTAATCTTTTTTGCATACTTTACATTATCAGAAAACGCCGGAATCATATAAAACCATAATTCTTTCATTTTAAACAAGACATTCCTCTCTCCAAAGAGTATTCTTTTATAATCTTCATAAATTTTATCATGAAAGTCTTTCAGCAATTTTTTTTCAAGTTTAATATTATTTGTAATGTAGCTGTTCAGTCCAGGATTGGCTAATAATCCCCTGCCAAACATTAAAGTATCTACATTAGGGAAATCAGCTGAAAACTCCTTGTAATCTTTGATTGTAAAAATGTCACCATTATAGCAAACAGGATTTTTACTTAAATTCAAGGCTTCCTTAAAGATTTTCAGATTAGGCTTATTTTTATAAAAATCTTTTTGAATCCTTGGATGAATAATAAGCTCTTCTATAGGGTACTTGTTAAATATTTCAATTAAATCATAAAATTCTTCAGGTCGGTCTTTTCCTATCCTGGTTTTTAGTGAGATTTTTGTTATCGATTGAGAGAAAATTTCGTCTAAAAACACATCAAGTTCTTCTTTTTTTGAAAGAAATCCAGATCCTCTATTTTTTGAAACTACAGTTCTAGAGGGACATCCTAAATTTAAATTGATCTCATTATATCCTAACATCTTTATCTTCTTTGAAGTATGAATAAAATCTTTTGCATTATTGGTTAGTAATTGTGGAATCAAAACTAGTCCTTGGTTGTTTTCAGGCAAAATATCATTTAATTCCCGAGTTTTAAAACTTTCGCTTTGATTTGCAACAATAAAAGGTGAAAAGTATTTATCTATATTATTAAAAAAAGTGTTATGGGCATTTCTATAAATGTACCCAGTCAACCCTTCCATAGGTGCGAAATAAAAATTCATATATCAATAGCTCCTTTATTCAAATAGTTATCTTTCTTCTTTATCAGGAACTTTCTTTATGAATTATCTTAAGTCTTTCCTTACATACATTCTTAAGAACTTTTCATTTCGAACTTACCTAATAAATTTTCTATACGAACTTTATGTGAATGCCAATGAAAAATTAGAATCCATTTTCCACTAACCATTTCATAATGCTTTCTTCCCTTTCCTTAATATCGTCATGCTGCGTATCGTATTTACGCATTTTCTTCTGTGCAACTATATTTCCATCTACCATATACAATATTCTTTCGGTTTTTGCTGCCACCTTTACATCATGCGTAACGAGCATTATGGTTGTTCCTTTTTTATTTATCCCTGCAAGAATTGACATAATCTCTGCTGCCGAATTGGAATCTAATGCTCCGGTCGGTTCGTCTCCAAATATGATATCCGGATAATTTATAAGCGCTCTACAGATGCCGGCTCTCTGCAGCTGTCCACCAGATGCCTGGATGATATTATTATCTGCAAGCTTTTCAATTCCTGTCATTTTAAGTAGCTTTTTTGCTTTTTGATTTACCATATTTTTATCCGCATCTTTTGATACAAAGGCAGGAAACATAACATTGTCAATCACTGACAGATTCTTTAAAAGATTAATATCCTGAAAGATAAATCCCATGTTATTAAGCCTAATCTTCGCCAGTTCTTCTTCTTTTAGTCCAACCATTTCACTGCCTTTAAATTTCACACTGCCAGAAGTAATTCTATCCATACCGCTTACATTATATAGCAGTGTTGACTTCCCACTTCCAGATGGCCCCATGACCGTAACGAATTCACCTTTTTCTATCGCAAAGTTTACATCCTTTAAGATATGAAGCTCATTGTCTTTCCATAACTCTACTTTTTTGTTCATACTTCTAGCTTCCAATATATTGCTCATATATATTCCTCCAATGTAAAATATTCAAATCAAAGTCTATATCCACAGTGACATCCCGGAATGCCTTATTTTTCAGCAGTTCTAACTTCTTAAAGTTACAGATAAATCATCTTCTACTGTTACCGTGCAACACACAGATATAGTAACTCCAACTACTAAAATCAACGCTAACGGACATAGCAGTAAGGTCTGCCATGCAACATTAACAAATTGAATTCTTGCAGCCCCCATTGGCGACATTGCCAAACTTACAAGAAACTCCCCTAAATAATCAGAAGCCAGCACTCCAAGTATGATTCCCAATATCAGTACCATCAAAGTTCCTGCCATATATTGATGTTTAACATTTTTAGAAGTTAATCCCACACACCGCATGATTGCAATCTGGGACATATCCTTTGACAATAACATCTTAATGAATAATGCAGTTATAAGTATAACAATTATTACTGCAATTGCGATTGAGCCTATAACAATTATGCTCATCTGATCAATGATATTTCCAAGAGTCTGCCCAGTATATTCTTTGATATCATTTACCTGCGCAGAATCATAGGTATTCTGATAGTAGTTCATTTTCTTTCTAATATCAACACCTTTAGCCACATCCATGTTCACAATATACCAAAGAACGGCATCTTCATTTAAACCAAGACTGGTATCCGCTTTCGATGTTTTACCACCATTTGTAATATCTTGATAAATACCACATATTTTCATAGTCTTCTCTGCCTCGAAAGCCTTTACTACTATTTCATCTCCCACTTTCTTGTTTAATCCGTCTTTTGACGCATTTGCATAGGAAACTGAGATTTCCCCTTCACCCTTCGTTGCTCTCCCTTCCACATAATTTAATGGAAATACAGAAAAATCTCCGGTTTCAATATTAATATAGTCCCAGGAACCTTTCGCATTTTTGACCTGGTATGAACATGTTATGTAGGCCGCATACTTTTCAATATCCGAATCATTCTTCAACTCTTCCTGCAGCTTTTTAAAATCTTCTGTAATCGTATCTGTCTTTCGAAGATCGATTCTCATGTCGCATTTTCCTATTCCCATGTATGTGGAAAATGACCGTGAGTTCATGGTGTTATACATATTTAACGGAAGAATTACAATAACCGTACATACAGCAAAAATAAAAATCAGTAACCTGTATAATTTGAAACGCTTCCATACATCCCTAATTCCCATGTAAACATTGGTGCGCAGGAATTTGTTGCTAAGCAGTGGAAAACTGTATTTCCGGTTCTTTCCACGTTCCATGATGTCTGAACGCAATGCCTCCACCGCAGAAATCTTATCTATTTTTTTCAGCACTTTCTTGCAGTACATCACAATTATAAAATATACAAATAATGGAACTATAAGAGATAGTACATATTTTAAGTTTCCTGATAAATCCGAAGATATATAAAGTCTCATTTTACCGTTAAACAGATTTACCACTACAAAGGAAAGCAGATAGCCTATTATACCGGCTACTACTGACATAACCCTGTATTTGATAAGATATACCTTCTTTATATCCTTTTTAGATATTCCCATCGCTTTCATAACACCAATTTCTCTTAAATCTTCATCAATAGTTGCCAGAAAGGTAAGTCTGATACAGCAGGTCGCTATAATAATCAGCAGAATACTGATAAGTATAATTACCATCGCAACTGCCGCATCTGACATAGCATTAAACACCATAAATATCTTTCCGACCACTGTCGGACCGTTTGCCGGAAGACCTGCAACCATATATGCAGTCAAAGCAGCCTGAGAATCCCCGTTTTCATTCAGTTTAAATTCAATAAGATATTCCACTTCCCCTGCCTGCTTTTCAATCATTTCATCATAGTCCGCCTGATTAATAACAAACCGCTTCGAAGACGTAAGGGAAGAGTTCATCTCATAATCTCTTGCATAATTTGAAATGACAAACTCTTTCAGGTATCCTTCACTTTTCACCGTAATCGGATCACCTATTTTCAAGTCATGTTTTTCCATGAAGTAGATGGGAACCGCCACTTCACCTGCCTTTACCTCCAGCTTTTCATTATCCAGATCCAATATAAAATCAAATTTCTTATTCTGTACAACAAATGAAATATCCTGTACCGTTCCAGCCATCGTTTTATTTTTGCCAAAATGGATATTCCCTCCATCAAAATCCAGAAGAACCATCGTCTCCTGCTTCGCTATATTCTCACGCTGCTCTTTCGTAAATTTATCGATTTCTGCCTGATCATATTTTCCGGAATGCATCTGAGTAATGTCAGCTGGGACTGCACGTTCCTGCAACTGGGACATCGACTGAATCAGATTTGCAATGATATTTGTTGCACTAGCTCCTAAAATAACTGCCATGGTTATAAACACAGATACTGTCACAGTTATGATTTTCTTCCTGCTGAAATCATTCTTTACAATTTTAAAAAACATTATTTTTTCTCCTTCTGACTATATATCTTTGCTTCGAAAGCTCTCATCATTAAATGATTGTTCTGCCTCCAAACTACCTTCTGCTTCTTTCTTGGAATCCATTCCACGGATAGTCTTTGATTTAGATACAATCAGTGCCGTAATTACAAGGCCTATTCCGGCAAGGATTAGTAAGAATCCGATTCCTCTTGTTTCACCAGTTCCTATGACTTTTCCAACAGTATCCGCCAGCACACCGCCTTCTACCAGTGCTGGATTAAATACATAATCTGCAAGAACACCTGCCAAAATATAAGCAATTACATATCCCAGCTGTGAAATCAAAGAAATAAGTCCCCATGCCCTACCCTGCTTATCATTATCAATGGATTTTCTTATGAGAACATCAATACTTGCAGTCGCATATGGTAGCGAAGCAAAAAATAAAAATCCAGAAATAATAATGACGGTCATGCTTGTCGTTGCACCAAATCCTGCCATAGTAATACCACTCGCAATAAAGCTTGCCACCATGACATTTACATATTTGCTCTTTAATATTCCACTACCAATCATGATACTGGACACCATCATACCGCAGGCAACTACTGTCTGCAGAATTCCAGTTGTTTTCTCACTGGCAAAGGATAGGATCATTGGTTTTGACAGGACCTGAATAAATCCCATATAAAACATTAAGACGGAAACAAGTATAATTAATAGCATGACTCCTTTAGCCTGGATAATAATCTGCCATCCTTCTTTTAAGTCCTTGAAAAAACTCATTTCTTTCTTAACCTGTGACTTTACCGCAAGAGATTTTCTTACGGTAAAGATTGCAACAACCGTTACAACAGAAGTCAGAATATCAATGGTAAGTATCACTTCCATACCGGAAGCTGCCAGAATTAAACCGCCAATAATCGGTGAAATCAAAAACTTGGAAGAGGATGCAATTGACACCATTCCACTTGCTTTTGCATAGTCATCCTCTGTCAGTAAATCCGTAATTGTTGCTTTATATGCCGGATCGAGCAATGCTACAAATGCTGAACTAAATCCCACACAAAGGCAGATTTGCCACACCTGAATATGCCCTTTGTTCATAAGCCCCAGCATAACAATCAGCCCAAACGCTGATACAATATCTCCCAGTATCATGAGCAGTCTTCTATCAAATCGGTCTGCAAGAACCCCCGCAGCCGGACTTAATAAAATCATCGGCAGAAGCGCCGCCATTTCCACCATTGAGACATCCACCGCTGAATGTGTCAGCTGCCACACATACACTCCAAGACCAAAGGCCGTCATTCCAGTACCGATATTAGATATCAGTTCCCCCAGCCAGATAATCAGAAATTTTCCGAAGGATTTTCCCGAATTATTCATTGCTGCCTCCATCTCCGCTACCAAACATCTGCATAACGTACATAAGACTTCCACTTTCGGCACCGAGCAGCCTTTCTACATTGAAAACAAACGCCTGTATGCGTGAAGCGCGCTCCGCGCTTGTCATTTTAACCATATCATCATCAAAAACGGTATTTGTATATGACATAACCATTTCCACGCATTCATACGGGAACGGCGTGCTGAACAGTCCCTGCTCAATGCCCTCGCAGATTATTCCCGTCAGTATCGGCGTAACACCGTTTAATATTACCTTTTGTATTTTCTGATGCATAAGCGCGTTCTGTGGCTTGTGAATGTGCTCCATAATTTCCTTGCCGCTTCCGCCACTTATGTTCAGTGCCATTACAACGCGCATAATGCGCTTGTTTACGGGCATGCTCTTGTCTGCGGCAATTTTCTGCGCCGCGCCTAAAATACGGACGTTATATCGCTCAATCAGCACGTCCATAATGCCCTCCTTCGACTTGAAGTGGTAATATAGTGTTCCCCGCGCAATTCCGACCTTTTCGATAATATCGTTTGTGCTTGTGCCGTCAAAGCCCTTCTGACAGAAAAGCTCATCCGCCGCGTCAAGTATTTCTTTCCTGCGTTCTTCAGCTTCTTTTACTATCCTCATTTGTACATCTCCTTACAACAGACTGACTGTCTGTCTATTAATAATATAATGTCATATTTGTTTTAAGTTGTCAAGAGAGCGTGCTAAATTTCCTTAAAAACCGTCTGCGAAGCACGGTGTCCATCAGGTCTATAGGTCTGTCAGTATCCTCCCATCTTTTCAGCGATGTCAGCTTACGTAAATTCAAGATATTCTACGGTAGGGGTTTATTTTAGTATGCATTTATTTTAATTTACCCCAAAAACTTATGGTCAAATCATAAGTTTCGCCTTATATTTTCACCAAAAAACAACGAAAACCCCTGAATTCAAGGGTTTTCCTTTGTATCAAAATTGTTGTTTATGTATGGTGGAGGCGAAGCCTGATGGGTGTAATCCACTATATAAAGGTGCCTTCCTTAAATACAGAAGACATCTCTAATAACCAGTGAACCCCTGTTACCACTTTTCAAGTCTACCTTTTTATTATTAAACTTATACCTCCCACACTCATCTCATTTATGATTTTAAACTATCTGATACTCCCTTAAAGAAATTTCCAATAGAATCACATACACTTGAGAACCAACTTTTAGCCTTATCACTCTCTAATGTATTTTTCATTGTACTAGCTACACCCTCAAGCTGTCCTTTTACTTTGCTGTAATCCAAGTTTAATTTATTTACATTTTTCATTAATCCAACAATACCACTTACATCATCTTTAGACAGATTGTAATTGTAATTATTTGTTACATTATTTACTATTTTTGTTATACCTGCCTCATTCTTAGGTTTATCTTTTATAACTTCACTCTTTACTTCATTGATTAATCCCGCTGCTTTATCTTGTCCAATTTTTTCACCTAGTTTGCCTGTAACTGCGACCTCTTCATTAGCTGTTTTCTTTGTACTTTCATCTAATTTCTTACCGTCTTTACTATTTTCAAATCCCTTTAATATGCCAGTCATAGCTGCCGTACCGGATACAGTGAATGGTGCAGAAACTTTAACATTAGCATTCTCAATTCCTGCTGTAATTAGGGCATTCTTTATCATACTAGCATTTACCCAAGTTACATTATTTGTATTGACTACTAAACCACCAGTAGTTGTTGGCTCAATATAAGAACATGATATCGCCTTATTACCTAATTGAGCTCTAGATACTGTATCTCCCAGATATTTCTTCTCTTCACTAGCTGTAACTTCAACAACACTCGCACTATTCCTATCTACATCAAAATACTTTAGCATGTTTTCTTTCTGTTGATTCGTCAAATCATCCCCTATAGTAACACTCTTATATGAATCAGCATATACATTTTTTATAGGTGTTACAAACAAACTTACTGTTAACATTACACCTAAGACTAATTTCTTATTCATTTGACAAGACCTCCATATTCCACATTATTTAACTGTTGTGACTTAGATATATTATAACCTAAACTATACTAATTTGGTAAATGGATTTTTTTCCATTGAATTGTATGAACTATAGGTCCCTTTAATACTTGGAAATTTCTTCAACATATACTCCTTCATCACTTCTAATATTGGTTGGAGAATTAAATTTAATAATTTATAGTTCTATTGGTCCCTTTAAAATCCACTACTCCGCCTTTCTTTTTAATAATATTAATTATCATATTTGCCTAAAAACCCTCGAGTTTCTTTCCCAATTTCTTTTGATTTCGTATAGAAAATATAATGTCTTCCTTCTAGATCAGAATAACTAAATTTATTATACTCCTTAAATTCATCTAAATTTTTATTCATTATATTTGTATATTTATCATTAGGTATATCTTTCATAGATCTAATTGCAATAAATTTAAGTATTGGCAACTCCTTTGACATTTTAGTTTTATTCACTGTTCCACAATTCTTTAATATCATATTAATTTCATTTTTTATAGTTTTGTTAAATGTATTTTGAACTCCCATTTTTACTAAATCATTTTTATCCTCTTCTGAAAAACAAGCTTCATCTTTGTAAATATTATTATAATATATCCTATCAATACCTAAAAAATTTCCTACAGTAGCTTCCATATATAGCTTTTTACCCATGGGTAAATCAATTTTATCCGCTTCTTCTAGACATGCCTTAACTAATGTTGTATCCATCATAACTATTGCTTCAACTTCTTTTGGATAAACTTCTGCATAATACTGAGCATATATCCCTGATATAGAGTGAGGCATAAGTATATATGGTCCATCTATATTGGCCTCTTTCAATGCCGTTCTGGTTTCAGCAACAATATTTTCTACGCTACGTTCCTTTGAAGTTTCTTCACTAAATCCATAACCAAAAGGTTCTACAACCACTACTTTAAAGTCTTTTTTAAACTCTTTAATTAAAGGTTTAAAATCAATTGAAGGTGCAATACTTCCTAAACCTGGCATTAAAACAATTGTTTTCTTTCCTTCACCCTCAGAATATACGTGCATTTTTTTACCATCAACCTCAACTAATGTACCTAAAGGATTAACATCGTCTTTTTCTAGATATTTTCGAACTTGACCTACTATAGATATAATTATTAATAACGCTAATATGACAATAAGAATGTTTTTTAATATCTTTAGTATCTTTTTAATCATTATTATCGCCTTCCTCATAGACCATCTTCACATAATCATTACTTATGAAAAAATAGAATAAAATCATTGTTATTGAATATAAGCATAGCGCAATTATTAACTGAGTATTAAACGAAAAATTCATTATTTGTTCTAACATCTTAATTGCAATAATACTATGCAGTATTCCTACACTACCAGGTAAAATAAATGAAATTCCAACTTGTACATGCACAGATTTCTTTACTTCCGCTTTACTCATGCCTATTTTCTTCAGTGTTTTGTACTGCTCTTTATCCATGAAGGCATCCTTTAATATTTTAAAATAAATTGTACTAAAGGTTGAAAGTATAAATATTATAGACATTATTAGCCCTAAAAAATGAAATATTTCTATTGCATAATAATCCCATGTGTATTCGTTAATATGTGGATATACCTTCTCCTTTGGCATAACTTCCCTTATATTGGATATTAATTGATCTGCCTCTTTCTCTTTACTTATTTGAACGCAATTTAAAGATGTTTCATTAAAGCCTTCCTTAACCTTTTCATATTCATCATCTTCTAAAATATATATATTTTTTGTTCCTAATTTGTCTATAATCCCAGTAAAGGGTGCATCTTCTTGTTTTTTAATTACATACTCTCTATTTTTTATTTTAATTTCTTCTTTCAGAACATTTAATGGAGATGCTAATGTTGTTGCACTTATTATAAAAACAGCCTCGCATCCCTTAGGCTTAATGTTATCTGTTACTTTATAATTTAGAAACTCTAAGTTCTTTTTTAATGTTGAATAGCTTATTATTATTGCTTCATTTTTATAATCTACTTTTCTATGATAGTTTATATAATCAATCTTTCCTAAAATAAATTTATTTTCATTAATTCCAATTAACTCGTGATTAGATTCATTAATTATTCCCACTACTTTTTCTTTTGATTTTTCATCATTACTTTCATAGCTAAAACTATATGGAGATTGCTTAATAGCTTCTTTTTGTGCAACTTTCTCAAAGGATAAGCTTACTCCAAAGGCTGTTATAGCTGCTGCACATAACATTGCTGTCATAGCTAGATTACGATAATTCCCCTTTAGTCTAAAGTACATATTAGAAATACTTACTAACATAACATTCTTATATACCATGGTTTTATTTTTTATCATCTTATTAAAGACTATGGACATGAAACTTCCAAAGAAAAAGTATGTACCTATTGAAACACATAATAGCGCTGTCATAGATGAAAACAGCAAATCTAGCTCCCATCTTTTAATCATAACGCCAACTAAGTAACCAGCTAAAATTAATAGAACCCCTAAGATACCCTTAAAATATCTTAACTTTGGTAGTTCTTCTTTTTCCTTTGTAGCATTAATCATATCTATGAGTTTACTTTTCTTTACTACTCTATATTTTTTATAACCTAATATTGCAAAAATACATGAGAATACTAAGATTACTATAAAGACAGCATTTAATGAAATTTTGAAAGGTATTTCTACATTTAAAAATATGGATTTTGCGAGTAGCATAAAAAATAGTTTAGATAAGATTACTCCAAATATAAGTCCACTACATATAGATGTAGCTCCAAGTAATAAACTTTCTATTGCAAATACTTGTCCAATTTTTGATTGGGTAATTCCCATTAACATATATAAGGCAGTCTCCTTTTGCCTATTTAACAAGAAAAATTTATCTGCATTAAATATAAAATATACTACTGTACATACTAAAATAAATCCACATGAAAGACTTGCTACACTTGCTGCCTGAAATCTTTCACTAATTTCGATAAATGCCTCATTGTCTCCTATTGCTAAAAAGTTATAGAAAGTTGCAACAGATACAATTGTAATAAGTAAATAAAGTTTATATACCTTTATGTTATCCTTAAAAAGCATCAATGATAGTTTAAATGAGTTCATCACTAACTCCTCCCATCATAGCTATCATATTAAGAATCTTTTTAAACATCTCACTTTTATCTCCATTGCTATCTAATTCACCACTTATACTTCCATCCTTCAAAAACATCACTCTATCTGAATAGCTTGAAGCCCTAGGATCATGAGTTACCATTATAATCGTAGTATTACAACTTTTATTTATATTTACGAAGCATTCAAGAACTTCTATAGCTGATTTAGAATCTATTGCACCCGTTGGTTCATCTGCAAAAATCACCTTTGGAGATGTAATTAATGCTCTACAAATTGCTGCTCTTTGCTTTTGGCCCCCTGATAATTGATAAGGATATTTATCCAGATGCTTTTCTATGCCTAAGAGCTTTGTTAGTTTATTAATCTTTTCTAATATTATCTCTACCTTTTCATTGTTTAGTGTTAATGGCAATGCAATATTATCTCTTATTGTCATATTATCTAACAAATTAAAATCTTGAAAAACAAAACCTATTACGTCTCTCCTAAACCTAGCTAATTCATTTTCTTTTAGACTGTTAACATCTTTACCATCAATTAAAACCTCTCCTGAAGTTGCTTTGTCTATCGTTGACATGACATTTAAAAAGGTAGTTTTTCCTGAACCTGAAGGTCCCATTATACTAATAAATTCACCTTCATTAATTTGTAAATCTGAACTGCCCCCTGTCAAGTAGACAGTGGAAATAATTAAAGATTTTATGTAAGGCGTCTATCATTTGGTAGGCGCTTTATTTATGCTGCATTACCTAATAGATATCGCTGATATTCCATTGGTGTCATGCACTTTAAACGTTTTTGATAACGTCTATTATTATAATATTCTATATAGTCTTCAATCGATTTCTTTAAGCTTTCATAGTCTTCAAATTTATGAAGATAATACATTTCTGTTTTTAAGATTCCCCAAAATCCTTCCATTGGACCATTATCAATACAATGCCCAACCCTCGACATGCTCTGTATCATTCCAGCTTTTTTTAGTTTTTCTTTAAATATTTTTGAAGTATACTGGAAACCTCGGTCACTATGAAATATTGGTTTAGCATCAGGGTATACTTTAACAGCAAGATTAAAGGTTTGATAAACCAATTGGTTATTATTAGAATGACCAATGACATATGAAACAATACTTCTATCACCTAAATCAAATATTGCACTTAGATAAGCCTTTTGTCCACTTCTCCCATATTTAAACTCGGTTACATCTGTAAGCCATTTTTTATTGACTTGTTCTGCTTTAAAATTTCTATCCAAAATATTTTCTGCAGTAACTTCAGGAGTTGACTTAATATAATTATATCTTTTTTTTCTGCATACGGATTTTAATCCTAATATCTGCATCAGACGATAAATTCGTTTATAATTAACTTTTTTATTATATTCTCTACGGATTTTAATCGTCATCTGGCGATAGCCTAAGATACCGTCTTTTTCCTCATATAACTCACAAATAAGCTTTAATAATTCTTCGTTTTTCAATACTCGGTTACTTTTTTCTCTGTGTAGCCATTTATAATATGCAGAATGGCTAACGCCGCCTATAATGCACAACTCAGTTATAGGAAATTTATCTTTGTTAGATAATTCTTGGATTGCAAGATAAGTATCTTCGTATCTAGCTTCGCTTAATATCGCCTTCTTTCTATCTCTTGGATTTTTTTTAGAAGAGCATTCTCCATCCGTAATCTTCTATTTTGTGCTTCTAAAAGCTTGTATTGAGCTTTTAGCTTTTCATCTTCTGTCATTAACTCTTCAGCCTTTGGCTTTCCACGTCGGTCCAAAAGCCCTTCAATACCAAACTGATTATACTTCTTCATCCAGGTATAAATCTGAGGATAAGATACCTTATATTTTTCAACAGTTTTATTATAACTGTTATTGTTTTCAATACAGTACTTTATGATTTCAATGCGTTCAATATAAGAAGTTTTGCGTCCTTTGGTCATGATTATTTTTCCTCCTGTTCCAGAAGATTTTATGTTTTCATGACCATTATACTTCTTTATCCAATTGCATAAAACTGTATTTGACGAAATATGATACTTAATGCATAAATCATTCAGTGAGCCATGCCCATCAAGATATTCTTTTACAATGTTAATCTTGATTTTGGCAGTATAAGAAGTATTTTTGCTAGAATGTTTTAACCCAGCTTCACCTTCTGATTTATATCGTATTACCCATTTTTGAAAAGAACTCTTATGTACTTGAAGTTTGTTGCATAAACTTAACATACTAGCTTTTCCATTTAAATATGATGTTACAGCCTTAATTTTTTGTTGGTCTGATATAGTTGATTTTCTTCCCATAAAAAAATAGCCCTCCTTATAGTAAACAGTTTTATTATTTTAACTGTCTACCATAAGGGGAGCATATCAATCTACTTCCTTTAATACTTTATGTTTATTAGTTAACCTTCCATATTCTTTAATTAACTTTGATACTGCTACAATTTTATTCATATTATCACCTCGTATCTATAGTATAATTTATAACTGACTACTCCTCCACCTATCAAGGTTACAAATTAGGTTCTAATGTGACATTGGTGTAACATTGTAGTAATCTGCTAACTTGTAAAAACTTAGAATAAATTCAGTGTACTCTGCCTCTTCACTTTCTACCTTCAAATCTATATTTAAATTATTACACATTTTTTTTGTATAATATAAACCAATACCAGTTGATTTAGTTCTTGACCTTCCATTTTTCCCAGTGAATCCTTTATTAAATATTCTTTTTATATCTTCTCTAGGAATACCAATCCCATTATCTTTAATATGTAAATAATAAGCCTTGCTATCCTCTTTACTGAAAATATGTAATTGTCCATTTTCATTAGTATACTTACTACTATTATTAATAATTTGAGAAAGGATATAGTGAATCCATTTTCTATCACTTATTATATTAAACCCTTCAACCTCTAATATTATTTCAATGTTTTTGTTTATGAAAAATCCTGCATTCTCTTTTATTGCCTTTCTAATTTCATCTCCTACTGCTACTTGCTCACTTTTTACATCTAAATTATAATTATTTGCCCTTGTAACATATAGCACTTGATTTACACTAAACTCCATTTGTTTTATTTCAAATATTACCTTTTGCGACTCATCCTCTTCCAAGTCTTCTAATAATAGGTAAGCAACAGCAATATTAATTTTAATATCATGAACCCATCTTGTAATATAATCCTCAAAATCATTTATATTGTTTTTTAAACTTTCTTCCTTTTTTAGATGTTCTAGACTTTGTTTTTTTAATATATTTGAAAATACATTTAAATGAAAATCATTTATTTTATTATCTAATTCCTCATTACACTTTAAAATATTACTGTATTTATTTTTTTCTTTTATAAATCCATAAGTAAAAGCTATAAATACTGTTAATAAAATAAGTATATCCATGTACATAATATCTTGAAAACTCTTATTTATAGTACTACTGCTATATAATATACAATTAATTATTATAAAAATTATTGTATTGCTTATTAACCATATTTTATTAATCTTCATATAATCAATTATCTTCATCTATCACTTCCCCCTTTTTATCCTTCATATAAATAACTATATCTTTCTTGTATCTTAAGAAAAAGTCAACCATCTAGAATTTTCATCCAAACAGTTGACTTAATATCATAATATTATATATCCAATGCCTTTTTGTGTTATTATTAAATCTTTTATTCCAATTTGCTCTATGCGGTTTCTTAATCTATTAATATTAACAGTTAAAGTATTCTCATTAACATATATATCATCATCCCAAAGCTTTTTCATTAGTTTACTTCTAGAAACTCCTTTTCCCTTATTCTCTATGAGAGAATGCAAAATGATTATTTCATTTTTTGTAAGTTCTAAGGAATTTCCATTATATAAAAGAGTTGTGTTGTCTAAATTTAATAATAAATCATCACATTTTAATACTCTTGTTTCTTCATTTTTATACTCATATGTCCTTCTTATAATAGCTTGTAGTTTTGCAATTAACACATTTGAATCAAAAGGTTTTTGAATATAATCATCTCCACCACTATTAATTGCCATTACTATATCCATATTACTATCCCTTGAAGATACAAATATGATTGGTGTTTTAGATATTTCTCTTATATTTTTACACCAATAAAAGCCATCACAAATTGGAAGGTTAATATCCATAAGAACCACCTTAGGTTCACATTCTTTAAAGCACTCTATTATTTTTTCAAAATCTTCACATACGGTTACTTCAAATCCCCATTTACTTAGAATATTATTTAACACTTCACACATGTTTTTATCATCTTCAATTATCAATAATTTATATGTATTATTCATTTCAACGCCCTAACCCATCCTAATTTATTCCTTTGTCTATTATACAATTTTGTTCTTGAGCTATTGTTATTATACCATCTTTCCTCCCAAAAACAAAAGATAGTTATCTCTTGAAATATAAAAGCCCCCGACAACTATATCACTGTCCATTGGAAGAAGTGAATGATATAAGTAAAAAGTTTGCATAAAGATTAGAAATAATTGTATAATAAATTGTAGGAATAGTTTGTCCTAATTGTGGTTGTGTAATTTTCTATATTGATAACCATATAGAATGGTGTCAATTTTATATATATTATTGTCTAACATAGCCTAAAATTTAAAAGAGGTATTAATTAGCCTTTTTTTAACCATATTCACTTTGCAACATAATTCTTTACAACATTATAATATAATAAAAAATATTATTAATATTTATAGCTATTTTAAGGAGGTTCATGTATGAAAAAAAAAATAATATCTGTTGTTATGATGCTAACAATAACTATCAATGTCAATACTTTTGCTGCGCCAAGTACTAATGAAACATCTGAATTAGAACAAGTTCAAAGCAGCAAAAAAGCTTTACAGATAAAAGCAAATAATTTTGACATTGAAATTGATAAAGTATTAAATAAAATTGACATTAACAAAGCTAAAATGAATGACATCGCTCAAGATATAAGAAAAACGCAAACTAAATTAGAAATTGTAGAAAAAAACGCTATCGATCAAGAAGCCTTGTTTGAAAAAAGAGCAAGAGCTATGTATATAAATGGTTCAGATGGTTATCTTAAGGTAATTCTAGATTCAACTAGTTTTAGTGATGTTATATCAAGGGTAGATACACTTGAAAGGATAATAAAGCATGACAGAAAACTCATTGATGAAATAAAAAAACAAAGAAATTCTATAATAAAACATAAAGCCACTTTAAATAATGAAAATGATAAATTATCAGTGCTAAAAACAAATAATGAAATTATTCTAACAAAATTAAGTAAAGACATAAAAGAACACAAGGTGCTTATTAGCAACGTAACTAAAAAAGAAACTAAATTAATCGCTGACAAAAATGCAAAAGAATTAGCTGATGCGAGAATAAAAGAATTAGCCGCTGCAAAAATAATAAAAAAGCAAGCAGCAACAAATTCCATTACTATATCTAGACACTTAGATTCTGCTAAAAGTGCACCCTCTAAATCTGATGCTATCCCTAGTGATGCATCAAAATCAAATAACTACTTCATTATAGAATCGACCGCATATTCAACGGATGGTTTTACAGCATCAGGTTCTAGGACAAGCAGAAATCCAAATGGATACAGCACTATAGCTGTGGACCCTACAGTTATACCAACGGGCTCTAAGGTTTATATAGAAGGCTACGGATATGCTATTGCATCAGATACTGGTTCCGCTATTAAAGGTAATATCATCGATGTATTTTTTAATACAGAAGCTGAAGCACTTAATTGGGGCCGAAGAAATGTAAACATCCGTATAATAAATGACTAATAAAGAGGGTGTAAATTGTTTTAATTGAGCCCACTTAATTAGACATTACTCTAAAAAACGAGTTATTTCTAAGCCACATTCCTATATTCTATAGGGGTGTGGTTTTTTAATTTTCCTAATTTTCTTGCTGAACAATATTATAGTAAGTCTTAGCTGTCAATCCATAAACTACAGCGTATAACACTGCAAAGATTACAACTGTGCCAGCTATTGCAAATATTAATGCACTAGTACTAAATAGACCAAACAAAGATAATAGTTTGGATACAACGTTGAAAGCAACGGCAATGTGGAGTGCTGCTACTGCTAGTGGAAGGAAAAACACCATAAGTATTTGCTTGTTTATAGTATTTTTAACCTCTTTCTTGCTCATACCTACCTTTTGCATGATTTTAAATCTTTCCCTATCATCATACCCTTCAGACATTTGCTTATAGTAAATTATTAAAACTATTCCCATTGTAAATAATAGTCCTAAAAAACATCCAATAAATATGAACCCACCATTATCTATATAAAAATCTTCTCTAGCTGTATAAATACTTGCAAAATCACTATCTTTCATAGCAGTTATATGGCTTTTTAATGAATCACAAAATTTTATAGTATCCTCTTTATTACCATCGACATCAAATTTAATACGATCATTAGTAAATACACATCCTGTAACATTTTTTTCTTCAGAGGTATCCTTTAATGTATTCATATCCTTAACTATAATTCTATATTCATCTATCATGTTATTTTTATTTTTATTCGCTATCTTTATTTTATTAAGATGCTCTTTCACTTTAAACTTTTTACCACTTATAACAATAGAATCATAATTAAATTCCTTCCCAACTGAAAAGATGAGTACCTCATTATCTTTTAAAGATGCAGCTTTGCCTTCCATTTTGTTATAATCCTCTAAAGTATTAAGATGTATACTTTTTATATCACTCATAGCCGATACATCTGATTTAGCAATTTTGAATGAATTTTCATTTTGTACTGTCATTAATTCTTTATCGTAAAATTCTATTTGGTTTTTTAGTGTTACATGACTCTTATTGGCTTCTTCTTTTATCATATTTGCTACTTTGTCCTTTTCTTTTGCTGATGTATTTCCTATAGATATTGCTACATCTAATGGATAAGCAATTTTTAAGCTGCTTTCTTGACCCGCATATAAAGCAACAGTTGTTGATATTGTTAGTAATACCGCTGTACTTAAAATGCAAATATTAGCCAGACCTACAGCATTTTGCTTCAAACGATAAATCATTCCAGATACTGAAACAAAATTCTTTGTTTTGTAGAAAAATTTCTTATTTTTCTTTAATATCTTCAAAAATGCTATGCTTCCAGCTATAAAAGTACTATAGGTTCCAGCAATGACTAAAATTACTGCTATAAAAAATATATAAAATGCTTCTAATGGTGATTCTAAATTAATGGCAAGACCATACCCAACAGCTAATTCAATAATCCCAGAAATAGCTAATACCCAAGATGTCTTTGGCTCTTTTTCGCCCTTTTGACCACCTTTTAGTAATTCAATAGGATTGGTAAGCTTAACTTGTAGAAGATTTACTATTAAAATAGCTGCAAAAACCATACTAAACAATCCTATAGTTTGTATTATTGCTGGCACTGATATTGAAAATGAAGATGAAATAGTAATATCCAGTTTCATTAAATTTATTAATATTAAAAACATTAATTTTCCAACTATAATTCCACCTAAAATACCTAAAACTAAGCTAATAGCAGCTACTATTACGGTTTCAATAGAAAGAACCTTGGCAATATGCTTTTTTTCCATTCCAAGCACATTATAAAGCCCTATTTCCTTCTTTCTTCTCTTTATTAAGAAACTATTAGTATAAAATAGAAATACTGTAGAAAATATAGCAATGACCTTAACTGCAAATTTCAGAATCATTTTTAATGTTTCTGGCCGTTTCATCTTATCTAATCCTTCGTTTAATACTATACAATCCATGGTGTAGAACATGATAATTGCACTTATACAAGCTAATATGTATGGCAAATAAGTTTTGCTATTTTTCTTTAAATTAGTCTTAGCAAATTTTAAATAAAAGGAACTATTCATTTTCACTGCCTCCTGTAGTTAACAGAGTTAGTGTATTTGAAATCTTTTGATACATTTCATCATTACTCATATCTCCACGATAAATTTGATTAAAGAGCTTTCCGTCCTTTATAAAAAGTACACGACTAGCATGGCTTGCAGCTATTGTACTATGTGTAACCATAAGAATAGTTTGACCAGATTTATTTATAGCTGAGAATAATTTCAGAATCTCACCTGCGGACTTTGAATCTAATGAACCCGTTGGCTCATCTGCAAGAACTAATTTTGGATTTGTAATAATAGCTCTGGTTATTGCTGCCCTTTGCTTTTGTCCTCCTGATATTTCATAGGGATATTTTTCTAATATATCTTTGATTCCTAGCTTATTTACAATTGGTTGTAGTCTGCTATCCATTTCTTTATAGTCTTTTCCTGATAACACTAGTGGAAGGAATATATTATCCTTTATAGAGAATGTATCAAGTAAATTAAAATCTTGAAACACATAACCTAAATGATTTCTACGGAAGGCAGATATTTCACTTTCCTTTATGTTAACAATATTTTTTCCTTCTAATAAAACTTCTCCACTTGTAGGTTTATCAAGTGATGCCAATATATTAAGCAATGTAGTTTTACCTGATCCTGATTCTCCCATAATAGCTATATATTCACCAGCTTCTACTGAAAATGAAACATCATCTAAAGCTTGAACCTTATTACCCCCAAATCTTGTTGAATATATCTTCTTTAAATTTTTAACTTCTACTAATACCATGTTGACCCCTCCAATTTTTACTTTCGGAAATTGATTTATGTTATTTCCTAACTACAAATTAATTATATAAAAAAAAGGAATGCTCTGCCTTAACTTAAGCTTACACTTCCTTATTTAACCTTACATTTATGTAAGGTTACTCTTTACCCCTCTGTGTAAGGCTAGTCTATATTTATTTTATCTGTATAAAAATCAATAGCTACCTTTGTTCCTTTTCCTATTTCTGAGGTCATAAATATTTTATGAGACAGTTTTGTAATAATTTCCTTACATAAATATAATCCTATTCCTGTTGATTTTTTGTCCATTCTGCCATTATACCCTGTAAAACCTCTTTCAAAAACTCTTGGAATATCTTCAGTTGCTATACCTATGCCAGTATCCTCAATTATTAAGGTTTTCTCTAAATCCCCCTCTATATAAATCGAAATGCTGCCGCTTTTTGTATACTTTAATGCATTAGATAAAATTTGTTCTAGCACAAAGGTAATCCATTTTTCATCAGTTATTACCTTGCAATCAAACTCCTTAAAGTTTAGTGAAATCTTCTTATATATGAAAGTAGCCGCATATTTCTTCACGGTTTGACGAATAATGTCATGTAATGAATATATCTCTAATTTTAAGTCAGAGGACAAATTCTCTAGCCTTATATAATGCAACACCATCTCTACATATTGTTCAATTTTAAATAGCTCCTGCTCCATAAGTTTTTTTTCTATACCTGACTGCATAGACTGAATAATCATAGAAAAAGCAGCAATAGGGGTCTTTATTTGATGTGCCCACATTGTATAATAATCAACCATCTCACTTAATTTATTGTCAGTGTTATATAATACTTCTGATTTCCCCTTATATATAGTTGTAATAATACTCTGGTAGTCTTCTTCTATTAATGTCTTAGCCTTTGGTAGCTTATCCAGTTTAAATTGTATCCCACTGAGAATATCTTGAAGAATCATATGCTTATCATAATATACACTAAAATCATAAAGGTTAAATAAAAAAGCTAATGTAGCTGATAGTAAGGTTGCATATAAAATAGGCTCTAATGGAAGATGATATAAAAAATATACCATGAAAAATATCATTATAAAAATAAAAAATTTAATAATTGTTTTTATTTTATCCTTGCAATAGGAAATTGCGATAGTCCAAAGATAATTTTTTTTCATCTTAATCACCCACTATATATCCTATGCCTTTTTTTGTCTTAATAAAATCCTTAAGCCCTATATCCTCCAGCCTTTTTCGAAATCTAGTGACATTAACCGTTAAAGTATTATCATCAATAAAACTATCACTTTCCCACAGCTTCCTCATAATATCATCACGGGAAACAACCTTGTTTTTGTTTTCTAAAAGAATCTGTAATATCTTGAACTCATTTTTACTTAAATCCAGCTTATCATTCTTATAGGTAAGAGTCAGCTCTCCTAAATTAAGAACAGCTCCATCACTTTCTAAAATGTTTACTTGTCCTTGAAAAGAATAAGTCCTCCTGAGTAAGGCCTGTATCTTTGCAACTATTACATTTAGATCAAAAGGCTTAGCAATAAAATCATCAGCGCCCATATTAATAGCCATAATCAAATTCATATTATCACTGGCGGAAGACGCAAAAATTATTGGAATCCTTGATATTTTCCTAATTTCCATGCACCAGTGAAATCCATTATAAAAAGGCAATGTAATATCCAAAATCACCAGCTGCGGATCATATTTTATAAATTCATCTATAACATTATTAAAATCAGAAATAATTTCTGCCTCGTAACCCCATTTGCACAATTGATTCTTTAATATACTTGATATAGTTGGGTCATCTTCTACAATTAATATTTTATACATATTCATCACCCTTTGCCATTATTTATCCATGTATTTACTATACTAAATGTCATATGCATTTCAGTCAAGTTTTTCCAAAGTGTCACATGTAATTTTTCACAAATATATAATTGATGGAGCTACCCTCACCCATCAAAAAATATAACCGCCTGTAGGCAGCTATTTAAGCCACCTACAGGCGGTTGTGAATATGTATGGTAGAGGCGAAGCACGCCCTTTAAAATCCACCATTATAATTATTGATAATTTTGTGTGCTATATAAAGACCTAACCCAAAATGATTTTTATAATCTTCCTTTTGGTAAAATGCCTTAAATAATTTAGATATATTTTTTGACATAGACTTATATAATTTAGAGGTAAATAAAAATAAATATAATAGAAAATATATAATAGGAAAAACTAAAACTAATACGTATTAAAGAGTTGCTATCCTATTTATAGTTATTTGAGGTTTTGCAGTGAACAGAAAAAAAACAACCACATAAATGACAATTCTCTCTTCTTTTATCTTTCATTTTATCGCCATTCTTCCTAAATATCTGAACTCTTTGCTATATAAGTTTGACCGAGCTTGTTATTGAATGAATTCTAAAAATTAATGGACCTTATTTTTTTATATGTTTAGTTTTATAAGTCCTCTTCTCCCTCTACCACTATGACCATTATCTATGTATTTCTATCTATCCAATCCGTATTTTATGTCTAGAATATTCAATATGCCTTGAATTGTTTCTTGGACCTCCTGTGGCACAACTTTAAGCCTTCCTTTTCATTCAAATAACCAACTTCTAACATCGTTGCTACCTCCCTTAGAATAAAAATACTCTTACCATATTTTTAAGGTAAGAGTCATCATGACTATAATATATATTTGAAGCTAATATTTAATACTTTAAATCTAGGTTATTCATAAATTAAAAAATTATTTATAATTCTATTCTTAACTCAACATCAGCTTTAATAAATCCATTTTATGTAAACGCATACTCCCCTTGAGTGTGTTTTGATAAAAAGATACAAAAATAACGGGATTAGCCCCCTATTTTAGAAACATGAACTCTTATAGATTTTAATAATTTATCCTTAGTCATATGTAGAATTTGCCATACTAGACAAAGGAAATATTAATGTAACTTTAGTTCGTTTATTCTCCTCAGAATCAATAGTAATTTTTAAGCCCAGTTTTGAACATAGTTTTTCACATAAATACAATCCCATTCCTGTACTTTTACTAAATTTTCTTCCGTTTTCACCAGTAAATCCTTTTTCAAACACTCTATTTATATCTTTATCTATTATACCTACCCCATTATCCTCTATGGTTAACATTACTGAATTAGCTTTCTTAATTGAATATATACTTATTATGGGCTCTTTACTACTTGAGTACTTTATAGAGTTTCCTATTATCTGATTAATAATAAATTCAGTCCATTTCTTATCACTATATACAATTTCATTTATATCTTTTATATCTAATTTTATTTTCTTATGAATAAAATCTCTATAATTTCCTTTAACTACATTCCTTACTACATTATCAAGATTAATTTGTTTTATAATATAGTCTTTACTAACATCATCGCTTCGAGAATAATAAAGCACCTGTTCTATAAAACCCTCAATTCTATTTATCTGGAAGTCTATTTTATTAGTTACTTCATCTTGATTATTTTCAATTATTAGCTTTGTAGAAGCTATTGGTGTTTTAATTTCATGTACCCATGTCTCTATGTATTCTCTATATTCCGCCTGTATACCCTTGTAATATTTTACATTTTCGTGCATATCGCGGCTTATCTCTTTAAGTATAGAATTTAACTTTTTCGCTTGTATAAATTTCGCTTCTTTTATTACCACTGGAAGTAGATATTTCTTATCTAAATTTTCTAATATGTTATTAATTTCATCATAATAATTTTTAAATTTTATAAACTCTAAAGCCATATAAGAAATTAATGGCAAAAACCAAATACAAAAAACATATAAAATTATAACAAAATTAACATTAATAATAATCATTATAGTTGCTAATATAATAAATAGCAGCATGTTAGATATTATTACTAGCATTTTCTCTTTAATAAATTCACCTATACTCATGGTATTATATACCCTAACCCTCTTCTTGTTTCTATTGGATTTTCTATGCCTATCTCTTCAAGTTTTTTTCTTAATCTATTAATATTAACAGTTAAGGTACTATCATCTACAAAATAATCTGATTTCCATAGATATTCCATAAGCGAATCTCGTTTTACTATATCTCCCTTATTGTTTATTAAGTAAGAGAATATCTTAACCTCATTTTTCGTTAATTCCAAGCATTTATCCTTATAAATAATCGTTGCATTTAAAAGATTTAAATTAAAATCTTTATAGCTTAATATATTATTAGTTTTTGAACTTCCACCTGTTCTTCTTAAAATATTAGTTATCCTTGCTAATAATATTTCTATATTATAAGGCTTTGTTATAAAATCATCTGCTCCTAAATTCATACTCATTAATTCATCTAAGTCACTATCTCTACTTGTAACTATTATAATTGGAACCCCTGAGGTTTTTCGTATTTCTCTACATATATAATAACCATCAAACACTGGAAGATTAATATCTAACAATATAAGTTCTGCATTCTCATTTTCAACATATTGTATTATATTATTAAAATTCATAGGAGCTTTTACTTCGTATCCATATCTTTTTAGAAAATTTTGTAATTCTTCTCTTATAACTTCATCATCTTCAATAATAATAATTTTTTCCATATGTACTCTTACCTCCTGCTTATTTTATTCTGTACCCTAATATTATAACATATTCCAAATTTTATAAAATATAAGACTTCCTATATATCTTAAATATTAAAGTACATATTCAGCTCTATCCACTCTTAATCGGGACTTTCACCCGTTAGCTTGTGGCCATTTTGAGAGCTCCTTAAAGAGGTACTTACTTTTCAGCAAATACCTCTTTAATTTATTACTTACTTTATTTTTAAACTTTAATAATTAAACTTTAATAATAATCACGCTCCTTATTAATCAGCTTCGTTGCTGAATATTAACATTTTTTGTAAAATCCCTTTATAGGTTATTCCTAACAATATTTTTATATCCTACATATGTTGTATAGAAGTATCCTGCATAAATTACAATAAATATTAAAGCTGCTACTAATGCTGAAGAGTTAATATTTGTTTCTTGTAAGCTATTTATTAAATCGCTAGTTACTTTAATTCCAACCACTGAATGAATTAATGCAAGACTAACTGGAAGACTAAAATATATCAATGTTTGAACAAAAATTGTTTTATCTATCATTTTTTTGTTTGCACCAAGTCTCCTTAAAGCTTTATATCTTTCTATACTGTCACTAGCTTCTGATAATTGTTGAAGAGCGAGTACTGCCATGCTAGTTATTAAAAATACAATACCTAAATATATTACGACAAATATCAATACACTTGTTGATACCATACCTTCTGAATGAACCGCATCCTTTGAGATACCGAGTATAAAACCACCTTTACCATAGTCCTCGCGTTTTTGATATTTTTTATTATATTTTTCTCTATTCTTATCTAAATAATTTACATTAATTACTGAGTTACTAATTTTGTAACCTGATAAAAACTCATCATTTATAACTATTGTGAAAAAACTACTTGTAAAATAAGCAGTTTGAAGATTTTCTTCTATAGCTTTAGGGTTTTTTATTAGGTATTCTTTACCTTTTATATTAATTTTATTATTATTATTTTTTATTTTTTTATTTATTGGCTTCATAAACTTATTAGTATTTGATAAAATTAAAACTTCATCCTTAGTTAAATTTACTTCTTTTTCATTCTTAAATTTTAAAATTTTATTATAATCAGATATTTTAACAAAAACTACATAGTCTTCTTTAAAATCTCCTGTTGTTAAAAACTCACTAGCTTTCATACCTGTAAGATATTCATTATGAGCTACGGATTTTTCATTTTTACTTATTTTCAAATTAAATTTATTTAGAACATCTTCTATATTGTAGTCTCCATTCATTTTTTTTACTGATATGCTGGCATCAAAGGGCGTTGACTTTTTAATTCCTGCATCCATAACTGTTTTAAATCCTATTCCCATAGATAAACTTACTATTGTGAAGAATAACATTAAGCATATTAAAGACATTGATATGAAGTTTGTATTAACTTTACTATTTATCTGTTTTACTACAAATATATTTAACCCTTTAAAATAAACCTTTTTATTTTTCTTTACCACATATAATATAAGTCCAGATAAGCTAAAGAAAAATAACACTGTACCTAATATTCCAAAAGCTATTGATATTAAGACCATAGGGTCTAGTACATTTAAACCTATTTTTAGTATCGATTTATATGCAAATCCAAGTGATACTACGCATAAAATAAATGCTATTAAATATATACTAGAATTTTTGGATTTAATATCTTGATTTCTTTTACCTGCTGTTAATAAATCGATTATCTTGTATTTAGATATAACAAATACATTAAATATCATAACAAGTAAAAACATTATTCCAAAGTATAATACAGTTTTACCTATTGCACCTGTTGAAACTGTAAACTTATATTCATTAATCGGTACATTAAATAACTTTAATGCAAAGGTGGCTAATCCTTGTGATGCTCCAATTCCTAGTATAAGTCCACTAATTAAAGATATAACTCCAACTAGAAAAGTCTCCATTACTAATATTATAGATATTTTTCTTTTTCCCATACCTAAAGTCATGTATATTCCTAATTCTTTTTTACGTTTTTTTATCAAGAAATTATTTGCATATAATATTAAACTACCTAATATTATAGATATAAATACTGAAACATAAGACATAATTTTCATTAATTTAGATACAGATTTCATTTGTATAAGTGCCTTTTGTGACCCAATTGAGTTGAAGCTATAAAATATACAAACTGCTAAAGTTAGTGTTAAGAAATATATAGCATAGTCCTTAAAACTCTTCTTTACATTACCTACAGCTATTTTGGAATACATTATCATCACCTCCAAGTAGAGTTATAACTTCTATAATTTTATTAAAGAATTCTTTTCTAGTATCCTTACCTCTTACTACCTCACTAAAAATTTTTCCATCTTTAATAAAAAGAATTCTATGAGCATAGCTTGCAGTAAAAGCATCATGGGTAACCATAAGTATTGTGGTCTTTAAATCTTTGTTTAGACTTTCTAATTTTTCAAGTAATAATCTAGCTGTTTTAGAATCCAGCGCCCCTGTTGGTTCATCAGCAAGTACTAAGGATGGATCTGTTACTATTGCTCTTGCAGAAGCAACTCTTTGCTTTTGTCCACCTGACATTTGATAAGGATATTTATTTAGTTCTGGTTCAATGTCTAAATATTTTGCTACTGATTTTATTTTCCCATCTATTTCTGAACTTTTCTCACCTTTTATTGTTAATGCTAAAGCTATATTTTCATAAGCAGTAAGGGTATCTAGTAGGTTAAAATCTTGAAATATAAAACCTAACTCATTTTGTCTAAACTTATCTAATGCTTTTGATTTCAACCTAGTAATATCACTATTATTTATTATTATTTTCCCTGTAGTGACATTATCAATAGTTGATATACAATTAAGCAATGTTGTTTTACCACTTCCTGAAGGTCCCATTATCCCAACAAACTCACCCTCATCTACCTTAAAACTGATACTGTCTATAGCCTTTGTTACATTATCTTTATTTCCATAATACTTTTCAATTTTTTCTACACTTAATATATTTTTCATTTATAACCCTCCCTTTATTTTAAATTTAATTGTTCTAACTCCATCTGATGTACTTATTATATATAATTTTATTTGCAGCAGCCATCGATGTATATTTCATTAACATTACATTTTTGTTATGTTAACATAAGTTTGATTATTTCAATGATAAAAAACCGCAAAAAAATTTTTTCGGACACTTTAAGTCTGAGGACACATAAAACACACTTCAATATTTACTTTAAAACCTTCAAAGCCTTTGATATTAGCTTATTTCTTTACTATCTTCACCTCCGTCTCCACATGGTCTGTATATGGAAACATAATTTATTTAAGTTTTTGTCTTCTTTTTCGAATTCACACTTCATTATACTAATCCAACTAAATTAGGGCATAAGAAAACCCACAACTAATTTATTAATTAGTTGTGGGTTTTACTGGTGGAGGCGAAGCACACTCTCCAAAATCCACCATTTATATCAATTTTAAATATTTAATTCTCTTTTTTATCTTCTACACCTGCTGCAACCTTTGAAACAACATCATTAGAATTTTTAAGCAACCTATACATATTATTATATAATCTCTTTAAATGTCCTTCTGATAAATCTAATATAGGCTCATACATAAATGAGTTAATATGAATATTTTCTGGGGTCATTAAATTTACTTCTTCTAATATAGCAAATACATCTTCAGTTATTTTACCTTGTTTCCTATAGATCTTTACCTCTTTAAACAGATTACCAGCTTGTGAATGACCAGAATCATCTACGTTAATTTTTAATACATTTATCATATAATCTTCTGCAAGTAACCTAATTTTCATAGAAAGAATTATTTTATTCTCTAAACTAACTTTTTCTAATGTGTTTTTCACTATTTCTTCTACTTGTAAATCTAAAACATCTACGATTTTCCTCTGCTTATTTTGTAAATTACCATCAGTTCTCCATATATCCACATATATTTTTTCCAAATCACCAACTGTTATATTATTAGTATTCTCTTTTAAATGTAATAAATTAGTTAACTTTAAATAGTTATCTGATTGATCTCCTTCTAAATATTCACTTAGATTTCTTACAAATGGGATTGCTGCAATTAAGATTTTATCATCTGACTTAACTTTATCTTTCCATTTACTAAATATATCTTTTATATATTCTCCTGGAATAAGTTTCACTTCATCATCATCTTTAGTTGTCATTAAACAATTTTTCCTAGGAATCATTCCAGAAAGTCTACTCCCTACAGTTCTATAAAAATCAAAATTATGTGTTAAAATTATCATATAAAAATCATTTTCTTTCAGCATGTCATTTAGATACTCTATAATTGCATACTTATTTTTATAATCAAATGAGTCTGCAATGTCATCAACTATTAACAGTGCTTTCTTTTTTTCACTAACTAAGGCTTTAATCTCAAAAATAATATTTAATATGTACAATGCTCTTTTTTCTCCATTACTCAATACCTTCAATAAAATACTTTTATCTACATTTCTTTCTTCATTTTTATCCTTGTAACTAAAGCTTAATACTGCAGTTTCTTCATCTTTTAAAATAACATCTTGCTGATTTATTATTTTTACACTAAAGGGTACATCAAATCTGACATTAAATAAATTAACAACATCTTGCCATAATGATTTTTCATTTTTCGCTTTTTCAATAATCTTCTTAATTTTTTCTTTGGATTTCTTATATATGCTCACCACTTCTTTTACTTCTTCCTCATTTTCACTTATATAACTAATCCAAAATTTTTGTTTAAGTCTGTCTATATCTTTTAAATCAGATATTATATCTTGATTTTTTTCTATTAACTCCCTAAACTCTCTCAAATTATTATTTTTATTTAATGCAGCATCAATTTTCTCGAATCTCATAATCAAATCGCCATTATTGAAAATTTGTTCTTTTTCTCTCTCAATCATCTTATCTAATTGATTTTTGCTCTTTATTTCTTCTCCGCTTACAACTACACTATTTTTGGCTTTAAAAAAGCCATTATCTGCTAGACTTTTGCCTATATTATTAGCATTATTATGGTTAAATACTCCTTTTTTAAAATACTTGGACTTTTCTAATAATTCATTATATTTTTGTATATATTCAGTTATAAACTTTTGTGCATCCTCGCTTAATAAAAATTCAATAACGTTATTATTAAAAATAGTCTTAAATTTAATATCACTATATGTTGAATCCCATTGATTATTATCAGCTATATATTCTATGCACTCGAAAAAATTTTCATCATTAAATTTTAATGAATTTATTATTTCTTTTTCTATTTCATCTATATTTCTAATACCACACATGTTAGATACTTTTTTAATAATATAGTTCTTTTTATCCTCTAATTCTTTATGTATGCTATCATATTCACTCTTTAGATTCTTATTCGCCATAAGCGTTGATAACTTCTTCGGATAATAATTTTCATCATATGAATCTATTACCATAATATCATCTGCTAATAAACTTATTCCATCTTTTTTAACCTTTAACTTAGTTACTCTTTCTGTATATATTAAATCTTTAGGATTAGTTGAATCTTGTATACTTTTCATTGTTTTAGCAAAAGATGTTTTCATTGAACCATTTGGAGCATATATATTAAAGCCTCTTCCTTTACTAAAATGAAAATTATACTTAAGCTTTTTTATTCCATAACAATTTTCAATATTAACTTCTAAATTATTCATACCTCACCTCTATAAAATAATAATAGCTTAATTTCTATACATAAAATGTGATAAATCTTAAAGTTGTTTCAATGTAAATAATAATTTTTATTATTAGTTTATGAACATTCACCCCAGTCTCTCTTTAAAAACCACTTTATTGGACTCCAAGTAACATAATCACTAGGAACAAAAGATTTGTCTAATATTTCAATATTAACTATCTGAGCTGGTAAGATTGATAAAGTATGATTACTGGATGGACTATCTAAATCATAAAAATGATACCTATTTTGACCATCCTTGTACTTTCTACTTGGTCCAAAATCAAACGGGACGCACGTTCTTGTTATTATGCCTTTCTCATTAGAGTTAAATTTTAATAAAACTAATTTCTTATTAATAATGGCTTCCACAAATCTATCATGCATTTCCACTCCCCCTTTATATTATTTACTATTATATCATTTTTTTCATATTTTTACTTTATTTTTCATTATTTGATTAGCAAATTGTATATTTCTTAATTCACTTCATTTTATTCGCCCTCATCAGTATTATGAAAGCTTAATATTATAATTATCTACGCAATATTTCTATACCGCTTAAAAAGAGTGGTCTTCTTTAATGATGACTTAATCTTATATGCCTCATAGTCCTTTAAAATAGTAAAGACCACATTGAATGTTACTTCAACGTGGTCTTTATAAACAACAACCTTATCAACATAATTCTGAATGAACTTTTTACTCTAGCCTATTTCTCTCTTTTACAAAGCCTCTGAACAAAGTGTAAAGTGTATCTAAATATTGTGTTTAACAAATCATTAATATAGCTATTATCTTAGCAAGAAATATATAATATTTAAATTGTTTCCTCATATGTACATATATCTATAAAATCTATTAAATCTCCATATATTCCATCTAAAACATTAACTACGTCATTATCTCGAATTTGTGCATTAATAACATTCTTTAATGACCTATTATTATGGTTAGAATCTTCCTTAAATTTATCACACAAAAATATGTTATAAGTATAATTTGTTAAAATTGATTCTTCTTTATTAATTGCTTGCTTACGTTGCCATCCATCCAAAATGCCTTTGTATTTTTCTCTTATTATGGGATAGTATATTTCACTTAATGTTTTCTTTACCTTAGTTACATCTATCGGAGATGAAAAGTATTCTTCTCTTTCCTCTTCACTTTTTCCACCCCTTAGCGAGATAAGTTCTTTAATTAGTCCATCTACACATATTTTTCTTTTTTCTACTAAACAGTTAGCATTATACTTTACCTCTTGTATTCCAACATAATGATCTCCCTTAATAGATAAGTTATTTCCATCCCATAAATAAATGTCTGCTTCATTGTTGTTAAAACTAAAGTTTAGCATATTTCTATATAACAGACTTGTTCCGAATGCAGCTCCTGATAAATTACTGCTGCCTATTATCCCTGCAATCGGTTTTTCCTCATTTACTTTCATAGAAATTTTTCCATGCCACTTATCGCCAATAACTCTATAAAACTTTGTATTATTAAATTCTTTCTTTAATTGTGTTAAAAAATTTTTAAATTCCAGTTCTCTATCATAATTATCAAACATTCCTCCTACAACGATTATTTTAGGGTCGGTTTGTTTATAAAATCCTTTCTCTAATGCATCAACAAAAACACCCTTGTTGAAAGAATTAAAAATCGAGCCACTAGCATATCCAGTGGATAATATTAATGTATCTCCCTTAAATCTCATTAAATCGCATAGAGCTAATCTAAATGGACTAGAGAATGGATATTTTCTTAACAGAAATTGTAGACCCATAATTTCACCTCATATTTTTATATTATTTAAATTATATTCATAATATGTGATGCTCAGTACGTGGTCTTTAATATTTAATATCACTGTAAGTAAACTGCTTTATTAACTAATGTCGTTAAAGCTACCTTTCACGACATCAAATCCTATATGCTATATCATAATAATGCCTGCGTTAATACTTCTTAAATAGAGAGAATAAACTTCTTTACTGAATAATTAATTTCTTAGATTTTATATTCCTTTAACATAGTAAAGACCATATTGAATGTTACTTCAATGTGGTCTATATAACCTCTAAAATATTTTACAGTACTAAACTTCATGTAGTTAGTCTAATTTCTATATCCAGTTAATAGCATCATCATTTGACTTTATACACCTTATAACAAAATCAAATATTGAATATTGTCCTAATTTAAACAAAGCTAAATTGTATGAATTATAAATGGCCCCTTTCAGATTTCGAGAAGGTAATGAATTTAACTTACATTTACTAATTACCTCCAATTTTCTATTACAATATTCTTGATTTCCAATATATGGTTTTGGAGATACTGACACATAGCGCCATGATTTAGATTGGTAACCTTTTTGCATCATTATACTACAATAAGTATTTGAATTAACAGTTCCATTGTTTTTTATAATATCATCTGCGATCATAGCCTCCTCTGCCCACATTGTTATAGGTGGCTGAGATTCAAATGGATGGTTCCCCCTAGACATAGCACAGTCATTTTTAACTGCTATAGTGATTTTCTTATAACAATACTTAATTATTGTTTCTTGTACTATTTTAGCTATTTTATAAATATTGTTGTTATTAACAGCAAGGTTTTTGTATGAGTCATACAGATTTTCTAAAAGTTCCTGTCTATTACTGTTTACCACTGTTAACGTTACTTCATTATCATTAAATTTAACTCTATCATGGTTTTGAGACAAAAAAGTATGAACATAATTACCACTACTTTTAGAGGAATAATCAATTATATATTGGTTTACAACCTCTTTTATATATTGAATTAATGCTTCTTTATCATACTTTGTATCTCTAAGAGCTTCTATAATAGTATCTTCTAACTCATATAGCTCATTATTATTAAACTTACTTTTTAATGCTTTAGCTAAGATTTTTTTAAATTTAATCTCTGCCAAATTTTCCTTTCTATTATGAAAAGTACCCATTGAAATTACTTTACTTTCAGGATTTAATACCTCTATTGAACTATCTATAACCGCTGTATCTTTTCTTATTCTTGTTAATGTATTTAAAAAATCTTTCATTGCTTTACTTGCATCATTTTGCATATCTTCATAATCCGATTCATCGTCAATTTGCCAACTCATATTATATATATACATAACACTAGAACCCGCTACAATTGGAATCATTTTATTAACAGATGTCGCAAATTCCTTATTATTCTCAGGTCGCATTACAAATAAATAAACATCTGCATCATTTATATTCTGTAGTCCTTCGACCTCTCCTGAAACACCTGGGGTATCAGTAATAATTAGTTTGCTGATGTTTTCTTCCATTACCATTTTCAATGCCCACTCGCTTGGTCTAGCTACAATCTCAATATAATCCGCCTTAGGATTCAATTCTTTTTCACAGTTTTTATAGCTTGCTTCACTACTAGCAGTATATTTATTATTTTTTTCAATGCTCTCTAAAAATTTCTGAATGCCTTCATCATCAAAATCATGAATCATACCGTTCAAAGTAGACCCTGGACTATAAAACCTTATAAATTCCTTCTCATCTTCACCAAACTCTTTCTTTATTACAAACCTACAATTAACTGACGTACAATCACTACCTGAGCCAGTAAAATATTTTAATACTAATTTTTTAGATTTACAAAATTCTGCACTAATTCTACTTTTCCCAACTCTAGCACGCCCTACTAAAGCTATTCTTTTAACCATACTTTCCCTCCTTGCATCACTCAGCCATTACTATAATTACCTTTTAGCCACAACTTAACTTGTTAGAATCATTTAATTTTGCCTTATTACACAATTATTTTAAATAATTAATCATATTAACATATTATGTAATTAAATATATTATGCCATTCCCTCATGTTTTCCCTGAATTTACTTTTAGTATGACTAAATTCAGTATGTAAATATTGATAATATAGTGTAATTTATGTATACTTAAAATGTATAATATCAAAATGATTAAGTGTTTTTTATTATGTTATATAAAAGGAGGTCAATTATGAATAGTAATAATAAAATAGTAGAAGATATTGCAAATGCAATACAGAAAAATTTCAATAATTATAAATTTAGAAATGAAGATACTTTTGCAGATGATTTAAAAGATAATGTTGATGCAGCACAGATTTTTAATTCCTTATCAAAAGAATCAATTAATGAGATATTATCCTATGTTAAAACTGAAAAAACAACTGATGGATATAATTTAATTAAGTAAGTAAGAATAGTCATAAAACAGCCTTAAACATGATTGTTCCTTTGTATTCACATGATAACAACTTTAACATATATACAGGGCTTATTGTCACTATTTAATAAGCCCTGTATATATTTACTATGCAATATTTTTATATCTATTAAAGAGAGTAGTCTTCTTTACTGATGATTTAATTTTGTAGGCATTATAATCCTTTAAAATAGTAAAGACCACATTGAATGTTACTTCAACGTGGTCTTTAAAAACAACTACCTTATCAACATAATTCTGAATGAACTTCTTGCACTCTGGCATATTTCGTTCTTTTACAAACCCTCTGAACATTAAAAACAAGCCCTTTACTTGCTCTTCTGTTATCTTAGGAGCTTGACTTCTACTTTCCTGCTCTTTTAGAGTAACTTCCAGTTTGATTTTCCTCTCCTTTAACCCACCCATCTTTTCTTTAAATTCATCATAGGCAAATCCTTGGGTAATTGCATTTACTATATTACTAATCTGCTTATCAATTCCTTCAAGCTCTTTTACTATTATTTCTGATGATGATTTTTCATTTTTTGATTGTTCCTGTATATGCTTATTAATTTGCTTAACTAATATTGGTATAGCTTTATCATTTAATATATTTCTCTCTAATTCTGATAATACAAATTCATCAATATATTCCTTACGTATTTCCTTGTTATCACAATCTCTTTTTTGCAATCTACTACCACATCTATATGAAATATACATAGGCTTATTTACTGGCTTCCTCCTGTTCCCTTGCATTGCTGAACCGCACTCACCACAGAAAATCAGACCTGACAACAAATATATTTCTTTTGCTTTATTAGCACCAGGAGCTCTTTTTCTTGCTACCATCATTTCCTTAGCCTTTTGAAATGTCTCTTTAGAAATAATAGCAGGCATTCCACCATCAACCCTTATTACCTCACTATCGTCTTTAACTAAATGGCTGTTCCTCTTCCCAAAAGCATCCTTCTTTGAGCTCTTATTAAATATATATACACCAGAATATTTCTCATTATCTAAAATACTATAGATACTATTCTTACCAAAATTGTTACCTAATCTTGTTTTATAGCCTCTTTCATTTAAATTGTCTATAATATTAGCATAACTATATCCATTGATATACATATCAAATATTTTTCTTACTATCTCTGCTCCTACATCATTTATAATATACTTTTTTTCCTCATTTACATCATATCCTAATGGAGGTTGACCACCGGTATGGCGTGCTTGGTAAGCCGTCTCTTTCATTCCTTTCATGACCTCTCTTGCAAGATTAGCTGAATAATATTGAGCCATTCCCTCAATTACAGATTCTAAGATTATGGATTCTGGACTTCCATCCAAATTTTCCACAATACTAACTAGTCTTACACCATTAGACTTTAATTTTCTCTTATATACTACTGAGTCATATTTATCTCTAGAGAATCTATCCAACTTATGGACTATTACAGTATCAAATATATCTAAGGAACTCTCTTTAATCATTTCTTGGAATGCTGGCCTTTTATCCGTTGTTGCTGATTTAGCCTTATCTACATATTGTTTAACTATTTTCATATTATTACGTGCAGCATATTCTTCTCCAGCTCTTATTTGAGCATCTATTGACTCGTCCCTTTGGTTATCTGAAGAATATCTTGCATATAGTGCCGCCAAAATAACAGCCATACTAACACTCCCCTCTTTGAGTCAAGTACATCAGTGTAAGTAATTTTGCTGCTTCGTCATAAAAGGTAACATTACTATCTTCACAAACTATTTCTGTTGTAATTATCTCACATGGTTCATACATCCTTTTATATAATTTATATCTGCTTATTTTAGAATTAATTGTCTCCACCTATACTTCACCTCCGATTATTCTTTTATTATATATCTATAATATATATTTACATATTATTCAAATACATCTATAGGTCATACTTCTACTATCCTTTGAAGTATTTGATTATATCATTAACTGGATATCTTTCACCTAGAAGTTCTCCATTATAGCCTAGAACTTGTAATTCTAAATATGATGATATTTTTATAGTTCCTTCAATATACATTTTTTCTAATCTATCATATAGACCCTTATATTCAGTTACAAATCCGGATTTTTTCTCAACAATTCTTTCAAAATAGTTTCTCCCTTCATCACCAAGAGGAACAATATTACTGATAAATCCCTTTAGAAGTTTATAACTTATAGTATTTATATTCTCTTCTAACCAAATGTAAAATGGATTTACAGGAATTAAGAGCTCCACATATTCCTGTAATTCTGTTGATGCCATTCTTTTATATAATTCATTATATCTCCCTTTATTAATAGCTATCATTGGCTTAGGCATTGTCATTCCTCCATTAATTACTTATTTAGTCTAATAGCGGATCATAAATTTTCTTTCCATAAGAAAATTAATTTTCATTGGACTTTAATAAACTCTTATAACAAGCTCCTACTCCTCTTACGTTATATTATAGGTTTATATTATTTGAATATTATAATTCAAACTGCATAATATTCATCTCTTATTTGCGTAGCTTCATACCATCAACATCTATAGATTAGTGCCGAGCATGTAGTGTAATTATGAATAATACTACCAATATGTTTAGGTTTTATGCCTATTTCATTAAGTATTTTTCCTGCCTGAGTTTGTAAATTTTTTGATATATCGTCATCACCTTCACTGTCACCATCAATTTCAATACCTTTAATTAAACACTGGATCTCAATGGCAACCCCTTCATTAGCTATCAAACAACCAATCTCATAATGTTTTTCTAAACATTTCATCATTGCACTTGCTATTTCAAGTGTTGCCTCGACCTTATCCATCATTATAATAATCCCTATTAAATATTTTTTGTCCATTTGTATTTCTCCTTTTAACTTTATTATTTTCATTTTATATTAAAATATTTTTTATTTATTTCTATCAGTTAACTGTCTATAAGATTATAATAAAATCCCGTTTCCCCGTTATTTATTAAATATATATTTATTTTTTGCTATATTCAGATTAATTTATTGTAATAGTTTTTCTATACATGCTATTTTATTCATGGGGAAACGGGGTTTTCCCCCAATAATTCATACCCATCTATTATAACTACATATACTTCTTCCTTATATCCTGATGAATTTTTTCTACTTCTAGTTAATCTACCTTTTTCACAACTTAATTTTCCAGCATCCTTTAGTTCCTTGAGCACTATATTTTTTTCTTCAAACCCACCAGATATTATCATGTCATTAAAGGATATTTTGTTCATTTGCAACTCTATGCAATCTTGCTTTCGTATAATCTTACCCAATATATCTCCATATATTTTGCTTCCATCTTCAAACTTATTCTTATACTTAGAAACGTATTGCTTGATGTAGTCTATTGCTGAATTTTGAAAATTTCTATTTCTTAAAGATTCTCCCTCAATTTTTAGTATCATGTTAGTTATACCTTCTATATCTAACTTAATGTCCATCATATCCTGGAATAGGTATGCGGTTTGTAATAAGATTGCATATTTATTGCATATTCTCATAGACATATTATCAAGAATAAGATTTTTATCCATAACCACATATAGGTCATCTTTAATAACTTTAAATTGTTGCACTAATTTAGTTTTACCTATATTCATAACATAACTTGCAAACTCAATTCCTAGGTGACCATAATTTTTTAATATAGCATTATTTATAGTTTCAGAATTTTCTGCATCTTTAGTCCAGACAAAGTTACTCGCTTCCATTACTCGAATCTGGATGCCAGCGTTCTTACTAGCTGAACCAATTAATGATTTCTCTCCATTTGATAATATCGTAGTTAACCATGTTGCTCTTTCTTTTATGTTACAATCTTTATTTAGACGATCTTTTTCCGCTCCGTTAGCTAATGCATATATGAATTTTGTGAAATTTGTCGTATTTGACATTGATATCTCATCTATAGCATATGGGACACCTTTTAGCCATGTTAACTTCTTTAGTAGTGCATTATTAGTACCGTTATAGGTACCATATAATCCCTCCTTCTTTACATCTGGATATCCGAACATAGACATTGCTAACTTTAGTGCTGTAGATTTACCAGTAGTTGAATTACCTACTAAATGAATTATCATAGTATCTAATCCTAACTCCTCCCCTACATATGCCAGAGGTATCGCTGATAACCCACTTGTAATTGCAAATTCTAATTCACACTTTCCAATAACTTCATTTTTCAACATTTCTACATATTCATATCTACTACCTTTCGGTTTAAGTTCGTAACTACCTACATACTCTGAGTCAATCCCAATCGAATTATACAAATTATATATTTCTTTATCGCCGTCTTTTGAAAAGCCTAATTTTGAATGTACTTTTTTCAACAGTGCATTATTTTCACATTCCCTAAGATACTCCTCTAACTGACTGGAGTTAGAATTTGTAACATCAACACCATACTTTTGAAGCGATATTAGATTTCTTTTATTTAAATAGTTTTCTCTATTGACTGTTACTTCTTTGATTCCCTCAAATGATTTATATCTTAAAATTGCTTTACAAGTTGAATCCTCTATATTTGTAATAATTTCCTTTATATCAATATAATTAGATATCTTTTTACCACTACCCACTAAATAAACTCCATCTCCATCACACTTATATTTATTCATATTATCCTCCATCCCCTTATTTGTTAATTAATGAAGTACCCCCCGTTTTGAGGTACTCTAACTAATTCTAAACTCCTAGACATTTATTGTATACTCGAACGTTTCTCATAACTTTCATAATCAAAAGGAGTAATATCTACAATATTTAAATATCCATTATTCTCTTTTATTGTTATAGTTAACATACTGCTTACAAAATATTGTATATCTATCTCCTCTCGTTTTGGTACTTTACCCTCATATACACAGTCTAGCAACTTATTAATCAAGGAATCATTATTCATAAATATAAGAAAACTTCCAGTCATGCCATACTGAGTGCTCATCCCTAACCTCAATGCTTCTGCACCACTCTGACATCTAATAAAATTTGAACTACCAATCTCTACCTCGCAAGTACCTACCCCAATTTTTTCTTGTTGATTCATAAACATTTTATAAAACCTCCTTTATTTTTGTTTTGAGTAGCTTAATCTCTACCCGACAAAATCTATAATACTCTACATTTTCTGTATTGAACAATCAACCAAGTCCTGTATTCCGCAAAAAAATGTCGATGATTTATTTGTCTCATAGATGGCTTACTGAGAAAAGTTTTCAAATTTACGCTTCTTCTTTATACTTCTTTATACTACTTTATACTATAGGAAATCATTTAATATAAAAAAACTTATAAGGATAGTGTTATTTATTAATAAAAATAACACTATTCTTATAAGCCTTTTCTAATGAATCCTTTACCATACGTTCTAGCTTTTTCTTATTAGTTATCCAATTTTTCTCAGTATTTATATCATTACAATACTGTAATAAAAATTTATTAATTTTAGTATTAAGTGTTTTCATGTGTTCCTTTTTCTCTACTAAATAGAATTTGTCCTCTTTTTCATCCATATATTCTTTATTGACTGCATCAACTATATAAACATCTCCATCCTCTTCCACTACAAATATTGTTCCTTTAGGAATAAGCTTTTTGACATCCCTTCTAAATCGTCTTTTATCATCTCTTATTAAAAGTCTTTCTGCTCTTGTATTTAAGATTTTGTTTTTTGCTCTTAGAGACCTACTCTTCTTCTTTGACTTTATGATGTCAATTCTTGTGTATATAAAGTCTAGATATAATTTTTCACTAACTATGCAAACTATTAGATATGCATTAAATTTTTCTTCATTCTCCATCTCCATTATATTAGAACTTAAAATTGTTCCTATTGGTACATAATGAATAAATGCTAATCCTTTTTCTTTTAATTGCTCTAATTCTTTTTTACATATATCATTAGCTTTTTTGTATTCAGAACTATTCTTCATGTATATTTGAGCATCATACCTTGTTAGTTTTATTTCATATTTTTTATAAACATACTTTATTACCATATATTCTGTCCATTTTGATATATTGAATCCATATGTAATAGCGTTTTTTTTCAGGTCATTAGTTATATTTTTTTGTATGTCTTCTGGAATATACCGGTCTATTCTTGTTTCTCTTTTTGAATGTTCACTATTGTGTTTTTTTATCCATCTATATATAGTCGCATTAGAGACTTCATATTTTTTAGCTAATTCATTTATACTTAACCCGTTAAAATACTCCTCGACGACCATCTCTTTTTCTTTATATGCATATTTACTTATCATTAACTTTTCCCCTTTAATTGAACTATAATTAATTATAACCTTTTCCACAAAAAAAATAAGTCTTTTATCATTTAAGACTTATTTTTATATTCTACTTAATATCTTTAATTCCTGCTGCTATCACTGTAAGTACCGTCCCTAAAATCTTAATTACATTTACAACTATATTCATTTATATGTCCTCCTTTACCTAATCAATTTAATAACAATGTAATATCCATTTTACCTAATTCCCATCTAAGTTAACTACCAGCCTTCATATTATTAATGGATTTTGCATTATTTAATATAATTAATTTTTATACTAGTTGTGTCCCATTAGCATTATTCAATTTACCTGTAAATATTAAAACTACATCTACTAATGCCCATATAGAACATACAGCTAGCATTGGTTGAAATATCAACAACCCTACAGCAAATATACCCAATTGTATAAATCCTATTTCCTTATATCCTAAGTAAAATCTATGCAATCCCATACCCCCTAAAAATAATGCTATTAATCCAGCTACCATCTTATTATTGTTATTTGTACTATTTCCAATACTATTAATACTATTAGCGAAGGTATTCGTTGTCCCTTTTAGCCTTATACCGCAACGTAAACATACTTCAGCACCTTTATTTTTCACTTCTACGCCACAGTCAGGACAATAGTTATCCCCTTTTGCTTTGCTAGTTCCACATTTAACACAAATTACTGCCTTTTCATTAGTTATTTTTTCTCCACATTCTCTACAATACATTTCTTTCTCCTCCTGTTTTTTCCCATTTCCAAATACTTTTAGCATATTGTTTACGTTTTATAATATCTACTTTACACACCATTGCTATTACCTCATTTTTTAAATTCACTATTTATCAAAATAGTAATAATATTAAACCCACCTTTAATATATTTATTAGATTAATCTACCTCACCCCCTTCAAGTATGTATAGATATATGAATAATTGTCTCTAACTGGTATTAACTTAATCACATACTTACCAAACTCAAAGTAAATATATAAAAGAATTTCATTATCATAGCCTGTACCATCACATAGTTCTAGCACTTTTTCATAGTTATTTAATAATTGGAACTGAATGTAGTTTAGTTCTTGTTGTAATTTACTTAGGTCTATCACTTTTTTATCATTTAATTCAACTATCAATTCTCTTGGATTCCACTGATTAGCTAATCTACCATCATAGAAATCAAACCTCATTACTCCTAAAAGATCTTTGCTATTATATTCAAAATACTTCTCTTTTCTTAATGGTTTCATATATAAAATTCCTCCTTAGTAATCTTCAGGTAGTAATATTGTTGAATATTCTCCACTATCTAGTACATATACTTTTTTCACCCCCACTAGCTCTAAATATCCTAATTTAAATGAATATAATGCTTTATATTCAGGTGATTCTTGAGTATGCTCTATTATAATTTCATTACCAGATTTCCTTAACTTAAATACTTGCAAATAATCAGTTTCTATATCACTATTAGTGTTTAGCGCATCTACTAATCCCCACATAATTAGTTGTAACTCTAAAGTAATTTCCTGTTGAATTCCTTTGGTCATGTACCTGTTTTTTTTATCAAACATCTTTTACACACCCTTACTCTACAATATTCCTTTTTCCTTAAGGCTACAGTATTTACCATCATATCCAATTATAATATGGTCAATTAGTTCTATACCCATTATCTTTCCACATTCCTTTAAACGTTTTGTTATACTAATATCCTCATTAGACGGGGTCGGATCTCCTGATGGATGATTGTGAAATAGTATTATTGAAGCTGCATTGCTTAGAATAGCTGCCTTGAATACTTCACGTGGATGAACAATCGAGCTGTCAATATTTACCATTGAAACTATATTCAATGCAACTGGCTGATTTTTGGTGTCTAGACAACATAGCAACAGTTGTTCACGATCAGAGTCTTCAAGAAATTTCTTACCAAGTTTTACTGCATCTGATGGGCTCATTATTTTTTGTATATTATATAGGATAGATGCCTCCCTAACCATTTTTATAGATACTATATTTATCCTTTTAGCAGGAGTCTTATTATTTTCTGCTACTCTCATTTCATTTTTGCTCTCATCTATTTTATCAACACAATATGTACTCTTTGACATACTCCTACCTTCTTTCAATTATTTATTTAGATATCAATATTTCCCCTAAACTTTTTATAAATTCCTTTGAAAATACTGCTCCTCCTATTGCTTCTTTAATTAATTGTAGTAATTGTTCTTCTGTTACATCTAATGAACGTGGTATGTATCTTTCGGCTGACATTACGGTATCTTTGTAAAGAGTGAATCTAATTTCATCTCTCTTTATAGCTTTAATAAATATTTTTTCAATACAATACGTATATTCCTTATCAGTTAATTTCCCTTGATTTAATATTTGACAGTATTTAGTCTCCTTTATTATTTTTTTTGCCATAATAACCTCCTATGTTCTTTGCAATAATAAAAGCCTTAATCACCGTTATATTGGCAATTAAGGCTTTTAATCTATTATATGATTTATAAATTTTCTTAGTTTTATTAGATTTCTTATTTTCATTCTTAATTAACCCTCCAAATAAATTAACAACTTTTTCGGTGTAAGACTTAAAGGTATAATTAAACTTACACTAAAATCATTACTCAAGAGACACAAAGCGTTAGTAAAAATTTCATCATAGTCCTTACATACTATTCGTTCTACATACTCTGGCAATGTATAGTCAAAGTCTATTAGTTTTGTTATAGTGTCTACATCTTCTTTATTTTCTATTATCAAAATATACCCACCTAAGTCCATTTTTACATTTCTATCTTTTCCGTAATTTTCATCCAAAATAGTTGATATCTCCAATGTTTTTTCTATTACTTCTACAGGTAGATTTTTTAGGGTTTCTACTTCTATTTTGTGAGCCAACTTTATCATAATTATTTCCTCCTTGAATTCTATTTTTGTTATTCAAGGTAATAATATATATTTAAATTTAGGATTGTTACACGTATAAAGAAATAGCCTAAGACAGCTTTTACTCCATCTTAAGCTCGTTGTGATTTTATATAGCTAAAAGTAGTCTTCATCATCTTGGAAATCAATATCAAATAATTTATCATTGTATTTCTTTCCAAGCACTTTATCGTCACTTTGAATAATAGGATTTATCCATGCTGATTTTTCTCTTCCCCACTCTATATATTTAGAAATTTTATTTATTTTCTCTTCATCAATGATATTAGTTAATTCTTTTTCTAAAGCACTCATATACTTATCTATTCTAGCTGATATCATATAATTTTCGGCACAAACACTAAGTTCCTCTACCTTTCTGATTTCATTATCATATTTCTTCTTAAACTTCGTCTTTTCAATCTCTACCTTCTTTTTTATTTCAGCTTCCATTTTTGCTGCATCATGTTTAGCTCTAAGAATTTCCGCAGTATCAATAGCAGCAATAATAAAGTCACCCACCATTTCTTCTAGCTTAATATTATTTAGCTCTCTCCAATTCTTTCTCGGAGCGTCATAATCATCAATAAACAATAGTAATTCTTCAGAATACTTGTAATCATATCCTGGATTCCAATAGGAGTCATCATCAGTCTTTACATGTTCAACTCTAATTAATTTTTCTTTTAATCCTATTTTAACTTCTTCATTACCTATACATATTCTAGTATCTTTACCCTTACTCTTAATCTTAAACCCTAGTTTCTCTGCATTCTTAAATATACTGTCCATTAATTTAAAGGCTCTATTTTTTAGTTCATTAGACACCTTCATATTTATGTTATTAGCTCTACCATCCCTTATCATATCCCTTTTATCATTATAAATTTTGGCTTCCTTAATCAGCTCATGAGGTTTATACAAGCTTTTTGGTATTTTTATTTTATTACAAAATTCTAAGACCTTCTTTTTCTCCTCTTCACTCATATGCTTTAACCTACTCTCTTTGGTATAGGCCTCTGTTTTATTATATTTATATCTTTGTGTAAATATTTTGTTTTCTCCATCAAACTGTGGAAGATCAATTCTTTTAGGATTACTCCCATTTGTGACTTTAATCCAATAACCACTTTGAGGAAATGGAACATTTAATTTTCTGCAATATTTTCTTAGGCTAACTTCTGAAATACCATATGATTTTGCTAAATCCTTCATTCTTATAGTCCAAACCTCTTCATATACTTTCTCTCTTTCAATTACTATCATCATATAATCAGCTTCCTTTTAATTAACTTTTACCACTACCAAAGGTATATTCCTTATTGTATACATCATTTATTTAAATATCCTTTTGGCGTGTAATTATATTCTATATTGTAACTTCAGACTGCCCCTTTAATTGGTTACAAACTATGCTAGTAGTTATAGTTTGCTATCTTGGCTCTACCCAATAGAATCTGCTTGTGATATAGTTTAAATTATTATATCTAATTTAATTCTGTTCAAGGAGGCAAGCATGCAATTATTCAAACAAAAACGTGAAAAAGTAGATGACTACTTTGAAAGACTTTACAATTCTGGATATAGACTCTCTGAAACTTATCAAGGTGTTTCTATTGATGATGTAACTAATTTATTAAATCAAATAGGTAAATTCACCTCTGATATCAGAGATACCATATGGTGTTTATTAAATAATGAATTACCATCACTTTTTTCAAATGCTGAAAAATACTCGATATCTGATGGTGCGTCAGTCGCCCATATTGGTGGTTATATAGGCATACTATTGCGCGGTGGGAAACGCCTTGACAGAGAGGGTAGGGATTATTGGATAAAACCATTACGTGAAATTGGTGTTATAGAAGAAATCACCTTATCAGATGGTGATTTCTTAGCTGGACATATTAAGGCAAAATCCCCTAACTCAAGTTATCGATTAAGTAAAACCTTTGTTGTGCTCCTACTGAGTTCAGGAAATCTTGATTTTGAAAACTTACTAAAAAACTGGATATCTACTGACTCCATTAATACTCGTCTACTAGTTCATCTAGAATTAGCCAAAATCAATAAGGTTGAACAGGGATCTAGTTCACATAAAGGACTAATATATAATTCAATTCTCATTTACGGCAAGCATTTTCTTCCAGGGTACATTCCAGTTTTTGTTGATGCAGAGGATGGTAATAGAATTACAAATGAGGAAATAGCTCTTTTAAAAAAATACCAAATTAATTTTGGAAACCTTGATGATGTTTGGCCAGATGTAATTCTATACAATCCAGATGATAACTCTCTTTGGTTCATTGAAGCTGTAACTTCAGATGGTGAAGTTGATGTGCATAAAATGCAGGGTCTTTTGAGAATATGCAAAAATTCGAACAAATTATTTGGTGGTGCGACAACAACATATTTAGATTGGAAAAGATGTTCTTCAAGACAACAAAAAGAAAATAATGTCGCCCTTAATTCCTATATATGGATTAAAGAGACCCCTGATAAACATTTTAAAGTGGAGTAAAACAATAAGAATCAAGCCAATTAGGCCTGATTCTTATTGTTTTTAAAATATAACTTTTTCAACTAAATTATCAATATTCTCTTGTGTTAATAACACTCCTATACCATATTCACCAAGTTTCTTAAGTGTCCTTTCATCAGGAAACTTTATACCCCTTAGATCCGTAGCATTAACTTGCGTGTGTCCACTAAAAATCCTGAAGTACATATCTACAATAGTTGAGTTTAAATAAATACCTATCCCAATAGCCAACTCTAAATCAATACCTTTTTTATTTTTATGAAAGTAATTTGTTTTATTATCAAAAGCTATAAGATCTGTATCATACCTGTCCCCTTGAACTACAGCACATACAATTCTTCGCTTTTCTTCTTTTGATGACATTCTCTTTACAAGCACGTAATTTCCTGTTGGCCTTAATATCTTTATGTTATCTACATCAGGTATTATACTATTATATTTTGCTCCAGTTAAAGGCCACCTAATGAGGCCATCTTTAATATGAGTTGAACATAAGAATGGTACTGAACCATCAATAACCTCTTTGCTCAACAATCCTTTAGTTTGCCTAAAATCAACGATTGGTCCTGTTGAAATTTCAATTTTCAACTCATAAAGAGTACATGGAAGCGATTCTATCTTATCTGAAATTTGTTTATCCTCATCACTTTTCACAATTCTTATTGTATTATTCCAATCTGTTGGGTAAATAAGATCATTTAAGCTCATCTTTCTAGATGTTAAATCAGTAAACGTATCATCAGTACTATTAATAATCCTAACATTTTTATTATCATCCCATTTATCCTTTATGCAATGGTAAATAATCGTTTCTTGTAGTACTTCATCTTTTCTAAATGGTGATGTTCTTGAATCAAAGAGATGTATATTTTCAAATCTTAGATCAGCTTTTATATCTGCTCTATATTTATTGAAATATACTCCGTTACAGAAACTCCTTGGTGTAATTGCTACCAATTCACCCTTATGAATTAAAAATCTTTTTGCTAATGCAACAAATGCTGCATAGAAATTTGAAGAATCAATTCCTATATCTAATAGCAACCTATTTTTATCAGAATCAGTAGCTAGCTTACTATAAGGAGGATTAAGTATTATGTAATCAAAAACCTCACAATTTTCATTTTTAATCCTCATTACTCCCTCTTCAATAAAGTCACAGAATCTAACTTCCCATGATAAATTTATATTTTTTTCGCTAGATACTTTTACTAGTTCTTGCATTACTGCATCTAGCTTAGATTTTACGGTATTATCAATTTCATACAGAGTTATATGAATGTTTTTAGGCTTAACTTTCCAATTAAAGACCGCCAAAACAAATGCTATCGTCAAACTCCCACATCCTGTACCAGGATCAAGCATTTTGATGTTCTTTTTCTTTGTATTTTTAAAAAAAGATGCCATATAATTTGCTATAGATGCAGATGTGTAGTATTGTTCATATTTTTCTTTCAGCATTGTATCTCTTTCTTCATGGTTTCTTCGCATCCATATATTTTGTATAAGTGCATGTAGCTCATTCTCATTTGTTAGCAAATAATCACCTCATATTTTTTCTATTTCAACTATTTCTTGTCTTATTTCGTTATATCTAACTGCTATTATTTTATAAACAGAATATAAGCCAAGTGCTATAATCCTTTGTAAAAACACGATTTATTTTTTAAAATACAGTTATGTTTTATAAAAAATAAAAGTTATAATGTATATATTTTCTTATCTATATTTCAAAATACTCGGTTCCAAATTTGGTTAATTTACAAAATCTAGTTACAGCTCGTTGACTAGCTATCTTTTCTTTTTGTAATTTTTTATATTCTGGATCTGTATATAACGCTTTTATTTTATTTTTCAAATACTCTATTGGATCTTCCATTAATAATATTCTATCAAGATTATTAGCCACCCCTATTGCAATAATTTCAAAGTTTGATACACTAACAGCTCCTTTAAACTTACCATCACCATGGAATTTTCTAAATACATCCTCTCCCAATGAATTTGATAATAACTCAAATGTTTTATCGAACACTTGCTTTTCTTTATTATAATTTAAAATATCATCTGTACAAAACTCCCTCATCTTATCTGTTAAAACATCTCCAATATCATCAGTTGATAATATACTATTAAAATCAACATTTCTATAAGCCATAAATCTTAAGACATACTCTAAATCATCCTGCTCTTTTATTGCCTTTTCTGTTAATGGCATGCATATTATAAAATCCGGATTATATGATAACTTTCTAAGCCAAGTATAAAAATACCTATTTAGCATTATAGCTAAACAATTTCTAATTTCTTGGTCAGTTAACCTACTTCCACCAGTATTTAATCTGTCAAATGTATCATATTTTACCGTAGCATCACTTTCTTCATCTACTTTTATGATCTTCAATGTTGAATTTAAAAAAGCATTATTTAAGTACTTACTTTGTTCAAAAGAAAACTTATGCTTATGAAAAGCATTATCCCATACCTTTCCATCTAATTCTTTTAAAATCTTTGTTTCTACTAAAATTGTTGGTTCAACTAATTTATCCTTTTCATCTTTTAGTATACCTACAAATTCAAATATTGTAGAAAGTCTTTGAACTCCATCTATTACGTCCCAATTTAAATCACTATCTTCCGCCACAAAAATAGGTGGTATTGGTATACCCAATATGATAGATTCTATAAATCTTGATTTTTGTTTTGGTAGCCATCTGAATACTCTTTGAAACTCTGGATGAATATTTATTGCTTTTCTTTTTTGATACATTTCCATTAATTGCGATATCATAATATCTGCTTCTTTTATTTTTATCTTTCTTCTTTCATCTTTAACCTTTATTTCTAAATCACTTGTTGTAAATGGAGTATTTTCTTTTTCATTCTCTCCCCACAACTCTAATTTTAATTGTTCCATGTTATTAGCCCCCCCATATTCTTTTAGTTCATTATTATCTATGCCTTCATAAATATTGCTAATCTCATAATGCAATTTTAATTTTTCATCTTCTGTTAATGTTTTTCCAATCAACTCTTTACTTACATCAAATATCCGACTTAATTGTTCGGCTCTTTTTTCTGGAACTTTTCTCTTGCCTTTTATCCAATCACTAACAGATTGTGGTGATACATCTAAATAATTTGCTACCTCCTTAAACTCTATTTTTTTTAATCTAGCAATTAACTCTAAACCTATCATTTTTCTCCCCTTTGACTTACTATTAAGTCATGTTTTATATTTCCATTGAACTTATAAGTCAATATACCATGACTTATTCAGTAAGTCAAATATATTTTTATATCATTTCATTAAGTCATATGGTTAATGATTAAAAATATTGTTTAATTAGACCTAATATATTAGCTATTGCACTAATTAATTCTTCAAAATCCATTAAATCTTCATATAAATTTAAATCATATCTTCTTGGTTGAATACCAAGTTCATCAAAATGTCCAGCATACTTAATTTGTTCATTGCCTCTATATCTTTTTAATTCTATAATATTATTACCTTCAAATAAAATGTAACAAACTAAATTATCACTATCTGTTTCATCATTGATATCCTTGTAAATATGCAAGTTATACCAATAGCTAAATCCTCTTTGCTTTATTTCCCCCAAATATTGTAGTTGTTTGTCAATATACCTCTTGATGCGTGAACTATATTGATTGTATAGACCTTCCTGTATAACATCTAAATAATTTCTCATCATTAATATTACCCCCTACATCTTTTCAATATATATACGATTTTCTGTAAACTTAAATAGTGAACTTTTATGCACTCGCAATTTTGAATCTTTAATTCCTTACATATTTCAGAAAATAATTGCGACACTTTTGTCAGGTGCTTATACTGCTGCATTTTCCCTAAATATATGTATTCATTACTATTACCATCTTCTTTACCATAAGTCTCGATAGAAATTCCAAGCTTTTCAATATAATCTTGAATATCATAATCCTTCATATCGATAATTCCATAGTAAAATAGAAATTTTTCATTTTTGTTCGGCATTGATATATAAACATTCGCTTGTTTTAGTGTAGAAAATCTAATGTTACTTATTAAGTTAATGTTATAGAAAAATTTAATAGCTTCCTGCTTTACATCCTTAGGTAACTTTTTATGTAGTTGCAAAAATTCCGTGGAAATTTTACAATTACTTTTGCTTGGCAAGTCATCCCATAATTCATCTAGCTCCTCCTCCGTAAAATCATACCTGTTTTCCTTAAAACATTCCAAAATTGCAGTTGTCTCAATATACGCGTTTCTGGATAATCCAATATTCTTTGTTAAGTGATTAATTGCTTTGATACATGCAACTGAAAAATTTGTAGCAATTTGCTTCTTCACATAAGCCTCCAATATAGTATTACTTCGATGCTGAACATTATTTTAATACCATTTATAATGTTAACACCACTTATTATTTTAATATCAATATACTCCATTGCCATTGTCAAGTATTTTTTAATTTTGTTTTAGATAAAATAAAAAGAAGAAGAACCTCCATCATATGAAGATTCTCCATCTTTATTATTACCTACTAGATATGTATTTTTTCCGTTATTAAATTTTAATTTCAATGTACTTATTATTATCGCACTTATATTTTTTCATTGTACCATCTATATATGTAGCATGGTTCTTATTAAATAGAACTAGATTCTTACCTTTTAACCCTGCCTTACTCATTCTAGTGCTTCTATAAATAATCCCGTCATACCCTTTACCTATCAAGTATTGACTTAATACCCTGAATGGAATATACGCTTTTAACTCTGGATCATCTTCTATATCTACGGGTTTAAAAATAGATTCATCTATTACACCTAAAAACAATGAAGCTATCCCATTAATTACAGTTTTTTCAATTTTCTTATTTATTGATTTGTCCTTTATAATCTTATTTAAATATGGTTTTAATTTCTTATTAAATTCATCCTTAGTGTTCTTTATAGCTATTGTTTTTATTTTGTTAGTTAATTGATCATTTGAATTAATCTCATCTAAAATAGTTTGTGCCAATTTCATTGGTAGAACCTCAATTTCTCGTGTCAACTTTGATAAATCCGTTCCATCATTACATAAATCAATTATTTTAGCATCCTTCTTTATTGGCATAAAACTGCATATAACAGCTTCTTGTCTATCCCGTAGTCTTATCTCCTCAAAACATGTTTTCTGAATCATATTTATTGTATCTCCATACATTTCATTTGTATCTCCACAAGCCAAATACAAATAGGCTATGCCATCACGATTCCAACGATTATCTTTAGCATAGTTTTCATCCGGTATCATTAATTCATAACCATCATTAACACTCCAGGACCTACTACGATACATAAAATTGATATCACTTAATTTCTTTATAAAAATACTAGGGTATTTTAGTAATACCTGATTATGGAATTCATCAAATAATGTTTTAAAACCTTTACCTGCTCCTTTTACTGCCGTTTCCTCAGGCATAGAGTCCCATAATTCTTTTACAAAATTAAATGTCTTTTCAAAATATAAATCATCATAACACTTTGTAAAATCATAATTAACATACAATATGAAACTCATCCTTTTATAAAGGTAATCAATAAATTTATCCTCTAGCATTAGTTGATAATCTTTTTTAATATCATTCCCCACCAAAACATCAACAAATATTGCATCCACAACTTTTATTTTAACATTTATTTCTTGCAGTACTTGTGCAAATAATATTCTATTTTCGAGATTTTTAAAGCTATTCATTATTTCAGTAATTATTTTAAAACCAATACCTTCAAAACGATTTAATAATTTATTTCTTTCAAGAATAAAATCAAAAGGATTTAACAATTATCTAACCCCCCATTTATATTATTATTTGATATATTAATAGACTGTATTAGTAATCGTTTGAACTTTCCTCATGATATCCTTTACCTCATACTTCTATTGCTTTTCACCCTTCATCACTCTGACCCACCTAAATCAACGCATAAGAAAACCCTCAACTAAAATTAATTAGTCGAGGGTTTCACTGGTGGAGGCGAGGGGTGTCGAACCCCTGTCCGAAAGCCATAACACCTAGGCATCTACGAGCGTAGTCAGTACTTTAAAATTCCCGTCTCCTAACCCCTACTGACGGGGTTTAGGTTCCGGTAGCTTCATATTTTCCGTTCCTGGGTCAAAGCTTTCCCAAGCTCGGTTCACCGCTGTCGGCGCCCTATCCTAAGTCGCGGTATTCAAAGGTAAGACGTAGCAGAACTAAGCTGCTAGTGCTAAATTATCGTTTGCGTTTAAATTGTTCCAATAGTTTTTTAACGCGGGTCCATAGGTTCCCTCGGCTCGCTTCCTCGATGCAACGTACCCCCGTCGAAACCAAGTACGCCCCCTAATATGTCAAAAGATTAAACTAAAATCTTTTGTACTACAATAATATATAACTATTATTGCATGTAATTACGCAAATTTAAATTATTAAATTTTTATGACCCATAAATTAATTAGATATCAACTGCTAATCTAATTTCTTGTTACTTACTATAAACCTAATGATACACTATATTATATCCTTTATCAAGTGCTAATATCATGGAATGTATGTGCATTATTGCTAGTTATCTCATTCTCTCTTTTATCTGCCTATCCATGTCTCTCTTAGCATCTTTTTCTAGCATCGCATCTCTCTTATCATAGTCTTTCTTACCGCGAACAATACCAAGATTAACTTTTACCTTAGTATCCTTAAGATATAGGGATAATGGAACTAGTGTAAAACCCTTTTGAGCCGTAAATGATGCTAGTTTATTTATTTGCTCTTTATGAAGCAATAATTTTCTTACTCTTAAAGGATCAGTGTTAAATTGATTCCCATTTTCGTAATGACTAACATGCATATTTTTTATAAATACTTCACCATTTATAACATCTGCATAAGCATCTTTTAAGTTCGCTTTTCCAGATCTAATAGACTTTACTTCTGTACCAACAAGCGCTATACCAGCTTCCATTGCTTCTTCTATAAAATAATCATGTCTTGCTTTCCTGTTTTCTGCTAGTGTTTTGTTTTCCGATTTCTTTGCCACAATTTCACCTGCTTTATTCTTATTAATATACATAAGAACACATTATATATATTATGTATAATACATATTATTATACTATACTATGTATTCTTTTTCAAGAAATGCATGGATTATTTTTACAATATATCTTTTAAATATAATACACAGAAGAAGCTATTAACCTCTTCTGTGTATTTTAAAATTATTCTATATTATAGTCTTCTTTTTTTGACTACTCTTCCTTTATAAGCTCATTTAAATCACTAACAGAGTATTCAACTTCTTGGTCTTCTTCTTTCTCTTCATCAGCTTCAATTATATCAAAATAAACTTCATGTGAAGTTAAATCAACTTTACTAACTACAATTCTTACTTCTTCTCCTAGTTTATACATTTTCTTAGTTCGCTCACCAATAAGGGTTAAATGTCTTTCATCGAAGACATAATAATCATCATCCAAGCTAGTCATATGAACTAACCCTTCTACAGTATTAGGAAGTTCAACAAACAATCCGAAATTAGTTACTGAGGATATAATACCATCATATTCTTGACCAATTCGCTCACTCATATACTCAGCTTTCTTTAAGTCATCTACTTCTCTCTCAGCTTCCATAGCTACTCTTTCCATATCTGATGATTGTTTTGACGCTATCTCTACTTCTCTACCTAATCTATCTGTTCTCGCTTGACTTAATCCTCCATTTATAACTTCTTTAATTATCCTATGGATCATTAAGTCAGGATATCTTCTAATTGGTGATGTAAAATGACAATAATACTTGGCTGCTAACCCAAAATGCCCAACACATTCTGGAGAATATTTTGCTTTCATCATAGAACGTAATAATAAAGTGCTTAGTACCATCTCTTCTTTTTGGCCTTTTACTTTTCCTATTACTTCCTGAAGCATTCTAGGATGTATATCCTTTCCCCACTTCATAGAATATCCTAAATTATGAGCAAATTCACTAAATCGCATTAATTTTTCCTCATCTGGATCCTCATGAATTCTATATACAAATGGCACATTTAGCCAGAACATATGCTCAGCTACAGTTTCATTAGCCGTTAACATAAATTCCTCAACTAATCTATTTGCAATAGCTCTCTCATAAGGTACAATGTCTACAGGTTTTCCTAATTCATTTAATATTATTTTACACTCAGCGAAATCAAAATCTATAGCGCCCCTATTCATTCTCTTCTTATTAAGAATTCCACATAACTCTTCCATATGTTTAAAATCTTCATATAAATAATCATATTTTTTAATAGTTTCGGCGTCTTTATCCCTTAGTATTTTAGTAACATCTGTATAAGTCATTCTCTCATTAGTTTTTATAACACTTTCCATTATTTCATGATCTACACATTTACCCTCTTTATCCATTTCCATAATACAACTAAGAGCTAGTCTATCTACTTTAGGATTTAAACTGCAAACCCCATTAGATAATTTTTTAGGAAGCATTGGTATAACCCTATCAATTAAGTATACTGAAGTTGCTCTTTTAAAAGCCTCTTTGTCCAAAGGATTTTTATCTTTTACATAGTGAGAAACATCTGCTATATGAACTCCTAAACGATAGTTTCCATTATCTAAAATTTCAATAGACACAGCATCATCTAAATCTTTAGCATCCTCGCCATCTATGGTTACCATACGTAAATCCCTTAAATCTGTTCTGCGCGTATATTCTTCTTGTGGAATCACTTCGGCTATATTATCGGCATATGCTTCAACATTTTGTGGGAACTCCTCTGGTAGCTTATGTTTTTTAATTATAGTTAATATATCGATGCCCGCGTCACCTTTGCTTCCGAGAATTTCTATAATTCTCCCCTCGGGATTTCTTTTTTGTCCTGGCCACTGAGTTATTTCAGCTATTACTATTTGCCCTGTTTTTGCACCATTTCTTTCTGATTTAGGAACAAATATATCCTGAGCAATCCTCTTGTCATCAGCTACTACAAACCCAAAATTACTACTGTCCTCATAAGTTCCTATTATTGTTTTATTAGACCTTTCTATTACTCTTACAATTTCACCTTCACATTTTTTCCCGCTATTTTCTTCCTTTAAAACTTTTGCAAGAACTTTATCACCATTCATTGCTCCATTTAAATTATCCGCAGGAATAAATACATCTGGTCTTTCTACTTCTGCTATTACGAATCCAAAGCCTCTTTGATGACCTTGGAATTTACCAATTACAAGACCCATCTTCTCTGGAATACCATAATATTCAGCATGTGTTCTAACCACATCCCCATTTGTTTCCATTTCAGCTAATAAATTAGAAAACCCTTTCATATCCTTTTTTTTAATATCGAATACTCTAGAAAGTTCTGCTATATTCATAGGCTTATATGCCTGCTCTGTCATAAAATTTATTAAATTTTCTTTTATCTCCATAAGATTTCCTCCTATCTAATTTTCATATTGATATATTTTTCAAATTTTAAAAAATATTTAGTATTGCTTTAGTTTCTCACTAAATGTTGTGTTAAATTATTCATGTGTTTCTATATTTACTCGCTTTTATTATAATCCAAAAAATACATCTAGTATATACTATGTGCTTATATACTTCCCTATTATCAAATAAAAAATGCTCACATTAAATAATGCTATTTAATGTGAGCATTTTATCGAAATATGTTATATCAAGAATTCTTCACAAAAATCGACTTTTTTATACAAAATAAAACAGCCCTTGGGGTTGGGCTGCTTTAAACAAATAAAAAGGGGGCTATTTATTTCTCTATTTAACTTTACTACTTAATTATATTAAATTTAACTAATGTTTGCAAGCGTTTTTTACAAATTTAATTCTAATAATATTTTAAAATAAAGACATTTCACTTATTTTTTTCATAAAAAATAATATTATTAACTAAATTAAATCTGTTTTAATAAATCCAACTCTTCTTCCGACAATTCTCGATATTGTCCTTCAGATAAATTTTCATCTAATTTTAATGGTCCAAAACTAATTCTTCTTAAAAATGCAACATTTTTATCAACACTTTCGAACATTCTTTTTACCTGATGAAATTTGCCTTCTTGAATAGTAATCATTACCTCAGATCCATTTTCATTCGCATTTAATACTTTTAATATGGCCGGCATGCATTTATAACCATCATCTAATACAACACCTTTCTTAAAGGTGTCTATATCCTTTTGATCTACAAATTTATTAATCTCGGCATAATACGCCTTATCTACATGATTCTTAGGTGCTATCAATTTATGATTTAATTCACCATCATTAGTGATTAGCAATAACCCTACTGTGTCTTTATCCAATCTTCCTATAGGAAATGGATTAAAAGCATGGTATTCTTGATCTATTAAATCAATAACAGTTTCATCATACTTATCTACTGTAGCAGAAACTACCCCAGCTGGCTTATTCATGACTATATATATGTATTTTCTATATGTTATTTCTTCACCAGCTACCTTTATTACAGCCTTATCCGGATCAATTTTCATTGTATTATCAGAAACTATTACTCCATCGACCTCTATTTTCCCTTTTTTTAACAACGCCTTCACTTCTTTTCTTGTTCCATGGCCTAAATTTGATAATATTTTGTCTATTCTTTCCATATCTATTCATCTCCTTAACTATTTCTAAAACTTCAGGTAAATTATCACCTACGGTACTATTCATCTTCTTCGAAGCTTAACATTAAATCTTTTACTCATAAAAAAAACAGCCTTTAAAAGCTGTTTTAAAGTTATTCTTTTACTTCAATCTCCATTATATCATAATCTTCATATGAAATACTCTTATAAGAACTTTTTGATAATACTAGTATTCTGTAAATCCCTTTAGTAAAAGGCATAAAGATGTAATCATTTTTCCTGCTAAATTTTTGTACCAAACTCCAGTCTCCTTTTTCCATGAGATAGACCTCATATTCAACATTCTTGCCACCCTTACTTTGTGCTACAAATGTTATTGTTTCATTAGCCATAAAATTTGCCTTATCACATAGAATCTTTGTATCTCTTACAGGTAGCGTCTCATGTATTTCTATTCTTATTTCCTTCTTACTATCATATGCATTTGTGCTCAATTTATTCTTTGCTAGAAGTTCTATTAAATAGTTTCCACTACATTTAGGTTTAATCTCATAATTTTTATGTTCCACAAAATTTGTTTGTTCTACTAAATGACCATCTATTTTCAAAACGTAATTCACAAGAGTATTTTTTGTATTTTCAGATATAACTTGGAGAGAAATAGTATCTCCAACCATAAAGTATTCTCTTGTTGGCATTAATACATAGTCTATTTTAGCTGGAATGCATTCTAAAGCTTGAATACATAGAACTTCGTGACAATCAAATTTCCTTTTGGAATATTTATCTTTTACTCTTACCTCCAGTTTGAACTTTCCACTCTCCTCTGGCGTAAACTCTAGAAAATCACGTGTTCCAAATTGTATTTTTTCTATCTCTTTATCATCTTTAGAAATTATAAAACTATATCTTAAAGAATTTCCTCCTGTTGCTTTGACTTTTACATGAACTATTTGGCCTATTAGTACTGTCTCTTTATTATCCAAAATTATATCATCAATAACCACATTTTCATTACCTATATCGTCAATTAGAAAATCTAAAGAACCTTTCTTCTCATATTCTCCTTTAAAAGATGCATCCTTCACCCATAAGTAAGCTTTATATTCTCCCGCTTCTTTTGGTATCCAAAAAAAATTATTTTCTCTAATGTAACCAGAATCCTCTATGCATTTTCCATCAATTTTGAATTTATATAATAACTCTTTCCCACCTCTAGCAATACACTTAAAAATTATAGGAGTGCCACATACTTGCGGTGAGCTTAAATCACTAGTGAAACTATGTATGTTTATTTCTTCATAAGGTTTAACGCTATAATGAATCAATGCTCTATCATCAAATTCATGAATTGAATACATATCCTTTGCCATACATAGTAGCTTATAATCACCCTTGTTTTCTTCAACATAACTAACTAATTTCTTAGTTGAATAATCTTGTATGCATTTGGTATTCCCCTTAGGATTAATTTTTACAAATTTGTACAAAACCATCCTGTTATCCCCATAGTTTGCCTCCACCTCAAAAACTAGTTCCGCACCTTCTACCATACCATCCGTCAAACATTTAAAACTTACAATTTCTACTGATTGTATGGCTTGTACATTAAATCGTATTTTCATAGAGTCATCAAATGTATTTTTTGAATCTAAATTCCTGCATTCTACCAAAAACTCTTGCTCTCCACAATATTTTGAAGTCCAAGTCAGTATATTTTCTGATGAATAGTCTTTTATAAGTAGCCAATTCCCCCTTTCATGTACCCAATATCTATACATAATAGGAATCTTTGTGGCATCTACTGTTAAGGTGACTTTTTCACCTGCCATTATTTCTATTTTATCTATGTATATATCATTTATTAACTTTTCGTAAGCCTCGCCTACCAGGTAATCTGTTTTTGACATATAATCAAAGGGCTTCTTACTTTCTTTTCTTTTAGCTTGTACCATTATGGAGTACTTACCATCTGCCTGTGGCTTCCATATAGCATCCCTGGCTCCACTTAATTTCTTCAAAGTAGTCCATGTTCCATCAATCCCTACAAGAAATTTATAGTTCAAATTATCCTCTAATATATTTTCAACACTTATTCCGATTTCTTTATATTTTTCTTCAGGGTTTTCTAAGCTAAACGATATATTCATTTCATTCATTTAAATTCACCTACCTTTATAAATAAGCTATACAATACAAAAATATTATTAAAAAACCAATCTCTATACTGAATATATTATACTATAATTCCATTATTTGTAACAGTGTATATTCCATATTTTTTCTTTTATATATAGACATAAACTTTCAATGTTTTATTATAAAATAATAAAATTTAAAATTTCATAGCTATTTATGTATTAAATTCGTCATTATAATTGAACGTTACACCCAAAAATTCATCTCATGACTGAATTCGCGATTATTCTTTTCAAAAATATAAAAATAGCTAGTAATTTTTATTACTAACTATTTCGTATATTCTAAGTGCATTATTGCGTTTTTAGAATCAATTTAATTAAATTGTTATAAAGCTTTTCATCATCTTCATTTGTTCGTTTTTTAGGACCAAAGGTTTTACCTCCGCTCCGTCTTAGTTTGCCGGATAAATGCCTCTCAAATAATAATTTATCAATATTATCATCATCATATATATGTCCTTTAGGGCCTATTGCATATGCACCTTTAGCTAAAACCATAGCAGCAACCCCAAAATCTTGAGTGATTACTATGTCATTAGATTTCGCCTCATTAGCTACTTTCATATCAACACTTTGAAATCCACTATCAACATACCTTATCGAGGCATAATCGCTACTCAAAATATGATTAATATCACAATACATAATAAGCTCTATAGAGTTTTCCTTAGCTGCCTTTTCTATTAGCTGTTTACCAGGGCAACCATCTGCATCTACAATAATTCTCATATGATTTTTCTCATTTTTTAAAGCCTTTTTTCGAGTGCTGCTTTGGTTTCTTCATATCCTGATTTTCCAAGAAGAGCAAACATATTTTTCTTATATGCTTCAACTCCTGGTTGATCAAAAGGATTCACACCTAATAAATATCCGCTTATTGCTAAAGCCTTTTCAAAGAAATAAACCATATGTCCAAAATTATACGCTGTTAATGCTGGCACATTTAAAATAATGTTAGGTACACCCCCATCATTATGAGCAAGTACTGTTCCTTGGAAAGCTTTTCTATTAACAAAATCCATAGTTTTACCTGCTAAAAAGTTCAATCCATCTAGATCTTCACTTTCCTTTTCTACTACAACTTCTTTCCTTGGCTTTTCTACATTAATAACTGTTTCAAATATATTTCTTACACCCTCTTGAATATACTGTCCCATAGAATGCAAATCTGTAGAGAAATTAACTGATGCTGGGAATATTCCCTTTTGGTCTTTTCCTTCACTTTCCCCACAAAGTTGTTTCCACCACTCACCAAAATATTGAAGTGATGGCTCATAGTTAACTAAAATTTCTGTAACCTTGCCTTTTCTATATAGTGCATTTCTAGCTGCTGCATATTTATAACAATCGTTATTGTTTAAATCCTCTACACTGTATGCTTCTCTTGCATCCGCTGCACCCTTCATCATTTCATCAATGTCAATGCCCGCTACTGCTATTGGAAGTAAACCTACAGCTGTTAACACTGAGAATCTTCCTCCTATATCATCCGGAATCACAAAAGTTTCATAGCCTTCTGCATCTGCTGATTTTTTTAGAGCTCCTTTAGAAATATCTGTAGTAGCAAAAATTCTTTCTTTAGCTCCTTCTTTTCCGTACTTCTTTTCTAATAATCCTTTTAATATTCTAAAAGCAATAGCTGGTTCTGTAGTAGTTCCTGATTTTGATATTACATTTATAGAAATATCTTTTCCTTCTACAGCATCAATTAAATCTGCCATATATGTAGAACTTATATTATTACCTGCAAAGAATATTGCTGGCGCCTTTCTCTTATCGCTTGAAAGACTGTTATAAAAACTATGACTCAACGTTTCTATAGCCGCTCTAGCTCCTAGGTAAGAACCACCTATTCCAATTACTATTAAGACTTCAGAATTATTTTTTATCTTTTCTGCTGCCTGTTTAATTCTTTTAAATTCTGATTTATCATAATTTAAAGGAAGGTCCATCCATCCTAAAAATTCATTCCCCGCACCTGTTTTATCTGCAAGCATTTTGTGTGCAGCAGATACCATTGGCTGTAAATAAGAAACTTCATGTTCACCTAAATATGGAATTGTTTTGCTTAAATCTAATGATAAAATTTTTGCCATTAATATTCCTCCTTGCTTATATCTTGAAGCAAAACAATCATTGATTATTTTGCTCATCGCATTGCATTGCCTCGCTAAAACAATATACTATAATTTTAGTTTATTCATTTAAATAAATCAAGTTTTTTAATAAAATTTTGTATTTATAACAAATTTTGTTATTTTTATTTATTAAAACTTTAAAAATTAAACTTAAATATAAAAGTCCCTAAAATTGGAGTCGCCTATACATGATAGCTATAGTATTATCTGTGAATGCTTCATTTATTCTAGTGACTTTTCCAAATAATTGACCGTGACTTTATTCACCATAAAAATATAGTAAGTACTCCCTTGTATTGTATAGCATATATTAAATTATATTACTATAAGAGGTGTGATTTTTTTTGATTATTCATGTTGTAAAAAGTGGTGAAACCTTATATATAATTTCTAAATTATATGGAGTTCCATCTAATAAAATTGCTTCTGATAATGAACTTGCAAACCCAGATGAACTTGTGGTAGGCCAAACGCTTGTAATACTTCAAGTCACAAGAAAACACAAAATTCTTCCTGGTCAATCACTTTACATGATAGCTAGAATGTATGGTGTAACTATTTCAGATTTATATGCTGCAAATCCTAACCTTAAAAATTCTATACTAATTTATCCTAGTGAAATTATTATTATACCACCATCAACGCAAAAATTAGGCTCACTTGAAGTTAATGGCTATGCACTTCCTACTACGGATATGGATGTTCTCGCAAAGACTCTTCCAAGTCTCACATACCTTAGTATATTCAGTTATCAGGTGCTGCCTAATGGAACTCTAAAAGGAATAAATGATGTCCCCTTAATAGTTGCTGCTAGAAAAGCTAAAGTAGCTCCTATGATGGTAATTACGAATTTAGAAGAGGGTGGTGGTTTTGATAGTGACCTAGCCCATATTATACTTACAGATGAAAATATACAAAACACTTTATTAGATAACATAGTCAGCATCTTGGAAAATAAAAATTATTACGGTTTAGCTATAGATCTAGAATATATTTTCCCAAAAGATAAACAAAGCTATAATGATTTTTTACGCAAAACAGTAATCAAACTAAAGGCTTTAGGCTATATTGTTACTACAGCTTTAGCCCCTAAGCCAAATGGTGATATAAAAGGATTACTTTATGAAGCGCATGATTACCCATTTCACGGTGCCATAGCTTCCCATGTTATACTGATGACTTATGAGTGGGGTTATACTGCAGGTCCACCAATGGCGGTGGCTCCAATTAATGAAGTAAAAAAAATCCTTGATTATGCTGTAACCGTAATTCCAAGTAAAAACATCTTTATGGGCATACCTAATTATGGGTACGTTTGGACTTTACCTTATGTAAAAGGAACTAAAGCAACTGTACTCGGTAATGTAGAAGCAGTTGATCTTGCGAGAAAGGTATTTGCATCTATTCAATATGACTATACCGCTCAAGCACCGTTTTTTAACTATTACGATTCTAATGGCAAAAGACATGTAGTTTGGTTTGAAGATGCTAGGAGTATGAACGTCAAACTTAGGACTGCTAATGCATATAATTTAGGCGGGGTTAGTTATTGGACTATTGGGAAATACTTCCCTCAAGCCTTTCTAGTTCAAAATTCATTATTCGATGTAAAAAAGGTAATTTAGTTAAGCGATTGTTATTTCAAATAAGAATTAAGAGTTTTTCTTTGATTATGCTATAACCAAAAGGATATGTTGCTAAGATGCTTTCTGCGCAACATATCCTTTTTGTTTACTTAAGAGTGCATTTTTTGTATTTTATTGTATTATAGTAAATATTGAATTAAAATTATTAAAGGTATATATTATAACTATACCATATATTTACATCAATTTTATGTAATTGGTATTTTCACAACAGATTTATCACCTCCCTATTTTATGGGATACCTAAGGAATAAAAATTAAGGGAGGTGAGAATTAAATGTCGGAGATTACCCAAATGTTCAAGCTGTTTTGTATTACCTCAATAGCTGTTCTTGGTATAACTTCCGCAGTAGTATTTTTTTCAAAAGATAGAATAAGTTTTAATATAAAAGCGCGTACCAAACTACCTGATCAGTCCGAAACAGAATTTGGTATCGAAGTTCATAAGGATGATAAAAAAACAAAATAGATAGTTATGCGTACTATCTATTTTTTACTACTAATTCTTAATCTGTTGTGTCCTCTGGTATCCCTATTTTATTAAATAAACTAATTGTATTATATGCAATTTATCCATAAAGTGTGCATGTTTTTAAGAATTCAGTAATATATTTATTCGCCCAGCGATTTTGCTTATATTATCACCATTTTAACTTAAAAGTTCTTGGCGCTACTCTATATGTTAAAATCAACGCAACTACCATATATACAATAGTTGTTATAATAATCCCTGCTGTGAAATAATATGAAGTCGTCTTAATTTGAAGACACGTATAGCTACCGATATACATAACCATGTTTACGAATTTAAATAAGGGACTTTTCACTGTTAACCCTGCTGTATAAGGCTGCAATACATAGTACATGAACAAATGATGTATTGAGAAGAAACAAGCTAAACAAATAATACACAAAAATAGTGGTATCATTCCAATAAGCTGGGAGCTATAACCACTAGCTAATATAATACAAATTATAGCAGAACATAAAGTTAAAGCCGGTATCAGGTTAAGAATAACTACCCTCTTAAGTCTTGAAGTGAAGTTGGATAAAATCACACTTGCCTCTCGGTAATAGCCTTGTCTTAATAGGCTTGCATCACAATTAAAAAACATAGCCTTGCAAATTCTTTCTCCCGTTGACATGCTGTACATTATAAATACCAATGGGGGAATGCTTTTTTTAATTATGTTCACTATATCCACCCTTTTACTCGGCATAAAAATCACAAAGTACATGGTAATTAAAAATATAAAACCTATAAAGACGACTCTTTCCTTTACAGGTTTTACCATTATTCTTCTAAAACGAAGAAAAAATAATGAGTTTAAATATTCATAGCCCTTCTTTTGGTCATATTTTTTTGTATTTAATTCTTCCTTACTCATTCTCTTTTCATCCAATTTCACAGTTGAAAAAGTCGCTTGATTTCTAATAGCCTCTACATCAAATAAACTATCCTTATTTAATAAATCTTTTGCTATTAAAGTATATTTCTTAAATTTCCATAAGTATATAAAAGCTGCCACGCCTAGAATTAATACAATAATCGCCACTAAAGCATTTAATAATATTAAATTAAAATCAATAGTAACTCTTAATAAAGGTAGTGCATAGGCAAGGACAAGTCCTCCTATGATTACTAGTGACATAAATAAATCTTTATGTTTTTGTATTATTTCTGTCTTATCATATATAAAAAGCTGTAGCCCTTCTTCTATCAATCTAAATGCTATTATTTCCGCTACAAGCACCATAGCTTTTAATGGTGAAAATCCTATTATTAAACCTATAATTATTACTGGAAGAACAAAGTATATAAAGTCTGTTATATTTTTATATACTATTTCTCCAAGATAGTATTCTCTTGCGTCAGCTCTCATTAGTGTTATCATATTAAAGGCCGCTTTGTTGGTTTTATCAAAAATTACATTTTTCATAACTGGTCCCAAAATAAAGCTTAAAAAGAAAAGAATATGTAAAAAATAAGGTTGTAACTTTGCTATATCCTTAGTCATTAAATAGGATGGCAAAATAATCATTACACCTAAATATATAGTTTTTCCTATAAACCCACCTAGCACTCCTAAAATTTCACGTATAACCCCTATAACCAGTTTAGCATGGGTTCTTTTATACAAATTTTCAGGAATTTTTTTACCCAAAATTGGTATCCTTTTAAGAAAATATATAAAAGTATTAGCCTGCTCTGCAAAAGATACCTTAAAACTATTTATAAATGTACTAATCATTTCCTCCCTCCTTTAAAATCTCCATGATTTTCTCTTCAAATTCAGGACTCTTTAGAACCTCACTATCCACTTCTTCTAAAATACAATTATTTAAAACCAATATTTCATCACATAAATCTGTAGCCAGCTGAAGAATATGAGTAGAAAAAATAATAATGTGCTCACTTTTCATTTTCTTTAACAAATTTTTAATTTCTAGAGCCACCACTACATCAAAAGAGGTTAAGGGCTCATCTAGCAAAATTACAGCAGGTCTAGTTATTAAAAGACAAACCATTTGCATTTTGTTTTTCATTCCATGGGAATATCCCTTCATCAACCTATATCTGTCTTCATCCTTAATTTTTATAATATCAAAATACTCATCTATTGTAAGCAAATTTTCAATTTTCTCCTTATTAATATCAATATAAAATTTTAAGAACTCATATCCAGTTAAAAACTCTGGTATCACTGGATCTGAAAAAACATATCCTACCTTACTATAATCTATTTCCACTGATGCTTGTCCATCTTCTACTATACTCACGCTACCATCCTCATATTTAGTTTCCCCACTTATGCAATTAAAAAGGGTTGTTTTACCTGCTCCATTTCTTCCTAAAAGTCCATATATTCTTCCTTTTTCAAATGTAAATGATGCTTTTTTTAACACCTGTTTTTCTCCATAACTCTTTTCTATATCTTTAAGTACTAATTTCATTTTATTCTACCACCCTCATTTTTCTCTATTACCAAATTAACAATGCTCAGCCCTAGGCCAACACCAGTACTTGCCTTTTTACTTCTAGAGTCATCACACTGATAAAATGGTAAAAACACTTTATCTTTATCTCTTATGTTACACCAGTTATGCCAATAAATATAGTAATAATTGTCTTATTAACCATAATAATTCTCCCTTTCTCTAATTCCCTAATTTAAAATAAAAAAAGGTTCAGCCTAAGCCAAACCACTTTATATGCTAATTACTAATTACTAATTATAGGATAATTATTCTTTGTATTTCTCAATATATTCTAGAAGTGCCATGCTAACTAAATCCATACTTTTATACTCTTTATATGTCTCTGCAAAATCTTTAAACTCCCCCCAAACTTCTGAATATAATCTAATAGTAGTCGTCATCTTAAATTCTCCATTAAGTATATCTTCATCAATTTTTAATTCTTGTGGTTGCGGTATATCAATTATAGTTTTATGATCCTTTGTTTGCTTTGATGTTTGTGTTTGTGTTTCTGTTTCGATTTCAGTTTTATCTGCCCCTGTTTTCAGCTCTTTTACAAAGTAATAAGCTGAATCAATAGCTTCCTCTACATTATCCGCATTAAAACTCACACAAGGGATTGTATCCTGCAAAATCAAACAAAACTTAGCATTTGATTGAATTTCTATTTTATATCCTGCATCTATTAATGTTTCTAATTTATTCATTTTTTTTCACACCCTTTTCTTATCTATTTACTTTTCGAATAATTTCTTATTAACTCATTTTGGTGATATATTACATTTTGCTATTGCTCTCTAATATTTATAAAATTATTATGCCACAATTTGATATATATTATGTTTTATAATTACCTTACTATATATCAATTAAATCATTTCCTACGGAGCTACAATATTTTTCTTGTTGTAAACTTATATCCCATACTTCTATTGAAAAACATAAAAAAAGGTGTTTATGAAATACTAATTTAATAGTATGTTTCATAAACACCTTTAATTAACTTATTTCATTAATATATATAGGTATAACAACGTTCATACCTATTCCCACTCAATAGTTGAAGGTGGCTTAGAAGTTACATCATAAACAATTCTGTTTACTCCTTTAACTTCATTAACAATTCTTCTAGAAACTATATCTAACACTTCATATGGTATTCTAGCCCAATCTGAAGTCATTCCATCTGAACTAGTTACAGCTCTTAGGGCAACCGTATGGCAGTATGTTCGTTCGTCTCCCATAACTCCAACAGATTGGATGTTTGGTAGACATGCAAAGTATTGCCATATTTCACTTTCAAGTCCAGCTTTAGCCACTTCATCTCTGAATATTGCGTCTGCTTCGCTAGTTATAAATAATTTTTCAGGTGTTATTTCTCCAAGTACTCTTATAGCGAGACCTGGTCCTGGGAATGGTTGTCTCCACACTAAGTAATGAGGAATTCCAATCTCTTCTCCCACTGCTCTAACTTCATCTTTAAATAATTCTCTTAAAGGCTCTATTAGTTTAAAGTGCATATCTTCTGGAAGTCCGCCAACATTATGATGACTTTTTATAGTAGCTGAAGTAGCAGTACCACTTTCAACTACATCTGGATATATTGTTCCTTGAACAAGGAAATCTAATTGTCCGAGTTTATTAGACTCCTCTTCAAAAACTCTTATAAATTCTTCTCCAATTATCTTTCTCTTTTTCTCTGGATCACTTACACCTTTAAGCTTACCTAAGAATCTCTCTTGAGCATTAACCCTTATTATGTTCATTTTAAATTCGCCTTTGAATATTGTTTCAACTTGATCGCCTTCATCTTTTCTTAAAAGGCCGTGATCTACAAATACACAAGTTAACTGATCTCCTATTGCTTTATGTACAAGCACTGCTGCAACTGAAGAATCTACGCCTCCTGAAAGAGCACAAAGTACTTTTTTATCTCCAACTAGTTCTTTTATAGCCTTGATTTTTTCCTGCGCAAAAGATGACATTGACCAATCGCCTTTAACCTCGCAAACATCATATAGGAACTTTCTAATCATTTCTTCACCAAAAAGAGTATGTTTTACTTCTGGGTGAAATTGAACTCCATAGAGTTTTTTAGAAACACTCGCCATAGCAGCTACTGGACAATCTTTAGTAGTTGCAATTATATCAAATCCTTCTGGTACTTTAGAAATATGGTCTGTATGACTCATCCAGCATTGATTCTTTTCTATTCCTGCAAAAATAGTAGCATCTTTGCATAGGTCAACTTCTACTTTTCCGTATTCTCGAACATCAGGTGTTATAACTTCTCCACCAAATACTCGAGCCATTAGTTGAGCACCATAACATATTCCCAAAATAGGAATACCTAGTTCGAATATTTCTTTTTCAACCTTTGGAGCACCTTTTGCATATACACTATTGGGTCCGCCGGTGAATATTATTCCTTTTGGATTCATGTTTTTTATTTTTTCGGCAGAAGATGTATATGGTATTATTTCGCAATAAACATTATTCTCTCTAACTCTTCTTGCAATAAGTTGATTATATTGACCACCAAAGTCAACAACTAAAATTAATTCTCTATTAATCAATGTTTTTCCTCCTGTACACTTAAGCTTTATACTTAGCTATTTATATATATTTTATCTATTCTCATCTATACTAGTTGTTCACGCTATAATTTGGCGCTTCTTTTGTAATTGACACATCATGTGGATGACTTTCTCTTAGCCCTGCTGATGTTTGGACAACAAAGGTTGAAGTCTCAAATAATTGCTCTAGCGTTTCAGAACCTAAATATCCCATTCCTGAACGTATACCGCCTATCATCTGATATATAGTTTCTATAACACTTCCTTTGAAAGGTATTCTTCCTTCTACCCCTTCTGGAACTAACTTTTTATTTCCTTCTTGGAAATACCTATCCTTACTTCCGCAAGCCATAGCACTTAGAGAACCCATGCCTCTATATACCTTATAGCTTCTTCCCTGATAGATTTCCATTTCACCTGGAGCTTCCTCACAGCCTGCAAACATAGAACCCATCATTACCACTTTAGCACCTGCTGCTAATGCCTTAACTATATCTCCTGAGTATTTTATGCCGCCGTCTGCAATAACAGGAACTCCATATTTATTCCCCTCTTCAACGCAATCCATAACTGCTGTAAGTTGTGGAACTCCTACTCCTGCTACAATCCTTGTAGTACAAATTGATCCAGGACCTATCCCTACTTTTACACAATCCGCTCCTGCCTCAATTAAATCTCTGGTTGCCTCACTCGTAGCAACGTTCCCTGCTATTATTTGAAGTTCTGGGTATACAGCTTTTATTTTTCGTACTGCATCCATTACTCCAAAAGAATGTCCATGAGCTGTATCTATAGTTATTACATCTACTCCAGCTTTCACTAAGGCTGCTACTCGCTCCGCTATGTCTACAGTTACACCAACAGCTGCACCACATAATAATCTTCCTCTAGAATCCTTTGCAGCATTCGGAAATTTTATGGTTTTCTCTATATCTTTTATAGTAATAAGTCCTCTTAAATAATTTTCGCTATCTACTAAAGGTAACTTTTCTATTTTATGTTTTTTAAGAAGTTCTTTAGCTTCCTGCATACTTGTTCCTTCTGATGCAGTAATTAGATTTTCACTTGTCATTATATCTTTAATTTTCTTACTATAATCAGTTTCGAAAACAATATCCCTATTAGTGATTATTCCAACTAATTTACCATTTGTTGTAATTGGAACTCCTGATATTCTATATTTACTCATTAGTGCTAATGCATCTTCTAAAATATTATCTGGAGATAAGAAGAATGGATCTGTAATTACACCATTTTCTTGTCTTTTAACTCTATCCACTTCAATAGCTTGGTTTTCAATACTCATGTTCTTATGTATAGTTCCTATTCCACCCTCTCTAGCCATAGCAATAGCCATTCTAGACTCAGTAACAGTGTCCATACCAGCACTCATTAAAGGTATGTTAAGTTTTATTTTTTTCGTAAGGTAAGTAACTAAACTAACATCCTTAGGTAATACTTTAGACTTATTGGGAACTAGCAATACATCGTCGAAAGTATATGCTTGTTTTAATATTTTTGCCATTTAATTAACACCCTTTCACAATTTTATTTTACATTCGTCTTTATAATTAGCATAAGAATATTTATATATACGATATTTTAAAATAAGGTATAAAGTATAAAAAGGCATACTAATCCTACCTTAACTAAAGTAAAATTAGCATGCCAAAAATAAGCTCATACTAAGATTACTCATAGTCGGAAATTTACGGCTTCCGGTAGATACTCCTTGCCATATTCAAGGTATATATGAGTAGCGTAATTGTTCTTTGAATTTGTTATTACAATAATGATAGTTAATGTTTAAGCATTTGTCAATGAATATTTCTAGTATGTTCATGAACTAGTTCGCGAACATACTAGAAACATAATTATAAGGCTTAACAAAATAAAAAAAATTAACTAAGGCAAAACCCTAGTTAATTTTTTATTTGAATATACTTTATTTATAATAATTATTGTTCAAATTATTTTTAGTACATTCCATCCATTCCCATTCCTGGTGCGCCACCCATTGGTGCTGAATTCTTTTCTGGAATATCTGCAACTGCAACTTCAGTTGTTAAGAATGTTGCTGCAACAGATGCTGCGTTTTGAAGTGCTGATCTTACAACTTTTGTTGGATCAACAATCCCAGCTTTTATCATGTTTACCATTTCTCCACGTAAAGCATCATATCCATTTTCTCCAGCGCTTTCTCTTACTTTTTCTATTATAACTGAAGCTTCAGCGCCAGCATTTGTAGCTATTTGTCTTAATGGTTCTTCTAATGCTCTTTTAATTATGTTAATACCCACTTGAACATCTGGTGTATCTGATGATAATTTTGCAATCTCAGAAATAGCATTAATATAAACTGTTCCACCACCAGGAACTATTCCCTCTTCAACTGCTGCTTTTGTAGCTGCAAGAGCATCTTCTATTCGGAGTTTCTTTTCTTTTAATTCAGTTTCAGTAGCAGCTCCAACTTTTATTACAGCTACTCCGCCTGCAAGTTTAGCAAGTCTTTCTTGTAATTTTTCTCTATCAAAATCTGATGTAGTTTCTTCAATTTGCTTTTTAATTTGGGAAACTCTATCATGTATTGTATCTTTTTCACCCTTGCCATTTACTATAGTAGTGTTTTCTTTAGATATTTTAACACTTTCTGCTTTTCCAAGCATGTCAACAGTAACATCTTTTAGTTCTCTTCCTAATTCTTCGCATATAACTTCTCCTCCAGTTAGGATTGCTATATCTTGAAGCATTTCTTTTCTTCTGTCACCAAAACCTGGTGCTTTAACAGCTACACAAGTAAAAGTTCCTCTTAATTTATTAACAACTAATGTGCTTAAAGCTTCACCCTCAATATCTTCAGCAATTATTAATAACTTTTTGCCTTGTTGAACGATTTGCTCAAGTATTGGAAGTATGTCTTGTATATTAGTAATTTTCTTATCAGTTATTAAAATATATGGCTCATCAAGATTTGCTTCCATTTTTTCTGCATCTGTAACCATATATGCACTTAAATATCCTCTATCAAATTGCATTCCTTCAACAACATCAAGTTCTGTTCCCATAGATTTTGATTCTTCTACAGTTATAACACCTTCGTTGCCTACTCTTTCCATAGCATCAGCAATTAGAGCTCCCGTTACTTCATCACTAGCTGATATAGCAGCAACTCTCGATATATCTTCCTTACCATTAACTGGTTTAGAAGATTTTTTAATTTCTTCAACAGCTTTATCTACAGCCATTTTTATACCAGTTCTTATTAACATTGGATTGGCACCAGCTGTAACATTTTTTAAACCTTCTCTTATTATAGCTTGGGCAAGCAATGTAGCTGTAGTTGTACCATCTCCTGCTACATCATTTGTCTTTGTAGCAACTTCTTTAACAAGTTGTGCTCCCATATTTTCAAATGCATCTTCTAGCTCTATTTCCCTAGCTATAGTAACACCATCATTTGTTATTAATGGTGATCCAAACTTTTTATCTAAAATAACATTTCTTCCTTTAGGTCCGAGTGTTATTTTAACAGTGTTTGCAAGTTTATCTACACCTCTTTGCATAGCTCTTCTTGCTTCTTCTCCAAACAATATATCTTTAGCCATTTTAAACCCTCCTATACGACGCTAATGATTAAATAATCATTTACTATCAATTATTATTTAATTATTATTACGTTAATGTTATTTTTCAATTACAGCTAATAGTTCATCTTGCTTTAATATGATATACTCAATACCATCATATTTTATTTCACTTCCTGAATATTTAGAGAATAATATTATATCCCCTGCCTTAACTTCCATTTTAATTACTTTCCCATCTTCAACTTTTCCTGGTCCTACTGAAACTACTTCAGCCTCTTGTGGTTTTTCCTTTGAAGCTCCTGCAAGAAGTATTCCACTTTTTGTAGTTTCTTCCGCCTCTAATCTTTTAATTAACACTCTATCACTAAGTGGTCTAATATTCATTTTAAACCCCTCCTTATATATTTTTGTTGTTTTTGTTAGCACTCATCACATCTGAGTGCTAATGAGTTCTATACCTAATATTTTAATTAATAATCATTATAATATCAACTTCACCTATTCCATATATTATACCATTTATACGCAACTAAACTATATTATGTTTAGTTATCACTGCATTATATAGTTTTTCTCTTGTTTACTTACTTTTTAATGAAATTATAATTTTAGCACATTTTTATTATCATTGAATATATTTTGATTTATTGTTAAAATCACTAATAGAGGTGATTTTATGAATAGTCTATATAAATGGTTTAATAACTATTTTTTTAGAGACTCCATTTTCAGAAATGTAAAAACGCTTATTAAATTTTCATTCAAAACGTTTTTTATCTTAAGTTTTACTTTTTCTTTTATAATTTTAAGCATAAATCTTACTTTGCTTTTTAAACCATTATACTATATGGATATTGATGTTTTAAAAATTGAAGAATCTTCTAATTTAAATAAAAAGGAACTAAAGACTAATTATGACTATGTAATCACATATTTAACTCAAAATAAAATTGAAGAATTCACTCTTCCAACGCTACCTTCATCCAATAATGGTAAAATTCATTTTAAGGAAGTTAAAATAATATTTGATAATCTTAAGGTAATGCTATTTTTCTCCATATTAATAAGTATTATAGGTATAATTATAAATAAGAGACACAAAACAATAAGATACTTGTTAACTAGTTCCATTTTTCTTATTATCGTACCTATAATATTACTTATACCCTTTTTAATTAATTTCGATAAAAGCTTCACTGCTTTTCATCATATTTTCTTTAAAAATGATTACTGGTTATTTGATATTGAATACGATCCAATAATAACGATCCTTCCACAGGATTTTTTCTTCCATTGTGCAATATTAATAATTATTTTGATTACTATAAGTAGCATAATATTAAGGTGTATATATAAATCACAATATAAAAAGCTACACTCTTTATAATATTTTATAAAACATGTGTTATCGTAACTTTTTAATAAGATTTTTTCTTTTTAATTACATTTTTTATTATAGTATTTCCTTTAAAAATCCCTACTATTGATATAATACTCATTGTTATGCCTATAGTTATTAAACTTGTAACATCCCATGCATCTATTTTTTGACCAAAATAAGAAGAAATAAAAATCCCTGGAATTCTACCGAGTGTTGAATATATAAAGAAATCTTTAAAAGAAACATCAGATACTCCACATATGTATATTAGAGCATCTTTAGGTATTCCTGGGATTAAAAAAAATATGAATATAACATTTTTTTTGCTTCCTATTTTTAATATTTTTCTAAAAAATTTCACTTTCTTTTTTAATAACAACTTCTCCACAAAAGGCCTACCATAACTATTAGCAATAAGATATACTATTATACCTCCTAAAGTAATACCCATTAAAGATATTATACCGCCTAAAAATGCACCGAAAATATATCCTCCAGCAATTTGTATAAATTCTCCTGGAATAAAAAAAACTACTACTTGTAAAACCTGCATAAGAATGAAAATTAAAACACTGAAATTTCCATAAGAAAGAATAACTTCTTTTAATATATTCGGATTTCTCAATATATATGAATACTTGAAATAATATTCATATCCTATGTATGCGAAAGCTAGCAAAACTGCTGATAGTAATATATATTGTTTATATCCTGATACCTTCATTCTAATACTATTCCACATTCTTTTCATTGTTTTTCATCCTCTTCACTCTTGTATTTATTTCAATAGTAACTCATAGTTTTATATAGTATTACTTGCTTTGCTTAATTTATTCTATTTTAATATTATTTTCTCTTGCATAATAAAACAAATACTGTTGTGCAAAACCTGCTAAGTTTTCAAATTTGTCTCTAGCGAAGGTCCTTATTTTAGGTAGAGAGACATCTGGTGCTAAATAAAAAAATTGCATCGCCCTCTTAACCCACACATCCACTGGGAAAGCAGAATATTTTTGCATAGAAAATAACATAATACAATCCGCCACTTTTGGGCCTATTCCACTAAGTTTTTTTAGTTCTTCATGGCAAATATCATCTTCCGCGGCTTTAATAAGCTCCAAATTCACTTCACCAGTATATACCTGATGTACTGTGTTTTTTACATATTTAGATCTAAACCCCAGACTACAACTCTGAATTTCTTCTATAGTAGCTTCTTCTAAATCTGCAGGCGTTGGAAATGTGTAGTACGTTTTCCCCTTATATTCTATTGGTTTTCCCCATTTTTTGCTCAAATTGTTTATAGCTCTTTTTATCATTGGGATTCTATTATTTGAAGAAATTATAAATGATATGGTAAGTTCAAAAGGCTCCTGCTGCAATAATCTAATGCCATACCCGAAATCAACAGATCTTTTAAGAAGAGGATCCATCTTAAATTTCTCTTTGATAACTGTGTAATTTCTTTTAAGGTCAAAATAATCACACCAAATCTCATTAAATTCTTCCTCATTTATATTATATATCTTTACTTGCGTCCCCTTTTTTTCTACTTCTATTACCTTCCCATATGCTACCCCTATGTAATTGCCATTAGGCTCCTTGTCCCATCTAAAGCATTGCCCACATTCGAATATATGGTCTAGTTCAAAGTTCTCTACATCTTTTATTATAATGCCTTCATTAAATGATTCAATATTTTTGTAATCCATAATTTTTCCTTTCATTGAGTTAAATTATTAACTTTTAATTCGCGTATCACAATTTCATCTAATATTTCAGTAGCAGTTTCAATCATTACCTTGCAACTACCATCCTCTTTTTTATATTTTGCTTTAAGAGCCGCGCAATTATTCGTGCTTAACTTTGATTCAAATTTTTGGAAGAATTCCTGACATAGTCTTTTAACTCTATCACCTTCATGCGCTTTTTCTTTAGTAAATAATATACCTATAACTGCCAAAGAACCTGTTATTGCTCCGCATACGCTCTCAATACCCATTCCTCCACCAAAGGATGACATAGTTTTAAACGTTTCGCTTTTTAATTTCATATTATATTCATCACTAGCAGCGTAAATCATCACCTCAGCACAACTTAAATCATATTCCTTAGTGTAATATTTATTTATTTTATCTATTAACATAATATACCTCCTCCTATGCAATATTATTATACCAAATAGTTGTTACCTGTCCTCACTTTTTTAAAACAAACTCCATAAACCTTTGTTTATGGAGTTTGTAATTTAAAAATTATTATTTTGTTAACATTCCATCTATAGCTTTAGCAGCTTTTTTACCTGCTTCCATAGCTAATATAACTGTAGCAGCTCCTGAAACAGCATCTCCACCAGCATATACATTCTTTTTAGATGTTAATCCTGTTTCATCTTCTGCAACTATGCACTTCCATTTATTGATTTCTAACCCTTCTGTTGTTAAAGGAATTAATGGATTTGGTGATGTACCTAGAGACATTATAACCGTATTTACATCCATTATGAATTCCGACCCTTCAATCGCTATAGGTCTTCTTCTTCCTGATGCATCGGGTTCTCCTAGCTCCATTCTTATACACTTCATGCCTATAACATTCCCTTTTTCATCTCCTAGGATTTCAATTGGATTCACAAGTAAATCCATTATAACTCCCTCTTCTTTTGCGTGATGCACTTCTTCGGCTCTTGCAGGAAGTTCTGATTCTGATCTCCTGTACACTATGTGCCCTTCTGCTCCAAGTCTCACTGCTGTACGCACAGAGTCCATAGCAACATTTCCTCCACCTACAACAGCAACCTTTTCACCTGTTCTTATAGGAGTCTGATACCCCTCTTTAAATGCTTTCATCAAATTGCTTCTAGTTAAATATTCATTAGCAGAAAATACTCCATTTAAATTTTCTCCTGGTATTCCCATGAACATTGGAAGTCCAGCACCTGAACCGATAAATACAGCTTTAAAATCTTCTTCTTCCATCAGCTGATTTATTGTTACAGTTCGTCCTACTATCACATTCGTTTCTAATTTAACTCCTAATTTCTTAACATTTTCAACTTCATGTTTAACAACTGTATCTTTTGGCAACCTAAACTCTGGAATTCCATATACCAAAACTCCACCAGCTTCATGAAGTGCTTCAAAAATAGTTACATCGTACCCAGCTTTAGCTAAATCTCCTGCGCAGGTAAGTCCTGAAGGACCACTTCCGATTACCGCAACCTTAATGCCATTTTTAGGTTTTGTTTCTGAAAGGTCAACATTATGCTCTCTTGAATAGTCACCTACAAATCTTTCAAGTTTACCAATAGCTATGGCATCTCCCTTTATTCCTAATATACATTTGCTTTCGCATTGAGTTTCTTGTGGACAAACTCTTCCACAGACTGCTGGTAACGCACTATATTTTGCAATTACCTTAACTGCCTCTGTAAATTCTCTATTTTTTATGTGAGCTATGAACCCAGGAATATCTATTGCTACTGGACATTTTCCAACACACATTGGCTTTTTACAATTTAAACACCTTGTAGCTTCCTCAACTGCTTCGTCCTCTGTATATCCTAAACATACCTCTTCAAAATTAGTTGCTCTTACTTTTGGATCTTGTTCCCCTATTGCAACTCTGTTCATTTTACCCATTATTTAGCACCTCCTAAACCGCAGCCTGCTTTAATGCCTTCACCTTTAGAACTCTCTTGAGTTTTGTACATTGTTTGTCTTCTCATTGCCTCATCAAAATTAACTTTATGACCATCAAATTCTGGACCATCAACGCAAGCAAATTTAGTCTCACCATCTACAGTAAGTCTGCAAGCTCCACACATTCCTGTTCCATCAACCATAATAGGATTCATGCTTACAATAGTTGATATTCCAAGTTCTTCAGTCAATTTGCAAACAAATTTCATCATTATCATTGGTCCAATTGCAACAACTAAATCGTATTTTATGCCATCATTTTGAACTAATTCTTTTAATTTATTTGTGACAAGTCCCTTATATCCATATGAACCATCATCAGTACATGGATATACATTCCCTGCTACTTTCTTCATTTCTTCTTCCATAATTACATAATCTTTAGCCTTTGCGCCTATTATTACGTCTGCCTTAATACCTTGATCGCTGAGCCATTTAACTTGAGGGTAAACTGGTGCAGTTCCTAGCCCGCCAGCTACAAACACAATTTTCTTTTTCTTTAAATCTTCAATGCTCTCACTCATTAATTCAGATGCTTGTCCAAGTGGTCCTACAAAATCTGAAAATGAGTCACCAATTTCATACTTTTCCATTTTTTTTGTTGAACAACCTATTGTTTGAACTACTATAGTTACTGTACCTCTTAACGCATCATAATCACTAATTGTTAAAGGTATTCTTTCGCCTTTTTCATCCATCTTTATAATTATAAATTGACCTGGTTTTGCTGATTTAGCTACTCTCGGAGCCTCAATATCCATTAAGAATATCTGAGGTGCTAATGCTCTCTTTTCGACTATTTTATACATTTTTAATCCTCCATATTCATATATGATTTTGGTCTGCCTATGTTCCTACACTAAAACCTTCGTTATTATATATTCATTTTACCACAAAAATCTAAATTATATATTTGTTAAAATACATTTTACATTATCTCTATTTTGTCAAAATAAATTTCACTTGAAATTTTTATTAGAGTGAAAATACTAAGTCAAAATAGACAGGTAGTAAAGAGTATTAAATACTAATGCTCTTTACTACCTGTCCTCTTATTAATCATTTAATTATTGTCTATTGGTACAATTTCATAATGTGCCTAATATTAAATCATCTCCTGCGGAGCTGCATATTAACGACTTCAGAAGGAGATTTATACTCCTACTTAAAGTAGGTACTCCCACTTATAGAATTGGGAGACTTTCCTTCTGAAATGTCGTTAAAATTTAACTTTTTCTCCTGTAAAGGTACAAGTTAATATCTTTTTCATTTCGCAAGTATTTATTGGTCTTGGGTTAGATCCTGTGCATGCATCTTTTATAGCATTTTCAGATATAAAATCTACATTTGCATCAAACTCTTCTTTTGTCATTCCGTTTTCCTTTAAAGAAGTTGGTATATTCATAGCTTTATTTAAATCTCTTATCATATCAGTTAATGAATCAATTAATTCATCTTCTGTATTTCCAGCTAAATTAAGACTTCTAGCAATTGTAGCATATCTATCTCCACAAGATTTTTTGTTAAAATCTATAACATATGGAAGTAATATTGCATTAGCTAAGCCATGTGCAACATGAAATACGCCACCTATTTTGTGTGCCATACTATGAGATATTCCTAGTAGTGCGTTGGAAAATGCCATTCCCGCAAGACATTGTGCAATGTGCATTTCATTTCTCGCTTCCACATCACCTTCAAATGATTTTAATATATTTTCTCTAATCATAGTTATAGCTTGTATTGCAAGAGGATCTGAAAAGCTTGACCTAAGCCCTGCTACATAAGCCTCAAATGCATGTGTTAATGCATCCATACCTGTATGTGCTACTAATTTAGGTGGCATTGTTTGAGCTAGTGCTGGGTCTACTATTGCTATATCTGGTGTTAAGTTGAAATCCGCTAAAGGATATTTTATTTTTGCTTTATAGTCAGTAATTACTGAAAATGCTGTAACTTCGGTTGCTGTTCCACTAGTTGATGGTATAGCTATAAATTTAGCTTTTTGTCTTAAGTCAGGAATACCAAATGGTATAACCGCTTGTTCAAAAGTAAATTCTGGATACTCATAAAAAATCCACATAGCTTTTGCTGCGTCAATTGGTGAACCACCCCCGATTGATACTATTAAGTCCGGCTGGAATTCTCTCATTACTGCTGCACCGTTCATAACTGTTTCTACCGATGGATCTGGTTCTACTCCAGTAATATGCTTAACTTCAATTCCAGCTTCTTTTAAATAAGCTTCAACCGTATCTAAGAATCCGAATCTTTTCATAGAGCTTCCGCCAGTAACTATTACTGCTTTTCTGCCTTTTAAGGTTTTTAACACCTCTAATGAATTTTCTCCAAAATAAATATCTCTTGGTAACGTAAATCTATTCATTATATTTCCCCCCATTTTTAAAAAATATTATATTCTTTTATACGTTTATACTTAGTTGTTTATACCAACTTTTGTCATTTTTCTGTTGCATTGTTAATGATATATCATTAACAATGCAAAGTCAACATTAAAACAAGAGCATTACAACCCTCTACAAGTTGTAATGCTCTCTAAATTCATTGTTCATATTAAAATAATATCTTATTTCGAATAATCAAATATTCCCTTTTTAGTTTTTCTTCCTAGCAATCCGCCTCTAACATATTTTCTTAAAAGACTATGAGCTCTGTACTTATTGTCTCCTGTTTCAGTATATAAAACATCCATGATAGCAAGACATACATCAAGACCTATAAGGTCTCCTAGTGCTAGAGGTCCCATTGGATGATTAGCGCCAAGTTTCATTGCTTTATCGATATCTTCTGCAGATGCAACACCTTCTGCAAGTATTCCTACAGCTTCGTTAATCATTGGTATTAATATTCTGTTTACAACAAATCCAGGAGCTTCAGCAACTTCTACTGGATCCTTACCGATAGCAATTGCAATTTCTTTAACTGCATCGAAAGTTTCAGTGGACGTACCCATTCCTTTAATTATTTCTACAAGCTTCATCATTGGAGCTGGATTAAAGAAATGCATTCCTATAACTTTGTCAGGTCTATTTGTAGCAGCTCCTACTTCAGTTATAGACAGTGATGATGTATTTGATGATAATATAGTTTCCGGCTTACATATTCTGTCAAGTTCTGCAAAAATTTCTTTCTTTATTTTCATAATTTCTACAGCTGCTTCAACTACTAAATCACAGTCTGCTGCTAATTCCATATCAGTAGTTCCTGTAATTCTTGAAAGTATTTCTTCCATTTGTGCTTCAGTAATTTTTTCTTTTTTAACTAATCTTTCTAAATTCTTTTTAATTGTAACAAGTCCTCTATCAACAAATTCATCTTTAATATCTCTCATTATTACTTCGCAACCACTTACTGCGAATGTTTGAACAATACCCGCTCCCATAGTTCCAGCTCCAAGTACAAAAATCTTTTTCATAATAACACACTCCTTTTATTTTTTTAAAAACTAAAAGTAATAAATATTTTTAAAACTTACTCTAATGCTAAATTTCAGCATTAGAGCAAGTTCATTTAAATACTACTTTAAAATCTAATTATTTGTTTCTTAATGTATTAATCTGAGCTATCATTTCTGGAATAACTTTTATGAAATCTCCAGCGATTGCTACATCAGCAGCTTTCATGATTGGCGCTGTTGCATCTTTGTTTATAGCTATTATGAAATCAGAATCTTGCATACCAGCTAAATGCTGAATTGCTCCTGAAATACCGCAAGCTATGTATACAGTTGGTCTTACAGTTTTTCCTGTTTGACCTACTTGAACTGCTTTATCTATCCAACCATTCTCAACTGCAGCTCTTGATGCTCCAACAACTCCACCTATGGTAACTGCAAGTTTTTCAAGTAACGCGAAGTTTTCTTTACTTCCAACTCCACGACCACCAGATACTATAATGTTAGCTTCTCCGATATCCGCTAAAACTGAAGCAACTTTTACAACGTCTACTGTTTTAGTTCTGATATCTGATTCTTCTAAGTTTACAGTTATTTTTTCAACTGGGCAGCTTCTTTTTTCATCTCTAGCTAATTTTTCAAAAACTCCTGGTCTAATAGTAGCCATTTGTGGTCTATGTTCTCCACAAACTATTGTAGCCATTAAGTTTCCTCCAAATGCTGGTCTTGTCATCATTAGATTGTTGTTTTCTGTATCTATATCTAATGAAGTGCAATCAGCAGTAAGTCCTGTTGAAAGTCTTGCGGATACTCTTGGTCCTAAATCTCTTCCTAAATAACTTGCTCCTACAAATATAATTTCTGGTTTTCTTTCATTTGCAAGATCACATATTACTTTTGTATATGCATCAGTTGTAAAGTGGCCCAATAATGGATGACTAGCAACTATTACTTTGTCAGCGCCATATGCTACTAATTCTTTAACCATATCATCCGTTTTATCTCCAAGTAATACAGCTGTTAATTCTTCTCCTAATTTATCTGCTATTTCACGTCCCTTACCTAAAAGTTCAAATGAAATCTTTTGAAGTTCTCCGTCTCTTTGCTCAGCAAAGACCCATACGCCCTTGTACTCTTCTATATTCATAACTTAATCCTCCCTGCTTCTTAGATAAAGTGATTTTCTTTTAATTTTGAAACTACATATAAAGCAGCTTCATTAGCTGGTAATTGTATTAATTCGCCTTTTCCCTTAGCTTCTTTGGTCATAGACTTTTTAACCTTTGTTGGTGAACCTTTAAGACCGAGAACAGCTATGTCTGCTCCGATATCTGCTGCATTCCAAACTTTTACTTCTTTATTTTGGAACATTTCAAAAATGCTTTTTATGTTCATATATCTTGGCTCATTCAACTCTTTTATTGCTGTTAAAAGAACAGGAGTCTTAACTTCTATATCTTCATATCCGTCTTCCCAAGCTCTTCTAACTTTTAATCCACCCTTAATTACATCAACTTTTTCAACATATGTTATTTGAGCAAGATTTAAATGTTCTGCTATTTCAGGTCCAACTTGCGCTGTATCTCCGTCTATAGCTTGTCTGCCTGCAAACACTACGTCATAATCTAATTTCTTTAAAGTCGCTGCAAGTGCATGAGATGTAGCTAATGTATCTGCTCCTGCGAATGCTCTGTCAGATACTAATATTGCTTCATCAGCTCCCATAGCTAAAGCTTCTCTCAAAGCTTTTTCTGCTTGTGGGGGTCCCATGCTTATTACTGTTACATGTGCACCATGTTCATCTTTTAATCTTAAAGATTCTTCCAGTGCATTTTTATCATCTGGATTTATTATTGATGGAACGCCTTCTCTTATAAGTGTTCCTGTTTTAGGATCTATTTTAACTTCGTTTGTATCTGGAACTTGTTTTAAACATACAACTATATTCATTCCTTAATCTCCTCCTACTTTAATAAATTTCCAGCTATAACCATTCTTTGAACTTCTGAAGTTCCTTCATATATCTCAGTTATCTTAGCATCTCTCATCATTCTTTCTAATGGATATTCTTTAGTATATCCATATCCTCCGAAGATTTGAACAGCTTTAGTTGTAACTTCCATAGCTGTTTCTGACGCAAATAATTTTGCTCTAGCAGCTTCTACTGTATATGGTAAACCATTATCTTTATTCCATGCTGCTTTATATATTAAAAGTTTAGAAGCCTCAATTTTAACATCAAGTTCTGCAACCATCCATTGTAAACCTTGGAATGCTGAAAGTGGTTTTCCAAATTGTTTTCTTTCTTTCATGTATTTAGTAGCTTCATTGAGTGCGCCTTCTGCAATTCCTAGGGCTTGAGCCGCTACTCCGATTCTTCCTCCATCAAGGGTTTTCATTGCGATACCGAACCCTCTTCCTTCTTTTCCAAGCATGTTTTCTTTAGGAACTATGCAGTTTTCAAATACAAGTTCTGTAGTTGATGATGCTCTTATTCCTAATTTATCTTCGTGTTTACCAATTGAGAATCCTGGAAACTCTTTTTCAACTATGAAAGCAGTGATTCCTTTTGTTCCCTTAGTTTTATCAGTCATTGCAAAAACTACAAATGTATCTGCTACTCCACCGTTTGTGATAAATATTTTTGAACCATTTAATATATAGTTATCACCATCTAAAGTTGCTGTAGTTTGTTGACCTGACGCATCTGTTCCTGCATTAGGTTCAGTTAGTCCAAAAGCTCCTAGTTTTTCACCTTTTGCAAGTGGAACTAAATATTTCATTTTTTGTTCTTCTGTACCGAAAGCATCTATTGGGCCAGCACATAATGAAGTATGAGCTGATAGTATAACTCCTGTAGTTGCACATGCTTTTGATAGTTCTTCAACAGCCATAATGTATGATACATTATTTCCGCCTGCTCCACCGTATTTAGTAGCAATTGGGATACCCATCATATGGTATCTAGCCATTTTCTCTACAGTTTCGCTAGGAAATCTTTCTGTCACGTCTATTTCCGCAGCTAAAGGTTTAACTTCGTTTAATGCGAACTCACTTACCATCTGTTTTACAAATTCTTGTTCTTTTGTCAATGCAAAATTCATGAACTTTCCTCCTCACTATTCTCTGAGACAAATAATAATCTTTAATTGTTATCTGCCTATTCTTTTTACAGAATACTTTTTATTACTTATTTTTAAAGCATTTTTCTGTTTTTTCAATAAATGCTGTCATTCCATTTTTTTGATCTTCAGTCGCATAACATTCTCCGAATATCTCTGATTCGTATGAAAGCGCTGAATCTATATCTATTTGTATTCCCTTATTGATTGCTGCCTTACAAAAGCTTACAGCAATAGGTGCTTGTCCTGCAATTGTATTTGCTAGTGCTTTAGCTTCTGATAATAAATTTTCTGGATCAACTACTTTATTTACAAGTCCAATTCTTAATGCCTCTTCCGCATTAATAATCTTTGCTGTATAAATTAGTTCTTTAGCCATTCCAAGTCCTACAAGTCTAGGAAGTCTTTGCGTACCTCCAAAGCCAGGAGTTATTCCAAGACCTACCTCAGGTTGTCCAAATTTTGCTTTTGAAGAAGCGATTCTAATATCACAAGCCATAGAAAGTTCACATCCTCCACCTAGCGCAAAACCGTTTACTGCAGCTATTATAGGTTTTTCTAAAGTTTCTAGTTTTCTGAAAACTTTATTCCCTAGATTTCCAAATTTCCTTCCACCCATAACATTAAGATCTTTCATTTCGGTGATGTCAGCCCCTGCTACGAAAGCTTTTCCTTCTCCTGTTAAGATCACTGCGTAGATTTTATCATCTTCAGCAATTTCATCTATTGCTAAATCTAGCTCTTTTAATGTTTCTGTATTTAATGCATTTAGAGCCTTTGGTCTACTAATTGTAAGTATTGCGACTTTGTCTTCTTTTTGAAGAACAATATTCTTGTATTCCATAACAATCAACTCCTTACGAATTAATCCATTCATTAAATATTTGTTAATAATATAACAAATAAACCTAAATGTAATTGAAGCCCTTCGCCTCAATTACATTATATCTCTTTATAGTAATTATTTCAACAAGAAATATTCATAATCTTTTAAATTAATCTTGTTGATTTCATAAACTTTATAAACTTTGTAAATTTTATGAATATGATTTGTCATTCATTAAACAACTAAGTGTTAGCAAGCTCTCACTTAAATGGACATTCTCCACAATTGTTTCTACAGGCACCTCTAAATCCACAGGTGCAAAATTCCATATACCTTTAACCCCATTTGCTACCATTATGTCACTAACTTTTTGAGCACTAATATGTGGAACACATATTACGCCAATATCTATTGGTGTCGCTTTAAGGAAACGCGCTAATTCATCTAAGTCTATTACTTCAACATCTCTAATTTTTAATCCTATAAGCTTTGGGTTAACATCAAAAATACCCGCCAAGTTAAATGATAGCTTTTCAAAATTAGTATAATTGGCAATAGCTTGCCCGATATTCCCCGCGCCTACTATTACCATCTTATATTCTTTTGAGAGTCCTAGTATTCCACTAATTTCATTCAACAATTCTTTAACATTATATCCGTATCCCTGTTGTCCAAAATCTCCAAAACAATTTAAGTCTTGTCTAATTTGAGATGCTGTAAACCCAATCTTTTCGCCCAATTCTTTCGAGGATATCCTATCTACATCATTTCTTAAAAGTTCTTTTAAATATCTATGGTATTTAGGCAATCTTTTAATAACTGCCATTGATATATTCTTTTTTCTTTCCACAATATACACTCCTCTACGAATATCATAAATTACATACTATCTATACTAACACACTATTATAAATTAAAACTACTTTTGCTATAAATTTAGTAGTTATTGTGAAATTATTACCATTATATATATATATATACTATTATTAAAAATTAATCTATATATATTTCTTTTTTACTACAAAAAATTAAATATAAATAGTACAATAATATATGAAGCAACTTTAATTAATATTTATAACTAATTAAGTTGAATTTTTTTAATACTACATAACAGGGAAGGTGAAAACAATGATAGTTTTAAGTTGCAAGGATATTCACAAAAGTTACGGCATAGATGTTATTTTAGACAAAATAACTTTAAGTATAAATGAAGGTGAAAAGATTGGATTTATTGGTGCTAATGGGGCAGGTAAATCTACGCTTTTTAAAATACTCACATCACAATTGGATTATGATAATGGTGAGCTATTTATAGATAAAAATAAAAAAGTTGGTTATCTATCTCAAAATCTTGAATTAACTTTAAGTAATACTATATATGAAGAAACTCTTTTAGTATTCCACGATCTATTAGGCCTCGAAAAAAGACTTAACAATTTAGAATCAAAAATGAATGAACCTTATGATACTTCCAAAGAAGAATATAATAATAGAATAATAAAAGAATATACATTAATCTGTGAACTTTACAATAACAGGGGCGGCTACACATATAAAGCTGAAATTAATAAGGTTCTCAAAGGTCTTGGCTTTATGGAAGAAGATTATAATAAGCCAATAAACATACTAAGTGGAGGTCAAAAGACTAGAGTTGCACTATGCAAATTATTACTTAAAAATCCCGATATTCTTTTATTAGATGAACCTACTAACCACCTAGACTTAGATGCTATAGAATGGTTAGAAGATTATTTGAAATCTTATAAAGGAACTATTTTTATAATATCCCACGATAGATTCTTTTTAGATGCTATTACCAATAAAACTTTTGAACTTACTAACGGTCATGTAGATTCTTATAATGGAAATTATACAAATTTTATTGATTTAAAGAAAAAAAATTATGAAGTTCAATTAAAAGCATACAATTTGCAACGCTCAGAAATAAAAAGGCAAGAGGACATCATAACTAGATATAGATCCTTTAATAGAGAAAAAAGTGTAAGAGCTGCAGAGAGCAGACAAAAATCCTTAGATAAACTCGACCGGGTTGATTCCCCCGACACAGCTCCTAGGGAAACTAAAATCAAATTTGAAACAGAAATTAAAAGCGGAAATGACGTTCTCCATGCAGAAAATTTATCAAAACGATTTGGAGACAATCTTTTGTTTGAGAATTTAAATCTAGATATAAAAAGATCCGAAAAGTTCGCTCTTATTGGTGAAAATGGTCGTGGCAAAACCACTCTTTTAAATATTATAATGGATAAAATTTCAAGTGATACAGGTATAAAAATATTGGGCAAAAATATTTTTGTAGGATATTATGACCAAGAACAATCAAATTTGAATCCAGAAAAAACTATAATAGATGAGGTTTGGGATGAATTTCCTAAACTTACTACCACAGAAGTACGTACTGCATTAGCTGCATTTTTATTCATAGGAGAAGATGTATTTAAAAGTATATCCACATTGAGTGGTGGTGAAAGATGTAGAATTAATCTTCTAAAAATAATGCTATCAAAATCCAACTTTTTACTATTAGATGAGCCAACAAATCACTTAGATATTATGTCTCGTGAAGCTTTAGAAGATTCGATACTTGGATATGACGGTACTGTTCTTGTAATATCTCATGATAGGTATTTCTTAAACAAGGTAATTACTAAAATACTTGAATTAAAACAAGATGGTCTTAAAGAGTATTTAGGTAATTATACTTATTATATAGAAAAAAAGAAAAACCCTCTAAGGTTCCAAGTAGAAGAAGCCTACGACGGCATGTCAAAAACTCAAATTAATCTTGATAAAAGAAAGAAGAGAGATGAACAAAAACTAGAAAAACAAAAGAAAATCGATTTAAAAGACCTAGAAGATAAAATTACCTCATCGGAACAGCGATTAGAAAAATTAAATAGTGATCTTTGCCTTGAAGAGATTTATTCAAGTCCTAGTCGGAGTGTTGAGACAAACAATCAAATTTCTAGTATTAAAACCGAACTTGAAACTCTTTATGCAAACTGGGAAGACTTTATATCGGAAGTGGACTAAAAATTAAGGCTCTTAGCACACAATCAAACATTTGTGGTCTAAGAGCTTTTTCTTTTAGATACCTAAATTAATGCCCCTTCTAATAAAACTTTAATATTGTCCTTATAAATTTTATTAAACTGACTTATTGGCAGAGGATTTTTTCCAATTCCGACCTCAATGGTATAACCCGGCCTTCTATATTTTTCTATAAACCAATCCTTATATCCTGCATAGCTTGTGATTCCATAGGTTTCTGCTAATTCATAACCACTTAAAGAGGAAAATATCTCTCCTATTTTTCTAGCCTCAGCACTTGCCAAATTTTGAAAATCCCAGTATATTACTTCCCCTTGGGTGTGATACGCTATTACTAATCTAAACCCATGTTTTCTTGTAAAATCTGCTACCGCTTTAGACTCTGATTCTGATTCTGGCGCAGTACCTGAATATCTTGTAGGGCCCGGTCCATATACGCCATAACTTTTTTCCGCGTCCTTTGATTTTTGCCACATAGCATCATAGTTATGATTAAGGTCTACACCGCGAATATTAGCACTCCATGTTTTAGAAAAATCAGAACTCCCATTATTCCACTTAATTAAATCATTGTAGTATGGGTTACTCCTCTCTAGGCCATTAAGCACTAAGTCAATCCCATCTGGATTTACCATAGGCATAATGTATATAGTACTTTTATTCCAGATATCTAAGGCACTATACCCTTCTATATTTTCACCTGTTGCATAGGCTTTAGAAAAGTTTTCAATAAACTTCATCAAAAGCACAGTAGTTATCCATTCAATAGCATGATGAGATCCATTATAAAAAACTTTATTGGGTCCATTACCGAGTTTCACATAATAAAGTTCTTTTCCAAGCTCACTCTTGCCGCCACTAGCCACTTCAATAAATGGGTATCTAGCCTTTAGCCCTTCTAAATCTTTTTTCATAATATCATAAGTGTAATCAATATTTGTATAAACTACATCTAATGAATATGGAACTATGATCACCTCTCCAACCTGCAAGTTGTTAGGATTTATTTGAGGATTTGCAGTAATTATACTTTCTACGGTCACAAAGTACTTACTTGCTATAAGGTATATTGTATCACCCGGTCTAATTCTATAAGTATCATAACCCATTAAAAATCTATTCATAAGTTTATAAGTATCATCATTTACTGTGCCTGTAGGTGATAAGCCAAAATATCTTTGAAACATCAATACTGCCTGTGCCGTTTTAGTTCCGTAAATTCCGTCTATTCCTCCTACATCATAGCCTAATTTATTAAGTAGTGCTTGTATTTCCATTACCGATGTTCCTCTTGAGCCTATTTTTAGGGTTTGCAACTTTTACCCTCCTAAATTTTTCTATAATACTATTATATGAATTTTAATAAAAATGTTGCAGGTTTTAACGAATAAAATACCACACCTATTTTTTTTGCCTCCTCCTTTGTATATAAATTTTCACTCATAAAAATATATTTCTCCTTTTTTGACTTATTATATGATGTCATGTATAATTTTGTCATACATATTAATATTTTTTCACAAAAAATCATAAATATGTTTTCTTGTATAGATTAATTTCACATAATAAAATAGGAGGAATAATAATGTTTAAAAAATTTACAAATGGTTGTGTTAATCTTGTCCAAAAGTATTTACCAGACCCATTCATATTTGCTGTAATCCTTACCTTTCTAGTATTAATTTTAGGGATGGTGCTTACTGGTCAAGGACCATTAGCTATGACTATTCACTGGAGTAAGGGTTTGTGGACGCTCCTCGCTTTTTCAATGCAAATGGCGCTAGTATTAGTTACAGGTCATGCGCTTGCCAATGCACCATCTTTTAAAAAGGGTCTTAAAATTCTTGCAAAAATCCCTAAATCACCAAGTCAAGCAATTATTCTTGTTACAATTATTTCTACTATAGCTTGCTGGATTAACTGGGGCTTTGGTCTAGTTATCGGAGCTATTTTTGCTAAGGAATTAGCTAAAGAAGTTAAAGGCGTAGATTATAGACTTTTAATAGCTTCTGCTTATTCAGGCTTTTTAGTATGGCATGCCGGTCTTTCTGGTTCTATACCACTAGTAGTTGCTACAGGTGGTCCTGAGGTAGTAAAAGCTACTGCAGGTGTTGTTACTTCACCTATACCAACCAGCGCTACATTGTTTTCAGGTTATAATCTAATTATATTAGCTATACTTTTAGTAACCTTGCCTCTTATAAACAAAGCTATGCATCCTGACACTGAACATACTATTACTATAGATCCAAAACTTTTGGTGGAGGAACCAATGATTATAATAGCTAAAGAAAAAATGACTCCCGCTGATAAACTTGAGAATAGCTCTATTATCTCAATGTTATTAGTAATTATGGGCTTTAGTTATATTATTTATTATTTTGTTAAAGGTGGTAGTCTTGATTTAAATATTGTTAATGCTATCTTCTTGTTCCTAGGAATTGCTCTTCATGGAACTCCTATAAGGTTTGTTAACGCAATTACATCCGCTGCTAAAGGAACTGCTGGAATTATACTTCAATTCCCATTCTACGCGGGTATTATGGGTATGATGGTTGGTACAAGTGCTAGTGGAATTTCTCTCGCAGGAGTTATGTCTACTTCTTTTGTTAGTATATCTAATCAACATACCTTCCCTCTATTCACTTTCCTAAGCGCAGGACTTGTTAACTTCTTTGTACCATCTGGTGGTGGACAATGGGCTGTTCAAGCTCCCATTATGATGCCCGCTGGTGCAGCTTTAGGTGTGCCTGCTTCAAAAACTGCTATGGCTATTTCATGGGGAGATGCATGGACTAACATGATTCAACCTTTCTGGGCATTACCCGCTCTTGGAATTGCCGGTCTCGGTGCTAAGGACGTAATGGGCTTTTGTATAATCGACTTATTATACTCAGGTGTTATTATTGGACTAGGGCTAATGTTTATATCATAATAGCTAAGGGACTGTCTCAAACTGATTAAAAGTTATTTTAAGTTTATATCGATACCTGTAGATCGGACACTTTGGTAAAAGTGTCTGATCTACAGGTACTTTTTTTGCATAATATAGAATATTGTTACATAGGAGCATTTTAAATTTATATAGCTAATAAGGGGGAATCAAAATGTTCAAAAAATTTACAAATGGTTGTGTTAATCTTGTCCAAAAATATTTACCAGACCCATTCATATTTGCTGTACTTTTAACATTCTTTGTATTAATTTTAGGCATAGTTCTTACTGGACAAAGTCCTTTGGCTATGACTATTCACTGGAGCAAAGGTTTGTGGACATTACTTGCTTTTTCAATGCAAATGGCATTGGTATTAGTTACAGGCCATGCTCTCGCCAATGCACCATCTTTTAAAAAAGGTCTTAAGACCCTTGCAAAAATACCTAAATCACCGAGTCAAGCAATTATTTTGGTTACACTTATTTCTACTATAGCTTGTTGGATCAACTGGGGCTTTGGTTTAGTTATTGGGGCTATTTTCGCTAAGGAATTAGCTAAAGAAGTTAAAGGAGTAGATTATAGGCTTTTAATAGCTTCTGCTTATTCAGGCTTTTTAGTATGGCACGCTGGTCTTTCTGGTTCTATCCCACTAGTAGTTGCTTCTGGTGGTCCTGAAGTTGTAAAAGCTACTGCAGGCGTTGTTACTTCTCCTATACCAACTAGTGCAACATTGTTTTCAGGTTACAATTTAATTATATTAGCTGTACTATTAATTACATTGCCTCTTATAAACAAAGCTATGCATCCTGACATTGATCATACTGTCACTATAGATACAAAACTTTTGGTTGAGAACCCAGTAGTTATAATAGCTAAAGAAGCAATGACTCCTGCTGATAAACTTGAAAACAGCACCCTTATCTCAATGTTATTAGCAATTATGGGCTTTAGTTATATTGTTTACTATTTTGTTAAAGGTGGTAGCCTCGATCTAAACATTGTTAATGCTATTTTCTTGTTCCTAGGAGTTGCTCTTCATGGAACTCCTAGAAGATTTGTTAATGCAATTACAGACGCCGCCAAAGGCGCTGCTGGAATTATACTTCAATTCCCATTCTACGCAGGTATTATGGGAATGATGGTAGGTACAAGCGCTGCTGGAATTTCTCTTGCAGGTGTTATGTCTACTTCTTTCGTTAGTATATCTAATCAACATACCTTTCCACTATTCACTTTTCTAAGTGCAGGACTTGTTAACTTCTTTATACCATCTGGCGGTGGTCAATGGGCTGTTCAAGCTCCTATTATGATGCCTGCCGGTGCAGCTTTAGGCGTACCTGCTGCGAAAACTGCTATGGCTATTGCTTGGGGAGATGCATGGACTAATATGATTCAACCCTTTTGGGCATTACCCGCTCTTGGAATTGCTGGACTCAGTGCTAAGGACGTAATGGGTTTTTGTGTAATTGACTTATTATACTCAGGTATTATTATTGGGTTAGGATTATTCCTTTTCTAGGAAGTTTTTATTATAACAACAAAAGGGGTACATCTTTAAATGATTAAATAAATCAATTAAAGATGTACCCCCTATTTTTTTATTATAAATTTATTAAATTAAACCTCTCTCAACTATCTCCGTAACAGCAAAACTTGCTACATCATCAGCAAATTTTCCTGGTCCGAAACCTGCATCATATCCAAGCTCTTTAGCAAGTTCATGAGTTATTCTTGGACCTCCACAAATTAAGACAACTTTATCTCTGATTCCTTCTGCTTCTAATAATTCTACTAGATTAGTAAGGTTTTGGATGTGTACATCCTTTTGAGTAACTGTTTGAGAAACTAAAAGAACATCTGCTTTAAGCTCTATAGCTTTTTTGATAAATTCTTCATTCTCAACTTGGCTTCCCAAGTTCAAAGCTTCTATCATAGGGTATCTCTCAAGACCATAGTGTCCTGCAAATCCCTTCATGTTCATTACAGCGTCTATCCCAACTGTATGAGCATCTGTTCCTGTACTAGCTCCAATTATTACAACGTCACGTTTAATGTTTTCTTTTATATATTCTCCAATTTGTTTCATATCCATTGTTTCTACTTCTACAGTTTGAACATGAATTTCTTCATAGTTTACAGAATGCGATAATGAACCATAAATAACATAAAAAGAAAATTCTTTATCTAAAGATGCATGATGAGCACAGTTTGGATTTTTAAGTCCCATAGCTTTAGCAAGTTGAAGTGCTGCTTCTACTCCTCTTTCATTATCTTCTACTGGAAGTGTAAAGCTCACTTGTACCTTACCATCATTCATAGTATCTCCATAGGGTTTAATCTTTGTTAAATCCAAATTTTGATCATACTCTTTAACTTCTAATGAATATTGTCCTTCGCTCATTATTTATTTCCCCCTAACATTAAATCTATAAATGGGTTAAAGTAAGCTTTTTCTTTTTCTACAACTCCTGCAAGTCCTTTTCCACCAGTATAAGGTCTCTTAATTCCTGCAAATTTCCCTTGCTGTATCGTACTGAATAAGCCTTCTTTTTCAATTTCTCCAATTAAATCTGCTGCTTTATTTAATACTTCATCAACCCTTGTTTCCATCATGCCACCTTTTTTGAAGGTGATTTCTGATCCTAAATCCTTCATAGTTCTAAATATATATTGAGCATTGTCTATTGATAACGCTCTATCTGACATAAATGGAGTGTGTATTGCTTCTGTAAGCATTCCAAGAAGATGTAACTTTTGTCCTGTCATAATAGTAACCATATTGAATAATGTATCTTGTACTTGTCCTTTAAATATATCTCCAGTCTTAAACTTAGTTGGAGGCATATATTTTAGTGGTGCTCTCGGAAAGATTTCTCTTGCCATTTGCGCTTGTGCTAATTCATATATAAATCCATTTTCAACATCTGGACTTATTTCAAACGCATGCCCAAGTCCCATTTGTTCTTCTGGAATTCCAGCAACTAATGCAAATTGTTCATTTATAAATTGTGAAGCAAGCACTGTATGAGCTTCTTCTACTGCATCTGCAGTAGTTAAATAATTATCTTCTCCAGTGTTTATAATAACTCCCGCAAATCCATTTATTACTCTTGAGAAATATTGGTCAACTATAGTTCTTTGCATGTTGATATCGCGGAAAAGAATTCCGTATAAAGCATCATTGAGCATTACATCTAATCTTTCTATAGCTCCCATAGCAGCTATTTCAGGCATACATAATCCAGAACAATAATTACAAAGTCTTATATATTTCCCCAATTCTTCTCCAACCTCATCAAGGGCCGCTCTCATAAGTCTGAAGTTTTCTTGTGTTGCAAGTGTTCCTCCAGTACCTTCCGTTGTAGCTCCGTATGGAACGAAGTCAAGTAAGCTTTGTCCTGTACTTCTTATTACGGCTATTACATCTGCGCCTTGCTTAGCAGCTGCTCTTGCTTGGGTTATATCTTCATAAATGTTACCTGTAGCAACTATTACATAAAGATATGGGCTACTCTTATCGCCAAATTTTTCAAGGTATGATTCTCTTTTGCCTCTATTTTCTTTAATTTTAGCAACCATTTCTTTAGCTACTTTATCTACAGCCATTTTTATTTCGAATTCTTCATGCATAGGAGTTTTAGTTAAATCCATTTCACCTTTTGCTACTTTCTCAGCAATTTCTTGTGGTGAAAGACCAGTTTCAACCATAGCATTTCCTATAAACATTGACGCACCAAGTGCTAATCCATTACCATTTTTAATGTTATCCACTACTACATTTGGAATTGGTACTCCAACTTCATCTACCCCATCAATACCTAAAAGTCTACACACCGTTCTTTCTACTGTTACTGTAGTATGTATGTCAATAAATTCTTGAGTATCTTTTGCTATGTTTTTAGCTGATTGTCTAGCTTTACTCACAACATCCCAATTCATATTTAATTTGCTTTCCATTTTATTCCTCCTAATTGTAGAAACTTTTTGCTATATCCACTATTTCCTTTTCAAGTCCTAGTAATAATGCTATATTAAGTGCATCTTTTGGCACTTCATTTTCTTTTGAAACCTTCTCTAGCTTGTAATTCATATGTTGTTGTATTATTTCAACAGAATGAGTTTTATTTAAATCTATCTTGTACTTTAGCGCATTAAAATCTACATTTTTAAGTCCCATTACTTGATAATGTTCCATATTCTCCTCAACTACTCCATCGTAATGAGTTGAAATTAAGCTTATTGATTGAAATTTAGTCAAGTATTTAGAAAGAGATTTCATAAGATAGTACCCTTCTTTTGGATTAGTACCTCTTGCAAACTCATCTAGAGCTATAAATCCATTTCCTATTTTTGCAGACTCTACCACTTCTTTTAACTTTATTATTTCTGCACCAAATGTACTTAAGCCTTTGGATATGGACTGCATATCATCTGAAACAAAATGAATAAAATTAAGGATTGGAAATTGTGCTTTTTTTGCAAATACAAAAAAGCCCATTTGCCCAAGCAGTAAATTCAGAACAATAGTCTTAAGGGTAACGCTTTTCCCACCCATATTAGCACCAGTTATAATAGTTGTACCACCAAATAGCTCTATACTAACTGGGGTAAATACCTTTTTACCTTTTTCTAATATTTCTTTAATTTCAGGATTAAAGGCTTCATCAAGATTAATCTTCATTTCTTCACAAATTTTCGGACGGGAACCATTATAATCTATGGATAAATTCGCTTTGGCAATCAAAAAGTCTAATCTACCTATCGCTTTTATATTTTGGTTTATGATCTCAGTTTCCTTAGAAATCTGGAGTGTTAACTCTTTTCTAATCCTTAGTTCTTCCTCTTCTTCTTCTATAACTAAATCTAACCTTTGCTTCTTTAGTTCATTTACTTCTTCCTCGGTTTTCACAGTAAAAATTTCTTTTTCCTTTTGTTTTTTCTTTTCACGAATGCTTTTCAAAGTTTTAGAATACTCATCATAAACATAAAAAGTAGACATTCCCTTCTTCTGTGGGTCTAGGAGGGAGATAATCTCATCTAAAGAGTTTAGATGAACCTCCTCTATATCAAGCTGTAATTTATCCAAAATATTTTTTAAATCTGTTACTAATATTGAAAAATATTTAATTTCATATAATTCAACTTCATCTAATGTTTCTGATTCATTACATCTTTTAATAGAATTTCTAATATCTTTTAGTTTACAAAATATTCGTCCTATTCCATTATACTCTTGACTATGAGCTCTCATTGATTTAATCATATTTTCTAGACTATTTAATTCATGAGTTAATTCATTTATTTCTGAATCTTTAAATGGTCTAATATTTTTTTTCTCCTCAAGCCCATAAGAAGTAGTTATCCCCAATTTATCCATAACAAAAGAAAAACCAATTTGATCCCTCTGCTGCTTATCTAAAAATTTCATTTTACTCCCCTCCAATAACATCAAATACAGGTATATTTAATTTATCCCTAAGCCCATCTAAAAACTTCTGCTTATCAAATTCATACCCATAAGGTGATTTTGGATTGGATGTAACACATACTATATTAATGGGATTTATTGTTTTTATAATTCCACCTTGCTTTTTAAATTTATAAAGGGTTTCCCTAGTTAAAAAGAGCTTTGTTCCATCTTCAACTAGGAAAATTACACCTTTATACTTATTTGTAGATGTCATAATATCTTCTAGTAGGTTATCTGAAACTACACCTTTAATAACTACATAGGAGGCATTTTCATCTAAAGACCCAACAATTTCCTTAGAAGATCCCAATGCTGTAATTGCATCTAGCATTTTTATAGTATTATCTTTGCAAATAATACCTATTCTGCCGATGCGTAAAACTTCATTAGCGAGATTTAATACTTCATTATTCTTTTCATTTTCCAATGAAAGTAATTTAACAGTATGACTAGTTTCTTCTATAACCTTATCCATACTTTTTGACAGCGCCGCTCCAGTTGATAAAATTGTAGCATTTGTAATTGATGGAGAGGCGAAGGTTTTTCTATTAAGGGCACCATCCACAATTACAAGCTCACTTCCAAACCTTTTAAGATCATCACATATTAAAGTCATATAGGAATTTACAGATGGACCGCCTAAATCTACATATCCGTCACTTAATGCTCTGCATATAATTATTTCACCCATAGGAGTGTTGAAACCAGTAGTTTTTAAAATCTCCCTGGTAATATCACTATTCAATAAGCATTGTTTTGCAGTAGCAATTATAGTTCCTTCTTCAATGTAAATTTTAGGTTTTTCAGTAGCAGTTACTTGGTCCAACTCTTCTCCGTCTCTTCCTATAGAGGTAAGCCCAAGGGATATTTCCCCTCTGGCTTCCCTCAATATATGATTTAAGGTGGTTGTTTTTCCTACATTTTTATTCATTCCTATGATAGAAATACTGTCATATTTTTGAATCATATTGAAAATGCTTGGGTTGTTTATGCTGTCCTTAATTTTACTCGTGATGTCCTCTTAGATTTCTCTCAAGTCCAGCTGGTTCCATAGACATTTGCTGACCGTTTAATAGCCCTGCCACTCCTACTTTATGAACCTTTTTCTTTCCTTCGCAAACTTCACAGCGACAACCTGAAGTATAACTAGTTGGTTGTTCATAAGTAGTTATAACGCCTTCAAAGTTTCTAAGTACCACTTTTTCAGGACTTTGAGAAATAATATAAGTTGGCATTACTGGTATTTTACCACCGCCACCTGGAGCGTCAACAACAAATGTTGGAACACAGAATCCTGAAGTATGGCCTCTTAAAGCTTCAATAATTTCTATCCCTTTAGATACTGGTGTTCTAAAGTGCTCAAGTCCCATTGAAAGATCACATTGATAGATGTAGTATGGTCTTACTCTAATTTTAACAAGCTCATGTACAAGGTCCATCATTATATGTGCACAGTCATTAACCCCTCTTAAAAGAACTGATTGATTTCCTAGAGGTACTCCTGCATTTGAAAGCCGCGCGCATGCAAGTTTTGCTTCTTCTGTAATTTCATTTGGATGATTAAAGTGAGTGTTTAGCCAAATTGGATGATATTTCTTTAGCATATCAACTAATTCTTTTGTAATTCTTTGTGGAAGAACCACTGGTACTCTCGAACCCATTCTTATTATTTCAACGTGTGGAATTGCTCTTAATTTTTTAATTATATATTCTAATTTATCATCTGAAACAAGTAGAGCATCTCCGCCTGATAATAATACATCTCTAATTTGTGGAGTATTTTTAATGTACTCGATTGCTTTATCTATTCTTTCCATTGGCATAGCACTATCGCTTTGACCTGCGAATCTTCTTCTTGTACAGTGTCTGCAGTACATTGAGCATTGATCAGTTATTAATAGTAATACTCTATCTGGGTATCTATGAGTTAACCCTGGTACTGGAGAATCTGAATCTTCATGTAATGGGTCCAATAAATCAGCATGTGCCTGATGTAATTCAAGCCCTGTTGGTATAGCTTGTTTTCTTATTGGATCGTTTGGATCATTAGGGTCTATTAATGCTAAGTAATAAGGAGTTATAGCCATTCTTAATGTTTGAACGCATTTCCTAGCTCCTTCTTCTTCCTCCTGCGTTAATGGTATATATTTTTTTAGTTGATCCACATTTTCAATTCTATTTTTAACCTGCCATTTCCAATCATTCCATTGCTCATCAGTTACATCTTTAAATAATTCAAATCTTCTATTAACTTTCATATTAGTACCTCCATCGTATAATAATTTTTAATTTTATAATATGTAGTTGATATATCAATATGGTTTAGAGAGAATACAATATAACTTTATATTGTATTCTCTAAATCACAATTAAATCATCTTCTTCGAAGCTGAAATGTCATTAAACGTATAATTCTTCAAATACTTTTCTTAATGTTTCATTTTCTCTTAACTCTTCAAGGGTTATTTCAGCATGTCCTTTAGTGTATCCGTTTCCTACGATCATAGTAACGTCTTTACCTACACCTTCAGCTCCAAGAGCTGCTTTTGTAAAGCTTGTAGCCATTGAGAAGAAGTATACTATTCCGTCATCTTTTACTGGTAAAATTGATGACATTTCAGTATTTGGAACATTAACCATATTTATTGCTACATCTACTTCACATCCATTGTTGTGCTCTAGAGTAGTGTTCATTACATCAATAGCGTTTCTAGCATCTCCAATAACTATTTGCATTTTTAGACCTAATCTTTTTAATCTCGCTTTCTCTTCTTCATTTCTTACAATGCCTATAACGTTTCCTGTTGGTCCTACTCTTTTAACTGCTTCATAAGAGCAAATCATTCCTGATTTTCCTGCTGCGCCTAGTAAAAGAACTGATTGACCTGGTTTAACAAGTTTAGCAACTTGAGCTGGCGCTCCTGCAACGTCTAATGCTGCTAATGCTAGATTTTCATTCATGTCTTTTGGAAGTTTTGCATATAATCCACTTTCAAATAAAATAGCTTTTCCTTTTATTTCAACTCTATCGATATCTGGTTTGATATCAACAATTTTTTCTATTTTTAAAGGAGTTAATGATAGTGAAACTAATGTAGAGATTTTGTCTCCCACTTTAAGATCTGTTGTTCCTTTTAAAGCTTCGCCTATTTTTTCAACTGTTCCAATAAGCATTCCACCTGAACCTGTTACAGGATTTTGCATTTTTCCTTTTTCAGCTACAATTTCCATGATTTTAGATTTTATTTTTTCAATGTCATGTCCTGCTTCTTCCTCTATTTGAGTAAAGCTAGCTGAGTCTATGTTTAAAGCCTGAACATCAATTAAAATTTCATTATCAAATATATTCATATCATTTGATATTTTAGTTGCTGGTTGTGGCAATGCACCTTTTGGTTCAAGTGACCTGTGAGTTCCGTATTTACATCCTTTGTTCATAATAACTTCCTCCTATACATCCATTATTTTTAGATTTTCTGATATTATTAATTCAGCTTCAGTAAGTGATTTAACTTCTTCAACTGTTGTATCTTTATGAATTTCAGTAAGTACAAGTCCCTTTTCAGTAAATTCCATTACTCCAAGTTCTGTAACTATAAGGTTAACTTGTGCCTTTGCTGTTAATGGCAGCGTACATTTTTTTAATATTTTAGGAGTCCCTTTAGCTGTATGTTGCATTGCAATAATAACCTTTTTGGCTCCTACTACTAAATCCATTGCTCCACCCATACCAGGAACCATTTTGCCTGGCACAATCCAATTAGCTAAGTTTCCTTCCTGATCTACTTCCAATGCTCCAAGAACAGTCATATCAACGTGTCCTCCTCTTATTAAAGTGAAAGACATTGCGGTATCAAAGTATGCTCCGCCAGGAAGTATTGTAGTAAATTGACCACCTGCATTAGTTACATCCTTGTTTTCTTCTCCTTTTGCTGGAGAAGCTCCCATTCCAACCATTCCATTTTCTGATTGGAGAGTAACATGGACGCCTTCTGGAATATAATTCGTAACTAATGTTGGAAGCCCTATGCCCAAATTAACAAGTTGTCCATCTTTTAATTCTTTACCAATTCTTTTTGCAATAATTTGTTTTGCAATCTTGCTATCTGTAATCATATTAGTTAGCCTCCCCTATAATATAATCAACCAATACACATGGAGTCACAATATTATTTGGATCTAAATCTCCAATTTTAACAATTTTTTCAGCTTCTACTATTACAGTTTCTGCAGCAGTAGCTATAATTGGATTAAAGTTTTTTGTTGTTCCATAATAAACTGCATTTCCAATTTCATCTACGACGCTTGCATAAACAAGTGCTAAATCTGCTTTAATTGGAAGCTCTAATAGATATTCTTTTCCTTCTATTGTAAGTTTTTGTTTTCCTTCTTCTATCATAGTACCAACTCCTGTAGGGGTAAGCACTCCACCAAGCCCAGCTCCCGCTGCTCTTATTCTTTCAATTAGTGTTCCTTGTGGCACAAGTTCTACTTCCATTTTTCCTTCTGTCATAAGTCTTCCCGTTTCAGCATTTGTTCCTATATGAGAAGCCACAACTTTTTTAACTTGACCGTTTACTACAAGTCTTCCTATGCCCCTATCTACATAGCTTGTATCATTTGCTATTATAGTTAAGTTTTTTACATTTGTTTCTATTAATAGATCTATCATCTTTTCAGGTGTTCCACAGGCTAAAAATCCACCTATCATTATTGACATTCCATCTTTGAGTAATGGCCTAACTTGTTCTAAAGATACAACCTTATTCATTTATTTTACCTCCTCTTATTTATCTTGAAGATATAACAATTATCAGTTTTATATTTTGTTTAAACCCAATATCTCTCTTGCTTCTTGTGGAGTGGCAATTTCTCTGTTAAGTTCTTTCGCAAGTCTAACTACTTTTTCTACTAATTCTGCATTTGATTTAGCTGGTATACCTTTTTCAATATACACATTATCTTCAAATCCAACTCTTACATGACCACCCATTACAATAGTCACAGCTGCCATTTGAAATTCAAATCTACCAATACCTGATACAGTGTAAGTACTTCCCTCTGGCACGCTTCCTGCCATAAATACTAAATCTCTTGGCGAAGCAGTTATCCCACCATTTACACCCATAACAAAGTTAAAATGCATTGGTGTTTTTATAAAACCTTTCTTTTGAAGTCTTATTGCCATGTCTACCATGCCCTTATCAAAAACTTCAATTTCTGGTTTTACACCCATTTCAATCATCTTTTTACCAAATTCTTTAATAGTGTTTTCAGTATTTACGAATACATCATCTCCACCAAAATTACAAGTACCTGCATCTAAGGTTGCCATTTCTGGTCCTAAATCAACTGGTTGTAATCTTTCTGCATTACTCATTCCGACAGCTCCGCCTGTTGATGGTTGAACAATTGCATCCGGACATCTTTCTTTAATAGCTTCAATACAAGCTCTAAATCTTTCCCTGTCTTGAGTAGGTGTTCCATCATCTTTCCTTACGTGTAAATGAATGATGCTAGCTCCTGCTTTATAAGCTTTTTCCGCTTCTATTGCCACTTCCTCAACAGTATAGGGTACATTTGGATTATGTTCTTTTGTAACTTCCGCTCCAGATATAGCTGCAGTAATTATTAATTTTTCCATGTGCTACCTCCTTATAGTGCTTCGTGGTGCAAAAATAATTACTATCTACCATAATATTTATGATAAGTTATGTATATTATGATAATTTTGCACAAACTTATTTAGCAACTAAAATATTAACCACTAGGTGAAAAAGTTTACATTAATTCTCTTGCATATTATTTTCTTTGGTTTTCTTTTAGAACTACGCAAGTTCCGCTTGCCTTACAAACTATTATTGGTTCTTCTAATACATCACAAGCTGAATCATTTATATCTGGTCTTGGTACTATAACTTTTCTTGCTTCGAAAATCATTTTTCTTGATGAATTCCCTACCTTCACTATTTCTCCAACAGCTTCTATATAGTCACCTGCATAAACTGGTGCTAAAAATTCTACAGCATCGTATGCTTTGAATAATCCTTCATCACCATCGTTCATAATTAAAAGTTCTGTAGCTACATCCCCAAATAATTGAAGCATTCTTGCTCCATCTACTAAATTTCCACCGTAATGTGCATCATGTGCACTCATTCTTAACCTTATTAAAGACTTCATTTTATTTTCCTCCTCGTTTATTGTAGTTATTCATTTTGTAATTTTTAGGAATTTTGTAAAAAACAACAAATCTGTGTTGTGTATCTTTTAGAAAATGCCTTATGTTAATTTATTTTGAAATAAAAAAAGGCACTGATTTTTCAGCGCCTTAATTAACCAAAGTACTAGGTCTATTAATGCAATGAAAAAACATCTTTTCATTACATAAATAGCTCTCCATAAGAACTCTTATGGCAGTGATAGAAATACTACTTTCTATCCCCAAGAATAAATTGAAGAACCAAAATATTCTTTCGGCAAACAAATACTTCATTTTTGATATTGGATGTTCATATCCTTATCATTCAAAAATTACCTCTTTATCTGCACCTCTATTTATGTGAAACTATTAAATTTTATTTTTAACTCTTACTTAATTATAATACGTAAACGTTTCAAATGCAATGTTTTTTTAAAATTATACTTTTTTAGTAAAAAATACTTTTTCTTAGTTATTATTTCTTTTTGCTTTGTTTACTTCCACTATCTTGCTTACTATATACTCATATCCATTTTCAGAATGTGGAATCATGCAAATTGAGCAATCTTTAACACCACTTACGAATTTCCCATTTCCACCACACTCCTCTAGAAAATATAGTGGACAATAGCAAAATAGACAATTAAATTTTTCATCATCTTTAACTTGATGGCATGGGAAATATTCGCAATCTTTATTTTTAAAAAATTTATAGTTATTATTCATTTTTAACCCTCCTTTAATTTCTAGGTTAGTTCCGAATTCTAAAAAGTTACCACATTATATATATCTATATCTTCTAATATTGTTTGCTCTAAAATAGATTCTTCGGGGAATTGCTTGTTCAAAATTTGTTTAAATTTTTTAAGTTGCGCAGCAGAAAGTTCTGCTTGCTTTGGCAAATTATTTTTTTCCTTAATAATATTGCCTGCTTCTAATTTATATATAAATTTGTCCCCTATAATATTTATATTATTTTTATCATCAAATTTTAAATCTCCAGTTATGTCACTATTTATGCTTGTCTTCTTTAAATCACTTATTGATTTTCCATCATTATTAATTTTAGCTACATTAATATAAGCACTTACTTCACCATTCGAATTCTTTGAATCTGAAAGCCAACTTCTAAAGGCAAGCATTTTACCATCTTTAGATATCACTCCATCATATATTTCTTCCTTATCCTCTATACTTTCAAAAATTTTATTACCATTAATATATAAATTGGCCCTAGGTTTTGGAAATATATGAGGTGTAACGCTATAAAGGATGCTTTTTTTATTTATAATAATATCTCTTATGGTACCAACGCATGATATTAACTCCAATTTGTTTTTTATGTTATATATTGCATAACCTGAAGCTGACGGATTAATATGACCCGTAATCAAAATGTTTTCATTATCTATCCACTTGAGTTCAATAATTTGTTGAACGTCTTTATTATTTATATCAATCTCTGTTGATTTTTCAGTTTTAATATCATAAACAATTATATGTGGGGGATTTATTTCTTTTTCTTCATTAAAAGATCTAAATACTATTTTTGTTTTATCTGGAGAAAGTTGTAATAGATCTTTTGAATTTGAATTATCCCCTAAAGATTTAATCTGTTCATTTATTTCATCATAAAGATAAACATTATTATTCTTCTCGAATGCTATCTTTGTTAGCTTTGCATTTTGATCCTTACTTTTAATTTCAGCATCTTTACTAGATATAGTCTCTATATTTTTACTCGAATTTCTATTGATTTTATTTAAATAAGCCCTCAGTGTCAATATGCTTAGCGATAAACACATCGCTACAATGAGTAACTTTAATTTTTTTTTCGTTATTTTTTTATGGCCAGTCATAATTTTGCTCCTCATTTAAATTCATAATAATTATTATTTTAAATCATTGAAACTTAGATTATTATACTCCACTTATATTAGTGTATCAACTGGATTCTTTTGTGTTTTACACTGTTATTTATATGTTTACAATTTAAAAATATACAATGTTTATTTTATCTTTTAATTATGAATTTTTTGTAAATATTAACATTGGTTTATCCGTTCAAAAGTAATAAAGGGCATTAGTTTAAATTTAAACTAACGCCCTTTATTACTTTTGAAATTATTTTCGCATTTGTTATAGATACTTTCCATAAATTCTACATTCCGATTTAAATCGGTATCTACCTTCATTTTTAGATTTATTATTTTTTCATTTGATCATTACTGCTAAATATGTTCTTTACCCATGTTAAAAAGCCCTTCTTTTCTTCTTTTATCTCTACAACTTTTTTATCTTCTTTAGTTGCCACAGTCTTTACTTTTATCCCATCAGTTTTCATAACAAATTTAACTTTACCATCCATCTTATCACCTACACCTGAAAATGTACCATAATTATTAGATATTTTTACAAGTTCATCTTTCACATCAATAATATCTCGCACATCTCCCATTTTGCTGTCAATTTCGCCACTTATCTTTTGAATACCCTCTTTATCAAATTTTTTCATATTTTTATCTAATTCTTTATTTCCATTTGCTAATTTATTGGCACCTTCTTTTAATTTTCCTGACCCTACAGAAAGTTCACCCACCGCTGAATTTAGTTTACTTGATCCTTGTGTTAATGGTTTTATCCCATCATTATTTAATTTTGTTAAACCATCTGCCACGCTTTGAGATCCTACCACTAATTTATTAGTGTTTTCTCCCATAACTTTTGTTCCTGCGCTTAAGTCTTCAGCTGCATTATTTAACTTATTTGCTCCACCTATGAGTCCCCGACTACCAGTTTTAAGCTTTCCTGCAGCTGTTCCTAATTGTTCTGTGCCTTGCGCAAGTCCTCCTGCTCCATTAGCTAATTCACCAGTTTTATCTGATATTTGTTTTGTGGCCTTAGCTAATTCTTTTGACCCTGACACTGCATTTTTTTGTCCTTCTTGAAGCTGGCCCATACCTGTATCTACCTGCTGTGAACAAGTTTTGATTTTTTCTATGCCTTCTTCAAGTTCATTTAATCCTTGTAACAATTCATTGCCGCCATCCTTTAAAGCTACAAGGCCCCCTTTTTCATTTTCTAATCCACCATTTAAATTTCCTGCTATTTCACCTGTACCAGGAATTTCCCCAAGGAACCCAATAAGTCCCTGTAATTTTTCAATTCCTGATATTAAAGAATCAGTAGCTTTTATCTCTGACTCTTTACCTTTTTTTAGTTTATCTATACCTTCTAAGCTTTGCTCTGCACCATCTGTTACTTTTTTTTGACCTTGCTGTAGATCCCCTGTAGAATTCACCATTGTATCTAGTCCCTCACTTAGTGATTCCATTTTAGCCGACACTGTATTAGTCCCTTCAGCTAACTTATTAGCTCCATCTGATAGCCCTTTAGAACCTGCAACTAATTTATCTGTTCCATATGCTACCTTACCTGCTCCATCTGCAAATGCCTTTGAATTTGCAGCAAATTCTACTGTACCTGATCCAAACTGCTGTGCTCCACTACCGAGTTTTCTAGTTCCTGCCTCAAATGCTTTTAATCCACCTGCCACCTTCTGAGCACCACTTTGTGCTGCACTTGTACCGTCGCCAATCTTTATCATACCAGTATTAAATCCTGAAACCCCAACGCCTAGCTTAGTTACTCCACCATTAAATAATGTCATATTATCAGCTAAAGCCTTTTGACCAAGGTCTAATTTGCCTGTTCCCTCAGCTAGCTTGGTACTAGCATCTTGTATGTTATTAATGCCTTTAGTTAAATCCCCTAAAGATGAGGCACTTTTAAACTCTTCCATATCAGGAAGTTCTGGCGTCCCTGTTATCATTATAGGACCCATTTCAAAGTTTTCTACCTGTGCAGTAATTTCTAAATTCTCTTTTAAGTCTAAAGTAGTCTTTTCTAAATCCAAGCTTTCCTTCATACCTGGAAGAGAAATGAAAGTGACTATTTGATTATTCCCATCATTAATCATTTTCCCACCGCTAATCTTAACATTTCTAAAATTATCTATTGGCAAATCTAGTACAGTTACAGTGCTAAATGGAGTATATATTTTTCTGTTTTTCCCTTTAATATTAACCATACGGCTTTCATTATTCTTATAATCAATTTTTATTTTCACTTCTCCACTTTTACCTGCCAAATCCTCTGGTTTAATTTCTTTTCCATCAAGCAAGTATTTAACATTTACATCAATAGGTAGTTTTTTATCAGTAGTACCTCTATAATAGACATCATTACCACTTATCTTCCAATTTAAACTCTCACCAATACCATTTGGTTTTTCTTCACCCTTTACATTTTTTATATCCTTTAATATAGATTTATCATGAATTTCAATATTTTTCTCGTTAGAGTGAAGCCAATCACTTACTATTTTTTCTTTAACCTCCCCTTGCTGATTTAACGTAACATAAACAGTCTCATCCTTTTGAATTAACTCAGTAGCATAAGTCATATTTGGAATAACTAATGCACCTATTAACACGATACTTAATAATCTTTTTGACATACATTTATTTTTCACGTTAATACATCTCCCCTATAGTTTTGCTTTCAAAAGTTCTTCTTAATTTTCTGATTGTGATTCTGATTTTAGTTCACTACTTGCTTGTGTTTTAGATTTAAAATTTCTACTCGTAATTATTATTAATTTTTCACTTACTAATAGTATAGATGGAAGAACAAAAAGGATAATTCCCATACTTATTACTGCTCCCCTTGCCATCATTGTGCATAGTGAACTTATCATTTCCATGTCAGAAATGATCGCTACCCCTGCAGTAGCTGCGAAAAAGGTTAATGCACTGGTTACAATAGATTTAGCAGAGCCCTTAACTGCGATTTCCATAGCCTTGTTTTTCTCGTATCCATTTCTCATTTCTTCTCTAAATCTTGTTGTCAGTAATATTGCATAGTCAACTGTAGCCCCCAACTGTATAGTTCCAATAACTATAGATGCTACAAATGGAATCACATTTCCCATATAACATGAAATTGCCATATTTATGAATATTGCGAGCTGTATAGCTAAGACCAGAATTACTGGCAAAGATACAGATGCAAACACTATAAGTATTATAGCGAATATTGCGCCAATAGATGCTATGCTAACATGTTTAAAGTCAACATCCGCTATTTCTGTCAAATCTTTAGTAAGAGGTCCTTCTCCTGAAACCATTGATTTCGGGTCATATTGTTTTGTAACTTTAATTACTTCATCTATCTGATCATTTTCTTCTTTTGTAGCTGCCTTATATTTAGAATTTGCCATTATTAGTTTATATCCGCCCTTTTGAACAATGGCTTTAATATCTTCTGGGATAAAGCTTTCTGGAATAAGTGGTCCTAAGTACTTATCTGAAGCAAGTACCTTGTCAATTCCATCTACCTTTTCTATTTTCTTTACCATTTCCTTAACTTTATCAGTTTCAAGCTTATCATTTATTACAATAAAGTGTGTCGAAGTCATATTGTAATCTTTCTTTAGTTTATTTGTTGCCACAATAGAATCCAAATTCTTTGGTAGCGATTCATCTAAGTTATAATAAACCTTAGTGTGGTTATTTCCGTAAATAGCTGGTATAAATGCAAGTAAAAATACTATAGTTATTACTTTATAGTGTTTGGTAGCCAGTTTTGATGTTTTATCAAATTCAGGTAATATGGTTTTGTGACTAAATCTATGAATAGGTTTATCAAACACTAAAATCAATGCAGGCAATACTGTTACCGTAGTTATAACCCCAAGCAAAACGCCCTTTGCCATTACTAGCCCGATATCCTTACCTAATGCAAGTTGCATGGTACATAATGCTAAGAAACCTGCTATAGTTGTGAGTGAGCTTCCGGATATAGCGACCATGGTATTTGCTATAGCATCACCCATTGCCCCTATACGATCATTTGGCATAAGTTCTCTTTCCTCATCGTATCTATGAAGTAAAAATATTGAATAATCCATAGTTACACCAAGTTGAAGTACTGCTGCTAATGCCTTTGTTACATAAGAAATTTGCCCTAAGAATATATTTGTTCCCATATTATATAATATGGCATACCCTATCCCTAACAAGAAAATAAATGGAATTATAACTGATTGCATTGTTAAAGATAAAACTACGACTGATAGTATTACTGCAATCATTACATAAAATGGTGTTTCTTTATCCGATAAATCTTTAGTATCCTTTACAATTGCCGATATACCACTTAAATAACATTGTTTATTTGTTACCTTCCTTATATTGGTTATACCATTTTGTGTGGCTTCTGAAGATGCTGATTCTTTAAATTTAATTATTAACATAGTAGAATTGCCACTATAAAAAGAGCTTTTAATTTCATCTGGCAAAATCTCCTTAGGTATAGTAGTATCTAAAATATCATCTACCCAAATAATTTTTTCTACACCTTTAACCTTTGAAACCTTTTCTTTTATTTTTAAAACATCCTTGCCTTCCATATTATCAACAATAAGCATTGAAGTGGCTGCGTTTGAGAATGTTTTGTCTAAAATATTTTGTCCCTTCATGGAATCAAGTTCTTGCGGTAGATAGGTAAGAAGATCATAATTTATTTTTGTGTTTACCATTCCAATTACGGATGGAACCAGTAGCAATGTAGAAATAATTAAAATTATTATCCTATTTTTAGCTATAAAATGTCCGAACTTTTTCAATTAGGTCATCCCTCCCTTAGAAAATTAATTTTGCAATATTTTCTTAATAGTTTTAAATAACACAGGTTTCATATTATCTATAGTATCTGGTTCCTCTAAAATAATTGAGCTATAGCAAACCGAACCTGTTAGTTCAATAATCATAAATAATATCTTTTCAGCTTGCGATATACACATCGTTTCGCTCACTATATTATCCATAAATACTTTTGCGATTTCCTTCATTTCGTTGTACTCCAAAGGTTCTGCTATCACCTTTCTATAAATACCCCAAGAAAGATTTTTATATATAAGCCTTAGAAGCTTTTTATCTTCCCTTAAATATTCAATTATATAATCTACAAAGAATATTACTTTATCATTAAATTCTTCAAACTCCTTATTCATAGATACCTCAATAGCTTCTTTTAAAACTTTTGAACTCTTTCTTAAGACTATCAAATCAATAATGTGATATTTGTCTTTAAAATAAAGGTAAAAAGTTCCTTTGGCAACTCCTGCTCCTTTTACAATATCGTTTATAGCAGTGTCATTAATCCCTTTAGTTGTAAAAAGTTCATAAGCTGAGTCGTATAATCTCTTTTTCTTCTTTAATTTGTTCATTTCCGATTTACTTTGTTTTTCTTTAATAATTTCAACTTTTTTCATAATGCATTTACCACCTAGGTTTTAATTTTAATTTATGACCATCGGTCATTTGTTCACCATACTTATTTATTATATACTTTTATTACCATTAGTCAATAATAATATTGTAAATATATTGTAAATATCCATAATATTGTTATTTGTTAATTGCTAACTTAAATACTTACTAACCGTCCCGCAAAAAACAAAAATATTCACTATAAACCTTATAGTGACCTGAAATATGTTATAAATATTCTTTAATTTTTATATTTATGATATACTTACATCATCGTATTATTTTTAAAATAATTATTAATTAAGGAAGTGAATTGAGCTTGTTCAAAGATAAAAAAATCCCTTATTTAAATTTAATCCCTATAATCTTATTATCGCTTATTTTATTTCGAATAGTATACCACATAGAATTAGTTACCAATGCCCTTAGTATTTTTATATCATACATAAGTTCATTTATATGGGCATTCGGTATAGCCTACTTATTAAACCCCGTTATGGTCAATATTGAAAAAAAGTTCCATACAAAGCGTAATCTAACTCTACTTATTATGTATATATGTGTTTTAGGCATAATAGTTTTTAGTATCACTATACTAACGCCTAGTATAGGTGAAAGTATTCGCGAACTAACAGTTTCAACTCCCGAATATATATCTAAAACTCGAATTTGGTTTTATGAAAATATGGATAAGGTTCAATTGCTTGATAAATATGGTGTAACTAAATATTTAGACGAAACTACCTTAACACTTATGTCTAACTTAAGTAAATATCTAAATACCGGTATCAGTGTTGCCTTGCTAACAGCCGTAGGTTTCACCTCTTCTTTTATGAAATTTCTGCTTGGATTTGTTGTATCTTTGTATCTTTTAAAGGATAAAGAATCCTTAATATTAAATATAAAGAGACTGATTTATGCTATCTTAAAAAAAGAAAATGCAGATGGTTTTATAAAATTTAGCAAAGAAGCCAATTATATCTTTTCAGGTTTTGTTATCGGAAAATTTATTGACTCTGTTATCATTGGTATTATATGCTTTGTAGGACTTAGTATTTTTAGAATACCTAATACTATACTTATAAGCTTAATAGTTGGAATTACAAATATGATTCCTTATTTCGGACCATTAATTGGAATGGTTCCTGCTTTTTTCATTACCCTATTCTTTAGCCCTATAAAGGCTTTTTGGGTGCTTATATTCATTATTATTCTTCAGCAATTTGATGGATTATATTTAGGGCCAAAGATCCTTGGGAAATCTGTTGGTTTAAGCCCTTTACTTATTATCCTTGCAATACTCATAGGTGGCGGAACCTTTGGGGTTCTTGGAATGTTCCTTGCAGTACCCACAATGGCGATTATTTTACTGATAGTTGAAAGATTCATTAACAGGAAGCTTGCGGAAAAGGATATTGAATTATAAGAATATTTTCAAAAAGGAATGCAGATATATTGTAATATATCCGCATTCCTTTTTTATATAAAATTCACTATGTTCGTTCTTTAGTAACTCTATATTTATATTATCCTATCTTTCTCCAAGTTTTAAGTTCGGTATCGCATTTAGCGTTAGCGGTGAAATTCTTCCTTTAATTAATTCAAAGTAAGCTGCACTTCCAATCATAGCTGCGTTATCAGTGCAAAGTATCATTTCTGGAAACAAAACTTTTATGTTCTTCTTTTGCCCTTCTTTTATCATTGTCTCTCTAAGGCAAGAATTTGATGCCACACCACCCGCTATTGTTATTTTATCTACGCCTTTAATTTCACATGCCTCTAGAGCATTATGAACCAAAACATCAACCACTGCCTTTTGAAAAGATGCGGCCACATCTGGTACATTAATTGTTTCATTTTTCATATTCATTTTATTCAGATAATTTAGCACCGAAGATTTAACCCCACTAAAAGAAAAGTCTAAAGTATCTTCATGAAATTTAGCTTTTGGAAATTTTATAGCACCTGCATTGCCTTCTTTTGCTATTTTATCTATTTTAGGACCACCAGGGTATCCTAGCCCAATTGCCCGAGCCACCTTATCAAAGGCTTCTCCTGCTGCATCATCTCTAGTTTGAGCCATAACCTCAAATTCACCGTGGTCCTTCATATATACAATAAATGTATGTCCACCCGAAACTACCAAACACATAAATGGTGGTTCAAGTTCTTTATATTGAATAAAATTGGCACTTATATGACCTTCTATATGATTAACTCCAATTAAAGGTTTATTCGTTGCATATGCGAGCCCCTTAGCATATTGAACTCCTACCAGTAGTGCCCCTACTAGCCCTGGGCCATAAGTTACTCCTATTGCATCTATATTGTCTAATGTAACTTTAGCCTCGTCCAACGCCTCTTGAACTACAGCACTTATTGCTTCTATATGCTTTCTAGATGCCACCTCAGGAACAACACCCCCAAACTTTTCATGTATATCAATTTGTGATGCAATTATATTTGATAGAATCTCACGACCATTCACGACTACTGACGCCGCTGTCTCATCACAACTCGATTCAATTGCAAGTATTTTAATATCCTTTTCCATTGTTTTTACCACCTTTAATATAGTTTATATAATTTTTTCTCTATATTCATAAAAACATCCTAAGAACTTTATGTTCAATGAATGTTTACATCTGTTAATAACATAAATTAATTATACTTTATTAACTTTAGCATATCAAATTTTTATATGCATTTCCAAGTGTACTCACTTACGTGTACTCACTTACTTACTTAAGTGTACTCACTTACTTACTTAAGTGTACTCACTTACTTACTTAAGTGTACTCACTTACTTACTTAAGTGTACATAAATAGATTTAAACTAAGTATCTATCTTTCTATGATATAATTGCATATATGATTATATTATAGAAAGTTCAATTAAGTCATCAAAAAATAACAAATCAAATATTCAAACTTTTTTGAATATGGCTATTAGTTATTATCTATTTAAGATAGATCCTAGGAGGGACATATGAGTAACACCTACGCAAAGGTCATAATAAAAGGCTCACCTATTTCAAAATCTAATTTTAAACTTTTCAACATGAATGGCAGAGCTATTTTACCTTATAATTCCGGGAAGTACCATGATAGATACGCTCTGTATGAGGAAGAGATTGCTTATCAATGCAGAATCCAAAACTGTAATATTTTTTTAACAGAATCCCTTATTGCTGTTCTAAAAGTATATTATAAAAGTATAAAAAGGCATCCTGATACAAACAACATAACTAAAAGCATTTTCGATGGTATAGAGAAAAGTGGTCTTATAGTAAATGATGCCCAAGTTACAAGACTTATTATTGAGGAGTTTTATGATAAAGAAAATCCTAGATTTGAATTAGAACTTTTTGCTGAAAGTACATATGCTATGAATTACGCAATAGTTGAAAAAAAAGAAAAACAGCAACCTATAAATTACGATCCACCCTCAAATAAAAAAAACACCATAGGTGCTAAAGTAAATAAGCCAAAATCTGTGGCTCTTAACAGCTCTACGTCAACACTAATATGTGAAATATGTAGAAAGCCGGTGTCAAAGGATGAATGCATTTCAGCCAATAAGGGTAAAACTACTATATGCAAAAACTGCTTCAAAAAATTATTTTAGTAAAGGCTCAAACCATTCTAACTTGTAAAATGGTTTGAGCTTTTACTATTTACACATACATATTACAAAAAAATCTGGCTATGCTATTAATATACCTACTACAAAAATATGAAGGGAGATATAACTCATGAACAGAAATAAAAAGACTAAAAACAAAAAAGTTAATGACGCAATAGCTAATATGGAAAACAGCACAAGTTTTCAATCTATAAATGATATTAATAGCAGTAAGAGTAAAGATAAAAATAATATTCCCGAAGTGTCAAATTAATAACTTAATCATCTCAAAATAAACATTTAAAGAATGAATAAAAAGTTGCATTAATGCAACTTTTTATTCATTCTTTAAATGTTTTAAATTTAGCTTATTAAAATACTGAAAATACTGAAAAAGCTATAGCCGTACATATTTTATGTTACAATAATACTCATATTCTATCTTATACGAATTTTTACAACATTTAGAATTTAATATTATATTTATACTGTTGTATAAACCATCGTTTAAATAAAAACCAATTACAAAATAGGGGGATTAATATGACCGCAAATGTTAACATCGATTGGAATAAATTAGGTTTTACTTATAGCAAGACAGACTTACGTTATATTTCAATATGGAATAATGGCAAATGGGATGACGGAAAACTAGTTGAAGATAACAAACTTTGTATAAGTGAAGCTTCAACCGCTCTTCATTATGGCCAACAATGTTTTGAAGGATTAAAAGCTTATCGTACAAAAAAAGGCAATATCCAATTGTTTAGACCTTACGAAAACGCCAAGCGTTTGATGAACAGTTGTTCACGCGTTCTCATGCCTGAGATCCCCGTTGAAAAATTTGTTGATGCATGTATCCAAGTTGTTAAAGCAAACGAAAAATTTGTTCCACCATATGGAACCGGAGCAACACTTTATCTTAGACCTTATATGATAGGTATTGGGGATAACCTTGGCGTAAGTACAGCTCCTGAATTTTTATTTGGAATATTCTGTTGCCCTGTAGGCGCTTACTTCAAAGGAGGACTAGCCCCAGTAAACTTTATGACATCTGATGACTATGATAGAGCCGCCCCTTATGGAACAGGCAATGTAAAAGTTGGAGGAAACTATGCTGCAAGCCTTCTTGCCTATGAAAAAGCTAAAGAAAAAGGATTTGCTGACTGTGTCTACCTTGATCCAGCAACTCATACCACCATCGAAGAAGTTGGTTCTGCAAACTTCTTTGGAATTACAAATGATAATATATTTGTAACCCCAAAATCACCATCAATACTTCCTAGCATAACTAAGCGCTCATTACTTTATCTTGCAAAAGAATATTTAAAAATGGAAGTACAAGAAAGAGATGTCGCAATAAGTACTCTTAGTGAATTTAAAGAAGCAGGTGCTTGTGGAACTGCTGCTGTAATAACGCCTATTGGTGGTATAGAATATAACGGTAAACTTCATGTTTTCCACAGCGAGACAGAAGTGGGCCCAGTTACTACAAAGCTTTATGATACTCTTTACGGAATCCAATTTGGAGAAATAAAATCTCCTGAAGGCTGGATTGTGGAAGTAAAATAATCATTTTATAACAAAAAACAACTTCAAAAGGGCCTGTAAGTAATTTTGTGTAAACAGAATAAAAAGTACTCTTTCTTGCCAATAATTGAGATAAGCTAATTATCAAAAATTGCAAGGAGGAGTATTTTTATGTCAAATATTTCGAAAGATATTTTAAAGAGGTCATATTTATTCATAATCCTATAGATACGTTTTAAACTATATAAAATGTTATTACAAACCCTTTTGTATCTTATTATTTATTATTATTGTTTAACAAATACCTACCGAGATATACTGCGCTTGCAGCCGCCTGTGATAAAGAATAGGTTGTTCCTGAACAATCTCCTAAAACATAAAGTCCCTCTTGTTTGGTCTCAAAATATTCATTAGTACTAATTTCAGGTTCATAAAATTTTGCATCAATTCCATATAATAAAGTGTCTTCAGAAATCTCTTTTCCTATTATATCTTCTATTGATTTAATAATTTTTAATAGTGCATCTATATAAATCTTCGGAATTTCATTATATAGATTTCCACCCTCACCTTCAATCGACGGCTGAATACTATTTTTAGTAAGTTGTTCTTTTGTAGTTGCCCTATTATTTATTAAATCCTCAAATCTTTGAAGTACTATTCTTTCTCTATCTTTATTTATAGATTTTATTATACTTGTGGCATATTCGTTCGCCTCAATAAAACAAGAAAAATATTTTGGTACAAGAATAGAAAAATTTAAGTTACAACTCGGACTGTCTGTTTCAAGATAATTTTGACCATCAGCCATTACGATGCCTTTTTGAAACTTTTTGATTACTTTTCCTTTAGGATTCATACAATAAGTTGTAGCTTCAAATCCATCACCTTTGTAATTAATCTTAATTTCAAAAGAATCTTTAAGAATAGAGTCTAACTGATCACCCTTCATTTCAACCCTTACCCCTAAATCCAGCCTTTTTCTATAGGGCTCAATATTAAAAGCTTGACAATATTTCAGAAATTCCGCTCCTCCACTTATACCTGTAGCTAATATAACTATCTTAGACTGGAAAACATTTTCTTTACTATTCAAGTTAAATACATTATTCATTTTATCTATAGAAGTTATATCTAACTCAAACTTAATATCTACCTTATCCTTAAGATGTGAATACATTTTATTTAAAATTCCATAAGACAATGCTGTTCCTAAATGTCTTACTTTTGTAGTTAGTATATTATAATTTTTCTCTTTTACTCTTCTACTAAGTTCTTCATTCTCTGTACTATATAATTTAACTGTGTCTGCACCAAATAGACATAAGATATTATCAATACATTCCATTAATTCTAGTGCAGTTCTGTTTCCTATTTTTTCACCTAAATAACCACCAAAATCATTAGTGTAATTAAATTTTCCCTCAGACCTACCCATACCACCAAAACCTTGAAATTTATTACATGGTTTACAATGGATACATCTTTTGCTTAATCCGTTTTCCATTGGACATACCCTGTCTATAAATTTTCTTCCCTTTTCTATCATCAGTATTTTTAATTTTGATTTTGTCTGTACCAGAGTATATGCGAGGAACATCCCACTAACTCCTGACCCTACTATAGTAATATCATACATATATTTATTCCTTTCATATCTCTTAAAAATATTTTAATATTAGGGGGCTGTACCCGATATTGTCAATTAGGCACCAATTATGCAGTTAAATTTTGGTTTCACGGCATCTAACTTTTCTTTGTTTTTTAGATATATGAGTGTAAACTAAGTAGACTGAGACTATACATATATAGTATGTATCGTTTCATAGAGGCCCCCCAATGCAAATTAAAAATCATGTTAATTTATAAATCCCTTATTTATATTAACATGATTTGATTTATAAAGTAATATTTTCAAAGGATTATAGAAATGAAGCTGATGCAAAGAACTGTTTTACCGAAGGAGATGGTAGTTGTAATAAATATAGGCTAATATGGTAATTCTATTGCCGTTTTGGTTCCAGTAGAATTTGGAAAAGTTTAAAAAATAAAGTTTCATGGAAAACGAGAGAACAAAAAAAGAGTGTACCTCATGAAAGTAATTAATTTCAATGGATACACTCTTTTTCGTTTTAACTATTCCCTAAATTGTAAAATAAGAGGGGTTTTAGGACATATACTAATATTTTCTACAATACTAATGAACTTACAGTCTTAGTTTCTTAGTATAATATTGTTTAACTCTATGAGCTAAATAATAGAAAGCAAATCCGATACCACATCCAACTGTATTTAAAATAAGATCATCAATATCAGATACCCTACTAATAAATGGAAGTTGCATTATTTCAATGATTAAGGAAGTAATAAAGCCTATTGTAATCACTTTTGAAAAACTATCTAATTTTGAAAATGTAAGAGGTATTATGATACCGATAGGGATAAACATAGCAGTATTTCCAATTACATTAATCAGTGTATCTCGGATAGAGCCTTCATAATCAAAAAGATTAACTAATGGAATAAAATTTATTCTGAATGGATAAATTTTATTCATTTCCAAAGTAAGTGGCTGTATATGACCATTGACTAAATCAAAAGGAAAGAAAGTAAATCTTAGTATTACAGCTACACAAAAGAATATAAACGCTCTTTTAAGTTCATATTTCCAATTAATTTGCTTATTTTTAGAATTAATTATAATTCTACTTATTATCCAGGTTGCTATAACAATCATAACAATCGTATAGTAATATATTTCTATCATAGTTACTCCTATCTATTATCTAAACAATTCTTGTTATATTTATATATCCTTAAATTAGGAATAACAAAAATTTTATTTATTATTTAAACGCTATTATTTTTCTGATAGTGTATATATTACAACAGAGAAATGCATTTTGCAATAGTTGAAGGATATATTACGGTAGTAATGATTTTTATATACTATAAAAAATCATTAAAAATGGATTAAAATAGAATTATATAGTAATATTCTTAAGTTTCTCTCTATCCAAAGTTGCTCCAGATATTTTTTCTTGATAAATAATATCTACTCCAATTTCATTTAATTGTTTAATTTGCATTTCTTCATTTTGGTCCTGTGAGCTTACACGAACATATCCTATTTTTCTCAAATGTCCGCCTCCATTCTGATACAAGTCTTATGGGACAGTCCAAATACTTATTTTACCATTACTAATCAATTATACCAATAGGGCGTACCTAATGACACTATTAAAATATGTTTCACTGGGGTTATAAAAAGGACATATGAAATGTTTCAAATAGAAATAGGCTTGTTGCAACACTTATAAAACAATATATAGCCACATGTTGGATATTACTTCCATCATGTGGCCTATTTTTACCCGTATGTTGGCTGTACCCGCCCCCCCCGAAAAGGTATATTAGCCTGTTAATATGAGGCAGTACGGCATCCCTGTGTACTTAAAAGTAATATATTACATAATAATATCAAATATTAGTATTAAGTAACATTCAAACTGAAAGTAACACAATACTAATTGTGTTACTTTCACATTGAGTCTATTTCCCAATCCTTAAAAATTTCATTTTGAAGAGACTGTAAATAGTTTTGAAGTTGTTTTTATATTTTATTTTATATACATCTTGTTATAGTATTCGTCTAACATTCTCTCTACTGAAAATTCATAGCTTGTAGTTTTAATACTTTCTTTCATCATCTCTATCCACTTTTCTCTATTTTCATAATAGGTAGTCATAACCCTATTTATTAAAGTATCATAAAGAGCTTCTGTATCATGTTTATCTAATTCTACTTCTGATAAATCATCAAGACCCACTGCATCTCCAAACTGCCATCCATTTACACCATCCTTGCAAGCTTCCGGCCACCACCCATCTAGAATAGAGCAGTTAAGTACACCATTCATCGCAGCCTTCATTCCCGAAGTTCCGCTAGCTTCTAAAGGTCTCCTTGGATTATTCAACCAAACATCCGAGCCCCTAGTTAGCATCCTTCCTATATTCATGTCATAATTTTCTAAAAACACTACGCTATTTGGATACTTCTTCATCATCCTTACAAGCTTTGCTACTATTTCTTTTCCTGTATCATCAAGTGGATGAGCTTTTCCTGAGAATACGATTTGAACTTTTCCACTTTGGAGTAATGGAGAAATAATTTCTTCATCAGTAAATATCAAATCGCTTCTCTTATACGGTGCAGCTCTTCTTGCAAATCCGATAAGTAACTTATCCGGATCAAGCGTTATGGCCGTTCTTTCTTTAATAAACGCTATTAATTCCTTTTTAACAGTTATATGGGTACCCCATAGGTCTCCATTATTTTCATATGCCTTAGTGATTCGATTATCTACCCAAGTAGGTTTATGAATTCCATTAGTTATCCCAATAATAGATGGCCTTCCAGCAACTGTTTTCCACATTTTATTTGCAGTTTCCATGTGGAGTTGAGCTACGGCATTAGCCTTTCTTGAAAGCCTAAGTCCTGCTATTGTCATATTAAATGGTTCTCCACCAAATCTAATCATTTGCTGCCTAGTTAATCCATTAAATGCTCCCATGTACTCTAATTTGGAAACATCATGAGATTCATTACCTTCAACTATTGGAGTGTGAGTTGTAAATACTACTTCCTCACGTGTTTTACTCCAAGACTCCTCAAAACTATATCCTGATTGCATTTTTTCTTTAATAAGCTCTGTAGCCGCGAGTGCCGCATGCCCTTCATTGAAATGGTATACATTTATAGGAATTTCCAATGCCCTCAAAGCTTTTACTCCACCAATACCTAGCACCATTTCTTGAGCAATTCTTTCTTCTCCAAACCATCCATACAACTGTCCAGTTATCCAATTGTCACCATTTTCCGGTATATCAGTATCTAAAAGGTATATTGGGTTATTCCCAAATTCCTCTAATTTCCAAACCTTACACACTACATCCAAATTTCTGATTTTAACAGTTACTTTTACCCCTGTATCCTTTAAAAAATCATAATTATAATTATGATATGTATCGTATACTTTTCCATTTTCATCTACAAGTTGCTCAGTATATCCTTGTTTCCACTTGAGACCTATTCCCACTAGTGGTAGATTTAAATCTTTAGCTCCTTTTAAATGGTCACCTGCAAGTATTCCTAGTCCACCTGCATAAGTTTTAAAGTCTGATTGTAGTCCATACTCCATACAAAAATAAGCAACTCTTGGAAGATTGTTAATATCCATTAATTTTCCCTCCTATACTTTTTTAGCACTAACCAATTAAAAATTAAATTTAATTTTTAATTGGTTGTTTTCTTTTGTATTTGTTGTAATTGTATCTTTTATAATCATTATACATAATTTTTTAGTTTAATGCACGCGTTTGCACAAAAAAACATATTTTCCTAAAAATACTTTATTAAGGTTCCTCACTTGTTTAAAAATTATCGTTTTTTTTGAATTTCTAGTTTTAAAACTATGCTTTAGTACCATATAATACAATAACTGTACTTATTATTTAATTGTAAAATTCCCTTTAATCGTTATCGCCACATATTATAAGGAGTTGTGTTAGTATGAATTTAAAATCCGCCTTTAACCCCCTAAATCGTAAAAATAAATTTATTTTTTTAATATTAATAATCGGGGTAATAATGATTAATTCGATTATAATCAAATTTAATAATGATAATTCTATAACTTCTACCCTTATTTCGGAAAGATTGTCCAAAATTTCAGAACTTTCTACATTAAGGTATAATTATTCAAACATAATATCTCTAAGAGATAATAAAAAATTAAAAGATTACTCTATTCCATTTACTGAAAAATCATTTTTAATAAAATACAATGGCTATATTAAAGCTGGAGTAGATTTAAAAGATTTAGATGTTCTTGTCACTAATGATAGCGTTACTATAACTTTAAAAAAAGCTAAAATCTTAGATCATGTAATAAATAGTAAAGACTTATTCATTTATGATGAAAAATCCTCAATGTTTAACAAGCTTAGTATGCAAGATATGATAAACGAAATCAGTAATGAAAAAGTTAAGGTTGAAGCTGATTTAATAAAAACAGGATTTTTAGATAGCGCTAATGCTAATACTAAATTACTTTTACAAGGCATGCTATCAAATATGGGTTTTAAAAATGTAACAATAATTTTCAAATGAAAAATAAAAAGGATACATCCATATGAGGCGCATATGAGACTCCTAAAATTTAATAGTAATTATTTCTAATTATAAAAAAGCAGAAAACACATTGTTTTTCTGCTTTTTAATGTTTAATTTTACAAAATCATTATATTACCATCCTCCAGAAGATCCTCCCCCACTAGATGAACCGCCTCCAAAGCCTCCGGAGTCATCTCCAGAACCTCCGAAGTCTCCAAAAGATCCTCCATCACTTGATGAACCTCCTCCGAAGCCATCACCGTTCCCTATATTACGAACAAATTGAAAAAGCCATAATGCAAAAAATCCTATTATCAGGCTTTTCTTACCCCTTTCAACAAGATCTGAGCTTTCAAGTACATGTGAGTCTTCAAAGACATTTGAGTCTCCAACATATTGTGGAACATTAACGTCCTTATCTAGTTTTACATTGTATTCTTTAGCTATATTATCTGCTAGAGCTGAATATGCTGCACGAAGACCTTCTCCATATTGATTTTCCTTGAATTTGGGAACTGCAAAATCATTCATAACACTTGAGGAATATATATATCCGTAACCGCCCCTTCTAGACCTGTGCCTACCTCCACTCTCCACTTTTTTTCTTCCATTGATAATAGAATTAATAATCCATTATTTTTATATTTTTGTCCAATACCAAAGCTTCTAAAAATGCCAGTAGCATAAGATTCTATAGTTTCTCCCTGCAGTGAATCTATAACTACAACAGTAGCCTGCGCACCTGTTTTAGCTTCTAATTCTTTACCTATGGACAAAATATATTCTGCTGATTTACTATCTATCACTTTACCGTAATCATTAACATATTTCAATTCTGTAGCTTTAGGATATTCGGTCTCTGCATTCACTAGCTTCATCGCTGTTATTTGACTCAGTAAAAATATACTTATCATACCTACAAAGATAATTCTCATCTTAATCTTTTCTTTGTTAAGTATTCTCCATGGAATATCATAAATCTTCCTAATTAATTTCATTAAATAATTCTTCATATTGTAACTCCTATTTAGTAAAATCAACTTTTGGTAATTCTTTAGCTGATTCACTAGCCTTATAATATGTCTTTTCATCAAATCTAAAAACCCCTGCAATAATGGAGTTGGGAAACAACTTCTTAGTTTGTAATTTCTATTTATAAGTTTTGAACTTGTGTCGGATTAATCCAATGTTCTCTTAAAATTGCATAATGAACAACGTCATAAAAAGTACCTTTAACCTTTACTTCCTGTAGACCTGTTCCTTCATATTTCATTCCACATTTCTGCATAACACAACCCGAACCTTCATTTCCTACATAATGTGTAGCTTCAATGCGATTTAATTCCAATTTTGAAAATGAAAGGTCTAATATTAAACTTAACACCTCTGACATGTAATTATTGTTCCAATATTCCCTATTCAATACATACCCAAAACTTGCTTTATTATGTTGAATACATAGTCTTAAATCAATGCATCCAATACATTTATGCTCTGATTTTAATTCAATTGCAAAAGCTCCAATTTTACCTATATAAATTTTTTTTACTACGTCCTCAGTTTGTGATATATCCTTATACGACGGCCATGTTAAATATTTTGTTACAATATCATCACTGGTATATAAGAATACATCATCTACATCCTCTATAGAAAATGGTCTTAAAATTAATCTGTTTGATTCTAATATAGAGTTCTCTTTTATAATTTCACTATAATCAATCATGTTCTGCACCTCATTATATATAATTTGTGTTTTTCTACCATTATGTAATAATATAATACCAATCAGACATAGCTTCTAAGAATATTATACCATTATATACTGTTTTTACAAACCTATAAATGTCACAAAAGTAGACCTTTTTTGTTGGCATTATTTGACGTCACAAAACTATGAATTTTATATTTTGCGACAGTATTTAAAGATAATTATCAAATTTTTACATGTGCGATGTTTGAGTATAGTATGATATACTTTTATTGGGTTTCCTTTTGGTATAACATGTGAGCAGGCTTTTGAAAATGGGTTAGTTAAAAATAATGAAATAATGATGACGAGCTTCCATTTTAATAAGAAAGAACACGAACCAGGTGGGTGGAAGATTAGAGGAGGAGAGCTTTGCAGTATAAAGTGATTCATAAATTGAAAGAGCGTAGGTTTATTAATAAAATTTCTAAAAGTGAAGAGGCAGTATTTGACTATTTAGAAAAGCATTTTAATTCTATCCCTCGGTTGTCAGTTATAGAACTAAGTGAGAAAAGTTTTACATCGCAAGCAACCATTAATCGTGCATGCAAAACTTTAGGGTTTAATGGTTATAGTGAACTGAAGTATGCAATTAAAGAAGATCTATCATTTATCGAAACTCACAGTCAAGAGCGTATTAATAAAACAGAATTTTTTCTAGAAAAAATAAATTTCGAAAGTGCAAAAGATATTATTAAATATTTCAAAGGGAGTTATGTGAAATTATTGATTTATGGTCTTGGAGGATCAGAAATTTCAGCTAAATATTTTCAAAGACAGCTATTATACCTCGGAATTCCTACAGTATTTGTTAGCGAAATAAAAATGCTTGATCAATTTAAGGATTATGTAATTGTTATTTTTTCAAGCTCTGGGGAAACTCTTAGGATAAATCAAATAGCAAGGAAAGCTAAGAGTTACAATATGCAGCTGGTATCAATTACTAAAAAAGATAGTAGCCTTGCTCAAATTAGTGATGGTGTTTTTTACCATGAAGTTAATATGGATAAACTAGATGGTATTTCTAGGGAACAACAAATTCATATGATTATTATGGTAAATGAGCTTATTGATCAAATAGCCAAGGTATTATAAAAAAATGAATTGTAGTCTTTTCACATAGTAGAACCACTACTATGTTTTTTTTTGCACAATTTTATGTATAATTATCCGTAAACTTGGAGATAACAAGGTAATAAAACGTCGTATAATGAAAATGTAAAGAATTACATCGCAGTAGGAGGGTCACAATGAAAAGAGATATAAAGATACTTATGCATACGCATTGGGATCGTGAATGGTATTTTACAAAAGATGAAACACAGGTGCTGCTCAGAAACCATTTCCAGGAAGTAATTCAGTTTTTAGAGGAACATGAAGATATTATATATATATTAGACGGTCAAAGTGTCATGATAGATGATTTTTTGGAGGTGGCACCAGAATGGGAGGATCGGTTAAGGGCGGTAGTACAGTCAAATCAGCTTCGCACTGGACCATGGTACACCCAAACAGACTTACTGATTGTCCATGGAGAATCAATAATTCGTAATTTATATTATGGGATTAAAACCGCACTTAAATATGGAGACGCGATGAAAGTTGGGTATGCGCCAGACACTTTTGGGCATTCCAGTCAGATGCCACAGATTTACAAACAGTTTGGTATTGAAAGTACAGTCTTTTGGCGAGGGTTCAGTGAATTAATGGCCCCAAAATCAGACTTTATTTGGGAAGGAATTGATGGAAGTAGAATTTATGGAATTAATCTTGCCACTGGTTATCAAGGAGCCAAATATTTAGAGTCTGATTATGATGCTTTGAAGCAGCGTACGGGGAAAATTCTAGAGGTACTAGATAACTACAGTGCAGGTAATGCCAGGCTTGTTATGAACGGTCACGATCAGATGCCTATCCAAAAAGATATACATCTTATTATAAAACACTTAAAAAAAATATATCCCGACGATAATATAAGCGTTAGTGATTTTGAGAGTTACGTAGATTCTTTAAGGGATTGTAAGCTTGAAGTTGTAGAAGGAGAGCTTATCCATAGCAAGCATGCACGAATTCATCGAACCATCAATTCTACAAGAATGGATATTAAGCTACTTAATACTGAAATTGAATATAAAATGTACAATATTTTAGAACCTTTAGCAGTTTTAGCATCGCATTTAAAATTAGACTACCCTCATGCACTATTCGCTAAATGTTATAAACAGATGTTTGGCGCTCATGCTCATGATAGTATAGGCGGTTGTAATTCAGATTATGTAAATCAAGATATTAAGAAAAGATTACTAAATGTGAAAGAGGCCGTGGATACACAAACTGAGTTGTATATGAGGTTAATTTCTTTAGGAAATAAGAATCAAGATGAAAAAACTATTACAATTTACAACTTTTTACCGCATTTAAGAAAAGATCAATTTGTAGAAATTGAATTGATTACCCGTTCAAGTAATTTCGAGATCCTAGATGAAGAAAGTAATCATATTGAATATGTGTTATTAGAACAAGAATTGGTTGATGCGGGACTTATTGATCGTCAAGTGGCTGCTCGCTTATTGGATATAAAAGTCTATAAAAGTAAAGTAAAAGCAAAAATAAATGAAATAGATGGGCTTAGTATTCGCTATTTAAGTTATAAAGACCTTGAGGGGAATAAGCAGGTAAATATAAACAATGATGAGTCCATTGAAAATGAATTTTATGAACTGCTAGTTCAGGAAAATACAATATCATTGAAAAATAAATCTACCGGTGAAGTTGTACAAAATGTAATTTCCATTGAGAATAGTGGTGATGCAGGTGATAGTTATGATTATTCACCGCCACACAAAGATATACTTATAAATCATCAAAATGTTAACATTACAAATATTACCACCATCAAAGGTAGTAATTTAGAAGTACTAAAATGTAAGCTTAATTATATTGTACCAAATGACCTTAATGAAAGAGCAGAAGGCAAGCTTAGCACAGAGGTATGTTTTGAAGTTAACATAACCTTATATAAGGGAGATGCAAAAGGTTATGTGCAAATAAGGCATACCAATATGGCCATGGATGCCAGATATCGATTGGTATTTAATACAGAGATTGTTTCCGATACAGTCCAGGTAGATTCTCATTTATCTGTTGTTAAAAAGCCTGTGTATAACCATAAAGAACTTTCAGTTTGGAAAGAAGAAAAATGGGTGGAAAAACCTGTCTCTATTGAAACTTTTCAATCCTATATTTCTTTAGAAAATGAAGATAAGCAAGGAACTATTTTTGCTTATGGATTAAAAGAATATGAGGTTTACGATAAAAACATTTATATTACACTCTTTAGATGCTTTTCCCACCTTGGAAAACGTGAACTTATAAATCGGCCAGGAAGACCTTCAGGCATTGAAATTGAAACACCTGATAATCAACTCCAAAATCAGAAATTTACATTTAACTTAGCATTTACTTTCCATAAGCCAAAGGTTAATAAAGCCTTTGAAGGAAAAGAATTTTTAACTCCTATTATGGGGTATCAATTAAAGGAATTTAATCGTTTTAATGTTAATATACCTAGGTTTACAACCAATATTAATACAAGTTTAAATTTGGATTTAAATGGATGCGTTGTATCTGCATTAAAACTTACAGAACAAACAAATGATCTTTTTATACGGATGTTTAACCCTAAGGATGAGAATGTTTCACTTGTTTTCACAGAAGAAACTTACTTAGCAACTCCAACCGAAAACAAATTAGAGAAAATAACAGCCTACACTATTAAACCACAAGAAATTTTAAACATTATAATTAAAAAATAGAATTCTTTTAGTTATAACTAATTAATAACATAAATTTAAAATTAACCTAAATATTAGGGGGCTATTAAATGTCAAATTTTAAGAAGAATTTTCAAAGCTTTGGGAAGTCATTATTATTTCCAATTTCTTTATTGTCCTTTATGGCAATATTTTTGGGGCTGGCTGCAGCGCTTCAGAATCCAAACATTATTAAAGCGATACCTTTTTTAGGAAATGAGCCATTACAAATCTTTTTAGGACTTATCCGTAAAGTATCCGGACTGCCATTTGCACAACTTCCTTTATTGTTTGCTATGGCAATCCCACTTGGAATGGTAAAACGTGATAAAGAAGTTGCAGTGTTTTCTGCAGTTGTTGGCTATATTGCAATGCTTGTTGGTATAAGTTATATTTTAAGCGTGCAAGGACTTACACCATTAACAACAACTGTTGAATATTTAACGGCAAATAAATCAATGAGTCAAGTGGATGCAATCTTGAAGAATTCATTATAGACAAATATGCTTGGAATATTTGTCTATAACATGAATGTGATTGGCGGTATTATAGCAGGTCTTATGGGAGTTCTAATCCATAATAAATTCAGAAAAACGGAATTACATCCAGCCTTATCATTTTATAGTGGTAAGCGATTTGTTCCAATTATCTCAGCACTTATCATGGTAATTGTGGGTATGATACTAGCATTTGTTTGGCCAGCGATTAATGCAGCAATTATTTCCACAGGAAAACTTATCAGTGAAGCAGGACTATTTGGAGTTTTCCTTTATGGGTTTACAGAAAAGATCATCAATCCTACAGGATTACATCATATTTTAAACCAAACATTCCGTTTTACGGCATTAGGTGGGATAGAGACTATCGATGGGAATAATTTAGTTGGTGCAATGCAGATTTATCTTTATCAACTAGATAACAATTTACAGTTTTCAACAAATGCAACACAGTATTTAGCACAAGGTAAAATCTTACACATGGCATTTGGAATGCCAGCTGTAGTATATGCTATTTACCGTAAAGCTCTTCCAGAGAAACGAGACAAAGTGATTAAATTCTTTTTAGCTGGTTTAACTGCGGCTATTCTAACAGGAATTACAGAACCGATTGAATTTACATTCATATTTATTTCTCCTCTCTTATGGATTGTGAATTCTGTTTTTGCAGGTCTTTCATTTTTAGTACCTGCTATGTTTCATGCTGCTATTGGAAATATTCAAGGTGGAATTATTGACTGGTTTGTTTTCGGAGTATTACAAGGTGCACAAACGAAATGGGTTATTTACTTGTTTTTAGGCCCGATTTTCTTTGCAATGTATTATTTCTCATTTAGCTTTATTATTTCTAAATTCAACGTAATGACAATTGGAAGAAGTAAATCTGACTTTGAAGATTCTGAAGAAGAAACGGGAACTGGAGAAGCTTTAACTGGTGATGATAAAATTTCAGCACGTAATATCGTTGAAGGCCTAGGCGGTCTTGACAATATTGTGGATGTAGATAACTGCATTTCACGTTTGCGTGTTGAGTTAAAAGATGGTTCAAAAATAAATAAGGATTTAATAAAAAAGACAAAACCAAATGGTATAATTATTCCTGATCCAAATACAATTCATATTGTTTATGGGGGAAGAGTTACAAAAATACGAAACATGGTAGATGATTATATTTACAATTTAAAATCAGTAAAATAATATAAATAGGAGTGATTCAATTGAAAAAGTTTAACGTAACGCTAGTTGGGGGAGGAAGTACATGGACTCCAGGACTATTACAAAGCCTATGTAAAATGAAAGAAACATTCCCAATGAATAGGTTAGTCCTGTTTGACATTGATGCGCAAAGACAATCAATTATTGGTGAATTTGCAAAGGTGTTATTTTCAGAAAACTATCCAGAATTAGAATTTTATTATACAACAGATGTAGAAGAGGCTTATAAAGACGTGGATTTTGTGTTTATGCAGATGAGAACTGGCGGATTTAAAATGCGTGAAAAAGATGAAAAAATACCATTAAGTATGGGGCTTGTAGGACAAGAAACTTGTGGTGCAGGTGGATTTGCTTATGGATTACGTTCTATAGGTGATATGATAAACACTATTAATGATATCCGTAAATACTCAAAAGATGCATGGATTTTAAACTATACAAATCCAGCAGCTATAGTGGCAGAGGCAGTTAGAAGAGTATTTCCGGATGATAAAAAAATATTGAACATGTGTGATCAACCTGTAAATTTATTAAGATCTTACGGTAAAATTTTAGGAATGGATTCTAGTGAGTTTGAACCAGTTTACTTTGGATTAAATCATTTTGGTTGGTTTACACATTTATTTGATAAAGATGGAACAGACTTAGCTCCAAAGTTAAGAGAATTAATATGTGAAAATGGGTTTAAGCCTGTTGATGCAGAGCAACGCGACAAATCTTGGCTTGCAACTTATGAGAATGTTTCAAAGATGCTTAAAGACTTCCCAGAGTATCTTCCAAATACCTACTTACAATATTATTTATATCCAAGCGAAAAAGTAGCACACTCAGATCCAAATTATACTCGTGCTAATGAAGTAATGGATGGTAGAGAAAGAAAAGTGTTTGAAGAATGCATACGAGTTACACAAGTGGGTACTTCAAGAGGTTCGGTACTTGTACACAATGATGCACATAGTGAATTCATGATAGAAGTTGCCCAGTCTATTGCTTATAATAAACAACGTATATATATAGTAATAACTGAAAATAATGGTGTGATTTCAAATATTCAAGATGATGCAATGGTAGAAGTAGCAGCTGTAATGACATCTAATGGACCAAGACCCCTCGCTGTAGGAAATATATCTACTTTCTATAAAGGATTAATGGAGGGTCAATTAGCTTATGAAAAGCTAACTGTCGATGCATATATGGAAGGTTCATACCAAAAAGCTTTGCAAGCTCTAACTTTAAATAGAACAGTAGTATCTGCTGAAAAAGCACGTAAAGTACTTGATGCGTTAATTTTAGCAAATAAAGGATATTGGCCAGAACTTAAATAAACTTTGCAATTGATTTATAAGCGATTTATAAAGAGGGGATATAATGAAAAAACTTAAATTTGTGATTGCACCTGATTCTTTTAAGGAAAGTGTAAGTGGATTTGAAGCATCCCATGCTATGAAAAGTGGCATAAAGAGTATCTTTAAAGATGCAGAATTTGATATTATTCCTATGGCGGATGGTGGGGAAGGGACCTCTGAGGTTATAGTAAATGCTCAAAAAGGAGAATTTAGAAACGTAATAGTTACAGGTCCTTTAGGTGAAAAGACAGAGGCTAGATATGGATGGTTAGTAGAAGAAAAAAAGGCAGTAATTGAAGTGGCAGAAGCTTGTGGGCTGTATTTAGTGGAACACTCTAAACGAAATCCAATGTTTACAACAACTTTTGGAGTTGGAGAAATGATTCTTGATGCTTTGAATAAAGGAGCAGATCACTTAATAATTGGACTTGGAGGATCTTCTACAAACGATGGAGGTCTAGGGATGTTACAAGCATTAGGAGTGATAGCTCTAGATACGGAGGGTAATGAATTAGGACTTGGTGGAAAAGAGTTAATTAAAATTCATAAATTAGATATTTCTAAGATGGATACTAGACTAAAAAAAATAAGTATAGAAGTAGCCTGTGATGTCCAAAATCCTTTTGTTGGGGAAAATGGGGCAACTAAAGTTTTTGGACCTCAAAAGGGTGCCAAAGGCGAAATTGCAGATGAACTCGAACTTGGAATGATTAATTTTGCCAAGGCATTAGTAGAAACCTTTGACTTTGATATTTCTAATATACCAAAGACCGGTGCTGCAGGCGGATTAGGTGGGGCTTTCCTTTTATTAAATGGTAGTTTATTAAGAGGTGTAGATTTAGTTATAAAGCACACTAAATTTGAGGAGAGAATTAAAGATGCAGATTTTATTATAACTGGTGAAGGAAGTATAGATGGCCAAACAAAGTATGGAAAAACCATAGCTGGAGTTGCACACATTGCTAAAAAGTATAATATACCAACCATTGTGCTCGCTGGCAAAGTTGGAGATGATATAGACGAATTATACTCAATGGGAGTAACTTCAGTTTTTGGTATAGTAGATAAGCCTAAAAACTTAGAGGAAGCGCTGAAAGATGGATATAATAGCATTAAAAAAGCATCTGAAAATATTGCTAGATTGATAAAAGTATTGTATTTTAACGGAAAAGAGTAAATTATAGCAGAACCAACAGTTGTTGTGGGGAAAATTTCGAGTGTAATAGAATGGGGAAGTCTTGATGAAGAAATAATTGAACCGGTAAATTGATGGAAAACTTTTACATTAAATTACCGGTTTTACGCGTATCTCGGTTCCCCTTATTAATATTTCGACAATAAAAGTATGTAGGAAGTGCACCTTCTAATAAAGAATTATCTTAGTTACTTAAGATAATTCTTTATATTCTATTTAAGTAAAAATTAAATTAACGTATTAGCACTCGTCTGCCACCGCTGTTAGCGGTTTAGTTCAATTTTTATTTCACGTCATTTGTCTCTTTTCATGGTTATTTATTAATTTTGTTTTTTATATACTCTTTCATAGATGCGATGGCTTTTGTTATTCTACTGAATTCTAAAAGCCATCGTTATAAATGTTACTATTTTGTAAACTTTTATATTTTCATCCTATATTATACCACAAAATAAGGAAAATTTCAAGTCTTGTACTGTTGATAATGAAATGGTATTAATTATTAGAGGTGATAATTTTATGGATCAAAAAAGCATGACCGCATTGATAAGCGCATTTTCAAGGGCATATCATTCAGTACAAAATACAGAAAAAGTATTTGATGATTACTTGGCAAAAGACATTTTAACTGAGAATGAATACGAACAAATTTCAAGTAACATGTCAAAAGGAATCAATTTTTTCAATCCATTATTTGACGGTACACAGAAAGAAGCATTACATTGGATTGTAGATAATCAGTTATCTCCAACTCCACTTGGTAGATCAGCATTTGCGGAGAAAGCACTTGAAAATGCTGTGAGAGTTGGCGCAAAACAATATGTAATTTTCGCTGCCGGTTATGATACATTTGCATATCGTCAGCCTGATTGGGCATCAAACATTCAAATTTTTGAACTTGACCATCCGGCCACTGGTTCTGACAAACAAAATCGTATTCAATCAGTATTATCAGAAAAACCTACCAATCTGCACTACGTATCAATTGATTTTACAGAAAACAACTGGGAAAGCAATTTAATTGACTGCTTTGAATTTGATCAAAGTAAAATCAGTTTTTGCAGTTTGCTTGGGATAAGCTACTATTTGTCTAAGCGGACTTTTGCTGAAACACTCAACACTATTTCATGTATTGTACCAAAAGGCAGTGTTATTATTTTTGATTATCCAGATGAGGATTCATATACCCCAAAAGCAGGAGAACGAACAAAAAAACAAGTAGCACTGGCTGGTGGGGCTAATGAGAAAATGCTTGCAAGCTATTCCTATTCAGAGCTTAAAAATTTATTAGCTGATAGTAATTTCTTGATTTATGAGCATTTGACACCGAATGAAATAACAGAGCAGTATTTCAAAAAATATAATAAATTAAATCCAGAGCATCCTATAACAGCCTTTGATAATGTAAATTATTGCTTGGCAGTGAGAAACTAAAACCAAAATGAGAAAACCTAATAATAGGTTGAACTTATGTACAACAAATATCGTCTCAAGTAACCCCATATCATTAGATATGGGGTTTAATATATTAAGGATGTCGTTAAAGTCTCTTTTCACGTCATTGTTATTTTCTCATTCCAATTAAATGGGTTTTATATGAAAATAACTGCTTATGACAGAAAATTTACGTTTCACATAATTTGTATTGTTTTTTTGAAAACCAGTAAAATTGGTTAATTTCAATTTTAACTTTGTTCATGCAATTGAAGGTGCAAGCCCTAGATTCCAATAAAGTTGCATTTAAATATTTTAAAGTGACAAATGCAAAGTCTGTCTTTATTTTTCTGATGCATATTTCCCTACAAAATATAACGCGATTCCAATAATAAGAACTAAAATTATATTTAATTTAAATTCTAATATTTCCCTTAAAAATGTGCAAGCAAACATAATACAAAACCATAGACATCCTATTACCCAAACTTTAAAAAACTCTTTTGTTTTGCTAACTTTGAAAGTTTTCTTAAAGCAGTTTTTTTTGAGAAAAATGATAATAGCAAAGATCGTAATACCTATAATCAAAAATTGCAAAATAATTCCTAAATTAAAATTTAGAATGAGAGTAAAATCATTAATACCATATTTTATAATTGCTTCGAAATTTTGTGTAATATAATTAATAATTGATAATATTGTTATGATCATACCTGTGTACATAACATATTCGCTACATAGTGATGAGTAATGATAGTTTGATTTATAGGTATTTACTATTTCTTCACAGTAATGCTTAATATCTGTTGTTCCTAGTACATTTTCAATGCTTACACCTTGCTGCTCTGCATTTAAAAAGCTGTCTAGTATCTGTTGTAGAAATTCTTCAGCGTCCCTTGTTTTTATATTGGATGTTCTTACATAGACTACAATGTCATCAAATACATCTTTGCTTTCTAAAGATAATTTTTCAGATGCTTTATTTAATTGCATTATTAATGCCTTTGTTTTAATCATTTAGGTCGTCCCCCAATATCTTATTAACTGATTTTGAAATTTTACCCCAGGAGCTACAAAAGTCTAAAAATTCCTGTTCCCCTAATTTAGTAAGAGAATAGTATTTTCGTTTTGGTCCCAGCGGTGAGTCCCTGCTTACCGAGGACAATAACCCATTTTTTTCCAACCTGATTAGCAAAGGATATAAAGTTCCTTCAGATAAGTCCTCAAAACCACTAATTTTTAATGAACTATATAATTCATATCCATAGGTTTCTTTTTTTAAAATTATTTTTAATATACAACCTTCTAAAATTCCTTTTAATAATTGAGAATAATTTGCCATATTATATCACCTACCATGTAATTTAACAACATAGTCACTATATTGTATTGCAACTATGTTGCTATGTCAAGTACATGAATACTTGATACACCTTTAGTAATTACAGGAGTAACAAACTGGACTACACTATAAATAATATGCTCATTAACTTCTAATCTTATATAGCAGATAAGGTAAAATTAAAGCATAGGAATTCGTTTGCTTATTCTCCTTTATGGATGCAGAGGTTGCGAATAGCACTTGAGAACCTGATAATTATCCCTTCGATACCAATACCACTCATAAGCTTTCATAGTGATTATTTATAAATATTAAAAAGCAGAAAACACATTGTTTTCTGCTTTTTAATATTTAATTCCACCAAATTATTTTATTACCAACCTCCAGAAGATCCTCCGCCACTTGATGATCCTCCTCCAAAGCCTCCAGAGCCACCTCCGGAACCTCCGAAGCCACCACCATTTCCGCCACCACGTCTACCGATTGAACTCCAAAATAGCAATGTAATAATAAATCTGGTTATTCTTCCTCTATTAAGAACAAAGTCAAGAAAAACTAATACGATAAATCCTATTGCTAGAATTCCACTTCCCTTTTTAGAGACGTTTGAACTTTCAACATATTGTGGAACATTAACATTCTTATCTAGTTTTACATTATATTCTTTAGCTATATTATCTGCTAAAGCTGAATATGCTGCCCTAAGACCCTCTCCATATTGATTTTGCTTAAATCTTGGCACTGCAAAATCATTCATAACCCTTGAGGAGTATATATCCGTAACAGCCCCTTCTAGACCTGTACCTACCTCAACTCTCCACTTTTTTTCTTTCATTGATAATAAAATTAATAGCCCATTATTTTTACCCTTTTGTCCAATACCAAAACTTCTAAAAATCCCAGTAGTATACGCTTCTATAGGCTCTCCTTGCAGCGAATCTATAACCAAAACAGTAGCCTGTGCACCTGTTTTGGCTTCTAATTCCTTACCTACTGACAAAATATATTCTGTAGATTTACTATCTATCACTCCAGCGTAATCATTAACATATTTTAATTCTGTAGCTTTAGGATATTTGGTCTCTGCATTCACTATATTTATAACTGTTACTTGACTCAGTAAAAATACGCTTATCATAACTGCAAAAATAACTTTTGTGCTGATTTTTGCTTTCGTAATCATGCTTGATGAAAAATTATGAATGTTCCTAATTAATTTCATTAAATAAGTCTTCATATTCTATCTCCTACTTAGTAAAGTCAACTTTTGGTACTACTTTAGCTGATTCACTAGCCTTATAATATGCCTTTTCATCAAATCTAAAAATCCCTGCAATAATGTTCGTCGGGAATTTTTTAATTGTGCTGTTGTAACTTGAAACATTTGTGTTATAATCCTGCCTCGCTGTTCCTATTCTATTTTCTGTACCTTCAAGAGCTACCGTTAAGTCCCTAAAATTCTGACTAGATTTTAAATCCGGATAATTCTCTACAACTACTAATAGCCTTGAAACCGCACTTCCAAGTTCGCTATCCGCTTGCGCTTTATCTGGCACCGTTTTTGCTCCTGCAAGTTTAGCCCTGGCATCTGCTATTTTTATAAATATATCTTTTTCCTGAGATGCATAGCCTTTCACCGTTTCTACCAAATTAGGAATTAAATCAGACCTTCTTTGCAATTGTGTATCTATGTTTCCTTCTGTAACTTTTACCTTTTGTTCTAAACTTACAATCTTATTGTAACCTCCAATAATAGGCATTGTTATTACTAGAAATATTGCTGCAACAATTGCAATCGTTCTTAATGTTTTATTCATTTCTATACCACCTTTTTGTTTTATAGAATATATAATAGTTATTAACTATTTCATGTATCTAATTATAATAGATATAATTATTAAAGCAAATTTATCCTTATATAATAATTTATGAATTCATTAAGCGTACTATACTAATTTGCTATTTATTCTTTAAAATTATGTATTATTTCAAAAATATATTATTTAAATTTATCCTTTGGTTAACAACCTTTTATTAAATTTTAAATAATTGTAAAATCTGATTGGAATATAAAATAAAGGAACCCATTATGGCTTCCTTTATTTTACTAAATTATCTAGCATTCTTAAACAGACCCTAAATTTTCACTCTCCCAATGCACTACTTTCAATAAACGCGAAGGTTTTTTTTATGTATTCTTCTGTTTTGTAATTTCCTAATCTAACATTCATTCTCACTAAAAGAGAATTTAACTTTAAAATTTCCTGCGAACTAATCTCTTTCAATTCTTCAAAGATCAGTAAAGTTTTTTGATTCTTGTTATAATCTTCTATTATTAACACTTCGCCTTGCTGAGATATATCTAAGTAATAGGCATTTTTTATTAGAGCTTTTTCTTTATGAATAAAATGCTTACTATTTAAATTCTTTACTATTACATGAACTGTAGAAGGTGACCAAAAGCTAATTTCACTTAATTCACTTGATGTAATACCTGGGAATGCAGCAATTATCCACAAGGCTCTAAGCTGAGCATAAGTTACATTAAATTCCTTAAGTGGTTCACTATGATTGCTTTTAATAGTTAATATGAATGTTCTTAAAAGATTATATACACTAATAGTCTTTTTTATAATACTAACTTCATTTGTATCAAAATCTGTTAAATCAATCTTTAAATTCATTTCATTAAGCTTCTCAATATAATCAAAAATAAACTCTTTGTTTTCTTTTATTATAATTCCAGTAAAAATTTCTATAATAAAATCTAATTCCTTATGTGAAAATAATCCTATTAAGTCAAAAAGATAGATCTTTTTTTTCTTATCCTGTTTATTTATATAAATAAACCAATTACCCTTTTCTGTTAATTGAAATTTATATGCCTTTTTATTATTAGCTTCTTCTTTAAATATCAAATTTTTGCTCATCAAAATTTTAATCATATTACTAACAGTAGGCGAAGTCCAGCATCCAATCCTTGCGACGCTACTAAGTGAAATTCCTGGAAACACTTTGATAATCCAAAGAATTCTAAGTTGTGGCAAAGTTATACCTGAAGTTTCTACCATCCTTGCGTAATTAGATTCAATTTTTAAAAAAGCATATCTCGCTAGATTATATAACGAATGTATATTAAACAAATGCTCATTTTGTTCCATAATATGTCCCCTTATATGTTAGTTTAGCATTAATAGGATTTATTATTTCACACGCCTATCTAACATTCAATATTGTATCAAAAATGTTATACCAAATCAATAAAAGGATTTTCTCTTATAACAAAATATATTTTTTTTGTGTAAAATATGATATAATAAATATGTTATACAGTATTTAATATCACGTATACCTAAATACAGTTTTGTTGTTTATAGAATTTTAATATCAAAAACTAATATATTTGGAGTAAAGTAATATTCAAGTATAATAATATTAAAAATAATTATATTTGGAGTAAAGTAGTACTCATATGTATCTATTTTTAATATTCGAATGCTAATTAAAATAATACTCTTTTATAGTTATTTTTAATATTCGAATGCTAATTAAAATAGAGGAGTGAAAATTATGTTCGTCCCAAAACTATTTACCTGTTTAAAAAATTATTCTAAAGAGCAGTTTATCAAAGATTTTGTTGCTGGAATTATTGTTGCTATTATTGCTCTCCCCTTATCTATCGCTCTTGCCATAGCTTCTGGTGCCTCTCCCGAAAAAGGGATTTATACAGCAATCGTCGGCGGATTTGTAATCTCTTTGCTTGGAGGAAGCAGGGTTCAAATTGGTGGTCCTACTGGTGCTTTTGTAGTTATTGTATTTGGTATTGTTGAAAAATATGGCATCGATGGCCTAATTGTATCGACAATACTCGCAGGCATCTTTCTTATAATAATGGGACTTCTTAAATTTGGTGGTATGTTAAAATTTATTCCCTACCCTATTACCACCGGATTTACAAGCGGTATCGCTATTATTATTTTCTCCACTCAGATTAAAGACTTCTTTGGGCTAACCATGCAAACCGTGCCTTCAGACTTTGTTCCTAAATGGATTGCTTACTTTAATAATTTAAACACTTTAAACATGCAAAGTATGATTATTGGTATTCTTTCACTTTTAATAATTATATTTTGGCCTAAAGTAAATAAAAAAATTCCAGGGACGCTTGTCTCGATAGTGATAGCCACTATATTAACCCTTTTATTTAATTTAAATATAGAAACTATCGGAAGCCGGTTTGGTGAGATTTCAAGTTCATTGCCCAGTATTTCTCCTCCTCATACTTCTTTTAGTATGATAAAAGAACTCATGCTTCCAGCTCTAACAATTGCAATTTTAGGTGGTATAGAGTCCTTACTATCTGCAGTAGTCGCTGATGGTATGATTGGTGGTTCACACCGATCTAATATGGAACTTGTAGCTCAAGGGTTTGCTAATATTTGTTCTGGTCTTGTGGGAGGCATTCCTGTAACTGGTGCAATAGCACGAACTGCCGCTAATGTAAAAAACGGTGGCAGAACTCCTGTTGCGGGTATTGTTCATGCTTTAGCACTGCTCGTAATACTTTTATTATTTATGCCATATGTAAAACTTGTACCTATGTCGTCTTTGGCAGCAATATTAATTATAGTGTCGTACAATATGGGAGAATGGGAATCCTTTAAGCAAATATTTAAAGCTCCTAAAAGTGATGCTTTAGTGCTCTTAGTTACCTTTTTTTTGACACTCTTCCTCGATCTAGTAATCGCTATAGGAGTAGGCTTACTTCTTGCATCATTGCTATTTATGAGAAGAATGGCAGATGTTACAGACGTACGATTTGTTCTAGATGAACATAAAGACGAAGACCAAGTAGAGCTTATAGATAGCATAAAGACTCCAGAAAATGTATCTCTATATGAAATTAATGGACCTTTCTTTTTCGGTGCAGCAGATAAATTTGTACATGCTATTAGAGAAATAGGTATTCCTACTAAAATTTTAATTGTAAAAATGCCCAATGTACCTGCTATAGATGCTACGGGATACCACGCTTTAAAAATGCTTCACTCCCTTTGCACAAAACATCACACTCAGTTAATAATATTAAATCTTCAAGAACAGCCTACTAATGTTCTTGAAAAATATGGGTTTATAGATATTCTAGGAAAAGAAAATTTCTGCAGTAATGTTGAAGAAGCTATTGCTAGGGCTAATTTACTACTGAAAACTCCTAAAGTCTCATTAAAACATCAAATTTTATAAAATAGTAAGAGATATCTTACCTATACTAAAAAGTACATTGGCATAAGTCAGTGTACTTTTTATTGTTTAAGCCCTACCTGTTTCAAATACAAGTACTCTCCAAAATCATATTTTTGTAATTAACCTATATTTAAAATAAAAAATATTTTGCTTTAATATTACAATAATCTATATAAATGTATTATACTATTAACTGTAGCCTTTATATTAAATGGGCTACCCCAATAGAATTATTTCCATTATAAAGGAGAGTCAAAAATGATATTTTCTAGTGAGACACCAATTGATGCTATAGAGGAAGATTTGAGATATGTTAAGTTGTTGGCTAGCAAGTATCCCACAATTCCAGATGCTTGTACCGAAATAATAAATCTACAAGCTATCTTAAACCTACCTAAAGGAACTGAGCATTTTCTTACAGATATTCATGGCGAATATGAATCCTTCAACCATGTTCTTAGGAATGCCTCTGGCGTAATCAAAAGAAAGATTAATGATATTTTTGGTAATTCACTGAGAGATAGTGAAAAAAAAGAACTAGCAACCCTTATATATTACCCTGAACAAAAGTTAGACCTAGCGCTTAAAGAAGAGGATGATATAGACGATTGGTACAAAATCACTCTTCATAAACTTATTAAAATTTGTAGAACCATCTCCTCAAAATATACTAGATCTAAAGTCAGGAAAGCACTGCCTGTAGATTTTTCGTACATTATTGAAGAATTACTTCACGAACAACAAAGCACTTTTAATAAACAGGAGTATTACAATGGAATTATTCAAACCATAATTAAAATTGGGAGAGCTAAAGAATTTATAATTGCTATTTCAAACCTAATTCAAAGGCTTACTGTAGATAGGCTTCATATTTTAGGCGATATTTATGATAGAGGACCTGGAGCTCATATAATCTTAGATACCCTTATGCGTTACCACTCTATTGATATACAATGGGGTAACCACGATATACTTTGGATGGGAGCAGCCTCCGGCTCTGAAAGTTGTATTGCTACTGTTCTTCGTATTTCAACGAGGTATGCAAATTTAGATACTATAGAAGAAGGTTACGGCATTAACTTATTGCCCCTGGCAACCTTCGCTCTACATTTTTATAAGGATGACCCATGTAAATCCTTTAAGCCTAAAGTTCTTTCTGAAGATAATTATGGAGAAAAAGACCTTAACCTAATGTCTCAAATGCATAAAGCCATTTCTATAATTCAATTTAAGCTTGAAGGTGCGATAATAAAAAGGCGTCCTAATTATGAAATGCAGGACAGGCTACTTCTTGATGAGATAGATTATGAAAAGGGTATCATTAAAATTGAGGGAAAAGAATATACGCTAAACGATACTAATTTCCCAACTATAGATCCAAGTAACCCTTATAAATTATCTGAAGAGGAAAGGGAACTTATTGACAAACTTAAATCCTCTTTCTCAAATAGTGAAAAGCTCCAAAAGCATATACGTTTCTTATATTCTAAAGGTAGTATGTACTTAAGATATAACTCCAATTTGCTTTATCATGGATGCGTTGCACTGACTGATGATGGTAGTTTTAAGAAAATGAAAATAGATAACATCACTTATAGTGGAAAATCCTATATAGATAGAACTGAACGTGTCGCAAGAGAAGCCTATTTTGGGAAAGCAAATTCAGAATCTAAGCTTTATGCTTTGGACACCATATGGTATTTGTGGTGTGGTTGTAATTCGCCTTTATTTGGAAAGGATAGAATGACTACCTTTGAGCGATATTTTATAAATGACAAAAGCGCTCATACAGAAGTTAAAAATCCATACTATAAATATAGGGATGATGAAACAATATGCAATAATATATTGGCTGAATTTGAGTTAAACCCCCATGATTCACATATTATAAATGGTCATGTTCCTGTAAGAACTATACAAGGAGAGAGTCCTATAAAAGCTAATGGTAAACTTTTAGTTATTGATGGTGGTTTTTCTAAGGCTTACCAACCAGAAACAGGCATCGCAGGCTATACACTTATTTATAATTCCTATGGATTGCTTTTAGCATCCCATGCACCTTTTGAATCTACGCAAAAGGCTATCGATGAAGGTAAGGATATTCTTTCTTCTACTATAGTTCTAGAAAAATCTACGTATCGTATACGTGTAATAGATACGGATGTAGGTCTCGACATTCAGGATCAAATTAAAGATTTAGAGTCGCTTCTTACAGCATACAGAAAAGGACTTATTAAAGAACAACGAGTAAACTTATAAAAAGAGTTTTATAAAACTTAGAATTTAAAGCCACCTGATGCTCAATGAGCCAAGTGGCTTTACCCTTGTTAATTATCACTTTTAGGGCTGCAATATAATATGAGTTATAAGTAACTTAATTTAAATAGCTAATATTTCTACTTTCCGTCATGCACATTTAATAATTCTTGCAATTTTTGAGCTTGCATTGCAGATTGTTCTGCAAATTCCCTAAATGTATTACTTACTGTTTCTTCCGATACTTCTCTTGCAAATGATTGATAATCTCTAGTATTTTCTTGTGCATCTAATAATTTTTTCATAATAGTGTCTCTGGTGTTCATTTCCATTTTCATCACTCCTTCACTGCTATTTTCCCACAAAAGATATTTTTTATGTGTTTTAAATTTAAAAATTTGTTAATAAATAAAAGAAGCAGAGAATCGTATGATTCCCTGCTTCTTTTATTTATCCTATACATTAAATCATCTCCTGTGGAGCCGCGAATTGATGTCGTTAAATTTACTCAGAAAGTGTTAAATTTACTTTTATCGTCTTTCCTTCTCTAACCAATTCTATTTTAATTATGTCACCTGCTTTATGTGTACCTTTAATCTTATTTATTTCTTCCACAGTTTTAATCTTTTTACCATCAAATTTAATAATTGTGTCCTCTACTCGCATTCCAGATTTCTCTGCGGCACTAAACTCTTTAATTTGTGCAATGTATACTCCCACTGGAATATTGTATTCCTTTGAAATATCTTCAGTGATGTCTCTGCAAGAAATTCCTATGTTAAGAACCGGTTTAAGCAAACTCTCAATTTTAGGATTTATTGTATTAATCGGTATTGAAAACCCCAATCCTTCTACTCCTTCTTGACCTATTTTAGCAGTATTTATCCCTATAACTTGTCCCTTAGAATTCACAAGCGGGCCACCACTATTACCTGGATTAATTGCTGCATCCGTTTGAATAAACTTTAAATCTTTATTTTCAATACTTATTTGCCTATTAACTGCACTAACAACTCCTTTAGTAACAGACCCCAGTAATTCTTTCCCTAAAGGGTTACCTATTGCTACCACAGATTCCCCTACCTGAAGCGTATCTGAATCTCCAAATTCAGCCACACCTGGAACATTAGTATTATCAGCTAATTTAATTACAGCTACATCAGCTGTAGCATCATAGTTGATTATTTTTGCAGAAACTTCCTTTCCATCACTAAGCATAACTTTAATATTCTGAGCCCCGCTTACGACATGATAGTTAGTTAAAATATATCCGTCTTTACTAAATATTATTCCAGTTCCAACACCTTCTTGCTGTTGATCTTGCCTCCTAACATCCTTACTTACACTAGATGTATTTGTAGAAATTGCAACTACAGCGGGCCCTACCTTTTTTACAATTTCAGGTGTAGTTAACTCCTCTGTACTATTAGCAGTAGTAAGCTTTACATTTGAATTACTAGACGCCGGTGTATTAGTTGCAGGTGTACCAGTCGTTCTTGTGTCCTTAATCATATTCATTGTTACAACAGCAGAACCTACACCTCCAAGCGCAGAACATACTATACCTACTATTATGTAAGATAATATTCTCTTACCCATCCCACATTTATTTTTTTTCACCTTTTTATTGTTTACTTCCGTATAATTAATATTTTCTAGCTTAAGATTAGTGTTTTCACTTTCTTTTTCGTTATACCCATCATTATCTGCATTTACCGTAAGTTTTTCGTTAACCCCTTCACTATGGATTATGTTTTCGTTCGTTTCATTGTTATTTGTATCGTCGCTCATATTATTTTCCTCCTCATTTACCCCGGTGTATAGATATTAGTCATTAACTATTATTCCCTCAAACATTATAATAAAATTTGATTTATATATACTTTTTTTTATTTTATCTTTAATTACATTCTAAGACCTTTATGTTACAATTTAGTGACAAACTTGTTAACAAACTTTTAATTAATATTATTTGTTTAACGACATTTCATCATCGCTTGAGATGATGAAATAATAAAGAAAACCATTATATAAAAATATAATGGTTTTCTTTATTGTAAAGATTCACCGTATTATTTACCAGCATATAACTCAACTATTTTAAGTATCACTTCAACAGCTTTTTCCATAGCAAATGTTGGAATGAATTCATATTTACCATGGAAATTATGTCCACCTGCGAATATATTGGGCGTTGGAAGTCCCATAAAGGAAAGCCTTGCACCATCCGTACCGCCTCTAATAGGTTGCGTTATAGGATTTATCCCTACTTCTTTCATAGCCAAGAATGCTGTATCTACAATATGTTTAACCGGCTCTATCTTTTCTTTCATATTAAAATATTGGTCCTTAACATCTATTTCAACTGTACCATTACCATATTTTTTATTTAGTTTATATGCTACATCCTTGATAAATACCTTCCTATTTTCAAATCTTTCACTATTAAAATCCCTTATAATATATTGAAGTTTTGATTCCTCAACTTCACCATTAAGACTAATCAAATGATAGAATCCTTCATAACCTTCTGTATTTGAGGGTGTCTCATTTTGTGGCATTGAATTTACAAATTCGTTTGCTATAAGTGTAGAGTGAATCATCTTTCCTTTCGCCGAACCCGGGTGAACATTTCTTCCATGAATACAAATTTTTGCTCCTGCGGCGTTGAAATTTTCATATTCTAGTTCTCCGATAGTTCCTCCATCCATAGTGTATGCAAAATCTGCATCAAATTTTTTCACGTCAAAAATATCTGCACCACGGCCTATTTCTTCGTCTGGTGTAAATCCAATACGAATAGTACCATGTGGGATATGGGGGTTTTCTATTAAGTATTCTACAGCAGACATTATTTCTGAAATTCCTGCTTTATCATCAGCCCCCAGTAACGTAGTTCCATCGGTGGTTATAAGGGTTTTCCCTACGTAATTCTTTAGTTCCGGAAAATCTTTTGGAGACAGTACTATATTATTTTCTTTATTTAATATTATGTCTTCGCCATCATAGTTGTACACAAATTTAGGGTTAACATTTTTTCCTGATATATCTGGAGCGGTATCCATATGTGCTATAAATCCTATAGTTGGTATGTTTTTTTGTACATTTGCGGGGACAGTCGCCATTATATATCCATTATCATCTACACTTGCCTGTTTTAGCCCCATTGCCTTTAATTCCTTAACTAATTCTGTCGCAAGTCTCATTTGGCCAGTTGTGCTTGGAACCGTAGTTGATTCCTCATCAGATTTAGTATCGTAACTAACATACTTTAAAAATTTTTCTACAACTTTTGACATATGCTCATCTCCTTATCATTCATAAACTAATTCACTAGATATATACCATTATATTACAATTAGCTCGAATTTTAAACACTTTTTATAAGCATATTTAAATAAAATAACTGTTAATAGTTTATTTTTCATTACTAAGTTTTATATCAGAACTCCATAAATGAAATATGTACAAAATTTATTATTTTTTTTTCAAAAAGTTATCAATTAATTTTTCCGCCATTCTCTTTTGCATATTAGCTTTATTAATAAGTAGTAATATCATTAATATTAATTCTATTAACTCCCCATCTTTTTTTCCCATTTCTTTAATTCTCTCTTTTATAAATTCGGTATCTTTATCTATATCTTCTGCAAACTCTTGATTTTGAACTTCTTTAATTGCTAAAAAATTATTATATAAATCTTTTAATGGAATACTCATACTTTGAGGAGCTTTTATATCAATAATAGGATCAAATATTGTATTAATATCATTAATTGATATAGTCTGCTTCAAATTATAGATAAGTGTCAGCAGAATCATATGTTCATTAGTATATTTTTTATTTTTTGCTGGCATCAAAACCTTACCTTTAGTATAATTATTAATCATAGTTTTTGTAAGAATTTTATCTTCTTCATTTCTTCTAAGACTTCCAAGCTTTTCATTAAAAAAAGTTGTAACCTGATCCATATATAAATCTACGCATGGTATTTCCATTAAATTGATATCTTTTGTTCCTATAATCTCTTCAACTAATTCATTTAGACTTTCCTTGTTATAATCCATTTATTCCACCTCGCCTTCATTATATAGCATAGATTACTCATAATCCACAATTATGAATAATCTACAATTATAAGCACTCTAACTTATGACTTTTGTTTGATGGTGTTTGTAATAATTAAATCATCATCTTAGATGTTACAATATTAACTATAAATTTAATATTATTACTATTGATTTTTATCACTTTATAATGTAGTATTAATACATAGCTAATATAGTTTCAAAAACTATATATCGACTTACTATAACTGAAACCTATATTTAACTAGTAAATGTTACAAAAAGTTTATCCTTATTTTTTAAAATCATTAGATTTAAATAATAAATTTTAATTTTAAAGGAGTGAGTGATTTGTTATCAAAATTTAGAGAACCTGTAAGCAGCCTTACACACTTAGCTGGCGCTTTTTTATCCCTAATAGGTTTAATTCTTCTAATTAAATATTCCTTAATCATTTCAAATATGTATAACACTATTATACTTGCAGTATTTGGGGTAAGTTCAATACTCCTTTATTGTGCGAGTTCAACATATCACCAGTCCTTATCTTCACAAAAGGTTATAAAAATACTTAGAAGAGTAGATCATTCTATGATATATGTTCTAATAGCAGGGACATATACTCCTATATGCTTAATCGCTTTAAAAGGCACCATTGGAACCCTCCTTTTTTTTGGTATTTGGATTTTAGCTCTTATAGGAATTGTTTTGAAGATAGTTTGGTTTGATGCCCCTAGATCGCTATACACTGGATTCTATATTTTAATGGGTTGGATTTCTGTCATTGCTATTGTCCCTATTATAAAGGCTATATCCTTAGGTGGATTTATCTGGCTACTAGCCGGTGGGCTCTTTTATACTGTAGGAGCTGTTATATACGCTACTAAACGTCCCAAAATAAACCTAAAGCTTTTTGGATTTCACGAGATATTTCATATTTTTATTATGCTTGGAAGCCTTTGTCATTTTATACTTATGTTTAAGTACATAATGTACATTAACTAAATTTAATATAGTAAAAATTTTAAAAATATAATTCCATTAGTATATTCAAAAAATAAAAGCTCTTTAATATTTTCAAAATATAAAGGGCTTTTATTTTTCGATTTTCAGCTAGCTAAAGTTTGCTACCTATTTTCCTTTTCCATTTAGAAATTCACAATAAGGAGCTATTGGACACACCTCGCAATTAGGTTTCCTAGCTTTACATATTTTTCTGCCATGCCATATAATGTAATGATGAGCATCACTCCACATTTTTTTAGGAATATTTTTCATAAGCTTCTGCTCTACCTCGTAAACGTTCTTTCCTGGGGCAAGCCCTATTCTGTTTGATACTCTAAAAACGTGAGTATCTACAGCAATTGCCGGAATACCAAATGCATTAGATAAAACCACATTAGCAGTTTTTCTCCCAACTCCTGGAAGATCTATTAATTCTTCCATCGTGCTTGGCACTTCTCCATTATATTTTTCTAATATTAATTTTGTAGCTCCCAAAATATTTTTACTCTTATTATTATAAAATCCACAGCTTTTAATTTTTTCACCTAGTTCTAAGTCTGATAAAGCGATCATGGATTCTGGTGTATTATATTTCTTATACAACTTCTTTGTAACAATATTTACTCGATCATCTGTGCACTGTGCTGATAGTATGGTTGATACTAAAAGTTCATAATGCGTTGTAAAATCCAAGCCACACTTTGTCCCCGCATACGTTTCGTTAAGAATTTCAAGCACTGCTTTTATTGTTTTTTTATTCATATACGTCACCTACTTTACATTACTCAGCGCCGATTCCTTTAGCTCTTAATTTTTCGAGCATATCAATAGTCATTTTAGGCAAATTATATTCAGCAGTAAATCCCCATTCATTTTTAGCGCAGGTTGAATCCATTGAATTTGGCCATGAATTAGCTATTCCTTGTCTTACTGGATCTACATTATAATCCATAATAAACCCTGGAATATGTTTTTTAATTTCATTAGCTATTTCTTCTGGTTCAAAACTCATAGCTGCAATATTAAATGCATTTCTGTGTATTAATTTTGATTCATCAGCTTCCATTAACTTAATTATTGCATTTATTGCATCTGGCATATACATCATATCCATTTTTGTCCCGCTTCCAATGAATGAAGTGTATTTACCTGACCTTAATGCTTCATAATATATATCAACAGCATAATCTGTTGTCCCTCCACCTGGAAGAACTTCATAAGAAATTAAACCTGGGAAACGTACTCCTCTTGTATCAACCCCAAATTTCTTATAGTAATAATCACATAATAATTCTCCTGAAACTTTATTTACACCATACATAGTTGTTGGTCTTTGGATTGTATCCTGAGGAGTATTATCTTTAGGTGTAGATGGTCCAAACGCCCCTATAGAGCTAGGTGTAAAGAACTTGCATTTAAGTTCTCTAGCAACCTCTAAAGCATTTACAAGTCCACCCATATTTATATTCCAAGCGAGTAGTGGTTTTGCTTCAGCTGTTGCTGATAATAAGGCTGCTAAATGAATTAATGAATCTATTTCATATTTTTTGCAAAGCTCAAGCATAGCTTTATGGTCAGTTACATCCAGTATTTCAAAAGGTCCTGAAGTAACTACTTGACTATCCTCAGATTTCCTTAAATCTGTAGCTATTACATTATTACTGCCATAAATTTCTCTCATTTTCATTACGAGTTCAGAACCTATTTGTCCTAATGCCCCTGTTACTAATATTTTTTTCATTTTACACCCTTCCTCTCTACATTAAATAAATATTCCTAATATTTAATATTAATTTAGGTATAACACCTAGTAATTATGTGTTATACCTAAATTAAATCAGCTCCTGCGGAGCTGCATATTCCTTATTTTATTATGTTCATTTCTCTGCCAACTTTTGCATAAGTAGCTAAAGCTTCATCTAACATTTCTTTTGTATGAGCTGCCGTGGGCATATTTCTTACTCTCCCAGTTCCCTTTCTAACAGTTGGAAATACTATCGATTTTGCGTAAACGCCTTCGGAAAATAGTTTCTTACTAAATTCTTGAGTTTTAACTTCGTCTCCTATTATACATGGAGTAATAGGAGTTTCACTATTTCCAATATTAAAGCCAAGTTCTTTTAAACCATTCTTTAAATAATTTGCATTTTCCCAAAGCCTATCATGTAACTCAGTGCTTTCTGTAAGAATATTAATAGCTTCAATAGCCGCACCTGCAGCTCCTGGAGTTAGTGATGTTGAGAATAGGAATGGTCTAGCACGAACCATGAGCCAATCAATTAGATTCTGCGATCCAGCTACATATCCACCTACAACTCCAATAGCCTTTGATAAAGTCCCAATTTGGAAATCTATTTTATCTGACAATCCAAAGTGATGTACGGTGCCTGTCCCTTTTCCAAGGACTCCTGAACCGTGAGCATCATCAACATATGTTATTAAGTCAAACTCTTCTGCTATCTTGACAATTTCCGGAAGTTTCGCAATGTCCCCATCCATAGAGAATACGCCATCGGTAATAACCATTATTTTTTCATATAAACCCGATTCTACTGCCTCTTTTGCCTTATTTCTTAAATCTACCATATCAGAGTGTTCTACTCTTATGATTTTCGCACCAGATAATCTACATCCATCTATTATTGATGCATGATTCAATGAATCTGAAAGAATTGCATCTTTTTTATTCATTACTGCTGAAATTGCGCCCATATTACAATTAAACCCTGACTGAAAAGCAATAGCTGCTTCTGTATGTTTAAATTTAGCAAGTTTTTGCTCTAATTCGATATGAATTTCTAAAGTACCATTTATTGTTCTAACAGCACCTGCTCCCGCACCATATTTTTTAGTTGCTTCAATAGTAGCCTCAATCATTCTAGGATTAGTAGCAAGACCTAAATAATTATTTGAAGATAAGTTAATTAATTTTTTATCTCCAATTGTAATAACAGGCCCATTTGAACTCTTTAGGGTATTTATCACATTATATAAACCTTTACTTTTCAAATCTTCTAAATTTTCTTTTAAAAATTTCCCAAGTACTTTACTTCCCATGTAACATACCTCCAGCTTTTTATTTTTGAAATTCTCATTATAATCCATGAGAATTTCATATTTAATCATAACTCTATTATATATCATTTAATAGTAAAATGCCTTTAATTTATAAAATTTATTCCAATTTAATGTAAAAAATGTTTTTTATATACTTTTCGATCAAATAAAATCCATCATAAAGTTTTTTTCTTCATTTTTTTATACTAATGAAACTTTTCTTTCATTTACAATCGGAATATACTCCCCTATACTGCTCTGGTAGCATCACAGCTATACTTGACATTATTTCATGCATAACCCTATCATAATACTCGTTTTTATCCTCATCTTGGTTTTTACTTGGGAGTAAAACAGGCCCACCAATATTAATGTTTACATCTGCATAATTAAATCTTTCTGACGCCATGTCATTGTCATTAATTGATAGTAACTTTTCCGTTCCCCAAATACCTATTGGAACAATTGTTGCCTTTGATAATTTAGCCATTAATATAAGACCCTTCTTACCCTCTATCATTTTTCCATTTCTACTTCTAGTACCCTCTGGAAAAATCATAATGTTATTGCCTTGTTTTAGCGTACTAACAATTTTAGATATAGCTTCCTTATCTGCTGAATTAGGTTTTAACTTTATTGTCTTAGCAACGTGAAAACCTAATTTTGTAAGCTTATTATCTGTTAGCTTTACGCCGGCAACAAAAGTTACATTGTGGTCCTTTAATAACTTATTCATAACTATACCATCTGCATTGCTTAAATGATTGCATATGAAAATTATAGGAGATTTTATATCATTAATTTTCTCTATTCCGTGAGTTTTAATGTTTGCGTATTTATTAATATATGAATCAATTAGTTTATTTGCTATAAAGGATACAACTTTATCTGGCAAAATGTCTATTATTCTTAACACCGCTTTAGAAACCATCACAATTCCACCTTTCATAATAAATAATTATAACATTATTATAATTTTAAAAGCTTTAAAAGTCTATAATAATAATCTCTTATATAAGGCGATGTATCCTTCTCTATAGTTATAATTTTACATTTTTCTGTAATAACCTCATTAATCATTGCATTCCTCTTAAGTATATTTTTACCTCTCCATCCACAAGAAGTTATTTTGTACTTATCTTTAAATAACTGATTATCAATATTCATTAATGCTTGCACGTCGATTCTCTTCATATGTTCATAAGGTTTAAATTCTTCAATAGAGCTAAATTCAATTTCTTTATTAAAGTGACATACTCTCTGACAGGTATCACAACCAAATAGTCTACCATTTAATTTTCCGAACCAAGAATCCTCTATATCTTTTTTCTGTGTTATGTAGGATAGACATATATTTGCATCATTATTTATTCCTACTCTCCCTTTGACTATAGAATTTGTAGGACAGGCTGCTAAACACATCTCACAATCACCACATTTTTGCTTAAGTGGCTTGTCTGGCTCTATTACTAAATCTGTTATTATTTCTCCTAAAAAAACATATGAGCCGTACTTTTCAGTTATCAAAGTATTGTTTTTTCCTATGAATCCCACTCCACTACTGCACGCAATGTATCTTTCCGGAAGCGCATTGCTATCCACAAAGCACATAGCTTTTGCACCCATGCCTTCAATGAATTTGCAAATTTTTTCCATATACTCAGTTGTAACAACATGATAATCTCTACCCATGGTATATTTTGAAAAATGCGTTCTCTGATTAAAATCTAAATCATATAGATATGGAAACGCAATAGAAATTATAGTTTTCCCACTGGGCATATATATAAATGGATTTATTCTATTATCTACAATTTGCTCCTCAAACTCATTTTCTAGCCCTAGTTCTTTTCTTTTCTCAAAATAAGGACTTAGCTCATAGAAAATTCTACATTTGCTAAATCCTATTACATCTAAGCCATTTTTTTTACAAAACTTTATTATTTCTTCTTTAATATCCATATTGTCTTTCCCTTTTATATTACCATATCGTTGTACATTCTTTTAGTTTCACCTGCATAATCCTTAATTTCTATTATAGTTGAATTCTTTACAAAAATTATTCTAGCAGGAATACCTACAGCAGTGGCCTTAGCTAATACATCTTTTAAAACTACAGCATTGGCACCAATCTTACTACCAGTTCCTATTTTAATTGGTCCCAAAATCTTTGCACCAGCACCCACCACCACATCACTGCCTAAAGTAGGATGCCTTTTTCCTGTATCCTTACCTGTTCCACCTAGTGTAACTCCTTGATACAAGGTCACATTGTCCCCAATTTCTGTAGTTTCTCCAATTACTACTCCCGTCCCATGATCTATAAATAATCCTTTTCCTATTTTAGCCCCTGGATGAATTTCTATTCCAGTAAAAAACCTAGCTAATTGAGATATAGATCTAGATATAAAATAGATTTTATGATTATATAATAAATGAGCTATTCTATATATTATTATAGCATGGATAGACGGATATAATAATATTACTTCTACCCAATTCTTAGCTGCTGGATCCTTTTCTAATACATTATTAATTTCGTATCCTAGCAATTTAAACATTTTAAACATATGATAATTCCCTCCTATAGAATTATATTTTGTGAATATCGAAATTCATATTCTTAGATATAAATTTCCATATATGTTAACCCACAGACTACTTATCTATAGAGTAGAAATAAATATTTTCACCTTGTTAAATCATCTCCTGCGGAGCTGCACCATCTTAGTAGAAGATAAATTAACGACTTCAAAAGGAGATTTATGCCCCCACTGAAGTTTTCTATTTGTTAGGGTAGTAACTCCCACTTATAGAAGTGGGAGACTTTCCTTTTGAAATGTCGTTAAAAATTTAATCATAGATTCCCATTGAAATATATTTTTCTCCTCCGTCAGGTGCAACAGTTACAATCTTTCTACCCTTGCCTACTTTACTCGCAATTTTCATAGCTGCTGCGATATTAGCCCCTGCTGAAATCCCTACTAATATGCCTTCTTCTTTAGCTATTCTTTTTGCTATTTCAAAAGCCTCTTCATCAGAAATTTTTATTATTTCATCAACTACACTACTATCATAGATATCTGGCACAAAACCTGCTCCTATTCCTTGTATTTTATGAGGTCCAGGTTCCCCTCCTGATAATACGGGAGAGTTTTCTGGTTCAACCGCAACTACTTTAATTCCAAGTTTAGCTTCTTTTAATCTTCTTCCTATCCCAGCAATTGTTCCTCCAGTTCCTACTCCAGCTACAAAAATATCTACGTCCTCTACATCTCTAATAATTTCTTCTGCAGTAGTATCATAATGTTTTTCTGGATTTGCTAAATTAATAAATTGTTGTGGCATAAAAAAGCTAGAATTCCCCTCCGCTATTTCTTTTGCCTTATTTATAGCACCCTTCATCCCTTTTATCCCATCTGTAAGTACAAGTTGTGCTCCATAAGACTTAATCAAATTGCGTCTTTCAACACTCATGCTATCTGGCATAACAATAATTACTTCATACCCTTTAATTCTTCCAATCATAGCCAAAGCTATTCCCATATTTCCACTGGTTGGTTCAACTATAGTAAATCCTTCTTTTAATATTCCTAGTTTTTCAGCTTTCTCTATCATTCCAAGGGCAGCTCTATCTTTTATACTTCCAGCTGGATTGTATTTTTCTAATTTCACAAAAATATCAGCCATATCACCCTCAACTAATTTATTTAATTTTAGAACCGGTGTTGCTCCTATCATATCTAAAACATTGTTATACATCATAATAATATCCCTCCAATTTTAAAATAAGTAATCTACCTTCAAAAGCTATCTATATTCCTGCATCCTTAGTATTTTAAATAAAAATTATCACGTATATAATTATATTTTTAATATTTCAAAAGTTTTTGGGTACAAAAAAAACTCCCTCTAATTTAGAGACGAAGTTTTACTTCGTGGTCCACTCTAAGTTATAACCACTAAATTGATTATAAAGCCACTTTTTCAAGCACAGCGCTATGCTCTATCACTATAACGGGTGAATCCCGATGCAGCCTACCAAAGACACATTCATGTGACTTTTTCGGTGCATAACTCCAAAGGGCACTTCATATAAGTCGACCATAAGAATCCTCTCAGCTTTAGACTCTCTCTCTGTAAATTCTTCTTATATTACTTTCCTTCTTCTAAGTATTTCCTAGTATTTCAGTATGAATTACTTTTCTTTATTATATTCTTAACATCAAAATATGTCAATACTATTTTTTTGTTTTTATGTCATTGTAGATTGCAATATAAAATGTCCGAAATTTTGAAGAAAAATATAATGTTAAGTTGTAATGGTTTTCTGTTCCATCATATTGGCAGATAAACCGTTGAAAATCCTTCTTGGATAATTGTTGATCCAGTGCTGTATTTGCATAATTTGTTTTTTAGAGAATGCTGAAATATCCACACCTTTTGGGATAAATCGTCGTATCATTTTATTGATATTTTCGTTTGTGCCTCGCTCCCATGAACTATATGGGTGAGCATAATACACTTTAGTTCTCTTTCGTTTATTTCTTACTGAGTTCTCAATACCCTCGAAATCAAGGTTCTCACAGCCGTTATCACAGGTGATTGTTTTAAATGTTTTTGAGAATAACATTCCCATTTTACGCTCCAATTTGTCCAATTCTTTCACGACAGCCGCCTGTGATTTAGATGGTATTTTAAAGACTAACTCCTTACGAGTTACTCTTTCACTTAACACCATTAAGACAGTTTTTGTACCCTGTTTGCCAACTACAGTGTCCATTTCCCAATGGCCTATCTCATCACGTGCAGCTACCGCTGCAGGTCTCTCCGATATGCTAGTTCCTTTGGTATTGTTATACGCTGATCTTATTTTTTTATAGTTTCTCTTTTTAGCATTCTTTTTAACAGGCAGATCTTTGTTACTTATATTTAAAAACAAATTATTATCCAAATAGTTATACACAGTTTTGAAGCAAATAGTTGTTTCAAATTGTAGATCTTTATTTGTGATATTTTGAATAGCTGCATACGGAGATTCGCCATCTATACCAATAGCTTTTTCTAAGTACCTCACCAATTTGTGATCTTTTCCTATTTTTAATGCAGGACCTTTAGCGGCACCTTGTTTGTCATGCTCTGACTGCCCAATTTCTGCGCTATATTCCATTCGAGTGGTTAAGTCACTATTCAATAGTTCTACAATTCCTTTAGCAATTTCACGCCTTATTGTACGTTCTGAACGCCCACCTATTTGCTCCGCAATACGAGTTGAATTAAGTCCCATTTTGTGTAAAGCTTCTAACTTTATGCGTTCCTCGTATGTTATGTGTTTACCTTTTCTGCTCTGTGTGATAAAATCTAATTGACTCATTTGAAATCCTCCCGTATATGTTGGTTTAGTCACTTAACATTATACAAGAGTATTTCTCTTGAGTCTTTATTTTTTGTTACTCTTCGGTCATTTCATTATACAACTTACCTTGTTTTTATGTCATTATTTTTCACGTTTATATTTACACAAATAAAAAAAACCATTAAAATAAGCTAACAGTTTTAAATTCACTTATATTGGTAAACCATAAAAGTTTACGTACTAGATGTTAGAATTCTTTATGTATTGCGAAGTGCTAATACCTATGTTATAACTTTGCTTTACCACATTTTCAGAAGAATCATAACCAATAGCTACGCTTCCGCAGGCAAAGACGCCGGCTATATTAGTTTGTGAACTTTCATTTAATTCAATTTTCCCTGTTGATTCATTAATTAGTATTTCTACTTGTTTTGCTAATTCATTGTCTGGATATAAGTTTACAGATAATAGTAACGCATCACAAGAAATATATTCCTCACTATCTTTAATAACTTCATTATTTTTATTAATTTTTACTAAAGTTATCCCCTCAAGCCTTGTTTTGCCTTTGATATCCGCCACCTTCTGTTTTATTTTTAAAGGTATATTAAAATCATTCAGGGAATCAATAAGTTTTTTGTCAGTTGCCTCAATAAAATCTTTACTTTCAACTACAGCTTTAACATTAGCTCCTTCAATTGCTAGCCTACTTGCTACTGTTAATGCAATATCTCCTGTACCCAATATAACTATTTCTTTTCCTGGCATATATCCTTCTATATTTATAAATTTCTGTGCACACCCCACCGTGTATATACCTGCACATCTACTACCTGGCAGATTCAAAAATCCTCTTGGCCTTTCTCTACACCCGGTCGCAATTATTATAGCTTTCGCTCCAATTTTAAAAATCCCATCACACGCATTGACTGCATTAATTTCTTTAGTATTACTTAAATCTAAAACAGTAGTATTTAATTTATATGAAATACCCAGTTTATTAACTTTATCTATAAATTTCTGCACAAACTCCGGTCCTGTCAATTCTTCACTAAAAATATTCTTGCCAAATCCATTATGAATACACTGATTTATTGTTCCGCCTAATTGATTTTCTCTTTCTAAAATCAAAATTCTACATTTATAGTGCTCTTTAGCTGAAATAGCTGCTGCAAGGCCTGCTGTACCTCCCCCAATTACTACTATGTCATATAGTTGCATTACATACCCTCCAGTTTTTTTCAGATGCCTAACATTAAAATTTAATGATTCATTATAATGCATATTTAAATAAGTAACGTAAAAACCCGTGAAAATAATTTCACAGGTTTTATTTGGCAGGGGTAGTAGGACTCGAACCTACAACCAATGGTTTTGGAGACCACTACTCTACCAATTGAGCCATACCCCTTTATTAACTTTTAAAATGCAAAAATGTAAAAATGTAAAAATGTAAAAATGTAAAAATGTAAAAATGGCAGGGGTAGTAGGACTCGAACCTACAACCAATGGTTTTGGAGACCACTACTCTACCAATTGAGCCATACCCCTAAAATACATCTGAATTATATCACGTGTTATAAATAAATGCAAGATTTTTTTATATTTTAATCTCTTAGGAAACACTGAGGCCTTTTCTTTTTCTATGTTTTAGGATAAAATATTTAGTGAGGTGAAACTTATGGAATACATAGTAACTACAGTAGACGAAACTTATAAAATAGGCGAATTAATAGGTTCACATGTAAATTCAGGGGACATAGTTTGCTTAATTGGTGACTTAGGCACTGGCAAAACTCATTTAACAAAAGGAATTGCAAAAGGCTTAGATATAAAAGATCATATCACAAGCCCTACATTTACAATTGTAAATGAATATACAGGTCGCTTGAAATTATATCATTTTGATGTCTACAGGGTAAATGACCCTGACGAAATAGCAGCTATAGGCTTTGATGAATATATATTTAGTGATGGCGTTAGTATTATTGAGTGGGCTAATTATATTGAAGAACTGATTCCACCCAATAATTTATCCATTACCATAGAAAAACTTCCTAGATTGGGAGATGATTTCAGAAAGATCAACATCCGATATTCTGATAAAAGATATGATTATATAAAGGAGATAAAACTATGAAGATTTTAAGTCTGGATTCTGCTACACAATCAGCAACTTGTGCTATCCTTGACGATAACAAAGTTCTTGGTGAAATAACTTTTAATTATAAAAAACAACATTCTCAAATACTTATGCCTATAATTGATGAATTATTAAAAAATACAGGAATAACCATAAGTGATATTGATGCCTTTGTAGCATCAAAGGGGCCCGGTTCCTTTACAGGCCTTAGAATAGGGATGGCTACCATTAAGGGGTTAAGCCAAGGCTCAAAAAAGCCTTTTGTAACTGTATCTACCTTAGATTCTTTAGCATATAACTTAGCATATACAGATGGAATTATTTGTCCTTTGCTAGATGCTTTAAGAGATAATGTTTATACTGCCTTATATACTTTTAATAATTACGAGCTCACCCGCATCAGTGACTATATTAATATTTCCTTAGATGAATTAATAAATATGCTTAAAGAGAAAAATTGCAATATTTCCTTTGTAGGAGATGGAACTTTCAAATTCAAAGAAAAACTTATAGCAAATTTACCTAAAGCCAATTTTGCTCCAGCGCATTTAAACTTAGCTAAGGCTTCATCCCTAGGCGAATTAGGGCTCAACCTTTTATCTAATGGAACATTCGATGATATATACTCGTCAGTGCCTATTTACCTTAGGCAGCCGCAAGCTGAGAGGGAGTACGAAGAAAAGATGAGGCAAATAAAAAATGAATAGCGATTTTAAAATTTGCCCAATGGACGCATCATCTATTAAATCCATACTCAATATTAGCGAGTTAAGCTTTCCTATTTCATGGAGCTACGAATCACTCCAAAGTGAACTAGATAATAAATTTGCTAAATATGTTGTATTAAAAAAGGGCAATTCTATAGTAGGTTATGGAGGAATGTGGCTAATTATAGATGAAGCCCATGTTACTAATGTTGCAATTCACCCTGATGCTCGTGGTCATGGCGGCGGCGACCTCATCGTGGAAGCCTTATTTAAAATTTGCAGGAAACTAAAAGTTACAGCAATAACCTTAGAGGTTAGAAGTTCAAATTTCGCTGCTATAAACTTATATCAAAAGTATGGCTTTGAAAATGAAGGCATTAGACGTCATTATTATGAAGATAACGGCGAAGATGCAGTAATTATGTGGAATCGACACCTATAGCAGATAGCGTAAAAAGACTAGCTCTTGCCAGTCTTTTTTTTATTCTCTACTAAAAATTTAGCAAGCATGAGAATAAAATGGTATAATGTGGGTGAACTGTTTAAAATATATTAGAGTAAGGGGTAATATTTATGACCAAAAAAATTATATTAGCACTATTTTTTGCATTACTATTGGTTGGATGTAATTCCTTAGCTAGTCCAACTTCCAGTAAAAGCACAATAGTTTCAGATGATTCTCAGAGTAAATCACCAAAACCAGTAGATAATTCATCTAACATCCCACGCTTATCAACAACGCTTAAAGATCCGATTGTTAGAACATTTGATCAGACTGAAGGTGTGTCAAAAAAAATACCAATATTGATGTATCATCATCTACTAAAGAAAAAAGAAAACACATTTACAAATAATGGTGTAGTATTAAATCTTGAAAATTTTCAGCAACAAATGGACTACTTATACACTAATAAATACACTACAATAAATCTAGCTGAATTAGAACAGTGGCTTTTAGGGAATTTGGAACTACCTAAAAAATCAGTATGTATAACATTTGATGATGGATATTTAAGTAGCTACATTTATGCCTATCCTATTTTGAAGAAATATAATTTTAAAGCTGCATAATTTTTAATTACATCTTATGTCAAGGATAATAGTGTTGAATTTAATCCTAAAACACAACAATTCTTAAGTTGGAAAAATATTTCTGAAACTACTGATGTATTTGAATATTCAAACCATACCCATAATTTACATAAAACAGAGAATGACAAGGGTTATTTAATTACAAAACCTTTAGATTATGTAAAAAAAGATTTAATAAAAAATACGGAACTAACCGGCAGCCATTATCTTTCTTATCCTTATGGACACCATAACGATGATGTATTAACCCTTCTGCCTACAATAGGAATACGAATGGCTGTTACTGTTAATAATGGAAGCGTAAAGAGAGGAGATTCTTTACTAGAGCTAAATAGATATGGAATATATCCTAAAACATCCATATCTACATTTAAAAGCATGGTTAATTGTGAATGGTGAACAATAAAACTAAAGGATGGCTTCTGCATTGTGCAGAAGTCATCCTTTAGTTTGTTAATACCCTTTTTTTAAAATCTTTGAAATAAGTCCCTATTTATATACCAGTATTTTTTATATTTTTTGTTCTCTACTTTTGTATTCTCTCTCCATATTCTCTTTATGAAGTATAGGCGAAACACTCTTATATAAAGCTAAGGTCATTGCTGATAATACCATTCCTTTAAGTAAATTAAAAGGAATAATTGACCAAATAATGAAAGAATTCAAATCGACAATGTTATGATTTATTTTTGATCCCATTTCTATAACGCTAGCTACTGGGAATCCTAATACTTTTTCATATAAAGGTAAAACAACAAAATAGTTTAATATCCCTGCAAAAATCGACATACAAATTGCTCCTATTAATAATCCAGCAATAGCCCCACCTTTGCTTTTGCGGGCCTTGTAAATATATCCCGATACTAATACTAAACATGAACCCACTAGAAAATTTGCTACTTCTCCAACGAAGGCTGTTTTAGTAGCTAGCATTCCATGTAATATATTTTTAAAGAGTTCAATAACTACTCCCGCTATTGGTCCTAATGCAAAGGCCCCTAAAAGTGCTGGCAGGTCGCTGATGTCAATTTTTAAGAAATCAGGGAAAATCGGTATTGGTAACTCAATGTACATCAAAAGAAAAGCCATAACAGATAAAAGTGATATTTTGATTAGTTTAACAAGTTTTTCGTCTCTCATTTTTAGTGCCCCCTAATTAACTATATCTCCTAGGGATGGATATAATACAAGCCCTGACATAGTACTATGCCAGGGCAAATTTATATATATATATCACATCTTCTTTTATCCAGACTATACTGTCGGCTTCGGAATCAAATCATCACCCAAGGGTGCTGTCTTAACGACTTCGGAAGGAAAACTCTCTTCCAAAATGTCGTTAAACCGAATCAGCCTTACGGCTCGCGGGCTTTACCGCCGGTGGGGAAATTAGCCCCGCCCTGAAGATTATTAAATTTTATTTTATAATTTAATTATATATAAATACAGTAAAATAAGCAACATATTAATTAATTATTTTTCATTGATAATGATATTCTTTTTCTTTTCTCATCAACTTCTATCACACTAACTTCTACTATATCGCCAACCTTAACCACATCCAATGGATGCTTTACAAATTTATCTGATAACTGGCTTATATGCACTAACCCATCCTGATGAACTCCAATATCAACAAAAGCTCCAAAGTCAGACACATTTCTAACAGTACCCATAAGTTTCATTCCCGGTTTAAGATGGGACATTTGAACTACACCCGTTTTTAATATCGGCTTCGGTAGTTCTTCTCTTGGATCTCTACCAGGCTTTTTAATTTCTTTAATAATGTCTCTAAGAGTTGGAACACCTATCTCCAATATTTGTGCAAGCTCATCCATATTAATATTAATATCTTTTAGTCTATCATCCAAATCTTTAAAGTTTAAAGATTTAAGATCTTCTTTTGTGTACCTTAAAAAATCCAATAATTTTTTAGTAGCATTATACGTTTCTGGATGAATTGAGGTGTTATCTAAAAATTCATTACTCTCCATAACCCTTAAAAATCCTGCACATTGCTCATATGCTTTTGCTCCTAATCTTTTCACTTTTAATAATTCTTTTCTAGTTTTGAACTTACCATTTTCTTCTCTATACGCTACAATATTTTGAGCTATAGCAGCATTTATCCCTGATATATAAGCTAATAAAGAGGGTGTTGCAATGTTAAGATCTACGCCAACAGCATTAACACAATCTTCAACTACTCCTTTTAAGGATTCATCGAGTTTTTTAGCTGCTACATCATGTTGGTATTGTCCAACTCCAATAGCTTTCGGGTCAATTTTCACAAGCTCCACTAATGGATCTTGAAGTCTTCGCCCTATAGAAATAGCTCCTCTAATAGATACATCTATATCTGGATATTCTTTAGATGCAAGCTCTGACGCTGAATATACTGAGGCTCCCGCTTCTGAGACTATAACATAGTACAAATCTTTTGAGCATTCATCCTTAAGTTCTTTAATTATCTGCGCTAAAATTTCTTCAGATTCACGACTAGCAGTCCCATTACCGAGTGACACTACTTCTACATTATGCTTAATTACCAATTTTTTAATAATATCTATAGATTTTTGAATACCGTCCTTACTGCCCGCAGTAGCGTATACTGTAGCTATATCTAAAAGCTTACCAGTATCATCAAGCACCGCTATTTTGCACCCTGTTCTAAACCCAGGATCAAATCCAAGCACTACCTTTCCTTTTATAGGTGACTGCATTAAGAGTGCCTTTAAATTAGCTTTAAATATTTCAATAGCGCTAGTTTCACCCTTTTCTGTGAGTCCGGACCTTATTTCTCTCTCAATTGATGGGAATATAAGTCTTTTTACGGAATCACCTATACTTAACTCTATATACTTATCAGTTTCATTATTCCCTTTTAAACATTTAGCTCTTAAGTACTGAGTAATCTTATCATTATCGGCTTTGATTTTCACAGAAAGTATCTTACTATTTTCGCCTCTATTTATAGCAAGAATTCTATGCGGTGGAATAGATTTAACCCCTTCTTTATACTCATAATACATTTCAAATGGAGTAGTATCATCAGAACCGCCTTTAGTTTCAACATTTCCTTGATTATGCACTAATGCTCTAATCCACTTTCTGTAATCAGCTTCATCTGAAATCATTTCACTAATAATATCCCCAGCACCTTGAAGTGCGTCCGAAGTACTATTTACTGCATTTTCTTCACTTAAGAATTTCTCTGCATACTCATTTATATCACCCTTAAACTCGCCGCATACAATAATTTCAGCTAAAGGTTTAAGCCCTTTTTCTATCGCAATGATAGCTCTAGTTCTTTTCTTAGGCTTAAAGGGTCTATATATATCCTCTATTTCTGTCAATGTCTCGCTTTTTCTTATTGACTCCTCAATTTCCGCTGTTAGTTTTTCTTGATCACCGATAAGACGTACTACATCTGTTTTTCGTTCTTCTAAGTTCCTAAGATATATAAGCCTCTCTGTAAAGTTTCTAAGGATTATATCATCAAGTCCCCCAGTTCTCTCTTTTCTATATCTAGCTATAAAAGGAACTGTATTCCCTTCATCTAATAATTCAATTACACTTTCCGCCTGTTCTTTAGTTATTGAAAATTCTTTAATTAATCTGTTAGTTATATTCCCCATGTTTTTTAGCTATTTTTGCAAGTCACATTTAAATAAATAACAAGTACTATGATACTTTATTTTCATGTACCTAAATAGCTATTCCTCCTCACATAATTTATATTTTAAATTTAATGGACTAAAATCAACATATTTAATCATACCACGAATTCTATCCTCATATCTATACACTATATAGAAATTTTTAGGAGAAATATTCGAAAGGTTAATATGGTCTTGTCTTTTAACCCTTTGTCTTATATTGCTTTTTTATAGTTAACACATATATTATACCCTATATAGATTCAAAAAAATGATTTGTTAACCTTACAAGCGGTATTAATAATCCTTACGAATTGTTTTCTTGACATATTATTATTTTTATTCTATGATTGATTTTATAGTGCCCTTTTACGGGTTTTTTTGTATTTATTTTAAAATATTTTATTGAATCGGAGGAAAATAATTATGGCAAAAGGAAAAAAATTTGTAGAATCTATTACCTCTATGGAAGAAGATTTTGCAAAATGGTATACCGATATTGTAAAAAAAGCGGAACTTGCTGATTATGCGAGCGTTAGAGGTTGCATGGTAATAAGACCTTATGGCTATGCAATTTGGGAAAATATTCAAAAAACTTTAGATCAAATGTTTAAAGATACAGGTCATGAAAATGTATATATGCCAATGTTCATTCCTGAGAGCTTACTTCAAAAGGAAGCAGATCATGTTAAAGGCTTTGCACCAGAGGTTGCTTGGGTAACACACGGAGGCACCGAGCTACTAGCAGAGAGGCTTTGCGTTAGGCCAACTTCTGAAACATTATTTTGTGACCACTATTCAAAAATAATTCAATCTTACAATGATCTCCCTAAATTATATAATCAATGGTGTTCCGTTGTTCGTTGGGAAAAAACCACAAGACCTTTTCTTAGAAGTTCAGAATTTTTATGGCAAGAAGGCCATACCGCTCATGCAACGGCGGAAGAAGCAAAAGAGGAAACTCTTAGAATGCTTAATATATATTCAACCTTTTGTGAAGAAACCCTTGCTATTCCAGTTATAAAAGGTAAGAAAACAGAAAAAGAAAAGTTTGCAGGAGCAAATGAAACTTACACAATTGAAAGTTTAATGCATGATGGAAAAGCACTTCAATGTGGTACTTCTCATAATTTTGGAGATGGTTTTGCAAGAGCATTTAACATACAGTATTCAGATAAAACAGGTAAACTTGCTTATGTTCACCAAACTTCTTGGGGAATGTCTACAAGACTTATCGGCGCTTTAATTATGGTTCACGGTGATGATAATGGTCTAATACTGCCACCAGCAGTAGCTCCAATTCAACTTATCATAGTTCCAATTGCACCTCATAAAGAAGGCGTAATTGAAAAAGCTACAGAACTTAAAAATATATTATCAAAGCTTTCACGTGTAAAAATGGATATTAGCGATAAAATGGCTGGATGGAAATTTAGCGAATACGAAATGAAAGGTGTTCCGCTACGTTTAGAAGTTGGTCCAAAAGATATAGAAAACAACCAAGTAGTACTTGTGAGACGGGATAGCCGCGAAAAAATAATTGTTCCAATGTCAGAACTAGAAGCATTAGTACCCGAGATTTTAAAAGATATTCAAAAATCTTTATTTGAAAAAGCTAAAAATGCACAAGATACCCGAACCTTTAACGCGAGCACCGTAGAAGAATTAAAAGAACTTCTTGATAAAACTTTAGGATTTGTTAGCGCTCCATGGTGTGGAGAACTCGCTTGCGAAGAAAAAGTAAAAGAAGTAGCCGGTGCGTCTTCTAGATGCATGCCATTTAATATGCCAGAAGAAAAAGGCGTTTGCTTATGTTGTGGAAAACCATCTAAAGCTACAGTTATTTGGGGAAGAGCTTATTAAATTTAAATATAAAAGCGATTGGTTTATGCCAATCGCTTTTAATTTTTTAAATTTATACCTTAATAAATCGCGTTATACCTCTATGGCTTTTTTATTGATCATAATAAATAAATATCAATCATTAAATCATCCTATTGCGGTCTAATTTTTTTACGTGTTATTATGAAGTAATTGAATAGTTCTACGTAATTCTACTACAGCAATCTGACCTGGTGCAGAAGCCTTCTTGACTGCGCCAAATGTTAATGCGGAGCCAAATAATTCACCTGATAGTCTACTGATAATCCCTTTTTCCGCCATAGAAATTGTAATAATAGGACCATCCGCATATCTTTCATTCATAATACGCGTTGCATCTAACAGTATAATCACATCCTCTGCACAAGTAGGCATTACTGCGATTTTAGGAATATCTGCACCTAATCCTTGAGCCTTACGTAATCGAGATATAATTTCTTCTTTCTCTGGTGTATTATGAAAATCATGATTAGATATAATAACCGCTACGCCATTTGCATGTGCTGCTTCAACTAATTCTTTTACATCTTTTTCATCGTTAAATAATTCAATATCTATAACTTCAACAAGCTTTGTTTCAGAAATTAATCTATTTAATTCAAAATAAAATGCAGTACTAATCTCCTTTTGTCCACCCTCTTTAGCACTACGGAATGTAAAGATAATGGGCTTGTCAACTAGCACTTTCCTAATTGCTTGTAATGCTTTCTTAACTCTCTCTATATTTGTAGCATCCTCGAAGAAATCTACACGCCATTCTACAACATCTAAATCAATCCTTTTTAAAATTTCAGCTTCTTCTATAAGCTGTAGAATAGTTTCTCCAACCATTGGAACGCAGATTTTAGGTAGGCCTTCACCAATCGTAACAGCTTTAATAGTAACTACTTTTTTCATTAACACCCACCCCTTCAAAGTAACTTGCGACACTAATTCTTTTCTAGATATAATACCAGTCATTACCAATATAGTAAAGTTCCCTTATCTTTTCTTCACCCTATAAACTATGAATAAATTACTCAAAAATCAAAGGGAGGTAAATCCCCCCCTTAAATCGACTTATTTATAATATTAGATACGCAATAGGTATAGTTATTATTAATGTAAATACTGTTCTTTCAAACCATATGATAAGTATTTCACGTATACTTATTGGTATATCGGTTGACAATATGCATGGTATTGATGCAGAGAAAAACAATATGGATGAAATTGATACTACAGCAACTACAAATCTTGTTACGATCGGGGCCCCAACAACTAACAATGCAGGCAAAAACATTTCAGCTATCCCCACTGCACATGCTTTTGATGCAAGTAATGCTTCAGGTAGTTTAAATAGTGAAACTATTGGGTAAAAAACATACCCTATTATATTGAACACAGGTGTATATTTTGCAAGAATTAATCCTATTAATCCTACAGACATTATTGATGGTAATATTCCCATGGCCATAATAAATCCATCTTTTAAATTTTCAACAATGTTTCTTCCTATTGGCACTGAATTTTGGGCAGCTTTAAGACCTGCTTCCCATGCGTTTTTAAATTTATTCCCTTCTTTAGATATTTCCGGATAACCATTTTGATTATTATAGTATTCATCAGATTTCTTACTTAAAGGTCTTATTCTTGCAGTTATGGCTGTAACGATAAATGTAACTACTAATGTTACCCAAAAATATTCAGACCATAAATTCATTATTCCTAATGTTTTGGCAACTATAATCATAAAAGTAGCAGATACGGTGGAAAATCCTGTAGCAATTATTGCGGCTTCTTTTGTTGTATATTTCCCCTCTTTATAAACCCTATTCGTAATTAACAATGCAATAGAATAACTTCCCACAAAAGAAGCAACTGCATCAACAGCAGAACGTCCTGGTGTTTTCCATATAGGTCTCATAACTGGTTTCATTAAAACACCTATAAATTCCATAAGTCCATAACCAACTAAAAATGCTAAAAATACCGAACCTACAGGAACAATTATCCCTACTGAAATAACTAATGAATTAAATAAAAATGGAATCATATCTTCTTCGAATAGCCAACTTGGTCCAATCTTAAAAAATGCCATAAATCCTATTATGATACCTAATAATTTAAGTAAAGAAAATACTGTTTTAACCTTATCTTTATTCCATGTTTTTTTATAGAAAGGATATACCCCCCCTAAAACAATAACTACTAATCCATAAATTCCAGCACCTTTCGTGGATAACCCTTTTAGTCCTGTAACTATGTGGTCTATGGGGATAGTTGTTTTCCCGTTTATAGTTAGTGTTATAAAAAACATGAATATCCCAATTATACTATAACCTAAAAATTTAAATACATTGGCCGTATTGTTTACTTTTATCTTTTCTGAATTATTCATCATTTACCTCCCATGTTTATTTAATTTTTTTAGCATTTTCAAGTAGAAAATGCATTTATAATTATTGTTAATTCTTATGTAAGGAAGTAAAAAAGAAGGATGGAAAGTTGCATCTTTTTCAAAGTTCTTTCATGAATAATGTATGTATAAACTCAATAACTAATGCTAACTTACTAAATTTACGAAACCAATTCATTATATGCGAATAAATAATTCACAACAAATAAGGAAATTCACGCTACACTCCCTCCGCTCCAATTTAATTAATTGTTATTTAATACAATAATCCCCTTATAGATGCCTTCTTGGGATTTAATTATTTTTTTTCTGTCTCACATCATCACCTTTTATATATCGATATTATGAACATTTTGTTAATAAATAATATTGTTAACGGTTTTAGTGCGATATTATGATGAAAAATAAGTTTATATGCATAATTATTAACGTAATAATTAATAATATATAGGCTATGTAGCTTTTATCTAGATATTACTATACATTTATAGGTATAAATAACCAGAAAAAAGTTTTATGAATGTTTATACCTTATTTCTAGTATTATGCATAGTAACCTAAAGCATTGTGAATATATATACATAGAATCTAATATTCTAAATTTTCAAGCGGAAACATCCATAGTATTACTGAGCAAAATAAAGCTTAGCATAAATATGCAGTGTTAAATCAATAACAAAGCTTACATGTACGTTATATATGGAATTACAGTAGAATCCTGGGTTTTCCTTATATAATTGTACACTTTATAATAATGGCATAAACAAAAACGAATAGGGGGCTAAATTAAATGGAGTCATTTATAAATGTAACTTCTGAAATAGGAAAACTTAATAAAGTAATGCTACATAGACCCGGTAGAGAAATAGAAAATTTAGTACCAAATCTTCTTGAAAGATTACTTTTCGATGATATTCCTTATTTAGAAGTAGCGCGAAAAGAACATGATATATTTGCAAAAATATTAAAAGAAAACGATGTGGAAGTTCTTTATTTAGAAGAACTTGTTACAGAGGCTTTAATCGAGGATCAAACCAAAAAAATATTTTTACAACAGTTTTTACTTGAAAGTCACATTAGTAATAAAGAAATATATAAATCTCTTTATGATTATTTAATGTCAAAGCCTACAAGAGAAATGATTGATATACTTATGGCTGGAGTTAGAAAAAACGAAATAGCTGTTAAGGAGATTCATTCTCTAAGAGGATTAATAGGAACCCAGTATCCATTCTACTTAGATCCTATGCCTAATCTTTACTTTACTCGCGATCCAGGTGCTTCAATTGGAAATGGTATTACTATAAATACTATGCAAACTGAAGCTAGAAGACGTGAGACTTTGTTCCTAGAATTTATTCATGAATATCATAGTTCCTTCAAACAAAATGAAGTGCCACTTTGGTATGATAGAAGCCTTCCAAGTAATATCGAAGGTGGAGACGAACTTATATTATCTGCCACAACCCTTGCAATAGGGTGTAGTCAAAGAACTTCACCTGAAGCTATAGAAGTTGTAGCAAGAAATTTGTTTGAAAAACATACTACTTTTGAAAAAGTATTAGTATTAGAAATTCCATCTAGTAGAGCATTTATGCATCTTGATACTGTATTTACTATGGTTGATTATGATAAATTTACAATACACCCAGAGATAGAAGGACCACTTAATGTTTTCGAAATTACAAAAGGTGTCAATGGACAATTAAATATTAAGCAAGAAAAAGATATATTACAAAATGTATTAAAATCTGCATTAAAAGTGCCTTCAGTTGATTTAATAAGATGCGGCGGTGGTGACGCTATTGTAGCAGCAAGAGAACAATGGAACGACGGATCAAACACTCTAGCTATTGCACCAGGAAAAGTTATAACTTATGAACGAAATTATGTTACTAATGAAATTTTATCAAAACATGGTGTAACAGTACTCACAATGCCAAGTGCCGAACTTTCAAGAGGAAGAGGCGGCCCAAGATGTATGAGTATGCCACTAAATAGAGATAACTTATAAAAACAACAATATTAGGAGGAATTTATTATGTTTAACTTAAGAAACAGAAACTTTTTAACTTTGATGGACTTTACTCCAAATGAAATAAACTACTTTTTAGATTTAGCTAGAGATTTAAAAAGAGCTAAGTATGCAGGTACAGAACAACAGAAATTAAAAGGTAAAAATATTGCGCTAATATTTGAAAAGAGTTCTACAAGAACAAGATGTGCTTTTGAAGTAGGAGCACTAGACCAAGGAGCTCATGTAACTTACCTTGGACCTACAGGAACTCAAATTGGCAAAAAGGAATCTGTAGCAGATACAGCTAGAGTTCTTGGCAGAATGTATGATGGAATAGAATATAGAGGATATGGCCAAGAAATAGTTGAAGAACTAGCAAAATATGCAGGAGTTCCAGTATGGAACGGATTAACAACTGAAGACCACCCAACACAAATTCTTGCAGATTTTTTAACTATAAAAGAACACTTTGACAAGCCATTAAGCGACATTGTGTTTGTATATGCTGGAGATGGAAGAAACAACATGGCAAATGCATTGATGATTGGTGCTGCTAAAATGGGTATGGACTTTAGAATAGTATCACCAAAGAGCTTATTCCCTGAAACAGCATTAGTTTCAAAATGCAATGAAATTGCTAAAGAAACAGGAGCAAAAATTACTATTACAGATAGCGTGGATGCAGGAGTTAAAAATGCAGATGTAATCTACACAGACGTATGGGTTTCTATGGGCGAAGCAGACGAAGTATGGGCATCAAGAATAGAATTATTAAGGCCATACCAAGTTAATATGAAAATGCTTAATAAGACAGGTAACAAAAACGTTAAATTCATGCACTGCCTACCAGCTTTTCATGATTTAAAGACACTTGTAGGTAAAGATATATTTGAAAAATATGGTCTTGAAGGTTTAGAAGTTACAGATGAAGTATTTGAAAGTACACATTCTATAGTATTTGATGAAGCAGAAAACAGAATGCATACAATCAAAGCAATTATGGTTGCTACACTTGGAAACTAGCCTAAAATAATTATAAAATTAATTGGTGAGGGCAATATTATTGCTCTCACCAATTTAAAATATGGCTAATACATTAATCAAAAGGAGATTATAAAATGGAAAAGGATAAAGATAAGAAGCTAGGCTTGTCTCTATTAATTGCTCTTGGAGTTGGTTCCATGATTGGTGGTGGCATCTTTAATAGCCCAACTGATCTTATCGGTAAAGCAAACCCTCAAGCAGTAATTATTGCATGGGTAATTGGTGGACTTGGCGTGGCATTTTTAGCACTAGTATTTCAATTACTTGCAAACAAAAGACCAGCGCTTACAGGGGGCATATTCACTTATGCAAAAGAAGGCTTTGGAGAATTTGTTGGATTCAATTCAGCCTGGGGATATTGGTTAAGCGCTTGGCTTGGAAACGTTGCATTTTTTATTCTTATATTTAAAACTTTTAATAGTTTAGTAGGTGACGTAAAACCTATAGTAACATTTTTATTAGCATCTGCACTATTATGGATAATTCATTATATACAAATGCGTGGAGTTAAGAGCGCCGGAATAATAAATGCCGTTGCCACAGTTGCAAAAATCATACCCTTATTAATGGTAATTGTATTTGGTCTTGCAATATTTAAAACTAGAACTTTTAATGTTGATAATTGGAAAACAATATTAGCTTCTACGGGGGGTTCTACCACCGTGTTCTTGCAAATTAAAGGAGCAATGGGTACAATTTTGTGGTGCTTTATTGGTATCGAAGCTGCAACAGTGCTTTCTGAGAGAGCGAAATCTCAAAAGACTGTCGGAACTGCTACAATAATAAGTTTAATTATAACTTTAGTGCTTTATATACTGGTTTCAACAACCGCTATGGGAGTAATTTCAGCTAATACTCTTGCTAGTTCACAAACCCCTCTAGCAGATATGTTATCAATTACTGTACTTGGCAGTATTGGAGCTGTAATCGTTAAAGTTGGTTTAATTATTTCACTTGTAGGCTGCCTAATTAGTTGGGTTATGCTTGCAGCAGAAATTCCTTATGTTGCGGCAAAGGGTGGCACAATGCCAAAATGGTTTATTAAACAAAATGACAATGGTGCTGCAGTAAATTCATTATTACTAACTGATGGATTAACTCAAATATTTTTACTTTCGCTACTTTTACCAGCACTTCAGTCTGCATATGGTAGTGTGTTTTTAATTTCAACAACATGTATTTTAATTCCATATTTGCTTTCATCACTATATGCAGTTAAAGTTGCATTTACAGATGTCCTAGGAGCTAAAGATAAGATAGTTTCTATATTAGCCTGTACCTATTCACTATATGTAATTTACGCAGTAGGAATAAATTATCTAGGAGCAGCAGTAATACTATATGCAGTGGGTATATTTGTATATCTAAAGGCTAGGAAAGAAAAGAATGAACCTATTAAAATAAACGAGAAAATAGGAATGGTAGCCATTATGGTAGTTGCAATCTTAATGATTATACTGCTTTCAATTGGCAAAATTCAACTTTAAACATTATTTCAATGAAATTTTATAAAATATTTTTAAGTTATTAAATAAATTATATTTTATATATAATATAAAAGGAGAAATATATATGTCAAGAATAGTAATAGCACTTGGTGGAAATGCCCTTCAAGCAAATCCAAAGGATACTACATCAGAAGCACAATTAGTAACAGCAAGACAGACGTCAGAAGCCATTGTAGATTTAATTGAAGAGGGTCACGAGGTTATTGTTGCTCATGGTAATGGACCTCAAGTAGGTCAACTCGTAGCTACTTATGAAGCAGCCGCTTCTATAAATGAAAATAGCCCAATAATGCCTTTTCCTGAATGTGGTGCTATGAGCCAAGGTTATATAGGCTATCATCTGCAACAAAGCATTAGATCAGAGATGAGAAAACGAGGAATAAATAAGGACGTTGCAACAGTAGTTACTCAGGTAATTGTTGATCAGAATGATCCAGGATTTAAGGATCCAACTAAGCCAGTAGGTTCTTTCTTTACGGAGGAACAGGCTAAGAAATTAATGATTGAAAAAGGATATATAATGAAAGAGGATTCAAATAGAGGATGGAGACGCGTAGTGGCTTCACCACTTCCAATGGCTATAGTTGAAGAACCTATTATCAAAACATTAGTTGAAGCTGGACATATTGTTATAACTGTTGGCGGTGGCGGTATACCTGTAATTGATAATGGAAATGGAAACCTTGAGGGCGTTCCAGCAGTAATAGATAAAGATTTTGCTTCTTCTAAAATAGCTGAATTACTAAATGCTGATGCATTAGTTGTACTTACAGCCGTTGAACAGGTTGCTATTAACTTTGGTACTCCAAATCAAAAGAATCTTTCAATAATAACTGTTGAAGAAGCTAAAACTTATATTAAAGAAGGACATTTTGCTCCTGGTTCTATGCTTCCAAAAATAAAAGCGGCTCTTGCTTTCGTTGAAGCACAAGAAGGCAGAAAAGCAATTATAACATCACTCGAAAAAGCTAGAGAAGCAATAAGCGGAACAGCAGGAACAGTGATAACAAAATAATAAACTTTAAATGTAAGTCATAAGATGAAAATGCTTATGACCTATACATAACAAAAATAAAAGATCCAGCAGAATATACAATATATTCTGCTGGATCTTTTAGGTTCAAATAGAAATGTGTCTACATTTCTATAATGGTACCACCCTTCTTTATTGTAGCTATACCTGATGATATTTATTGTTCTGCCTTAAGTACGCCTCGATAAAAATATCAATATCCCCATCCATAACTGCATCTACATTACCCATTTCTGTATTAGTCCTATGATCCTTTACCAAGTTATATGGATGAAATACATAAGATCTAATTTGACTTCCCCAACCATTTTCTTTCAAATCCCCAGTTAAGTCTTCTATTCTATCTTTTTTAGCTCTTTCCTTTAAATCCAATAATTTTGCCATAAGCATCTTCATCGCAGTTTGTTTATTACTATGCTGACTTCTTTCATTTTGACACTGTACTACTATACCCGTAGGTATATGGGTAATCCTTATGGCTGAGTCAGTTTTATTTACATGTTGACCTCCTGCCCCTCCAGATCTATAAGTATCTATTCTCAGATCATCAGGCTTTATTTCAACATCTTGATTATCGGTAAGCTCTGGAAGTACTTCACAAGATGCAAACGAGGTTTGCCTCTTACCATTTGCATTAAAAGGTGAAATTCTCACTAACCTATGCACTCCCTTTTCGGCCATTAAATATCCATAGGCATATTCGCCAGTTATTTTTAATGTCACTGCTTTAATACCCGCTTCATCAGATGGCTGATAATCTAAAACTTCGATCTTATATCCCTTCTTTTCACACCACCTTGAGTACATTCTATAAAGCATTTCTGTCCAATCTTGAGCGTCACTTCCACCTGCACCGGTATGAAGCGTTAAAATCGCATTATTTATATCATATTTCCCAGCTAATAAAATTTCTATCCTGAACCTATCTGTATCCAGCGTTAGGTCTTTTAATTCACTTTTCATTTCTGCTATAGAGGAATCATCTTCTTCCTCCTCACTTAGTTCAATTAGCACTTCCAAATCTTCTATCTTACTAATTATTAAATTGAATCTATCAATTCTATCTTTAATACCCTTAGCTTTTTGAGTAACTTGTTGTGCCGCTTTTATATCCTGCCAAAAGCTCGTCTCCTGCATTGTAAACTCAAGTTCTTTTAATTGTTTTTCCATAGACGCTACGTCAAAGAGACACCCTAATCTCTTCTACATTACTTTTTAATACGTTTAATTCACTTATTGTTTCTTCGATTAGTATTATCAATTATAGCACCTCTTTCATTATATTTGAAAAGGGATAAGCAAGAATCAATTGCTCATCCCTTTTCAGTTGGAAATTGACGGTTTTATATTTCCAACTATTATTATCCCTTATGCGGTTGTTTGAAGTTATTAATAATTATTAACCTCTGCCACAGCAATTTTTGTGTTTTTTCCCTGAACCACAAGAACATTCATCATTTCTTCCTTGTTTAGTAACTTTTTTAATTGGCTCATTTTTAATGGAATTATCATGATTTGTTGATGTAATCTTAGAAACCATTTCTCTCTCAGGTGCTTTTTCTATTTGCACATGAAATAAGTATTTAACAGTTTCCGTCTTTATATTTTCAATCATTTCAGCAAACATATCGCTACCTTCCATTTGGTAGGCTTGTGATGGGTCCTGTTGCTTATAAGCTCTAAGTCCAATGCCCTGCTTTAAATGTTCCATCTCATCGATATGATCCATCCATTTACTATCTACTACCCTTAGAAGAATAACCCTTTCGACTTCTCTTATTTGTTCGTCACCAAAATTTTCTTCTTTTTGTTCATAGATTTTTTTAGCTATTTCTAAAAGAGTATTTTTAATTTCCTCATTAGATGTTTTAGAAAGTTCTTCTATTGAAACCATACCCTTTGGAAGATATATTTCTTCAAGATAGTTAATAAGTTTTACTAATTCCTCATCAAAACTTTCCTCAACTCCACTAATATGTGAATCAACTGCAGAGAAAACAACATCTTGTATCATTTCTTCAATTTGATCTTTTATATTTTCGCCTTGAAGAACCTCTGTTCTTTGTCTATAAATTATTTCTCTCTGTTGGTTCATTACATCATCATATTGAACAACATTTTTTCTTATATCAAAGTTATTTCCTTCAACTTTCTTTTGAGCACTTTCTATAGCACCACTTACCATCTTGCTTTCAATAGCGTCCTCATCAGTTAATCCTAATTTTCCTACAACCCCTTGAAGTCTTTCAGACCCAAATATTCTCATTAAATCATCTTCGAGTGATATGTAAAATCTTGAGCTTCCAGTATCTCCCTGACGACCAGCACGACCCCTAAGCTGATTATCAATACGCCTAGATTCATGTCTTTCAGTTCCAATTATCTTGAGCCCACCAACTTCAACAACGCCTTCTTCAAGCTTAATATCTGTACCACGGCCCGCCATATTAGTTGCTATGGTAACCATGCCACGTGCTCCTGCATGAGAGACTATATCCGCTTCTCTTTCATGATATTTAGCATTAAGTACTTGATGAGGAATTCCTCTTTTTTTAAGCATATCAGATAATAATTCTGATTTTTCTATACTAACAGTTCCTACGAGAACGGGCTGCTTGTTTTTATAAGTTTCAACTATTTCATCTACTATAGCTTTATATTTCCCATTAACAGTTTTAAACACTAAATCTGCGTTATCAATTCTTGTTAATGGCATATTTGTAGGTATTACTATTACATCCAATCCGTATATTTCTCTAAATTCATTTTCTTCTGTAAGCGCAGTTCCAGTCATGCCCGATAACTTATTATACATTCTAAAATAGTTCTGGAAGGTAATAGTTGCAAGAGTTTTTGACTCTTTTTCAATTTTGACGCTCTCTTTTGCTTCAATAGCTTGGTGAAGCCCATCGCTATATCTTCTGCCTTCCATGAGTCTTCCAGTAAACTCATCCACTATGATAACTTGACCATCCTTTGCCATATAATCTTTATCTTTTCTCATGATGAAGTTTGCTTTTAAAGCTTGAACTGTATGGTGCTGTATACCCATATTTTCTGCATCAGCATAATTCTCTAAATGAAAATATTTTTCCGCTTTATCTATACCAGCATTAGATAATATAACAGCACTAGCTTTTTCATCTATAGTATAATCTTCTTCCTTCACTAGACCCTTAACAAAATAATCTGCTACTTTATAAAAATCTGTAGATTTTTCTCCTTCTCCAGATATTATAAGCGGTGTTCTAGCTTCATCTATTAATATAGAATCAACCTCATCCACGATTACAAAGTTTAATTTTCTTTGAACTCTTTCTTCTTTATAAACAACCATATTATCTCTTAAATAGTCAAACCCAAATTCGTTATTTGTCCCATATGTTATATCTGAATTATAGGCCGCTTGCCTTTGTGTTTGATCTAAATCATGAATAATTACGCCTACAGAAATACCTAAGAATTCGTGTATTCGTCCCATGTCATCGCTATCTCTTTTGGCAAGGTAGTCATTAACTGTAATTATGTGAACACCATTTCCTGTTAACGCATTCAAATATGAGGGAAGTGTAGCCACTAAGGTCTTTCCTTCACCCGTTTTCATTTCTGTTATTCTTCCTTGGTGCAGTACTATTCCACCAATTAGTTGTACTCTAAAATGCTTCATATTAAGAACTCTCCATGAAGCTTCTCTAACCACCGCAAAGGCTTCAGGCAATATATCCTCTAAAGTCTCTCCTTTATTTAATCTAGTTTTAAATTCTTCTGTTTTTGATTTAAGTTCTTCATCGCTTAAACTAGTCATCAACGGATCTAATTCTTCTATTTTATCTACTGTTGAAATTATTCTTTTTATCTCTCTATCACTATAACTACCAAATAACTTTTCAAAAAATTTCATTCTTTTCATCCTCACTATTCATTTTAATAGTCCCTAAATATATACTTAAAATTATACCACTTAATTTGTTACTGTTCAACTTATACGAATTTATAAATTTTGTAAATTATCATTAATAATTTTTCACTATACTTTTTTTAAGTTAAAAAAAGATTAAAGTAAGTAAATTTACTTTAATCCTTTAAATTTAATATATTTTAAAATTCTGGTTCTATCAAACCATAATTTCCATCTTTTCTTTTATATACTACATTTACCTCTGAACTACCATCACTCATATATACGAAGAAACTATGACCAACGAGTTCCATTTGAAGTACTGCTTCCTCTGCTGACATAGGTTTAAATGCAAATTTCTTCATCTTTACTATCTTAGGATCTATACCATCATCTTCGTTCTTATCATATTTTGGTATGCCTTGAAATTTAAGAGATGTTCCTCTATTCCTTTTTTCTAATTTTGTTTTATTTTTTCTAATTTGTCTTTCTAATTTATCAACTACAATATCTAATGATGTATACATATCTTCATTTTGCTCTTCTGATCTTAAAATAACTCCATTAAAAGGGATTGTAACTTCTATTGTATGTCTATTCTTACAAACGCCTAATGTTGTCTGTGCTTCCACATCTGGACTAAAATACTTATCCAATCTTGCTATTTTCTTGTCTATAATATTTTTCAAGGCTTCTGTTATCTCTATATTTCTTCCTATTACTTTGACTTTCATACTTACAGCCCCTCTCTAATATCTACATACTGCTTAATTACTAAGCATGATATATGTTTTATATTTCAATTCTATTACTTTTAATGCTAAATAGCAACCATTAAAATCAGAATTCACATAATATTAATACAATTTAAATTATATTCGATATTTTTAGGTACCAATAAAATAAAAACTCCTAATATAATATTAGGAGTTTTTATATATTAAGTTAGTTGACCTGGTCTTTGACCCCACACTCGCCTGCTGGAGCTTTTGCTACCCAGAATTACCCTCTCACTACTAACACTCTCGTCTACTAAACGGCAGGACTAACCTCTAAGCCGCACCATGCTCGCTAAACTTTGTTTAACTTACGTGGATCGTTTCGCCTGCGACTGGCATCGACTTTCAACCACAAACCTAACTTACTACAATACGTATTATACATTACTTTTGGCTATTGTCAATATATAAATATTATTTATCCCACTTTCTTTCAGTTTGTGAGCACAATGAAACGCTGTAGCCCCAGTGGTTATAACATCATCAATGAGCAAAATATTTTTATTTTTTATAGCTTCATTTTTTTGGATCTCAAAACATTTCTCCATATTGTTCCATCTTTCTTCGCCATTGAGACCTATTTGATCTTTAGTATCCTCAGTTTTAATCAAGTTGCAAATCACTGGAATATTTAAAAATCGCGATAAATAGCTTGCCAAAAACTCGCTTTGGTTATACCCCCTATTTTTTAAAGCTTTTTTAGTCATAGGTACATAAGATATTAAGTCAAACTGTAATTCATTGCTTTTTACAAGTTGTAACATGTATTCAGCTAAGATTTCACCGCATATAAAATCGCTTTTATATTTAAGCCTAATAATTAATTCTTTTACTATATTAGAATAATAAAACACTGACCAAACAAGATATTTTTCTTCATTGCGACCTATATAAAAGCTTTGCACACAGCGCTTCAATTTTTCTCTGCATTTAGTACACAAAGCTTCACTTTCCTCACTATATCCACTACAAATCACGCACTGTTCATCGCCTGAATATATGAGCTGAACTAAACAATAAAGTATTTTTCTTATATATTTAATAATCCTCGCTCCCACGCTTTCTCATTAAATTTTCTAGCTATATTTTTAGCTTTATCCATTTGCACAGTTTCAACATTAGCTAAAAATATAGCCTCTCCCCTTTGTATACTTTCATATCTCCCAACCTTACTTGATAAATATAATAGTTGCTTATGATTATATTTATCATTATCAGCAAAATAAACTATAACATCAATTGAATGAAATTCTAAATAACTTTCTTCAAAGTCATTAGTGACTATTATCCCCTCATCTTCATTCATGAACTTTACTTTAATATTAGCATCGCTTTTTTTACTAATAAACAAAAATATATTTTCACTTAACTTTTCTTTGAAATTACATAGATACTCAAAGACCGCTATAGTTTTTTCCTCATCTGGTGTAAATATTATTACCTTTCTATTAGATATAATTGACCAATTCAAATATTGATAAACAACCAAAGGTATATCCGTACTAAGATTTATCCTCGTAGTTATGATTCTAGGCTCTATAATCGGAATATTATTGTTTTTTAACGGAAACATTATTGGCGTGCCCTCGCTTAAAACATTCTCTACAGAATAGGCTATAGCTACACTATTTGCTTTACACATTCTTAATAACACTTTTTTTATTTGTTGCTTAGTGTATTTAGGAAAACTTCTAATATCATTATAAATAATCAAATCAAATTTTTCTTGGAGTTTTAACGCATTTTCATGATTGCATATATGTAAATACTCATTCACACTGCCATAATTCGTTTCAGGTGAATATACATATTGACCTAAATTACTAAATTTATTTATGAAGTAAATAATATCAATACTCCTCTGGTTTTCATTAGTTATATACAATATATTTTTCTTTTCATTAACATATTCAATTATAGTTTCTAACAATATATCAGAGGAATTGTAAAACATAGATACAACATCAATTCTTTTTTTGCTGTTTAAAGAACATCTTAAAATTTCTTTGCTAATCTCATCTTTTTCTTTACTAAGGTTTAATTTTGCGTAGAAAAGCATGTAAAATCTCCTTTGCAATTTAATATTTCTTCCAAACAAATCAATCTAATTTTCATCATGGCCCACATTTGCATCTACTATTTGCCTTATTCTCCAGCCCAAAGCGGAGTACCGCTCGAAACTTCTGTTGTTATCTTTCATGAAATTAACAGCTTTTATTGCTCCCACTAAAACAACCATATTCTTTGCTCTAGTTATCCCTGTATAAAGTAAATTTCTGTTCATTAAAAGTGGGGGCCCCATAAACATAGGCATAATTACAACTTCAAACTCACTACCTTGACTTTTATGTATTGTAATAGCATACGCTAAAGCTAGTTCATCTAAATATACACCTTCATATTCTACCCGTTTGTCATCATCAAAAATCACAATAACATTTTCATTATCTTCATCAATATCTTCAACATACCCTACATCACCATTAAAAATGCCCACTCCATCTTCAGCTTTTGCATTAATTTTTTTCCATTTTATAGAGTAATTATTTTTAATTTGCATAACCTTGTCGCCTACCCTAAATATAGTATTCCTATATTCCTTTTCCTTTTTATACTTAGATTTAGGGTTCAATATTTGCTGAAGCTTTCCATTTAGATTTTCTATACCCAATATCCCTTTTCTCATAGGAGAGAGTATTTGAATGTTCTTCATCTTATCCCACTCTTTGTTAAATTTTGGCAATCTGGTATTGATTAAAGCAATTATACTGTCCAAGATTTTCTCCGGCTCATTATTCTCAATAAAATAAAAATCTTTATCCTTTTTATTCAAAATAGGCATCTCGCCATTGTTAATTTTATGAGCATTCACAATAATCATACTTTCTTGTGCTTGCCTAAAAATCTCCTTAAGCTTAACTACTTTAACACATTTACTGTCAATAATATCTCTTAGTACATTACCCGGTCCGACAGATGGCAATTGGTCAACATCACCAACAATTATAAGTCGAGTTCCTACGCTGATAGCTTTTAATAAACTATTCATAAGCATTATGTCTATCATAGATGCTTCATCAATAATTAGCACATCACAATCTAAAGGCGATTCCTCACTTCTAGAGAACTGCGACCCATCATCTCTGCCTACTCCAAGTTCTAATAACCTATGTATGGTTTTGGCTTCGCGACCAGTAGCCTCTGTCATTCTTTTGGCAGCCCTTCCGGTGGGCGCAGCCATATAAACTTTCATTCCTGCTTCTTCAAATACCTCTATAATGCAATTAATTATAGTAGTTTTGCCAGTACCTGGACCTCCCGTTATTATTTCAATACTATTTTCTGCAGCACCACAAATAGCAGTCTTTTGAGACGTTGCGAATTTTATGTTTTTTTCTTCTTCGAAGTCATTAATCTTTTCTTCTATGTCTATTTCTAATTCGTCATACTTTTCTATAGATAAGGTTATAATTTTTTTAGTAATAGCTAATTCACAGTAATAGAACGGCATAGTGAAAACACAGTCTTCTTCATCAATATTTTCGACTTTCAATTTTCCCTGCAATACATTATCATAAACATTTTTTTCAATTTCTTCAGCCGTAACCCCAAGAATATTTTTAGATTCTTTGTATAATTTGTTTAAGGGCATATAAGTATTTCCCATAGCGCAAAATTCATTTACCACATAATTAATTCCACTTTGTATTCTGAAAGGCGACTCTTTGTCAATGCCTAAACTTTGTGCTATCTTATCTGCAATTTTAAATCCTACTCCAGAAATGGTTTCAGTTAACACATAAGGATTATCCTGTACTACCTTTATAGAGTCTCCTCCATATTTTTTATAAATTTTCACACATTGGTTAGGTGTTACTCCATATGTTTGAAGAAATATCATTATATTTTTAACTTCTCGTTGCTTAGAATATGATTCAAAAATTAATTGAATCTTTTTTTGTCCTACACCATCAATCTCTTTTAATTTTTCAATTTCATTATCTAATATATTCATGGTGTTTTCACCAAAGTGCTGTACAATTTTTTTAGCAGTTATTGGTCCAATTCCTTGAATAACTCCTGAAGCTAAATATTTTTCTATACCTTCAAGTGAACTAGGTATTATTTCCTCACATTGTATTATTCTAAATTGCTTGCCAAATTGAGGATGAGTAACCCACTCCCCCGTTAATTTCAGGTTCTGCCCTTCACTTATATATGGCACAATGCCTACCACAGTTATCTGCTTTTTATTATCATTCAAATGAGCAATTATATATCCATTTTCTTCATTATGAAATACTACATCTTCGATTATCCCTTGTATTTCCGGCATAAAATCTCTCCTATTTATAAATTCATATAATAACATTAATAATAATATTATTAGCAATAATATTATTATTAATGTTATTATATCATATGTATTTTACATCTCTTATGTTCAGTATACCCCTATCTTAGGTTTTATCAAAATACTACTTAATAATCACATGCACTAAAAAGGGATAACAATTAATAATTGTTATCCCTTTTTTTATATTATACGTACTTTTTTATTTCATCAACCTTGTTTAGTTTTTCCCATGAAAGATCTAAATCAATTCTTCCAAAATGTCCATAGGCAGCTACTTGTTTATAAACAGGTCTTCTTAGTTCTAATTCTCTTATAATTACAGCTGGCCTTAAATCAAATACTTTTTCAACTATTTGAACTATTTTATCATCGTCAATTTTTCCTGTTCCGAAAGTTTCGACCTCTATAGATACCGGTTTAGCTACACCTATAGCATAAGCTAACTGAATTTCCAATTTATCTGAAACTCCTGCAGCAACTAAATTTTTAGCAACCCATCTTGCAGCATATGCAGCGGATCTATCAACTTTTGTTGCATCCTTTCCTGAGAATGCTCCACCTCCATGTCTTCCATATCCACCATAAGTATCTACTATTATTTTTCTTCCTGTTAAACCAGAGTCTCCTTGCGGTCCTCCAATTACAAATCTGCCTGTAGGATTTATATAATATTTAGTATTTTCATCTAATAATCCACTTGGAACTACAGGTTTTATTACATGCTCTTTTAAATCATTTTCAATTTGATCATGAGTTGCTTCTTCCGCATGTTGAGTTGAAATAACAATAGTATCTATTCTTACTGGCTTATTATCTTCATACTCTACAGTAACTTGAGTCTTTCCGTCCGGTCTTAAGTAATCTAATGTGCCATTTTTTCTTACTTCGCTTAACTTTCTTGCTAATCTGTGAGCCATAGCAATTGGTAGTGGCATGTATTCTGGTGTCTCATTAGTTGCAAATCCAAACATCATGCCTTGATCACCAGCACCTATTGCGTCAACCTTATCAATCTCGCCTGCTTTAGATTCTAATGCCTCATCTACTCCCATAGCTATATCTGTTGATTGTTCATTAATAGACGTAAGTACAGCGCATGTGCTAGCATCAAACCCGTATTTTGCTCTAGTATATCCTATGCCTTCAATGGTATTCCTAACAACCTTAGGAACATCTACATAACAACTAGTTGTTATCTCTCCCATAACTAAAACCATTCCTGTAGTAACCGCTGTTTCACAAGCAACCCTAGCATAAGGATCTTGCTCTAAAATAGCATCAAGTACAGCATCTGAAATTTGGTCACAAATTTTGTCTGGATGTCCTTCTGTAACGGATTCTGATGTAAATAATCTTTTCATTATAATTCTCCCTTCTATTCTCTAAAATTTCCCTATAAAAAAATAAAACCTCTTCCAAATATAAGAAGAGGTGATTTAATCATCTCCCTTATCTTGCAGATTATAACTGCAGGAATTGGCACCATGGTGCATTGCACCGGTTGCCGGGTTTCATAGGGCCTTTTTCCCTCCACCTCTCTTGATAAGAGTTATCAATTATTAAGTTTTAATTATAATACCATATGCATTCTATGGTGTCAACAGAATCTAAACCCTGTAAAAAATAAAAAAAGACATCTATAGATGTCTTTTGGTGGAGGAGGACGGATTCGAACCATCGAAACATTACGTAACAGATTTACAGTCTGCCCCCTTTGGCCACTCGGGAACTCCTCCATATGTGGAGCTGGCAATAGGAATTGAACCTACAACCTGCTGATTACAAGTCAGCTGCTCTACCGTTGAGCCATGCCAGCATGCATTTTATTCTATTTTAAAAAGATTATTATGGTGGGAACAACAGGGTTCGAACCTGTGACCCTCTGCTTGTAAGGCAGATGCTCTCCCAGCTGAGCTATGCTCCCATAATTTATTGTAAGCCATAATTTATTGTAAACCATTATAAATGGTGGAGGAGGACGGATTCGAACCATCGAAACATTACGTAACAGATTTACAGTCTGCCCCCTTTGGCCACTCGGGAACTCCTCCACTTATGGAGCTGGCAATAGGAATTGAACCTACAACCTGCTGATTACAAGTCAGCTGCTCTACCGTTGAGCCATGCCAGCATATTATGTTTTATCATTTTGCCGTTTTACCGTTTTACCGTGTCGACAAGAATTATTATACAACTTTAATTAATTAATTTCAAGTCTATTATCCTTTAATAAACGACTTCTTCTCTCCATAACTATACTATTCGCATATTTGCTTAATATTAAGCATTGATACAACTTACTATTTGCACAAATAATTTATTATATTTTTTATTTGGTTTTCCTTCATATAGTTAATATACTTATATATCATTTTTTAATTAATCATTTTTTTATTCTTTATTATAATAATACACGGGATTTATTCATATAAATTATTCATAGGAAACTAATAATTTTTCCCCAGCGCAATACAAGGAGGTATATTTCTTGAGTAAAGCTAAAACCCATTATAAAGATCCTTTAGCATACTATACACTTTCTAATTTTCTAAAAGACTATATTGACAAAAATACTTTAGTTGTTTGCATAGGTACCGATAGATGTATAGGCGATTGTCTAGGTCCTTTAGTTGGTACACTTTTAAAAAATAGTTCCTTTCCATTACCTGTATATGGCACTATAGATAATCCAATTCATGCCTTAAACATAGATAGTAAATTATCTAAAATAAATGCATTGCACCCAAATTGTACTATAATAGGTGTAGATGCTTGTTTAGGAGACATTTCAAATATTGGAGAACTCCAAGCTAGAAATTATCCAATTCATCCTGGCAAAGGTGTAGGGAAAACCCTTCCTAAGGTAGGCACTCTTTCATTAATAGGTATAGTAGATTCAAGTGATGATAGTGAATTATTTACAAATAGAAACATAAGATTGAGCTTGGTAATGGATATTGCTAATGTTTTAAGCAGATCCCTCTTGCATTCATACTATTTGCACTCCCTTACCAATGAAGAAAATAATTTGAGCCCTGTTTAACATGCTTTAATTAGTTTTAAATAATTATCCACAATTTAAACTTACAAATCTTATATAATATAAAAATAAGCAATACAATTAAACTAATAATTGTATTGCTTATTTTTATAGCTTGCTTATACTTTTTATTCTGTTAAGCATAATTCTCTTCCATTGAATGAATTATCTAACTTATCCATATAATCCAATACTTTACCTGTTCCGAGTGCTACGCATGAAATCGGATCCTCCGCTAGATATACCGGAACTTTAGTAACCTCTTGTATGAGCTTACCTAAGCCTTTTAACAATGCACCTCCACCAGTCATAACTATACCTTTATCAGCTATATCTGCTGAAAGCTCAGGTGGTGTTTTTTCTAATACGGAATGTGCACATCCTGCTATTAAATATACCGCCTCTTTTAAAGCTTCTCTCATTTCTTCTGATGATACTTCTAAATTCTTAGGAAGACCTGTAATTAAATCTCTCCCTCTTATCTCCATGCTTGTCTTTTCTTCTTGTTTATAAGCACAACCTATGTTGATTTTTAAATCCTCTGCAGTCCTCTCACCAATCATTAATTTATGTTTTTTTCTGATATATTTTATAATCTCTTCATCAAACTTATCACCAGCTACTTTAACTGATTCACGTACAACCATGCCTCCTAAAGAAATAACTGCAATATCAGTCGTGCCTCCACCAATGTCAATAACCATATTACCACTTGCTCTAGTAATATCGAGTCCCGCTCCGATTGCCGCTGCTAGTGGTTCTTCTATAAGTTGAACTTTCTTAGCTCCGGCATTTCTACCTGCATCTTCTACCGCTCTTCTTTCTACTTCCGTTGCTTCGCAAGGTACACATATTACAACTTTTGGAGAAGATAACCTTCTTTTCCCACAAGCCTTCTTGATAAAATGATTTAACATTTTTTCAGTTATGTCATAATCCGAAATAACACCGTCCCTCATAGGGCGTATTGCCACAATATTGCCTGGTGTCCTTCCTATCATTTGCCTAGCTTCTTCTCCTACTGCCAATACCTTATTATTATTTCTATCTATGGCAACAACAGAAGGTTCTTTTAATATAACACCTTTTCCTTTGATATATACAAGCACTGTAGATGTACCCAAATCTATTCCCATATCTGTACCCATTCTAAAAAAAAACATTTCAAAACCACTCCTGCTCTTTAGTATATTCAATATTTAAATTACACTAAACTCTATTCTATAAAGCTATAAGAAAACCCTCTTTTAATTTTAAAATTTTTTTATAGTTTTTAGCTTCGAATGTTTTTATCCTTGTGCTTCTTTATATTTCAATTTAGTTGCTCTTCCGCCTCTTATATGCCGCTCAGCTTTATTTATATCCAAAATTGTTTTTGCATCGCTGGCAATTTGAGGATTTATTGTGGGTAATCTTTCCGTCATATCCTTGTGTATAGTACTCTTGCTAACGCCAAACACTTTGGCAGTTCTTCTTATTGTAGATTTTGACTCGATAATGTACTTAGCAACTTCTAGTACTCGATCTTCAATATAGTCTTTCAAGTGTTGCCTCCTTAACCCTTATATATTTATAAATATGCATTATCTTGCTTTTAAATTCCATTCCAATTAGTCATCTTCTAATATATTTTTAAAAAATGGCTAATTGAGATGGTTATTGGTTATTTCTTAGTTTCTGCAGGTTGATATTTCTCATATTTTACATATTTAGCAGGATCAACATTCTTATTACTCTGCAGAACTTCAAAGTGTAAGTGAGATCCATATTCTTCCTTAAATGAATTTAAACTAGTGTTTCCCACTGTACCAATTTGCTGTTTTTTAGTTACTTTATCGCCTTTTTTTACTAATATTTTTTCATCTAGATTAGTACTGTTAGTAATAAATCCATTTTGATGATCTATCTTAACCATCTTACCTTTTTGGCCATTAACGTCAGTACCAACTTCTTTAACTATTCCATCCATAACCGCTACAACTGGCTCCCCTATTTTTGCTTGAATGTCAATACCTAAATTTGTCCTATAGCTTCCATCAGTCTTCCACACTACTGAATCAATATCTTTTGAATATGCCCTTGCGAGTAATCCATTTGCTACGGGATTTTCAAATTTAGCATTAACTGATTTAGATACTGCTGATGCCGCTTTTCCTGTTGTAACCTTTTTGATATCTGGTACCGCTTTAAGCGCTTCAGCCTTAGCTTTCTTTTCTTCTTTTACTTGAAGAGCACCCTCATATTCTTTTTGTTGCGCTTTTATAACATCTCCTGCATTTGCTTGTTGTTTTTGTAATGCTTCTTGCTTGCTTGAAAGCTTCTTATTATTATTTGCTGTTATAGACGCCACTGAAGCTACTATACATAAACAAACAAATAAAATTACATAGAATCCTTCCTTCTTAAAAAAATTTAATGTCTTATTGTTTTCATTCTTATTCATACAAACACCTCCATTTGTATTTTTGTCCATATTTTATTAAAACATACATATTTCCTAAAATTTATTTAAGTTAATCTACATTTTAATAATATTTATATTTTATAGTTTAAAACATATTTTAAATTTTAAATTATTCACCCTTAGTTTTGCTTAAATCATCTTCAAGTTTATTTTTATAAAAAGCAAAGCTGATTATCCATTTTTTATATAGGATAACCAGCTTATGTGTATTTTTTTTCATTTGGATATAACAGTCCCTTGATAATAATGAGTTAATATTTCAATATAGGTTTTCCCATCTTTCGCCATCGCATCCGCACCCCATTGACTCATCCCTACACCATGACCATATCCGCTGCAATCTATTTCTATATTGCTTAAATTAAACTTCATTTCAAAATTCGATGATTTTAAACCGAGCATTGTTCTAAACTTACTGCCTGTCATGGTTATATTCCCTACCTTAATACTCTTAACACTCCCTGCCTCAGTCCTATCAATTACCGTTATTTGTTTCTTAACATTAGTTGAGGTTACCTTAGCATTATTATAGTTTTTATTTATAATTCGACTTAGATCTTTATACTTTAAAATTTTACTACTCTTAAAGCTTCCTGCTCTTTCTTCGCCTGGACTTTCTACACTCCTTAAATAAGGTATGCTATCGCTAAATACCTCTTCGGAATTTTCCGTTTTCCCACTGCTAGTTGCAAAATAATAAGGTTCCATTACTAAGTTGTTGTTATATGTTAAAACTTGTCCTAATGTTCCTTTAACCGCCATTTTAATCTTATTCCAATTTTTTTCACCAGAAGTTCCCCATTCTTTTATACGCTCTTCTTTAGTCCTATAAACTTGACAGTGGACTGTATCGCATAAATCAGCTCCATTACCATTTTTACATGGGGTTCCACCCATTTCTGTGACATGAGCTAAAGCATAAGTCCTAGCCGCCACTGCTTGAGATTTTAAAGCTTCTATTCCAAAATCAGCTGGCATTTCCGCTGCAACAACTCCCGTAACATATTCTTCTAAACTAAGTTCTTTTATATTATTTTCTTTTGACATAAAAACTTTAACTTTAGTGATTTTGGCTAGTGAACCATATTTTATAATATTCTCATTGTCTTCTACCTTAATTGCAGAGTTTTTACCCTTATTTATACTTTTATTATTTCCTACCCCCACTATTAAAACAGAAGTAATAACTATAAATGCAATAAATGCAGTTATTAATAGAAGGATATTTTTTAAATGTACTGTAATAAAAACTCTTCTCATTTTTTTCTCCTCTCGTTATAAAACAACCTTTACCTTATACATATTAAATAACTATAAAAAATATTACTTTTTTCCATTGCCTAAATCCCTGTAAAATAATAGTGCCTACTATTATGCATTTATTAATAGAGATAACGGATAAAAAGATTTAGACCAGTTGTAACCAAAAGGCACCCAAAAATAATATACTAGTCATTGTGCTAGTTTATTATTTTTAGGTGTTTATTATAAAATAATTGGAATATAACACTTATATATTCCAACTATCCAAGTTTAAATTAGGGCCTGTAAATAATTTTGTGTAAACAGAATAAAAAGCACTCTTTCTTGGCAATAATTGAGATAAGCTAATTATCAAAGATTGCAAGGAGGAGTATTTTTATGTCAAACATTTCGAAAGATATTTTAAGGGATTATATCAACGAGCAAAAGTTTACAAGTCCAAATGAGGTTTTAACTGCTATGAAAAGTATGTTTAGAGACGTTCTTCAGGAGACATTAGAAGCAGAAATGGATTCGCAACTTGGATATGATAAATATGATATATCCGAAAAACGAACTCCAAACAGTAGAAATGGTTATTCTAAAAAAACTGTAAAATCTGAGTTGGGAGCAGTAGATCTTAATATACCTCGTGATAGAAATGGTGAATTTGAGCCTAAAATATTGCCTAAGTATCAAAGAAATATAACTGGTATCGAAGATAAAATAATGGCGCTCTATGCAGCTGGAATGACTACAAGGGACATATCAGAGCAAGTGAAAAATCTATATGAGGTTGAGATATCTGCTGAAATGGTTTCGAATATAACAAACAGAATTATGCCTGTAGTTACAGAGTGGCAAAATAGGCCACTTGAAAAAACGTACTCTTTTATTTTTATGGATGCAATTCACTACAAAGTACGTGACGACAAGCATATCATAATCAAGGCAGCCTACGTTGTTTTAGGTGTAAATATGGATGGCGAAAAAGAGGTGCTTGGTATTTGGATAGGAGCAAATGAAAGCAGTAAGTTCTGGCTTTCAGTGCTTAATGACCTTAGAAACAGAGGCCTTAAGAACGTTTTGGTGTTCTGTGTCGATGGCTTAAGTGGCTTCAAGGAAGCAATAGGCGCGGTATATCCTTTTGCAAAGATACAACGATGCATAATTCATCAATTAAGAGCAAGTATGAAATATATACCACATAAAGACAAGGAGGCATTTGCTAAAGATTTGAAAGCCGTTTATGGCTCAGTAAATGAAGATTTTGCACTAGAAAATTCAAATTTTGCTAAAGAAAAATGGGGTAGTAAATATCCAAATGCAATAAAAAGTTGGGAAGATAATTGGGATAATCTCATAACTTTCTTTGTATTTCCAGATTATATTCGTAGAATTATATATACCACAAATGCTATAGAGAGTCTTAACAGTCAATTTAGAAAAGTTACGAAGACAAAGCTTATATTCCCGAACGATGATAGTCTTATGAAGATGCTATATTTGGCAACTGAAAAGGTAAGTAAGAAATGGACTAGAGTATATGCAAATTGGGACCTTGTTATCAGCCAGCTCAATATATTATTTAGTGAGATCCTAAATGAAGGAGCGTAGCTTTGGGACTCCGTCGCCCAAACCCCTAAGGGTTATAGTTAAATTTTCCCGTTAAACAAGCAAAACGGACTACCCAGAGGCAATCCGTTCATGTATGATTCATCAATAACGACTCAAATCACTTTTCAATACTACCCTAACCTAATATTTAGAGAGTATATTAATAACTAGAAATGGAAATAATATACTGAAAAGTAATTACAAAGTAACAACATTTATCAACTATACTAACATTTTTTCATAATTAAATAATTCAATTATTTTGCTTAAAGGAAGAGAATACACAAAATAATTTACACCCTCTTAAATTATAAGTGAACCGCCATATATTTTTATCGCTTATTGAATTTCCCTGTTATTTATGAGAACTCACTCTTTCTATGTCTGCTCCTAGTCCCTTTAATTTCTCCTCAATAGAAACATAGCCTCTATCAATATGATATATATCATTTATTGTAGTTGTGCCCTCTGCTGTAAGTCCTGCAAGTATTAATGCCGCTCCCGCTCTCAAATCTGTAGCTGTAACTTCTGAACATGTAAACCTATCTATACCTTCTATTACGGCACTTCTACCATCTATTTTTATATTTGCTCCCATTCTCTTTAATTCTGTGGCATGCATAAATCTATTCTCAAAAATAGTTTCTGTAATTATACTCGTTCCTTTTACTGTACACAGTAAACTCATCATCTGAGCTTGCATATCTGTAGGGAACCCAGGGTATGGCATAGTTTTTATATCTATTGGGCTTAACTTTTTCCTACCATCAACTATTATGCTATTTTTATTAATTTCTATTCCTACTCCCATCTCTGTAAGTTTTGCTATTATTGGTTTTGAATGAATTTCATCAATACCATTAATTTTAAACAAGCTTTTCGTTATTGCAGCAGTTATCATAAATGTACCCGCCTCTATCCTGTCATATATCGGCTTATAAACAACTTCTTTAAAATCTTTAACGCCTAAAATTCTTATAGTGTCTGTTCCTTCTCCATATATTTTTGCTCCCATAGCCCTTAAGAACTTTGCTAGGTCTACAATTTCTGGTTCTTCTGCTGCATTTCCTATTATTGTTTCTCCCTCGGCTAGCGTTGCTGCCATCATTATATTTTCCGTTGCCCCAACTGACGGATAATCTAAATATATATTGCTGCCTATTAGTTTTTTTGCTTTTGCTTCCACATACCCGTGACCTACTGATACTTCTGCACCTAAAGCTGCTAATCCTTTTAAATGAAGATCGATAGGCCTAGTTCCAATATTGCATCCACCCGGCAGAGAAATTTTGAAGTTTCCAAATCTTCCAAGCATAGGACCCATTATTAAAAAAGATGCTCTCATTTTTCTAACTAATTCATCATTAGCTCCATTATTAAATAAATTAGTAGTATTAATTTTCACCATTTTAGTAATTTTATCTATATTAATATCTGCTTTAAGAGATTTTAATACATCACAAATTACAAATACATCTTCAAGCATAGGAGCATTTTCAATGGTACAACTATTACCGTTTAATATTGTTGCTGCAAGTATAGGAAGAACCGAATTTTTAGATGCACTTATATCCACTTCACCTTCTAATTTTTTCCCACCTTTTATAACTAATTTATTCATTTACTTCCTCCATTATATTGTTATTTTTAATAAGTTGTAATTATTTCAGGTGTACCAATGATAATGTATCTTCCAGATGAATAATTACATACAGCATAATTAAAATCGATTGACTTTTTATTGATTACCAGCTCATCGTATTTTTTAGTATATGCTATAGTACTTAGTCCATTATTTATACTCACAGTCTCAATATTGTAAGTCCCATGGGATTTCAAAACTTTTATTATCCTATTATTAACACCATAAATGTCTTCATTTTTAACACTTGAACTACTCTCTCCCATTTTTGCCTTTAGGTATTGAAAGTATTTGATGTTTTTGCCTCTATAGCCAATACTAGTGCTAACTTTATTTTTAAGAGATACTAGTCCATTTTCGTTACCTATCTTACTTATGTTTATCGTTATATCATTCTCATTTTTGTATTTTAATGCTTCTATATATCCTTCAACATTTTCACCAGAAAACTCTATACAATAAGAATTCTCATTTTCGGAAATGTTTAATTTTATTTTTCTGTTATTAAGTTCTAAAGACTTAACTAAATAGTCACAAAATTGTTTTGGTTCTTCTCCAGTTTTAAAGCATGTTTTCAATCCATACTCCACAGTTTTGCTTTTAGTTTGGAGTAATATTTCATCGAATAAATTAACTACCTCCTGTGCATTTGAGATTTTAACATTAATTTGTAAAATAATTAGACTTAATACTATACACAAAAGTGCGATACTTTTTCTTTTCATTTTAATCCCCCTACCCTTCAATTAAATTCTTGACCATAATTTATTTTTTTATTCTATAAATAATGGTTTTTTAATATTCATGTTATTAATAAAATCATCCCCCAGCACAAGTGTGAAGAGGGCTATTTGATTCATTATATAGGTAGGGTTATTTTAAAAATTGATATTTAGTATATATCCATTCTTTATATTATTAATATATAAAATTTTAGTGGAAATGTGCTAAAAAAAATCAAATGCCATTTTTTAGCAAAAAAAATGAAGATATATTAATATCCTCATTTTATAATCTCTATCCTTTTGTCTTGATTCTTTCAAGCGCTCTTAAAATAGCATTCTCTGTTCTCATAAAACCAATTCCATGCTTATGTCTCAATCTTTCTTCTGCTCTTTCTTTAGCCTGCCTTGCTCTTTCAACATCTATATTCTCTGGCCATTCACAGGCACTACATAACATTTCTACCTCACCTTGAATCACTCTTAAAACTCCCGTTGATGTAAAAGCTTTTAACTTTTTACCACTTACATCTGTAAATGTTGTCACCGTAGGTTTTAATGGAGATATCATAGGAACATGATTGGCAAAAATACCAAATCTGCCATCATCACTCTCCGTGTTCAAACTCAGTATTTCACCACTATAAAACTCCTTTTCCGGAGTAAGTATAGTAAGCTTTATATGATTTTCCATATAAATACACTTCCATTTCTATGCACATATTCTTAAAATACTTTATTAACCAGCCATAGTTTTCGCTTTTTCTACTGCCTCTTCTATAGATCCAACAAACATAAATGCCGCTTCAGGTAAGTCATCATGCTTTCCTTCAATGATTTCTTTAAATCCCCTTACCGTTTCTTTTACTGGTACAAATTTACCTTTCATTCCTGTAAATTGCTCCGCTACAGTAAATGGTTGAGATAAAAACCTTTGAACCTTTCGCGCTCTTAATACTACCATCTTATCCTCTTCAGATAATTCATCTATCCCTAATATTGCAATAATATCTTGAAGTTCTTTATATCTTTCAAGGATACGTCTAACTTTTATTGTAACATCATAGTGTTCCCTACCAACTATTCTAGGATCAAGCATTGTTGAAGTAGATTCTAGTGGGTCTACCGCTGGATAAATGCCCAATTCAACTATCCCTCTAGAAAGCACTGTAGTAGCATCAAGATGACTGAATGTAGTAGCTGGTGCAGGATCAGTTAAATCGTCTGCCGGTACATATACAGCCTGAACAGATGTAATAGATCCTTGTTTTGTAGATGTAATTCTCTCTTGTAATTGTCCCATTTCCGTAGCAAGTGTTGGTTGGTACCCGACCGCACTTGGTATTCTGCCAAGTAGCGCAGACACCTCTGAACCTGCTTGTGTAAATCTAAATATATTATCTATGAATAAAAGTACATCTTGACCATGATCTCTAAAATATTCTGACATGGTAAGCCCTGTTAACGCAACTCTCATTCTAGCTCCAGGTGGTTCATTCATCTGTCCAAAAACTAAAGCCGTTTTAGATATAACTCCTGACTCTTTCATTTCATTATAAAGATCATTACCTTCCCTAGTCCTCTCACCAACTCCGGTAAATACTGAAAGTCCATTATGTTCTTTTGCAATATTATTCATAAGTTCTTGAATAAGAACCGTTTTACCAACTCCTGCCCCACCAAAAAGACCAATTTTACCACCTTTTTGATATGGCGCTATTAAGTCTATTACCTTAATACCTGTTTCAAACATTTCTGGCTCAACAGACTGTTCTGCAAATGTTGGGGCTAACCTGTGAATAGGCATATATTTATCTACTTTAACTTCTCCCATTTCATCCATAGGCTTTCCAAGAACATTAAACAGCCTTCCTAGTACTACATTCCCAACTGGAACTGATATTGGACTACCTGTATCAACTGCCTCAAGACCACGGCTTAATCCCTCTGTGCCTTCCATAGCTATTGCTCTTATAATATCATCACCAATATGCTGTTCAACCTCGGCTACAACCACTCTATCATTCATCTGAATTTCAATACTGTTGTAAATATTGGGAAGACTATCTGAGTCAAACTTTATATCTATAACAGGCCCTATTATTTGAACTACTTTTCCTATATGTCCTGGCATTGTTTTCACTCCCTTTTACCTTTGAGCTTCCGCTCCTCCAACTATTTCTGAAATCTCTTGTGTAATTGCACTTTGTCTAATCCTATTATAACTTAAATTAAGTTTATCAAGTATATCATTGGCGTTGTTAGTAGCCGATCCCATAGACTCCATTCTAGCTCTGTGCTCACTTGCTTTTGAATGCAGCATAGAATTCAGCATTTTACCACTTAAAAATAATGAGGTAATCTCATATATTGCGTTTTCATCTATTGCCTCAATATCTACATACTCTTTACTGCCATTCTCTTCATTATCAGAACCTAGAGGAAGTAACTTTTCAATTATAACTTCATTTTTCAATGCCGAAATTAGCTTTTTATAAACAATGTAAACTTCACCAACATCTCCGCTACTATACATACCAAGTGCACGATTACTAATAGTAGAAGCTTCCTTTTGAGTAGGCACATCTAAAATTTCAACGTATTCAGCCACAGTTTCAATATTAATTTTTTTAAGTAAAGCTCTACCTTTTTGACCTACAATTATTACATTGTAATCTTCTTTATTGCTTTTTATGCTATTAGTTAGTCCATTAACTACTGACCAATTAAATCCACCACAAAGACCTGTATCTGATGTCAATACAACATACAATTTTTTGCTGTTATTATTTCCTCGTGTATAGATACTATCATCTTCATAATTATCTTTAACCTGTTTAACAATTTCCTCAAGCCTATATAGATAATTATTGTTAACATCCACCTTATTTCTTATTTTTTTATATTTAGATGTGGCAACTAATCCCATGGCTCTGGTAATTTTTGTAGTATTTGTTATGGATTTTATTCTTCGCTTAATTGCAATAAGCCCCATACCTGCCATGTTTCACCTCTCTTTAGTCTTGATAATATATTATCAAGACAAATTAATTATCACCTAAAGGCGCTATTAATCATCACCTTTAGGTGCTACACTAACGACTCGCCTCTAAAATGTCGTTAATATTTTTCAACTAAGAACATTTTTTTAAATTCATCTATAGCTTCAATAAGTTGTTGTTTTATTTTATCATCTAGTACCTTATTATCCATTATTGCTTTACCTACTTCTCTATGATGTGTGTCCATATACTCCAAAAACTCACTCTCGAATCTCGTTACTTGATGTACCGGAATATCCATAAGATGGTTATTTGTCCCAGCAAAGAAGATCATAACTTGTTTCTCTACTGACACTGGCATATATTGATCTTGCTTTAATATTTCAATTAATCTTTTCCCTTTTTCTAGTCTCATTTTTGCATCTTTATCAAGATCCGTACCAAATTGAGCAAAAGCTGCAAGCTCCCTATACTGAGCAAGTTCTAACCTTAAAGTTCCAGTAACTTGCTTCATGGCTTTTATTTGAGCATTTCCACCAACTCTTGATACAGATATTCCAGCATTAACTGCCGGTCTTTGCCCTGAATGAAACAATTCAGCTTCAAGAAATATTTGCCCATCCGTTATGGAAATAACGTTAGTTGGTATATATGACGTAACATCGCCTGCAAGAGTCTCTATTATAGGAAGGGCAGTTAATGAACCCCCACCTAATTTTTCTGAAAGCTTTGCTGCTCTTTCGAGTAGTCTTGAATGAATATAAAATATATCTCCTGGATAAGCTTCCCTACCTGGCGGTCTACGAAGTAATAGAGACATAGCTCTATATGCCACCGCATGTTTAGATAAATCATCATATACTATTAACACATTCTTACCATTATGCATAAAGTATTCTCCCATACTACATCCAGCATAGGGTGCCAAATACTGCAATGGTGCCGAATGAGAAGCTGTAGCCGCTACAACTATTGTATAATCTAGTGCTCCCATTTCAGATAGGGTATTAACAATATGTGCAACAGTAGATTGCTTTTGACCAATAGCTACATATATACATATAACATCTTTGCCCTTTTGATTTAAAATAGTATCTATAGTTAAAGCTGTTTTACCTGTTTGCCTATCTCCAATTATAAGTTCTCTTTGACCTCTTCCAATTGGTACCATAGAGTCTATTGCTTTTATTCCAGTTTGAAGTGGTTCTTTAACTGATTGTCTTTCAATAACTTCAGGCGCTTCGACTTCTACTGCTCTTGTCTCCGTAGTCTTAACTGGGCCTTTACCGTCTATTGGTACACCTAGAGCATCTACAACTCTTCCTATTAAAGCCTCACCTACAGGAACTTCTACTACTCTACCAGTTCTTTTTACTATGTCCCCTTCTTTGATGCCCTCTTCTGGTCCTAAAAGTACACATCCTACATTATCCTGTTCTAAATTTAGTGCCATACCAAATATTCCATTAGGAAACTCTAAAAGTTCATTTTCCATGCATTCATCTAACCCATATACTCTGGCAATTCCATCACCTATTTGAATTATTGTTCCTGAGTCAACAGTGTCAATCGTCTTTTCATATCTTTCAATTTCTTTCTTTATTATGGATGTTATTTCTTCTGGTTTTATATTCATAAACTCACCTCCATTCCTATTTAAACATTAATTTTTTCATTTCCTCTAATTTACTTTTTATCGTGCCATCAATAACGTCATCGCCAACCCTTATATACACTCCGCCTATAACGCTTTTATCTAATCTTTCATCAAATATGATTTTTTTATCATACATTTTGTATAATTTCATGCGCAAGTTTTCTCTTTCGGTTTCCTTGAGAGGTATTACTGTTTTAACCACCACCATTAAAGTGTTATTACGCTCTAAGTGGATTTTTTCCATCTGCTTAAGTTTTTCTGCTGTAAACAATATTCTGTCTTTTTCTATAAGAATAAGTAAAAAAGATAAAAGATCTTCATCAATTTTGCCCTTAAAAATCCTAATAAACATCTTCTTTTTTGCAGAAGTACTTATTTGTGGGTATTTAATAACTTTTAGGAACTCAGAGTCATTCTTCATAAGTGAAACTATTTCTCGCAAGTCATTTAAGTATTCTTCAACCTTCCCTTTTTCCTCGGCAACTGTATATAGTGCAAGTGCATATCTTTTATCTAAGTATTCATACATTTTAGCTACCTACCTTAAAAATAAAATCCTCAATCAGTCTTCTGTGTTCTTCTTCACCTATATGCTGTCCAAGAGCTTTTTCAGATAATACTAAAGATAAATCTATGACTTGCTTTTTAATTTCACTTTGCGCCTTTTCTCGCTCTCTATCTATTTCGACTCTTGATCTTTCAATAATAAGCAAAGCTTCTTTTTTTGCATCTTTAATTAATTCTCCAGATATCTTTTCTGCTTTTTGTTTGTATTTTTCAACTATTTCCTTACCCTCTTTTTTTGCTAAGTTTAATTTTTCACCATTTTCTATTTTCAATCTCTTAGCTTCTTCTTTATCATTCCTCGCTTGTTCAAAAGAAGAGTTTAATTCTTGTTTTCTTGTGTCTAAAATCCTATTTACTGGTGTAAATAAATAACGTTTAGCAATAAAAAGTAGTATAAGGAAATTTATCATTGCAGCTATAATATTACCTAAGTCCATCCCTATCTCCATATATATAAAATCTCGGTTTATAAATTTCTTTTACCATTACGAAACCGAAACTTTCACCTACCTTCCCTTTACCTATTTCTTTTTAACCTTTTACACCGAATAAAATTAATAATAACGCTATTAAGAAACCATAGATAGCTGTTGCCTCCGATAGTGCACCACCTATAACTAACACTCTTGTTATTTTATCACTAGCTTCTGGTTGTTTTGCAATACCCTCCACAGCCTTCGCTGTAGCATTTCCTGTTCCTATACCACCACCTATAACCCCAAGTGCTGCTATTCCAGCTCCTATTGCTGACATTCCTGCGACAAATCCTGTTGAAACCATAAAATATTCCTCCTATTCATTTTTATTTTACTCTTCTGAAGTTATTACAATATTAATCATTGTTAACATTACAAAAATAATCATTTGGATAGTACCATCAAATAAATCAAAATACATGTGTAACGGTATCGGTATTCCGAGTTGCGCCACCCAAGTAACGCTATTCAATGCACTATAAACTAATTCCATAATTATAGTTGCCGCAAACATATTTCCAAATAATCTTAGACTTAAAGATACCGGCAACATAATTCTCTCCATTATATTTACTGGAAGTAATAAAGGTAATGGTTTTGCATAGCCAGTAAAATACTGTATAACACCGGATTTCTTAATTGTATAACCCTGTATCACTATAAATGTAATTAAACTCATTCCCAAAGTTACACTATAGTCTGTAGTAGGTGGTTTTATTCCAAGTATACCTACTAAATTCATTGATAAAAGATAAATTCCTAATGTACCAATAAATGGAACAAAAGCCTTAAAATTTTTACCCATGGTCTCTTCTATTGTTTTTTGAACAAATTCTACAAAAATTTCAACTACACTCTGTTTTTTGTCTGGTATTTTTTTTAGATTTCTATTAATAAATGCTATTAGTAATATCAATACCAAAACTATTACCCACTGTGTTATTAAACTAGCTGTAATTTGAAAATTATATCCAAACAAATTCACACTAGGTAGTTGTGCGATCGTTGCCACTTACTCACTTCCCTTCACACTCTTTAATATTAATTCCGTAAAGTACTAGAGAAATCAATTGTGAACTATACCCCAATATAAACGCAATTATAGCAAAATTAGAATAATTAAAAACCATCAAGCCTGTTACGCATACTATAATCACCCTAAATACAAAGCCAAATAAAGTAACAACTCCACATTTGTTTTTTACTTTGCATAATATAAAATTAACAGATATTAAATTAAATAACAAATTAATACTTGCCAATATTAAACCTAATAAAAAAAATACTGCGTATTCTTTATTAATAAAATAAATTACCACAGTCCCAATAAGTGCTATAAAAAAGTTAAAAAAATTAATTTTTTTATACATCTGTGCTGATTTAACATTCACTTTTCTCTTCCTCTCATCATTCGCTAATATTTTTATATTATAGTCTACTAATTTTCATAAACAAAGCCTAGTATTTCTTAATTTTCAAAGCTATATAGCGCTATAAGTCGATTTTATATTAATAATCTTATGTTTCTTCTGTATATCTCTGTTTTAAGATATTTTAAGGCTTAAAGAATAATACATACTTGTTTTATTCAATTAATCTATTTCTTTCAATGTGCTCAATGTACTAAATGTTCGTAATATTCTCACTATCCTTCTCAATATTAGTGGCTTTATTAACTTTTAATAACTTTAAAATATAGATTCTGTTCAGTTAAACATTTACAAAAAATCTATTAATAGATATATCTTCTATTAATTTTTTTTAATTTTTAAAACAATTGCAATATATATATTCTTTTAATTCAAAAATTTTATGCTATTTTACGTATTTCACCTTATAATTATCATCTAACGGTAAAAATATACATTGTATTTAGATATTTTAGTAGGTATAAGCTTTTAAATACCGTATATTATAATAAACGATATATTTAAGTCTACTTCGTTGTTATACATGCATTTGATTTTTTTCACTTCGTAAACTGTTATTTTAAACTTATTCACTTGTAAAAACCGCAAAAAAATAAGTCTAAGAATTTAATTTCTGCCTCCTTAGACTTAGTTTAAAAATTATTTATTAGTACCTTAATTGCATTTCCCATATACCTTTATGTTTTATCTTTATCAAAGTAATTCACTAGTTCATCTACTATTTTAGCAGAAGCATTTCCATCTCCATAAGGATTAATTGAATTACTCATGTGATTATACTCATCTGCATTTCTAAGAAGATTATTAGCATGCAATACAATTTTATCTATATCTGTCCCAACTAGCCTTACAGTGCCAGCATGCTGCGCTTCTACTCTCTCCGTAACTTGCCTAAGAACTAAAACTGGTTTACCTAAATGAGGAGCTTCTTCCTGAATTCCTCCTGAATCGGTCATTACTAGATAACATTTTTTTATTAAATTATGAATTTCTTTTGTATCTATAGGCTGGAGTAAATGTATCCTACTTACGCCTTTTAAAATGCTGTAAACCGTATCTTTCACTACTGGATTAGGATGAACTAGATATAATACTTCGACATTTCGATTTTCTTCAACAACAATTCTCAAAGCATTACATATATTTTCAATTCCAATTCCCCAATTTTCTCTTCTGTGAGCCGTAACCATTATGACTTTTTTGTTTTCATAATCAATTTCATTTAGCTCACAATTTTCAAAAATATACTTCTCTTTAATTGTAAACTTCATAGCATCAATAACTGTATTTCCCGTAACAAAAATAGTACTTCCCTCTATTCCCTCTCTTAATAGGTTTTCTTTAGAGGTCGTTGTAGGTGCAAAATGCAAATCTGCTAAAGCGCCAGTTAACTTCCTATTAATTTCTTCTGGGTAAGGAAAAAATTTATTATGACTTCTTAGCCCTGCTTCTACATGACCAACAGGTATTTTTCTATAAAAAGCTGCCAGAGACGCTGCAAATGTTGTTGTTGTATCTCCATGTACAAGTACTATATCCGGTTGTTCTTTTTCAAAAATCTCCTCTAAACCTTGAAGAACAGAACATGTTATCCCCGTTAAGCTTTGTTTCGCTTTCATTATGTTTAAATCATACTGAGGTACAATATCAAAAATTTCCAAGACTTGATCTAATATTTCTCTGTGCTGCGCTGTGACACATACCGTGCATTGTATTTGAGAATTTTTTTCTAATTCCTTAATAAGAGGTGCCATTTTTATAGCCTCAGGTCTTGTACCAAATATTACTATAACCTTAATATTTTCCACCAGATACCTCCTAATTTTAATTTATAACCACATGTTAACTAAATTACTCTTTTTGCTGAAAAATTCCATATTTCCAAGCCACTAAAACTATTATAACCATTACTGATGCTAACAAAAAATATGCCCTTTGATTACTAATTTGCATAGCTATAATGGCAATCCCACCTAAAACAGCGCTTATAAAATACATGATAATAACTGCTTGTTTTTGGCTGAGTCCCATATCCAAAAGCCTATGGTGCAAATGGCCTTTATCTGCTTGCATCATAGATTTCCCATTAACTTTCCTTCTAATCATAGCGAAAAGAGTATCATAAATAGGTAATCCAAAAGCTAAAATTGGTACTGCAATAACAAAAGATGTTGCAGATTTAATAGCCCCTTCAATTGAAATAGCTGCCAGAAGAAACCCTAGTAATTGAGATCCCGTATCCCCCATAAATATAGAAGCTGGATTGAAATTGTATGGTATAAATCCTAAAACAGCACCACTTAAGACAGCAGTCAAAAATGCTGCTTCGAGTCTTCCATTAAGCAAAGAAACTATCATTAAGGTAACAGAAGATATAAATGCTATACCTGCTGCTAAACCGTCTAATCCATCTATTAGATTAAAAGCATTAGTCACACCTACAATCCATATTATTGTTACCGGGATGTAAACCCATCCTATACTTAGATAAGGGTAAAATTCTCTAAAAGGGTTAGTTACAGTTGATATCCTTATACCTGATACTAAAAGGCATATGGCCGCTATAACCTGTATTAAAACCTTATATTTAGGACTTAAATCTTTAATATCATCTATAATGCCCCCAATAACAATAATAGTTGCTCCAATAATTATACCTATTTGGGAAGTTGTTAGGATGCCATTATATAAAATTATTCCTATAACAAAGGCTATGTATATAGCGAGCCCTCCCATAACTGGAATAGGCTTATTATGAACTCGCCTTTCATCTTTAGGAATATCTATTGCATTCACCTTTATTGCTAATTTCTTAACTAAAGGGGTAATTATAAAAGAAATTAAAGCTGTAATTATTGCTAAAATATACCTATTACTCATAAAAAACCTTTCTTTCACAAAAATATTGTTTCTATTTGATAAATATAGATTAAATCATCTCCTGCGGAGCTGAAATGTCGTTAAAGTTTATGAAACCAATTTACAGAATTTCATAATTAATATCCACCATCACCTTGAATTGAGTCATCATTTTCTATCCATTCCTCTACATATACAATTTTATATTGCGTTTTGTTATCTCTAATTATTACCTTCTCTATACCCGAATTAATTATAAACCTCTTGCACAAAGAACATGGAGACGCATTTATAACTAATTCACCGCTATTAACCTCTTTCCCAACTAAATACAAAGTCGACCCTAACATATCATTTCTCCGGGCTGATATAATTGCATTTTGCTCAGCATGTACTGATCTACAAAGTTCATACCTTGTCCCTCTTGGGACTTTTAATTCTTCTCTTCTACAGACTCCTAAATCACAACAATTCGCTCTTCCTCTAGGCGCTCCTGAATATCCAGTAGACATAATTTCATCATTTTTCACTATTATAGCTGCAAAATTTCTACGTAAACAAGTACCTCGTTCAGATATTGTTTCGCATATATCCAAATAATAATTATGCTTATCAATTCTTTCCATAATTATACCTCATATAAACATATTTTAATTATGTAGATTAAAAATTAAAAACTAAATTTATAATCTAATAATCAATCACTGTTATTTTACACTAAAACAACGATGATTTAAAGTGTTTAATGAACTATATATGCTAACTTACTATAAAGCACGTCAAGAGAAACATATATTATATGCCTCCTTGACGTGCTCAAGTATAGAAAGGGGGTGGGTTCGCAGCCCTCTATATCAATACTAAATTATTACTCCGTTTATACCAATAGTTACCTCTTTGTATGGAACTATTATTCCAGCTCGAAGCATAGCTTCCTTTACAGAATTAACAATACCCGCGCAACAAGGTACCTCCATTCTAACTACCGTAATACTTTTAATATTATTATTTTCTAATATCTCTGAAATTTTTTGTCTGTAATAATCATTATCATCGAGCTTTGGGCATCCTATTAACGTTACTCTTTCTTTAATAAATTCCTTATGAAAACCCCCATAAGCATACGCCGTGCAATCTGCAGCAATTAATATATCTGCACCCTTTAAAAATCCTGCCTTTGAATTAACTAGCTTTAACTGTACTGGCCATTGGTTTAATTCTGACTCTAGTGGCGAAGCATCGTAACTGCTTATTTTAGTTGCAGCTAGTTTAACATTCAAATTCACATTTCTTTTTATGGATTTTTCCATTGTACCAGGACATCCACAGGGTAAATTTGGTTTAGCATCATTTTGTTTCTTTTTTATTTCAACGGCCTGTACGTCATACTCTACAGCATCTCTTTGTATTATTTTAATAGCATCTGTTGGGCACCCTGGCAGACAATCTCCCAGACCATCACAATATTCATCGCTTATTAATTTAGCCTTACCGCTAACGAGCTCTATGGCTCCTTCATGACAAGCATTTATGCATAATCCGCAACCATTACATTTATTTTCATCTATACTAATAATATTCCTTTTCATATTTAAACTCCTCCATTTTTTATATATTCACATTGATGCCCATTCAAATAAATAACAATTCGTATACTATTTTATTTATCTTCATGTACCTAATTAATTTTTTAATTGACTGTATATGTTAATTATATTAAAATTACTTATACTAATATGTAACTTACGTTACCAAAATAAAAATTTGAGGGTGATTTGATGGATAAACTGGTAAATCATTTAAAACAGTGTATTTTATTTAAAGGTTTAACTTGTGACGAATTGCAAAATTTAATTACAAGTATAAATTATTCAATTTCCAATAACTGCAAAAATTGTACTGAATGCCAAACCTGCATTGTTGCTCTTGAGGGTGAAATCTGTGAATCTCTAGGCATTGTAATTGAAGGTAAACTAGAAGTACAAAAACATTATGCTAGTGGAAAAGTTGTTACCCTTGCAAAATTAGATAAAGGAAAAATTTTTGGAGAAGCAATCGCTTTTTCAGAGACAAATATATACCCAGCTACTATAGTATCTTATAAAGGTTCAATTATACTTTATATTTCAAAAAAAGATATTATAGCTATGTGTAGCTCCTACCCTAAAGTACTAAACAACTTCATGCAATTATTATCAAGTAAAATTCTTTTATTAAATAAAAAGATTAAAGAACTCTCTTTTGAAACCCTAAGGCAAAAAATATCTAATTACTTACTTTCTCAATATGAAATTCAAAAAAACTTAGCACTCCTACTTCCTATTTCTAGAAAAAGCCTTGCTGATCATCTAGGTGTACAGAGACCATCTCTTTCAAGAGAGCTCGTGAATATGAGAGCTGATGGCTTAATAGATTTCAACAAGAATTTAATTCAAATAAAAGATTTAGCTGGCATAGAAAATATATTAAATTAGCAACTTGTCGAATATGCTCGAACTTTTTCCACTAAAAGACATTAAATTTTACTTGATAATTATTATCCGTTAGTGTATAGTAGTAATTGTAGCAAAGATGAACACATATTTTTTATTTATTTAGTAAATTATATAACTAATATACGAGGGGATACAATTTATAATTGTTATCTTACTCAAAAGAGAGTAGTCACGGAAACTAATATGTAAAACTTAATTATGTATAGAGTCATTATAGTGCTATAAATTTTATGTTCAGAGAGCAGTTAGGAATAAAAATAGGTATAGCAAACAAGCCTACACGATGCAGGAATTTTCAGAAAAAAGTACTTAATTGTCAAACAGCTACTCTAATAAATTTAAAATACTAAAACCTGAAACTTTAAGTCTTGCATCTAGATGAATATTAATTCCAGCAATCATAGTCATAAATGAATAACGTTTTTTACCATGTATTCGTAAAGTATGAATTTTATAATCATTTAGAATACGATTGTTTATACGTTCTGAGCAGGTTCTAGTTTTATAAATAGTTTTCCATTGTTTTGAGCCGCGAGGCACAGGAGTAAACAACCGCAAATCCCATGATGGTTTAGTGTAGATTACTCGCCCATAAGGTGAAGGTGAGCACTGTTCACAGCAAGAGCAACTAGCAACCTTTTTTAAAACTAAAGGGCAACGCCATTTAAGGCGTGAACGACTTTTTTCATAACCGTTATAGACCATTTCATGGCCACCAATACAGATAGGAAATCCTTTTTCATTAATATCTAGAGTAACTGGATATTTTGAATTTCCTTTGTTTTTGGAGTTCAGATCAATAAAGGGATTAATGTTCCATTTAGAACATAATTCATATGTAGGGTAGTTATCATTAGCTGAGTCAAGAACATAATTTGATATAGTGAACTGCGGTAACAGTTCTCTAAATTCAGCTAATGCTACTATTCCAGTGACACTGTCGTGTCTGCTTGCCTCTACAAATCGTAGATAAATAGGTAGATCTATCTTATATTTTTTATTATAGACAGATAAAGCATAGAGAGTGTAGCCATAAAACCAACGATTTTCATGGCTGTCCCAACCCCAATTAGCATTTATGTCAGAAAGTCTACGAGGGCATTTGCAATCGTAAATTCCATTTTCACGGCAGTCACAAACTTTAGAACCATAGTAAGAAGACTTACAGTGAACACAAGTACCATCGCCGCCAACTGTAAGGTTATCTTTTTCTATTAAGTTAAGATTAAAAGAGGGTTCTACAGCAACTAATGAGAATATTTTTTGAAGCAGCCTTTCGGCTCTTAGGGAAAATGAGCGACCAGCTTCAAAAAAATCTGAAATTCTCTTAACAACACCAGTTTTTTTATTAGGAAGCTTTTTATTTTTCCCGGGTGCCTTAATTTTAGAGGGTTTCTTCTTATACGAATATATTTTTTTTAGGTTTACCCTGTCGGTAGACAGATTTGAAAGCCATAATCTAGAGATAAAATCATAATGAGCACCAAGTGATGGGACATTATTTTTAGTGCAGCCTATACAGGTTGCAAGTAACTCACAGGCATGAATCTTTTTAACCCAGTTGGTAATGCTTGTTTCCTTTTGAAAAAGCATTAAAGAAAATGAACGAAATATCTCAGGTTGAAGAGTTGCAGGTCTACCAATATTAGAATAATAAGGTTTTAATATCTCTCTAAGAATATCTAAGTCTAAGCAATACAACTTAGAGATAGAAGGTTCAAGTTCTATAATTTTTTTAGGAAAAGCTTTGTAGAAACATGAGAGATTTAAAATAATAAATTGCTGATAATCAGCATGAGAGCTCCAATTTTTAAGCATAAAATAATCCTCCTATTAAAACATGTCTTTAAGAGGAGGACCGCAAAATTTTACAGGCTTGTCAAGTGTTTTATGCAAAAAAAGTGGGGGAATCAACAAAAATTAATGATACTAAAAATGAGTAATCACAGGAGCTAAGGAGTTTCCGTGAAAGCTCAAAAGAATACGAGGGGGAAATTAATATGAAGAAATTTGTTTGTACAGTATGTGGATATATTCACGAGGGAGACTCCGCACCTAGCGTTTGTCCAGTTTGTGGTGCAAAAAGCGATAAATTTATAGAGAAAACTGAAAATGATATGTCATGGGCAGATGAACATGTCATTGGAGTTGCTAAAGGCGTAGATGCAGAAATTATAGAAGGATTAAGAGCTAACTTTGTTGGAGAATGTACTGAAGTTGGTATGTATTTAGCAATGAGCCGTCAAGCTGATAGAGAAGGCTTCCCAGAAGTTGCAGACGCTTATAAGAGAATAGCTTTTGAAGAAGCTGAACATGCTTCAAAATTCGCTGAAATGCTTGGAGAAGTTGTAACCGCAGACACTAAGAAAAACCTTGAAATGAGAGTTGATGCTGAACACGGAGCTTGTCAAGGTAAAAAAGATTTAGCTACTTTAGCTAAAAAACTTAACTATGATGCAATTCATGATACAGTACATGAAATGTGCAAAGATGAAGCACGTCACGGCTGCGCATTTAAGGGATTACTTAATAGATATTTTCAATAAAATTCAATTAAGTAAAAAAAAGCAACTTACAGATAATTTTCTGTAAGTTGCTTTTTAAGTTTTCATATATAAATTGTAATATTTAACTATTTAGTTCCGAATAATCTATCTCCAGCATCACCAAGACCCGGTACAATATATCCTTTTTCATTTAATTTTTCATCAATTGAGGCTACATATATATCTACATCTGGGTGTGCCTCCGTAATAGCCTTAATTCCCTCAGGTGAAGCTATAAGACACATAATTCTTATATTTTTTGCTCCTCTTTTCTTAAGAGCTGAAATTGCATCTATCGCAGAACCTCCTGTAGCAATCATAGGATCCGTAACAATTACATCTCTTTCACTAATGTCCTGAGGCAATTTACAGAAGTACTCAACTGGTTGCAACGTTTCCTCATTCCTATACATTCCTATATGTCCAACCTTAGCTGCCGGTATAAGATTTAGCATACCATCAACCATTCCTAAACCTGCTCTTAATATAGGTACTATAGCCATTTTCTTTCCAGCCAAAACTTTGCATTTAGTAATACAAATAGGAGTTTCAATTTCTACTTCTTCTAATTGTATATCACGTGTAACTTCATAAGCCATAAGCATTGCGACCTCTGAAACTAACTCTCTAAAATACTTTGAACCTGTGTTTTTGTCTCTTATGTATGCCAATTTGTGTTGTATAAGTGGATGTGTGATTTGCGTTACTTTACTCATATGTAATTCCTCCTGCTTTTTTAATGTTTATTTAGAGTATTTTTCCTCAATTTTATTTATTTTATCAATTCTTTTTTGATGTCTGTCCCCTTGAAATTTTGCAGCGATAAAAGTATCTACAATATCTAGGGCTAACCCGGTGCCAATAACTCGCTCGCCAAGCGCTAGTATGTTAGCATTATTATGCTCGCGCGTTGCATGGGCGCTAAAAGTGTCGCTGCATAGTGCAGCTCTTATCCCAGGTACTTTATTGGCAGCAATACTTATTCCAATCCCTGTACCGCATATTAGTATACCAAGTTCAAAATTTTTAACTGCTATTTCCTGTGCAACTTTTAGAGCATAATCTGGATAATCACAAGACTCCTCAGTATAAGTACCAAAGTCCGCTATCTGGATGTTTTTACTCTCCAGATGTTTAATAATCTCTTTTTTCAAACTTAAACCACCATGGTCACTACCTAATGCTATTTTCATTATGAAACACCTCCAAGAAATATTTTATTATCTAAAGATATTATGTTACAAAAAAAGAAGATATCGGTATTTAAATAAACTATTTAAATACTATTATCTTCTTTATCTTATCCAATAATAAGAATACATTATTCTTTAATCCACTAAATTCTTTCGAATATACTAAGACATCTTTAACATATGGGTCTATAATATTTATAGTATATATTTTACTATAAATAGCTTCTAGCATATAGTTTCTTCGCATTTTTTCATTACAAATATACGATATACCCATAGTTATCCTCCTCATATTCATCTGGAATAGATATCAACTATAAATTGTTATCTACTATACTTCAATCATATCAAAGCCTGCAGATTTCTTAAGCCTATTCATTATAGCAACACCTATACCCTTTTCCTCAAACGCTTCTGATAATATTAAATCTACATCGGTATCATCAAAACTTCTTAAAACTTCAAAAAGATTTTTGCCCACGCTATCTAAGTGCTTTCTGCTACCTAAGGAAATAACAGTGCCGCAACAATATTTAGCTTTAGTTTCATCTGTCGCTATAATCCCTATTTTTTTATTGCCCATATTATTCTGCACTATTTCATTGATTTTTGCAACAGTTTTTTCTAAATCTCCACATATAATTTTAACTGGAGATTTTGGTGCATAATGCCTATACTTCATACCAGGTGCTTTAGGTTTAAAATCGTCCTTTGGTTTAGACATTATATTTTTATCAATATATATTTTCTCATCTATCTCTCTTAACATCTCAATGGTTATAGCCCCCGGCCTTAGTATACATATAGGGGTACAAGTACAATCAACTATTGTTGACTCAAGGCCTACTTTACTTTTATCTCCCCCTAGAATATACTCTATCTTTCCATTTAAATCTTCAATACAACTTTCTACATCAGTTGGACTGGGTCTACCAGATATATTAGCTGATGGGGCTGCAATAGGTGTTCCAGCTGCCTCAATAAGTTTTCTTGCAATGAGGTTCGCTGGCATACGTATACCTACAGTATTGAGTCCCGCACTTGTAGTTATAGGTATCAAATCAGACTTATTAAAAATAAGCGTTATTGGTCCAGGCCAGTATCTATTCATTATTTCTTTGGCTATATAGGGTATTTCTTTAACTAAATACTCTATATTAAAATCTGCCACATGCACAATAAGGGGGTTATCCTGTGGTCTTCCCTTAGCCTTAAAAATTTTTTCTACAGCAATCTTATCTAAGGCATTCGCACCAAGACCATAAACTGTTTCCGTAGGAAAAACAACTAATCCGCCTTCAGCTATAACGAGCCCAGCCTCATTAATTATATTTTGTTCAATATTATTTTCATCTATTATTGTTATCTTCGTTTTCATCCTTACACCTCTTAATTAAATCATCATCTGCGGTGCTGCACATCTTCGAAGAAGATGCATTGACGACTTGAGAAGGAGATTTATACCCTCACTTATAGAAGTGGGAAGCTTTCCTTCTGAAATGTCGTTAAAGCACATTAGTCACTATTAACCCAACTATTATCCCCAAAAGTATTCCCAATGTGTTTGTGATTCCTGACCAAAGCTTTTTAGACTGTGGAATCATCTCTCCGTAAATCACATATAACATAACACCTGACGCAAATGCTAGAGCACCACCTAATATATTTACAGATATGCTGCCAATATAAATTCCTATCCAAGCGCCAATTGCAGTAGGCAAGGCTGTTAAAAATGCGTAAAATAATATTTTTCTGCTTTTTGTCCCCGAAAGCATTAGAGGTGCTGCCACAGCCAAGCCTTCCGGCACATCATGTATTGCAATTATAACGCTCATTTTAAGTCCTAAGTTCTCTCCGTTAACAAACCCAAATCCCATTATTAGACCTTCTGGAAAATTATGAATCATTATTCCAATGGCAACCATAAAAGCCACCTTTGTATATTGAGAATTTGCATTGCCACTTAAATTGCTGATTTTGTCTATTGTTACAACAACAATAATTCCTAGGATTAAAAATAATAAGGTTCCTAGCAATCCTGTTTTTTCTGTAGCTTCTGGAATAAGTTCAAAAACTACAATAGAAAGCATAAGTCCTGATGAAAATCCTATAATATTTCCTAAGAACTTTTGTGAAGGTTTGTTTATAATAACACCTAAAAACGCCCCTGTCATAGTACCAATCAAAGCTATTACTCCTGAAAATATGATTATCAAAACAATACTACTATTCAAATTTATACCCCCACTTTTATAGAATTATAATCATATATGCTACAATTCCATATGAGAATAAAGTATAGAAGCGTTTAGCTTTATGCTTATTTCCCTATACACTAATTTTATTTGTGTCAGTGGGGGTTTATGCCGCAATCTTTAATTTTTTCTATATCATCATCAGAAAAGACTGCTTGAACACAAGGTCTATATAAGTTATCTAGTAAAATATATTTCTTAAATCCACCTTTATTAATTATAAAATAGAAATAAGTTTCCTCTAAATTTTGAATTTTAATTTGTTATGAAGTACTACAAACGTAATCATCAGCTCGATGCAAACTAAATATATTATAAAAAAATATATTTATAATCTTTGATCTATTAATATATTTGGCGATAAAACAAAAATAAAGCACATTGATAGCATAAACATTTGTAAGTCCTCTTTTGCTTTCTAATGGCTTTATTTATATTCATAATTTCACCTTTCACTTATAATAATTAGAGTCCTTATAAAACACAACTCAATATGCTAGTCTATTTTCATGTGCCTACACTAAATTCTAATCATTATTACCCATGGATTTCATCTTTTCTGCTTGATCAGCAGTTATCAAGGTATTTAGCATTTCATCTATATCTCCATCAAGAAAAGATTCTAATCTATACAATGTTAACCCTATTCTATGATCTGTTACCCTTCCTTGAGGATAGTTGTAAGTTCTTATTCTCTCACTTCTATCTCCCGTACCTACTTGACTCCTTCTATCTTCAGCTATTCCTGCCGATCTTTCAGCCTCAGCTTTATCAAACAATCTAGATTTTAATATTTTTAGTGCTTTTTCTTTATTCTTTAACTGAGACTTCTCATCCTGACAAGAAACTACAAGTCCTGTAGGGATATGTGTCATTCTTACTGCTGAATCTGTTGTATTAACACACTGTCCGCCATTACCAGATGCTCTAAACACATCTATCCTTAAATCGTTAGCACTAACTTCAATGTCTACATCTTCAACCTCTGGCAGCACTGCTACAGTAGCCGTAGACGTATGAATTCTTCCGCTCGACTCTGTATCTGGAACCCTTTGAACCCTGTGTACTCCACTTTCGTATTTAAATTTACTATATGTAGATTCACCTTTTATCATAAATACCACTTCTTTGAATCCGCCAATATCAGTTTCATTAGCACTCATTACTTCAACTTTCCATCTATTACGCTCTGCATATCTTGTATACATTCTGAATAGATTTGCTGCAAACAATGCTGCTTCATCTCCACCTGCTCCTGCCCTAATTTCAACAAATACATTTTTATCATCATTTGGATCCTTAGGCAAAAGTAAAATTCTTAATTCTTCCTGCATAGTTTCTTTAGTTTGAGTTAAGTCCTTCATCTCTTCTTGAATCATATCTTTCATTTCTTTATCTGATTCTTCTCTAAGCATTTCTTTGTTTGATTCTAAATCCTGCTTAGCTTTTTTATATATTCTATATTTTGTAACGAGTATTTCCAATTCTGCATGTTCTTTGCATAACTTTTGCCATTCCTTTTGATTAGCTATAACCAACGGGTCGCAAATTTTAATTGAAATCTCATCGTATTTATTTTCTGTAAAATCAAGCCTACCCAACATATTTATCACTCCGTATATATATTTTCACATCATATTATTTTATCACAATTAGATTCAAAATACAAATTGCATCTAGCTAATACACCTTCGTCGAAGCTGTGTATCTCCGCAGGAGATGATTTAACATTTATTACACTAAAATGGCTTTAATGACCCTATCATTCCCAGCCAAATCTTTAATACATTCTATTTTCTTAAATCCTGATTTTAAAAGAATATTGCTAACTTCTTCTCTTTGATCATATCCTATTTCAAAAGCTAAGAGCCCTCCCTTTTTCAAAACCTGTAAACTCTCTTCTGTAATCCTCCTGTAAAAATCTAAACCATCTCTTCCACCACTAAGGGCTATATACGGTTCATATTCCTTTACATCATCCATTAAAGTTGGTATAACATCTTCTCTTATATAAGGCGGATTGGAAACTACCACTTCAAATTTCTTGTTTTGTTCAATAGGAGCTTTCAATAAGTCACTATTCTCCACGTTAACTCTAATAGCCAAGTCAAATCTTTCTATATTCAATTTTGCCACAGTTAAAGCGTCATCAGCTATATCATACAGCGTTACCTTCGTACTTTTAATGAATTCAGCTATGGCTATGCCAATAGCTCCACTTCCACTACAAACATCACACACTTCAGTATAAGCTTTTTCATTTATATGCCTAATTACTTCTTCAACTAAAATTTCAGTGTCAGGCCTCGGTATCAAAACTCCTGGCCTTACTATAAAATCCATTCCCATAAATTCGCATTCACCAAGAATGTATTTTATAGGCATTTTACTTTTTCTAATCTGAATTAACCGCGAAAATTCATTTTCCTGCTTTTGATTAAGATTAAAATCTCTATTAAGCATTATGAACAATTTATCCTTATTTAAAACCTTAGCAAGTAAGAGTTGTGAATCCAACAAATAACTTTCAATCTGAACTTTTTTTAAAATTTCATACGATTCTAGAAGTATTTCTCCTATATTCATTTCCTACCACCTTCATTTATGATTACCACGGGATGAATATATTTGTTTTTTATATTAGACACATTCAATACCCTCAGCTACTTTAAGCGCCTTTATTGCCACTTCTATCTGAGACAAATCCGGTTCCCTCGTAGTTAGGTTCTGCAATTTCAGTCCTGGATAAGAAAGGATTTTAGCTAGGGTGCCTGTGCTTTTTCCCATCCATTTAATAATTTCATAGCTTCCACCCGAAATCAAAGGAAGAAGTACTATTCTATACATTATTCTTTCCCAGATTGAATTCCAACCAGTTAAAGAAAACATTATTATACTAACTATCATAACTAAAAACAAAAAATTCGTACCACATCTTGGATGCAGTCTTCCAAACTTAGCTGCATTCTCTGGAGTTAATTCAACATTGTTTTCATAACAAAATATAGTTTTATGTTCTGCGCCATGGTATTGATATACCCTCTTGATATCTTCCATTTTTCCTATTAAATATACGTATATTAAAAATATTAAAACTCTAATAATTCCTTCTACAATATTCATACCCATTGTGCTTGCGCCCACCTTACTAAAAAAACTAGCTACAAGAGTTGGTAAAATAAAAAATAACCCTATAGATATAATCAATGAAATGACGAGAGATATCCCCACAATTACATCATTGCTTTTTTCCTTGAATACTTTTTTTATCCATTTATCTAATTTTGAAGGTTCTTCCTCTTCTTCAAAAAAAGAAGCTGAATAATTTAAAGTTTTTACACCTATAACTAAAGACTCAATTAAAGAAACAAACCCTCTTATTATTGGAAGCCCTAAAATTTTATTTTTTTTAGTGTAAGCTGTGTATCCTTTTTTCTCCACTACAATTTCCCCTTGCTCAGTTCTCACCGCGGTGGCAATTCCCGCGCTTCCTCTCATCATAACCCCTTCAATTACTGCCTGACCTCCGACATTTATGTTTTTAGCCATAGTTACCCCCCTTCTTTTGGGACAATGTGACACTTTCTACATCGCGCTTCATAGGATTCCGTAGCTCCAATTAAGACAATGGGATCTTCATATTTAGCCGGTTTCCCATTAATTAAACGTTGAGTTCTAGTAGCCGGATTGCCACACACTACACAAATCGCCTGAATTTTGTCAACAAATTCCGCCACAGCCAGAAGTGTAGGTATCGGTCCGAAAGGTATCCCTCTAAAATCCATATCTAAACCCGCGCATATAACCCTTTTATTGCTATCAGCTAAGGTAGTGATTACATCAATTATACCTTTATCAAAAAACTGTACCTCATCTATAGCAATAACTTGTGTATCCGCATCTAAGAGCTGCAACATCTGTGCGCTATCCTTAACCGGAACTGCATCTACCTTAGTTCCGGAGTGAGACACCACGTCTCCCCTGCTGTATCTATTGTCAATTTCAGGTTTAAAAACCTGCACTTTCTGTCTTGCAATTTTAATTCTTCTTATCCTACGTATAAGCTCCTCAGACTTCCCGCTGTACATAGGCCCTATAATAACTTCCACCCAGCCATGATTTTTTGGTCCGTACATATTTTTACCTCCAATTTGTTAATCCATGTTTTAAAAGCATAGCTTTAAGTATGCCTTATAATTTTTTGGCAAATCTTACACATGTTTTTTTACTTTAATATATTTTTATTCTTATTGACTTAATTATTAATTATATGATAAAATTAAAGAGTTGACAATACGGGTATATATTTTTTTTTGAAAGAGGTGAAAAATATGCAAGAAGCAATACATCCAGAATACCATCACGACACAGTTGTTAAATGCGCATGTGGAAACACTTTTACTACAGGATCTACTAAACAAGAACTTAAAGTAGACGTATGTTCTAATTGCCATCCATTCTACACTGGTAAGCAAAAGAATATTGATGCCGGTGGAAGAGTTGATAGATTCATGAAGAAATTTAACATAAAAAACGAAGATGCAGAATAATATATTAATGGAAAAGATTTAATTATCTTTTCCATTTTTTTAATTATACTAATTTAAAAATTATGTTATCTAGCTAATAATTCAAAATTCTTATTTATCATCTCAAAAAATTCATTATTACTCTTTGTTGTAGCTAATAAATTTAGGAGTTTTTCTGTTACACCTAATGCATTACCTTCTCTATACATTATCTTCCTTAAATTATATATAGTCTCCATTTCAATCTTAGTAAGCAATAAATCTTCTCTTCTTGTCCCTGATTTATAAATATCTATCGCTGGGAATATTCTTCTTTCTTGAAGTTTTCTATCTAAGTGAACTTCCATATTTCCTGTACCCTTAAATTCCTCAAAAATCATATCATCCATTCTACTTCCTGTTTCTACCAAAGCAGTAGCAAGAATTGTCAAACTTCCACCCTCTTCTATATTTCTAGCCGCTCCAAAAAATTTCTTTGGCATCAAAAGTGCACTAGGATCGAGTCCTCCGGATAGAGTTCTTCCTGAAGGGGTCACAGTTAAATTGTAAGCTCTAGAAAGCCTAGTTAAACTATCTAATAGAATAACTACATCTTGGCCTTGTTCTACCATTCTTTTAGCTCTCTCAAGAACCATAGAAGCTACTTTTGTATGATGATCTGGTTCTTCATCAAAAGTTGAATAAATAACTTCACCATTAATAGATCTCTGCATATCAGTAACTTCCTCAGGCCTTTCATCTATTAAAACAACAATTAGTTTTACTTCTGGGTGATTTATAGAGATACTGTTAGCGATTTTTTTAAGAAGTGTTGTTTTTCCCGCCTTTGGCTGTGCTACAATTATGCCTCTCTGCCCTTTTCCTATAGGAGAAATAATATCCATCATTCTCGAAGACAAATCAGTTGCACATGTTTCTAGTGTCAATCTTTGAGTTGGATAAATCGGAGTTAACTTTTCAAAAGGTCTTCTACCTACAGCTCTGTCAGGATTTTCTCCATTTACTTGTTGTACATACAACAGAGCTTTAAATTTTTCACCCTCTTTAGGCGTTCTAACCTTACCTTCTACTTCATCACCTGTTTTTAAGTTAAATCTTCTAATTTGAGATGGCGAAACATATATATCGTCAGGGCCTGATAAGTAATTATTCCCTCTTAGAAACCCATAACTATTGTTTTCGATTATTTCCAGAACTCCTCTTGCCGATCCCGATTCATTTATCATTTCTTGTAATTTTTCTTTTTTATTTTCATTTTGATTTTTAAAACCTGTATCATGTTCTGAATTATTGGTAGCTTGAGTAGTTTGAATTGGGTTAATTTCGATTTGCTTCTCTGAATTTCCTATAATATTGTCTCCAGCTGTAGAAGTGTTTTTGGGACTTATTTTTTCTCTTAAAATAACTCCATCCTTTTGCATAGAAACTGGCGTTATCTTTTTTATTTCCTCAATTAATTCACTTTTTTTAAGTTTAGAAATATTTTTAATGCCGAGTTCTTTGCAATGTTCCCGCAGCTCGACTACTGTCCTATTATCAAAATCTTTATTTATCAAAAATCTGCACCTCCGAAGGGTATTTCATATATAATATCTATTTAATAAATATCATGGGAATTTTAAAACGAGTCTACTATCCAATGAATTTTCTTGAAATGATATATTCTTTAAATTATATCCTATTTCACAATTTTAATCCACTATATTTAAATTCCCCAGCAACCTATATAGTTCCATGTCCCGCCTAATTACTTGTTTTTTCTTTTATATCATAGCGTAAATCTTCTCTATAGTCTGTCTATATTCATTTACTTTTTCAATAACTTTTTGATTCTTGCCAATTAAAAATATAGGTAAGGCTAATTGTTCACATCCTCCTATAACCATATTTATTTTAAAAAACTCATTAATATTATAATGATAAAAATGAAACTCCTCACATAGCGAACACTTAACCTTAATTAATATTTCAGTACCTTTATGTAATTCAACTTTTAAAGAGGGAAATACAGTTTCCATGTTCTCTATTTCAAATATTGTCAGTTCGCAAACTTTATACTCACCATTAGGATTTTTCAAAGCCATAGCAATATTAGTATCAAATACCAATTACTTCACCTCCATATTTTATACTTCTTATGTGAATTTTTTTACATAAGGATTACTAATCATCACCTTCAGTGCTGAAATGCCGTTAAAACAAATCCATTTTTCTTGGCTATAGTGTTTAATACTAAATTCTATAAATTTAATTAAATTCCTGCTAAATTTAAATTGAAACTATTAGTAAGTTTTATATAAAAATCATTATAATTTAAAATTGTTTAATAATTTGTTATGGAGTAAAAAAATAAAGGGCTGCTTATGTTACTTACAACCCTTTAACTATATCATTTATTAAGCGAGGCCTTAATAAATGCACTAAATAATACATGTGGTTTATTAGGTCTAGATTTAAGTTCTGGATGAAACTGAACTCCAACAAACCAAGGATGATCTTTAATTTCAACTATTTCTACTAATTTTTCATCAGGACTTGTTCCTGTAAGCAAAAGTCCTGCGTCAATCATTTCTTTTCTATACTCATTATTAAATTCATATCTATGCCTATGTCTTTCATATATTACTTCATCTTTGTACGCTTCATAAGCATTAGAATCTTTTGCTAATTTACATGCATATAGCCCTAGTCTCATTGTACCTCCTTTTTCATCTAAATCTTTTTGGTCTGGCATTAAATCTATTACTGGATACTTCGTCTGCGCATCGATTTCTGAACTATTAGCGGTTTTGAGTCCCGACGCATTTCTTGCATATTCTATAACAGCGCATTGCATACCAAGGCATATCCCAAAGAACGGCACTTTATTTTCTCTAGCATATCGAGTCGCCTGTATTTTGCCTTCAATTCCTCTATCACCAAATCCTCCAGGCACCAATATTCCGTCAACATCTTCCAATATTTCACTTGCATTCTCTGAAGTTATATCGCAGGCATTTACCCATTTAATTTCTACATTGCAATCGTTAAAAAGACCTCCATGACTCAATGCCTCAACAACAGAAATATATGCATCATGAAGTTCTACATATTTTCCTACTAAAGCTATTTTTACATTTCCAGATAAACTCTTTAATTTATCTACCATATTAATCCACGCACTATTATCTATTTCAAGACAAGTAAATTTTAATTTTTTACACACTAGGGTATCTAATCCTTCTTTGTGAAGCATAAGTGGCACTTCATATAAATTCTCAGCATCCAAGTTTTGAATTACGCAGTTCGCCTCCAAATTACAGAACAGACCTATTTTGGACTTCAAATCATCAGATATCTCCTTCTCAGAACGACATACTATGATGTCTGGCTGAATGCCTATACTTCTCAATTCTTTTACAGAATGTTGGGTTGGCTTGGTTTTAAGTTCTCCAGCCTTCCTTAAATATGGCACTAATGTAACATGGATAAAGCAAACATTCTCTATTCCTACTTCATATTTCACCTGCCTTATAGCCTCTAAAAAAGGTAAAGACTCAATATCCCCAACAGTTCCACCGATTTCAGTTATAACAACATCTACGTCTTTTTCTTTAGCTACTCGATAGACCCTTTCTTTTATCTCATTAGTTATATGTGGGATTACTTGCACTGTACCACCTAAATAGTCCCCTCGCCTCTCTTTTGATATGACTGACCAATATACTTTCCCTGTGGTTACATTACTACTCTTGCTTAAGTTCTCATCAATAAATCTCTCATAATGCCCTAAATCTAAATCTGTTTCCGCACCATCATCCGTAACAAAAACTTCACCATGCTGATATGGACTCATGGTGCCCGGGTCCACATTTAAATATGGGTCAAATTTTTGAATAGAAACCTTTAACCCTCTATTTTTTAAAAGCCTTCCTAACGAAGCTGCTGTTATTCCTTTCCCTAAAGATGACACTACTCCCCCTGTAACAAATATGTACTTAGCACTCATAATTACTCCCCCTATGTTTTATTGCTCATCATAAGTTATTTAACTATTATAAAAAACAACTTGACAAATGTTCTTTATAATTCTATAATAGGAATTACCCTATAAATTGAATAGTATGGTATAATGGCGTATTTATTATTAAAATAATAATATTATTTTAGCATATTTTTTTGTCATTCACCAGTGTTTTTTTGTTTTTCTTTTTTTTTGAGTTTTGTTATGTAAAATCTCAAATATTTACATTTCTAGTTGTCTCTATCTAATATGTTTTCTATTTCGAAATACCTCTCTCTAAATTCTTTATTAATGAAAAATCGTTCCTCTGCTTTTTTTAACCCATAATTAGCAGCTCTTTTGTTTGAAATCAGAAAATTCTTATAAGCGCTTTCTTCATCTCCACATTTATACTTTTTTAATAATAAGAATAAAATATACTTACACTCTCTGTCTTTTAATATTTTTAATGATTCATGACTTTTTATGCCTTTAACGTAACAAATAGCTTCTATTATCTTCTCATAATTAATATTTTTTAACATTAAATCACTCCTAGATTTTCTATATATTATGTTGTCACTTAAATTATTGACACTTATACACAAAAACTATACACATAACTTTAACTTGTTGTTAAAAAAAAAGTGTATCATGTTAATAAAGGCTATGTTCTAAAATTAGAACATAGCCTTTATTTTTATTGTGCTTTAATGTTAATTTGCAAAGTCGTACTTAAAACCTGTTGATTCCCTATTATCATATCATAATCTATAAATACATCTCCGCCGTTATCGTCCACATTCATCTTTAACTCCTTAGTATCCACAGTAAGATCTAATGCTCCATGGGGCGTATTGTATAAAGTTAAGTCCCTTACATACTTCTTAAATTTCATTTCAGTATTAGTAGTTCCTGTTCTTATAAGTGTAAACTTTTCTTCATCAATTTTTAAAGTAGTAGTAGTTCCCTTCATTCCTGAAATCTCGGTCTCTTCATATACTGCATAATAGCAATCATCTTCTTTATAAAATTTACCCGGTGTCACCACCTCAATTGCTTCACCATCATCTTCATTGTCAGCTTGTTTGCTAACAACTGAAATTATTGCGTTTTTCTTCATACCCTTACCCCTCGCTATTTTAAAATGTAGTTGTTTATTTCTTCATCAGTTGCAGGCGTTATATCTATAAATTTATTTAAAGGCTGATCATAACTGCCATAACTAATAGATATATTTTTTTCATCCTTACCCTTACAATATCTCCCCGCAATTTTAGCTGCAAATTCAATATCTTCATTTGTCTCTTTGCCAATTATAGCAACAGTAGACCCATTATAATCCGCAGATAAGAATACTAAATCTTCCTGCGTTAAAAGTTGTTTTAATAATTCCCCCTCTTCCTGAGTTCTTGTAGATATAATCCTAGCATCCTTAGATACCTTAAAATGTCTTCCTATTTTTAATAATTCTAGATCTTTTTTTGATATATCTTCTTTATACTCGAAGAGGTCCTTAAGTCTTATAGAATAGTTAGGCTCCGTAAGTTTACATCCACCAGCAGGTGATGGATACTCTAGAATACCCCACATTTGTGCTAGTTCCATTTGAGTCTTTCTGCTTCTCCCTTTTATATCCAAAAGAGCATTTCTATCTATTAACCCTTCAATCTCCATTTGAGTTGGATTAAGATTCTTAGCGCATAATGGTCTTAAGATTTTATCTCCTATACCCGATTCATTTTTCACTATATCTAAAGCTGATCTATTTTGCGACATAGGTCTTTGATTTAACACTTCTCCTGTTATAATAAAATCCGCATGAAATCTCTCTAATAGCTCTCCACTATATCTCATCATCATAGCATGGCAATCGATACAAGGATTCACATTCTTCCCATATCCATGTTTTGGATTTCTTACCATTTCAAAATGTTCATTTGAAAAGTCTATAACTTCTAATGGTATATCTATTTGTTTAACGATTTTCAATGCATTTTCCTCATTGAAAAAGTGTGATTTAAAGCATATCCCAATGACTTCTATTCCCTGATCTTTTACAAGTTTTGCTGCTAATATACTATCAAGGCCTCCAGAAATCATAGCCAAAGCTGTTGTCATAAGCAATACCTCTCTTTACTGTATTTTAATAATTCCTATTAAACCATCTCCTGCGGAGCTGAAATGTCGTTAAAACTACTATTTATTGTTCCTATTGATAGCCAATTCAATAAGTTCATCAATAAGCTTCACATAAGTTTTCCCTGTAGCTTGCCACATTTTAGGGTACATACTTATTTGAGTAAAGCCCGGTATAGTATTAACTTCATTTAAATAAACTTCTTCTGTTTCTTTATCCACTAGGAAATCCACTCTTGCCATTCCAGCACAATCTAGTATTTTATAAATTTTTATAGCTTCATCTTTAATGGTCTGTAGCTTAGCTTCACAGAGCGCTGCAGGTATTAAAAGTTTAGATTCCTCGTTTTTATATTTAGCTTCATAATCATAAAATTCTTTTGCGGGGATTACTTCTCCCGGAATAGCCGCCTCAGGATAATCATTCCCTATTACAGCAACCTCAATTTCCCTTGCATTAATGGCCTGTTCAACTAAAATTTTTCTATCATATTTTAGAGCTTCTTCTACTCCAAGCATTAATTCATATTTGTTGTGTGCTTTTGTTATACCTACAGAGGACCCTCCATTAGACGGTTTAATAAATACTGGATAGCCCAATTTTTTTTCTATCTTTTCTATTAATATTTCTTTGTCTTTTGCATGTTCGCTCGAATTTATTACCACATAATCAGCTTGCTTTACATTGAATTTTTCTAATAAGTATTTTGTATATACTTTATCCATGCAAATAGCAGAGGACATTACTCCGGGGCCCACGCAAGGAATATTGGATAATTTGCACATACCTTGAATAGTTCCATCTTCTCCAAATGAACCATGCAATACTGGGAATACTACATCCACTTCTTTATTAAATATAATTTTTTGTCCCTCTGGCCTCTTATAATATTCGTCCTTTTCCCATTCACCATTCTCTATGTTATCTAATTTACCAGTATATTCAAACCATAGCCCATCCTTAGTTATTCCTATAGGGTATATATCATATTTTGTTTGATCAATATTTTTCAATACTGATGTTGCTGACATTCTCGAAACCTCATGTTCTGTGGACTGACCACCAAATAACACTGCTATCTTCTTTTTCATTAACGCTCACTCCTTATAACCATAGTAACCATTTTCCAAATAAATTTAGTATTACATACTAGTTTTTTAGTATATAATACTAAATTTTTTTAGTATTGTATCATATTATATCATTTTTATCTATTCCTTTGTATTTTAATTTTCAAAACTCACTTTCTCTAATAACACCACTCGAAATTATAATGGCAAATTAAATCACCTCCTGGGTCGCTGCATAGCTTCGAAGAAGATGAATTGACGACTTCAGAAGGAGATTTATACTCCACTTATAGAAGTGGGATACTTCCCGTCTGAAACGTCGTTAAAACAACTCAATTAAAGAGAGGATATACGTGCATAAATCGCACATATATCCTCTCTTTAATTGACTACTACATGTAATATTTTCGTCCTCTTAACCTTTTATTATACTAAATAGTTAACTTGCCATTAGGCGTGTCTATTATTTCCATTATTCTTTCTTCATAACCAGTATCAGCATTAATGTACACTATAAAATTTTTCTCCTTATATAACCCTAAAAACTCATAGCACAATACTTCTTTATTAGTCTCGGTTGGTATGACAGCCAAACTAATTTTATTTATTTTCAGCCTTTTACCAACCTTTTCTTGCGCTTTTGCTGCTGTTACTTTTGGTTTAACGTTCTTCCTTTTTTCAACATGAGAAATTAGAAATTTTTCAGATTCAATTCCTATAATACTACCATCGTCTAGCGCAATCTTAAGCTTTACTTGATCTGGATAAATCGCCACTTCTCCTTGTTTATACACATAACTTACCACTACTGTATTATCATAATTCAGCACGTATGTAGACTCCATATTTTTATATCCTATTTTACTAATAAACTTACTTCCACTTTGTATTGCCTTATCAGCATTCAAAGTTGGTTTTCCTATAGCCCTATTATCTAATAAATATACTATTCTACCTCCATTTTTACTTACTTCTATTACTGCTTTACCATCACCTTTACCTCTACCTTTAAATGCTACATGAAAGTTGTAAGCAGGTATTTTAGTCTTCCCTTCTTGTGGGTTACTTTCAATGCTTTCAATTTTATCTTCTCCAAATATATTTTTTATTATCTTGATTGCTTCTTTTTCGCTTACTTCCTTTTGGGACATTATTTTAGGCTTTATTTCTAATACATTATCTGAGAAAGGCCCATCATAAATTAATGCTGGATACTGAACTATTTGTTTTTGTATACCCGTGAATTTTTCAGTCACAAGGCTCTTACCCTCTTTTGCAAATACTCCACTACTTTTTTTCCTAATCTCTCCCCATTTGACTTTACCTTCATTTATTTCAGAAAGCACTCCATTTAATTGTTCCTGGAGCGTATACGATTGCATCTCTAATTTGTCAATTAATTCATATTCCTTATCATTAAGTTCCTTTCCTTCTGATGATGCTTTGCCTAAAGTGTAGCAGAAATCTCCTACTTGAGTTAAAAATTCACTAGTATCCGAAATAACTGATTGTTCGAGTGGCAACGAATGTAATTTATCATTTGCGGTGGCTGAATGTCTAAATATTTCTTCAAAGACTACTATGCTCTGTTCTCTAGACCCCACAATAGCAGATTTACCTAGGTTTACCCTTATATTTTGTACAGAACTAACAAGTTCATACATATTTTTACTATATTGACCTTGAAGATAATTTCTATAATCTAATCTTTCCAAAAACATTAGTATAGCAAAAGTAGTTGAAAATACAACAATTATAGTTACAACACTTGTATACAAAATTCTTTTCTTTAGCATTTTCATATGTTTCCCTCCCGGTATTCTTCATAAGGGGATAATAATTATTATCCTCCTAGTAGTCTTCTAGATATTTTTTCAACTAAATAATTTGTTAAAAATCTCGCCAATTTTAAATTTAACAACTATTTTTTTATTATTTACAGTATTATCTACCAAATTATACTCATCATCCGACAATACTGTTTTCATTTCTTTTTCCGTTTTTTCATATGATACATTTCCTTTAGTAATATCTACAAAACATAATGGTGGAAACATAACACACCACCAGTTTTGGCCTGTGCCAGTTCCAATAATAATTCTGTAAGCCTCATATTTACCTTGAGGCAAAGTTATATTTCCGTAGGTTTTAACTGGAAAGTTTTCCTCTGAAAGTGTCGATGCTACGGAATATTTAAACCCATTTTTCTTTATAACAGTTTCCGCAATTTTTTTAATGTTTTTATTTTCATTCTTTATAATCTTTCTTGATTCTTCTATGCTCTTGCAATCCTTAAGTTTTGGTGATATATATTTTAAAACAGAATCTCTTACTTTTAATTTTAACTTTTGATCTGTTTTGTCATCACTATTAGCTATTACATGAAACCTTATAAGTTTACCAGCAACATCACTTTGGTTTACTTTTCCACTCATATTATTTGTATTTAAAGCTATGGAAATTAAAATAATTATGGTAATGCTTGTTAATATAAATTTTTTCATGTTTATCCCCCCCCGGATATAATGATTCACATTAAAAGTATTAACATATTATGCAATTTTATTCATTGAACTGCTCCGATTCTTCGAATTTTAGTATTAACAGTCACATTTACTGTTGCATTTTTATATTTCCCATCCCAATCCTTTTCTATTTTGTTCCATAACGAAGGGTTAAATTTTTCAATATTTTCACGGGTTCCAAATGGATCTATCTCAAATTTTTTTATAGCAATTCCCATGTTTTTTTCACATTCTTCACTAATTGACTTATTAAAAGTATTTTGCAGTCTTTGCAACTCACCTTTTTCAAGTATTCTTTTACCTACATAATAGCCACCCAGCTGACCCTCAAGGCTTATATCTATATCAATAGCTAACTTACCTCCTTCCTGCGTAACTTTCATTTTCCTTTCATATCCGTCTATTATATAATCAACAGGGTGTCCTTCCATGTATATAACTTTTTTACCAGCTTTAAACTTCCCACTTAACAATTGGATATCCATCAGCTCGATTGGCGTAAAATATCCTTTTAATTCATAATCTTTAATTATAGCAGCACCAGTTAAAATCAATTCTTTTTTCCCCTTATCTAAAGTTATTCTAGGTAGTAACGCACTTCCATTTTCGCTTAAAAGAATAAGAAATTCATTTAAATTTATGCTCATAATTCTAGAATTTCTCTTGCTGTTATCCATAAGTCCAGAAATATAATATTGGGTGCTATTTTCTGTCATAGGTTTAAATTTTATATAGTCTTCAGCTATGCCTTCCGAAACAACTACCTGAAGCATTCTATTTATGCTAGGATTTCGTTGCATATAATCCACAATCTCTTTGACAGTATCTTTATATTTTAATACATCATCGCTTAATATAAGTAACTTAGCATGCCCCATATATATCTCTCTACTACTTTTAGCTATGGCTTCTGACGCAGCATCCTCCATAGAGGATGCCTGCGTATTAATGTATTTTTCCTGTGGACTCCCACCTTTATCCCCCCCTATCACACTCATGTCTGGAAATCCATAAGTTACATCAATTTTTTTAATCTTCGCCTCAGCAAATGGTTCTTCCGGATTAATACTTTTTAATTCCTTTTCTTTATCAATATCTTCCCCTGCGTCAACAGCTATAGTAGATATGAAATTAAGCCTATCTATTTCTACTTTATCCCAGCATCCGCTAAGCAACATACAGCTTAAGATAACCGGTAAAACCTTCTTAAATTTCATCCGCACTTTTCCGCCCCCCTTTACCCTTACTTTTACATTTACCTACCAATAAGATGAGTATCGGCAAGAGTAGAAAAAGAAATATCGCCGTTAATATAACTGGTGTCGTTTTAAATTGCAAAGCATAAAGTTCTGCTATATTTTGTGGATATAGTGCTACGACATAAATAATAGGCATAATTAAAAGTGAAGATAGTTTAATATCTTTCAATTTAAATACATTTTTTACAATCTCCCCCGAAAAGAAATAAGCATTAACAAAGGTGGCGAAATAAAAAAATATCCAGAACGCCATTACTATTCCTTCCCACCGTTCTATAAATGAACCTGGTATATATAATGATCTTATCATGGAAATAGTTGGCCATAATAAAATTCTACTCTGCGATTTAGAGAACACCGCTAAAACAAGTATCATTACAATTAGATAAAAGATTGTTACAAACATAATACTCTTTTTTAACACACGGGGTGAATTGCTCTTATTCTTAACATAAGGGAGAATAAGGTAGGCTATTTCAATCCCACCAAAACAGAATAAAATATACCTAGAAGCCCTAAAGTAATCGGACGGCTTATTATTAAGTACTGGTAATAAATTTGTAAAATCTGCATTTATTGCGATAAGTATGAAAACTGTAAAAGCGGGAATAAACATAATCCAAAATACAATTTCATTAAACTTAACTAAATCACATATTTCACCTCTAACTAAGTAAGTTCCTGTTAAAATAGTAATCATCAAAATAAATTCTGTAGGAGTTCGCCTTAATAAATGTAATTTAATTACTTCAGCAAACTCCCTCATTCCAAGAGAAGCAATAAATATACTATAAATTGCAAATGTAATCCCAAATATGCCTCCAAGAAGCTTTCCAAAATTATTCTGCAATATATTTGTAAGTTCTTCAAAATCGTTTTTATCCATAACCATGTACATAAGATACAGTAATAAAAAAACAACTATTCCGCCGGCTAAAGTAACTATCCACGCGTCACTACCTACTTTATCTATGACTTCTCTTGGGCTGGAAAATATCCCTACGCCTACTATAGCTACCACTACAGTAGTAAACAACCCAAAGTCTCCAATTATCTTTTTATCTCTCATAATATCCCTTTAGCCTCCACATAAAAGATGTACAAATTATTTTTGTCTTATCTTATCTCCCGTTTTCATATATTTAGGCCTCTCTTTTAGAGAAGATATTGGCGCTCTAATATACATGTCTTTTAAATCCTTAATGTTAATATCCACCGCTGGCGCTAAATAAGGTATTCCAAAACTTTTCATCCTAACTAGGTGAATTAGAAGTATAATGAGCCCAATCATTATTCCATAAAATCCTACAATTGCCGCCGCAATAATAAGCAGAAACCTGACAAGTCTAAAAGCTGTAGTAACTTCATAATTAGGAGTTACAAATGTAGTAATAGCTGTAATTGCCACAATAATTGTCATAATTGGACTAACTATTCCCGCACTCACTGCAGATTGCCCTATAACAAGTCCTCCTACTATTCCAATAGTAGCTCCAATGGGCCTCGGTAATCTAACCACAGCTTCCATAAGAAGCGCTAAGAATAATTCCATAATTATAGCCTCTACAAATGCAGGAAATGGCACTCCTTCCCTAGAAGCTGCTATAGCATAAGCTAATTTAGTAGGTATTATAGCTGTATGAAAAGAGGTAATTGCTACATAAAGTGCTGGTGCAGTAAGAGAAATAAATATAGAAAGCATTCTAATAACTCTAACCATAGAACTATGCATCCACCTTTGATAATAATCATCTGGGGATTGAAATAAATTAGGTAATGTAGCTGGAACAACAATTGCAAAAGGAGAATTATCTACAACCAATGCTACTCTACCTTCATATAAAGCTGCTGCTACTACGTCTGGTCTCTCTGTACTTTGTATTTGAGGAAATGGAGAATATTTATTATCCTCTATTAGCTGCTCGATGTAAGCACTATCAAAAACTGCATCGATGTTTATTCTTTCTATTCTATCCTCAAGTTCTTGAAGTACTTCTTTATTTACTATATCGTCAATATACATAATAGCCACATCGGTTTTCGATCTAGTTCCTATATCTTTAGGTTTAATTCTTAGCTTTGTATCTCTAATTCGCCTTCTAATTAATGCCGTATTGAATCTTATAGTTTCTGTAAATCCTTCTCTCGCTCCTCTAATTACCGTTTCACCAGATGGATCACCTACCCCTCTAGCAGGCCAATCTCGGGTAGCAATAACATATGCGCAATTTAGTTCATCTATAAACATTAATGTGTCCCCAGAAAGGGCAGCATTAACTCCTTCACTTAATTTTTTCACTTCCCGCATATCAGTCACTGCAAGTACAGTGTCTTTTATTTCCTCTACATTCTCTATCCCCTTTGACCATAACATTAATGGCTCTAATACATAATGATTGAGTAGCTGGTTATTTGCCATTCCATCAATGTAAACTAATGCGGCTTTCCACTCTCCCACATTAAAAATTCTAAAAATAACATCCGAATTATCTTGTAAAAGTTCTTTTAAGTACTCTATATTTTTTCCTGCATCAAGTTCAATTTTATCATTAATGCTCTCTTTCATATCCTTCACTTCCTTATATGTATTGATCGACTATAGCCTTAACTCATCTCCTGGGTCGCTGCAACATATTCGTAGAAAATGCATTAACGACTTCAGCAGGAGATTTATACCTCTACTGAAGTTTTCTATTTACTAGGACATATAACTCCCATTTATAGAAGCGGGAAACTTTCCTTCTGAAATGTCGTTAAAATATCCACCTCAGTGTAAATAGAACGATAGCTGTAATAATTGCAAGCCATCCTAAGACACGCGCTTTTTTACTGATAATTCCCATTCCAGATTTCTTAAAGTTTCTCACATCCACGGCAAGTACAACGGCGCCTTGAACTACCATCATTGTAAGAAAATAGATATCAAACAACTCTAAAACTCTCATACCTTTACTCCCTATTTTAGTATAATTATCAAAACAATATAAACTTTATGATTAAGCAACTTAACCCTACTTTGTTTTAACTAGCTTTTACGACACCGGTAGAAAATATTCACTTATATAAATATAAAAACGCGCAAAAACCACAAAGGGTTTTTACGCGTTCTTATATTTCACTATAAAATTATATTTATATCGTCCTTGTTATATATACTTCTTTATATTGAATTTTAAATTTATCATAGCATCTCTGGGCTTTTAACATGTCATCAAAAAAAGCAAATATCGTCGGTCCGCTTCCGCTCATCATTGAACCCATTGCACCCATTTTAACCATATCTTCTTTTATTCTTTTGAGAACTGGATATTTTCTTAGTGTAACATTTTCAAGTAAATTTTTCATACTACTGCATACATCTGCTAATTTTTCTTGTTCCATAGCTTTTATTAATGCATTTGTATCTGGATGCTTAAAAATTTTACTAATATCTAAGTTTTTAAAAACCTCCCTAGTAGATACTCCAAAATTTGGCTTAACCAATACTAAAATATAATTTTTAAAAGGCGCGAGCGGGGTAATAATTTCTCCTATACCTTCACACAAGGCAGTCCCCCCTGTTATACAATAAGGGACATCTGCACCTATTTGGACACCTAACTTCATAAGTTCATTGTCATCTACATCTATTTTGAATACTTGATTCAATGTTTTAAAAACAGCTGCTGCATCCGCACTCCCACCTGCCATACCTGCTGCTACAGGAATATTTTTCTTAAGATATATATTTATACCTTCGCTAATATCATAAGTGTCCATAAAAAGTTTTGCAGCCTTATATACTAAATTCTTATCATCTGTAGGTATGTACGGCTTATTGCAGCTTATATTAATACCTTTGTTACATTTTTGAAAGGACATAGAATCATATAGATCTACATTTTGCATAACCATTTTCAGTAAATGATATCCATCTTCTCTTTTACCTACTATATCTAAAGATATGTTTATTTTTCCATAAGCTTTTACTAACATGATTTTCCTCCAACTCTTTATTGATAATTCACAAAAGCAATTCAATTAATAATTGTTCAGCCCCCCCCTTAAGGGATTCCAAGGTTTATATAAGATGAATCATTTCTTGTGAAACATTGTTAATAAAATCAGTATATTACAACAAATTTAATATTGCTACCTATAATTTAAAAAATGCTATGCCAAACATAATAAAACCCCTATGTGTTATTTATACCACATAGGGGTTAGGGCTACTTGAAAACTAATTTATACAATCAATTTTCAGTCAGCCATATTATTTTTTATATGATTATTCTACCTGGTATTATAAGTTTTTGTGAAACTTTTATAATATTAGGGTCTTCTATTTGATTCACTCTTGCAATTTCTTGCATTGTTGTATTATATTTTTTAGCTATTTTCCACAAGGTGTCTGATGATTGAACTACATAAATAGTAACACTAGCTTTTTTCTTAGGCGCCTCCCCTTCTATTGGATAAACATCAACTAAAAATTTTTTCTGTACCATATAATTTACTCTTACATATACTTTAACCACAGCTCTAACAGCCATATTCGCTGCCTCAATATCTACATTTATATTTTCGAGTGAAACTTTACACATGCTGCTCATATTTATCTTAGCACCTAATATATCCGCCCCACAGCTGAAAGGGATCTCATCAGTCACAGCGGAAAGATATTTTTCTTCATCATCACTTCTATATAATATAGTTACATTCATTATGCCATCAATTATAACCTTATCCTCAATCACCTTTTTATCTGTTACACAAACGGTGGCATTACACATAATGACCTTGCTAGGCTTACCCTTGCTGCTATCTAGTTCTATATCTCCTTTAACTAAGGTCTCCGTTAATAATTGTCCTTGCATTACATTAAGTCCATAATCCTTTTTATCCATCTCAAGCTTTGTAGTCGGTGAATATACATCTTCAATCATATCCACTTCCTCTTTGTGCATGCCTCTCGTATTAGTTTTTATCAAAAACTCTACATCAATAATTCTTTTTTCTCCCAAATCATCTTCCTTAATATCATATTCCATAGCATCTACCTTAAAGTCTGTATACTGATCCATGTAAGGATTCACATCTTGAAAATCTAACTCTTTATTTAGCATAACCTCATGCCCAATATAAATTAATTCCCTGCTATCTTTGCCCTTATATATCATATTAATAACTGCATAAGCATTTATTTGAATTTTTCCTTCGTACAATTTCACTTCTTTCTTATGAATATTAACATCACACTTTATAATTTTAGCAATTTCTGGATTCTCCATTGGAACTTTTATATTAGCCTTTCCAATAAGCTCACCATTAAAATTCCTTATGACTTTATCTATACTCGTAGGATTTTTTAAATATTGAATATCCTTAACTGCTTCAATATCCTTAACTATTTGGAAATTGAAATTTTTATATACCTCAGATTTTGATTTTAAAATACCCTCTAGACATATTTTCCTCTCATTAACTATTCTACACTCCATATGTTCTACAAAACATTCAGCATCACAAAGCATTTCAGGCATCGCGCCCATTATATCTATTGTATTTGAGAACTTTGAACTATATACAACGTTCTCCACATCAGTACGTTCTTGACCTTTTGTAATATAAAGTACATTATATTGAATTTCGCCTTCTAAATATACCTTATCTTGAATTATTTCTTTAGAATTTATTAAGGCTTTAACATCTAACATAAGAATTTCCTTAACATCAGGATGAGTATCCGGTATTACATATTCTTCTTTCACTACTGTATCAACAGTATTTTCTCCTAACAATTGTTCATACTCTATGTTTTCTCTTTTCAAATTTATTTCCACATTATGCCTCCTCGTATTTCTATTGGGGTACCACTTATAGGTTGTTACCCTCCTAAAATACCTACTATTAATATATATAGAAATAGACACTTAAATATGATATTTAATACTTTTATTCGTATTGCAAAATTCAACATAATTCTCTAATAAAAAAGAAAAAAGTATATATTACTATTAATGCTCAAAATCGGTAATACATTTTAAACATAATAAAAAACCATATAATAAAGGGAATACACAGTTATTAATAACCCAATGCATTCCCTTTAATATATGCTCTGTTAATCTTATATCAGTCACATGAAAACAAATAACAAGCTAGTATATTTTACTTGTTATTTGTTTTCATATGCCTATTCTCTATTTATAAATATAAAAAACGATACTATGATACAGTATCGTTTTATCCTGCAAAAACTATTTGAACTGTTTTTGTCAAAACATCTGAATAACTATACGTCACTGTCCTGTGGGTGTCTTTTTCTAATCTAATAACAAAAATATTTGGATAAGTCTTTTCAATAACTCCATTATCCACAAGAATCTTTCTTCTTCCACCATTAGCTTTTAATGTTACTCTTTCGCCAACATGACTTTCAATTTCATCTTTTATTGAAGTCAGTACATTTATTTTTTCCAAAGCAAACACCCTCTTTCCACACTTTACATTATATATCATATATTCTTCTTTGTCAAGTAAGCTTTATATTTTATCACTACTTTAACAATTTTGTCAATGTTGATTTTATGTTAACAAAATTCATTTTCATCGATTATTCGTCGCATAATTAATTATTATCTATTTTATGAGCATTTACCTTATAAATCACTAATGTAGTATACTTACATACCATTTTTAATACAATCTATGATAGTTTGTTTAACTACTCAAAATAAAATAACCAGCATTCTAGTAAATTTTTTAAAGATAACCTACGCGCCTATATATACTTAGACTTAGGAAACCCCTCTCTATACTTTCCTCTAGTTTGTAATCCACCTATCCCATCTAATCCTGTTATAGTGTTCTGTATAACATCTTCTATGGCTACAACATTTTCTATATTTGTATAAGCAATCTTCTCAGAAACTAACACGGGGTCTAAACAATGGATTAAGACGCGATTTGGAGAGCTAGCAAAATTAGCACCAGCATCTAAAATTGCCTCATAACAGGATTGACATGCCCCTGCAAATATTACTAAATCATCATAATTGCTATTATAAGATCTAAGAGCCATAACCGCCTCTACAAAGTACTTTGAATTTCTGTAGTTATTTAAATTCATATAATCATTTATTCCTTTTACCATACCATCATGTCCTGTTATTACTACTATATCCGGCTTAACTTCTTTTACTAAATTCACTATTTCATTTGGTTGATTTTTTTCTGATATTATCATCCCTACAGCATTTAATGATAACTGCTTATAAGTTTTTAAGCACACTTCTAAATATTCTGCATCACCATCAACGTGCAGTATTTTTCCGGGTCTTCCAAAAACCATATCTTTATTTTTGTACTCTTTGTATTTTTCTTGTTTTAACTGCAAATCTTTAATTTTCCCTTTGAAATCTATAGCCGATCCTCTGTCTCCCCTGCTCCCTTTAATTCTATTCATTAATACTCTTTTAATAGATGCATTTACCTTTTTATTAAAAACCTTATCAATTTCATAAATGGCATCTTCTTCTACTAATTCTAAATCCTCACTTAAAGAGTCAGCTTCTATTCTTAAATTTATTCCCTTAAGTAAATACACCTCATCATTATCTCCTGGCACAATATCTATTATTTTAAATGTAATGTCTCCGCCATAAGATTTTCTTACTACGATGTCGCCTATTTTCACAATACCACCTCCATATTTAAACCCATAATATATATTATGAAAATATAGTGAATAGGTGAAATCAAAAAAAGTTATGTAAACATTATATTTACATAACTTTAATAAATACCATGGTTTATTCTACCTCTGATTGAAGACTTTTTTATATTCTTCAATAAATGCCATATACTTTTCTTTTTCAGAAATTAACTCCTCCATCTTCTTGTTAAAAGTATTTTGAATCCAGGTAACTTCATTATAATAGTACCTATTACAAAGCCTCCAATATCGTTGCGGAAATACTAAAAATGCATATATGAGTCTGTACTCTTCTTCTAACAGAGGATTTACACTGCTATACGCCTCTAATACTATTTCAGCATATTTTATGTCCCAATCCTGCTTTTTAAGCATCTTGATCAAAAAATTAGATAAATCGTATGCTTTTACTTCTCTTTTGCAGTAATCAAAATCAATTATATTAACATCATTATTTTTATCAATAATAATATTATGATAAGTATAATCATGGTGGCAAAATCCTTTTTCTTCTTCTGTTTGCCTACATATGTCGAAGTACCTAGAGTCATCGAGTATTGCCATAGCTCTTTTGGCTAATTCTTTTTGATCATCAACACTCCTGATATAATTCATATCAAAATCTGTTTTAAAATTCTTCTTTTTTCTAATCATACCTTGCATTTTATCAAAGGACTTTATTCGTTTTTCCATCAGATGTGGCCATCTTCCAAGATCCGTTTTTAACTTACTATTTTCTGGTGGATCATATCCTTTGGATGCAATATGCATATAAGCTAATTCTTTTGCGGCCTCAACTAAATCCTCCTCATTGTGAAAATCACATTCGCGACCATCTATCCAGGTTGATAGTGTATAAATATCTTCATTAACTAATGCATAAGGATTTCCTTCAGTATTTAAAAAATATCTATCAACCTTGTCAAATCCATTTTTTGCAAGATGCTCTTTGGCTCCATATACAAACAAAAGTTTTTGTGTCCCGTAACTGATTTTCTTTAGACACTTAGCTCCGTCATCCGTCTTTAAAAAATACACTCCCTTATTGGGACGTATACTTTCTATCTTAATACCATATTGTCTTTCAATTTCAAATTCCCTCATCATGTTACTCACCCCCCCTATAATTTATATTACTAATATTTCATTTTAGAATAAATTATTGTATGTTTTAACAACATTTATGCTTTCGCTTAATATAATAAAATATATCCATCTATTAAATCAGTATTTAAGGAGTCTTAAAATGAAAATTGGAATTGATGCTAGAGCTGCAAAATGGTATAGAGGAACTGGTATAGGAACTTATTCTTACCAGCTAATTAATTCTTTAAATAAAATAGACAATTTTAATGATTATTCGCTTTTTGTGCCAGACGACTGTAAGCTTGCCATACCCTTTAAAGAAAATTTTCATATAGAAAGCATTAAGCAAGATAGTCAAAATAACTTTTGGAACGAGGTGAATATTCCTAACAAATTAATAGATAAATCTTTGGACATATATCACGTTCCCCAAAACGGCATTGGGCTGCCGTCAAAGAAAACCTGTCCCTTCGTTATTACGCTACATGATGTTATTCCGTATAAAATGCCAGATACAGTTGGTGAGCAATATTTAAAAATTTTCAATGAAAAATTGCCCAATATCATTCCCTTATGTGATGGAATAATTACTGTGTCTGAATATTCAAAGGAAGATATTATTAAAGCTTTTAACTACCCAAGAGAAAAAATATATGTCACTTATTTAGCTAGTGAAGATATTTATAAACCTTATGACAAAGCTCTTAGTAAATCTATAATCGAAAAAAATTACTCTATTACAGGAGACTATATTCTTTATATTGGAGGATTTAGTCCCAGAAAAAATATTCTCGGATTACTAAATTCATTTAGTCTGCTTTTACCAAAATTAAAAAAAGATATTAAATTAGTCATTGCAGGTAGCAAAGGTAAATCATATGATATATATAAAAAAAGAGCACAAGATTTACACATTGATGATAAAGTAATTTTCCCAGGTTTTATATCCATGACCTATATTCCCTTCATGTATAACGCTTGTGAGCTGTTTGTATACCCTTCATTTTATGAAGGTTTTGGATTACCTCCAATTGAAGCAATGGCTTGTGGCGTTCCTGTAATCGCCTCTAACGCCACCTCTATCCCCGAAATAGTTAAGGACTCAACTTTACTTGTAAATCCATATGATATTAATTCCTTAAGTGAAAAAATGTATAATGTGCTCCTTGATAATGACCTAAGACAATCCCTAATAACTAGAGGATTAAAAAGAGCCTCCACCCTAACTTGGGAACATACAGCTGCAACTACTCTAAGTGCTTATCAAAATATATTAGGGACACCTAAATAAATGTCCTTATTATCAAATTATCAAAACAAAAGCCCCACATAGTGTAATTACAACTATGTAGGGCTTTTAAACTAACAATTATAATGATTCTTAAAGGCCTCTAAAAACCCTTCTCTGTCTTCTCTGCCTTCCACTTTCTTCTTTAATCTGCTTAAAAACACCTCTTCACTCCACTGTTTTTTCCTTGTATAATAATCTCTAGCTATACTGTAAAAGTCCTCTGGAAAGCTAAGCATGCCATACAATACCTTTAATTCCCGATTATCTAATGGTAATACTTTAATATATTCGCTTAAAATACCATTGGCCTTTTCTATATCATAAGCAGAATTTTTGATGGCTTTATTTGTAAAGTTACAAATATCATGCACCTTTAAGTCTATAACTGCATAATCAAAATCTAAGAAATATACATCTTCCCTATTAATCAATATATTATGGTGAGCTAAATCATGATGGCAAAATACAATTTTCTCTTTTTCCTTGCATAAATTGTAATAATCTGATTCGCTTAGAATAACTATGCTTTGCATTATATTTTTCTCATAATATTCCTCATGTTCTAGAAATATATAATCAAATTCATTTTTATTTTCATTTCGAGTTGCTATGCTTTTAAAGAACATAAGATCATTTAATTTTTTTTTAAAATTTTGTATTATTCTACCACATAAGTACCGTTGCTCATTTTTTGCGAGTAACCTTTCAAATGGACCTTCATATACAAGCCCTTCCGATGCCTTATGAAGCTCAGCTATTGCCCTAGACGCGAGCATTACATCCACTGGGTTACTATACTCGCACTCTCTCCCTTCTACTAAATTCATAATACAATATATATCATTTTTCCAAGGGACATATATGAGTTTGGATTTTGTCTTTTCGAATTCAATGATCCTATTAAAATTATTATTTCTAATATACTCAATCGCATAATTAATGAATTCAAGTTGGGAAATGCTATAGTTTACTTTTTTTAAAACCTTATCACCTTTATCCGTATTAAGTATGAATACTTTTCTTACCGGAATAACATCATCAACTACTAGATCGAACTCGCTAAATAAATCTACATCTAAATCATATTTACTTAAATAAGCCTTATCTTTAAATCTAACATCTAACATGTTCTCACCTCTTTTATCATTGCATTAATAACTTAAATTAATGAATCCCCATCTTGAATCAAAGCTTTTATAAGTTTCTCAGAAAACCTTTCTTCATTCCAATTCTTTTTACCTGCCCGATGCTTATTACAACATCTCATGAATTCATGAGGGTAAGAAATTAAAGCTATTAAAAATTTTGAACTTCTTGTGTCTAGCCCTTCAATGTAGCAGAACTCTTGAGTAAGATTATGAAAATCAAGTTTCACTCCTTTTCTTTTTAACTTACTAAGCAAAAGGAAACAATCCATTTCCACCATATTGTAACTACAGTCTTTAAAACTAACCACTTCAATAAAATTATTTTTTCTAATATTTTTAAAATCTGTATTTCCTAAGCATATTTCGCAACGCCTCATGCTTCTTGTTATAATCCCTAAATAATCTGATTGGTATACTTCTCTTATACACTGTTCCCCTCTATCTATAACTTCCTTTCCATATTTAACAATTAATTGTTCAAATGAATTTTTCGGTTCATATTTTATAATATTATTTATGTCTCCGGCCAACTTTTTAATAGAAATTTTATAATCCTCTATGATTTTCCCTGTATTGTTATTTAACTTATTCCTTAGGTACCCATTAAATCCAAGAGATTTTTCATGCAAAGCATAAATAGCACGAAATTGTTCTATTATTGCTTCTTCAGTTACGTCTATGTTCTTAGATTCAATTTCACCTACATTTTTAATACCTTTAAACATCATATAATCTGAAAATTCATTATAGATGCTTATCGCCACTCGCACCACCTCAATTTAAATCTATTAGTCAATTGATATATAATAGCCAAGTGCTATACAATAGCCAAGTACTATCTGGTCTTTTTATAATTTTTGTCCATTTTCTTTAATATCTCTCTTTGCTGCAATTCAAGCTCACTAATTTTCTTTTTCCTTTTTCTTATTTTTTTCAGTTTTTTAACTTCCTCTTCCATATTCTCGAGCCTTATGTCATATTCCTCTACAGTGGATTCCTGCGGATCAATTACGTCAATTTCAAGCTCATCAATGCACCCATCCTTTTTATTTTTCCCCACAATACTACCTCCCATATTTTATTTTTATGAATTTCTCAATAAAAATTTGCTTATCCACTCTATCCTCACGCATTTTTTCAAGTTTCCTTAAGAAAAACTCCTCTCCCCAATCCTTTTTTTCCCAATAATATTGAATTCCTATTTGCCAATATTCCTGAGGAAATTCCATAAATGCTGCCATTACTTCTATATCACTTTTATATATCGAAAATGCATCATCATACGCTTCCATTATAAAAAGCGCATTTTCAGGACTCCATTTGCCATTCTTCATTCTTCGTATTAGAAGGCTACTTAAATCATGTAAATGAGTGTCTAGAATACAATAATCAAAATCAATAACATTCACGCCACCACTTTTATCTAATAATACATTATGATGAGCATAATCGTGATGGCAGAATCCCCTATGTTTAATTTCTCCTTTCATCTTACTTACATATTCACTCTTGCATAAATTTTCTATTGATCTATTACTCCGTGCGAGCTCTTCCCCCATTATTCTTAAATAATCGCTATCGAATTCCGTAATGCATTCTTTTTCACCTATTCTTCTTTTAAAATCCAATATTTCTCTTTCTCTAGTTTTAAAAGTTTCTATCCATTTAAGCCATCCTATTCTGGGCGACATGTCCGGCGTAACTTTAAAATTCAAACTTTTTTTATGGAGCTCTGCAAGCTTTGAAGTACATAATTTTATTTCCACTGGATTATCATAATTACATTCCCTTGCTTTTAGCCAAGGTGTTAAATAAGCGTATTTATTCTCAATGGCTATATACTCCTTGTTATCGATAGTCTCAATAATTTCCGGTATATTTTCAAAACCATTGCCCTGCAGATGTTTTATTGCACCAATAATAAATAAAAAATGCTTAAAGTCATAATTAATGATTTTCAAACAATACATGTCATTCTCAGTTTCTATCCTGTAAACATTTTTTATTTTCACTATATCATTAATACAAAGAGAATAATTATCTTGTACCGTCTCCTTTACTTCCTGGATTTCCAAATGCATGCCTCCGCAATATTGTTCTATTGCAGTATATGAACTTTCTCAATAATTTGTGCTTAATTATATTTTTATAATTAGCACACTTTTTAAGTAAAAACAATATATTAATATATATTGTCTTTCAAATGAAATTTATAATTATAAATATAGGGTTTTTATAATAATTTTAAGGAGTGAAACCTATGAAGATTGCAATTGATGCTAGAGGCATCAATTTCTATAGTGGAACAGGTATAGGAACTTATACCGAAAATGTGTTTAAAAATTTAATTAACATAGATAATGTAAATAATTACCATGTTTTTTGGTCAGGCAACAATTATGAAATTATAAAAAAAGAAAACTGCAAAATAGTAATGACCTCTAAAAAGCATCAAAGATTTTTTGAAGATTACTATTTTCCAGAAAACATTTCAAAAGAAAACATAGACATATATCATATGCCCCAAAATGGTATAGGTTTTTCTCAGGAAATAACTTGCAAGAAAGTAGTCACGATACATGATTTAATTCCATATGTTATGCCCGAAACAGTAGGCCGAGGCTATTTGCTGAAATTTTTAAAAGAGATGCCAATGATTATAGGAGGCTCTGATGGGATAATAACTGTATCCGAATTCTCTAAACGCGATATTTTAAAATTTTTCCCAGTAGACGAAAGTAAGATTTTTGTAACTCCTTTAGCTGCAGATAAAAAATATGTTCCTTTAGATAAGGTCCACTGTAGGAATTTCCTAAAAGCTGTATATAATTTAACAGATCCCTTTATACTCTACCTAGGAGGATTTAGTGAAAGAAAGAATGTGGCTTCTGTCATAATTGCTTTTTCTAAAATATATAAAGATTTAAATAAAAAGTATAATTTAGTTATTGTAGGTGGCTATAAAGATTCCGGTCAAAAACTCATAAAACTTGCGAATGAATTGAAAATAGGCTCGCATGTTATTTTTATCGGTTTTGTACCTGAAGATCATTTACCACTTTTCTATAATTGCTGTGATACTTTCATCTATCCATCTTTTTATGAGGGCTTTGGACTCCCCCCTTTAGAGGCAATGAATTGCGGCACTCCTGTAATAGCATCTAACCTTACTTCTATTCCCGAGGTAGTGGGTGACGGTGGGATTTTAATAAATCCATATGATATCTCAGAGATGTCTCTCGCCATAGGTAACTTATTAAGTAATGAAGCTCTAAGATCAGAATTAAGTTCTAAAGCATTAATAAGATCTAAAAAATTTTCATGGCAGAACACTGCACAATGCACTCTCAAAGTCTATGCAGATATATACAATCGCGAATCCCCTGCTCAATAAGAAAAGTATATATTACTGCAACTATATTTTATGTAATATACACTTTTCAAACACACCATAATTAAGGCTTGCATAATGAGTATGCAAGCCTCCTTTTTAAAAATTAATTTATAGTTTATTGATAATACTTGCTAAATATCCTGCGCCAAAGCCATTGTCAATATTAACAACACTAACTCCACTAGAACAGCTGTTTAACATTGATAGCAATGCCGAAAGTCCTTTAAAATTAGCTCCGTATCCTATACTAGTTGGAACAGCTATAACTGGTTTATCCACCAAGCCTCCAACTACACTAGTTAAAGCGCCTTCCATTCCCGCCACAGTAATAACTACCTTCGCGCGCCTTATAACATCTAGATTTTCAAACAACCTATGAATACCCGCTACTCCTACATCATAAATTCTTTCAACTTTATTCCCAAAGATTTCTGCTGTAATAGCTGCCTCTTCCGCTACTGATATATCAGAAGTTCCCCCTGTTACTAATGCAATATATGTACTTGGAATCTCTACGTCCTTTTTTTTAATTACAATTGTTCTTGCAAGTTCATTGTACTCAGCATCATCACATACCTCTTTTACCCCTTCATACATGATCCTAGATGCCCTTGTACCAAGAATATTTATATCCTTAGTAATCATTAAACTAACTATACCCTTTATTTGATCCACAGTTTTCCCTTCACAATATATAACCTCCGGGTACCCAACTCTAAGTTCTCTATGATTATCGATTTTTGCAAATCCTAAATCTGAATAAGACAAATCTTTTAACTTATCTACACCATCATCAATGGATATATTACCATTTTTAACGGACTTAAGGAATTTCTTCATTTCTTCTGTATTCATATATTCTCCACCTTTTTTAATTTAAGCTTACAGTTTTATGTTTTTATATCTATAATGTTATATTTCATTCCTTAATGTCTCATATACTTTGCTTATAGGGAGTCCCACACTTCGGGCTATTTTCTTACACTCCTCATATTCTAACTTATTCTTTATTTTTTCACCTTTGTAGTAAGCTTCTTTCACAGTAACTTCACCATAGCTAGTGTTCATTTTAGTAAATTCTCTTTGGAGCATTGTTTTATGTACTTTAAAACTTCTTACTCCAAATGTAGTAGTTTCTCTAAATAATACTTCTTTCATCTTTTCAATTTTATCTTCTTTACATAAAACACTTATTTTTACGCCTGGTCTGCCTTTTTTCATTATAATTGGAGTTAAGTATGCATCCAAAGCACCCTTTGTAAAAAGCTTATCAAGAATATACTCATATATCTCTGGATTCATATCATCTATATTACATTCCACAATTTCTTGAAATACTTCCCCTTCATTTTCTTTCTTTTCAGTATCAGACAAATTATTTACCTCTTCTACTAACATGACCCTCAGTACATTAGGAATTTCAGTATCTCTGTTACCAATGCCATAGCCGATCTTCTTAATAATAAAATCGTTATCATCTTTGAATTCAGAGACGTTAGCTGCAAGAATTGCAGCACCTGTAGGTGTTGTAGTTTCAAAAGGTACAGCTCCCATTTTTACCGGTATCCCCTTCAAAATTTCCACAGTAGCAGGTGCTGGTACTGGTATAAGTCCATGAGCACACTTAACAAACCCACCACCAAGTTCTATAGATGAGCTCATTATTTTATCAACATTTAAATGACTTATGCAAATAGCAGCTCCTACTATATCCACAATAGAATCTATTGCACCTACCTCATGGAAGTGAACTTCATACAATGTTTTTCCATGAACCTTTGCCTCAGCTCTCGCAACCCTCATAAACATTTTTTTGCTTAATTCTTTCACTTTAGAACTTAACTCACTACAATCTATAATTTCCTCAATATCTTTAAGGTTTCTATGTTCCTCATGGCTATGATCGTTGCTCACATGCCCATGAGAGTGTTCTCCTTCACTTCCATCCTGAGTATGTACATGATGATGCTCCTCTAAATCTACATCCACCTTAGTGCCCTCTATACCTTTTCTACTATCTCTCGATACTTTTATTTCATACCCATTTATATTTAGCTTTTTTAATTCCTCGATTAAATATTTCTCGTCTATACCTAAGTCTAGCAACGCTCCTAAATTCATATCACCACTAATACCTGAAAAACAATCATAATAAAGCATTTTCATTCTCATCCACTCCATTTCTTTTGTATTTATCTCATTGTACCAAATAAATAAATATTATAGGTTATATATATATAAATTATAAAAAAATATGCACTTATTATTATGCGATTTATTTATTACTATGTCTGACTTTTTTATTTAAATTCTAAAACAAAAGCCTTAATATTTGAAAAGAAATAGGTATATCTGCTTTGATATACCTATTTCTTTTCAATTATTATAAAATCAAACTGATTCAATTTCAGCCCATTTTCTATACTATTGCTACAATATAAAACTTGACCAATGCTATTTTCTATATATACCTTAATCCCAAAGTTAATTACAATTCTAATTACTTCATTATTAAGTTCTCTTTCTAAAATAAGTATATTTTTCTTAAAGAAAATAGTTTTATATGTTCCATATAATAAACATGGATTATTATACCTTATTTTAATAAGGTCTTTATACAAGTATAATAAACTTTTTTTATTTTTTTTACAAACTTCTACTGATATGTCATCTACCTTATCTTCTATGTTTATCCAAGATTTACTCTTGCTAAATCCATAAAACTCCGAATTTTCCCATTGCATTGGACTTCTTGATTTATCTCTAGAACTCTTATTTGCACTAGCTAATGCTTCTTCTGTACTTTTCCCTTTTGAAATTTCTATATTATATTTTGTAATCCCTTGAACATCATTCATTTTGTTTATATCGAGGCAAACCAAATCCTTAATCCCAATTTCCTCTCCAAAATACATAAATGGAACACCATAAGTTGTTAATAATAAAGCTGCCATCGCTCTTTCAATTCCATTTTTCTCTCCATTTGGATTAAATCTTGAAACACTTCTTCCCATATCATGGCTATTAAAAAATATTGTTGGTATTTGCTCTGAATTGTATTCCTCATTCATAGCTTTAATTTCTTTATATATTTTCTCCGCTGAAAATCCCTTCATACTACCTAAGTTGAAATTGAATACTACGTCTAATAAATTCTTACCGGAGTAATTTTTCAGTTCAATTAACTCATCTGATCCAATTTCTCCTACGAGGAAAATATCTTCTTTTATTTCTCTTATATCTTTTACTAAAGTTTTTATAACGTCTATAATTCCATCTTGATCTTTATCATTTCTATGTATTTGTTCACATTTTTCATCATATGGATTATCTTTATTAAAGTCATTTTTTATTGTTAAAAAGTTAATTACATCAAATCTAAATCCATCTACTTCTAGGTCAATCCAATATTTAAGTACATCTTTCATTGCATCATAGACCTTAGGTTCTGCCCAATTCAAATCTACTTGCTCTTTTGCAAATGCATGATAGTAATATTCCTTTGTTTTCTTATCAAATTCCCAAGCATCTCCACCAAAAAATGACTCCCAGTTGTTAGGTTTGTCTTTTTTCCATATATAAAAATCTCTTTTTTCATTATCTTTAGAGCTTCTTGATTCTTTAAACCATGAATGTTCACTTGATGTATGATTTAAAACTATATCAACTATTACTTTTATTCCTAAATCATGTGCCTTATTTATGAATCCTTTAAATTCTTCTAAAGTACCATAACATTTATCAATATTATAATAATCTGATATATCATAACCATTATCAACTTTAGGAGATGGATAAAATGGTGTAAGCCAAATCCCTTTAATACCTAATTCACTTAAATAATCTAATTTAGATGTTATTCCTTTAAAATCCCCAATTCCATCGTTATTTCCATCCATAAAACTTGACATATATATTTCGTAGAACACACATTCTTTCCACCACTTTTTATCCATGTTTTTTACTTCTCCCTATTTGAACAGATTATAAATTAATCTATACTTTACTCTTTTACACCTACTGAATCTCTTTCAATTACACTTACACTCATAATTATATTTTCATTTAGTTCGTTTTTATGATCTAACCTCCATAATAATTTATTTAAAGCTTTACGTCCCATTAATTCCTTTTCTACTCTCACTGTTGTAATATTAGGCACAACAAATGAGCTTAACACTATATCATCAAAGCCTACAACTGCTATATCTTGTGGAATTGAATATCCCATTTCCTTAAGTGATGAAATTAGAATAATAGCGGCATTATCATTTGAGCATACAAATGCTTCTGGCATATCCTTTAAGCACTTTATTTTTTCTTTTACCCATTCTAAATCTTGTCTTATTACATACTCTTCTAAATTATCTAAAACTGAATATCTATTTATAAAATCAATCATTTTATTTTCTTCCTTGAAATTTATAAATTTTTTCATAGCTTCTTGATATCCAAAAAATCTTTCCTTTACACTTAGAGAATATTCTAGCTCTCCAAAAAAACCTATTTTTTTATATCCACGGTCTAAAAGTAATTTCGTAATCTTAAAGCTTCCAAGCTTGTTATCTGTCAAAATACTATCTGTACTTTCTAATAACGATGTATGATCTACTAAAACTACTGGCGCCTTATAACCTTTTAGCTTTATCAAATAACCATCATCTATTGCACCTATTACAACTACTCCACATACCTTCTTATGTTCAATGCAACTTGGAATATTTTCCTCATTTTCATCAATCATACACGTAATTATGTCGTATCCATTTTTTCTCGCTTCCTCAACTATCCCCATCATTATCTTAGAATAAAAATAATTATCTTCAAAATATAATTTTCTTATTAAAACACATATATTTTTACTTGCATAAGACAGAATGAATTTAGTTGATTTTTCCAAATAACCAATCTGCTCTGCCACATCAAGAACTGTCTTTCTTGTTTCTTCACTAACTCCTGCCTTTCTATTTAATGCTAATGATACTGCATTAATAGATATATTTAATTTATCTGCTATATCTTTCATTATTACTTTTCTCATCTAATATCTCCTACCATAAATATACTATAAGGCTATCAGTTAATTTTATCAAATTATCTCCTGCGGAGCTACAATATTAAGGATTTATGTGTTATTTATCCATTAAAGTGAATATATCTTCTATTTTTATATCTGCTCTACAAACTTTATCATCTGCTGCGCCATAATATATTTTAACAATAGCATCTTCAAATAAACATCCACATGTAAATACTACATTACCAAAAAAACCTTCTTTTTCATAGGTAGCTTTTGGTTCTAATATAGCTCTACTTGTTTTGGCTAATATTTTGCTAGGATCATTTTTATCAAGTAAGAATGCTCCTAAGCAATATCTATCATTTTTATCTGCTGCATGATAAATTTTTATCCAACCTTTTTCTGTTAAGAATGGTACTGCACCTCCTCCAACCCTTCCATTTTCCCATGCTCCCTCATTTGAACCACCATAAAAATGTTTTTGTTTTCCCCAATGTACTAAATCAGGTGATTCTGCTATCCACATATCTGCTCCGCCGATTGCACATGGAACGGGTCTATTAAATGTTATATATTTCCCGTTTATTTTTTCTGGGAATATAGTTACATCTTTATTTTCTGGGGCAAATATAATTCCATGTCTTTCATAAGTTTTAAAATCCTTTGTAGAAACTAACGAAGTGGCTGCACCATTTCTAGTCACAGATGTATAATTCACATAATATGTATCCTCTATTTTAGTTATTCTTGGGTCCTCCATTCCCCATTCTTCTTCTGAAGCTGTAAGTTTAATAAAAGCTTCATCTTCTATGATGAAATTTTCTCCATCCTTTGATCTTGCTATCCTTATATGTGATAATGAAGTTAAATAAGCAATTTTTCTTACTCCTCCAATATGCGTAATCCATAAAGAACGTGCATCTGAATAATCATATTGCGTATCTATTTCTTTATTAAATGAAACTATGTCTATTACATCTTTTCCATCTATGTTTACTACTACAGGTATCTTTACTTCATCTTCCTTATCAACTTTAACAGATTCTGCAACTCTACATAATAATAGATATTCATCATCATATTTACAAACACCACAGTTAAATACGCCATCAACTTTAAAATCTTCTCTACTTGGTTTCACGTCACTTGGTTTTATAAGGGGATTCATATTACTTCTTTTAGCAAAACTCATTATTAACACACCCTTTTGTTTTTCTTATTCCTGCTACCTCTAATGCTGTTATTGCAAATACATTCCAAGAAAAAACCCTTATAGATTTCCATAAACACCCTTCCTTAGATAAATCCGTTGGTAAAAATTCATGACTTACCGGATCATCTTTAATTAGGTTTATCTCTCTATCCATTCTATTTAAAATCCTGTTCTTATAGTCATCTAATCCATATCTCACTCCAACTGCATATGCCATTATCTCTTCTCTAAGCCAGCTACCGCCATTATAATATACTCCATCACTCCAGCTAAACTTTTCATCAAAAGGACTATCAACCCCACTAAAATACTTGTTATTAACATGTCCTATAAAAGTTGCGCAATCATTAATAACTGGTATTTTTTCAAGTGTATTTTTTACAATTCCCTCATTAAGTAACCCTTCATTAAAGAACCATAATGAAACAAATTCAGGCATCAAATCACCTACTGATATAGCATCTTTATAGTCTAAAGTATTTAATAAGTATCCTTTTTCATTGCTATAAAAGCTTTTATACCCAATATTAGCTTTCTCTATATAATCATCTGGCACATCTATGCCTAAGGCCTTAGCAACTTTTAATGTCACTGCAAATACACCCTGATTAACTGATACACTTGATGTTTTTCCACCTTCAAAATATGTTTGAACATCATTTTGACCTAATACAAAATGTGATTTTGCTATACCATCACCATCTTCATCAAACTCATTAATACAATAGTTATAAGCTTTTTTAACTTTGCTCATATTAGGTTCTATTCCATACTTGATTTTATTTATATATGCCCACCATATCCATTCACAAGTAGCTTCGTTACCTTTTACTTCTAAGCTTCCCATATATGGGGTTATTATGGTTCCTATTGTTCCATTTTCATTTTGAGTTGAACCCCACTTTTCCCAAAGTTTTTTGCTCAATTCCTTATCATTTACCCCCGCTACACTCCAAAAAGAATCTCTATTATACATATCTGGGGCATAATTTAAGCTAGGTACATTTAATGGCAAAAAGTCATATGCACTAGTTATCCATGTTAACATCTGCATATCTGCAAAAAGAATTTTTTCAACATCACTTCCATTAAACCCTAACCCATCTGCTAATAACACTTGGCTGTAGTAACGTATATCTCGAAGACCATCCATTTGCTTAATAAGTATGAATAACTTCTTCTCACAACTTTTACCTTGTTCCAACCTATGAAATGGTTTTTCTATACCATTTACCTTAGTTACCTTTAAGTTTTTTATATCAATAGATTCATTATCATTACTCTTTATCACTAAGAGGCTCTTTTTATTTTCCGTATTTGATAGTATTAATCCATCTTGGAAGCTAGTCCATGTTTCCTTATAAGATGGTATATTATTCTGATAATCAAAACCATGTACTTCGTAATTATCTTTTGTTAATTCTTTCAAAACAACTACACTTAATTTTCCATTTATCCTATGATCAAAACTTATATCATAATACCCATCTTCAAGATCTAGTGTTATGATTAAACTTCCTTCATTATCTTTATTTATAAAATCATTATCTACTTCAACAACTTCTTTTTTCCCGTTATTAAAATCTATTAATTCTCCTAAAGTTATCTTCACATAATGATCACCTTTTTCTCTATCAGATAAAGTTGAAACTCTATAAAGATTAATATCACAAGCCTCTTTTATTGCTGTAAATCCTAGTTTGTTATAATGTGGCCTTCTTCTAATATTTCTTGTCCAATAATTTCTGTGTCCAGCATCTGTCAGCAATCCAACATATGCTTTTCCCACTACATATCCCGCTGCTGGAAATACTTCTCTCACCACACCACCATTGTTATTATCATTATCAAAACTCCAATAACATTTTGGCTCCTCACTTGGAATTATAGAGTTCTCTATACTATAAAACAGCATAGGTATATTTGTTTGCTTAAGTATTATTCTTTTCTCCACTAAGGCCTCATTAACTACCTTATAAACAACTTGAATATCTATATACGTTTCTAGCATCTTGCAGTAATATCTACAATTACAGATAATTTCATTTTCATAATAACCAACAGTATCAATATCTATATTACTTATAACCTCTCTATATGATCTATCTTCATTTTCTATAGTAATCTTTATATTTTTAATATCATCCTTTGCTACAACTTTGTTACTATTCAACAAACTTACTGTGTATTTCTTGTTTTCATCTTTACTAATGTCTATAGAAATTCGCTCCACCGTAATAACACACTCCTATTTGCTATATTAAATCATCCCCTGATGAACTGAACTGTCGTTAAATAGTTTCTGCATGGTGACATGCAACAAATCCATCCCCAAGTTTTCTTAGTTTTGGTTCTTCTTTTTCACATAATTCATTTGAATAAATACATCTTGGATTGAACTTGCATCCACTTGGTAAATCTTTAAGACTTGGAATATCCATTGTCTTTAACGGTAAGTTTGAAATCATATTTTTATTTCTTGGATTTGCAACTGGTACCGCTTTTAATAAAGCTTTAAAATATGGATGTTTAGGATTTGTTATTGCATCATTTATATTATTTAATTCCACAATTGATCCTAAATACATAACCAGAACTCTCCCCTCATTAGCTATATATCTTGCTGTAGCTAAATCGTGTGTTATGTAAACAAAAGAAATTCCATGTTTTTTGTTCATCCTTGCCATTAAATCTAATAACGAAATTCTTAATGATACATCTACCATCGATACTGGCTCATCTGCTACTATAAGCTTAGGTTTCACTAATAAAGCTCTTGCTAATAATATTCTTTGTCTTTGTCCTCCACTTAATTGATGCGGATATTTATGTAAAAACTGATCAACTGGAGTTAATTCTACTTCCTCTAGATATTCTGTACATAGATCTAAAGCTTCTCCATTTGTTTTAACAATTTTATGTTTTAGTATAGGGGCGCTTAATGATTGGAAGATAGTTTTATTTGGATTTAATGCTGCAAATGAATCCTGATGCACCATTTGCACCCCCATTCTAAAGTCCTTATAATCCCCCCTTTTTAGAACATTTATATCTGTTCCTTTATAAAGTATTTTCCCCTCTGTCGGTTTATGAACATCTGCGATAATCTTTCCTAAAGTAGTTTTACCACAACCACTTTCCCCTACTACAGCTAATATTTCACCGTCTCCAATTTCTAGATTAATATCCTTTAATACTCTAACCTGTTCCTTTCCTTCTCCAAAACTTTTACTTACACCCTCTATTTTTATTAAATTACTCACTTTAAATTCCCTCCCAGTACTTACATCTACTATAATGATTATCCTTTACCTTGATAAGCTCTTTACTATTTTCATCCGACCCATCACAGCCAACCTTTCCCTTATAAATACACCTATTTTTAAATCTACATTCACCTTTTAAATCTAACATATTAATAGGTGCCCCTTTTATAGATCTTCTTGTGGTTACATCATCATATAATGAAGGTATTGCAGCTAATAATGCTTTTGAATATGGATGCTTCGGCGTTTCGTATACATCTAAAACATCACCAACTTCTACTAATTCTCCTGCGTACATTACAGCTATTCTATCAACCATAGAGCCTATTATTGATATATCATGAGTTAAAAACACTATAGAAACTCCATTTTCTTTATTTATTTTTCTTAATATCTCCAATATATACCACTGGGTTATTACATCTAAAGCAGTAGTAGGTTCATCCAATATTATTAACTTTGGTTCAAGTAATAAACTTAATGCTATTAATACACGTTGCTTCATTCCACCACTTAGCTCAAATGGATAAGAATCTAGAACTTTTTCATCTAACCTAACAAAGTTCAATAACTCTTTTATACGGTTCATCATTACTTCATTAGATACTTTATCTAAATGTGTAGTATAAGTTTCAACAAAATGATCTTTTATCGTTGCTATTGGATTAAGTGAATTTTGTGCAGCTTGAAATACTGTTGATATATCTTTCCATCTATATTTGTTATATTCCTTTTCCGAAAGGGCTAATAAATTTACACCATTAAAATAAACAACTTCTCCGCTTGATATTCTACCTGGCTCTCTTACTAAATTTAACATGGCTGAAGCTAAAGTTGATTTACCGCTTCCACTTTCTCCTATTATCCCTAACATTTCACCTTTATAAATATCTAAAGTAATATTATCTGCGGCCTTTAAAACTTTATCTTCATTAAAATATTTTACGTCAAATTCTACAGTTATATTTTTACATTCTAATAATTTTTCCATACTCTCACCCCTAAACTCCCATTACTTTTGTTTTTCTTTTTATAGCTATAGTAGTTTTTATTCTTGGGTTAAATGCGTCCTCTAACCCTTTACTAAACATAAAGCATCCTAATTGGAATAAAACAATCCCTACAATTGGTGTTAATAGATATATTATCGCTTTTGAACCAAATAATGCTCCCGTTTTGTTTAATGCCATATCCAGCATTATTCCCCAATGATCTCCTTTAAACGGAGCTAATCCTAATACCATTAATCCAACACTTGCTAGTATTGATGATTTCATTATCATAATAAAGTTAACTGCTATGTATGATATAATATTGGGTAAAATGTCATTTATAATAATATAAATCTTACTCATACCTAAAATTCTACTTGCCTCAATAAAATCTCTATTTTTCAAAGATAATGTTTGTGACCTTACTGCCCTTGCAAGTCCCGCCCACGACCATATACTTAATATAAGCCCAAACTTTAATGAACTATCAATATTTACTATTAATGACATAACCATTAATACAGGAAAGTTAGGTATTGTCTGAACTACATTAGTTATCATCATTAAAATATCATCAACTATTCCACCAAGTAATCCTGATGTAATCCCTACTGTAACCCCAATACTCAATGTGAAAACACCTGCATAAAGAGCTATTGTTAAAACCTCTCTTGAACCTAATATGAATTGTTTCAATGTATCTTTTCCTGCAAAATCGGTACCTAATAAATGTTGAAATGATGATCCTTGTAATCTATTTACATAGTTAGCCTTATCAGGAGTTAACATAATTGGTCCTAATATTGCCATCAATGTAAATATGATTAATATAAAAGCTCCAAAAGTTGCTTGTTTATTTGTAACTATTACTCTCGAGAAATTAACTATCCCTTCCCATAATGAACTTAGCTTGTTTTTCATTTATGCTCTCCCCTTCCTTCTTAAACGAGGGTCTACAAACCCATATAATAATTCTACTAAGAAGTTACATAAAATAACTGTTATTATTATTACAAAGAACATCCCTTGCATTAAAGTAACATCTCTATTTGCTGTTGCATTATTTAAATAATAACCAACCCCTGGATATGAAAATAAATTTTCTATAAGTGGTGAACCACCTACTAATAATCCAAAAGTAGTTGCTAATGATGTAACCATTGGCAACATTGCATTTCTACCTACATATTTAAAAATTATCTTTTTATTAGTTATTCCTCTTGCCCTTGCATATTGAATATAATCTTCACTTAATATTCCAACTGCTATTGATCTCATATTTACTATCCAGTTCACTACGTTAACAATGAAGAATGCCAGTATTGGTAAAATAGCATGTTTTGCAACATCTGCTATAAAAGCCATGTTAAATCCGACATCAACCATTGTTGAATAGGCCCCTTTAGATGGTAGCATCCTTAAATTCACTGCAAATATTAATATTAAGAAAAACCCTATAATATACTCTGGTATAGCTCCTAAAACCGATGCCGAGGTATCTAATAAAAGATTTAGCTTTTTATTTCTTTTCCACGCAGCAACCATCCCAATGCTTATACCTACTGTAAATGCTAGTATTGTTGAAACACCGGTTATAAGCAATGTCCATGGCAATGCTGACATTACTATATCTTTAACATCTGTTTTAAACTTTAATGACTGTCCTAAATCTCCATTTAATATTCCTTCACCAAAATCTAAAACCCTTTCAGCCAGTGGAACATTTGGATCATAATTCAACTGCATAACAGCTCTTTTATATGCTTCCTCATAAGGCACTCCTTGTGTACTAACCATTTCCCTAGCTAATACATCTACAGGATCTCCGGGCATAAGTTCTATTATTAAAAATGTTACTATAACTGCAAATATAACAGTTAAACATAACATTAAAATTTTCTTTATCATAATGATCCTCCCTTGAAAAAAGGTGTCCTATAATATGTATAAGACACCTTTAATATTATTTTCCCAAAGTTATAGTCTTTTCTTTTATTAAAGTTGCAAGTAGATTTTCTCCTACACCGGAGTATCTAACATCTTTTATTGTTTCATCATTTCCAAACCCTAAAGTAACATTATCTTTTAGAGTTCTTATCGGGAATCCTTTTTCTAAATAAGGAATAAAATATGCTTGCTCATTAGTTATTTTCATTAATTTCTTAGTTATTTCTTGTACTTCATCACCTTTGGCTGTAAATAGTTTCTTAACTAAATCAGTTACATTTACTTCTTCACCTTCTGACTCAATAATTATATTTCCTTCTTCGTTTGTCTCTAATCCCATTAAGAATGGTCTCGATCTATAAATTGCTTCGTAACTTCCATATGGATGTGCATATAGTACATTCCCAGTTGGGGCAAATTCAATAATTACAGTGTGCTCTTTCTTAGTAAAGTAATCATTAAACGCTGAACCTTCCATTGGCCTAAATTGAACATCTAATCCAAACTCTTTAAGTTTTGTTGCAATTGCTTCACCTGGCAACATAGCTGAACCCCACCCATTGTTACAAGCTAATTCAAATGTTACAACTTCGCCTTTTTCATTTGTCCAAGTACCAGCAGCATTTCTATTCCAACCAATCGATGTTAGTAATTTTTCTGCCTTTTCAGGGTCAAATGAATAATCTGTTAATTCATTTTTCGCAAAATCTTTTACTCCCCAGCTTTCTTGTAATGTAGCTGGAAGACCTGTTAATGTAGTCTCACTTTTTAAACTACCTGGTTCTGTTAATGGCATTATTTCTTCTCTATTAATTAAATAAGCCATAGCTTGTCTAAATTCTTTTTTATTTGCAGGATATTTTTGTGTGTTAAATACAACTGACATTTGACTAAATTCTGAAACATACTGCGCTTTATATGTGTCTAAACCCTTTTTAATTTGTTCTTCTACATCTCTAACAATACCACCACTGTGCATATCTAGCGTTCCATCCACCATAGCTGTTGCCGCTGTTTCCGGTGTAACTACTCTCATAACCCTTAATTGTTTAATATCTAATTCTTCACGGTAATTTTGATTTTGAACTAATAACGCTTCTGAAGTTGTAATATTTTTTGCAGTAAATGGGCCTGATCCAATAGTTTCCTCTACTTTTGGCTTAAATCCTTCTAATTGAATATTTAAGTCTTGTAACTTCTTATTAGACTCTTCTAAATACCAGAAAGTTAGTGTTTCTGGATGATACTTTCTTCCTGTCATTGCTATTTCTTTATATTTTTCTGCCCACTTACCATATACTGATGTAGGTGCATTAATTTTAATATCAAAGGCCATATTTATTATTAATGGACTTTCTGTTTTAAAGTTAAACTTCATAGTTGTATCATCTACAATTTGTATATTTTCTAAAAATTCCCAAACCTGTCTTCTTCCAATATTCATATAGAAAGTAGTCTCAACATCTCTAGTAGTTAATGGTGACCCATCACTCCACTTTAGTCCATCTTTTAATTTAACTGTTAAAACTTTATTTTCAAATGTATAACTTTCCCCTAAATGAGATTTAAATTTTGCTGACGGAAATGGTGCATATACAAATAGGTTATCTTGCATATACGGTTCGATACCGTTTACAAATCCGCCTATAAATGGATTGCCATGTGCAGCTGGAGGCACTATGTAATCACCATTAATAACTAGTGTTCCATCCGGATTATTACTTGAGTTCGCTTTATTGCTTCCACCACACCCTACTAATAATGACGTTCCTAATAAACAACTCATTAAAACTGCAACTACTTTATTTTTTCTCATTTTAAATTTCTCCCTTACTATTTTCTCATTAAATCATCTCCTGGGCAGCTGCAATAGCTTCGCATAAGATGCATTGACTACTTCAGAATGAGACTTATACCCCCACTGAATTTTTCTATTTGTTAGGGCAAGTATCTCCTACTTATAGTAGATACTCCCACTTATAGAAGTGGGAGACTTGCCTTCTGAAATGCAGTTAAAATTTAAAAGGATCTCTAATTAATATTTTGTGAGCTTCTGCATCACTTACTCCACAGTAAAGTTCCGCTTGTCCGTTTTCTTTTCTTATTAATCCACCACTAAATATTACATCTATTAAATCAGGTCTCTTTGCTGCCCCTTCTTCAAAATTATCTCTTATTGCAATTAACTTCATTTTGCTATATTCTGAAGTTTCATGATTAAATGTAAATACTGATGAATAGTAATGTCTATTTCCCTCATTATCAAACTTAGCTATATGAGATAAAACTCCTATAGTACCATCTTCAAGTAAATGAAGCTCATTTGCTCCACCCCATTCTTCTTCATAAAACATATTATCTAAAAGTTTCGCACTTTCTATGTTTTCTATAGTAAGCTCTTCTAAACTCCTCATAATAAAGTAACCTATAGTACCTCTATTCCCAATTTCACCTTGCGGTCTTGTAAATACTAATATTTTCTTATTTGATAACTCGAGTAGTCTTATATCCTTCATTCTGTCTGGTCCAACAGCAAATCTTTCTAATTTTTTTAATGAATTTCCTTTTAAAAATACAGTTCTATAGCATATAGGCATGTCTTCATTTCCTGTTTCGTAAATCTCTACTCCACCTAAAACTAATTCTCCATTTATTTTAGTTACAAATGGATCTTGCAAATCAAAAATCGGGGTTCCCTCAATTACTCTCCACTCATTTTCAATCTCTTTAAAGAACATTATTTTCGAATGTTCGGAATCCCTTGCTTCAACTCTTCCTGCTATAACTACTTCATTATCAATTTCAAATGGTGCTGTTATGTTATATATATCTTTATTGTCATTTAAAACAAATTTTAATTTATTAGCTTTAAATTCAACTTTTTGAAGTTTGAATTCATTTAATAATTCATCACATTTTTTTCTTTTCATATTAGTCTCCCTCCTTTTGTAAACCTTTCAATTGTTATTTTATCAACATTTTACTTTAATTTCAATATACTTTTACTTTAATTTCGGTTTTTTTCAATTTATTCTTACAATTATAATTACTTGAAATAAATTAGAATACAGGCAGTTTATACCAAATGATATAAAGCGCTACTACCCAAATACTTAGACCTTAACTTGTGTGACAGCATTTTATTATGGGTTAGAAGATATATTCATTGGTATAACTACGAAAATTTTCAGCTGACATTAAAAAGCCACATTCCTATAGAATATAGGAATGTGGCTTAGAATTAATTCTCTTTTGTTAAATTCATTATGTTACTTTTTGATTTTGTAGCATACAATTTTGTTTTTCAACTTCCATATAAACTTTCTCAACATTTTCTCCAAAGCACTTAGACGATAATGGTTCCATTCTATCATAAGCATTTTTCACCATTAATGCAGATTCCTCTTTGTCCATTAATATTTGGAATAATATTTCAGCTAAATTTTCGTCTTTATAAAAGAATCTTCCATTAATTTTATCGCGAATTATACCATCTAAATTTTTATCGTATTTAGCTACCACAGGAATTTGTGCCGCCATAGCTTCCTCAAATGTTAAGCCTTGCGTTTCAGTTAGTGAGGCACCTACAAACACATCTCCCATCTGATAATACCTGCCAATTTCTTCCCAAGGTTTTTCTCCTGCGAATACTACAGATTTTTCAATGCCCAATGCCTTAGCTAAATCTTCTAGATTTTCACGTTCTGGTCCATCACCTACAATGAGCAATTTACAATTCGGTATTCTCTTAGTTAGTTCTTTCATACTATTTATAATTATATCTATACTTTTTTCTTTTGCTATTCTCCCAATAAATAGTACAACTGGTTGGGTTTCATTTATTCCAAAAGATCTCTTTTCATCTTTGATAGTCTCTTTATTGTAATTACTTCTTTTGAATGGTTCAATGTTAACTCCAGTTGGTATTACATCTATATGCCTTGTTAAGCCATAATTTTCCAATGCATCCTTCACCTTTATTGTAGGAACTATTATAGCACTACAATCTCTACAATATAGCTCACTTACCTTCTTAGCTAATTGCGAAGCAGGCTTAAGCATTATGCCATGAGATATATAATGGATATAATCCTCATACATAGTATGATAGGTGTGAACTACAGGAATATCTAATCTTTTAGCAACTATTCTTCCAAATATTCCTATGCTAAATTCCGTTTGTGTATGTATTATATCTAGGTCTATTTTTTTTATCTTATTCATAATTTTACGTGAATATATCATCCCAACTCTTTGTGAAGGTAAAAGAAAAAATGGTATGCTAGGCAATCTAATGATACCCTCCTGCTCCTCTACATCTGGGTGTGCAACAGTAATAATGGTTACATTATGTCCAAGTCTAATTAATTCATTTTTCAATATAATAGTAGAAGTAACTACCCCACTTACTTGTGGATAATAAGCATCAGTAAAAATTCCAATATTCATAATCAATCCCCTTTAAACACTATAATTTCCTTATAAAATTTTCTTGCTTAATATGCATTAAATCATCTCCTGCGGAGCTGCAACAGCTTCACAGAAGCTGCATTATCGACTTCAGAAGGATATTTATACTCCCAATGAAGCTAATTTTTTACAGTAGCATAAAACCCAAAAATTATACAGGAATAAAATGTAATTATCCTCCATAATAATATAGCAGCCATTATATTATTAGATACGAAAAACAAACTAAAAAACATATAGAAAGCACCCTCTGCTCCACCAATAGCTCCAGGCAATGGTATAAACGCTGTGAGCATAATTACAAACGCGGTTGCAGCTATCATACTGCCTATGCTAGCACCCTTCATTCCAAAACTAAGATAAATAAAATAAGGGATGCTAAAATATATTGTCAGTTGAAATACTGTATAAACAACAGCTTTAAGCATCAATCCCTTGCTATGCTTTACTATCTCCATATTATCATGAAATTGATCTAAATTCTCATTAATACGTATTTCTAGCTTTGATATATTCTTTACCACTCTAAATTTTCCTAATACTTTAGAAAAAGCTATTATTAATTTTCGTGTTAATTTCCGATACTTAGAAAATATAATTAAGAATATAATCACGCTAGCATTAACTGTAAATCCAAACCCTATTAAATAAAATAAATTGCTCATTTTACTTTTGAAAAAAGCTGCTTTCCAAAATATAAGAATTAAAGAATATATAGTCAATATCGTCTGATAGATAATAAATTTAATCATCAGCGCTGAACCAGATTTGCCAGCTCCCAATTTTTGTTTTGTAAGTGAATATAGTTGCATTGGCTGACCCCCAGATGCAAATGGAGTAATTGAATTAAAATATTGCCCTACCATAGTAACTTTAAATGCTTGTTTGAATTTATAGTCTTTTTTCATTAAAAGTATAATACTTTGCAAAGTTTTAGCTTCAAAAATCCAATATAGCATCATGGAAATAACTGCTACGAATATCCATTGGATTTGCAAATTTTTCATTTGATGAATTAAATCCATCCAACCGTTTGTGAAAATGATCAACAAAACAAATATAACCCCAGAAGCTATCCCCAAAATAATATTAAATTTATATTTTTTCATTAGATTACCTACCCTTTATTCTATATACCTTTTCGTAAAATTTTTTCCACATAGCAAGTACATTCTCTCTAGAATAAAAACTGTGCCCTCTTATAGCTTTTTCTTTAGCCTGCTTATAATAAGTTGCATCATTTTTTAATTTTTCTATAGCCTTAATGAACCCTTCATTATCATGTTCTTTTAAGTAATAATCAAATAATATGTCCTCATATAGTTCCAAGTCTCTTAGCAGTACTGGAGTGTGAGTATTCATTGCCTCAAGTATTGACATAGGAAAAAGCTCGTTATAAGATGGCATAAAAAGAACATCTGATACATTATATATATCATTCATCAAATCTCTTTCAACTATCCCTGTAAATAAGATATTTTCAGGTGCATTTTCTATTTCATTTTTTAGTTCTTTATATCCGTCCGTAATATTTCCAAAAGAAAACCCACCAGCCCAAATAAATTGTACTTCCGGAAGTTTTTTTGCGATATCAATAAAATCAATAACACCTTTCCTTGTTTGTATTTGGCCTACTCCAAGCACAACAAAGGCATCCTTTGCAATTTTCATTTTTTCCTTTGCTATGTATTTATCCTCAATTGAAAGATTATAAAATTTTTCAGTAGAAACAAAATTAGGAATGTAAGTAATTTTCTTTCTATCAATATTATAGGATTCAAGTTTAGTTATAAAATTAGGATTTACTGTAACTAAATAGTCCATACTATTATAAAAACTTATTATATACTTATAAAAAATCTTTTCAACTAACTTGGGTAATTTAATACTTCCTTCAATAGTCTCAGGCAAAAAATGCACATAGCCCACTGTTACCCCTTTTCTTTTAGCAAAAGGTATACTCAAATAATGCTTAAAATCAATACTATGATAATGCATTATTTCGGTTCTCGCTATTTTATTTATTACAACTTTATATTCTTTATCTAATCCGTTTTGGACTAAATTTACTTGTTCTAAATAAGCTGAGCCTACTCCTTGACCTTTGACTTTATCAGCTGTTGACAGCATATTTATAGTAGGCATAATAGTCACTCCCGTCTAATCTAACTTTCTTATTATATATATATTGTACTCCATTATTATTAAATATTGATTAATGTTACCTTAAAATTTTCTTAATTTTTATTAATTTTCAATAAAAATTTATTTATAATAAATTTTTCTTTAAACATTCTTGTTATAAATTACCTTTATTCGATAAGTTAATTCTACATTAATATTACATTAATTTACCAGTTATATTTTAATACAAAAAGCAGATAATACTCTTGTTCCGATTTAAATAAAAGACTGGAGGTAATAAATATGATGAATGCTGAAAATAAACAAATTGAAAGCAACAACCTAAAAGTTATTAAAGACCAATTAGGATATGAATCATTACTTAATAAAAAATTTAATGAATATGGTTCACAATGTACAGATCAAAATTTAAAAAATCTTTGCACTGAAGCTAGCCAAACACATAAACAAAACTTTAATACATTAAAAACTTACCTTGATTCTCATCAATAATATATAAATGGAGGGATATTATATGAATACAAGTATGTGCGAAAAAGATTTGATGCATGATTTACTTGCTACAGAAAAACAGGTTATTTCTGCTTATAGTACAGGAATAACTGAATCTTCTTGTACAAATTTGAGGAGTACCCTAATTGACAATTTTAAAAACGATCAAAACATTCAATATATGATATTTGACGCTATGAAACAAAAAGGATGGTATCCTACAAAAGATGCTGCAGATAATGAAGTTCAACAATTAAAAGATGAAGCTAACCAAATGATGAATGAATTAAAATAATTAATTATAATATAATAATTTTTCATTAACTATAAGAAGCCTCTAACAGATTAAGTTGTTAGAGGCTTCTTTATGTATATATATAATTTTCATTTCACCTATTTTTCTTTTTAACAAAATAACAATATCTATATTTCTATAACTTGCTTATATATGCCTGGTTTGTTTTTAATTTTATTATGATTATGTCCACTACAAGCTATAACTAAAAGTATGACCCCTACAGTCAAAAACATCCCATGAATTTCCACGGCATATTTCCCTCCTATTAATGAAAACAGCGGAGAAACCAAAATAGCCAGAATATTATTTACTAAATGCGCAAATATGCTTAAATAAATTGAGCCCGTTCTTAAATATATAACTCCGACAACTAGTCCTAGTAAAAATGCATTTATACCTTTAGGAATGTTCATATGAACTAGAGCAAACAATAATGCAGATGCTACAAGCGCTATAGTTGGATTTATTTTTTTAGTCATTCCTTTCAATAATATTCCTCTAAAAACAATTTCCTCATATATAGGCGCTACGACAATATCACTAAATATTGATATAATTGGCGAACTAGGTAGTTCTTCGAATGATTGTTTTATAAAATTTGGCATCGATATCTTGCTAACCCACAAAGTTACACTGTTATCAAATAGCAGACGGAAGGCTATAATCATGAGGGCTGCATAAGCAAAATCCATCCAATTCAATTGTTGTTTAGGTTTTTGATCATTTGCTTTATTACTAAGCCACTTGAATAAAATGATAATAACATACAATTTAACCAATACCCCAAAAACAAAAATTATATAAGGCACTACTTTTTCAAATCTCCCAGAGAATAAATTTAAAACTTCTACAGGTAATTGCCCTAATCCCTCCAACAAAATTGATAGAAACATGACAAGAAGAGCTTTAATGATTCCCATTTTTTTAATATTTATAGCTCCATTTTCTATGTTTCTTAAAAAATTCATTCGATCACTCTCTCTATTTAAATTAATGTAGTTTTTTTCCTTTATTCTATTTATATATAATCGTCCCTCTTCGGGCTATATTCCCTTATAAACTCCATTAGATGCTTATTGTTTTCATCATATATTCACTATCCTTTCTCATATTATATTTTTAAGTGTAACATAATTTTATAAGATGATATATGAACATAATGGCAACTTTGGTTATGTATAATCAATATTATTATCTAGCTAGAATATTTCATTTAACAAAAAAAATCTGAGTTTCTAAATATTGTTAAAACTCAATATTTAAAAACACAGATCATATTAAATCATCTCCTGCGGAGCTGTAATATTAATGACTTCAGAAGGAAATTTATACTCCCACTGAAGTTTTATTTTTGCTATGGTAGTTAACCCCCACTTATAGAGGTGGGAAACTTTCCTTCTGAAATGTAATTAAATTATTTATTTTCCTATAAATTGTTGAGTCCAATAAATAGTTCCATTTTTATCTCTTGCCGCCCCAACTCCTATTTCAGTAAAATTCTTACTTAAAATATTAGCTTTATGTCCTGGAGAGTTCATCCAAGAGCTCATTACTGAAGCCGCTGTTTGCTGACCCATTGCAATGTTTTCACCACCAGATTTATATGTTATGCCGAAGTTTTTCATCATATCAAAAGGTGATCCATAAGTTGGTGATGTATGAGAAAAATAGTTTTTATCTGCCATATCTTGTGACTTATATCTAGCCACTCTGGAAAGTTCCCAATTATCTTTTAATGGAGCTAGTCCTTGTTTTGCTCTTTCTTGATTAACTAGTATTACTACATCTTTCTCCAATTTTTTATCCCCAACTAAGTTTGGTATTTTTATTATTTGGTTAACGTTTATCTGATCGGGCTTAGTTATCTGAGGGTTGACAGCTAAAACCTCTGAAACTCCAACCTCATAATTAACACAAATCTTCCACAAATAATCTCCTGACTTAACTGTGTAATTTATGGTATCCCCTGCTGCGTACGCTACTGAACTTATTCCTGTTGTTACTAAAATCCCTAAAGTTAATATACATAATCTTAATGTTTTTTTCATCTTTCTTACCTCACCTTTCTAATTATAATATACAAAGCGTGATTTTTACTTTGTATACACATTCTATCATCTAAATGAGGTTTATAGTTTTTTTATTGATGGGATTTATGTTGTATTATGTCATATATTCATGTAATTACACTTATTGTGTTAGTTTAACTGTTTTGAATTAAGCTATAAACGGAAAATATAATTAATATTTTGAATAATCCAATTTATTGTTATAGAGTGCTTTTTTAATGCAATACAATTAAAGTTTTCATCTCCTTAGTATTTTCTAAGGTCTCTAATTCATACGTTTTAATTTTATGTCATACGTATTCTTATACTTTGCCATCCGAGGATCATTTTTAAAATAACTCTCGTACATACCTCTAGCGACATTTGCAGCGTCACTACCATAACCACCGTCAAATATAACTACAGATATTGCAATTTCAGGATTTTCAGCCGGTGCATAACCTACATACCAAGCATAATCTCCTCTACCGACTTTATTTTGTATTTCAGGTTTATTAAACTGCGCTGTACCCGTTTTACCACCTGTAGGTATAGGAAATCCAGCAAGTGCTTTAGACGCAGTACCGTCGGTATTACCGCCTGGCCCTGTAACGTTGTTCATGCCCTGCATAACTAGATTTCTTGTTTCTGCACTCATATTGGTTTTATTTAACACCTCAGGTTTTGATTGAGATACTAACTTTCCATTAAAATCTTTTATGTTATCAATCAAGTTAAGTTTATATCTTGTTCCACCATTTGCAAGGGTTGCTATATAATTTACCATCTGAAGCGGCGTGAAATTATCCATACCTTGACCAATAGATGCAATATACATATTGTATGGTAAGCTTAAAGAACCATGCCCTGTCTGTACAGCTTGGTAATATACATCATCTACAATTGCTTGTATATCAGCATCAGTAAACTTCTTATCTTTATTCTTAGGATCGGCAGCAATTAATTGCTTAAATAAAACCTCGTAGTTACTCTTTGAAAAAGTTCCATTCTTTACAGAGTCTTTTATTTTATTTTTAATTTCAGTTTTTATTTCTGAAAGTTTTTTCCCCTTATAAACAATAAGAACATCCCCCTCTCTATCGTACAAATCTAATGGGGAGAATTTTGTTCCTATACCAGAAACTCCATTAGTTAAATCATCCTCAATAGTCAAAAGATATTGCGATGCTGATAGATTTTTCTGGGATACTGTATTATATACTTGCCCAAAATTTTCGTTTATTTCTATCCCAGTACTAGGTTTCACTACTTTAGGGTCAGCTCCTAGTCCAAACATCCATGCATATTTAGCTAAAATGTCATCTCCAGATTTTGACCTTAATAAATCACCTACATTCATAAAAAATGGGTTACTTGATTTTTCTAATGCACGTACTACGTTTACAATACCAAGTGCTCCATCTGTTGCGAAAGGATTCCAATTTACACCCCCAACTTTATTATCACCACCCATATCATACCCACCTTTATCATCATATGTGGAATTAGCATCTATAACTCCTTCTTCAAGACCTGCAATTGCAGTCATTGGCTTAAAAATAGAACCAGAAGGAATTAACGACATAGTTGCATAATTATACAAATACTTTGGATAGTAATCAAATTTGTCCTTTCTAATTGTGGTATTTCCCTTTATACTTTTGTCTATTGGGAACATATAATCAATTAAACTTTGTGGTTTTCCCTGAGCTTTTGCCATGGCTTCATAATCCTGATTAAAATATTTTTTTGATTGAGCTTCAGTTAATCCTTGCGCCGTAGAGAAATCATTTGGATTAAAACCCGGTAAGCTAACAAGTGCTAATATGTCACCAGTGTGAATATCTTCTACAACAGCTCCGCCTCTTGTAGCGTTTGATACATTTAAGCCATTTACCATTCCTAGTCCTCTTAATCTCTTCATTTCACTATTTAAAGCGCTTTCTGTGGCATATTGCAGATTTGCATCTATTGTAAGCTGAACATTGTTTCCAGGAGTTGCCTTCTTACTAGTGATTTCACTTTTTACCTTACCCTGATTCGCATCTGGTATCTTTTCTCCTCCGTTAACTCCTTTGAGACTGCTCTCCATTACAGCTTCAATTCCAGAGTATCCCACATAATCTGTGCTTGTATCATAACCCTTTGCTGAATATTTTTCCTTATCAGCAGGGCTTATTTTGCTTATATATCCTAAAACCGATGAAGCAAGCTGTCCATAGGGATATTGTCTCATAGGCATATTTTCTACTTTAATTCCAGGTAAATCTGAGAGACTTTGCTCGAATATAAATGACGTATCCTTCTTTATATTAGTTGCTATGTTAATTGATTTGTATGAAGAAAAAAAGTTCATTTTTATATCATCTTTTACAATTAAATATTTTCTTATTAAATCTGGTGTTTCCTGTATATGTAAACTTGAAATTCCTTTTATTACACCGTATTCCTTTAGCAGTTCATTATATACTTCCTCTGGGGTTAATTTCAAAAGTTCATTATTAAGTTTTGTAGTTTCAGAAGAATTTAAATCTTCCTCTTTTTTATTTTCAAATTTTGATTTCAATATATTACCTTGAATCCCTCTATCTTTTAAAAATCTTAACTGTAAGGTATGTATTGCCTTAGGATCACTTGAACTAAATTCAAATCTGTATGGTTCAATTTTCAAAGGAAAACTATCTGTCTGAACTTCTTCATTTTCGTCCAAAATTGCAAATATTTTTTGTAAAGTTGTAAATATCTGAGTACTAGCATTAGCTGTGTCTGTATATGTAAGGTTATATCCTAGCGTTTCATTTGCAAGGCTTATCCCATTTTTATCTGTTATGAGTCCTCTTGGGGCCTCTACAGTTATGACCTTTTGAGCACTGGCATTTGCTGTATCCTTGTAATATTGTCCATTTAATACTTGTAAATAATATAACTTTGCAATTATTATTGAAAATATAGCTAACATAATTACAAATAGGACATTATGTCTATTAATTTTTTTTCTTTTTTTCATTTCATCACCATTTTAAACTTTCATTTTATTTTTATAAATATAATATAATATATAATTCAATATATTTTCACTATAGTTAAATCTATAAATATAGTTTAAAGGAATGTAGCCTTATTAGTGCTTTGCTGTGTTTTTTTCATGATTAACAAACTCTTTTACTATAGCTCATTACCCTACTCAAAGTAAAATAAATCTTCAAATTTTTTATCTAATGCAATACAAAATATCAACGCTAACTTTGCAGTTGGATTAAATTGACCTGTTTCTATTGAGCTAATTGTTTGTCTGGAAACGCCAACCATTTCCGCTAAATCTCCTTGAGACAGATTGTTTTCTGCTCTAGCTACTTTAAGTTTATTTTTTAATATTAATTCTTCTTTCATAAAGTCACATCCTTAAATTGTTATCAAAATATAGTATACTACCATTTAGTTTTTGGGACAAGTTATATTGTCATTTATATAATATAACTTGTCACTAATATAGCAATACTTGCCCTATTAACTATGTTTATTTCAGAAAAAGATAAAAAAAATTACTGTGGTACCCTCCATAGTTTTTTGGAGGGTATATTATATACTTTGTCTCATAAAAAAATAGCAACATTTTTAAAAAAATGTTGTTATTTTATTTAATTAAGTAAATATAACTGTTCAATTGGCCCACCTAATAAAGAGAAAATAGTTATTGTATTGTGTTAATTACAAACATAAATTATTTTTTGGTATTATTTCTATAAACTCCTCGCAGATTCCAATTTTCTATGTAGTGGAATAAAATATACAATTATAATTCCTATACAAAGAACTATGGTTGCTGCCATACCGGCTTCAGGACCAAATACTCCACCAGTGAACAATTCTGCACCAGTTAACTTTAAATTCATCAAGCTACCTGTTGCTACTTTTAGTCCACTTACCTCAAACCCAAAAATATTTCCCTGAGTCCAGTTCCACGCAGCATGAAGTCCACAAGCCCCCCACAGATCATTAGTTTTTATAACATATACGCCAAAAAACAAACCTACTAAAACAATATTTATTATAGCTAAAACACTTACATTTGGATTTCCAAGGTGCATAAATCCGAAAAACGTAGAGGAAACAATCAAACCTACAGCTACATTATATCTTGCACCTAAAACATTCATAAACCATCCTCTTGAAAGAATCTCCTCTGCAGCACTTTGTATCATCCACCCTGGTATAACAATTAGCACACCACTTAAAGCTGCTACACCTGAAAGACCTACTGGATTACTATTTACTACAGTATGCCCGCTAACACTAAGCAATAAAACTACTATTGAAAACATTAAAATTCCTATGCCAAAACCTATTAAATACTTTCTTATAAATCCTTCTTTTTTTAATCCCATGCTTGAAATACTTCTTTTTTCTCTAAACTTTACTCTAGCAAATACTAATAATGTTATAAATATAAAACCACAAATAAGTTGATTTAGTAATAAAACGGAAGGATCATTGCCAATAATTTTCTTTGTAAAATGAGCCAATATTTCACCTATTCCTTGCCCTCCAATTAGAAAAAGCAATACCCAAAATAAACATAAAATAATATTAGGAAGTACCTTCGCTTGTTTTGCTTCTCTAAATAAACCAGTTTTATTCGAAAACATATTATCACTCCTACTCTATTTGCTTAAACTGCATATTGTAAAGATAAGAATATAATCCTTCTTGCTTTATAAGCTCGTCATGCGTTCCTCTTTGGTTTACTCCTTCATCAGTAAGTACAATTATTTCATCCGCATTTTTTATTGTACTTAATCTATGAGCAATAACGAGCGTCGTCCTGTTTTTTGTAAGGTCTTCCAATGATTTTTGAATATATTGTTCATTTTCATTATCAAGAGCTGATGTAGCTTCATCAAGTATTAAAATTGCTGGATTCTTTAAAAATACTCTTGCTATAGATATCCTTTGCTTTTGACCACCAGAAAGTCTTACTCCTCTTTCTCCAGTATAAGTATCATACCCATGTTCAAGGCTCATAATGAACTCATGAATATTTGCCTTTTGAGCCGCCTCAATTATTTCCTTTTCCGATGCTCCCGGTCTGCCATATGATATATTTTCTTTAATGCTTCCCGAAAACAAATAAACATCCTGCTGGACTATCCCAATAGATTTTCTAAGTGATTTAAGTTTTATATCTTTTATATCGATGCCATCTATTGTTATTGAACCATGGTTTACCTCATAAAATCTTGGTATAAGACTGCAAAAGGTTGTTTTACCACCACCCGATGGACCAACAAGTGCAATATTCTTACCTGATTGTATTTTTATATTTATATTACTTAATACTTTATGCATATTATTATAACTAAATGACACATTGTTAAAGGATATCTCTCCCTTTGGATTAACTAATTCAACTGCATCTTCTTTATCAATTATATCGGGCTTTGTATTTATGACTTCAACAAATCTTTCAAATCCCGAAAGCCCTCTTTGAAACTGCTCCGTAAAATTTACAAGCTTATCAATAGGATTTAAAAATGTATTTATATAAAGTATGTAAATTACAAGATCAGATACTTTTAATGAACCATCACTTATAAATATGCCCCCTACAAGTATAGCGCTAAGATAAAGTAATCCTTGAAAAAAGCTGTTACCACTATGGAATCTGCCCATTATAAAATAACTTTCCTCTTTTGTCTTTAAAAATTCGTTATTACCTTTAGCAAATTTAGTATTTTCTATATTCTCATTAGCAAATGATTTCACCACGCGAATACCTGCTAAACTGTCTTGAATTTGGGCATTTACACTTGCTATCTTTTCCCTGTTTTCCGAAAAAACATTTCGCATTTTCTGATTATAGAAATATGAAAAATATAACATTACCAGTGTAAATAAAAGAAGTATAAGTGTTATTCTTGAATTTATATTTGCGAGTATAACAAAAGACCCAACTATTTTTAGTATGGATATGAATACATCCTCAGGCCCATGATGTGCAAGTTCTGATATATCAAAAAGGTCTGTAACTATTCTCGACATGAGCTTTCCGGTATTCGCTTCATCGTAATAAGAAAAAGATTGTTTTTGAAGATTGTTAAAAATGTCTTTTCTCATATCCGCTTCCATTTTTGCTCCCATTATATGTCCCCATGAGGTTATGAAATACTGACAAAAATACCTTGCAATATACATAAGTAATAGTGCTATCCCCACATATAAAACATATTTAAATATCTTATTTCCATCATTTAATACATAAACATCATTTAGCAAATATCTAACTATTAAAGGAAACACCAAATCAATTACAGATAAAATTAATGCACAAAACATATCTGCAAAGAACAGCCCCTTGTATGGTCTATAGTAACTTTTAAATTTTTTAAAAATATTCATTATTATTGTAACTCCTTTTCCTTAAAGTTTGTTTATTATTATATCACTAAACTCATTGAGAATGATTATTTATTTCATTCTCAATGACCCTTCTTAAAATCATTCTTTATATTACTATATTATTTAGTGTAAAATATATTTTATAATATTATTTCCTACGCTAACGAAGGTTGATTCTAAATTATTAAATGAACCTTTTATATTTTCACGCGTAGTAAATAGTGAAAGGGGGCAAGGTTTTGGATGATAAGTTCATTTGGATAACTTTTGATACTGATAGAAATCAAGCGCTTGCACTATTTATAGAAAAATATAAAATTCCTCTCTATAACCTCTGTATACATTTGCATAAAAACAGTACTAGTGCTGAAGATCTATTTCAAGATACTTGGATAAAAGCTTTTAAATATATGGATGACTTTAACAGAATTAAGAATTTTAAACCTTGGCTCTTTACAATTGCTATTAATCTATATAAAGATAATTATAGAAAAGTAAAACGGTGGGTTTCAAAATCTATAGATTTTTTTGATATTAACGAGAAAAACATTGTAATGGAAAATATAAAGTCAACTACCTTTCTTCCTGAGGAGTCTTATGATAATAACCAAAATAAGCAACAGTTACGAAATAGTGTGAATAATTTAAAAGATGAATTTAGAATGGTAATAATACTATTTTACTACAACGGATTAAAGCAAAAAGAAATTTCAGAAATTCTTAAAATACCTGAAGGAACTGTAAAATCCAGATTAAATAAAGCTAAAAAGTTATTAAAAGAATATATGGAGGATAATAACTATGGAATAGTCCCACCTCTCATAATACTACCTTTAATGCTTTTATTAATCTTTGGAGTAATTTATTTAATTGGTCATTTTGTATTTATGGATTCAAAGAAAAGAGGTATGGACCCTTGGCTTTGGACAATGGTGGCACTATTTGTTCCAAACCTTATAGGTTTAATAATCTATCTAGTCGTAAGGAATTCCTACACTAAAAAAATCTGCAAAAGCTGTGGAAGTCCTGTAGATGACCACTTTATGAATTGTCCCCTCTGTGGATTTAAGCTTAAAGATAATTGTAGCTCTTGTGGATTCCCAGTAGAACCTGAGTGGAATATTTGTCCCAAGTGTGCCTCTAAATTAAAGTAGGGTAAAATCACTTTATTAATTAAATAATCGAGTAGGAGGCTAATCATTATTTGATTAGCCGACCTCTCACACCACCCTGCATACCGTTCGGTACAAGGCGGTTCTATAAGAACTAACAAGTTCTAAGATAATATTTCGTTATACTGATTAGACCTAGACTTTCTAGGTCTTTATCTTTATATGCAATATTCATAATTGGACTCTTGGATATTCTCCAATAACTTCTTCGTGTATTTGCATATTCCCAAGACTTTTGTTTTGATAGCCCTCTCTTTTTAAGTTCCTTGAATCTCGTTCTGACCCTTTTCCATTGTTTCCATATACAGAGGCGTATCCTTCTCCTTAACCATCGGTCTAGCTCTTTTGCTATAGTTTTCATATTAGCTATTCTGAAATAATTTATCCATCCTCGAAGTTTCTGATTCAGTTTTTGGAATCTCCATTCTAGGCTTTTCCCATTACTTCTTGAAGTTACTTCTTTGATGTTTTTCTTAAGTTTTTCTATAGCTTTCGGGTGTACACGTACTTGAATTCCACCTTTGCCATTGTAAAATGAAAAACTTAAGTATTTCAGTTTCCATGGCCTAGCTACCTTACTTTTGTTTAGATTTATTTTCAGTTTCAGTTCTTCCTCCAGAAATTTTGTAACTGACCTCATTACTCTTTCCGCAGATCGTTTGCTCTTAACGTAGATATTGCAATCATCTGCAAAACGACAGAACCTTAATCCACGCCTTTCCAGTTCTTTATCCAATTCATTTAGATAAATATTACTGAGTAGCGGACTACATGGACCACCCTGCGGGCATCCGAGGTCTGTTTCTGCGACCACTCCGTTTATCATTACACCTGATTGTAAATATTTCCTTATTAATCTTAATACCTTTTTGTCATCTAAATCCTTGGATAGGATGGACATGAGTTTATCATGATTTACAGTATCAAAATACTTAGATATGTCAATGTCAACGACCCATTTATAACCGTCGTTGATGTGTTCTTTACATTTTTCAATCGCTTGGTGTTGACTTCTTCCTGGTCGGAATCCAAAACTTGTTTCTGAAAACTTTTCCTCGTAGATTGGTGTTAACACTTGGGCTATCGCCTGTTGTACTACCCTGTCTACTACCGTAGGTATTCCTAGAAGTCTTTTCCCACCGTCGGGTTTATCTATTTCTACCCTACGGACTGGCATTGGGGTATAACTTTCTTCTATTAAATCCTTTTGAAGTTGGCTGTTGTTACGTTTTAGGTATTCTAGTAGTTCATCTACTGTCATTCCATCCACGCCACTACTTCCTTTATTTTTCTTCACCTTTTTGTATGCTTTGTTCAAATTGCCACGATGAAGAATTTGCTCCATTAGGTTATTAGTATCTCGTTTCTTGTCGTCTCTTCCATTCCTTGACGCCGAAGAAATACTCATCACTTCTATGTTATCTTGGATTTCCAACCCTACCTCGCATAGATAGTCTTCATTATGAAGTTTTCTGATTTCTACATATTTCTTTGAGTTCTTCAAAATTTTCAAAACCTCCTATAGTTCAGCCCTTCCCAAAATATTTATAAATATTTTGGTACTATGGCGTCGGCTGACTGCTCATGATAAATCTTATTTCAACCATGTATCGAAATACATCTTAACATGTCCATGAGCTCTCCCCGGGTAAGAACGCAATCTTTCTCTCCATGTATCTGCTACATTTACACAGTATATTTTTTTGAATAGTTTTGGGCTTCAATTTGTTTAGCAATTTTACCCAGTATACCATGCCTTATATGTAATTTCTGTTCGTCAGACTGGAAATTTGTCTACACCTGCCTTCAGATTCCTCGTCGCCGAGGACACCCTTGGTGTTCAACTATGTGCTTGGCACTATCAACCCGCACTCGGGACTTTCACCCGTTAGATTACGCCCATGCCGGGCACACTAAGAAAAAAAGATAATACAGTGTGTATTATCTTTTTTCCAGACCGTTGACAAACATAAAATGTAAAACACTCTAATTTAAAATTGGAGTGTTTTTTTCATATTCAAAAAGGATTTTAGGACATCGATGTCGAATATATATAGTATACAAACTTTATAATTCGGAGGGCATTATTATGATTAATGAAAAGAACTTCACACAACAAAAACTAGAAATGGTGTATTTAGAAGATTTAGTTCCTAAAGACCATATTCTGAGAAATATAGATAAATACATGGATTTCTCTTTTATAAGAGAACTGACTAAAAAATATTACTGCTTAGATAATGGAAGACCTGGCGTAGATCCTGTTATACTTTTTAAAATGCTGTTTATTGGGTACCTATTTGGAATAAAATCTGAACGACAACTTGTAAAGGACATTGAAGTAAATGTGGCTTATAGATGGTTTCTGGGACTAAGTCTTACTGATCCTATTCCAGATCATTCAACAATTAGCCAAAATAGACGTAGACGGTTTAAAGGTACAGATGTGTTTCAAAAAATATTTGACGAAGTAGTATTTAAGGCTATAAATCTTAAGATGGTAACCGGTAAAATACTTTACACAGATTCTACACACCTAAAAGCAAATGCTAATAAGCGAAAGCTTGTGAAAATTGAAGTTGAAAAAACGCCGAAAGAATATGTATCTGAACTTAATAAAGCAGTGGAAGAAGATAGAATAAACCATGGTAAAAAACCTTTAAAAGAAAAAGAACCTGTTACCAAAATAAAAGAAACTAAAGTTAGCACAACCGACCCCGACAGTGGATATATGATGAGAGATGGCAAGCCGGAAGGCTTCTCATATTTAGATCACAGAACTGTCGATAGCAGACATAATATAATTACTGATGTGTATGTTACTCCTGGAAACATAAATGATGTTGATCCTTATATCGATAGATTAGATGTGCAAATAAAAAAGTTTAATTTTAATACAAAATATGTTGGTGCAGATGCTGGTTATGCTACAAATCTTATATGTAAAGAACTATATGAGAGGGAATTAAAATCTGTAATGGGATACCGTAGGTCTCCACATACAAAAGGAATGTACACAAAAAATAAATTCCAATATGTTAAAGAGCAGGACATTTACGTATGCCCTGACTTAAGGGCTTTACATTATAAAACGACAACAAGAGAAGGATATAAAGAATATGTTGGTAATGCAAAATATTGCGAGATATGTCCAAATAGAGCTCAATGCTTTTCTGCAAAAAGCAAGTTTAAAACTATTAGAAGACATGTTTGGGAAACGTATAAAGAAGATGTTGTAAAGTTCACCAGAACAGATAAAGGCAGAAATATATATAGAAGAAGAAAAGAAACTATAGAGCGAAGCTTCGCAGATTCAAAACAACTGCATGGGCTTCGCTATTGCCATATGCGTGGATTAGAAAATGTGCAAGAGCAGTGTCTGCTTACAGCAGCAGTGCAGAATATGAAAAAGATAGCTAGCCTGCTATCTTTACTGTTTTTTGATTTTCTAACTAAGAAGATAGTTGTTATTTTAAATTTATCCATAACTCAAAATGCTATCGCATAATTGCATGTAAAAAACCCAGTATAATAAAAAAATTATACTGGGTTTGTAAACAACCTGAAAAAAAGATAATACAGTGTGTATTATCTTTTTTCATTATATTTAATATTTCCGCCATGGGCTTCTACAATATACTTGCATATATATTCATCATTATTTTAATTGTGATAAATCTATTATAAATTTATCTCCTACTTGTTTATATTCACCATCCATCCTACCACTTTTATCTGGATATTTAGCTGTATAGGGGGCAAGTGTTAATGTTTTTGCCTTCTTATTAAGATTTCCATCTATATTTTCTATTTTAAATAATGCTTCCTCTTTCTCTGAGTGAGATAAGTAAAATTCAACTTCATTACCCAAATCATCAAATCCTTTCAAATTCACATCATATGCTGATTTTGTTGTAAAGTTGGATATTGAAGCATAAATTTTTTGACCTACGGCATTATTTGTATACTTTTTTAGAGTGTATTCTTCGCCGTTTGGAAGTGAAAACTTCTTATTAAGTAATATTTCCTTGGTATTTGCTTTTAACTCACTACCACTGGTCTTAAATTTAAAGACCCAAGAACCCTTGGTTTTCTTATCATTCAAATTCATAGCATGAGATGAGATTTTTATATTTAAATCTCCACTTAAATCTACTTTACCTAAATCATAAGTAATAACCGATTGTGTAGTATAGTCATCGATATTAAAAGCTCCTCCCCCACTTCCTCCATTTACGCTTTTTCCATTCACATAAATCTCGTTGGAATCAAACCAGGATTGATCTTTTCCTAACTTTTTATTAGAACTTATATTATAAGAAACATTCAGTTCATTCCCATCCAATATTACTTCATTTAATTTAACTGTTACTCCATTATCAGTTATAGTTTTATTTACAACGGTGTTATATTCATCCAACTTCTCTTGTATTCCTAAAAAAGCACCTATATTACTGCTAAACGTTGATAATCCTGATACTTGAACATTACTTCCAAGCATTCCAACAGTTAATGCTACAACTGCCACCGCTGCCACTATTTTTCTATTGTAGAATTTCTTTTTATTAATTGATTTTTTAAAATTATTCTTTATGTTTTTCTCTTCTATTTCATTAAATTTTTCTTTTTTATAATCATCTAAATTTATGTCTGCTTCATTTAACATAGTGTATATATTATTTTTCATATTTAATACCTCCACTTTCGCTAATTTTAAGCATACTTTTTATCTTTTTCTTCCCTCTAGATAATCTATTGTAAATAACTTCTCTCTTAATACCTGTTTCTTTGCTTATATCATCCATTTCTTTCTCCTCAACATATAGCTTATAAAACAAGTTCTTATCCTTCTCTTTTAAGCAATTTAAAATATCATTAATATCATCCTCTACTTCATTTTTAATAATATCTTCATGAGTGGTATCTGGAATGCCTAGTTCTAATTCATCTATATTTTCATGTCCTAACGTTTTTAGATACTTTCTCTTATAGTCGATGCATTTAAATTTAGCTATTGCAGCTACCCAATTTTTAAATTCATTTTTACTTTTATCAAAACTACCAATGTTATTCCAAATTCCGAGAAGTATATCATTAATACATTCTCCTTGAACACTCTGCAAATTGTAAAGTTGTTTTTTTACAATACATTTAATAATCCATCCATAGTTTTCTATAACATAGTCGAGCGCCCTTTCATTCTTATTTATTAACTGAATAACAAAATTTTCTTCTTGGATTTTCATTTTAAACCTTCTTTCTAAAGCAAGCTTGCATAGAGTATATCGCCCTACACTTAATACTTCGCTTATTAAATTAGGATATCTATCAATAATTTAAATAAGTTATACTTTTTATAGAATTATCACTTTATTAAAGTAGGATAAATAACTTTCTATAGGAGCTTTTCCTTTTATTATTTCACTAAAAAAAATGGATAAAGAAATGTTAATTTTAATTAACACATTCTTTTATCCATTTTCATTTTAAGAAGTCAATATCCCCATAGTAATATTCTTATATTTCCATACTATTCAAAATATCTTTAAGTTTCTTTAAATCTTCTACAGATAAAGTAATCCCCTTACCCATCTTCTTATGCTCGCAATCCCAATCTCTAATATCATATTTAGGATCTTTATCATTCCAAGAGACAAGGTTTAGTTCCTTTGTCCAACCCTTTGCCGACTCGGAAATCACCCCTGATTTTTCTTTTATTTCAAATTTAATTTCTGCCATTTAAAATCCCTCCAATAATAGTTTTTTTATTTATTCGAAAATCTGTTTCTCAAAATCGTCGCAAAGTTTACTTACTATTTTCACATAAATGTAAAAATAAGCACACAAGGGATGTTTATATATCAATAGTAATAATCACAGAAGGAGCTTTCGATTGTTCGAGCTCTTTATACCTTCGTGAACTACTCACCACCTAAGAGGAGGGAACTTCTTGGTCAATATTCCCAACGGAATAAGTTTATCCAAGCTAATAAGACAATTCCTGCCTCTCTAGTCAATATATCTTTTATTACATTGCTAGTTTTAATAAATTTTTACTTGCATTTATGTCTCTGTCCATTATCATTCCACATACTGGACATATATAAGTTCTGCAAGATAAATCTTTTGTTTGGCTTGATTTATTACTACATTTAGAACATAATTGACTACTTGCATAACTTACTGGTGCTATTATTATTTCTCTATCATACCATTCAGCCTTATATTCTAACATTCTTCTAAATTCAAACCAACTAACATCGGCTATACTCTTAGCCAATTTATGATTTTTTATCATATTACTTACTTTTAAGTCCTCAATAACTATAACTTGGTTTTCGTTAATTAATTGAGTGCTCACTTTGTGAAGAAAATCTTTTCTTTGATTAGCTATTTTCTCATGGATTTTAGCAACTTTCAATCTTGATTTTATTCTATTATTACTACCCTTTTGTTTCCTTGATAAGTTTTTTTGAAGTTCAGCTAATCTCTTTTCTGATTTTTTTAAGTGTTTAGGATTATGAAAAAGATTTCCATCACTTGTTATAGCAAATTCTTTGATACCTAAGTCTATGCCTATTTTAGTATCTATTTTAGATAACTGAATATTTTCAGCATCAACTAATATTGATATAAAATACTTACCACTTGATACTTGTGATACTGTACATGATTTAATTAATCCAGTGAATTCTCTATGTTGTTTAATATTAATCATAGATTTTAATTTAGGAATTTTTATTTTATTATCTTTAATAAATACTGTTCCATTTGGAATGCTTTTACTTATTTGATTGTTAGTTGTATAGGCTTTATTATTGTTTCTTTTACTTTTGAACTTAGGAAATCCAATTGAGTTATCCCTAAAGAAATTAGCATAAGCTCTCTGCAAATTCATTTGAGCATTTGCTAACGCTAAACTGTCAACTTCTTTTAACCATTCAAATTCTTTTTTATATTTTGCAGGTGTTGGAAGTTTCTGTTTCTTTAGTTCCTCTTTGTTATCTTTATATTGCTCATATATAAGTTTTCTTTCTGCCAACATTTGATTATAAACAAATCTAGTGCATCCGAATGTTTTAGCTAAATATACTTGTTGCTCGTTATTTGGATATAATCTGAATTTATATGCTTTTAACATTTTCTCACCTCATTTCATGCCTTGATTTTCGATATATTTTCTAACTATATCTATTGGAGCACCACCAGTTGTTATAAGACAATAACTTCTACTCCAAAAATACTCTTTCCATAATTGGTTTCTTATTGATGGGAACTCTTTTTTTATAAGCCTACTACTAGCACTTTTATAAGCATTTAGAAATTTTGATATATCTGTATTCGGTGAGCCTCTAAATAGAAGATGTATATGGTCTTCATCATGATTCCATTCACCTAAAGTCATATTATATTTTGGACATATATATTCAAATATTTCTTTTAGCCTATTTGATATTTCATCATTTATTACTTTACGTCTATACTTTATAACCAATACTAAATGATAATTAAGCAAGAATACTGAATGATTATTAGTATCTAAAATCAATGTGTCACACCCTTTGTATATTTACTACTGATTATAGATTACGTTATTTGTTGACTATCGTCAAGGGCTATTCATCTCCCACCTAAGAGGTGGGAGAATTCCGCCCGTTCTGTTAAATATACTATGCAAAAAAGATTCAATGCACCAATAAACATAACCAATACCATAAAGGGAGCAATTGCCTCCTTTTGAGGTCCACATATCATATCCATAATATTGCTGTATTTATTTGATCGATCTATTATTTTCAAATCATTTTTCATTTTATTATTATATTTCACAATAAACTGATTTTTATCTACATTCTTATTTAGATAAATGGATGCTTCATCGAAAGAAAACTTTACTCCATTTTTTTCCAAGGTAGAACTTAGAAGTCTGCAGGTTCTCCCAAGCTCATAGTACCCTTGGCTAGTTCCTACAATAAGAAGGCTTACTTTTTTATCTGGGGTTAAATAGATATCCACATAATCGCCTACATCCTTTTTCATTTCTTTCGCGATTAAATTTCCTAGCACAATTTCATCACTGTGTATTCGATTGCGTCCTTTCACTACCGGCATATCAATGTTTTCATAAGTCTCATACACCATCCTTGCAATATTGGGGTCTCCCATCCCTTTGGTCCATTTCATCATAACATTTGAATTCTTAGTTGTTTTAATAACACGCTTAACATCTGAATCTGTTAATAAAACACGGCAATTTCCGTCAAATTTCACCTGATTTTCAGAAACGGCTGCAACATCAAATTTATCAAAACCTATCCAATAGTAATTGTTATCCTTCATGGTATCTAATACGGAAATGGATGATAACGCAAAGTTTACACAATAAATAGAAATCACACAAGTGAGAATAATATAACAGGTGTTTTTTTTATCTCTTTGCATATTTCTAACTGCTATTCCTAGTGGAGGAAAACTTAATTTTTCTGTAAATGGATGATTTTTTGTTTTCCCAGCACCAAGCTTACTTTCTCTTCCATTTAACACAATAACCGGTTTTATATCTTTTAATTTATTTATTACTAAATAAATTTGAAGTAATACAAATCCATTGATTAATAAAAAACATAGTAATGCAGGAATTAATATGCTAGTGTGATTAACTTCACTAATATTTTCAAACATTTTCTTAGTAAATTTACTTGAAATAAATGAAGAACAAATAATTCCTAGGACACTTCCACTGGCTACAATAAATAAATAAAGTTCCATATAAATTCTCATAATAGATTTTGGTGAATAACCAATTGTTTTATAAATAGATATGGTTTTAATATCTTGAATTAGAGCATTTTTAATCATATAACGAATCATCATGCTACTTACTAAAAGTACAAGAATGCTTGCTACAAAGAGTATACCTCCTAAAATCTTCTCTGATATAGCACTGTTACTCATACTATCTTCTATGGTCATGGCTCTTCCTTCTAATACGCCATGAATTTTCACGCGGTATTCGCTAACAATATCATTTCCAGTAATATTCTTATCGCTAAACACTGCTATAACCTTTGATGTTTCTAACTCTTCTGGAATTTCACTCACAAGAAATTCACAATTAAATGCTAAAGATATAGAGTATGGATCTGCATAAATGGCTGCTACTTTGTAAGTATAATTTCTACTGCCACTCCATAAAACAATTTTTTCACCAACTTTTATATTATATTCGTTTGAGAGTGCAGCTGGAATAAAGCACTCTCCATCCTTAGGCACATCAACTTTATTGCTAATAGATCTTATCTTCCCATATACATTTTCCTCATATTTGGTTAAACTTGCAAATATTTGCACATTTTTACCTTTATAAGATATTTTTTCTGTTATCCAATGTCTGTTAATTAGTACTGTTTTTGATACAGAATCTAATCCTTCTATTCTTTTGGATAACTCACCGATTTCTTTTTCTCCTTTTTCAAGAGGCAATACTTTTACTTTCGGAGATTGGCACTCTTTTTGGAGATCTTCAAAGGGTTTTTGTAATGATGATATCATCATTATAGAACTTGACATTAGCATGGTACAAATTAATATGATAAAAAAAATCGTAATGCTCTGCATTTTTCGTTGTCTTAATTTTTTAACCCACATAACTTACAATCGTCCTTTCTTTTATTATTAATGAATAACTTATTTAATCATAAGATTATCATACAATTTAATTATTAAATAAAAATAGGATAATTATGAATAATTATGAATAGAATTAAGACTCCCTAGTAATTCTGTGTAAATCATCCCCTGCGGAACTACAATATATTCATTTTGTTAAAGGATTTTTCTATCATTTTTTTTGCTAAAATGATAAACTGAATATGTTATATCAGAAAAAACCAAAAGATAAGCAGCAAAAATATGCAGTGATTATTATATCTTTTTATACTGTATTCACTGTACTAACCATACATTTCAGTGACAGGGAGGCTTGATCAATTATGAGAAAAGAAGCAAGTTTAAATCAATGGAGATTGCTGTATGAAGTAGCAATTAAATTTAAAAAGTTAAAACCGTGGGATCATATGTGGGATGTTGATTTGACTAAAATATTACTGCCGGAATACGAGGAACCTTTTTTCTGTAGTGTTATGGGTAAGTCAGAGGAGTGTATCGCTATTGGCATTTATGCAGGGTTTGATGCAATAAATGGTTTTTACTATATTATCGATAACCAACAAATTTCTCCAACACAAATTATTCGATATCAAAATAATTTAATGTGCTATTTTGGAAGTCGTAATGAATTGACAAGCAAAGAGCTAAAGGTCATTAAGGATTTGGGCTTAAAATTCAGAGGTAAAGATGAATGGATTTATTTTAGATCCTTTGAAACTGGATATGCCCCCTATATTTCAGATGCACTCCAGGTGGTTCAGCTTACAGCTGTACTTCAGCAGCTTTATATGGCCTTAAACCATCTTGTTGAAAATAAAACAAAAGTGGACTTTGAGAGTGGAAATATTCTGTGTAGAAAATATGATGATGAATCAAAGTTATGGCTAACTTATGAAGCTCCAAACATTATCCCACCAAGAATTCGTATGACTACTGTTATAAACGACGAATTATTGTTGGTAAAATTAAACAAGCTAAAAGCTACCAGGAATGAAATTGAATTAGATACTTTATATTTAAATATTGTAGTTAATGATAAAGAATTTGAAAAACCTTTCTTAGGTAATCTGCTAATTATTGCAGATCGTAAGAGTGGCATGCTCATTGATCAGAACATGCTATCACCTAAAGATAAAGTTGCTCAGAATATTCTTGAAATTTTCATTAATTATTTGATGCAAATTGGTAAACCGAAAACAGTTTATATCAGGGATGAATATATTCAAGATTACTTGAAGGATTTGTGTGAGAAAATTGGAATTTCACTGAAAGTAAAAGGAAAATTAAAAACAATTGATGCGTTTGAAAAATCATATTTGGGGAGACCTTAAAATTATGTCCAAAAAGAAGAAATCTAAAAAAAGTAGTAACAGTAATGTAGAAGTATGGACAGATGAACAATATCAGGAATATATGAAGGACCTATATGATATGGAATTTATAGCTGGATTCACTGAAAATGGTGTACCTTACGGTATATTTAACAATGAAGATAAAGAGAATGAAAAAATAGACATTACAGATATTTATTCAAATATTCCAGATAATGATGATTTACCATTTTAAAATTGTAGGTAAGAATTCAAGAAATTCGCTATGCTCATGACTTTTAAGGCTCCCCATAGGGAGTTTTTTTATTTAGATTTGTTGTAAAATTACATTATTTTTTTATATAATAAAAATCAATGGTTACTGTTTCTAATTTACCATACCTAACCTTTATCTATTACAGAACCATACACTATAATCATCTACTAATTCTTTTACTTTTTTATCTTCACCTAAAGCTTCAAGTAAACATAATTCAAACGCATATTTCCTTCTTCCTTTTCTTACATCAACAATTATTCCATGCAAATCCTCTATCATACTAATAGCACTAACTTTTAACTTATCGCCTTCTACAATAGGCGAACCATAATCACTATCCATTACTTCTGCTTCAAATGGAAATTTAAGTTCCTGATTTAAATAATCTTCCCATGCTTCTAATGCTTTTATATCATCATCTTTTGGAATGTCTTTTATTATATTAAAAATCCTTTTGTCTTGTTCAGAATGAATTTCCCATTGCAAAAATATCACGCTCCTACTATATATTTTTTCCACAGCACCTTTTATATTTCTTTCCACTGCCGCGAGGACACACAGAATTTCTACCTATCTTGTTCTCATTCCTTATAGTAGTTTGAAGGATTTCATCCTCATAATTTTCTTCTAATCCCTCTTCCCTTTCTTCATACTCTAGTAACTTATATAATTTATTACTATACCGTTCTTCATTAAATGGCTGTTGATTTTTCATAATATCATACATTTCTTCTATTAAAACTGCTGCAATCATTTCCTTTGCCTTATTTTCTGTATAGCCAACACTTATTAATTTTTCAAAAACTTCATTTGTACATTTAGGATCGTTGTCCCTCATTTGATTATCAATAGTTTCCAGAATATTTCCTTTTAATTTATAATTTACCATTTTTCTACTTTCCCTTTACGTTTTTTAAACTAGATAATTGTATTATTTATACTTAAAGAACTATTTTCTTGGCGCAATCCAAATTAGCCTTACTCTTTTAGTAAAACCTACTTTAATTTTCATTTTTCATAATAATTTGAGTATATACCACTTCGCATATTTTTATATTCTAAATGAATTCACTATATACAAACAAAGAAGGAAACCATTATATATCAAGCTTCCTCCTTCATTAGTTAAAGATACATTCGGTTTCCAAACATGCCACTTGCCACGCGGGTGGCACTAGCTATTTTAAATTAAATTTAGCAAAAGCCTCAGCCATAGCAGAATTGCCAGTTGGTTCATCTTTCTTATTCTGCTGATTCAAAAATCTACTGACATCTTTTTTGTTTAAAGCACTTTTTTCTGAGTCGCGACGTTTGTTAAAGGCTGAAAGTTTTTCTCTATATCCACAGCCACAAACAAATATCTTATTGTCTCCATCCCCTCTGATCTCCATTTTCTTGTGACAAGTAGGGCACCGTGCATTAGAAACTTGTGAAACTCCTTTACGATATCCACATTCCCTATCTGGGCATACGAGCATCTTTCCCCTTTTGCCGTTAACTTCAAGAAGATACTTACTACACTCAGGACATTTCATTCTTGTGGCGTTGTCATGTTTATATATTTCGCCAGAAGCTGCAACATTCTTCACAAGCTTCACTGCATATTCCCTCATATCTTTTACGAAATTCATGGAATTAGCTTTTCCTTTACTTATAAGTTGAAGCTGTTTTTCCCACTTAGCCGTAAGCTCTGGGGATTTTAATTCCTGCGGAACTAAACCTATTAGCTGCATTCCTTTTGAGGTTGGGAATATATCTTTGCCTCTTCTCTCCATATAAAAGATGTTAAATAATTTTTCAATAACATCTGCTCTCGTAGCTGGAGTTCCCAGACCTGATGTATTATCCAATGCTTCTCTTAGACTTTCATCCTGGATATCTTTTCCTGGATGCTCCATAGCTGTAAGCAGCGTTGCTTCATTATACCTTGCTGGTGGCTTAGTCTTCTCATTTTCGAATTTAACTAAAGTAAGTTTAACCGCTTCACCTTTACTAATTGGTGGAAGTGATTGATCTTTATCCTCACTGCCCTCAGAACTACTTATTTCTTTCCAGCCCCTCGATTTAACTATTTTCCCTTTTGCAGAGAACCTTTCACCCTTAACATCTATAACTACAGTAGTTTGCTCATATTCAAAAGCAGGACTTAGAACTTCTAAGAATCTTTTTATAACTAAGTCATAAATACTTCTCTCTTCTTTGTTAAGGCTTGATAAATCTACATGCTGCTCTGTAGGAATTATGGCATGGTGATCTGATACCTTGCTATTGTCCACAAGTCTACTTGTAGTGTGAATTCTACCCTTTATTATACTTCTAGCAGCTTTCTCATATGGTCCTATAGCAATGCTTTTTAATCGGTCGAGAAGCGTTGCTACAATATCTGTGGTAATATGTCTAGAGTCTGTTCTTGGATAAGATAATATCCTATGATTTTCATATAATCTCTGCATTATATTAAGAGTTTGCTTTGCAGAATATCCAAATTTTCTATTTGCATCCCTTTGAAGCTCCGTTAAATCATATGCAAGTGGAGGGAGCTCTTTTTTAGATGCTTTATTTAGCTCTACTACGGTCCCCATTTGATTATTTACCTTAGTAGCTATATCTTCTGCCTTTTTCTTGTCAAATGTACGTGCTTCACCATTTTTACTAGACCAATGAACTGTAAAATTATTTACCTTTCCATTTACTGTCCAGTAATCCTTTGGAATGAATCTCTTAATTTCGTTTTCTCTTTCAACAATAAGTGCCAAAGTTGGTGTTTGAACTCTTCCAGCAGACAATTGAGCGTTATATTTACAAGTTAAGGCTCTTGTAACATTAAGTCCTATTAGCCAATCTGCTTCTGCTCTTGATTGCGCTGCCCAAAATAGGTTTTCATAATCTTTTCCAGGTTTAAGATTCGCAAATCCATCCTTTATTGCTTTTTCAGTTTGAGAAGAAATCCACAACCTTTTAATTGGCTTTCTAAATCCTGCTTTTTGAATAATCCAACGCGCCACTAGTTCTCCTTCACGTCCTGAATCTGTAGCAATAATAAGCTCATCTACATCAGCTCTTTTTAGGAGTTCATGTACAATCTTATATTGCTTTGAAGTTTCCTTAATAACTACCAGTTTTAAGTCCTTTGGCAGCATAGGAAGATCTTCCATTTTCCAACTTTTATATTTTTGATCATAATCCTCCGGACCAGCTAGTGTAACAAGATGTCCGAGTGCCCAAGTTACAATATACTTTTGTCCCATTAAATACCCATTTCCACCTTGAGTGCAATTTAAAACTTTCGCTAGTTCACGGCCTACAGAGGGTTTCTCTGCAAGCACCAATATTTTTCCCATATATAAAACTTCCTCTCTTATATATCACGTGTAGCATACGCTGCACGGATTGATTTCACTTATTTTATTAAAATATGATATAGCAACTATACTCATTATAAACTACTTTATATACAACATTCAATTTTTTGCAGCTAAAACTGTAATAGTGCAGGTGTTTTTTACTAAAGAAAATGATATACTACATGATATAGTAATATATCACTATGCACTATAATATTAAATAAGTTTAGAGGTAATTACATGAATTATATAATATTTGACTTAGAGTTTAATCAAGGCTACAATTACACAAAAGATACTACGAACATAACAAATCCTAAATGTCCTTTCGAAATAATTCAGATAGGTGCCATAAAACTAAATGATAATTTTGAAACGATTGGGACTCTAGATGTATTAATAAAACCGGAAATATATACTATTATCAATCCCTTTGTAAAAGAACTTACCGGAATAACAATGGATGAATTAGATAAAGGCAAACCTTTTAAAGAACTGTATAAAGAACTTTCAGAGTTTATAAACGCTGACTCAAGCATATTGTGTGTATGGGGATTAGCGGATATAAAAGAATTATTTCGAAATATAGAATATCATGAATTAGATACCTTGATTGCACCCACAAAATACATAAACATTCAGTCCTACGCTTCTAAAGAGCTTAATTGTCAAAAAGGAATTAACATTGGGCTAGGTAATGCAGCAGAGCTATTAGGCATACCTATTGAAAGTAAGTTTCATAATGCTTATAATGATGCATTCTATACAGCTGAAGTTTTCAAGAAAATTTATAGCAGTGAAATTAAATCTAGGATATATAATCCTCATAAAAACACAAGGGTAACTAGACCCGCTGCTGAAAGTTACAAACTTGACACTTGTAATTTAATGAAACAATTCGAAAAAATGTTCAAAAGGGAAATGACCGAGGAAGAAAAGTCTATAATTAATTTAGCTTATATTATGGGAAAAACAAATCAATTTCAAGTTGTTTCTGACCCAATATCAAAAAAATAAAAGCAGTATAGAATTATCTTCTATACTGCTTTACAATGCTTATTAAATCATCTCCTGCGGAGCTGGATTAATGACTTTCCTTCTAAACTGTCATTAAACTTCTGTTTCTTCAGTTGGTTTATCAAATTCTAACTCAACTTTTTTGTTTTCTAAATTAGCTTTTCTATTATCTAATGTATTAAGATTTATAGGATGAGTAACCATATCTTCAGTTGTACTCATTATAAATCTATTCAAATAAATTTTTCCTTCAGGAGTGTTTGCTACAGCATAAGGTTCTGTATCTTTCTTAAAGAGAACCCATGTATAACTATTATTAACCACTCTGCTTAAATCTTCTTTATCGATTATAGTCCTAGATTTTTCTTTACCATATCTATCTCTTAATATTATAGCAACAGTTTCTTCATCTAATTCTTCATAATCGTTAATTGTATTTTGATTATATACTTCTAAGTTGCATTTTCTATTATCTAGAGTGTCTCCATTGATATGTCTTACAGGTGCTTTTGGATGAACATCTAATATGAATGACTGCAAACTCTGTTTTCTTCTATATTTCTTTTCTTCGATATAATAACTGCCTAGATTCTGCGCTAAGAAATTATTAAAATCTTTATTCCACTCTGCAAACCAACGACCTTTTTCTAATACCTTTTGTAAATCTTCAGTATCTATTTTACAATCAATAGTTGTTCCATCTTTTTTAACTATTTTTAAAAATGTAATATTTTCTAGCGTCTGATATTTGTTTGATTTAATTTCTACTTTAGTAGTTTCTTTTTTATTTTCATTTTCGTTTTTTATGATAGGACACCTCTTTCTTCTATTTAGGCATCTTCAAAAAAATAACCAGTCAGCACGCTAGTCTATTTTTTTCATATGCCTTGTAAGGGATTTAAAATTATATATAACTTTAATATTTCCCTAATTTTTTAATAACAATTCAATTTTCTCTAGAACACACATGTTTATTTTTCTACATTATTTTAATTATATCATATTTATCAGAGTAGTGGCTTTAATTTTACGATAAACTTAAACTTTTTTTTAAAACTGCCAATATACGTGCAAAAAAATTATAATGGTATTTTTTCTAGCTACCAGTTCCAGGTATAGGAACCTCCCCTTGTAGGAACAGTATAAGATTGACTGTTGCCACCTCCCCAGGTTACGTTTCCATCACCATCTTTCATAATTGCTTTAAATTGATAGTCACGGCCTTCACCAAGATATGTGGTTCCTGTATACCTTCCATTGCTATTAGTAAGTGGCAAAGGATATACGCCTGTAGTCCAGTTAGATAATTCCCATCTACTCCCTGATAAGTATACATTTTGACCACTGCCTGGATTAACGTTGTTCACTGTAAAAGTTACAGGAACTGGCTTCATAACTAAAGTATCTGCAAAGGGAGCCATTTCAGAAGTAGCCGTTCCATCGCGGTTAACAATATTTGCAAATCTCAAAAGTGTAAATCCAGAGAAATTATAATTAAATAGCATTTCAGCAGCATTTTGATACGCTTGATTATTATTAGAAATAGCTAGTGCATTCTCTCCAAAGTGTCTTATACCTTTCGATGTAGCCAAATTGGCAACATTTATAACGAGACTTTTGGGAGCTGAATAGCCTGGACTAACATATGCGTTTGAATCATCCATCTCAAGACATGTAAATGTTAAATCTACATTTGATGTCTTAAACTGGTTGAGTAAAGTACTATAATTATAATAACCTGCACCGTACTCCGCAGCATGTGGCATAGTAGGACTATTCATTAACCAGTGTATACCTGCTATTTTTGCTCCTATTCTAACATCAAAAACTGAATCAAAACTGTTATGTGCTATAGCCGTTATATTCGACAAGTGTTTCGCAAGTACACTTTGATACCAAGTTAAAAAGTCGTTACCATAAGTTAACTTATAACCCTTTTTAAAAAAATTATCCCCATCTGTTGGAGGCATAATTTGTGTAAAGCTTGTTAGACTTGCATTCCATGCACTATTAACTGCAGAAATAGTGCCGTATTTAGTTTTCATCGTATTTTGAAAATCTGTTTTAGCTGTTGTACTGTAGCATTGTAGAGATCCACGACCTGGATATGACCAACCTAATGATGGATTGTAAGAAGGAAATCTTAATTCACCTGATGGACCACCAGAAAGGTAAACTTTAGCTATAATATCTTTATAACTGCTGAAGTTTTCAGCAAAAGACGCATAAAGTTCATTATACTGTTTATCTGTACCAGACCACCATGGACTAAGAGATTCCTTATCATAATTTCCCTTTTCATCCTTAAACTGCATATTCTCAGCAGTATCTTTATTCCATAACCATGTAGGTAAAGGTATATTTACTGAATTCCCCACAGAACCACCGCATTGGTGAGTGGACATAATAGGCACCCACTTTAATCCTGCAGCACGAACAGTATCTGCATAAGTCTTGTAGTAACTCCAGTCAAACTGATTGTCACCCGCACTTTCAACGTCTCCCCACCACACATCTGTGGTAAGGGCATAGACTCCGTTGTTCTTAATGGTTATTAATTGATTTTTGAACGCATTCCAATCTGTTACTTTTTCCAATGGAGCCATTACAAATGACTTGTAGTCAGATTGTATAGTTGATGCATACGCTTTAAATGAAAAAGATAGCATTAAATTAAGAGCTATCACTAAAGATAAAGCAAAGCTACCATATCTTTTTAATGTTTTATTAACATACCTCATAAATTCTCCCCCTTCATATTTTTTGATAATGTTAACACTATCTGTTTATTTATATAAATCCTTGCAATAGCAAGGGGTTAAGCTAACTTATACTGAAGTCAAAGGGTTCCATCAATACCTATTGCACTCGTTTTCATGATAAAATACAAGCGACAATAGATATATATTCTCTATAATTTAATAAACGGTATACATTGAATAATATGTATACCGTTACATTTTCTTACTTAAACCTAATTATATATGAAAATACAACAATATTCAATCGAAAATATATTTTACGACAACATTCTTATAAAAAATCTATCAAATAGAAATTTTAAACAAAACCTATATTATAAATATTTTCTTTTCCTTTTGGTTAAACTTCTTAGTAGATACACTAAGGAGGAGATATAATGTCAAAAATCAATTGTAGCGTTTCAAATTGCTCCCATAATGACAAAAACACATGTTATGCTAACATAATAAATGTTGGTGGAAAAAGTGCTAAAAAAGATTCTGATACTTGTTGTGCTACTTTTTTAGATAGTATTGTCTATAGTTCTCTTACAAATATCATTAATTCCAATAGTAATGGATGCGACTAATTGCTTGTAATGTATGTACTTGCACCTATAACTCTAATCAGCTCTGTAATGCTAAATCTATAGACGTTAGTGGCGAAAATGTTAATCTCTATTCAGAAACAGATTGTTTGACTTTTAAAACCACATAATTGAGTATTTTCCATAAAAAAAACAAAGGGTACCTTAATATTTCTACTAAGGTACCCTTTCTAACTATTCCTTAATTCTATTACCTCTTTCTCTGTTAGGTGACGCCACATGCCAATATCCGTTTCATCAATTTTTATATTAATAATTCGAACTCGTTCTAATATTACAACTGTATATCCAAAAGTTTTGCTCATTCTGCGTATTTGTTTATTTAGTCCTTGCGTTAAAATAATACGAAAAGTATCATCGCTAACTGCGATAACTTTGCAATGTCTTGTTTTAACTCCACAAATTTGAACACCTTCAGACATTGCTTTGAGAAAAGATTCATCAAAATGCTTATTCACAGTTACTATATACTCTTTCTCATGTTCATTTTCAGATTCTAAAATATTATTTGCCAAATCACCATCATTAGTCATAAGTATTAACCCTTGAGATGCCTTATCTAATCTTCCAACTGGAAATATGTATTCTGGATAGTTCATGAAATTAATTATATTGTTTTCTACTGTTTTTTCTGCAGTACATGTAATCCCGACGGGTTTATTTAGCGCAATATAAATCTTCTCTCTCATCGAAATATTCTCATTATCAAGAAGAATATTATCCTCTTTTTCTACCCACTGCCCGGTGATGCAAAGCTTCCCATTTACCATTATCCTTTTTTCATCTATAAGTCTATTAACATCCGTTCTGGAGCAAATACCATAATTGCTAAGCAGTTTATTTATTCTCATAATAAATCTTTATCCTTTCACTAGTCATCTAAACTACTTTAATTTCTTTGTATCATTATACCAAATATAACTCATGAGCAAATTGCTCATGAGTTATTTGTTGTTAATTATTTTATTTCCCCATTTTTTCAATGATAACTTCAGCGAACTCGCGAGTTCCAGTATTTCCACCTAAGTCACACGTTAAATGTTTGCCTTCTTTTAAAACATCATCCACAGCTTTCTCTATTTTATTCGCCGCTTCTACTTCTCCTATAAATCTTAGCATCATAACACCTGATAGAATACACGCAGTAGGATTTGCTAAGTTTAAACCAGCTATATCTGGAGCAGATCCATGAGCTGGCTCAAAAACCGCACCTTCTTCTCCAATATTTGCACCTGGAACTAGTCCTAGCCCACCAATTAACCCCGCTGCCATATCCGATAATATATCTCCGTATAGGTTAGGCATTACAAGCACATCATATTTTTCTGGGTTCATTACAAGCTTCATGCTCATCGCATCTACTATAACATCTCCAAAGCCTATATCTTTGTGCATGGTCGCTATGTTTCTTGCACATTTTAAGAACAATCCATCGGAAAGTTTCATAATGTTTGCTTTATGAACAGCTATTACTTGTTTTCTATTCTGCTCTTTTGCCAATTTAAAAGCGTATTCTACTATTCTATCACTAGCTTTCTTGCTTATTATCTTTATACTCTCAGCAATATCCTCTGTAATCATATGTTCTATTCCCGCATATAAATCTTCACTATTTTCTCTTACTATTATTAGATCTACATCTTCAAACCTTGATGGAACCCCCTCATGTGTTTTTATAGGCCTTATATTAGCATAAAGATTTAATTCCTGTCTTAATGTAACATTAACACTTTTAAACCCCTTACCAATCGGTGTAGTTACAGGCCCTTTAAGTGCAACTTTATTCTTTTTAATGCTTTCTAAAACGTAGGAAGGCATAGGAGTGTTAAATTCCTCTATAACCGCGGCTCCCATACGCACCGTTTCCCAATTAATTGTGACTCCACTTTTTTCTATTACTTTAACTGCAGCAGAAGTTACTTCCGGCCCAATTCCATCACCAGGTATAAGTGTAATATTATGTTCCATACTTCTAAACCCCTCCCTTTTTCTTGTTTTTTATAAGATTTATTAATCCACCATATATAAGCATCTCTTTTTCTCTTTGAGTTACTTCAGGTAGAGTTTTATACTCAGATCCTTTTGTTATATTTTTTACAATAACTATGCCTTTTTTAATTTGATCTACGGCACCTTCTATTATTAATTCATCCATAATAGCTATATCTTCATAATCTTTAATGTCTTCAAATACCAATGGGATTATAGCATTGTTAATCAAATTAGCCTTATGAATTCTTGCAAAAGATTTCGCGATAACGGCCTTAATACCTAAGTAAAGAGGTGCCAATGCCGCATGTTCACGACTGGAGCCTTGCCCATAATTTGATCCGGCAACTATGATTCCACCACTATTCTCCTTAGCCTTAGCTGGAAATTTCTCATCACACGGAGTTAAACAAAATTCTGATAGATAAGGTATATTAGATCTAAATGGAAGTAATTTTGCATTAGATGGCATTATATCATCCGTTGTAATATTATCTTCTAATTTAGTTAAAACTTTTCCTACCACATTTCCCTTTAATTCTTCCGCTTTAGGGAATGGCTTTATATTCGGTCCTCTTTTCACTTCTATATTTTTACCATCCTCTGCTGGGTTTATTATTAAATTATCATTAATCAAGAATTTTTCTGGCATGGGCACTTTAATTGCTTCACCGAGCTCTCTTGGATCCGTTATATATCCTGTAAGTGCCGATGCAACAGCCACTTCTGGACTTACAATATAAACATTCGCAGACACCGTTCCAGATCTACCTTTAAAGTTTCTATTAAAGGTTCTAAGTGATACTGCTCCAGTTGAAGGCGCTTGTCCCATTCCTATACATGGACCACATGCACTCTCTAAAATTCTTGCACCAGCATCAATCATATCTCCGAGTCCACCATTTTTGGAAAGCATATTTAGAACCTGTTTTGAGCCTGGTGCAATAGCAAGTGACACTTCATCAGGTATGGTTTTTCCTAGAAGTATTTTCGACACCTTCATCATATCAACATAAGAAGAATTAGTGCAGCTTCCTATTAACACCTGGTCTACCTTTATGTCTTTTAAAGATGATGCATAGACTACCCTATCCGGACTATGAGGACAAGCAACAAGAGGTTCAATTTTACTTAAATCTATTTCAACTATCTCATCATATACTGCACCATCATCTGCTTTAAGTTCCACATAATCTTTTTCTCTACCTTGTGCTTTTAAGAATTCATGTGTAATCTCATCACTCGGAAAGATTGAAGTTGTGGCTCCAAGCTCTGCGCCCATATTAGTAATTGTTGCTCTTTCTGGTACGCTTAGATTTTTTAGCCCGGAGCCAGCATATTCAAATATTCTATTAACTCCGCCCTTAACCGTTAAACGTCTTAATAATTCTAATATAACATCCTTAGCTGAAACCCACGGCTTAAGCTTTCCTAATAAATTCACCTTTACAATTTTAGGCATTGTTATATAATATTCTCCGCCACCCATAGCAACAGCAACATCTAATCCTCCTGCACCTATAGCAAGCATTCCTATTCCACCACCGGTGGGAGTATGACTATCTGAACCAAGTAAGGTTTCTCCTGGAACCCCAAATCTTTCTAAATGAACTTGGTGGCAAATGCCATTACCTGGTTTAGAAAAATATATGCCATGTTTTTTAGCAACAGTTTGTATATATAAATGATCATCTGCATTTTCAGGCCCGGTTTGCAAAATATTATGGTCTATATATGCAACTGATTTTTTGGTTAATACTTTATCAATTCCCATAGCCTCAAATTGAAGATAAGCCATTGTACCTGTAGAATCTTGTGTTAATGTTTGGTCTATTTTAATTGCAATCTCACGTTCAGAAATCATTTCACCCTTAACTAAATGAGCCTTAATTATTTTTTGTGCAACAGTAAATGCCATGATATCCCTCCATTTTTCATTTATAAATAGAACTTATATTAACAAGCTGCAGTCTTTTGTGATTTTACACTTAGCTGTGGAATAATTTCTTTTGCAATTAATTCAAGCTCTTCACTTTTCATTACAGTATTTCTTCCTGTTTCATATTGCTTATCAACCCATTCTTTTATAACATTAATCCCCTCATCTTTTTTGCTTATCTTGTCTGTTCCCTTTAATCTAAAGTAAGTATTAACCCAAGCTGCTATACCTGCGTGTCCTGAATGTTCATTAACTGCTACAACAATTGGCCTGCCTAATATTTTCTCAGTATCAAAAATATTATATATTTCTTCATCTTTTAATATTCCATCCGCATGTATACCAGCTCTCGTAACATTGAATTCACTACCTACAAATGGTGTTCTAGGTGGAATACTATATTTAAACTCACCTTCAAAGTATTTGCCAATTTCACTTATCAATTTAAGATTCATATCTTTTACGTTTCCTCTTAGTTGACCATATTCTATAATCATAGCCTCAAGTGGACAGTTACCTGTTCTCTCACCAATACCAAAAAGTGACGTATTTATAGCTGCACATCCATGAATCCATGCTGTAGTAGCATTGGACACTACATTATAAAAATCATTATGTCCATGCCATTCAATGCACTCAGACGGAACTCCTGCATAAATTCTTAATCCATGTATTATGTTTTGTACACTTCTTGGTAACTCGGTTCTCGAGTAAGGTAATCCAAGGCCTAATGTATCACATGCCCTAATCTTTATCTTGATACCCGATTTCTTAGAAAGTTCCATAAGTTTTTGTGCTAGTGGCACCACAAATCCAAAGAAATCAGCTCTGGTTATATCTTCGAAATGACATCTTGGAGTTATGCCATTTTCTAATGCTTCTTCTACTAATGAAATATATAAATCCATAGCCTGCTGTCTTGTTTTATTCAATTTTTTGAATATATGATAATCAGAGCAAGACATAAGTATTCCCGTTTCTTTGAGCCCCATGTCCTTCACTAGCTTAAGGTCTTCCTTGTTAGCCCTTATCCATGAAGTTACTTCTGGAAATTTATATCCTCTTTCTAAACACTTTTCAGCTGCTCTTCTGTCCTTTTCGGTATATAAAAAAAACTCCGTTTGTCTTATTATCCCTGAATTATTATCAAGATTGTGTAGATAATCAAATATTTTAATTATTTGTTTATCAGTATAGGTATCCATTGCCTGTTGTCCATCTCTAAATGTAGTATCAGTAATCCAAATATCTTCAGGTATAAACATTGGAATTTGTTCATTATTAAAAACCATTTTTGGAATTTCTGAGTATGGGAATATTTCTTTAAATAACTTGGGCTGTTCTTCATTACTTGCCTTCAAGTTGTTTATTACCCTCTTATGGACATGATTACAATTTGTTATTTGCATCTCTTTCATTTATTATCCTCCTCGCTATATACCTTATCTCCATTTATAGGAGCTACATTCAATTCCAAGTTTTATGAATTATGAATATGCTAAACTTTCAATTTATTTATTATTATATAGTCATAAAGTGGTTTTGTAAAGATATTATGCAATCTTATTTAACTAATCTGTCATTTTTTTCGATAATAGCTGGTGCAAACGCACAAAATCCTCCATTAAAAAGATAACTATCTTTTTAATGGAGGATTTTATTTTGTGGCCTAATATTATATTTTTATAAATTCTTTGTATATATCTAGCTTATCTCCTGGTTTATTTTGCTTAAGCCATCTGTAGGCAACAATTAAAATTATACTTCCTACAATAAAAGCTGTACCATGCATTAATATAGCATACTTTCCGCTTATTAATTGGAAGACTCCTGAAATTGAGATTGCCGTAGAATTATTTATAAAGTGTGCAAATATACTTAAATAAATCGAACCTGTATTTAAATATATAGATCCAATAATAATTCCTAGTAAAAATGCGTTTATTCCTTGAGGAATATTCATATGCATCAGTGCGAAAAATAAGGCTGATACTACAAGTGCTAATGTTGGATTTATTTTATTAGCCATACCTCTTAGCAATATCCCTCTAAAAACAACTTCTTCATATATAGGTGCTATAACAGCTACGCTAAGTATCATTATAATAGGCGATATCGCCAGTTCCTCAAATGCTTGATTTATAAAATCAGGCATAGGTATCTTATTAACCCAGAAAATTAAACTATTATCATATACTATACGAAAACCTATAATGATTAAAGCAACATAAATAAAATTCTTTCTATTTAACCTTTTTTTATGCGGTTTTTCACATGAATCTTTACTATGCCACTTTAATAAAAGAATAATAATAAAATATTTAACTAACACTCCTGTAACAAATTTCAAATATGGGGCTAATTTTGTAAAATGTTTAAAAAATAAATTTAAAATTTCAATGGGTATTTGACCTAATATCTCCAATAAAATTGCTGTAAGCATTACGAGAAAAGCTTTAATTATAGTCATTTGTTTAACAGTTATCGCTTGATTTTCTATATTTTTTAAAAATTTCATATTATCACACCCTCTAACTTATTATATTTTTAGTTTATCCCCCCCTAAGTATACTGAGCTTTCACGGAAACTCCTTAGCTCCTGTGATTACTCATTTTTAGTATCATTAATTTTTGTTGATTCCCCCACTTTTTTTGCATAAAACACTTGACAAGCCTGTAAAATTTTGCGGTCCTCCTCTTAAAGACATGTTTTAATAGGAGGATTATTTTATGCTTAAAAATTGGAGCTCTCATGCTGATTATCAGCAATTTATTATTTTAAATCTCTCATGTTTCTACAAAGCTTTTCCTAAAAAAATTATAGAACTTGAACCTTCTATCTCTAAGTTGTATTGCTTAGACTTAGATATTCTTAGAGAGATATTAAAACCTTATTATTCTAATATTGGTAGACCTGCAACTCTTCAACCTGAGATATTTCGTTCATTTTCTTTAATGCTTTTTCAAAAGGAAACAAGCATTACCAACTGGGTTAAAAAGATTCATGCCTGTGAGTTACTTGCAACCTGTATAGGCTGCACTAAAAATAATGTCCCATCACTTGGTGCTCATTATGATTTTATCTCTAGATTATGGCTTTCAAATCTGTCTACCGACAGGGTAAACCTAAAAAAAATATATTCGTATAAGAAGAAACCCTCTAAAATTAAGGCACCCGGGAAAAATAAAAAGCTTCCTAATAAAAAAACTGGTGTTGTTAAGAGAATTTCAGATTTTTTTGAAGCTGGTCGCTCATTTTCCCTAAGAGCCGAAAGGCTGCTTCAAAAAATATTCTCATTAGTTGCTGTAGAACCCTCTTTTAATCTTAACTTAATAGAAAAAGATAACCTTACAGTTGGCGGCGATGGTACTTGTGTTCACTGTAAGTCTTCTTACTATGGTTCTAAAGTTTGTGACTGCCGTGAAAATGGAATTTACGATTGCAAATGCCCTCGTAGACTTTCTGACATAAATGCTAATTGGGGTTGGGACAGCCATGAAAATCGTTGGTTTTATGGCTACACTCTCTATGCTTTATCTGTCTATAATAAAAAATATAAGATAGATCTACCTATTTATCTACGATTTGTAGAGGCAAGCAGACACGACAGTGTCACTGGAATAGTAGCATTAGCTGAATTTAGAGAACTGTTACCGCAGTTCACTATATCAAATTATGTTCTTGACTCAGCTAATGATAACTACCCTACATATGAATTATGTTCTAAATGGAACATTAATCCCTTTATTGATCTGAACTCCAAAAACAAAGGAAATTCAAAATATCCAGTTACTCTAGATATTAATGAAAAAGGATTTCCTATCTGTATTGGTGGCCATGAAATGGTCTATAACGGTTATGAAAAAAGTCGTTCACGCCTTAAATGGCGTTGCCCTTTAGTTTTAAAAAAGGTTGCTAGTTGCTCTTGCTGTGAACAGTGCTCACCTTCACCTTATGGGCGAGTAATCTACACTAAACCATCATGGGATTTGCGGTTGTTTACTCCTGTGCCTCGCGGCTCAAAACAATGGAAAACTATTTATAAAACTAGAACCTGCTCAGAACGTATAAACAATCGTATTCTAAATGATTATAAAATTCATACTTTACGAATACATGGTAAAAAACGTTATTCATTTATGACTATGATTGCTGGAATTAATATTCATCTAGATGCAAGACTTAAAGTTTCAGGTTTTAGTATTTTAAATTTATTAGAGTAGCTGTTTGACAATTAAGTACTTTTTTCTGAAAATTCCTGCATCGTGTAGGCTTGTTTGCTATACCTATTTTTATTCCTAACTGCTCTCTGAACATAAAATTTATAGCACTATAATGACTCTATACATAATTAAGTTTTACATATTAGTTTCCGTGACTACTCATACTATATATGTGTTAAACTGTATTTAAATCACATGTATTAAATTGCTTTCCTAAATTTGTTATTTTACCTGATTTATATCTTTTATTTAGCCCCTTTACTTCTAAAATGATTTCTTCCATATGCACTCCCCATATCTATTTTGTCATTAAATCATCACCTGTGGTGCTGAAACGTCGTTAAAATGCTTTATAACGTTTTAAATTATGACTATCTACTCTGAAATAGACTTTAAACATTTCCACCTTATTATTATGCTAAGATTTCCTTCTACTAGTTCCACTGAAATTTCATGCTCCATTTGTTCAACTAGTTGTTTTGTTATAGCAAGTCCAATCCCTGTGCTTTTCCCCGTTCTTGCTCTATCTGCTGTAAAAAATCGTTCAAATAAATGCTTCGCATCTTCATCACTTAAATTTGGAGCAGCATTTTGAAATATTGTAACAATGCAATCATTACTGCGTTTTAAAGAGATAGCTGCATATCCTTCACCATATTTAATAATATTTTGTATTATATTTGAAATCACTCTCTTTACTTCAACTTCATCTCCTATAATAAAATAAGGTTTTTCTTCTATATCAATTTTAGGTTCCACTTCGCAACTTAAAAAATCATTATAAAATGAAGCCACGCATTCACACACTATATTATTTAAGTTTAATGATTTCATATCAAATTTATATTCATTACCCTCTAGCCTTGATAAATCATAAAAACTAGTTATTAAGGATTCTAATGATTTTGTTCTGTTTTTTACTATATCTATATATTTCTTATTTTCATCTCCAGATAACTTATTATTATCAATTAATTGCATATACCCCATTATTGAAGTTAATGGAGTCCTTAAATCATGAGATATATTTGAAATAGCTTTTCTAAGCTCTAAATCCATCTTTTTATATTTAGCTTCTGATTTTTGTTTTTCTTCTAGATTTTTGTTTATTCCTAGTGCTAACTCACGTAATTGCTTATTATCACAAGATAATAGTATTTTGGAATTAGTCTTAGTCTTATTAATTTTGTTTAATTGATTATTTATACTTTTAATTTCACTATATAGTAAAACATAAAGGGTAACAGATATGACTACCACAGCTAGTAATAAAATTATTATTAATCTTTGCATAAATATCACCCCTTCATCTAATATCTAGCATAGCTTATGCTAAACTAATTTATTTAATTTCCTTTTTTTCGAAATACAATATAGTTATAGTTGTAAATACTAGGGTATAAATAACTCCCATTAAAACTGAAGATATTATAATTTCACTTGTTAATGATCCCGTTGAAATTTCATTTATTTTTTTTGTAATAAGAATATTTTCCAGGTATTTAAACTTATCAGAAACAAAGAATGAAAGCACCATAATAATCTTGTCTGTAAATATAAATATTCCAGAATAGACAAATGCAAAAATAGTATTATTTTTAATAATAACAGCTAAGAAAGTACATATTGCTATAGCTGCTATCCATAGAGGCGTGGCTACTAATGATTTTTGACAAAACCTTATTATAGTAGCAATTAGTTCATTATTTACTCCAAATACTACAAATGCGCTCCCAAAATACAAAACTAATATAATAATTTCTGCTATAAATGCAAGGATAACTGTAGTTATAAGCTTTGATAAAATTATTTTACTTCTTGTAACTCCAAAAACCACAACATTTCTAAGCGTTTCATTTTTGTTTTCCTCCGATGTAATCATATCTACAAGTCCAACTACTAGAAATATTGGAATAATAAAGGTTGACATAATGAACTTATCAAACATACTATTAATACTATCAGTGGGAATATGACAATGTACATTTAAAATCATAACATTAGCCAATATAGCTAAAATACCTATAGAAGCTGTATAAGCCCAAAAATATACTCTATTAAAACTTCTATAAAGTTCAGCTTTTATATAATTAATCATGCTTATTACCCCCAATTAAATTTACAAAATACTCTTCTAAATTCACACCACTGTTATTAATTGAAAATAGCTTAATTCCATTATTAATAAGCGCCTCTGACACTCTCTCTGGAGTATCTATATGCTGATATAATCTAATTTCATTTCTATTTAACACTTCATATTCCATAGCTCCTAGCTTATTTTCTATTATAACGGTGGCTTTTGAGGTATCATCTACTTTAATTAATAGGTACCGTCTACATTTTTCTTCTAGATTCTTTGCAGCTATTTGCTCTACAAACTCGCCCTTATTAATAAATCCATAGGTATTTGCAAGTTGAGATAGCTCACTTAATATATGGCTAGATATAATTATTGTCGTATTTCTTTCTCTATTAAATCTTAATAAGAGTTCTCTTAATTCTATTATTCCAGTAGGGTCAAGACCGTTGGTAGGCTCATCTAAGATTAGTAAGTCAGGACTTGTCATTATAGCTAGTGCGAGTCCTAATCGTTGTTTCATGCCAAGTGAAAAGTTTTTGAATTTTTTCTTGCCCGCATCCTCAAGATCTACCATTTTAATTACCTCATCCACACATTCTTTTTCTACAACACCCCTCTGTATTCTATAGTATTCTAGATTTTTCTTTGCTGATAAATATTTAAAAAAACTTGGTGTTTCAATCATGCATCCTATCTTTGACCTTGAATTATTTAAACCAGCTTTTGATGTTTCATTAAAAAGTTCTATTTCTCCACTTGTTGGTATAGATAATCCAGATATCATCCTAAGAATTGTTGTTTTTCCTGCACCGTTCTTACCTACAAGTCCGTAAATATCCCCTTGTTTTAATTCTAAATCAACATTATTTACGGCAAAGTCCTTACCATACTTTTTAGTTAATTTTTTTGTTTTTAAAATTATATCCCCCATTAAATTCCCTCCCCTTATCTTATATATTTATAATAGTACTTAAAGTATAAGAAACTTTAAGGAAATCATTAAGAAAGTATTAAGATTTCTAGCTCATCTTATAACCAATTCCCCATACTGTATGAATATACTCACTATCTGGATCAATTTTTGCTATTTTCGAGCGAATATTGCTTACATGAACATTTACAGTATTATCATCACCCAAAAACTCATCATTCCATACAGTCTCAAATATATTTGCTTTAGTAAACACCTTGTTTGGGTAAGACATTAACATTTCTAATATGTGAAACTCTCTTGGTGTAATGTTAATATTTTCGCCTTTAACTAGTGCCTCTACTGCTTCACTATTTAAAATTAAATCTTTATACTTTAAAATATTTTCGCTTTGACTTTTATTAGAAAATATCATATATCTTCTGAGTTGTGATTCAACCCTTGCTAGAATTTCATTTACATCAAAAGGCTTGGACACAAAGTCATCTGCACCTAGTCTTAGTACTTCTATTTTTGTATCCTGTGCTGTCTTCGCAGATAAAACTATTATTGGCATAGTTTCAATTTTTCTTATGAGTGATATAAGTTCCTCTCCAGATATTCCTGGTATCATTAAATCTAATAAGATAATGTGAAAATCATACTGATTTATACACATTCTTGCTTCTGATCCTGAATATGCAGTTTTTACATGGTATCCATGTTTGCTCAATATTTCACATAACAAATTATTTATATCTATATCATCTTCCACCACTAATACACTTATATTATCATTCATCACACTCACCCTTTATTAATTAATTTCATACATCATCTTATATATGGAATTTTATCCATATTTGTATAGTTTAGATTTACACAATTTTAGTATACTTTTATTTGATTAATTTGTAAAATTATTAAAGTGTTTCCTTTATTATATCTATTATAGGAATCGGAATCTTGATAATTAGCAAACATAAATTGTTCGCTACGTTATCAATTTTAGTAATGGCTTCTCATATTTTTATCATGGTTATGGTATACTATCGTTTTAAGGTGGTGATAATAATGGACATAATAAAGGGTCTGATTCTTATTGTTGATGATGAAAGTAGAATTAGACGAATGCTTAAGGACTTTCTCGTTAGTCATAAATATGAGATACTTGAAGCAAGCAATGGAAAAGAAGCGATGGAAATGTTTTATTCTAATAACAGTAAGATAGATTTAATTTTATTAGACGTAATGATGCCAATGAAAAATGGATTTGATGTACTTTCTGAAATTCGTGAAGACTCGATTACTCCAATTATTATGCTTACTGCTAAGGGGGAGGAATATGATCAATTGGCTGGATTTAAATTTGGTGCAGATGATTATATATCTAAACCTTTTTCGCCATCATTACTTCTTGCACGACTTGAAGCTGTATTAAAAAGAACTGGTAAGAGAAAGGCCGAAAATGTTGTTATAGGCAATATATCAGTTGATAAGTTAAAAAAAGAAGTAGTTTGTGCCAATGAAAAATTAGACCTTACACCCAAAGAATACGATTTACTTTTATACTTTATTGAAAATAATGAACTAGTGTTAGCCAGAGAACAAATTTTAGATGCTGTTTGGAATTATGATTATGTAGGCGATACAAGAACAGTTGATACACACATAAAGCAATTAAGAGCAAAACTTGTATTCAATTGTCAATATATCAAAACCGTCCATGGCGTTGGTTATCGCTTTGAGGTGAAAAATGAACAAAACAATTAAAACTAAAGTTACTATATTTGTTGGGCTAATTATTTTTTCAATTGTAATATTACAAGTAATATTCAACATATTTTTAGCAAATCCATATTTCAAGGCACAAAAAAGCAATGTAATTGTACAACTATTTAGTCAAATCAAGCAAAATTACAGTGATGATGAGCCAAAGTTATATAAAATTATTAACCACCGCGAAGAAACTGACAATTTACAAATTACTATTTTAGATGAATTATCTAATGATATTTATAGTAGTTATGGAAAAAGTCATCCATTTCCAGCAAATGCACCTTTTCGCTTTAAAAATGAAAATGGTAGAGTAATATTTTCTGAGAATCCAAGCGCTGTATTGCAGGTGAACTATAGAACAAATGAAAAAAGCTTAATGCTTCACGGAATAATAAATTCAGAAAATGGAAAACGATTCATTGTAATTGAAACACCCATTTCTGGAGTTGAACAGAGCGCAAAAATTCTAGCCAAATTTAGTGTGTTTATTTCTATTTTTGCATTATTGTTTGGTGGATTTGCAGCATATATATTTGCTTCAAAATTCAGTAAACCTATTAAACAAATTGATGAAGTGGCACGAAATGTTGCTGTTTTGAATTTTACGAAAAAAGCAGATGAAAATTTACCTGATGATGAAATAGGGAGGTTAGCCAAAAACATTAATATCATGTCGGATACACTTTCACAAATGATTTCAAAGCTTACAAGTGCAAATCAAGTCCTGCAAAAGGGTATTAATTATCAAAAACAAATAGAAAAAATGAGAAGAGAATTTATTGCCAATGTATCCCATGAATTAAAAACTCCACTTTCATTATTGTTGGGATATTCCGAAATGTTAAAAAATGATGTAGAGGGTATCGATAAAAGCTTTTATTATGATGTAATTATTGATGAAAGCCAAAAAATGGATCAGCTTGTTAAGAGCTTGCTTGATATTTCAAGTATTGAAAATAATTTGGTTAAACTAAAAAAAGAAAATATTAAATTGGGAGAAGTTGCCTCACTGCTTACTGCAAAAAACTATGTATTGTTTGCAAAAAAGGGTATTATCTATAATACGCATTTTGAAAATGATTGTTGCGTTAGTGGTGATAAAATACACTTAGAGCAAGTGATGAAAAATTATATGATAAATGCAATTTCACACACAAAACCAAATAATATGGTTAAGATATCTGTTAAGAAACACCAAGAAAATGTGGTGTTTTCAATATATAACGAGGGCGAAAATATTCCTATGGAGAATATCGACAAGATATGGGACAGCTTTTATAGGACAGATCAAGCACGAACAAGAAATGACGAAAACAATGTTGGACTAGGGCTCTACATTGTTAAAACAATTATTAACGCTCACGAAGGCAATTATGGTGTGATAAATCATGACGGTGGCGTTGAATTTTGGTTTTCTTTGAAAAGCACAAATTAGTAATTTAATCTGCTTAACGCTTAGGCGTTAAGCAGATTATTTTTTTAAGCTCACAAAAACATCACAACTGTTAAATATAATTAGAATTAAAGAAGGAGCTGATTAATCACTATGTATATTTTCAAAAATGCACTTAAAAATATTTCGAGAAATCTAGCGAGAAATATATTAATAGGAATTATTGCGCTTGTAATCGCAGTTTCTAGCTGTGTTGCTTTATCTATTAAACAAGCAGCAAAAACTGCCCAGAACGAGGGACTAAAAGACTTATCAATTACAGCTACAATTGGAGTGGATATGACAAAACTCCAAGAACAAGCTAAGAATGACAGACAGGCATTACGTCAGCTTATGCAAGATCATCCGGCAATTACCTTAGCTGAAATGCAAAAATACTCAAATTCAAGCTATGTTAAAGATTTTAATTACTCATTAGAAAGTTCTATTTCAAAAAGTGATGGCATCGAGCCATATACTGAAACCGAAAGCACGACAACCGGAGATACAAATGAATTTAAAGTTGTCACTGGTGACAAAAAAGGCTTTGGAGGTATGGGGCAACAGGGTGATTTCACAATTATGGGGTATAACACAGAAAATGCAATGACATCATTTGTAGATGGTACAAATAAAATTGCATCCGGTGGGATCTTTTCATTTGATAAAGCAGATAACTCCTGCCTAATAAGTGATACACTTTCAACTTTTAACAAGTTAAAGGTTGGTGATAAAATAAAGTTATCAAACCCTAATTTAAGTACGGAAACATATGAACTCACCATAAAGGGCATTTATAGCACAACCGCTACAAGTGATAATAAAATGATGAGATTTTCCGCATCGCAGGATCCCGCAAATTATATTTATACAAACTACAACACACTAAAAGCAATTACTAATAACTCAGAAAGCAAGGCACAAAAGGCTACTGACCAAAATGAAAATGAAACCACAACAGCTTTAAGAAGCCAAACTAGTGGTATATATTCTTTTTCAAATGTAGAACAATTCAATAACTTTAAAACTGATGCGGTATCACTCGGACTGTCAAAAGATTATACTGTTACCTCAAAAGATGTAACCAATTACGAACAAAGCTTAGTTCCACTTAAGAATTTAAACAAATTTGCGGACATATTTCTTTTACTTGTTTTTATAATTGGTGGAACAATTTTAGTTGTACTTAACATTTTTAATATTCGTGAACGTAAATATGAGGTAGGTGTATTGACAGCTATTGGAATGAAGAAAATAAAAGTTGCATTTCAGTTTGTTATAGAGCTGTTTTTAGTTACTTTTGTTGCAATAATTATTGGGACATCAATTGGAGCAATAGCTTCTGTACCAATTGCAAACACATTACTTGAAAACCAGGTGACATCAGCTCAAACACAGAAGGCCACCCAAAACGAAAATTTTGGAAGACCAGGAATGGTCCAAGGTGGAGGGAGTTCTCAAATTGGAAATTCTAAACAGAATAACGATGTCAGCTATATTAAAAATATAACAGCAGTAACTGATATTAAAGTAATATTGCAGTTAATTGGAATTGGTATACTACTTACAATAATTAGTAGTTGTGGAGCAACAATATTTATCTTACGCTATGAACCGCTTAAGATATTGTCAAATAGGAATTAGGGGGAGAGGTATATGAGTATATTAAAACTTGAAAGTTTGTCTTATTCTTATGATGGTAATAATCAAAAGATTTTAAATGATATTAATTTTGAATTTGAAAAGGGCAAAATCTATGCAATTATTGGAAAATCAGGCGCAGGTAAAAGTACACTTTTATCTGTATTATCGGGGTTAACTACTCCAACTGAAGGGAAGATTTTATATGATGGTAAAGATATTAAAAAAATAGATAAATACCAATATAGGAGCCGAATGGTGGGAGTTATATTTCAAGGATACAATTTGTTGCCTCAACTGACAGCACAGGAAAATGTGGTATTATCACTTGATGTATCTGGAAAGAAACTAGAAAATAAAAATGAAATTGCTCTAAATATGTTATCAAATTTAGAACTTGATGAAACAAAATCAAAGCGTAGAGTCCTAAAGCTTTCTGGTGGTGAACAGCAAAGAGTTGCAATAGCAAGAGCATTATCATATAATCCAGATATAATTTTAGCTGATGAGCCAACAGGTAACCTTGATAAAGACACAGAAGAAGGCATAATGAAGATTTTTTTAGAACTGGCAAGGCAGCAAGACAAATGTGTAATTATCGTTACTCACTCATCAAAAGTAGCTACATTCGCTGACAAAAAAATAATGATTGCTAACGGAAAATTCGATAATAACGATGATAGCAAGCTATCTTCGCTTTAAAATCCACCCCACTGATTCCGTAGATGACTTCCATTTTAAATGAAATTAAACCCTCTTATTTAATTAAGAGGGTTTAATTTCGTATTAATATTGGCTTATATAGATTAATTACATCATCAATTTTCCTTATTTATGTTATTTTTGTGTTATTAATATAATAAGCAAAAATTATGTCAATGATAACCAAAAGAGTAGAGCGTGCTGTTATATCATAACCATATAAATTGTTTTTTTCAGAATAAGCATTTATAGAAATATCTACAAGTTTAGATAAAGTAGAATCAGGAGTATTAACAATAGCAACAGTTTTAAAATTCCTATAGCTTAGTTTTTCAGCAATAGTAGTTAATGTATGAGTCTCTCCACTGTTTGATATAAAAATTATCAAATCATCATGGGTTGAACTTTTATCTAAAAGATCAATTATCTGAGATTCATATATATAGAAACTACTCTTGTTGGACTGCATTAATAGTTTTGAAAAATATTCACCCATGGGCTTTGAGAGGCCAACAGCGACTATAATGATTTTCTGAGACCCTTTTATCATTTTGACTAGTTTATTAATGTTTCCTATAGATAATTTATCAAGAGAGTGATTGATATTGTTTTTAATTACACCTATATAGTTATATATGTTAGGAGTAGATGGTATGTCAATATTTTTTAATATATATTTAAGCTCTGAAAAACCAGATAGTCCAAGTTTACTACACATTCTAACAATAGTGGTATTGCTGACATTGTTTTCTTCAGCCATCTTGGTAAGAGATTGTTCTTTTGCCTTTTCTAAGTTTGAGTCTATGTAATAGAAAATATGTTTTTCAGCATAAGTTAAGTAATTTAACTTATCAGCGAAATAGTTAACAACAACACTCAAATATAATACCTCCAATTTTTATGATGTTTTATAACGAATATTATAATTACATTATACACATCATAATGCGGAAAAGTAAAATTATACTTTCTTTGTATAACAAAACTTTATCTCTTTATGTAATAATTATCTTGTAAATGTAAAAGATTTCACAAATCAATAAGCCCTCATATATAAAATGATAAAGGAGAATGATCATGGATTTAAAAAATATGACTAATAGTGAATTAATCATTTTAAATCAAAAATCTTTAAAAAAAGAAGAAGTTATAAAAAAACTAATAGACAAACTTTATGATCAAGGTATACTTTCATCAAAAGAAGAATTTTTTAAAACTGTAATGGAGAGGGAATCACAGTCTCCAACAGGACTAGAAAGAGGGGTTGCAATACCACATGGTAAATCAACTTCAGTAAATAAAGCAGCTTTTGCAGTGGCTAGGTTAGAAAGTCCTATAAATGATTGGGAAAGTGTAACGGAAAATAATGATGTTGAATTAGTATTTTTATTAGCTATCCCCAAAGCAGAAGAAGGCTCAACTCATTTAAAATTGTTAGGTGAACTTGCATCAGCTTTAATGTATGAAGACTTTACCACAAATTTAAAGAAGGCTAAAGATATTAAAGCGTTTATAGCGGCGCTAGATTATAAAAAGGTTAATAATGAAGTTGTAGAATATAATAAGACAGTTTTAGCTGTTACATCTTGTGCAGCAGGAATAGCTCATACATATATGTCTGCTGAAGCACTTGAAAAGGCCGGTAAGGAAATGGGAGTTAGAGTGCTTACTGAAAAGCAAGGCGCTAACGGTATAGAAGATAGACATAGCCAGGACGATATAAAAAATGCAGATGGAGTAATATTTGCCTGTGATATAGCCGTTAAAAACATTGAAAGATACAATGGTAAATCATTTGTAAAGGTAAAGGTAGCAGAACCACTAAAGGATGCTAAGGGTTTAATTGTGAGAGTTTTAGAAAATCCAGATGGCAAAGTAGAGAGTGGAGCTGTATCAGAATCCTCTGTGGATAGCGGTGTTAAAAAAGGCTTCTTAGCTGGAATGATGGAAGCTATAATGACTGGTATTTCTTATATGATTCCAGTTATAGTTGCAGCTGGTCTTATGATGGGTATAGCAAAACTTTGGGCTATGGGCCTAGGTCAAATAGATAACTTGAATAAATTAGGAGAAAGCGCAAATCAATTATACGTATTCTTATATTATTTAGATAAGTTTGGTGCATTAATATTTAAGTTTATATATCCAGTATTCGCAGCATATGTAGCATATTCAATTGCAGATAGACCGGGTCTTGTACCAGGATTTATAGGTGGTGCTTTTGCCGGTGGATTGCATTATACCTTCTGGGAAATCAAAGGAGGGATACCTTCAGGATTCTTAGGTGCTTTAATTCTTGGTTTAGTCGCAGGTTACTTAACCAAGTTCTTAAATGAAAAGATCAAGTTACCAAAAGATCTTCGAGCAATGAAGCCAATGTTCTTATTACCAGGTATAGTTGTATTTGTTATTTTTGTGCTAAATTTCTATGTTATTGATCCTGTCTTTGGAGGTTTAAATGGTTGGTTATCAAATTTAATTGCTTCTTTTAATACTGGAAGTACATTAATATTAACTTCTATAATAGCAGCTTGTACAGCATTTGACCTTGGAGGGCCAGTAAACAAGGCAGCAGGTGCTATAGCTATGGGGCTTGCAGCAGATGAAATATTCCCTTTAACAGGAAGAGTATTATCTATAGTAATTCCTCCAATAGGGCTTGGACTTGCAACAGTTTTAGATAAATATATAGTTGGAAGAAGAGTATTTGATGAAAACTTAAGAGTTGTTGGTAATACATCTATTGTGTTAGGGCTCATAGCAGTTAGTGAAGGCGCAATACCATTTATGTTAAAAAATCCATTAATAACCATTCCAATCAATGTAATTGGTGCAATAATTGGTTCATGTACAGCTGTTGCGCTAGGCGCTGTTCAATGGAATCCATTACCAGCAATATGGGGATGGCCTTTAGTAGAAAATTTATGGGCTTACATAATAGGATTAATAGTAGGTGTATTATTCATAGCTTTTTCTAATATTTTTATAAGATATCATATTATTAGAAAACACGAGAAAAAGACAGCTTTATAAATAAAAGAACTAAAAGCTATATTTATAGCTTTTAGTTCTTTCACTAGTGATTATGATTTAGGAGGAGAATATGAATAAAAAGAAAAAGGTATATATAGTACCACATTCTCATTGGGATAGAGAATGGTACTTTACAATAGAGGATTCAAACGTACTGCTAAGCCAAAACATTCCATACCTTATTGAAGTGTTAGAAAAGGACTCAGAATTTAATTCTTATACATTAGATGCACAATTATCAATAGTTGAGGAATATTTAGTGCTTTATCCAGAAGATAGGGTGAAATTAGAAGAATTGATTAAGGAAAGAAGAATATTTGTAGGGCCTTGGTATACTCAAACTGATACATTGCTTGTAAATAAAGAATCAATAATAAGAAACTTATTATATGGAACAAGACTAGGAAATAAATTTGGCCACTCTATGACGGTAGGATATCTACCCGATGTATTTGGACAAAATCAATATTTACCTTCAATTTTTAGGGGTTTTGATATAGAAGACAGCATACTTCAAAGAGGAGTATACACAGAGGATTTAAAAGATAATTTAAACTTTAGATGGTCATCACCTGATGGAGAAAGAGTTAAGGCTAATAATATTTTCTTGGGTTATGGCCCGGGTAAATTTCTAACTACAGATGATAAATATATAGAAGAAAAACTAATACCAATGTTAGAAAAGTTGGAATCTTTAAATGTGGGCTCAGATGACCTATTATTGCCAGCAGGAGGAGACCAAGTTCTAGTTAGAAATCATTTTCCAAAAACTATAAAAGAGCTTAATGAAAAGCAGTATAAGTATGAGTTTATATTGTCTAACTATGAAGACTTTATGAAGGATACAATGAATAAATCTTTTGAAAATGAGATAAAAGGAGAACTAATAGCTTGTCAAAAATCAAGGATACATAATACTATAAAATCTCAAAGGTATGATATTAAAAAAGCTAACTATGATGTGGAAAATAAGATACTTTATATATTAGAGCCACTTGCTGTTATAGGGAACTCCTTAGGGTTAAAATATCCAACTCCATGGGTAGATATAATGTGGAAATCATTATTTGATGTTCATGCTCATGATAGTATAGGTGGATGTAATTCTGATGCTACAAATAGAGGAATTTTAAATAGGATCGAGAAGTCTGATAGGATTTGCTCAGGATTAATTAATGTAATTAAAAAGCAAATTACTACAGCTATTAGTAAAAAAGTAAGAAATGAAAATATAGTTGTATTATTTAATACTAAAGTTTATAGCTCAGTAGAAAATGTTGAAACAGTTATATTTAGTGTGAAAAAAAACTTTAACTTAAATACAATAGAAGGAAATTCGGCCGAGTTTGATATAGTTAAAAGAGATTATATAAGTGGCGGAAAGCAAGTAGTGGCAAGTGCTGATGGAGATACTCAAATAGAGCTTCCTGGCTATTATAGAAGTGAAGTAATTATAAAAAATGAAAAGCTTAAAGCTTTGGGATATAAGACCCTTATAGTTAATGAAGGTGAAATAAACAGTGAAAATATACTAGAGGTTATTGAGGACCATGAAATAGAAAATAACTTCTATAAAATAAGGTTAAAGGATAATGAAATTACATTAATAAACAAAAAAACAAGTGAAGAAATTGCGGACATCTTCTATTTTGAAGATAGTGAAGATTGTGGAGATTCTTACGATTATTCTCCATCTTCAAATGGAGAACGCACAGTTATAAGTAAGGCTATTCTTTTAGAAGTTAAAAAATCTAAGAACATAAACAAGATGATTATTCAGCATAGAGGAGTTAATTATAAATCTTGTGAGATAATTGTAAACACAGAAATAGAGCTTAGAAATGGTGAATCCACTATAAGAATCAAGCATCATATAGATAATACGGCAAAGGATCATAGAGTAAGAGTTGTTTTAAATACTAATGTAGTTAGTTCAACTTCACTAAGTGACCAGGGATTCTCTTTTATTGAAAGAAGTAATACTAATAAATATCTAAAAAACTGGAGAGAAAGTGGATTTGTAGAAGCACCAGTACCAATATATGCCTTAGAGAATATGGTTATGTTAAAGGATGAAAAGTATACTTATGGGGTTATTACCAAGGGCATTAAAGAATATGAAATTCTAGAGAATTCAAAGATAGCATTAACACTATTTAGAAGTGTTGGGTTACTTGGACGTGATGATTTACTCTGGAGACCAGGTAGAGCTTCTGGAATAAACAATAAGGTTGTTTACACTCCAGATGCACAAATGATCAAAAAAATGAATTTTGAATATGCCATAACTCTAAGGGATTCCTCGGAAGAATTATTTAAACAAGTTGACAAATTCATTGGAAGATATACAAGTTACCAAAAGCAGAATCTGAATTTATTTGAAGACAGAGTAGAAAGGTTTGAGATTCCATTAAATCTTGATGTTAATGGAGATGAATATTCATTAATGAAAATAGATAACGCAAATATAATACAAAGTGTATGTAAAGAATCCTACGAGAAAGATGGGTTTATAGTAAGATTATTTAATCCAGGATATAGTGAAGAAGTGGTTAACTTATATTGTGATAAATTTAAATCCATAAAGTTAACTAATCTTTATGAAAAAGAGATTGAAGAAGTTAATGGAGAAATTAAAGTTAAGCCTAGAGGATATGTAACTATAAAGATAATAGTATAAGAAGTGGAGGTTTTTATGAATAATTTAGAATTAACTAGCGCTGTAGTTGAAAAATTAAAGTTTATTTATGGATCAGAATATAAAGATGAATTTAAAGATGAAATTGAAAAACTGATAAATAAGTGGGAAGAAATAAGACTTACAAAGGCAGATGCTATTTCAGAAAAAAATGTATATTTGATAACTTATGGAGATAGCATCTATGAGGAGGGGGTTCCAACAATAAGAACTTTAAAGAAGTTCTTAAATAAAAAGGTAGGAAACACTATAACAGACATTCACATTCTTCCAATGTTTACTTATACCTCTGATGATGGATTTTCTGTGGTTGATTATATGGAAATAAATAAAGATTTAGGTGATTGGGGATGTATAAAAAATTTATCTGAGGATTATAGATTAATGTTTGATTTTGTAGCTAATCACATTTCTAAATCAAGTAGCTGGTTTAAGGGATACTTAAGTAATGAAAAAAAATATGAAAATTATTTTATAAAAGAAGATAATAATTTTAATACTAAAAATGTTATAAGGCCCAGAACATCACCATTATTCCATAAGTATGAAGGCGAAAGTGGAATAAAAACAGTATGGACAACGTTCAGTGAAGACCAAATCGATGTGAACTTTGGATGTTTTGCAGTTTTATTAGAAATGACAGATATATTATTAAACTATGCTAGAAATGGCGCAACATCAATAAGGTTAGATGCTATAGGTTTCTTATGGAAGCAGTCTGGCACAAACTGCATGCATCTCCCTCAAACCCATGCAGTTATTGAGGTCTGGAGACTATTGTTTGATTACTTTAAAGAAAACACTCAAATAATAACGGAGACTAATGTACCTCACAGTGAAAATATAAGTTACTTTGGAGATAAGAGTAATGAAGCAAATATGGTATATCAATTTCCGTTACCACCACTAGTGCTATACACTCTTACAACCCATAATTCTAAAAAGTTAACAGAGTGGGCAAATACTATAGATAAGGTATCTGATACAGCTACATATTTTAACTTCTTATCAAGTCATGATGGAATAGGGATGAGACCAACAGAAGGAATCTTAACTGATAATGAAAGACAAGTTTTAGTAGATAAGGTTAATAAAAATGGAGGAAGAGTTTCTTATAAGAATAATGCGGATGGAAGTAGGTCGGTATATGAACTTAATATTAATTATAATGATGCTATTATAAATATAGATGAAGATATTACTTTAGAGGATGAAGTTAATAAGATAATAGCTTCAATTTCAATATTACTATCTTTTGTAGGAGTACCTGCTATATACTATCATTCATTATTAGGATCAAGAAATGATTATAAGGGCTTAGAATCGTCAGGAATAAATAGAAGAATTAATAGAGAAAAGCTTGAATTTAGCAAGCTATCTAATGAATTAGATAATGATGAAAGAAAAAAGGCTATATTTAATAGAACAAAGGAATTAGTTGAAATTAGAAAAACACATTCAGCATTTTCACCTTTTGCATCTCAAGAGGTTTTAGATTTAGGAGAAAATATATTTGTATTAGAAAGATATAATGACCATACTAAAGAAAAGATAACATTTATAGTAAATGTAGACTCAAAAACTGTAAAAATCAAACCTAATATTGTGGGGATTGACATAGTTACAGGCAGAGAAATAAAGGGTACTATTGATCTAAACCCCTATGAATTTGTATGGATAAAGTAACCAATAAGCCCCCCCTATAGGTGGGGCTTATTAAAATTAAATTATATATATTTTTCCGTTTCTTCATACTCTTTAAGTTCATTAACCAAATGCTTAATCTCCTGATCCTTATTCTTGTCCATTACGAGTATTACATCTCCTGCATCGACAATTATAAGATCCTTTACACCAAACCCAATTATAAGTCTGTCCTTACCAAATACTGAGCAATTTTCACTCTCTTCCATAAACGTGTTACCCAATACATTGTTACCTCGTAAATTACTTAGAAACCTTGAAAGTGCTGCAAAAGTTCCTATGTCATCCCATACAAAGTCACATTTTATAACAAATGCCTTTCTAGTTTTCTGCATTATGCCAAAATCTACTGATATTCCATCTATTTCATTGTACTGTTCTTTTGTTACCTCGGTTTCTTCATCAGTCTCTAAAGCTTGATATATAGTCATTAATCTTTTATACATCTTAGGTAAATACTTCTCCATCTCTCGTAAGTACACATCTGCTCTCCATACAAACATACCACTATTCCAAAGGAAGTTTCCTTTTAAGAGCAAATCCTTGGCTACTTCGGTATTAGGTTTTTCTAAAAATCGTTCTACTTTGAACGTAGGCATATCAGCGTTTACCCTATCTCCCATTTCTATATAACCATACCCAGTTTCTGGTCTTGTGGGCTGTACACCTATGGTGACTAGTCCTCTTTTTTTATTTGCAATTTCAACTCCCTGTAAAATAGTTTCTTTAAACTCCTTTTCATTTTCTATATAATGATCAGAAGGTAAAACTATCATGGTTGCTTCCTTGTCCTGCTTCACTAGCTTGGCAGCGGATAGACCTATACAAGTGGCAGTTTCTTTATTACTAGGTTCCACAAATATATTTTTTTTATTAATTTCTGGAAGTTCCTCACATATTTTATCAAAATAATCTTCATTTGTAACTACATAAATATTTTCATTTCTAACTAAACATTTTATTCTATCCACAGTGCTTCTTAAAAAGCTCTTATTATTGATAATATTCAAAAACTGCTTCGGGTTTTGTGCACGAGATAGAGGGTAAAGTCTTGTTCCTTTTCCACCTGCTAAGATTAGTACGTATAGCAAAATACCACCCCAAATTATTACTCATTTCATTTTATGATTCATAAGTCTATGTTGTGAGAACAATTTATAATATTGTTTAAGTATTTAGTTTTATAAATTTGAAAATTGCTTATACTTCTTATCATATTTTGAAAAACAAAAAATGTGTAGGCTGAAAAATATATTTTTCATCCTACACACTTTTTGTCTAGATGTTTTTATTTCTCATCCGAGATAATACCTTCTTTATCTAAAACAATACGCTCTTCATCAAAAGGCGAAACAAATTCAAATCTGTCTGTTGACATTTTGCCTCCGCTTTTTCCAAGTAATTCTAAATCATCGTATTCGTCAATATTATATTCCTTTAAAACAGAGGTCATATCCTTTTCTCCCTGGTATGGTAGTCGCGTTACAAATGAACGAAATAATTCTTCGCTGAAATACTTTGAATTTACTATAGGAAAACACGGCAATGGAGAGAATCCATATGCTTCAGCCTTTTTAACACCCTCAATATCATATTTGAAATAATATTTTTCCGGTCCTTTACTTAATTCGCCTACTTTAAATGTTTCTTCTTGTTCATTCTTCCATATCATCCATATTACGTTCTTCACTTTGCTAGTCATTCCTCTCACCCTCTTATTAAAAATCATACTATTATCATGCTCTGCCATTATACTTATTATAACTTAATTGGAATAATATGCAAACAAAAATTTCACTAAGTAGGTTTTATGTGTTTTCTAGTTATTTAATTTTTGTGATAATCTATCCATAACTACACTAGGATTTCTATAAAATTCACTGGCACGTATTTTATAAAACTCCCATCCAACCCTTTCAAGACACATTTGCATTTCATACTGCTTTTGCCAATTATAATTTTCATCTTGTGGCATTCCAATGCATTTAACTGCTATTTTTTTATAATGACCTCCAGGAATATCCAAGGATAAATCCGTTTCTACAACAAAGTCTATAGTATATTTTCCCACTTTAACCTTTGGTGTGATCTTATATCCATTTTCTTTTATGCATTTTTCTATGTGCTCCTCAAAATCGTTTAATAATAAATATTGTTGTGATTTAATTTCTTCCTTAGGTTCATTCTCCTCAAGGCAATATTTTAATAGTGAGTATCTAACACATTTATTATTGAGGTTATTTAAATCGACTGAGTGAAATAGCCACATTTGATTCCTTGCACGGCTTGCCGCTACGTTAAATCTTCTTATATCTGATCCCTTAGTTAAAGCTGTAAATTTAGCATTATTTGCAATAACCATCGATAGGAACATTACATCTCTCTCATCCCCTTGGAAGGAATAAGCATCTCCACATATAAGTCTTCTTTGCAGTATTTCCTCCATGCCAAGTGTCTCTACCAACATGCCCAGTATTAATTCAGCTTGAGCGTCCCCTAGTAACGATACAACCCCCATTGTCATGCCATTATACCTCTCATCACTACAACACTCTACTATCTTATCTACAATGCTTTTTGCTTCGTTTGCGTTTATAGCCTTAGCTTCATCCCTACATCCCTGAGTAACTTTAGAGGTTACTATAAATGGGCCAACTATCTCTTTAGCGTCTATTCTTCTTAAAGGTATTATTTCGCCCGAATAGCACAATTCATTACTAAATCCTATTATCTCTGGAACACACCTAAAGTGTTCCTTTAATAATAATCTATTTGGGAATACCCTTAGGGCTGTATTGTACAAGCTAGTTTTTAGATCAAACCATTCTGCATGTGGAATGTCTTCTAAATATGTGTTTATTAAAGTTTCTACAGCAACATGGTCCTTTCCAATGGCTTCTGGGCTTATTTGCTTTTCATCTCCTACAATAATTGCCTTCTTAGCCCTCATTAAAACTGTTATAGCTGATATATCACTTTGACTGCTCTCGTCCACAATTACCACATCGAATAAATTATCCGTAAGCTTTAAATTCTCCATGACTCTATTTATTGGCATAATCCATACAGGAATTACATCCTTACAATTTTCCATTTCCTTTCGTGCAATTTTCCTATACTTCACTGCCTGAGTTCCTGTGCCCTTTCCTATTCTTTTTATAGCTTCCATCCAAGTAAATAAGCTTCTTTTTTGAGCCTCAGTAGTACGCTCTATTTGATTAAACCAACTTTTTTTAGAAACAAGTTCTCTTATAATATATTTTTCTTTAATTTTTTCCTGGGCTATATTTTTCTCTAAAGCTTCTACATCAATTTCTTCTAATTCGCACAAAAAATCATTCCATTTTTTCCACTTCCATGCCTTTTCCCAATTTAAATTTTCTAAACTCTTCATGGCCTTTTTATTATCATTTGTGATATTTTCAAGTAATATCGGACAGCATTTTTCTATCTTTTTGCTTAATTGTGTTAATTCTAACACACTACTCGCCACTTGCATTAGACTATCAATCTCCATATAAACAGAATGTAAACTATCAACGTCTCTTGTTTTTATAGCATTGTGTAACTTTTGCATGCACCCTACATTATTGAATGTTTTCTCTATCCCTTCCATTTCTAGTTTTAATTTATTATATTTATTTATAAGCCTTAAACTCTCAAATCCATTTTTTAGATAGATATATGATTCTTTTTCATACCAACGTAAACTAATCGTCAGGTTTTTATCTGGTAAAAAATTAATTATATTATTTCTAAAGTCCTTGTCCCAGTTAATAATCGTTTCAATACCCCTAATGCAACCCGCGACTTCACTTACATAGTTTAAGTTTGAATCATCTATAATCTTTGCCCCATACTCTTCTATTGTATTATTCCAAATATTTTTAAGTTCTCTTTCTAATAGCTGTAGCTTTATATATAAATTAACTACCCTTATTTGTTCACTATTATTTATAAGCTCATAATCCACCTTGCAACCCGCGAATATATATTTAAACTTACCATGGATCATTTTAAATACAATTCCCAGTTTGCCTTTTTCATTTATTGTTTTTGATACAACATCAAAGTCATTTTTAAATTTGTTTATATCAACATCAGTTGGTATTTCTAACTTGTGATCATTTAATTCTTGCTTAATTTCACTTATACTTCTTATATATTCATTACACTTATTAACTAATTGTTGCCAAACACCTTGTGATTCGTTATTAGAATAATAATGTGTCATAACATTATTTAGCCAGCTATTTTCAAACCCTTCTAGTCTTTCTATTGCATCATCTACAAGTTTTAGTAATCTTCTATTTCCATAATCTATAGACTTAACATTATTCCAGTCTTTAATATTATTCTCATGAATATGTTGATACTGTTCTAATTTAAATAATTCTAATATTTTATAACATAACTCGTCTTCTTTAGGCAATATCGCTCTGTACTTATCTATGTTATTTATTTCATGTATTTGCTCTTTTGTAATTCTACTTGATAATGTAACTAACTTATTAAATTCTTCATGACCTAAGGGATTTTGTTTATTAAAATCAACCTTATCTACTAGCCAAGAATGAGCATCTTCATTATCTTTAACCCACTTAGCCATATGCATTAATGTGTATTTTTGACCTTCATACTCTACCTTGTCGTTTTCTCTATCTTCAATGCATTTTAACCCTTCATATAATTTTTTTTGAGTTTCGATGCACTTACTAAGTTTATATTTTAAGAGTTTTATGTCTTTATGTAATTCTTTAGTATCCATTGATAAATTTTCAGTTATTTTTCTAACAGACTCGTCCAATTCTTCTAGTGATTTCGTATCATTTCCCAATATACTTATACATAATGCCCTAACTTCTTCGGGGATTTTATTAGACAAAACCCTTAATGCTCTATCTGTTTGGCTTGTCACTAGTACCCTCTTGCCATGTGCCAAAAGATGGCATATTAAATTAGCTATAGAATGGCTTTTACCAGTACCTGGCGGTCCCTGTACAACAATGCCAAAGTTTTCAGCGAGTCTCTTAGTTATTTCCATTTGCTCCTGATTTGCAGGCAAAGGAAATAATACATCTTGTCCCACTTCCGTCCACTCTTTAAGTTCCTCGATATCTTGCACCATATCTTCCTCCGAAACTAAAGCTTCTATAGTTTTAGGAATAGGAAATCCCGCTCTTATTTGCGTTAATACATCATTTAGTTCCATATTCCAAAGTCTTGTGTCAACCTTACGAAGTATGATGCATGGGGCATTGTAAAATTGCATGTTACTTTGAATCTTTATATCTGATTCACCGCTTAGCTCCTCAATATAAAAACCCGACCTGTGAGCTTTTAAAAGCATAGCTATCTCTTCGAATATTTTCGAAGCCATTTCAATATTTCTTACATCCAGAGCCATATCTTTTGCTTTATTGCGAATGCTTAGTAAACTGTCTAAGTTTACTTCGAGGTATTCATTTAAAAATTCAAGCTCCACATTGGTTTGGTTATTATATGGTTTTAGGGTAAATATTTTTTTCATTGAATCAAGCTTTATTTCTATTTTAGTCGTAAAAATAGGATGGACTACTTTTTTGCCCTCTTTTTCCCAAGTTAAAAGCCCATTTGACCAAATCACCTCTAAATCTTCACTGTTTTTTTCTAGTTTTAAATATGTTTTCTGAAACTGAGCGTATAATTTTCCTGCTCTCTCATCTATAGTTAACCAATAATCCTTATTTTCATCAACATTAAAAGTGCACCCACTAATATTTTGGAGTTCCTTTTGCCAATGTACATTTTCATATTCATTAATATTTCTTATAGTTTTTTGATTCATATTTTTTATACTTAGTAAATATGAAAATATTTTTTCTACTTTATTATTAATATTCAAAACTTCGTTACCTCCAACTTGTTAATTTGACATTTATAAAATCACCTAATTGTATATTCAAGGCTCATGAAAATAATGTAAAAAGTCTTATTAAAACTTATTTTGTTTTAATAAGACTTATATTTATTTACAGGAATCTCTCTCCACTATTCTATATGGTAATACAAAATGTTTTTCCTCAACTTCTAAATTATTTATAGCTTTTATAAGCATTCTCATACTTACAGATCCCATGTCATACATTGGTTGAGCCACTGTAGTCAATTTAGGATAGAATATTGAAGCTGAATAAATATCATCAAAGCCCATAACATCTATGTCCTCCGGAACTTTAATAGATTTATCTCTTAATGCATTTATTACTCCCATAGCAATTTCATCACTAGCACAGAATACTGCGTCTATTTGGACACCTTTATCTAATATCGCATTAATCCCCTTGTACCCATCTCTAGCCTTAACTCCGCCAAGATAAATTAGCTCTTTATCAAGTGTTATTCCCATTTCCTCAAGCCCTTTTATATAGCCAGTGTGCCTTTTAGCTAGCGCATTAACTTTTTCTATATCAGTACCTACATATGCAATTTTCTTATTGCCCTTATTTATCAAATATTTTACCGCATCAGCCGCTGCCCTTACATTATCAATAGTAACACTAGGTAATATTCCTCCAGCATCTGTAGTTTCTACAAGAACCGTCGGCATTTCGAGCTCTTTTATTAAGCCTATAACATTATTCTCTATGGAATTACTCATGTATATAACCCCATCTATCATTTTCTCTTTAAGTATTCTTAAAGATTCCATTTCTTTATCTACGTCTAAATCCGCGTTGCAAAGCATAATGTTGTATTTATAAATATTAGCTACATCCTCACAGCCTCTAACAATTTCAGGATAAAATTGATTTGATATATCCGGTATAATTATCCCTATAGTACTAGATTTTTGAGTTTTTAAGCTTCTTGCAACTATATTAGGCCTATACGACAATTTTTTTATAGCATCATTTACTTTTTTCTTAGTGTCTTCATTTACCACATCTATATCATTTAAAACTCTGGATACTGTGGCAATAGAAACTCCCGCTTCTCTTGCAACATCTTTTATTGACGCAGCCATATTTCTCAACTCCTACTATTTTCTTATCTTATCATTATACTGATAAAAGCCTGTCATTTCAAGTTATATATGAACTTGCTACTATTAGTATAGTTATAGTGTTCCCATTAAATCAAGTTTACAATGATATTTATAAATATATCTCATAAAGTGTACCCGCACATTATTATTACTAAAAAAGAAAGTATGTGCTTAATATCACATACTTTCTAAATCATTAATTACAATTTTTCTAAATCTAGTTTTAAATCTTCACCATTTATCTTAACCGTCGTATATTCTCTTTCACCATTATATACAACTTCTACAGATAAAGTATCCCGTTTGATTTGTTCCTCAAATCTCGAAATTACATTTTGAAGCATTTCATTTCCAGATACGTAAATTCTAATCTTATCAGCAACTTCAAAACCACTTTCTTTTCTCATGTTTTGAATCTTGCTTAAGATCTCACGTACGTTTCCTTCTTCTTTAAGTTCTTCGGTGATGTTAGTCATTAAGACTACTCCCATTTCACCTTCCCCAGCAAATGCATAGCCTTCAAGCCCTTGCATTGTAACAAGTAATTTCTCGCTATTGAGTTCTATTTCTGTTCCCGCTACATTTATAGTAACTATGCTCCCGTTATTTATAGTTTGAGCAAGCTCCATTTGGTTCATAGCTCCTATTGCTTTCTTAATTCCTGGTATTAGCTTACCATATGGCTTACCTAGCACAGGTAAATTTGGTTTAATTTCAAATTTAACATATTTAGAAATATCAGCTCCTAGCTCTACTTCTTTAATATTAAGTTCTTCTTTTACTATATCTCCATAATATTCCGGAAGAGATTTAGAACTAACTAGCATTTTAGAAAGCGGCTGTCTATTCTTTATATTAGCAGCATTTCGTGCACTTCTTCCTAATTTAACAGTCTTATAAGCCATATCCATTTCTTCTTCTAATACTTTATCCACTTGATCCTCTCTATATTCAGGCCATGCACATAAGTGAATACTTTCTGGTGCACTTTTGTCAAATGCAACTACTAAGTTTTGATATAACTCTTCTGTTATAAACGGTATAAATGGAGCAGATATTTTGGCAAAAGTTGTGATAACTCTATATAATGTCATATAAGCGCCTATCTTATCATCTGTAAGTGACTCTACCCAGTATCTTGCTCTATTGCGCCTTACATACCAATTAGAAAGTTCATCTACAAAACCTTCGAGTTCAAGAGCACCTTGAGTTATTCTATAATTTGTCAAATGGTCATCTATATTCTTAACTAATGTGTTTAATTTTGACATCATCCATTTGTCCATAATATTCTCAGATTCAAAGCTATCATATTTAGTTGGGTCAAAATTATCTATTTCAGCATATAGAATATAGAATGAATATACATTCCAAAGAGTTCCTATGAACTTCCTTTGTGCTTCAATTACCGCGCCTTCATAAAATCTTGAAGGTAACCATGGCGCACTAGCAGTATAAAAGTACCATCTTAGAGCATCTGCTCCTTGATTTTCTAGCACTGTAAATGGACTTAGCACATTCCCTTTATGCTTAGACATTTTAATTCCGTTTTTATCTAATACATGCCCTAGTACAATACAGTTTTCAAATGGGTTTGTATCAAATACAGCTGTAGATACCGCAAGTAACGTATAGAACCATCCTCTTGTTTGATCTACTGCTTCTGAAATAAATTGAGCTGGGAAATTAGCTTCAAATATTTCTTTATTTTCAAATGGATAGTGATGTTGCGCAAATGGCATTGATCCTGAGTCAAACCAACAATCTATAACTTCTTCTACTCTAGTCATAGATTTGCTACATTTTGGACATTTTAAATTTACCTTATCTATAAATGGTTTATGAAGCTCTATTCCTCCTGGCACATCTATTCCCTTTTCATTAAGTTCTGCTATACTTCCAATAAGTTCGCGATGACCGCATTCACATTCCCAAATTGGAAGTGGAGTCCCCCAATATCTAGATCTACTTATACTCCAATCTATAACGCCTTCAAGGAATTTACCCATTCTACCTGTTCGCACGTTATCTGGCATCCAATTAATTTTATTATTATTATCTATAAGTTTGTCCCTTACTGAAGACATTCTTACAAACCAACTTTCTCTTGGATAATATAAAAGTGGTGTATCACATCTCCAACAGTGTGGGTATGAGTGTTCAAATTTCTCTGCTTTATATAAAATATTGTTTTCTTTTAAGTATTCTAATATTTTAGCATCAGCCTCTTTAACAAAAATGCCCTTCCATGGAGCAACGCAATCTACAAATTTTCCTTCTACATCAACTAAATTAATAAGTGGTAAATCATATTTTTTACCAAGCAAATTATCATCTTCACCATAAGCCGGAGCAATATGGACTATCCCTGTACCATCTGAGAGTGTTACGAAATCTCCGTGTACTACATAGAAAGCTTTTTCTTTTGGAGTATAGAAATTAAACATTTGCTCATATTCAAGGCCTATTAGAGCTTCTCCTTTAAATTCACGTACTACCTCATACTCTCCCACGAGTTTACTTAATAAATCTCTCGAAAGTATTAAAGTCTCACCTTCTTGGATTACCTCAACATAATCATATTTTTTGTTTACTGCAAGTGCTACATTACTTGGAAGTGTCCAAGGAGTTGTAGTCCAAACAAGTATAAATTTTTCTTCACCCTTCACTTTAAATTTCACATATGCTGACATTTCTTTTACATCTTTATATCCTTGAGCCACTTCATGAGATGATAAAGATGTTCCACATCTTGGACAATAAGGCATTACTTTATGACCTTTGTATAATAGATCCTTATCCCACATTTGCTTTAATGCCCACCAAACCGATTCAATATAATCATTGTGATAAGTTACATATGGCTTCTCCATATCTACCCAGTATCCTACCCTATCCGACATTTCTTCCCACATATTTACATAATTAAAAACACTGTCCTTACATTCTTTCACAAACTTTTCCACACCATAAGTTTCTATTCCAGGCTTACCATTAATTCCAAGTTTTTTTTCTATTTCAAGTTCTACCGGTAATCCGTGGGTATCCCACCCAGCTTTTCTAAGAACATTGTATCCCTTCATTACCTTATATCTTGGAATTAAATCCTTCATAACTCTTGTTAAAACATGCCCGATATGTGGTTTTCCATTAGCCGTTGGTGGACCATCATAAAAAGTAAAGGACTCTCCTTCCTCATTTAAATCAAAATTCTTTTGAATAATATCTTTTTCTTTCCAAAGCTTAAGCACATCTTTTTCTATATCCATAAAACTTTTTGAAGCATCATTTTTCTTATACATAATAAAACTCCTTTCCCTATTTTATTTAATAATTACTATTTGTATGTGGGGAACTTTCCTTCTGAAATATCGTTAAATCATCACCTGTGGTACTACAATATTTTTAAATATAAAAAAACCCCACCCTAAATAGGACGAAGTTAAATTCGTTATACCACCTATATAATACATATAAATTCAAGTACAATAATACCTTATTCTTTAACGCAGAAATACGGATAAGCTTACTAAACATTCAGCTCTCAGCTCCTAGGTGATTTTCTCTAAACCTTCACTATGGGTTCTCAACCTGCCCCATTCTCTGTAAGTTACTTGCTTAAATACTTTTCCTAATCAAAGCTTTTTATTAGCCATAATCAATAATTACTATGAACTTCTTATCATTATATTATAATGAATTTTCATTGTCAATTTCTTTTTAAATTCTCTTGTATTTACCATGAAAAAAAAGAGGTCTATATCTAAAATTTAAAATTTGTGTTATAAATCCTATATCTTGATATTTTGGTAATACTATTCTACAAACCTTCAATAACACCTTGATTATTTAAATATCACCTTTTCATAGATGTATGTGATATAATACTAGTTAAAAATAAACTTTGTTATGATTTGAATTTATAAATGATTTTTCATTTGTAATAACTTGCAAATCAGCGCCATTGATTTATAATTTATTGTGTTTTGTGATGTTTTCTTATTGACATACTTGCATTTTCATAATAAAATCATTTTATTTACAAATAAAATTTTGTTGTATTTCTAAGAAAAGCTCTCTACTTCTATATGTGGTAGCCTTGTTACAGGCAATTCAAGTATTCTGCTAAGATCATGATTCTATTTCTAAAAAGGTTAATCAAGTCACTTTAGTGGCTTTTAAGCAATTTATATACTTTAAAGGAGGAATATTATTTTGAAAAAATTAATTTATGTAATTCCTAAAGAAAAGCATTCTGAAAAAGAAATTAAAGAAACTTTACTTGCTCACCCTGAGGTGAAATTCGTCTCACTAGTTGGTATTGACTTATCAGGTAATGACACTGACGAGAGAATTCCAATGAAAATATTCTTAAATGATATTAGTGGCTTCGCGGACGGTGCTATTCAAACTGATGGTTCATCTGTAGTATTGCCAGGTATTGCAACTCTAAACAATGCTAAATTAGACATGCTAGCAGATTTTGACTGTAATTGGTACGTCGACTACAATTATGAAAACATTGACCCTGAAACAACATTACCTATAGGTACATTAAAAATTCCATGTATATTATTACATGATAATCTCCCAGTAGATTCAAGATCAATCTTAAAAAGATCCGTTGAATGTTTTAAAACAACCCTTCTTAATTTATTCAAAGAAAATCCATCATCTTTAACTTCTTTTAATTTTGAATATAAAGATATTGATGAGCTAATGCTCACTTCTGCTACTGAGTTAGAATTTTGGGTAAAAACACCTAATGATAAGGCCGATATAGAAGAACTATCTACTTCGCAAGTACTAAAAGAGCAATATTGGAGTAAAACTAAAGGAAATGTTCGAACAGCTCTCGAGCAAACACTTCTTTTAATGGAAGAGTATGGTTTCGAACCTGAAATGGGCCATAAAGAAGTTGGTGGGGTAAAAGCTCAAATAGGTGAAGCTGGTACTCTAACACATATTATGGAACAACTTGAAATAGATTGGAAGTTTTCAAATGCTCTACAATGTGCAGATAATGAGCTATTTATCAGAAATTTAGTAAAGGAAACCTTCAGACTTAACGGTCTAGATGTTAATTTTTTAGCAAAACCTGTACATGATGTGGCTGGAAGCGGTGAACATATTCATGTTGGGGTCGCTGTAAGATTAAAAAATGGAAAGAGAGTTAACTTATTCAATTCAAATAAAAAACATTTTTTAAGCACTTTAGGTTATGCTTCCGTGATGGGCGTACTTAAAAATTATGAAGTAATAAATCCATTTGTTTCTTCAACAAATGATTCTTTAAGAAGATTAAAAGTTGGTTTTGAAGCTCCTATTTGCATAGTAACTTCACTTGGTCACAGTGTAGATATTCCATCGAGAAACAGATCTATACTTTTAGCCTTAATAAGAGACCTTGATAATCCACTTGCTACAAGATTTGAGCTTAGATCTCCATGTCCACATACTAATGCCTATTTAGCTTTATCTACCCTATATATGACAATGCTCGATGGGATTGTATATGCCATCGAAAACAATAAATCTGAAGATGACCTTTTGAAAGAATTATCTAAAGCACCAGGAGACGACAGCGATTATTTAGAAAAAGATAGAGCTTACAGAAGTGAAGAAGATGTATTCGAATTCTATACAGAAGAAGAGCGCGCAAAATATTTTGGAAAAGCACCAAAAACTGTTTATGAAAATGTTCGTACATTAGAAGAATATCCTGAAAAGCTTAAGGTTCTTACGACTTCCAATGTATTTACTACTAGCATAATAAATAGCTTTAAAATGGCAATAACCAGTAGATGGGTTACTGAAATAAATAATAGGTTATTAAATAATTATGCAGAAGAGATTCGAAAATCTGAAATGATTCACACTGCTGAAAAAGCTTTAGATTTAGATTTAGCAAATTGGCAAAAAATTAATGACCTTAGACATTCTCTTATGAAGGATACTTATTCTAAGAAAAGCCTATTTACTAAAATAAAAGAAGCCTCTAAACTTGAAAACTATGAAGAACTTTCATCATTACAAATACAATTAGATGCACAAATGGAAGAGCTTAGACATTATTATTCTAACTATAAAAAGAATTTATTAGATATTTAATAAAAATCAAAATTATATATTGTGAGTCATGAAATGACCGTATAAAATGTTCTTTTACTACACAATATATTAATTTTAAAGGCATTTCAGAAGGAAAGACTCCCACTTCTATAAGTGGGAGTCACATACCATAACAAAGAGAAACCATTTAACAAAAGGAGAATTTACATGAAAATAACTTGGTTAGGTCATTCATGCTTTCTTTTGGAAGATTCAAAAGGTGTGAAGCTTTTAACAGATCCATTTGACAATACTTTAGGGTATGATATTTATAAAGGTAGTCCAGATATTGTAACTATAAGTCATCAACATTTTGATCATAATTATATCAAAGAGCTAACTGGCAATTATAAAATCATAGATAAAATTGGTATTTCCACTTTACATGATATATCTATAAAAGGTACCCCTTCTTATCACGACAAAAATAAAGGTGCAAAACGGGGCGATAACATAATATTCACCTTTAGAATGGATGGGTATTCCTTATGTCATTTAGGAGATCTAGGCCACACTCTTTCAAATGATGATATATCCTCCCTTGGAGATGTAGATATATTGTTTATCCCAGTAGGGGGTAATTATACAATTGATGGCAAGGAAGCGTCGGAAGTTACTAAAAAAATAAACCCCAAAATAGTTATACCTATGCACTATAAAACTTCACAACTATCTCTTCCATTAGAGGGAGTAGAAACATATCTTATGCATATGAAAAACGCCTCAAAGATAGATAGTAATACTTTAGTGGTTAACGATGAAATAAAAGAATCCATGTCTGTCAAAATATTAAACTATATTTAGAAGAAAAGCCTACCATTTTTAAATAAGTGGTGGGCTTTCCTTTTTTATTTCACATTGGATCAAAATATTAATAATGAATTTTATATTCGCTTATTCCATTATACAATTTGATTTTCTAAAATACTTTTTTTAACATCAATGATTCTCTGATTAGATGATCCAGTATACTTACTAGCGCCTTCCTTTAATTCTTTATCAAATTTGCCATCAATAAGTACATCAATACAACTTAATAGCCCTAGTTTGTCACTATCTCCGCTATGCATTAGTTCTTCGAAAGTGTATCCACTATAACACCAAATATTTAATCCCTGGCCCTTTAATTTCTCTGATAGTTTCGTTAAAGCTATCGCACTCTCAAAAGGTTCTCCTCCTGAAAAGGTAACCCCTTTTATTATAGGCATATTATTCTCTATTTTTTGTGCAATATCATCTATTGAAATAGAATCCCCATAATTAAAATCTTGCATAAATTCATTTTGGCAACTTTTACAGTTATGCATGCATCCAGACACAAAAATTACAGACCTAAGTCCATCTCCATTAACTAATGAATTATCTAGAAATCCGCCTATTTGAAGTTTCATTCAATCCACCACCTTTTATAAAATAATCATATGAAAATGATGGGCAATTGTTTAATACAATTGCCCATCATTTTCATCGTACTTAGTCAATTTTTAATATGTAGATACATGACCCGCAGTATGAGATATTCTATCTGCTCTCTCTGCTGTCTTCCCGTTACCAAATCTCTCATCCAAACTTAAGTAACCTGTTACTCTTGAAATCCCTTGTATATTACTACTTCCACATTTGCTACATTTATGTGCTCCACTTTGGAGATATGTTCCACAGTCTTTACAATATCTTATATGGAAATTTATGCCCATATAACTAATGTTCGTTTGCTTATATGCATAATCTAATATGTCCATTATAATTTCTTCTGTTGGATAATCGTCAAGTTCTATATAACTAATATGTCCACCATTACATAATTTATGATAAGGCGCCTCGATATCTATTTTTTCCTTAATTGATATTGGATACCCTACTGGAATATGATAACTATTTGTATAATATTCTTTATCAGTAACCCCTGGTATTTCACCAAATACAGCCTTGTCTTGAAGTATAAATCTACCACTTAATCCTTCAGCCGGCGTAGCATAAGCACTCCAATTAAGCTTAGTTTCATCTATCAGCTTGTCAGTATAATTCCTTATATAAGATATTATTTCAACCCCTAATTTTCTGGAGTCTGCACATTCTCCATGATGTTTTCCAGTTAGCGACGCTACCGTTTCTGCAAGCCCTATAAAACCAATACCCCATGATCCATTTTTTAAAATAGGTTCTATGGAATCCTCAGGTAATAACCCTTCACTACCTACCATAAGACCTTGCCCTGCTACAAAAGGTAGATCCTTAACTCTTAATTTTTTTAAAACATCATATCTATGCATAAGTGCTTCTCTAGAAAGTTCTAACTTACTATCAAGTAATTTGTAAAACTTATCTACCTCTCCCTTCGCTAATATACCAAGTCTAGGAAGATTTAAAGTTACTGGAGCAATATTTCCTCTCCCTTTTGTTCCTGCCTCTCCATTTGCATTAGAGCAAATATAAGTACGGCATCCCATGGTAGCCGGAGTAATCCCTTGATCATAGTAGAATTTATTAAAATCAGCATCCAAGTTCATAAAGGTAGGATTCATTCTCCTACTAGCAACGCGACAAGCAAGCTTATATAAGTAGTGATATGGGTCAGTCTTTTCTCTATTGACCCCTTTTTTAACCCTAAAAATTATGTTTGGAAATACAGGTTGTTCCCCTTTTCCAAGTCCTTTTTCGTATTCAATTAAAAATATTTCACATACGAGTGCTGCGTCTTTAGATTCCGGCACTCCAATATTCATCGAACTAAAAGGCACTTGTGATCCAGCTCTGCTATGCATTGTGTTTAGGTTATATACTATGCCCTGCATAGATTGTTCTACAGCTCTTCTTAATTTACGTTCCGCAAATTCGCAAATTTTGTGCTCATCTACACCAAGTTCTCTAATTTCTTGTCTAATTTCTTGCCTTGTATATTCTATGAATGCCGCCATGTCATTGTCAAAATCGGGATGTGATTGACCTCCAAACATATCATTCTGCGTTGATTGAAGTAAAATGCATGAAAGTTCTGCTGCAGACTCTATCCTTTTTGCTTTTCTTATATATCCGTATCCTGTATTAAACCCTCTTTCTAATACTTCTCTTGTTGGTATATGCAAACAATTTACAGTTAAATTATAGCTATCTAGATCATGGTAATATACGTCACCATTTTCATGTGCTTTTGATAAATGCTTAGGCATCATAGATAAATTATGCCATTTGTTTGATTCGCTAGCAATTCTAAGTAACTTAGAACTAAAGTTATTACCAACATTAGCATTATCTCTATCTGTCTCTACTCCTATTTTTTCTATAGCTTTCATAAGGTCTGATTTTATTTCTCTAATCTTGTTACGTTCACGTCTGTAATTAGAAAAAGCTACTCCAATAACCTTATGACCATTTTCTAAAAGCGTACCTTCAACAATATTCTGTATTTCTTCAACAGTTAGTTGCTGTTTCTGCAAATCCTCAATTTTTTCTATGACCTTTTGAGTTAGCTCTATAACTTCACTTTCTTTTAAATTAAAAGCGATTTCATCCATCGCTCCCTTTATGGCATTTGTAATTTTAATTGAATTGAATTGAACCTCTCGTCCATCTCTTTTGACAACATGTAGCATATTTTGACCCCTCCGAACACAGTATCTTTTACTTTGCTTATTATACTCTAGTAAAAAATTTATATCAATTTCTAAATTAACTTCTATCATATAATACAGCCAATTAATTTTTAGTTACCTCGATATCCTTTGATTTTTTATAGTTATCGCCTTATTAACATAATTAGTTAACCTACCCGCTCAATTTTGATAATATCATCCTGATAAAAACTTTAAAAATAAAATAGTATAAAAAACATATTAAAAGCCAAACTATATATACAATTTAGATTAAAACCTATTATAAATAATAAAGTGTTGTAGGTGAATATATTTTTATAAATAGCTATGATATTATAATATAAGTTGTGTTTAGATACATTTTAGTAAAAAAATAGTATAAATACATAGATAATATTATTATTTTCAAAAAACTATTTAAAAATTCACCAAAGTGTAGTATCATAATAGTTATGTTACAAATGTTACAAATTTTTTTATTCAGGAGGAAAGTTATATGAAAACAGGTACAGTTAAATGGTTTAATTCAGAAAAAGGGTTTGGTTTCTTATCCGTAGAAGGAGAAGAGGATGTATTCGTACATTTTTCAGCTATTCAAGGAGACGGATATAAATCTTTAGAAGAAGGACAACAAGTTCAATTCGAAATAACTACTGGCGCTAGAGGCCCTCAAGCTTCAAACGTTACTAGATTATAATTCAAAATCTAATCTATAATATAAATTAATTATAGAAAAAACACCTATCACTTTGTGATAGGTGTTTCTTAGTTTATGGATAATATAAATCATACTCTCTCGCACGCAAGTCCATTTGTTCATATTATACATAAAAACATTATCACTTTCATGAATATAATAGTGTTCTTTGCTAAAACTATAATAAATATAGTTTATATATTATGAAAGGATGGTTTTATAATGTTTGGTAAAATAATAGATATGAGCAATACTGATGCTTTTATAAATTTTTTAAATGGAACTAGTATAAACGTAAGTGTTTCCCGCTTACCTAAAAATTCAAAAATAGGAGATACTATTGATTTAAATATTGATGCTCCTACTAATATGCTTAACGATACAATGATAAATTTTCTCTAATTAAGTTTAATAATAAAAACTGCATTTATTTTTAAATACAGTTTTTTATTATTTTTTGCAATATTATTAAAATCCTTTAGGTTTTTCATCTTCAAAAATTTCAATATTCCATCCTTTATCATATTTCGCTACTACGTAATATTTCTTTTCCTTCTCATTCGCTTTATTCTTAATCGTCACAGAAGATTTGTATATAGTGGATTTGTATCCTTCCGTTTTAACACTTACTAACTCATCATATCCTGTATTTTTATCTTTTACCAATAGTGCATTAAAATCATTTAATAGCTTACTTTTAAATGATTCTAAATCAGTTGATAATATAAATTTAGCCACTTCATTATCTTCACTTATATCGACAAATATTTTTTTGCTTTTATCATCATCCTTTATATACTTATCTAATACCTTCAAAATCGAATCATAATATACAGTTTCAAAATCTATAGGCTTTCTAATATTCCAAAAGTTTTCTATGATATCATTGTCAATCCTTTTAGATACAATATAACTTTTATCTGCACTATATAAATTAGCTCCATCTTTTTTATCAAGTCCCGCTATATAACTAAATTTATGGACTTTATCGACACCTTCATACATTTCAAAAATATAATCAGCCTCTAGTGTTGATTTTTCATTAACTTCCTTAGCTGACGATAAAATTTTATGTAAATCTTTTATAGCTATTTCATCCGTAACCACAAATCTAAAGCTTTTATCTCTAGTACTTTGTATTATTATTTTTTTAATTCTCCCCTGCTCAATATAATCAAAATCAACATTTTTCACTCCAAGCTTTACTTTAATTACATCAAAGCTTTTACATCCAGTAAATATAAATGAAGTTATAATTATAAAACAAAATATAATTAGTTTGCTTTTATTTTTAATCATTTGTTATCCCCCTAGCTAATCTCTGCAGGAAATAACAATTATATATTGTTATCCTAACTCTCAAATATTATTTCCACAAAGTTTCTTTTGTTATTTTAAAATTCATCTCCTTTTTATTCCCTTTATTTAAGCTGCTTAGCACAATAAAATACTAAGAGAATCATAATTGATCCTCTTAGCTCATGACTCGTTAAATCATCACCTTCAGTGCTGCAACAGCTCCGCAGGTGATGACTTAATGACTCACAATATGGTAATGGACGGTCTTTTAGATATCATTAAATAAATTATAATACTTTAAAAAGTTTTAAGCAACTCTAATTAATTTCATACGACATTCGGAGAGATGTCTAATCCATCCTATCGAACTTTCAAAGTCTCAACTATACTTTCAAAAATAGCTCCATAAGTCTCTTTAAAATTAACATTTCTTGTAAAAAAAGAAATTCTATAAAACTCTTTTCCATCATCAATAAAATATTCATAGGCCTTGTACCAATTATTATCGCTTACATTAATTAAGTATTTCACTAAGTATGTCTTTTTCCCATTTATAATAGTGTCATCTATTTTATAATTTCTAATCGCATTTTGCTTCTGTGATATCTCCTTGCTACTATCTAAAAATGCTTTTAAGTCCTGTTTACCTTTCCAAACTTCTACAAAGCCATGAATAACTGCATCATTTGATTGAAAATCGTTATGATACATAATCTCACCACCAGAAAATTTTTTTTCTTTAGTCGTCCATCCAACCGGCAATTTGTAACTTACCTTTCCGTCTATAGCTGTATAATCATTAAGTAATTTAATATCATTCTCCACAAGAATAGTAGCTTTTAGCTTGTCATCAAATTGTTTTGATATCCCCAAAAGCGTGATCATCAGTCCGAGGATTATTACTATAATTCCAACTTTTTTTCTGTTTATAAGTATAACCTTCACTGTACCCCTCCACATATTAATGTTAATATACTATATGATATACATTAAAAGAATATTAAAAAATTAAATGTGCGACTAAATTATTTAGCCACACATTTAATTCTACATATATTATTTTTTTAAAGGTACAACAATTGTAGAATTTTTAAAATCATAAAACATCAGCCAATATCCCATTTCATCATTCTCCTTATCTGAAATCCAACTTACAAAACCAGTTTTCCCTCCATAAGGTTGATGAGTTTTAGCTCTACTTCCCGGTATTCCATAAACAATATATTTCATTTTCCCACTTGAGTCACATTTATATCCTAACATAAAAGATTTATAGTTTCTAATATACGGATAATACGAAATCATAGGATAATATGCTATTGTATATTTGTTATAGTCACTCAAATCATACATATTCTCTAAATTACTAACCGGTACCTTATACCATTTGCACCATTTAATTTCATTAGAAAAATCAGGTACTTCATCAAAATCTTGCGCTACTGCCTTGAAGAATTCTCCCATAGCGCCTTTAGGATATTCCTCTTTTGAAGAATTTTTCTCCTTATAATTACACTCATCTTTTTTATCTTCTTTATGTTGCTTTTTATCCTTATCTCTATTTACATCAAAATCATCTTCAAGTTTCTTAACTTCATTTTTTCCCTTTAGTTTATCTGAAATCTCAACATCTTCAATATTAATTCTTTGCGTAGTATCTACCTTGTCTACTTTATCGACTTTATCTTGAGCTTCTAAAGGTCCAAGATCTTCGGTATTACCTCTTTTCATTGTTTCTACTTTTGTATCCGCTGCTTCATCCACCTTCTCATGAGTCTCTAAATGTTCGACTACTTCATCAGCTACTTTATCTTGAGCTTCTAAAGATCCAAGATCTTCGATATTACCTCTTTTCTTTGTGTCTACTTTTGTATCCGCTGCTTCATCCACCTTCTCATGAGTCTCTAAATGTTCGACTACTTCATCAGCTACTTTATCTTGAGCGTCTAGAGGTCCAATATCTTCGGCATTGCCTCTTTTCTTTGTGTCTACTTTTGTGTCCGCTGCTCCATCTACCTTCTCCTGAGCTTCTAAATGTTCGACTACGTCAGCATTTTTCACTTTAATTAATTCAATGCTTTGTTCATATTCATCAAATTCATTACTTATATCATCTGCTCTAGTTTCCTTCTTATCCTTATTACAATCCGCTAGTTTATAGTTTTTCCACTCATTTGGTTTATCTGTTGTTGAAAATCCACTCATTATTGAAATCACATTAACATCTAAGAATTTTACAATTGCAGCTCCAATAATTTTTTCAGCAGAAATGCCGGTATCCGCTATATTGTCCATATCATATTCATGGGAAATGTCTACCCTACCGTGATCGTCTATGTTCAATTTACCAACTTTTATAATTTTGTTTACATCTTTTTTGCCGCATATTAAAATCATGTAATAAGGTTGTTTTTCCTTCCTTAGGTTTTGCACGTAGTATGAAACCTTACATTTACTGTTTTTCATCTCAAGCTTTGCATATCCAGATGGAATCTTGTCAGCTTCTAATGAATAGCCTTTTTCATCTTCTTGTAATATAATAAAGTACCTACTATAATTTTTTTTAGGTGTCACCTGCATTTACCTCCATATAAAACTTATTCATTATAATATATGAACCATATTATAAAAAATGAACACTATATAGGAATTTATTTTACAAGTCCTATTTCATCCGAAAGCGTTGCAAACTCTTGCAGTGATAAAGTCTCGCCTCTCCTCTTAGGATCAATGTTTGCTCTTTCAAAACATTTTAGTAAATCTTCTTTAGGAATTCCTATATCTTTAACAGAATTCCATAAGATTTTCCTTCTCATATTAAAAGATTTTCTGACTATAGAGAAGAATAATTCTTCATCCTTCACCTTAACTTTAGGCTCTTTTAATCTATCTAATCTTATAACCATAGATTCTACTTTAGGCTGCGGCAAAAATGCTGAAGGCGGCACGAGCCGAAGTATTTTCGTGTCACAGTAGTACTGAACTAATATTGAAAAGGCTCCGTAAGCTTTGCAATTTGGCTCTGAATCTATCCTCTGCGCAACTTCCTTTTGTATCATTATAGTTAAAGATTTAAAATTATAACCCCCAGTAAGTAAGTTAACAATTATTGGTGTTGTTAAGTAATATGGTAAATTAGCAACTAATTTTACAGATTTTTCATCCTTAATTAGTTCATTAAAATCCACTTTTAAAGCATCATTATGTATAAGCTCAAAATTATCGAACTCTTTTAATTCATCTTGCAAAATCGGTAAAAGTTTTTCGTCTAGCTCTATAGCACAAACTCTTTTAGCTCTCCTTAAAAGTGCTCTAGTTAATGTACCAAATCCTGGTCCTATTTCGATTATAAAATCTTCTTCATTAACTTCTGCCCCCTCTACAACATCGTCTAGCACAGAGTCATCTATTAAAAAGTTTTGGCCTAAACCTTTTTTGAATCTAAATTCATATTTTTTACTAACCTCACTAATCGTCAAATCTGCCATAATTCATCTCCTTGTTTATTTTTTGTACAGCATTTATAAATTCTTCTTTTATAATTCCATAATTGTTTAACCTAGTTATAAATTGCGCCGAATTACCGTATCCTATACCTAATTCGTTTCCGAGCGCATGGCGTCTTTCCTTAGCTCTAATATCTGCTGTTAACTTGAAAAATATCATATCTTGCACGTCAAACTCTTCTCTTTTCTCTTGGACTTCAAATTTTGCAGTTTCGAGAGCCCTTAATATTGTTTCAGGTGATGCATTTTCAACACCTATATCTCCGTCCTTAGTACCTTCCTTTTGAGATATGTACGCATGTTTTACATTTGCTACTCTTTTGGTAATAATCTTTCTTATTTTTTCTCCAGCAAAGTCTGGGTCTGTAAATACTATTACCCCTTTTCGCTTTTGCGCTTCCCTTATTTTACTAATTACCTTTTCGTTGATTCCAAAGCCTCCTACAGAAATTAGTTCAGCGTCTACCGCTCTTTTAACTGCTGTGATATCATCTCTTCCCTCAACTACTATCACTTCTTTAATCATATTGTCCTCCTAATTCTTCATACCGCAGGGCACCACTTATTATGTGGTTATCGACCTGCTATGATAAACTAAGGCATTTTCCTTATTATATAATCATAAAAAATAAAAACATCCCTTAGTATTTCTTTTTATTGCTGTATCTATAATACCATTTTACTTATTAATAGTGAACTATAAAACAAAAAAAGGAGCTTGCGCTCCTATTTAACAATATAAATACTTACATTTCGTGCTCCCCAACCCCACATTTCATCACTGGAGTCGTAATACAAATCTATATGATTACCCTTTATAGCTCCACCTATATCTTCTGCAATACCATATCCGTACCCTTCTACGTAAATCTTGCTTCCTAATGGAATAACGCTAGGATCAACGGCTATAGTACTATATCCCTCTGAGTTTCTTTTCGCCCTCACCCCTGTGCTAGTTATACCAAAGTCAGGGTCGCCCGCACTCTTACCAGTGCAACTATAATCAGCAGTATATGCTGTTGCCCTAACCTTCAGTTTCCTAGTATAACTAATATCGCCTCCACGGGATGGTGTATATACACTAGTAGTACCTAATGCAATTATTTCCTTAACGGGCTGTGCTTTAAATTCTTCATTAACTAATTTTCTAGATACTTCTTTGCCATTTTCATAAACAACAGCTGAAGTTATAACCTTCTGACCAGTTATGCCTTTTTGAATAACTTTCTTTACACCTTTATTTAGTTCATCGCTGCTTTTAATTTCGGTTGCAAATTTAACTGCTTTAGTTTCCTTCACATTCTCAGTGTTTACTCTTGTTACCCTTACTGCGAGACCTGATTTTAGCGAATCACTTTTTAATGGGGTAATCTTGTCTTCATCACCTAATACAATTTTTTCTGCTTTTAGCATATCTTCTACCGTTTTTTCAGCAGTTTGTATATTTAACTCTTTCCCATCAACTGTTACTTTGACATTTACAGCTTTTTTTATATATATTTTATCTCCGTCTTTTACTTTACTGTCTAAACTAACTGTTATTTGGTCTTTTGACCCTAATGCTATATTGTTACTTTTTAGTATTTGAGTAACATTACTTTTTAAAGTTATAACTTCTATAGACTTTCCATCTACAATAACAGATATAGCTTTTTTCATGTTAAACATAGTAACTGAAATGCATGTTAATAATAGCATTACTACAAAAAATGTCTTGGGACCATTTGAAAAATAGTTCTTAAAATTATTTTTCGCGTTTTTTATCATATAAATTCCCTCCCTTAGTCAAGAATACTTGGGTATTATACCTTGAAGCATTAAATATGTCAAATTTCGACCCAATTATTCTTAGTTTCGACTTTTAATGCATCTTTTTGCATATAATTATATTCTTAAACCATCTCAACTAGCCCATTCTTGAGGGTAACCCGGCAAATTAATATTCACCATTAAAATCATATGTTGGAAATTTAATTTTAATTACCAACAATTCTGTGTAAAATTATCACACTAATTGTATTAATAACCATTCTACACTATTTGTAAATTTTTAGCAATTGTTTTATATTATATATTGTTGCATTTTCAATTTCTCCTATGGTTTTACCCTTAACTTCTGATATTTTTTCTATTATGTACTGAATATAATCCGATTGGTTTCTTTTCCCTCTATGTGGTACAGGCGCCATGTATGGACAATCCGTTTCCACTAGTATCCTGTCCATTGGTACGATCCTTGCAATCTCTGCCGTTTTCTTTGCATTTTTAAAGGTTATAACACCAGTGAAGCCTATATAATACCCTAATTTTAAACACTCCTTAGCAAATTCAACACTTCCTGAAAAACAGTGAACTACCCCTACTACTTCCGGAAATTTCTTTAATATATCTAACGTATCTTTATGGGCGTCCCTATCATGAATAACCACTGGTAATCCAAGTTCTTTTGCAAGCTCCATTTGAAGTTTAAAAGCCGCTTTTTGAATTTCTCTATCCGGGTTTTCGTCGTAATAATAATCTAATCCTATTTCTCCTATAGCTCTAACCTTTGGATAATGTGTTAAATTCCTTAATTCTTCAATAATTTCCTCATTAACAATATTTGCATATTCAGGATGTATTCCTACCGCCGAGTATATAAAATCATATTTATTCGATAACTCTACTGACATTCTTGCACCGTCAAGTGATGCACCGCAGTTTAAAACCCCTATTACTCCTTTATCGTTTAACCCCTTTATTACTTCTTCTCTATCTCCATTAAAGGCCTCATCATCATAATGTGCATGTGAATCAAATATCATAATCTATACTGTCGTTAAACCCGTTAATTTCAAAAGTTTAATTACAGTTTTCACCATCCTTTCTATGTAATAATAAATTCTTTAATATAATTCAAATGTCTGTTTGATATTATATCACTAATATTCAACTATTTGCAAAATTGTATAATCGACAATTTAGTTAAAATAAATAAAAGCCACTTTACGACGAAAGTGACTTTTACCTATTAATTAGTAATGTACTAAAGCGACCCTAATACAGGTGATAATAACCCCATAATTGCGCCTAGCAGTGCTCCGAGCCAAGTTATAGCTCTTAACTCTTTGCTAGCAATGTCTAATATAATTTTCTCTGAAAAAGCTACATCAAATTCATTGATTTTGTCTTCAACTATCTTAGCTACATTCAACACTTCAATTACGTCAGCAGACTTATTCTCTACGAATTTATTGTATAGCTCAAGAGCTACTTTGGAAACAGATTGGGGTATTTTATCCCCCTTTCCATTAAATATTGATTTAGTTCCCATATGTAAGAATCTATTAATCATTACAGATACTATTTCTGTAATTTTTATTTTTGCAGAATTGCTTTTTGCCATAGCTTCTATTCGACTTTTTATAAATTTTTCTATTTCATTTTTATAATCTATGCCTATTTTTTCGAGCAACTCCTCAATAGACATGTACTTGTTAAATTTACCCTCTAACTTATCAAAAGTGTCACTAATAAATTTTTCATCTATAACCTTTGTTGTAAATAAATTAATCAAAGGCTCTATACCGTCGTCTATCCCTTCTCCTGGTAATTCAGAAAGCACAGTAGATATTGAATTTTTGAGCAACTTGTCTATTATATCATTAATAATTAAGGCAATATCATTATGATTTTTCGTATCATCTAAGAATTCGTCTATCCCAATTGCAACTTTTTCATAAACACTATCCACATTCATAAACATTGCTATCATGGGGCTTAGTTTAGTACTTATTGTTTCCCCTACAATTTTTCTTAATTTCTGACTGTTTTTTTCTTCTTTCATTGTTTTTTTTATTTCCATGGCAATATTATATCTTTTCCCATAAACATACACTTTTAAATTGCTTATCATCTTACTAGGTATAACTTCCTCAAAATTCTTGTCTAAAACCACTAACTGAGCTACCTTATCTTTTAATATTTTTTGAATTTCCTTATAAAATTCTTCCGAATTTTTATACTCAATAACCATGTTTAACGCTTTATTTTTTATTGAATTATATAATTCACTTTCACAAATGGTTTGTGGTTTAACCTTTAGTTCTAGCATTATTTGTGCATATGCATATTTAGCAATACCTTGTTTAACATCTTCTTCATTTATATACTCTATAAGTAATTTAGAAAGATTAGTGTTAGTATTCTGCAAAAAAGCACAATATTCATCGCCTAATAGGGATCTTATCTCATCTTCTACTACATTCTCGCTATTCCCCATAGCAGACACCTTACTTTTCACCCAAGAATCCAATTGCTGATTCATATCTTCACTGCATAAAGACTCCATAATTGTTTCCTTTGTCAAAAGATGTTGGCCTATAGACTCACCCACACTTTTAGCAATTCTAGATTTTTCTTTTGGTATAAGACCTGGAGTAAATGGAACTTTAAATTTAAAAAGTCTAATCTCATTGTGAGGTCTAAACAACATCTTTATAGCTAACCAATTGGTTATATACCCGATAACAGCTCCGATTAAAGAACCTATAATAAATTTCATATTATTTACCTCCTTGTAATTCTTAGTAGTATTTATAACAACTAATTATAAATCTATCCTTATTAAAGTTCAATAGGTCGATGTACCCTAAATAAGGCACATTCAAATGCAAAAGCATGAAGTCTAATTTACTAGCACTTCATGCTTTCTAAACTCAAATTACCTTACTGTACTTCCAGTAGGTAATTCACCCGGCACCGATATTGCAAATAGCTTGCTATCGTCTTCTGTAGCTGCTGAAATTATCATCCCCTGTGATAATTCTCCCCTTAAAGTAACAGGCTTTAAATTAGCTACTAATACTACGTACTTTCCAATTAGTTCTTCTGGCTTATAGTGCTGAGCTATTCCTGAAATTACTTGTCTTACTTCTCCACCTAAATCTACTTTTAGCTTAAGAAGCTTTTTAGCTTTTTTCATTGGCTCGCACTCTAATACTTTAACCACTCTCATATCTATCTTGTCGAAATCTTCTATAGTAATTTCTTCTTTTAATTTCTCCATAGTAGGCTTTTGCGCCGCTTTTCTTTGTGCTTCTACAAGTGCATCAAGCTCCTCTATTTTAGCTTCTACATCTATTCTTGGGAACATTATATCACTTTTATTAACTTTTGTTCCTGCACTTGTTCCATCGAAGGATGCCAAGCTGTCCCATGTAGTTATTTCTGCATTTATTTGAGCATTTATTTTCTTACTTGTAGTTGGTAAAAACGCCGATATCAATACTGATGTCATTCTTAATGATTCCACTAAATTGTACAATACTGTACCCAGTCTTCCCTTTTGCGATTCATCTTTTCCAAGTATCCATGGGGTTGTTTCATCTATATATTTATTAGTCCGTCTAATAAGTGTCCAAGCATGGTCCAATGCTTCAGAAATTTTCAAATCTCCTATCGCTTTCTCTACCTTATCTGGAACTGCAAGCGCTAGTTCTATTAGTTCATTATCAACATCAGCTTTTTCTGATGGTGCTGGAATAACGCCGTCAAAATACTTTTCTACCATTGTTACTGTTCTTGATAATAAGTTTCCTAAATCATTAGCTAAGTCTGAATTTGTTTTCCTTATGAATATTTCACTAGTAAATATTCCATCTGAACCAAATGGTATTTCATGAAGTAGATAATATCTTACTGCATCCACTCCAAAATGATTCACTAGTGTTACCGGATCCACTACATTTCCTCTGGATTTAGCCATTCTTACTCCACCGTCAACAAGAAGCCAGCCATGGCCAAATACTTGTTTTGGAAGCGGTAGGTCTAATGCCATTAGCATAATTGGCCAATAAATTGTATGGAACCTTAATATATCTTTACCTATTAAGTGTACATCCGCCGGCCAGAATTTCTCATAAAAAGATGTATCTTCGCCATTATATCCAAGGGCTGTTATATAGTTTGATAAAGCATCTACCCATACATATATAACGTGGCCTGGATCAAATTCTACCGGTATTCCCCAGTCAAAGGTTGTTCTTGAAACACATAAATCTTGAAGCCCTGGTCTTAAGAAGTTATTTAACATTTCATTTTTTCTTGATTCTGGTTGAATAAACCCTGGATGGGTCTCTATATATTCTATAAGTCTGTCAGCATATTTTGACATTTTGAAAAAATACGCTTCCTCCTTTGCTTTCTCCACAGGCCTCCCACAATCAGGGCATTTCCCATCTACTGCCTGAGTTTCTGTCCAGAAAGATTCACAGGGAGTGCAGTACCATCCTTCATATGCACTTTTATATATGTCACCTTGATCATATAGCTGCTTAAATAACTTTTGAACAGACTTCTTATGATACTCATCTGTAGTCCTTATAAACTTATCATAGCTTATGTCCATAAGCTCCCACAATTCTTGTATGCCCGCTACTACTTTATCTACATACTGTTTTGGAGTGACCCCTTTTTCCGCGGCTATTCTTTGAATCTTTTGACCATGCTCATCTGTTCCCGTTAAAAACATTACATCATAGCCTGTAAGTCTCTTAAATCTAGCAATTGCATCCGCCGCAACAGTTGTATAGGTATTACCGATGTGTAGTTTTGCTGATGGATAATAAATTGGTGTAGTAATGTAAAAAGTTTTTTTAGTCATAGTTTTATCCTACCTCTCGTATTGAAATTATTTATAGTTCTCAATCCCATGAATATAAATATATTAACTAGCTTTAATAATCCCTAAAGATTATAATTTCCCGGAAAATAAAAAAGTCTCTAAACAGAAAAAAATTCTGTTTAGAGACGTATTTAACGTTTTACCACTCTAATTTATCTTTACATCACTATAAAGACCTCAATGGGTGACCATCATCACCTGTCAATATAACGGTTGCTCCCGTATTATCCTAACAATTAAATTTAAAAGTATATTTTCACAATAAACTTTAAATTTTTCACTTAGATAATATGCTTAAAGGCCATCTTCATAAGCTACCTTGCTACTGATTTTCACCCTTCTCAGCTCTCTTTTAACAATTAGGCTTATTACTCTTCTCATCATTGCATTTGTTTAATAATAATCATATTGCAAATAAATCACTATGTCAATATTTTTATCCTAAAATCAATAAATTATACTTAGGTCAACATTATTTTATATTTTACGACTCTATTTTTCTTAATATTTCTACCCCTTTTGTACCTAACAGGTAATACAGCACTACATCTATAATCGCATATGAAGATGCTATTATAGCAAATGTAGTCCATTTAGTTAGTTCAAATTTGATAACCATAAATACTGTAAGCCCACCTAAAGCTATGCAAATAATTATACTAATCATAACATTAAGATTCCGTTTAATTGCCTCTTGCTCTGTACTCCACTGAAGTTTAGGGAAATTCAAATCAATAAATATCCCTATAAAAGATGTAAATACTATTCCAAAAAAACCAACTATAATCATTAATAAAACTAAATCTATCGGTATCTTAAGAAATATTAAACCAATTATAGTTACCATAAGCATACCAGCTATTCCTAAAACTACTGCAGATAATACCTTTGCCATAAGCTGATCTTTATATTTCATAGGTATGTATTTTAATATAAATACATTTTTACCTTCTCTTGATATTGCTGTAGTTGCAATTGCATTACTGCAAGATGCAAAAATCATAAATGCAAAGAAGCCGCCTAATGCTACGCCTGAACTTTTGTTGTTTTGTAAAAACTTAGCTAACATATTAAGTTGAGAACTAGCACCTTTTTGTGCAAAAATTGGTATAAGCAAAAATACTGGCCATAAAAAATTCATAAGTACACAATTCATAAAATAAATCGGTGTCCTAAATAAAAGCTTTAACTCTTTTATTATATATACCTTTAGTGAGGAATTTTGTGCCGTATTTTTTATAAGCTCAATGCTACTAAGAGTTTTCCTTTTTGAGGTTGTTTCAGATATCCCCATAACACCTTTAAAATACAATGCTTCACCCAACATTATAAATATCATTAATGCAGCTAATGTTATTACTATAAATAAAATCAAATTGATAAACCCCTGAACATTAGTAGTATTAATTAAACTATTTACAGCTATCTTAGTACTAGGAAATAGCTTTGTTGCCAAACCAACTAAGGAATTATTTCCCTGTGCAAACATTTTAGTAACTTCTGATTGGCTTAGATTTTGTGAAAACCTTTGGATATATATGTTTATTCCTACACCAAAACACATAGCCATAAGTCCACCCACTAATCTAAACCTATCCTTGTTTTTAGCTATATTAGTAAATCTCATTATAATCATATTAATTACAGATGCAATTACTAAAGGAACTATAGGCAAGAGTAAAAATATAATAACTCCATAGCCATAATACAACACCCCTGCATTACTCTTTATACCGTATGCAACTATTGTAGGCAAAAAAAATATTATTTCTGTGAAGTATTCATAAATTAATACTACAGCAAATTTAGCTCCCATAATGTGCCATGGCTTAAAAGGTAGTGGTAATAAATTTTCTACATCCATAGAAAAATAAAATATACTCATAGCATAAAAAATACCAAAAAAGAAAATTACAACGCTAACAATAGATAATCCAAATCCCAATATAACTGCTTCTTGACCAATTTGATGTAATCCATCATAGGCCGTAAATATAAACTCTCCAAACCCTATAGCCATAGGTGTGAATGCTAGTACTAAAAGTAATCCAAGCAATATTCCTTTTATCTTTTTTTTATCTTTCTTACTACTAGGGGATCCAGTTCCTGTTTTTAATAATACCTTAGTTAGCGCTATAAATTTATACATTTTCAGTCATCTCCAAGAAGATTTTTTCAAGTGACCCACTGGCTTTAAAATGTTCCCTTAGTTCTTCAAGGGTTCCACAGAATAATATTTTCCCCTTATTTATTACAGCAACCCTATCGCATATTTTTTCAGCTACTTCTAGAACGTGAGTTGAGAAAAATACGGTTTTCCCGTTATTTGCATGCTCTTTCATCATTTCCTTCAAAACATATGAAGATTTAGGATCAAGGCCCGTCATTGGCTCATCTAAAATCCAAACTTCTGGTTCATGAAGAAGTGCTCCCATAATAATTATCTTTTGTCTCATACCATGAGAATAACTTTGAATTTGGTCCGTTAGCGCATTGCTCATTTCAAATCTATTTGCTAAAGCTTCGACCCTATCTTTTCTAATAATACTTGGCACATCATAAATATCTGCCATAAAGTTTAAATACTCAATACCCTTAAGTCTTAAGAACATGTCCGGATTGTCTGGTACAAAGCCAAATAATTTTTTAGCCTCTAAATCATTTTTTTCAATATCAATTCCATTGATATTGATTCTTCCGCTATCAGCACTTAATATTCCAGTAATCATTTTTATGGTAGTAGTTTTACCTGCTCCATTTGGGCCTAAAAATCCAAATATCTCTCCGTCCCTTATAGTTAGACTTATGTTGTCTACAGCTTTATTCTTACCATTATAGCTCTTATTTACGCCAGTAATTTCAATCATATTATATCCCCCTTACATTCTTCTAATATAAATAACAATTATATCTGTTATCTACCTTATTTTACTCCAGTATATTTATAATATCATACTTTTTCTTTCTTTTACAATTTGTGTTATAAGTTTAATCTTCTTCGAAGCTGCAACATTAATAACTTCAGAAGGAGATTTATACCCCACTGAAGTTTTCTCTTTCTTATATTATGTATCTCCACTTATATAAATGGGGAACTTCCCTTTTAAAATGTCCTTAAAAGAAGAACTTAGCCAGGTTAACTGCCATTATAATTGCTGTAATATCTGCTAATATTGCTGCTACTAGTGTATGCCTTATTTTTTTTATATTTACCGCTCCAAAATATACTGTCAAGGTATAAAAAATGGTTTCTGTTGATCCCATTATTATGGATGCCACGCGTCCTATGTAACTATCTGCTCCATATTGCTTTATAATATCAGTGAATACTCCTAAAGCTCCACTTCCTGAAAGTGGTTTTATTAAAACTAAAGGAACAACTTCAGGGGGGAGTCCAATAAACACAACAACTGGTTTTACTAAATAAATAAAAAAGTCTAAAGCCCCGGAAGCCCTAAATACATTAACAGCTATAATCATAGCCAAAAGATACGGAAAAATTTTCAGGCAAATAGTTATTCCGTCCTTTGCGCCTTCAACAAAACACTCATATACCTTCACCTTCTTAATAACTCCATATATTACCACAAGCGTTATGATAATTGGAATTATTCCCTTTAAAATATACGATACTAAATTAGCTATAATCATCCTATTTCACCTACCCCATCTAAATTTAAACATTAATATTTCTATATATTTAAAAATACCTTTGTAGAATTTTACAATAAACCACGCCTAAGACTGCAGCAGTACCTGTTGCAATTATTGCAGGTATTATAATAATTGCTGGATTTTGAGAGTTATACGCAGCCCTAATAGATATCACCGTTGTAGGCAGAAGCTGAATGCATGCAGCATTTAAAACTAAAAATAAAGCCATGTCATCACTAGCTATATCTTTTTCATTATTAATTTTCTGCATCTCTTCCATAGCCTTTATGCCCAAGGGTGTGGCTGCATTAGAAAGTCCCATCATATTGGCTGTTAAATTCATGGTAATACTAGCCATCGCCTTCTGGTTTTTTCCAGCTTCTTTAAATATTATTTTTAATATTGGCCTAAGCAGCCTTGCCAATTTATCAGTTAATCCACTTTTTTCAGCAATTCTCATTATCCCACACCAAAGACACATCATTCCAACGAGTCCCATTACTAATTCCACAGCACTAGTTGTTGATGAAACAATAACTTTTGATAAAATCTCTCCTTTTCCTGTAACAATACCAATAATTGTCCCAAATGATAAAATTAAAAACCAAATAATATTTATCATGTATTTTCCTCCTAGAATTCAAATTAAATTATCATTGCTTAATTAATATATATGTAGTTATTTCTATAAAATTGCATATAATAATATTTATTCATCCCATATACTATAAAAAAAACGCTTTTTGTGTTATCATTTTCTTATTCAATGTACAATGGGCTAAAAAAAAGGGAGTTAATCTATGATTAATATGACTTTGTTAAATTCTAGCGTATTTACGCTTTTTTATTATTTTATTATCTATTCCTTTATGGGATGGTGTCTTGAAACAGTATATGCTACAGTTAAGAAAAAAGAATTCATTAACCGCGGCTTCCTCCACGGTCCCTTTTGTCCTATTTATGGTTTTGGTACTTTGGCAATAATTGTTTTGCTAAAGCATATTGAAACTAATTATATTTTCCTTTTTTTAGGTTCAGTATTTTTAACCTCTGCTCTAGAGTATATGACAGGTTATATTCTAGAAACTGCATTTAATAGTACTTGGTGGGATTACGGTGATGAGCCATACAATCTTAAGGGTAGAATTTGCTTATCCTTTTCTATAATATGGGGCTTTGTTTCCATATTTATTTTGAAGGTAATTCACCCCTATATTATTTACATAGTAAATTTAATACCACCTATCCCAGGCATAACACTTTTTTATATTCTATTCCTATATTTCTTCATTGATTTTATAATTACTGTGAATACAATATTTAAATTAAGGTCCCTATTAACCCAATTAAATACAGTATATTCAGATTTAATCGATAAACTTCCAGATTTTAAATTAAATTTAGGGAATACTAAGGATATGTCTGAATTAAAAATTAAATTGGACCAGTTAATAGAAAGTGCCGAAATTAAGATGAGTAAGAAAAAATCTAACGTTGAGACTATCATAAAAGAATTGAAAGTAAAATATGATTCTTTGGTTTTCAAAAAATCCCCCGATTATTCAAGACTTATAAAAGCCTTTCCTGACGTAAAATTCAAAGGTTTCGATTCTATTTTGAAAGATGTTAAAAATAAAATTCTTAAGAATAAGAAAAGTTAATTTTTTCGATTTTACATAAAATAAAAGTCATTCTTAACTTGAAATTAGTAATTACTAATGTTAGGGTTTAAGTATATTTAATGAAATAACATAAGTTAAAGGAGATTAAAAAATGAAAGAAGCTAATCTAAAACTAGCACAAAAGGGCATTGATGATGCACTCGACACTATAGACGTGTTAGAAAAAACTATAAAAGAAACTCCTCTTCCAAAAAATATATTAAAAGATAGTTTTTATATTCTCTCTAGAAAAGTTGATGAAATTGAAGATATATTAAAGAATGAAGGAATACTGTAGTTTGGCATATATAGCTACATAAGGTATATTCAAATAAGATCCTCAGCTATACAGGAGATGTTTTAACTAAACATAAAACTAAAAAGAGGCACATAAGTTAATACTTATGTGCCTCTTTTAAATCATCACCTTTGGTGCTGTAATATTAACCATTTTATTGGTTTTTAATAATTAACTTCTTCTAAAAATAAGCCTTTTGCTGGTGCAATATGTCCAGCATATTTTCTTTCTTTTTTATCTAAAATATCACTAATTTCATTTACAGATTTTTCACCCAGGCCCACTTCAACAAGTGTCCCAACTATTAATCTCACCATATTTTTCATGAATCCATTTCCTTGAACACTAATTTCTATATTTCCATCATCATTTACGATATTTATTGTATAAATATTTCTTATAGTAGACTTTTTCTTTGTTTTAAGTGTTGTGAAACTTTGGAAATCATGTTCTCCTATTAAAATTTCTGCTGCTCTTCTCATATTTTCAATATTTAGAGGTTGTGGCACATGATAATCATATTTTCTAGTAAAAACATTGTGTGCTTTGTTATTACAAATATTATATACATATTTTTTAACTTTAGCATTATATCTAGCATGGAAATTGAGATCCACTTCTTCGACCGTCTTCACTACAATGTCTTCTGGTAAATATTCATAGCAATAACTACGCATTTTATGATCTGGCATTGTGCATTCTGTTCTAAAATTTGCTACTTGGTTTGTTGCATGTACTCCTGCATCTGTTCTTCCAGACCCAATAATTTCAATATTTTCTTCTGCCATCTTACTTAAAACGGCTTCTACTTTGTGCTGAATCGTATTATCGCTATCTCCAAGTCTTTGCCATCCTTTATACCTAGTACCATCATATTCTATTACAATTTTTATATTTCTCATATTTATTATTTATCCTACTTTCTGTTTTAGAATTTAATCTAATATTTTAACTATATTTTTTAATACTTAACCATATTTTTAATACAATGCTTATATTATATACATATATCATAATTAATAAAACACACCATATAAAATAATTTTTAATTTTGACAATGCTGAATTTAATATTACTATAGGATACCTTATTTCTGTTTTTAAAATAACCCTTCTCCTTAACATTCTCCACTTAGATAGCTTCCAAGTTATTTTTAAATCATTTTCGTTTTTCCTTATAGCTTTTCTTTCTCTTTCACTACCATCATAAAATATTACAAAATCAAATTCTGCATTTTCACTATCAAATTCTGAATCAAATTTTTTAATAATATTATTAGGTGAAAGTAATAGCCTGCCAGCTTTTGCTTCTAAGTTAAATGTAAGCCCTTTCTTATTCCTTGAACATAAATACGATTTATAAATTAATTCACTACAAAACAAAGCATTATCTGTCATAATGTCAAAATTATAATCATATGCCTTCCCTAAAGATTCAAACGCTGTAAACAATGCTTTTAATTTATCCTCTTTAGGTAATTTAGGACGTAATGCAGAAAAATAGTCAACTTTTGCAATAGCATCTAGAGGATTTATTACCACACCAGGGGCAATAACTTCTATAATATATTCTCCATTATTTTCATTGCATAAACTATCATATACTTTAGGATAAATTACTTTTACATACTCTGAAACACACAAACAATCCCCCAGTGGGATGTCGTTAAAATACTTGTCCAATTTTTCTAAACAGCCTATATAAATCCCAGTGTGAGTCCAAAATCCTGGTAATCCCAGGTTGGTTAGTTGATAATTGTTCCTCTTTAAAAGTATATCCCCTGGTAGCAATTCTTCTTTTATAATATTAATATCTTCATTACTAACATATTTCTCTTTTCTACTAGAGTAATCAACTCCAGTAATACTTATAGCGATCCATTTTTGAAATGGGAACCAAAAATCAAAAATATTTTTTTCAAAAAAATTAATCATATTATTTTTAACAATATTTCTATGATTTTTAACAAGTTTTATAACATTTAAATAATTATAACTTGCATAATTTAATAATTCTTCTTCGTTTTCATCTCTTTCATATCCATAAACTTCATAGTGATTTACCATAAAATCAAAGTAATGCTTATTCCTAAACAAAGATATCATATAATAAATTTCTGTAATTTCTTGTGTAATATAATAATATTGTTTTTTATTAATATTATATTCGGGCCTAGCCTCATTTAACATTGACTCCAAATACTTATTTTTTTCTATAATGTTAGCTAACAATACAGCATTTTTACGTATCGCTATGGTAGAGGCATAAATTAATAATATATTTTTATATTTAGTGTGTGAATCTTCTGTATGTTTTAATATAAGTTTATTTTTATATTTTTCCCGTGTTTCATTCAATTCATTATAACATCCTACATAACTAACCCACTTGTCTAATATACTTTGTTTGTTAGTTAAAGACATATTTTGAATATTAGAACTAAATAGACTTTCGCTACTTTGAATCTCATTCATCACAAGTTCTAATTCTTTTATAAGCTCTAAGGATTTGTTTATTTCCTCATCAACTATTCTATGAACTAACCCCATATCCTTATCCCCGATTCCATTCTCATTTTTAAAGTAGCAATCTAGTATAAACCTTCATGCACAAATAAAAAAACAATACATATTATTAATATATTCATAAATTCAATTCAAAACATACTTCTTCACATAAGTTGATTTCAGCAATTTAATTTTATTATACCATAAAACTTACTATTCCTTTAATAATATAAATTATAATACTGAAATATTTCTATTTTACTCAAAAAACATTTAATAAAAAAATAGATATTCTATTTATACGTATTTTTAATGTTTTTTTATACGCTTTTATATGTATACTATCATTATAAGATAAAATGAATTTTTGGAGGCACATATGTTTACAAATGAACTATTGTTACATTTTTTAAATTTATTATTTATTATCAATATCCTCTTCGCCTTGGCAGTTGTATTTCTTGAACGCAAAAATCCTGCAAGTACTTGGACTTGGCTTATGGTATTACTATTTTTACCTACCATAGGATTTATTCTATACTTATTTCTTGGTCAAAATTTGAAAAGAAAAAAATTATTTTCTCTAAAAAAAGAAGAAAAAGAGAATCTTACCTCAATTATTGATAAACAAAAGGAGTTCTTAAATAATGAAGATTTAATTAAAACTAATCCTTTTTTAAGTAAATACTCTGACATTATGACACTTAATCTTTGCAGTGATAATTCTTTTTACACTAATAATAACAAGGTAACCATATTTACTGATGGCAAATCAAAATTTGATCAACTTAAAGAAAACCTTAAAAATGCAAAAATATATATCCATATGGAGTATTATATATTTCAAAATGATAATCTAGGAAGAACTATTCTTGAAATTTTATCCCAAAAAGCTAAAGAAGGGGTGGAGGTAGAATTACTCTATGATGGTATGGGATGCCTTAAAGTGCCTAAGCGCTTTTTCGCCCCACTAATTGAGGCTGGCGGAAAAGTTGTTTGTTTCTTCCCACCCTTTGTTCCTTATATAAATCTAAGAGTAAATTTTAGAAATCATCGTAAGATCTGTACTATCGATGGTCAATATGGCTTTATAGGTGGTTTTAATATTGGTGATGAATATTTAGGTCTTTCTAAAAAATTTGGGTTTTGGAGAGATACCCATTTATTCATACAGGGCGATGCAATAGATGCATTGGAATTGCACTTCCTAATGGATTGGAGATTTGCCGCCAATGAAAATTCAATTTTTGATAACAAGTATTTCCCTCACAGAGCTCACCTTGGGAATACAGGTCTACAAATAGTTTCAAGCGGTCCTGATTCAACTTGGAAGTCTATTAGAAATGGATATTTAAAAATGATTAGCAAAGCTGAAACCAATATTTTTATAGAAACTCCTTATTTCATTCCAGATGACAGTATATTAGAAGCTTTAAAAATAGCATCCTTATCCGGAGTCGATGTTCGCATAATGATACCTAGTAAACCAGATCATCCCTTTGTGTATTGGGCTTCTACATCTTATATGGGAGAGCTACTAGAATCAGGCGTAAAATGTTATACCTACACTAAGGGCTTTCTTCACAGTAAATTTCTTTCTATTGATAAGTCTATAAGCTCCATAGGCACCGCTAATTTAGATATTAGAAGCTTTACTTTAAACTTCGAAATTAATGCTTTTATATATGATAAAGAAATAACTTCCGACTTAGAACATTTTTTTATGGACGATTTAAAATTTTGCGATGAATTAACTCTCGAAAAATATGTTAATAGAAGTTTTATTGTTAAATTTAAGGAATCTATTTCAAGATTACTTTCGCCTATATTGTAATAAAAACTCTCACAAACTTTTTTAATGTTTGTGAGGTTTTTTATTATAATATTCCTAATTTATTTTGACCCTAAAATATATACTAAATAACAAAAGGGAAATCATTAGCCCTCTTAATTTCATTGTATGCTCCCATTTTATGATTTAGAATTATTACTAATCCATATTTCTTATCTTTATGAACTAATGGAATTATTAATAAGCTTCTCATGTGATATAATAATAATTGAAACTCAGTGCATACTTTGTATATTCTAGTTTCCTTAAATCCTGAATATAATGCTTATCAGCCTCTATAATTATAAAATCAATTTATTACATTTATTCTCCTTTAAATAGTTACTTAGGTTTATCTCCTCGCCATAACCGTGGCAGGCATAAGTTCCAATCCATTATCATTTTTAAATACACTTACAGCATATAAAAGGGGTGCCACTATGCAAAAATCCGGTAAAATAATTAACATTGAAAAAAATAAGGTCTATATCATAACTCAAAATAATGAATTTGTAACCCTTGAAAAGCATACGGCTCATCCTAAAATAGGCGAACTATATGTAGGTAAAGAATTTCGAAGCATTTCCGTTTGGAAGTACTTATTGGCTATTTCTTGCATCCTATTACTTTTATTTTCAATAAGAAAATTATATTTGGATAATAGATATAATTTTTCTGTTATAGTCGACATGAATTGTTCTCTAAAAATGGAGGTAAACGGTTCAAATAAAATTACAAAAGTAGAAGGCAGAAGTCCTGGAGGCTATAAAATAAAACAACTTGTAAATTTAGAAAATAAATCCTTGGATGAAGCACTTCATTTAATTTTAGATGAATCGCTTAAACAAAAATACCTAACTAAAGCACATGCGGACGACGGTTTAAAAATTTATATATTTGTTTCTGAAAATAAAAATAAAACTCCAATTAACTTAACTGAGTTTAATAGGTATGCTGGTACACATAATTTCAAGGTATCACTAAATAATAATGGTCAAGCTGTAATTGACTAAGGGTATCCCGCTTAAGATACCCTTACAACTATTTGTATGATTATTTAACGACATTTAATCTCCGCAGGAGATGATTTAACCATATAATATGAGTTGTATACCTTAATCTTATTTTATAATTCCAAAGGACGGTGCAAAATGAAAACCACACCTAATGAAAAAGAGAAAAACATTATTCAGCCCTATGAAAATAGTGCTTTAAAAATTAGATTAAATAAATTTATAAGTGAAACGGGTTTTTGCTCTAGGCGTGAAGCAGATAAACTGATTGACAAAGGCAATGTCACCTTAAATGGCAAAATCCCTGAAATGGGCACTCAAGTATCTGCAGCTGATCACATTGAAATAAATGGTAAACCATTAAAACATAAAGTAGAATTTGTCTACTTAGCTTTCAATAAACCCGTTGGAATAACCTGCACTACTGAGCATAAAGTTAATGGAAATATCATAGATTTTATAAATTTTAAAAAAAGAATTTTCCCCATTGGTCGCCTTGATAAACCTTCTCAAGGTCTTATATTTCTAACTAACGATGGAGACATTGTGAATAAAATTTTACGTTCAGGTAATAACCACGAAAAAGAGTATATTGTTACTGTAGATAAACCTATATCCCCTAATTTTATAAAGAGTATGGCAAATGGTATTCCTATACTAAATACTATAACTAAAAAATGTTTTGTAAAAAAAGAAGGCAAATATGTTTTTAAAATAATTTTAACAGAAGGACTTAACCGTCAAATACGAAGAATGTGTGAGCATTTAGGGTATGCTGTTGTGAAACTTGAAAGGCTTAGAATTATGAATGTTTCTATAGACAACTTACCCCTTGGGAAATGGAGATATCTAACGCCAAAAGAACTAGTCGGTATTAATAAGTTAATTTCTGATTCTATTAAAACTGAAAATGCTTAAACATCATCTTCTATGCTTAAATGTAGTTAAAAAGCACACAAATTTGTGTGCTTTTTGGCTTATATAAAGGTTATCAACATTATTCACACAGAAATTGTGGATAACTTGTTAGTCTTAGTTAATAATAACTATCTTATTTAACTTCTGCTTTTTTTTGTAAATATATCTTTAAATTTATTAGTAATTATCTCTTTATTACCCTTGAATTCAAATATTTCTTTAGTCTTTTTCTATGAGATATTATCCAATATTTTTTTACTGACTCAAAGGTAATTTCTTCTATGGGACTCCCTACAATTTGAGATCTTTTTAATTTTTTACTGTTTTATAGCTATTACATTTTAATTACATTTCTGGTGCTTAGGCACGCTACTAAACAATTTGTTATAGTTATCACTAAAAAACTTGACAACTTTTTCTCAACCTTTTAAAATTCTTTCTAAGTAATTAATATTTATTTTTCTATAAATATTACGTTATATTTCACTCTATTATTTTCATAAATTTACTAATAATTTGAAATTTTTTACTATTTTTTATTTAGACTAACAGATTGTACACATTAAGATTTACTAATCCACAAATGCACTAAAATTATGTATGTTTTTGTAAATTTATATAAAACATTTAAGGCTTATACACATTATCCACAGCTTTTGTGTGGATAATATGTGGGGTTGATGTTAATGAATACTTTATAGTATTAATTATAGACGTTTTTAGAATTTTTTATGTAAATACTTGCATTTTAAATAAAATATTTCTAAATTTTATTATTAAGTTATGCACACTATCCACAGTTTTGTGGATAACATGTTAATAACTTATTGGCTATTTTCTCATCATATTTCCTATTACTAAATCCGTGAGTGCCTCACTACATATTTTAATGTGTTGCGCGAATAAATTTTCTTGATTACCTTCTCATGAAATGCTATATTATATAAAGAAAAGTATATATTCCTACTGTTACATTTCTATATATTTAAAATATTTATAAATTAAATTGAAAAGAGGTAATTCGCTTGAGAATTGGAATGGGCTATGATGTTCATAAATTAGTTAAGGGTAGAAGTTTAATACTTGGTGGAGTAACCATACCGCACGAGGCTGGATTACTAGGGCATTCAGACGCAGACGTTCTTGTTCACGCTATCATAGATGCTCTTTTAGGTGCTGCGGCTCTTGGTGACATTGGAAATCATTTCCCCGATACTGATGCTAAATATAAAGGCATGTCTAGCATTGTCCTACTTAAATATGTAGGCAGTTTAATAAAAAATAAGAATTACATAATCGAAAATATTGATGCTACAATAATTGCACAAAACCCTAAAATGGCGCCCCATATACCCCCTATGGTAATAAATATTGCAACTGCGCTACAATTACCTATAGATAAAGTTAACATTAAAGCTACTACAGAGGAAGGCCTTGGTTTTACTGGCCGCCTAGAAGGGATCTCTTCTAATGCCATCTGTCTTTTAAAATAAAATTTTATTTTCTGTTTGTTAGGGTCTGTAACTCCCACTTATAGAAGTGGGAGACTTCCTTCTGACATGTCGTTAAAATTCTAAAATCCTTGTTTCCAAATTCCATAATCTGCATGATCAATAAGCATGGCTGAAGAAAAATACGTACCTTGTCCATATTCAACACCTAGTTCCATTAGCTTTTCCTTTTCTTCCAAGGTTCGTATTCCCTCGGCTATAATCTTCATTCCTGTTTTTATCCCCATTTTAACCATATGTTCTATCATCAATGCTTTTATTTCATCTTTATGCACATCTTTTACTATCTCCTGAGAAATTTTTATAAAATGTGGCTTCATTTTTATCAATTCTACCATATTAGAGTTACCTTCTCCAAAGTTATCCATAGCTAATTTGAATTTTAATTCATCAGCAAAATTACGCCAAAATGCACTTCTTGGTATACGTTGTGTAATTTCTAAAACTAAGTTTGTCCCTTCCAATTTCTTTATAACTTTTTTTATAGTATGCCTAGTTGTATCCGATTGAAGCTTAAAAAATAATCCTTCTTCAATAAATGGTTCAAGTTTGTTTAGATAGTTATTTAATTTGTCACAAGCTAGTATAGTAAGGTTTTCCAAATCCCCGGTAAGTCTAGCTTTTTCAAACATTTCATCCGGGAAAAATTCTAATCTTGAATCCCTAACTAGTATTTCTAATGATTTAACCCTACCACTGTTTAAGTTTATAATAGGCTCAACTGTAAGCTCTATAGACTTATTTTTTATTATACCCGAAATGTGATATGCCTTTTCGTCAATTTTATATATTGAATCATTATCTAGATACTCACTTATTGAAGCTTCATCTAAAAACCATTGAACACTAGTGCTCGATAATAAGCTAGGATTATATAAATCTATAAGTTCATGCTTTAAAACTGCTCTTAAGTTATACATTGTATATATCATTGCTGCCATCCTTTTATTTTCATCCTTTGTTTTACGAATGAAATTCAATCCTGCAGAAACTCCAGCTAAATAAAAAGATGGCTCATATAGTTTATTTCTAGAATCCGAGAGCAAATAGTCTATACCATGTCTTAATTCTGGTATTATATCTCTCAATATACTAGCTCCTTCTCCATCTGGAATATCAACATATTTAACATTTTTTGTTAATTCGTCACATAAACTAATCCAAAATTTTCTTTGTTTATTGTTATCGAATTTTAAATAGTCCATTAAAGAATGTATTTCTAAATACCTTGTATCATAAAAAATATTACTATGAAGTTGGTAACTTCCAAAATCAATAATAGACGGTTTTTTCACCGAAACAATTATATTTCCTCCGTGCAAATCACCATGTATGCATGAATCTAAATATTTTATTTTACGACCACACCATACCTTTTCATCTGCAAAAAATTTATATGGATTCGGAAAAAATTTATCAACTCCATCAATGACTAGCCATTTTTTATCCTCATCGATCATTAATGTTTCAAAACCCTTTATAAATTTCTCATCCATAAATCTATAACCTAAGGAAGTTTTCATTATATCAATAGGAGATTTAATTTCAGAGATATGAGGCTTATTCCAATTATATAAAAATTTAGCTACTTGTTCTGAAGTTTGCTTAACTAATGCTAATTCATTTTCCATTGAATATTTCAATGTTTTAATTCCCAGTACATTATCTCCGCCTAATTCATATAAAACTCCAAATCTCTTTAAATTATTTTCACATTGTATTTCCACTTCATCAATAATTTCAGGAATATATCCTTCAATTCCATTCTCTATTGCTTGTAAGAATGCTTTATTATGTAATCCGCTTTCATTCATTTCCTGAATTTTTAGAACTCCTAATTTACGCGATTCACTAAATTCCACAGTATATACCGCCGCCTCAGATTGTCCATCATTTAATTTATTTATTATTTCTATAGGTTGATTTTCTTCTGCAAAATTTTCTAAAATCATTGTTTTCTCTTTCTGGCTTAGCATATTTTACCCCCTACACCAATTATTATTATACTATAGCTAAACATACCTTTATCCAGACTTATTGCATTTCATATGTTAATTTTATAAATTATAAACTATTTCGAGTTAAGTTAACAGTGTATAAACTATTAATTTCACTATAATATATTATTTACACTATTTATCGGTTAATTCACCCTTATATTTATAAACAGTGTTTTCTTTTTATAAGCTAAAATATACTTATCATTATTTGATTATACTACAAATATATAATATTACTATAAACGCAGAAAATCACACAAGCTTTATTAATTATAAAGCTTGTGTGATTAAATAAATGACGTTAAATCATCTCCTGCGGAGCTGCATATTAACGACTTCAGAAGGAGATTTATACTCCCACTGAAGTTTTCTATTTATTAGGGCATGTAACTCCAACTTATAGAAGTAGGCGACCTTCCTTCTGAAATGTCGTTAAAACTATGTTCAAAAATTTAGTTAGCTAAACAACTTCCTAGTGCAATAATACTTATCTTCTCTTTTCTCTAAATCAAATTCACTTATAGATGTAACTCTATCATGTTGCTCTACATGAAGCACATAACCCTCTTCATTCTGATTTCCAAAAAAAACTTTCGTGTAATTCATAACTTCTACTTTGTCCCCACACAGATCATAAATTAATGTTGGTACCTTACCAATCATATTCATCTACCCCTTTAATATTTATTAACTATAAGTTAATAAATATTATGGTGTACTACTATTTATGCTGAAAATGCTATTAATTTTGATTTATTTTTTTAAGATTTGGCATTGGATCCATTATAAATGGATCTTCATTCCTATTTCTGAATAAATATTAATTTTTATTTTCTGTTATCCCCCCGCTTAAAATAGTTAATATACACTTCTATATTTTTTAATTTTCATAATCATCTACAATTTTTCTTATTAATTTTTTTATTGCACTAGCTTGTGATACCAATGTCATTACAACTAAAAACACTGTTATTCTTTCCTCGTCACTTTCTTTTAAATTTAAAGCATTAATTATACTTTGTAATTTTGATTTATCACAAAACTGATTTTCTACGAAATGATTAAGGCTTTCCTTTTGCATATCAGAGAAAATTTTATAAGCTTTCTCCCATGAAATAATATCATCATCTCTATCATTAATTTCATTGAACGCTAGTCTAAAGACTTTTTTAATTTCCTCTGACGTAAGTATAGGTCTCATGTAGCTAAGTAAGACTAATTGGGCAAGGTGTAACTTTGTATAGCCTCTTTTTTTACTATCTTCTGGCTTAGATATAACTCCGCCTTTTATATAATTCTGTACTATATTATTAGTGTAATTATCAGCATCAAATTTATCATTTAAGTAATCAATCACTTGTGATAAAAACAAATCGTACTGAGGTAATTCTTCATACAGAATTATGCTGTTTTCGGATACCGATTTTGATAATGAAATTATATTATCTAGAGTAAATTTAGCCTTATCCACCATTTGTCACCTTCCAAAATTAATATACTAAATAAAATATATTTTATAGTCATGATCATATAATTATATTATAGGGTATGCATATACTATTACAAGTTATTTTCTTTTTTTTATAATTTGCATTATTTCTGTAGAAATTTGAAAATAACTAACCTAAGATTCGCATATAAAAATATTACCATATTAATGTTGTTTTTTCTTCGCTCTGTAAACTTTAATAATAAATAGCGGTTAATATAAATTATTAGTTTGAAAACCCACTAATTTTTAACATTATTTATAATACGCAATATACTCTACTCTTTTACAAGATTCTCGTTATGCAATTTGATTTAATTCACAGTTAATATTGCAAACATCTAAATTTTAACCATTATAATTAAGTTATCCACTGTTTTTAACATTTAATCAACAGAAGCTGTGGACAATTTAGTTTACACGGAAAGCCTTGTTTAAAAGCATTTACATATTAAAAGTAATTCTGACAAGTTTCTTATCCACATTATACATTATCACCTGTTCATAAACTGTTAATCCTTGTGTGGAGAAAAGAGTATTAAATTATTTTTCTACTTTCAATTTTTATCTTTTTCTGCCATTTGATTTTTATCTTATTTAAATAAATTATTATAGTTTGCAAGTGATTTTAGCTATATCTGAAATCACTTGCAAACTAACCCTCCCTATACTATCTAATCTCCCCAAAAAACAGCTGACTAATCCACTCCTGCTTTAGTCAGCTATGTTTTATACACTCAAACTTATTACCCCCCCTCAGCAATACCACATATCTTTTCTATTCCCTCTTTTGCTATTAATATTGCAATTTTTCTTGAACTCGTTTATATTAGTATTCGATAATTAGCCACAGAAAATATCATCCATCTTATATTTTCTGTGGTCAATTTACGGTTTTATAAAAATCAAACTTTACAATTTTCTCGTGAATAAAAAAACAGACTATTAAAATAGCCTGTTTTTTTATTCAAAATTACTTAACTCTTCTTGCAGTAAGGTAATCTCCTCGTGTCAATTCTGATATTTTAATCACATCTCCCGTACGAGGTGCATGAATATATGAGTTATTTCCTACATACATTCCCACATGATGTGGATCTGACGCTGAACCAAAGAAAATCAAATCTCCTGGTTGCAAAGCTTCTCTAGATACATATGATCCTTCATTTATCTGTGTATATGTAGTTCGGCTTAATGAAACTCCGAAATGGTTATATATATGTTGCATAAACCCAGAACAATCAAAATATTCAGGACCAGCAGCACCCCAAACATATGGTGTTCCTAAATAATTACTTGCATAAGCAACTATCGCATTAGAGCTAAGTGACGCTGACGCTGATCCTGATCCTCTAGATGGAGTAACATTAGATTGAGCAGTCTTAGCTGCATTATCTCTTATTTGTTGTATTTGCTTCATAGTAGCATCTACGGTAGCTTGTCCATCACTAATCTTGCCAGCATATAATTGTTTTTTCTTTTCAGCTTCCTTGATTAATGCATCTTGTTCTTGCTTCTTTTCTTTAAGCTTGCCTATCTTATTTTCATTATCAGTTTTCAACACTAATAACTTAGTTTTTTCAGCTTCAAGCACAACCTTTTTATTTTCAATTTTACTCTTTTCAGCTGTTAATTGTCCAATAATTTTATTATCATATTCCACAATTTTTTTAATGTTGTCAACCCTTGAAATAAGATCTTCTACTCCCTCGGAATCCAATAAAACTTCCAAATAGCTATCCGCACCATTCATATACATGCTTCGCATTCTCTTATTAAATAAGTCCTCTTCTTCTTTAATATTAGCCTCTGCAACTTGTATATCCTTTGTTGTTTTTTCTATTTGCTTCTGGGTCTCACCTATTTTATCTTTTGTTTTATCCACTTCTATGCCCATTTTTCCTATGCTCGAATCCAATTTTTCAATTGAAATTTCTATATCCGCAACATTATCTTGTATTTTCTTGTACTCGTTTTTTTGCTCCTCAAGCCGGCCCTTTTGATTACTAAGCTTATCCGATAATGGATCTGCCAATACCTGTATATTTATTGTAGCAGCCAGTCCAATTGTTACTATAAGCGATATTATTTTTTTTCGCAACTTAATCCCCCCATATCAAAAAATATATATATATATGTACTTTTATAATTTATTCACTCTTAAAACGACATTTTTATTATAACACTATTTTGCGCAAGTATTCATTGGGAACATAGGTTAAATTTCCAATGAATGCTTGTATACTTCTGATTTAGGCATATTTCTATCTTTTGCAACTTTTTTCATTGCATCTTTTTTATTTATTCCCTCATCCATATGTTTTTGTATATGTTCTTCTATAGTTAGTAAATCCCATTTAGCTCTTTCATCTTTATCTATATCTTCCTTACTCTTACCTTCAACTACTAATACATATTCTCCTCTTGGGGCGTTTTGTTTATAATATTCCACAGCTTCTTCTAAACTCAACCTAATTATCTCTTCATATAATTTTGTAAGTTCCCTGCACATTGATATTTTTCTGTTTCCAATACTTTCATATAAAAATTCTAAAGTTTTTAAGAGTCTGTGAGGAGCCTCATAGAAAATTAAAGTTTCACTCCTATTTATTAAATCATCAATAATAGGCTTTCTATCTTTATTTTCCCTAGGTAAAAATCCTCTAAATATGAATTTTGTAGTATCAAGTCCTGAATATACAAGTGCAGTAGTAATTGCAGTAGCACCAGGAAGCACTACGAATTCTATGTTCTGTTCTATACACTTTAAAACTATTACGCTTCCCGGATCTGATATTCCCGGCGATCCCGCGTCGCTAATTATAGCTATATTTTTACCTTCTTTTATCTGCTCAATTATATTTTGACTTTTTCCTTGTTCATTATGTTGATGATAGCTTATAAGTGGCTTTTTTATATTAAAATGATTTAGTAATTTTAAGCTTTGCCTCGTATCTTCTGCCGCTATTATATCTACATTTTGTAACACTTCTAATGCTCTGAGCGTTATATCCTTTAAATTGCCTATAGGGGTTGGAACTAAGTATAATTTTCCTGACATTCTTATCACCCTTTACTTTAATATTTGCATTAATTGGCTCTACCTTTAAATTATTTAATATTCTATTGTATTTGAATTATACATATCAGCAATTTCCTGAGTATACCCACCATCCTCAGTGTGAACATAAAGAGGGGGCTCCCATTTTAAAAAGGTTCCTCCATCTCTTTGTCCCTCGATGAGTACAATGTTAGGCGCCTTATTTACACTAGGATGCACCATTCTTATACGTTTAGGCTCAATTCTATGTTTTCTCATAGCGCATAAAATATCAACTAATCTATCAGGCCTATGTACCATATACATCCGTCCATTATCCTTCAACAAAGCTCTACATGCAATAATTACATCTTCTAATGTGCAACAAATCTCATGTCTTGCTATAGCATTCTTATCATCTAAACTTATTAATCCTGAATTTTGAAGTTTATAAGGTGGATTAACTGTAACAATTTCTGCCTTGGGAATGCTTTTAATGAGTTCTATATCCTTTAAGTCTCCATTTATAAATTTAATTTTATGTTCTAAATTATTATATCGTGCAGATCGATTCGCCATATCAACAAATTCCTTTTGAATTTCCACACCAATTAGATTACTTGCATATGTTTTACCTGCTAATATGAAAGGAATTATTCCTGTACCAGTACATAAATCAACAACTTTAGCATTTCTTCTTATTTTAGCAAAATTAGCAAGTAATACTGCATCCACCCCAAACCGGAAAGCATGTTTTTTTTGAATAACATGAATTCCCTTTAAATTAAGATCATCTAAAGTTTCATCATCTCCTAAAAACCCCATTATGTATCTCCTTTCTATGAAATCTATATTTACTTTATACATAACAACAACAGAAGTATACCTCAATTTTTGTTGCTAAATCAAGAGAATACAGATTATAAAATAATAAATATATTTTATTTTATTTATCACCAATCTAATTTATTATAAAACTACTATTAGTAACCATTGTTGAATATACATTAATTATATAATAATCGATTATAATGAGGTTAAAAATGCAATTAATATTATATCCTTTTAAAAATATAGTTTTCAATAAGAATTCTGTTTTATTAGATGCCTCCTTCTTGCTCAGCTTAATATATGATGATGATATTAAGCATAGTGATTGTTTATCATGCTTAAAGCAACTTTCTGAAGGAAGTTGTGAGTTTTACACTACCAGTATCATCTCTGCAGAAGTTTTAAATAAAATACTTTATAAATTGTTCATTAGTGACATCCAATGTAAAATAAGCAATAATAGACCCTATAACTCAGCCGTCAACATTAGATCTATAGCAAATAGCTTTAGCCGTCATGATACAAAAATATTAAAGGAAAAGAAAAAAGACAGACTTATTCATATTCCATATAAAAGGTATTTTGATAATATTTCTAAAAATTCTATGAAAAGAGATTTATTGAATATCTATTACAATAAGTCCGTAGAAATAATTTCAGAACTAGAAAAAATTATAAATATAAAATATCTTAACATTCCTGAAGAGTGTATATCTCTAGTTAAAAAATTCATGTGTGAAAACCTATTATCTGTAAATGATGCTTTCCACATAGCTACTGCGGAGTACAATAATATAGACTTTTTACTAACTTTGGATGGTGACTTTATTTTTGCTGAAAGTAGTAAAATGCAAATACTTAGGATTTAACAAACTAATATTTGTTTCAACTTTACCGTCGTTAATTCATTTTTTTCGAAGCTGTGTAACTCCACAGGAGATGATTTAATGCATCAATTACTTGCACTATAAATAAAGAAGTGTATTTTGAGAGACTCAAAATTACACTTCTTTTTTATAGCTATTATTTTGGAATATTAATAATTGTGCCTTCTTTTATAGCATCCTCATTTGTAATTTTATTTGTTTCTTTTAACATTTCTATCGCTTTTTTCACATTATATGAAGTCATATTATTTTTGGCGATTGAAGTTAATGTATCTTTGCTTTTAACAGTGTAGTCACCAGTTTTAGATTTTTTAACTACAGCTGTTTTAGCTGTTTTATCTGTTTTAGCTTTTTCAACTACAGCAGTTGAATCTTTAATTGCTTTTTCATAAGGAATTACTATTTTCTGACCCGCTGCAATTTTGTAAGATTCATTTATACCATTCCTACTTTTAATAAATTCAACCATTTTGCTTTTGTCCTGACTAGGTGTATACGTTTTTACTATACTAAACACTGTGTCATTTTCTTTAACAGTATACATTCCAACGTTAGTTTTGTCATTTATATAAGCAGCATCCATTTCATTAGTGCTTTCCCCTTGAGTATTTTTATTTGTTACCGTCTCATTATTATCTGTAGGTATTATTTTATTGCTTTGCACTATACTATCATCTTGTAATTTTACATTAGCAACATTTTCTCTTCCTCCAATGAACTTCATAGAAAAAAACACTCCTAACATTACTACAGCAATCGTAGATATACTAATTATTCCTTTTTTCATACTCATATTTAAAACCCCTTTCATATTTATTAGTCAATGATTTACATTTAAATTATTGACTTAATTTAAAATTCTCATACCTCCAAATTATTTTATTGTTGTTTAAAACTAATTTATATTTTTGCAAAAATTATCAGTATATTTTAAATGTATTTCAACAGAAAAATAGGCTGTTAACCTTTGAATGTAAGTTAACAGCCTCTATATCCCAATATATTACTTTTTGTTAAATACTATTTTTTTTCTATTTGCATCTTAACTTCTTCACCCGTCATTCCAGTTGCATTAATAATTGAAGTTTTTGATATAGTATTCTCTATACCCATAATATCTTGATTCTCGCCCGTGACAATAACAGCATCATATTTATTAAAAAAATTACCTGCATTTTTTTTTCTATTATCAAACTCTTTGACTGTATATCCCTCGTCACTCAAGTAATCCTTAATTGGGTTTAATCCCTTTTGCACTGCTAATTTTTTCATATTTTAAGCCTCCCTTCAAAATTATTATCTCCAATTCTAAAATGCGTATTCATATGAATCCATTTATACTTTACTTTTTAACATAGCAAAAAACAAAGAAAAGAAACCAGAGAAAGTTTCTCTGATTTCTTTATATAACTGTATACCCGACTACCTCAATTGCCTCAATTAAATTATCCAATGAAACAAAATAATCATCATATATTATTTCTATTTCTTTGCTTACACTATTTATTTGGCAAGCAACTACCCCTTGATTATTAGATATTGCTACATTAATGTTACTAATATCCTCCGAAGTATTCATATTGTATACTTTTATAACCGACTTCATCTTCCCCCCCCCTAGTTATCTTTAAATAGTTCTTTTACAACATATGAATCTTCCTCATTTCCATCTAACTCCAATTTAATATTCTCCACGATAACAGAATCTTCATATCTTCCAGAAATTAATGTTAAGTCTTCGATTTTAACCTCTACTATTTCTTCATCGCTCCCATTAAGTTTTATCTTAATTTTCACAGTTTCTTTTACAACACTATTCCCAATAACTTCTGCTCTACCATAAGGTGTGTCTACTATGGATCCTAAAGTAGGTAAAGTTTTTCTTATTCTTTCATATGTGTCCTGCTCATAGTTTAAACAGCACATAAGTCTACCACAAATACCTGAAATTTTTGTAGGATTTAATGATAAATTTTGCTCTTTAGCCATTTTTATAGACACTGGTGCAAATTCGCCCAAAAAAGTTGAACAACACATAGGTCTACCACACGGTCCAAGCCCACCTATCATTTTTGCTTCATCCCTAACTCCTATTTGTCTAAGTTCTATTCTGGTTCTAAATACCGCCGCTAAGTCCTTTACTAATTCACGGAAATCCACTCTTCCATCTGCTGTAAAGTAAAATATAACTTTATTATTATCAAAAGTATACTCTACATCTATGAGTTTCATATCTAGTTCATGTTTATGTATCTTATCTAAGCATACTTCATAGGCTTCCTTTTCTTTTCTTTTATTTTCTAAGTCTTTTTCTGCATCTCCATCTGTAGCCTTTCTGATAACGCATTTAAGGGGAGATACTATATCATCTTCTCGTATTTCCTTTATGCCAATAACACATTCTCCGAATTCTATCCCTCTTACGGTTTCAACAATAACCTTATTTTCCTTTTGAATATCTATACCATTTGGACTAAAATAATATATTTTACCAGCCTTTTTAAATCGTACTCCTATTACTGTAACCATGTTAAATCATCTCCTTCGCAGCTGCATATTAACGACTTCAGAAGGGGATTTAACTACCACTGAAGTTTTATTTTTGCTAAGGTAGGTAACTCCCACTTATATAAGTGGGAACCTTACCTTCTGAAATGTCGTTAAACCTCCTGCATTTTAAATAGCATTACTTCAAACGTCAACCCCGGGTTAACGTTCCTAACTAAATTCTCCCTAGTATCATTTATTATGCTTATAATACCATTTAATTTAATAAATGAAAATATATTAGCCAATTCTTTTATACTTAATAACTTATCTATGTTAAGAATTAAATCTTCTTCTTCAATTTCTTTATATATTATGGTATCCCTAATATACGAAAGAAATGCAGTTAATATTTCTTCAAAATTTTCTTTTTGATTAGATAATTTTTTTTCATATTTAATTAGCTCTTCAGTTCCAACTTTATTAAGATTAAGCAATATTTCCAAGGTAATATTTCTAATATCCTTGAAATTATTATCTTGAATAAACTTTTCAGCTTTTCCTGGTATTCCATCACTAAAAGCTATAACAACCCTTATCTCCTCTAAAGATAAATCATAATAATTTATTTTTAAAAACTCTTCCATCTCATCTACGTTTAAATTCTTTAGTTTATGTATTTGGCATCTTGATTTTATTGTGTCCAATATAACTTCAAGATTTTCACATAATAAAAGTATAATCACGTTTTTAGGTGGCTCTTCGATTGTTTTTAAAAAAGCATTTTGAGCTTGCACCGTCATTTTATGGGCATTGTAAATAATAATAACTTTCCTATCACCTTCATAAGGTTTTTTGTTAATTTCTTCAATTAAAGCTCTTATAGAATTAACCCCTATGGTACTTTTGTTTTTTTCTATTCTCCATTCTACCAAATCAACATATTGTCTATCTTGATTTTTTCCTAAAACCTTTAACCCTATATTTTTAGCTACTATACTTTTGCCTATTCCATCCTCTCCAACTAAAAGGTGAGCATGTGATAACCTATCCGATTCTATAGATTTACTTATTTGATTTTTTATACTATTATGACCTATTATGCTCTCAAAATTCATTTTGATCCTCCATACATAGAAGCAAGTATAGATTTATATATACTTGCTTCTAATTAGTTATACCTTTATGTACTTGTCTACGTCAACTACAAATACATTTGCTCCACCTACCTCCACTTCAATAGGAAATGGCATATATACTCCAGTAGAACCAGCTACAGGTGAAGGTGATGATATTATTTGCTTTCTTTCCTTACATACTTCCTCGATAATGGCTAAAACTTCATCTACCTTTTCTTTATCAACACCCATTAGTAATGTTGTATTGCCTGATTTCAAAAACCCTCCGGTTGTAGCTAATTTTGTAACCCTAAAACCCTTGTCTGTTATTTCCTTAATTAAATCATTTGCATCATCATCTTGTACTATTGCAATAACTAATTTCATTTAACCCCACCCTTTTTATAATTTTATTTTTTTTATTCTGTTTATTATATCTTTATGTATTTCATCTACATTCCTATTACCATCTATTACTTCTATTTTACCATATTTCCTACAAATTTCTAAGTAACCTTCAAAAACTTTTTTATGAAATTCATTCCCGCCATTTTCTAAACGATCTAAAGTCTTTTGCATTTTTTTTCGATTTAATCCTTCTTCATATGGGATAGTAATCATAAATATTAAATCTGCTTCTAATCCATCTAAAGCGGCTTCATTCATGCTCTTTATTCTTTCCAATCCGAGTCCGCGGCCAATGCCTTGATACACCATTGAAGAATATACAAAACGGTCGCATATAACTATCTTACCCATGTCTAAGGCTGGCTTTATAACCTCGCTAACTAGTTGAGCCCTAGACGCAGCATAGAGTAATGCCTCGCACATATAACTCATATTACAATTATCATTATCCAATATTATTTCTCTGATTTTCTCACTAATTTCTGTGCCACCCGGTTCCCTAGTTCTTACTACTTCAAATCCCAATTCTTTTAGATGCTTTTCTAGTAATTGTATTTGAGTAGTTTTCCCTGAACCATCTGGGCCTTCTAGTGCTATTAGACGCCCTCTTTCCATTCAATCCCCTCCACCAATATTAATAGTCTATTTTTCTACTGTTGCTACTTTCCCATCATTAATTCCAAGTACTGTTACATTGCATTGCAAGTAATATTCTATAACAGCTATAGTATCCTCATCTAGTCTTTCTCCAGGCATTACAATAGGTATTCCTGGTGGATATGGAACTATTGCTACTGCACTTATTTTCCCCTGTGAATTTTTTAACTCTACCATAGTTTTTTCTCTATCCATTACTTCATATGGGTACATAATTGGCATTGGCATACCATAATCTATTAATTCTACATATTTCCCCTTTAAATTGTTCATATCACAGTTTTTCAGGGCTATGTATAACACTTCAAAATCCTGCTGATTATTAAAGGGTGAAAATATTAAAACTACATTTCTACTATCACTCATTTCAGCTTGAATATTGTTTATTCTTAAATATTCTAATAACTTATGTCCACTATACCCCTTAGGTACATTTAATATATACCTAGTTAAATCTATAGTATACTTATTATCATATTTAGTGGAATTCTCTGATACAACTAATAAATCTTCCTCACCTATAATGTGAAATTTGCCTAATCTATTGATTCTCTCTCTATTAAATTTACATATTTTAATTAACTCTTCATAATCATTTTCACCACACTCTTGAAGATAAAATCTTGCATAATCCATAGAACACAAAAGCATATAAGATGGACTTGTACTTAAAAAGGCACTTGCATAGAAATCTACCTTACTGATATCCGTGCCTTTTCCTACATGTAAAAAAGCTGTTTGCGTTAGGCTAGGTAGAGTTTTATGCGCACTCATAACTACCATATTAACTCCCATTTTCAAAGGGTTTTCGGGTAATAACTTATTGGCACCAAAATGCGCACCATGAGCGGCATCTACTAATACCTTAATATTATATTTTCTAGCAATTTCAGTAATGTATGATAAATCAAAGCATATACCATAATAATTAGGGTAGGTAACAATAATCCCTTTAGCATCTTTATTTTCATTAATTAAAGTGGAAAAATGCTCCTTATCTAAAGGAAAAGGAACATCATATTTTGGATGAATTTCATTTTTAATATATACTGGCTTTAGTTTTCTCATAATAATGGCATTAAATATCGAGCGATGACAATTTCTCTCTACAATGATTTTGTCACCCTCATTGAAGGATGAAAAAATCATAGCTAAGTTCCCACTAGTACTACCATTCACTAGAAAATAAGATTTAATACTTCCATAGTATTCACTCAATAACTGTTGAGACTCTTTTATTATTCCTTCTGCATGGTGGAGATTATCTAGTCCATCGACCTCAGTAATATCTCCCTTTATAAAATTTTCGTAAAGCTCCTTGCCTCTTATCGTTTTAAAAAAACCAAGCCCTCCCTTATGCCCTGGCATACAAAAGGAAACATTTTTTTCTTTTATATATTTTAACACTCCATCTACAAGTGGTAATCTTGACAATTCTTAGTCACTCCTCTTGGTATAAACTGCACCAAAGTCTTTCTTATACAGTTCTTGTAATATTCATAAAAATCAGTATTAGCCTTTGATTCTATAATTCTTCCTTCGCAATTATTGCAAATCCCTCTTCCATTTATTATTATACCATCATTTAGAGGCTTTCTACATATAATACATTTTTCTTTTTTCATAATTTCCCCCTTAAACTTGCTAACTAAAAATTACCTACAGTATAGCCTCTTATACTATATTTTATTCAACTAAGTACGGTTTCTTATTTTGTCCACTTAATAATTTAAAATATATTTATCTACATTTTATGCCATAAATAGCTATATAAAATTATTATTTAAACTTATAAAATATTATTTATTATTATCAATATATTTATGTACCTTTGGTTATACTAAATGTGTTAATAGGTATGAACATTTTGAAAGGAGCGAAGGCTATGAAACAAGAAATTATAAGTTATATAAGCAGTATAAAAGAAGATATCCACAATTTATCAGATTATCTTTATACTAATCCAGAAACGAGTTATAAAGAGTATAAAGGTTATTCTTACATAATAAATATGTTAAAAGCTCATGATTTTGAAATACAAGAAAACTATTGTAATATTCCTACTTCTTTTTATGCTCAATATGGAAATGGCCACCCTAAGATATGCTATATATGCAAATACACGTCTACTGAAAATGTAGGTCATATTTTTGGTAATAACGTGAATGCTAGCATTTCTATTGCGGCAGCATTAGGATTATCAAAAGTAATATCTAAAAGCGGTGGAAGTGTACTTCTATTAGGATGCCCAGGCGAGTACACAAACGGCGCAGAATTAGCTTTAGCAAAGGAAAAATGTTTTGATGATATGGATGTTATTATTGCTCCTCACTGTGATACAAGCAATGCGGAAAGCGGCACCTCCATGGCTACAATTCCACTTAAACTTAAATGTACCCAAACTATTAATAATAACAATGAAGCCCTTAGTAACCTTTCATCTTTGGATTCCTATTTATTTATACTTAATACATTAAGTCAATTATTAAAAGGATTGCACAACAGGTATTTTATTGATAGCATTTCTATAGAAAATGCCTCTTCACGCATTAATGAATTTTCTGAATCAGAGGCCAAATTTTATTTAAAAGCTCCTAGCCTAAAAGAAGCTAAATCTCTAGAAAAAACTATTGTAACCTTTATTCAATCACTATCTCAAATAATGAATATAACCGGAGAAATAAGCATATTTGAATTGCCTTCACAAGAGCTTTTGACTAATAAATCTTTATCAAGAATATTTACACACAACTTAAAAGAATGCGGCATCATCGATATTGCTTGTTGTAAAAATACTCTATATGGTCTGGGAATAGGTTCTATAAGTCATATTACTCCATGCATATATCCATCCATATCTATTACAGAAGATTCCTCGTTGAGTTGCCCCTCACCTGCATTTGCTCTAGAAACTCAAACAGATTTTTGTAAGAATAATATGATAAAAGCTGCAGAAGCTCTTGCCTTAACAGGCCTCGATATTATTGAGAAAGAAGATTTATTAAAAGAAATTGGACTTGAATTAAAATAATATGCAATTAAAACGTTTCTTTAAAGTATCATTTGTTAATGAGCGACTCATAATTGGGCTGTTGGAGATTCTCCAATAGCCCTTTCTCATCTTGGCAATAGATTTTGGATGTATTCTACACCCTAACTTAATCTTTGGACCTATAAAATGAAAGCTCAAGAAACTTAATTTCCATACTCGGTCTACCTTTGTTTTCTCACCCTTTACTTTAATAAATAGTTTCTTTTTCTACAAATAATACAGTATTATCCATTAAATATTCGTATTCCTTAGGTTGGAACCCTACCTAGGGCCTCCTTCAGCTCACACCTCACAGTTGATACCTTGTCTTCAGCTAGTGATCGGCAACTACAGACCCACACAGTGGACTTTCACAACCTAGTTAATTCCCTGCCTGGCACATATAAAAAAGAAGTATAATCATAACTCAATTATACTTCTTATATATATCTATTATTTATTTTTAAAATATGCTTTTTCTTTTAGTAATTTAATTTTGTTCATAAACCCATCACTAGGCTCAAAATAAAATTTTTTAAAGTTATCTCCTACTTTATATATACAACAAAACTTACTCCCAATAAACGTAGAACAAATATACTTTTTACTGCTACTAATATGAACACCTGCACTGTAGTTTTTATATTTACCAATATAATCTATATCCTTTAATTTAATATCTTCTAGTATTTTAACCTCTTCACCTTTTATCTTATGGATAATGAATTGATCTGCTACGATTGAATACTTATACTTAACCTTACATTTTGAAAACTCCATATAGCAAAGAGCAATCATTAGTGTATTAAAGAACATAGTTACAAACGTCTTAATATTTATTCTGCCTATACTTACTTTAGTGAATACGTCTGATAAGCATATAAATACAATTAATGTAATAAATAACAATACTATAGCTGGAAACTTTTTTCTTTGAACCATCTCTTTATACATAAAAGCCAGACCCCCTAAATCAATTAAAAATACTAGATATAAATAGTTTTGTGACCAACATATGTGATTATACTAGCATTTCATATATTAATCTACTTGTACTAAGCTCCCTATAGTGCGTATACCATAATATATGCCCATATATGTTATTTATACTAATCCATATGTATCAATATAGGTATTTCTAGCTTTTTCGCTATATTTCTTAATTTAAATAAAAGTTATAGATATTTTATTTATTTATATCCACTAAAAAATTAACTGAGCATATCTAAAATAAGCAAAACTTTACCATTTACTATAACAAATAATGAAGTAGGTAGACATCGTGTAATTAGGTTCAAATATTTATTGTACAACCCTCCGTTAGTTAGGTTAGATAGACCCTTTTCAGCCTATTGGCTCCACAAGCCTGCTGGGCACACCACAAAAAAAACACTTTGTAATATTTACAAAGTGTTTTGGAGGCGCCACCCGGATTTGAACCGGGGAATAAAGGTTTTGCAGACCTTGACCTTACCGCTTGGCTATAGCGCCATAACTTGGTGGCTAGACCAGGAATCGAACCAGGGACACGAGGATTTTCAGTCCTCTGCTCTACCGACTGAGCTATCCAGCCACATTACCTGGCGACAACCTACTCTTCCACAAGGTCACCCCTGCAGTACCATCGGCGCATTGAAGCTTAACCTTCGTGTTCGGTATGGGAACGGGTGTTACCTTCATGCCATAATCACCAGATTGAGAATATAAATATTCTCTGAAAATTGCACAGTGAATTAGTCTTTTCGCTCACGCTCAAAGCCTCGCTTCTTTCTTACGAAAGAAGTATATCGCATTACTTTTAATTATATATTTAGGTCAAGCCCTCGACTTATTAGTATTAGTCAGCTGAACATGTTACCATGCTTACACCTCTAACCTATCAACCTGGTGGTCTTCCAGGAGTCTTACTAACACCGCACTTACGTGCGAGTTATGGGAAATCTCATCTCAGGGTGGGCTTCACGCTTAGATGCTTTCAGCGTTTATCCCTTCCAAACATAGCTACCCAGCGATGCCACTGGCGTGACAACTGGTGCACCAGAGGTTTGTCCATCCCGGTCCTCTCGTACTAAGGACAGCTCCCTTCAAATTTCCTACGCCCGCGACGGATAGGGACCGAACTGTCTCACGACGTTCTGAACCCAGCTCGCGTGCCGCTTTAATGGGCGAACAGCCCAACCCTTGGGACCTACTTCAGCCCCAGGATGCGACGAGCCGACATCGAGGTGCCAAACCTCCCCGTCGATGTGGACTCTTGGGGGAGATCAGCCTGTTATCCCCGAGGTAGCTTTTATCCGTTGAGCGATGGCCCTCCCACGAGGTACCACCGGATCACTAAGCCCGACTTTCGTCCCTGCTCCACTTGTAAGTGTCGCAGTCAGGCTCCCTTCTGCCTTTGCACTCTTCGCGCGATTTCCAACCGCGCTGAGGGAACCTTTGGGCGCCTCCGTTACTTTTTTGGAGGCGACCGCCCCAGTCAAACTGCCCACCTAACAATGTCCTGTGACCAGATTCATGGCCTCCAGTTAGAACCTCAGTACTGTCAGGGTGGTATCCCAAGGATGACTCCACACAGGCTGACGCCCATGTTTCTCAGTCTCCCACCTATCCTGTACAGACAATACCGAAATTCAATGCTAAGCTACAGTAAAGCTCTACGGGGTCTTTCCGTCCAATCGCGGGTAGCAAGCATCTTCACTTGCACTACAATTTCGCCGGATGTGTTGTTGAGACAGTGCCCAAATCATTACGCCATTCGTGCGGGTCGGAACTTACCCGACAAGGAATTTCGCTACCTTAGGACCGTTATAGTTACGGCCGCCGTTTACTGGGGCTTAAGTTCATACCTTCGCTTGCGCTAAGTAATCCCCTTAACCTTCCAGCACCGGGCAGGCGTCAGCCCCTATACATCAGCTTTCGCTTTAGCAGAGACCTGTGTTTTTGCTAAACAGTTGCTTGGGCCTATTCTCTGCGACCTACTTACGTAGGCACCCCTTCTCCCGAAGTTACGGGGTCAATTTGCCGAGTTCCTTAACAACAATTCTTCCGATGGTCTTAGGATTCTCTCCTCACCTACCTGTGTCGGTTTGCGGTACGGGCACCAATATCCTCGATAGAGACTTTTCTTGGCAGCGTGGAATCAGATACTTCGGGAATAAATTCCCTTCCCCATCACATCTCAGCGTTAAGAGCAAACGGATTTGCCTGCTTGCTCCGCCTAAATGCTTAGACACACATCCAATAGTGTGCACATCTTATCCTCCTGCGTCATCCCATTTCTAATAACGTCCATTGGTGGTATCGGAATATCAACCGATTGTCCATCACCTACGCCTTTCGGCCTCGGCTTAGGTCCCGACTAACCCTGAGAGGACGAGCCTTCCTCAGGAAACCTTAGGTTTTCGACCGTTAAGATTCTCACTTAACTCTCGCTACTCATGCCAACATTCTCACTTCTGTACCGTCCACCACTCCTTACGGTATGACTTCAGCCAGTACAGAAAGCTCCTCTACCGCGTACACAATTGTGTACACCCATAGCTTCGGTGGTAAGTTTTAGCCCCGGACATCTTCGGCGCAGGATCTCTTGACTAGTGAGCTATTACGCACTCTTTAAATGAGTGGCTGCTTCTGAGCCAACATCCTAGTTGTCTTAGAAATCCCACATCCTTTTCCACTTAACTTACACTTTGGGACCTTAGCTGATGGTCTGGGCTGTTTCCCTTTTGACTACGGATCTTATCATTCGCAGTCTGACTGCCGAAATAAAAGTATATGGCATTCGGAGTTTGATAGGGTTCAGTAACTGTTGTCAGCCCCTAGCCCATTCAGTGCTCTACCTCCATTACTCAATTAATCGACGCTAGCCCTAAAGCTATTTCGAGGAGAACCAGCTATCTCCGAGTTCGATTGGAATTTCTCCGCTATCCACAGCTCATCCCATGGTTTTTCAACACCAACGTGGTTCGGACCTCCACGGAATTTTACTTCCGCTTCATCCTGGCCATGGATAGGTCACCCGGTTTCGGGTCTACGACATGCAACTATGCGCCCTATTCAGACTTGGTTTCCCTTCGGCTCCGTACCTTAAGTACTTAACCTTGCTACATATCGTAACTCGTTGGCTCGTTCTACAAAAAGCACGCCGTCACACATATAAAGTGCTTCGACCGGTTGTAGGCACACGGTTTCAGGTTCTATTTCACTCCCCTTCCGGGGTTCTTTTCACCTTTCCCTCACGGTACTTCTTCACTATCGGTCACTAGGTAGTATTTAGCCTTGGGAGGTGGTCCTCCCAGCTTCCCACAAGGTTTCACGTGTCTCGTGGTACTCTGGATTAGATCTGACTGTTTTTCCTTTTCATTTACAGGCCTATTACCTTCTGCGGAGCAGCTTTCCAGCTATCTTCAATTAAGGAATTGCAGTATTTATGATCTATCCTCAACCCCCAGATCAAAGACCTGGGTTTGGGCTCTTTCCCTTTCGCTCGCCGCTACTTAGGAAATCGATGTTTCTTTCTCTTCCTCCGGGTACTTAGATGTTTCAGTTCCCCGGGTCTACCTCTGCATACCTATTTATTCAGTATGCAGTACATAGTTGTTACTATGTGGGTTCCCCCATTCGGAAATCTTTGGATCACAGGCTATTTGCGCCTACCCAAAGCTTATCGCAGCTTAACGCGTCCTTCTTCGGCTCCTAGTGCCAAGGCATTCGCCATGCGCCCTTTGTAGCTTGACCTTGATTCTGTCTATTTACATAGACGGTTATATTAATTTTGCGAAATTGTATTAAATTAATTTATAAACTACTTGCGTAGTTTTAATTTTTTTAAAACAACTTTTTTCACTGTGCAATTTTCAAAGAACATTTTAAGAAAAACTATTCATTATCTAACTCCTAAGAGTTAGATAAAATTAGTCTCTCAAAATTAAACAGAGAACTAGGTACGATTAATTACAATAGATATTTTTGAAGAACAAATTAATATTCTTCTATTGCATCGACCGAAGTCAATACATCTACTCCCTAGAAAGGAGGTGATCCAGCCGCAGGTTCTCCTACGGCTACCTTGTTACGACTTCACCCCAATCATCAATCCCACCTTCGGCCGCTGGCTCCTTACGGTTACCTCACGGACTTCGGGTGTTACCAACTCTCATGGTGTGACGGGCGGTGTGTACAAGGCCCGGGAACGTATTCACCGCGACATGCTGATTCGCGATTACTAGCAACTCCGGCTTCATGTAGGCGAGTTGCAGCCTACAATCCGAACTGGGATGAGTTTTTGAGTTTGGCTCCACCTTGCGGTCTTGCATCTCTTTGTACTCACCATTGTAGCACGTGTGTAGCCCTAGACATAAGGGGCATGATGATTTGACGTCATCCCCACCTTCCTCCCGGTTAACCCGGGCAGTCTCACTAGAGTGCTCAACTTAATGGTAGCAACTAATGATAAGGGTTGCGCTCGTTGCGGGACTTAACCCAACATCTCACGACACGAGCTGACGACAACCATGCACCACCTGTCACCCTGTCCCGAAGGACTTCGCCCATCTCTGGGTTATGCAGGGGATGTCAAGTCTAGGTAAGGTTCTTCGCGTTGCTTCGAATTAAACCACATGCTCCGCTGCTTGTGCGGGCCCCCGTCAATTCCTTTGAGTTTTAATCTTGCGATCGTACTCCCCAGGCGGAATACTTAATGTGTTAACGGCGGCACCGAGGTTCGACCCCCGACACCTAGTATTCATCGTTTACGGCGTGGACTACCAGGGTATCTAATCCTGTTTGCTCCCCACGCTTTCATGCCTCAGCGTCAGTTACAGTCCAGTAAGTCGCCTTCGCCACTGGTGTTCTTCCTAATCTCTACGCATTTCACCGCTACACTAGGAATTCCACTTACCTCTCCTGCACTCTAGACACCCAGTTTCAAATGCAGCACCCAAGTTAAGCTCGGGTATTTCACATCTGACTTAAATGTCCGCCTACGCATCCTTTACGCCCAGTAAATCCGGACAACGCTTGCCACCTACGTATTACCGCGGCTGCTGGCACGTAGTTAGCCGTGGCTTCCTCCTCTGGTACCGTCATTATCGTCCCAGAAGACAGAACTTTACAACCCGAAGGCCTTCATCATTCACGCGGCGTTGCTGCGTCAGGGTTTCCCCCATTGCGCAATATTCCCCACTGCTGCCTCCCGTAGGAGTCTGGACCGTGTCTCAGTTCCAATGTGGCCGATCACCCTCTCAGGTCGGCTACGCATCGTCGCCTTGGTGAGCCGTTACCTCACCAACTAGCTAATGCGCCGCGGGTCCATCTCAAAGTGGAATTTTCCGAAGAAAAATCCTTTGATGTTTCGATCATGCGACCAAAACATATTATGCGGTATTAATCTCCCTTTCGGGAGGCTATTCCCCTCTTTGAGGCAGGTTACCCACGTGTTACTCACCCGTCCGCCGCTAATCCACCCCGAAAGGTTTCATCGCTCGACTTGCATGTGTTAGGCACGCCGCCAGCGTTCGTCCTGAGCCAGGATCAAACTCTCAATTTAAAAGTTTACACTTTTTTAGTTGAAATGATTAATCTGCGACAACTGTTAAGTTGTTACGCAAGCTCATTACATACTTTTAGTCTTACGACTAAATTTTACTTTATACTAAAGTAATTAACTGGTTTAACGAAATATTATTTCGCTATCTTTACCTATTTCTCTGTTTAATTTTCAAAGACCAATTTGTTATTCGTATCTACCGTCATGTGACGACTTCTACTATTTTACTGTTTAGTTTTAATTTTGTCAACACTTTTTTATATGTTAACATCCTCAAACCCGACATCATCACTTTCTTTCGACGACAAGAATTATTTTAACACAACAAAATAATCGTATATTTGAATTATGGCTCATATATTCAATTTATTCTCATTTCTCTCCACTATTCACTATTAATTCTAATAATATCACATATTGATACACTAGGATAAGTATATAGTTTTTTAACTATATTTGTAGATTTTGAAGTTCCTATTATATTTTATTTTCTTATTAACAACAACTAACTTTTTTAGACTGTTATACTATAGTTAATGAGTTGAGCTTATGTGCTATAGATTATTAAAAACAATTATAAAAAACACTGCTAGTATAGTTTTTTTTGGAGGTGCAGGCGTATCTACAGAAAGTTGTATTCCTGATTTCCGTTCTGCAAAGGGTCTATATAATATAGAAACTGATTTGAAATTCCCTCCTGAAGTTATTTTAAGTCATTCTTTTTTTATAAATCATACCGAGGACTTTTTTAAATTTTATAAATCCAACATGATTTTTGAAGATGCAATTCCCAATGATGCGCATATTGCATTATCTACCCTAGAAGAAAAGAATAAATTAAAAGCTATAATCACTCAAAATATTGATGGTTTGCATCAAATGGCAGGATCCAAAACTGTATACGAACTTCATGGATCTATACGTAAAAATTACTGTATGAAATGCAATAAATTTTTTAACTTAGATTATGTGTTAAATAGTAAAACCATAGTTCCTAACTGTAATGTCTGTGGTGGTATTATTAAACCAGATGTAGTTCTTTATGACGAAAGTTTAGATATGTCTGTCTTAAACAGCTCTATTAAATCGATAAGTATTGCTGATACACTAATTGTGGGTGGCACTTCTCTTGTGGTATATCCCGCTGCAAATCTTATAAAATATTTCAGTGGAAATAATTTAATTCTTATTAACAAGTCTTCTACCCCTTACGACAAACAAGCAAATTTAGTAATTCATGATAGCATAGGTAAAGTTTTAAGTACAGTATGTAAATTTTAATTTAGTCGAATATAAATTCAGTTTTTTAACCAAATTAAAAACCGCTAAGTATAACTTAGCGGTTTTTTCTTACCTGGCGACAACCTACTCTTCCACAAGGTCACCCCTGCAGTACCATCGGCGCATTGAAGCTTAACCTTCGTGTTCGGTATGGGAACGGGTGTTACCTTCATGCCATAATCACCAGATTGAGAATATAAATATTCTCTGAAAATTGCACAGTGAATTAGTCTTTTCGCTCACGCTCAAAGCCTCGCTTCTTTCTTACGAAAGAAGTATATCGCATTACTTTTAATTATATATTTAGGTCAAGCCCTCGACTTATTAGTATTAGTCAGCTGAACATGTTACCATGCTTACACCTCTAACCTATCAACCTGGTGGTCTTCCAGGAGTCTTACTAACACCGCACTTACGTGCGAGTTATGGGAAATCTCATCTCAGGGTGGGCTTCACGCTTAGATGCTTTCAGCGTTTATCCCTTCCAAACATAGCTACCCAGCGATGCCACTGGCGTGACAACTGGTGCACCAGAGGTTTGTCCATCCCGGTCCTCTCGTACTAAGGACAGCTCCCTTCAAATTTCCTACGCCCGCGACGGATAGGGACCGAACTGTCTCACGACGTTCTGAACCCAGCTCGCGTGCCGCTTTAATGGGCGAACAGCCCAACCCTTGGGACCTACTTCAGCCCCAGGATGCGACGAGCCGACATCGAGGTGCCAAACCTCCCCGTCGATGTGGACTCTTGGGGGAGATCAGCCTGTTATCCCCGAGGTAGCTTTTATCCGTTGAGCGATGGCCCTCCCACGAGGTACCACCGGATCACTAAGCCCGACTTTCGTCCCTGCTCCACTTGTAAGTGTCGCAGTCAGGCTCCCTTCTGCCTTTGCACTCTTCGCGCGATTTCCAACCGCGCTGAGGGAACCTTTGGGCGCCTCCGTTACTTTTTTGGAGGCGACCGCCCCAGTCAAACTGCCCACCTAACAATGTCCTGTGACCAGATTCATGGCCTCCAGTTAGAACCTCAGTACTGTCAGGGTGGTATCCCAAGGATGACTCCACACAGGCTGACGCCCATGTTTCTCAGTCTCCCACCTATCCTGTACAGACAATACCGAAATTCAATGCTAAGCTACAGTAAAGCTCTACGGGGTCTTTCCGTCCAATCGCGGGTAGCAAGCATCTTCACTTGCACTACAATTTCGCCGGATGTGTTGTTGAGACAGTGCCCAAATCATTACGCCATTCGTGCGGGTCGGAACTTACCCGACAAGGAATTTCGCTACCTTAGGACCGTTATAGTTACGGCCGCCGTTTACTGGGGCTTAAGTTCATACCTTCGCTTGCGCTAAGTAATCCCCTTAACCTTCCAGCACCGGGCAGGCGTCAGCCCCTATACATCAGCTTTCGCTTTAGCAGAGACCTGTGTTTTTGCTAAACAGTTGCTTGGGCCTATTCTCTGCGACCTACTTACGTAGGCACCCCTTCTCCCGAAGTTACGGGGTCAATTTGCCGAGTTCCTTAACAACAATTCTTCCGATGGTCTTAGGATTCTCTCCTCACCTACCTGTGTCGGTTTGCGGTACGGGCACCAATATCCTCGATAGAGACTTTTCTTGGCAGCGTGGAATCAGATACTTCGGGAATAAATTCCCTTCCCCATCACATCTCAGCGTTAAGAGCAAACGGATTTGCCTGCTTGCTCCGCCTAAATGCTTAGACACACATCCAATAGTGTGCACATCTTATCCTCCTGCGTCATCCCATTTCTAATAACGTCCATTGGTGGTATCGGAATATCAACCGATTGTCCATCACCTACGCCTTTCGGCCTCGGCTTAGGTCCCGACTAACCCTGAGAGGACGAGCCTTCCTCAGGAAACCTTAGGTTTTCGACCGTTAAGATTCTCACTTAACTCTCGCTACTCATGCCAACATTCTCACTTCTGTACCGTCCACCACTCCTTACGGTATGACTTCAGCCAGTACAGAAAGCTCCTCTACCGCGTACACAATTGTGTACACCCATAGCTTCGGTGGTAAGTTTTAGCCCCGGACATCTTCGGCGCAGGATCTCTTGACTAGTGAGCTATTACGCACTCTTTAAATGAGTGGCTGCTTCTGAGCCAACATCCTAGTTGTCTTAGAAATCCCACATCCTTTTCCACTTAACTTACACTTTGGGACCTTAGCTGATGGTCTGGGCTGTTTCCCTTTTGACTACGGATCTTATCATTCGCAGTCTGACTGCCGAAATAAAAGTATATGGCATTCGGAGTTTGATAGGGTTCAGTAACTGTTGTCAGCCCCTAGCCCATTCAGTGCTCTACCTCCATTACTCAATTAATCGACGCTAGCCCTAAAGCTATTTCGAGGAGAACCAGCTATCTCCGAGTTCGATTGGAATTTCTCCGCTATCCACAGCTCATCCCATGGTTTTTCAACACCAACGTGGTTCGGACCTCCACGGAATTTTACTTCCGCTTCATCCTGGCCATGGATAGGTCACCCGGTTTCGGGTCTACGACATGCAACTATGCGCCCTATTCAGACTTGGTTTCCCTTCGGCTCCGTACCTTAAGTACTTAACCTTGCTACATATCGTAACTCGTTGGCTCGTTCTACAAAAAGCACGCCGTCACACATATAAAGTGCTTCGACCGGTTGTAGGCACACGGTTTCAGGTTCTATTTCACTCCCCTTCCGGGGTTCTTTTCACCTTTCCCTCACGGTACTTCTTCACTATCGGTCACTAGGTAGTATTTAGCCTTGGGAGGTGGTCCTCCCAGCTTCCCACAAGGTTTCACGTGTCTCGTGGTACTCTGGATTAGATCTGACTGTTTTTCCTTTTCATTTACAGGCCTATTACCTTCTGCGGAGCAGCTTTCCAGCTATCTTCAATTAAGGAATTGCAGTATTTATGATCTATCCTCAACCCCCAGATCAAAGACCTGGGTTTGGGCTCTTTCCCTTTCGCTCGCCGCTACTTAGGAAATCGATGTTTCTTTCTCTTCCTCCGGGTACTTAGATGTTTCAGTTCCCCGGGTCTACCTCTGCATACCTATTTATTCAGTATGCAGTACATAGTTGTTACTATGTGGGTTCCCCCATTCGGAAATCTTTGGATCACAGGCTATTTGCGCCTACCCAAAGCTTATCGCAGCTTAACGCGTCCTTCTTCGGCTCCTAGTGCCAAGGCATTCGCCATGCGCCCTTTGTAGCTTGACCTTGATTCTGTCTATTTACATAGACGGTTATATTAATTTTGCGAAATTGTATTAAATTAATTTATAAACTACTTGCGTAGTTTTAATTTTTTTAAAACAACTTTTTTCACTGTGCAATTTTCAAAGAACATTTTAAGAAAAACTATTCATTATCTAACTCCTAAGAGTTAGATAAAATTAGTCTCTCAAAATTAAACAGAGAACTAGGTACGATTAATTACAATAGATATTTTTGAAGAACAAATTAATATTCTTCTATTGCATCGACCGAAGTCAATACATCTACTCCCTAGAAAGGAGGTGATCCAGCCGCAGGTTCTCCTACGGCTACCTTGTTACGACTTCACCCCAATCATCAATCCCACCTTCGGCCGCTGGCTCCTTACGGTTACCTCACGGACTTCGGGTGTTACCAACTCTCATGGTGTGACGGGCGGTGTGTACAAGGCCCGGGAACGTATTCACCGCGACATGCTGATTCGCGATTACTAGCAACTCCGGCTTCATGTAGGCGAGTTGCAGCCTACAATCCGAACTGGGATGAGTTTTTGAGTTTGGCTCCACCTTGCGGTCTTGCATCTCTTTGTACTCACCATTGTAGCACGTGTGTAGCCCTAGACATAAGGGGCATGATGATTTGACGTCATCCCCACCTTCCTCCCGGTTAACCCGGGCAGTCTCACTAGAGTGCTCAACTTAATGGTAGCAACTAATGATAAGGGTTGCGCTCGTTGCGGGACTTAACCCAACATCTCACGACACGAGCTGACGACAACCATGCACCACCTGTCACCCTGTCCCGAAGGACTTCGCCCATCTCTGGGTTATGCAGGGGATGTCAAGTCTAGGTAAGGTTCTTCGCGTTGCTTCGAATTAAACCACATGCTCCGCTGCTTGTGCGGGCCCCCGTCAATTCCTTTGAGTTTTAATCTTGCGATCGTACTCCCCAGGCGGAATACTTAATGTGTTAACGGCGGCACCGAGGTTCGACCCCCGACACCTAGTATTCATCGTTTACGGCGTGGACTACCAGGGTATCTAATCCTGTTTGCTCCCCACGCTTTCATGCCTCAGCGTCAGTTACAGTCCAGTAAGTCGCCTTCGCCACTGGTGTTCTTCCTAATCTCTACGCATTTCACCGCTACACTAGGAATTCCACTTACCTCTCCTGCACTCTAGACACCCAGTTTCAAATGCAGCACCCAAGTTAAGCTCGGGTATTTCACATCTGACTTAAATGTCCGCCTACGCATCCTTTACGCCCAGTAAATCCGGACAACGCTTGCCACCTACGTATTACCGCGGCTGCTGGCACGTAGTTAGCCGTGGCTTCCTCCTCTGGTACCGTCATTATCGTCCCAGAAGACAGAACTTTACAACCCGAAGGCCTTCATCATTCACGCGGCGTTGCTGCGTCAGGGTTTCCCCCATTGCGCAATATTCCCCACTGCTGCCTCCCGTAGGAGTCTGGACCGTGTCTCAGTTCCAATGTGGCCGATCACCCTCTCAGGTCGGCTACGCATCGTCGCCTTGGTGAGCCGTTACCTCACCAACTAGCTAATGCGCCGCGGGTCCATCTCAAAGTGGAATTTTCCGAAGAAAAATCCTTTGATGTTTCGATCATGCGACCAAAACATATTATGCGGTATTAATCTCCCTTTCGGGAGGCTATTCCCCTCTTTGAGGCAGGTTACCCACGTGTTACTCACCCGTCCGCCGCTAATCCACCCCGAAAGGTTTCATCGCTCGACTTGCATGTGTTAGGCACGCCGCCAGCGTTCGTCCTGAGCCAGGATCAAACTCTCAATTTAAAAGTTTACACTTTTTTAGTTGAAATGATTAATCTGCGACAACTGTTAAGTTGTTACGCAAGCTCATTACATACTTTTTAGTCTTACGACTAAATTTTACTTTATACTAAAGTAATTAACTGGTTTAACGAAATATTATTTCGCTATCTTTACCTATTTCTCTGTTTAATTTTCAAAGACCAATTTGCTTTGTCATCATGTGATGACTTCTACTATATTACTAGGTATTTCTTATTTTGTCAACAACTTTTTAAAACTTATTTTCATTTGAAAACATATTAAATAGTTATCAACACTTAGTTTATCGTGCACTCGTTTGTGACGACAAGGAGTATTCTATCATATAAATAAGAGTATAATTTCACAACATAGGTACTCTAGCTAGATTATATTCATATTTCTACATATAAGTCTAAATAATTCAATATTCCGCATCCTGATACACATGGGTAAGTATCATTTATACTAATGTTCTAGATACTCTGTTTAATATTATAAGACCTTTGTACAGCTTACCAAAATTCGTCGCTACTAATAGTCATGTTAATATATTTACATGATTCTTCATAATAACTATTCCACTTATAAAAGTAAATAGCTTCTCAATCAATACTCCGAGTATTCCAACTTTTCCAAAACAAGTAAGTCCATTTCGACTTCCAAAACTCTGATAGACTAAATATATGGGGTATTGAAACGATTCGTGAAAAAACAGCTACAAGATATTACTCTCCATTTTTGATGAACTATAAATCAAAAACAGACTACTATTTTATGGCTGGTATGGAATGACATAAAATAAGAAAGATACGACAGAACTGAATCTAAACTTATGTTACATTAACTCTACAAATTGGAATTTGACGTGGAGATTATACTTATATACTTTTTTCTTTATCTAATAATGGCAGCAGATAATTTTTTATTAATTTCATTCTATCTTTTGGTAGCATCATAAATTTAGAAGCAATAGCAACTACCATATTTCTTTCTGGTAAGCAACAAATCACGTTACCTCCATCCCCAATAGCACAATACGCAAATTCATCTTCTTTAAATAGCCACCAAAGATATCCATAATGATTTGAATTATCCTGTAGAGATTCCCCAATCCATTCTCTTGAAATTATCTGTTTATCATTCCAATTTCCATAATTCAAATAGAGTTGTCCAAATCGAGCCATATCAACTGCTGATAAAGTAACTCCCCAACCACCGGTACTGTTCCCCTTAGGATCAGATACCCATCCACAAACATTCTTACCCTTAATAAAATCCATATAGGTAGCAGTAGTCATTTCATAATTTGGCGGTTGTTTCATTCCAATTGGTTCAAATAAATATTCATTTGCAAATTCTCTTGCTGTCTTTCCGGTTGCTTTTGTAAGTATTACAGATAATAAATGCGCTCCGGCTGTAGAATACTTGAATGTACCGCACTCATCTTTTCCGCCTAATAAATCAAGCGCATATTTTGCCCAATCTGAACTACTACATAATTCTTTAAAAGGTTCTCGCTTATAAATATATGGTGCTGTCATTGTAATAAGATGTTTTATCGTTATTTCTTGCTTTTTACTATCTACGAGTGTGCTATCATACTCTGGAAAGAAATCCAGCACCTTTTGGTTTACACTCTCTATAAATCCTTTATCAATAGCAATTCCTATCAGTGCAGATAATACACTTTTTGTTACCGAAGCAACATGAACTGTATCTCCTCTTCTATAACCATTGAAATAATTTTCATAAATCGTGTTGCTATCTTTCACAACAACAATACCTGCTATATTTTTATATTTCTTTGCTATTACTTCTTCTAGATCACCATGAAAGTATTCTTTTTTAAACACATTATTTCCTCCTCACATTAATCAAACCTTCTTCACGGGTAAATACACATCTGTGATAAAATCTTTCGGTCTCTCAGTTTCCAGAGGATTTGTTACATAAACATCAAATGGAGGTTTTGCCACACAATATCTTTCTTGTTCTACCCATTCATATTGCTTTGCATATACTGAAGTAATTTCTGAATAGGCTCCTTTAAGTCGGGTTTTAATGCACAATCCCGGATTAAAATCTTTTGTACCGGTGACATATTCTTTAATTGGAATTGCAAATTCAATATCATACCTTTCAAATAAATATTCCTCACTATGATATATAGTCATTGGCGGACCTATCATTGTAAGACCATCTTCTGCTATTCTTTTATACAATTGATTAAAAAATACGTCATATCCTAAATTGCATTCTTCTATACTTACTAATTTACGAATTGATAAAATATACATAGCCGGTACTTCTACAAGCATAATATCTAAATCTTTTATATTGCTAAATACAGATTCACCTTTTTGAAGATTTTGTATATCATTACTTAGTTGTTGCAGCATTATATCATAGGCTGTTACCTTTGCTTGAATATCATATTTCTTTTTATTCAACAACACTATTAATTTTTCTTCAAACTGATCTTTTTCTAATTGTAAAAGGGTTTTTATTTCTTCTAATGAAATTTCATACGATTTTAAACGCTTAATAAGAAGCATTGTTTCTAACTGTTTTATAGAGTAATATCGATATCCATTCTCTGGATTAATTTCTTCCGGATTAATTAGACCAATCTCTGCATAATACCTAAGTGTCTTGGTGGACACTTGACATATCTTCGAAAACTCTCCAATTGAAAGCATAAATCCAACTCATCCTCCTTTCATATTCATCTATCCTCAAATACAATAATAAACCTTCCCCTAAGGTTAAAGTCAATTACACTTATAAAAAATAAATAGTTTCTGTTACTATGAATACAGCCAGATTATTAAATAATCTGCCTGCTCCTAATTGCTTTACTCTAGTTCTTCAATCTCAAGTTCTATTTTATAGTTGAGAATTATATCAACTATATGAATTGCATCTCTTGAATTTGTATTTATAATACCTATTCCAAATCTTAAATACTGATCACTTACAGCTGAGTACATTGTCACACCTTTCTCTAAGCCATAATGAGGGTTATAGCATTCATTTAAAGCTTCAATTGCCGATTTAACTCTTACACCATCTGACGACGAAGTACTGCCATTTCCCCAATATTTAGCATAGGGCTGTTTATGTTGGCAGTTTATAATATCCGTCATAGCTTTTTCATAGATTGATTTATAGGAAAAACTTTTTGTTTATAGTATAACCTCTTAAATTTTTCCGGATAGATAATTTTTTACTACCTGGGTTTCTCTTTTACTTTTTATTGGATCTACAATTTTCCTTCCTTTTATCATTTTCCATTTTTATCCCCCACTTAGTTAGTATTATCAATACTATAATTGTACTTTAGCTAACTTATTTTGAGCAAAAAAATAAGAGCTTTATCATTTAGTGATTAAACCCTAGATATATCAATGCTTAACTGTAAATAATTAGCTTAACGTTGTAAATCTACACTTTGCGAGCACTGTCCCTTAGAGATATCGATATCTACTGCCCATGTATATCCAGCATTGATATATCCCCTACAATTTTCTATCCAGAGTTTTGCTGCCGACTTCCTCCAGATTCCACCTCACGGTGGACACCCTTGTCTTAATCTAACGGTTGGTACCATTCCCCCGCATCGGACTTTCACCGACAGGTAAGCGCCAATTTCAGGCGTACAAATAAAAACCGCTAAGTATAACAAGGCCACTGAAAAACTATATGAAAAATCGTCATCTAATTAAAGATGGCGATTTTTTTATATAAAAGACTAAAAAACAAAAAGGAATTTTAAAAGATATGTCGAATTAGTATAGTAGAATAAAATAAAAGGGGCTAAACTATTATGCTAAAAGGACAATTGGAAATAAAAATAAATACATACCATAGCTTATATTCGTTAATTATTCCGAAAGATAACATTTTAAAGCAAATTAATGACCTTGTTGACTTTTCATTTGTTTATGACGAATTGATGATTAACTATAGTTCATCTATGGGTAGAGGTGCTATTAACCCCATAATGCTATTTAAATATTTACTTTTGAAAGTAATATATGAATTGTCTGATGAAGATGTTGTTGAAAGAACTCTTTATGACATGTCCTTTAAATATTTTCTAAATTTAGCCCCAGAAGAAACAAATTTAATAAACTCAAGTACACTAACTAAATTTAGAAAGCTTCGCCTTAAAGACATGAATTTATTGGATTTATTAATAAACAAGACTGTAGAACTTGCTATAAAAGAGGGAGTTTTAAAAAGTAAAGCAATAATAGTTGATGCTACGCATACCAAGTCACGTTATAACCAAAAGTCAGCAAGCGAGGAATTATTGAAACGTGCAAAAAACTTAAGAAAAACATTGTACGGAGTACATCCTGGTATTAAAGAAGAGTTACCTAATAAAGTTACAACTGGAGTACTTGAAGATATTCTTGAGTACTGCAAATTATTAATTGATACCATAAACGAGAAGCCAGAAACTGCAGCAAATCCAGCTGTGAAAACTAAATTAAACTACTTAATGGAAGCTATTAATGATGACTTAGAAAATCTAAAAATATCAAAAGATGAGGATGCAAAAGTGGGGCATAAAACTGAGGATAGTTCTTTTTTTGGATATAAATCACACCTTGCTATGAGTGAAGAACGTTTAATTACAGCAGCTGTTATTACAACTGGCGAAAAAAGTGATGGAAAGGAGCTCATAACCTTAATAGAAAAAAGCCGTGAGGCTGGTATAGATGTAAATGAAGTAATTGGAGATACAGCTTATTCTGAAAAGAAAAACCTAGAATATACAAAAGAAAATAAAATTGCATTAATTTCAAGACTAAATCCTGTAATTTCACAAGGAATGCGAAAAAAAGAAGATGAATTTGAGTTTAATAAAGATGCTGGTTTATTTGTATGTCCGGCAGGTCATATGGCTATTAAAAAAGCAAAACAGGGAAAGAAGAATGTTGGTAAAAATCAAGTGCTAACCTACTATTTTAATGTAGAAAAGTGTAAAAATTGTGTTCATAAAGATGGGTGTTATAAAGAAGGCGCTAAATCTAAAACTTATTCAGTTTCAATAAAGTCAAATACTCACAAAGATCAAATAGAGTTCGAAAAAAGTGAATATTTTAAAAAACGAGCTAGGGAACGTTATATGATAGAGGCTAAAAACAGTGAACTTAAGCACCAACATAGCTATGATGTAGCAATATCGTCAGGCTTAATTAGCATGCAAATGCAAGGTGCATTATCAATCTTCACTGTGAATCTAAAGAGAATAATTAAGTTGAAAAGCAGGAAATAGGGCTTTTAAAACTTAATTATAAAATAAAAAGCATGATATATCCAAAATATGGACATCTCATGCTTTTTCTATTCAAGCTTGAAAACTCTACTAAATAAAGAGTGCTTTTTTCAGCGGCCTCAGTATAACTTAGCGGTTTTTTTCTTACCTGGCGACAACCTACTCTTCCACAAGGTCACCCCTGCAGTACCATCGGCGCATTGAAGCTTAACCTTCGTGTTCGGTATGGGAACGGGTGTTACCTTCATGCCATAATCACCAGATTGAGAATATAAATATTCTCTGAAAATTGCACAGTGAATTAGTCTTTTCGCTCACGCTCAAAGCCTCGCTTCTTTCTTACGAAAGAAGTATATCGCATTACTTTTAATTATATATTTAGGTCAAGCCCTCGACTTATTAGTATTAGTCAGCTGAACATGTTACCATGCTTACACCTCTAACCTATCAACCTGGTGGTCTTCCAGGAGTCTTACTAACACCGCACTTACGTGCGAGTTATGGGAAATCTCATCTCAGGGTGGGCTTCACGCTTAGATGCTTTCAGCGTTTATCCCTTCCAAACATAGCTACCCAGCGATGCCACTGGCGTGACAACTGGTGCACCAGAGGTTTGTCCATCCCGGTCCTCTCGTACTAAGGACAGCTCCCTTCAAATTTCCTACGCCCGCGACGGATAGGGACCGAACTGTCTCACGACGTTCTGAACCCAGCTCGCGTGCCGCTTTAATGGGCGAACAGCCCAACCCTTGGGACCTACTTCAGCCCCAGGATGCGACGAGCCGACATCGAGGTGCCAAACCTCCCCGTCGATGTGGACTCTTGGGGGAGATCAGCCTGTTATCCCCGAGGTAGCTTTTATCCGTTGAGCGATGGCCCTCCCACGAGGTACCACCGGATCACTAAGCCCGACTTTCGTCCCTGCTCCACTTGTAAGTGTCGCAGTCAGGCTCCCTTCTGCCTTTGCACTCTTCGCGCGATTTCCAACCGCGCTGAGGGAACCTTTGGGCGCCTCCGTTACTTTTTTGGAGGCGACCGCCCCAGTCAAACTGCCCACCTAACAATGTCCTGTGACCAGATTCATGGCCTCCAGTTAGAACCTCAGTACTGTCAGGGTGGTATCCCAAGGATGACTCCACACAGGCTGACGCCCATGTTTCTCAGTCTCCCACCTATCCTGTACAGACAATACCGAAATTCAATGCTAAGCTACAGTAAAGCTCTACGGGGTCTTTCCGTCCAATCGCGGGTAGCAAGCATCTTCACTTGCACTACAATTTCGCCGGATGTGTTGTTGAGACAGTGCCCAAATCATTACGCCATTCGTGCGGGTCGGAACTTACCCGACAAGGAATTTCGCTACCTTAGGACCGTTATAGTTACGGCCGCCGTTTACTGGGGCTTAAGTTCATACCTTCGCTTGCGCTAAGTAATCCCCTTAACCTTCCAGCACCGGGCAGGCGTCAGCCCCTATACATCAGCTTTCGCTTTAGCAGAGACCTGTGTTTTTGCTAAACAGTTGCTTGGGCCTATTCTCTGCGACCTACTTACGTAGGCACCCCTTCTCCCGAAGTTACGGGGTCAATTTGCCGAGTTCCTTAACAACAATTCTTCCGATGGTCTTAGGATTCTCTCCTCACCTACCTGTGTCGGTTTGCGGTACGGGCACCAATATCCTCGATAGAGACTTTTCTTGGCAGCGTGGAATCAGATACTTCAGGAATAAATTCCCTTCCCCATCACATCTCAGCGTTAAGAGCAAACGGATTTGCCTGTCTGCTCCGCCTAAATGCTTAGACACACATCCAATAGTGTGCACATCTTATCCTCCTGCGTCATCCCATTTCTAATAACGTCCATTGGTGGTATCGGAATATCAACCGATTGTCCATCACCTACGCCTTTCGGCCTCGGCTTAGGTCCCGACTAACCCTGAGAGGACGAGCCTTCCTCAGGAAACCTTAGGTTTTCGACCGTTAAGATTCTCACTTAACTCTCGCTACTCATGCCAACATTCTCACTTCTGTACCGTCCACCACTCCTTACGGTATGACTTCAGCCAGTACAGAAAGCTCCTCTACCGCGTACACAATTGTGTACACCCATAGCTTCGGTGGTAAGTTTTAGCCCCGGACATCTTCGGCGCAGGATCTCTTGACTAGTGAGCTATTACGCACTCTTTAAATGAGTGGCTGCTTCTGAGCCAACATCCTAGTTGTCTTAGAAATCCCACATCCTTTTCCACTTAACTTACACTTTGGGACCTTAGCTGATGGTCTGGGCTGTTTCCCTTTTGACTACGGATCTTATCATTCGCAGTCTGACTGCCGAAATAAAAGTATATGGCATTCGGAGTTTGATAGGGTTCAGTAACTGTTGTCAGCCCCTAGCCCATTCAGTGCTCTACCTCCATTACTCAATTAATCGACGCTAGCCCTAAAGCTATTTCGAGGAGAACCAGCTATCTCCGAGTTCGATTGGAATTTCTCCGCTATCCACAGCTCATCCCATGGTTTTTCAACACCAACGTGGTTCGGACCTCCACGGAATTTTACTTCCGCTTCATCCTGGCCATGGATAGGTCACCCGGTTTCGGGTCTACGACATGCAACTATGCGCCCTATTCAGACTTGGTTTCCCTTCGGCTCCGTACCTTAAGTACTTAACCTTGCTACATATCGTAACTCGTTGGCTCGTTCTACAAAAAGCACGCCGTCACACATATAAAGTGCTTCGACCGGTTGTAGGCACACGGTTTCAGGTTCTATTTCACTCCCCTTCCGGGGTTCTTTTCACCTTTCCCTCACGGTACTTCTTCACTATCGGTCACTAGGTAGTATTTAGCCTTGGGAGGTGGTCCTCCCAGCTTCCCACAAGGTTTCACGTGTCTCGTGGTACTCTGGATTAGATCTGACTGTTTTTCCTTTTCATTTACAGGCCTATTACCTTCTGCGGAGCAGCTTTCCAGCTATCTTCAATTAAGGAATTGCAGTATTTATGATCTATCCTCAACCCCCAGATCAAAGACCTGGGTTTGGGCTCTTTCCCTTTCGCTCGCCGCTACTTAGGAAATCGATGTTTCTTTCTCTTCCTCCGGGTACTTAGATGTTTCAGTTCCCCGGGTCTACCTCTGCATACCTATTTATTCAGTATGCAGTACATAGTTGTTACTATGTGGGTTCCCCCATTCGGAAATCTTTGGATCACAGGCTATTTGCGCCTACCCAAAGCTTATCGCAGCTTAACGCGTCCTTCTTCGGCTCCTAGTGCCAAGGCATTCGCCATGCGCCCTTTGTAGCTTGACCTTGATTCTGTCTATTTACATAGACGGTTATATTAATTTTGCGAAATTGTATTAAATTAATTTATAAACTACTTGCGTAGTTTTAATTTTTTTAAAACAACTTTTTTCACTGTGCAATTTTCAAAGAACATTTTAAGAAAAACTATTCATTATCTAACTCCTAAGAGTTAGATAAAATTAGTCTCTCAAAATTAAACAGAGAACTAGGTACGATTAATTACAATAGATATTTTTGAAGAACAAATTAATATTCTTCTATTGCATCGACCGAAGTCAATACATCTACTCCCTAGAAAGGAGGTGATCCAGCCGCAGGTTCTCCTACGGCTACCTTGTTACGACTTCACCCCAATCATCAATCCCACCTTCGGCCGCTGGCTCCTTACGGTTACCTCACGGACTTCGGGTGTTACCAACTCTCATGGTGTGACGGGCGGTGTGTACAAGGCCCGGGAACGTATTCACCGCGACATGCTGATTCGCGATTACTAGCAACTCCGGCTTCATGTAGGCGAGTTGCAGCCTACAATCCGAACTGGGATGAGTTTTTGAGTTTGGCTCCACCTTGCGGTCTTGCATCTCTTTGTACTCACCATTGTAGCACGTGTGTAGCCCTAGACATAAGGGGCATGATGATTTGACGTCATCCCCACCTTCCTCCCGGTTAACCCGGGCAGTCTCACTAGAGTGCTCAACTTAATGGTAGCAACTAATGATAAGGGTTGCGCTCGTTGCGGGACTTAACCCAACATCTCACGACACGAGCTGACGACAACCATGCACCACCTGTCACCCTGTCCCGAAGGACTTCGCCCATCTCTGGGTTATGCAGGGGATGTCAAGTCTAGGTAAGGTTCTTCGCGTTGCTTCGAATTAAACCACATGCTCCGCTGCTTGTGCGGGCCCCCGTCAATTCCTTTGAGTTTTAATCTTGCGATCGTACTCCCCAGGCGGAATACTTAATGTGTTAACGGCGGCACCGAGGTTCGACCCCCGACACCTAGTATTCATCGTTTACGGCGTGGACTACCAGGGTATCTAATCCTGTTTGCTCCCCACGCTTTCATGCCTCAGCGTCAGTTACAGTCCAGTAAGTCGCCTTCGCCACTGGTGTTCTTCCTAATCTCTACGCATTTCACCGCTACACTAGGAATTCCACTTACCTCTCCTGCACTCTAGACACCCAGTTTCAAATGCAGCACCCAAGTTAAGCTCGGGTATTTCACATCTGACTTAAATGTCCGCCTACGCATCCTTTACGCCCAGTAAATCCGGACAACGCTTGCCACCTACGTATTACCGCGGCTGCTGGCACGTAGTTAGCCGTGGCTTCCTCCTCTGGTACCGTCATTATCGTCCCAGAAGACAGAACTTTACAACCCGAAGGCCTTCATCATTCACGCGGCGTTGCTGCGTCAGGGTTTCCCCCATTGCGCAATATTCCCCACTGCTGCCTCCCGTAGGAGTCTGGACCGTGTCTCAGTTCCAATGTGGCCGATCACCCTCTCAGGTCGGCTACGCATCGTCGCCTTGGTGAGCCGTTACCTCACCAACTAGCTAATGCGCCGCGGGTCCATCTCAAAGTGGAATTTTCCGAAGAAAAATCCTTTGATGTTTCGATCATGCGACCAAAACATATTATGCGGTATTAATCTCCCTTTCGGGAGGCTATTCCCCTCTTTGAGGCAGGTTACCCACGTGTTACTCACCCGTCCGCCGCTAATCCACCCCGAAAGGTTTCATCGCTCGACTTGCATGTGTTAGGCACGCCGCCAGCGTTCGTCCTGAGCCAGGATCAAACTCTCAATTTAAAAGTTTACACTTTTTTAGTTGAAATGATTAATCTGCGACAACTGTTAAGTTGTTACGCAAGCTCATTACATACTTTTAGTCTTACGACTAAATTTTACTTTATACTAAAGTAATTAACTGGTTTAGCGAAATATTATTTCGCTATCTTTACCTATTTCTCTGTTTAATTTTCAAAGACCAATTTACTTTGTCATCATATGACGACTTCTACTATATTACTAGGTATTTCTTATTTTGTCAACATTTCTTTTAAACATTTTAGAATATTAAATGTTAACTTATCAATCTTTATAGTTACTCGTTCGTGACTACAAGGAGTATTCTATCATAATAATAAAATTCTATACTTAACCTACCATTTATATAATAGAATTATTATTAATTTGCTATATATTACTCTAATAATCTAATAATTAACTATGCTGACACACGTGAATAGGTGTCTGCGTGATTTTTGCTTTAGTAACGTTTGTTAAAAAAATATTTTACTATATATTTCATAATTAGCTAACCATATAAATTAATATATGTATGATTGTATTATTTTTTGAAATATACCATCCTTGAATAAAAAAAGGATTTACATAAATATTATATGTAAATCTTTTTTCAATATAAATAAATATAAATTTCAAATATTAAACTTAGCTTTATAACTTCACTTTCATAAATATATTGCATTTAATATTAACAGTTATGTCAAATGAATTCACATTATCCACAAGTGTTCGCCTATTTATGTTAATAAAACCATATCATTTTTAATATTATGTAACTATATATTAGCTCCATTATTTTTAGTGAAATAAAAATAACAGTCCTAATAGGACTGTTATTTGGTGGACCTTCAGGGACTCGAACCCCGGACCGACCGGTTATGAGCCGGTAGCTCTAACCAGCTGAGCTAAAGATCCATGTATTGACCTGGCGACAACCTACTCTTCCACAAGGTCACCCCTGCAGTACCATCGGCGCATTGAAGCTTAACCTTCGTGTTCGGTATGGGAACGGGTGTTACCTTCATGCCATAATCACCAGATTGAGAATATAAATATTCTCTGAAAATTGCACAGTGAATTAGTCTTCTTCCTTACGTCCGAAGCTTCGCGTTATTTTTAATTATTTAGGTCAAGCCCTCGACTTATTAGTATTAGTCAGCTGAACATGTTACCATGCTTACACCTCTAACCTATCAACCTGGTGGTCTTCCAGGAGTCTTACTAACATCGCACTTACGTGCGAGTTATGGGAAATCTCATCTCAGGGTGGGCTTCACGCTTAGATGCTTTCAGCGTTTATCCCTTCCAAACATAGCTACCCAGCGATGCCACTGGCGTGACAACTGGTGCACCAGAGGTTTGTCCATCCCGGTCCTCTCGTACTAAGGACAGCTCCCTTCAAATTTCCTACGCCCGCGACGGATAGGGACCGAACTGTCTCACGACGTTCTGAACCCAGCTCGCGTGCCGCTTTAATGGGCGAACAGCCCAACCCTTGGGACCTACTTCAGCCCCAGGATGCGACGAGCCGACATCGAGGTGCCAAACCTCCCCGTCGATGTGGACTCTTGGGGGAGATCAGCCTGTTATCCCCGAGGTAGCTTTTATCCGTTGAGCGATGGCCCTCCCACGAGGTACCACCGGATCACTAAGCCCGACTTTCGTCCCTGCTCCACTTGTAAGTGTCGCAGTCAGGCTCCCTTCTGCCTTTGCACTCTTCGCGCGATTTCCAACCGCGCTGAGGGAACCTTTGGGCGCCTCCGTTACTTTTTTGGAGGCGACCGCCCCAGTCAAACTGCCCACCTAACAATGTCCTGTGACCAGATTCATGGCCTCCAGTTAGAACCTCAGTACTGTCAGGGTGGTATCCCAAGGATGACTCCACACAGGCTGACGCCCATGTTTCTCAGTCTCCCACCTATCCTGTACAGACAATACCGAAATTCAATGCTAAGCTACAGTAAAGCTCTACGGGGTCTTTCCGTCCAATCGCGGGTAGCAAGCATCTTCACTTGCACTACAATTTCGCCGGATGTGTTGTTGAGACAGTGCCCAAATCATTACGCCATTCGTGCGGGTCGGAACTTACCCGACAAGGAATTTCGCTACCTTAGGACCGTTATAGTTACGGCCGCCGTTTACTGGGGCTTAAGTTCATACCTTCGCTTGCGCTAAGTAATCCCCTTAACCTTCCAGCACCGGGCAGGCGTCAGCCCCTATACATCAGCTTTCGCTTTAGCAGAGACCTGTGTTTTTGCTAAACAGTTGCTTGGGCCTATTCTCTGCGACCTACTTACGTAGGCACCCCTTCTCCCGAAGTTACGGGGTCAATTTGCCGAGTTCCTTAACAACAATTCTTCCGATGGTCTTAGGATTCTCTCCTCACCTACCTGTGTCGGTTTGCGGTACGGGCACCAATATCCTCGATAGAGACTTTTCTTGGCAGCGTGGAATCAGATACTTCAGGAATAAATTCCCTTCCCCATCACATCTCAGC